>OZ242191.1:0-2448894 GCA_965205915.1 Dehalococcoidia bacterium | reverse complement strand
AGGGCTTGAACGCATGGCTGATAAGTCAGCCCAGAACGCAATCGCGGCCATCCAACAGTCGCGCGATCGGCCACTAGGAAACGTCATCTTTGCGCTCGGCATCCGCCACGTTGGCGCGGAAACCGCACGCATTCTCGCCGAGCGCTACGGTGATATGGACGCCCTCAAAGACGCAACACAAGAAGAACTCACGGACATCTACACCATCGGCAACGTCGTGGCCGAAAGCGTATTCAACTGGTTCCACGACGAAGATAATCTGAACCTAATTGATAAACTCCGCAAGGCCGATGTGCGAATGCGTGAAGAAGTTGTGCGACCCGTCGGCGACCTGCCCTGGAAGGATCAGGAAATCGTGCTGACCGGTCACCTGACCGAACTCTCCCGAACCCAGGCGGAGGAAATCGTCCGCAGCCTTGGCGGCAAGGCGGGACGAACCGTCACGAAGAAAACAACGCTCGTCGTGGCCGGCGAAGAGGCCGGTTCCAAGCTCGAAAAAGCCCAGCGCCTCGAAACACCAATAATCGACGAGGAAGAGTTCTTGCGGCGGGCGGACGAGGCACGGCAACAGGCCGGAGCCGTTCCGGCATAGCCCGCTATCACAGTGATTCCAGCATGACTGAGCCTAATCGCCCCGCCTCGTCCTTGCTCATCTTTGGCCTGCGCAACCCCTCTGCGCGCTACGCCAACACACGACACAACGCCGGCGCAATGGCCGTGCAACGACTCGCCAAGCGCCACGATATAGAGTTCCAACAACGGTCAAATGGCGCAGTCGTTGGACGCGGCGAACTCTTTGGCCGCGACACGCGCCTCATCCTCCCTGGCACATTCATGAACGTCAGCGGCGACGCCGTCGCCCCCATGGTGCGTCGGTTTGGCCGCAAACTAGATTCAATTCTTATCGTCATTGACGATATGGACCTACCGCTCGGCATTGTCCGCCTCAGGCCATACGGCAGCGCGGGCGGCCACAACGGCATGAAGTCCATCATCGACGCGCTCGGTACGCAGGAGTTCCCTCGCCTCCGCGTCGGTGTTGGCAGGCCGGAACACGGCGGAATCGACCCAATACAGCACGTCCTTGCGCGCTTCCGTCCTGATGAACAGAAGCAACTCGAAGTCGGGCTGGAACGGGGCGCCGATTGCTTGGAGCTTTTCGCCCGCAGTGGCATCGAACAGGCAATGAACGAATTCAACGGCATTCAAGCGGAATGAAATCGGCAGCGCGATTCCGGCTTGCAGCAGCAATAGCGCTATTACTGGCGCTTTCGCTTGCCGTCTCCTGTAACTCCGAGCCTGATACTACCCTCGTCCCGGCGGAGAGCCCATCGCTAACGCCCGTCCCCAGCGCCACGCCCACTTCTGAGCCAACGCCAAGGCCAACCAGTAGGCTGCACCACGTCAACACTCCCGGCCCTCGCCCAACAATGATTCCAACAGCACGACCAGAGGACACTGAACTCGTCAGGCTCCAAGCCCGGCAAACAGGACGGACCCTGACCTTTGACAACATTCCCCATGTAACTCCGCTGGACATCGTGGCTCTGGCCCGCCGGCTTCTGCCGGATGCCGACCTAACGCCGCCTCCTGCCCATCGAGATTCAATCGGCGATGCCCGCGAATTCTCGGTGTACGACCTCAATGTAGGCACACGCCTCTCCATCACCGCTCGGCTCTGTGTTGTCACCGAAAACGCCGATTTCTACGTTCAGGAGGGACTGGACATACCCTGCTCCGCATTCGAATCCGCCACCCAGCGATTCGAGGATGTGGTGCGCCCTACCGTAATCGCCAATTTCGCCGGGGACCTGTCCGCGGCAAACGAACTCCGAATCACTCTCCTGCACGCCAACCTGCCCGGCTTTGGGGGATATTTCGACTCAGGCGACCTGGACCCTCTTGCCATCAACCCCTACGCCAGCGGACGATACACCCTCTACCTCAACGCCGCAGGCAACAGGTCCGGCAATCCGCGCCACGCCTACTACGACAGCCTCGTCGCCCATGAGCTCCAACACGCAATCCACAACCTCTCGGACCCCGGTGAATCAACGTGGGTGAATGAGGGCTTGTCTGTGCTAGCTGAAGATTCCGTCGCCGTCATCGCCCGTGCCAATTTCTTTTTGACCACGTGCCCCCCGACGCAGGTCATCGCGTGGCCGTCAACCTCCGGCGCGGCCGGATGCAACTACGCCGGCGCGGGACTCCTCATGCGCTACATCAGGGACAACTACCCTGATTCGAACGGCACATTGCGGCAACTCGTCGCCGAGCCAGCCGACGGCCTACGCGGGATAGATTCCTATCTTCAAACCATAGGTTCAGATGTTACCGCGCTCGAGTTGATGGCGGACTGGGGCGTCGCCAACTACCTCGATGGTCGCTCCAATCTGGACCCCTATCCCAACTACGAGGCTCAGGCGAGAGTCACCGGGGCGTTTGACGAAAATGGCGAAATTTCGAAACCTTTCACACAATTCGCCGCGGAATATATCGAACTCCCAATAGAACCGGGCATCCTCACAATCGAGTTCCAGGGAGACACTACCACTTCCCTGTTGCCCCATTTCGATGACAAATCCGGCTCGTTCTGGCACGCAGGCGGCGAAGATTCTTCCGTCTACTCTCTCACTGGAAACTTTGACCTCCGCTCTGCTGACACGGAAGACACCACCCTGACACTCCTCTTGCGATATGACACGGAAGAAGACTGGGACTACATATACGCCACCGCCTCTAAAGACGGCGGCGAGACATGGCAAGTTCTGCGTTCGCCAAGTATGTCGGACGCCTCAGACATCGCCATTGGGCAAGCCTTTGGGCCGGGGTTTACCGGCGCAAGCGGAGACGGCCCGCTGCCCGAATGGATACTCGAAGAATTTGATCTCTCGGGCTTTGTAGGCCAGCAGGTATTATTCCGACTCCTTTACTTAACTGATCAATCCATCAACCTGGACGGCGTATCGCTTGGCGGAGCGTGGCTACCCGCCACCAACTACGGCTGGGCGTCCATCGACCACCCCATCCCGCGAGAACTCGCCTCAGTCACGACCAATGACGAGACGGGCGGCGGCTGGACGCCGGACGGTTTCTCCTTTACCAACAACCTCGTTCAACAGGAATACGCGGTGCGACTGATGACTATCTCCCCGGACGGCGCCGCCACCATCACCCCAATGCAACTCGATGAACAAAGTCACGGCGCGCTAACATTTAACAACTCAACCGGCGCAGCCGCGCACGCCGCCATCATGGTCATGCCCCTCGCCCCCCAGACGCGCCAACCCTCGGAGGCAACATTGACCATCCGGCCCGCCGAGGACGCAGAATAGCTAAGGAAAGATTCGCCCCAGAAAAACCTCTACGCCATTTGTCTCAGCCAAAAAGTGCTAGCGTTAGTGAAATAAGGAACAATGTCTTTATGGACAGAGCCAAACTCATCGCCGTCATCGGCGGCGCAGCCCCGGAACCTCCCGCCCTCAAGGCTGCCGAGGAAGTGGGCAAACTGTTGGCCGAACGAGGCATGGGCGTCGTCTGCGGCGGTCTCGGCGGCGTGATGCAGGCCGTATGTAAGGGAGCATTTGAGGCCGGGGGCCTCACCGTCGGCATCCTGCCCTCCTACCGCGAGTCTGACGCCAACCAATACGTCAGAATCTCTCTCCCAACCGGCATCGGCTACGTCCGAAACGCCTTGGTTGTGCGCGCGGGTCGCGCCGCCATCGCAATCGACGGCTCCTACGGCACGCTCAACGAGATGTCCATTGCTCTCGCGGAAGGCATTCCGGTCGTCGCGCTCGATAGCTGGGAACTCGCCGTCGGTGGCAAACAGGACACGGCGGTTTATCGAGCCGCAACTCCCCAAGAAGCTGTGGACATGGCGATCAAACTCGCGGAAAGGAGAGCCGACGCATGAGCGCCATCGAAAGCGTCCGCGCCCGGGAAATCCTCGATTCGCGCGGCAACCCTACCCTGTCTGTTTCAGTAACGCTCGCCGATGGCTCACAGGGCATGGCAGGCGTGCCCTCCGGCGCGTCCACTGGCGCGATGGAGGCCGTCGAACTCCGCGATGGTGATACGTCTCGCTATGGGGGCCGAGGCGTCCTACAAGCCGTCACCAACGCCAATACGGTGATCGCCGACGCCGTCCGCGGCATGGACGCCCGCGAGCAGGCTGCTATCGACCGCACGATGATTGAATTGGACGGCACGTCCAACAAGGGACGGCTTGGCGCGAACGCTATTCTCGGCGTCTCGCTAGCCGTCGCAAGAGCCGCAGCCACATCGCAAGGCATTCCGCTTTATCGCTACCTGGGTGGGGACGACACGACACGCCTGCCGGTTCCATTCTTCAATATCCTGAACGGCGGCGCCCACGCTGCCGACTCAACGGATTTCCAGGAGTTCATGCTCGCCCCCCTTGGCGCGCCAACATTCGCTGAGGCAGTGCGCATGGGATCCGAGGTCTACCACCAACTTCGCGCCCTGCTCCGTGCCGAGGGCCACAACGTCAACATCGGCGATGAGGGCGGCTTTGCTCCGTCTCTCGCTACCAACCGCGCCGCCCCCGACCTCATCATGCAGGCCATTGAGAATGCCGGTCTCAAGCCGGGCGTCGATTGTTATCTTGCGCTGGACGTTGCGGCGACGGAGTTTACACAGCCGGACGGCACATACAACCTGGAACGCGAGGGACGCATCGTTTCAGCGACCGATCTCGTTAGCATGTACAACGACTGGACGAACGCCTACCCGCTCGTCAGCATTGAGGATGGACTCGGAGAGATTGACTGGGAAGGCTGGGCTGCCCTAACGAAGGCTATCGGCGACCGCATGCAGCTCGTCGGCGATGACCTCTTCGTCACCAACAGAGAGTTCCTTGAGCGCGGCATCCGCGAGAACGTCGGAAACGCCATTCTCATCAAGGTGAATCAAATCGGAACGCTAACCGAGACGCTCGATGTCATCGAACTGGCGCGGCAAGCAGGCTACGGCACGATGATCAGCCACCGCTCCGGCGAGACCGAGGATACGACGATTGCTGATCTCGCCGTGGCAACCGGCGCCGGTCAAATCAAATCAGGCGCCCCTGCACGCGGTGAGCGCACGGCCAAGTACAACCGCCTGCTTGCCATCGAGGATGAGTTGGGCGGCGCTGCGTCGTACGGCGCGCCGGACCTGCCGCGAAACGCTCGCTAGCTGATCAATCATCGATTGCCCTTCATCCTGTAGAATCGGCGTAGGGATTAGGGGAATACAACGCTGGGATTCAGTTCGGAGGAGTAATGGCGACACGCATTGGCATCAACGGCTTCGGACGCATCGGCCGACAGGTTCTCAAGGCAACGCTGGAAAGACACCCGGAAGACCTTGAGGTCGTGGCGGTCAATGACCTGACCGACCCCGAAACCAACGCCCATCTCTTGAAATATGACAGCACCTACGGGCGATTCCCCGGCAAGGTGGAGGCTCTGGAAGACGGCCTCTCCATCAACGGCAAAGAGGTCAAGGTCGTTGCCGAGCGTGACCCCGCCCGCATACCCTGGGGCGACCACGGTGTGGACATCGTCGTTGAGTCCACCGGCATCTTTACCGACGCGAGCAGGGCCGCCGGCCACCTTGAGGGCGGCGCAAAGAAGGTCATTATCTCCGCGCCGGCAAAGGGCGAGGATCTTACCATCGTGCTGGGCGTCAACGATGACAAATACGAGCCTGGCGCGCATCGCATCGTCTCCAACGCCTCCTGCACCACCAACTGCATCGCCCCCGTCGCAAAGGTTCTCCATGACCGGTTCCACATTCGCAAGGGTCTGATGTCTACGATTCATTCCTACACCAACGACCAGAAGATCCTTGACCAGGTGCATGACGACATGCGGCGTGCCCGTGCAGCCGCGGCCAACATCATCCCCACGTCCACCGGCGCGGCCCGCGCCGTCGGCCTTGCCCTACCTGAACTCAACGGCCGCATTCATGGTTTGGCATATCGCGTGCCCACAACCACGGTGTCCATCGTTGATTTCACAGCGGAGATCGATAGCGATGTCACGGCGGAAGAGATCAACGACGCATATCGTGAGGCGGCCGCAACCTCAATGCAGGGCATCATGGACGTCACGGACGAGCCGCTGGTGAGTTCCGATTTCCGCGGCGACTCGCATAGCGCCATACTGGATTCGCTCTCGACCATTGTCATCGGGGGCAATATGGTGAAGGTGCTTGCGTGGTATGACAACGAATGGGGATACAGCTGTCGGGTCGCAGACCTGGCGCAATTCATGGCGAGCAAGGGACTTTAGAGGCTCAGCCCGCATTGCGCGCCGGCGCGGGCCAATGACAACAAGTCCCGCGTCGGACATTGCCTGATCTCCGTCTCCGTGCCATCGCCCCGTACGCGGGCCTGTTCGCGCTTGCGCTCAGCTTGCGGTGGTACGGCCTTGACTGGGGAAACTACCACCCTGATGAGTGGCCGATAGAGTCGTTCGCCGGAGGGCTCGGTCTGCCTAATTCCCCCGGCGAGTTTTTCTCACCTGAAAGTCCACTCAACCCCGGCTGGTTCAACTACGGTTCCCTGCCCCTCATCCTGTTGGCTGCCATTGGCTGGCTGGGAGACCAGGCACGTGAATTCGCCGATTTCGTCCCTCAGCGCCATGTGCTGTGGCGGGGTGTGACGGGCTTGGCAGACGCCGTCACCGTTATCCTCGTCGCCCGCATAGGCCGCGAAGTCTATGGCCATACCGTGGGGTTTCTTGCCGCGGCCTTCTACGCCCTCGCAGTTCTCCCGATTCAACTGAGCCACTACTACACAGTCGATCCGCTAATGACGGCACTGCTGATGGGCAGCCTCCTCGCATCGGTCAGATTTCTGAGGTCTCGCGATCAACGCGCCGGCTACATCGCGGCCGCCCTGCTCGGCCTCGCCATTTCCACCAAGGCAACTGCCGTCGTCTTCTCGATTCCTGTCGCATTCGTTTGGGTCGCCTACCTTTCGACGCGGATGCGTGACGGCGCCACAACCGCAAACGATGTTAGACGAGCGTTGCGTCATGCGGTCCTCGCCGTTTTGATTGCACTTGCCACGTTCGCGATCGCCCAGCCATACGCGCTCATTGACTGGCCCACGTACAGCTCGGACCTTTTGACCCAGGCCAACATGGCGCGTGGCGAGTTCGAACTACCCTTCACCATCCAATACGCAGAAACGACGCCCTGGCTCTATCACATCCGCAACATTGTCGTATGGGGACTCGGCATCCCGCTTGGCGTCACGGCCCTCGTCGGTGTTTCTCTCATAACATGGCGCGACGCTCGGCGACGCAACGTCATTGAATTGCTACTCATTGCCAGCCTGTTCATACCCTTTCTGTGGCTTGGTGCGCAACAGGTCAAGTTCATGCGATACATGCTGCCGCTCTATCCCCTGTTCTGCATCGCCGCCGCCCTCGCCGTCGTCTCCGGCATGGCGCTGCTGGCTCGTTTTGGCCGTCGTGGAACGTGGGCCGGCATGACCCTTGCCGGTATCGTCATCGTTCCGACGGCCTTCTACGCCATTGCGTTCACGACGGTGTTCAGCGGCTCGCATCCGGTCGACAGGATGAGCGAATGGATTACCGACAACGTCCCGCGTGGCTCCGTCATCACAACTGAAACATGGGATCAACGCTTCCACGGCGAGCACCGCTATGACATCGAATCAATCGAAGTCTACTGGGCCGATGACTGGTTCAAAGCCGAGATGATCGCCGGACAGCTGCGTCGCGCCGACTACGTCTACATGTTCAGCAACCGCGGCTACGGCTCCGTCTCCCGCTTGCCGGAACGCTTCCCCGTCATGCGCGCCTACTACGAGGCGCTATTCGACGGTCGGCTTGGCTATGAATTGGCGCGTGTGGAAACAACATACCCGTCCCTGCTCGGCGTGACCCTCGTGGATGATTCGATCCGGTACCTGGGCTTTGAGCCCTCATCGCCGGACGTGATTGACGGCGGCGCGTCCGGCCTGGTGATCAACCTGGGCCCCGCCGACGAGAGTTTCACTGTCTACGAGCGCCCCAAACCCATGTTGTTCCGCAAGGTTTCACAGCTATCCGAGCCTGAGCTAATGCAGCTGCTCACCGCGGACTTGATTGCACAGCGAGGAACCACGTTGTACCAGCGCCAATCTCCCACACTGCTAATGAGCGCGGAGCTTGCGGCAGCGCAGGACGAGGGCGGCACATGGACTGACATCTTGCCAGTCACGGGCCGCGGCTCCGGCACGGAACTCGTGCTCTGGTTGCTGGCCATACAGGGGATTGCGCTGGCCGGTTTCCCCCTCATGGCCCGCATATTCCGCCCCCTGCCTGACAGCGGCTATCTCCTGGGCAAAGCGCTCTCCTTGCTCGTCGTCAGCTACCTGGTTTGGCTGGGCGCATCGCTCCAGGTTCTCGCGTTCTCCCGAGAGAGTGTCTTGGCGGCAGTCCTCATCCTTGCACTTGCATCTGCATTCATTACGTACCGCTCAAGGCGTGAACTCATAACCCTCATCCGACTGCGCTGGCCATGGCTCCTGACAGCTGAAGCCCTCTTCATTGCGGTCTTCTTGGGCCTGGTCGTCCTGAGGGCGGCGAACCCTGACCTCTGGCACCCATTCCGGGGTGGCGAGAAGCCGATGGATGTCTCCTACCTGACCGCCGTCACGCGATCGTCCTTCATGCCGCCCTATGATCCATGGTTCGCAGGTGGCCACTTGAACTACTACTACTTCGGTCATTTCATCGTGGCCACACTCATCAGGTTGACGGGAACCGTGCCTGAATTTGCCGTCAATCTCGCAATTCCGATGTTCTGGGCGATGACCTTTGGCGCGGCCTTCTCCATCGGCGTGAACCTTGCCGAAGCAACAATGCAACGTATCAGGGCGCGGCAATTTCCAGCGTTTGGCTCCCTCATCGCCGGCCTTGCAACTGCCCTCATGATCACTATCGCGGGCAACCTCGACGGCCTCATCCAACTGGTGCAGCGACTCGGTCCCGAAGTGCGGAAGACAATTACCGAACCCGGCGCGGGAGGCATAAGCGAGCTCCTTACCTTTGCCCTGCCCATTCTCACCGGCAACGGATTCGACTTCTGGCGATCAAGCCGCATGGTCGCCGTGCCCGGGTCTATCAGCATCACGGAGTTCCCGTTCTTCTCCTACCTATTCGCCGACCCACACGCCCACATCTTTGCGATGCCGTTCGCCCTCGTGGCGGTCGGACTAAGCCTTGCTGTGGCCCTCGCCCTGCACAGCCGCAGAAAACTCGTGTCGGTGGCCCTTCCCTTTGCGGCGCTCGCGCTCACGTTGGGCGCGCTCTTTGCCGCGCACTCCTGGGACTACCCGACCTATCTGTTCATCGCCGTCGCCGCCATAACCATCGCGTTCTTGGCGCGATCGGCGGGTATCAGGAGATCGTTGGTCTACGGAATAGCCGCCGCAATTTTCCTCACAGGCATCAGCTTTCTCCTGTTCGCGCCGTACCACGCCGCGAATGCCACCTTCTACACGGAGATTGTTCCCACAAATGAACAGACGCCGATCCGCTCCCTGGCGGCGATATTCGGCCTGCCGCTGCTCATTGTAATCACCTCGCTGCGTCCCGCCCTTGCTCTGTCGCTTGGGCTGCCGGATGCCGGTATCCGTGCCATGCTGCGAGAGATCCGCTCCCGTCTCTGGCCGCGTGAAGACACGGGAGACGCACTCGCCCGGAGGATGGCGAGCATGGTCGGGAGCGTCATTCTTGTCGTCAGCATCGTTGGCCTGTTCATTGTGGGCCAAGGCAATCTGGCCCTTACTGGCGGGCTCGCCATTGTGACCCTTGCCCTTGCCCTTTCAGACCGGCTCCTTCTCCCCGTCCGGCTTGCCTTTGGCGCGGCCTCGCTCGCATTTGGGCTGATCGCAGTCGTCGACGTGTTTGCAATTCAGGACTACCTGGTCCGCATGAACACCATCTTCCGCGTGTACCTGCAAGCGTGGATTCTGCTTGGCATTGCGGCAGCGTTCCTCCTGTGGTGGATGGTCCGGCGTGGCGGCGCGCTCAGAATCTCGGGTATTGGCCGCGTCTATCGCCTCACGTTCTACGGACTGACGGTGGTCGCCCTTCTGGGAGTGTCCATCTACCCGGTCCTTGGTGCCCGGGCCCGTCTCGCTGACCGAATCTACACAAGCATCCCACTCACTCTTGACGGCACGGCATACATGCAAGACGGAACCTACATTGACGTCGACGACACGGAGATCATCTTGCGCCATGAGCTGGATGCCCTGCTCTGGCTGCGCGAAAACGCAGACGGCCTGCCCGTTGTTGCCGAGGCCGGACTGCCCCCAACCCAGCACGATACGCCCTACTACCGGGTACAGTCGCGCGCTGCAATGTACACCGGCTTGCCGATGATCATCGGCTGGCCCTGGCACCAGAGGCAGCAGCGCGGCATCGGCATCGCAGAGCCTGAAATCGACCGACGGCAGTCGGACGTTAGACGCCTCTATTCCTCCGGTTCCCCAACCGTCATCACGCGGATACTTGAGGAATATGACGTGGGTTACGTACTCATCGGACAGACGGAGCGAGCATATTACCCGGATGACGGCATCCATGTGTTGGAACATCACCCTGGTCTGAGCCTCGCTTACGAGAACGAGGCAGTCCGTGTCTACAGAGTGCTCGAAAGTTAAACCACTCGCGCCGTCTGGCAATTCGCGCGCTGATGCCCAATACTAACAACAACCGCCATATTTTCGAGGTATTTGCTTGGCCGACGTTATTGCAATCATTCGGGACATCGTCATCATCGTCTGGGGCGTGCTTGGCATCCTGATGTTCCTCGTCGTCATGTTCGTGGCGATCTCAATCTTCCGCGCGGTCAAGCCGGTGCTGGTCAACGTGCGCGGCACAACAGGCGAGATTCGCACCGCGTCCCGCCTCGTAACGGACGCCATCATCCGCCCTGCCATTCCGATAATCAGTTTCTACACAGGCGTGCGGCAAGGTTTCCGTGTCCTCAGGCGATTTGGTCGCCGCGGCGGCTGACGCGCTAACGACGCTCCCGCGCTAAGGCGGCGGGGATGCTTCGGGGATGCTTTTTGTTAGGCATTTCTTTGAAACTGTTCTATAATCGTTTCGAGAAGCTCGGCCTACGGCAGTAAGACAACCGGGCATGGGAGCAGCGCAATGATTGGTAGAGAGGATAATGGGAACGCCTTGACGTTCCTGTTGGGCATCGTTTCCGGAGTTATCGTTGGAGTCGTTCTCGGCGTGCTATTTACGCCCAAATCCGGCCAGGAATCCCGGGCCGATATTCGCAACAGGACGCTTGGCCTGCGTGAACGGGCGCACGACCTGGGCGAAACAGGCAACGAGACCCTGCGCGACGCTATTTCCGAGGGCCGTGACGCAGCGATGCGCGCGGGCCAGGAGATGCAGGACTGGATTCGCCACACACGCGGTGACGGCTCAGCCACATAGCAGGCAGCCCATTCATCGGGTCTAAAAGCCGCGCCCCGTCCATTTGACGGGGCGTTGCTCTTTTTGGAAACTAACCCCCCTACTCCGGTGACACGCCGGTCAGAGCCTCTCTCAAAGCAGGCTCCTGCTCCTCCTGTGTCACCGCCAGCACAACCTGCCCCGCCTCCAACTGCAAACCGTTGGTCGGCGTGCTCACCGTCTGATCCGGCCCCACGATAAGGATGATCTCACTGTCTCCCGGTAGCCTGAGCAACCGTATCTCCTGGCCAAGCAACGGCGAGTCGGATGTCACCTCAACCTGGCACAGTTCCCGGCCTGTCCCTCGCAATGACATCACCTGCGTCAGTGGACGCGAAGGCATCTCTTGCACAATCTGGGACATGATTACGTCCGTGGAGTTTACGGTGGCGTCTACGCCCAGGATGCTGAATAACTCTCTGTTCCTGGGATCATTAATACGGGCCACCGTGCGAGGCACCTGAAAGCGATGCTTGGCGACCTGACACGCGATGAGGTTGTCCGCGTCATCGCCCGTCACCGCTACAAACACTTGTGCCCTGCCCGTTCCCCCGTCGTCCAGCACACTGACCTCGCAGGAGTCTCCTTGGTAAGAGGCGCTGCCGAGATCTTCTGCAATGACGGCGCACCGGCGGGCATCCTTCTCGATGCACAACACCTCGTGACCGTTGGCCAGCAGCGCCTGTGAAAGCGCAAATCCAACCTTGCCTCCGCCCGCGACGATCACATACATATCGTTAGTCCACCTCCGTCGCGTCGTTTGATTGATTGAAGATCATTTCTTTCATCAGGCCCGTTACAAACTTCGGGGCGCTGAGCGTTTCGAGACCCAATTCCTGGAAGATTTCGGCGCGACTGTCGTCATACACCCGCGCGATCACGCGCGGAACGCCAAAGATTTGCTTCGCCACCTGCGCTGCCATCAGGTTTCGATTGTCACCCTGTGTGACTGAGACAAATATATCGGCATTCTCCACCCCGGCCCGCCGGAGCGCCGCTGAATCAAGCCCGTCGCCGATGATGGCGCTCCCCCGAAAACGGGTCGGCAGCCGCTGGAACGCCTCCTGCCGGACGTCCATAATCGTCACGTCGTGACCTTCGTCAGTCAGGCTCCGTGCCAGCCCTGACCCGACGCGCCCGCAACCCATAATCAGGAATCTCATCGCTGCCTGCCCTGTCTGGCACCCGCCGCGTCGCGGGCTCCATTTTGGTTGATCGGCGCTCGGATAAGCCATAACGTCGACGGCACATGCTGTAGAACATGCGCCGTGGCGGAACCAAGATTGTAATCTCCGTACCGCCTCTCATGGTCGATTCCCATGATGACCAAATCCGCGCCGCGGTCAACGGCCTCAGTGACGATTGCAGGCCCCGCCTGCCGCGCCTGCAGGAGTTCGGTCACCACGCTCGTCTTTCGGTGTGGCCAATGGTCCTCAATGTCCTGTAGCACACGTTCTCCATTCCTCACCTGGTCCGCCATGGGATCGTCCAACGGAACAGCGCGTGGAACCTCGATAATGTACAACACATGCACACGTCCGCCGGAACTGCGCGCCACCTCTCCGGCCACTTTGAGCGCCGATTCATCCATCGACGAGCCAACCAGCGGAACGAGAACGGTCTTGGCGGTCGGCAAGTCCCCCTTGACCCCGAACAGCGTCGCAATCGGCCCGGGCCAGGAGCTTGGATCCGCCTGCCGCCTCAGGTTTCTCATCGCCTGGCCTTCTACCCTTCCGCCCCAAGTTCACGGCCACCGATGAGGTGCAGATGGAGATGTGGCACGGTCATATGCGCGTCGGGGCCATTGTTGATCGCAAGACGAAAGCCTGATTCGGCTATTCCCTCCGATACCGCCAACTGATTGGCGATGCCCGTCAGAGCGCCCATAACCGGCAACTGTGTCTCTGTTAGCGCCGAGGCGCTTGTAATATGCTCTGTCGGAATGATCAGTATGTGAACCGGCGCGCGCGGACTGATGTCGCGAATCGCGAATGCAAGATCGTCGCGGTACAGGAATTCGCTCGGTATCTCGCCGTCGCGAATCCGGCAGAATATACAGTCGTCTGACGCGGCCTCTGTCATCTGTGTGTCTCTGCGCTCACCCGGGAAGGCTGTACGTCGCCTCCGATTCCGCCACACGCTCCTCCTTCTTGAGCTTGTCGAGGTGCGTGCGAACGTTGCCGGCGGCCGCGCGGCGCAGATCCCGCTTCAGGTTCTTGGGATAAATGTCCTTGACCATCTCATCGACCTTCTCAATTCCCTTGCCGAGCGCGCCGATCACCTGCTCCTCGCGCTCCTGCCGATGAGACATGTACCACGCCACGAGCCGACGGCCCCTCGGCGGCGGCACAACGGGGCCGTGCGCCGGAGCAATCGTGTCGACTCGAAGCTTGGACAGCTTGCCCAGCGTCTTCATGTATTCGTGTAAGTCCTGCACGGACGACGACGATGCGCCAAGAATCGTGTCACCGGTGAACAGAACCCGCTCAGCGGCAAGGTGATAGCAGACATGATCGATGGCATGGCCGGGCGTGAACAGTGCCCGCAACGCCGCTCCCCCGCCCGTCCGCAGCATCTCCCTGGACTTCAAGGGAACAACCAACTCATCTTGATGCCCGAGCACTTGCCGCAGTTGCTTCGCGAGCTTCGGATGGCAGCGCACGGGCGCGCCCATTGCTTCCTGAACCCTGTCGAGTCCGCCGATATGATCCCCGTGACCGTGAGAGATGAGGATTCCCGCAATCTTCGGCGAGCCCAGTCCCTCCCAGTATTCCAGGATTTGTTTCGTCCAGGAGCGATCGTGCTCTCCGGTATCGATAAGAAGCATCTCCTCTGACGGATCGCCAATGAAATAGACGTTTGTGCCGCCCGGGTGCATGTAATGTGTGTCTGCGATGTGGCAGGCATAGACGTGATCGCTAATCTGCGTCATTTCATCTCCTCACAAGATTTGTGGCTGCGACTCTCTGTCTGGCAACGCGAACGACTGTAACGCGACATCACGCGGCGGTCAACGCCTGTCCCGACCATTTGACTCGGTTTGGCCAAGATGCAACTGCTCGAATTCCTTATCAAGACCCGCCAGAACCAGCACGTCGCCCCTGAGCACCTTCTCGAATCGGTCCGGTTGGATGAGAGCCTGCGACTTGTTTCGGATGATTAGAACGACGCTAAGCTCATTCACGTTACGAGGATGCACGAGGCCGAGCTCCTCAATTGTTCGTCCTGCGCTGGCGTCATCCACGACGACCGTGCTGATCCCGTAATTGGGGCCAAGTTCAAAATAGTCCTGCACGGCCCTGAAAGAGAGGCTGTGGGCGAGTCTCTCCGCCGTATCCAGCTCCGGGTAAACGACCCGGTCGGCACCGAGCTGTTTCAGGGCGTTGCCATGCAGCTCATCACGCGCCCGGGCAACGATTTCCTTCGTTTCCAGCGTTTTGAGCAGGACGGTCGTCAAGAGGCTTGTCTGAATATCGCTGCCCACGGCGATGATTACCGAGTCGGACTCCGGAACGCCTAACTCAATGAGAGCCGCCCGATCGTTGATATCAGCCACAACAACGTGCTGCAAATACCCCGACGTCTCCTTGACGCGTTCGGGACTGCGGTCGATGGCGAGGACGTCCGCGCCCTTATTGCTCAAATCCCGCGCCACCCGCTGTCCGAATCGGCCAAGTCCGAGAACGGTTACCTGTCCCTTTGCCACTTCAGTTGTCTCCGGTCACGCGATGTGCCATTAGCCTATCCTAACCTCTTCGTCGGGGTACCGGAAAACGACCTGCCGTTCTCGTTGCAAAAGCTCCAGCGCAATGAAGAACGGTGCGAATCGTCCAACAAACATGCACACGATGATAACGATATGGCTGAAGTCTGACATTCCGTCAATCGCGCCCGTGGACAGCCCCACCAGTCCGAACGCAGAAACCACATCGAACAGGATATGCACAAATTCCTCGTCCTCAATGAGGCTCAACAACAGCGCTACCCCGTTCACCCACGCGAACGCAAACGCCGCGATGGCCATCGCGCGCCGAACCTGGGCATCTGCAATCTCGCGCCCAAAAACCGCGGTTCGCGCCATCCCGCGAATGCTTGTCAGCACAGACACGACCATCACCATGAAGACATTGATCTTGATGCCGCCGGTCATGGACCCCGCCGCCCCGCCGATCAGCATCAGCCAGATCAACAGAAAGTGAGTGTGATGGCGGGCATCGGTGACGCTAAACGTGCTGAAACCTGAAGTGCGGTTACCTGCCGCCATGACGAAACTGTCCCAGATCCGATTCAGCACCGGCTCATTGCCCAACGTCGCCGGATTGGTCCACTCGGTAATCATCACGCCGATGAATCCCGCGAAGGCCACACCGAACATCCCTGCAAGCACCAGCTTCATATCCAGCGGCAGTGTGCCCCACCGATGCCGGCGAGACACGATAAGCACTGCCACCGCTCCCGTCGCGCCGATAAACGACAGCACGGTGATCGGTCCTGTCACCATGAGCGAGTTTCGGTACTCAAACAGGCTTGGCGCGCCTCCCGTTACATCGAATCCGGCATTGTGAAAGGCTGATACCGAGTGGAAAATGCCATTCCAAATCGCCTCAGGCACATCGAGTCCGGCAACAAAAAATCCGGGCGCGAGCAAGACGAACCCGACAACCTGCAGTCCTATTGAAATGAGGACGACTTCTTTCGCCTCCGTACTCACACTGCCGAGGGAGCCGCCGCCAAACGTGATTCGCAACGTTTGCCGGTCTGCCAGGGACGCGCGGTGATCCCGTCCAAAGAAAATGAGCGCCAGACCGGCCACATACCCCAGCCCACCGGCCTCGATCAGACCGAGGATGACCAGGTGGCCATAAAACGACCAATACTCGCCCGTATCGACCAAGATGAGCCCCGTGACAAAAGTCGCGGAACTAGCCGTGAAGAATGCCGTTATTGGAGCTGCCGTCGTACCGTCTGCCGTCGCCCACGGCAGCAGCAGTAGAAACGTTCCTAGCGCAATGATCGCGCCGAAAAAGAAAAACACCTTGAGATATGGCGTGCGCAGGAATCCGGGCAGCGCGGGCGGACTTGGCGCAGCAATCGAAAGCCGCCGCGACTGCGAGCCTATCGTGCGGCGTACAAGCCGCTCACGGGGGCGCCTTTGGTCGGACCCCCCCATCACACCCTACCGATCAGTCTCGGCTGAAAGTTCACCCAACGATTTTAAGCCCTCGCCGCAAATATTGCTGCCATTCCGAGCCCCGCCCGGAATTCTACAGATTTCTCCTCGCTCAAACCCCGACGCAAAACGCGATAGGGGCGGTTCGCGAACCGCCCCTATGTTCAATCAAGTTTCCCCTTGTCGCTAGGCTTGAGGCCCAAGGTCATCGCCCTCCTCGATCATTTTCAACGCCCGCTCCGCAACCTGCTTGAATACATCGTATGGTTGCGCGCCGACGAAGAAGAACCTACCGATAACGTAGGCCGGAATGCCCGTCACGCCGACGTTTAGGGCTTCCTGGTACTGTTTCTCAACCTCTTCCTTGTAGGTGCGGTGCTCCAGGTGCTTCTCAAGCGTCGGCCAGTCCAGCCCAACCTCGTCGGCGATGGGCTTGAAATTCTCCGGCTTGCCCAGGTCGACGCCCTCGCCCCAATAGGCGCGGTAGGCCGCCTCATGGAAAGCCTCGCCGACACCCGCCTGCTTGGCCGCCTCAGTCGCCTCAAGCGCCATCCGCGTATTGGGCGTCCACAGAGGACGGTTCATGATGATGCCCGCAGCCTTGGCTTGCTGCTGCACCGGGGAGTCAGGATTGTTGTAGCGCGCCGGGCGTTCCACACCCTCCGGCGGCATATCCGGACGCAGGAAAAACGCGCGATAGTCAATCTCGACGTTGAAGTCCTGCTTCAGCTTATCGACCCGTTCCTGGCCGATGTAACACCACGGTCAAATATAGTCGTACCAAACCACTACAGGTATGGTGATGCCGCTCGCCGTCGTTGTCATAATTGACTCCCTTGCCCGGTACGTGCGCCGCGTGTATCCAAACCACTATACGACGTATCTGGCAGTGAGTCGCGCGCGTCTTCTGGCAAGAACTGTCACAGGGCTGAAAATGGAACGAGCCTCTTCCGTTGCCTTACTATGAAAAAAGACGGCCACGTCGGCTCCACCTGGAGTCCCGCGCATGGTCGGCAAGGAGGGCAGCCTGCAACAAGTCAACGACGGTGTAGCGCCTGATCGGGATAGGCTCGACAGGTTCGCCCGAACCGCGGGGCAACTGCTGATACTGACGGCCATCGTCACGCTAGTCGCGGTGTTGGGCCGTGTGGCGGCAGATGCGGATCGGGAGACGTTGCAGGAAACCCTTGCGGCAATCGCGGAAAGCAGATTGCCATACGCACTGAGCGGAGCGGGACGTTTGGCGTCAGGCGTCACGATGGGTCTGGCAGCCTGGTATCTCTCAAGGACCTGGATCATTCGGGAACGCCATGCCACGCCTGCCGTTCCTGCAATCTTGGGCATCTCAGGAATGCTCACCGGTATTTCAGGCCTCGCAGCAGTACTGCTCGCCACCACCCTTCCTGCCTCCAGCGAGGCCGCCGGCTCATTCCATGAAATGATGGCCGGAGTCCGCTGGTTCACCGGCGCAGCCGGATTTGCCGCCGCCGGTCTGGCCCTCATCATTGCTTCTTTCTACCAGTTCCGGGTTGGCGGCAAGCTGCGTATGATTGCGCCGATGTCCGCCGTTCTCGGCGCGGCCATGCAATTCATTTGGCTTGATGCCGCGACAGGTCTGCATCGAGCGTCGGGGGTTGCATTCTTTGTGTGGCTTGTCCTTGTTGGCATATTGCTGGTAACAGGTCAGGTTGAGCAGCGCTACAGGGCGCGTCAGTATCGCGTCTCGTCCGCTATGCGGGTACAATAGCCCTGTAGCTATGGGTGCCTTGCCGATTGGCACAACGGCCTCTTTGGGGTGGCCGCGCCCATCACGGAACGAATGAAGCAGGTGAAACTCAGTGACCACAATTGACGAGAAGATTCAACAGGACGCGCCTGAGTCCAATCGGGAACTCAAGGACATCGCCCTACAGGATTACAAGTATGGGTTCGTCACGGATGTCGACTCTGACACCGTCCCGCCCGGCCTCACGGAGGACACAGTCCGACTGATCTCCTCCAAGAAAAATGAGCCGGAGTGGATGCTGGAGTGGCGCCTCAAGGCGTTTCGTCACTGGGAGACCCTGCTGGACAAAGAGCAGCTCCCTGACTGGGCGCACATTAAGCACCCGCCCATCAATTTCCAGGACATCATCTACTACTCCGCGCCAAAGCAGAAGGTGCAACTAAACAGCCTCGATGAGGTGGATCCCGAGGTGCTGGAAACCTTTGCGAAATTGGGTATTCCGTTGGAGGAGCAGAAGATGCTGGCCGGTGTCGCCGTTGACGCCGTGTTTGACAGCGTTTCCGTCGCCACAACCTTCAAGGCAAAACTCGCCGAGCTTGGCATCATCTTCTCCTCGTTCTCGGAGGCCATACTGGATCATCCCGATCTTGTCAGGAAGTACCTCGGCTCAGTCGTCCCCTACACTGACAACTTCTACGCCGCCCTCAACGCAGCCGTCTTCTCCGACGGCTCCTTCTGCTATATCCCCAAGGGCGTCCGCTGCCCCATGGAACTGACCACCTATTTCCGCATCAACACGGAGAACAGCGGCCAGTTTGAGCGAACCCTGATCGTTGCAGACGAGAGTTCATTCGTCAGCTATCTTGAAGGGTGCAGCGCCCCGATCCGGGATACGACTCAGCTCCATGCCGCCGTCGTCGAACTCGTCGCGATGGATGATGCCGAGATCAAGTACTCCACCATTCAGAACTGGTACCCCGGCGACGAAAACGGGGTCGGCGGCATCTATAACTTCGTCACCAAGCGTGGCAAGTGCCTGGGCAAGCGATCCAAGATCTCCTGGACGCAGGTGGAAACCGGCTCAGCCATCACATGGAAGTACCCGAGCGTCCTCCTCCAGGGCGACGACTCCATCGGCGAGTTCTTCTCCGTTGCGCTCGTCAAGGGCAAGCAGCAGGCCGACACCGGCTCCAAGATGACCCACATCGGCAAGCGCACAAAGAGCACAATCATCGCCAAGGGCGTGTCCGCCGGACAGGCCGAGAACACATACCGTGGCCTCGTCCGCGTCAATCCCGGCGCTGATGACGCCTGGAACTTCACACAGTGCGATTCCCTGCTGATTGGCGATCAATGCGGCGCGCATACGACGCCCTACGTGGAGGTCAAGAACAAGTCGGCGCACCTGGAGCATGAGGCGTTCACGTCGCGCGTCAGCGAAGACCAGCTCTTCTATTGCAACTCGCGCGGCATCTCCGTCGAAAAAGCGCACTCCATGATCATCAACGGGTTCTGCGAAGAGGTCTTCAAGAAGCTGCCGTTCGAGTTCGCCGTCGAGGCGACCCGGCTGCTTGAGCTCAACCTCGAGGGCACCGTCGGTTAGGCAGATCCCCCACAGGGATTCTTCGGCAAGACGGACATGACAACAACCAACGCGCTCGACACATACATCACAGACTTCGCAGAAGCCGCGAGGGAGTTTCAGGCCGCCCGAGCCGGCAGAGACCCTGATTGGATCGCCGCGCTCCGCACGGAGGCGCTGCAACGATTTCTGGAAATCGGCCTCCCCACTGAGCGGCGCGGCAACGAAGAGTGGAAGTACACAGACATCCGCCCCCTCCTCCGAAAGGGTTTTTCCGCGCTGCAAGTCAGTGACCGTGACGGCGCAGCGGCAGGCGCCGAAGTTGATCTACAGGCCCTCCGCGTCGGTGATCCGACATGGCATCGGGTAACCCTGGTTGATGGCCGTTACTCCGCTGAACTTTCTGCTTCGGATAGCTTGCCTGCCGGCGTAATCATCAGCAGCCTCGCTGAGGGCGTCCATGCCGAAAGCGAGTCCGTCCGCGCCCATCTGACCCGCCTCGCGGATCACAAGGAGCAGGGCTTTACTGCTCTCAACACCGCCCTCGCCGCGGATGGCGCGCTCGTCGTATTGCCGCGCAATACACGGTTTGAACAGCCAATCCACATCGTCTATATCACCACTGAGCAAACAAACTCAATGGTTGCGATGCCGCGAACTCTAATCGTCACCGGCGAAGACAGCTCCGCTTCCATCGTTGAGACCCATGTCTCGACTTCCGACGACGCCCACCTGACCAATGCCGTGACGGAGATCGTAGTTGGCGCCGGCGCGAAAATCAGTTATTGCAAGGTTCAGCAGGAGAGCGAGGCCTCGTACAACGTCTCCACCACGCAGGTGGAGGTAAATGAAAACGCAACCTTCCGCTCCATGGCCATCGACATCGGAGGTCGCCTGACACGCAACAATCTCAGCATCATCATGGCGGGAGAGGGAGCCAATAGCGATGTCCGCGGCGCATACGTCATTACGGGCGATCAGCATGTTGACAACCAGGTCATCGTCGACCACGTTGTCGGCCACAACGATATGTATGAGATCTACAAGGGAATCCTTGACGGTCGCTCCCGATCCGTCTTCCACGGCAGCATCATCGTGCGGCCCAATGCCGCCAAGGTGAATGCGATGCAGATCGACAAGAACCTGCTCCTGTCCAACGAGGCGGAGGCCGATACCAAGCCCGCCTTCTGGATCTACTGCGATGACGTTCGTTGCGGACACGGAGCGGCATGCGGCGAACTTGATGATGACTCAATGTTCTATCTCCTGAGCCGCGGCATCGGTGAGGAGGAGGCGCGGATGATGCTGATCCGGGCATTCGTCTCGGAAATCGTGGACGCCATCAAGGAGCAACCAATCCACGATCACGTTGCCGCCCTAATCGCCACCAAACTGGATAATCTGTAAGCAGGGATTTGGAAGACAGTCGTGAACGGCGCAAGGGAGCCACAAGCGCGCTACCGCGCATTTTGAGTGGAAATGTCATGAGCACGGATTCCGCCCCGCTCCGAATCGCCATTATTGGCTCGACCGGCTCGCTCGGCCAGATTGTCCTATCTGTAGCCCGCTCCCTTGGCGACAACGTTCGCATTGTCGGCCTCGCCGCGGGCTCCAACCTCGAACGCCTCGCCGAGCAGATCCATGAGTACAAACCCATCATGGCCGGATTCGCGCGCGGCCGCTGGCGTGATGAGGCCCCTGAGGGCGTCAGATTCATGTCGATCAACGACATCGTTGCCTCTCCGGAGGTTGATATGGCGGTCATCGCCAGCGTGGGACGAACGAGTCTTGAGGCCGCGTGGGCAGCCATTGACGCCGGCAAGCGCGTCGCCATGGGCAACATAGACACCCTGTACGTGGCCGGTTCCCTGCTCTCGCGGCGCGCGCAGGAAACCGGCGCAACCATTTACCCTCTGGACGACGAGCCAATCGGCGTCTGGCAGACGCTCTGGGGCGAAAGCACGGAGTCCGTTCGGCAGGTCACCATGACATCCACGTGGGGCACGGTACAGGCGCGGCGGCTGCCACGCCACGGCACGCAAGTCCCGTCAACTCTGACGACTGCGCGCCCGGCCCGCCACGTGGGGCAGAAGCGCGCAATCGACTCCTCAACGCTGATGGTCAAGGCGACGCAGGTTGCTGTCGTGCATAACCTCTATGGCATCCCTCTTGAGAACATCAATATCCTCTTCCACCCCCAGGGCCTCGTGCGTGCGCTGACGGAGTTCAACGACGGCTCCGTCAAATCTGCGCTTTTCATCCCTGACATGCGCGTGCCAATCCAGCTCTCGTTGGCCTACCCGAATCGGTGGGCGAACGCTGAAATCAACCGCGTAGACCTGCTCTCTGAGGGCCGCTTGTCATTTGAGCCGCTGGAGCACGCGCTTTTCCCCTGTTACCAGATTGCTCTTGACGCCGCCCGGCAGGGTGACACGTATCCGGCCGTTGTGGCGGCCGCGAATGACGCCGCCATCAATCTCTTCCTCTCGCAGCAGATCGGTTTCACGGACATCCCAAAGATCATTGACCGCGCCGCCAACGCGCACCGGCCTCAGCCACTCGATGACCGCGTACGCATCATTGAGGCCATGGACTGGGCCAAAACTTTCGTGGGTGGTCAAGTTCCGGAATGACCCCGCTCGCATCCTCATCCTCATCTCTCCATCGTCCCCGCGCGCTTGGGTGGCTGACTAAGGCCACTACGAACGCCCGCCTCTTGGTATTCCCTGCTCTACTCATTTTTCTCATGGCTGCGGCGGCCGCTTGCAGTAGCGCAGAGGTCGGAACAGGCTCTCCTACTGAATCTGTCGTTCAGCAGCCAATCGTTGAAGTGATCCCGCCAACTCCTATGGCGACGATGGCAGCGCCGACTTCCACTCCCCGCCCTGCGCCAATACCCACGCCTGAACCAACAACTCTCACCCTGCTCTACTGGCAAGCGCCAACAATCCCCTTCCCGTACCTCGCCGCCGGATTCAAGGACCGCGACGCTGGGGCAGTAACCCTGGAGGCCTTGGCCGTTTATGATCCTGACGGCAATCTTGTTCCCAAGTTGGCCCAAGAGATTCCGACAACCGAAAACGGCGGCATCTCGGAAGACGGCATGACGGTGAAATGGCGACTCCGAGATGGCATCAAGTGGTCAGACGGCAGTGACCTGACTGCGGAGGACGTCGTCTTTACATGGCGATACTGCACATCGGAGGGGTCCGGCTGCCTCGCTGAGCACGCCTTTGCTGCTTTCGAGGCGGTGGAGGCGGTGGGACCGCTGGAAGTCGTGCTCACCTTGGCCGAACCGGAAGATGATCCGGAGCATCTACTTGCAGGCTCGTCAGCCCCAATCATCAGCGCAACACAGTTCGCCGATTGTCTCGGCCCTGCGGCACTGACATGCAATGCAAACCTCACGCCACTCGGCTCCGGTCCATACCGAATCGTCGAATTCATGCCGAATGAACGCGCCGTCTATGAGCGAAATCCACACTACCGGGGCGAAGCGCCCTACTTTGACCGGGTCGTGATTGAGGGCGGCGGCGATGCAGAATCCGCGGCGCGCGCGGTCCTTGTGGACGGAACGGCGGACTATGCGTGGAACTTACAGGTTGTCCCCGCTCAGTTGAATGAAATGGAAGCCGCCGGGCTGGGCGAAATAATCGCGGCCTTTGCCAGCGATGTGGAACGCATCGTCCTGAACCAAACAAACCCGGATCCAAACCTTGAGGACGATCGCTCAGAGTACCTGGGCGGCCAGAACCCGCACCCCTTCCTCACATTCACTCCCATCCGACAGGCCATGTCCATGTCCATCGACCGACAGCGCATTGTCGATGATTTCTACGGAGACGAGGGCACAGCCACATGCAACCTTGTCGTCGCGCCTGAGGCTTTTGTCTCGGACGCCACCGACTTTTGCCTTGCGCAATATATCGAGGGGGCCAAGAGCCTGCTTGATGCAAATGGCGTCGTCGATACGGATGGCGATGGTGTGCGCGAATATAACGGCGAACCACTCCTGATTACCTTCCAGACAACCGCCAACGCCGTCCGCGAAGGCACGTTCGCGCTCATTGAGGAGTGGTGGAGCGAAATCGGAATCGAGAGCGCGTTGATCACCCATGACGCAAGCATCTTCTTTGGCGGTGATCCCGCTGAGCAACCTAACGCCTCATACCGGCGCTTCTTTGCTGACGTCCAGATGTACACAACCGGCTCCGGCCTTGATCCCCAAAGCTACCTGTCCAAGTATCAGTGCGACCACATCCAATCGCGCGACAATAACTGGGCGGAGGACAACAACGCCCGCATGTGCGATGAAGCCTACGATGCATTCTACGCCATGCTTGAGGATGTGGAGTCTGAGGAGTCTGAGGAGGAGCGCGAAGCCATTTTGAAGTCGCTTAATGACATCATTGTTCTGCAGGCCTACGAGATTCCGCTGATACACCGGGGGTTTGTGTCCGCCAGGTCTATTTCCCTGCAAGGCGTCCGGATTAACGGATGGGACACCGAGCTTTGGAACATCGGAGAGTGGCGGCGCTAGCGGTTTGCGACTAGCAGCTTTTGTCGACAGGAATGCACTACTACGATCTTCATTCCCACTCCGTCGCCTCCGATGATTCACGCGCCACGGTGGAACAGTATCTGAAATGGATTGGCGCGCTAAGAAAGCGCGGCATGAAGGTGGACGGCATCGTCCTGACGGAGCACCGACAGTTCTCCCTGGAAACAGACTATTCCGAAGTTAGTAAGCAGTTCGGCATCACCGTCCTGCGCGGCGCTGAACTGGACACCAAACACGGCCACTTCCTTGTCTACGGCATCACCAAAGAACTCGCGAGTGCAATTGACCCAAAAGACGTCGCCATGGACCCGTTCCGTCTTATGGAAGTGGCGGAGGCACACGGCGCGTTCGCCGTCCCTGCCCACCCCGGCCGCGCAGGCATCGGGCTAGCCTCATGGATCGCGGGCGGAATAGAGTTCCCTCAGGTGAACATCGTTGAGCGTCTGAATGCCGGAAACCGACCGGAGGAGGCCGTCTCGGCTGAACAACTTGTGGCAGAACAGGGCTACTCTGGTATCGGCGGGAGCGACGCTCATTTTGTTAGCGCAATCGCCCGCTGCCTCACGGCATTCGACGCGCCAATCTCGTCGGAGACCGAGCTTGTCGAAGCCCTAAAGAGCGGCGAGTTCAGCGCAGTCCGGCTTGAAGACACTCAGCAGTAATCCATTGGGGGAAGAGGAGGAAAACGAATGACGACCGGAGACGTGGGCGGCGACACGCCGACCCCGCAGCTAACATTCAACGAGGACATTCTTCATCTTGAACAGCCAACAGGTGTGGTCGAACTGACCCAGGGTGTGGTTGATCGGTACATGCAGTTAACGGGCATCCCAAAAGTTGATCCGCCTGTGAACGGCCGACAAGAGGCGCCCACCGCGATGCTCAATATCTTCTTCAATCGCGCGCAAGAGCTTGGCGCAGATGTCAAGTTGGAGGGAGCAACGGTCGGCCTCAATGCCGGCCGCGCCATTGAACTCCACGCCCCCATCTACGTCGGAGACAAGCTCTCGCGATTCGCAGTCCTACAGGATGTGTACTCAAAGACCGGACGCTCCGGCACGATGGCCTTCGAGGTCTGGGAAATCCTCTTCCGCAATGAGCAGGGCGAGCTTGTGGCCCGCGCCCGTGACTCCATGGTATTTCGAGCGCCGGGCGTCGCTCCGAGTCGGGATGGGGAGGCACAATCATGACTGAGATACAGGTGCATGCGGACATTGGAGATGAAGTCCCGCCAGTTCAGTGGACGCCGGATACGGCTTGGGTCCGCGACATGATGGGACTGTCCGGCTGGATAAACGACAATGACGCGGAACGCGGCTCCATGAGCGGGCCGAACCGTTTCACCGATGCGGAAGCCGCCCGCAGCGAGGGCTTCAACAGCGTGATCGTGCCCGGCAATCTCGGCATGACCGCCATGGAAACTGCCCTTCTGCAGTGGCTCCCAAACGGCCGAATCGAAAAACTCGATTGCGTATTTCGTATGCCGGTCAACCAGGGCGAAACATTCACCGCCACCGGCGTCGTGACGGATCGCCATGACGAGCCCAATCGCGTCATCCTTGAGATAGATGTCTATCTCCTTCGTGAAGACAACCAACGGCCACAGGGCGGCACAGCGGTCGTTATCATCGAGACAGCCTGAAGACGAGCGCAAACGCAAAGACAAACAGCCCCGCTAAGCGGGCGCAAGGAGGAAACCGGAATGCCCATCTACTCGATCAACGGAATGACGCCGCAGATTCACCCCACGGCGTTCATCGCGCCCAGCGCGAGCATCATCGGCGATGTCGTCATCGGCCCCAACGTCAGCGTATGGTTCAATGCGACGCTGCGTGGTGACTCCGGCCGCATCACCGTCGGCGAAAACACCAACATCCAGGACGGCGCGGTGCTGCACGAGGAGACGACGATTGGCGCGAACTGCGTCATCGCCCACATGACCCTCGTTCACCACGTCACGATGGGCGACAATGTGCTGATTGCGAACGGCGCGAAGTGCGTCGGAGCGCCCGGCCCCGCGGAAATCAAGATTGGCGAAGGCGCAATCGTCGGCGCAGGCTCCCTCGTCACGCCGGGAACGCAAATCGAGCCGAACACGCTGGTCATGGGCAGCCCCGCCAAGCCCGCCCGAGAGGTCGATGACCGCCTCCGCGGCGTCCAACAAGGCCCCCTAAACGCCTACCTCAAGAGCAAGGACAACTACAAGGGCGATACCTTCCAACAAGTAGGCTAACGCACCCTCCACGCGCCCCCGCGCCGCCACGCCCCCACGCCCCCACGCCGAATTCCCCCGCGCCCCCCACCGAATCCCTCGCGAAGGCGGGGGCATCCCCACGCGCTCCCCGCCCCACCCCGTCATTCTGGCCGTTCACACCCCGTCATTCCCGCGAACGCGGGAATCCCGACGCCTATTTCCCCAACCGCGCCCCCAAAACGTGACACAACCGGTTGACCAAAAAAGAACACATATCCTACAGTCCCCACATCGACATACCCCCGGCGGGAGACGCGGCTGTGCGGTCGCATAAGGCCGTGAGCGACAACGACCCGTTCGGTTGCCTCGATCGCCCCAACACGCCGCCACGACTCGGGTGGGGGTGTGAGAGAGACATCGTGCTCCAACGCGAGTCGAAGCCCCATAAAGGCTCACGCAGATGGAGTGCATGCCGCCCTTTGGTGACGTGGCAGCGCCACAGGGCGAGGTCGGATCTTCGCCTGGCACACGCCCGTGGTGTGTCACGCGCGGGACGAACTCCTGAACCGCGCCACCCAACCAAACGCGCAGCCCCGGACCCCGGTAGCGAATGCCTCCCCCAAGACCACCGACAAACAAACAAGCGAAAGGAGACCAGAGAAAAGAACCAACCGGACCCCACCACCGGACTCCGAACCGCCCACCAACCAAACAGAGAAAGGAACTTCCACAAGCCCCCTACTGCGAGGCAGACCGATACAGATAATCCGTCACCGCCAAAATCGCATTGTACAGATACGCGATGTACTCGTGGAGTGGCAAATCGAGAGGACGAATCTCCTCCCGCCGATCCGCGTACTCCTGCGCCCCGAACGTCTCAAACGTCGCCCGGACGACAAGCTCATAGATCTCCCCATCGGGACACACGACAATCGGGCCGCGGTCCGGCGACTCCATCTCACGAGGCTCCACCTCGATTGCCTCAAGGGGCGAATCCGGGAATACGGACGGAAATCGTTCAATCCGATCGATGGCCGCAAGCAGCGTCTCCCGCAGATCCCCCACGCTCCTCTGCAAAACTGAATCGCTGCGCGCCCGCAACGTCAACGGATCAACCGACGGTGTCATACCCTGCACTATCCGCCCTCCCAAGCCTAATGAGTCGCTAACAAGAGTATAAGCGCCCCACCCGACACCCACGCATCCCACTAACATCCCCGCACCCCGTCCGTATCCCACGCATACCAATCCGCACCCCACGCAGCCCACTAACATCCTCGCACCCCGTCCGTATCCCACGCATATCCTCGCGCCCCGTCCGTATCCCACGCATCCCAATTCGTATCCCCCGCGCAGGCGGGGGCTCACCACTCACACCCGTCGCCACCCGATTTTGACCGCCATTCTGGACACGACGTATCATAGATAGTATCGCAGCCGTGTTCGGCAACGTAGCTCAGCGGCAGAGCGGGCGCTTCATAAGCGCTAGGTCACAGGTTCGAATCCTGTCGTTGCCACCAAGCGTGACATGCCGAGGCGAATGTCGGCCTGTCCTCCATGACGGATTCGGGGGACAGAACTACAGGGCTCAGCCTCCGGCCTTGATCGCGCGAGAAAGCGGGCTGTCGAAACGAAACGTGGGCGGTTAGCTCAGCTGGTTAGAGCGCTTCCTTCACACGGAAGAGGTCACAGGTTCGAGTCCTGTATCGCCCACCATAATGGTCTGTACTGCGAACAACCGCTTCCAGATCAAGCCCGGCTACCTTCGAGGCTCCAATCGGGCTGTCCTCCGGCATTGGGACTGTGTAGTTGATCACTGCCCTGTCCGGACTCACGACGATTCCCTTCACGAACGAGCGGATGAATGCTCTTGAGGCCGTTAGGTCGCTGGTGTGCAGGAATTCGCTCATCTCCTTTGCGAATGCCGCAATCGTTTCGACGCGATCGAGAATTTTGCGCCGCTCCATAAGACCGGCCCGGGCCTCATCGACGGCTGCCTCCAGTTGAGCCTGCCGCTCACGATGCTGCCGGATGCGCGGAGCAACATCGGCCAGGTCAAGCCCGGAGGTTTCTACAGCCTCGTAGAGTTTGTCGAGCCGTCGGCTTACCTCGCCCAGCTCGGCGTCCGTTGTGTGCAATTGCTGCCGCAGCGCATGAGCCTCACCGTCCATTTCCTCATCGAGCATGATGGCCAAGTGCCGCACGTTCTTCTCGGTGAGGACGTTGGTCCGCAGTTGATCGACAATCAGCCCCTCGAACCACTTGGAGTTGAGTCGGGGTGTCTCGCAAGTTCCACTGCCCTTCTTTAGGAGGGTCTGGCAGACGTAGTAGGTGTACCTGCCTCCCTTCGCCTCGGACGCGGTCATCAGGCTGCCGCACGTTTCGCAGTTAAGGAGGCCACTAAGCAGGTAGGGGCTGGACGTGCGCCGGGGGTGCATCCACTTTGGGGCTCGCGTATCGAGCAACTTTCTCACCCGCCGAAATTCTTGTTTCTTTACGATGGCGGGGAAGGCGTCCTCCACACGAATCACATCGCCTTTGTCCCTTGCAGTGGCACCCCACACCAGCGTGCCCGTGTATACCTCATTAGACAGCGTGGCGACGATGCTCGTTTTCCGCCACTGTTTGCCCTTGGGAGACCGCACGCCGTCGGCGTTTAGCACCTTGGCAATGTCGAGAGAACTCTTGCCGCGCAGAGCCATGTCGAAGATGCGGCGCGCCACTTCGTCGAAAGGAGGATTGAGTTCGAGCTTCGGGCGCTGCTTGCCGTTGTCGTCGACCCTCACCTTGCGATAGCCGTACGGCACCTGGGGCGAAACCCAGAAGCCGCGGGACGCCGCCTCGCGCATCCCACGCATGACCTCCTGTCCGAGGTTCTCCGAGTAGAATTCGTCGACACTTTCGATGATGCCTTCCATGAGCTTGCCCATCGGCGAGTCGTCCGCGTGCTCAGTGATGGAGACGACTCGGACGCCCTTGCGACGCAACATGGCTTTGAACGCGACAGCATGCTCCCGCTTGCGCGTAAACCGCGAGAACTTCCAGACCAAAATCTCTTTGAACGGCGCGTCTGCCCCGGTGGCGTCGTCAATCATCTTGCGGAACTCGGGCCGAGATGCTATCCGCCCGCTCTCTGCCTCGTCGATAAACTCCCGCACAACGATGTGGCCGTTCTTCGTAGCATAGTCACGCAGAGCCCGCAACTGCGCCGAGACGGACAGATCAACATCCTGCCGGTCGCTGGACACGCGCGCATAGAGAGCAACGGTCGCGTCTGTGCCGTCTTTTTGCATTCCTGCCACGTCTGCCTCCATGTTCCCCGTCTTCGCACCGTCAACCCAGATTACACATAAAAACATTTGTGCGTCCAGCTACAGTGATGCTTGGATTTCTGCAGTGCCGAGCAGATCACAGCGGCATTATTCAGCAAGCGAGCGTCTGGAAAGAATGTATCGCTCACGCCGACGAGGCTAGGTCGTAGCAAATGGCACCAAGCATTGTTGAGCGAGGCGATGGGCAACTATAGCAAAGAAAATGCCCCGAAGGGGAGAATGGAGTTTGCTGGTCATAGAGCCACACCTAAATCTCTGTCGCAGAAGCTAGTTAACTCACTTGAATGACCATCCCAACCTAAGTGGCCTCCCGTGCAAAACGCGACCATCCACTTCCATGAAGGCCTTCAAGCTAGACGCTGGGTCAGCCATTTGAACAAAGGCGAAGCCACGATTGGCATTGGTCAAGTAGTCCCAAGGTACGCTAACCTTGACAACTCTCCCTACCTCTTCAAAGACTTCTCGCAACTGGTGGTCGCCTACTTGGTAATCTAGATTGCCCACATAGATGTCCCGCGATGGCGCAATTGGCGGAGTTACGGGGTCAGAGCCTCCTTCCTGTGCATGTCTCCGTCGCTCTGGCCTGCTCTCTGATTCATCGTCCCATAGTTGAATCAGTCTATCCGTTGAATTTCCGGATTGATCGATCAGTTCCAACCACCTTAGAAGTTGCCTCAGCTTTATTGCACTCTGGTACGGGTTCTGCCCGCTGAGTCCCTTACCTATTGCTTCATACTGAGCGTTACGGAATCTTCCCTGATTTCCCAGAGCGACTACAGATTCGATAACTTCTCTATGATCTCGTTCCGCGAGATCAGGGGTTCTGATGGCGAACCTAGGCACATCACGTGGCCCGCTGCCCTCCCGACGTGCAATTATCCCTGCCTGGTTACGACTTATCTGCGAGGATAGCAGACCTTTTGTCTGCAGTCGGTCGATAATCTGCCGATATTCTTCAGTATCAACTAGATCAAGAACTTCCCAAATTTGACTTGGTGCGATTAACTTGCCCCCCCGGCCCAGGAGAACGACCAATTTCTCCTCTCTACTCAGATTGAACGAGTTGAAGGCATCAAGCCATTGCTGTTCAGTTGGAGTGAATACGTTTCTTTGGGAAAACGTAATCGAAAAACTATCTTCTTCAGACACGATATCAGGTGGTCCAAGTTCGTGTCCGTTCATCAGGGCGTTAATGCGTCGGAGTCCCTCACCCATCTCCCGCATATATCCAAGTTCCCTCAACACCCTTGCTATATAGGTGTTGCGGGAATCGTGTGCTCCTGTGCCACGCCTGAGTTCAGTCAATTTGACCGTGGCAAGCAGCTGGCCAGGATTCCGAATTTCGAGCTTATCGTTGAACGACAGAACCTCTAGTGATCTGCCTTCCGCGCTGTAGTCTCTGTGTGCAATAGCGTTCACAAACGCCTCTCTACAGGCATCTTCCGGGTAAGCCGTCTGGAGTTGAAAGGTACCGCCTGCCAATCGCCTTTGCACAAGGAATTGCCTGACCTGTTCCCATCCCGCACTAAGCAATTCCAATATATTGCCTGCTTGGGATTCGTCTTTGCTGACGTTGTAGTCAGTTCCTGTCAGGAGCTCCGTTCCCGAGATTTGCTGTAGTCGAATCTCGGATCGTGGATGCCACCTTCTGGCATCACGCGCGAATAGCAACATTGCAGCGCGGCGCAACCTGAGTGCATCCCCTACATATTCAGCAAGTCCCAGAGTTTGCAGGCACTTCTCTGGGGACAGTCCCGGAGAGATAGCCTCGGCTACTCGTTCCAACAGGTCATTACGCAGGTCGGCCACACTAGCGCCATCCACCCACTGCCTGTCGTATTCCCTAGACACTTGTTCGTGGCGTTCGAAACGAATCTGTTCGCTAGACACCGGAATAGTGTCAGAATCCCTCCGCTGCAAGCACCTGCCGTCACTTGTCAGATGAACATGGCCTGTTCCCTTTTGAACGTCGAAGACCAACACGGATTTGCCTTCCAATTCAATCTTTCGAATCCTGACATCTGGCAGCGGGGTGTCAGGATGGACGTGGGTTCGCGGAGCCTCCCTTAGAATCTGAATGCCATCGTCAAAGTAATTGATGCCGGTTATGGTGCCATCGTCTTCTGCCCCCACGACAAGCGTGCCGCCGTCAGCATTGGCAAACGCTACTAGGGTCTCTCCTACGTCTCGAGCAACAAGCCTCACTTGGCGCCGACGCCTTCTTTCGGGTCCCTCCAGCGCACTCTTGAACTCACGGAAATGACTCTCGCCTTGAGCGAGGTCGTTCCGCAACCTTTCTTCGGCCAGAAGCAGATTGGGTTCGGTATGGCTCAACATTCGCTGGTCCCCCTAGAAAGTCATCGTTATAGGCTAACTTAGCTTGCTCAGGACGTCGGCAGCAATATCGCGTCTCGTTCTCAAGACTCGGAAACCTCATCCAAGCCAAGTGTAGTGCACTGAACCGAAGGATGGATCCAAAGCCCTAGTTTGACCGCCCAAGTAGCCCCCTGATCCTCTCTTTCACGCGTTCTCGACGCGCTTCGTAGAAGGCTTCGAACTCTGCGATTGAGTCAGGGACAGTCCCGAGCAGATGGCTATTTGAGTATCCATCTCTGGCAGCTTGGTTAGGATACGTCTCCTCAAGCCATGCGGCCGGCATCTTTGCGTTCTTCTCAGTATTCATTGCGCCCTGGAGCAGCTGCAGGTTGCCAAGCCTGTCCTTGCATTCCATGAAAACCTGTACCTTGTCGTCCGGAACCCCGGCCTCTCGCAACCGTCGTTCTGTGAATCCCGCTGCGGAGAAGATGTGGTCTATGTGGAATTGGTTGCGAAGGTCGACGAACTGAAAGAGCATGGACAACAGCGCGAAAGTGAGCCTGTCGCCGTATCGCATGTCTGCAAGGTCCTCGATTTCCTCGTCGCTGAACGTCAGTTGCCTCCCCCTTCTGGCCAGTGCCTCGTAGATCGGGGCGGCGGGAAAAACTAAGGTTTCGCTTTCCCGAATGACGCGCCTGAGATCAGTAAGTGTGGTATCTAGGCCACTGCCCCAGACACCCGACTTCAGGAGGCTCCGGACCAGCCATTCCCGGATGTTTCTCCTATCCTCTTCAAAGCTGTTGTGTGTGAGATAAGCCTCTCCCGGGTTTCGTCTAAATAGGTAATAGGCGATGGGCAAGATGGAGTTGTCGGCGGACAGGCTCTGCCCATTGAAGCCGAAAGAAGACACAAGCTGCACGGTTAACGTGAGGGCTCGCCCGATGTCCTCCCACTTGCTCTCGAAAGTGTCCATATTGGCTCGATTGAAATTGTCCACCTTGAAACCGACACTGCCAATGTCGCTCAGCATCAGGCCGGCCTTTAGCACCAGGTCCTTGGAGAACGAAAATCCCACTCCAATGCGATTCACCTCATCTACCAGATCATTGATTTCCTGCCGGGCATCGTGCTCGGTCCACTGCGCCACGGCAATCGAAAGCAGCAAGTCAGAGTGAGAGAGGGGCGTGCCGCCATCGTTCATACGAATGAAGATCTGCAGTGCCCGATCCAATTCCTGTCCCAGCTCCTCGTAGTAGGCAACCAAAGGCTTGTTGTGGACAACTTGATAGAGCTCATACAGAGCCCAATGCGCGCGGGTTACCTCGTCCTGGGGCAGTCGAGCATTGAGCCACTGCGTCATAGCGGGCCCGGCGTCTGGCATTGATAGTATGTCGCCAACCGGGTACCAGCACTCCCCCTCTTTGTGCGACTTGGCTTGCTCATCGGTCAGGAAACTGAAGTTATACATCAGCCCCTCTTCGTCATCCTGGTCAACCTGCCAGAGCAGATCCAAATAAAGACGTCGGCTCGGGAATGCGTCCGGACTATTCCACCGCCGATATGGCAGCTTCCGGGCCATCGTTCCCCTCAAGCCGATGTTGAGCGCGGTCAAGCGTTGTTGGCCGTCGAGCACAGCGGTCACTTTCTGGTTCACTAGTGCGGGTAATTCAGGACAGTGAGGATTGTCACGCTGGTGATAGTTGAGGACGAAATCAAAGAACTTGAACGTCTCGCTGTTCTCAGGGTCGACGCGCCAGTAAAGGAATGTGCCGAAAGGGTAGCCTTGCATCAGGCTGTCGAACAGCCGACATATCTGCTCCGGTTGCCACACAAACTCGCGTTGGATCGCTGGCAACACGAGATCGTGCTTGTAGATTTGGTCGAGGGTGTTCTTGATGGTATCGCCGGTCTGGTACACGGGGGCCTCCTACATTAGGTTAGTCTGCCGTCCTACTTAATTTGCTTATGACCCTAGTATTGATCGTTAGCCCCCTGCCCCGCCTTCCCCTAGTCCTCGTAGCCACGAATCAGCACATTGAGACCAAATTACCGGCAGGTAGCACCGGCCAAGTGCCATACGAATTCATCAGCGGCGGCGACGACGACCTCGATCCTGAGGGAGATGAACAGAGCGCACCTACTTATCCCACATCATATGACGGCGCGAATCTTAGCGCCTTAATTCGGCCCCATGAGTCTTGTGGGGGGCGGAAGCCGCTAACATTTTGCGTGATTCTTTCCCCTACCTGAGCCGGAGAAGGATGCTCTAGCTAACTTTTGTCGAACTGGAGTCGTGCTGTTGTAAGCAATTTTGGCCGGTTCTAACGAGAATGTGACGTAAGCCCTTGTCAGTCGCTCCCCCCACCGATTAGGCTCTCATCAACAGTACATACGTTCTGTTTTGTTCTGCGGGGACGTTGCCTCTTGGAGCAGGACTCGAAAGGGGGTGAGTCGATGCCAGGCACCAAGCACAACGGGCGGTATGAACTTACGCCTGAGCAGCAGGAGATCGTCGACGATGGCCTGCGCATCCTCGCCCGCATGATTGTCCGTCGGTTCATGCAGGATGCGCGGTCCGCAGATGGCGAGAACCGCGACGATGGGCAGGGAGCGGTTGGCAAGTGAGCCTACGAGAGCGACGCCCTCGCGTCAGGATAAGAACCCAAGAGGTCTACGGGCGGCTGGAACAGCTAAACATGTCCCAGAACAGACTGGCCGATCTCGCCGGGCTGACGTCGGGGTACATTTCCATGCTTCTCACCGGTAAGCGTTTTGCCTCTCCGGACACTCGGCGGCGCATCCAACAGGCGTTGGGCGTCGATTTCAACGCGATCTTTGAAATGGAGGTGAACAATGACTCGTAGCGCACGACTTCCACGGCACCTCATGTTGTTCGGGGCCGAGTTGCCCGAGGATCTCCCGGACCGGATCGAGCAGTTGAGACGCGCGAGTGGCCTTTCTCGGGAGGCCTTCGCACATTGCCTTTCCGTTGACCCCCGACAGTTGCGGCAGTGGATGAGGGGAACCAAGCCTCGCGGTGACGGCCTCTTCGCCCTGTTCACGATGGCGGAACGGCTCCCCGGTGGACTCGATATGCTCCTGCACGGAGATGACGGTAGAAAGGCAGCGGGAGGGAGGCTTGGCCTATGACTAGCGAAAACATGTTGGCTCAGGACCAGCCCGATTTCCCGACTCGTCTGCGGTCATTCAAGAAGTTGACGGGGAAGTCGAACGCGGAGATCGCACGGCAAATCGACGCGCCGGTGGCGCTCATCCGGGACTGGCAGCAAGGGCGGCTCCCGAGGGGTCTAGCCCTACTCCGGTTCATGGTGCTGGCATCCAAGATTCCTGACGGCATGGACACAATGTTCCCGCTTTTGGCCGCCGACATTCGGCGGTTCGATGAGAAGCGGGAGAGGCTCTATGGCTCGTAGAAGCCCAGTACTTCTCTCGCCGCGGCCGAGTTTCCCGCCGGATTTCCCTAGCCGTCTTGAGCGTTTCAAGGAGGCGTCAGGGCTCTCGTGGGGGGTCCTGGCGCGGGCAATCTATGTCAGCCCCAGAAGGGTCCACTATTGGCGGCAGGGCACATTGCCGGACGCGGCTCACTTCTATCAACTGTTGACGTTGGCAGAGGAACTGGGGTTACGGGAGGTGTTGGTGGGGGAGGATGGGGTGAAGGCGCTTAACTAGTTGTCGATTGCGGAGGGGCGGTACATCTCCGTAACAACACGCCGCGTTTAGGGATCGCAATCCAATTGCGAAACCGCATAGCCTCTCATGACGTCGAGCCCTTCGACATCAACAGCTTAAGTTCAGCGAGCAGTTGAGGCAGTGTTTTCGAGGCGGCAGCCCTAGTCCGCAACTGGCACTCCCATACGACCAAGTGACGCCAACCCAGGTTCTTCAACTGATTGCCAACAACTCGATCCCTTCGCCTATTTCGCGCTATTTTCTTTACCCAATACTCCGGCCTTGACTTCGGCGGGCCGCCGCGAGGGCAGCCGCGGTGACCGTGCCAAAAGCACCCATTCACAAATACCGCGATCTTTTGCCGACTGAAGACCAGATCTGGCCGACCAGGAACATTTCGGACTTGTAACCTATAACGCATCCCCTGCGACCACAGGAATCGCCGCACCTTCATTTCTGGATAAGTTTCGCTGCTCCGAACCGCAGACATAATCGCGCTGCGTTTGGCTGGAGATCGCGTATCCAATGTCGGGTGCCTGTGGCTACCTATGGAATGGCTTTCATTATGTAGGGAGCATGTCTGTGAAAGATTGCATATTGCTCAAGCGCCCCAACTGACTTTTCCATGTCGTCATCAATCAAGTACCCAAGGCGCGTATTCAGCAGGTCGCCAGGATCGTCCTCAGCTGGCAACAGATCCTGTAGCGCCAGCCTTTCCTTCGTACTCAGAAATGGCAGATCTATACGCTTCGGGGGATTCCAGTCGAAATTAACTAAGCTCCAGTCACGATACGCTCGGATTACTGACGCTCTGTCTCCTTCTTCACAAACCAATCCGGTAAGGGTGAACATACCGATGCCGTCAGCGTAATAAAACGAGGACACCGGTACAAATGTCGAGTCAGAGGCAGAGGGCGGAAGGCTCTGTTCCACTGCCACCCGCAACATACTCTGAAGCAGGGCAGCGAAGGCAGCCAATGTGCCAGGAATCTGAGCGTCAGGATTCGGCATTAGGGCAGAAAACATGGAGCGAAAAACTTCCCCCTTGCCATTCCTGCCACTGGAGTCAGTGGACTTCCACCGTTTCGGATCGCACTTAAGTGTCATTTTTAGTACACTGAAGCGATTCACGACAGGAAGCAAGGCCATAAATTGTTCAAAGTTACTGTAAGTCAAATCATTGAAATCTAACCAGAACACAGTCTTGCTCGCCCCGGGGTCGAAGGCCGCGATATACGACGACAGCTCACTGTTCTCCAATCGAATACGCGTAGATGGTCTGTGGAATCGCTGCCTCTTTATCGTCTCGCCATGTCGCTCTATTGAGACCATCTCCATTTCCGGGAATGCTTCGTACATAAGGCGGTATTCTTCTAGGTAAGGGCCTCCCAATCCATGGTAGGCATACTCAGACAAGCTGTTTCCGCCGAGCCTATCCAAACGCCCGATCACCTCAATGAAAGCCAGCCTATCAGCCGTTTTGTTTAGCCGAAGGTGGTACGGCGGGGTTCTCATCCTTGTGCTTCCTCTAAGACCAAATCAAAGCACCTTTCACCGACCTCCGCTGCACTCAGTGCAGGCTCGTCAAAGTACTCGGCTACACTTTCTATGGCCTCGAGGTTCCTCACAAAGCTAATTCGGCGCCTAGTAGGTTCAAGATCCTTAGGGACGGGAAGTCTCGGCTTAAATTGCTGGCCGCCCGCCAAGGCACGTGTCGAACTAAGGGTCAAGTTCCGAGTGGCTTGCTTAAGTTGATCCAACGGAAGTTGCCGGACTCCTTCAATGTGCCTCTTCGCCTCGTCTGCCCTACCCTTCCACTTGTTGGTGTAGTCAGTGAAGAGTCGCATTCCCTCCCGCATCTTGTTTTTTGCTTGCAGGTAGACAGGCGAGGAGGCATCTATTCCGCGTTTCGTCGTTGTTGTCGGCAGTTTCGATGCGTCGTCGCAACGGAAATCCACGATGCCAGAGATTGCGATAAATTGCGTGTGGTAACGTGGTACGCCTGCCTCTCCCCAACCAGTCAACTCGCTGCGATCACAGTAGAGCACCGCTCTACCATTGCAAAGGATTGTCCATCCAGCATCAATCGAAGAATATCTGGTGGCCTCCTGTTCGTCTAGAATCTCACCTTGCTCTGGAATGGGTCTCGTTAGTCCAACAGCCAAGTAAACGTCCACGTCGTTTATGGCCCCGCTAAATACGAACGGCAACAATGATTCACTTCCCTGCTTGGCCGCGTCAAATACCAATTTAGCCGTACGCGGCCGTACGACATCTCCATTTACGGTGACGCGGAAGCCTTTCTCGATTATGTATGCGTAGTGAGTAGCTATTAGCCGCATCAACTCGGATTTGAAGCTCGTATTAGACTCGCCAAAAGTTTCTGCAATACCTTCACGCAAGTCGCCTATAACGATCTCAGTTCCATCCTCGTCAGACGTTCTCGTACTTTCCCGTACAGGTATCGTCCACAACGATTCATCTGTTATCCAGTCGGGGTTGATCTCCACTTCATATTGGTCATTCTCATGACGCGTAGATATGAGGCACTGTTTGCCGATCTTAAATATTGCCCTCTTCATTCCGATCCCGTAGACACCGACCGATCCTGGAGCATCTGGCGGCCTGTCTGGAGAACGTCCCATCCTAAAGGCATATTCGTGCAGGCCCCAGGGTATGCCCCCGCAGTTATCGGAAATGGAAAAGGAATCAGCATTGAACTCAATGTCGGCACCGAATCCCTCGTACGAATCAGTCCGCTTTTCAACGTTTGAGCGAAGAATGCCGTCAACACAATTGTCCAGGAGATCAAGAATGGCCTCTTCGAGTTTGATGTCTCTGGTCAACATCGACACGAAGAATGACTTTACTGGAGAGGCATCTACCGATTCGTATTGCCTCACTTGTCTTACGTTTGTCATGGGGACCTCCCAGCTATCAAGAAGATTTCGTTCACAACAGTGCTTTAGCCACGACACTCAGAATACGCTCGGCGACGAGCGGGCTGACGCTGTTTCCTATCTGTCTGAAGCTATGCCATTTGGTAGCGTGGAACTGAAACCAATCCGGGAAGCCCTGCAGCCTCGCAGCTTCGCGGGGTGTGATTACCCGGGGCTCTTTCGGGTGTATAGGACGAACGGCCTGATAGCTTCCTCGGTCCGGCCCCGTGCCTGCTCTCAATGTCGGGCAAAGGCCGTCAGGTGCTAAACGATAGGCTCGTGAAACCGGATCAAACCGCCCTAGTTCTGTTTGGCGGTACCTCTCGCGAACCGTGTCGGAGTGAACTGTTCCAAGTGAACCGGACGCCTCGCTCTTTTCACGCAGACGTCGCAGAGCGGTTACGTCTCCGACATTGATCGGTACGTGGCCGTGAAGTCTCTGGGCAAAGTACCCTAGTCCGTTTGTTGCATGAACGGTCCGCCAGCCTTGATCTTCACGTTGCCATGAGGGGTCAATTTCAATGGGTAGTCCTGCAAGGGCCTCTTCGACACATGTAGTCTCCGCAGTTTGTGCTGCCATGAAGCTCTCGACACTAAGCGCATTCATAGAGTCTGCACGAAAGCCAAAGAAGAAAACGCGCGTACGATTGGTCGGGGCAGCATAGTCATTGGCTGCGAGCTTCATAGGTGGCAGTAAGGTGTAGGTTCCGTCAACAAAGTCCATTGCACTATCGCGAAGTTCGCCGTAGTTGTGGTGAGCTATCCCCGGCACATTTTCGGCGAGAAAGAACCTTGGGCGGATCTCGGCTACAAGGCGGAAGAAGTCGACGAATGATCGGTTGCGTTCATCGTTGCGGCTCCTCTTTCCAATCGTACTAAAACCTTGGCACGGGGGCCCCCCTATGATGCCGTCAACTTCGGATTCACCTAGAGACAATTTCTTTCTGAGGTCGTCACCTGAAAGCCCCGAAATATCAGCCTGCACGTGCCGGGTTCCTGGGAAGTTCCCACTATGCGACTCGAGTGTGCGGGCATCGTTGTCGACGGCACCATGCACAGATAAACCGGCTCGTGCCGCCCCCAAGCTAAGGCCACCTACCCCACAGAAAAGATCCACAACCCGTCTTACGGGCCGCATCGCAGGTCCTGCAAAAATTGAAGTGGTCATGGTTGGAGTCAGCCGCACTTGAGGGACACAACCAGCCTTAAACGCCTGAATCCTTGGGTCGGTCCCATATGCGGGTGAAGTTGCGAGCGTTCCGACGCTGGTCGCCTTTCCCTCCCGAGCCATCCTGTCCGATGTACCTTGACCAGCGCTGAACATTCACCGACAGAACAATCCTCTAGCACATTGCTTCAACAGCAAGGCACCAAGACTTTCAACAACCTGCTGTCTTCTCTCGCTCCATTCCGCATCGCACGTACACACAGCCAGCCTAGGAGCTAACCCGTACCAAGCCTTGGGCTGTGCGACTCAACGCTACCAGCTTCGGCATCCCCAAGCAAATTGAATGCCTCGTTATGTATCGAACTTGCCGCTTGGGAAACTTACTCGAATTCGCAATCGAGTACGCCCTGGCTGGCCTATGCCGGCGAGAGTGGGCTGACTACTTCAAGCACTCGCCGACCCATGCTAGAGAGTGTCTTTTGCTATCGGCTCGATTGACGGCAAGCGGCACCCCCACAGCTATCCGCTCCATCTCCCGCTCCGCGACCCGCCGGAAATGTGTGGCGGTGATCTCGTCTTCCAGGACGATTAGGACGGTGGGCATGACCCCGTGGTCGTCCAGCGGGCGTTTGGTGCTGTAGTAGCGGAGGTAGGGAGCCAGACGGTCTCGCATGGTGCTTGGGCGGACGGCTCGGCGTTCCCATTCGAGGAAGAAGGCTTGGGTCTCATCGCCTCGTCGTAGCATGAAGAAGGCATCGGGGTGGACAGAGCGTTGACCGCCATCATGCCAGAAGTAGCGCGAGGCGCGGTGCGGCGGGTCCAGTTGAACTACATCCCAGCCCTGCATTCGCGCTGAGGCAACGGTGGACGCGAGGTACGTGTGGACGGCGTCCGTATGGTCGATGTGGCGGAGGAGCTGACGTATCTGCCGTCCAGGAATGTCTCGCCAGTCAATGGACTTACCGGGGCCGGTTTCACCCATGCTCCAGCGTTGGCGGGCGACACCCACGGCTGCGCGATCCCGTCGCGCAAGCAAGCCAAGCGCATGGTCCGTTAGCGCGAGCCGGTTCCCGTCCATTCGAAAGGCTTGGATTAGTCGGGCCTCTTTCAGCCTCGTGCCGATCTGGGAGAATCGGGACGCACTAAGGTCAAGGAGTTCGCGCAGGGTTTCGGTCCTGATACCCGGCCAGTCGGAAAGCACATCGAGGACCCGCTTGTCGGCGGGATGCAGGGCGGATGGGAGCAGATGCGTTGGCATGTGTGCCAGCGAACGGTCGACCGGAAGTGTCTCCGGCAGCGTGGCCGTGACAAGGGGTGGCTCAACGGGAATTCGTCCGCCTCGAACGACTTGCCTAACCACCGATTCCATGTTGAGTCGAGCGGTTGTCCCGGGCATGTGCCATATCGGTTCATCAGCGTCGGTGGCGACCGCCTCTGATTCAAGGGCGATGAACGTGCGAACGCGCGGCCGAGAGAGAATCCGTCGAGTGTGACGAAGCCTTATCTCGTTCGGAACGAGCAGCACTACCGCCCCAGGCAGCGGCCCCTCGTTAAGTCGCTGCATCCGTTTGGCGAAGGCCGTCCTATCGGACATCTTGCCCAGCCTCACGATGCCAATGACCCGGCCATCCGGCAGTGTGACGGCAGCATCAATGGGAGCCGCACGATAGAGTCGAATGCTGAGGGGAGTCGATACGGCTGAGATCGCTTCGGCAACGGAGTAGACGGCGGCTAGGGAATCAAGCCGTTCCAAAAGGAGTCTCTGCCACTGGGCCGACACAGGTCGAGCTCGCAGGGCCTCATCCAAGCCGCCATCCGTGTAACTCGCCACTTCCCTGAGCCCCGCGGCGGTTAGGTAGTAATGCTCCATGTGGTTCTGCGTCTCCGTGGCGTGCGGCACGGACGCAATCAGCCCCGCCTGTTGAAGGCGGTCGACAGCCTTGTATATGCCCGACTCTGACCACCAAGAAAAGGATGCCAGTTCGCCCCGGTGCAGAAACGGCGTTTCGGATAACACTCGGAGAATGTCTGTCACTGCCCTATTGCCTGTCATCAGTCCTCCCTTCCCTTGGGCGATTGCGCATTGCCTTTTCGGCGCCCCTTCTGTTGGTCGTTCTTGTTCTTTTTCCTGCGATGCTGCTTCTTGCCGTTGTTCTGCTGGGTCTCTTGCTTGGGAGGCTGCGGAGGTGGCTGTTGGATCTCCGTAGCCATTTCGTCGATGCCACTCCGGTATTGCTCGACCAGCCGATCAAGGCTGGCGTCGCGGGTGGTTAGAGTCTCGTGGCTCGTGGTGTAGTGCACCGTCTCGTCGCGAATTTGTTGGGCGAGTGTCGTGTTGCCGGGCTCCGGCTTGCGGACCATCATCGAAAAGGCCGGCATCCGCTCGGTCCCGACTGTTGCCCGGACGTAGCAGTGATGAACGGGTAGCGATGTAATGTCGTCCTGGCTCACGCGATCCGTGCCGAGCTCGCCGACCAACTGCCGCGCGTCTGACGCGGCCACCTGAAACACCGCCAGACAACCGACGTTGGCCAACAGGCTGTGGCGCATGGTATCGGATAGATCGTCGAGCTTGGCGAGGCTCTGGGTCGCGAGCACGAAGCTGGCGCCGAACTTCCCCAACTCGGACAGCATGGAATCGTAGTCCACACCCGGCATGGATTGCATCTCGTCAACGACGACGAGCACTCCTCGGCGTTCCCTGATGGGCCGCTCGCCCTGCTCGCGGATCACGGCGTCGACAAGGTTGAGCAGGGACGAGCCGACGAGGGCGGACACGTCGCGACCGGCGACTCCCTGCGCCGTCGAGACGAAGAGGATGCCACCCTCACGGATGGTCTGCCGGATGTCGATGGTCGAGCGGCGCTGGCCGAGGATGGCCCGTGCGCGCTTGGACGTGGCGTAGTAGGACAGGCGGGTTTGGACGGGCGCGAGCGCCTCGGACCTGTACTGCTTGTGCCAACTATTGAAGTCTCGCGCCCACCACTCCAGCAAATGGATGTCTTCCACTTTCTTCAGAACCCGCGACCTGAACTTGCCGTTCTCGGAAGCAAGTAGGGGCAAGCCGTCGAGAATCGTGTATTGGTTGTCCACCTCCATGCTCTCGTTGGCCTCATGCAGCGTCTTGACGATCTGTTCGAGGATCGACTGCATCCGCGGGCCCCACTGGTCCCACAGCCCTTTCGCGATGCGCACGACGGAGTCTGCCGTGCGGTCACGGTCGGTGAAAATCCGGGTGTCGAGCAGGTTGATGCCGGGCGCGCCATTCGGGTCCGCAAGGTCAATCACCCGAACCTGGTCGGCCAGTGATTCCGGCACGTGTTCCAAGAGCGAGGCAACGAGGTCGGCGTGGGGGTCGATGACGACGATGGCGTCCCCGTCCCTGCCCTCCGCCTTCTCCCGCATCTTGTGGGCCACGATGTGTTGCATGAGCGTCGACTTGCCCATGCGAGTGCGGGCGACGTAGAGGTGATGACGGCGCAGCAGGTCGTCGGCGAAACGAATCTCACCGGCGGAACCGCCGGTGGAATTACCGACGTGGGCCCCTCGGCTGACATCCTGGGGTGAAGGCAGAAGAACGCGCGAGCCGGTGCGCTCGACCGGCGGCGTCTCGTCGCCGGGATTGGGCGGATGCCACAGGCTGGCTACCTCCCTGACACCGAGAACGCTGCGCTTGCCGAAGAGTCCCGGACCGGGGGCTTGGAGTTCGATTGCTTCAGGGGCGGGCCGGATCTTGCCGACGACAAACTGGGCTCCGGCGGGGTTATCGTAGTGACGGTAGGCCGCAGCGACATCATCGAGGAGTTCCTTCGCGTGACGCCTGCCCTCGTCATGCGGCACGATGGCTGTCACCTGAAGCACGGCGCCGAAGGCCGTGCGCGACACCTTCTCCTTGACCAGTTGCGGGTCGTAGAAGCGGGGCGTTCGATTACCGAATCGTGCCCACAAGACTCCCAAAACGACCACCGCGAGCGCCGCGCCGCCCGCAACTGCGATGGCCCGCAGAACATCGCCCTCCTGCCAGAATTGCCAGGTTCTTAATCCGACAAAGGCCCCTCCGGCAAGCAGCATCAGCCGCGCGATTTCACCATGGTTAACGCGCGCCTCTTCGGTTGCGGCACTGCGATAGGTAGATCGACGAATCTCCTCCTGTTGATAAGCGGCGGACCACTGAGGGCCGAGCGAACGAAGCAGCAGGCGCGACACGATTCTTTCACCGCCACGCAGTGCCGACATTGCGCCGACCAAGGCAAGCATGGGGTCGGACCCCTCGTCGACGAGATCGGTGTCGCGGAATTGGCGAAGCGGAACCTGGTCCGGCCCGCTCGACCGAAGCGTCATGGTCCACGCCTCCTGGTCTTCAGGAACGCTCAGGGGATCGTCACCTGTGGTGATCAATTCGACGCGGGCTTGGGGATAATGCAAGGCGATCTGGCGGCGTACCACCTGTGAATCCAGGCAGCGAACGAGCAGCCTCACCCCGTCTCGATCGCCAACCAGTTCGAGCGAGAAGGGCTCGGGCACGGCGATGGATTGGAGAAGGTTCTCGACGCCGAGCATGGTGCGTTGGCCGGTGCGCGGGGGCGTGATGGACAGCAGGATTGGCGCACCCTTCTTCCGAGATCCGGTTATCCACTTGAATGGGTTCATAGTTGTTCTCCTTTCGTGGCGGCGGTTGGCGGGCGATGTCTGCCCGGCCGCCACTCGATGACAGCGGTTTCTTCTTTTGTGGCCTCGATACGGATGGGAAAGCGGCCGCCTTTCGCCAGGAGCAGGCCGTCTCCTCGCGGGCAGGAAATCAGCCAGCGCTGTAGGTCTTCCGGCAGATCAAAGGCGTCGCCGACGGTGCCGATGGCGGCGGCGTCCTGCTGGAGCAGGAGCTTGAAGGCGGCGTTCTGGAGCAGTGCCCTACCGGAGTGGCCGGTGATGGCGCGGGACGTGTCCTCGGACAGCAGATCCTGGACGTCCTGCGTGATGAATTGGAGGCCGAGCCGATGCTTGCGGGCGCGTTTGGCCATGCTCACCATGAACGCAGCTCCCTGTGGGTGCTGCATGATCGACCAGACCTCGTCGACGACGAGCAGCCGCGGCTTCGGATTGCGGGCCGCCGCCGTCCACACGGTCTCCGTGCAGACCATCGCCGCCGCCGGTCTCAGCTCGGGCTCAAGGAGCCGGAGATCGAACACGGTCACGGGCGCTTCCCTCGTGAGCAGGTCGTCGCCTTCGTCTGACAGCAGGTGACGCAGGCTGCCCGTCGCAAACGGCCTCAGCAGCTTGTGCAGGACACCGTCGCCGTGCTCGACGAGGTGGTTGTAGAAATCGGCGAACCCAGTGCGTTCACGCGGCTCCATGTAGTAGGTGGCGAGCGCGTCATCGAGCGCCGACCGGCGCTCTGCGCCCAGCGGCTCACCGACCATGACCTCGATCAGGCGGCGTAGGCTGCCGATTCGTAACAGGAGTTCCTCGGCGTCGGAGCGGTCGATGACGAAGGGATTCATGCCCTGCCCCGGCACACCCGGCGAGAGCACGCGACCACCCGCAGCCCGCGCCATGTCGGCATACTCGCCCTCCGGGTCGATTACATAGGCGGTGACGCCGCGGCACAGCCCGCGCAGAACGCCGAGTTTCGTCGCGAAAGACTTGCCGCTGCCGGATCTAGCGAGCACGGCCGTATTGGCATTCAGGTGACTGCCGTCGAACGGGTCATAGACGATGGGCGACGACGACCTCAAGTCAATGCCGTAGAGCGTGCCGCTGCGCGTGTCGAGATCGGGCGGAGAGAAGGGGAAGAGCCTCGCGAGCGAAGATGTGTCCAATGTTCGCCAGGTCGCGATTGAGTTCAGTCCAAGAGGCAGCGCCGAAACCAGCCCCTCGCGCTGCCGAAACGGCAGTGTGTCCAACCGGCCAAGGGTTGCCGCGAAGTGGGCGCGCGTTCGATTGGTGATCTCCTTGAGCTCCGCAGCGTCTCGGGCATGGAGGGTTATTGAGAGTGATGAATGAAAGAGCCGCTCCCTGCCCCGCTGCACGTCGTCCCGAAGTCGGCTCACGTCCTCAAGGGCAATCTCGGCCTCTGGCGACATTGACCGACCCCGCCGCATTGATAGCGCCCGTGCCGATTCGAATCGCACCTTCTGCCATTCGAGCGTCCTGGATGCTTGATCGGCGGGAATGGGGCCTAAGTGGATCGATACATCCATCCTTGAGCCCGATGCCATCAGCACCTGCAGGAAACCCGGTATGAGCGTGCGGGGCCACTTGCCCAGGTGTAGCGATCGTCTGAGTTCTCCGTTGACGCGAATCTCACGGCGGCGGATCTCGACCTCGGCGCTCATGCTGTCGTCGAGCTCGCGAGGCGACCCGCCGAGTGTGGACGCATGGATGAGCATCCGCAGTTGACGACCCTTCATCAGATTGACCGATAGCCCCGAGCGGGTCATCAGCCCGCGGAGGTCGTCGACGCGCTCGAAGTCGCAGACGGCGTAGAAGCGCCGGTCGACGACGCCCTCGCGGTTCTCCATGTCGGTTAGCAGACCGCGCAGTGATTCCCCCGCCGCCGTCGTCTGCGGCGGCAGACCGTCCGGCTGTTCCTCTTCGAGGCGCTGCCTCAGTCGGCTCAGGTCCGGCGAGTGCTGGCGAATCAACAACTGGACGGGGAAGTCCATTGCGTTCAGCGCACCAGCGAAAGCTCCCAGCTTGGGTTCGTCCAACTCCAAACCCAGCGCCTCAAGGATTCCCAGCTTTGTTCCGTCGATCCGCACCGGCCCGTCATCCTCAACATGCGAGAGCATGAAGAATTTCGCGAGCCGGGCGCGAGAAGGCTGGCCGTCGCCCACCAACTCTTCAGTGATTGCTTCAATTGGGTTCATTTGGGTACTCCTTTTCCTACGGGATGGGAACAATGCCGTTCAGCAATGCCAGCGCGACACCCTTCGCCGACAGGACGAGCACCAGACCGGCGATGGCGGTGAACACGGCCGCTCGGGCGCGGCCCGCCTGTCGGTCGCTCGCGCCCTCGGCCATGAGCACGAAACCGGCCCAGACGATGGCGAGCACCGCCAGTCCTGCTGCGGTGTAGACCATCGCCGTCAGCGCTTTGTCGAAGGCATCAAGCATGGCCTGCTCCTCTGGTGGGGCCTGGCCGAGAGACATGGCCGTGGCGGCGACAATTCCGGCGAGGGTGATCCGCCTTACCACGGCCACTCCCACCCGAACAGGTCGAAGAGCTGCTGGATCAGGCCGTCGCTGGCGCGGGTCTGCGTCGGCTGTTCGGGGGTCGGTTCGGGTTCAGGAAGCACCAGGGCGGAGAAGGGTTCGTCGGCCCAGATGCCCGACTCCATCACCAGGGTCTCCCGCCGCGTCGTGATGTACGGTTCTCTTTCGACGACGACGGCCGATACGAACTCGGGGTAAACGACGGGCACGACTGCGGTGGTCGAGACAGTCGCCGACGGAATACTCAGACGCGTGGAGATGCGATGATTCGTTGCAGTGCCGTCGTCGTGGAAAATGGTCACCGTGTCGTAAACGAGTTCGCTGATGCCCGGACGCCGAACGGGCACGACGTGGGACTGCGCCTCCGTCCGTTCCGGCTCGCGACTCAGCCGGACAATTGGCGGCACGGGAACGCTGAGCGTTCCGCGCAGACCCACCTCGACAGTTACGTCCCGCCACCCGTCGGCGAGGCTGACGGGTACCGAGAATGAAGAACCGCCATCCGCAACGACGGGAACCGTCACGCCGTGAGAGCTGACGGTGACGTCAATGCTGCCGGTGATGGCTGTCACCTCAGCTTCGCGAACCGCGAGGACCTCGACCTCCTGGTTCCCGCCGACCATGTCCAGCTCTAGCGTCTCCATGACGCTGCGCTCACAGTCCGTCGAGATCGATCCCGTAACGGCGTTCGTCGTCCAGCCCAGAGATCTCAGGGTGGCGTCGCAGAGTTGCCCTTCGATGGTCGGGAGCGGGTACGGCAGATGCCCGCCGGACAGGGTGACAGCGCCCGCCTGGCCGGTCGTATCCACCCAGGACAGGGTCACGGACCGCCGGTTCCCGTCGAGCGGCACCGTGAATGACCGGACCTCGTCCTCGTCGAACGCCGCCTGCGTCGCGTACCGCAGGATCTGGCCACCATCCCCGCCGAAGGCTCGCACCCTCACGTTCAGGTCGGTCGCCGCGCGTACCTTCACGTCGGCCAGGTCCCCGGCAACGAGCACCCCTTCGACGTAGAGCCGCCTGCCCTCGACGGGCTCGGGAAAGTCATACCCTGCCCCCTGAGCGTCGGGGCCGTCGGCAACCACACCCTGCGGGACGCCCGCTCCGAGCACCAGCAGCGCGAGTCCCAGAGCCGCCGCCGCCCGCAGGCTGAATCGCCTGTTTCCATCCCTGCCCTGATTCTTGCCGGGTGGGAACCCGCGGCGGGAACGTGATCCGGGCTCGGGGTCTCGGCGCTGCTTGGAGCGGTCTCCGTTGCGGCGGTCCCGCGACCGGCAGAGGCGGCGGAATCGCCGCTTGCCCTTCTCACGCATCCGCTCAACCAGCCCGGGAGTGCCATCGGCCTCCATCAACGGCTCGGACCGCACCAGTTCGCTTGCTTCACCCACGAACTGCCGAGGCCCCAGCCAGTACTTCAGGAGGTCGGCGGTAACGAGCAGGATGCTTCGTCCGCCGATCCGTCCCATGACCGCGACACTGCCGACGAGAGCGACGGCAACCGCGAGGCCAATCCGCAGGCCTGAGGGACCGGGCGCGTAGCTGTACACCCCGTATCCGATGGCCGCGACGGCGACAACCGCCACGACCTGCGGAAACGTCAGCCATAGCAGCACCTTGTCCTCAGCCTGCACATGCGTCGGAACTTCGTGTTCTCTCATGCGTGCCTCCTCGCTGGCTAGCCCTACTCGTCATCTGGCGCTGTGGGGTCAGGCAGGTCGATGTCCACGACCGGGTCCACGACCGCGTTCATCACCACGTCGACCACGCCAAATGCCACCATCGCCAGGACGATGCCCGCGACGGCGGTCATCATGGCGCTCTTGCCTTTCTCCATCTGATTCGGGGCTCCGCTCGCCGTCAGGTACTGGAACGCGCCGAAGATGAAGTACGCCACGCCCACCACGCCCACGAGGCCGAGCATGATGCCCACCAGATTCGAGATCGTCTGCGTCAACTGTTCCATCTGTGTCCTCCGTTTCCTGTTGCTCTTTCGCTTGTCGTTTGAACCGTCGTCAAGTACCCATGCGCACACCTCTTTTACTTCCTTGTCGTCACTTGTTTAGGAAATTTCTGATACCTACTCGCCGGAACTCCGAAAGCTGCCCGCGGCACCTGCGGCGGATGCTCCCCCCGCCGCCGACCGGATACCGCCGCCTAGAGCAGCGATGCCGCCTCCGGCGACGAGCGCACCTGCCGCCAGCCCCGCCGGCCCGCCCGCCGCGCCACCTGACATGAGCCCAATGACTCGTGCGGAGCGCATGATCGAGCTGGGCAGCGACATGCCGAAGTAGAGCGTGCGGAGCCAAGCGTCGAACGTGCCCTGGTTCCCCAGCAGCGACGGCACCCGTCCGGCCATGTAGATGAAGGCCATCGAGAGCAGCAGCTTCCAGATCAGGTCCTGCACCGCCTCGAAAGCGGCGATGTTGGCGAACTCGTTGAGAAATCCGAAGCCGAGCGCGAGGGCTATGAGCTGCACGGCCTGCTGGAAGACGGTCAGCATGAACGTCCGCAGCCACTGCTTGCCCCAGTTGGCGGTGTGCGGCAGGATCCACAGCCCCAACGCGATGGGCGCCAGCGCCAGCAGAATGTCGATAAGAGCGACGCGCAACACCATCTGGATCAGCACGTACAGCACGAAGAATCCGTAGATCAGATAAAGCACGGACATCAGCAGGCCCAGGCCGACGCTCCCCGCGTCCACCGCCCTCAGCAGTGTGTCGAGCGTCGAGCGAACAAAATCTCCCGCCGACACGCCGAGGGATACGGCGATGAACCCCGACACGCCGTCCGCAACATCGATGACGAGGGCGCACCACCACAGGGAGCTCGCCGCGCCGACGAGGCCGAGAATCAGGCGCGGCCCCATCTCCTGCCACCCTGCGCGACCGCCGCCGAGGTGCTCCTGCATGATCAGCGTCAGGCCGATCCAGCCAAGGATGACGACGAGCGCGCCGGACGTGACGGCCCAGACAACCATCCACGCCTGCCGAACGAGCGGGTGCAGGTACGTGAGTTCCGGCGGGGTGCCGGTGAGGATATCACTCATGATCTAGTCGCACTCCGCCATCACTGCGCCGGTGGCTCGTTCGACCACGCCGCACAGCGTTCCGTGGACTCCCTCGACGATCCACCGGGCAACGGCCCGGGCCCAGCGATCGGGGCTCAACGCGCCGATCACCCTGTCCCAGATGTTGTCGGCCTGGTAAACGGGGATGACGGCGTGGAAGAGCCGGACGTCGTCGCCGACGTTCTGGCGGGTCAGTATCGCGAGGACGTAGGGCTCGTCCGGGTCGAGCTCCGGCTGCTCAGAAAGCACCGGGTACTCGATGGTGTATTCCCAACCGTCGCGGTGCCGGCGCTCTCCGCCGTGCACCTGGTAGACGGCGCTGATCCATGCGCCGCTATCGGCGTTGCGGATCCCGTAGTGAAGCAGCGGAACCTGCCGGTTGAAGACGGGGCGGGCGATGAACTCGCCCTCCTCGTCTCGCTCGATGAACTCCTGGCCGTCGTTGACCAGCATGGTCAGGGGCGTCTGTGCTGCGGCGACGCTGGCTGTTCCAATCGCTGCGGTAACGGTCATCAGTGTCAGAACTGCCAGCATCAGCCAGCGAAATCTGGAACTCTTTGGTCGGTCTGTCACGGGTGCCTCCTCGGATCGATGTCGCGGCTCATGGAAACAAGTGTTCGTCTCGCGGCTGAGCCTGAACAGGACGCGTAAGCAGTGCCGTCCACAGCACTCCTTTCAACGCCTGTCGTTTGGCGAGGCCGTCGGGCATCGTGGGGGGCGTACAGGAAATGAGGTTGTTGATAAGCGGAACCAGAGGGGTTGTTTAGCGCGTCGTCATGCGGGAAAGCAGTCGATGCATACGAATTCTAGTAAGCGATTTCAGTGCAGGCGGGGCTGGACGGGATTCGACAATCTCTTGTATCTGGAGACGACAAGGCTTGCACGCCAAGATCGAGCCGGGTGCGGCATTGGCCCTAGCTGAAATGTGCAGGCCTTGTAGCTTTGCCGCTGTGGCGGAGATCGGGGGTATTTGTGGTGCCGAATCAGACTGTTGAGGACTCGCACGGGCTGAAGTTGATGGCCGTTTTGCACGAGTCGGTGCGGACGAGGGGCGAGAGGGCGACGGCGGATTGGCTGGGTATCGATCGAAGAACCCTCGTGACATGCCTTGAATCAGGCGAACTTTCTCTGAAGGTCAGGGTGGCGCTTGATAACGAAATAAGGGCTGAAATCAGTTCAGAGCAAGCGGAATTCCGTGACCTGGTGCGGAAGCAGGGGGAGAGAATCGGCGATCTGGAAGGCCGGGCCGCGGGCTTTGCGGGCGATTTCGAGCGTTTGGAGACGGCGCTCAAGGCCGTGCGGGAGGAGTTGAACAAGGAGTTGCGTGAGTTGACGCGGCGAATGGAGCGACTCAACACGCGGGGGGGTCAGGAGACATCCAGTGGAGCCGTCCAACGATCAGCGGGTTCGGGCGCGGGAAAATCGGGGACAAAGACTGGAAGAGCCGGCAATCCCCTCGTTGCAGGCAGTACGGCTCCCAGGATTGAGGCCCCGGTGACTCCGACCAAGCCGTGGTTTCCGCCGCGCGATTACAAGGACGTGGTGACCGTCGAGCCGGCACCGGACGACTCGTATGTGTACGAAAAGGCGTGGCCGTTGGTCGAGGAATGGCGGAGGCTCCGGAGGGATCATCCTCGGGAGGGCAAGACACTGTCATGGATGGAGAGACAGGAGCGGACCCTCGTCGTGGAGATGGAGTTGTTGGACGACCACAAGCTGACCTTGCCGCCGGAGAAGATGCCCATCGACGACCTGTGGCGATTGCACATTCTGAACTGGCGAAGGAATGATCTTCACGTCATCAGGATGAGGATTCGGCGACGAAAACTGCTGCGGTGTCTCAGGCGGTTGGCAACGTTCGGGTTCTGGTGGCGGTAGCGTGCGGCGGCTTCGACCATTGCGGCCGGCGCGGACGCAGACGGGTCTTGTTAACAAAAGTCGTTGCATTGTCGCATCAGTGTTAGTGATTTGGGTCACGACGGGCAAAATGGCCCGAAAATCTCTTGCCCCGTGACGGTTGGGCGATAAGAATGGCAGAGTTGTTTGGCTTTCCAGCGTTTCCGACCGTAGAAACCTGGTTGGGTTGTCCCGAATAACCCTGGTTGCGTAGACGGGATCGATTGAGTTCTCCCGCAGCGACCTAGAACGGGACCATTGCCGCCCGAGGCTGGAGATGGAACAGTGTGTGACTTGTTGCGCCATTCCATCTCGAACACGGGACCATCGCCACTCGAGGCGAGGGATGGAACAGAGCGTGACTTGTTGCGCCATTCCAAACCGAACACGGGATCATCGCTCCCCGGGGCGAGAGGCGGATCACGATTGGGAGTTTTCTCTCAACTGAGTCACCTCGAACAGCGGGAATACGCGGACAGGTTGCGACTCGCAGTCTGACCGCGCAATGCATCGGCCGGAACGCAACTCGCGGTTCGGCTGATTCAACTTGTCCGTGAAACGAAGTAGATCGTAGCTACGCGGGCCTCTCACATCGTCGGTCTCGGTTTGCGCCGGAGGCTGGCATTTCCAATTCGGGCGGCAGTCGTTGGCAGATTCGCTGAGGGCTGCGTCCGATTCAATCCCCATCACATCCCGCTGGGCGGTACGGCATCCGGCCGTCAGCGGGCATTGCCCACTTACCTGATCAACAGCACTTGGTCCGCGCCCGGATGCCGGCGTGGGCCGCAACGCATTGAGGAGGCGCACATGCGCATCGCAGTAAGGATTCCATTCGGCGCGGTGAGGATGCTGGTCCGGCACAAGTGCCTGGCACTCATTGCCATCGTGGCGGCCCTGTTCATCCTGCCGTTCGCCCTGTCACGCGACCCCGAGATCTGCGTCCTGAACGCAATCGGGCTGGCCTACGTCCTGTTCCAGCTCAGGGTCGTGATCTGCACGTTGGGGATCGGACGGGCAATGGCCGCGCGACGACAGAGGCTATCGCAGGTAAGCACGCAAGTGAAGGAAGGAGCAAGAAATGACGACGGCAACTGAGTTCATTGACGACAGGCCGATGGTGGCGCTGGAGCCTCTGGTGGACAGGCTGATAGCGGCCATCTTTGGTAAGGAAACGCAGGGGGATTCCCTCAGCATCGGCAAGGCGGTGCATGAGGCGCGGCGGCTGAGGCGCGAGGACAAGCTCGACGACGCCTTGCTGACGTTGGCCGATGCTGACGCGAGCCACGCCGCCCTGCACCAGAGGCGGTGGCTCTACAACGAGTGGCTGGAGTTGGTCAGGCGGCGATTCGGGCTGCGGCAGATCGTGGTCTACACGCAGGGCGACGGGCACGCTGCGGCCCTTGAACAGGTCGCGCAAGGCGACCTTGAGGTCGTTGCCGCGCTCGGCATGAAGTGGCGGCCGGGCAAGGTGGTGTCCCGCCGGAGCCTGCGCGGCCTGAGGGCCCTGAACGAGAGGCCGGCATGACTGCCACGGCGTCCCGGGTCGACATCGCGGCGGTCAAGGCGAGGCACTCCTTGGCCGCTGTCGTGGAGTCGGCCGGCGTGAAGCTGCACGGGACCGGGCGCGTCCGGCAGGGCGTCTGCCCGTTCCACGACGAGGCGGAGGGCAGCTTCACGGTGTACTCCGACTCGCAGCGGTGGTACTGCTTCGGCTGCGGTGAGGGCGGCGACGTGCTGGATTTCATCCAGCGGACGGAGTCGGTGCCGCTCGCGGGAGCGCTGGAACTGCTGGGCGGAGGTGCCTCCACTGCCCCACTCAATGCGCCACGCGATGTGCAAGTACACGCAGATCCGCCGCTGGTGCGGGACCGCGCCGTTCTGACAGCGGCATCACGGTTCTACACCGGGCAGTTGCTGAGGAGCGACGATGCTCTCGCGTACCTGAGTGGGCGCGGGATAGCGGTTGCCACGGCAATGGCGCTCAGCCTCGGCTTCGCGCCCGGCGCGGGGCTCCGCGAGGCGCTCTTAGCCGCCGGCTTCGACGGCGAGCGTGTCGCGCGCTCCGGGCTGTTCACGGAACGCGGCGCGGAACGGTTCGCGGGCATGATCGTCGTGCCCGATGGGGCACATGGCCGCGTCCGATGGCTTGGCGGGCGCGCCATCAAGCCGGGTGCCCGGCCCCGGTTTCAGGCTCTGACGGGCCCCAAGCCAATTCTCGGCTTGGGGCGCATCCCTCACGATGCCCGCTGGGTCATCGTGACCGAGGGGATGTTCGATTGGCTGACGCTCGCGCAGTGGGGCCTGCCCGCATGCGCCGCCCTGGGGACGCAGGGCCTCGAACGCGTCGCGCAGGCGATCTCGCGGTTCGCCAACGTCTTTGTCGCATTCGATAAGGACGACGCCGGCCAAGCAGCCGCCGAACGTCTCGCCTCTCTATTGGAAAGGCGGGCGGCAATAGTACGACTGCCTCGCGACTACCTCGACGTTGGCGAACTCGCCACCGTCCCTGACGGACGTGCCGCCTTCCTCGCTCAACTCCGTGCGGCGGCGCGGGACGCCCGCCAATAGCCGAATTCGACTGCATCGAAAGGAGACGCGCGCAGAACTCGACGGGGCTCCCTGCCCCGCCCACGAGCCGCGAGACGGCCCGCCGTTTCATCCACACGTGAATGAAAGGACAAGCACATGGTCAGCACGACCAACGGCAACGGTCACAAGAACGGAACCAAGCCGACCGCGATAGCGCCGGTCGCAGGGCACGACGCCATCCTGTGGGACGGCCTCGCACCCGGCATTAGGCAGGAGTTGGACACACCAATCGACCCCGCGCTGGTGTCGCAACGCAAGGGACGCGGCGGCAAGACCTTCTCGTACATCGAGGGGCATACGGTCATCGACGAGGCGAACCGCGTCTTCGGTTACGGCGGTTGGGGCTACGAACTCGCGGGAGACGTGGCGCTGCGGGAGATCGACAACATGGACGCCAAGACGGGCGAGATCCGGCGCATCCGCGCCTACGCCGCCACCGTGCATGTCACGGTGCTGGGCGCGCCGCCTCGCATGGACGTTGGTTTCCACGCGGTTGTCGAGGACAACGCCGACGGCCACGAGACGGCCATCAAGGGCGCCGTCACGGACGGCCTGAAGCGTGCGCTCCGCAGCTTTGGGGCACGGTTCGGCAATGCGCTCTACGCCGATGCGCCGAGCGCGATTGTCGAGATCGGCAAGCCGCAAGCCAAGAGTGAAGAGTTGGACGGCCTCCGCAAGCGCGTCCTCGAGCTGGGCCGCGAGCAAGGGTTCGAGGACGAACAGGTGGCAGTCGCCGTCCGCGCACGCACGGGCCGCGGCATCGACGAGTTGAACGCGGGCGAACTCAAGGCACTCGCGGCCAGCGCGGAGAAGAAGCTCCGAGAGGCGCGCGAGTCCGAGCCGCCCACAGCCGCCTGATCCGAAACTCCAGGAATCACAGCGGGGCCGCCTCCTAAAGGGGGTTGGTCCCGCTTCCTCGTTAAGGAAAGGCGGCACACATGAAGGACATGAAGACAGCTCGGCCACGCTCACTGAGCGGCACGACTACGGTACTCGAGACCGCGCACGGCAACCTCTACCTGACCGTCTCGGTTGACGAGGCCGGCCAGCCATTCGAGGTCTTCGGGCAGTTGGGGAAGGCAGGCACATTCGAGCGCGGCGTGACCGAGATGGCCTGCCGACTCGTGTCGCTGCACCTGCGGCTAGGCACGCCGATCAACGAAATCGTCGAGCAACTGGCGGGCATCCACGAGATGCAGCCCTGGCCGAACGAACTGCCCGGCGGTTCAAGCGGCTGGGTACACGGCATCGCCGACGCAATCGCACACGTCCTGCGGCCTTTCGAGGCAGGCAGGCAACACGGCGCAACCGAACGCGCCGCATGACCACCGCACTACTCCCTACAGGAGGAATCAGATGACGATCACGATTGAAACAGACGCGGCGGTTCACGCCGATCCCTACGCGCGGCCAAACGCGCAATTCGTCGAGGACGGCGTTCTGGAGATCCGTGCCTCGGCGATGGGCGACTGCCGCCGCGCCCTTTGGTACGCGGCGACGGGACAGCCGGTCACGAATCCGACCCCGGACTCCACCCTCACAGTGATGGAGGCGGGCACGGCGCTTGAACCCGTCGTCCTGCGGGCGATGGAGCGGGCCGGTTGGGAGATTCACCCCACCGACCGCGAGAACCCGCAGCGGGTTTCCGTTCCTATCGGCCCCACGATGCGGGTGAGCGGTCACCTCGACGCCACGGGCGTCATGCCCATCTTCGGCGGAGAGGCGGTCATTGAGGTCAAGACTCGCAACCCCGATGCCTTCAAGCGATGGCAGGTGCTGGGTGCGGAACGGAGCCACCCGAACGCCGTCGTTCAGGCCGCCGTGTACACGCTCGGAACCTTCGGTGAAGTGCGCGACGCGGTCATCGCCTGCATGGACACGGGCAGCCGCGCGTGGGACTACGAGATCATCCCCAGCGAGCGGTTGGAGAAGGCTCTTCAAGATGCCAACGAGCGGCTTGGGAAACTTGCCGCCCACCACGTCCTTATCGGGCCCGACCCAGATGCTCTGCCCGAACGCGACTTCAACGCGGAGTCGTGGCAATGCCGCGGCTGCCCATTCCTGGCGACCTGCCAGCCGGAAACGGCCGTCACGGAGGACGCCTCAACTGAAGGCGACGAGGACATGAAGGAGGTTAGTGCAGACGATGCGCGGCAGGCGGTCACGGACTACCTGTCGGCGCAGGACGCCGTTCGTGGGCCGGAGCAGGTCAAGCGCGCGGCGCTGGACACGCTCAAGGCGTGGATGACGGGCCGGGAATCCGGCAAGGCGGAGATCGACGGTCACACCATCAGCCTCGTGCAGTCCCGGCGCTTCGCCGTTGACCACAAGAGGCTCAACGCCTCGCTCGACCCCGAGATCCGCGCGGAAATCGTCACGGAGAACGTCTCCGAGTACGTCCGCGTCAGCTAGCCGCCCTCCCACCGAGGGCGCTCAACGGGGCTGTTCCCAAGAACGGGAGCGGCCCCGCCCTTCCTTAAAGGAGGCGCGCAACGCGCCACAAGACATCGCATCGCAATGCGAAGAGGAGAAACCATGTCACGCACGATCAATCGCGTCGAGCTGCTGGGCCGCGTGGGAACCGAGCCCGAGATGCGCTACACGCCGAACGGCGCCGCCGTCACCCAGCTCAGGCTGGCCACCGACCGCCACCGCCAGAATGGCGAGACCGAGACCGATTGGCACACCGTCACGGTGTGGAACAAGCTCGCCGAGGCCGTGAACCAGTACGTGCAGAAGGGCCAGCGGCTGTACGTCGCGGGCCGCCTCGCCCAGAACAGCTACGAGGCCAAGGACGGGACGCGCCGCTACGCTACCGAGATCTACGCCGCCGAGGTGGTGTTCCTCGACGGCGGCAACGGCTCGTCCAACCACGAGGCCGCCGAGTTCGACGAGGACAACTCGCCGTTCTAGCCGAGCCTACCAACCGTCACTCGCTCCCCACGGCGGGTGCCAAACGGGGCCGACTCCCTTGATTGGGAGCGGCCCCGTCCTCCTTTAAGAATGCTCTTCCGGAGGAACATCCAATGAAGCGCAAGACAAATTCGGAGCCGTCCGAGATCATCGCCGCGCTCCGTGCCAACCTGCACCTGCTCAACGAGCTCGCCGTTCGTTACGAGGTCAGCACGAATCCGAACCACGCCGCCAATCCACTCGTCACGATCTCGTGCCCCGGCGACGTGTACGCCCTACTCCGCGATGAGATGGCGGACCTGGCGCAGGAGCAGCTCCGCGTCCTGCTTCTCGATACCCGCAACCACGTCATCGGCCAGCGCGTCATCTACCAGGGCACGGTCAACGAGTGCTCCGTTCGCCCCGCCGAGGTGCTGCGGCCCGCCGTCGTGGAGGGCGTCCCAAACATCATCGTCGCCCACAACCACCCCTCGCGGGATCCCACACCCAGTCCTGAGGACATCCGCGCGACCCGGGAATTCAATCAGGCCTGCAAGATGCTGGGCGTCAAGCTCCTCGATCACGTCGTCATCGGTGGCGACCACTACGCGAGCATCAAGGACCTCGGTCACATCGTCGACTGAGGCACCACGGCGGACTCACGAATCCGCTGCATCAATCCCTACAGGAAAGGACACGCCAATGGCTACCCAAACGGCAATGATCGACGCCGAATCCCTGTACACGATCAACGCGGGCGGCTTCTCCGCCACGGCGGACGCCTTCGCCCGCGATCCGAAGGACGGAACGCTCTGGTTCCTGTCGATGGTCGGGTCCCAGACGGCGCTCAAGGCCATCTGGGCCTCCATGCTCAAGCAGCCACCCGAGCCAGCGCACCTGATTCGCGGCGTGGACGGCATGGCGATTTCAGGCGGCTACCAGCGCTGCGTCATCCCGCCCACCACCATCGGTACCTGGACGACGAAGATCCAACGCCTCCCGTCGTCGGGCGGTTGGCACGCGCTCGTCTTCACCCGCATGGCCGAATACGTCTTCGAGCGCGACGATTTCCTCCTGCTCGCCGAGTCGGAGGACTCAGCCCCCGCCCTGCACCATCGGTTCCTGGATCGGCGCAGCCCGCTTCCCCTGCACCGCGACTGGGCGGACTGGCTCTGGAAGCGCGGGCAGCGGCGGCAGGAGATCGTCAAGCTCGACTCTCAGGGCATCGTCGCCTATCGGTGCTCGCCGGACTCGGAGGCGCTCCGCGAGGACCTCTCAATGGCCGTCGGTTTGGGCACACTCACCCTGACGTCCGAGGGGGAATCCGATGGATAAGACACTCAAGAAGGCTCGCCGCGCCAACTACAAGCGCCGTCAGAAGAACGTTCGCGCGTGGCGCCGATTCGCGCTCGACGGCGGCGGTTGCCCCTACTGCGGACACGACGGCGGCTCACACCTGACGGTTGCCATCCAGCCCCACTTCTACCGGCCCGCAACGCCGGAGGAGCGGGGCGACGGGCGATCAACACTCTACACCCACCGTATCGGAGTTGACCGCGTCATCCTCGTCAAGCGAGTCGTTGTTGCCCGTGACGCGGACATCGTCACGGCCTACTGCACGACCTGCGCCAAGCGCATCCGAACCGGCCAGGTGCTCTGCTTCGAGCAGACCTACGGCGTCGGCGAGGTCGTCGGCATCAAGAAGAAGGACATGGACTAGAAGGGAGACTCACATGCGACTTGCAGCGCAGGCCAAGGGCGGGTTCTATCCCACGCCGGATCGGGTCGTCGACATGATCGGCACCCTGATGAGGCCGCCCTACGGCTACCACAACGCTTCCAAGGCGAGCATCAGAGCGCTCGACCCCTGCTGCGGTCCGGGCGAGGCGCTCGGACGGCTGACCGACCTGCTCCGGCAGGCCGGCACGACGGCCGTCGAGACCTACGGCGTCGAACTCCACAAGGAGCGCGCCGAGGAGGCAGCCGAACGGCTCGATCACGTTCTTGCGGCGGACGCCTTCCAGACCTCCATCGCCAACGGCGCGTTCGGTTTGCTATTCCTGAACCCGCCCTACGACTGGGAACAGGACGACAAGAAGCGCGTCGAGCACGCCTTCTTGACCCACTGCACACGGTACTTGGTGGACGGCGGCGTGCTCGTGTTCATCGTGCCGCGCCAACGGCTTGCCGTCTCGGCGCGGTTCCTGTCGGCGCACTACACCCGGGTGCGGTGCTGGGCGTTCCCTGACCCCGAACGGGATGCGTTCGACCAGGTCGTGCTGATGGCCATTCGCCGAACGGAACCCAGCCCCGACGGGTACACGGAGGCGCAGATCAAGGAATGGGCGGAGGGCGAGCCGGACACGCTTACCCTCTCCCAATACCCCGTCTTCACGCCGCCGGTCACGTCGGCCGGGGACGTGCTGTTCTCTAGGCGCACGGTCGATCCCGTCGCTGCCGCAGTTGAGGCACGGCGCTCAGGACTGTGGACCAACCCGCAGATAACCGACGCGCTTTGGCCCGCACGCGAGGATCGCACCCGCCCACTCATGCCGCTCCGACGCGGCCACATGGCCATGCTCGTGGCGGCGGGTTTTTTGGACAACCTCCAGTTGGAGGCCGACGGCCAACGCATCCTCGTCAAGGGACGCACGTCGAAGGAGATGATCTTGGTGGACGACACGCCGGAGAAGGAGGTGTTTCGCGAGAGGCTCAAGACGACGGTCGTCGCCCTCGGCCTCGACGACGGCGAGATCACAGACATCGCCGCTTAGACGGCCCGCTCAAAGCAGGCCGCACCACGGGGCCCCGTTCGTCTCTCATGGGACGGCGGGGCCCTACCGTTTCAACTTTCCTTAAAGGAAAGGAAAAGGAAAGGACACGCACATGAACCTCGCAGGCTTCATCGACACCTACAAAGACGCCATCGCACAGCGCGTCGTTGAGTCCTTCCCTCCCCTCTACCGGCCCTCGGACGCCGGGTCCGTTCCCCTGCCCACGCTGCTTCGCAGTCCGCTGGGCGCGCAGGCAGACGCCATTCGGGGAGCAGCGCTTTCCCTCCGCGCCAACTTGGGGACGACGGTCGTCGGCGAGATGGGAACGGGCAAGACGTTCATCGCCACGGCCGCCGCTCACGCCGCCGGTTTCGAGCGCATCCTCGTCCTCGCGCCGCCGCACTTGACCATCAAGTGGAAGCGGGAGATCGAGCAGACCATCCCCGGCGTGAAGGCCGTCATCGTCAGTTCCATTACGGACTTGGTCAACCTCCGGCGCGTCGTTACCTTCGGGCCGCTGTTCGCCATCATGTCCCGCGAACGCGCCAAGCTGTCGTACCGCTGGCAGCCCGCCGTGTTGAACCGGTGGGCGGTTTCCGGCGGCAGGCTGATGCGAATGGAGGAGACCGGTCAGCCGTTTCGCATCCCCACCTGCCCCGTCTGCGCGGCGCAGCTCGTGGACGCCGACGGCGTGCCGCTCTCGGAGGAGGAGTTCTCGCGCCGCAAGCGGTCGTGCCCCGAGTGCGGCTCGGCACTGTGGCAGGCGGACAATTCCGGCCCACGTCGCTACCCACTCGCCGACTACGTCAAGAACCACATGCCCGGATTCTTCGACCTGCTCATCGGCGACGAGGTCCATGAATACAAAGGGCGCGGCTCTGCGCAGGGCATCGCGGCCGGCGTGCTGGCCGATGCCTGCGGACGGTCGCTCACTCTCACGGGCACGCTGCTCGGCGGGTACAGCTCCACCCTGTTCCACCTGCTCTACAGGTTCAGCCCGGACATTCGCTCAGAGTTCGGGCGGTCGGAAGAGGGACGGTGGATCAACCGCTACGGCTTCGTCGAGCACTCCATAGGGAAGGACGATGGGCATAGCGTCGAGGATGGCCGCAACAGCCGCCGCCGCAAGTACCGAAAGGTTGTTAAAGAGCGGCCGGGCCTCGCGCCATCGGCGCTCTTCCACCTTATCGGCAACTCAGTTTTCCTGCGGTTGTCCGACGTGGCGTCCGGCCTGCCCGACTACGACGAACAGGTCATGCTCACGGCGATGGACAGCGACGCGGATGCGACCGGCTTCTCCCAGAAGTCGGCATACGAGAAACTGTTCGAGAAGCTGCGGCACGCGATGGTCAAGGCGTTGGCGGACGGTTCGCGGCGGCTGCTCTCCACATACCTACAATCGCTGCTCGCCTACCCCGATGGCTGCACGCGGGGCGAAACGGTCTTCGATCCGGCCTCGGGCGAACCGCTCATCCAGGTGCCGCCGTTGGCGGAGGATCGCGTCTACCCGAAGGAGAAGGCGCTCCTGGACCTGGTCGCAGCGGAACGGCTGGCGGGACGGCGCGTCCTGGTCTACGCGACGCACACCGGCACGCGCGACATCACCGGCCGCATGGACGACATGCTCACGAGGCACGGGTTCAAGGTGGCTGTCATGAAGGCGGACGCGGTGGCACCGGAGCGCCGTGAGGCGTGGGTGGCCGAGAAGGTCAAGCAGGGAGTGGACGTCATCATCTGCCACCCGCGGCTTGTCCAGACCGGCCTCGACCTCGTGGACTTCCCGACGATCGTCTGGTACGAGACCGACTACTCCGTTTACACCATGCGGCAGGCGTCAAGGCGCTCTTGGAGGATCGGCCAGACCCGCCCAGTGAAGGTCATCTTTATGGCCTATCGGAACACCCTCCAAGCCGACGCCCTCAAGCTGGTGGCCAAGAAACTCCAGTCATCGCTGGCAGTGGAGGGTGAACTCCCCGAAGACGGCCTGGCCGCCTACGGAGACGATGGCGATGACCTCATGCTCGCCCTAGCCCGCAAGCTGGTCAACGGCAACGAGGACGACGCGGCAGACACCGTAGAAGCCGCCTTCAGGCAAGCCCGTGCATCCGAAACCGAGTCGGAATCCTACTTGGTCGACGACGGCTGGCAGGCGACGGAGGTTGAGACGGTCGGCATCGTGGAAATCCACACGGACGCAGATGGCGAAGACTCGGCGATGGTGGGCTCCGGCAAGGATTCCACACTTGCTAGTGGTGAGACTGATAACGTTGAACTCCCGAGGACACTGTTCTCTTGGGCGGAGTTCATGGCCGAGCCTGTCGCCAAGCGAAAGGGCCGCCCCCAAGACGCCCACCCTTCCCTTTCTCTCTTCGAGTGGGCTGTGGCGGTGGAGCAGGCGCAGGAGGCAGAGAAGGACGAGGTGGCTGTTCCCGCTTAGCTGGCGATAACTTCCGTTTCTTGGATCGTAGATACAGGCTCCCCGTTCCTTTGACGGCATCGTCAAAGGAACGGGGAGGCGATGGCGCACGGACGCATATGTTGGGCTTTCTTGGCGTTTTGAGGGGCTGTCTCCGGGTATTAGACCAGTGCCGAACAAATGGAAACAATGGGAAGAAGCTATTGCCGGTTCACATCGGACTCATGGGAAAAGGGCCACAACTTGAGTGCGGTCGATGAACACGCGTTCGAAGACTGATCTCATGCTAGGTAGTAGCGTTCTTTGATTTTGAGTTCTATACTCAGTCCTGCATTACAAATCTACTCAGGACAATGCCAGTTGCCGCCTTGCGTTCTCTACTCAGATTGTTAGAATCAAGATCAATAGTATGGCGCATGATGAAGGAGAAGGTGTATTCGAGATGACAACCATTGAGATTTCTACTGGCGATCTTCGAGCGATTCTTGACGTGGTGGAAGGCTATGTGAGCGAGCATGGCCTAGATTCGGTCGCCAGATATGCAGCACCGACAGAGGTGGGAAGGGCCGTGGCGGTGGTTTCAGCCTCAATTGAACAGGCTGGTGCGTTAGCCAGACCGGCGAATTAGGTTCACGGTAAGGGGCCTGCCGAAAGTTCCCACCTTTTGTGCGGCGTCGAGCCACTAAGAATGCAACAGAGGCCCCAGCCCCTAGGTCTCGCCGGAGGTTCCGATGCAAGCAAGCTTTGATCTCGTAGCACCGAGAGCCGATGACCTGATGGAGTCTCTTAGAGCAACCGGATATTCTCTTCCGGATGCCGTTTGCGACCTAATCGACAACAGTATTACCGCTGGTGCGCGAAACATCTGGCTGAACTTTCAATGGGCCGGACGTGATTCGTGGGCATCAATTCTAGATGATGGCTCTGGGATGTCGGAATCAGGGCTGGTCGCCGCGATGAGGGTTGGCTCCAGTAGCCCGCTGGAAGAAAGGGAACTTTCCGACTTAGGTCGTTATGGCTTGGGTCTCAAGACCGCCTCAATCTCGCAAGCGAGGTCGTTAACCGTAGTCTCACGCGCCTCCGCCGAACTAGGAATTCACAGTCGGAAATGGGATCTGGACCACCTTGCCTCTTCTGGTGAGTGGCAATTGTTGCGTGTTCCTGTTGAGTCCATCACGGGAACAGACGTGGATTCGCTGATCAAGTTTCCGCACGGCACGCTAATTTTGTGGAGCAACCTTGACCGATTGGTCGGCGACGTTGGTGCTGACAACATCCAGGCGAGACAGCAATTCCATGACGCGCTCGGTGCTGTCGAAGAGCACATCTCCATGGTATTCCATCGCATCATGACGGAGCAAAATTCGGTCTCAATCCATCTAAACGGCCAACTTATAAAGCCTTGGGACCCGTTCCTTCTGGATGAATCAACTACTCAGCAGCTCGCGACCGAAACGCTGGGAGGAGCCGACTCCGGCATTGCAGTGACTCCCTTTGTGCTGCCGCATCATTCCAGCCTCTCTGGAGACAAACATAGATTGGCGGGGGGGCCTGCGGGATGGAACGCTCAACAGGGCTTCTACGTCTATCGCAATCGGCGGCTTCTACTATCAGGTGACTGGCTTGGGCTTGGGTTCATAAAGGAAGAGCACTACAAGCTCGCCCGGATACGGCTGGACCTTTCTAATTCAGTTGACCACGAATGGAAGATCGATGTCCGGAAGTCGAGGGCCCGTCCACCCCTTCAGTACAGGGATGACTTGCGTCGAATCGCACAAGCCGCCCGAAAAAGGGCGGTAGCTGTCTACAGACACCGCGGCAAGACTATTGCGCGAACAACCACAAGGAGCCCAGTGTTCGTTTGGCAGAGACGCGTAAAGGGAAACAAAGTTTCATACGTGATCAACAGAGACCATCCGATAGTCAGGGATGCTTTGGGGACGAACTCAAAGGATTCCCAGAAGATTCAGCAAATCCTACGCCTCGTGGAGGAGTATGTTCCTGTTCAGCAGATATGGATCGACATGGCAGAGGGCGATGAGTCGCAGAGGCAGCCCTTCGAATCTGCCGCAGCTAAAGAAATAGTTGGACTGATCAGGGCTCTCTACGCCGCCTTCGTGAAAGCCGGGTTGAGCCATGGAGAGGCCCTAGATCGATTGGGGTCGACAGAGGCGATCGGCGAACGGTTTGAATTAGTGGAACCAACTGTGGATGCTCTGCTGAAGGAGACGGCAATTGAGTGACTTGGAAACAGCGAGAGTCATAGCCCTAAACCTGTTGGGGGTGGACACGACTCCTGACGAAGCCGGGGTGAGGAACATAGCGAACATAGCCGTTCAGGCACTCAAGGCCCAGGATTCCGACGCCGAAGTCGATATTGACGTGCTCGTTAGGGAATTAGAAGCAAACCTAAATGTCGTGGTCGGAGATGCCTCAACGCTCACAGATGAGAGTAGCGATCACCTTGCTTGGCTCGCGGCCCGTCGGGCTTCAATTGAGTGGAGATTTACTAGACGATATCAGCGATTCCTAAAGGAGAAGAAAGGCTGGGCGCTCCCGACGCTTCAGCGTTCCGACGACCTAACCGACCGCATTCTGGAGCTTATCGAAGATCCGAAGCGTCCAGGCGCGTGGGACCGTCGGGGGATGGTAGTTGGTGAAGTCCAATCCGGCAAGACATCCAATTACATCGAATTGATTTGCAAAGCTGCTGACGCTGGCTACAAGTTCATAGTGGTGCTCACCGGGACCACGAACAGCCTGCGCGCTCAGACCCAGTTGCGCTTTGACGAAGGTTTTCTGGGATGGGATACCCGGCTTAATCTTGCTCTTGACTCGACGAACAAACGCGTAGGAGTGGGAACGTTGGTTGGCGAACCACTGCTCAGAGCTATCCCCTCCACCAACGCGGAGGAAACGGGCGATTTCAATCTAAAAGTGGCCAACCATTTCAATGTCCGACTGGGTGGCGATCCGGTCATCATGGTGGTCAAGAAGAATGGGTCGGTTTTGCGCAACCTTACCCGCTGGGCTCGGTCATTGGGCGCGACAGGGACATCGGATTCAATTCTAGGAATCCCCATTTTGGTCATCGACGATGAAGCTGACTTTGCTTCGGTGAACACCAACTCCTCGCCGCCCAACAACGACGAGGACCCCACCACCATAAATCGACGGATTAGGGAACTCCTTAACGCATTCGATCAGAGTGTTTATATCGGATACACTGCCACGCCCTTTGCAAACATCTTCATTTATCCCGATCAAGACGCAGGCAGGCATGGTCAGGATCTCTTCCCCCGAGATTTTCTGATTAACCTTCCTGTTCCCAGCAACCATGTGGGCCCTACCAAGGTCTTCGGCCTGCCGGTGGAGCCCGATGATGAAAGTGCGTCGGTGTCGGCACTGCCCCTCTTCCGAGGTGTAGACGATCACCATGATCTGATCCCCAATGTTCATCGGAGCAGCCTGGCAATTGGGGGTCTGCCGAGTTCTCTCACGAGAGCAATAAAGGCGTTCATCCTCGCATGCGCGGCCAGGGCCGCACGGGCACAGCAGGGGCAGCACAACTCCATGCTGATTCATGTGACCCGATTCGTGAATGTGCAACATCAGGTCGCGGATTTGGTTGGGATCGAGTTGCGGGACCTTCAAAACCGCATAAGGTACGGTGACGGCGATTCTCCAAATTCCATCATGGATGATCTGCGTTCCATGTGGCTGGAAGACTTCGAGCCTAGCTCAAAGTCGCTTGCTGAACTTTACCCAGATCTGATGCTCGGAAGCACGGAGGTGTCGTGGGAGGAGGTTCAATCGACACTGGTTGAGTCTTCACAGAGGATCCAAGTGAAGGTCATCAACGGCGCAGCCAAGGATGCCCTTGACTATTGGGACCATCCCGAGGGATTGAGCGCTATCGCCATTGGAGGGGACAAACTCTCCAGGGGCCTCACGCTTGAAGGATTGTCAGTGAGCTATTACCTTCGGGCCTCACGCATGTACGATACGCTGCTCCAGATGGGAAGATGGTTCGGTTACCGCCCTGGCTATGTGGACCTCTGCCGACTGTATACTACCGATGAACTGCGGGATTTCTACAGTCACATAACCGTCGCCACCGATGAGCTCAGACAGGAGTTCGACCTGATGGCAGACAGGGGTATGACGCCTCGCGACTTCGGCCTCCGAGTGAGAAGTCATCCAGCTGGCCTTGTGATCACCGCCGCCAACAAGATGCGCAACGGGACACCCATGACCATCTCGTATTCCGCTGATATCAGTGAGACCATCGCCTTTGACCGAAATCCCGGCGCAAATCGAAGAAACCACGAACGGTACGGTCGGTTTGTGGCATCTCTCGGCCCCATGGAACCTTCGAGTACAGGCAATCGCATCTGGCAGGGTGTGTCTGGAGAGGATGTTGCAGATCTGCTGGCGGACATTAGCGTCCATCCGAGCTCTCGAAAGGCCCGGGGCGACTATCTGTCCAAGTACATACGCTCTCAGAACTCGGTCGGTGGCCTTGCCAAATGGACGGTCGCTCTGATCTCAAACCGACAAGGTCAATTGTCCACAGACCTCGGGGGCTGTGAAATATATCCGGTCCGTAGGGCCCAGCATCCCGTGGAAAGTTTCGATAAACAGGCGGTGTACCGCATCCGGCGACTCGCCAGTCCGGAGGACGAGCTGATCGATCTGACGGAACAGCAGCGCGACAGCGCCTTGGAAGAGACAGTGCGTCAGCATAGGGCTAATCCAGCGAGGAGCCGACACCAATCTACCCCAATCAGACCGAGCGGCCCCAATGTTCGACGTTCCCGCGATTCCACCAACGGACTGCTCCTCATCTACCCACTCCAAGAATTCGACGACGCGGGCTTGCCGTATGTGGGCTTTGCCGCCAGTTTCCCGGCAGCCGCCAGTGATACTCCCATCGAGTACTTCGTGAACACGGTCTACTGGCAGGAGGAGATGGAGATTTGAACCAGCCGGAGGTGTGGACGCACTTGGAGGAGGACACCCGCGTCGGAGAAACCCTAGGAAGGGTTCAGCGTCGAATACTGCCTGGCGGACGGAGAAATTTTTTTCTGGGGCTGGAGACACCCTCCAGAAATCGGATGCTCATATTTCGAGTCGCGGCAAACACAGTCGAGGGAATGCCGGAGGTCCCGGATTCCCGGGGCCTGACGGTCCGAGTAATGCCTAGGGAGACGGACAGCAATGAGGTCGAAGTAGTACTCGCGCTCACCGAGCCGAACCACCGAGACATCTTCGATCTATTGGTGAATGATCTGGTTACCGCAGCGGAGCAGCCGGATGACGAAAAAGTGGCACTAGCTCGGTTTCTTGCTCGACTGTCCGATTGGCAACAGTTGCTGAAAAGACTGGGAGCCCGGGGGTTGACAAGGGAAGCACAACAGGGCCTGTGGGGAGAGTTATGGTCACTGAGGGAGGTTGTGGCTCCGGTGGCGGGAATGAGGGGTGCTGCGGACGGCTGGCGAGGTCCCATGGGGGCAAATCAAGATTTTCAGTTGGGGAACTTATGCATGGAAGTTAAGACAACCAGCGAAGGCAGCTTGGACCGTCTGAATATCTCCAGCGAACGGCAGCTCGAGGTACCCGCCGATGTGACCCTTCTTCTCTTGGGGTTGTTAGTGGACCGCCGTGCCGGACACGGTGAAACACTTCCCGACATGGTCGAATCTGTGCGAACCGCTGCGGCGCAATCAGGCTGTCTGGAACTGATTGACCTTAGGCTCGATCTCAGTGGATATCAACGTGAGGATGCGAGTCTGTATTCTGATGTTGGATACACCTTGAGGTCTTTGCACCCGTTCAGAGTAGAAGAAGGGTTCCCCAAAATCATTTCCACCGAACTCCAAATTGGGATCAGCGACGTCCAATATGTGGTATCCACTGCCTCCAGCGCCAGATTCCGTATAACGGTAGAACGGCCAGAGAAACTCTTGGAGAACCTGCTATGACACAGCAGCTTTCGGTTGCTGATTTCGCCGAGAACCTTCGTCAGGATGTACTCGCCTTGGCTGAGTCTGAGGAACAGAGCGTAATGCTCTCCGATTTGTTCACGCAGACGATTTTCGACATGCTGTCCGAGGCTGGCGAATTCGATGATCCTCTGGTGTGTTATCACAGGGCGAGGGGAATGGAGGCAAGCGGATACGCCTTGGACGAGGACGAGGGGCGGGTCGATTTGTTTCTCAGTATTCACACAAATTCCTCCCCTCCCGAAACCGTGAACAGGCAGCAGGTCGAGGTCGGCTTCAGGAGGCTCCGTGCCTTCTTCGAATGGTGCCTGAGCGGCAGGTATGTCGAACTTGAGGAATCGTCCCCTGTATTTGATATGGCGGTCCACATTCACTCTCTAAGAGAGAGCATAGGCAAGGTGCGATTTATTGTAATCACCGACGGCAGGACAACTCTGGAGAACGTTCCCGAGCAACAGCCCGTCGGCGACATTGCCGTAACAAATTCTTTGTGGGATGTTGTCAGGCTGCATCGTCTCAGCACTTCTGGCCTCCAGCGGGAGACTATCTCAGTCAACCTGAAAGAACAATTTAATCGGGTGATCCCATGTCTTGAGGCTGACAATACTCAAGAAGGGTACCGGGCATTCCTTATCCTTGTCCCTGGAGAAATCTTGCGTAGTATCTACGCTGACTTTGGGTCCAGGTTGCTTGAGACAAACGTCAGGTCATACTTGCAGGCCCGGGGAAAGGTGAACCGAGGCATACGTGATACCATTTCCGGCCAGCCAGAGCACTTTCTAGCCTACAACAACGGGATCACAATGACCGCGGAAGCCGTGGAGTTGTGCGATGTAGATGGAGGTAGAGCGGTCACGAGGCTGGAGGGATTGCAGATCGTAAATGGTGGCCAGACAACCGCCTCACTACTGGCCACGGAACGCGGGAGGGCTGACCTTTCGCAGGTGCATGTCGCCGCGAAGCTCATCGAGATCGAACCGGGCGAGGTCCATGAAGAGCTTGTCCGAAACGTGGCACGTTTCGCAAACTCCCAGAACCGAATCTCAGAGGCTGATTTTTCGGCAAATGATCCATTTCACGTCCGTATGGAGGAACTCTCACGAACCATCTGGGCGCCTTCGGTGGGGGGGGCACAGCGGCAGACTAAGTGGTTTTACGAGCGCGGACGCGGTCAGTATCAGGACGCCAAGTCAGCGCAGGGCACACCAGCGAGACGGCGCGCCTTCTCCGCAGAGAACCCCACCAATCAGAGATTCTCCAAGACTGACCTTACTAAATTTGAGAACACTTGGGAACAATTGCCCCACATAGTGAGCAGGGGGGCACAGAAGAACTTCTCGGACTACATGATCAGGCTGGAAGAGCGTGACCGCACACAAGTCGACCGCACATTTTTTGAAAGGCTTGTTGCCAAGGCAATACTGTTCCGAACCACCGAGCGGATAGTTCAGCGTCAGAACTTCGGGGGATATAGGGCCAATATAGTGACATACACGCTGGCGCTGCTCGCCAACGCCACCAGTCAAAGAATTGACCTCGGGAGGATCTGGAGGGAACAGGCCCTGACTATGGAATTGCAGGGGGTGATCGCAGATTTATCTCATGGCGTGCATGCGGTCATCACTGCCCCCCCTACAGCCCGTAACATCACCGAATGGTGCAAGACCGAGCAATGCTGGGGCGAAGTTCAGACTAAGGTTTCACGCACTCCGTTGGATCGCTTAAGAGACGAACTCCTGAACACAGATGCAACGCGAAAGGAACAGCAACGCTCCGTCTCGAGCATCTCCCCTGATCATGTGGCCAACCTAAAGAGGCTGGTTGAGGTGAACTCAGGCGGCTGGAAGATTCTGGCGGACTGGGGAACGCAGACTGGCTCCCTTGAGCCCAGCCAGCGGCAACTTGCCCTCCGCATCGGACGAGCCTTTGAAAGAGGAACTAACATCAACGCTTCAGATGCAAAGAAGGCGGTCGAGATTCTCGACAGGGCTAAAGCAATTGGGTTCGCTTTGGAATCCGACGAGGAGTCGACGGAACTAGACTGATGGCTAATCTAACACTACAGGATGGGATTATGAGCGTTTCAGAGGATAAGGCCACGAGCGAATCACGATACCGGCTAAAGGCTGGTCGAGGAGAACGCATCAGGCTTAAGCCCCATATTGATTCCCCTGACCCAGATGACCTGATGGCTGTTCGACAATGGTTGAAAAGCCGACCACGACCTTGGGCAGTCGATCTGTTCTGCGGCGCGGGCGGCCTGAGTTTTGGACTTCAGGAGGAGGGGTTTTCCGTGGTGGCCGCCGCGGACTCCGACGCCACATCCCTAGAAACGCATGCGGCGAATATTGCGGGCCTTACTTGGAGAGGTGACCTCTCCAACCCCGATGAGTTCATCTCCCAACTCGAAGACTGGGGAATCGAAAGCATTGATCTGTTGGCAGGCGGGCCTCCATGTCAACCCTTCTCAAATGCTGGCGCTTCCAAGATCGGTGACCTCGTGAGGCGGGGTCGACGACAAGCGCGAGACGAGAGGGCGGATTTGTGGAGAAGCTTTTTCTCCATCGTTGACCGATTGAAGCCGAAGGCGATTCTCTTCGAGAATGTACCAAACTTCGCCCAAGCACAGGGGGGAGCACTTCTGATTGCATTGATTGACGAGATGAAGCGCCGAAGTTATGGCGTTCACGTCGAGGTACTGAATGCCTGGAAATATAGAGTTCCACAACACCGCTCTCGGCTCTTCGTTGTAGGAGTTGCCGATGATCGTAGATTCGAATGGCCAGCACCCAGAGGAAGAAGGCCCTCAGTTGGCCAGGCCATTGGAGACCTGCCTGTCGTTGAGGCCAATTCACGTGAGGAGACGCTTACATACGAGGGATCACCAAGCACATTGCTTGCGAAGATGCTACGACGAGGTTTGAGGGGAAGAGAGTCCCTGGTCGTGCATGACCACGTTACAAGAGCCGTCCGGCCAGACGACGCCGAAATCTACAGCAAGTTGAAACCAGGGGATACGTACTTGGAGGTACCGGAACATCTGAGACGGTATAGGTCCGACATCTTCAACGACAAGTACCTTAGATTGTCCTTTGACGATCTCTCCCGGACCATCACCGCCCACATTGCCAAGGACGGCTACTGGTATATCCATCCCAGTGAAGACCGCACCTTATCTATCCGGGAGGCCGCGAGAATACAGACCTTCCCCGACAGATTCAGATTCGCGGGGCCTCCCACAAGTAGATACCAGCAGATTGGCAATGCTGTACCTCCTTTGTTAGCGTCTGCCATCGCCTTATCAATTCTGAACTCGATTGGCGAGGGAACTGGCAGCGATGATACCGAAGATGCCAGCCCCAGCGAGGATTCAATAGTTGTTTCCTTCAGGGATGACCTTGTCGCTTGGTTCAGACGAAACAAGAGACAGTTCCCTTGGCGGAGGGACGATTTAGATCCTTGGCAGGTCCTGCTCATAGAGATGTGTCTCCATCGGACTAAGGCTGAACAAGTGGCACAGGTTGCAACCGAAGTGCTCCGGCTGGGCAGAACCCCCGATTCATTCTTGAGCAATTTGGGAAGATTGGAGCCTTTGCTTGCATCGTTGGGTCTTCATTGGCGGCTTGATAACATTGCCTTGGCAGCTGCATATGTTAGGGACCGTTTGGGCGGTCAAGTACCGGACAATTGGCAGGAACTAACCGCCATCCCGGGGGTGGGAGACTACATCGCATCCGCGGTACTCTGCTTTGCTTTTGGGCGTACCAGTGTCCTGATGGACACGAACACAAAGAGGATAGCCCGAAGGGTGTTGGGTAACTCCGGCGGCCCGGACTGGCAACTCCGACTTTCCTTGCACGAGCTGGCTGGTACCGAAGGAGCAGATACTGAGTGGAACCAAGCACTGCTAGACCTGGGCGCACTCACATGTACGGCTCTTGCGCCCAAGTGTCTTGGCTGCCCTATTCGCTCCAACTGCGAAACTGGTCGAGGCGCGTTGGATGAGCTGCCAGGTGGTTTCGGATGGGATCAGCCCGATAGAGATCACCTTCGTAGAGAGGGTTCGCGTTCCTCGCTCTCCTAAGGTTAGTTGACCAAAGAATTCTGCGCGCTCAGAGAGAACTCGTACAACAGCGGGATTAACTCGAATCGTTGGAGTGTTCCACTGTGCGACCACGAGCGATCTGAGTGGCGTTACCCGAATCCTAGCGCTTCTCCAAAACAGTGACAATCTTCGACGTTTGCCAGAAAAGAATCCATGGCTGGACTTCGTGGATAGAGACACGATGGCTATGAACTTTATCGCGTCGACAATAGAACGGCGAGCAGCGATCTGCGCCTCGCGGACGCCAATCTCTGAAGAATGCATCGCTGCTTTTGATGCCGATCCTGACTCGAGAACGTTGTCTCCTCCATTTCTTCTTCCCAAGAGACATGGGGAAAGCAGTGCCAACAATTGTCGCTTTGTCGGATATGGTGGGGCTAGGGGTAATCTTAGTCAGAGACCGAGGTCAGCTAGGCTGAGAGGGTGCAGGAAGGAGTGTGGGGCGTGCCGGAGTGGAAAGAACTCTACGCGCATTCAGCAAACGCGAACGGCGACCGTCAGTTGCTTATAGAACACCTCCGAAACGTGTCAACGCTCGCACGGGATTTTGGGCAACACTTTGGCGCGGGCGACATTGGCTACCTTGCCGGCCTGTGGCACGACGCCGGCAAGGCCGACCCCGAATGGCAGCGACGCCTGATCGAAAGCGAACAGGGATCGAGGGGCGGCCCCATTGGCATCGACCACAAGCTCGCCGGAGTGCTCTTGGCACGGAACCAAGGGGCGGCCTTCGGAATAGTTGGCCCCGTCATTCATGGCCATCACGGAGGAATAAGGAATCCCCGCACGGAGCTGGGGCCGTGGATTGACGAGAAAAGCAAGCTGAGCGGGCCAAAAGATGCGCTGGAGTCCATTGCGGCGGTCATGCCGGACCTACGGGGCCAGGAGCAGCCAGCAATTCCGGAGGGAGTCCGCACAAACGCCTTGAATGCAGAACTTTTCATTCGGTTCACTTACTCGGCGCTGGTTGATGCTGACAGCCTAGACACTGAGGCCCACAGGCTTGGTGGTCCGCCGGAGGTGCGCGGCAATCCTGTTACTTTGACCGAACTCTGGGCGCGATTCCAACGATTTGTGGCAAATCAACCTGACTCTCCCCCAAGTGACGTTACCAATGTCCGTCGCGCGGTTTTCGAGGATTGTTTGGCGGCGTCAAGCAAACCTCAGGGCATATTCAGACTTACCGTTCCCACCGGCGGAGGCAAGACTCGGTCAGGAATGGCTTTCGCCCTCCGTCATGCGATTGAGCATGACTTACGGCGCATAATCGTTGCAGTTCCGTTTACCACCATCACGCAGCAGACAGCCAGCGTCTATCGGGACATTTTCGGCGACGATCATGCGGTGTTGGAGCACCACTCCGCAGCCGTCGAGGGTCAAGGCCCCGCGCCGGAGGACGATGACAGCTACGATGATTCTTCCTTGTGGCAACGCCTTGCGGCGGACAATTGGGATGCCCCCATTGTTGTCACAACAACTGTCCAACTATTTGAGAGCCTTTTCTCCAATCGTCGCGGCAAAACTCGCAAACTGCACAATCTCTCGCGGTCAGTCATCATCTTGGATGAGGCGCAGGCGCTTCCAGCTCACCTGCTATCGCCCATCCTCGATGCGGTTGCGCAGCTGGCCCGTAACTATGGATGTAGTGTCGTTCTCTCCACGGCCACGCAGCCCGCATTTGAGTCGATTCAGGAATTCCGAGACATCCAGGCGCAAGAGATGGTTTCCGATTACCGTAGTCACTTCGACCTGCTGCGAAGGGTTGAATATGAGTGGCTCAATAAGAGCCCGCAGGCATGGAAGAACGTTGCGGATTTGATGAGAACAGAGCGCAGCGTCCTGACTATCGTCAATACGAAACGCCACGCGATTGAATTGCTTGACGAATTGGCTGACCCGGAGACGCTGCACCTGTCGACTCTCCTCTGCGGAGCGCATCGGAATGAAGTTCTGCAGGATGTTCGCCGACGGCTTGCCGCCGGGATTCCGTGTCGCGTTGTCAGCACTCAGGTCGTCGAAGCCGGAGTTGACCTAGACTTTGAAACGGTGTTCCGCGCGGAAGCGCCCTTGGATGCCATCATTCAGGCTGCCGGGCGCTGCAACCGCGAGGGATTCAGGGAACGCGGGCGTGTCATGGTGTTCCGGCCGCCGGACGACGCCATACCTGGCGGCAGCTACAAAACGGGGCGCGACGTTGCGAGAGTTGTTAGTAATCTGCCCGGCTTTGATCCAAGCTCCGTCAGCACGATCAACACCTACTTTGAGCGCCTTTTTGAATCAGGCGTAGATTCGGATCGGAATAACATTCAGAGCCTTCGTAGCGCCCTTGATTTTCCCGCCGTTGCAGAGAAATTCCGCATGATCGAGGACGATTCATATGACGTCATCGTCCGATACCCATTCTCAGATACGGGGCGAATCGACGACCTGATAGAAGACCTTCTAGGCAGACGTAGATCTCCCCGCAACGTGCTTCGTGAACTACAGCCCCACACCGTTTCGATCAGGCACGGGCAGTCTGAATTCCTTCGCTCCACAGGTCTCATTGAGGACGTTGAGGGTATGCGGGGCTTGGGCATCTGGCACGGAGGCTACGACGACGTACGCGGACTAGTTGCGTCGGACCCCGAACTCATCATTTGACGGCTGTATCTCCGACACGGCATTCGTTCCTCTTACGGGCTTTGCCCCATTAGACATGTTCTTGATTTCAAGTCGGCTTGGCCCTGCGCCAGATGTGCCGGCGCATTGGACATCCATTGAAGATCGTTCCGTCCCAAGAATGGGAAAGGAGGATCGTTGCGATACTCGTACGCTCGTTCTATGCTGAACAAAAGACAAGGAGGCCAACATGACGAACAATTCCGCACCACTCTTCGTCAAGCTCTGGGGGGACTTTGCTTGCTTCACGCGACCTGAGATGAAGGTTGAGCGCGTCACGTATCCTGCGATGACGCCGTCTGCCGCGCGGGGTGCGCTTGAGGCCATCTTCTGGAAGCCGGAGGTTGCTTGGCGTATCGACGAGATTGTCGTCCTCAAGCCTGTCACCTACACCTCCATCGTTCGAAATGAAATATCTGACCGCCAGAGCGATCGCACGGCGAGGGTCTGGGCAAGGGACGGTGGTGGGTACGACGCTACTGACCCCGGCAGGCGTGCGCAACGCCATACTCTCGCCCTCCGAGATGTTGCCTACATCGTACGCGCGCAGCTACTCCTGAAAGAGGGCGTCGATGACAACATCGCCAAGTACCGGGATCAATTTCGGCGACGGGCAATGTCAGGCCGATGCTTTGCGACGCCTTACCTCGGCTGCCGCGAGTTCAGCGCGTCATTCGGCCCGCCAGGTCCGGACGACACTCCCATTGAGCTTACGGAGGACTTCGGTCTGATGCTGCTCGATATTGAACATGAAGTTGACGACAGAGGACGAAGCACCGGCCAGGGCGTGCCGCGTTTCTTTCATGCCCGCCTTGAACACGGCGTCTTGCGCGTCCCGGATCGCTTTGCGGAGGTGTCCTGATGTTGCTCACTAGGCTAAAGGAATACGCGGAAGAGCGGATGACGGACGTGGCGCTTCCGCGCTTGTACTCCAAGACACCGATCGCCTGGATTATCGAACTTGGAGAGGACGGGAAACCCCTAGGTCCAAAGCCAATCTCGCGGATTGACGAGAGCACGGCAAGGACACGTCGAGGACTCGACATGGCCGCGCCGGAAGTGCAGCGGTCAGTAGGAATCAGGCCGCTACTCATGGCGGACAACGGTGAATATACATTTGGCCGCGCCCGCGACCCGGACAAGCAGGACCGGGTTGACAGAGCACACGAGGCGTACTTGAACATTCTCAAAAGGTGTGCAGAAGAAACCCACGAACTCGCCGTTGCGGCTGTCGTGCATTTCTACGAGTCGGGAGGGGCCAAACTGCTGGAACTCGGCGACGATTGGGACTATAGCCAGAAGATCACATTTCAGGTGACATTCAATGACGGGCGGTGGCAACGTCCAATTGACCTTCTCGCAGTCCAGCAATTCTGGTTGCGAATGAATTCCCCGCCCTCTGAGTCTGTCGATCAATGCCTCGTCTGCGGACAGCGCAAGCCTGTTCTCGAGAGGATGCAGGCAAAGATCAAGGGCATTCGCGGCGGCCAGTCCGCCGGAACATCATTGATCTCGGCGAATTCGAACGCGTTCGAATCATACGGCTTGGAGAAGTCGAGAACCGGCCCTACGTGCCAGGAGTGTGGCGAAGCATTCACGCGCGCCGCCAACCACCTGCTTGCCAATCAGCAAACACGAACAGTGGTGGGAGACGCCACATTCATCTTCTGGACACGCGATGACATTCAATTCGACGCCCTGTCATACCTGGATGATCCTGACCCCGCGCAGGTTCAAAGCCTGATTGATTCCGTGAGGCGCGGTCGGGAGAGCGACCTGAAAGACGAAACGGCATTCTACGCGGCAGCCCTCTCCGCGAGTGGAGGGCGCGCCGTAGTCCGAGATTGGATCGACACGACAGTTGGAACCGTGAGCACGAACGTTGCACGGTGGTTCGAGTTGCAGAAGATCGCTGATCCGCGCACAGAAGACCCCACTGGTATTCAACAACCTATGCCGTTCAGCTTGTATCGGCTCGCTGCGGCGACCGTACGCGATACGCAACGTGACCTGCCTGTCACAACTCCGCGCGCGCTCTTCAGATCCGCCTTTAACGGCACGCCCCTACCGATAGACATTGCCTATCAGGCAGTTAGGCGATGCAGGGCCGAACAGCGGGTCACCCGTGCGCGCGCGGCCTTGATGAAGCTGGTGCTACTTAGTCAGGAAACAGAAGAAGGAGAGGAGGATTTCATGGTTGCACTTGAACCGGATCACCCGTCAACCGCTTACCACTGTGGCAGATTGCTCGCGGTGATTGAGGAAATTCAGCGGGCGGCGCTTCCGCGAGTCAACGCCACGATCGTTGATCGGTTTTACGGCGCTGCATCATCCACGCCTAGCGTCGTCTTTGGATCGCTTTTGCGGGGCGCTCAACCGCACCTTGCCAGGCTTGAGCGAGATAACCGCGGTGCATTTGTACGGCTACAGCAACGCCTCGAAGATGTAATGGGGCACATTGGCGATTGGCCCACCACCCTGCCCTTGAAGGAACAGGCGCTGTTCTCGCTCGGCTACTACCATCAGCGCGCACGGAGCCGCGCCGAAATTGCAACGCGACGCTCCCAGACGGGCCGCAACCCGGCAGAAGAAAATCAGAGCGACGAAACCCACCAGGAGGAAACATCATGAGCACAACATCCGCAACGGAAATCACTACTGACGTCAATCGGCGTCACGATTTTGTCCTGCTGTTCGATGTGCGGGATGGCAACCCCAATGGCGATCCTGACGCCGGCAACCTTCCTCGCGTTGATCCCGAGACGATGCAGGGCCTGGTAACCGATGTCGCAATCAAGCGCAAGGTCCGTGACTTCGTGGACATGGCGCATGGCGAGGAAGAGGACGGCCGGTTCAAGATCTATGTTCAACACGGGCAGTTTCTGTCCGCCCGGCGACAACGCATCTTCGACAAGCGCTCCCCGGACAAACCAAAAGCGACCGCGAACGATGCGCGAGGCTGGATGTGTGCCGAGTTCTACGATGTGCGAATGTTCGGCGCAGTCATGTCGATGCGAGAGCACAACGCCGGTCAAGTGCGCGGGCCGATGCAGCTGACTTTCGCCCGCTCAATTAACCCTGTAGTGCCGCTAGATTCCAGCATCGTCGGTCCCGCGCAGAATCAGCGAGACGTTAACCGCGAATCCGAAGAGGGGCGGGGCGAGAACACCGGAACCATGGGACGGAAGTCTACCGTGCCTTACGGCCTATATCGAGCGCATGGCTTCTTCAACCCGCATTTCGCGCGTGATACTGGCGCGGACAGCGATGACCTTGCCCTCTTCTGGAGGGCGCTTGAGATGATGTGGGACGTTGACCGTTCCGCAACCCGCGGCGAGATGTCCTGCAGGGGGCTGTACGTATTCAGTCACGAGAGCAGTTTGGGAAACGCTGCAGCCCACCGGCTCTTCGACCTGGTTCAGACCCCTGTGAGCAATGCGACGGCTCCACGCTCCTTTGCCGATCACAGCGTCGATGTCTCCGACCCAACGGAGGCCGGTATTGCAGGCGTAACACTCACAACTTTGGTGGGATGAACAGCCCCTGGCTCAGTGCGGAGAACGACATCATCGTGCCGATCTCTGCGCTGGAACACTACAGCTACTGTCCGCGACAGTGTGCGCTCATCCACATTGAGCAGACCTATGATGAGAACGTCTTCACGGTGCGTGGGCGCATCAGTCATGAGCGGGTTGATCTGGGCGCGACTACTGCGGTTAGGGGGGTAAAACAGCTTAGGGCGCTCCCGTTGTGGTCCGATGCGCATGGCCTCTCAGGTAAGGCGGATGTCGTGGAGATGCGCCCTGATGGGCCGGTGCCGGTGGAATACAAGGTCGGCAAGATTGACGGCGGCCATGCCGCTCTCCAACTCTGCGCGCAGGCAATTTGCCTTGAGGAAATGTTCGAGAGTTCTGTTTCCTATGGGTTCCTCTATTCGTATTCCACAAAGCGCCGCATTCGAATTGAGCTCGACGATGAATTGCGGCGCCACACTCTGACTGTCGTTGAGGCCGTCAGAACCCAATTCGAGCAGCAGAGCTTGCCCTCGCCCGTCAACGATGACCGCTGTCGCAATTGCTCACTCATCAACGCCTGCCTACCTTCGGTAATCGGCGAGGCATCCCGAGTTCGTGGCAATCAGGGCGCGCTCTTCACACCGGCAACCGTCGATGAGGTAAAGGGGTGGTTTGATGTTTGAGCTTCTCAACACCTTGTACGTCATGACACCCGGCGCATCGTTGCACCTGGACCATGATGCAGTGCGTGTTGTAGTTGAAGGAGAAGCCAAGTTGCGGACTCCGCTGGTTCGCCTTGATGGGCTCATCCTCTTCGGCCCGGTCAGCGTGAGCCCCCTACTAATTCATCGCTGCGCCGATGACGGTCGCAGTATTTCTTTTATGAGCAGTGGCGGCCGATTCAAGGCGCGCATTGAGGGGCCTGTCAGGGGCAACGTTCTGCTAAGACGCAATCAGCATCATGCGCTGGATGAATCAGGACATCCCGCCCTCATAGCCAAGCAGATTGTCGCCGGCAAGATCCAGAACTCACGAATAGTTCTGCTCCGAGGAGCTCGCGACGCAGATGGTGAAGCATCAAAGACTCTCGGTGACGCCGCTGACAGTCTGACGGATGGGCTGGACAGACTGCGTGAAGTTTCAGACCTCGACAGCATCCGTGGGGTTGAGGGCGAGGCGGCCGCGAATTATTTCAGCGCTTTTGATTCCCTCGTTCGAGTGAAGGACGGGGCCTTTTCATTTGGCGTGCGGTCCAGACGCCCGCCCCGAAACCGCGTCAACGCCCTGCTCTCCTTCCTTTACGCCCTCCTGCGTGAGGAATGCGTGGGCGCTCTTGAAGGTGTTGGGCTTGATCCGCAGGTCGGTTTCCTTCACGCCCTACGGCCGGGTCGTCCTGCTCTTGCGCTTGACCTGATGGAAGAACTGCGTGCCCTCGTCGCTGATCGGCTTGCCATCACGCTGATCAATCGCAGGCAAGTACAAGCCGCCGATTTCGAGGAGCTACCGGGTGGTGCCGTTAACCTGACTGAACAGGGAAGGCGCACCGTCCTCTCCGCCTATCAGGAACGCAAGAAAAGAGAGGTTTCGCATCGACTGCTCCGTGAAAATGCGCCGCTTGGGCTGATCCCTCACCTGCAGGCTCGGTTACTCGCGCGTCACTTGCGGGGCGACCTCAATCAATACCCGCCCTACGTAGCCCGATGAGGAGGAACAATGGAACTGCTTGTTGTTTACGATGTCGCGACCGAATCGTCAGCTGGCAGACGTAGGCTGCGCCGCGTGGCGAAAATCTGTGAGGCATATGGTCAGCGAGTTCAGAAGTCCGTAATTGAATGCATCTTGGCACCGGAGCAGGTCGAACTCCTCCATCATGACCTGACGCAGGCCATAGACCAAGAGGACGACAGCATACGTACATATAGGCTTCGAGAACCGCACAGCAGATACACATTTGTGGCCGGGAGGAAGTTACAATTCGATATTCGAGACCCGCTGATCCTCTAAATTCGGCGCGAATCCCAGGCGATTGGCAGGCAGGCACGAGGTTCGCGCACCGGCAGGTGGAACGACTATGGCTTGGGATAATACCTGCGTGACAGCCTCCGGCGGCGCGGGCGCCACGATTATGAATGACCCGCAAGGTTCGTATAAGGCGCGACGGGACAGGTGGGCATTAAAAGGCGTGGGCAGAAGGGATGTGAGATTAGATCATTTTAGCTTGAAAATCGGCGTTGCATCCGCCTCACGGGGCGGGTGAGGATTGAAACCGCACGGCCTACATCGAGCTGCCCCGCAAGAACGGGTTGCATCCGCCTCACGGGGCGGGTGAGGATTGAAACGCGTTCACCGCCCGGATGCTCGTCCTGATGGCCACGTTGCATCCGCCTCACGGGGCGGGTGAGGATTGAAACTCTACGTGGCACTCGTGGCAAAGCCAGCGCAGATTGTTGCATCCGCCTCACGGGGCGGGTGAGGATTGAAACAGCAGGGACTTCCTGATCAACTCGCGCGATGGCCTCCTGTTGCATCCGCCTCACGGGGCGGGTGAGGATTGAAACGTCTCTTTCCCAAATCACGCGCACGTCATGGTCGGGTTGCATCCGCCTCACGGGGCGGGTGAGGATTGAAACATGCTATCGAAACAACGGGCGTACTTTTACGATCCTGTTGCATCCGCCTCACGGGGCGGGTGAGGATTGAAACTCGACCCACGCGGCGGTTGTGCCGTAGCGCTCGGGGTTGCATCCGCCTCACGGGGCGGGTGAGGATTGAAACCTGACGACGGGACACGGCGGCAGCGCGGCCCTGAGGTTGCATCCGCCTCACGGGGCGGGTGAGGATTGAAACGGGATGATGTCGCGGGAGACCAACTGGTAGTAGAGGTTGCATCCGCCTCACGGGGCGGGTGAGGATTGAAACTGACATGCTTTGCAGCGGATACTGTGTCCGGTGCGGTTGCATCCGCCTCACGGGGCGGGTGAGGATTGAAACTCATCAGCTGAGTCCAAACTTGTCCAGCGCCTTGTCGTTGCATCCGCCTCACGGGGCGGGTGAGGATTGAAACTGGACCCGAGGACTCCCACCCCTGCTGCCATCCGAGTTGCATCCGCCTCTCGGGGCGGGTGAGGATTGAAACCCCGACCCTCCGTGCCAATAACTTGAGAGTCCAAGGTTGCATCCGCCTCACGGGGCGGGTGAGGATTGAAACATCGAGCAGTCGGCGCACAAGATAACGGCGGGGCTCGTTGCATCCGCCTCACGGGGCGGGTGAGGATTGAAACCCAAGTAGGGTAGCACGTACAGGGCCAGCACCAAGGTTGCATCCGCCTCACGGGGCGGGTGAGGATTGAAACAGGTAATACCCGATGCCTATCCCCGAAATGGTGAGGTTGCATCCGCCTCACGGGGCGGGTGAGGATTGAAACGACTGGTAGATTGGCGGCTTTGCATCCGCCCCGTGTTGCATCCGCCTCACGGGGCGGGTGAGGATTGAAACGCGCTGACGCCGATTGTGACCGGCAACCTGCCCACGTTGCATCCGCCTCACGGGGCGGGTGAGGATTGAAACTTAGTGGATCTCCGCGCCTGCGCAACGCAGGATGTTGTTGCATCCGCCTCTCGGGGCGGGTGAGGATTGAAACCGGCACGTCGAGGAAGATGTTTGCGAGGAGCCCGAGTTGCATCCGCCTCTCGGGGCGGGTGAGGATTGAAACTTCTCCCACCTTGTGGGTAACGCTTGCGAGATGGACGTTGCATCCGCCTCTCGGGGCGGGTGAGGATTGAAACTTCCTCCAGTTATCTGCAAATGCGAGCAGAAGCACGTTGCATCCGCCTCTCGGGGCGGGTGAGGATTGAAACCTCCGGCCTATCCTCATCGGCATCGTCGGCGTCTTGTTGCATCCGCCTCTCGGGGCGGGTGAGGATTGAAACTCTTGCTCTGTCATTGCCGTCCTCTCACTTTCCGGGCGGTTGCATCCGCCTCTCGGGGCGGGTGAGGATTGAAACCATTTTGAGCGTCGTCTTCGTGACGGGCGGCGGCGGTTGCATCCGCCTCTCGGGGCGGGTGAGGATTGAAACACCAAGAAACGGCCTAAAGGTGTTCCGATGGTGTCGTTGCATCCGCCTCTCGGGGCGGGTGAGGATTGAAACTTGCCGTCTCGGATACCGTCGTTCTGGAGCATGACGTGTTGCATCCGCCTCTCGGGGCGGGTGAGGATTGAAACTTGCCGTCTCGGATACCGTCGTTCTGGAGCATGACGTGTTGCATCCGCCTCTCGGGGCGGGTGAGGATTGAAACAGGTCCACTGTGGCCGCGGGTACTTTGATGCCATTGTTGCATCCGCCTCTCGGGGCGGGTGAGGATTGAAACGTGGTGATGCTGGCCGTTGTCCTATTCCTGTTCAGGTTGCATCCGCCTCTCGGGGCGGGTGAGGATTGAAACCTTGGGCTTGTCCCGCTGTTCGTGGCGATCGGGGCGTTGCATCCGCCTCTCGGGGCGGGTGAGGATTGAAACGATGAGACGCGGGGGATAAGTCCGGACCAGGCGGTTGCATCCGCCTCTCGGGGCGGATGAGGATTGAAACGCGATCCTCGGATCCGTCGGCTCTGCGGTCGGCAGTTGCATCCGCCTCTCGGGGCGGATGAGGATTGAAACGTGTAGCGTTTGGCGAGCGCCGCGTTGTTGGAGAAGGTGTTGCATCCGCCTCTCGGGGCGGGTGAGGATTGAAACGGGCAGGAGCGTGACAACATCCGGCGCGGCGGCGTTGCATCCGCCTTTCGGGGCGGGTGAGGATTGAAACCACCTGATGGACGCGGATACTGGCGAGTATGTACGTTGCATCCGCCTCTCGGGGCGGGTGAGGATTGAAACATGGAATGCCTGTGTTGCGGACGCACGATACCAGAGGAGTTGCATCCGCCTCTTGGGGCGGGTGAGGATTGAAACGAGGGGGCATGGTCCTCCAAGATAGCCAACAATGTAGTTGCATCCGCCTCTCGGGGCGGGTGAGGATTGAAACCACACCTGCAGGCGGTCGATGATGGACCTCTGCATGTTGCATCCGCCTCTCAGGGCGGGTGAGGATTGAAACACCGTCGCAGTCAACGAACCCGGGCCGCGCGCTGATGGTTGCATCCGCCTCTCGGGGCGGGTGAGGATTGAAACCAGCTCACCATCAACCTGGAGCGCAGCTTCGAGGGGTTGCATCCGACTCTCGGGGCGGGTGAGGATTGAAACCTTGCTGGCCGGTTGCTCCGGTCGCGCCCGTTGCCCCGTCCTGACCATCGTTGCATCCGACTCTCGGGGCGGGTGAGGATTGAAACTGGAGTTTCCGGCGTTGTTTGCGTTCCTAGTCCCCGTTGCATCCGCCTCACGGGGCGGGTGAGGATTGAAACACGTAACACCGTTGCTCTCCTGGTATTACCAAAAGTTGCATCCGCCTCACGGGGCGGGTGAGGATTGAAACTTTCGTCCGCCCAACGCGAGATTGTGCGCGTTTGCGTTGCATCCGCCTCACGGGGCGGGTGAGGATTGAAACTTTCGTCCGCCCAACGCGAGATTGTGCGCGTTTGCGTTGCATCCGCCTCACGGGGCGGGTGAGGATTGAAACTGAACGGCAGCGGTTCCGCCGTAGTCAGTCGCCGCCGTTGCATCCGCCTCACGGGGCGGGTGAGGATTGAAACCTGTTCCTTTTCAGGGAGGCGGGGGGGCTGCTCGCGGTTGCATCCGCCTCACGGGGCGGGTGAGGATTGAAACTGAACATGATGCGCCTGCAGCGACTGGTAGTAAAAGGTTGCATCCGCCTCACGGGGCGGGTGAGGATTGAAACAGCTTGGCCAACTGGTTGCTCACAGCCTTGTCCGGTTGCATCCGTCCTAAGGGGCGGGTGAGGATTGAAACATCACGTCGGCCTCTGACAGCGTGCTCGGGCTGGTGTTGCATCCGCCTCACGGGGCGGGTGAGGATTGAAACGTGAGTCCGAAGCGTGGTTCAGGGCTGAATACACGCGTTGCATCCGCCTCACGGGGCGGGTGAGGATTGAAACATGATGATGGCCAGTCCCTGCATACCCCCGCCGCGTTGCATCCGCCTCACGGGGCGGGTGAGGATTGAAACGCGACGGTCGTATCGCCAACTTGAATATCCATTGTGGTTGCATCCGCCTCACTGGGCGGGTGAGGATTGAAACAGGCTCACCGTCCGCGGAACCGTGCGGTCGCCTTCGTTGCATCCGCCTCACGGGGCGGGTGAGGATTGAAACACTAAGGTGATCACGGGGGTCGAAAAGATATTCCCGTTGCATCCGCCTCACGGGGCGGGTGAGGATTGAAACACTAAGGTGATCACGGGGGTCGAAAAGATATTCCCGTTGCATCCGCCTCACGGGGCGGGTGAGGATTGAAACACTAAGGTGATCACGGGGGTCGAAAAGATATTCCCGTTGCATCCGCCTCACGGGGCGGGTGAGGATTGAAACGACGTGCTGGTAGTGGCCGCCCTAGACCGCCTGACGTTGCATCCGCCTCTCGGGGCGGGTGTGGATTGAAACACCTTGACCGCGAAATCGATGAGGTTGAACGGCGCGCGCTGCATCCGCCTCCCGGGGCGGGTGTGGATTCTTGGCCACTAAGAGGCATCGCGGAACCTTTACGCTTCCCTCTTGAGCCCGTTTACCTTGGTACCACTGACTTCATCAACATCGTCAACGCACTAAACCATTGAGAGACGTAATCGAGTCTCCTTAGGAAGAAGCCCATGACTGGCGCTTCAGCAAATGGGCGGCGAGGGATAGGGATACCTGTACATCGCTTGCCTGCTTGGTACGGCTATAATGGCGCAACAAGACGGCACATTCGGACGCTATTGGCGGCGGCCTGAGCGAGTCGTCTAGGGAGTCATCGACATGGCAACTGTGCGGGCGAAGTACGAAAAGGGCGTCCTAACGCCACTGGAGCCCCTCGACCTCGAAGAGGGCAAAGAGGTGGTGGTCTGGGTTGAGGACGCTTCCGCGCCTAGCGGCGAGGAGCGCCCGAACTCATTGTCGACATCGCAGGATGCGTCGCCGCGTTCACGTGGGCTTCTCGGCATCGTCGAAATGGTCGAGAAGATGCGAGAGTCCTACCCCCCAGACATGTGGGACGGAGTACCCACCGACGGCACCAAGAATTACAAGCACTACCTCTACGGCCACCCCAAAGAAGAGGATTGATGCCAACGCTCTTCGCAGACTCGGGTTATTGGAGCCCTTATGCACCCCGGTGACCAGTTGCACAGGCGGGTGATGGAGATCGCTGCGGGCCTTAGTTCCACGCCAATCGTGACTACTCAGATGGTGCTGACGGAAGCACTGAATTACATGGCTGGCTTGGGCGAATCCCGTCGCAGATTCGCAACGGACATGGTCGAACGCCTGCAGAATAATCCTGACATCGAAATCGTCCCGCAATCGAACCCCCAATTCCGTGCAGAGCTTGATCGGTACGCATCTCGAAATGACCAGACGTGGGGCCTCACTGACTGCGCGAGCTTCATCGTCATGGAGGAACGAGGAATCACCGATGCTCTGGCCCACGATAGAGACTTCGAGCAGGCAGGTTTCTTCGCGTTGCTGAGATGGGATCAGGCTTCCTGACCCAACACGAGGTCTTTGGCAAACACCGCTATCCTCTCGACACTGTGCGTCCAACGTTCATTTAAGTGACGGTGGGGAAAACGGAAGGCTTGGTAGGCTCGATTCAATCGCCACAATGAACCTTAACGACATCGCTACAAAATCCAAGTTACGACGCCCTACCCTCTCACCTCCCCTACCAAACCACCACCAACTGAAACACCCGCTCAGTTCGCAGTATTGACTGCTTTCGCCCACTTTACTGGTCAAAATCCAGAACTTTCAGCCTGACCGTCGTGCTTGAATTTTAGACCGTTGCAGGTCTTCTTAGGGGCGGTGAATCCGCACGGGCTGGCTCGCTCATAATGCGGACGTGAGCAAGATAGCGGAGAACGACTACAACGTCAGCCGCAGATGCTGACTTGAACGAGCTAGCCGACTTGGCGTTTGTTGGAGCGGAGTTCACAGAAACTCGCCGATGGAGCTGATCTGGAGTTATGAGCTCGAGATGGCCTAGCCTCGGGCCGTCATCTACATTTGAGGCGGGTGAGGCCCCCCCGCGGTGCTACTCTCCTTGAATTCGTGGGTATTGAGGTTGATCCCGTCAACCAACACATCAAGCGAATCCCTGTCGTGTGCCTGAAGTAGAAATTGGCCACGGGACCTAACTGTAGTTCTCAGGCACGTTGTTTACAGTCTTGAGGCTGGAGGGAGCCAGTTGATGCCGCTGTGGGTACGGTGATTATTGTAGCGGTCGAGGAACTCCGGCAGGGCGGCCAGGCGCTCCTCGTTGGATGTGTAGACGTGCACGTAGGCCCACTCGTTCTGGAGCGTCTTGTTGAATGCCTCCGCCTTCCCGTTCGTCTGGGGACGGAAGGCCCGCGTCCATTTGCGCCTGATGCCATGTGCCGCCACAGCCGTCCCGAAGACCGTGCTGCAGTAATTGCCGCCGTTGTCCGTCAGGATACGCCGCACCGGCACGCCCAGCGACGCGAAGTGGGCCAGCGCCCGCTCCAAGAACTGGACCGTCGTGCCGCTGCGCTCATCCGGCAGCGCCTCGGCGTAGGCATAGCGCGAGTGATCATCCACCGCGACATGGATGTGCTCAAAGCCAAGCCGCTTGCGAGACTTCGGCGCGGAGTTGGTTTCGGCGTACGTCGCGGCGTGCTCCGGCAGGAAGCGCTTGCCACCACCGGGCGGGATGCGACCCAGCTTCTTCACGTCGAGGTGCAGCAGATCCCCCGGATGCGCGTGCTCATAGCGGACGATCTCGCGCGTCACGCGGTGAAGGTGGTCAAGCCGGTTGAGGCCCGCGCGGCGCAGCACCGCGTACGTTGTGGACGGCGAGATGTCCATCTGCTCGGCGATCCGATGCGGGCCGAGGCCGGTTTCTTTCCGCAGCGTCACGATGCGCGCGGCCATCTCCGGCGCCGCCTGCGTGGGGGAGCTGCGGGGCCGACTATCGCGATCCATCAGAGCGGCCCGGCCGCCCTCATCGTAGCGTCGAACCCACTTGCCTGCCGTGGCGCGAGACACATTGAATCGCCTGGCGGCCTCGGCGATCGTGTACCCGTCACCACGCACCATCTGAACCAAATCCCACCGAGTCAGCGGCGTCAAGCGTGCGTTAGGATGTGCCATGAGGAGCCTCCTCTGCCTGCGTTGCGTTCTTCACCACAACAACAGCAGTGAGGCTCCTCACCCGTCAACCCGTGTAAACAACGTCCCTGAGAAGTACACCTAGAGGACATTCCCGCCTCTCCCAGAGCACTCATATACCACCCACCACGCTCAAAACACCAGATACGCGTATAGCGCTTGACGATGTGGGCAACTCGATCCATGATGAACTCAGACGCACAAATGCGCTAAGGGCAATTGGGTCGACAGCGGCAGGCGTGCTGCTGGTAAGGAAAGCGAGGGTAGTGGGAAGTGGGTGAGGAGAGATGGATTTAGACCAGCTATTTATGATCGTGGGAGCCGTTGGCGCGTTCCTGCTAAGCGTGCTGGCGTTCAGATTTGTGGCAACGTTTGACTTCAACAAATGGCAGCAGCGTAACGATGAGAAGATGCATGTGCGTCTCCAGAATGCATGTCCTCACTTCCTAATGACTCCCGCCGACCGTGGCGGAAAGCGTGACGTTGAAATCAAGCCCTTGTACGTAACAACATATGGAACGACAAATTGGGTTTGCACCCAATGTAACGCCGTATTCCCAGGTGAGCTGATCCTCCCACAGAAACCTACGAGCTCGAAAGATGTTGCGACACTCATAGAACGACAGCAGGAGTTCCATAAGCTCGCGAGCAAGGCAGGACTTCTGTGACTGGCAGTCCATAACAGTGTGTTTGACACAATCCTGTAGTGGCGGCAAATGGGTGCGGAGGGGCATTGCGTAGTCTGTCATATAACGTTCGAATCTCTAAGAAAGATGGTTATCGACCACTAATTGACTTCGCCACCTTCGGCTCATCGCCCCACGTTTCGGAGGGGACTCAATTGTCGGATCGTATCTTTGGCGCGTCGGCCGCAGAGCGTTCCTCTCCATTAGTCGAGTATGGACTAAGCCTTGAAGAGCTAAACGACCGCGTTATTCTCCCAATTGCGAGCTCCCGAGAAGTAATGGTCGGAGATGGGGCGATACCGTATGGTGCAATGGAACGTGTCGAGATAATGGCAGAAGGGACAGACTCAGATGTGCCAACTGTCCGCGACCGACTCTTGGGTGACCTTCGTATTTTCGAATACAGTGGTGCGGACGTATCGAGTGAATTCATCAAGAACATTCCGGCATGGGGACCAAAGATCGGTTTGCCCGAGCGGCCGGAAGCGATCCCGGTGAACCAATTTTTCGAGAGGCTGGTCACAAATGAGAACCTCCGTCAAGCTACAGAGAAACGCTTCCTCAGTCGCAATTTTGCGGATGCCGTGGAAGCCGCATTCAAGTGCTTGAACAACGCAGTCAAGGCGAAATCTGGCCATGTCGAGAAAGATGGCGCGGATTTGATGAGACATGTCTTTAGCGCCAATGCCCCACAGTTACAGTTGAACGCGCTCCAATCGCAATCAGACAAGGATGATCAGAACGGCTACAGAGAAATCTTCGCGGGTGTAATGACCGGAATCAGGAATCCTCGAGCTCACGAGCACGAGTTAACCGACAATCCAGCCGTTGCGCTTGAGTTACTTGCGATGGCCAACCATTTGATGCGTCGACTTGAGAATGCAACACGGGTTAATGAATCCCTCTCACGACCACCCCCCAGCTGAGCTCAAGAGGGCACGCCGGTCTGCTGGTATACCTACCTATATTCTTTCTACGAGGCTGGGCAATCTTCCCCTCCGGAAAATGAACAGTTTGCGCAGATCAGCGGCGGGTTTGAGCACACCTGTGCACTACGGGCAGATGGAACGCCGATATGCTGGGGAGGAGTAGAGGGCGGCCTGTGGGGGGACTACAGCAAACTCTCCCCCATTCCTGGCGAACGATTCGTATCGATCAGCAGCGGCCGACATTTCACATGCGGACTCCGCGAGGACGGCTCCCACATCTGCTGGGGCGACACGACGGGTCTGACAGAACCTCCCTTTATCAGCTTGGAATCAGTGGGCAGCACGACGCTGTCGTCGCTCAGTAGTGGCGAACGTTTCACCTGCGGGGTCGATATCGACGGCGGCCTTGTGTGCTGGGGTATCAATGAATACGGACAGGCAACACCTCCGGCGGGCGAGACATTCGTTGCCGTTACTAGTGGCCAGAGACACGCGTGCGGCCTTCGTGAGGACGGCGCTGTCATCTGTTGGGGAGACGATGCTCAGGGGCAGTCATCTCCGCCGGAGGATGCCGTATTCATTGCCATCAGCAGCGGATGGACGTACACGTGTGGAATCCTCCAGGATGGCGTCGCCACATGCTGGGGACGTGATCGATATGGGGAAACGAACCCGCCGCAAGACAGGCGATTCACAGTCATTAGCAGCGGTAGTGGGCATGCCTGCGGGGTGGAAATCGACGGATCGGCGCTGTGCTGGGGCAGGGACGTTCACGGGCTATTGTCACCACCGGAAGTCAGGCCTTTCACCGCCATTGCCAGTAGTGTAACCCATACCTGCGCTTTGCAGGGCGACGGTCGTCCCGTTTGCTGGGGAGACCCCTACGGGCGCGTGACGAATACTCCTCATTTTGAAGAGTTCGTTTCGCTGACGGCCGGCTATCGCTACACCTGCGGAGTCCGAGAAAATGGGACGGTCACTTGCTGGGGCGAGGGCTCGCCGCTCGCGCCCCCTGACACGACATTCGCCGCGCTGAGCATCGGCGATACGCACACGTGCGGCATCCGGGACGATGGGACTCCCGTCTGCTGGGGTGAGGGCTTCGAAACGGAAACCGTCAGCGCAAGGCATTCCACTTACCAGTCGATTCTCAATCAACCTCTCATTGACGTAAAGAGAATTCATGCGCGCTCCTCGATGATGGCCGACCCGCTTGCTGGACATACGGTGGGTACGGCTACCTGGATGGGATTGAGCAAGTTCCCTATGGGGAAAGGTTTGCCTCAATTACATCCGGCGGGAGTTTTGCGTGCGGTCTGAGAGAAGACAACGGAATCGTCTACTGGGGGGCGGAATGGATCAGGGAGACATTTCCGGCGGAGGGTGAGCAGTTCACCGAACTCAGCGGCGGCCTCAATTTCATGTGCGGTTTGAAGGACGATGGGCAGGTTGAGTGCTGGGGTGATGATGATAGAGGACAGACTGAAGCTCCCCGCGGCGGCCAATTCATCGCCATCAGCAGCGGCAAGGGCGTATTTTCGCAATTGGCGTGCGCCATTCGGCAGGATGGTATTGCCATGTGCTGGGGAAGCAATTACTTTGGTGAGGCCTCTCCTCCGGCAAATGAACTATTCATCGATATCAGCGTCGGCGCCGCGCACGCGTGCGGTCTCCGAGCCGATGGCGCGGTAATCTGCTGGGGGAACAACAGCGGAGTGCTGGCCTCCCCACCCTACGGCGAAACCTTCAACGCCATCACAAGCGGGAACCTCTTCACGTGCGGCGTACGCACTGAAGACAATTCGGTCACCTGCTGGGGCAGCACCTACGCGGGGAGAAGCAGCACTGGTCGAGTCTATGGGTCGCCGCCACATGGTGTGAGTTTCTCGACCATCAGTGCCGGAAGTGAGCACACGTGCGGTTTGACCGAGGAGTCGTCTGAGCTCCTCTGTTGGGGGCTGGGCTACGAGGTGGAATGGTTCCAATACGGGCCTGTCCCCGGCGACGATTTTGTGACTGTCAGCAGCGGGACCAATCATACGTGCGGTCTGGAATCCGACGGTACTCCCGTCTGCTGGGGAGATAACACCTACAGGCAGGCATTCCCTCCCGAGAACCTTACGCTAACGGCCATCACAAGCGGATACGACTATACGTGCGGGCTGGGGACTGGTGGGGCTCCCGTGTGTTGGGGACGGGACTCCTTTGGCCGGGCCTCGCCGCCAAGCGGTTTGAACCTCAAGATAATCACTCTCGGCTCCAACCATGCTTGCGGACTTACCCAGGATGGAACGCCGGTGTGCTGGGGGTCAAATGAAGGCGGTCTGTCTACTCCGCCGGACGGTCTCACCCTCGTTTCCATCACCGCCGGCGACCAACACACCTGCGGCCTCAAGGAAGACGGGACGACTGCCTGTTGGCGTAATGACAATGGAGGCTACCAGCTTAGGCATTTTCCGCCTGAAGACGGTGTCTTTGTAGCGGTAAGCGCAGGGCCTGAGCACACGTGTGCCCTCTATGAGAACGGGTATGCATGGTGCCGGGGTGATTTTTGGCTTCCACGCTCGGTTCCTGACGACCTGGATGTGGCCTCCATCAGCAGCGGCGGCAGTCATGTCTGCGGTCTGCGGGACGATGGCTCTGCGGTCTGCTGGACAGAGGTTGAAGCGGATGGTCGAGCCTTTCCGCCGTCCAGTGAGCGGTTTGAGTCACTGAGCAGCGGGGGCGCCCACACGTGTGGGCTGCGCAGTGATAGCACGATCCTGTGTTGGGGAGACAATTCCTATGGCCAGTCATCGCCCAACGAACAGCCGCGATGGTCCATTTTCGGGGAACGCTTCGCAGCTGTGGCCATTGATTACAACACAACGTGCGGACTGAGGAGCGACGGCACGCTCCACTGTTGGCTTCCTCCCGGGGACCGGTACCGCAGCGAGTTTGAAGGGACTCCCCTGGAAGATGCACGCCTCACGACTATCAGTAGCACTTGCGGGCTGCGTGAAGACGGCAGCGCGGTCTGCTGGGGGAGATTCAATGTTGAAGAAACGCCTCCTCCTGAGGATGAACGATTCGTGTCCATCACGAGCAGCGCGCGACACGCCTGCGGCCTTCGGAGCGATGGCACGGCGTTCTGCTGGGGCAGCGATGAGAACTATGGGGGAGGCACGGTCAACCAGACAATGGTACCGCCGGGCGAGACATTCGCCGCAATCAGCGCCGGGGACGCTCATACTTGCGCGCTTCGCCTGGATGGTTCTCCAATCTGCTGGGGCAGCAACTACACACGATATGACTTCTACTCAGGGCAGTCCATCCCACCGGACAATGAACGATTTGACCAGATCAGCAGCGGCTCTGCCCAGACGTGCGCCCTGCGTTCAGATTGGATTCCGGTCTGCTGGGGAGCGGGTAAGGGCGCGAACGGCCCTGCCGACCCCCCGACTGAGGAACGGTTCACGGCCATCAGCAGCGGCAGCTCGCACACGTGTGGGTTGCGGCGAGCGGACGGCTCAGTTGTTTGCTGGGGCATAAGCTACGACGGGCCGGCCTCTCCTCCAACAAACGAGCGGTTCACGTTTATCAGCAGCGGAGAGGATCACACGTGCGGGCAGAGATTCGACGGCACAGTGGTCTGCTGGGGAATTGACTACCCTGCCCCGCACCCGACCTCTCTTCCTTTTACACATTCTGCGCCCCCGCCGCCTGACCCCGTCCCGCCATTCGTCTCGATTAGCGCCGGTTCTAATCACACGTGCGGGCTTACCGAGGAGGGCGAGGCGGTTTGTTGGGGATCGAATAGGTCCCGGGAGTCGTCCCCTCCCGCGGGCAGCGTGTTTCGATCAATTAGTGCCAGTTCGAGTTATACATGCGGGCTCGAGTTGGATGGCAATCTCATCTGTTGGGGCTCCATTCCCAGCGGTCAGTCTCCATTGACGAGAACTTTCGCCTCGTTCGGCGATACCGGGTGCGCTATCGCTGCAGATGGGTCCGCTCGTTGTTGGGGATCGCGACAGGGCTGGCTGGTAGGCGGGTCATTTGTGGCGGTCAGCCATAGCGGTGACCACACATGTGGGCTGCAGCAGGACGGCACTGCGGTATGTGATGGTCGGAACAGTTATGGGCAGAGCACTCCTCCTGAGGGTGGCGACTTTGCCGGAATCGCGGTGGCGTCAAATTCCTCCTGCGCGCTCCGGCAGGACGGATCGATCACATGTTGGGGAGGATCATACAAGGATAAGGAACTGCGTAGTGACGATAGCCCATTTACGGCCATCAGTGGTGGGAGAGCCCATTTCTGCGCACTGCGGGAAAACGGCGCCGTGGATTGTTGGGGTCAAGACGAATCCGACCAATCATCACCCCCTGAAGATGAGAGGTTCGTAAGCATCGACTGTGGAGGATTCCACGCCTGCGGGCTTAAGGAGGATGGCACTGACGTCTGTTGGGGATCTGACGGTTATGGGCAGGCAACGCCGCCCGAATAATTGCTTTGGCCGGTCCATAGGGTGCGCGAAGTTGGAGTAGCCAGAGATCCTGCGCTACCGCTGCGGCGACGCCTGGCCTTGATTATCTTCACCCCAACAACTGGCGGTACCGTCCGTGCGAAGTCCGCAGGTGTGAATTGAGCCGCTGCTGATTGCAACGAATCGCTCGGCTGTCGGCGGTGTCGATTGTCCATAGACGTCCCACCCCCAGCAGATTGGCGTACCGTCAGCGCGGAGGGCGCAGGTGTGGTGCCCCCCGCTGCTCAGCGACGTGAATTTCTCATCTTGTGGAGGAGAAGACTGGCCCTCACGATCCAGGCCCCAGCATACCGGGGCGCCGTCCATGGTGAGGGCGCATGTGTGGAATCCACCACTACTGACGGTCGAGAATACTACCCCAAGCGGGTACGACAATTGACCGATATCATCGTCTCCCCAACAGCGGACTTCTCCGTCGGATCGGAGGCCGCATACGTGAGATGCTCCACTGCTAATCGATACAAGAGCCCCAACGCGTGGAGACGCCAGCGCGACGGCCTCTTCACCCCAACATTCGACCGTGCCGTCAAGTCTAAGGCCACACGAGTGGAAATAGCCACTGCCTATTGAGATGAACCTCTCGTCGGATGGGGGAGATGCCTGGCCGTCGGAATTGCTGCCCCTGCAGATGACGCTGCCGTCAGGCCGGAGGCCGCAAGCATGAGCCCAGCCACCATTAATCGAGACAAACGGGCCGGCGAATCGGCCCCTCCACCAATTGGCGCCCCAACACGAGACGATTCCTTGCGCGTTCAGCGCGCACGTAAAGTAGCCACCACTATTGATTGTCGCAAGGTCTGTAGGGGCCTCGTCGCCGGAAGAGCGCCCGTTAAGGTTGTCACCGGATGGCGGGGATGCCTGGCCAACACTGTCATATCCCCAGCACGCCAAGGCGCCGTCAAAGCGGACGGCACACGCATGCCGCCTTGATGCACTGATCGACATGAATTGTTCATTCGCCGGTGCTGGAGCCAGACCTGTCCGATAATTTGACCAGCAAACCGGGCGTCTTTCAGGGGTTAGGGCACAATTGGGACTTCCGGTGCTGACTGATACAAGGAGTTCGGTCTCCGGGGGCGCTCCCGACACGTAGTCATTGGTCCCGGCTACAGAGCAGCCAAATGAACCCTCGATTCTCTCACTGCATGTCTCAAGGCCGCTGCTACCCCAGCACATGGCAGAGCCATCGTCAAGAAAGCCGCAGCTGTATTCATCGCCGACGCTTATGGACGCAAATCGCACATCCTGCGGCACAGCCAGAAGGTCCTTGTAGTCCGAACCCCAGCAGACGGCGGTCCCATCGGTCCGGAGGCCACAGATGTGGCGCCCTCCAGTCTGGATTGACAGAAATCTCTCATCTGCCGGCGGCGCCTCTCCCTCCAGCATGCCGCCCCAGCACACGGCAGTTCCGTCCTCCCGGAGCCCACACGACTGTGCCCCGCCTGTGCTGATGGACACGAGTTTCTCTCCAGGCGGTGGCGTTATATTGCGAATACTCCTGTTCACAGCTACAACGTAGAATCTATCTCTTTCCGCATCCCAATCCTGACCCGAGCGATCCTTCTCGTCGATCTTGTCGAGTTTGCAGTAGATGTTGGGATCTGTCGGCCCGCAGGTATGGATTTCATCTCCATAGAAATCCCAGCACACCGGAGTGCCGTCCTCGCGGAGCGCACATGTATAGCCATGTGTGCTGATTGCCATGAACTTGCCGGGGGGAGCCGCAGTTCCTGGTCCATCGACTCCTCTCTCACCCCAACACAGCGGAGTGCCGTCGGTGAGCAAGCCGCATGTGCGAGAGCCACCGGCGCTTACAGACTTAAAGCGGTACGGAGGAGGAGGTGTGGGCTGGGCGTGGGTCGTTAGCGAGAACGATCCAGGAAGAGCGCGATCCTTGTTGGCCACTTCAATGACGTAGTCACCCGCAGCGAGGATGAAGTGTGACCACAGCAGTTTGCCGGTTTTCCCCACGCGAAGGTTGCCATCCAAGTAGCCGGAGTGTTGCGGCTCCAGTACGGTTGGATCGGAATTACCACCTCCGAGCATATGCAGCTGCATGTCGTCATCGGAGAGCAGTTCAAAGCGCACAAAGGCCCAATCGTCCAGAGAGAACGCGTACGACCGGGCGTACCCCTGGGTTGTTGAGGCAGGCCCGCACTCCCTGGCCCAATGACCCAGCTTCCTCATGTATCCACGGAGGGAGCCAAGAGATACGACCTGACAATTGTCAAGGAATTGCGACGCATCACGAATGGACTCCGGAAATGTGAAGGCGGAGCCGTAGCGCCCTTCAATTGCCTCAACCCGATACGTGGCACAGCTTGCATCGGCAATTTCCCAATCCAAGGTGTATTCGAGCAAGACGTACGTCTCGATGTCGATAACCAGGGTAATCTCAACATTCTCGACAGAGGAGAGTGTTGCGCCGCGCACATTCTGCAACTCGAACGCCAGCGTGACCGGGCTGCCCGGCTCGTAGGAGATTCGGGTTTCCTCGAAGTCCGCAAAGTGAAGGAGGCTCTCGAGCATGTGATGGGGATCCGCCAACTCCCTGCGCCATCCGGGAGCCGCATCGGAATAGTCCCTGTCACTGGTAATGTCCCAGCCCGTTTGCCAGCGTCGCCACAATTCAGCGCTTCCGGGGTCCGGTTCAAGGGAGTACAGTTCATTCTCTCCGGTATTCACGTGCGTCCAGGCGAAGTAGGGATGATTGCTCGTCAGGTTGCTAACTTCATAGTCCCACCATTCGGGCTCCAGGGAGCAGGAAGGTGACGTGGTTCGTACCCTATACGTCGCTGTGGTTGCCTCACGGAGTTGCCGATGGGAGTTGGTCACATGCTTCCACGCCGCCCATCGGGAATCCGGTGGTTGAGGATCCATCAACTCATCACGGAAGACAACCAGGCTGCCAATATCATCGATCGTCATCCCAGGTCTCACGAGATTGTGCCCATGCAAACGCAAGAGAGCCTCGTCCATAGGGTTCAATTCGGCGGTACCTTGCAGTTCTTCCTTCATGCTGCTGCGCAATTCGGTGCGATGCGCCATGTTGGTCAGGGTCTGCACCACTTCCTGCAGCATCGCCGCCTCGAATGTTCCCTGCCTCACATTGTGGAAGTCACCCAAATCGTCGCCCAGGTTGGTCCACGGGTTGAGGATTGCGATTCGGCCCCCTTCGATTTCTCCGGTGACTGCGTCTACAACAGTTCGGGAACAGCCGTATTCCTCATCTTTGTCGCAGAAAAAGAGCAGAGCTCTGGCCTCTTCACGGGTTAGGCCAATATAGGCGGTGATGTCTGCGTCAGACTCTTGGGCGACCCAGTCAAATTTCAGATTCACAATGGAAGAGAGAGCGTTGACTACGCTTCGGTACGCGGCAGAGAACTCATCCGGCGCGTCAACAAACATTCGCATCGGAGATTCGCGATCCCATTTGTGAATTGTCTCATCACTCCAGCCGGCGCAACCAATACCCTCATCTTCGTGCCGGTAGGTGTGGACGTTTGACCTATCGCTGAAGCACTCCCACACGTCCCGGTCAACTCCAAGGATGAGATCGGGAATGGTGACATGTACTTCCTGGGACTCGCCCTCGCCATATTCGAGGAGCAGGGTCGTATTGCCCTGTGGAAGCCGAGTTACAAGTGTGCCCAACCTGCCCTGCTCGCTATATGGAAAAGAGATGTTCAGTTTTAGCCCGCAGTCGTTTCCGCTCATCTCAGCCGCTTGGCAGACGACAGTTACCTGCACGTCAAATATCGATTGAGGCTCCGCCATGTTCCATGGGGCCAGCGCAATCTCAATGGTCGCGCCTCCGTCAGTCCAGTAGCCCTTTATATCAGCTTGAACGTTGAAGCCGCGTTCAGGCGCCGGGGTGGAGGTTGGCTCGATAATCGAGGTGCGTGCGGGGGCAGGAGGCCGTGTCGGGAATGGCAGCGGGATCCATGTTGGCGTTGCAGCCGGTTGACGTGTGGGCATTGGGCCAGGGGTCGCCGTCGGCAGAGGAGTTGGGTGCGCGATTGGCGTTGGGCTCGGAACCGGGGTCACTGTGTCCTGCGGTTCATCCTCGCATCCCATTATCAGGACAATTGCGGTCACGCAAAGAACGACGATTGACGCCATGCGCCATATGTTCCTCGGCACGCTCATGATTGCGAAAAGCATGCGCCGGCGAGATTGCCGTCATCCGTCCGGGTTTGATCGATTGTGGCCACTGGCAATCCCCCGTTCGCCGTAAATTACCAGTGTACTGAGGCAGCCCGGCGTGTCTACTCGGCTATCTTCACTGGGTAGCCCAATCTCATTCGAGAGGATGCACTCCGGCCATCTTCTAAAGTCGTGATTTCCGGGGACTTTGTAGCCTTCCTGCCTACCATTCAACGACCACCGGCCGGCAGCGAGAATCTCACCACTTGCTCAAAAGTTCGCAATACAGTCCGCCCAGGTGTACTTGCCCTTCCTCTCACCACACCACCTCAAACTGAAACACCCGCTCAGTTCGCAGTATTGACTGCTTTCACCCACTTTAGCGGGATTGAGATGACTGAGTGACTTAACGTGTGTCACGGCGTCGCCCTTGAAGAACAGCGAGCGATCAACCTTGTGATCCATCTGAACATGCCTCCGCCCGCTGGCCGCCGACTTTAGGTCCACCGCCAATACGAAAGTTCGCAATACAGTCCCGGCAGGGGTACCACAGGGTTAATCATGCCTTCAGCGGCATTAATCGCCCTTTGAAACTCCATTAACCGCGCTTTAAACCTGCGGTACTATCTTCTACTTGAGGTCATAAGGGGAGGCACAAATGACCCAAGCCACACGAGGCAATGAGTATTACATAGAAAACATGGTAAGTCCGAGAAGAAGAGCGCAGCGATGATCCCGGTTTGGTCTCGCTCGTCCCAAGTCACCGGCCTGAAGGCCGTCCTGTTCGACAAGGATGGCGCCCTCCTGGACTATTTTGTCCCCTGGCTTCCAAGGGTAACCAGAGCCGCTGCAACGCTGGAAGCCCACTTCCCCACAATCGGTCCGGAGTTGCTTCGGTCCCTGGGAATTGACGATCACGGCGCCCTTACCCCCCATGGGACGCTGGGATCCCTCCCGCTGCCGACGATTCTGGCCCTGACGGAGAGGATGCTCGACAGTTACGGCGTGCTAGCGACCCGAAAATAGAGCGCCCTCAAGTACTTGGAGCGTATCCTGCCGCTTCCGCAATCGGTGCTGTTGGAACCTTTCCTGGACCTCGGAGAGTTCTTCGATGTGCTGCACGGACTGGGGTTTGTAGTCGGAGTCATCACCAGCGAGTACGAAGAGGCGGGGCGTCGCAAGTTTCAGAGCCTTGGCGTCCTGGAAAAACTCGACTACTTTGCAGGATACAAGGAAGGCTCGCCGTTCAAGCCGAACCCCTGTACGTTGCTCCGGTTAAGTGAGTCCTTTGACATACCTCCGCGAGAGGTGGCCTTTGTGGGGGACTCCCGCGTTGACGTTGAGATGGCGGTGAACGCCAGATCGTCTCTCTGTGTTGGTGTGCTCACCGGAGTAGGAGTCAAGGAAACCTTCTACCCATTTACGGACGTAATGCTGGACTCCGTGGCCAGTCTTCTGCCCTTCCTGGAGAATCGCAAAGCTCTTACTGTCGGCACTGCGGCCTGGTAGCGGCGTTACCAAGCAACCCCGGACATATTCATGGTGGAAAGGGAATTCAGGGACGTGAGTACAGGCGACAGACCGCTGCCTCCGGGCTTCGGCGGCCCAATCATGGCGATAGCCGCCCAATGAGGGCAGCCGGCTTTCCAAAGTAATCGAAGGTGTCCACCATGAAGCCGGCAAAGAGCGGCCCGCCGGTCATCCCAACCATCACCAACAGCGACGAAAACCCCGTGATGGTGGCAAAAGAGGCGCGGCCAAAAGTTCGCAATTCACGCTGCATAGGCGCACCCGAATAGGCTCGAACTCCCGGGAAGGATCACGGCGCCAGGAATCATAGTGCCCCTAGCCAAAGTTCAAAGACGGTTCTGTGTGCCATGCACGATGGTGGAGCCGAGGAGATTCGAATGCTTGCCCCCCTGTTTGGAAAGCAGGAGGGCTCCCGACTGAGCTACGGCCCCCCGGATGCATCGGCAGTCGCGTGGGCCACGCTGCCTTTGATTGCCGCGCAAAAAGGTTTCTGCGCGACGGTTTCTCCTGATAAGATTTAGTGCTATGCAGGTGGTGTGAAATGAGAAAACTCGTTGTCCTGTTCACCGTAGTTGCCCTTGTATTAGGCGTGATGACGGTCTTGGCCGGATGCCGATCGTCTGCAGCGACGGACCAAGCCGCTACAGCGCCCACGGAAACCACGTCGCCGCTACTGCAGCCCACCGCCGCCGGATCAACCCCTGCAGCGGGTGAGTCCGGGTCAGCAGGGACTTCCGCGTCGTCTGATGGCGACGGGATTGAAGTCGTGGCTCTCGATTCTTTCGGAACGACCGGGAAACAGGATTCCATAACGGTTGTGGATCCGGATTTTTCCCTGAAAGGCGGGCCCGGCGACGCCGGCCCTGTCGAGGGTGAAACCTACACATGGCAGGACGGCGCCAGCACCATGACGGTTTGGCTTCAGACAGACCGGGTAGTTGAGAAAGGCTCCGGCGGACTGCCTGGCGACATCGTTTCAGCCGACGAGGGTGGAACCAATGTTGTCAGGAGCGCGGATGGACAATCGAAGAGTAATACCCTGCCCGTCTTTCGCTCAGAGTCCGGCGCGCTGATGACTCTCCCCGGCGGCGTTCTGCTGGTGCTCAACTCTGAATGGAGTCGGGCGGAAACGAACGCCTTTTTCTCCGACAACGGGATCAAGGTGGATCGGGTGTCGGAGTTGGACTACGTCGCTAATGGCTTCTTCATTGAAACTGACCCAGGGTTCCCCTCACTGGATCTCGCCAACGCCCTGGCAGTGCAGGACGATGTGGTAATCTCCGGCCCCAACTGGGGAAGAGAAGACACCCCAAAGTAATTGGCGCATGCGAATACGACGGGTTGTTGTGACCCACTATTCCCGTGCAAGTTTACGTTTTTGTAGAGTCATTTATCCCATGACCAGGATGCTCAGTCCGGCCAGACTGCTGTTGGCGGCGGGATGCGTTCTGCTCAGCCTGGCACTGGCCCTGGGCTACGTCAGCGCGCAGACTCCTCCCGCCGCGCCCACCATCGACTCTGTAACCTCCGGCGATACCACACTCACCCTGGCCTGGTCCGCTCCCGCCGGCGAGACCGGCATCACGGCCTATGACGTGCGTCACATCAAGACCAGCGAGGATGAATCGATGGACTCCAACTGGGCTGTGGTAGATGATGCGTGGACATTCGGCGCGCTGGAATACACTATAGCCATCCTGGACAATGGGACACCGTACGACGTTCAGGTACGGGCGGTTAACTCCAACGGGGATGGCGCCTGGTCCGCAACTGAGGTCGGGACGCCGGCCTTGCCCGCTCCCGCCATCGATTCCGTTCGCGCCGACGACCGGGCCGTGCTGGTTTCCTGGAGCGCTCCCGCCGGAATCACCACCGGAGTTGCCGCTTACGACGTGCGTCACATCGAGACCAGCGCTGATGAGACGATGGACTCCAACTGGACTGTGGAGGAGGACGCCTGGGAAGAAGGCGACGGCAGCCTGACCTACGCCGTCACCGGCCTGACCAACGGGGCGGCGTACGACGTGCAGGCGCGCGCTGTTGACGAAGACGATGTCGACGGCGCCTGGTCGGCCACAACCGGCGCAACCCCTGCGGACCACGGCGACAATCGCTCCGTAGCTAGAAGCGTGACCGCGGGCGCGAGGGTGTGGGGAGCCATTGACCCCACCGACGATGCAGACTACTTCAGCTTAAGCGTGTCAAGCGCAGCCGATTATTGGATAAATACCGAGGGTGACCTGAATACCGTGGCTGAGCTGCTGGACAGTAACGGAATGTTCATCGATAGCGATGATTATGGCGGCGTGCTGCCCAACCCGGACAATTTCTTCCTGTGGCGCAGACTCGAGACCGGGACGTACTATATAAAGGTAACCGGCTTCGGGCCAACTGATGAACCATATATCCTTCTGGTCAGGGAATTCTCGGACAGCACGTCCAGGAGCAACGCCGCAACTCTGAATCTCAACGGGTCTGCGAGCGGCACAATTGACCCGGCGGCTGACCAGGACTACTTCAAACTGGAACTCTCTGCGGCAACGGAAGTTGCAATACGCGGCTCCGGGTTCCCTGACACCGTCGGCGAACTGCAAAGCAGCAACGGCACGGTGATTGCCTCCAACGACGACGGTTATCTACCCGGAAATAGCAGAGATTTTCTCATTCGGGAAAGCCTCCAACGGGGAACCTACTACGTCAAGGTCAGTTCTTTCGCCGCAAATTTCTCTGGGCCTTATTCAGTGTACGCTGACGCAATCACGGAGCCGGGCAGCGCTATCGCCGACGCTCATCCGCTGACCGTCGGCGGTATTGCGGGTGGAACCATAGACCCTGCGGGTGACGAGGACTACTTCAGCCTGACCTTCGAAGAGACAACATACGTGAGCATCGGGGGAGTAAGCCATGTCACTGATATCAGGGGCGCCCTGACCGATGAAAACAACCTCCCTGTCCCGGTCCATTCGATTCACTTACACGCAAGATTTGCCATCCAAGGCAAACTGGATGCGGGCACATACTATTTGAAAGTGACGGGCGAGGATAGTACTGATACGGGACGCTACACTGTAAGGGCCACCGTAGATGTCAGCTACAAGTCTTTTGTAGACCGCTGCTCCAACATTAGCACCAGCAGCAGCATAAGCGACCCACTCTACGGCTGCCAGTGGCACCTGAACAACGACGGCCAGTTTCCCAACAGCGCCGGTCAGGATATCAGGGTCGAAGAGGTGTGGCCCACATACACAGGCTCCGGCATCAACGTGGCGGTGGTGGACGATGGAATGCACTTCCAGCACGAGGACCTGACTGACAACGTCCTCACGTCCTTCAATCACAACTATAACCCCAACCAGACCGACATATACAATCCATCCGGGTACCGGAACCACGGCACCGCGGTGGCCGGCCTTATCGCTGCGAAGGACAACAGCCTCGGTATGCGCGGAGTAGCCCCCAGGGCCAAGATATACGGATACAACTATCTGGTTTCACAAACCGACGCCGACAGAGCGAACGCGATGTCTCGCAACGCGGCAACCACGGCCATATCCAACAACAGCTGGGGGCCTGGTGACTTCGGTCATCCTGAGCCTGCTATTGCCATTTGGGAATCGGCGGTCAAGTTTGGCGTCACCACCGGATACGGCGGAAAAGGCGTTTTCTACGCCTGGGCTGCAGGCAACGGTGGTGATGTGGATTACTCCACTCTGGACGAGAGGCCGAACTACTATGCCGTGACTGCCGTCTGCGCTGTCGGGCACGACGACATCAGAAGCGGCTACTCGGAAGCAGGCGCAAACCTGTGGGTGTGCGGGCCGTCCAGCAGCGGGGGAGGGGGCCAACCCAGAATAGCCACCACCGACAACGGACACCGGTATAGGGACAGTTTTGGCGGCACCAGCGCCGCCACTCCCATAGTATCCGGCGTGGTAGCGCTGATTCGAGAGGCAAACAACGCGCTAACGTGGCGGGACGTCAAGCTCATCCTGGCGGCCTCCGCCCGCAAGAACGACCCGGATAACACCGGCTGGGAGGAAGGAGCTTTCAAATACGGGTCGACCACGGACCGCTACAACTTCAACCACGAGTACGGTTTCGGAATGGTGGACGCCAAGGCGGCCGTGGATCTGGCGCCGGGCTGGACCAACGCCCCCGATTTTAGGGAGATTACCTTTGAGTCCAGCGTCATCAACCTGCAAATACCCGACTTGCCATCGTCCGGTACGCCCACCACCGTAACCACCAGCCTGACCATAGACCCTTACGTGGAGTTCGTTGAGTTTGTAGAGGTCAACACCCACTTCGACCACCCTCTCTTTCGAGACCTGAACATTGAACTGGTCTCGCCCTCCGGGGCTGTCTCTACGCTGTCCCGGACTGCATCAGTGGTTGGGGGGCTGACCACCGCGTTCCGTTTCGGTTCGGCCCGCCACCTGGGCGAGGACGCAGCAGGCGAATGGACCCTTCGGATCAAGGACGCTCAAAGAGGAGACAGCGGGATACTTAGGTCGTGGGGCCTCACCATCTACGGACACGGCTCCATTCCGGGCGCGCCGGATATCGATACGGTTACTCCGGGAGTAGGCACACTCGAAATTGACTGGAGGGCGCCGACCGACACAGGGGAGACGGCCATCACGTCCTACGACCTGCGATACATTCGAGACGATGCTACCGACAGGAGCGATGGCAACTGGTCTGTGGAGACGGGCGTGGGGACGCAGAGCAACCGGAGCTACACCATCACAGGACTAGAGGGAGGGGTGAAGTACGAGATCCAACTGCGGGCTCACAACGATGCCGGACATGGGCCCTGGTCCCAAGCGGGAGCTGACGAGCCCACGACGGTCGCGCCATCGGCGCCATCCATAACATCAGTCACAAGCGGCGATAGGTCCTTGGGTGTCGTCTGGACTGCCCCCACTGACACGGGCGGCGGGGTCATCACAGCCTATGACGTGGGCTACATCGAGACCAGCGAAGACGAGACGATGGACTCCAACTGGACGGTGCGGGACAACGCCTGGAGAAGCGGCGACCTTGGATACGTCATCTCCAATCTCACAAACTCGACTGAGTACGACGTACAAGTGCGGGCTGTCAACTCCGCGGGGGATGGAGCATGGTCTGACACAGAGACAGGCACGCCGCGGCTAATTGTGGCCGTAATGTTGCAGTGGGAGGAGACCTCTATTGAAGTGGCCGAGGACGCCGGGAGCGTCGTCCTGAGGGCGGTCTTCACAACCACAGTGGACATGCAGCCGCAGGCTGACTTCACCTTCAACGTGACCCTGACCACCACCGATGTGGACACGACTCAAGGCGACGATTACACGGCGCCGCCTTCGTCCGCGACCTTTGTCGCGAACGACTTCAGCCAGACCGACGTGAACGGCCAACAGCGATACCGCGCAACCAGGGATTTCACCGTCGCCATCATAGACGACACTGCGGATGAATCAGACGAAGAATTCAGCGTAAGGCTGGCCTACGCGACTCCCGGCCTCACGCATCTCCAGGGAGGCCCCTCTACAGCAGTTGTCACAATCAATGACAACGAGCACGTTCCAGTAACTCTCAGCTGGGAACAGACGGACATAACGGTCGGTGAGAGCGTCGGAAGCGCCACACTGCGCGCCTACGCCGTCACAACTGAGGACAAGCGGCCTGAAGACGGGTTCTCCTTCGACGCGTCCATCTATTCGTCTGACGGCAGCGCGGCCGAGCCCGGCGACTATACGCAGGTGGACGAAACCGTCACTTTCAGCCGGAACGACTTCAGCCGGGTAATCGTTAACGGCGAACCCCGCTATCGGGCCGCGAAGCAAGTGCCGGTGGCCATTCAGGACGACACATCCGACGAAGACGAGGAGGACTTCACGGCAACCATTGACTACGCGAATCGCGGCCCGCTTCACCTGCAGGGCGGATCAGCCATTATTGACGTAAAGATCACCGACAACGACTTCGTACCCGTCACCATTAGCTGGGACCAGTCGTTCGTGAGCGTCGACGAGGACGCGATGACGGTCGCCCTGCAGGCCCGCGTCACCACCACGTCGGACAAAATGCCGGAGAGCGGTTTCACCGTCGCGCTGTCCGCGACGACGGCCGGCGACACGGCCACAGAAGTCTCCGACTTTGGGAGGCTGAACAGCAACTTCAGCTTCGGCCGGGGCGACTTCACGCGCGCAGACGTGGGTGGCCAATTCCGCTACCAGGCAACCCGGGACATCAGCGTCTCCATCATAGATGACACCATCGATGAGCCAGGCGAGGACTTTACGGTAGTTCTGAACTACTCCAACCCAAGCCTCCCGCATCTGCAAGGAGGTCCCGCCACTGCGACGATGACCATTGCCGACAATGACCACGTGCCCGTGATCTTGAATTGGGAGCATTCGGCGGAGACGGCCGAAGAGGCCACGAGCGCTGGGAGCACTCGCCCCGTTTCCCTGAGCGCAGTCGCCGTCACCACCAAGGACAAGATGCCGGAGAACGGCTTCACTTTCGACGTGACAGCAGCAACTGCTAACGGCAGCGCAACTCAGCCAGCGGACTACCAGCAGTTGTCCGCCACGGCGACATTCAACAGGAGTGATTTCAGCCTGGCGACCGTCAACGGTCAGCGGCGCTACCGTGCGGTGAAGACCTTCACGGTATTGGTCACTTACGACACGGACCAGGAGCCCAACGAGACCTTCACAGTGAACCTGGCCTACGCCGACCCCAGCCTGCCGTACCTGCAAGGCGGGAGGGACACGGCGACGGTGACCATCACCGACGACATTTCATCCACCGTGGACTTGAGTACGACGGTATTCGGCTCGCCCGCTCGCGTCTCCCGGGGCGATGAGTTGACCTACAACTACACGGTCAGGAACTCCGGCCCGGCTGCGTCAACAGACACGGTTGTGAAAAGCACGCTCGACCGGGCCGTGAGCTTCGTGTCGGCTACTCCCGCTGACAAGTGCGCTCACTCGGGGGGAGCGACCGGAGGCGTGGTCACCTGTACTTTCGATGTCCTGAATGCTAGCGCAAGCGGGACCAGCACAATTGTCGTGGAGGTTGGGCAAGCGGCATCCGCGGACATCGCCATTTCCTTTATAGCCACCAGCGGCGAGCTTGATCGCAGGCCGGAGGACAACACGACTACGGAGTCGACCGAACTGCTTGCTCCGCCCGAACAGGTGAGAAATCTGTCGCCTTCCCGGAGCGGCGCCGCTTTCATCGAACTGTCATGGGCCAGGCCCGCGGATAATGGCAGTCCCATCACCCGATACGAGCTGGAGCGCAAGGAGGCCGGCGGGAGCTATGCCCTCATCAATCCCGGGCCCGATGTCGCGGCGACCACGTACAGAGACAGTCAGGTTGCCGCCGGAACGACCTATACGTACCAGCTGCGCGCCGTAAACGCCGACGGGGACGCTGAGTGGTCCAACGAGGCGACCGCAACCGTCAGGACTACCCCGCCACCACCCCCTCCTCCACCACCGCCCCCGCCACCTCGCTCCTCGGGGAGTAGCAGTGGCGGCAGCAGCGCGCCGCGCAACAATTCTCCGGAGTTCAGGGATGGACGCCGGGCCGAGCGCTCTGTTGCGGAAAACACGCAGTCCGGCACACCAATCGGTGACCCGATCGAGGCGCGCGACAGCGATGATGAGGACGTACTCGTCTATTCGCTTGCCGGTAACGATCGCGACCTATTTGAGATCGATGCTGCAACGGGCCAGCTGTATACTCGCGCGCCGCTCGACTACGAATCATTGGGCGCCCACTCCATCATCGTCTCCGTCCACGACGGCAAGGGCTCGCGTGGCGGCGTGAGCGACGACGAGGATGATTTTATCGAGGTCATCATTGAGGTGAGGAATGAGGAGGAGCCGGGCGTCCTCACACTGTCGACGATGGCGCCGTTCATCGACCTCGTCGTGACCGCGGAATTCAGTGACCCTGACGGCAATTTGCGTGACGTCACGTGGCAGTGGGAGCGTTCACCGGACGGCGAGGCGTGGACAACCGTTGACGACGTAACAAGCCGGACGTTTAGGCCGGGCGAAGATGACATCGGTTCCTATCTGAGAGTGACGACAACCTACTCGGACATCCACGGCCCGCGCAAGACGGTCAGCATGGCCACGACGGAGGTCGTCGTTGCGAATGCCGCGCCGAGGTTTGCAACCGGCGCACCGATTACTTTCGTGATACTTGAGCACACGGGCGGCGCGCCGGACCGCTCTGTGGGCGAGCCCGTTGTTGCAGCGGATCGCGATGGCGATTCTCTTACGTATTCCCTGACAGGGGAGGACGCTGACCTGTTCGTCATCGACCCGTCAACGGCGCAGATAATGTTGGCGGACGGAGTCTCGCCCGACTTTGAGGAACACTCCTCTTACTCACTCAGCGTGTTGGTATTGGATGGTCGAGACATCAATGCGAACGAAGACGACGTGCCGGATGACTCCATTGACGTGACGCTGATTGTCAGGAACGTTGAGGAAGCCGGGATAATGACGCCGTCTTTGACGAATCCACGCGTGGGGGCGCCGTTCAGCGTATCTATCACTGACCCCGATGGCCAGATTACCAACATCGAATGGAAGTGGGAGCGGTCGCCCTCAATTATTCCTAGTCAGCAGGCGTGGGTGCCAATCAACAGCGCTTTCTCCGCTTCGTACGTGCCATTTGCTATTGATTCTGGCCAATATCTGCGCGTTTCGGCTGTTTATTCGGATGGGCATGGGCCGTTTAAGAGCTTGCAGGTTGTGTCGGCTGGGCCTGTGATTGACTTTGTTGGCCCCATCTTTCTTGGACCGGTTTTCGTGGAGTCGACGGGCTTCGTGGGGGTTAGCGTGGATGAGAACGCCCCCGTCGGAGCAGTTGTCGGCGCGCCTGTGACGGCGGAATCCGGCGTAGGGGGCGTAACGTACTCTCTTGGTGGCTCTGATGCCGCTTTGTTCACTATCGACGAGGGCACAGGCCAGATTCGTGTGGCGGATGGCTCTCAGCTTGATTATGAGTCTGTCAGCGCTCCTTATTCGGTGACAATCGTTGCTACCGATCGTGAAAAGAATAACGATTCAGTGACCTTAATGATCGATTTGACTAATGTTTCGCTACCTGGCGTGGCCGATTTGTATGACATTAACCATGACGAGCGGATCAGCCGCGGCGAGGCACTGTCGGCCATCGATGATTACTTCCGGGGCGCGATCACCAAGGACGATGCCGCGGAAGTCATCGCCCTGCACGCATGATCCAGCAGAGCGCGAATTGCCTCATCGGCCGATTCTTCACCACGGTCGGGAAACAGGGTTATTAAGTCGGATGCATTTGCCACGCGGGCGTCAAGAGCGCGGCGCGCTCGACCCAAGAAAGCTTGGACTGCTTCGCGCACATCGTTGTTGTGGACATTCCGCCGCAGGGCCATCCACTGCTCCGGCCCAGAGTGAAGGATTGCTCTTTCGAAAAGAACTACTGCAAGCACAAGGTTGAGGATGAATGCCGCCCCCGCGACAAGAACGAGGTTGCGTAGCTCCGGCTCGAGATCTGCCGTCGCCAGCTCTCCTCTGATAAGCTCGCCGACCAGAAGGAGTGCGCCAGTAGTTCCCACAGCAAGCAGGCTCGCCCAGAGGATATTCCGTACCCAGGAACGCCGGATGTATTCTCGATACATGCGGTCGTCGACATCGCCTTTAGCATTTACCCCTTGCATCATGAAGAGAGTAACGGCTAGAGTGAGCGCCGCGATCGCCGCTTGAGCGGTTAACAGGGTCCCCAGAATGGACCCTACATCGCGCGGCTCCGGCAAGTCAGGCATTGGTGGCGCCACGTTAGCGCCAATAACGAGGGCACCCGCAACGAGTCATGCCAAGGTGAGCCGCGAGAAGAGGCATCGCCTGATGTATGACAGAGTGCGCCATGCGACCGACAGCCAGGAAAATCGTGCCACTAAAGCCCTCAGGCGGTCGTGGGACTGAATCCAGACGTGAATGCGCTTTTGTAGTGAATGTGGCAAGGAAAAGAGAATCGTATCATGCGACTAGTCGCTCGGTAACCGCAGCTTCGAGGCGCAGCGTGTTTGTACCAATCTTTGGCCCCACCAAGCGTCTGTGATGAGGCGAAAAACTGTAGTTGTTCCGACCGGCTAGTGGTGACGTAGCGGCGATCACGTCGGAGAAAAGTAACGGCCCTAACTTGGCGTACCAAACAATCGTGATGCGTTACATCGACGATGCCGATACCTTCGCTGACCACGCTGGGCAAAACTCCTTCTAGACGCCATTTTGGCGACAGAGGAAGATTACGGGGAAGTGGTCGCCAAGTATGCGAGATCAGTGCTCCGTCCGAGATAAAGTGTTGGAGGCCCGGCCAACTGAAGTTGAGTGGGCACGAAGCACACGCGGGCGGGGGTGGCGCGGGAGTGAGCTATGGAATCTAACGGCGAAATCACGGTGGCGGCGGGGTTGGACTTTGAGACCGCGTTCTCCTACTCGCTGACTGTTTAGGCAATTGACGGAACCACTGCCGTCGACACGGTCTTTGACACGGCGACAGTTTTGATTACGGTTGAGGATGTGCCTGACACGCCGCCTGCGGCCCCGCTCAACCTGCTGGCCACGGTTAATTCCGATGGTTCCGTCGCGCTGACGTGGGACGACTCTGGCGATGATTCGATCACCGGCTACCAGATCTTGCGGCGGCGGCGGCCCACACAGGACGAACAGACTCTGCTCGTCTATATGGAGGACACCGGCAGCGCGACAACGGCATACACGGATTCCGCGACGACGCCGGGAGTCCCACATGTGTACGGCGTCAAGGCAATCAACAGTTCAGGTCTAAGCGGCGTGTCGAACTTTGTTCGGGCCGAGCCGTAGGGCAGGACGCGAGGGAGAAGGAGAAAAGGATAGAGGAAAAACTAAGTCGGCAAACGATGATAGTGGCCGTACTGCGTCATCCGCGATGGTTGCCCGTGTTGATATCTGCGGCGGCAATTGTGATCATGAACCTCTACTCCTACTCCGTCGTCCAAGCGGCCGACCCACCTGGGGACTGCTGGAACGGAGCATTGTCCGCAGACCCGGCGCACTGTTACGCGCTGGAGGAAGTTCAGCGCGACGGGTTAATCGAGGTGCAGGGTGTTTATCTGGGAGGAGGGCCGCAACTACACGTTTACTATGCTCTCCCTGAAGGCGGTAGCAAAGGAGGGCTAGAGGAGGCACTGCGGGAAAAGGCTACCGAATTTGGCGCCGACCACGCGGATCAAGTAGTGTTCCCCCCGACATTTGACTCCACCTCTTACAATTTTTGCATCAGAGATCTGGATGGCTTTGAGGCTATCTATGGATGTATGGTCTCGTTTTCATTTTACAACCTCAATATGATCCCGTGGTCGAGTCCATACGGCGACATCAGACTGAAAAGCGGCGGCGATGCGGCGCGTCTCCAAGACCCCGGCTGGGCGTCATGGAGGCAGCTGTGGCCGGTCGTCGCTTCCGGAACGAGCGAAAGGGGCGTCAGATCAGAAACACGCTCAGGCCGTTTTGACGTATCGGACGTCGATATGACGAATATCGATGTTGTGGACATTTGGGAAAGTCGGTATCCGGGCCTCGGTGTTTTGGGTATAAATGGCTTTGACTTCAGCGGATATTGCTTTGAAGTCAAGAACCCCCCAGATGACGTCGTGGAACTTGAAGAATTGAAACAGAAACTGCTGCCTTGCTATGACACGCCTGGCCGCCGCTGCTATGATGAATTCAGGAACACATATTCCAGAAGACCTAAGGCTGTCGAGATCATAGTAGTGCCCGTAGAATACAGCTACTATGATCTAGCACGATGGGCAGAGATCCTGAATCGGTTCGCGGTCTCGTCCGGCAACACAATCGGTTTGCTAGGGACAAGGATCGGCACCAATTACGAAGGCTATGAGGTAACTCTATACCCACTGATTGATTTGCAAAAGGCCGAAAGTGGGGATGGAGGGAAAATCTATTCGACGGTTCGCACTACGATCCATGTTTGGGCGGACGATGCGCAGCGCGTTGCGGCTGCGTTGCCGGACCTGCTGGCGCAACTGGGAATCCCTGTGGATGCCGTTGGAGTGATCGGGCAGAGCAACGCCAGGAGAGGCGGCCCAGAGATTGCTTTAGACGGATCTTCATCCATATTTGCCGACAAAATCCTTGGCGGCGATTCAAGCTCTGGTGATAGCACTGGCTGGATTCTCACGGCCATGGCGGGCGGCCTCGCAGGGGTACTCCTGATTGCTGCCTCCTTCGTGACCATTCGCGTCCGTCGCAACCGCCGCCGGGCCTCTGTCAAAGGAACCATTTAGTCGGTTAAAACAACGACGCGAGCGCCGGAGCAATTGGCTGGGAATACAGGACCGTTACAGGGCGAAAATCTCGTTCCGCCTGCCGCACCCGCGTTCGCTAGTACCATGTCCCAGACGGAAAGAGGCGGATAGATGGGCTTCGACATACTGTATTTGCCGCCGATTCATCCCATCGGCGACATGTACCGCAAGGGGAAGAACAACACGCTGAATCCTACGGACACCGATGTTGGCAGTCCATGGGCCATCGGTTCTGCCGAGGGCGGGCACAAGGCGATTCACCCTCAACTGGGCACGATCGAGGATTTTTATCTCTTGGTGAAAGAGGCGGACCGGAGGGGTTTGACTATCGCTCTGGATATCGCTTTCCAGTGCTCACCCGACCACCCGTACGTTACGGAGCATCCCGACTGGTTCAGACACCGGCCTGACGGCTCCATCCAATATGCGGAGAACCCGCCCAAGAAGTACCAGGACATCTACCCGTTCGACTTCGAGTGCGAGAATTGGCGGGGGCTTTGGGAAGAGCTCAAGAGCATCTTTGAGTAATTGGATCGGTCACGGTGTTCGTGTGTTCCGCGTGGACAACCCTCACACCAAGTCGTTCGCATTCTGGGAGTGGGTGATTCGGGGGCTGAAGGCCGTCCACCCTGAGGTTGTGTTCCTGGCTGAGGCCTTTACTCGCCCCAAAGTGATGAATCGGCTGGCGAAGCTGGGGTTTTCGCAATCCTACACGTACTTCACCTGGCGCACCGAGAAAGGCGATATTGAAGAGTACCTGAAGGAGTTGACCCATACAGAGGTCGCGGAATATTTCCGCCCTAACCTCCGGCCCAATACCCCCGACATACTGCACGAGAGTTTGCAGACAGGCGGCAGGTCGGCGTTCATTGCGCGGCTGGTTTTGGCTGCGACGCTGGGCGCAAGCTATGGAGTGTATGGCCCCGCTTTCGAGCTGATGGAAAATACTCCTGTGGCTCCGGGAAGCGAGGAATATCTGGACTCCGAGAAGTACGAAATCAGGCGTTGGGACGTGGATCGACAAGAAGACAATCTTACCGGGCTGATAACTCGCCTTAACGCGGTGCGGAGAACCAACGGCGCCCTCCATCGCAACGATTCGCTTGTCTTCCACCGGACCGACAATCCGGAGATCATCGCATACAGCAAGCGCGACACTGTGGGATCGAACGTTATCCTTACTGTCGTCAACCTTGATCACGAGTACACACAATCCGGCTGGGTCAACCTTGATGTTGCCGCCGTCGGCGTGGAACCCCGGCTCCCGGTACCAGGTCGAGGACCTGATTAGCGACAGGTTGTACGATTGGGATGGCGGCCGGAACTATGTAGAGCTTGATCCGCAGGTTTTTCCCGCACACATTTTTCGTGTACACCCCGGCTCGTACGGCATGAAACTCGCAATCCACAGGCGACCCGCTCAAGCGAAGCCGGGAGGGCTCATTGACTGAACGGTCAGAGGCATACCCGCTTTCCGATGATCCCCTGTGGTTCAAGGACGTCGTTTTTTACGAGGTTCATGTCCGCACGTTCCTGGATAGCAACGAGGACGGCATTGGCGATTTCAACGGGTCAACAGAGAAGCTGGACTACCTGCAGGACCTGGGCAAAACGGCCATTTGGGTGTTGCCGTTTTACCCATCGCCGTTGCGCGACGACGGGTATGACATTACCGACTATCGAACGATCAATCCTGCATACGGAACGATGGCCGATTTCCGCCGGTTCCTGCGCCAGGCCCATTTGCGGGGAATCAGAGTTGTAACAGAATTGGTGATCAACCACACCTCAGACCAGCACCGTGGTTCCAGCGAGCCAGAACGGCCCCGGCCGGAAGCAACTATCGCAACTACTACGTGTGGAGCGACGATCCGTCCAAGTACAGCGAAGCCCGGATCATCTTGGAGGATTTTGAGCCGTCGAATTGGACTTTCGACCCCGTAGCCAAGAGCTACTATTGGCACCGTTTCTTCCATCACCAGCCCGATCTCAACTTCGATAACCCCTCCGTCCGCAGAGAAATATTTCGCCTCGTGGACTATTGGTTCGGCATGGGAGTCGATGGCCTCCGTTTGGATGCCGTGCCGTACCTTTTTGAGCGCGAAGGGACAAGCAGCGAGAACTTGCCGGAAACCCACGAATTCCTGAAGAGTTTGCGCGCCCACGTTGACGCCAAGTTCTCGAATCGGATGCTGCTTGCTGAGGCGAACCAGTGGCCCGAAGACGCCGTGAAGTACTTCGGCGACGGCGATGAGTGCCATATGGCGTTTCACTTTCCGGTTATGCCGCGGCTCTTCATGGCAATTCAGATGGAGGACCGCTTTCCCATCATTGATATCCTGCGCCAGACCCCGGAGATTCCCGAGAACGCTCAGTGGGAATGTTCCTGAGAAACCATGATGAGCTGACACTTGAGATGGTCACCGACGAAGAGCGTGACTACATGTATCGCGTCTATGCGCATGATCCGCAGGCACGGATCAACCTCGGCATCCGGCGGCGGCTTGCTCCGCTGCTAGGGAATGACCTTCGCCAGATACAACTGATGAATGCTTTGCTCTTCTCCATGCCGGGCGCTCCGGTGCTGTACTACGGCGACGAGATCGGGATGGGGGTCAACGTTTACCTGGGAGACCGCCAAGGGGTGCGCACGCCAATGCAGTGGAGCGGTGATCGCAATGGGGGATTCTCCAGGGCCAATCCGCGAGGTCAGTTACGATCTCAACAACAGGCCCGACTGGGTTCTCGTTCCCCTGATAAGCATCATTCGTCTCATTGGGGACGAAGTGTGACCCTTCCGACATCCGCCCTTGGCAGGCTTGCCCGCCATCTTGGAGTGCTTATGACGTACGAAGATGCGCGCGGGATTTCCCGAGACCCATCCGCGGAAACGCTCATGGCCGTTTTGCGCACGCTTGGCGTCGATATTGATTCGCCTGAACAGGCCGACAAGTTGCTGGCCCAGCGCCGAAACGCGGAAACGAGGCTGACAACGCCGGTGATCGTCGTGTGGGACGGCGCGGCAACCACCATTGACATCACCGCGGCTGAGCATATGGATCGGCCCGAGGCAATGTTGGTTCTCGAGTCCGGGGAAACCATCGAGCTTGTCTTGTCGCCACGGAACGGCGGCGAAGGTTTGCAACTCCTTAGCACTCCCGGCGATCTGCCCTTCGGTTATCACGAACTGCACGTGCGAGTAGGCGCGACCGAGAGCACGTCTACCGTACTGTGCGCGCCCCGTGTCGCATGGACGGATCCACGGCGTCGGTGGATCGGTTTCCTGCCCTTATACGCCCTGCACTCTCAACGAAACCCGGGCATGGCGGATCTGACCGATTTGGCGGAGCTTGGGGCATGGCTGAAGGAGTTGGGGGATGGCCTCATAGGCACGCTGCCTTTATTGGCGGGCTTCCTTGAGAAACCCGTGATGGATCCCAGTCCCTACGCTCCGGTGTCGCGGCTAGCATGGAATGAACTGTACGTAGACACCGGCTCGGGCGCCGGCCTCTCGACGCCTAAAGACGGCGCCGGAATCCGGCTGATCGACTACGAGGAGGCGTATGCCGTCAAGCGGCGGTCGATTGCAGCAGCGGCCAGCACCGCGCACACGAATCCCGAGTCGAGGGCCGCAATGGAGCAATTCGCCAACGGCCATTTGGGCATGGCGGACTACTGCAAGTTCCGGGCGGCATCATCGATCATTGGCGAGCCGTGGAGTAGGCCGGCCGAGGAGATGGCGCCGCTGTACGGCGAGTCCTTCAACGAGCTCGCGCAGTTTCACGTGTATGGGCAATGGCAGGCCGACATCCAATTGGCCACTGTAGCGGAGAGGTCTGCAGGGCTTTACCTGGACTACCCCATTGGAGTCCATGCAAGAGGATTCGATAGCTGGCGATTTCCGGACCAATTCGTGACCGGCGCGTCCGCAGGCGCTCCTCCCGACGACTTCTACGATGGCCAGCACTGGGGCTTTCAGGCGCTCAAACCGCGGTCAATCCGCGACAGGGCAATTGAGTACTTGAGGGCATCGCTGAGTTGGCAGATGCGTCATGCGTCCGTGCTTCGGTTTGACCACATCATGGGCCTCCACCGCATGTACTACATCCCTGACGGGTTTCCAATGGATCAGGGCGCATACGTCGAATATCCGGCGGAAGAGCTTTACGCAGTGTTGAGCCTGGAGTCCCACCGCCACAAGACCATGTTGATTGGCGAAGACCTGGGAACGGTGCCCAAACACATCCCGAAGGCGATGAAGGAGCATGGCGTGAGGGGCATGTTCGTCAGCGAGTTTGACTTGCGAAACACGGAGAAGCGTCTTCCAATTCCCGTCAAGGGATCCCTGGCAAGCATAGGGACACACGACACGCCGCCATTCGCACGGTGGTGGCGGGGAATGGATATAGATGACCGCCAGGATTTGGGACTCATCAATCCGGAGCGGAGCGATGAGGAGCGCGGCATACGGAGGAACGCGATCTCTCTCGTCAGCTCGTTGATCGGGTCTGATTCCCCTGCGCTCGCTCACCAGGCTTTGGTCGACTCACTTGGGGAGTCCCCCCGCGGCGCTCGTGTTGGTGAACCTTGAGGATATTTGGCTTGAACTAGAGCCGCAAAACGTTCCGGGAACCGGCGATGAACAGCCGAATTGGCGACGGCAATCCTCTCGCAGCCTTGAAGAGATTCGTTCAAGCGACGACGTTCGATCCATGTTCCTCCGGTTGGCGCGATCGAGACGGGAAGCTGCCGAATGACCTCTTGCTCGCCGGAGTCTCCTCCTATCATGTCGGACAAAGACATTCAGCAGTTTAAGGACGGCCAACTCCACAACCTGTATGAGAAACTGGGCGCGCATCCGGGAAAACTGGGCAACCATGACGGCGTGTATTTTGCAGTTTGGGCCCCAAATGCGGAGCGGGTATCAGTTATCGGAGATTTCAACGAATGGCAGGTCGAAGCGAACCCGCTCAGTGTGCAAACATCATCGGGGGTGTGGGAAGGCTTTGTCCCCGGGGTGGGCGCGGGAGCTGTCTACAAGTTCAACATAGTATCGCGACGCTATGGCCTTAGCGTGGACAAGTCGGACCCTGTTGGGTTCCTACACGAGGTGGCGCCCCGGACAGCCTCGGTCGTGCAGGATCTTGCATATACGTGGGGGGACGCGGACTGGATGCAGGCAAGGGGCGCTCACAACTCGCTCTCGTCCCCCATTTCGGTCTATGAAGCGCACCTGGGGTCCTGGGCGCGGGACCCTGAGGACGGGAATCGATCTCTAACGTATGTGGAGATGGCCGACCGTCTTGTGCCCTACGTGAAGGAGAACGGGTTCACTCACGTGCAGTTTCTACCCGTGATGGAGCACCCGTACTTCGGCTCATGGGGCTACCAGGCAACCGGGTATTTTGCCCCCACGAGCCGCTTCGGTTCTCCCGCCGACTTCATGTTCCTGATCGACACGTTTCACCAAGCCGGAATAGGGGTCTACCTCGATTGGGCGCCGGCGCATTTCCCGACCGACCGGCATGGATTGTCACTCATGGATGGCGGCCCGCTCTACGAACATGCCGATCCTCAGAGAGGCTATCACCCCGAGTGGAAGTCCAGCATCTTCGATTTCGGACGTGGTGAAGTGAGGTCATTCCTAATCTCAAGCGCCCTCTTCTGGCTCGACAAGTACCACGTTGATGGGATCAGGGTCGATGCCGTCTCGTCAATGGTGTACCTCGACTACGCGCGTTCGCAGGGCGAGTGGACTCCCAATGTGAACGGAGGCAGGGAAAACCTCGAGGCCGTCCATTTCCTGCGGGAATTGAACACGGCGGTGTACCTTGCCTTTCCGGATGCCCAGAGCATTGCTGAAGAGTCAACCGCATGGCCCATGGTGTCGAAACCGATCCATGTCGGCGGCTTGGGATTCGGGCTGAAATGGGATATGGGCTGGATGAATGACACACTCCGGTACTTCCATCGCGATCCCAAATACAGGAAATTCCATCATGGAGAGCTCACGTTTCGTCAGGTATACGCGTTCAACGAGAATTTCATGCTGCCACTTTCCCATGATGAGATGGTATACGGCAAAGGGTCCTTGCTTGAAAAGATGCCGGGCGACAGCCGGAGCAAATTCGACAATTTGCGCCTTTTGCTGGGGTATCAATACGTTCTGTCGGGCAAGAAGCTACTCTTCATGGGCGCCGAGTTTGGGCAACCCTCGGAATGGAACCACGATGGCCAATTGGAATGGTCGGTTCAAGATCAACCAAACCACGCCGGTGTCCTTCGCTGGGTGAACGCCCTCAATCGCGTTTACGTGTCGGAACCGGCGCTTCACCGGATGGACTGCGATCCCGCAGGTTTCGAGTGGATCGAGGCCACCGATGCGGAATCAAGCATTCTCGCCTTCCTGAGACATTCCGCAGATAGCGACGATTCCGTGGTTGCGGTCTGCAACTTTTCTCAGACGGCCCGCCGTAGCTACCGTATCGGCGTTCCACATGATGGCGATTGGTTGGAAATAGTGAATAGCAGCGCAGAGGAGTTTGGCGGCAACGGTGAAGGGAACCCGGGGCGAATTACTGCATCCCCGGAACCGGCTCAGGGTCGCGAACATTCCATTTCATTGATGCTCCCGCCTCTTTCCCTGCTTGTCCTAAAAGCGGAGACACGTTGACGGACGCCCCTCAGCCCGGCGCAATTTACCTGGGAGACGGACGTTGTCGCTTCAGCGTTTGGGCGCCTGATGCGCAGGATGTCGATGTCGTCCTGGTAAACGCCGCCGATGGGCCGCCAAGTCGTGTCGTTAGCCTCGAACCGCTGCCAACCGGCTACTATGCACGGACTGTGGAGAACGTGGCGCCCGGACAGCGTTACAAGTTTAGAATCGCCGGATCCGATAAACCTGACCCGGCGTCACGATCCCAACCTGATGGCGTGCATGAGGCGTCGGAGGTTGTTGATCCCTCCTACGACTGGAACGACGGCGACCGGTTGGGCATTCCTCTGCGCGATTACGTGCTGTATGAGCTGCACGTTGGGACATTCACTCCCGAGGGCCCGTTTGACGGCGTAGTAGAACACATCGCGGAGTTGAAAGAGATTGGAGTCACGGCCATTGAATTAATGCCGGTGGCCCAATTCCCCGGGGAGCGAAACTGGGGCTATGACGGGGTCTATCCATACGCCGCGCAGAACTCATATGGGGGACCGGACGGGCTGCGCCGGCTGGTCGATGCCTGCCACTTGAACGGACTCGCAGTTGTCCTGGACGTTGTCTACAACCATCTGGGGCCAGAGGGTAACTACGCAGGCAATGTCGGACACTATTTCACTGATGTGTACAACACTCCCTGGGGAGCAGCCATGAATTTCGACGGCCCCGGCAGTGACGGGGTTCGGAATTACTTTATCGAGAATGCGCTGTGGTGGCTGCGCGATTGTCACATTGATGCCCTGCGGCTTGATGCTGTCCACGCCATACTGGACCACACGGCGTACAGGTTCATTGAAGAACTTGGAGACCGCGTTGGCTCTCTGGCACTGGAGACGGGGCGCAACATCTACCTGATTGCGGAGAGCTCAGACACTGATCCTCGGCTGATCAGGGAGCGGGACCGTGGCGGGTACGGGATGAACGCGGTTTGGACGGACGATTTCCACCGTTCCTTGCATACGCTCCTCACGGGAGAGCGGGATGGCTACTACGCTGACTATGGAGCGTTGGAGCAGCTCGCGAAGTGCTATGAGCAGGGGTTTGCCTACACCGGAGAGTATTCGGGTTTCCGTCGTAGGCGGCATGGCGCATCCGCGCTGGGAGAGTCGGCAGAGCGCTTCGTCGTCGTCTCGCAGAATCATGATCAAATCGGCAACCGTCCATACGGCGAACGGCTGACTCAGCTTGTTGGACCCGAAGAGCAGAGGTTGGTCGCCGGCGCGTATCTCCTGTCTCCCTTCATTCCGCTGTTGTTTATGGGTGAAGAATATGGCGAAACGGCGCCCTTCCCGTATTTCATCGACCACTCTGATGAAGACCTACAGCGCGCGGTTCGCGAGGGCTGAAGGCGAGAGTTCAACATGGACGCCGTCTCGGACGAACTCCCTGACCCCTCGGACGCCGCAACCTTTGCGTCGGCCATGTTGGATCGGTCCTTGATTTCGCGCCGGACGACCCATGCCTTCTATGCTGAGTTGCTGCGACTGCGTGGCAGAATTCGCGCCACAAGGATGGAAGAACAAAGGCGCGTGTCGGTACACGATTCAGAGAAGATGATTGTTGTTGAATACGGGTCAGATACGCAGGGCGCAACTCTCGTGCTCTGCTTTTCTGCTAACGACACGGAAGAGATCAGTCTCGACGGCGTCGCCGGACAGGTCATGCTCGATTCCTCCGCCGATGAGTGGGGCGGTTCAAGCCGGACTCCTCCGCTTGCCCGGGGGGCCAGTCTCACTGTTCGCGGTCGCAGCGTCGTGTTGTTGGGCCGAGGGCTTAGTTGACAAGAATCGTCTCCAGGAGCGTGCCAAGGGCCACCTACCGTGTGCAGCTGCATCAGGGGTTTGGATTTTCCGAGGCGCTTGGAATCGTGCCCTACCTGGCCAAGCTGGGAATATCACATCTGTATGTTTCGCCACTGACAGTTGCGCGTCCCGGGAGCACCCATGGATACGACGTAATCGACCCTACCCGACTCAACCCGGAGTTGGGGACAGACGAGGATTTCGGCCGCCTGACCGCCGCTCTCACTGCCCACGACATGGGGCTGCTGCTGGACATCGTGCCGAACCACATGGCGGTCAGTATCGACAATCCATGGTGGCGTGATGTCCTGGCTAATGGGCGAGCATCCCGCTACGCAAACTTCTTTGACATCGACTGGGAATCAGAGGGCGGCAAGATTGTATTGCCCATCCTGGGTCGCCCGCTCGATCAAGCTATTGCGGATGGCGACGTGAGTTTTGACGGGGCCTCGATAAAGGTGGGCGGAACGCAATTCCCGCTGGCGTCGGGCACGAACGGCAACGAAATCCGCAGTGTTCTCGCCCAGCAGTACTACGGCCTGTCCTATTGGAGAGAGGAGACTTCCAATTACCGGCGCTTCTTTGAGATAGATGACCTCATCGGCGTAAAGGTTGAAGACGCCGCCGTGTTCGAGGCGACTCATGCGCTGTACTTCCGGCTGTTAGCGGAAGGGAGGGTTCAGGGTTTGCGCGTGGACCACATTGACGGGCTGCGCGATCCGGCCGCATACCTGCATCGGCTACGGAATCGAGCCACTGAGGCCGCGGGCTTTGTTCCGTACATTGTTGTGGAAAAGGTACTGGCTCCGGGTGAGGAGTTGCCGGCCGATTGGCCCGTGTCCGGCTCAACAGGCTACGACTGACTGGGCGTCGCCAACGAATTATTGGTTGACGGTCGCGGGATGCCCGAACTTGACCGCGCGTATAACGGCTTTATAGGCGGATCGCCATCGTTCGGCGACATTGTTTATGAACGCAAACGCGCGGCGCTCCGATCACGGTTCCAAAGAGAGATCCGTGGTCTGGCGGCGAATTTCGCGGCTGCGGTCGGCGGCCGCATTTCAGAGGGCGTGGCGGCGGAAGCGATCATCGAGCTCTCGGCATGTCTGCCCGTGTACCGCACGTACATCGCGCCCACCGGGACCACGCGGCAGGATGCCCACTATCTTGATGATGCCGCCCGGCAGGCACTGGGACGAGGGGCTCACGCCGATTCCATTGAGACTTTGCGCTCGCTGCTCATGCGAGCCGACGACGATGCAGAGGCGCTGGAATTCGCCATGCAGTGGCAGCAGCTTACGGGCGCGGCGATGGCCAAGGGGTTGGAGGATTCGGCCTTCTACCGCTACAACCGGCTCATCTCTCTGAATGAGGTTGGCGGCCACGCGGGCGCCGCAACGCAGACTGAGTTCCATCGCTTCCTCCGGCGTCGGTCACACACACAACCGCACTCAATGAACGCCACGTCGACGCACGACACAAAGCGCTCCGAAGACATGCGCGCGCGGCTTGCCGTCCTTTCTGAGATGCCTCGACAGTGGGAGACGCAGGTGAACCGGTGGTCGACACCGGCGCGAAACGGCGACGCCCCTTCCGTTGATGCCAACACTGAATACTACTTGTGGCAATCAGCGGTAGGCGGATGACCGTCAGATATGACGGATTTCACCGACTATTGCGAACGCTTGGTAGCCTACCTGCTGAAATCTGTTCGGGAGGCCGGAGACGCTACGTCATGGATCTCCACGAATGCAGATTACGAGGGGGCCATCGTCGGGTTCGTTGATTGGCTGGCAACGAATCCTGGCGCGGAGGCGCTCCGCAAGGATCTTGGCCGATTTGTCCAGGAGATGGACAAGGCGGTTCTGGCCAAATCCTTGAGCCAGGTCGTTTTGAAGATCGCGACTCCTGGAACGCCGGACATCTATCAAGGGCAGGAGGCTCGGGATTTCAGCTTTGTCGATCCGGACAACCGACGTCCGGTAGATTTTGTCGAACGGAGCCGTGTTCTGGATGATCTTGAAAGCCGGGGCGAACTATCTCTGCGCCGATTTGTTCGATCACCGGGCGGAAGTCCCGCCAAGGAATTCGTGACGTGGCGGATGCTGCAATTGCGCCAGCAACTCCCTGACCTATTCGAACAGGGGGAGTATCCCCCGCTAAAGGCGTCAGGCGACGGGGCGGGTGGCGTGACGGCCTTCGCCAGACGCCACGAGGACCGGTGGCTGATTATCCTCGCGCCGCGCCTAACGTATCGGGCGCCAGGTCGCCGCGTTGTCCCAAACCCCAACGCTTCAAAAAGACCGACGCTCCGTCTACCCGACGGCTACCCCACAAACTGGCGAAACGTTCTCGAAGGCAAGAGCGTCCGCGTCCGAGGAAAGACCCTCTCGCTCGCCAGGACCATTAAGAAAGCGCTTCCCACCGTGCTTCTCAGCGAGTGAACGGGTTGCTTTAGCAGGGAGCCTCTCCCAACACGTACGTCACTCCCCCTTCTTGGGCAGGGAAATCTTGACGGACATGTCGTCACTATCACATGTCCGTCTACCGCGAATCCAAATGCGCCAATCTTCTGCCGCAAGTGGATCGACCGGAGGGATAGCGGGACTGCGGGCCGCAAACGGATCGGGGGGGGACTTTAGCTGCCCTGCCGGCCATGGCTATTCGCGGCAGCCTGCGGCCTGTCGCAGCAACGACACGTCGAGAGTAGGGCGTTGAATCAACGCCAGGTCGCGAGCAAGAATACCGTCGTCACCTCACATCGAGTTGACCGGCGTTCGGCTCGGCTTGGCATAGCGTTTCCCTCACACGGGGAGCCTCGCGGATTCAACTTCTGTTTAGCCGACCAACCATCTCTACCCACACCACTTCAAACTGAAACACCCGCTCAGTTCGCGTTACCAAAGGGTATCGGCCTACCACTCTGGTCGAAATCGAGAACGTTCACTCTAACGGTGCGGCTGGACTTGCAGTAGGCTCCCAACACAGACCGTCGACAACCAAGCCAGGCTCCGACAATGCCGCGTCCCGCAGACATCCCTTCCGGCCTCCCCTTGTTCAAATACTAGAGTGCCTTAAAGGGAGTTGATGTCGGGCAAACAGGGGTTGTGGTTGTAGGCCAAGTTGAGTGCTGTTAGACGTCACGGTTGACAATGCGCAGATATCTGCGCATACTTCCTCCATGAGAAGGAAAGCAGGCACCCTCATCCCTATCGAGCAATCAATTCTTGCTGCTGCCTTGATGCTCCTGACCGCTGGAGAGTTAGAGTTCCACGGTTACCAGATGGCCAAAGAAATCAAGGGGCAGACAGACGCCCGCCTCCTAACTGGTCACGGCACTCTCTACCGTGCTCTTGAAAGGCTGGAGCAGGCCGGATTCCTGGGAAGTAGGTGGGAAGACCCCATGGTCGCGGCGCAGGATGGACGGCCTCGGAGGAAGCTATACAAACTGACCGCCGCGGGGGCAACTGCGGGGGAAACAGCAGACGCGCAATTGCGCGTCTGCAAAGGCAGTGATCTGTTGAAACCGATTTGGGGGACGTAATGTCAGGCGAAGCTGTGGTCGGAGTAATCTTGTTGATTGCCTTTAGAGCATTCTCATTACCGCTAGCTAAGCGATTCGCCAAGGTGTGGACGTGGGCTTACACTGTGGCCGCCCCTAGAGATGTACGCGATGACCGACGGGCGACTATCGAGTCGGATTTGTACGAGCACATCGCTGACTACCGGAGGCAAGGAGACGGCCCCGAAACCATAGTTTTTCACATCATACTGCGCGTAGTGCGAGGGATGAGGGACGACATAGCTTGGTCTTGGCCACATTCCCGTGATTCATTGGCGGCACGACCGGAGAGAGGAAGTGAGTCCCTAAGGCACATGGGAAGCCCGGGAGACAGATTCGTAGCCATTGCTGCGCTGTGCTTTATGAACGTGTTGATCCTTGGTGACCAAGGCATGGCATTGAACGAATGGCTCATCTCCAATGTGGCGATGATCTCTTTTCTCGCTCTCTACTTGAACTCCAAGCGCTCTTGGGCACGTCGCATCCTTCACTTTTGGATTGCATTGGCAGCTCTGGGTGTGCTTATCGTGTCGACTTACGTAGTGATCGATCACCGCCTGTACGAGTTGCCAGCTTTCAATCAGATCATGATGGCAGGCTCGCTAGCATTCTTGCCCTTGACTGTCTTGATGATTGTGACTGGTAGTACTATCCGAACTCGAGTCTTTAGGAACCGCTTATGGCCAATCTTCTTATCAGCGAGCCTAGCGACAATCTCGTCATTGGCGATTTCGTCCTCTTTGGGGCTGACGGCAGATTTGATGAACGTCTGGACTATCATGGCCATTCTCACGATGACCGCCTTCTTCCTGGGGCTGCCAGCAGTTGCTGCTGCTCTGCTGGTTAGGCGACTCACGGCCAAAGGTGGCGCAGCGGCCCTCGACATGGTGGCAAATCAGATCAAGCGTAGGGTATAGCGGTGGGATCGTAACAACTCGGTCGGTTTTGATAGAGGCCCCCACTATATGTCCGGCCGTGGTGAGTACCGTCGCAGGTAGGGTTTCGCTGCGCCCCTGATCTTGCCTGGGCTTCCCTCAGTTACTTTTCCAGGAACATCGTCACGTAGTCAGCGCCAACTCTCGGCATTGTGAGGCCGATTTCTGAAAGTGCCTTGGTGAACTTGCTTATATCGTAGACGCTGGTATCCGCCAGATACGGCTCTACTGAGTCCAGGGAGCGGACCAGTATCTTCAACTCCAGGTCGTCGTCGTGGTCGGCCGTTGCTTGCAATCTCGACTTCCACTCCTTCAAGGGAACGCGCTCCGTAATGTGTCCGTTGCGTTCCATACGGTCAAAAACCTGGTCTGCCGGAACCGGGTCCTGCTGGACCACGTTGTAGACCCTGCCCAAGTGATCTGGACCGTCGGCCATCCTGGCGATAGCGGAGACCACGAAATCCACGGGCGTCATTTCAAAGAACCAGTCCGGCGCCTGGGGAGCGCTGCCCAAGCGGGCGCAGGCCTTGATGATTAGCGACAGGAAGTCATTTGGGTTGCCTGTGCCCGTGCGGCTACTGTGGCCTATATTGCCGGGCCGGTAAATGCTGACCGGCAATCCTCGCGAGACAGAAGACCAAACCAGCCTTTCCGCGGCCCACTTCGCCTGGTTGTAGCCTCCCTCCATACGGTCTACGAAGTCGTCTATCTGATTGTTCTCCAGGTACGGAGTGTGATCTCCTCCGGGGAAGACGCCGTTGGATGAGATGTATTGCACTGCCTTTGGCGTACCGGTGCAGGCGAATTTGAGCACTTCCAAAGTGCCGCCGACGGTGTGTGGCTTGGCCACTGAGTAGGGGTATACGTAGTTGACAGAGGCGGCGCAGTGGAATATCAGGTCGATCTCTTCGGCCAACTCGTGATACTGGTCACTGTCCAGTCCCATCCGGGGATGAGTAAGGTCTCCGGAGACAGGGATAATCCGACCATCCGCAGATTGGCTGGGCAGTCCGTAGAACTTCAGTGTCTCCCGTACTCGGTTTGTGGCACCGCCATCCTCAGAGTCTCCGTCACGTACCAGGCAGTAAAACCTCGTATCCGGCCCCGTGGTTTGCACTAGGTGGTCGAGCAGGAAGGCGCCCAGAAACCCGGTCGTTCCAGTGATCAGCACCGAGGATGCCTCGCTCAATCGAGTAATGCCTGCGTCACCGCTTGGTGAAATCTCTGAGTCCAGGATTGCGTCTTCCGCCAGCGTAATTGTGGATGTCATACCCGATCCTCTATCTTCCAGATATGCCGCCAGTTTGCCAATGGTGGGATATTCATATACCTCGATCCCGCTGAGTTCAATGCCGAATGTTTCCTCGATGCCGATTGTGAGAAGCATACCCACCAGGGAGTGGCCGCCAAGATCAAAGAAGTTCCAGTCATCCTCCAGTGTGTCGAGGTCAATGTCCAGCGTTTCGGCCCACACTACTCGCAAGGCCTTGCGTCTTTCCGTTGCCGTGGCATTCTCGGCCAGTCTTATTCGTTGCTTGACGACCGATACCCCACTACCCAGCCGGGGCAGGGCCTTGCGTTCCAGCTTGCCGGTCTGCTGACTTATCGGAAGGGTGTCCAGTTCAATGAAATGGGAGGGGACGGAGTAGAGGGGCAGATACCGCTCCAGAAGACTTCGCAGGTCCCTGCTCGCCCCGCTTCGGGCGTCCAATTTCCATGTTGCATGGGCGCCGCGGACAACATATGCCACCAACCGTTTGCTGGTCTCGTCCATAGTTTCAGCCACAACCGCGGCATCCGCGACATCACAGTGTCTGCGCAGGGTCTCTTCGATTGCGCCAAGATAGACAGTGTATCCCCGGATCTTGACCATGGAATCGGTCCGACCCACTATCGTCGTCATGCCGTCAGGATCAACCTCTGCCAGGTCCCCTGTGGCGTAATAGCGCTCACCATTCCAGGTGATGAACCTATCGGCATCCAGGTCGGGTCTCTTGAGATAGCCCCGGGCCAGTCCCTGGCCACCGATGAGCAATTCGCCGACGCCGCTCGCATCCAGGGCAGACCGGCCCTCCGGACGTACACGGATCTTGACACCGTCCATCGGAAGACCCACCGGGCAGGTATCCATCCCATCCAGGGGCAGATCGGTCAGGTCAATGGTGCAGACATCGTGGGTCTCGCTGATGCTGTAGGTATTGAACATACGGGTGGACGGCGGCAAAACCTCCAGCGCCTGCTTGAGCAGGCTAACCGGCACGACCTCTCCGTTCAGCCAGACGACTTGCAGGGACGACATTTGCTCCCGCAGCAGCTCACGGTCTGCGGAGTTCAGGACACTCTGCAGCATGGACGGCGTGAACAGAATCTCGGAGAGCCGATGTTCTGAGATAAACCCGGCGAGCGCCCGCGGGACATACATGATTTCATCAGGGATCACGCACACTGTCCCGCCCTTCAACAGCGGGCGCAGGAACTCCCAGGGGAAGAAGATGTTGCAGCCGACCCTATCCCCGACTCCATATGAGCTGTATTCGTACCTGGCGGAGTAGGAGGAGACGACGGCGCCGCCAGTCAGCATCACGCCTTTCGGGTCTCCGGTGGTGCCGGATGTATAGGGGACGAATGCCAGATCGTCGCTGGCAACGCGCGCCACATGGATTTCGCCCTCGTAGCTCTGCCAGGACCGGTCACTGTCGATGGGCAATATGCGAGTCCCGGTGAAGCCACTGAGCTTGGGGACGTATTGCTCTTTGGTGAGCACGACCTTCGGCTGCGACTCCGACACCATGCCCTGCAGCAAGGGTTCAGGTGAGTCAACGGCCATGGGCATGAAGGCCCCGCCGGCCTTCAGGGTTCCAATGGCACTGACGATATATTCGGGGCAGGTATCCATGAAAATGCCCACAGGGTCATCCGTGCCGACACCACAGCTTCGAAGGTAGGCTCCCAGCGCATCCGTCGATTGGTTCAGTTGGGCATAGGACATTTGTTCGTGGCCGAATAGTATAGCCGTGGCGTCCGGCGTGCCGGCGGCTTGCGTTTCAAATAGTTGATGTAAACCGTGATTGTCTGGAATCATCCCGCCATCCCCTGCGAGCCGAGACCTGTTCCCTACAGAGCAGGCAACCGATAAGGCATCTGAACGTTGATGGTCGATTTTACAAGGATGTTAAGACAATGTAAAATGCCGGAGTGTTATGTCGTCATTAACGTCGAATGTCATGCCAGCGCCCACGAGGTGGTCGCATGCAGTTTGAGTCACTGCAGTTCTACCGGGAGAACGCCCGGAGATACTCCCAACTGTCTCACGAATTCACGCATTCGGCCTACAAACATACATCTCACCCCAATCTGAATGGCGACATGGACCTGCTGAAGCGGGCAGATGAACTGGCGTCAGGCAAACGTAGTCTGGACGCGGGGTGCGGGGCCGGGGCGCGGGATGTTTCCCTGCTGCACTCCTGGGGGTATGACGCGTACGGGATTGACGCAGTGGAGGAGAACATCAACCTGGGCAAGGCGGAGCACCCGGAAATCGCCGACAAGCTCAGCGTCGGCGATTTGAGAAAGCCCTTAGCCTTCGAGTCGGGTTCCTTTGACCTTGTCCTGTGCAATGCCGTGATCCAGCACTTGTCCCGTCAGGACGTGGAGACGACCACCATTCCGGAGTTGGCCAGGGTTTTGGCTCCCGGCGGTGTCCTGCAACTGATGTTCAAGGTCGGATCGGGGGTGGCCGACGTAAGCGATAGCGCGTTTGGAACGGACGGCGTGGACAGATCGTTTCAACTGTATGACGAAAACCGACTTCTAAAGGTATTGGAGAATTGCGGCTGCTCCATGGTCAAGGCCGACCAAAGAGGCAAGCTGGGCGGGCTGCTCTATTTCGACGACCCCAAGCCCATGCGATACTGCATCTTTTGGGTGAGGAAGAAGTAGAACTCTCCGATCAGAGCGGCAGCAGCTGTGCCTCGACGGATGACGCGGTCTCCTGGATGTCGCTTATCGGCAACCCGGCGATACCGGAAACCCCGCACTTGAGCCCTGCGTAGGCGCTGGCGAAGCGGGCTACATTTTCCAGCGACCAACCCGCCCGCAGGCCATATATGACGCCGGCTGAAAAGGCCGCGCCGGCACCATAGCAGTCTACTATTTCTACGGACAGAGGCTTGACGAAATACGCCTGCTGTCCCTGGGCGACGACACAGCCTTCTGAGCCCAAAGTCACGACGGCGATCTCCACACCTTGCTTGATCAAGGCGCGAGCTATGTCGAAAGGCTTGCCGGATGCGCCGGGCAAGTCCATGGAGACCTGGCAAATGCTGGCATATTTCAGCAAGCCTGAGACCCACGGCTCTTTGTCGTATTCCGACTCCAGGTTGAGGAAAATGGGCACGTCCTGGGATGCGGCATTCTCCATGGCGCTAACAACGCTGGGGCCATCGTACCAATCTACGTAGAGTAGCCCCGCGCCCTCAAACTGCGCGGGATCGGGCGGCCTCAACTCAGCCAAAGCGTCGGGATCCCGGCGCTGATAATAGGTGCGGCCTCCGACGGAATCAAGGATCGCCACCTCGAACGGAGTTAGCCAGCCGCGTTTAATCTCCTGGCGGACATCCACACCCGACAATCTAAGGTTCTCCCTGACTGTCTCCCCGCGATGATCGTCTCCCGTTGGTGAGGTGATAAGCCGTGTCGGAACGCCCCATTGGGTCAGTATGTTTGCGGCAATTGCGGCATCGTCTCCCACGATCTCCACCGAGTCCAGCACCGGCGCCCCGCCATTCTGTGGAGGCAGTTGGTCAACCATAAGGAGCAGGCAGTGCGTCAAGAATCCAAAGCAGACTACGTCTCCCCTGAGAAGCTGTGCTGAAAGTCGGCTGTCGTCGGACACTGATTCACTGCTGGTCATAAATTAAGGGTTTTCCCGGAAGAGCTCTCGTTCTGAAGTCAAGGGCTGAAGCGGCGAGCCCCGAGAATTTTGGAGCCAATATCTGCCGATAGTAGCGCAGAAAGACACCGAATGTCCATGCAAAGAGGAGGCTCCGTATCTACCATCGCTGAGGCGCTTCAGACCGGGCGCCTCGTCCTCGCCGCCTCCCTGTCGGTTGCGACTGCTGGCCATGTGCGTTGCAGCACTCGCTCAGGCACAGGTGGGCCCGTCCTCCGCCTCAAGTAGCCGTCTCATACACCAACAGTCAATCGAGCCCACTCTGTCATTCTGGTGGCGCTGGAATCCCACACAACGGTGGTTGGTTGGCAATCGAGCCTCGCAGCGCGGCGTATGATGTGTCTGGACATTGAGGGCGAACTTGGAAACATCCCCGACTACAGCGCTATTGACCTGGATGAAGTGGCGATGGGCATCGTGGATATGGTGATGAACGGGAGCGCTTTATGACTGTGCAAGGCAGCGTGCGCTTCGGCAACACGAATATCAATTACACGGTTCGACGCAGCGTGAGACGTCGCAAGACGGTGCAGGTCAGTGTTGTGGGCGGAGACGTAGTCGTTGCCGCGCCTATGAAAACTTCGGCTCGGGAACTGGAGGCCATCGTCCGCAAACGCGCGCCCTGGATCCTCCGCCATGTCGCCGAATCTAACCGGAGGCCCGCTCCAAAGCGCTTTGTTAGCGGCGAGACCCTGCCCTACCTGGGCCGCAACGTGGTCATGGTCATCGAGCCGACCGACGACAAGCGGCCCCACGTCACGTTCGATCACTGGCGCTTTCGTATCGCGGCGCCGGGCAGTTTGTCGGATGATGACCGTCTGGAATCCATCCGCGCCGCAATGGTTGAGTGGTATCGAAACAGGGCTTCCGAGCGGCTGCCTGAACTGGTGCGACGCTGGTGGTCTCGCCTGGGCCGCGGCGAAATGTCGGCTGTGCTAATTCGAGATCAGAAACAACGCTGGGGAAGCTGCGCGCCGGACGGCACATTACGATTCAACTGGCGCATGATGATGCTGAAGCCGATGCTCATTGAATACGTCGTCGTCCATGAGCTCGCACACCTCACTCACCAGAACCACTCCGCTGACTTCTGGGCTCTCATGGCCGGCGTCATGCCGGAGGCCAAGGCCCACCGCAACGCCTTGAGGGAAATCGGCCGCAGCTTGCCTTTGTAGCCGCACGGCGCCCAGTTACCCATTGCTACTGGGCCTCACGCCGGACGCTCACAGCAGAGCAGGCTCGACGCAATTCAACTACCCGCGCTGCCCCCTCCACCAGTTGCTAACAAGCCGAGTTGAATGCCAAAGAACAAGAATGACGTCCTCGCAGCGCTTTGATCCGAATGTGCATCATCGGCGGTCCATTCGACTCCGGAGGATACGACTACGCCTCAGCGGGGATGTACTTTATCACGATAGTTACTCTTGGCAGGCTCTGCCTTTTTGGTGATGTATCTTCTGACGAAATGCGCCTCAATGACGGCGGAGAGTTGATCCGTCGCGCGTGGCAGGAACTGCCGAATCGGTTTCCGGCTGTCGCAATCGACGAATTCGTGGTCATGCCCAACCACATTAACGGCATCCTCGTCATAAATGAAACCGTAGGGGCGCCCCGGATTCCGCCAGCGCCCTGATGCACATACCGACATCCTGCATTCTCTCGCCGATCCCACGCGCAATAACGCCGCCGGTCGGACAGACGAAACGGATCGGGCAGCCACAAGGGCTGCCTCTACGGATGTGCAGGAACCTCCGAGAACCATCGCTCCTGTAGGCTCTTCCACTTGCTGCCTTTACGGATGTGCAGGAACCTCAATACGATGCCCCGCGCGGCGGCCGCGCAACGTTGGGGCGTGTGATTGGCGCGTTCAAATCACTGACGACCGTTCACTACGGCGAGGGCGTCAGATCGCAGAAGTGGATGCCGTTTGACGGCCGCCTCCGGCGACGGAACTACTTTGAGCGCGTAATTCGCGACAGTAGAGAATTGGCTAATGTCAGGGCATCTATCAAGAAGAATCCAATTGGATGGACATCTGACCCTGAGAACCCGGAAGTTAGCGGCTAATCTTGTTCATATCCCAGACCATGACCCCTTTCTCCGCCAACTCCCTACCCGTCCGATAACACCTCCATTTGGAGCAACGAGGAATGGTTCAATTCCTTAGATAGGATCGGTTGATACAACCTGACCATGCCTCACTGAGCCTCCCAACGGGGAGAGGGCAAAAATGAGCGGAGGCGGCTCTAGAGCCGCCCCCGCCTATTCACTTTTGTGACCGAAGGATGGGGTTGGGGTTACACCTCGTTCTTGAGCGCCTCCAGCGCCTGCCGGACGATTGACCGTCGCAGGTCCTTCTCTTCCTCCGGATTAAGGGCGGCATCACCCAGCGGGTACACGATACCCTTGCCCTGCACCACCCGGTTTGCGCCGACCATCTTCGCTACCGGCGTCACCGCAGTTACCTGGGCAACAGGGATGCCTGCCTTCTCGAGTTCCGTCGCGATCGCAGCACCGCTGCGAGTACTAGTGCCTCAAGTGGAGGTCAGGATGACGGCATCCACTCCGGCGCTCTTGAGGCTCTCTGCAATCTCTCGCCCAATCCGCCGGCTGTTCGCTAGCGGATTGGCCAAGCCGGTCATGGACAGGAACTGCTCATAGACCTTACCAACCTCGCCCGCCTTCTCAAGCTCCTTGAGCACATCGACAGGAACGAGGCGATCCGGGTCGCTCAACACATGGCGGTTGTCATAGCCGCGGTGATAGACCTCGTAGTCCTCACCCTCCAGGCCGTCCACCGACTCGATGTCATATGAGCCCCAAATCTCTGAGGCAATGGCCGGCATTTTGTCCGGGTTGCCCGCGGGAACCAGGCCACCGTCCGTGATGATGGCCACCGTCGCGTTGCTCATATCGGCAACAGCGGGCGGCGCGGGAATCGGCTCGAATCCCATTTGCGTCAGTTCAGTCTCATACGGCTGCCCCAGCGTCTTGGCGACGATGATCTTCGCCAGCCGCACGGCCGCCGTTTCTTCGACGGTTTCGTCCTTCATGATGCCGCGCGGGATGTAGCCCCATTCGGCGGGCCGCCCAACGTCTTCGCCGGAGGCCGTCACTTTCGCGATGGCCGCCATCTTTGTCAGGATGTCTCGCATATCCGCGACATTCTCACCTGCGTCGACGATGTGCAACTCCTGGCGATACAGATCAACGCCGGGGTTCTCAACGGCCATGCCGGTGACGACGGGGATGCCAAGCTCAGCCTGCACGGCTGCGCACAGGGCGCCCGCCGCGACGCCGTAGCGCCCCGCCACAAAGCACGGCCCCGCCACGAACAACTCCGCGCCGGAGTCCCGAACCTCATTCACGACGGACTCCATCACTGACTCAAGATTCTCCGCGGCATAGTTATCGCCGCAGATGATCGTCTTGACGACCGTGGAGCCGTCTCCGAGCACCTGCTCCAGCAGGCGCCCGGGGCCAACTGCCCCATCTCGAACCTCCAGGCCGACACCGGCCTCTTCTTCTCCGCCCAGTCCACCAAAGAACTGGTTCAAATAGTGAATGACCTTCATTTCGGGCCTCCTCTGTCTTGTTCCTCCAACTCCCCCTTAGAAGAGGAGCCGCTCAGTAAACCACCGCCCGAACCACTGACGCGCCCTGCTGATTTGTCACGCCACACAGTGCGCCCGCCGAAATATGTGTCATCTGCGCGAGAGCTTGCCCCACGGCTGGCGAGCCGGCGATGACTCGCTCCACAGGCTCGACTTCCCAGCCAGTGTCGTTCCCGCCTCCATATACGATTGCGTCCACCTCAGGATAGTTGAACAGCATCGCGGACTCCGCGCGCCGATCGCCTGATGAGTCCGAGACCTGCACCACCGTCCTCATGCCCAATGTCTCGCAAATGCGCGCCGTCTCGCCCATGTCCACGTGAGGCGCGCCGCCGCCGTACTTGGTCAGCACGACGCCGTCCGCTCCCAGACCCCACTTGGCCTGGTGCGCGGCGAGCAGGCAGTTGCGATTCCGATCCGCCTCCAGCGATGCGGCAACCGTCGCAACAGTGCCCACGAAGTTGATCTCGCCTGCCTGATGGCGCTTATAGAGTTCCTGGATAATCGGATGATTCTGGTAGAAGTACGTCTCAACGCGCATCACCCAGTAAGAGCACACGACCGCGCCATCCATCCACTCATTAGGATGCAGAGAGATCGGAACCATGCCCTCCGTGTTGCTGCCGTAGAGGATTCGCTCGTCTTCCTCGACGACCATCTGATGTCCGTGAATCTGGCCGATATAGGCGATTCGTGGCAGGCCCTCACGATCCTTCGACCACGGCCCGTCAAGCTCAAAGTCCTCAGTAGAGTCCGCCTCCAGACCGATGCCGGCGCTGCCAAGAAATACCGCAGCGCGCGTTGATGCCAGCCGCAGCGCATTCAACCCAACGTGACGCGGCGTGCCGGGAATCATGTGCGGAACAACGACGACATGATGCAGGTTGCCATACGGCGAGTTTGCCGCAGCATCGCCGTGCATCTCCATCATCTTGGAGGCGATGCCGGGCTCCTGCGCCGCGTCGACGACTGTTACCGCCGCGCCCCGGAGCACGTGCGTGGTTCCCTGCCCCGCCACGGCCATTGGGCCAAGCAGGCCGGGGAAATCGGAGCCGGTGCCGGGTTCCTTGGCGCGAGGCTCGAGGATGTCGAACACGACGCCGATGCGACACGGCTGCCCAGGACCAGCGATCTCAACATCGACCGACTGTATTCGGCGATCCTCCAGGATGGCCTCCCGGAGTTCGTCCGAGTCGACTGTCAGAATTCCACCGTTGAGTGACGTGCCTGAGCCGAGTTTCGCGTCACCAACCACATGGACTGCGAGAGTAAGTTTCATCCCCATTCCCCCCTACGTTATGAGGCGCGGTAAGCACCCTCGTCACGTTGACACACAATAGGCGTCGTTGCTAGCCTCTGTCAATGACATAACGCGGGAAACGACGCGGGAAACGCGTGTTTCTCTCTGCAAACAGCGGCCACAAAAAAGGAGCTTCAATGAACCATCCTGTCGTTCGGGAGATTCGGTTTTTTCTGGCACACACGCCCGGTCTTGTGAGACACGGGTCCAAACCAACAAGGGAGATTCACGCCAATCACGGCGTGTGGCAGGACATTCAAGGCAGCCTCCGCTCCTTTGATGACGCCGCCGCCTACGCCCCCCACCAGGTTCTGCTCGGCAACATGAAGCCGGACGCCCTCGAATCCGCGGCTGCGCCGTGGTACGAGAATCTGCTTGCCGAGTACTCGACGAGCGGCCCGCACGGCGAGCTCGTCAACGAAGAACAGTTCTACGGCCTGCTCAAGGCCGCTGATGAGTTCGATCTCGTCTTGCTTGAAGAGGGCTACGCCGCCCGCGTCGTCGCGGAACTCCGCAACCACCCCCGCGTAACGGATGAGGAGATCGAGCGAATCCAGGGGGTTCCCTTCTCACGCATTGAGGAGCGACTCTCCTCACGCGAGGGCGCGATTCCTCTCTTAACGCGCGACGGCGAAACGATCGGGCTCGTGCAGACGGATTATGTGGATGATCCCTCACTCTCGCCGGAAATCCTGTTGGAGAATCTGACGGTAAAGGCCACGGCAACGATGGCCCTGCGATCAGTTCTTGCAGAATCCGGCACCGACCCCGCGAGCCTGCAATACGTCATCGGCTCCGGGGAAGAGGCCATCGGAGACCGCTACAACCGTGGCGGAGGAAACCTCGGCAAGGCGGTCGCGGAGGCGTCCGCTTGTATCAACTCCACCGGCGCGGACGTCAAGGCGTTCTGCTGCGCCCCCGTCCATGCGATGGTCGTCGGCGGCAGCCTCGTTTCTTCGGGCGTCTTTCCGCAGGTGGCCGTCGTTGGCGGCTGCTCGCTAGCCAAGTTGGGCATGAAGTACCGGGGCCACCTTGCAAAGGAAATCCCCATCATGGAGGACGTGCTGGCCGGTTTCGCCATCCTCATGGGCCCCGACGATGGCACAAGCCCCGTCCTCCGATTGGACAGCGTCGGCCGTCACACCGTCGGCGCGGGCTCCGCTCAGCAGGCAATCGTCGAGGCGCTGGTGTCTGACCCGCTTGAGCGGATGGGGCTGAAGTTTGAGGACATCGCCAAGTACGCCACGGAGATGCACAACCCGGAAATCACGGACACGGCGGGCAGCGGCAATGTGCCGCGCACCAACTACCGCCTCATCGCTGCCCTTGCGGCGCAACGCGGCGAGATTGATACAGGTCCCGAGGCGCGCGACAAGTTTGTTGAAGAACACGGGATGCCGGGCTTCTCGCCCACGCAGGGACACGTCGCGTCCGCCATGCCGTTCATGGGCCACGCCCTTGAAGACCTGCGGGCGGGCGATTATCAGTATTCGATGTTCCTGGCAAAGGGTAGCCTGTTCCTGGGTCGCATGACCCACATGTCCGATGGCGAGTCCTTTGTTATGGAAGCAAACTCAGGCGCGGGCTAAGTCGCTCGCAATTGGCGTATTATGTGCGTATGCGGCAATAGCGCCGCCGCGCTTAAAAGAGGGAGAGGGTGCAATGGATTTAGCGGGAAAGCGAGTGATCATAGTGGGAGAGCGGGACGGCGTCCCCGGCCCTGCTATTGAGGCATGCGTAATCAGCGCCGGCGCGGTGCCGGTGATGGTTCAAACGCAGTGCTTTGTTTGAACTTCCGCCGGTGCACTTGACCTTGAAGGTCAAGAAGGAATCAAGGCGACAGTCGATACGCACGGCGCGGACGATATGGTCGTGTTGCTCGGCTCACCGACACCGGAAAGCGCAGAGGTTTATGCGCGGACGGTGACGGAGGGCGATCCGTCCTGGGTCGGCCCGCTGGCCGGCATCGCGCTCGGTCTACCCGTCTTCCACGTGCTGGAAGAAGAGGTCAAGTCGCAGTTCGACGCCGCTGTCTACAAGGAGCAGGTCTCCATCATGGAGTCCGTCCTGGATAAGGACGACATCATCAACGCGATGCGGCAGGTCCGCGAGGCCGTCGGGGTTTAGCCCCGCGCGGCCATGCCCTATAGGAGATAGAAATCATGACGACAACGACCAAGACCATCGTCCTCTACACCAAGAAGGAAAACTGCCCCGATTGCGAGGTTGCCAAGCGATACCTCGCCGACCACGACATCGGCTATGAGTCCAAGGACGTGGTGGAGAACCGCGACTTCATGCTGGAGCTGGTTCAGCAATACCGCAGCATGTCCGTGCCGACGTTAGTTGTGGATGGGCAGGCCATAATCGGCTTCAAGAAAGACGAGTACGCGGAGTTGCTGGGGTTGTAATGGCGACCATCCGCGCCCGTTACGAAAAGGGCGTCCTCACGCCGCTTGAGCCTCTTGACCTTGAAGAGGGACGGGAAGTGGATGTCTACATACCCGCCGACGACGAGCGTCGGGAATCGGCAACCAACGGCGGCGCGCCGCAGGACGATGGCGACACGCCACCCATGGACTTCATAGACCCCTTTGATACGGAAGAGCCGCCGCCAGGCATGAATCCCACCATTTGGAGAATCGCGAATCTCCACAAGAAGTTCCCGCCGGGCTCTTTTGATCACATCCCCTCTGATCTCTCGGTCAATTACAAGCACTATCTCTACGGTCACCCCGAAGTTCCCGAGGATGAATGAGGTTTTCGCGGATTCCGGCTACTGGATTGCCATTCTCGTTCCAGGTGACCAACATCGCGAAAGCGCATACAGAGCTGTTGCGAGCTTGGAATCTGCCCGCATTGTCACGACGGAAATGGTTCTCACCGAGGTCTTCGCGACCATTTCTCGCCGAGGACGAGAATCGCGTCTCCTCGCCATGGGCTTGCTGGATGACCTAAAGAACGATCCCAACGTCACCATAATCCCGCAAACTCATGAGCAGTTTGACGCAGCCGCGCAATTCTTTGCGCGACGAATGGATCAACGCTACAGCTTGACTGATTGCGCCAGCTTTCTTGTTATGGAAGAGCGCGGAATCCAACACGCCCTGGCCCATGACACGGACTTTAGAACGGCCGGATTCATCCCGATGATGGGATAGTCAATCCAGTACTGTTGGCGAGCAGGTCCTGGGGGCCTATAAGCCGGGTTCTGTGCCCGATTGGCGTTGCCGCCGACCGGGCGATGGCCATCCATCTGGGCGTCGACTTACGCCGACGCTCAAGCAGCCTACCCGAGGACGGGGTGGGCGTTCCCCTGCCCGCCTTTCGGCGCGCGTCCTTCTATTTGGCCTTGCTCCGGGTGGGGTTTGACCGCCGCCGTGTCACCACGGTCGGCCGGGCGCTCTTACCGCCCGATTTCACCCTTACCTGTGCTCACCGACGCCGAAGCGTCGGGGCCATCGGCGGTATGTTTCTGTGCCACTTTCCATCGCACCGCTCGTTACTCACGATGCGCCTGGGCGTTACCCAGCACCCTGCCCATGGAGCCCGGACTTTCCTCCCAGGCTGCAAAAAGCAACCTGCGCGGCCATCCGGCCCCCGGCCCTGCTCACCGTTGGCAACTATAAGGACGCGCGGCGCTAACGGCAAATTGGAATGCCTAATCCGTCGCCAATTCCCCCGCCAAAAACGCGCCCAGAACAGCATCGGACACGTCGGGAGAGACATCATCACGCAACCGCCCTCGCCCGATGCCATCGCACAGAATCCACCGCGTCCGGCCCGCCGATACTTTCTTGTCCACGGCCAACGCGGCGCGAATGTCCGGCAAATCCACGCCGGTAGGCGCAGAAGTGGGCAGGCCGTATGTCTTCAGCAGGTCGATCTGCCGCCGACGCTCTTCGCCTGAAATCGACCCGACTCTTTCCGCAAGATGCGCCGCAAAACTCGTTCCTATCGCGACAGCCTCACCGTGCAGGATGCCGGTGTATTCCAGCGCGTTCTCGAGCGCGTGGCCGAGTGTGTGGCCCAGATTCAGCCGCGCCCGCAGCCCCGTCATCTCCCGTTCATCCAGCGAAACAACGCGGCCCTTGATTGCCGAACAGCGCAACACGGCATACGCGCGCATGGCCTCATCGCCCGCAAGAATCGCCGCCGCGTTGGTTTCCAGATAATCGAAAAGGTCAGCATCAAAGATGGCCGCCGTCTTGATGACCTCAGCCCACCCCGCCGTCAGTTGACGCGGCGGTAACGTGTTCAGCGCCCGTGTGTCTGATAGCACGAGGCGCGGCTGATAGAACGCGCCCACGAGATTCTTGCCGCTTGGCAGATCAATGGCCACCTTGCCGCCTATGGAGGCGTCAACCATGCCCAGCAGCGTCGTCGGCGCTTGCACGAACGCGACGCCGCGCAGGTATGTCGCCGCGACATAGCCTGCTAAATCGCCGACCACGCCCCCGCCAAGCGCAACAATGGTGTCACCACGCTCGATGCGATTGGCGCTCAGTTCTGCAAATAGTTCCCCGGCCCGAGCCAGGTTCTTAGACGTTTCACCCGCCGGGATCTCCAGCATCAGCGGGTCGAATCCGGCCTCCGTCAGGCTACCAAGCGCCGTCTCTCGCAACTGCCCCGGTATCCCACTGTCCGTGATGACACATGCCCTGCCCGACAGCCCGAGCTCTGACATGCGCCGCCCAAGCGACTCCAACGCGCCCGGCGCAACAACTATCGGATACGCCGCAGTCTCCGTCCGCACCGCAAACGCGACGTCCGCGTCCGCGTCGGTCGTGGCGTGTTCCAACAACTCCCCTGAATCGAGCCGCCGCCATCCTGCCTCCGCCCCTCGCTCCGCCTGTGCGGCTACGTCCTCAGTCGTCAGGCTGTCGGTGTTGACCGTCCAATCGGCGATGGCATACACGGCCTGCCGGCTCGCCTTGAGCGCCGTGATCCGTGCCAGCGGATCGGCGGACGCGAGCAGCGGCCGTTCAGTGCCGGAGTCATTATCAGCCCTCATGTGGGCGAGAATCGTTGCGGGCTGAGCCTCAAGGCACACGACCGCGCCGGTCCGCTGCATAACTTCACGATTCTCAGGATCGAGGATGATTCCCCCGCCCGTCGCGACCACGATATTCGGCCACTGCGAGACTTCCCGCAGCAGCTCCGACTCCATCTCCCGAAAGACGGCCTCGCCCTCTTGAGCAAATATCTCGGGCACGGTCTTGCCGGTACGGGATTCAATGAGTTCGTCCGTATCGACAAAGTCAATGTGGAGGCGGACGGAAATCATCCGCGCAACAGAAGACTTGCCGGTGTACGAAAAGCCGGTCAGGTAGATATTGCGGAGGGGAGTGGACACACGCGGGCCTCAGACGCTTGGGGCGGCGACGTTTCGCGGACCGGCCGTTTCCAGATAGGCGCGCACGTTGCGCACCGTCTCGTCGCGGTGGTCGCCACCGAACTTCTCCAGCACCGCGTCCGCCAGCGCGATGCACACCATCGCCTCGCCAATGACGGCGCACGTCGGCACAAAAGTAATGTCACTGCGCTCGTAGTGCGCCTTTTCAACCTTTTCGCCCGTGCGAAGATCGACAGTTTCCAGCGCGTTCATAATCGTCGCGATGGGCTTGACCATCGCGCGCACGACAACCGGCTCTCCCGTCGTCATACCGCCCTCAAGCCCGCCGGAATTGTTGGTTCGGCGCGGCCATGGGCGCACCCATGAACCGTCCGGATTCCGATCCCACTCATCGATGGGCTTGACCACGTCATGCACCTGCGAGCCGCGCATGGCGGCCTGATCAAACCCCGCGCCGAACTCCACACCTTTTACCGCGTTGATGCTCATGACGGCGGCGGCGAGTCGTGTGCTCAGCTTGCGATCCCATTGGATGTGGGAACCGAGACCGATTGGCACACCGGACGCGACAACTTCAAAGACGCCGCCCAGGCTGTCACCTTCCTGCCGCGCCGCGTCGATTGCCTCAATCATGGCCTCCGTCGCGACCGGATCAGCGCAGCGTACGGGCGATTCCTCAAGCTGAATCCAGTCGATTGCCTCCTGCGGCGCAGCCGTCACGCCACCGATTCCAACGACGTGGCTATGCACCTCAACGCCGATCTCCTCCAGGAATCGCCGCGCGATTGCGCCCGCCGCAACACGCGCCGCGCTCTCACGGGCGCTGGATCGCTCAAGGATATTGCGAGCGTCATCCTGCGAGTACTTGGTGATGCCGGGGGTGTCCGCGTGGCCGGGGCGCAGCTTGGTAATCGGCTCAAACGGCACGTTCGACGGTTCGATTGCCATCTCATCCAGCCACGGCACGCCGTCCGGCCCCTTGCCGGTGGAGAAATCGCGGTTCTCAACGAACATGGCAATCGGCCCGCCGAGCGTCAGCCCGTGCCGCACCCCGGCGGATATGCGCGCGCGATCCGTCTCAATCTGCTGCCGCGCTCCACGCCCGTAGCCACGCTGCCGTCGCGCCAGGTCTTGCCGAATGTAGTCCTCTGACAGCGTAATACCCGCCGGAATGCCCTCAACGATTGTGGTCAGGCCCGGGCCGTGCGACTCACCAGCCGTGAGGAATCGGAATTGTCCCATAAAGTGTTACCTGCTCCTGCCTTGCGTTTAGGTCAGTTTCCAGATTACATCAGGGCCCTTTTACATGAGAGCCTTCAGGGCCGCTGAGTACATGATGTCCTCCGGCGGCTCACGCTCCGTCCAGAACTCAAACGCCGCCGCGCCCTGGTAGACCAGCATTCCAATACCCCCAAGAACGCGCGCGCCGCGTTCCCTTGCCAGACTCAGAAGAGGCGTCACCTGTGGGTTATAGACAAGATCACAGACGAGGACGCCCCGCCTGAGCAGGCTCTCAATGGGCGGAACCCGCTCCGGCTCCGGCCCACCCGCCATGCCCATCGACGTGCAATTCACAATAAGGTCAAATGATGCGGCGTTAGACACATCTTCAAACCCGCCGCCCCGCGTCTCCGTCGCCGTTGCCTCCGAAACATCTCGCGCAAGTTTGGCTGCCCTCTCCGCAGTCCGATTCACGATGACCAACTCGGAAACACCCTCCCACGCAAGGCCGAAGGCAACGGCGCGCGCCGCGCCGCCCGCGCCGACAATCAGGGCGCGCTTCCGCGCAGCAGAGAATTTCGCCTCCTGCTCCAGCGAGCGCGTGAACCCTGAGGCGTCAGTGTTTGCGCCGATGAGCAGTCCGTCACGGTTAATTATCGTGTTTACCGCCCCGATTGACTCCGCGACCGGCAGAACCTCGTCCAACATCGGCATCACAGCCTGTTTGTGGGGGACCGTGACGTTCGCGCCTAGCACATCGCTTGCACGGAGGGAATCCACGCGCGCGGCCAGCTCTTCCGACGGCGTCGGCCACGCCACATAGCGGGCATCGATTTCCAACTCGTCAAGGGCAGCCTGCTGAAACGCGGGCGAAATCGAATGCCCGAGCGGGTAGCCGATGATGCCAACGCGCGCGGTCATTTGGATTTATGTCTCGCTCTGATTCCGGCCGGCGCGCAGTCGTTGCTCGTCAAGGTAGGCCTGTAAGACGACGGCGGCGGCGACGGAATCTGGGGGGGTGGATGACCTGCCCTTTCGCCCGCCACGCGATTCCCGCATGGCGCGATCCGCCGACACGGTGGACAGGCGCTCATCCCTGCCCTCCACCGGCACGGACAACTCGCGTTCGCAGAGGCGTCGAATGCCCTCGGCCCACTTGGCCATCTCTCCCATTCGTCCGTCCATGGAACGCGGGATGCCGATAATCACTCGTTCAGCTTCATACTCCGAAACAATTCCGCCAAGAGCCGACACAAACGTTGGCGCGTCCGCGCCCGGGAGCAGACCAATCGGTTGGGCGATGGTCTGTGTCAGATCGGACACGGCGACACCGCTCCGCGCTTTGCCAAGATCCAGTGCGATGACTCGTCCGTTCATGCAACAAGGATAGCGGAGCGTCGATATCCATTGCCACGATGCCCGTTCACTCGTTAAGCTCGAAGAAAGGGGGGATTATGCCAGACACGTTCATGGTTGTTGGCTCAACATCCGGCATCGGAATGCACGTCACACGAAAGCTGCTGGAGCGCGGCGAGATGGTTCGCGCCTTTGTGAGGAACGGGCGCAAGATGCGGGAACTCTTTGAGCCTCATCCCAATCTGAGCCTCTTCGTAGGAGATGTTGCGGATCACGCCGCGGCGTTTGAAGCGGCTGAGGGCGCACACTACGTCATCAGCACTGTGGGGGCAAAGTTCCCGGACGGCGAGCCGGAAAGGGTCGACTACCAGGGTGTGCATACGCTGGTCAACGCAGCCGCGGAGCATGGCCACATCCTGCAATTCGTCCTCGTTTCCTCCATCGGCGTCACACAGGGCGATCATGAGCTGAATACGCGATTCAAGAACATCCTCCGATGGAAGATGTTCGGTGAGAATTACCTGCGCGGCAGCGGGCTGTCATACGCCATCGTTCGGCCCGGCCACCTGGTGGACGATCCCGGCAGCACAAAGGCCGTTCAGCTTGGACAGGGCGACACTCTCAGCGGCTCTATCAGTCGAGAGACGGTCGCTGAGGTCTGCATCGCCGCATGTGACCTTGCCAACGACGTATCCCGAGAGCTGACCTTTGAGGTCGTCGAGGGCGACGGCTCGGCGCCTGCCGACTGGAGGACCATCTTCGGCGGACTCAAGGCGGACTAGCCTAACTCGCGGACTTTGAGTATCAGTCCGCTATCAATCAACTGAGAGGCACAGATGAATCTTGATTTGGCTGGCCGCAGCGTGCTTGTCGCGGGCGGCAGTGGCGGCATCGGCTCAGTCATTGCGGAGTGGTTCGCGCGGGACGGAGCAAACGTCACCATTGGCGCGCGAAATCGCGAAACCCTGCAGGAGACTGCGAACGAAATCAAGAATCGCACGGGCGCTGATGTCCGCATCACGGATATGGACATCACGGACGAGGCGTCTGTTAATTCCGCCGTGCAGTCCGTTGTTGACGCGACAGGTCGGCTGGATGCCGTGGTCAATTCAGCGGTGGACGTCGTGGGAGGAGCCCCGGGGGCGCCATCAGAGCTTGATACAGAGGTTCTGGCGCATGCCGTGGACGTCAAGGTGCTTGGGGCGTTGCGCCTCATTCGCGCCTCATTGCCGGCGATGCGAGCCGCCAGCTACGGGCGAATCATCGCGATCGGCGGCGCATCGGCGCGGCAATCGGGAACAGCGAGCGCCGGGGTGCGGAACTCAGCCCTCGCTGCTCTTTGTAAGAACATTTCAGACGAGGTGGGGCCGAGCGGCATCACCGTGAACATCATCCACCCCGGCGGCGTCCTGACGGCGCGAAACCGCGGCAGGGTTGAGGCGGAGATGGAGCGAGGCGGCGGCAGTTTTGAGGACGCTGAGGCGCGACTTTCCTCATCGGTTCCACTGCGTCGCATGATCCACCCTGAGGATATCGCCCCCCTTGCCCTCTTCCTGGCATCGCCGACATCCGCCGCCATCACCGGCCAAACAATAGCAGTGGACGGCGGCTCAACAAGGACAATCACCTACTAGCCATTCTTCTCAATGGGGGTTCCCCTTGACCTGTGATACATGACGGACTAGTCTGGTAACTAGTTCGTTCGATTCAAAGTTTGCGCGGAGGTGAGCATGAGCAACACATGGCAAGTTCAAGAGGCTAAAGCCCGCTTCAGCGAGATGCTGGAAACTACCATTACGGACGGCCCGCAGATTGTAACCAAACGGGGCGTGGAAGCCGCCGTGATGGTTCCCATTGATCAGTGGCGCAAGCTTGAGCAGTCCAGCAGACCCACCCTCAAGGATCTGCTCCTCGCGCCAGAAGCGCGGACAGATTCACTTGTGCCACCGCGTCGGAATTACACTCGTCGAGACCCGCCCACGTTCTAGTCGCGGCCATAGATGTACCTCCTCGACACGAACGTCGTCTCGGAATTTCGCAAGCCCCGACCAAACATTTCCGCCGTCCGATGGTTGGAAGCCACTCCGGCGGCACAACTCTATCTCTCGGCGGTCACGATAGGTGAAATTCAAGCCGGAATTGAGATCTCCCGGGAGAAGAATCTTTACAAGGCCGCGCAAATAGAAGAATGGCTGGATGACGTACGGTCGACCTATAGGGTTCTTTCGGTCGATGCAGACGCCTTTCGGGAATGGGCGAAGTTGATGCACCGGCAATCAAAGGCGCTCATTGAGGACGCTATGATCGCCGCCGTCGCCATCGTGCATTCACTGACCGTCGTCACACGCAACGTCCGCGACTTTGAACGCCTTGGCTTAACGGTGCTAAACCCGTTCAATCAAGAAATCTGAACCACGCGCTTTGCCCCGCGCCTCAAATGTCATTCCAAGCGCAGAGAGAATTCCAAGAACCTTTCCAGCCGCCCCACACGGCACAATAGACGCGACCGCCTAAAGGGTTTGCTTGCCTGGAGGCCTAGGAATGATACCAGTCATTACGGAACGCGCGGATGAGTTGAGAAACCTCTGCCTCCGCTACGGAGTCGAGCGGCTGGACATCTTTGGCTCTGCCGCGACGGGCCACTTCGGGCAAGAAGGTAGTGATCTGGACTTCCTGGTGGAGTTTGGCGCATCGGCCACGAACGCGTATGCGGATTCTTACTTTGGGCTTCTTGATGCCCTCACGGGCTTGTCTGGCCGACCCGTGGATCTCGTAGTGAAGTCATCGATAAGCAACCCCTATTTCCTTGAGTCGGTCAAGCGGACAAGGACTCCGGTCTACGATTCCACAGGAGCGATCTCTTACCAGGTCCCACTCGACGATTCTGCCCGCTATACTGAGGATGTCGGTAAGGCAGATAGGCTATGACAACTCAGCAACAGACTGAACAGCCCCAAGACCTCGGTCAGCGTGTGGCAAAGCTGGAAGGGCGGTTCGACGAACTGAGCCCTAGGATAGACACGCTGCAGCGAGCAGTAGACAACGTCCGTTCTGAGATGAATGACTTACGAGCCGAACTTAGTGGCTTCAAGAACACCATGATTGCTCTGGTACTTGGATCGTGGTTCACGATAATGGCGGGCGTGATCGCTACTCAATTTATTGAGTGACTATCCCCGCCACCGCGGTTAGCGCCTCATCTAGCTTGCTCGCGTCTCGGCCGCCTGCACTGGCGAAGTATTTTCGGCCTCCGCCCCCGCCGCCAACAATCGCGGCCGCCTGTTTGACGATTCGCGCCGCATCATAGGCATCGCCGCGTTCGACAATGTCCGCGCTAATCGCGCATGCCAGCGACGGTCTGCCATCAACATCCGCGCCTAGCACCACGATTCCTGAGCCGAGCGCGCTGCGTGTCTTGTCTGCAATGTCCCGCAGTAGCTCCACTGATGTAATGTCCGAAACACGCGCGGACAACAGCGTTATCGGCGGCTCGCCCACCGTTGTTGTCTGTTGTAGGAGTGTCTGAATCTGGGACCGGGCTCGCTCACGCTCAAGCTCCTCCGTGCGGCGACGCAGGCGGTCGGCCTCCGCCATCTGATCTGCGATGCGCGCTTCAATCTCATCCACCGGCACGGTCAGTTGGCGCGATAGGCGTTCGAGGACCGACATGCGGCTGCGCAATAAATCATCGGCGCTTGAACCCGCCACGGCCTCCACTCGCCTCATTCCTGCGCCGACTGAACTTTCGCTGACCACGTAGATGAATCCGACCTCGCCAGTCGCGTGGACGTGCGTGCCGCCGCATAGTTCATGGCTGAACGGCGCGCCGCCGCTCTCTCCGGCGATGGAGACGGTACGCACCTCGCTGCCGTAGCGATCGCCGAAGAACGCGAGCGCGCCGGACGCCAACGCGTCCTGGATGGGCTGCGCCTGCGACTGCACAACGATGTTGCGGATAACGCGGGCGTTCACGGCATGTGTTACCGCGGCAATCTCATGCTCATTGAGCGATGCCATGTGGGAGAAGTCAAAGCGCAGGTGGTCCGGTGATACATAGGAACCCGCCTGCCGCACGTGTCCGCCAAGCGTGGCGCGCAGCGCGGCGTGGAGCAGATGGGTTGCCGTGTGATGGCGCGTGGACTGCCCTCGCATCGTCGGATCCACCTCAAGGGTCACGGTGTCGCCAATACTGAGAGTGCCCTCCTCAACGATGCCAATATGAACGATGAATTCCGGGCGCTCTGCAACAGGCCGTTGGGTGTCCGTGATGCGGGCGAGGCCGGAGGGGCCGCGTATCACGCCGACATCGCCAACCTGCCCGCCACCCTCCGGATAGAACGGCGTGCGAGCCGTGACGATCTCCACCTGCTGATGCCGGGAGGCTGATTCGGTCACGCCACCGCCCACGATCAGACCCGTGACCGTGCTCTCATCCCGCGCAACGTCATAGCCGGTGAACTGTGTTGAGAGGCCGGACAGAAGGCGATGGGCCTCCGAACCCTCAGCTCCTCCGCCAAACGTCGTTGCCGCCCTGCCCCGCGCTCGTTGCTCGTCCATCTCCTGCTGGAAACCCTCACGGTCGACACTCATGCCGCGGTCGAGGGCAATCTCCTCCGCGAGTTCCACAGGAAAGCCGTATGTGTCATAGAGACGAAAGAGCGTATCGCCCGGCACGACGGATTCGGCGTCCGCCTCCATCCGCGCCATCACCTCGTCGAGAAGCGCGATGCCGACGGACAGCGTTCGTTGGAACTGCTCCTCCTCGCGCGTCACCGTCTGGACAATATGATCCCGAGCATCGATGAGCGCCGGATATGCGGATGCCATCTGTGGAATAACGGCCTCGGTGATAATTCGTCCGAGGAACGGCTCATTAACACCCAGCCGCTGAGCGAACCGGATGCCCCGCCGCAGCATCCGCCGCAACACATAGCCGCGCCCTTCATTGCCGGGCGTTACGCCGTCCATGATCAGGAACGCGCCGGAGCGAGCGTGCTCCGCCATCACCCTCAAAGCTCGGTCAGTCTCTCCATCCTGCCCATACCCGAAACCGGCGATGGCCTCCGCCCGGGCGATGACCGGCTGAAAGAGGTCAGTGGCATAAATGTTCTCGGCACGCTGGATGATAGCCGCGAGCCTCTCAAGACCCATGCCCGTGTCGATGTTCTTCTGCTCCAGCGGCGTCCTTGAGCCGTCCTCCGCCTGGTCGAACTCCATGAACACGAGATTCCATATCTCCACGAAACGCCCGCACTCACAGTTGGGGCCGCAGGAGTCGTCATGGAACGGCTCCCCCGGCGTCAGATCATAGTGAATCTCGGAGCATGGCCCGCATGGGCCGCTATTGCCGGCCGGACCCCACCAATTGTCCGAGGCTCCGAATCGGCGTATGCGCTCAGCCGGCACCCCGGTCTGCTCCCATAGCCTTGCCGTCTCATCGTCGTCCGTGTAGGCGGTGGCCCAGAGCCGGTCTGCGTTCAGGCCGAGGCTCTGCGTACAGAGCTCCCACGCGTGTCCGATTGCTCCTTGCTTGAAGTAATCGCCGAAAGAAAAGTTGCCCAGCATCTCAAAGAACGTCAGGTGGGTGGTGTCACCGACTTCGCCGATGTCTGTCGTGCGAAACGACTTCTGCACGGTCGTTAGACGGCGATTGGGCGGCGCCGATACGCCCAGGAAATACGGCTTGAATTGCACCATGCCCGCCGTCGTGAAAAGCAACGTCGGATCGTCCTGGGGAACGAGAGACGAGGAGGGCAAACGGGTATGCCCCCTGGATTCAAAGTAGTTCAGGAACAGCTCCCGCAATTCAGGGCCTGTTCGATACGGTGGCATTTCGGATGTCATGGTTCGCGGTTCAACTCCAGGACGTGATTGCTACGTCGGCACTCGGTCCAGGTCTTAATTGTAGCCGAGCGCAAGGCGACACGGCCCTATACTCAAGCTATGGACTATTCCGAGGCTGTGGCGTGGCTGCTTGGCATGACGAATTTCGAGCGCGCCGTCGCGCCATCGCACCTGCAGGAGGGTGACGACGGCGACGCGCCCATCGCGACCCGCCGCTGGAATCTGGACCGTGTGCATGAGCTGTTGCGCCGCCTGGGAAATCCCCACGTCGGCCCCGTGACGCTGCACGTCGCGGGCACAAAGGGCAAGGGCAGCACGTGCGCCATGCTCGCCGCCGCCCTTACAACCGCAGGCTACCGCACGGGTCTCTTCACATCGCCACACCTCCACACCATTCGCGAACGCATCGCCATCAACGGCTACCTGTGTTCAGAGCAGGATATTGTTGACGCAGCCATCACCGTTAGGCCGGCCGTTGAGGCTGTTAACTCGGCCGGCTCATTTGGAGAGATAACGACGTTTGAGGCGCTAACCGCGATGGCGTTCGTTACTTTTCGCACAAACAATGTTGAGATGCAGGTCATCGAGGTGGGGCTTGGCGGCCGCCTCGATTCCACCAACGTCGTCGAGCCCGCCGTCACCGGCATCACTTCCATAAGCCTCGACCACGAGGCTTTTCTAGGTTCGACCATCCGCGAAATCGCCACCGAAAAGGCGGGCATCATCAAACCCGGCGTGCCCGTCGTTTCCGCGCCGCAGGAATCGGACGCCGCGGACGTGATCGTGGCCCGGAGTGCGGAGCTTGGCGCGCCCCTGACCCTGCTCCGTCGTGATGTGTTCTGGCGGCGCGATTTCGCGGCGCTGTCCGGACAGGACTTCACCATGTGGGGCAATGTCGGTGACCGTCCAATCGAGCACAGCTTGCGAACCAGCCTTTTGGGCGAACACCAGCTGGAAAATGCGTCGCTGGCGATGGCCATGCTCGAACGCCTCCGCGACCTCCACTACCCCGTTCCATATGATGATGTGTACACGGGTTTCAGCGGCGTCCGTTGGCCGGGCCGGGTAGAGATTCTCAGTGAGTCACCGTTGATTGTTGCGGACGGCGCGCACAACCCCTATTCGGCGGCGCGTTTGGCTGAGACAATAAGGGAAACGTTTCCGGGCCGCGAGGTTCAGCTTGTGCTTGGAGCGGCCTCTGACAAGGATGTTGGCGGAATAGCGCGGGAGATAGGGATGGTAGCCACAGGCGCATTCGCGACAGCTTCCCGCAGTCCCCGCGCAATGTCGCCGGATGACGTAGCAGATAAACTATGGGAGGCGGGAGTTCCCGTGAGGCCCGAGCCAACTGTGGCAGCGGCTATCGAACGGGCGAGGATCGAGGGCGGCCCCTCGTCTCTCGTACTCGTAACGGGTTCCCTGTTCGTCGTGGCCGAGGCGCGCGAACACATACTAGCAATTAAGCCTGACGAATCAGCGTACTGAGCGCGGGAAATCCGGCGGGAAAGAGATCGGGGAAGGAGAACAGGAATGGCGGCGCAGGATCGAACAATGGATCAGCGGGTAGTCGTCACAGGCATGGGCGCCCTTACACCGCTCGGCAATTCAGTGGATGAGTACTGGAAGGGACTTGTCGATGGCCGTAGTGGCATCGACTATATCGAGAGTTTCGACGCCTCGGAATTTCCGTGTGGCGTTGCCGGAGAGGTACACAACTTCGACGCGAGCGAGTACATGCCTGCCAAGCAAGTGCGTCGACTCGCGCGATTCTCCCAACTCGCTGTCGCAGCGTCTCGGCAGGCCATAGAGAACGCCGGCGTGGATCTGGAAACGGAGAATCGGGAGCGCATCGGCGTCCTACTGGGCAATGGTATCGGCAGCTATCCGGATACGGAGGAGCAGAGCCGAATCTTCTGGGAAAGAGGCTGGAGCAAAGTCAGCCCCATCTATATGTCCAAGATGCTGCCCAACATGGCAGCCGCAAACGTCGCCATGGCGCTCCAACTTGAGGGCTATAACAACACTGTCATCACTGCCTGCGCTGCAGGAACTCAGGCAATTGGGGATGCTGCCGAAGTCATTCGATCCGGCCGGGCAGACATCATCGTCTCCGGCGGGTCTGAGTCGTCCATCTGCGCGCAGGGACTGGCGGCGTTCTGCGCCATGCGCGCCCTCTCCCAGCGGAAGGGTGACCCTCATGGGGCATCCCGCCCATTTGATTTGGACCGCGACGGATTTGTGCCAACGGAGGCTGCCGGCATCCTGATTCTTGAGTCGCTCACGCATGCTCAGGCGCGCGGCGCGAACATTCTTGCCGAGGTGTCCGGCTACGGCGCATCATCCGACGCATTCGACTTTGTGCAGCCGCGCGAAGACGGCGCGGGCGCGGCGCGAACCATGCGCTGGGCGCTCGAAAACGCCGGCATAGATCCCTCTGCTGTCAACTACATCAACGCGCACGGGACATCCACACCACTTGGCGATACCGCCGAGACAACGGCCATCAAAGCCGTGTTTGGCGACATGGCCTATAAGATTCCGGTCAGTTCCACCAAGTCCATGATTGGGCACGCGTTGGGCGCGGCGGGCGGCGTTGAGGCGATTGCTGTCGTGAAGTCCATTCAGACGGGCGTCATCCACCCGACCATCAACCTGCTAACGCCGGACCCGGCCTGCGATCTTGATTACGTGCCGAACGAGGCGCGAGATGCCGACGTACGCGTCGCGCTCTCCAACAGCTTCGGCTTCGGCGGCCAAAACGCCTGCGTGGTGTTCACAAAGATGGACTAGGCGCGAGGCGACACCAACGCGACTAACTATGACTGAATGGCACGGGGTATGGACTGTAGTCCATACCCCGTGCTCTGCGTTCGGGAGTAGACTGTCACCATGACATCGTCGGTGGAAGAACGGCTCAGCAGGCTCGAAGGCTCCTACGAGCAGATAAGCGAGCGCCTGAACGACCTAAACCAGATTGTTCAGGGCGTAGACCGGAAGGTTGATACCTTGCGCTCCGACATGGACACAAGGTTCGACTCACTGCGTTCCAGCATGGACGCGCGATTCGACTCTCTCCGTTCAGACATGGACTCCAGATTCCGGGAAATGGATTCAAAGATTGACAAGCTTGACAGCCGCGTCTCTACATTCGGCACTGCGATCGTCGGCACCGTTGCAGCCGGGCTGATTGGAATGATCATTGCCGTGATCACGGTTGCGTCCTAATCCGTAAACGGGCACCAGAAATGCAGGGCCTAAGACTAGACCGGCCCGCTCGTTCGCCCTAGTTCCTCGCCTCGTTTAGCAGCTTCCGCAACACCGTGTGCAGGATGCCGCCGTTCCGGTAGTAATCGACCTCCACCTGCGTATCGATTCGCAGGGTGGCCGCAAATGTCGTCTCTGAACTATCCTCGCGTCGCACGGTGACGTTGATGTCTTGGCCCGGCTCTATGCCTGAGTCCAAGCTTGCTATCGTCACAGTTTCGCGTCCTGTGATTCCGTATGTCGCGGCGTTCTCGCCGTCATGGAACTGGAGCGGCAGCACGCCCATTCCAACCAGGTTGGAACGGTGGATGCGTTCAAACGACTCCGCAAGCGCGGCCTTCACACCGAGCAAATACGGCCCCTTCGCCGCCCAATCACGGCTGGAGCCTGAACCGTACTCTTTGCCGCCAAAGATGACCGTCGGCACACCCTCTTGCTGGTAGCGCATGGCGGCATCATAGATGGGCATCTGCTCACCTTCGGGGAGCTTGAGAGTGAAGCCGCCTTCCACGTCGTCCAGCATCTGGTTCTTGATGCGTATGTTGGCGAACGTGCCGCGCATCAGTATCTCGTGATTGCCACGACGCGATCCGTACGAGTTGAAATCCCCCTGCAACACGTCAAGTCCCTGTAGGAACTGCCCTGCCGGACTGCGCGCGGCAATGTTGCCCGCCGGAGAAATGTGATCCGTCGTAACGGAATCGCCGAGAACTGCGAGAATGCGCGCGTCGTTGATAACCGGCAGCGGTGGCGGCTCCTGCGGGAAGTCGCGGAAGAACGGCGGCTCCTGAACATACGTGGAGTCGCGTTCCCAGTCGAAGAGTTCACCGGTCGGGGCGCCGAGTTCCCGCCACTGCTCATCACCGTCAAATATCGCCCCGTACTCCTTCTCGAACATTTCCGGGTTGACGTTGTTCGAGATGGAATCCTGGATGGCATGTTGAGACGGCCAGATGTCACGCAGGAACACACCGCGCCCGTTGGGGTCCGTCCCAAGTGGCTCGGTGGCGAAATCAATGTCCATCCGCCCCGCGAGCGCGTAGGCTACGACCAGCATCGGTGAGGCAAGATAGTTCGCCTTGACGTGCGGGTTCACGCGGCCCTCGAAGTTGCGATTGCCGGAAAGCACGGCAGCCGCCACAAGATCACTGTCCTCGATGGCGTTGGCGATGTCCTCCGGCAGCGGGCCCGAGTTACCGATGCAGGTTGTGCATCCGAACCCAACCGTGTGGAATCGCTGCGCCTCCAGGAACGGCACGAGACCGGCAGCCTCAAGGTAGTCTGTGACGACTTTTGACCCGGGCGCCATTGAGGTCTTGACCCACGGCTTTGTCGTTATGCCGGACGTTACGGCGTTTTTGGCCAGAAGTCCCGCGCCAATCATGACTGACGGGTTAGACGTATTCGTGCATGAGGTAATCGCCGCAATGACAACCGAGCCATGCTCCAGTTGAAACGCCTCCACGCCATGCCCGACGACGGCTGTCGTTTGGGCCTCCTCGTCGCTCAGGCCAAAGCCGCGCTGCGCGGGGGGCAAGGTCAGATGCTCCTGGAAACTGGTCTTGACGCTGCCCAGCTCCACCCTGTCCTGCGGACGCTTGGGACCGGCAAGTGACGGCACAACGGTGCTTAGGTCAAGCTCAAGTGTGTCCGAGTACGACGGATCCGGGGTGTCATCGGTGCGGAACAGTCCCTGCGCCTTCGCGTACTTCTCCACAAGTTCGATCAGCTCCGGGCTCCGGCCCGTAAGACGCAGATAGGCCAAAGTCTCGTCGTCAATGGGAAAATAGCCCATCGTCGCGCCGTACTCAGGCGACATGTTAGCGATGGTTGCGCGATCCGCGACGGGCAGGCCCGTCAGGCCGGAGCCGTAGAACTCCACGAATGTCCCCACGACGCCGTGGGCGCGCAGCATTTCCGTGACAGTGAGCACGAGGTCGGTTGCCGTCGTGCCCTCCGGCAGACTGCCTGACAGCTTGAAACCAACGACACGCGGCGCAAGCATGTAATACGGCTGGTCGAGCATGACGGCCTCGGCTTCAATACCACCGACACCCCAGCCAAGAATGCCGAGTCCGTTAATCATCGTGGTGTGGGAGTCCGTGCCCACGAGCGAGTCCGGGAATACAACCTTTTCACCGTCCTGCTCTCGCGTCATCACAACGCTGCCCAGGTATTCGAGATTGACCTGGTGAACGATGCCGGCGCCGGGCGGCACGACACGGAAGTTATCAATGGAGCCTTGCGCCCACTTGAGGAGCTTGTAGCGCTCGGCGTTCCGCTCATACTCCTTCTCGACGTTGCCCGCCAACGCATACGCCGTGCCGAAAAAGTCCACCTGCACTGAGTGATCAATCACTAGATCCACAGGAACGACGGGGTTGATAACGGATGGATCAGCCCCTGCCCGCGCCATCGCGCTACGCAGGGCGGCGAGATCAACGACAGCCGGTACTCCCGTAAAGTCCTGCAAGATCACGCGCGCCAACTTGAGCGGCACTGTAATCTCGCCGGGCTCCGGCTGCCACCCCGCAAGCGCGCGGACATCCTCTTCCAGCACGTCGTACCCGTTGACGTTCCGCAACAGGCTCTCAAGCATCACCTTGATCGAGAACGGCATACGGGAGATTTGACCGATATCCTGCTCTTCCAACGCATTCACGTTGTAGAAAGTGACCGGCCCTGAGTTCGTCTCCAGGGTTCGCCGTGTTGAGAAAACGTCCTGATTTGTCATTGACGCCTATCCTGTCGATTGAATTTCAACCATGTTCTGCCTATCGCGGCATAGTGTAGCAGAATAGCGGCTGTTAGCTACGGGACGGATGCTTTCCGAAGCGTCTAGTAGCCGCGAGAGCGGTCGTACAGATTGAGCATCGGGGTTCCATCAAGGTACCGCCGCACATTCTCTACAAAGATCTCGACCACGCGCTCATCGCGGTCTGTGGACCCCGCGCCTGAGTGGGCCGTTATCATGACGTTCGGCATGTCCCAGAGTGGGCTTTCAGCCGGCAACGGCTCCCTTTCAAAAACATCGAGATATGCGCCCCCAAGATGGCCCGATTGGAGCGCCCGGATGAGAGCCGCCTCGTCAACGAGATCACCGCGCGCCACGTTGATAAATCTCGCGCCGGGCTTCATCACGGCAAACTGGTCCGCGCCCACCATTCCAACGGTCTCCGGCGTCTGCGGAGCGCACAGCACAACATAGTCGCTAGTCGCCAGAACCCCCGCAAGTCCTTCGCGACCAACCTCGCGTTCAAATGGCGAAACGGCCACGAGTTCAGGTGGCGGGCTGCGGCGCACGCCCCACGCCCTCATGCCCAGGGCGCGGCATTTCTCTGCGATGGCTGTTCCAATCTTGCCCGCGCCGATGATGCCGACGGTCTTTCCAGCGACGTCCTCCGGGGTGTAGCGCGTCCATTCGTGCGCGGCCTGTCGGCGCATGGCCTGGGGAAAGCCCTTTGACAGCGCGATGATCGCGCCCACGACGGTCTCGCTCAATGGGCCCGCATGGACTCCCGATGACGTGGTTACGGCAATCTCGCTATTCGCCAGAGCCGGCGCGCGCAAGAAATAGTCGACACCCGCCGCCTGGGAGTGAATCCATCGGAGGTTTGGCGTTGATTCAGGCAGTCCGGGAGGGAGACGCAGGGTCAGAAGAACCTCCGCCAATGGGACGAGCGGCAACAACTCATCGGGGAATGGAGGCCAGAGCTGTGAGGGTGGCAGGAGAGGGGTGATCTCGCGGTTTAGCAACCGAACACGCGCGTCCGCGGACGCGATACGATCAAGCAACCCATCGGCCAGTGCCCACCCAACCAGGATGGGAACCTGACCGTCACTCCTGACATACGCCATGCCGCATCGTAGCGAATGAGGACGGGTGGACGCTAGCTAGACTTGATTGATTCGCTTTCCCGTATGCGATATGCTTATGAGCGTTATAAGTATTTCCTATGAGGTGACGGCGGGGGAGCATCGAGCGGACATGCAGGAAGTACGGGCTGACGTGGTTGACGCCGATTCCGCACACCGATTCGCTGCGGAATGGGACGCGGGCGAGATGGGCTGTGGAGAAATTCTCATCCAACTCAGACTCCGCTTTCGGCCCCTGCAGACCGGCGATATCTTTCGACTGATCACGCGTGACATTGCCGCGCCACTGGAGATTCCCGCGTGGTGTCGCGTAACCAAGCGCCAACTGCTCCACGCCGAGCACCCCGAGTATTGGATCGAACAAAAATAGCTGCTCAGAACCGCGTACGGAGGAATTACCAATGTCGGACAAGTTCTGCATCAACCTCACCCACGCCGGGGACGACCCCGACCGCACAACCGTCGCCTTTGTTCTGGCCAACGCGGCGCTCGGCTCGGAGAAGGACACGATGGTTTTCCTGAGCACGGAGGGCGTCCGCGTCTCGCAGGTTGGCTACGCCGACGACATCAATGAGGAGGGCTTCGCGCCTCTCTCGCAGCTGATGGCCAACTTTGCCGAGGGCGGCGGGCGTATCCTCGTCTGCGCCCCGTGCTTCAGCAAGCGGGGACTTGATGCGGACAACCTGGTTGCCGGCGCGAGCATCGTGGGCGGCGCATCGCTGATCGAGTTCGTCTCGGATGGCGTGCCCGTCCTGACTTACTAGGCCGTTAAGAACTCAGAGGACGCTCGGTGAGGGCGACAAACAGTGGACGCACTCGAACAGCACAAACACACGCCGGACACGACGCTCGACGGCGGGAGTCTGGACTGCGGTGGCGGGCTGCTGCTGCTGATTCGGCGCGCTATAGACCCCCTGCCCTCCGGCGGCCTGCTGGAGATTCTCTCAACTGAGCCGACCGTTGAAGTGGAACTGCCGGCATGGAGCCGCATAACGGGCAACGAACTGGTTTCGTGGACGAATGTGGGCTCGCGGTTCAGCTTTTTGGTTAGCAAGGGGCCGATGTCGAGTCGGACCACCGACGTGACACGCACGGAACCGCAGCAAGCCGTGCTGCGCAAGGTCGTTGACGTTTCAGTGCCAACGTCCCTCCCTGCCCCGTCTCCTGCTCCCGCTATTGCGCCTCTTTCCGTGATGGGCATCGGCAGTTGGCCGCGACCGTCCTGGATGCTGCGGTCAATCCATGACCATCTCGAAGGTCGCCTAAGCGACGACGAGTTTGTCGAGACTGCCAACGATGCCGTGCGTCTTAGCGCGCAGGCGCAGATACGCGCCGGTGTCAATGTGGTGACGGACGGCGAGCAGCGCCGCGACAACTATGTGAGCTTCGTCGGCGGCCTGTTGGACAACTGCCAGCTCATTCCCCTCACGGATCTAGCGGCCATGGTCGATGACTCTGAAGAGTTTGAACGCGAGCTTGCGGCTCTTGATGTTCCAGCGTCGAGTGTGCGCCATCCCGTCGTTTACGGCAGGCTTGGCCGCAGCGCAACGTTGGCGGTCCATGAGCTGGAGTTCGCCAAGCAGCTCGCCGATGGATTGCCGGTCAAGGTCGCTCTGCCGGGCCCTTATCTGTTGACCCGCACGATGTGGCTGGATTGCCTTCGTGAAAGCCCATATGCGACGCGCGAACAGTTGGCGGAGGACGTGGTGAGGGTGTTGCGCGAAGAGGCACACTATCTATTAGCGGCAGGCGCGTCCATCGTGCAGTTCGATGAGCCTGTGCTGACGGAGGTTGTGCATGGATCATCACGAGCCCGTCGCAGTTTCATGTGCGGCGCGCTGAGCGAGCGGTACGACACGGCAACGGAGCTTGGATTTGCCCAGGAGTTGTTGACGGAGGTCATGCGCGGCCTGCCCCGTGAGCGACTCGCGATGCATGTCTGCCGCGGCAATTGGACGGCGGATGAGAGTGCTGCGCTGAGCGGGGATTACGCGCCGCTAGTTGACCTGCTTTCGGCAGTCGATGTTGGCACTTTGTTCCTTGAGTTGAGCACGGAGCGAGCGGGCGAGATAGATATCCTTGCCGGTCTGCCCGATGACAAGCGAATCGGCGTCGGCGTAGTCAATCCAAAGTCGCCGATTGTTGAGGCACCCGACCTGCTCGATGCCCGCATACGCCGTGCAATCAACATCTTTGGATCAGATCGCGTCCTACTCACGCCCGATTGCGGTTTCGCTACATTTGCGGACAACCCCGTCTCCTCCGCCGAGATAGCGGAAGTCAAGCTCCGCGCCATCGTTGATGCACGAGACCGCATAGCTGCCACAATTTCAGTCGTCTGACTGGCAGGCAGCTGCCGAGGCAAGGGCAGGAACCCGCTATACTGGGGCTCAGCAGGCTGGATAAGCTATGACAACGCAGCAACAAACGGATCAACCACCGGAGCTCGGCGAACGCGTCGCAAAGCTGGAAGGCCGCTTTGACGAACTCAGCCCCCGGATTGACAATCTCCAGAGATCCCTCGATAGCCTCCGAACCGAACTTCGCACCGAAATGCAGGCTGGCGATAACGCGCTGCGTGAGGAAATCAACAGCTTGCGTTCCGATATTGCCGGGTTCAAGAATAATATGATTTTCCTCATCCTCGGCGCTTGGTTCACACTCATGGCCGGAATAGCTGGCCTTTTCGTTACACAGTTCACGTAGTTTTCCGCCATTTCGCAGCCGTCGCTCTCACCCGTTCTCAAACGCCGCTCGCCCTGACATAGTGGACCTTGGCATTACTTTGATTACGGCGTCCTAAGTCGGGCGAAAGGAGGGGCGGTATGAACACCCACAAACTGAGCCTGTCCCTCTATATCCACATCCCGTTCTGCCGCTTCAAGTGCTTCTACTGCGACTTCAACACGTACGCCGGGATTGAAAACCTGTTGCCCAATTACGTTGATGCCCTAACGATCGAGATTCAGCGTTGGGGAGAGGCGCTGAGGCAGAACGGGGTGGAGTCGGAAACTCCCACCGTGTTCTTTGGCGGGGGCACGCCGTCCCTGCTCAAACCCACACAGGTTGTAGACGTCCTTGGCGCAATTTCCAACTCCTTTGCGTTGCGAGACGACGCCGAGATTTCCATGGAGGTCAACCCGGAAAGCGTTACCCGGGAGTTTGTCCGAGACGTCATGGCGCTCGGCGTAAATCGATTCAGCATGGGCGCTCAGAGTTTGGACAATTCCGAGTTGCAGATGCTGGGACGGCTCCACGACTCAGGCGGCGTCGAACGCGCCCTCACTGCCCTGCGCGCGGGCGGCGCAGACAATATCAACCTTGACCTCATGTACGGCCTGCCACGTCAGGCTCTTGAGACGTGGGAGTCAAGCCTTGCCGGCGTTCTCAAGCTGTCGCCGGAGCACCTTTCCCTCTACGCCCTCACTGTAGAAGAGACAACGCCATTCCATGGGTGGGTGGAGTCCGGTCGGCTGCCGCTCCCTGATCCGGATCTCGCCGCCGACATGTACGAGATGGCCGAGCACCGAATGGCTGAGGCGGGTCACAAGCAGTACGAGATTTCCAATTGGGCGCGGGACGGCCGGGAGTGCCGCCATAACCTCGCGTACTGGTTCAACAGCTCATTCCTCGGCTTCGGTCCCGGCGCTCACTCCCACCTGTTCGGCGCAAGGTTCTCCGTCATGCGACAGCCTCGCGCCTACATTGACCGGATGGCGGAATTGGCGCGTGAGCCGGTTTCTTCGACTATCGCCCTGCCCTCCATTGACGGCCCTCTCGAAACGCACGATGCGCTACGCCGAATCGCGCCCATAGACTCAGTTGATCCCTACACGGATTTCATGCGCAAGGCGGAGACGCTGGTACTTGGCCTCAGACTCAATCGCGGTGTTGTGGAACAGAATTACCTGGAGCGGTTCGGCGGCAGGCCGTCTGAGCTGTTCAGTGATGCAATTCAGACATCCATTGAGGACGAACTTCTGGAGCGGGAGGGCGACGTGCTTCGACTTACCGCTCGCGGCCGCCTTCTCTCCAACGAGGTGTTTGTCCGCATCATGGCCAGTTCCTGAGCCGCCCGCCTATACTGCGTGGACACGCCCACAAGCGCCAGGGACAGTCATGCACGTTATCGGCACAGCCGGACACGTCGACCACGGCAAATCCACCCTCATTCATGCGTTGACCAGTATCGATCCGGACCGCCTCCGCGAGGAAAAGGAGCGCGGCATGACGATCGATCTCGGTTTCGCATGGCTGCAACTGCCCTCCGGTGAGGAGATTGGCATCGTGGACGTGCCGGGCCACGAGCGATTCATCAAGAACATGCTGGCCGGCGTTGGCGGCATCGATCTTGCGCTGCTTATCATCGCTGCGGATGAGGGGGTCATGCCGCAGACGCGCGAGCACCTGGACATCCTGGACCTGCTGCGGGTGACGCGCGGAATCGTGGTCATCACCAAATCCGACCTCGTTGAGCCTGACTTCCTTGAGCTTGTGCGCGAGGAGGTAAGTGAAACGCTCGCGCCAACAACCCTAAGCGGCGCGCCCGTCATCGCCGTTTCCTCCCAAACCGGCGATGGCCTGCCCGAACTCATCGAATTGCTGGACGCGCAGCTCCAGAACACACCGCAACGCCCGGATCGAGGACGTGCCCGCCTCCCAATTGACCGCGCGTTTGCAATCTCCGGCTTTGGCACTGTCGTAACGGGCACGCTGATCGACGGCTCGATTTCCGTTGGATCGGAACTTGAAATCGTGCCGGGCCGCCGCAACGTCCGCGTCCGTGGAGTCCAGTCACATCGCAAGGCCGAAACCACCGTTGAGCGCGGCTCCCGCACCGCCGTGAACCTTACGGGTGTTGACGTGGATGAGGTGTCACGCGGTCAGATTCTGACTACGCGCGGCTGGCTAAGAACAACCGGCGCGGCGGACGGTCACGTCCGCATGGCTACCAACGCCCCCGGCCCCCTCCGACACAACATGCAGGTCACCGTTCACTGGCTCGCCGCGGAGTCGTTGGCCCGTGTGCGGCTCCTTGAGGCCGATCGCTTGCATCCCGGCGATTCCGGTTGGTGCCAGATTGTGCTTGAGACTCCCCTGCCCATGGTCAAGGGCGATCTGTTTATCCTGCGTTCCAACGTCGGCACGCTGGGCGGCGGTGAGATTGTCGAGACGGACGCCCGCCGCCACAGGCGCAACGACCCCAACCTCATCGCCCGTCTTGAGGCCCTGAGCGCCCCCGATCCGATGGACGTGCTCATCCTGACGCTGGATTCAGCGGGCCCGCTGAGTGTCAGTGAACTTGCGCGCCGCGCCGCGCTCTCTGAGCAGGACGCCCACGAACACGTTGAACAACTTACGGGCGACGGCCGGGTAGTCCGTGTGGGCGACGGCGCGAATGCGTCACTTTTTTCACTGGGCGGCTGGAGCAGTTTGAAGTCGGCAGCATCGGCGCAGTTGGCCACGTACCACAAGAGTTTCTCCCTCCGGCGCGGCGCATCCCGTGAAGAGTTGCGCAGCCGCCTCCGCGCTCAGCCCGAGAACTTTCCTGAACTTCTAACGCTGATGGAGCACGAGGGTGTCCTTGTCGACGAAGGCACGACGGTTCGCGCGCCCGACCACTCGCCTACACTGTCCGAATCCCAGCGCACGACTACCAGCGCCTACGTTGCCAAACTGCGAGGAAATCCGAACAATCCGCCAACCGGCCTTGACCTCGATCCTGAGTTGCTGGGGTTTCTCACGGACGCAGGCGAGGTTGTCCCGATTGGGGAAGGGATTGTGTACGATGCTGAGGCATATAGGCGCATCGTCGATGAGGTGCTCCAACATATCAGGGCTAACGGCCAGATAACCGTGTCGGAGACACGCGATCTGTTGGGCAGCAGTCGCAAGTACGTCCTGCCCCTGTTGCAGAGCATGGACGTGCGGCGAATGACGCGACGTGTCGGCGACGACCGCGTGCTGGCGTAGGGTTTTGAAATGCCGATAGACCGATTCGAGCTTTCACGCCAAGTGGGTGAACTTGCAGAGTATCTCGACGAGCAGAGCGGAGAGTTTGGCTTGCGGCTAGCGAATGCCGTGCGGGCCGCGCGTGACCATTCAACACCCGACGCCTTCGCCGCGCTGACGGACAAGATTGAGACACAGCGGGGCGTTTATTCATGGCTCGTCCCGGGTATTTCTGAGCCACTGACGACCTCAACCGCGCCGGCCGCCGCGCCTCGTGATTACATTGTGTTGGCGGTTGACGGCTCCCAGATTGAGATCGACCGGGATTCACCGTTCGATGCATACCTGATCAACGTGGGGCGTGTACTCATTCGCTACGGCAGCGGTTCCGAGGCAGTGATCGACAGCAAGGCGCGGACATACTACAAGCCTGAGGATCTCGTTCTGGGAGGCCGCAGTCGTCCCGGGCGGGAGCAAGTCGTTGGCTCATCCGTTATCGCGGCCCGGCGTGATACCGCTGAGGTCAGCGCTTTGGCGGACATGGCTGAGCAGCTGCCGGAGGGTGTGCCGGCTCTCGGTCTGTTGGACGGCTCGTTGACGCAGTGGAGAATCGCGGAGGCGGACAACATCGCCGATCCGGATGTGCGTAAGGAATATCTCGATGCGCTCTCTCGATTGCGAGCTGTGGCACAGAATAGAGACTTCGCCGTGGCCTCCTATATTTCACGCCCCCGCGCTCGTGAGGTTGTGAACGCCCTCCGAATCGCCATCTGCCCGTTTGAGACGCCAAACTGCGGTATGTATTGCCGTGATAAGGCAGAGGGCGAACGTCCCTGCGACGAGGTTGCCAGGGTGCGCGATCGCGATGTCTTTGACGAATTGCTCCAGGGTGACGGCGAACGTTCAGGCGTGTTCAGAAGCAGCGCGGATGAGGTCGCAGGCTACGGCGAGCATCTGCCGCATTTCTTTTACATGGCAGCCGAGCAAGAACTGGCCCGCGTCGAGGTTCCTGAGTGGTCTCTGGAGCGCATCAACCTTCTGCACGGCCTCTTGAGGGATCAAATAGGTTTGGGTGACGGCTACCCTCTTGCCCTGGCAGAGGCGCACGAGGAAGCCGTGGTGCGGGCCGATGACCGCAACCTGTTCAGGCAATTGCTGGAGGACGAGGCCTTTCAGCGATCTGCTCCGGATCGAACATCTGCAAAGTCGGCGGCGAAGCGCCAACGTTCGCTATGATTCCCTCATGACGGGAAACGCATCACTCAACGGCGCGGACGATGCCGTGCGTCTCGGGCGCATCGGAGAGGTCATCGCGGCAAATACGGGCGGCTTTGTGGCTGAGGCTCAACTCCTGCATGCGCCCCCCGCGCTGGGCTCCATCGCCGTAATTCGTGACTCGGGCGTCGACACGCTGGCATTCGTCACATCAGCCGAGACGGCGCCCAAGGATGCCGGTCGTCGACCAACTGCGCGCGGTGGCGACTACGACACCGAGGACGAGTTCTACGAGCGACACCCCGAAATCTCACGCCTGATCCGCACGACGTTTTCCGCCGTCATCGTCGCGCACCGCGCCGATGGCCGACTCTATGCCTACCTACCACCTCGCCCTCCCCGCCTACATGCGTTCGTTTATCCCGGGGGCGTGGATGACATTGCTAACCTGGCCAGCGACGCGCTGACCTTGCAGAACATCGCCGCGGCGCAGATGGACGCAACGAACGAATTCCTCCCCGCCGCCATCCGCACCCTGGCCAGCGTGACGGGCTCCGAGCGAGGGCAGGATGAGTACCTGCGTGAGACGGGACGTCGGCTTGTCCATATCATGCGCGACGATATGCAGGGCTTGCAGACCGTGCTGGCAAAGATTCGGCCGGGCGTGAGATCAGGGGCATAGGCAGGCGGGCGAACGACAACAATTATGGACGTTTCACACATTCGAACCGTGTTGGAGATCGTCAGGCGGGGCAGCTTTTCGGAGGCAGCCGCCGCGCTGAGCATCAGTCAGCCCGCCGTCAGCCTTCATGTGCAGCGGCTTGAACGGGAGCTGGGCGCGCGGCTGCTGGATCGCGGCGGTCCACGCGTGCGTTTGACACCGCACGGCGAGGCGTTTCTCCGTCACGCGGAACGCATAGTGGCGGCGGATGCCGAAATGCGCGAGGATATCGCTCGCCTTGCCCACGACCTCACAGGCTCAATTCGCCTCGCCGCAAGCACAATCCCCGGCGAGTTCCTGCTCCCCGCCCTCTTGGCGCACTTCACTGCCCTCCACCCCAACGTCGCGGTCACTCTGACCGTAAGTGACACGGATGCTGTCATTTCGGAGCTGGAGAGCCGCGCCGCTGATGTGGGTTTCACAGGCGCCCCTGCGCGTCGCTCCGCGTTGAAACAGGTACCCATCTACAGGGACACCCTTGTCCTGGTTGTACCCGCCAACCATGCCTTTGCACGGAGGCCGTCCGTGAGAGCCGATGAGCTTGCCGGTCAGCGACTCATCGCCCGTGAAAGCGGCTCCGGCACGATGGCGTCAGTTCAACGCATCCTCGCAGATAGCGGCATCGATGCGCGGCAATGGGCTCCCAGCGTCGTGCTGGGATCGACTCAAGCCGTGTTGAACGGGGTTGAGGCGGGGCTGGGCGTATCATTTGTGTCCGCGCTCGCGGCCATGCGGGCCGTGCAGGCGGGAACAATCGCCGCCGTTGCCGTGGACGGCGTTCCGTTAGAGCGTGACCTGTTCATGGTCTACCAGGAGGAGCACATCTCGACGCGCCTGCTTGAGGAATTCACCGAATATGCGCGCGGGTGGCTCGTAAACGCGGACGCGCACATCTCCGGCGGAACGGAGCCGGCATGACAACCGACGGGCATGGCGTTGTGCCGCATGAGCGCGAGGTCGGAGTTGTCGTTGGCGGCTCGCTCAGCCAGGGTGTGCAGGTCAGGCTGTCACGTACGCGATCCGTAGAGGATATTGCCGTCGGCGCGTACGTCTCCATCGAGGGTCAGTTCAATCGCTCGTTCGGGATGATTACGGACGTGAAGCTGGAATCCATCGACAAGTCGGTGGAGACCATGGTTCCCGACCTTGACGACCCGTTCGTCTCAGATGTGCTAGAGGGCACGGCCTACTACGGTGTCGTGGACGTCTTGCCCACGCTGATTATTGATCCCGTAACCGGCGAATCGCGGCCGGTTCGCACAGTGCCGCGCCACTTCTCAAGTGTTGTCGACGCGAATATGGAGGACATCCGTAGCGTCTTTGGCGTGGAGGATGAGACTCACCTCGGAATTGGGCAGCCGCTTGCTATGGAGAACGTCGATATCGTGCTTGATCTCAAGAAAGTGGCGGAGCGATCCGTCGGCGTTTTTGGCAAGTCCGGCACCGGCAAGACTTTTCTTGTCAGGCAACTCCTTGCCGGGTTGGTCAAGTCCCGTGAGGCCGCCACGCTCGTCTTTGACATGCATAACGAATACGGTTGGGCCGGCACGGATCGGGAGCGCAGCCGACAGGTGAAGGGGCTTAAGCAGCTATTTGGGAGCCGTGTCGTGGTCTTGACGCTGGACAAGGCGGCCTCAGACCGGCGGGGCGTTCCAACTGATGGTGAGATACGCATTGGACACAGCGAGATCGAGCCGGAGGACATTGAGGCGCTCTCAGAGGCGTTGGGGCTGACTGAGGCCGGGAGGCAGTTGCCCTACCGGCTCCATCGGAAGTTTGGTCGCTCGTGGTTCACCGAGTTCCTGGCACTGGACGGGGATGGCATGAACGCGCTGCGGAACGAGATTGGGGAACACGAGGGCACGATGCAGGCGCTCCAACGTCGCCTCCGAGCCTTCGAACGGTTCGGATTCATCACTGAGGATTCCGGCAGCGGCTCGGTGAGAAGCATCGTCGACTATCTGCAGAAAGGCATGTCTGTCGTGCTGGAGTTTGGGCAGTACGGCCGGCATGAACTTGCCTACATGCTCGCCGCCAACCTGCTAACACGCCGCATCCATGAGCAGTACGTGAGCCGCTCGGAACGCGCCATGGGCGAGACGAGCGAGGAGCCGACTCCCCTCATCATCGCTATCGAGGAATCGCACAAGTTCCTGAATCGAAACGTGGCTAGCCAGGCGATCTTTGGGACGATCGCGCGGGAGGACCGTAAACACGGAGTCACGCTTTTGGTCGTTGACCAGCGACCCAGCGGGATCCACGATGAAGTGCTGTCACAGATCGGCACGAAGCTTGTGTGCTTGCTGGATAGCGAGCGGGATATCGACGCAATTCTCGCCGGCGTCTCCGACCGCGCCAAGCTGCGGAACGTGTTGGCACGACTGGAGAGTCGGCAACAGGCCCTGCTGATGGGCGATGCCCTACCGATGCCGGTCGTCGTACATACTCGCGAATACGGAACGGCGGAGTCTTACGCCGCATTCTCCATACCGGACGCATTAGAATCATCCGCAGCGTTTGCCCAGGAACGGGACTCATTGTTCAACTAGGGAGGGAAGCATGATTGACGTGGGAAATCTGGTAATCGACCTTGGAGCAATCAACTGGCTTGCGGTCGTCGCCGCGACCATCTTTGCGATGGCATTTGGGATGCTCTATTACATGCCGTTCGCCGTGGGAAACGCGTGGATGGCCCAGATCGGCACGACAGCGGAGGAGATGGCCGCGCGCGGTAATCATGCGTTGCCATTCGTAGTCGCCATAGTCGGCGCGATCCTTACGGTCACCGTCATCGCGATCCTGGTTCAGTTGACGGGAGCGGAGTCATTTGTGGGCGGCCTTATTATCGGAGGCCTAGTCGCAGTTGGCCTCGTCCTTGCGCCAATGGCTACCGGGTACATCTTTGAGGGGCGCCCTCTCAAGCTCTACATCATCAACGCCGCCGAGAACACGATTTCGTTGCTGGTCATCTCGCTGATTCTTACCCTCTGGCAATAGGCCGACGGCAGGGGCATAGGGTCATAATGGCTCTATGCGCCGGATCGAGTTTGACTTCACGCCACATGCTCCCTATCGTCTTGATCTGACCGCTTGGGCGCTCAAGCGTCGCACGGATAACACATGGGATCGCTGGGACGCTGCCACTCAGACTTACGGTCGGCTGCTGTTGTTTGATGGCGCGCCTTTAGATATCTCCGTCACACAGACGGGCCCCGTGGATGCGCCGTGCCTCCACGTTATTGCGACCACGAACAGTGAACCCGGTGGCGCTTCCGACGAGGATATTCAGGACGCTGTATCTCCCACCGTTCGCGGACTGCTGGGAGTCGATGTCGACTTGTCGAGTTTTCACCGTTTGGCAGCCGCCGACGCCGTTCTTGCCCCTTTGGCCAGCAAGCTCCTGGGGTTGCGGCCACCGCGCTATGAGACGCTATTCGAAGCGTTAACAAATGCGATTACCTGCCAGCAGATTACGCTAACGGCCGGCCTCCGCATTCTCGGGCGATTGGCGGACGCGTGTGGCGCGCGACTGGGCGATGTCGTCTCTTTTCCCCTGCCGGAGAACGTGGCGAAACTCTCAGCGGAGGACCTGATCGCGCTGGGCTACAGCCGCCAAAAGGCGCGGGCCATGGTTGAGTTGTCCGCTCTGACGGTTCAGGGAGAGCTGGACAGGTCGGTCATCGCTGACCTCACCGATGAGGATGCCGTCGAGAGGCTCAGGCAATTGTTTGGGGTGGGGCGATGGTCTGCGGAGTACGCGCTGTTGCGCGGTGACGGCCGTCTCGGCATCTTCCCCGGCGATGATGTGGGCGTCCGCAAGCACCTGGAGCAATGGCTCGGCTTGGAACGGCGTCTTGATTACGCCGGTGTGAGCAGGGTTTTAGAGACGTGGCGGCCATTTGGTGGCATGATTTACATACACCTACTTACCGCGTCGCTGGTGGATTCAGGTCACATAACGCGAAACGAGGCGACAGAGGCCGAGTGATAGTACCTGCCATTCGAACCCTGATGCTGCGGGAATCAGCGGAGATCAATGCTCCGCCGGAGGTCGTTCGCGCCGCTTTTGACGATCTGGAGGCTTGGCCGGAGTGGAACGATGTTTGCCTTGATTCCCAGTGGACGTCCGGCGAGCCATGGGCCATCGGCTCGGCATTCCGTATGACCTTGCGGATGGCGCGCCGACGTGTTGGGTTTAGCGTGTTTATCACCGAGCGTGGGCAGCATAGCGTGACGTGGGAATCTACTGTGTTGTCGATAACCGGCACGCGGCGATTCTCGTTCGATGGGCAAGCCGGCGGTTCCACCACCCTCGTATCAGACCAGAAGACCTTTCGCAGCCCTGTGCTTCCGGTGCGGCTCTTCTACCCTCGCCCGATAGTTCAGGCCATGTCACGCGGTTGGCTCGCGTCGCTCAAGCGGCAGGCCGAGTTGGTGTGCGCCGGGAGCGACTAATGGCACTTGTCGTCAAGCACTTCAACCGTATCGGCGCGCTGCCTGAAAAGGTGTGGGAGCAGTTTTCCGATGTCGATTCATGGCCAAGTTGGATTCCGACGTTTCGCGGCGCTCAATGGGTTGATGGCGAGCCGTGGAGTGACGGTTCTCGACTCCGCATGACGATGGGGGTCGGCCCGGCAACCCTGGGCGTGGACGTGACCATCGCGAATGTTGACCTGCCCCACAGTATTGCGTGGACGGGACGCCGCTTTGGCGTGACGAGTGTGCATACGTGGACGTTTACGAAGGATAGGGACGGAACGATCATGACATCCGACGAGGTCTTTGACGGCCCTCCCCCGCAACTTCTTGGCGTGACCGGTCTTCGTCCAATGATCAGCCGGATTACGGAGTCGTGGATGGATAGCCTGCAAAAGAGGGTAGAGGGCGGCGCCGGTTCCTCGACTTAGCGTCAACCAACGTCGCGCCCCATATGGACGCAGCGCGCCGCATTCACTACGATTGAGTTTGGCCGGTTCATTATGCTGGCCGTAAGACAACACACACCAAATGGGGGGACTAATAGAATGGCGCGAACAGATACACAAGCCCTGATTGACCGAATGGCGGCGAGTTTTGCGGCGCTTGCAGGCGCGGGAGCGAACCTCAGCAACGAAGACCTTGATAAGGAAGTGCCCGGGTACGGCGGACGCCCTACACCGCTGCGAAATATCCTGTACTCAGCGGCCAACCACACGCGTGAGCATGTGAACCACATCAACAAGATTCTCGATGTCACCGGACATCCGGCGCAGTCAGAGGCGCGGGATATCCTGGATCAGACCGCTCAGGCTGTTGGCGCGCTCAACGGGGCGCTGCTGCGCGTGGACGACGATGATCTTGCGCGTTCGCACGAGGACCAGAGCATCAAGGATGTCCTTGAGCACGTCGCGGGCGCGCTGGATGCTTTCGTCACCAGCGTCAGCGAGGGCGCCAAGTAGGGAATGACGTTGCGTCGCTTGTCTGAACATCCAGAGATTCGCTAGCAGCCGGTAGGACGGACATGAGCGATTACGTCAGTTACATGGAAGAGCACGGCCATGAGCAGTTGGTCATGTTTGGCGATGCCTCAACCGGCCTCCGAGGGGCAATCGCCATCCATGACACAACGCTAGGCCCGTCTATCGGCGGTCTGCGGATCTGGCCTCACGCTACAGAGCAGGACGCCATCATGGACGTGCTGCGCCTGTCAGAGGCCATGACGCTAAAATCGGCGGCGGCGGGTCTTGACCTCGGCGGCGGCAAGGCCATCATCATGCGCAACTCCGCGACGGACAAGACCGAGGCGCTGCTGCGGTCGTTCGGCACGCAGGTAGATGGACTCGATGGCCGATACATCACAACGGAGGACGTCGGCACAACGACAGCCGATATGCAATGGGTTGAGCGCGAGACGAAGTACGTCGCAGGCTTGTCGGCGGAGTCCGGCGGCAGCGGGGATCCTTCACCCATGACCTCATACGGCTTGTACCAGGGCATCCTGGCAACGGCGCAGCGCCTCTGGGGCTCGGACGACCTCAGCGGGATGCGCGTCGTCTTGCAGGGCCTCGGCAAGGTTGGTAACTATCTGCTGCCCTACCTCAAGGGCGAGGGCGCGACAATCTTTGGGACAGACCTGGATCAGGAACGGGTTGAGCGCGCCCAGAGCCAGTACGGTCTCGTGCCGATTGCACTCGATGAGGTCTTTGGTTATGAATGCGACATTTTTGTCCCGTGCGCGCTCGGAGGAATCCTGAACGACGAGACGATACCGCAGCTACAGTGCAAGGCAGTCTGCGGCGGCGCGAACAATCAGCTGCTTGAACCACGTCACGCCGACGACCTTGCTGCGCGGGACATCCTCTACGCTCCCGACTACATCGTCAACGCCGGCGGCGTCATCAACATCTCGCTTGAGATTGGACGCAACTACAGCGCGGAAGAGGCGAGGCGCAAGACCGGTCAGATCCATGACACGCTGACCAGCGTATTTGAGAGCGCCAAGGCGGAGAGCATCTCAACAGATGAGGCGGCGCGCCGATTGGCAATGAGCCGCGTGGACGCCGTCCGCAAGATCCGCAGAATGCGCTGACCGCTCGCTCTCATACGATGACGGGGCGTCGGATTGCGGGGATTCTTGCCCTATTCCCTGCCGTCGTTATTCTTATTGCCGCGTGCTCAGCCGACGAGAGCAGCGACGATGGACGCCTGCGCGTGGCGGCCACGGTGTCACCCATCACCAGCCTCGTGGAAAGCATCGGCGGCGATCGAATCCATCTGACCGGCATCGTGCCGGAGGGCTTCAACTCGCACACGTACGAGCCCGCGCCTTCGGTCGCTATCACGCTTTCCAAAGCCGATCTCATCGTGGCCAACGGACTTTTTCTGGAGGAGCCCACGATCCGCCTGGCGGAAGAAAACGCGCGTGAGGATTCTGTCATCCTCAGGTTGGCCGATCGCGCTATCTCGCCGGAGGAATGGGTCTATGATTTCGCGTTCCCACAGTCGGACGGCCACCCCAATCCGCACCTGTGGACCGATCCGCTATTAGCCAGGGCGTTTGCTGAGATCATCCATGAGACTCTCGTAGACCTCGACCCCGCAAATGCCGCGTATTACAACGCGAATCTTGCCGAGTTATCTGCACGCCTTGATGACCTCGACATGAGAATCGCCACCGCCGTTGAGACCATCCCTGCCGAGCACCGCAAGCTGCTGACATACCATGATTCCTTCCCCTACTTTGCGCAACGCTACGGCTTCGAGATAATCGGCGCGATTCAACCGGCGGACTTCTCGGAGCCGTCCGCGCGGGAGGTCGCAGACCTGATTCTCCTGATCAGGGAGACCAACGTGCCCGCTATCTTCGGTTCCGTAGCCTTCCCGAGCCCCGTCCTGCAGGCCATCGCGCAAGAAGGCGGCGCTCAGTTGGTGGACAGCCTGCGAGACGATGATCTGCCCGGCGCGCCCGGTGATCCTCGCCATTCCTACCTGGGCCTCATGGTGACCGATGTAGAGATCATTGTGTCCAACCTCGGCGGAGATATAACGCCGCTGCAAGGCTTTGACACGTCGCCAACCTATACAGGTGAGTCGACGGCAATCTACCCGCAATAGCGATAAGCTAGGGTATGCTTCACCCCACTCCGCATGATCGGGGCGGCGGCTCGCCCATTGTGCGTTTTGTCGATGTCCACGCGGGCTATTCCACAACCCCCGTCCTGGAGGACATTGACCTTACTGTCATGCCGGGCGATTTTGTCGGCATCCTCGGCCCCAGCGGCTCAGGCAAAACCACGCTTCTCCGCACCATTTTGGGAGCAACGCGACTCCTACAGGGAGAGGTGACCGTTCGCGGCGTCTCCACAGCCAAGGGAACTCCGCGCGCCGGCTACGTGCCACAGTTGGAGACCATCGACTGGACTTTTCCTGTGTCAGTGGAAGAGGTCGTCCTGATGGGACGGGCAATGAACAACCCTTTCTTACCCTGGCACAAGCCTGATGACAAGCGTATAGCGCGCGAGATGCTTGAGCGGCTCGGCATTGCCGATCTGGCCAAGCGGCAAATCCGCAATTTATCCGGCGGGCAGCAACAGCGCGCCTTCCTCGCGCGGGCCCTCGTCAGCAGCCCCGATCTCCTCCTGCTCGATGAGCCGACTCGCGGCGTCGATATCAAGACGCGCGACGAGGTTATGCACTTGCTCCACGACCTGAACCACCAGGGCATTACGATCCTCCTCACGACACATGAGATTAACGCAGTCGCCGTTCACCTGCCCTGGGTGATCTGCGTCAACGGCCGCATTGTTGCCGAAGGGCCACCCGTATCAGTCATCAACGAAGATGTCCTGGCCAAGACCTACGGCGCGGCGATGCCCGTGATCGAGTACGAGGGAATGCCGTTGGTCGCTGAACGCCCACACCCTGCCTCGTCACGTCCTTTCAGGGAAAAGGAGCAACACAGCGCGCACCACGATAATCTGCCGGACTCGCGAAACGGAAGCTCAGCGGGTCAGGAGCCCACCGACGATGTGACAGGCGCCGCAAGGACGGGGGCGCGCGGCGATGCTTGAGCCATTCCAGTTTGATTTCTTCGTTCGGGGCATTATCGCCACCACAATCGTCGGCGCGCTCTGTGGCCTGCTGGGCGTCTACATCGTGCTGCGGCGGATGGCGTACATTGGCCATGGCCTAGCGCACGCAACGTTTGGCGGGGCGGTCATCAGCTACCTGATGTCGTTCAATTTTCTGCTCGGGGCGAGTCTCTGGGGATTCCTGTCCGCCCTGCTTATTACTTACACGGCGCGGAGGTCGGTAATCCATTCCGACGCCGCCATCGGCATCATCACGACGGCCAGCTTCGCGATGGGCGTTGCGCTAATCAGCAGGTTCCGGTCTTTCACGCGCAGCTTTGAGGCGGCGCTGTTCGGGAATATTCTTGGGGTAACGACCGGAGATCTGCTCGCGATCAGCGTTGTCGCCATCGGAGCGTTTGTTATCATCCTGGCCGGGTACAAGCTGTTCCTCTTCGCCGCTTTCGATCCTGATGTGGCACGCTTTTACGGTGTGCCGACGGGCTGGGTAGACACGGTCTTCTCACTGATACTCGCGGCCGTGATTGTCGTTTCGATGCAGGTTCTTGGCGTGACGCTCATTGCAGCCGCAATCGTCATCCCTCCCGTGGTGGCTCGCCTATTGACCGAGAATTTCCGCACGATGATGGCACTGTCCGTTGTCATTAGCGCCCTGTGCGGATTCTTCGGTGTTTACATCAGCTTCTTCCTGGATGTGTCATCAGGAGCGAGTGTTGTCCTCCTGTCAGCCCTCGTCTTTGTGGTGGTGTTTGCATTTACGAGCTTCCGGCCCGGACGAGCGCGCGGGAGCTTTGCGGGCGGAATATAGCCAACCGCCGATCCCAAGGGTTCTTGATATTGTCCTGCTACTATGGCAGTGGCAAACGCAACCGGAGGCCGAATCACGTGGATTTCCTGACAAGGCCCGGCAGACCCAGCCTCATACTGGCCATCGCGTTGATCCTCGGCGCAATTGCATACATCGGCCTGAAGGTTGATGAAGCGCCGAGCCAGGCCCTCCAGGTGACGATGAACGGCCTGAACGTGGGCGCTGTTTACGCCATTCTCGCGCTCGGATTCACACTTGTTTACAGCACCGTGTGGTTCTTTGATCTTTACTTCGGAGCGGCAGCCGCTCTTGGCGCGTACGGAGTGTTCTATCTCAGGTCCGGACAGGCCGCTGATGCGGCCTACGATCCCGGGAACATCGTGCTTAACGTCTTTTTCGGACTGGTTGTTGCGGGAGTCGTTGCCTGGGCGTTGAACACCGCGTTCTTTGAGCGACTGCGGGCGCGCTACCCTGCCTTAGCCTTGAAGGCGGCCGGCCTTGTGTTGGCGGCCGTGGCGGGCGCGTACACGGTGTTCGTTCTCTGGTATCCCGACGATCTGCACCGGACCTCCGCCCCCATGATCACTCTTGCCGTCGCGGCCGTCGCCGGGTCAGCCATCTATTGGCTGTTTGGGCGGTTCACTTCAAGAGCGGATGGCCCGACTCGCGCCATGGCAATTGTCAGCATCATCATCGGGCTGGCCCTCGGGGGAGGCGTGGCAGCAGCGGTGGCCCTAACGCCGGATGCCAAGCTCTATGTGAGTTGGGCGGTTTCCTGCCTGCTTGCAGGCTGTATCGGATTGGCGCTCTATCGCGGACTCTATGTCTTTATTCTGCTGCGCGCCCGCTCCACACTCATCATGCTTGTGGCAACTCTGGGTGTGCTGTTGACGATCTCCGCGCTGCTGATCATGACCTTCTCCAACACGACGCACGCCCTGCCGGAATCGCTCGGCAACGAGTCGGTGAGGTTCGGCGGCGCGACTTTCAAGACGTTCGCACTCTTCAGCATCGGCTGCGCGTTCGTCGGATTCATCCTGATGTGGCTCCTCTTGCGGAAGTCGCCACTGGGCACAATTATTCGGGCCATCGGGGACGATGAGCAGGTGGCGCGCATTGTTGGAATCAACACCACGGCCATCATCTCCATCGTATTCTTCATCGGCGCGATGTACGCCGCGTTTGCGGGCATACTGACCGGACAGGACATCGCTATTCAGCCGCGCATGGGACTGGAACTGCTGCTCAAGGGATGGATCGCTTCCGTCGTCGGCGGCATTGGTAACCTCTATGGCGCGATTGTGGGTGGATTCTTGCTCGGCATAGTGGAGCAGTTCGGCATCTGGGACATTCCCGGCGAGTGGCAGGACGGCGTTTCGCTGATCCTGTTGGTGCTATTTCTCACGTTCTGGCCCAGGGGAATCATTCCGAGGCGGTAGGAGTCATTATGCAAACACTACGACCCTCCCCCGCCCAACGCGTCTTGCAGGCGCCGGAACTCCTCCTCGTTTCCTTGCGCGCGCACCTGGAGATTTGGGTGACGATTATCGTCGTTGTAGCCGCGGCAGGGTTCATGCTCTCCCGGGGCATGGGCTTCTCCATCGGGCTAATGACCATATTCGCGATATGGGCCATGCTCGCTGTCAGCCTCAACCTTGTGCTTGGCTACACCGGCCTCCTTTCGGTAGGACACCTCGGTTTCTACGGCATCGGCGCTTACACGGTGGCCGTTTTGACAACCAACCCGCGCCAGGAGTTGCTTGAGGGGGAGATCATCCAGATCTTCGCCTGGCCGTTCTTCGCCGCGCTGCCGGTGGCAATCGGGTTGTGCGGCGTAGTTGCATTGATTGTCGGGGTTGCATTCAGCCGCTTCCGCGATGATGTCTACGTGCTGGCATCATTCGGGTTCGCCATCATTGCCTACAACGTCTTTATCAACTGGCAATGGATGACGCGCGGCCCGTTCGGCATCCGCGAGATTCCGAAACCGGTCATCTTTGGCTACGTCTTCAATGATGATCTGGACTTTCTGCTGCTGACCGCGTTCTTCCTGGTTCTGGTCGTCGGCATCTCGTGGCTCATCGTTACGTCGTCCTTCGGCCGAGTGCTTAAGGCCGTGCGCGAGGATGAGAATGCCATAGAAGTATTTGGGTACCAGGCGTCGCGCTACAAGCTGGCCATTTGGGTAATCTCAGCGATGATGGCGGGGCTGGCCGGGGCGCTGCTTGCCTCCTACACGTCATTCGTGGACCCGAATGCGTTCATCCTGTTGGAGTCGATAATGCTGGTCGCAATCGTCATTCTTGGAGGTCTGGCGAGCATTTGGGGATCGCTGCTTGGCGCGCTATCGTTCGTGCTGCTGGAAGAGGGAGTCAGATTCGTCCCATTCCTGCCGGCGGAGTACGTTGGACAGGTGCGGCAGATCATATTGGGAACATCGCTGGTGTTGCTCATGTTGTTCAGGCCGCAGGGAATCGCAGGACGGTTCAAGCTATGACGACACGTGAACAGCGCCCGATTGGAAGCTCTTTTGTGCTGCAGACACTCGACATCGAGAAGCACTTTGGCGGTGTCAACGCAGTGGACCGCCTCTCCATCAGTATTCCGCGCGGCCTGATCACGGGCATCATCGGCCCCAACGGCTCAGGCAAATCCACACTCATTAACCTGCTCAGCGGAACACTTCCGATAGACGATGGCATGGTCATAATCGGGCCGAAGCGGCTACGCATGATCAAGCCCTACGACTCGCCCGGCAATGGACTGACTCGCACATTTCAGGATGTCCGACTCTTTGAGCAGATCAGCGTACTGGACAACCTCTATGTGGTGATGACGGAAAGGTCGGCGCTGTTGTCGCTTTTCCAGCGCGCCAGGAAAGAGCACAGGGCTCGGGCAGAACGCATTCTGCGAGTAGTGGGTCTGTGGGAGAAGCGGAACGATCTTGCCGAGGAACTTTCATACGGGCAGAGAAAGCTCCTGGAAGTTGGCCGGCTGATGGCAATGAATACGCAAATCTATCTCTTCGACGAGCCTTTTGCCGGGCTGGCGCTTCACATGATTGAGGTCGTCAAGGGTATCATGCAGCGCCTGCGAGAAGGTGGGCGGACGATCATTTTCGTGTCCCACAACATGGGCATCGTGCGCGAACTCTCGGACTACCTCATCGTTATGGAGAGCGGAAAGCTCCTAGCCAGGGGACAACCGGACTATGTCCTGAACAACCCCGCGGTCATTGAGGCATACCTGGGCAACTGAGGACAGCGAGGCGGGCATTTGACAACGCAGGACGGCGACACTAGTGGCACAAGACAGCCGGATGGCACGGCGCCACTGCTTGAACTGAACGACGTTTCGGTCCACTACGGCGCTGTCGTCGCCCTCGACAACGTTTCAATTGAGATACATCGGGGCGAAGTCGTGGCGCTGATGGGCCCGAACGGAGCCGGGAAGTCCACGATTCTCAAGGCTGTCATGGCCATGGCCCCGGTCTCATCCGGACGCATCCGCTGGCGCAACGAAATCCTGGACTCGCCGACACATGAAATCGTCAAGCGTGGCATCTCGCTGGTGCCACAGGGACGCCGGGTCTTTACTCATCTCAACGTGCAGGAAAATCTTGAGCTTGGGGGCATGCACGTCAGGGATGTAGTCGAACGGAACAAGCGACTCGACGCAGTGATGGAGTTCTTTCCAATCCTGCGAGACAAGCGCCGCGACCCTGCCAGCGCCATGTCCGGCGGGCAGCAGCAGATGTTAGCACTGGGCCGCGGCCTCATGTCGTCGCCGGAGATCTTGCTGCTTGATGAGCCAACTCTCGGACTGGCGCCCATCATCGTGTCGGAGGTCTTTGAGCGCGTCACGGAGATCAGCGAAGCGTTCGGAACGACGATCGTCCTCGTGGAGCACAACATCAAGGGCGCGCTCAACATCGTCGACCGCGGCTACATCCTTGATAAGGCTCGCGTGGCATTTGAGGGCACGTCACAGGAAATCCAGGATTCAGACATCCTCACACAGGTATTCTTGGGAAGAGTCGAGGAGGACGAGTAGCTGCCGTAACTGTTCGCTGCTACTCCCCCGCCGCCTCTGTTAGCGCCTTCGCTCCCACCTGAAAAACCGGGTAGCAAGTACGACGCCCGCCACTAACCACGCGGCCATTATGGCCAGGCTTAGGGGTTCAAAGCCGGAACCGGTGGCAAAGGGGTGGAACGATTCATGCATTGCCGTGGCGAAATGGCGCACGGGAAAGATGTCAGCGAAGGTGGTCAGCCATACAGGCGCATCGTCCATCGGTATAAACACGTCCGAGATGAAGAGTAATGGCAGGATGCTCGCGTTCACGATGGCGGGCGCGGCGTCAGCGTTGGGAATGAAATTGGCCACAGCCACTCCCAAAGCGCAGAAGGTCGCCGCGCCAACAATGAGCGTTATGAGGAACGCCGGCAGCCGGGTCGTCGGTATGTCCACGCCGAAGAACAACAGGCCGGCGGCCAGGACGATGCCGACGAGCAGCACCGAAATTGCCACCGAGTGAATGACGTAACCGGCGATGAGGGCCGCCGTAGGGAGAGGCGTGCCCCGTATTCGCTTAAGGAGGCCGCCATCCCGGTTATAGGCAATACTCATTGCGATGTTGGTGTAACATGCGCCCGTCAGGGCAAAGACGACGATGCCGGGCACATAGAACGTGGACACGCTGGCCGTGCGGCCGTCGCCATAGTCGATATCGTTGCTGCCAAACAGCAGATTGAAGATGAGAAGGAACATAAGCGGGAAAACGATGGTGAAGAATGCGGCGGCGGGATTTCGCCAAAAGGCAGTGTTCTGATATCGCGCTTGTCGAACTGAGAGCCGGACGAGGTTCATTCGACTCTCCCCGCGTCCTGTCCGTTCTGCTGTGTCACTTTGATGAAAATGTCTTCCAGCGATGGGCGTGCAACGGACAGTTCCTTAAGTTCGCCGCCCTGGCCAATCACCCACGTGGTCAGCTGATGGAGCGCGGCCGTTGGCGTAGTCGTCTGAATCTCATACGCCCCTGCCCCGCCTCCGGGATGCGCGTCCACACTTTCAGGCGGCGTTCCCAAGCTGTCCGGGAGGCGGAATCGGATAAGGGTTGGGCCGCTCGCCTGGGCGATTTCCTGCGGCGAGCCCTCGACAATTATGCGGCCGTCTACCATGATGCCGACGCGGTCAGCAAGGTACTCGGCCTCCTCCATATAGTGGGTGGTGAGGAGGATGGTCTTTCCTAACGACTGAAGGCTCTTCACCATGTCCCACGCGCCGCGCCGCGCGGATGGGTCGAAGCCGGTGGTCGGCTCATCAAGGAACAAGAGCTCCGGGTTTCCGGCCAGGCCAACGGCAACATCAAGCCTTCTCTGTTGACCACCCGATAGCTTGCCCACTCGGACACGCGCCTGTTCGCTCAAGCCTGTCGCCTCAAGAACCGTATCAAGAGTCAATGGGTCCGGGTAGTAACCGCGAAACAGGTTGACCGTTTCGGCCACTGACAGGTATTGGTCGACACTCGTTGACTGGAGGACGATGCCGATTCGCTCCCGAAATTTGGTGTCTCCCCGCGCCGGGTCATACCCCAGCACTGAGACCAGTCCATCTGTCCGCTCACGGTGTCCCTCGAGGATTTCGACGGTTGTGGTCTTCCCTGCCCCGTTGGGGCCAAGCAGCGCGTAGACCTCGCCTGTCTCAACGAGCAGGTCCAGATCTCTCACAGCTTCAAAGTCGCCGTAAGACTTTCGGAGGCCTGTGACCTTAATGGCGGGGGGAGGACTTACTGAGCTTCTCACTGATTACCTCGGTCAGGGGCTAGATTCAGGGGAACATCAATTTATGGAGAAGGGCTCCGGCAGCCAAGACCATCGTCACGTCAAATAGTAACGCAATGAGCAACGACCCGATATGACCGAGGGCAGTAGGAGTGGGCGGCTGTAACTGTTGTTGCGCCGGTTGCTGGGCGACGGCCACATTATTGACGAACGACACGGGCCTCGGGGCGAGATTCACCGTTATTTCGTCGGATGTCCGCGCAGGCCCTGCGATGTGGCGGAAGTCAATTGAACCACCTGATTTCGAAGCAACCTCGGCAACTTCGGCAACGCTGAGAACGGCCATGTATTGCCCGGGTGAAATCACTTGTGTCATCACAATGGCCGGGCCATCCACCAAGCCTCTCACGCTAAGTCGTGTGGGCTCCCACTCTCCCTCCTGATCCTTCCGTGTCAACATCTCGAAGGAGCGGGTAGGAGAATGTTGGAGGACTTCGTCACCATCCTTCGTGTTCATCTCATCGGGCATCTGCAAGACGATTTCAAGCAGGGCGGCTCGATTCAGGGTCTCTCGTGCAAGTGGTTCGCCCGATGCCTCAAAGAACTCTACTGAAATGCATACGCAAGTCACCGACTCATGTAGGTTCCCGAGCTGGGAGCACACGGCTGAATCCTCGGTGAGTCGAACCTGATAAGCGGAGGCCAGAGCGCCTGCCGGCGCAACCAAGCGCGCGCGTCCTGCTGCATCCTGCACTGTGGCCTTGCCAAACTGTGGGATTTGTGCCGCGCCTTCTACGGGGATAAACACCGGTGCAACAGACTGGGGCCGCAAGGGGCGAGCGGCAGCGATCTGAGGATTGGAGTTCGTGCTGAGTGTGGCGGAGGTCTGAGGAGGCAAGTCTATCGTGGCCGCAGGCGGCTGCGGTGGAATAGGTGTGGGGTTTGGCGCAGTAGAAGGTTCTACGTGTGGTTCAGGCGTTGGCTTGAGAGCGGGCAGCACCTCAACACGCACTTCAATATGGGACGATTCGACGCCATCTGTTGCAGAGACGCGGAGGGTATACACGCGACGGGCATCCCTGGGCGCGAAATCCGGTGCAAGCATAAGTTGCCCGCTCTTTGAGTCGATGATGAATGTGTCGGCTTCGGACTGTGCGGCAATGCTGAAACTTACGATTTTGCCTTCAGGGTCGATGGCCTTGACGGGCGCGCCAACGGGGGTGCGGCCGGGTGAGCCGGAAATGACGGTTCGCCTTAGCTGCGCCGGCTCATAGCCAACCGGTCCGCCGCATGTGTCGAGCTTCAGTTGCGACTCTGCAAACACAGGAGCTTCATTGACGTCGCTAATGACCACCGTGAGTTCCAGAAAATCGTCCGCGATAAACTCAGTCTCTACTACCCCGCTGTCGTCTCGCCCGTCCGAAACGGCAACGAGCAGCGCGAATGAACTACGCCCGCTTTCAAAATCAAGGGGGAAGCCGGGGCCGAGAGTGATGTGGCCGGTGGGCGGGTGGATGACAAAGGCTGCTTCGTCAGCCCCACTCAGCGCGTACGTTAGAAGATCACCGTCCTCATCAGTTTCGGCGCTGTCATCCCCGGCAATGCCACGATAGATGGTGTACGCGCCGGGGCACGAGTTCTCCGGAATCTCCGCAAGCAGGTTGGCTGACAGGAAACGAGGCGCATCGTTGGCGTCTTTGACCTCAACTTTCACGCTAAGCCCGCCGCCTTCCTCATCGCCTCCGGAGTGAATCTGCACCTCATACACGTTGTCGCCATCACTATCGAGGGGCAATTCAAAGTTGGGAGGATCCAGGAACGCCAATGTGCCGTCCGTGCTGATGGAGAAGCGCGCTGCGTCTGTGCCTGCTACGCTCCACGTCACATCGTCGCCTTCCGGGTCATTTGTGGAATAGGTGGCGACGGTTGTGGTGTCGTTCTCTGGGTAGTCGATGGACGTTGGGCCGGTGATGGCGCCGGATTCATTGGCGTCCGTGACCATTACTTCTACGTCCAGGGTGGACATGAGGCTGCCGTCTGACGCGCGAATTGTCACCTCGTAGACGTTGTCTGTGTTGGCGTCGTTCGGGGCTTCGTAGTTAGGCGATGAACGGAATGAGAGTTCGCCGTCCTCGTTGATGGAGAATCGTGCTGCGTCTGTGCCTGCTACGCTCCATGTGACGCCGTCGCCGTCAGGGTCAGTGATGGAGTAGGTGGCGACGGTTGTGGTGTCGTTCTCTGGGTATTCCACGGACGCGGGGCCGGTGATGTTGCCGGATTCGTTGGCGTTCGTGACGGTGATCTCGACTTCCAGCGTGGACATGAGATCGCTGTCCGATGCGCGTACCGTCACCTCGTACACGTTGTCTTGGTTGGCGTCGTTCGGGGCTTCGTAGTCCAGTGGTGAACGGAATGAGAGTTCACCCTCCTCGCTTATTGAGAGCCGTGCTGCGTCCGTGCCTGCTACGCTCCACGTAATGTCGTTACTCTCAGGATCGGTGATGGAGTAGGTGGCGACGGTTGTGGTGTCGTTCTCTGGGTATTCCACGGACGCGGGGCCGGTGATGTTGCCGGATTCGTTGGCGTTCGTGACGGTGATCTCGACTTCCAGCGTGGACATGAGATCGCTGTCCGATGCGCGTACCGTCACCTCGTAGACGTTGTCTTGGTTGGCGTCGTTCGGGGCTTCGTAGTCCGGTGGTGAACGGAATGAGAGTTCACCCTCCTCGCTTATTGAGAGCCGTGCTGCGTCCGTGCCTGCTACGCTCCACGTAATGTCGTTACTCTCAGGATCGGTGATGGAGTAGGTGGCGACGGTGGTGGTGCTGTTCTCCGGGTAGTCGATGGACGTTGGGCCGGTTATCGCGCCGGATTCGTTGGCGTCGGTGACGGTGATCTCGACATCCAACGTGGCCGTCAGGTTGCCGTCGGATGCGCGTACCGTCACCTCGTAGACGTTGTCTGTGTTGGCGTCGTTCGGGGCTTCGTAGTTTGGTGACGATCGGAATGAGAGTGCTCCCTCTTCGCTTATAGAGAATCGCGCTGAGTCCGTCCCTGCAACTGTCCATGTGATGTTGCCGCCCTCTGGATCTGTGATGGCGTAGGTGGCGACGGTGGCATTGTCGTTCTCTGGGTAGTCGGTGGACGCGGGGCCGGTGATGGCGCCGGATTCGTTGGCGTCCGTGACGGTTACTTCCACGTCCAGGGTGGACATGAGGCTGCCGTCTGACGCCCTGATTGTCACCTCGTACAAGTTGTCTTGGTTGGCGTCGTTCGGGGCTTCGTAGTCCGGCGACGATTTGAATGTCAGCTTGCCGTTCTCGTTGATTGAGAATCGTGCGGCGTCCGTGCCTACTACGCTCCATGTGATGTCGTTGCCTTCCGGGTCAGTGATGGAATAAGTGGCGACGGTCCCTGTGCCGTTCTCTGGGTAATCCATGGACGTTGGGCCGGTGATGGCGCCGGATTCGTTGGCGTTCGTGACGGTTACTTCCACGTCGAGCGTGGACATGAGGCTGCCGTCTGACGCCCTGATTGTCACCTCGTAGACGTTGTCTGTGTTGGCGTCGTTCGGGGCTTCGTAGTTTGGCGATGATCTGAATGTCAGCTCACCGTCCTCGTTGATTGAGAATCGTGCTGCGTCCGTGCCTGCGATGCTCCACGTCACATCGTCGCCATCCGGGTCAGTCGCGGAATAAGTGGCGACGGTGGTGGTGCTGTTCTCTGGGTAATTCACGGTCGTTGGGCCGGTGATGTTGCCGGACTCGTTGGCGTTCGTGATGGTTACTTTCACGTTCAGGCTGGACATGAGGCTGCCGTCTGACGCCCTGATTGTCACCTCGTACAGGTTGTCTTTATTGGCGTCGTTCTGGGCTTCGTAGTTGGGCGATGAACGGAATGTCAGTTCCCCTGTCGAACTGATTGAGAATCGTGCTGCGTCCGTGCCTGCGATGCTCCAGGTCACTTCGTCGCCGTCAGGGTCAGTGATGGAGTAGGTGGCGATGGTGGTGGTGCTGTTCTCTGGGTAGTCGGTGGTCGTTGGGCCGGTGATGTTGCCGGACTCGTTGGCGTCCGTGACCGTTACTTCCACGTCCAAGGTGGACATCAGATTGCCGTCGGAGGCTCTGACCGTCACCTCGTAGACGTTGTCCTTATTGGCGTCATTCGGGGCTTCGTAGTCCGGTGACGATTTGAATGTCAGCTCGCCATCCTCGTTGATGGAGATTCGTGCGGCGTCCGTGCCCGCCACGCTCCACGTCACATCGTCGCCATCCGGGTCATTTGTGGAATAGGTGGCGACGGTTGTGGTGTCGTTCTCTGGGTAGTCGATGGACGTTGGGCCGGTGATGGCGCCGGATTCATTGGCGTCCGTGACGGTTACTTCCACGTTCAGGGTGGACATGAGGCTGCCGTCTGACGCCCTGATTGTCATCTCGTACAGGTTGTCCTTATTGGCGTCATTCGGGGCTTCGTAGTCCGGAGACGATTTGAATGTCAGTCCCCCGCCCTCGTTGATGGAGAAGCGTGCTGCGTCCGTGCCCCCTACGCTCCATGTGATGTCGTTGCCTTCCGGGTCAGTGATGGAGTAGGTGGCGACGGTGGTGGTGCTGTTCTCCGGGTATTCCACGGACCCGGGGCCGGTGATGGCACCGGATTCATTGGCGTCGGTGACGGTTGCTTCCACGTCCAAGGTGGACATGAGATCGCTGTCCGACGCACGTACAGTCACCTCGTACACGTTGTCTGTGTTGGCGTCGTTCGGGGCTTCGTAGTTTGGCGACGAACGGAATGTCAGTTCCCCTGACGAACTGATGGAGAAGCGCGCCGCGTCTGTGCCTGCGATGCTCCAAGTGATGTCATCGTCTTCCGGGTCATTTGTGGAATAGGTGGCGACGGCGGTGGTGCTGTTCTCTGGGTATTCCACGGACACGGGGCCGGTGATGTTGCCGGACTCGTTGGTGTCCGTGACGGTTACTTCCACGTTCAAGGTGGACATTAGATTGCCGTCCGAGGCTCTGACCGTCACCTCGTACACGTTGTTTTTATTGGCGTCATTCGGGGCTTCGTAGTTCGGCAACGATTTGAATGAGAGCTCACCGTCCTCGTTGATGGAGAATCGTGCTGCGTCCGTGCCTGCCACGCTCCACGTAATGTCGTTACTCTCAGGATCGGTGATGGAGTAGGTGGCGACGGTGGTGGTGCTGTTCTCCGGGTAGTCGATGGACGTTGGGCCGGTTATCGCGCCGGATTCGTTGGCGTCGGTGACGGTGATCTCGACATCCAACGTGGCCGTCAGGTTGCCGTCGGATGCGCGTACCGTCACCTCGTAGACGTTGTCTGTGTTGGCGTCGTTCGGGGCTTCGTAGTTTGGTGACGATCGGAATGAGAGTGCTCCCTCTTCGCTTATAGAGAATCGCGCTGAGTCCGTCCCTGCAACTGTCCATGTGATGTTGCCGCCCTCTGGATCTGTGATGGCGTAGGTGGCGACGGTGGCATTGTCGTTCTCTGGGTAGTCGGTGGACGCGGGGCCGGTGATGGCGCCGGATTCGTTGGCGTCCGTGACGGTTACTTCCACGTCCAGGGTGGACATGAGGCTGCCGTCTGACGCCCTGATTGTCACCTCGTACAAGTTGTCTTGGTTGGCGTCGTTCGGGGCTTCGTAGTCCGGCGACGATTTGAATGTCAGCTTGCCGTTCTCGTTGATTGAGAATCGTGCGGCGTCCGTGCCTACTACGCTCCATGTGATGTCGTTGCCTTCCGGGTCAGTGATGGAATAAGTGGCGACGGTCCCTGTGCCGTTCTCTGGGTAATCCATGGACGTTGGGCCGGTGATGGCGCCGGATTCGTTGGCGTTCGTGACGGTTACTTCCACGTCGAGCGTGGACATGAGGCTGCCGTCTGACGCCCTGATTGTCACCTCGTAGACGTTGTCTGTGTTGGCGTCGTTCGGGGCTTCGTAGTTTGGCGATGATCTGAATGTCAGCTCACCGTCCTCGTTGATTGAGAATCGTGCTGCGTCCGTGCCTGCGATGCTCCACGTCACATCGTCGCCATCCGGGTCTGTCGCGGAATAAGTGGCGACGGTCCCTGTACCGTTCTCAGGGTGGTCGATGGACGTTGGGCCGGTTATCGCGCCGGATTCGTTGGCGTCGGTGACGGTTACTTCCACGTCGATCGTGGACGCTAAGTTTCCGTCCGAGGCACGCACTGTCACCTCGTACACGTTGTCCTTATTGGCGTCGTTCGGGGCTTCGTAGTTTGGCGACGACCTGAATGAGAGCTCACCGTCCTCGTTGATGGAGGATCGTGCTGCGTCCGTGCCTGCGATGCTCCAGGTCACTTCGTCGCCATCCGGGTCAGCCGCGGAATAAGTGGCGACGGTTGTGGTGTCGTTCTCTGGGTAATTCACGGTCGTTGGGCCGGTGATGGCGCCGGACTCATTGGCGTCCGTGACGGTTACTTCCACGTCCAAGGTGGACATCAGATTGCCGTCTGACGCGCGAATTGTCACCTCGTAGACGTTGTTTGTGTTGGCGTCATTCGGCGCTTCGTAGTTTGGCGACGATTTGAATGTCAGCTCACCGTCTTCGTTGATGGAGAAGCGTACTGCGTCTGTGCCTGCCACGCTCCATGTGACGCCGTCGCCGTCAGGGTCAGTGATGGAGTAGGTGGCGACGGTTGTGGTGTCGTTCTCTGGGTAATCCATGGACGTTGGGCCGGCTATGGTGCCAGATTCGTTGGTGTCCGTGACGGTTACTTCCACGTTCAGGGTGGACATGAGGCTGCCGTCTGACGCCCTGATTGTCATCTCGTACAGGTTGTCCTTATTGGCGTCGTTCGGGGCTTCGTAGTCCGGTGGCGACTTGAATGAGAGTTCGCCGTTCTCGTTGATGGAGAAGCGCGCTGCGTCTGTGCCTGCGATGCTCCATGTCACTTCGTCGCCGTCAGGGTCAGTGATGGAATAGGTGGCGACGATCCCTGTGTCGTTCTCTGGGTAGTCGATGGACGTTGGGCCGGTGATGGCGCCGGATTCGTTGGCGTCGGTGACGGTTGCTTCCACGTCCAAGGTGGACATGAGATCGCTGTCCGACGCACGTACAGTCACCTCGTACACGTTGTCTGTGTTGGCGTCGTTCGGGGCTTCGTAGTTTGGCGACGAACGGAATGTCAGTTCCCCTGACGAACTGATGGAGAAGCGCGCCGCGTCTGTGCCTGCGATGCTCCAAGTGATGTCGTTGCCTTCAGGATCATTTGTGGAATAGGTGGCGACGGTGGCAATGCCGTTCTCTGGGTAATTCACGGTCGTTGGGCCGGTGATGGCGCCGGATTCGTTCACGTCTGTGATGGTTACTTCCACGTCCAAGGTGGACACTAGATCGCTTTCCGAGGCACGCACTGTCAGCTCGTACACGTTGTCTTTATTGGCGTCATTCGGGGCTTCGTAGTTTGGCGACGACCTGAATGTCAGCTTGCCGTTCTCGTTGATGGAGAATCGTGCTGCGTCCGTGCCTGCGATGCTCCATGTGATGTCGTTGCCTTCCGGGTCAGTCGCAGAATAAGTGGCGACGGTCCCTGTGCCGTTCTCTGGGTAGTCGATGGTCGTTGGGCCGGTGATGACACCGGATTCGTTGGCGTCGGTGACGGTTACTTCTACGTCCAAGGTGGACATCAGATCGCTGTCCGACGCACGTACCGTCACCTCGTACAGGTTGCCTTTATTGGCGTCATTCGGGGCTTCGTAGTCCGGTGGCGACTTGAATGAGAGTTCGCCGTTCTCGTTGATGGAGAAGCGCGCTGCGTCCGTGCCTGCGACGCTCCAAGTGATGTCATCGTCTTCCGGGTCATTTGTGGAATAGGTGGCGACGGTGGCAATGCCGTTCTCTGGGTAGCCGATGGTCGTTGGGCCGGTGATGGCGCCGGATTCGTTGGCGTCGGTGACGGTTACTTCTACGTCGATCGTGGATGCTAAGTTTCCATCCGAGGTCCGCACTGTCACCTCGTACACGTTGTCTTTATTGGCGTCGTTCGGGGCTTCGTAGTTAGGCGATGAACGGAATGTCAGTTCGCCGTCCTCGTTGATGGAGAAGTGTGCTGCGTCCGTGCCTGCCACGCTCCATGTGACGCCGTCGCCGTCAGGGTCAGTGATGGAGTAGGCGGCCACGGTTGTGGTGCTGTTCTCTGGGTATTCCACGGACGTTGGGCCGGTGATTGTCGGTGGGCTGTTTGGAACCGTTACTGAAATCGTCACCGCGATTGTGGCCGTCTCCGCAGCCTCATCTGTCGCTGTCACGATCAGGTTGTAGCCGGCCTTTGTGTCTGCATCCGGCAGTGCCTGAACAGCGACTGTGATCTGACCTGATAAGGGGCCGATCTCGAAGTAGTCCACGTCGTCACCCGAAAGGGTGTAGGTCAGATCGTCGTCATCTTCATCGGTAGCCGTGATTGGCTCACCGACTGCTGTGCCGTGTGGCGCTCCCTCAGAAACGGCGCGCGATGCCGTAGTCGAATCAAAGACAGGCGCGGTGTTACCCGTGACTGCCACACTTGTTCCTGAAGCAGTAGCCATCGACTCAAAGTTGTCCTCGTACGTGACAGTCACGCGCAGCATGTAGCCCTGATCTTCTTCCACGGGCGTGTAATCGCTGCGCGTTGCGCTCCTAATTCGCGTAAACTCGTCGGCGACGTTCTCGGCCCGATACCATCTCCATCGAACCCGCCCCGTCACGCCGTCATCGTCAGTAACAGTGGCGGCGAAGGCTACTCCCACGGACGGCTGTGAAGGTGAAAACGAAACGATGCCCGGGTCGTCGGCGTCCGTAAGCGTGATTACAACGGGCAGAGAATTGCTAAGACCGCCCTGATCCGTGACGACGGCGGTGACGTTCAGGGTGGGCGAGCCTTCGTAGTCGAGGACGGCATCCCGCCGAACACGAATCTGTCCCTCTCCATCGATATTGAACTCGTCTGCCGCCTGCCCTGCCAGCGAGAATGTCCTCGTATCACCGTCATCGGGATCCGTAACTCCGAGGGCTCCCCCTACCCTCCGGTTCGCAGGGGCATTTTCCGTCACCGATAATTGGGCGGTTTCAAGCTCAAAGGTGGGCGCCTCATTAACGCCCGTAACAGTCACTATGACTTCCAGAGAATGTGAGTCCGAACCCGCCGAAGCAGAAACCTCAACCTCGTATGAGTTGTCACGATTGCTGTCGTTCGGTTTCTCATAGTCCCTGGCCGATCTGAAGCTCAGGGCGCCGGTCGCATCAATGGCGAATCGCCTCGCATCAGTGCCGCCGATTTCCCATGCCACTGTGGTACCGGGCGCGGCGCTCGTCACTCCGTAGGCGGCGATGGCGCCGGTGCTGTTCTCAGGGAACTCAACAGCTGTGGGACCGGTGATGGCAAAGACGCCCTGCACCGCCGGCGCGGCATGTACAGATTCAGACTGTGCGCTTGCCGAGGCGATCACGGCCACAAGACATATGGCTGCGCTGCACGCGGGCGAACGCACAAGAAGCCTCGCTATTGCACGGAGCCATGATCTCACTCGCGGATTGCCAATCCCGTGGACAGACAGAACAAACGCGCCTGACCAGTACTTCTCCCCCGAAGTGGCTCCGCAAAGCGAGTGGCGAGTAGGTAGGATGAGTCACCATCGCGTCACGGCGCCAGTTACATATGTACCATATCTTGGGAGAAAAGGGCTATATGTCGTGGCCCTTATTAGCCTACGGGCGCTCTCACGATGCTCCGCCCTAATCCTGGCAATTTACTTTGGTGGCAAGCTGAGCGCGTAGTCGACGTCCACGCTCACCCACTCACGGAGCGCTGCTTCACCGGACGTGGCCTCCGGGCCCACAACGACCCAGCCGCGCATTGGCCCCGTCATGTCCGTCGGCCTGACGTGTGGCCGAGGCAGGATCGCTTCGTACCGATCAGGTGGAACTCGCACGATCAGGTCGCTCTCCATGACTCCGCACGCCATGTTGCCCTGCACCATGAACGCAACACCGCCGAACATTTTCCGCGCGTCAGGAGGCGTCGGCGACTCAATCGTTGTCACTACTCTTTGGACAAGGTCTTCGCTATACGGCATTCAATCACCCTTATATTGTCTTGACGGATAGGTTCTCACAGATGGTCTTTCCGCATTGGCACACGCCCCTTAGTGATTGCCTGTGCCCGGCGCCCCAAGAGCTCGCCCCTGGTACTGCACTCGAGTTGGCGTGTGGGCTACAATGGCCTTAGCAACAGATGCAAACAAGAAGACAAATGCAGGGGCGGCGCGCGCGAGGGCGCACCTGCCCATAGTAGGCGGGGGGAATAACTATGCTGAGATTCGCAGAAGAGATCATCCTGCTCCTCCTGAACGATGATGACGGGCGCTTTGCCCGGGTACCGAGTTGGTCAATGGACTACGCGCTGGCAGGGGCTGTGTTGATGGATCTGGCGCTGGAGAATCGTATCGACACGGATCTGGAGAGGCTGGTGCTGGTGGACGCCGCCCCGCTCGGCGATACGCTGTTGGACCCAACGTTGGCGGACATCGCCGCCGGCGAGGAGCGGAACGCGCGTTACTGGGTAGAGCACGCGGCCAATCGCGCGGCGGAGATCCGTGAGGAAGCGCTGAACCGGCTGGTTAATAGAGGCATCCTCGAGCGTAAGGATGATCGATTGCTGTGGGTGTTCCAGTCGCGCCGCTATCCGATGGTGGATGGAAATGAGGAGCGCGAGGTGCGCCTGCGGCTGATGGGCGTACTCTTCAGCGACGAGATTCCTGATCCACGCGACATCGTGCTGCTGAGCCTGACGGACGCATGCGGCATCCTGCGCGGAATGCTGTCCCGGCGCGAACTGAATAGCGCGGCGACACGTATCGAGCAAGTGCGGAAGCTGGACCTGGTCGGCCAGGCAACGACACAGGCGATCATGGACATTGAGCAGTTCGTCGCAACGTCCGTGCAGAGGCATATTTACTAGGAACGGGTGTCAGCCGAAGCGCCCTGCTCCGGCCAACATCAGCCGCAGAAAGACACCCCCCGCCCTAACCCCTAAGCGAGGTCTGGGCGGGGGGTTAGTTTTTGAGGTGCTAGTCTTCTCGAATGTCATCATACGCCACGATCAGGAAGCGCCTGTTGGAATCGGTTATTTCGCCCCCGATTCTGCGGTGATTGACTAGCTCATCAAAGTCCACTTTCGAGTATGGTCCCGAATGGGAGAAATCTATCAGAACTTCTATATCATCGATCGTAACTCTATCCATGAATTGCATCTCAGACAATTGGAGCGAGATATTGGATGATACCTTGTAGCCCAAGAACCAAATAGCCCTTTTTTCTTCAGTGGTCAGCTTGTCCTTCATCCATTCCTTTGCAAAGAGGCTCTCTCCCAAGGCAAGGGACGGGGATGTGTCGCGTGCCCCCAGGAACTTTAGCATCACCGCAAACGCATAGGTGTCGGAATAGTATCCCGCTTCGAGAAAATTAATCCCCTGGTTAAGGGCGGCGTTGGGATGCCGCTCTAGCGATGTGCCATTCTTAACCCAATCGAATTGGATGAAAGTATCGTACTGCTCCGGCTTGGTTATCGCCATGGCAGCGAGAATAACTTTGTCCAGGTCGAAATTCGTTATACCACCCTGCTCTTCGTACTCATCGAGAATCGCGTGGGCAGCGTCGGCATCCACCTCCGCCAATTCTTTTAGATACGTCCACGTCGGTCCGGACAGTGATACCAACGTCGTCACAAATGGCATCCCCGCCAGCCGCAGGGCCACACTCTCATCCTGAGCCGCAACAATGCTGGCCCATTGTGACGTGAGCACATCCATCACGGAATCGAAAGTGTGGCCTGTGAGGGCCCAGAACACATCGGGATACTGGACAGCCAGTTTAGCCAGGCTCTCGGCAGTATCAGTGCCCCAGCTCTCGTCCTGCGGGGTGTTGGCTATCCTTTCTGACACCTCGGGATTGGTTGCTTCTATGTACGGAAGGTAGAGAACGTCCGGGTGATGATCGTCTGTTATGCCTCCCTCAAGGTTCATGTGATCGAGGAATGCGGCGAACTTATCGTTGTCCTTCTCGGCCAGCTCCACTAAAACCTGCAGTCGCCAAACGTCATCAGCGGGCCTATTTTCCAGGTCATCCAGGAATGGCATTTCGATCAGTGTAATTGCTGACGATCCACTGTCTTGCAGGTCTGATATGTTCAGAAGGAGGCCGGTCACTTCCGGAGCGAACGAGGAGACCCTCCCATCGTCTCCGTTTAGCCACTCCTCTTGCAGAATCGCCACGAACAGTGGCGGGTACTTGACCGACATTTCGCAAAGATCGTCGAAGACTCTCTGCGCGTCCCGCGTCATCTCTCCGTCAGGCCGGTACCAACTGAATTGGCTGATGACGGCCAGGTTCAGTTGTTTGAGTGTCGGTGTGGGTGTGGGGGTAGGCGGAACAGTTGGGAGTGGCGTCGGGGTTGGCGTTGGCGCCGGGGTTGGCGGCTCAGGAGTCGCTGTCGATGACGGCGTTGGCGTTGGGGTGTCCGTCTCAGACGTCGGCGGAGGAGTTACAGGGGCGACGATTGTCGGTATCTGTTGCCGTTCACCGCAGGCCGCCGCGCCAAGGCCAAACAGGATGAATAGCACAGATATACCAGAGGCGGAGGCCCAGCGACGCAGTTTCACGCTAGACCACCCTTCCCCGCCCAGCTGAGGCTAGTCTGAATGCTTGTCCACAGAAGCAGGTTTGCATCGCAGTATATGGTGCGTTAGTTCGATGGGCAAGGTACCAACACATCAGCCAAAGATCTTACTGAAAGGCGGCGATCACAGGCAGGAGAGACAAGCATGTCGCCTGAACGCGGAACGACCCTCAGCAAGGTTCCCCTTCACCGGGGTTTGGAGGTACGCGTTCGGAGCCTGGCCTTAACTCTTCGATTACGCGCTCAAGGTAACACTGATTGTCATTGGTAATGTCACCGTTGAATCTGGGATGCTCAAGGATGTCCTGGAATGGAAAGTCGAGTTCTACTTCAGGAGCATTCATATGGATGAGTCGTGAAAGCGCAAAGCGGTCATCATTCTCAATGCTCGCCAAGAACTGCAGATCCAGCAGCACTTCCCCCTCCTCGCCGGAGAAACTGCCCACTAAACTCCTCAGCGTCTGTCTTTCAAGCCGGTCGATCTCTGCGTCTTGAATCCAGTCTTTTTCCAAGAGCTTAATCAATGCTGGCCGATTCGGTTCTGATACCCATTCAAGTAGCGTAAGAATGACCTCGTCTTCTCCGGTGCCAGACCGGGTAATTCGCCGTCCATCCTCGATCCTGAAGTCTATCGGTCTAATACCATCGCTTATCCATGGCAGGGCCGCCAGCATCTCACTGACCTCAGGGGCGTAGACGCCAATAAGTTGCAGGAACAACTCAGGAACATCAGCATCTACAATTCCGTCAGCGTCCGCGTAAGTGTTTACTATTTCGCGAACCTTTTCCGTATCGAATCTCATCGCCCGTCGAAGCTCGAACCAGGGTTCCAGGTATGATTCGGTGGTAGCAACAGGCATTTCACTGATGCTGAGAGCGATTCCCGAATCCAACTCGGCGACCAAAATGAAATTCAGGATGGTCGAGGCGGATGCGTCTCGCGCAGAGAGGCCATCATAGAGCTGCCGGTAACCCATTGGATTTGAATAGTAAAACTGCACAATGTCCTTAGCGAAGGTCACATGTTCACTGAGCATATCGATTTCACCGGCCAATTCGGGATCGTCCCATTGGACAAAGAAGAAGAAGATATCCTCCACCAAATCCTGTTTCGAGTCATCGTCATCATCGTAAATGAGATACTCGTCCAGAATTCCGCCGTCAAAAGGGAGACTTTCCAGGAAATCGCCGAAATCCCCAGACGCCATCCCCGCCAGCAGAACGAGGGAATCCAACACATGTATTTCAGCGCCTATGAGGTAGTCGTTGTCGAAGCTTTCCACAGGTTCCACGCTGTCCAGGAACTGCATTGCCAGAACATCAAGCGCCACGGTTTCCTCAATCTGGGCAAGCGCCAAGAGACGCCGGACGACAGACGCGACAACGTCCAATTGCTGTTGATCAGGCGGATCGATCCATCCCCTCCTGATGACGGCATCGAATACTGTGGGGTGATCGATAGCCAGAGCGCACAGGCTTTCCTCCAGTGAGCTACGCGTGTCCTCCTCTAAGGCGGCGTTCCCGTACCAACCCATTTGGCCAATGAGGGCAAGCTTCGATTCCTGAACGGTGGGGGTTGGCGTGGGAGCCGGAGTGGCAGTGGGAGGCTGCGGCGTAGGCGTTGGCAGGTTCGGCGTGGTCGTTGGCGGCTCAGGTGTTACTGATGGTGGCGGCGTTGGCGCGGGTGTGTCCGTCTCAGAAGTTGGCGAAGGGGGTACCGAAGCAACGACTGTTGTTATCTGCTCCCTATCCCCGCAGGCCGTCGCTGCAAGGCCGAACAGGATGAATACGGCCGCTGTGATAGTTGTGAATGCACGGCGTTTAAACTTCACTGTGGGCTGTCTCCTCCGCCAAAGCTTGGGCAAGACCAGATGATTGTCCACAACACAGGTTGCTTGAGTGAAGTATATGAAGTGTTAGACTAAAGGGCAATGCTGTCGTTTGCGTTGGACATTCGAGGCGGCCAGCCGACGATGCGGCGGGCGAGGGCCAACCTACGATCAGGGCTTTGTCGGAGGGTCGGGTTCTCGGGAAAGCAGGGTCAGTTATCGCGAGCGTCTTCGAGGGTATCCTGTATGGCGATTTCGAGATAGCGCAAGTTCTGTGGGGTAATTTCGCCGTCGATTCTGCGATGTTCGAGGAGGTTATCACGGGAGAATCCGGGAATATCTCGCACCTCGTCGATGTATTTTCGGATCGAAATCAATGCATCCACGTCTTGGCTGTCTACGTCTTCGAGAAATTGCATACCCATAAGTTCAATGGCATCTTCAGGATCCAGGTCTTTGATTAAATATCTCACGGCGAATGCTTCCTGTTCAGTCAACTTGTCCTGAACCCACCCGCGATCAAGAACCCTTTTTACAATGTCAGTTCCGCCGGTACGCGTCTGTTCGAGAATATAGTGGAGCGTCTGCTCTTCCGTGCTTGACAACATTCTGACTGAATCGTTCGTTCTGATAGTTTTGGGGGCGTCTATCCCATCACGCACCCAATCGAGCCCTTGCAGGGTTCTGGCAATTTCAGGTAGGACGATAGTGGCAATCTCCACGTTGAAATCGGCGGCGTTGGAGGTGTTGATGCCGCCATTGTTCTCATACTCCTCAAGAATTTCGGTCGCCCTTGCAGAATCTATGATGACTGCGTCCTTAAAGAGTTTCCATGCATTAACGGCGGAGGCTGCGTAAAACGTATTGAATCCCATTCGCGCCAAGCGAAGGGCAAGGTCTTCATCAATCGCAGCCAGGTTCCGCGCGTCCTCCGCGATTGCCCATGCCCTGCCGCTCTGGTCAAAGTATTGCGAAACGACGGTGTAGACGTCTGGGTGATCCGCACGGAACTCAACAATGCGATTGAGCGTGTACTCGCCAACATACTCCGGGTGACCGTCGATGAACAATCTCGCCGAGCCTTCTTCGTCATTGGCCCGCAAGTAGGTGACATAGAGATCGTGTGTCGTACTGTCCGCAGTTATGCCGCCCTGAATAGCGAAATAGTCAACCAAGACGTTGAAAGATTCTGTTTCGATGTGGGCGAGCCGGTTTAGGGGGTCAAGTTGCTGTGCCTCGTCGCCATCGATTTCCGCAAGGAACGGCATGTCAGTAGTTGAATGGCCGATTGCCCGTCCTTAAGGGTGTCAGAGATCGCGTAGAGGCGACCCACTGCAATAAACAGAGGGCGCAGGGATTCTTGGGGATCCGCGGCGTTGAGCCATGGACGATCGGCGAGGTCTGCGAAGAGGTCCGGATACCTGACCGCGATGTTTAGGAGGGTGTTCGTCAATCGCGAATGCCACTCTACCCGCCCATCTTCCCGGTACCAGCTGAAGGTAGCAAGCACCTCCCGCGCGAGTTGGGCAACGGTCGGCGTGGGCGTTGGAGTGGGCGTGGAGGTTGGGCCCGGTGTAGGCGTAGACGATGGGGTAGCCGTTGGCGGTTCAGCGGTCGATGTCGGTGGTGTTGGCGTTTCTGTCACAGAAGTTGGCGAAGGAGTTACAGGGGCAACGATTGTCGCTATCTCCTCCCGATCGCCGCAGGCCACAGCCGCAAGGCCGAACAGGATGAATAAGGCCGCTGTGACAATAATACCCCGCGCCGTGTATTCATCTAAGGCTGTCCTCTCGCGCCCACGCCCGGGCAAGTCTCAGCTCTTGTCCACAGCAAAGGCTTGTTGAAGCGCAGTATATGGAGGGACAGTTGGGACGGCAAGTGACGGGTACATCAGCTACTCGTCCGACGCACCCTACGTCAGTCGCGTGTGGCCACAACGACCGCCCGCGGGTTATGTGTTTTCAGAGTAGAGTTCCCGCTCTCGTGCCATGTCATCTTCAAGATCTTTTATTGCTGCCAACAAGCCGCTGGTCCGATTGTCGTCCGTGATCTCGCCGTCGATCTTTAGGTGAATCAGCACTTCCGTCACCGACCTTTCAAACGAATAGCGCTCGTCGGTTGGCAGATTCCCCATCAGCTGTAGTGCGGCGATATCTTCTTGATCGATGCGGTCCAAGAACTGCATGCCAAAAAGTATGGTCGGCAAGTTGGGCAGGTCATGTAGGAAGTCGATGATTGCGACCCGTTCTTCCGGTGTGAGCTTATCCATCATCCAGGGCTGCTTCAGCAACTCGTCCAGCGTCTCAGTGCTCTCCGGCGTGGCCTCGCGCGCGATTAGGATTACTATGTGATTCTCATCGGAACTGTCCCCCAGCTCCGTGCCCGGCCTTTCGCGGCCGTCTTCCTCAACGATGGTCGGCTGGATGCCGTCCCCTACCCAGTCGTAGTCCGAAACAATCGTGTGGATACCGGGGTTCAGGATGGTGAGGCTACCGAGAACGACGTTCCCCAATTCATCTCCATTGAGCGCGCCGCTGTCATCGAGATAGGTGTTGACGATTTCACGCAGCGCGTCAACATCCGTCTCCGCCGCAGTCAACATCAACTCCCAGGCGTCATTGCCGGGGAAATCGGCTGTCACCATGGTGGGAAGAGACGCAAATTTAGCGGCCAGTGTGGGATCGATCATCGCCATGTTCATTGCGTGACCCAGAGTTGTCGTCGAGATTGGCCTGTTGCGTGAACTGTCCAGGAGGGCTGTTACGACAGCGGGGTAGTCGGAAGTGAACTCAACCATCAACTCCGTCGATACGTCCTGATCATCTCCGACCCAGTAGAGCGCTGAGAGGCGGGACTCAAGATTCGGATCGCTGGCTTTCAGGTAATTGATGAACAGATCGACAACGGCGACATCGGCAGTTATGCCGCCCGGATAATCCGGGTGGTCGATTACTGCCGCAAGGTGACCGCGGCCTCTTTCGGCAATCGCGGCGAGGGCAGACACCTTTTGCTGCGTTCCGAGCCCCGCATCACTAAGGAAGGGCATGACCAGTATTCGGAGAGCCAGAGTCTCATCGACGGCTGCGATGCGGTTCAGGTCGATCAGGATGTTCGGCACGTATTCAAAGTCGTTGGCGATGTCGTCCGGATCTATCCAGGATTCCCTGGCAACAGCTCGGAAGAGATTGTAGTGATCCTCAGCCATGTTCCTGAGGGCCTGGATGGTAACGGACTTGGGCTCGTCCTCGATCGCGTCGCTGTCATACCAGTCGTACCGGCTGATGATAGCCTGACTGAACTGGGCGACGGTTGGGGTTGCGGTGGGCGTTGGAGTTGGAATCGGGGTGGGCGTCACCGTTGGTTCGGGCGTGGGCGTTGGCGGGACGGGGGTCGGAGTCGGCATAGCCGTTGCGGTTGGAGACGGAATTGCTGCATCGGTCGATGTCGGGGTCGCTTCGTCGTCTCCGCAGGCGGCCACAAAGACGGTCATCAAGAGCACAATCAGAATGAGGGCTACGCTCTGCGCCCAACGTCCATGACTCATCAGGAAACTCTCCCTGCCATATTGCTTGCACTTCCCAGTGCATTCTTGTCCCGCGCTGCGTCAAGTATACGCACCTGCGGAACCTGCTCGCAAAGGAGTGGCGCCACGGACCGATGCTCTCAGCGGCGGATGTGTTCTGCAGTTGTATTGGAGGAACGTCTGCCACTTCTGCGGGGACGAACGTCCGCAATGACGAGGGATGGCCGAGCCTGGGTGGGGGATTCGAGCAGGTGGGTGGTGGGGTCCGGTTGGTTCTTTTCTCTGGTCTCCTTTCGCTTGTTTGTTTGTCGGTGGTCTTGGGGGAGGCATTCGCTACCGGGGTCCGGGGCTGCGCGTTTGGTTGGGTGGCGCGGTTTCGAGCTCGGGTCGTTGATGCGGCGGGGGACGCCCCCGCGTGGGCGGGTTCCGCTGCGCCAGCGGAGTATCCGCCCGGTTTTGGGCACAGGTCCGGCCAGGTGGCGCCGGTCTTGGGCCCGGGTCTCCTGTTGCGCGTTGGTGGCGCGGTTCAGGAGTTCGTCCCTCGCGTGACCACGACGGGCGTGTGCCAGGCGGAAGATCCGACCTCGCCCTACGGCGCTGCCACGTCACCAAAGGGGCAGCATGCGCTCCATCTGCGTGAGCCTTTATGGGGCTTCGACTCGCGTTGGAGCACGAAGTCTCTCTCTCTCACCCCCGCCCGAGTCGTTGCGGCGTGTTGGGGCAATCGAGGCAACCGAACGGGTCGCTGTCGCTCACGGCCTTATGCGACCGCACAGCCACGTTTCCCGCGGGGGTATCTGGATTCCCGGTAACGAATGCTCTCCCTTGCAGGGGACGCCCGCCTTTTTGCGTCCCCGGGGATGGAATGTGGCGGCACGGTCGTCGACGGACCGAGCTGCCGGGGGTATGTCGATGTGGGGGCTGTAGGATATGTGTTCTGCTTCCGTCAAATTGTTGTGTCATGCCTTTGGCGGGCGGGGCGCGTCGCGACGCGCCCCTACGTGGTTGGTGGGCGTTTCGTCGTTTGGTTGGGGAAATGGGGTCAGGATTCCCGCGTTCGCGGGAATGACGGAGCGGGGGCGGGGGATTCGGGGGCGCGGGGCGGAGGGCGTCGCCGTGGGGGTGCGACGGACGAACGCCCTAGGTGGCTGTTGCGCCGTTTCTGTGAGTTGAAACGCCGTCCGCCGGGCCGATGAGGCTTAGGGTGAGCGAGCCGGTGTTGGGGTCCCGATATATTTCCGCGTTCACGCCGTATGCCAGCCTGACGTTCTCCGAGGTTATGACGTCCTCGGGTGTTCCTTCCGCAATCACCCTGCCCTCGTACAGGAGAATCAGCGCATCGCAGTAACGGGCGGCAAGGTTGAGATCATGAATGGCGGCGATCCCCGTCATGCCCCGCGCCACCCACTCATTGACGAAGCTGAGCACACGAAGTTGATGCAGGATGTCCAGGTTGGCCGTTGGCTCATCGAGCAGTAGCACGCGTGGCTGCTGCGCGAGGGCGCGGGCGATGAAGACGCGTTGACGCTCTCCGCCGGAGAGGGTCTCCAGAGTGCGCTCGGCGAATTGCTCCGTCTTCGTCTGCCGCATCGCCTCCCGGGCAATCCATTCGTCCGACGCCCCCTCGATTTGAAACCGTCCCATGTGGGGATAGCGGCCCATGAGCACGAGTTCGAGGCAGGTGAAGCCGTGCGCGAGCGGGGCGATTTGCGGGACGAGGGCGATTGCGCGCGCGCGTTCGGCGGGCGGCACGGTTCGCGCGTCTGCGCCAGATAGTTGGATGTGACCTGACTCGGGCCGAATGACACCGGCGAGGGCTCGGAGCAGAGTGGATTTTCCCGCGCCGTTCGGCCCGATCACGCCAAGGAGTTGCCCCGGCCGCGCGCTGATCTTGACACCGCTCAGCAGCGATTTGCCCCGGATGCTGTAGGAGAGATCCAGGGCCTCCAGGGTTGGCGTGTCTGTTGTAGTCGTTGCCATCATCGTCTATCCGGCGAGGCTGAACGACTCCGCCGGCGGATCGGGAAAGTCTTCCGGCCAGAGAATGCGGGCCAGATCTTCCGCGCCCCGGATGTTCCAGTAGGACAGCGTGGTGAAATGCTTGCTTTCAACGACATAGACACGCTCTTCCTTGATGGCAGGCAGTTCCGAAAGCGCCTCTACTGACAACAGGCGTTGTCGAAAGTCCTCTGCTCCGAATTCGATGGGCTGGGCGATGATGATGACGTCCGGGTTCATGGCGATGACGCCCTCAAGGCTCGTGGTCTGATTACTCTGCACGCCCTGCTCTGCCGCCACGTTGATGCCGCCGGCCGCCTCGATAACGGAACCCTCCGTGGAGTTTGCGCCGGCAACCCAGAGTTCATCTGAATAGCTGGTGAGGGCGAGGACGCGCGGGCGCTCATCCGTCCGGCCGGTGACGGCAATCAGCGATTCATATCGCTCGCTGACTTCCCGCGCAAACTCAAGCGCGCGTTGCTCCTCGCCGAGAATGTAGCCCATGAGGAGGATATTCTCGATTCGCGCATCTGCATCGTGGTCAAGTTGGGTCTGGATAGTTGGAATTCCAACGCGGGTTAGCGCCTCTATACTGTCCGCGGAAAAGAACGGGCTCGTGACGATGATGTCTGGGGCCTGGGTGATGATTGTTTCAGGGTCGCGTGTGATTTCGGGCTTGTCCTGCACGTGCGCCGCGACGTTCGAATAGGTCTCGTTCTTCGTTATGCCGCCAACTGCGACAAGCCGCTCGTTCGGGGCAATTGCCAACACCATCTCATCGTGGCCTATGGATGCGGTGATTATGCGCTCCGGCTTGGCGGGAATCTCGACGACGCCGTTCAGGCCCTGCACCTGTCGCGGCCAGCCGAGGTTTGTTGGATCGACGATGCCCGCCACGCCTTGCAGTTGGATGATCAGGGGATTTGGCGTGGACGTGGAGCGGGGCGTCGCAGTTGAGGTTGAAGGAGTTGTTGTTGTGGCCGGTGACACCGACGTTTCACTGGGAGCAGCGGTTGGCTCGTTGACCTGAGTTACCGGCGTGGCGGACGGCGCCGATGCCGGTGTTGACGTGGGGGTTTCGGAGCTGCAGGCGGCCAGAACGGCAGCTAGCATGGCGACCGAGGCGAAAAGCGCGACACGGAGGCCGGACGAATTCACTGCAATACTTCTTTCTGAATGTCTTTCGGGCTATTTGTTCGCAGACCTAGATGGAATAGGAACGGCCCTTATTCTGAATCAGCAGCATGATGAAGAACGGCGCGCCGACGAACGCGGTGAGGATGCCAACACGCAACTCCGCCGGTTGAATCACCGTTCGCGCGACCGTGTCGGCGAGGACAACAAACACTGCTCCACCGAGCGCGCTCATTGGTATTAGGACTCGGTTGTCCGGCCCGAGGATCAGTCGCAGGACGTGAGGCGTTACCAGGCCGACGAATGCAATCGTGCCACTCACGGCGACGGCAATACCCGTCACCATCGATGCCGTGGCAAGCAGCAGGAGTCGCACCGGCACGACGTTCACGCCAAGCGAACGCGCCTCATCGTCGCCCAGCATAAGTAGATTGAGATCACGCGCCATGATGGTCGCGATGGCGATACCCAAGAGGATCGGCGGTAGGGCGATGCCGACGTGTTGCCACGCGCGGGAGTCAAGGCCGCCGGCCAACCAGAAAAGGATTTCACGCAGCGCCCCGTTATCAGGCAGCAAGATGATGATGGCGGTGACAATTGCGCCGAGAAAGGCATTGACGGCGATCCCGGCAAGGAGCAGCGTCGCCATGGAGAAATGCCCGCCCGCAGTAGAGATGGCGTAGACGACAAGGCAGGCGACCATCGCGCCGACGAATGCGAATGCCGGAAGAGCAAGGAAGGAGAGCGCGGCCGCGCCTGTCGCGATTGCAATCACTGCGCCCAGCGCTCCGCCCGCGGAAACACCTATGATGCCGGGATCGGCCAGTGGATTGCGAAATAGTCCCTGCATCGTCGCCCCGGCGACGCCAAGCCCCATGCCGACCGTTGCGCCGACGATGATGCGCGGCAGGCGAATCTGGAGTATCACTAGCTCCTGGGTGCGCGTTGCCTCGCCAAGATCAATGCCCACGGCGCTGATTACCGATGTGGCGACATGGCGAACCGGGATGCTGACCGGGCCGATACTCAGGGAGATTAGGACCATTGTGAGGATTGCCAGCACAAGCGCCGCAGATCCTATCGCCAGGCGTGTAGTGACGCCTGAGCGTCTGTAGCTTCCCCACGCCGGAATCCCGGCAACCCTCAGCATGCCCAAACCTCCAGCGACTCCGCCGAAGGGATTTGGCTCTCTCTGCTCGGGTGTTATGCCCGGACGTTGAGGGACCCTCTCGATAGCGGAGAGTGGTCACCTTCCGTCCAGGCAGGTCTCCTGGCTCGCGGGTACGGGTTTTATGCCGGCCCTTCCCATCGATACATCGACAGTGGGCTTATGGCCCCAACCCCGCTTACAGTGGCGCTACCGCGGCGGATTCACACCGCCTTCCCTATTCTCCCGGGTACGGGCACCTGAACGGGCAGTGGTTTCTTGCTCTTTCTACCGGAGAGTATCGGACGCTAACGAAGGATGTCAAACCCTCGGAGACCGAGCGCCGCCCGTCGGAGTGGCCGCATACAAACGTGCCGGGCGATAGCAGGCATTTGCCGGAATCCGCCGAATGAGGGAGGGAACTGTTACTCGTTGCCGAGGCTCGCGTAGTTTCGCGCTATCTTGGCCGCCGTTGAAAGGAATCTCTTCTTTTCATCCTCATTGATGTCCCTCATCAACCTGGATTGGTACTCGTCCACTCGCTCATGAATATCCGCAGCACTTTCGCGGCCTTCATCAGTCAGGGTCAGCACAACAACCCGGCGGTCATGGCGGGGAATAGATCGCTTGAGGAGGCCTCTCTCAACCAAGCCGTTGACAAGGCGGCTGATGCGTGGCGCCTTGACCGGCAGCACATCGGTCAACTGGCTTGCGGTCCACTCTTCCCTGCCCAAGAAGGACTTGAGGAGGGTGAACTCCATACCGGTAATGTTGTACTTTTCGAGTACTGTCGCGGTTGACTTTGACACGGCCTGAGCCAAAGCCCTGACACTGTCAGCGTAGTCCGAAAGTGTCTCCGATGGTTGTTCAGACCCGTGTTGCCTTTCATCCACGTTGATAGCAGCTCCCCCTTGCAATTCAGACACGACGAAATTGTTTATATTCTACTCTATATCGCATGGCAATAGTAACAGCCTTTTTGTACCTCAACCATGGCAAGCGGAGCTTCATACCGTCGCATAGAAGGATGCGGTGATAACACCGAGGAGGGGCAAATGCGGGTTGGAACTCTGACGAGAGGCAGGACGTTGCCCGCTATGCTGCCTCTATGTGGCGAGGCTGTAGCAGGTGAGTTGGAGCGGAAAGAGAAGAACGGGGGAAAGAATGGCCACAATAGCCTTGCGCAACCATTTTACCTTGTCAGGAATCGATTCGCAAAAGAACGGCAGACCACCGCCATGGGCCTGAAAGTCCTCACCCGTAGATGCGACGGTTTACTGCGAGGGGTTTGCCTCCGCGGCCATTATTGCCTGCGCGATGAGTGCTTGACTCTCCGGGGAGAAGCAAGCAGTCACCGGCGACGTGGCAGCCGCGTCACCGGAAATCAGCGCGCTCGTAAAGGGTGTCAGGAGCATCAGGGCATACAGATCCTCGCCGACCGTTGTGCGGACACACTCCACTTCTTCCGCTGGAAGCATGGCCATGATATCCTCGCCAAGCAAAAGCTGCGGCGCGCCTGACGCAGGCGGCGGGGTTGCGGTGGGCAGTGGAGTTGGCGTTGGGGTTGCGGTGGGTAACGGTGTTGGCGTGGGCGTCGGTTCCGGCTCGCTACAGGCGGATAGCACGGCCAACGCCGTCACAAGGATAACTAACAGAACCGTAACGCGGATGAAGTGAATGTTCACGGTGTCTGAGACCTTTCTTGATGCTGTTGTTTCCTGTTGCCCACACTCTCCAACTGATGCTACCAACTAACTGCGAGATCCGGGTGGGTTGGCGGGTAATTCCACCAACCCACCGTCTGGCCCTTGCAATCTAGCTTGTTGAGAATCGGGCCGCCTCCTCGGAACCGCCCGTCGCGTCACCCTCGCTGTAGGAATGCGCGCCCGCGCCGGCAAGGCCACCACTTTGGACGATGAGGTATTCCTCGCGGATCGGCCGGCCTTCAAACCAGCACTCGAGGATCTCTCGCACGCCTGCTGCATAGCGGGCCTGAGCGGAGAGGGACGTGCCGGAGGTGTGCGGCGTCATCGCGTGATTCGGCATCGTGCGCCATGGATGGTCGTTGGGCGCGGGCTGTGGGAACCACACATCGCCGGCATACCCGGCGAGCTGGCCACTTTCCAGCGCGCGCGCAATCGCATCACGGTCGCAGATCTTGCCACGGGCGGTGTTAACAAGGTAGGAACCGCGCCGCATCTTGCCGATGAGTTCATCGTTGAACATGTGCTCGGTCTCCGGATGGAGCGGGCAGTGAATGCTGACGACATCACAGGCCGCGACCAGCGACTCCACGTTCTCATGGAACGTGACGCCAAGCTCCTGCTCCACCTCAGGGGGCAGGCGGTGGCGATCGGTGTAGTGCAGATTGACGTCAAAGGGCTTCATGCGCTTGAGGACGGCGAGACCGATGCGTCCGGCGGCTACGACGCCAACGTCCATGCCCTCGATGTCGTAGGAGCGGGACACGGCGTCGGCGATGTTCCAGCCGCCCCGGATGACCCACCCGTACTGCGGAAGGTAGTCGCGCACCAGCGCCAGCATCTGCATGACGGCGTGTTCGGCGACGCTGATGCTGTTGCACCATGTGACCTCGGCAACGGTCATGTCCCGGTTGATGGCGGACTGGAGATCGACGTGGTCGGAGCCGATGCCGGCGGTAATTGCGAGCTTGAGGTTGGGCGCTTTGGCGATCCTCTCCGCCGTCAGGTATGCCGGCCAGAACGGTTGGGAGATCACGATATCGGCATCAAGTATCTCGCGGTCGAATACGGAGTCGGCGCTGTCCTTGTCGGACGTGACGACGAACTGATGGCCCTGGGATGTGACAAAGTTCTCAAGACCCAGGCCGCCGGAGACGGAGCCCAGAAGTTGGCCGGGCTTAAAATCGATTGCCGTGGGTGAGGGCATCGATTGCCCGTCCGGGTATTGGCTGAGGGTGGGTATGGAGTCCCTGGCGTAGTTGGGCGGAAAGCCCTGAACCGGATCGTCATAGAGGACACAGAGAACCTTTTGTGCGGCGCCGTTTGTCATCGTTCACCTCCCCGGCCCCCGCCGGTTATCGTCAGTGTTGCTGTTCGCGTTCGTACTGTACTGCCAGACGTGGACGACTCGCAATCAACGGCATCTAGAGGGGCGTGGTCACCCTTCGCCAAGCTCAGCGTGAGCGGATTGCTTTCCTCGCCTAGGTGGAGCAATCTGGCAGACTAAGTCGATCAAGATCATTGTTGTTCGCCCCGATCCGCATTCCACCCTTATCGATATTATTGTTAAGTAAGGCCCGCAGTTCACCGGTTATGCACGCACTCAATTCGTTCCCGCCGAGCGACAACTGATTCAGCTTGGAGAGGCTGGCAAGTTCAACCGGTATCTCACCTGTCAACTGGTTGCCGCCGAGGTTTAGCCTCTCCAGATCGAAGAGTCTGGTAAGCTCGGCCGGAATCTCGCCGGTCAATTGGTTGTATCTGAGATCTAGAGAAGCCAAGTTGGCGAGGTTGCCCAGTTCCGGCGGTATCTCACCGCTCAATTGGTTGTAGTAAGGAATCAGAATATTCAGGCTCGTGAGGTAGCCCAGTTCCGGCGGTATTTCACCGGTCAACTGGTTGAGGCCGAGGTCTAGATAACCCAGGTTGGTAAGGTTGCCCAGTTCCGGTGGTATCTCACCGCCTAGGTAGTTAAGTCTGAGATCCAGAGCAATTACACGCCCTTCACGCATCTCTACGCCAAACCATTCGTCGAGTGCAACTTCGTCGTTCAGCCAGTTCGTGTTGTCACTCCACATATCGCCGTTAGTGGCACTGTAGAGGATTTCAAGGGTTTCGCGGTCGCCTGGGATTTCGACTGAGCGGTCTCGTGATGTTGCAGTCTCGGTAGAGGACGGCGCTGCCGTAGATGTTGATGTTGGCGGGGAGGCAGGCGACGAATCATCGGAGCATCCGTTTGTTAGGACGACCAGGAGGACGGCGGCGACCAATAGAACCGCTGCAGACCCATTCACGGCGATTCCACAATCCCCCGATTTCTACACAGTTTTCGATCTCCACGGCTTGCGAGTACCAAACATCGGCGTCGATGGTTGAATGGGTCCGTCTGTCCATTTCCTTGGAGGCGTCCTGGTAAGGCGTCCGCTGAGAACCGTATAGATTCATAACCCTTAGTCTTTTCCATACTTTCAGTCGCGTTCCTCTCTAAAGTCGTGCGCTTGTTCACTCCATCTTAACGATGGATTCCTCGCTGCGCTCGGAATGACATGGGGGGTTGGCATTGACCGAATGGGGTGGCGCACGGATACTTAATGCCGAGGCCATGCTAGGCGGGGAGCCAGCGGTGCCCTGTACTCGCAATCCGCTCTAGCGAGGCTGAATTCCCCCTTGAGGGCTGTGATCCAAATGACGCGGGGCGCTCATGCGATGTTGATGTTCGGGTCCCGTGCGACGAAGGCCTCTGAACCTCGCCAGGTCCGGAAGGAAGCAACGATAAGGAATGTCCTTCGTGCGCCGCGGGGGCGCCTGGGCTGAGTCGCGTGGTCGTTTCGCCCATATGGTGTCCGGTTCGAGGGGGGGTGCATGGCCTCTTTCTCCATTCTCGGCGCGTGGTTCGGTCGGCATGAGCGCTCGCCGCGCACGCGCTGATCGTCCGCGCCTCAACAAGGCGCTTGGGCAGCATTTGCTCGTCAGCGACGGCGTGCTGGATGACATCATCGAGGCGGCGGAGCTCTCGGCGGACGATGTCGTTGTTGAGGTTGGGCCGGGTACCGGGCTGCTCACGCGCAGACTGCTAGGCGCAGCAGGTCATATCGTCGCCGTGGAAATTGATCCTGTGATGGTTGCGCACATCCGCGAGACGCTTTCGGATAACGAGAATCTCACTCTCGTCGAGGGCGATATTCGACAGCAGCGCCCGGAAGGACTGACGGACGGCAAACCGTACATAGTCGTTGCCAACCTGCCCTACTATGTCGCGTCTCCGACAATCCGCCTCTTTCTTGAGTGCGATCACCCGCCACGCCGCATGGTCGTCATGATCCAGCGTGAGGTGGCTCAACAAATGACTGCCGCGCCGGGCAAGGCGAGCCTTTTGACGCTGGCGACACAGGTCTACTCGGATGTGAAGATTGTGCGGCGGGTTAGGCCGGGGAGTTTTGTGCCGGCGCCGGGCGTTGAGTCGGCAGTGGTTAGGCTGGATGTGCTGGCGGAGCCTCGCGTGGCGCGTGAGCTGTTGCCACGCTTCTTTAAGGTGGCGCGGGCCGGATTTAGCGCGCCACGCAAACAGTTGCGGAACTCTCTCGCGAACGGTTTGGCGGAGGCCCCGGACGTTGTGGACGGGATTTTGATATTGGGGGGCATCGATGGGAGGCGGCGCGCGGAGACGCTGACCATCAATGAATGGGGGCGCATCGCGGCTGAACTTGAGCGTCACGCCGAGCACGTCGGCGGCAACGACGCATGATCCACGTCACGGCACACGCGAAGCTCAATCTCAGCCTTGAGATCATCGGGCGGCGCGATGACGGTTTTCATGAGCTGGTGTCCGTGATGCAGGCCATCAATCTCGCCGACGAACTCGTTGCCCTGCCCGCCCCGGACGGCTCGATAACGCTTGAGTGCAATGACCCGGCACTCGCGGACAGTTCAGATAACACGGTGCTGACGGCTGCGCGTCTGCTTAAGGATGCGGCGGGTGTCGAGCAAGGCGCGCGGCTGCTGTTGCGCAAGTCCATCCCCGTCGCGGCGGGTCTTGGCGGAGGCAGCGCGGACGGCGCCGCGGCACTGGTTGCCCTTGCGCGTCTGTGGAATGTGGCAGTGCCGCATGACCGACTGATGGACCTCGCGGCGGCTGTCGGCTCCGATGTGCCGTTCTTTCTTGGCGAGTCGCCTACGGCGCTGGTTGAGGGCCGGGGGGAGACGATAACCGCCCTGCCCTCTTTGCCGGAGGCATGGGCCGTCATCCTCATTCCTGAGGTGCCTGTGCCGTCGCCGAAGACACGCGTGTTGTTTCGGATGCTTGATGAATCGAACTTCAGCGACGGCGAGAAGACGCTGGCATTGCGCCGCCAGCTTGAGTCGGGCGCGGGCGCGTCCGAGATTTTGGCGGCAGTCGGAACGACAAACACGTTCAATGCTGTGGCGGATCGCGCCTTTCCGGGCATAGGTCGATTTCGAGACGCTCTGACGCAAGCAGTCGGAGCAGGTGCGACTGTTAGCCTGTCCGGCGCGGGGCCCTCGCTCTACGCCGTGCTGCCAGCGCTGGCCGATGCGGAAGCCGCGCAGGCCGCGCTCACGACGCAGGGGCTGACGCCGATCGTCGCGGGGATGGCCGAGCGGCCTCTGATTTTGCTTGAACGATGACCGGTCAGGTTGCGGCGCTAACGACGTCTCGCGGCGTTTCCTCAGACTCGGCCTTTCGCCAGGGTGGTGGCTTCGCGAACCACAGCGCGAGGGAGCCAACGACGAGCAGAACCGATATCACATAGAACGCAATGGCGTACGAGCCGGTCTGATCGAACGCATACCCCACCAGAGGCGGACCGATGAGCGCCGTTGGAAGAATGAGAAAGCTGAGCAAGCCGAAAATCGTGGCGAACGCCCGTATTCCGAAAGTGTCCAGCGGGATGAGCGTTATGAGCGATCCCATGCCGCCAAAAGAAATGCCGTAGACCAGCACGAACACCCAGATCAACGGCGACGTTCCGGCATTGATGAGGAGAACAATGCCAGCCGCCTGAAACAGCACGCTGCCGACGAACACCTTTCGCACGGCGATCTTCTCCGTCAGCCAACCGAGAAGCACCTTTCCCACCATGCCGAAGGCTGCCAACACGCTCAGAACCCATGCTGCATCCGCGGGACTCATTCCTTCCGCCTCGAGGTGCGGAATCACCTGTGTCAGGACTGACTGATAGGGGATTGTCGCCAACAGTAACCCGATTGTGATGAGAACAAAGGCCCTGGTGCGAATCGCCTCGCGGGCAGTAAGCCCCTCCTGATGAATGGTGGCGGCAGCCGTCGTCCCCTTCTCCGGCTCCGCATTCCGCCGCGGCGTTTCCCTGATGGTTAGCGCGATGATCGGTATGAGCAGCAGGATCGTCAACCCGAAGATGAAATAGGTGGCGCGCCAGTCTGTGAGATCGATTAGCGTCCTTGTCTGTGCGGAGAAGATGAACCCACCGAAATTGGCGCCCATTGCGGTGATGCCCACAGCGCGGCCTCGCGCCTCTACGAACCAAATGCCGATGAGCTTGCCGACGGGGAGCATGATAGCGCCAGGCATCCCGGCGTACATGATGATGTTCAGGACGTAGAACTCCCAGAGTTCAGTCATCCACGGACGAGGCAGGAAGCTCACCGCGAGAAGCAGATACGAGAGCATCATCACGCGTGATGAGCCGAAACGGTCCAGCAGGGGGCCGGCGACCGGGGCGAGGAGTCCAGTCATCGCGAAAAAGGACAGCGATATATTTACCTCCGCCCGCGACCAGCCGAACTCGTCCTCCAACGGCGACACGAAGACGCCGAAGGAGTATTGGAGCATACCGACCGTGAGCGTGAAACAGACAAAAAGAACGGATGCGATCACCCAGCCGTAGTGGGGTCGAACGCCGAAACGCTCGGCTGTGAAATTGCTGAGAGTCACCGGAGAATGCGGGCCACGCGCGAGGCGGCCCGCGCGCCGGGGCGTGAACTCTCGGCGCGATGACAGGGCGACCATTGGGCCGGACGCAATGCGAATTTGGTGGGTGATCCCATACTCAGATGGTATCGCACAAGCCTTTGGCGTGCCCAAGCGGGTGATGGGGCGTCATAGAGCAGAAGCATGACGGGAAGGCGGCGATGCTACGATTGTGTGGCGTCATCACGCGGGCCCGTAGCTCAGTGGCAGAGTAGTCGGCTCATAACCGATAGGTCGCAGGTTCGATCCCTGCCGGGCCCACTCTGCTTGGCGTACTGGCGCTTGCGCTGTATAACAGTTAGGTAATGGCGTGTAGATTGCCGTCTAAAGCACCTAGAGCCACTCAGGGAAAGCCAGTTGTAAGATGCGAGCCATCGGTCTCTTGTTCGTAATGGCAATTGCACTGTTGATCGCATGTGACGAAACCGCTCCGCCTTCCGCAGACACGCCCACGCCCGAGCCAATTCCCACGCCGGGCGGGGCGTACACTTCCGTTAGCGTCGGACATCATCACACATGCGGAGTAAAGTTTGATGGTACCGTCTCCTGCTGGGGCAGTGATACGGACGGCATAGGTGCGCCGCCAAGTGGGAGGTTTGTCTCCGTCAGCTCCGGGGCCCGCCACACGTGCGGAGTGAGAACCGACAGCTCCGTAACCTGCTGGGGACAGGACCATTACGGTCAGAGCCAGCCGCCGGACGGCGAGTTCTCTTCCGTAAGCGCAGGGTTATTCCGCAACTGCGGTGTAAGGGACGATGGTTCTGTCGCCTGCTGGGGAGATGATGAGGGAGGCCAATCTACCCCTCCCGAAAAGGATTTTGTTGCCGTCAGTGCGGGGTACGGTCACACCTGCGGACTGAAGTTAGACGGATCGGTTATATGCTGGGGCAGCGACCCTTCTGGAGAAGCCTCGCCCTCAAGTGGAGAATTCTCCTCTGTTAGTGCTGGCGGCGCTGAAGCCTGTGGCGTGAGAACCGACGGCTCACTCGCCTGTTGGGGAGCGTTTGATTACAGTCCAAGGAAGGCGCCGCGCGGGGACTTCATCTCGGTCAGCGCGGGGCAGAGGCACACTTGTGGCTTGAGGGTCAACGGCACTGTCGCCTGTTGGGGAGATGACTTCGTAGGCCAGTCTACTCCTCCCGATGAGGAATTTACCTCCGTCAGTGCCGGGGACACGCACACCTGTGGAGTCACGACCAATGGTTCCGTTTCCTGCTGGGGATATTCCTTTGGCAATATGGCGCCGGAAGGTGAATTTATCTCCTCCAGCGTTGGAGAGTGGCACGCCTGCGGATTGAGGATCGATGGTACTGTCTCTTGCTGGGGCTATGATGTCCAACCTCTGCCACCGAAAGGTACATTCACCTCTATCCAGGCCGGGGCCCTCCACAATTGTGGACTCAAGCCTGGAGGTTACGTTTCGTGCTGGGGAAACGATGATCTTGGGCAATCTAGTCACCCTAAGTCTGGGCTCCCTCTCAATGAATTCGTCGCCGTCAGCGCCGGGGTATTTCACTCCTGTGGAGTGAGGGCCGATGGTTCAGTAGTGTGCTGGGGAGGCAACTGGGACGACCGGGCCACGCCACCCGAAGGAAAGTTCGCTACCGTAAGTACCGGGAGATTTCACACGTGCGGGTTGAGGACTGACAGTTCTGTCGCGTGCTGGGGCTATGATTTCCATGGACAAGCGACGCCGCCTGAAGGGGAGTTCGCCTCCGTCAGCGCCGGCAGCGGCCACACCTGTGGAGTGAGGTCCGACGGTTCCGTCGCATGCTGGGGTGACGACTTCTTTGGGCAGTCCTCGCCACCAGGCGGACGCTTCGCCCTTGTTAGCGCAGGTGACGATTACACGTGTGGTGTAAGGGCCAATGATGCAACAGCAGTTTGCTGGGGATTGGACAGCGATGGACGAGGTACGCCGCCGGGTGGAGATTTTGCATCCGTCAGCACTGGTTACCGCCACACCTGCGGTGTGAGAACTGATGGTTCCGTCGTCTGCTGGGGATGGGGAACCCCGGGCTAGCCGCGTTCAGTAGCTAGGCCTCAATGTAACTCTCATCGGATGCCAAATTCCATCGAAGTTCGATCCATGGAATCATCGAATGCGAGAGCCTTGCCAGAAAACGGACCCGCACGGCAGACGGGGGAGTAACTCATGGTCACCGACATAGGATCCCTATCCATACGTCTGGTTCTGATTGCCTTTCTGATTGGGCTCTGGGCCATGATGAGTCCGGAGCGGAGTTACGCTTGTTCGTGTGTAATGCCGGGCTCGCCTTCCGAGGAACTGGCGGAGGCCAGTGCGGTCTTTATGGGCAGAGCCGTCTCGGTCAGTACAGATGAAGCTTCAGAGGACTTATTCAAAACATTCCAAACAGAGTTTCTTGTAACCACTGTCTGGAAGGGGCCACTCTCCTCGACGATTTACATCAACACTGACAGTGGATCCTGTGGATTTGGAAACGGTTTCGCCGCGGGCAGAGAATACATTGTCTACGCCTATGGCTCCCGCAGCAATCTGAGCACTGCCTCTTGTTCTCGAACGACCCCGCTGGCATGGGGCATGGATGACCTTGCCGGGCTTGGCGAAGGGACAGCACCCCCGCAGCCCACCCACACTCCCACGCCTCGGCCTGCCAGCACCGCTGCGACAGGTACGGCGACCACCCATACGCCCGAGCAGTCCGGGCCGGGTGGTGGATGTGGAACATCGCCGCAGACGTTTGACCTATCGTTCGCAGGTCTGATGGTAAGTCTCGTATCGTTCGGACTGTTGAAGTCCCGCTCTCGGAGGAGGAGGGACGACTGACCTAATGCACCGTCATTCCAGCAGCGCATAGTAGCGCGTTGACGCAGCCTTCTATGCCCACCCCACCTCCAGCCAGAACGTTCGCAGTATCATCCCTTAGGCCGACTGGGCGGCGGCGCTCCAGCGCAAGAGGCCTGTGTGGTTGGCGGAGGGTAGGGAGAGGGGAGACGGGTATTTGAGTAGTGGGCGGGTTGTGGCTGTTGGTGGGGGTTTGCTGGGCTTAGCGCTGCTTACACGTTGATGCAGCGGGGTATTGCGTCTCTGCTGCTCAAGGCCAAGGAGCGGGCGGGGGACGCGGCATCGGCCACCTAGAACAACCCTTGGAGGTTCTCCTGGAGGTTCCGCCACCACTCCCGGTCCGATCCATGGTCCGGTATGAAGTGGACTGCGTATGCCCCGTCCTCCTCCACTTTGAGCCGCCCAGCCAGGGTCACGACGCGGCCCGGGGAGATTGCTTCGAGGACCTCCGACGGGTCGCGGACGTTAACTCGCTGCACGTACTCGCCCCGATTCATCTCCACCACTAGCTCGTCGGCGTCCTGGAACACGACCGTGCCACTAACCCGCACGCATTCATCGCGAAAAAGGTCGCCGACCGCCGCAATCTGCCCTGGAGTGGGGATACCGGGAGAGTCCAAGGAACACGGCTTGACGCGCGTCGATACCACGTCGAGGCTGAACAGGACGACCAAGACCAACGCCCCTATGCCCAACAGGCTTACCATCCATATGAAGCACCCGCAGAGACACCCGCCGCTCTTCGGTTCCTCAATCAGTCTTTCTCCCCTGTGCTGTTGATACCAGTCCGATGCCGGTGACGGCGCGCCTTCCAGAGAACTGCGCTGTGAATCCGGCTCACGCGCTATGTCCTGGATTTCGTCGGCGGTCTCCCTGTGCACGGCCCTCCCGGTATCCGGCGACTCCAATTGGCCCAGCTCACGCTCTGCCTCGTAACCCAGTGCCGCGACCGCTTTCGCCGCATCGCCCGACCGTCCGCCCAGGTACCACTCCAGCGCGTGCATGAAGCCGTGATAGGCCGCGTCCAGGTCGGCGCCCTGCAGGGAGGATTCGCTGCCGGATCCGAACCACGGCGGCGCCGAGTCCGAGACGTTGAGCCATGGCTGGGCCACATTCAGCGCCACGGCATAGGGCAACATGGAATCAGCCTGGTTCCGGGCATAGGGCTGGGCAGATCCGGCCATAGTCTCTTTCCAGCCTAGCCACTGACTTATCTCATGCGCTCCCCTCTGCGTTGTCGGCGCCATGCCCGTTCGTATCGACGGCGCCATCATCAAATAGACGACGCCTGTGAACGCGCCGATCAGGGTGTTCGCCCACCACTGGTCCAGCCATAGAACCGCCCAAAGTCCGCTGCCAACGCCCATCAAGGCGCCGGCCAGCATTCCCCATTCGATTGCATCGCCGCCGTTTTCCCTCCTGACTCGCACCGGATTGTCATGGAAAAGGCCGCGATGCTGTAGATAGTCTCCTATCTGGTCGCCGATGGCATCCTCGCGCTTCTTTATCGCTTCATGGAGCGCAGCAACCGTCGTGGCACGCGTCGGCATGCTTTCGCATATCGTTCGCTCCCAGTCATACTGAACGGGAGCCTGCCGAGACAGCTGATACAGGAAGCCGAGCCTTGTTCCGACGGCCTCGATTCGCAGCGTGCCGCGCTGGCACATCTCGATGATGGAGGCGAGCATCGTCGGGCTCCATATCATGTGGCCTTCCAGCGCAGATACCGCCGCCGCGGGCATTGAATCGGGCTGCGGGGTTCCCGAGTACCCTGGGAACCGATGCGCCTCCGTCGCCTGCGAGGGCCGCTTCTTGGGCCACAGCCACAGCACGATAATGAGCAACTGCGCCGCGACTACGCCTATCGTGCCGCCCCAGACCGCCAGCTGCTTCCCGTCCATCGCCCGGAAGTCAGGAAAGCCGCTTTCGGCGATTACCCCGCCTGGGTCCATCGCGAACAGCAAGCCGATGGCGGCAAGGGCCGCCACTGCTGTCACCAAACTCACAATGGCCTACCTTCCTTCTCTGGTCGCACTGCCTGACTTGACTGCGCCGGACAACCGCCCTTCACACTACTATCGGAGAGCAGCGGGCGCCAAGCGATACCCGTGCCCAGCCGTGTCGGAGTCCGTCCTCCGGAGGCTGAGGTCGGCGGGCCTTGCTATTCGGGACGGCGAACGGCCACCTTGGCCAGTGTCCCCTTCCACGGGATGGGTGGGACATGACGGTGCTGCCGTTCTTGGCTAGAATGACCTCCCCTACAATAAGACCTGCCACCGGAACCTTCGCATTATCATCCCACTAGGCCCATTTGCAACCTCTACAACTCACAGCGCACGGTACGCATTCCTTTGTCGCCGCGTGCGTAGTCGGGCCGGGCGCAAGGCTCGACCCCAATCGCGCGCGCGTCGTCGACCGCGAAGCCGGTGATGTTGGGGATGCCCTCGTTGTCGATGAACGTCTGATAGGCGCTGACCTTGGAGACGCGCTCCTCTCCCCTCGCTCGGTGCTACCCTGTGGCCGATTACGCCGCGAGCGCCGGTATGTAGTCGTCCAAGCTATCGAAGTTTGAATTCCAACCCATCAGCACGCCCATCTCCTCGTGCTGGCGGCGGATTTCGGCCGATGGATGCGTGATACGCATGGCGAGCTTCGTCTTTTCCCCAAGGTCCTCAAACCGCCAGGTCAGGACCACCTCCTGAGTGAGATCGGCGCCCACACCAAACTCGGCCGAGGTCACGATAGTCTCCCGCGCGACGATCTCGCGGAAGACGCCACTCTGCGGCATCTCGGAACCGTCGGGGGTCAGCATGACGTAACGCCATGCTCCTCCTGCGCGGAAATCGAACTCCTCGACGCGTGTCGTGCATCCTCGCGGCCCCCACCACTGCACGATGTGCTCAGGCTCCGTCCACGCCCTCCACACCATCTCCCGCGGCGCATCGAACACGCGCTTTATGACAAGCTCCACGCTATCACCTTGAGTCATTCTGCCCCTCCTTCTTTCTTCTTTAGTTCCTGCAAGTACTCATCCAAGCCGCCGAACCCTTCCTCCCAAAAGCCACGGTACCGCTCGATGTAGTCGGCGACCTCCGCGAGAGGCTTGGCCTCGATGCGGCTCGGCCGCCGCTGCCCATCCCGTCCACGCGAGACCAAGCCCGCGCGCTCCAGCACCTTGAGGTGCTTGGAGACAGCCGGCTGGGTCATCTCGAATGACTCCCCTACCTCTTTGACCGACGCCTCGCCTGAAGCAAGGCGCGCGAGAATCGCCCGTCTGGTGGGGTCGGCAAGCGCTGCGAACGTTGAGTCGAGAGTTTCTGCGCGCACAATCAATAACCTCCAGGTTTTATAACTAATCAGTAATGTATTAGGCCTCGCCGGTATGGTCAACCGCCTGCGCGCCCCGCGCCTTGCCGCTGCTCGTGTTGGAGCATAAGATTGCCGAGATTCCCGGTCGCGCGGCGTTTAGGCGAGCCGAGGTCCCGTATATTCCCGGCTCTGTACACGCGCGTCCGTACTTGAAAGGCGGCCCCGTGCACGACGATCCTTGGGAGCACGGACATTTCGGAGCGGAAGACGAGGCGGTCTTCGGCTCCATCGCAGACGACGGTTTCCCATCAACCCGGATCGGCTGCGGCTGACGAGCGTCGGCATCGACATCGGCTCGTCAACCTCGCACGTCATATTCTCCAAGCTCGTCATGCGGCGCCGCAGCACCGAAATGTCGAGCGAGTTCGAGGTGGTTACACCATCTATTACAGCCAATTCCATCACTCTCTGCCCAGCGATCCAGATCCATCCGGCACGTCATGGTCATTTACAGCAACGATGGAATGGATAGTGTCCTACAGCCCCTGGTAGCTCAGTGGCAGAGCAGTCGGCTCATAACCGATAGGTCGCAGGTTCGATCACTGCCGGGCCCACCAAGTGCCTGACGGACCAGGCTGCGCCCGCGACCCAAATAGGGCAGTCTGGTCGATCGTCGTTACGTCTGCATTATCTGGATCAGGTTGCCGCAGGTGTCGTCAAAGACTGCAATAGTGACGCTGGCCAATTCTGTTGGCTCCATAGTAAAAGCGACGCCCCGTAACCTCAGTTTCTCATACTCTGCACGGATGTCCATAACGCTAAAGGACGCCGCTGGGATGCCCTGGTCAAATATCCCTTTCTGAAATTCTTGTGCTACCGGGTTGTCATTTGGTTCAAGCAGAAGCTCGGTTCCATCCGGGTCATCGGGCGAGACGACGGTAAGCCACTTGAATTCCCCCACAGGCACGTCATGCTTCTTCACAAAGCCGAGGGTCTCTGTGTAGAACCTCAGAGCTTCGTCTTGGTCACTTACGAAAACGCCGGTGAGTGTAATGCGCATATCTGGCCTCCTTTTCTTCTCAAAGTGTCACTTGAGCCATCGATCCATGACAGTCCTGAGGGGTTCATCGTTGAAGACAAGCATTCGATACTTGCCACGATTCTCTGAGCTTACGAGCCCTGCTTTTTCCAGGAGATCAATGTGCTTGGCCAGGGCCTGTCGGGAGATGGCGACTTCATGCCGCATGATTAAGCGCGCTGTGAGCTCGTAGAGCGTCTGCTCGTTGCGCTCGGAGAGCTCGTCCAGCATCAACCTTCGTGTTGGATCCGCGAGTGCATTGAAGACCAAGTCTGTGTGCATGCACACAGACAATACGCAACCATAGGATTGCATGTCAAGAGGCGATTCCCCAGGCTGGCAGGAACCACATCCCCAGCCATCGGCGCCTTCCTCACAAAAGTTCGCAATACCATACGTGCAGGCCCTCGTTCATCCGGCCATGGCTCGCTTTGATGGAAACATTCTTGTTGCGGAATTGAGGCGCATCCATGTTGGTATCCAGCAAGTGGAGAGTGCGTGGGGATGCGGTTGCGCGGTGGCTGGCGCTCTTGTTGTTGTTTATGCCGCGTTGGGGGTTCTTGTGGCGGTTGGCCCCGGCGGGCGCTTGTGTCGGGCTAACATGGTTGGTATCAGAGCCTCGGGGGACAGGACACGGAAATGAAGTTAGACAGCGGTGATGTTGAGATACCGGCGAGTTCAGTCAGCGTGTACGAGGCGATCTTTCGCAGGCGCAATGTGAAGGAACTCACGGGCGAGGCGGTTCCCCGCGAGACGCTGGAGCGGCTCTTTTCCGCGGCGATCTGGGCTCCCAATCATCGGCTTACGGAGCCTACGCGGTTCTTTGTGATCGAGAAGGACAGTCCGATACGGATAAGGATCGCTGAGCTTGCGTGGCAGACGAAATACGATGAAGTGACCAATCCGAACCCGGAGCAGAAACGGCGGTCGGCGGATGAAACCCGGGATCGTGTGCTTAGCGCCCCTGCGATGGTGTATGTGTACAGCGTTCCCGGCCTCATCGCGGAGATCACCCGGGAGAATTATGCATCGTCCTGCTGCGCTGTTCAGAACATGGCCCTCGCCGCGGTCGCGGAGGGCCTCCACCTGGGGTGGACGACGGGAAGTCTCACGAGGATTCCCGGCCTGGCCGGGATTCTTGGCGCGGACGACGCATGGACGATGGTAGGGGCTGTGTTCCTCGGTCAGGCCATGGAGACGCCGACGACGCAGCGGACACCGCACTCGGAAACGGTCACGTGGTTGGAGTGATTTCCGCGGCCCGGCAGTCAGCATGTAACGGATTGGGAGCGGGATAAGTTACGGTCGGCCCTTCTATCAGCCCTCGTCGTGTTGGGCGCCGATGATTGACGGTACGCTTGTACCATGTTGTTGTCGGCGATTGACGGCGCGCTTGTATCTCGTTACGGTCAGAGACATCGGGCCTACAAGAGATCAGAACGGGAAAGCACCGATGCCATTCAAGCTATCCAGGGTCCTCAGGCGCAAACTGAGCGCTTCCGGTGTCGAACCAACCATCAGTGAATACGAACAGCGCTTCAGGACGCACAAGCTCGGCGGTCTTGAGAATAGAGAGCGCGACCAACAGAAGTTCAACGATCTCTACTATGACGTGGCGACAGATTTCTATGAGTACGGATGGGGCAGGTCTTTTCACTTTGCTCCGCGCGTCCCCGGGGAGAGTTTCAAGGCATCGCTTGCACGGCACGAGCTCTATTTGGCGACCGTGCTTGGGCTCAAACCCGGGATGGTCGTAGCAGATCTTGGTTGTGGCATTGGCGGGCCACTTATAGAGATTGCCCGTTTTTCCGGCGCCAAGATTGTCGGCGTGAACAGCAATGCCCATCAGCTCGAACGCGCCCGAACGCTAACGGAAGAGGCGGGACTGACGCATCTGGTCGATTTCCTCGATTGCGACTTCCTGCAAGTTGATGCGCCTGACAACTCGTTCGACGCGATCTTCGCCATCGAGGCAACGTGCCTTGCGCCGGACAAACCCAGCATCTATGGGGAGGCCCTTCGCCTGCTGAAGCCGGGGGCGCGCTTCGGCGCCTACGAATACTGCATGACTGATCGCTTTGACCCGCACAATCCCCTGCACCTCAGGCTAAAGGCCGACATTGAGCTGGGTGGCGGCCTGCTCAATATCGATGACCGAGAAACGGTTGATAACGCTCTCCGGTCGGTGGGATTTGAGGTGCTGGAAACCCGGGATCTTTCAGTACAGACCGGTCCGTCAATTCCTTGGTATCAACCACTGACGGGTTCGGGAATTTCGCTGGCCGGCTTTCGCAGTTCAAGGATCGGACGCTGGGCCACGCACAAATTGCTGGGGGTGCTGGAAAGACTCCACATTGCGCCGCAAGGGGCGGCTCATGTGGCGGAGACTTTGAACCTCTGCGCGGTCGCGATGGCGGAGGCGGGCCGTCTCGGCATCTTCACGCCGATGTATTTCATCCACGCCCGCAAGCCGGAATAGCGCAATCCGGTCTTCGAGCAACGCAGGCTGAAAAGTCTGCATAGACTGCGTCTCCCCATGACGGAAGTCACCGTGGCGGTGGTATATACTAATGCCATCTTCGGACGAAAGGAGGTGGCTTGGAAAATGTGTTTACCTAAACGGCCAGAGCTTGTTTCAACTTATGAGGTGAGCAAAGGCTAACCCAGCGCCAGGCGCCAAAGATTGACCTTGGCGACTGGGAAAGAGGGCTCGGTTTCGACCGGGCCCTCTTGCTTTTTGTTTGCCGCGCATGGACTCTCACCATGTGGGACATTGCGCAGACCCAAGCTGTAGGAGGGCGAGTGAGCGAGAGTAACCCAGGCATCACAAAGGCGGTGATTGTGGCAGGGGGGCGGGGGACGCGTTTCCTGCCTGCAACGCTCGCCATACCCAAGGAAATCCTGCCGATCCTCGATCGTCCGATGCTGTTCTATGCGCTGGAAGAGGCCGTGGACTCCGGTCTCACGGACATCGTTCTCATCAGCGCGCCCGGCAAGGCAATGATGGAGAACTATGTGACGCTCCGCGGCGCGGAGTTGGCTCGCGCGTTGGGTGAGCACCCAAGCGCGCCCGAGATTCAACGGCTGATGGATTCGTTGACGGTCACCATCGTTCATCAGAATGAGCCCCTCGGTCTCGGCCACGCCATTCTTCAAGCCGCGGACGCCGTCGGCGATGAGCCGTTCGCCGTGATCCTGCCCGACGACATCGTCGATGCGGAGACGCCCGTGTTGGCACAGATGCTGGTTGCGTACCTCGAACAGCCCGGCATACACGTCGGAGTGGAGCACGTGCCGCCTGAGGCGATCTCCGCCTACGGGGTCGTGGCCGTTGAGCCCGCGGAGGATAGCGGCGATCAGGGCGTTCGGCTCTATCGTGTGACGGGCATGGTGGAGAAACCCGCCCCCGCCGACGCGCCCTCCGATCTCGGCATTGTCGGGCGGTATATCTTCCCGGGCGCGATCTTTGACGCCATTCGCCGCACGCCGCCCGGCGCAAAGAACGAGATCCAAATTACGGACGCCATGGAAATGTTGCGGGAAGAGGGGACGCCCGCGTACGCGTTTGCGTTTGATGGCGCGCGCTATGACGCGGGGAATCCGCTGGGGCATTTGCGCGCGGCAGCCTCGTTCGCGCTGCGCCGGCCGGACACGGCGGAGCAGGCCCGCGCGATCCTTGAAGCAGCCCTGGCCGCTAGCAAATAACCGCGCTCCCAATCGTCCATATTGGACGCGATTTCGAAATTAGTCTAAAATGGTCTCACTATGGCTGACCGTACTGCCACTCGTCGTGGATCCAGGCAGGCGAGCATTGAAGACGTTGAAGAAGCCGCCGTTGTTCGAGCTTCGTTCAAGCTACGTCTCTTTGGAATACTCACTTCGCTGGGTATTTCCGCCGGCGCAATCGGTGTCGCCTATTGGCAGCCGACGCAGCTAACGGAGCGCCTCGCCCCGGCGTGGGAGTACGCGGGACCGTGGCTCATCATCGCTCCCGCGCTCGTCATGGCTACCTACATCGCTCTTCGCGTCTTTGGTTTGAACAATGGCCGCGTCTGGCGTTGGGCCGGCGCGACTGTGTTCGGCGCGGGCGCCATCCTCACTGCCCTGCACTACTTTGACGTCACGGAGATACGCGGCGTCACAATCGAAAACGGCCTCTCCGCTGTTCTGGCCGACCTATCGACTATGGCCGTAATTGGCATTCTCGCCGGCCTGACGCTTGTTACCCTGCTCCTTGCTTCGCCATACGGCGCGTTCAAGGCCGCGCGGGCCTCAGGTCGCGCCAGTCGTGTGGCGGGCGCAGCGGGAGCGAATGCGGCAATGGCGGGCGGCGCTGCTGCCGGGCGCGGCATCCAGAACGCGAAGCTATCCAGGGCTTCCACTGAGGAGGAGGACGGAATACTGGGACAGGCCGCTGTTCCTCGCACACGCATCGTCGTCCCGGAGCCGGCCCGAACCACCGTCAGGCCGACATATCCGGAGCCTATGGGCGTCATCAGGGATCAGGCGAAGGCGCGCGCAGACAAAAGGGTTGCCGCAACGAATGGCGGGCAGAATAGGCCTGGCGCCGGCGCAACGCAGGATCGTCCCAGCGTCATTGTTCCCGGTGTGCCAAGCGACGACGAGGCGGACGACGCCACACGCGCGTACCGCGAACGATATGTCGGCGTCGCTGAGCCTGATCCAGGCGAACAATCCACCGGTGATGAGGGTCCGGGCACTGCCGCAAATGAACAGCCCGCAGCCGTTCCCCCGGCCGGCATGAGCACCGCGAACGGCCATAATGCCAACCACGTCTATGCACACACCGACGCGCAAGGGGAGTCGTTCGGCATGGATCCGCACGACCTCGGTGAGATGACGCGGGCTGATCCCTTAGCAATCATCGAAGACGCCGAGGAGTGGGATTCGCCCCCGCCTGAGCTCGTTGAGGACGAAGATACTATCTGGAACCCGGAGGCCGACCTGGCCCCCGCGCTAGACGAGAACGAGCCCATTGAGGATGTCGATGACGTTGAAGACCTCGAGGAGGTCGAGGAGTGGAACCCGTCCATCATCGTGGCGGACTCCGTCCAAGACGCGAGCGCGGACGAGGAAGCCGTGCCGGCGCGGAGGCGTAGCGATCTGGAGTTGCTGAACTCGCTCAACCCGTTTACCGGCCTGCCACGTGTGGCGTGGAAGTTCCCGTCGTTCAAACTATTCGATGACCAGCCACCGGCTCCTGTCGACACCGAATCGCACCTGGAGACGGCGGAGGCCATCCAGGCAACGCTGCAAGAGTACGGTATCGAAGTTGAGGTGACTGAGGTTCGCCCCGGTCCAACCGTCACGCTATACGGCCTGCGTCCCGGCTGGGACAGGCGCTACCGCACGGTCCGCGAGCGGGACGAGGAGGGTCAGATTGTGGCGCGGCGACAAGAGATTGGGCGCACGCGGGTTAAGGTGGACGCCATCGCCAAGCTGGACGACGATCTCGCGCTGCAACTCAAGGCCGCAAGTGTGCGCATCGAGCCGATCCCCAGCACGAACCTCGTCGGTGTCGAGGTGCCAAACGTTGAGGGAGAGACGGTTTATATGCGTCCACAGTTGGAGAGCGACGTGTACCGCAAGGCGCTCGGCAAGAGCAAGCTGGCGTTCCCGTTGGGCAAGGGGAGCGGCGGTGAGCCGATCGTGGCCGACCTGGCGCGAATGCCGCACCTGCTTGTCGCAGGCTCCACCGGCAGCGGAAAGAGCGTCTTTGTCAACAGCCTCATCACCAGCCTCATTACGCGGGCGACGCCTGAAGAAATACGCTTCGTGATGATTGACCCCAAGCGCGTTGAACTGACCATCTATAACGGCATCCCCCACCTCATCACGCCCGTCATCGTTGATACGCAGAAGGTCGTCAATGCGCTCCAATGGATGGTGCAGCAGATGGAGGACCGGCTCGAATTGCTGGCGCAGGAGGGCGCGCGCGACATCACGTCGTACAACGAAAAGGCCCCCGACGGTAAGCACATGCCGTTTCTCGTGCTGATTGTGGATGAGTTGGCGGATCTGATGATGACCTCCGGTAAGGCGGTTGAGCACGGCCTCGTCCGCCTCGCTCAGATGGGCCGCGCGACTGGCATCCACCTTGTGGTGGCAACCCAACGCCCGTCCGTGAATGTCATCACCGGCCTCATCAAGGCGAACTTCCCCACACGCGTCAGCTTCATGGTCACGTCGCTGGTGGACTCCCGCACGATTCTGGACGGAGCGGGCGCTGAGAAGCTGCTCGGGCGCGGCGACATGCTCTACTTGCCGCAGGACGCCTCCCGCCCAATCCGCATTCAGAGCGCGTTTATTTCATCACATGAATCCGACGCCGTTGTTGACGCGTGGCGCGCGCAATCGAAGGGCTACGTGCCGCCGGAGCTGCCGGAACTGGCGCAGCCGGAAGACATCGGACTGCAATCACGTGGTCGCAACGGCACGGACGGCACGGCAGAGTCGAACGGGGCCAAGCGCAACGGCGGGAATGGCGCCAGCGGCGATGACATCATGGAGCAGGCCCGCGAACTGGCCGGCATCTACAACGGGAAGGTTTCTACGTCCCTGTTGCAGCGGCGGCTGGGCATTGGCTACCCCCGCGCCGCACGGCTGCGGGACAGGCTCGTTGAGGAAGGTATTGCCAACGCGGAGATTCCGAACGCGCCGGCGGAGACGGCCGGCCGCGGCATCAGGCGCTCACGCGAGCAGGAGCAGGAGTTGGAAGAGGCGTAAGACGCCCCTCCCTCTTTAGGAGGCGATCTGGGCGGCCGGGGTGCGCCGCTCAAAATATCGTGTCCGGTGTGCTATAGTCTGAGCCGCTTGGGCTCGTAAACCATCTCACAGGAGGTCAAGCGGCATGCAGGATGCTCGTCCATGCACGCCGGTCAAGCGGGGGACATCAATGGGATTTGCAAGAAACCTCGGAGCCTATGCCACATTTGGCCTCTCTGCAACGACCAACCAGAAAGAATCCGAAAGGGAGTACGAGGAACGAAGACAACGCCATCAGAATCAATTGGCCGTCTACAACGACCTGCTCAATGACGTACGCGAAGCCGTGGATGCCATGATGGTTGCCTATGGCGCGGCTCAAGAAGCTCTGCTCGACACAGGCGCGCTGCAGACGACTGAGGACAATACCGTTGACTACGGTTGGTACAAGCGGCTAGAGGACGGCGAACCGATTGACGGCAATCCCGATTATACCCGGACAGCCATCGGCGCTATCCCGGCGTTTGGCCTCGGGCTTGGCGCGCCTGCTGCCGTGTGGACATTGGTGAGCATTTACGGAACGGCCGCCACCGGCACGGCTATCGGCGTTACGTCAGGGGCGGCCACCATAACCGCGACAGCGGCGTGGATTGGTCGCGCCGTAACGTTCGGGCGCGGCGGCATGATGGCCGGAGGCTTGGCAATTGGTCCATTAGCGCTTGCAGGTTCAGCCTTGACGCTGCCACTTGGAGTCTTCATCGCTCACAACAAAGAAAAGAACTACATCCGGCAAGCGAAAGAAGCCATGGGTAAGATGGATGAACTCCAGGAGATTCTTGTCCGGTCTCAAACCGAATTGAAGAAGCGGTGTCTCGAAATGACACTGACGACCGACAAATTGCAGAGGTTAACGACGCAGTTGCGGGAAGCTGAGCCCAACATGCCCGAAGCCGGCGCCATCGTTAGCGATCTGGATGATTCAATGAGGGTGACAAAGGCTCACACTGACGCCTTGGAGAGGCTCATCAGGGAACGTGACGATGCAATCGAGTCTGCGGGGCTTTCCGACGAAGAGCAAAGGGACACTGACGACGGATAGGCATCCGCGCCGGTCGGGGCGCTGTCTCTTTAGGACGCGATCTGCGCGGCCGGGGTTACTTCTTTGACGCGGTTAATCATTCCCTCGGCGATTTCTTGATAGCGCTTCTGGGCCTTCTTGTGCTTGATGACCGCGAGGTCAGGGCCGATGTCACTGTATTCCCGTGACAGTTCAAGGCGGCCGAGGAACGGGACGTCAAGATCGGTCGCCAGCTTCTCTCCGCCGCCCTTGCCAAAGATGTCGCCTGACATATTCTCGACGACGCCGAGGATGTCGATGTTCATCTTCTTGATCATGTTGATGGAACGCTTGGCATCCAGAACCGCGAGGTCCTGGGGTGTGGTGACAACCACGAAACCGTGCAGTTGGAGTGTTTGCATGATGGTCAGCGGGGCATCGGAGGTGCCCGGCGGCAGGTCCACGACCAAGTATTCCAGATCGCCCCACTCGGTCATCTCGAGGAACTGGTTGATAGCATTCGTCACCATGGGCCCGCGCCAGATAATCGCCTCGTCCTCGTTCTCCTGGAATGACGCCATGGAGATGCTCTTGACGCCGGCGCGCTGCGGCGGATGCAAGGCGCCATCCACGTAGCGGGGACGCTCAGTGATGCCCAGCAGCTTGTCCGCGTTCGGGCAATCAATGTCCGCATCCAGCAACCCAACGGAGTGGCCCATCTGCGCGAGCGCGACCGCCAGATTCACGGCGACGGTCGTCTTGCCAACGCCGCCCTTGCCGCTGTACACGGCGACGCGGTATTGGATCTGGTTCAGGTGCTCCGCAATTTTCTTGCGACGTTCCCACGTTTTCATCATGGAGCCGAGCCGCGCGCGGGCCTGATCGTTCGCTGGCGGTGGATGATTCACAATCGATATCTCCTCTTTGCGCAGGGTGGCGATGTTCCCGCCTGGGCATTTGCCCCGGGGCGCGCCGTTCCCTCATGTCATGATAGCGCCAATACAGGATTCGCCGCTGAGCTTGCTGCGGGCGCAGGGTCGGCAGGCGAGCGCGTTAGTTGGGAATCAACTCCAGAATCTGCGCTGCGTCCAAAGGGTCCGCTGCGGCGGCGAGTTGGATGTCTCCACGCCTGACCTGAGCGAGAACGACAGCGCCTTCTCCCTCGTACCGGTAGTAACGGCCGTACGTCGTATCAACTCTGTCCATGCCGGCCCGTAGTGCCCCGACATTGAATCCCCATGAGACAAGAGGCGCCGGTATTCCCGTTCGGGCGATGGCGAGGCCGGTTAGGCCGCCGGTCGTCAACTCGCTGAGCGTTGAGTCGGTGCTGAGGGGGGGCATCTCATCGCCATACACGGCAAAAACCGCGTTGTCGATTTCAAGCGTCTCAAGCATCTCTCCGAACAGTGTTAAGTCGATGATGCCCTGCCCTGCCAGCCACTCAAATACGTCACTGATTCGCTCGGGGGGCAGTTGCACGAATCCGGCTGCGATGACGGGTCGTGGCGGAGCCTGAGGCAGAGACAGGGCGTTTCGCCACATGCCCATCCGCGGCAGCCGTTCGACAGCGATATAGCGGTTCTCATCCAGAATCTCCCGCATCGCCTCAACGCCGGTATGTGAACCAATCACCAACTCCGTATCGTATTCGTTGCTGTGGACCCATGTAGTCGCGCCCGCATCCACAGTGGCGAACACATCGGTCGCCGTGATCGCATCGAATTCGTTGCCAAACGTGAACCGGATGGTTGTCGTGACGAGGTCCTCATCGTCGCTGACGGGGCTGAGCCAGAGGGAGATGGAGCGGGCCTCCGCCTGCCACGGCACGTTCGAGCCGTCCTCTCCCCTGAGAATCGCGTTAAGTGTGATGGTCTCCCCGTCTCCGGGCGGTGTCACAAAGATGTATCCGCTGAGCGGCACATCAGGCACGCGTTCACCAAAGCCGGGCGGCACACCCGGCACTCCGTCGATGAAGAGACGTTCAGTACAACCGGTGAGGACGATCGCCGTGAGGGTCAGCAGCAGCGCAGCCCATGTTCGGCCCGCCCCTCGGAGTGTGAGTAGCGAGGACATGGCCTATTCGATCATCATCCGCCGCAGGTCAACCATCTCGTCACGCAACGCAGCGGCCTTTTCAAACTCCAGGTTGCGCGCGGCCTGTTTCATTTGCTTCTCAAGCTCGCGGACTGTGGTGGCCACGTCTTCCAGGGCCATCTCACCGGCGTCGACGGCATATGGCGCGCGGGACTCTGCGACTTGCCTCACACGCTCCGTGATGTCATGGACGGCCTTATGGATTCCCTGGGGAATGACGCCGTGATCCGTGTTGTATTCTTCCTGCAAATCGCGCCGCCGATATGTCTCCTCTATCGCGTTGCGCATGGAATCCGTCACACGGTCGGCGTACATGATGACATGGCCATTTGCGTGGCGGGCGGCGCGTCCAACAGTCTGGATAAGTGACGTGCCTGAGCGGAGATAGCCCTCCTTGTCCGCGTCCAGGATCGCGACGAGGCTGACCTCCGGTAGGTCGAGACCCTCGCGCAGGAGGTTGATTCCGACGACAACGTCATAGATGCCGAGACGCAGGTCACGCAGGATCTCACTTCGATCAAGTGTCTTGACGTCGGCGTGGATGTAGTGGGTCTTGACCCCCATCTCCTGGAGATAATCGGCAAGTTGCTCCGCCATGCGCTTGGTAAGCGTTGTAACGAGACAGCGCTCTCCACGATCAACGCGCACCTTGATCTGCGCCAGCAAATCATCCACCTGCCCGCGAGTTTGCTTGACCTCAATCGTCGGATCAAGCAGGCCCGTCGGTCGGATCACCTGCTCCACCACACTGTTACTGATTTCAAGCTCATAGGCCGCCGGAGTTGCCGACACGTACACGATCTGCCCAAATAGCTGCTCGAACTCCGTGAAGTTGAGCGGCCTGTTATCCAAGGCGGACGGCAGACGGAACCCAAAGTCCACAAGCACTTGCTTCCGAGCCACGTCACCGTGGTACATACCCCGCAACTGTGGGATGGTCATGTGGGACTCATCGAGGAAGACCAGGTAGTCCTTGGGGAAATAATCGAGGAGTGTCCAGGGGCGGCTGTGTGGCTCACGCCGCTGCAAGTGCCGCGAATAGTTCTCGACGCCGGCGCAGTAGCCGGCCTCACGCATCATCTCAAGGTCATAGCGTGTGCGCTGCTCAAGGCGCTGCGCCTCAACCAATTTACCCTGTTCTCTGAACCATCCGACGCGGTCGTACATCTCTTCTTGAATGTCGACGATTGCGGCGCGCAGCTTCTCTTCGCCCGTCACCCAGTGCTTGGCGGGGTAGATGGCCACCTTTGAACGCTCGCCGAGAATCTGGCCGGTGGTTGTATCGACGGTGACGATTCGCTCGATCTCGTCGCCAAAGAACTCTATGCGGACGGCCGTTTCTTCGTAGGCGGGCTGCAACTCGATGGTGTCGCCGTTTACGCGGAAACGCCCGCGCGTGAAATCAAAATCGTTGCGCGCGTACTGCATATCGATGAGGCGGCGGATGACGTCGTCCCGTCGGTGGCGTGTGCCCTTCTCCAGCATGAGGATGAATGCGGCGTACTCATCGGGCTCGCCGAGTCCATAGATGCAGGAGACGGACGCGACGATAATGACGTCACGCCGCTCCCACAGGGCCTTGGTGGCGGCGTGACGCAGCCGATCAATCTCATCGTTGATCTGCGCGTCCTTTTCGATGTACGTGTCGGAGCGGGGTACGTACGCCTCGGGCTGATAATAGTCGTAGTAGGAGACGAAATATTCGACGGCGTTGTTGGGGAAGAAGTCCCGAAACTCCATGGCAAGCTGCGCCGCAAGGGTCTTGTTGTGGGCGATGACGATGGTCGGACGCTGAGACTTGGCGATGATGTTCGCCATCGTAAACGTCTTGCCGCTGCCCGTTACGCCCTTGAGCGTTTGGTAGCGGTGTCCGTCTTCCAGCCCCCGCACGATGTTGCCGACGGCGTCGGGTTGGTCTCCCATTAACCCAAAGGGGGCTTCAAGCTCAAATCGCCGGTCTGTTGCCGGTTCTTGTGCAATGGCCATTTGCCTGATCCTGACTGCGGGCTCCCACACCAAACCCACTACTCTAGTGTAACAAGGGTGGAATGAAAGCGGGGCTTAAGCCTTCTTACGCGCTGAGTACGCGCAAGAACTCGCCCGAGGTTACAAACTCAACGCCGCCGTAGCCCCACATCCGGAGCACTTCCCTGTCAGCCGTCACGAGATAGCGCGCGCCCCCTGCGTGGGCTGCTTCAACGAGCCGTCGATCTCCGGCGTCTTTGAGAGTCAGTTCATCCAGGATTGGCGCTTCCACGATGATCGACCGTTCGCGTAGTTCCGCCAGCAGGGCGTCTCGCTCGCTTCGCCCCCCCAGCCGCTCCACCCAGCGCCCTCCCACAACCAACTCCGCCTCGCGTAGCGTCGCCTCAGAGGCAACGTGCTCGAACGCTCCGGCACGCCATCGCTCAAGGATACGGTCGGCCGTACCGCCCCGGCGCGCCAACGCTCCCACGAGAATGTTCGTATCAATGATTGCCCGCAATGGCGCTTCGTCAGCGAATGACTGGGCACACACGGATGACAGGCGCCGGTTAACTCAGCGGCCTGGAAACAACCACGCGAGTCAACGCCCATCGCACCATCAACAGGGGTGTGATGATGGCCGCGATGATCGGCCCGCGATCAACATCCGGCAGTTGCGGGTCCACCGTTGTGGCGGCGTAGATGCTGATCACGATGAGGATGACCTCCATCAGCAACTCGCGGTTTCCCGGGCGCTTGAGGAGGCCGGCGTTCCAGAAGGAGACCTCGCGCAGGGCCGCCGGCAGGCTTGCCCCTATGGCAGTGGCGATCAGCGCCCACGCGATTAACGCGAATTGTGGCAGGAGCACTCCGATGACATGGAGATTCAGCAGCACGGCGACGAGCCCGATTGCGGCCCACCAGGGGTTGGATGTTGCTGCGCCAAAGCGCCCGCCCGTGTACAGCACATACGCGCAGAATACGCTGATCAGCGCCAGGATGATAAAGAAGCTCTCAAGCATGGTTTCCTGCTATTCCGTTACGCGCTCAGCGTCACCAACGCCAGTCGGACTCGCTCATCAAGTGGAGGAATCTCCTCCGCATCCGGGCTCGAGACTGCCGTCACCGCCACGCGAATCTCCTGCGCGGTGTATCCCAGCGATTGCAATACGGCAGTCAATTCGGCATCAATCACGGTTGGCGACCGTGTCGGGCTCGCGGTCAGGCCGGCAATGTCGAGCTCTTCCAGCTTGCCTTTCAACTCCACGATAATCCGTGACGCGCTTCGTTTGCCGACGCCGGGCGCTCGGGACAGGGCGGCCGCATCGCCCTCCTCAATGGCCTCCACAAGGTTTGCGGGCGACAAAACGGACAGGATCACGAGGCCGAGACGCGGCCCGATGCCGGAGACGCCAATCAAAGCCAAGAATGCCGCTTTTTCCTCCGCGCTGCGAAACCCGTAGAGGATGATGTTCTCATCGCGCACAATGAGGTGTGTAAAGAGGTGTACCGGCCCGCCAATGGGGCCGAGGTCGGACATGGCGGATGGGGGAACCATCGCCCGGATGCTGACGCCGCCGATTGCGACATCGACCCAGTCCTCGCCACGCGCTTCGAGAATGCCCTGAATGCTGGAGATCATCATTCACAGCGTAGCAGAGCGGGGGTATCGAAGACACAATCACACGATGGACTCCCACACCCTTTGGATAGCGTGGAAAAGGGAGCAGCAAGTGGAAACAGCCGTCTCTACCCTGTGGGCAACATCACCCTGAGTCTGCCTACAAACTCCGATACGCGATCCAAACTCTCTCTGATTTCCTGGTTGTCGAGCAAGCCCTCGTAGAAGTTGAAGTGCAGGTGGCCCGCAGTCTGGAACAGAGACATCAGATCATTTATGCCGGATTCGGCTCGGAGTTGACGGACGACTCCATAAAGTTCAGCGTGGCCGCCATGGTCAAGCCCGCGATCCTCCCCCACCGCCTTGACGATCTGAGCGGCCGCGCCCCATCCCTTTTCCGACGCTTGGTGAAGATCATCTTGCCCAAGCTCTTCATACGCTTGGCGCAAGAAGATTCGGCTCTGTGCTGCGTATCTATTCGCTACAACCATGACTCTATGGTACACGGAGGCTTGGAGCCCCTTGCCATCTCTGGTAGCTAGGAGCGGGAAGGCAACGCTTCAAGCTTCTCTACAAGCCCTGAGATTCGACCCAGGGCCAAATCGATATCCTCGTGGCCCAGCCATCCCTCGTAGAAGTTGATGTGCAGACTATTGGCAAGTTGCATCGCGAGCGACAAATCACTGTCTCCGGTCTCGCTCATAAGGGATCGAACAATGGCGAAGAGTTCCATGTGACCCTTGTGATCCAGTCCCCGATCCTCTCCCACTGCCTTGACGATCTGAGCGGCAGCGCCCCACCCCTTTTCGGAGGCTTGGTGGAGGTCATCCCGCCCAAGTTCTTCATAAGCCTGACGGAGGAAGATTCGGCTCTGTTCAGCGTATCGATTCGCGACAACCATGTGTCTATTTTACACAGCGGTAAGTCCGCAATGCAGCAGCTCCGTCCCCTTACCTCGGTAGCCCCAATCCGCGCCAGGCGATGATGTTTGCGCCGAGAGCGATGCCGCCACCGCCGCCGGACTCGTTCTGGGAGAGCATGTAGTTGGTGCCGTAGATGCCGTTGCCCGGCGCTCGGTGCTCGCCCTTGAGAAGCGCAACGTACGGCCCCAAAGCCCGCGCGAACGTCGGCCACATCCAGTACTTGGACGTGTGCAGGATGCGCCAACCGGACATTGCGCCTTCCGCTTGCGGCACCTCGCCCGCCGCCTGCATCGCCGCGACGCGGTACGCCAACATGCGGTCAATCTCCAGCGTCACACGCAGATCCGCCAGCTGATGCCGTGTTACGGGGTTGTCCAGAATCGGCTCTCCGTTGAACCGCAAGTCTCGCGCCATGGCGATGAACCGATCAAAGATGCCAATCTGCCGGGATGCGTTGTCGATGCCCGTGCGCTCGAAATTGAGGGTCGTCATCGCCGCGTACCAGCCGCGATTCATCTCGCCTATCATGTACCGCTTTGGCACACGCACTTCATCCATGAAGACTTCGTTCCATCGACGGGTGCCAAAGAAGTCGAACAGAGGTCGCAGGGTGATGCCGGGCATCATCTTTCCGTCGTCATCCGTCAACTGCATGGCGAGGTACGTTATGCCACGGTGCTTCGGGGCGTTTGGATCGGTCCGGACAAGAATGTGATACCAGTTGGAGAAATGGGAGCCGGACGACCAGATCTTTTGGCCGGTGACGACGATGTCGTCGCCGTCCTCCACGCCCCGTGTTTGCAGGCTGGCAAGGTCGGTGCCCGCATTCGGCTCACTATAGCCCTGCGCCCAGTCGATTTCGGCGCGGGCCATGGGGCCCAGGAACTGTTCTTTGAGCCAGTCTGACCCGTGGATCATGAGGACGCCCGTGATATTGGCGGCCGGCGATCCCTCCGGCGCGCCCGCGTAGCCGAGTTCCTCCATGTACACGAACTGCTTGTCAAAGGAGGCGTTCTGGCCGCCATATTCTTCCGGCCAGTGCATCGTGTACCAGCCCCTATCGACGAGCTTCTTGATTAACTCATGGTCATTCTGCCGTGACTCGGCGTTGGCGAAGTCGTATGAGCGGACGTTGATGGCGTGGGCGTCAAAGCCTCGCGGATCCCAATTCTCGTCAAGAAACGCGCGGACGTCGTCGCGGAAAGTCTCCGCCTCCGGTGACAATCGAAAATCCATTACTCACTCTCCCTCAAGCGGCGCGCGTGTGCTGCTAGCCTTCTAGGCTCAGCGTACCAGATTGGTGGCCTGCGACTGAATGGAGGACGACTGCACAGCGTCGCACATGGCGACGGCAAGGGCGTCGGTCGCGTCGGCCGGAACTCTACCCTCGGGCAGGGTCACTTGCAGGCGCAGGAGGCGGTCCACGTCTTTCTTTGTGGCTCTGCCGTGCCCGGCGACGGTGCTCTTGACCTGCGCGGGCGCATATTGCCGGACCGGGATTCCGCGCTCAGCCGCGATGACGAGCGCGACTCCGCGAGCCTCCCCAATTGAGAACGCGGCCTGAACGTTGCGTCCGACGAATGGACTCTCTATGGCCATGGAGTCCGGATTTAGCCTCGCGACGATGTTCAGCAAGCGGGTACGCAACTCAAACAGGCGCATTTCCAGCGGGTCATCGCGCTTTAGACGAACGACGCCGCATTCAACGAAGGTGTGCGGGTTGCCATCATCCCGAGTGTCCAAAACCCCGTAACCGGCGATATGGGTTCCAGGATCAATGCCAAGAACGCGGGCCATTGGTGGCCGTCGCCTCAGGCGGCCCTACCCGGCCGCTGCGTTTTCGAGGACTTCTGCCGGAAAATTGGCGTTGGTGTAGACCTGCTGTACGTCATCAAGCTCATCAAGTCGCTCCAGCAGGCGCAGGTTCTGCTTCGCCGCGGTCGTTTCGAGGTCAACCTGTGTCTTGGGACGCATGGTGATTTCAGCCTGAACGACATGGGCGCCCTGCTCTACGAGTGCCGCGCGAACCACCTCCAACTGGGAGGGGGGAGTATAGACCTCCAGTTGTCCTCCGTCCGCGTCTCCCACGTCCTCCGCGCCTGCATCAATGGCGGAAAGCGCCACGTCCTCAAGTTCATCATCGGAACCCTCGACGACAATCGTGCCGCTGTTATCAAATAGCCAGTTGACACTGCCAACTTCGCCGATATTGCCGCCCTGCCTGCTGAACGTCGAGCGCACCTCGTTGGAGGTGCGATGGCGGTTGTCGGTCAGGGCCTGCACAAAGACCGCCGCGCCACCCGCGCCATAACCCTCGTACCAGATTTCTTCCAGAGAGTCGCCGTTGTCGCCCCCGGCAATCTTCTTGAGGGTGCGGTCGATGTTGTCGTTCGGCATGCCGGAATCTTTGGCGCGTTGAACGGCCAGCCTGAGGCGGGGGTTGAACTCGACGCTGACGCCGCCATCGCGTGCGGCGGTGGTTATTTCACGCGCCAGCTTGGTAAAGAGTTTCGCGCGTTTGGCGTCGGTCGCGCCCTTTTTCCTCTGAATAGTGGACCAATGTGAGTGACCGGACATGGTCTGATTTTATGCCATTTGGAGCGACAGCGTGTCAAGCAGGAACAGAGTTAGGCCGAACCGGTTTCGAGATGCCTTCGATTCCTAGCGCCTGCGTCTGCGTCTGCGGCGGCGTTGCTGTTCAGGCTGTTCCTGCGGCTGCTCCGGCTCGGCGTCCTGTAGCAATCCCTCGACGGGACGCACGAGAATGACACCGGACTCAAGGTCTACCGTTGCGATTTCATCCGTATTTGGGATAAGGGTTTCGGGACGGCCCTCCGCCCTGACAACAAGCACATCATTCACGCCGGTTTCGATGATGTCCTCGACCGTGCCGATGGGGGCCCGATCGGGATCAGTCACTACCTGCAGGCCGATCAGTTGAAAGCGGTAGTAGGCGCCATCAGGCAGCGGGATAACGTCATCTTCGTGGATATCGAGCGTTGCGCCACGAGGAATCGTCTCGGCCTCTGTGCGGGACCGCACTTCTTCAAGCTGCACGATGAGCCGATCAAGGCCGCTGATCTTTGTGCCTGAAACAGTAACAGGCTCTTCCCGAAGGAAGAGCCTGCTGCCCGGTTCGAACCTTTGTGGGAAGTCCGTTAGGACTTCGACTTTGAGTTCGCCTTTGACTCCAAACGGGCCACTGATTCGACCAACGGCTACGTAAGGTTGAGTGGTAAGTCGTCGGTTCACCATGCCCAGGATGCTAGACGATCTCCAGACTTGCCCGGACGCCACGCCTGATGGCGGCAATCCTGAGCACAGTGCGGATGGCTTCTGCGACCCGGCCTCCACGGCCGATGACCTTTCCCTTGTCGGCTTCAGCGACAACGAGGCTAATCAGTATGCGACCGTCCTCACCGACGCTCTCAGTCACCCGAACTGCGTCCCTGTCTTCGACAATGCTCATGGCGATAAACTCTACAAGCTCCTTCACGATCACGTCCCAACTGCCATTTCTGGCGCCTTGTTCATGCCGACGGGATAATCCCCTGGCGCCGAAAGAGCTTAGCAACGGCCTCACTGGGCTGGGCGCCTTTGCCCAACCACTCCCGCGCTTTATCTTGATCGATGGTTAGGGAGTCAGGTCCAGTACGCGGGTTAAAGTGCCCAATAATGTCGACAAACGCTCCATCTCGTGGCGCCCGTTGATCAGCCACCACTACTCGATAGTGCGGTTGCTTGCGGAAGCCCTTGCGGGTCAGGCGAATACGCAGCATGTGTTCCTTTACCTTTTCAGTTTTCCGATGTGTGGATGGTCGGAAGTAATCGTCGCGACAATACTAAACCACAGTATAGCCCCATAGGGCAAATGTCCGTCCAGATGACCTTCTGTCACGCCGCTCCACCACCTGACATTGCCTCGATAGCGTAAACTCTACTCCGTCACAGCCCCGGCGTCGTTGACGGAACATTCACGGCTCCGTACGATTGTTCCACGACGTTTCGGCTCCGGTGCGCCACAATGACTCACTTGCCCCCACTATAGAGGTTTCATTGACTGAGCAGGATGCCTTCTTTGGCCAATCCGACCGTGCCAGGCGCGGGCGATTTAACGTCCGCCTGATTATTGGTATCGGCGTGGTCGTCCTTGTCGTGGCATATCTGATATTCCTCTCTCTCGACGCCGCCACGGCGGCGTACATGAATGTCGATGAGTTGGCCGCTGCCCCGGATATCACTGAGGATCGCCGCCTGCGCGTGGGAGGAACGGTAACGGCTGGCAGCATCGTGCGCAGCGAGGGCCTTACGTTTGAATTCAACGTGCAGGGTGAAGAGGCAAGTATCCCGGTCGTCTATCAGGGCGCGCCGCCGGATATCTTTGGAGACAACGCCGTCGTGTTCGTTGAGGGCTACTACACTCCCGGGGGCACGTTCAACGCTGACGTCCTGCTAACGCGCCACCCGGACACCATGGAGCCCCTGCCCACCGACGCGACAGCCCCCGACTACAGCCCCACCTACGGCTAGCGGGATTTCGACACGATGCAGCTGTCAGACGCCGGTTACATTGCGCTGATTCTCGCGCTCGGCGCGGCGCTGTATGGAAGCGCGGCTTCCGTGCTTGGCGCTCGACTGTCCATTGCTCCTCTCACGGCCAGCGGCCGCAACGCCGCCTATGTCGTCGCGCTCCTGTTGGCCATGACGGCGTCTATCCTGGTCTACTCGTTCGTCACGCAGGACTTCGGCCTGCGCTACGTGACGCTCAATTCCAGCACGACGATGCCCTGGTACTACACCCTGTCGGCCTTCTACGCCGGACAAGAGGGCTCCCTGCTCTACTGGTCGACGCTCCTGGCGGTGTTTGGCAGCGTGATGATCTTCATGATGCGTCGGCGGTATCCGGCGCTGATGGGCTACGCGAACGGCGTGATCCTCGCGAACCTATCGTTCTTCCTAATCGTGCTCGTCTTCTTTGCGAATCCGATGGCACGCCTGCCCGCCACCATGCCGGACGGTGTCGGCCTTAATCCGCTGCTCCAGGACCCCGGGATGCTCATCCACCCGCCGATGCTTTTGGCCGGGTACATGAGCTGGACGCTTCCCTTTTCAATCGCTATCGCGGCACTCGCGACAGGGCGCGTTGGCGTTGAGTGGACGCGCGCACTGCGAACTCCGACGCTCATCGCGTGGAGTATTCAGACGGCCGGCCTTATCCTCGGCGGATGGTGGGCCTACCGCGTGCTGGGCTGGGGCGGCTACTGGGGCTGGGATCCCGTAGAAAATGTCGCATTACTGCCCTGGCTAACCGGAACGGCATTCCTGCATTCCGTCATGGTTGTCGAGCGACGCGGCAAGCTCAAGGTATGGACACTCAGCCTCGTCATTTCCACGTATCTCCTGGCCATTTTCGGAACGTTCATCGTTCGGAGCGGCATCCTGAGTTCGGTTCACAATTTCGCCGAGTCGGACGTTGGCGGGCTGTTCCTCGGCTACTTTGTTGCCGCGATGGCACTGCCGCTCATCCTCCTCCTTTGGCGTCTCCCACGTATCCGGGACGAGGAAGGTTTCGAGGCTACCCTGTCCCGCGAGTCGGGCTTCCTTTTCAACAATCTCCTGCTGGTGAGCATCGCTTTCGCGACATTCTGGGGAACGGTCTATCCGATGGTGACTGAAGCCTTGGGAAACCAGCGGCTCACAGTCGGCGCGCCTTTCTACGAAAAGGTCAACGGCCCGCTCTTTCTGGCTCTCATCCTGCTGATGGGCGTCGGACCCCTCCTCGCGTGGCGCAAGTCCACAGGCCAGGCGATGTTGCGGAACCTCCGCGCGCCGATAGGAGTAGGTATCTTGACGGCGCTTGTGCTTGCGCTCCTCTTAAGGGATTTCGTCACACCCATCGCGTTCGGCGCGTGCGCCTTTGTCCTGACCACTATTGCGCAGGAGTACGCGCGCGGCATCAGAATCCGGCGTAGCACCACCCGGGAATCGATACCGGTGGCGGTGTCCGGCCTGATCTCCCGCGACCGCCGGCGCTATGGTGGCTATCTTGTTCACGTCGCCATCGCCGTACTCGCCATCGGCCTCATAGGCTCGACGGCATTTCAGTCGGCGACGGAGGTCAATTTATTGCAGGGCGAGTCCGTCACCATCGGCGACTACACCATCACGTACCGGCGCACGGTGGCGTTTCAGGAGGAGAACCGACAGGTTTTCGGATCGCAACTGGATGTGGAGGAGAACGGCAGATTTATCGGCCAATTGCTCCCGGTCACGCAGGTCTATCCAAACTTCGAGGCACAGCCGACGAACCGCGTCGCCGTGCGCTCCACCTGGCGGCATGATCTCTACATCTTCCAGGCCGGATTCGATGATGAGTCCGCCACGTTCGCCATCTTCATCAACCCCCTCATGAGCCTCGTGTGGGTTGGCAGTTCCATGATCTTCCTTGCGTTGCTCATCACAGCCTGGCCCGGCCGCCTCCCTGCCCTGAGGCCCGTCTGGGAACCACTCGGCTCAACCGGCGCCGCCGCCCCACGGCGGCCCTGACCGCAGGCCGTCGTTCATCGCCATGGTCAACTCATTTGCGCCGCGAGTCACCGCCCGAGGAATCGTCGGCGCGTTCGCCGCCCTTGCGGTTGCATTTTTGTTACTCATGCTGCCGGCCATTGCCAGCGCCCAGACTGAGGACACGGGAGAGTTTTCAAGAGAGGAGCTTCAAATGCTTGCCCTCTCACCTCAGGCGCGCGCCATCGCCACCAAACTCCAATGCCCCGTCTGCGACGGACAACCCATTACGGAATCCAACGCAACTATTGCGCGCCAGATGCGCGCCCGCGTGCAGCAGCTCGTCGACAGCGGCTCGACGGAAGATGAAATCCTGGAATTCTTTGAGGAACGATTCGGCCCAGCCGTCTTGCGGGAACCGCGGCCTGCGGGAATCGGCTTGGGTGTCTGGGTTGCCCCGCCAATAATCGCGCTATTCGGCCTTATTGTCGTTTTCCTCGGCCTCCGCAGCGGCAGGCGCGAACGGCCTCAGCAGCAACCCGCCCGGCCCACCGTCCGCCCTCTCGCAGATGATGACGACGTCGTCGCGAGAGAGATCGGCCGTATGACCGGCAAAACGAATTGAGGCGCGGGTGGACGTAGTCGCCGTCGGCCTCACCCTCGCCGCCGTCATCGTGACCGTCGCGGCCATCGCACTCCCACTTATTCGCACGCGCGGCGCGAGTGACGGCCCGGCCAACACGGATGAACTCTCAGACCTCGGCAGAATGCGGGAGGCGCGAAACGAGGCCCTGACCGCCATCATGGACCTGGAGGACGAGCTGGAGCGGGGCAATATAACGCCGGCTGAACACCGGGTCACGAGAATACCCCTGGTACGTCGCGCAGCCGCGCTCATCCGAGAGATCGAGGGGCGCGAACAGATTCTGGACGAGGAGATCGAGCGGGCCGTGCAACTGCGACGAGAGCGAATTGCGGAGGCCGGGCACCCTGCCGCGTCCGATGATTCTGCGGACTCCGGGGCATGATCAGCGCAACCAATCCGCGCGACCTTGCCGGTGTCAGACAGTTGGTAACAGTCGCAATTTTCTGCGCCATCGCGCTTCTCTTGACGGTGAGGCCCGCCATGGCGCAAGAAGCGACGCCTACGCCACTCGCCACCGGCGCGCCTATCACCATCGAGGCCCTCGTCCTCAACGGCACCGCCGGCACAGACGCGCCGGCGGGCTTAATCGTGACGCTGCAAGTCTTCGATTCTGAGGACAATGAGTTGCAGCGGCTTGAGGCCGAGGTAGATGCGGATGGCTTCGCGTCGTTCGACGGCGTCATTGGCGACCGCGAGGTCATATACGCGCTCTCAGCGGCCTACAGGGATATCCGGTTCTTCAGCGACGCCTATATCTCCTCCATCGAACGTGAGGGACCGCTTGAGTTGATTGTCTTTGAGACGACGGCCGATCCGTCAGTCATTCGCATCATCGGTGACAGTTCGGCAATAACCCCGCCTGCCGACGATTCCGGCGTTCTGCGCGTTCTCCAGGTCACAACATTCGAGAACGTCAGCGATAGAGCATACGTGGGCAACGATCCTCTCAACACGCGCCTCACGGTGGTGCTGCCCCTGCCGACCATGGCGTTCGACCTTGAGTCTGTGCATAGTCCCGGCAGCCTCGTGCTCGCGCCGGAGGGCCGCAATGTCCACTCCATCATCCCTGTCATGCCGGGGATCGAGGAATACATCGTCACTTACGGCGTCCTCTACACGACAGAAGTGTTCGCATGGAGCAAGGCGTATCCATACTCGACGGAGGTCGTTCGGCTGCTCGTGCCACGCGAGATCTCGTTCCGCCCGGGCTCGGAGTGGATAGAGATGCCGGATTCAGAGGTTTCGGGTGTGACCTATGCTCGCTATGAGATGAGATCCGTTATCGCGGGAGAGACACTGTTTGGCACGGTCGCCGACCTGCCGTTGAGCGCCGGCGCGCGCAGCCGCAGCCTCGAACGGACATTGAGAGACATCGCGCTGGGCGTGGCGGCTGCCGCGCTGATCACCGCCGCCGCATTCGCGGTGTATTGGGCGCGGTACCGGGGGCGGCGGCGTGGCCCCTCATCCACCGCCGCCGATCAGGAGGCAATGCGGGCGCAGAGAGAGGCAGCGTTGGCGGAGTTGGCCCGGCTTGAGGACGCGCGTGAGGCGGGCGAAATGACCCAGGAGGAGCACGCAGCGGCCGCCGCCCCACACCGCGACATCCTGCGGCGCATCATTGAGGGGGAGCGAGGGCAATGACCTCAACCGATCTTCCCCTCGTCGCTCAACAATCGGCTCTGACAGCCGTGCGCTGCGACGACCTGCATAAGAATTACGGCGCACGGCCCGCCATCCGCAACCTCAGCGTGACCATTGGCGTTGGGGAGCGCGTGGCGGTGTTTGGGGAGAATGGCGCGGGCAAGTCCACCCTGCTACAGCTACTGTCCGGTCTCCTGCGCCCGAGCGGCGGACGAATCCAGGTTTTCGGCGCGCAGCCGTGGGGGCGCGAGGGTGGGCGTGTGCGAGCGCAGATCGGATCGCTCAGCCATCAGAGCCACCTGTATGAGGAGTTGTCCGCTAAGGAGAACCTGGCGCTGTACGGTCGGCTGAATGGTGTGCCGGACGCACATGAGCGGGCGGACGCGCTCATCTCAGACTTCGGGCTTGTCGGACGACGCGGCGACCCTGTGCGAACGCTGTCGCGGGGAATGACGCAACGCGTCTCACTCATGCGGGCACTCGTTCACCGCCCGGCCCTGTTGCTGCTGGACGAGCCGGAAACGGGGCTTGATGCCGTGTCTCGTGACATGCTGACGGCACATATCACGGAGCAGGGGCCGGGCGTGACCGTCGTTCTGGCCACGCACAACATCGAGATGGGCATCGCGCTCACGACCCGCGATATCGTCTTGCGTAACGGCGAGATTGTGTATGACTCTGCCGCAGACGGTGACACGTCTCTCGATGCAGAGCAACGTCGCCAAGCGGTCACGCGTCGTCTCGTAGCAAGGGTTCGCTGAGGTTGCCGCCGTGGAGTCTTCAAAAAAGCCCCCCATTGCGCTCAACAGCCCGCCGGGCTACGCGGCGCAGTTTTGGATTCTTTTCAGCAAGGAGATGGCGGTCGAGTTTCGCTCCCGCGAGACGGCGGTGCCGATGGCCGTGTTCGCCGTCGCCGCCCTGATCACCTTTCAGTTCTCGTTTGATTTGCGCGGCGCGACGTTGAACCTTGTTGCGCCCGGCGTCCTCTGGGTGGCCGTCATCTTTGCGAGCCTGCTCGCATTGGGCAGGTCGTTCGCTCGCGAGGTGGAGCGCGGCTCTCTGGACGGCCTGCTGGCAAGTCCGATCGATCCGGGCGCGCTTTATCTGGCCAAGGTGGCCACAAACGTCGTGTTGCTCATTGTGTTGGAGATAGTCATCGTGCCGCTCGCTGCTGTGCTGTTCAATCTGCAACTCTTCCAGCCTGCCCTACTGCTGACGCTGATCCTGGGCAACATCGGCATCGCGAGCGTGGGGACGATACTGTCCGCAATCGCGGCTCGGGCTCGGGCGAGGGAGGCCTTGCTGCCCATCATGCTTCTGCCGCTGCTTGTGCCCGTCATCATCGGCGCGGTTCGAGCAACGGGCCTCGCCATCGACGGACGCCCATGGGAGGAGATTCAACCCTGGATGGCGGTGTTGACGGCGTATGACCTCACGTTCGTCGTCCTATCTACGCTGATATTCTATGTTACGGTTGAAAAGTGAGCCTTTCGACACGTCGAATATCAGTCATTGACATCATTGGTATTGCCGCCTTTGCGGCGATGCTTATCGCGCTTTACCTCGCTCTCGTGGAGTCGCCCTCTGAGCGCGTGCAGGGCATACACCAGAAGATCTTCTATATCCACGTTCCCAGCGCTCTCATCGCTTATATTTCGATTGGCGTTGTGGCGTTTGGCAGCGTCATGTACCTACGGAAGCGAACACCAAATTGGGACCGGCTGGCCTACGCGTCCGCCGAGATCGGCGTCATCCTGACGACGTTGACCCTCGTGACAGGCTCGCTGTGGGGGCGGCCCGTGTGGGGCGCATGGTGGAATTGGTCGGATGTCCGCCTCGTGACAACACTCGTGATGTGGCTCGTTTACGTTGCCTATCTGATGCTGCGATCTCTGGGGGATCGCGGTCCGGGGACGTCTCGCGCGGCGGCCGTCATCGGCATCCTTGGCGCCGTCAACATCCCCATTACTTACTTCTCCGTCTACTTGTGGACGTTTCTGCATCCATTGCCAACGCTACAGTCGTCGGACAGGCCGGAGAGCGCCATCCTTGTCCCGTTCCTGGTGGGTATGGTGGCTTTCATGCTTCTGTACGTCTATCTGATGGCGATGCGAATGCGGCTTGAGGAGGCGCAACATGATTTGGACGAACTGCGCGCCGCGAGAGAATTGCAATGAGGGAGCCATAGGTGGATAACGGATTCGGCGAGTTTAGTCCGCTCTTTGTCTTTGCAGCATACGCAATTGTCTGGATTGCGTTTTTTGCCTATCTGTATTACGTGGCCCGTAGGCAGGCTGACATTCGTTCACAGATAGACGCTCTGAGAGAATCTCTACAGGACAATGAGGTAGAGACGGGAAACGGGCGGCAGGATTAAAAGGCCCTCTACACCAACTGGTCGATCATGACGACCAGGAAGAGCAGCGACAAGTAGAGTAGAGAGAACTTGTAGAGTCGAAGGGCGGCGGCCCGGTCCTTCTCCTTGAGCAGGCGATAGGCATAGTACGTAAAGAGCCCGCCCAATACCAGTGCTCCCGCCAGGTAGACGACGCTCAGCAGCGGAGTTGAGATATACAGAAGCAGCGCGAGGATATTCACGAGTATCGTGTAGAGGAAGATGCTGGTACGGGTACTCTCCTCGCCAAGGACTACCGGCATCATCGGCACGCTGGCGCGCTCATAGTCGTCCTTGATCATGATGGACAACGCCCAGAAATGCGGCGGCGTCCAGAAGAAGATGATCAGGAACAGGTAGATGGCCGGCAGGCTCAGGCCTCCGGTGACAGCGGCCCACCCCACCAGCGGCGGCACGGCGCCCGCAGCCCCGCCAATCACGATGTTCTGCACCGTCGTCTGCTTGAGCCACAGCGTATACACAAACACATAGAAGAGTGACGCACTCAGCGTGATAGACGCAGCCAAGACATTGGCTCCGCCCGCGAGCACTGCAAAGGCCAGTATATTGAGCGCGATGCCATATGAGATGGCCATGCGGGGCGTCACACGCCCGCTCGCGACCGGGCGATGCCTCGTGCGCAGCATTGCAGCGTCAATGTTGGCTTCCAGCCCGTGATTGATCGCCCCTGCGCCGCCGGACGCAAGCGCGCCGCCCAGAAGAACGGCAACGGCGATCGTCGCCGACGGCAAGCCTTGCGCCGCCAACACCATACCGCCCAGCGCCGTCAACAGCAGCAGCACCATGACGCGCGGTTTGGTCAACCAGAAGTAATCGGAGGCTATGTCCAGCAAGGTCATCGTGGGAGCGACGCCGGAGCCCCCCGCCGGAGCGGGCGGCATGTCCACCGGCCGACTCTCCATTTCATCTTCCTGCTCACCGGCGTTGGCGCGAGCCCGAGCGGCAAGGATGACCAGCAGAACGGCAGCGGCCCATGTTATCGAGGCAAGCGTGATGTGCGCGACACGGGCGGCGTGGTGAAACTCCGTCCACGGCACTAACGCGCCAATGATGATCTGAACGATGAGGAGATGTAGTGTCGCCTGCCCCACTCGACTGATCATTCGGTCATTGGCCCTTTGACGCCATGCGAGATATGCCACAAAGCCGGTCACGACCGTTCCGATGACGACCATGAAGCGATGTCCCATATGGATGCTCGGGTCGAAACCACTCGGCATAATCGCGCCGTCGCATAGCGGCCACGCGGAGAATCCGCTGCCGCACGCCAGCGTCGCCTCCTCTGCCACCACGTATGAGCCGGAGAGGATCATCACCAGCATTGCTACAGCCGCAACGACTGCCCACAGGTAGAGCTTACGGGCATCTCGGGCGGGTACGCGCCCGGCGCCCGACGTTGACGCGCGGCTTGTCGCGGACAACATCGTCACGATGAGCAACGCGAGAATGGCCTCCGCGAGGAAGAGATGGAGCGTGACGATTGGCGGCGGGAGTTCTGTCACGACGGCCACGCCGCCCAATCCCGCCTGAATGAGCATGACGACGAGGGTGACGGCGGCGGGGACGAACGCGCGGCGGGTCGGTTCCTCTCCTTTGCGGAATGCGAGGAACGATACAACGAACATGGCCGCTATAAGCAATCCCACAATAGACGCCGTCAGCCGGTGGGAGTACTCGATGAGGACGTGGTACTCGAATGGCGGGATGATGCTGCCGTGGCAGAGGGGCCAGTCCGGGCAGGCAAGGCCGGAGCCTGTGACACGAACAAAGCTGCCCAGGCTGATGAGAAAGACTGTCGCGATCGCCGCAGCCAACGCCAGCCCGAGGAGGGCATTGCGATAGCGCGCGGCGGTTTTGTCGTTCATGGTGGACATTACGTTGCCGTACTCTGCGGGGCAGGATTCGGCCGGTCGTCGTAGAGGGCCGCGCGGGATCGTTGCGTATCCTCTTCATCGCGGCGGACGGCCACGATGAACAGACCGGCAATAGCGGCAAAGTATGGGGCGATACCGCCCACCCACATGATGAGGCCGCCGATCTGTTGGTCAGTCAACGCATCGATGCTCCAGAGCGACGACTGCGCGATGTACGGCTCATACCAGGGAATGCGAGCAAACGTCAGCATGGCGGCCAATGGGAACGTCAGCGAGAGCGCCAATACGACAACCACCAGCCTCGCTAGATACGGAACCTTGCCTTGAATTGGTGTTGGGTCGATGATGGCCCACCAGAAAATTGTTGCGGATGTTATGAAGGTGGCGTGTTGGGCTATATGGGCGAAATCGTTGTTTATGGCGGCGGAGTAGGCGCTAGGGACGTGCCACGCCCAGATAGCGGCCACGAAGACGGACAAGCCGAAGAGGGGGTGGATGAGTATGTGAAAAAAGTAACGAACGAGGGGCACTTTTGCGAGTTTAATGACGGTTACGCGTCGGATTCCGTAGCCCATGCCTCGAACCACCGGGAGGACCGGCGCGCCGAGCAAAATCAGTGGCACGGCGACGTGCGTGAGCAGCATGTGCTGGGTCATGTGAAAGGCGAAGAGTTGGCCGCCGAGGGTGTCCAGAGGGGAGATGAGGGCGAGGAGCAGGAGCAACAGGCCGGTTGAGAAGGAGAGGACGCGCCAGTTGGTGACGACGCGCAGCTTGAGGGGCCGCAGTCCGCGCCATCCCCTGAAGTAGGTGACGCCAAGCAGGCCCACGAGGAACAGGGTCAGAGGCTCCCACGACCAAGAGAGCAGAATCTCGTTGAGATCATTCATGCCGCAATCCTACGCCAAATGTCGGCGATGCGCCGTCGGAGTGGAACGTGCGCTGCCACGGGCAAAGCGGATGCGCCGCCGTGTGCCGGGCGGCATCAGACTAGTGGGAGTCGTCGTTGTGTTCGTCCGGCGCGCGCGACGCAAGGTAAGCGAAGCCGCCAAGAAAGATGAGGGCCAGCAGGAGCGCGGCGGGCACCTGCGCGACGAGATGCTGGCCACCGATAGTCCAGGAGGTGTCGCCGAAAACCAGCAGGAATTCACCGATCACTACAATCAGGATCACCGTGGCGATCAGGCAAACGACCGGCAGAAGGAGGGGATAGAGCAACCTGTCCCGAACGTTGTTCGTCTCGCTATGTTCGTCGTGGTGCTCCATTGTTGCTCCGTCTCGCGTTCAGTTTCTCTGCTAGTGTCCCACTGTCGCGCCGGGCAGTGTGAAGTTTTCAAACAGCGCCACCAGCGCCAACAAGACAGCGATGGCCAGGAATAGCCCACCGAAGAATAGCGCCTGGTAGAGACGCGCATCAAACTTCAGGTGCATGAACCACCCGACGACGTAGACGAACTTGACCGCCGAGAGGCCCAGGAGGACCGGGATGAGGATAATGTTGGCCAGTCCGGCAATGACGACCACCACTTCAATGAGCGTGATGGCGGACAGGATTATCGCAACGTTGACGTAGGTACGGGGGGTGGGGTGACCTCCTCCTGCGTGTCCCTGTTCTTGCATCGTTGCCATGTCGTCGTTCCTCGCTTGTCAGCCGTTGCTTGTCCCGCCGGACGGGATGAGGTATACCACCGTAAAGATCACGATCCAGACAATGTCCACGAAGTGCCAATACAGACCGACCAACTCAACCGTTAGGTCGTGTTTCGGAAGTAACTTGCCCGTCAGCGATGCGCCAACGAGTGTTAGCAGCATGAATACACCGATGGCGACGTGGGTTCCGTGGAATCCGGTCAGGACGAAGAAGCTCGTGCCGAACACGCTCGTCTTGAGTGTCAGTCCCTGTTCGACGAACGTCGTGAACTCGTAGTATTGGCCTCCAAGGAACACTGCGCCGAGCAGGGCCGTTGCCATCAGCCAGATGCGCGCCTGCTTCGAATTTCTGCGTTGAAGGGCAGCGAGCGCCAGGACCATCGTCAGGGAGCTCATCAGGAGCACGAAGGCGCTAACGGACGTGTACGGAATGTCAAAGAGTTCCGGCCCCGGGCCGACCGGCACGTTGCTCCGGTAGACCATGTAGGTAGAAATGAGCGCGCCGAAGAACAGGCAATCAGACGCGAGGAAGACCCACATGAGGATCTTCCGATGGTCAAGGCCGGTCGTTGTTACGTGGGCCCCGCCTTGCTCTATTGTTGCGTCGTGTGCCACCTGCGATGTCCTTTTAGCGTTTCTCAGTCAATCTCGAAATGCGTGTAGTGTTCAATCCGTCGGCTCAAACACCCAGCCGTACGCGCCCCAGAGCAGCAGGACGATGCCGAGCGCGCCGGCCGCATAGCCGAGCGGCGCGAAGGCCTGGTACACCAACAGTGTCACGGCCAGTGAGATGATGCCGAGCGCAACGATGAGCGGGTAGTAGGAGGGGCTCGGCATGTGAATGTCCAGGTGCTCTTCGTCGTCATGCGCGGCGCCGGCGGGAACCGGATGCGGCGCGTGACCCTCTTCCGGGTACTTCTGCTCCCAGAGAGCGTCGCGGCCATGGACAACGGGGATCTCAGCGAAGTTGTAGTGCGGCGGAGGGGACGGCATTGCCCACTCAAGTGTGCGGGCGTCCCACGGATCGGGTCCGGCAATCTCACCCTTCCGCTTGCTCATCAAGGCGTTGTACACGAAGAGTCCGACGCCTGCAATCAGCAGCAGCACGGCCAGGGAGGTGAAGAGGTTCCAGAAGTCCCAGCCCATGCCCGCAGGGAAGGTAAAGTTCCGGCGCGGCATTCCAACGAGACCCAGGTAGTGCATCGGCCCGAAAGTCAGGTTCATGCCCGCGAACACGAGCCAGAAGCTCCACTTGCCCAGATACTCGCTCATCATGCGTCCGGTCATCTTGGGATACCAGTAGAAGATGCCGCCCATGAGGCCCATGATCGCGCCGCCGAACAGCACGTAGTGGATGTGCGCGACGATGTAGTACGTATCCGTCTGTTGGAGATCGGACGGCGCGGCAGCGTGCGTCATGCCGCTGAGGCCGCCGATTGTAAAGAGGGCGATGAAGCCCAAAGCGAAGTACATCGGTGTCTTGAGCTGTATGTTGCCGCCCCATATGGTGCCTAGCCAGTTGAAGACCTTGACGCCCGTTGGAATGGCAATGGCCATGGTCGTCGTGGCGAAGACGGCGTCCGGCACGGGGCCGAGTCCGACGGCGAACATGTGGTGCGCCCAGACTGACCAGCCGAGGAAGGCGATGGTCAGGCCGGAGAAGACGACAACGGGGAAGCCGAACAGCGGCTTGCGGGAGAACGTTGGCAGAATCTCAGAGACGATCCCCATTGCGGGGAGGATGAGGATGTAGACCTCAGGATGGCCGAACACCCAGAAGAGGTGCTGCCAGAGGAGAACATCGCCGCCTTTGGCAAACACGAAGAAGTTTGTACCGAAGAAGCGGTCAAAGCCCAATTCCACGAGGCCGATGGTGATGACCGGCATGGCGAGCGCGAGCAGGAACGACGTGATGAACGCCATCCACGTGAAGATTGGCATTCGCATCAGCGACATGCCGGGCGCTCGCAGGTTGATGATCGTCACAATGAAGTTGAATGAACCGAGCAGAGACGACGTTCCGAGCACGAGCAGACCGAGGACGTAGAAGTCCATGCCAATCGTTGGGGAGAATGTCGTGCTGGTCAGATTGGCGTAGGCGAACCAGCCGGCTGCGGGCGACGTCATTGTCACCCATCCCAGGTTCAGGATGATTGCGCCACCCAGGAAAACCCAATAGCTGAGGGCGTTCAGGCGTGGGAACGCGACATCTCGCGCGCCAATCTGCAGGGGAACAATCCAGTTAAAGAACGCGACGCTCAGCGGCATGATGGCCAGGAAGATCATCGTCAGCGCGTGCATCGTGAACAGCTGGCTGAACACATTGGCGCTGATGAGCGTGGAGTTCGGCGAGGCCAACTGGATTCGCATGAGGCCGGCTTCAAGGCCGCCGACAAGGAAGAAGAAGCAGGCCGTGACAAGGTAAAGCGTGCCGATCTTCTTGTGATCGATCGTCGTGAGCCAGCCCCAGATACCGTAAGCACCGGTTGGTCTCTCGAGGAAGCCCGCTAGCATCGCCATCGTCCCCTACTCCTTCAAGCCTTTTCTATCGCCTGAGCGCAGCGCGCTACTTCAGGCTCTCCAGGAAGAATACGAGATCATCAAGCTGTTGTTCTGTGAGGTCAAGGTCCGGCATCTCTGTGCCCGGCTTGATGTCCGGGGCGTTGTTCAGCCATCGACGCAGGTTCTCCGACTCCGGATCGCGTTGCATGAAATCAGGGTCAGTGGGCACGTCCTCAAAGAAAGCGCCCATCGTCATGTCGGCGGGGCCCTTGTGCAACGTGTTCGCGGCGATAGTCACACGGGAACCGAAGTGTGAGAGTTTGGGGCCCGTCACACCGATGGCAATTGGGTACTCGTCTTCGGTAGCGCCCTCGATGGTGTGGCAGCCACGGCAGGCGTTCTCTTTGAATACCGTCCAGCCCGGCTCCATTGCCGGAGTCATGTTCACGGCCGGTTGGCGCTCATTGGCCGCCCACGCTTCATAGTCGGCCTGTTCACGCGCAAAAGCGACGGTGCGCATTAGGGCATGGGAATCTCCGCAGAACTCCTTGCACTGCCCCGCGTAGACACCCGTCTCCGTCGCGTTGAACCACATGCGGTTGACGTGTCCCGGGACAGCGTCACGGCCGCCGGCAAGGCGCGGAATTGAGAAGCTGTGGATTACGTCCTTGGACGACAGCTTGAGGTTGATGACGGTATCGATGGGTATGTGCAGTTCGTTGGCGGTTATGAAATCAAGATCGCCGTTCTCGTCGAGGTAGCGATACTCCCACCACCACTGATGGCCAACTACCTCAATAGTCATGGCAGGATCGTCGGCATAGGAGTCCGGCGGGTCATAGGTCGCGCCGATGCCCGCGACGGTGGGGATAGTGATAGCGATGACGAGAATGGCCGGAGCAATCGTCCAGCCGATTTCGAGGGGAGTGTTGCCGTGGGTCTGCGGCGGGATGTCATTCTCCCGGCCACGCCTGGCGCGGTACTTGAGCACTGCGATGATCAGGAATCCCTGAACACCGATGAAGATGATGACGGAGATCACGAATATGAGGATGAAGAGATCCTGTTGGGTCTTGGCGACATCACCGGCAGGATTGAGCGTGCTCTGCGGGAGCGCCAATTGACAACCGGAGAGGAGAACGACGGTCAAGAGAACCGTCAGCGCTCCGATAAGCTGGATACCCTTCCCCATTCGGATGTGCCTGTTCAGCGCAACCACCTCAGACGTTAGTTTGAGCACTTCGTGAGCACCGTTTCGGGAATTCAGCGTCCTATCGCGCCGTGACGCGGGCGCTGCTGTTTCCGCAGTAGCTAGAGTCTATCTGTGCCCGCGAAATTGTGTCAAGCGTCACGAATGGATTTGGGGGCGGGGCGGGGGCGCGTGGGTTCTTGCCTGTGCCGGAGTGACGGAGGGGAGAGCCTATAATGGCTGTATGGATGTTCGAGTGAGATTGTTTGCGTCGCTGCGTGAGGCTGCGGGGGCTTCTGAGATCAGCGTGGAGTTGGCAGAGGGCGAGTTGGTATCGCGCTTGCTGGGCGAAGTTCGACGGCAGCATCCGTCGTTGGCAAATCGCTGTGATGGCGTCGTTGTTGCGGTTAACCAGGAGTATGTGGATCAATCGACGCCCATATCGGCCGGGGATGAGGTGGCGTTGATTCCGCCTGTGAGCGGCGGGGCGGTGTCAGGCGCGGAGGGTGTGCAGGTGGGCGTGACGCCGGAGCGGCTTGACGCGCTGACGATCGCCGAGTCTCTCAAGGCTGCATCAGACGGCGCCGTCATCACGTTTGAGGGCATCGTCCGCGATAACAACCTGGGACGTCGGGTGCTTTTCCTTGAATACGAGGCGTATCCGGAGATGGCTGAGAACGTCCTGCGCCGCATTGGCCGCGAAGTCCTGGAGGATTTTGACATCGGCAGCATCGCGCTGTGGCATCGAACGGGGCGGCTTGAGATCGGGGAGACCTCGCTGGTCGTGGCTGTCGCTTCGCCACATCGGCGGGCCGCTTTTGACGGGTGCCGGGAGGCGGTGGAGAAGGTTAAGGCGCTGGCGCCGGTTTGGAAGCGCGAAGTGTGGGACGGCGGCTCCGAGTGGCTAAAGGGCGCGGGTTAGGTCCTTTGTCATGGCGATGTGTTCGATGTCCGCTTCCATAAAGACTTCGCCCTGCTCGACATATCCGGCTTGGGCGTAGAACTCCGACACATAGGTCTGGGCGTGGAGGAGAGCTTGGCTAAATCCGCGGTCTTGAGCCTCCCGCTCAAGTAGGGCCAGGATTCCATCGCCGATTCTATGCCGCCTTAGATTCTGCCGAACGGCCATGCGTCCGATTCGGCATGTCGTTTCGCCCTCATCGATCAGCAGGCGGCCCGTGCCGACGATTTCCTCGCCCATGACGGCGACAACGTGGACGGCGGCGTCATCGCGTCCGTCCCACTCCTCTTCGGGGTCAACATTCTGCTCACCGATGAAGATGGCGCGGCGCAAGGCGAACGCACCCTCCATGTCGTCCGGCATTGCCAGACGGATCTCGGCTTTGATCGCGTCATCCATTGCAACGCCCTCTCCGGTTTGTTGGGTGTTCATGATCTCACGCGCGGCCTGTAGGAGGGTCTGCCGCCTCTCAGGCGTAACCGACGATTTTTCAAGATAGAGGGTGAGCGCCTGCTGAGGATCAAGGGATTCGATTGCCATGCCGCGGTCGAGACGCGTCCGTGTTCGATCAGGCGTATCCACCTGAACTGTGACGCCGGAGACGATGTGGGCTCCGGCCTGCCGCAGTAGTTGCTGGATACGAGGGCGGTCGATGTCTCCCGCGAGTTCCACGGGGGTTCTGATTTCAACACGGGCGACGGCCTCAACGACGTTGGCGCGCGCGAGTTGCGCCTCGATAGCCGCCATCACGTTTTGCTCCCCTGCCCTGAGCGTGAGCTTGATCGTTCTGAACGGCCTCGACCAGACGGGGTGGAATGACCACTCGGCGGCGCGGCGGCCAGGGGGCAGATTGGGATCGATGTCCACGAGGCAGAAGCCCTTGGGGTCGTCTTCCTCGGAGAAATCGACGCGGTGGATGCTGCCGGCGTAGACGACGGGCGGGTAGTCCGCGATGAGCTGGTGGCGGTGGATGTGGCCGAGGGCGGCGTAGTCGACGGGATGGGGTTGGAGGGCGCTGGGGAGGAGGAGGTAGTCGTTGCCCATCATCATGCTGCGTTCATGGCCGATTGTGGCGGTGCTGGCGGTTGCGTGGGCGGCGAGGACGGCGGGAACTGTTGGATCGAGCTCTGCGGCCATGCGCGTGATTCCGTGGGCGAGGTAGTCCTGCATCCACTCATTGACCTCTGTGGCGCTTTTGCCGTGGTTTTCCTGGCGAGCGACGGCAGCGCTGCGGCGGAACCAGGGGACGGCGATGATATGGACGGGGCCGGCAGGGGTTTCGATGCGGTGGGTGGCGGGGCGGGAGGCGACGGTTATGTTGCCAACTCCAAGGGTGTCAAAGATGTCCAGCGCAGTTGCCCTGCCCTCCGTGTTGGGCACGTCATGGTTGCCTGCGAGGAGAAAGACGGGTATGCCGGCGAGGGCGAGACGGCTGATGCGGCGAGCGAATTCTCGTTGGTGGGTCTGGGAGGGGTCACGGGAACGGTAGGCATCGCCGGAGAAGATGATCAGGTCTGCGCGGGGTTCTTCCAGCGCAAAGGCGACCAGTTCATCGAGGGCGCGGAGGGAATCAATGAGGCGCGACGGCATTCCTGTGTAGGTGGAGGCGCGGTTGACGCCGGGCGCGAACGAATCCGGCAGCGCGTTTAAGTCGTCGGAGGAGACGGGGCGGCTGTGGGTTTCGACACCGATGTGCGCGTCAGCAAAGTGGATGATTCGCATGGCATGTTCGGGGCACGAATGGCTTTGCTCTAGACGACCGCTCTCAGGGCGTGAGCATCAGCGAGGCAGGCGGTCTTCGAGGAGGTTGCGGAGTTCGGGGATGGGGACGCGGACTTGTTCCATGGTGTCGCGGTCGCGGACCGTCACGGCGTCGTCCTCCTCCACGGTCTTGAAGTCGATTGTGACGCAGTAGGGTGTGCCGATCTCGTCCTGGCGGCGATAGCGGCGTCCGATGGACTGTGAATCGTCATAGTCGGACATCCAGCGCTTGCGAACGATGTCGTAGACCTCACGCGCTTTGGGGAGGAGTTTCTCGTTGCGGGAGAGGGGGAGGATGGCGACTTTATAGGGGGCGAGATCGCGGTGCAGTTTGAGGACGGTGCGGGTTTCGCCGTTGACCTCTTCCTCTGTGTAGCCGTCCACGAGGAAGGCGAGCATGCACCGATCAACGCCGCTGGCGGGTTCGACGACATGGGGCAGGAAACGTTCCTGTCGCTCATCGTCGAAGTATTCCAGTTTGCGGCCGGAACTCTCCTGGTGTTGGCGGAGGTCAAAGTCGCCGCGGTAGGCGATGCCCTCCAGCTCCGACCAGCCGATGGGGAACAGGTACTCGATGTCGTAGACGGCGGCGGCGTAGTGGGCGAGTTCATCCTGTTCGTGTTGCCGAAAGCGCAGCCGCTCCGGGTTGATGCCCAGGTCCGTGTACCAGCGCATCCGCTCATTGCGCCAGTATTCGAGCGACGCAAAACCGTCTTCCGGTCGGACAAAGTATTCCATCTCCATTTGTTCAAACTCACGAGTGCGAAATATGAAGTTCCCTGTTGTGATTTCGTTGCGGAATGATTTTCCTGTTTGTGCAATGCCAAACGGGATTTTCTTGCGTGTGGAGGTGCGGACGTTCTCAAAGTTCGTGAAGATGCCCTGCGCGGTCTCGGGGCGAAGGAAGGCAACGGCGGCGTCCTCTTCCACGGGGCCCATGAAGGTCTTGAACATGAGGTTGAACTGGCGCGGCTCAGTGAATTGGCCAACCGTGCCGCAGTCCGGGCACGTATCGTTCTCGATGTGGTCTGCGCGTTGCCGCCGATGGCAGCTGCGGCATTCGACGAGCGGATCGGAGAATCCCGCGACGTGGCCACTCGCTTCCCACACCAGCGGGCTTTGGATGATGGCGCTGTCGAGGCCGACGACGTCATCGCGTTCCTGCACTATCGCGCGCCACCATGCGTCACGGACGTTTCGCTTGAGTTCCACGCCCAAAGGCCCGTAGTCCCACGAGGAGCCGATGCCGCCGTAGATCTCGCTGGCGGGGAACACGAATCCGCGCCGCTTGGCGAGGGAGACGATGGTGTTCATGTCTTTGAGCGTGGGCTCAATGGTCACGAGAGATTCCTCCTTATATGGGAAACAGTTACGGGGCGCGGCTTGGCGCCGTGCGGCGAACCGTGGCTTTAAGGATAGCAGCGGCGGGGTGTTTGGGGTTACGGGGGTTGCTTGTATTCCCGGGTGAAGATTCCCGCGTTCGCGGGAATGACGGGGGGGTAGGCGGGAATGACGGGGGGGAGAGGCGGGAATGACGGGGGGGAGAGGCGGGAATAACGGGGGGGGCGGCGGGAATAACGGGGGGGCGGTGGTTGACGGTTGAGAGAGCGGAGGTGGCGTCCTTATACTGGGTGGGTGTCCGTTGCGCTCCAAAGCCTGACGGCGATTGGGGCAGGGCACATTCTGTCGCGCTCCGCGGTAGCTCAGTCGGTAGAGCGGTCGGCTGTTAACCGATTGGTCGTAGGTTCGAATCCTACCCGCGGAGCCAATTCATTTAAAGTTCGCGATTCCGGCTCGTTTTGTGCATGGAGCTGGTCCGCCGCGTTCCGGCGTTTGTGGCGGAACGGGCCGGGCGATATCGGCTTGTTTTGTGCATGGAGCTGGTCCGCCGCGTTCCGGCGTTTGTGGCGGAAGGGGCCGGGGCGATTCCATTCAAGTTGGCCAACCCGTTAGATTGCCGCGTTGTGGCGTGTCCGTTGGGGCTTTCGGGGTTTTGCGTTACTGAGGTTGGTTGCGCTCCTGGGTGGGGTTCCCGCCTTCGCGGGAATGACGGGTGGGGGGGCGGGAATGACGGGTTGGGGGGGGGCGGGAATGACGGGTTGGGGGCGGCACCCCTGCGGGTGGTTATTGGCTAAGGGGAATGACGGGTTGGGGGCGGGAGTGACGGGTTGGGGGCGGGAGTGGCGGGTTGGGGCGAGGCCCGCCCCTGCGGGTGGTTATTGGCTGAGGGGGTTGCGGGTTGGGGCGAGGGCGCCCCTGCGGGTGGTTATTGGCTAAGGGGGTTGCGGGTGGTGGCTATGGGGGTTGCGGGTGGTTTTTATTGGCTAAGGGGGTTAAAGGCAGAGCGCCCGGGGCGTTGCCCCGGGCGCTCTTGTTTGTTTTGCCAGCGCTTGGCTAGCTTGTTTGTGCCGCTAGCTACCTGAGATCGTAGGTAGGGCCTCTGCGATTTCTACGCTATCCGACTCTGTTGGATGGCCGCAGTAGACCTTGACCGCCCAGTCGAGGAGTTCCTTTCCTGCGGTTGCCTCTTGGCCATCCTCCGTCCACGCTTCCCAGACGCGGTCTGAATGCACCGGGATGAATCGCGCGTACGGGCCGGCGTTGCTCATGATTCTCCACGTATTTGCGATGACGATGGCCGTTGTGTCTACCGTGATGGTGGGCGGGGGAAGTTCATACACGTACGAACCTTCCCTCGTGTCCTTGTACCCGTAGACCAGGGTGTAGTCCGTATGGCACTGCCGTGTGGCAGGGAGGCCATCGATCCACGTGACGGCCACGGTTGAATCCGTGGCGCCGTTTGTGATCGTCGCTGCTGCCGATGTTCCGGTGCGCGGAGCGCGTGTGTGAACGGTGACGCCGGGCCGGGGATGGTGGGTCCACTGCGCTGTGAGCAGCTCAGAAGCCACACCGGCGCCCTGGCTATTGATGGCGATGACCTTGTAAAAGTAGTACGTGCCATCCGGGTCAATGCCTGAGGCATCCTCGTGGCCCTCCGAATTAGTAGAGCTGCGATCATCATTAAGGTCCGTGTCATCGTAAGTGGTGGCCGTGCTGCCCGTGTCTGTTACGCGCGGTTCGCCGTCTTCGGTGCCGAATACGAATTTCGTGATCCGATAGCCGGTGATGGCAGAGCCACCCGTGTTAGTCGGCGGATCCCACATGAGGCGCACGGCTTTGGGCGACGAGAGCACAAGACCCCACCGCACATTCACCGGCGCGCCGGGCGTGCCGCCGCTAGCTTCTGCCACCAATGTTAGCGCGCTGATCTTCATGGATGACTCGCCACACACGTCATCAGTTTTGCCACACTCGATCGTACTCGGCGGGTCGTTAATTTTCTTCGCGAAAACCCGATAGGTGTAGAGGGAGTAAGGCGAAACAGTGTGATCCTGGAAGATGAAGCGGAAGCCTCCGCTATCAAACGTTGTCCTGATGTCATCCCCGCTGGGATAAATGCCGTCCACAACTGCCCATTCGGGGTTCGCCATATTTCTGCGTTGAACTTCAAACTCGAAGTTCTCAACAGCCGGATCCGTCGCTGTGTACCACTTCAACTCCACAGACGTGGACGTGCTCTTCGGGAGGAAAAGCTGGGGGACAGGGAGTTCACCTGTCGCCGCGCCGGTCTCAAGGTACGTGGTCCTCCATTCTCCAGCGACAGTGCCGCAATATGGAGTGACGCTAAAGCTGTAGTAATCGGAGGCTCGTATGTCTGCCGCGGCCCAATCGTGGGTCAACAAATTGGCAATATCCGCGGTGCCTCTATCGCCGCCCAGACTGGACTTAGTGACGACATGCTTGTCCACATAACAGACCCCCCCCCGCTCCGCACCGTCCCAGGTCACGCGCACGTCGCCATTTTCCTGCATCTCCGCCTCCAGGTTTCGTACTCTGGATGGCGCGTTATTGGCCGGGTCAGTCCTGATTGACATCCTCTGCGAAATGGCCCCCTGGTTGGCGATGCCGTAGAGGGCGGCAACCCAGAAGTGGTACAGCGTATTCGCGGTTAGGCCCGTAATCATGCGCTCTGTGTCTGTGACGCCAGTGTTTGAGAGAGTCGCTGTGTCAGGCCTTCTGTAGGGGTCGGTGGTTGAGCGGTCAAAGACCTCTCCACTGGTCTGCCAGATGCGATAGCCCGTCACAGTCGCGAGGTCGCCCTGCAAGGGGGCGGCCGGCGCGGTCCATCGGAGCATTATTGACGTGGATGTTGTCTCGCTGCGGGTGACGCCGGGACTCTCGATGATCCGAGCTTCCTCATCACCATCAATGTCTTCGATCTTGGACGGCGCCTCATTGGTGTGGACAGCCGCATCATCATCGCTGTTGTCATCAAAGTCTTGCAGTTGCTGTTTGCCGCCGTCGTTCTGGGTAGCGGTCGTTGTCTCCTGCGCGGGCTCCACTGTTGTTTCCGAAGTGGGTTCGGGAGTTGTCTCCTGCGCGGGCTCCGCTGTTGGTTCCGGAGTGAGTTCGGTCGTTGTCTCCTGCGCGGGCTCCACTGTTGTTTCCGAAGTGGGTTCGGGAGTCCTCACCGGCTCCACGACTCCGGCAGGAGCAGGCTTGGTTCTGACAGAGGCTCGCGATGGGGAATCGCTCCGCAGGCCTCCTTGAATTGCGTAGACGCGATACGCGTAAGAAGTATCAGGAGATACGGATGAGTCCGTAAACGGAATGCCGACTGTGCCGTCCTGGTAGTGAGTGTAGTTGCCGTACGACCCGTTGATCACGCTGTAGCTGCCAACGCCTTGCCTCCGCTGGACCTCGTATGAGATGCCGAGCACGGCGGGATCAGCGGTCTCCCACCACTTGAGTTGGACGGAGTCGTGCGTGGTGACTGGCCGGAACATTTCAGGCGCGCGCGGCTTCTCGGCGGATTGCGCGAGAGCCGGCGCTACCATGAGCAGAAGCGTTGCGAGGACACCAAAAACTCCTGCGATACCCAACTTGGATCGGATGAATCTGGTCATGACGTGGTACCTCCTCGTTGCTTGTCTGCTGGGACTCTTGGTAGCCGATTGGGCGAAGGAATGCCCAAACTCGCAGAGCAGAACTCAAGGGTGAGTGAGAAGAAGGAGGAGACGGCCAACGCGTAGGGTCGTCTGAATACGTGATAATACTGTTCGGCGGGATACCCCACCAAGTCGCTTCCTGTAACGGTTCGTCTGCTTAGTTGAGACATTTCCTGCGGTTCACTTGTACCGATTCATTCGACCCGTACCCCACTATACGCACAATCCACTTAGTAGGCAACGGGTGGCGGCGCTGTGCGGCGCGGGGTGGAGTCCCTACGTTCACAAGCGAAGCGCAACACCAGGTTAGGGTGTTGTCATGGGAAAGAGTTATGGACAGATCGGGATTCGAGAGCGGTGTGAGATTTCCCGTCTACAGGCCGAGGGATACTCAATCGGCCAAATCGCGGCAGCTTTGGATCGCTCGCCATCGAGCATCTCTCGTGCGGCGAGGCGCAATGCGATACGGACGAAGGGCTACGACCCGGAGGAGGGGCGCGGGGCGGTGGGTTAGTCCAGGCCGCGTTTGTCGAGGATTTTGTCTACTTCGCCTTCGCGGGCCTGGCCGATCATTTCCTTGACGCGGTCCGGCATATCGATACCGGCTTCGTCCATGCGCTTCTCGGCCCATCGGCCGATGTTGGAGGGGTCACGCCAGTAGTCATGGCCGGGAGCATCGGGGTCGCCGGATGCCTCGTGTCGCGAGGCCGTTGAGCGGACGTATGCGGTGCGTGACATGACGGTCTCGGTCTTGGTGGAGCCGCAGTGGGCGCACTCCTGATTTTTGGGCAGCTCCGCCGGCATCACCTTATAGAAGGTGCTGGACCGTCGGCTGCACTCGCTGCAGGAGTATTCATAAATGGGCATTATCGTGTCACCGCTCTCCACGCCTCGCAGGCTGAACGCCGCTAGCCAAATCCGTTATCGAAGCCATCATCATCCATACCATCGTAATCGTCATCGCCCGGCGCGTCATCAAACGCCGACAGTCGATCATAGTCGCGATAGAGTCCCTGCCGTGAATGGAGGACGGCAACGCGGGATATCTTGCGGTTCAGCGACGCGCCGCCGCAGTTGCGGCATTTGGGGTCGCCGATCGGCGCAGACACGGAGCGCGTGAACACACTGGTGTCCTGACCACAGTCCGCGCACGTGAATTCGTAGATAGGCATGAGCGTCATGTAACTTTAGCAGAGGGCTACTGAACGCGCCAAAGGAACGCGCGCCGCCATCATCCCACGTCTTCGACAGCGTTCTTGTGCCAAGTGAGGCGCTCCACCCTGCCCTTCCTGTCAAAGACGACTGCAACGACGTCAATGCGCGTGTTCTCCGGAAGCGTGTCCTGTTCATGCTCCTGGCGATACATTTCAATCAGCGTTGCGAGACGAGCAGCCTTGGCGGGTGTGATGGATTCCTCCGGCGTGCCGAGGTTGGGCGTGGAGCGGCTCCTCACTTCGACTGCGACGAGCGTTTCATCAATGATTCCGACGATATCAAGTTCACCGGTACGGTTACGCACGTTCTCTTCAAGCGTGCGGAAGCCCTCGGATTCGAGGCGTCGGCGCGCGAGGCTCTGGGCGTGGAGCCCGCGGCGCGTTCGTTGGGAAGGACCTGTCCGGGGAGTTCGTTTTTGCAAGGCGGATTCCTGATGCTATCCCTTATACTATGTTGGCCAGCGCGCCGAGGTCGCCAGGAGGTCATGTTGGGCGAAGATTTTACTCATTCGGCTGTTATTCTCGCGATGCAGTTGGGCTTCATCCTTGTTGTCGCCAAAATCGCCGGCGAGATTACGGAGCGATTTCTCCACCAGCCGGCCGTCATCGGCGAGTTGGTTGCGGGCATCATTATCGGCCCGTTCGCGCTTGGAGGAATCGAACTCAACAACATCGGCCCATTTGATCACATCGACGCCCTCTTTGAGCCATCGGAGGAGGGGGCCATCATTCCCGTTTCGAAGACGCTCTTCATCTTCGGGCAGGTGGCGGCCATCATCCTGCTACTTGAGACAGGTCTGAACACCGATCTCAAGGCATTCCTGCGATTTGTGCCACAGGCGAGCCTTGTGGCTTTGGGCGGAGTTGTCGTGCCATTTACCCTCGGCGCATATGCTACCGTCCTCTTTGGGTTTGCCGATTCGTTCTTCTCCGCCCCTGCCCTGTTCATCGGCACGATCATGACGGCAACGTCCGTCGGTATCACGGCCCGTGTATTAGACGACCTGAGACGACTCGATTCACCGGAGGGCGTGACGATCCTTGGCGCAGCCGTTGTGGACGATGTGCTCGGCATCCTTATTTTGACGGTTGTGGTCGGGGTTTCAGCCGGCAGCGCGATTGAGGGCGTCACTAACACGGCGGCATTCGAGTGGGGCGAGGTGGCCATCGTCGGCGCGAAGGCAATCGGCTTCTGGCTCGTGTTGACCGCCGGCGGCATTTTCGGCGCCAAGTATATCGTGCGGGCAATCAATAGCTTCCGGGGGGAGGGGGCGGCAATAGCGTTGGTCTTTGGCATCGGGCTGCTGGCGGCAGCGATGGCAGAGATGTTTGGCCTCGCGATGATCATCGGCGCGTATTCCGTTGGGCTGGCCCTGTCCCAGACACAGTTGAAGAACCAGTTACATGAGCCGCTGAAGGGTCTCTACCATGCGACGGTGCCTGTCTTCTTTGTTGTGATGGGCATGATGGTCAACATTGAAGCAATGCTTGGCGCGATTGGATTTGGGCTTGTCATCGTCGTGCTGGCTATCATCGGCAAGGTGGCGGGCTCCGGCCTACCGGCCCTGGCGGCGGGGTTCAGTCGCATTGGGGCATGGCGGGTGGGCGTTGGAATGGCGCCGCGCGGCGAGGTTGGACTGATCGTGGCGGGGATCGGCGTGTCCCAGGGCCTGATTGGCCAGGACCTGTTTGGGGTGGCGATCTTCATGACAATCGCAACAACCCTCCTCGCGCCGATAGTGCTGGTGCCGGCATTCCGGAACAACTCGCCCGGTCTGCGGAGGGATCAGACGGTGGAGACGCCAAGCTAAGGGAGCGAGCGGCCACATGACGGACGGCCCAGGGAGCAAGACGCATCCTGCCGGTAGAGATTGGCTTGTATGATGGTGGGGCACATCGCATGATCGTGCCCCTGTAGCTCAGTGGATAGAGCACCAGCCTCCGGAGCTGGTGGCCCGGGTTCGAGTCCCGGCAGGGGTACGCCTGCCTGTTGCGGTTTCACTCTTGTTAGCTAAGTCGTCCAGGGCCACCTGCGTCAGTCCGGCGGATTCCCTCAATTGGCGGATACGGCCGCCAAGTGTCCGCCTGCCCTGCATTGCTAACGTCTCGATTATTGGCCTGTAGGTCGCGTCGCAGTAATGGCGCGCGAAGTCCCAAGGAATCTCGACCCGCTCGCCGTTGGCAGTCGTAAGCACTACTTCGTACGGATTCGGGATCTCAAGGCCAGTCAATGCTTCGGGCCCACTGACCTCGGGGATGTCGGCCAATGGGATTGTGCCGCCCAGTCCATCGGCAAACCTCAGTTCAAGGCCATGTTCCGTTAGACCTACGGTATTCATCATTCGGTCGGCGTTCTTGACGAAGACGGCGTTTGTTATGATTTCTCTCCGTGAATCGAGTCCCAGATCCTCATGATCTCTTCGGCGTGTCTTGCATAGGTCCTCCGGATGTCCCCCGACCTCCAGGGAGGTGGACTGTCCATGAAACTACTTCCGTTGAGTTCGATCCAGCAGACATCTTCATTGGCAACCCAAACGTGCGCATAGGGAGGTTCAAACCTATTCTCTCTCGTATTTACAACGAATCGGAGTTGGCCCTCAATCACCACGGTCGGCATAGGAAGTCCCTGGACAAGTCCGTACCTCCCGTACTTTCTCCGTGTCCAAAATGTATCGTGGTACGACACACGAGACAATTTCTATCTGCGTAGTCAGTGTCTCGGCGGTTCCTGGGGGCATGAATCGCTCTCCCAAGGACAAGGCTTCACTCGCCGGCTCACAAGAACGGGGAACGGCGGCGAGGACACGGCGCACTAAGGGGGGCGCCGGGTTCAAAATGGCAGGCAATCGCTTCACGAGGCGAAGGATGGCAAAAAGCCGGAAGTCTTCGCCCTGCCATTTCATCCCGCGCAGCAGAAATATGCGGACAGGGCGCCAAGCTCGGCCTGACCGCTCGGTGCATCGGCCGGAACGCACGAACCGATTCGGCTGATTCGTATTGCCCGAGAAACGACATAGATCGTAGATACGGGGACCAAACATCGCGGGTCTCGGCATCCGCTGCAGGCTGGTGTTTCTGTCTCGGACGGCTAGTGCGCGATGGAAGGTAACTGCGAATGTTAGCCAAACCCCAATTCTTCTAGTCGCGCTCCGCCACCAACCCCTTGGAGATTGGAGGCCGGCTTCCAGGTGTTGTCGAGGCGTGGACGGGAGCCTCCGCAATGGCTCCCGTCCAACTTCCTCTCAAGGCTCGATTATGTTGGTTGCCGACGAGACCTTATTGAGTCAGGGCTGGCGCTAGTGGCGGTGGCACACGGCGCATCGTGCCCCGCTCATAGGCGTAAGCAAACCTGAGCAGCGTCGCCTCAGTCCACGGGGTAGAGATCATTTCCAGCCCGACAGCGTGGCCATCGACAGTATATCCAGCGGGCACCGTAATGGCCGGGTAACCGCTCCACGCCGAAAGTTGGCAGTTGCTCCCAAGCTGGAACTGGCCAATCGGCGCAGGCGGCGAACTGAGCGTCGGATACACTAAAGCGTCCAAATTATGGTCGGCCATCGCAGCCAATACTGCAGTTTGGGTGTAGGCTGTGCTCTCCCACAGGGCAATTAGGTGCTCTGGCGTGTTGGTTCCACCGGTCGGCGGGAACGGGAAAATGAGGGGGGCGCCTGTGCCGATCTCTCGCAATTCCTCGTAGGTGACCGGGGCAAGGACACCGAGGCTCTTCAAGTAGGCATCGAGCGCGTCGCCGTTCTCATAATTCCAGCGGCCCCACGTATTGTCTCCCTGCGAGAGGATGAGGTCACCGAACAGTATCTCTACGGGGTCGACGACAGTCGCGCCCAGCCGCTCCAGGTCCGAAATCGCCGTGTTCATAACCGCCGTTACCTTGTCGGCCTCTTCACCAGCGCCAAAAAACTTGCGGATCACGCCGATACGGGCACCCTGAAGTCCATTTGATCGCAGGGACGCCGTATAGGCCCCGGGAACTTGGCCCGGCGCCCGCGCGGTTACCGGGTCATTCAGATCAGGGCCAGCGATGACGCTTAGCAGAATCGCCGCATCACGAACGGTGCGTGCCATTGGCCCGACGGTATCCGACGATGGTGCATCAGGGATGATGCCGGCATTGCTATTCAACCCGTAGGTTGGGCGTAGGCCAACGAGTGATCCGAACGCCGACGGGTTTCGGATGGAACCACAGGTGTCAGTCCCGATACCAACAGCGCCAAAGTTGGCGGCGATACTGACACCAGTACCGGCACTCGACCCGGACGGATTCACGCTCGTGTCGTAGGCGTTTCGTGTTTGTCCACCGAGTCCGCTTGCGCCCCAAATGCCGCGGGCCATCTCATCAAGGTTCGCCTTCGCGAGGATGATCGCGCCGGCGTCACGCATCCGCGCCACTATCGTCGCGTCGTCCGGGGTCAGCATCCCGTTGAGCGACAGGTTTCCACCCGTGGTCGGCATGCGGTCCGCCGTGTGCATCAAGTCCTTGATGATCACTGGAATGCAGTACAATTCTCCCCATTCGCTCCGCGGCCGATTGGCGTTGTCGATGGCCTGAGCCAGCCTTAGAGCATCAGGGTTGATCGTGATGATCGAGTTGAAGGCCGGGCCAGACTTGTCGTATGTGCTGATGCGCAGAATGTAGGTCTTCACGAGCTCCCTGCAAGTGATGTCGCCGGCATCCAGCGCGCTGTGGATCTGCCCGATCGTCGCCTCGATGACGTTGAACGAGCCACTCGTTTGCTCGCTGAGGCTTACCGTAACCGATGCGGCTTCCGCGAGCACGGGCTCGTTATCCACCGGCGACTCGTTCTCGATCGCACCGATGTTTCCGATGGGGGCCGACTCTGCCAACCCGTCCACCGTGACCAACAGACCTGCGTCGGTCCAGATTGCTTCGGCGGCAACTGAGTCACTGGCTGCCCCGTTTGCGCCACTTGTGTTCGTCCTCTCGGCGGCGGCCTGCGGAGAGAAAAGGAGCAGAAGGACCGCGAAAACAACCACGGAGGCCATCCAAGGCAAACCCCGGGCGCTGCGCAAAAAAATCTCCGGTCTATTCATCGCCCCCCCCTTCTGCGGGTCTGCCGCAGAGGTTACATAATCCAAGGGAACGTAGCAATATGCACTTGCATCTGTCAAGTTCATAACGGCTCAGGCACGTTCTCGAGCTTGGGAAATGTCATGGAGCGTAACGAGGCGTTCAGAGCCTGCCGGAGTGTTGCTGTTCAACACGGCTTTCACCAAGCTCCGTGACCGGGAGAATTGCGTCATTAACGCCGTCGGTTTGAGCTGTGACCTCTTCCAGTTCAGGAAGTTCTTAGGGGCGTTGGGCGTTGAACGGCAAGGAGAGGTGGCTGGCTGCCGTGCGAGAACTCACGCAGGCACATACCCTTGCCAATCCGCACGACGAGGCGACGCGAATCCGTGACGACAATGGTTTCTTCCAGACCGTTCGTGGCGCTCTTGCCAAGCGGACTCCCGGCGATGCGCGACCGGAGGAGGAACTGAATCTCGCCGTGAGGCAGATCATCTCCCGGGCGGTCGCGTCAGAAGGAATGCGGGATATCTTTGAGGCGGCAGGCTAGACAGACCGGACATCTCCGTTCTGTCTGACGATTTACTTGCCGAAGCGCAGGGGATGCCCCACAGGAACCTCGCAGTAGAGCTCCTGCAGAAGCTGCTACAGGCTGAGCTATCCATCCGACGCGGCAAGAACGTTGTGCAGGCACGAACCTTCTCCCAGATGCTGGAGGAAACACTACGGCGATATCAGAACCGCACCGTTCAGGCGGCGCAAATCATTGAAGAACTAATCGCACTGGCCAAGGAAATGCGCGAGGTCGGCGTGCGTGGCGAGCGACTTGGCATGAACGACGACGAGTTGGCCTTCTATGACGCGTTGGAGACAAACGATAGCGCCGTGCAAGTATTGGGGGATGAGACCCTACGCTCCATCGCCCAGGAGCTCGTCGAGACAGTCCGCAGAAACGTCACGATTGATTGGACTTCACGCGAAAGCGTCCGCGCGAACCTGCGGCGGCTGGTTCGACGGATCCTCCGCAAGCATGGTTATCCGCCCGACATGCAAGAAAAGGCCATCCGCACCGTCCTAGAACAGGCGGAGACCCTTTCAGAAAGCTGGGCAGACGCGGCGTGAGTTTCGCCGGGTACTTATCCGTCTAAGATAGGCGCCTGCCCCCGCCTGCTCATGGCCGGCTTTAGATCCACGCTCAGTAAGAAAGTTCGCAATACAGTCCCGGCAGGGGTACGCCTGCTTGTTCATTTTCTTACTGTTCTTGGATCGACTAAGCATCGACTTGAAAGCGACGGCATGTTCCCGTTTGCGGTTGAAACGCAGGGATTTCCAGACTAGGACTTCCTTGTACGGAGCCTCAGGTCCGGTTTCCGCGTCTATCATCCTACGAAAGTCGGGGCGGTCGGCGACGCGGCCGCTCTCAGCCTTGCCGATATACTCCGGGGCGACGACTCAGCCATTCTTCTCTGTGTATTGCCTGAGCGCCCTCAACTGCACCCCGCCACGGACAGGTCTATGTCCTGTCTTTCGCTGGATACGCGCGCGTCCAACGCAACCGGTGTCTTTGGCTCGTTTGTCGTCATCCCTTTCCTCCCGAACACCGCCCCTTCTACGCGTCGTTCGGCAGCTCGTGTTATATGGGTACATTTGTTCATTTCCAGATCCGATTTCCAATCGTATTTGGTTTGGAAAGGGGCTGAACTATATGATCGGCATCCAGTGGGAAACGGGAATGCCGAATTGTCGCTGAACGTGTCTTAGCTTTGAGGATGCCGAAGCTTAGCCGCTACAGTGTCGTGCCCTCTGCCTGTGGTTGGGCGCCGTGGCAGGGTTCCCATTGTCCCAGCGAACCGCGCTCCGTCGCTCGCGTTGTCTTCCCCCGCTGCCCGAAGCAAGGCGGCATCAACCGTCCCGCTCCATGTCGTCCAGTAGGCCGTTCTTCACGGCCCAGACCACGAGTTCCTGTTTCGAATGGATTTCCAGCTTGTCCTGAATGCGGTAGATTGAGTTCCTGACGCTCACGGTCTTGTTGCCCTTGGCCTCGGCGATCTGGGCGTATGAATTGCCGCCGGCGAACATCTGCAGGGTCTCCCTCTCCCTGTCGGTCAGCGTTTTCAGGGCCCGGCTCGCGGCGCCCCCTCGCCGGCTGCGGATCATCGCGAAGACCTGCCGTATGGCCTTGTCCGGTATGCGCAGACGGCCTTGGGCCACCTCCCGAATCGCCTCCGCCAGCTCCTCAGGCCCCGAGTCCTTCTGCAGATAGCCCGTCGCGCCGGCGGCAATCGCCTCCACGACCGCATCCTCTGTGGTCGACGCCGTCAGCATCAGCACTTTCGTCTCCGGCAGCAGTTCCATGATCTCCCGGCAGGCGTCCACGCCGTCCTTGTTCGGCATCATCACGTCCATGACGATGACATCGGGCGCAAGGCTCTGCGCCATCCTGATCGCCTCCATTCCGTCTGCTGCCGAACCGACGACCTCGAAGCCACCCTCACTCTCCAGGGCGTCCCGCAGGCCGTCCCGCATGATGGGATGGTCGTCCGCCAGCATCACTTTGATCCGTGTCATCGACGACATCTCGGTCTCCTCTCAGCAACTATCGGTACGGCGCCTCGCAGGTCACGGTCGTTCCCCCATTGAGGCCACCCGTGTCCACGATGAGCCTGCCGCCCAGCCGCTCGGCGTCCGCCCTCATGCCCCTGAATCCCCGGCCGCGTTCGGCGTAGTCGTCGGGAAGGCCGACCCCGTCGTCCGAGACGGACAGCCGGATGCCGTCCACCCCGAAGTCCAGCCGGACCTCGACCCGGCCGGCCCCGGCGTGCAGGAATGCGTTGGTGAGCGCGTTGTGGGCGATGGAGAAGAGGCCGGCCCGGGTCTTCACGGCAAGCGAGGGCTCGGTCCCGGACTGCAGCATCTCGGCGGGGACCGACGCGACCCTCTCAAATGTCTCGATGTGCGACCAGAGCACCCGGCCCAGCTCCCTCCCCTCGAAGAGATGCCCCTCGTCGATGGGACGCCGCAACTCCCAGATGGCCGCCTTGGACAGCGATGCGGTCGCGGCCAGCGTAGAGGTCAGCTCTTCGTTGGCGCCGCCGGCCAACTTCACGGCCTTGTGTATCCCCAGGCCGATCATGTACGCGGTCTGCGCGGCCGTGTCGTGGATGGCCTGGGAGAGCTCGATGCGCTCCCGAAGCAGCTCCCTCTCCCGCTCCACGGACTCCTGCCGCCTGATCCGTTCGAACCGGGCGATGAGGCTCACGGATGCGACGATTGCATACATGGCCACCACCCTGGCGAACAGGGCCTTCTCCTGACCCGCATCGAAATCGAGGCCGGGTCCCACCGCCAGGCTGGCCACGGCATAGATGGCCCCGGCCATCGTCGCCCAGGCGAGGCTGAGCCACAGGGACGGGAAGACGACCGCGAATAGCGCCAGGGCGGGATAGTAGGTCACGTAGCTGAAGAGGTGGAAGTCGCCGCCGATGATGACGATGGCAGTGATCAGCGCGATATCCATGCCGCTGAGGAAGAACAGCCAGCGCCACGTCACCGCCCGGTCCCTCCGGAGCCGGTAGTGGACGAACCCGTTGAACGCCAGCAGCGGCACGCTCAGAAACAGGTATTCCTTGTCAGTGGCGTACCAGAGCCCCGGTCGATACGCCAATTGGAACACGCCGACGAGCCACCCGAGCCAGCGCGCCCAGACCGAGACCCGCGCGGCGTACAGCATCACGTCCGGGTCGGCGCGGACGGCCCGGAGAAACCGCTCCCGCAGCTCGGCGCCGAGCCTGGCCGGGCCTCCGCCCCCCCACCTCAGCCCGCGTCGCGATGCTGCGGGAATCCCACCGGCGCCGCCGATGCTGTCCTCTGGCATCACTATAGGTGGACCCCTCTCACTTGACGGCGTGAGGTCGTTGCATCCAGCGTTACAAACGTACCGCGTGGGCGCTATGTTGTCGAGGGTACAATTCACCCGCTCATGTATCGGCATTAGTACCTACATCAAACACGCTAAATGCCCCTACTCAACAGCACACACAAAGAACTCACTAAACACCTTCAAAAAGTAGCCTCATACACATCACCAAATACACGCAACTAGCGCTCCTGCTCGTGTACGAAAACGTTGCATCAAAAGCCTATTGGGAACGGGGCATATGGCACTTGTGCAGTCTCTTGTGGGAGCACAGGCTTTGATAAAGCGCCTCGGCTCAACAGCAGCCCGTTGGAGTTTTCCGGCATGGCAAAGCGGAGAGAGGGGAGAATGGGCTGCGTTGGAACGAAGAGGATCATGACCGGCCCTATAGGCCGAACGACGACGAATTCAACACCGGCCGCCGTCGCCCCGTCATATTCGCATGTTGAGGAGCGTAAATAGCTATGAACAAATCCGCGACTCCAGGCGTTGGCCTATTTCATCGCATGTTTGGCGTTGGAGTAAGCGCGGGGAACTCCCTGCCGGCGCGCAAGCTGATGGTGGCGGTTCTGCTTTCGGCCATAGCGACCGTCCTGGGCGTCTTCGCGGTGGCACAGGTCCAGGCAGCCGATGGCGCCATGACCAGTGTGACGCTGACCAGCGATTCCCCCGGAACCCTCACCGTCTCCTGGAACACGGCCAGCCCGGCGCCCACCGACTACCGCATCAGATGGGCGCCGGTTGGATCCGGCCACCTCTCCTGGAAGGACGACAACGAGACTGACCGGGGCAACGCCTACCCGGCGGCCGACGCGACCTCGCTAACCGTGAGCGGGCTTTCGGAGGGCGCCGAATACAAGGTGCAGGCGCGCGCCCGCTATCACAAAGGTGAACACAAGAACAGCCCCTGGAGCGGGCCCTGGGACGAGCTGCAGGCCCGGGTGATGAGCCAGCCGTCGGAGGATTCCTCGACCGAGACGCCTGTGACCGAGACGCCCGTGACCGAGACGCCTGTGACCGAGACGCCCGTCACCGAGACGCCCGTGACCGAGACGCCCGCGACCGAGACGCGCGGCTCCGACACGCCCAACTCCTCCGCGCCCGCAACGCCCAACCTCTTGGGCGCCGCGGTGACCCCCGAGGGGCATGTGATGCTGGTGTGGATGAACCCGGCGGACGCCTCGATCACCGGCTACCAGGTGCTGCGGGGCCCGGACGCCGACTCCCTCGTCGTCATCGAGGAGGATACGGGGTCGAGCGGGACCGGCTACACGGACACGACGCCGCCCGCGGGCCAGACCCACACCTACGCCGTGAAGGCGCGCAACGCCGTCGGCCTCAGCCCCCTGTCCAACACGATCACGGCGACGGTTCCCGTGGCAGAAGAGGAGCTGATTACGGCAAGGCATACGGCTGTCGGTAGCATCCTGGTTTCAAACCTGGAGCAAACCGCTCCGGGCGTCGGTCAGACTGTAGACTCCGCAGCGCCCTCCGCGCAGCGGTTCACGACGGGCGACCACCCGCGCGGCTACCACTTGACGGAGGCGCAGCTATACCTGAAGGCATCTTCCGGCAATCCCGAGCCGGTGGTCACGGTCCGGGGCGACGATGGCGGCCTTCCCAGTGAGACTGTGCTGGCCACTCTCAAGTCGCCCCCGGGCATCTTCACAGACCCTAACTACCGTCTCTACACCTTCACCGCGAGCGACAGCGACACGCTGGAGCCCAGCACCCCATACTGGCTACATGTGACATCTACCAGTTCATATGAACTGGACATCAAGCTAACCCTAAGCGACGACGAGGACTCCGATTCGGAGTTGGGCTGGCTGATCAATGACGAACGCCATTACCGTGATGACTCGAGCTGGAACTCGTCCTCATTCAGTCTACTGATAGCAATACGCGGGCACGAGGCCCCCCCGGTACTCGTCTCGAACCTCGGGCAACCGGATGGTAGTGCAGCTGCCTCTGTGTTTGAAAATTATAAGAGCGCACAGGCCTTTGTGGCCGGCCCGGGCCTCGTCGGCTACGGCTACCGCTTCCAAGGCATCCGGGTCTCTGCACAGCCGACTACAGTTTTTGGGACAACCCGTGTTCCGGTTGTGCACGTCAGCCTGCATAGCGACGACAGCGGGCGCCCCGGATCCCGTCTGCACACCCTGACCGTGCCGGACGGCTTCGCCAGCACCGCCGGATACAGAGACTACACCCTTTCAGCCCCACCGGGGACGGTCCTTCGCGCCGGGGCCAGGTACTGGGTCATATTCGAGGTCACGGACCAAACTCTGCTTCTCAGAAGCACGAGTTCCACAGCCGAGGACCAGACTCCGCCCCCGGTTTCCGGTTGGCGCATCGGCAACTGGTTAGCTATTTATTCCGCTGAGAATCCCTTCTGGGAGAACGTACCGAATCCCATCAAGCTGGCGGTGCTCGGCTCGCCCGAGCGGGTGACCGACGAGCCCGACGGGGTGGACTTCCCGGGCGCTGACTTCAACGCTCACGAGACGTTCGGCGTGGTGACGCCCGGCACGGCCAGCAACGGACATCTGACGCCCGGCCTTGACCGGAACAACGGTCAGACCGGCGACTACTGGTATCTGGACACCAGACCCGGCGGCAGCTATCGCGTTGAGGTCAAGTTCGGCAACAGCTCGGGCAACGACACCGGCGGCTCGGCCGGGATCGAGTTTCTCGATCCGGACGGCGTCGATTATGCGTCCGGCTGCTGCGAATCCGACCACAATCGCGACGACGGCCACACCTTCGTCCACTTCACCCACTCCCGCCAGTCCAGGGAAAGGAACACGAGCTACCTGCTTCACGTCGCAGCCTACGACCAGCTCAACTCCGATTCCAGGATCTACAACGGGCCCTACACGATCACGATGGCGGACATCACCGGCACAGACATGGTCGCGTCCAACCTCTATCTGGGCGAGACAAACAATCTCTTGACGACTGTCAGCGCCTCAAGGATTTATGGAGTGCCGTTCACGACCGGAACCGCCGGCGGCGGCTATGAGCTCGATCGAATCTACGCGCACATAATCAACAACTACGGAAATCCACGCCTGTCGCTGTACAGAGGCACTGCCGAGTTTCTCTGTGATTTCCGTAATCCCAGCCAGGTCCAACACCACGTGGACTGGTCAAGCGGCCCACCGGCCGTTCCATTCCTGGCCCCGGACTGCGCGGGCCGGAGGCTAGCCCCGAGCACCACATACCGGATAGTCTTCGAAGGAAACAGCTACGACGTGCTGACCACCGATGCGGACAACGAGATTACCGATGGGTCCGGCTGGACCATTGGCAATGAGGCGTTCACCATGACCACCGGCGGCTGGAGCGAGCTAGCAGCCACGATCCCGGTTGAAATCTGGGCGAGGGAGATCTACAACCCGCTGTCGGTCTCGCTGGAAGTGACCTCCGATCCCACCAGGGGCATGGACTCAGACACCTACGGGGCAGGCGACGCGATCGCCTTCGAAGTGAAGTTTAGCGAGGCAGTGACCATCACGGGCGCTCCGCAGCTGCGCTTCAGCATCGAGGGCGACAGGTACGCGCCCTATGTGAGCGGCAGTGGCACCGACACGCTGGTGTTCTCCTACACCGTGCTCGCAACCGACATCGACGCCAGCGGCATCTTCCTCTACAACCACCCGCTCTCCTACCCCGACGCCGCCGTCGACACCATCGTCGCCGTCGACGACAACCTGCCCGTCATCGACAACATCACGGACAAGATAATCACGCTCCCCGGCCACAAGATCGACGGCACGCTCACCGACTAGGGGGTGGCAAGCCTCAGCGTCTCGGGTTGCTTGCCGGGTCCCGCCACTCCCTCGGCGCGGCCCGGCCTGAGCGGACACCTGTTCACGCCGGGGGTGTCGCCTGGCCGGGGGAGCGGGCCTCGCGTGGGCCGGATACCCGGGTTCGTCTTCCAAACTTGGCTCTCGCCCGTTCGATCACCGGCAAGACTTCCTGTGTCAGACGGGCCAGGTTCCCGTCATCGAAGGTCTCGATGCGCGGGGCCGACGCGGCGAGGCCCTTGTCCGGCGGTCATTTGTGCAGTATTGATGTAACTCTCCTGTACCTCATTATCGTCCTCGCCATCTTCTTGCTGCCCTGCTTCGGGGAACCCGCCGTCGATATCTAAATCGCCTTGTAAGCGTGACAAGAATAGATACATATATATCTATTCCATCTTCTTTTGTACCAGTGCCATTTCCCCTCTCGAACGAGAGTGTGAGTACAAGAATCGGACGTACCTGCAGATGAGTTATATAAAAATACCAGGTACGGAATAATCTACCATTAGCGCAAATCCTGTTGTAGATTGAAGCTCTATACGTAGTCCTCAGGGTGGGGACTCATAAGCAGGCTTATTGCTGATCGGTTGCCGTCCGGCGGCAGGTCACAGTGATGGAGGGTGGAGATAAGTATCGCGGTTTACGGATGGTGGTGGATGCCTCAAACCGGAGGCAGGGCCGTGAATAGCTGTCCGCATACGCGACTGCGCGGGAATATGGTTCCCGGCGCGCCATCCCAAGGGAAGTTGGGGGAGTGATTATTGATTCCGGTTTTCTCTACAGCAGAGTTCAATCAATGTTTCCCTGGTGGGGGACGTTACCGGTCGCCCCATCGGATGGGATACCCGTCGCCGTATATGCGCAGAGCAGGCAAATAGTCACCGCTTGCCACATGCGTTTCAGCGTGTTCACTGCCGGATAGTCCTGTGAGGTTCTTGCCCATGATTCGTCTTCAAGTTCGTCTCATAATCGCGGTAGCGTTCGTTGCCCTTCTCGCACTATCGACCGGCACAGCGTTGGCCGCGCCATCGATGCAGACGGACATGCCGCCCGGCGTCACCGTCTCTGCCCCGGTGGCCGCGACGTTGGCTGAGGGAGGAACCACCACGTACACGGTCGTTTTGGATGCTCTGCCGACGGAAGAAGTCACGGTGACCATCGCCGTTCTTGACAAGGCAGAGAATCCAGATTCAACCAACATCAATCTTCACACGGGAACAGGCACACCCGCAGCTAACCTTAATCTGACGTTTACAACGACTAACTGGAACATGGCGCAGACGGTCACGATAACCGCCGTGAATGACACGGTCGCTGAGGCGGACCTCGATTACATCATTACCCATACCGTCACCGGCTCCGGCCACACGGATTTCAGGGCTGACGATGTCGACATCACCGTCAGCGCCAATGACCCGCTCACTATCACCATTGGCGCGACAGCCTCGACTTATGCTGCGACGGTGGCAGAAGGCGGGAGCATCACCGTTGACGTCGTTCTTTCCATCGCTCCCGCGCAAGGCGTCGTTATCGTGACTATCACGTCCAACACTACGGATGTCACAAGGTCCCCCAGTGGCACTCTGACCTTTTCGTCTACGACCTACAACACGCCTCAGATGGTCACGCTCACGTATCAGAATAACAATTCCGGTGTGTCCGATGCCGCGAGGATCACGTTCACGCCAGCCGGAGGCGGAGCAGCCACAGTATTTCAACCGGCTGTGCTGAGTCTTACTTCCATCAACGATGACATTGTCGGATTCATCACCGACCCGCAGGTGATCAATGCGCGAGAGGGTGGCAATACCACGTTCACCATCAAGATGGCGACGGAGCCCAGCATTGATACCACCTTCCAATTCGATGATGTGGTAGAGGACAAGAATATCGGGGTTGCATTTGCAGGCTCTGACTTCACTTTTACGCCCTCAAACTGGAATACCCCTCAGACCGTCACTATCACTGTTCCCCAGGATCTCATCGATAACGACCCCGATACCATCACGATGCGATTGGCACGCCGCGGGGGGTCCTTCGCGCCGGAATATGGCCATTTCCAAGATTCCCCGTTTACGATTGTTGCCACCCGCACGGTCGATGAAACGCGGGGCCTGGAGATAGCCCCCACCTTCAGCACCAACCCCGGCGAAGTGCGACCTTTTGAGAGCTCAAGCGGGGACAGCTACACGGTGAGGCTGACTTCACAGCCGACAGCCGACGTCACCGTGACCATCACTAACCCGGACTCAACCCAGATCACGATCGACGAGAGCACGCTTACGTTCACGGATATGAACTGGAATGTAAAGCAGACAGTACTTGTGACAGCCGTCGACGACGATATTCAAGAAGTCGCGATGACCCACATCATCACCCACACCGCTAGCGGAGGCGATTATGGCTCTGTCACAGGGACTATTCGCGCGATTGCGCTTAGCAATGATTTTGCGGGAGTGGACTTTGACCCCAGCCCCATCACCGTGACTGAGGGAAGCACCGGGACAATCGCCGTCATGCTGGACACAGTGCCGGCGGCCGATGTGACGGTGACGTTCTCCACCACCAGCTCCGATTTCACCATCAGCAGCGGCGCTTCACTGACATTCACCAGTGGCACCTGGGACACCGCGCAAAACGTCACCGTGATGCCGACTGACGACGATGACGGCACGGATCACACAGGAACAATAACCGCCGTCGCCGCATCAACTGACGGCAACTACAATGCCCTCTCTAGCATTTTGATTGACGTGAGTATCACCGACGACGATGTGAAGGAAGTGACCGTCAACCCGTCGGCCCTGACGGTCGGTGAAAATGGCGGCACAGGCACACTCAACCTCAAACTCGCGACAGAGCCTACAGGCGACGTGACGGTCACAATCACCTCAGGCAACACAGGCATCGCGACGGTGAACCCGAGCACCCTGACGTTCACAGCGACCGACTGGAACACAGTTCAGCCCGTGACTGTCACGGGAGTCAATAACGACATTGACCATCCCGAGGATCAAGAGGTGGAAATCACCCTTAATCCGAGCGGGGCCGACTACAACCCGGTCGCCGTGCTCAGCACGATGGTGACAGTCACACAAACGGATAATGACATGCGCGGCGTCACGGTTACGGAAGTAAGCGCAACTGCAATAGAGGGCGGCGCAGACGCAAGCTATACCGTCAAATTGAACTCACAGCCGACGAGCGCCGTCACAATTACGCCCAGCATCGGAACAAGTCCGGACGTGACGGTCTCACCGCCGTCGCACAGGTTCAATACGATAAACTGGGCAACTCTCGTGACCTTCACCGTAATGGCCGTCGATGATGACTTCGATGAAAATGCGGACGATGAGTTTGAAAGCGTCACAATCACGCACGGCTCCGCGTCCACGGACCCCAACTACGCCCCCGGTCTGGCGATCGATAGCTTCACGGTCATGGTCGAAGACGATGACACGCGTGGCGTGACCATCACGCCGACGGAAGTCACCGTGATAGAAGGACACGCAACGGAAAACCAGGCGGAATACACGGTCGTGCTCAACTCGCGGCCCACCGGCAGCAATGTGGAAGTCACTTTTTCCGGTCACGACGGGGATGACTTCAGTATCAATCGAAGCTCCATCATCTTCACCTCCGGGAACTGGAATTCGGCTGTGACTGTCACGGTCACCGTTACGGATGACTTCATTGATGAAGCCAACGAGGAAACCCACAGGTTGGGGCACACTTTAATGAGCATGGGGGATTACAGTTCCGTCACAGCAACGATCGACGTCACCGTCACCGTTGAGGACAACGATACGCGGGGCCTGGAGATAGTCCCCTTCTACATCCCCACCGACGATGAGGTGCGACCTCTGGAGGGCTCATCAAGCGGGGACCTATACACGGTGAGGCTGACTTCACAGCCGACAGACACCGTCACCGTAACCATCACCAACCCGGACTCAACGCAGATCACGATCGACAAGAGCACGCTCGAGTTCATGACGGACAACTGGAATGTAAAGCAGACAGTAAATGTGAAATCCATCGACGACGATCTTGTTGAAGATGGGATGATCCACAACATCGCCCACGCCGCTGACGGAGGCGATTATGGCTCTGTCACAGGGACTATGCGCGTGGTTTCGCTTAGCAATGATGATGCGGAAGTGGTCGTTGACCCCGCCTCCATCACCGTGATTGAGGGAAGCACCGGGACAATTGCCGTCAAGTTGGAGTCAGAGCCGACGGACGATGTGACGGTTACCCTTGCCACGACCAGCATGGACTTTAGTGTGACGGGCGGGAGTCTGACATTTACTTCAGGCGACTGGGACACTGTGCAGAATGTCACCGTGACTCCCATGGACGACGTCGACGGAGCCCAGGAAATGGGATCGATCACGGTCGTCGTTGCGTCTACAAATGACGCGAATTACAACGCCGCTACCCACCCGGACATCGACGTGACGATAACTGACAACGACTCGGCAGGGCTGGAGGTTTCCGCGCAGACGCTGACGGTGGCCGAAGACGGGACGGGTAATACCGCCACATTCGACGTGAAGCTCCTCACGCAGCCGACAGGCGGCAGTGTGACCGTGGCAATCACATCCAATCAGACCGGCAGAGTCACGGTGAACGACACGGATACCGGCACGATGGGATATCAGTACGAGTTGACGTTTACTACAACGAACTGGGCTACAGCGCAGACGGTGACCATCACCGGAGTGAACAATAACATTGACCACAACACTGAGCAGACGGCCAGACTCACAATCAATCCGTATGGCGCTGATTACGATAGTGTTGCCGACTCGACGATCGCGGTCACAATCACGGACGGCGATATGCGGGGCATAACGTTGTCGAGAATGCCGCCATTCGGTGTGGGTATGCCGTCATTCAGTGTGGATGAAGGCGTCACAGAGACGTACATGATCGTGCTCGATACCGAGCCGACCGCAGGCAGCGTCATAATCAACCTCGCCTCCGATGATACGGGCGTGGTAACAGTTTCGCCTGCGTCCCTGACCTTCACCAAGACCGGGGCAGCCATCTGGAGCACTCCGCATACTGTCAGAGTGATGGGTGTTGAAAACAACATTGACCATCTCGTCACCGATCCCGACAGCCAGATGACAACCATTAAGCACACCGTGGAGGCAACCGGGGACTACTCGGGCGAAACACTTGGCGACGTCACCGTTTCTGTGAATGACAATGACATGCGCGGCGTGACTGTTACACCGCCCACGAACTTGACCATCAATGAGGGCGCAACGACAACCTACTCAATCGTGCTTGCTTCCGAGCCGACCGGAAACGTAACGGTCAACATTGGCTCGTCAGTCCCGGCTGCAGTCAGCTTCGATCCAGTCAGTCACCAGTTCACGCCGAGCGGCGCTAACGCCTGGAATAGGGCCGTGGAGATCACCCTGACGGCTGAGGGGAACCTAATTGACCACCCGTCTGATCTGATGTCAGAAATCTCGCATGGGGTGAGCACGGTTGACACTGACTACGTCTCGGTGACAGCCGACTCTTTCGATATCACCGTCACGGACGATGACACGGCTGCCGTTCTCATTTCGCGAAATTCGCTCTCCATCGATGAGGCCGAGAACGGGACCTATGACGTATGGTTGATGTCGCAACCCAGCTCCGGAGCAGTCGTGGTCACCATCAGAGATAACCACGATGAGGTCACAATTAGTCCGGCTATGCTGACGTTCGATTCGGGCAACTGGTCTTCCTCTTCCAGACAAACAGTGACTGTCAGGAACCCGCATGACAGGGTTGACGAAGATGAAGAAATGGCTGTCGTCTCGCACTCCGTCTCATCCGGTCCGGGAGAGTATACGGCGCTCACAAACCTGCCGGAAGTGACGGTCACACTGCCGGACGATGATACGCGGGGCGTGAAGGTTTCCAACACGTCAGGGCCGGTCAACGAAGGAGAGACCGGTCGCTACTCCTTAAAACTGGAGAGTCAACCGACAAGCACCGTGACCATAACCGTTACCATCGAGGATCACGATACCGACTCCCTGGATGATGCGAGGGCGACGCCGAACTCCCTTATGTTTACGACGGCAAACTGGGAAGACGCACAGACAGTTTCAGTATTTGCCATTGATGATGACATCGACGAGGGCACCGAGGAGCGCGTGACCATGAGGCACGTGGTGACCGGCGGGGACTACGAAACAGCAATGACGCCGGCCAGAACTCGCATGTTCCGCATACAGGACAATGACTTTCGCGGCGTGACTGTGAGTCCCACAACCTTGAACATTACCGAGGGAGAGACACAGTACTACGATGTGGTGCTGAACAGCCAGCCGACGGCCGATGTGACGATCACGATTACCAAGGTGATGGGCGGCGAGACTACGCTCAACGCCAACAAATCCAGCTTGACGTTTATGGCAGCCAATTGGGACGACGTCCAGGCTGTCGGTATTGTTGCGGCGCAAGACAATGACTCCGCCTCAGACGAGACGGCAACCTTTACGCATGCCGTTTCCGGAGGCGACTACGGCCCCCCCAATAATGTGACTGCGGAACCAGTCACTGCCAACACGGTTGATAACGATGCGAATAACATCTCCGTCTCCACGGCAGGGGTGACGGTCACTGAGGGCGGCACCGCTATGTACACGGTCCGGCTGACGACCGACCCGGAAGCCGAGGTGACGCTGGGCCTCACGGTGAGCGGCGGGACCGGTGATAACGTGCCGAACGTGAGGACGACCGAAACATCCATCACGTTCACGGGCGGATCGGCCGGCACCTGGGGGACTCCGCAGACGGTAACGGTGGAGTCGCCCGTGGACCCGGACGCGGTTGACGAAACCGCGAAGATCTCACACGCGATAACCTCCGACAACTATACGGTTACGGGAACTACCGGAACAGTCCAGGTGGACGTCTACGATCCTGATAATCAGGGTGTCACGGTAACGGGCAATAACTTCACCATTGAAGAGGGGGAAATGGATTCGTACACCGTCGTGCTCAATACGCAGCCGGTTGGCGGCAACGTCACCGTGGAGGTCGAGGTCGATGAACGCTTTACAGCGGACCTTACCGCCATACCGAGCCTCACGTTCAACGCCACTGACTGGGACATGGCGCAGATCGTCACCCTGGCGCCGGTTGATGACGACATCGATGATGACTCGGAAAGCTTCACCCTGACGCACAAAGTGACCGGCGCAGACTACACGGCTATCCCCGCGAATGCAGTGAACGTCGCCATTGTCGATAATGATGACCGCGGCGTGATCCGTTCCAAAACATCTTTGAGGTTCAGGGAGCAGCTGAGATCAAGTTACACGATCGTCCTGAACTCAGAGCCCCTTGGCACGGTCACGATAGATCTGGCAGCGGTCCCCGCAACGAAGTTGACGGTGGTGGTGAGTCCACCGGTGATTCCACCGAGGCTCACGTTCACCCCGGGCAATTGGGATACTCCGCAGACGGTTACGCTCATCGCGCCGCATGACGACGACGTGGATGACGAGCAGGGCATCGCCATTAATCACGTGGTCAACGGTTCGGATTATGGGGCGAACAACGTGACTGTAAATGATGTCAATGTCGACATCGATGACGACGACGAGGAGAGCATCACCATTACTCCCACCAGGCTGAGGTTTGTTGAGGGCAGGACGGCTTTCTACTTTATCGTGCTCAATACGCAGCCAAGCTTCGGCCAAGTGGTGAGCATCACCATCCTGGACGATAGTGCCCAGGTTCGTGTGACTCCTGCCCAGCTGGAATTTACAAGGGAAAACTGGGACGACGCCCAGCGGGTGACGGTGCAGTCCCTGACGGACGCAGATGAACTGAATGACATCGTGAACATCACGCACAGGGTCGACAACTATGGGAGTCATAGCGAGGACGCAGCGCCGGTTGAGGCCACGGTGGCGGAGTTTGAACTCGAAGAACTGGCCGAGCTTGGCGTGCCGCAGGAGTTGACAGCGACGGCCGCGGACGGAAGGATCATCCTACGGTGGAGGCCGCCCGTTCCGAACGAGGACGGTCGCGTGCCGACGAGTTACGAGTACCGCTACACGCCGACAGCTCTTAACGACTATGAATCGTCACACTCCTCGGGGTCAGGATGGATTCCGATTCGCAGAGGCTCCGCTGCCCGCTTCGTGCAGCTCTCCGGCCTGATCAACCTGGCGGAATACACGTTCCAGGTGAGAGGCGTTGATGCCGCCCTGCTCGCGGAGGCGGACGCTGATGAGGATCTGAGCACGATGATTGAGACTCAGGGGATCTACATCCACCGCATGAATGGCTGCTAGACAGGGGCCTGCTATCGCCTGAGCGATAGCGGGCCCCTCCGATGCAGCTCGCAGTTGTCGCCTGACTTGCACGGGTGACGAACAGACTCAGCAGCTCGCAGTTGCCGCCTGACTTGCGCGGGTGACACACAGACTCATCGTCCTGTTGGGTGGGGGACGAGAGATTCTGTCTTTGGCTGATCATCTCAGCTTCCTGCTGATCGCCAACGATCCGCAATGACACTGCCGGCCATCAGGCCGTTGCGCAGTACTTTTGTATCTTCACGAATCGGCGCCTGACTCAGGCCGAATTAACCACGCGTCCCAACCTGATCCACCCGCTCATCAGCTTTGAATGTCCGATCGACCTTTCTTGACGCGTTTGCCTATGGATGCTAATATCCACCTTTACGAGAAGATACAAATCGACCTGAGCGAGAGGTTACTTTAGGTACCCCAAGCGAGGGAAAACTGGCGTATTGGTGGTTGTTTGGTACTCAGCATGGGTGATGCGATTGCATCGTTCCGGGATAGGTCGCCCTATCCTGTGAGGCGATCGCCGCTGCATAAGCGCGCGCCGGGCAGCTAGCGGCAAACCTGGAGCCTTCCAATCATGTGTCCTCTCCCCATTCACGCGCCCAACTCTGAGGACAGTCCTATCGACTCCGTCTCGCGCTTCACGCTACCGCGTGAGATTCAGCGCATTCAACACCGCAAAGACATGTGAGGTATTTGCCAATGACCCGTCTTCGACTGCTCGCCGTAGTCGTCGTTCTCGCTATTCTGACCATTTCCACCGGCGTGGTTGTGGCGGCGCCGCCACAACAGGTGCCGGATCCAGCACCAGATGTTACCTTCTCGCCACCGTCCGTGACCGTCATGGAGCCGGGCGGGACCACCACCTACACCGTGGTGTACAATGCTGCCCCCACTGCTGATGTAATGATGACGGTTACCTCTAGCCACCCGATGATCAACGCCACAGTTTCGCCGGCCGATCTCATGTTCACGACAACCAATTGGAACGTGGCGCAGACAGTGACCGTGACTGCCCGCGACGACGACCTCGACCACGTTCCTAACAGAACGGCAACCATTGCACACGTAGTCGATTCATCCCTGCCCGCCCTTGTCACGGTCACGATCGTGGACAATGAGAGTGTAGGCTTAACCATTACGCCCACGCCCCTAGTTGTTACTGAGGGTGCGATGCAAGAAGTTTCAGTGACATTGAACAGTAAACCAACGATGCCGGTCGTGGTGACCATGACGAGAGACAATCCTGACGTAGTCATTTCCCCAGGAACAGTGACAGTGGCGCCCGACGACTGGAAAATACCTGTGGTGTTTGACGTCCGCGCGCTCTGGGACATCGACACCGCTCCCGATATTGCGAGTCTGACGGTTACTGCCATCGGCGGTGATTACAACTTTACCCATACTGTCCCCGTCACGATTAGTGAGGACTCGAGCAACGAGGCCGTCATTACTACGCGGGCTATCACCGTCCCGGAGGGAGGCACGGAAACCTACCAGGTTGTCCTTAATTCGGCTCCCACAGGGGGTGTTGTTGTCACTCCGGCATCAACCGATAGCAATCTGTCTTTCGATCCGCCAAGCCTCACGTTTACCACAGGGAACTGGACTATCCAGCAGTCATTCATGGTGACTGCGCCGAATGACGGCATCCGCGCGGACAGAATGTCGACGATTACGCACACGTCTACGGGGTACTCAGGCGCCCATCATGACGAGGTAAGCGTCACTATCACTAATTCGAGCAGGCCCGGCATCGTTTTTTCTACCTCGGAGCCGGCGCGGACCGTCACGGAAGGGGCTACGAGTACAAATGTCGGCCGCTACAACCTGACCGCGCAGCCGTTTGACGGTATGGATGTCACTCTCACGTTCGCTGACGCGACCAACAGAATCGTATTTACGCCCGAATCCATGACGTTCACTATGGATGACTGGAATACGCCAAAGGACCTTGATGTCAAAGGGGTAGAGGATACCAACCGCACAGATGAGACGGTAACGGTCACTGTCACCGTCTCGTCCTTGGATACCACCTACGCCAACCTGTCTCCTTACGCCCCCATTACGATCACCATTACTGACAATGATATACCCGGCGTGGTTTTTGCTCCCCCGACGCTGACCGTCACGGAAGGGGCTACGAGTACAAATGTCGGCGCTATGACGCTGGCCGCGCAGCCGTTTATGGATGTCACTGTCGCCTTCACTCACGACGGGGGCAAAATCGAATTTTTTCCCCCACGCATAAACTTCACTATGGGTAACTGGGACACGCCACAGGACCTCGCTGTCAGAGGGCTAGAGGATAACGACCCCCTCAATGAGGTGGTAACGGTCACTGTCACCACCATGTCCGACGATAGCGGCTACCACGGCCTGACTGTCCCCACCTTCGAGGTCAATGTTACTGACGATGACACCCGCGAAGTCATTATTTCGGAGCCAGCACTCACTGTGATAGAGGGCCACGCGACGGAAAACTCGAAGCAATACACCATCGTACTCGCCACTCAACCGACCGACCGGGTCCGCGTCACACTATTCGACAACGATGGCGATGACTTCACCGCCAATGGGCCCGGGGATGTGAGCCGTGTCGTTTTCACAACGGATAATTGGGCTGCGGAACAGCGAGTGACCGTCACCGTCACCGATGACCGTATCGACGAAGATGATGAGACGAGCGACATCAGGCACGTCGTGTCCGGCGGGGACTATGGCGGCGTCGTGACGGCGCCGAACGTCAGCATCACCGTCACCGATAATGACACGGCCGCCGTCATCGTAACGGAAGTCAGCACAATTGCGCTAGAGGACGGCACCTCAAACGCAAGCTATACCGTCAAGCTCGACTCACAGCCAACGGAAACCGTCACAATTACGCCCAGCATCGGAACATATATCGGAACAAATACCGGAAGATATACGGACGTGACGTTCTCACCGACGTCACTCGTGTTCAGTGCGACAGACTGGGAAGATCCCAAGACTGTCACCGTAGAGGCCTTCAATGATTTTGTCGATGAGGACGACGAATCACTCACGATTACGCACAGTGCCGTTTCCTCGGACCCCAAATACTCCAGTACATCGAGCGACCCTGTAACCATCGACTCCGTAACGGTCATGATCACGGACAATGACACGGCCGAAGTCATCATCCTGCCAAGACAGATCACTCTTATAGAGGGTCACGCGACCGAGTCCTCGAAGGATTACACCATTGTCCTCGGCTCTGAACCTACCGACAATGTCGAGATCACGCTAGCCTCTTCCCCTGCCTACGACACCGATAGGGACTCTGTCCTTTTCACCCGGAGCAACTGGAATATGGCGGCCAGGGTCAGAGTCTCTGTCGTCGACGACGACATCGACGAAGCTGAAGCGATAACCGGGTTGCAACGCTCTTCAGTGATGAGCTCCGATCCCAAATACCAGGCCTTTGGGGCGAACACGCTCTCTATTACGATCATCACCAGAGATGACGATACGCGCGGCGTCACGGTCACCGAGTCAGTCCCTACTGGCCTTACTGTCGACGAGGAGGGCCCAACCGCTGCCACCTATACAGTTGTGCTCACCTCCCAACCAACGGACACCGTCACAATTACGCCCGACATCGGAACAAATACGGACGTGACGTTCTTACCGCCATTCCTTGAGTTCTTGCCCGCAATGTGGGATGACGCGCAGATTGTCACGGTCACCGCCGTTGATGACTTTATCGATGAGGACGATGAATCACTCACGATTACGCACAGGGCCGTTTCCTCCGACCGCAAATACTCCTCCGGTGAAACGAACAACCCTGTAACGATCGAAAACGTAGCGGTCATGATCATGGACAATGACGACGCCGGATTTGATATCGTGAGTTCTTTCACCGTTGATGAGGGCAGCACGGGGAGAATCGCCATCAAGCTGACCTCCGCGCCATCGGCTATCGTTGCAGTTGCCCTCACCACTACAAGCACCGACTTTAGCGTGCCCGGCGCACCCATGTTTTTCTCGACCACCAACTGGGATATGCCACAGAATGTCACCGTGACTCCCGTGGATGACGATGACGGAGCGGATGAAATCGGCGGAACGATAGAATTCGAGGTCACGTCGCTAGATCCTAAGTACGGCGGCTTCGATGTGCCCGACATTGCCGTTACGGTCACGGACGACGACTCGCCGAGTATGAGGATTTTCCAGCCCTCCTTCTTCAGCAGCCTCAGCGAAGATGGCGGCACGGGTAATTTCACCGTCAGCCTCAACGTGCGGCCAACGGGTGGAGATGTGACGGTCACGATCACATCGAACCGGACGGGCGTTGTCACGGTGAACGACACGGACACCGTGACTGACGGGGATCAGAACACGTTGATCTTTACTGACACCACATGGAATACAGCGCAGACCGTGACCATCACGGCAGTAGACGACGCCATCGACAATGCCGGTGATGAAAGAGCAGCCGTGATAACTTTTACTCCGAGTGGCGCCGACTACGGGGGTGTTACACCACCCATGGTCGCGATCACAGTCGAGGATGACGATGATCGCGGGGTCGTCGTGTCCGATTCGGAGATAACCGTTGAGGAGGATAGCTCTGGCACCTACACGATAGTGTTGCTTTCTCAGCCCACCGCCGATGTCACAATCACCGTCAACGATCTGGATGAGACGTCCTCGTCCTATGTGGGGCTTGACGTAGAGTCCCTGATATTCACACCGGGGAATTGGAATATGCCCCAGGAAGGCGGGCTCTCTGTAGCCCGAGATTATGTCGATGACGCTACCGTGACTGAGACCTTCACTCACAGCATAAGCGGCGGTGATTACGGTGGCGAGACCGTCGCTGACATCAAGGTTATTGTGGGAAACCTTGATGTACGGCGTGTTGTGGTTAGTGATACGATTTTTTCCGCCATAAGCTCGCTATCTATCGTGGAGGGCCTGGAACAGGATTACTTTATCTTACTCAGGAGCAAACCGTCAGGACCTCTGACAATAAATTTCGAGTCGAGTAACGCGACCATCGCGACAGTTGATCCGATCAGCTTCACGATAGACCCGGACGTCGACGACTGGCAAGACGAAATTATACTTACCGTCACGGCGGTAAACAACGACATCGATCACCCGGATGATCAGATGGTCGACATCATTCACACTATCGGCGCCGGCACGAATGACTACGCTGTCAACAACGTGACGATCAACTCCCTCGAAGTCACCGTCACGGACGAGGAGGACACGCGGGGACTCGTTCTCCCGAGGCTTACCGTCACCATTAACGAAGGTGGAACCGAACGTTTGGCGGTCAAACTCAAGACGCGGCCAGTAAGCGGCACGGTCACCGTCACCCCCACCATCACCGGCACAGGCACCTATGACGAGGCGACCTTCCAGCCACCAAACCTCATCTTCAATACATCCAACTGGGACACGGTCCAGATCATCACCCTGAGCAATCCCCAGGACAGAGTCGATGAAGAGCAGACAACGGCAACCCTGACCCTGGATGCGTCGGGTTCGGATTATGAATTACTGGCTGATTTGGAAGTTGCTCTCACTCTGAATGACGATAATGATACGCGCGGCGTGATTATTGGCCAGGCGCCGGGATCGCTCAACGAAGGATTTGGAGGAGGTTCATACAGAATTTCACTGAATAGCCAACCGACAGATGACGTGACTATCACCATTACCATGGAGGATTCGGATAGCGACTCCCTGGATGACGCTATGCTTGAAGAAACCAGTTTCCTATTCACCCCGTCGAACTGGAATAACCCACAGACTGTCCGTATATCTGTCGTCGATGACGACGTCGACGATGATGGTGAATCGGTGACCTTTCATCATGGCGTGACTGGCGGTGACTATGGCGCCAATAATGTGACGGCCATTTCTCGTACAGTCGGAATCGGCGACAATGACACGCGCGGTGTTACGGTCAGACCCATGACCAGCGCTCTGGCGCCGCTCTCCGTGCCTGAGTTCATTGCAGGCCAGGAGTTGGGAGATAATGAACGCGAGTATACCGTCGTGCTGGACAGCCAGCCGACGGCCGACGTGACAATCACGATTATGAAGACAGGAGAGACATCACTTTCCGCTGACCCAGTGAGCCTGACATTCACGACACCCGAGTGGGAAATGCCGCAGGTTGTGACAGTTACAGCGGCGGACGATGATAACCACGCTTCAGGTGAGGAAGCAATCTTCGCGCACTCCGTCAGCGGCGGAGATTACACAACAACCCCTGCCCTGGCAATCGATAGCGTCATTGCCGCGACGGTGGATACCGATTCGCCCAACGTCCTCATCTCCGTAAGCCGCCTTGACTTCGAGGAAGGCTCAGATGGTGAATACGACATCACCCTGACGACGGATCCCCAGGCGACTGTCACCGTTGAAATCGAGGTCCAAGACGCCGACGGAGATAACGCGGGCGACATCACAGTTTCTTCCGCGTCAATCGAGTTTACGTCGGCGAATTGGAATGTACGACAGACCATCACCGTCGAAGCGGCAGTAGACGCTGATGCAGTGAATGAAACCGCGAGGATAGACCACAGAGTAACCAACTATGGAAGCGCGCTCAATCCTGCGCCCAAGCCTGCAAGTATCGCCGTTACCGTCACGGATCCGAACGTGCAGAGCGTCGAGGTATCGAAGTCTGCCCTCGATATCGATGAGGGCGAATCGGACACGTACACGGTGGTCCTGAAGACTCAACCCGTGGGCGGGACCGAGGTCACGGTGACAGTCAACAACCCGAACACCACCGACGACCTGACCGTGACACCGAGCATCCTCAGGTTCAACGCCACGACCTGGGAGACAGCGATGACTGTAGAAGTCGAGGCGGTCCATGACAATATTGACGATGACGGGGAGAGCGTCACGCTGACGCACACGGTGACCGGCGCAGACTACGATGGCACGTCTGCCGGTAGCGTGGACGTTTCAATCGAGGATTTCGATGTGCGCGGGGTGATCGTATCCGAAACATCGCGAACCTTTGACGAGGAGAAAACGTCAACCTATACGATCGTCCTGAACTCAAAGCCGCTTGGCCCGGTCACGGTCGATGTGAGTTCGGACAAACAAACGAAGGTGACGGTGGTGAGTCCTTCGAGTTCGAGGCTCACGTTCGGCCCGGGCAATTGGAACATCCGCCAAACAGTTACGCTCGGCGCGCCGCATGACGACGACGTGGAGGACGAGACGGCAACGATTGAACACAGCGTCGGCGGTTCGGATTATGGGGCCAATAACGAGACCGCAGACGATGTCACCGTCACCATCACTGATAACGACGAGGAGGGCGTCACGATATCGCCGACCAAGCTGCGGTTCCTGGAAGGGGGAACGGCTTTCTACGAAGTGGTGCTTCATACGCAGCCAAGCGTTGGCCAAGTGGTGAGGATCGAAATCACGGACGATAGCCCGCTGGTACGTGTGAATCCTGAGTTTCTGGAATTTACAAGGGATTCGTGGGATATGGCCCTGCGGGTGACTGTGGTGTCCCTGACGGACGGGGATGAACTGAATAACATCGTGAACATCAGGCACTTCGTCGATGACTATTGGGATTTCCCGGAGGAGGCAGAGCCGGTTGAGGTAGACCCGGTTGAGGCCACGGTGGCGGAGTTTTTATTGGAAGAACTGGCCCCGCTGGGCGCGCCGACACAGCTAACTGCTGCTGTCAGGGACGGTAGGATCACCCTGAATTGGCGGCCGCCCGAGCTGAACGACGACGGTCGCGTGCCGACAAGTTACCAGTACCGCTACCGGCCGACCGCTATTGACGACTATGCCTCGGAGCACTCGTCGGGAACGGGATGGATTACGATCAGCCGCGGCCCCAGTGCGCGCTTCGTGCAGGTCTCCGGCCTGATCAACCTGGCGGAATACACGTTCCAGGTGAGAGGCGTTGATGCCGTGCTGCTGGCGGAGGCGGACTCTGATGAGGATCTGAGCACGCTGCTTGAGGTTCAGGGGACGTACATCCACCGCACCCGGGACTGTTAACGAGGGTTCTTGAACTTGCGCCATTTGTAGGGGCGGCTCAATGAGCCGCCCCTACGTTGTTTCGGCAGTTGGCGGGGTTCTACGGTTCCACGTGGGCACGGCAGTTGCCGGGGTTCTACGGTTCCACGTGGGCGAGGACAGCTTCAACGTCCTGTTTGGTGATACCACCGGCGAAGTAGACTGCGATGGCGACGAGGGCCTCATCTACCACTACAGGCCGACAGTTATTGACGACTATGCCTCGGAGCACTCGTCGGGAACAGGTTGGATCACGATCCGGGGCGGCGTCCAAGCGCGCTTCGCGCAGGTCTCCGGCTTGATCAACCTGGCGGAGTACACGTTCCAGGTGAGAGGCGTTGATGCCGTGCTGCTGGCGGAGGCGGACTCTGATGACGATCTGAGCACGCTGCTTGAGGTTCAGGGGACGTACATCCACCGCACCCGGGACTGTTGACGAGGGTTCTTGAACTTGGGGCATTTGTAGGGGCGGCTCAATGAGCCGCCCCTACGTTGTTTCGGCAGTTGCCGGGGTTCTACGGTTCCACGTGGGCGCGGACAGCTTCAACGTCCTGTCTGGTGATACCACCGGCGAAGTAGACTGCGATGGCGACGAGGGCCTCATCGCGGGTGATCTGTTCATTCCTGTCCGCGTCAAAGAGGTCTGCGATGCCCGGCAACGATACATCCGTCACGGTGATGGTAACGCTCACCGATGCCGTTTGCCCGGAGGTGTCGCGGGCCATGAGTGTGACGGTGTAGGGTCCACTGCCCTGCTCATAGTCCAACAGGGCGCCTTGAGCCACGCGGATCTGGCCGGTGTCCTCATCAACGGTGAAGAGCTCAGCATCCGGACCGCTCAGCGAGTATGTCAGGTCAACCGTGCCGGATTCAGCGGCAACCGGGGCCTGGACAGCTGTGCCGGCCCGGGTGTTTTCAGCCACTTCCAGCGTTACGGCGTTATCAATGAATATCGGGCCCGTGTACGTGAGGACTTCGCCGATAACGATGAGCTGCGCGTTCTTGTGGGGGCCCTGGCCGTCCGAATACCGGGCGCTTATGCGGAGGTACTGGCCGGCGTGTGTGGGTAATGGCGTGTACGTTTCAGAATCCGCGCCGGTGATGGGAATCCATGCGCCCCGACCCTGCTCGTCAAGCGAGGACGATCGCGCCCACGTCCACTCAACGTCGGATATCGCGCCATCCGGGTCTGTGAGGGCCACGGTGAATGGCGCAGCGACACGGGGGTTGGTGAGGGAGGGTGTAAGAGCGCCGAGTTCATCTATGTTGTTCACGGTGACTGTGACGGCGACGGTGTTGTCGTCGGCCTCGTCAGCATCGCCCATTTCATCTCGGCTATCCCGCACCGAAACAGTGAGGGAATAGGTGTCTCGTGTCTCATAGTCCAGGGAAATATCATCGAGGACACTTATCTGTCCCGTCGCCGAATTGATAAGGAAAATGTCGGCGTCATCGCCGCCAAGTGAGTACGTCAAACGATCACCGTCGCGGTCCGTGGCGAGGATGGGTTCGCCGACAGGCCCGCCCGCGCCGGGGCCGGTGTGTTCGCGCACATCCCGCTCAATGAGCGCCTCGGAGTCGAAACCGGGCACGGTATTGGCGACCACGGCTTCAGTGGTTACGGCGAGGGCCTTCTTGCCGGGGCCATTCACATCGGAATACGTGGTGGTTATTCGCAGGAATGATCCGATATCATCCATGCCGGGGCTGTACGATTGACCGTCCACATCTTCAACGGGCGCCCACGTTTCCTTGTCCATTGAACGTTCCCACGTCCAGGACACGTTCCTTAAGTTGCCGTCCGGGTCTTCCAGTTGGGCCGTAACCGTCAGGCTGATAAATGGCTCCTCGGTGGAAAGGGTAACCTGCCCCGGCTCCTCTATATTGCGAACCTTGATGGTAACTTCAATAAAGTCGTCCTCATCGTCATTTGGCCTGTCTCGTGAGCTCTTGCCATCAGTAACGGAGACGATGACGTTGTAGACAGACCTCGACTCAAAGTCAAACGCCTCGGCGGTCGTCAGCTGCCCGTCCGTGGGGTCAATCTCGAAGAAATCCCTGTCCGCGCCGCCAAGCGAGTACACCAGCACATCGTCGTCGTCACTGTCGCGCGCTTCTATGGGATCACCAAGGAATGTGCCCGGAGGCGCGTTTTCAGCGACTATGCGTTCCGCCTTGCTGCCGTCACGGAATTCCGGTGAGCGATTCCTGGAGCCGCCGCCCCCTCCTCCTCCGCCGCCGGTATTGCGTGAGGGCGGGGGTGGGGGTGGGGGAGGTGGGGGCGGCGGGGGTGGGGGCGGGGGGGGTGGCGGGGGCGAGGTTGCGGCAACGCGGTTGGACGATATGGTCTGCAAGACTTGGCCGGAGGCAACAGTATCCGCATATGTCACAGAGACTCGGAGGTACTTGCCAACGTCTGTTGCGGCGGGGGTGTAGGTTGCGGTCGTCGCGGACGAAATGAGCGTCCAAGGGTTTGCGCCGGTTGGGGACGTGTGCCACCGCCATATGGCGCTACCCACGGATCCATCGGGATCAGTCAGGTTCGCCACCGATGCAACCTGTTGGCGTGGTGTTGAGGGGCTAAGCGTTAGCGCCCCGGGCTCATTGACGTTTACAACCTTTATTTCGACGTTTATGGTGTCATCAGTCGCATTGCTCTGGTGGTTGTCGGGACTCTTGCCGTCATGCACGGACACGCTGACGGAGTATATGTCCTTGATTTCATAGTTCAAGCGGGCCGAATTGCGTAGGGAAATCTGGCCGTTTGCGCTATTGATGATGAAGGATCCGGCATCAGTGCCATGTAGGGAATAGTTGAGGGTGTCATCCTCGGTATCAAAAGCCTCCACGGCGTCGCCAACGTTCGAGCCTCCAGACGCATCCTCTCGAATCTCTCTATCTGTATCGTCACCCTCAATGAATGTGGGGGAGTCGTTTGTGCCGCTGGCGCCGGGTTCCAGGATCTTGGCCGTTAGGGTCGCAAGGATATATGGGTTGCCATTTAGAGTAATCTCGTGCCTGATGTCTGCGACTTCATCAAAGTCGTCCATGTCCGAGAGGGCGGTTACCGTGACCGAGATGGCGGTGTCCCAATTTGTTGTAGTGAATGTAATTGACGGGAGTGAGACTGTAGCGACGCCGGTGTCCAGGCTTGTCATTGAGACCGTAATATCGGCGCTCGGAACTGCGGCCATGGCTACCGTGTACGTGTCGCTTGATCCTTCCGTTATCTCCAACTCGTCCTTGGATATATTGAGGAACGGTAGGGCTTGATCTGTAACATGTACATCCAGTTCACCGACGAGCCGAACGCTACCGCCGACGGGGTGCCAATAGTGCCAGATCGTGGTAATCTCATCGTCCGAATTCGTATCCAGAACGCCCGTGACGGTAACCGTCTGACCTGTTGCCCAGTTTAGTGGAGTGAAATTGAACTCCCTGGGCCAGACGATAGCCTTTCGCGAATCATTAGTGAAGATTTCCAGTTTGACATCTGCTACCGGAGCCGCCGCAAGCGATAACGAGTATGTCGTCGTTTGGCCCTCATTGAGGGAAATAGGGGTCGGACCAATGGAAGGCTGCGGCTGTGCACCATCGAGAATACGCATGAAGATCGTTCCAACAATATAGTCCTGGCCTCCAATTGACCGCTTGTGCCGGATTCGGATGAATTCATTTTCCGTGTCGGCGTCAATATTCGATACCAGCCTTACATCTTGTGCCGTATTCCAGTTCAAGGGAGTAAATGTTAGAGTCGAAGGGTTGATTGTCACTGCGCCCGAGTTATCCGAATCGAGTGAGACGACGACGGTAGACGCAGGTTGTACCGTGAGCGTGGCCTGGTAAATGAGTTCATTGCCTTCGGCAACCTCAACAAGGGCATCATACACAATGTGTTGTATGAAATCTACGTTTGCCACGTTGTTTGCCACGCTCACCCGCGGCTCTGTGTCCTTGTCTTTAACGACAACTGTCACCGGAGTACCTGCAACGGATTTGCCGTCAATGGTCACTTCGTGCCTTATTTCAGTTTGGAATCCCAGTGGGTCGATGTCAGTTCCGATGGCAACCGTTACTGTCCTGGCGGTACTCCAGTCACTTGTCGTAAAAGTGATCGGATTTGGAGACACGGTCACGTCCAATGATGAGTCTCCCTCGAACGCCAACGTAACCTCGCTTGATGGCTGTTCAGTCAGCTTGACCGTGTAGGTCGCGGTGGCGCCCTCTGTGATCTTTACGAATTCCGTTGATAGGTCGAGGAGCGGCAACTCGCCCACCACCAGGCAGGTGGAGAACTCCGATGTCGATCCGAGCGTCCCTCCCTGTTGGGCCGTGACGGAAATGTTGTCTCCGACTGTTCGGCCAAATGCCCCAACGGTGCCATCGACCGTTGCGGCTAAAAAGATATCGGTCGGGCTCGTCACTGTGACATTGGTGGAACCCAAGTAGGTCTTTCCCTCACCATTGCCGGAGACATCGCATGAATCGTTGCTATAGACGTCCATAACAAAGAACGATGAGGTTGATTCAAAGATATGGCTACCTTGCACCTCATACTCTGTCCCGTTGCGCGCGGCGTTTGTCAATGTCGGAAAGTTGAATTTTCCGTTCGGCCCGGAGTCAGCATCCATGACATCATTGGCCGTGACACCGTCATCACCCAGATCAATGGCGAGCCCGCCGTTCGAATATATCGAGTTCGCTCGCACCGAATTAATTGTTGCGTTATCAGACACGATCGCCACGCCATCCCCGCCGTTATTGGCGATTTCATTAAGCCAGACTTTGGCGAGCCGCGTCCCATTCTCTATGCGCACGCCCGCGCCGTCATTGGCCATCGCGGTCCCGCTCGAGCTGACGCCTATCCTGTTCTCAATAACCGCCGTGTTCTCCGTGCCGGAGAGAGTGATTCCGTGAGACGTGTTGCCGGAGATGAGGTTGTAGCGAACTTCTGCGTCCGATACATCCTGAATGTACAATCCAACCCCGCCGTTGCCGCGGTCAGTCGTGCCGGCCGGGTCAGTGCCGATGTAATTGTCTTCAACTATTTGGTCGGCTCCTGTTTGCGCCACAATGCCGTTCCCGCCAAAGCGATTGACGGCGAGACCACGCACATGACTGTCCGTTCCCGTCAGCGTCAGCCCGTTCGTTGATGCTCCCGCATTTGTGCCATCCAGCTCAATCTTGATAGTTCCCACTGCGGCGCCCGTTTGGCTGAGTCCATCAATGAAGACGGTCTTGGTGATTGTGGGCAAGGCGGCTGCCGGCTGAATCGAGTGGGGGCCGTCGCCTGTTATTCCAAAGGTGATGACTCCGCCGGAACCTGCGTTCACTTCCTGAATTGCTGCCCTCAGCGTGCAGTTGCCGCTTCCATCATCACAGGCGCCGTCGCTCGTATCGTCATCCGCGCCGTCTCCGGTTGAATTAACCACAAAGTTCTTATTGAGTTGTCCGGTGGCTATGGCGGCGGTCAGGGCGTCGACCCTGCCCGCGCCAAAGCTATTGTCTACTCCCGCTACTCCAAGGTCCGCCGCGTTGTCCTTGAGCCTGTTGCGGACTACTTCTGCGATGTCCTCTTTCGATCTGGTGTTGTCGGCAATACGCTCCGCCTGCAAGATGAGCGCCGCGACGCCTACAACATGTGGAGCGGCCGCTGACGTGCCCACGAAATTATTCGGGAATCCTCCCGCCCCTGTGACAGTAACGCCGTCAATCGCAACGATGTCTGGCTTTACCCGGGTTTCCCTGCTTGGAAAATAGATTTCCACAGGCCCCTGGCTGCTAAATGACTGAAGAGTGTCATGCCCCGGATCGCTCGCACTAATGGCGCCTACGGCAATCGAGCCGCTCGCGGCGGCGATGCCAAAAATACTGCCACTTGCAGAACCATATTCCATATTTGTGGATTCAATCGCATATAGCTTGAGAGTTTTAGCCGGCCGGGCAGGTTGCGGTGGGTCTGTGTTTTCAATGTACTCTTTGATGTAAATGTCGGCAATCTGGGCATTGTCAGGGGTACGGAGACTCTCGAAAGGGATATCGTCGCCGTCCTGGATCCCCGTGCTACGAGTACACAGCCTATTCTGCAGATTGAATCTGGTCGGCTCCAAGCCTTCCCCACATGCATACAGATCATAGTCGGTTGCGGCTTTTCCGAACTCTTCATTCCACTGGAGGAATACTCGGTCTCCACCGGCATCCCCTGCTATCCTTAGGCTGATGTCCCCGGGTGCAAACTCGTGGAAATCACCTGCCCCCCTGGAAAAAGTGCCTGTGTAGTGTTCTTCTCCGTCGTTTCCTGTAGACGTGATGTATATAACGCCATCCTCTACTACATCGACCGCCTTTTTCGCTACACTACCATGTTCGAAATAAGGTTCATTGAAGAATCCGAAGTCATCGACAATGATGTCCGCGCCGTCCCCTCCGAACGCGTCGTTGGCAAGCCAGTCAATCGCCTGGATCATTTCTTTTGATGTCGCAGGCCCGGAAAACGCCAGGCTTGCGCCAGGAGCAATGTCATGGATGATCTCCATGAGCGCGCCGCCTTCTTCACCCGAGCCTCGACGATTGGGGTCTATTTCGATCGTCGCTGGAAGATCATTGGTCGTTTGGGCCTCCGCCCGTGAGTCAGCGCCATCGGAGATCACGCCAACTCTGACGCCCGATCCCGTGAGACTGCTGAAAGCCCTGACAAGATTCCCACGATGTATCTTGTCCCCTTCCGTCGTCACGGAACCCGCCCGCGTGACCCCATAATCAGGCGGGCTGATTGTGATGACGTTTTCGAGGGCCTCGATAGATGCCAGGGCCGACGTGGGAACCCACGCCTGCACCACGTCCGCATCCCTGTCGACAACCTCGATCTCCGCCCCCAGGTCCTCCAGATCCCGGCGGTTGCTCCTGCTCGAGGATTCAAGCCAGATATAGACTTGCACCCTGCCCTCATCGTCAAAGCGGACAGAGCCATCATCTGAGTTTCCCGCATCGGAGTTCGATGCGCTTCGTGTCGTCGCGGTATCGGAACGTCGGTCACTGCTTCCCCCACCCCGCACGCGCTTTTCCTCGAACTCCGCCACGGCGTCAGTGAGCATCTCAATGAGCTTGGAATCGCTCTTGCCGGGCGACGTCGCAGGCGGAGCAGTTGCAAGTCCTGCGGACGTCGGCGTTGGATCCGTAGCAAGGGACCACAACACGATGGCCGAGAGGAGTGCCGCGAGAATCAATAGAGGACGTTTTCCGCCGATCCGTCCAACAGCGGCCGGCGCCCCCCTCGTCAACGGTGAACCTGCGCTCATGACAACTACTCCGGGTTCATGACGCGCCCCAAGAACAGGAACGCGCCGGTGTGGCGGTGGCGAATCACGTAAATGAACGGGCGGTTGATGGTCAATTCCAACGGCGGCTCCGGCTCAGCGGAGGTAACCCCGACTGTTATTGCAGTGGCGGCTGCCGCCTCAGTGCCGGATTCGACGACGCTTATGTACGCTTGATGGGCAATGTCTGAGATATGCAGGCATTGCGCGTCTCCCGCCGCGCATGAGCCGGTATCCATGCGGGAAAAGTCCGCCGCCGTCGGATCGAAGGCATCTGTCATACCCATGCCGACAAGGGCATTCTTGGCGTCTGCCGTTGACCGTTGCTCAAAGAGCGGCATCGTGAGCAGGATTCGCCGCGTCTGCAGGCCATCGACGACTGCACTCATTCCCTTGGCATCCAGAGCTTCCTCAAAATCGGCGAAGGCTCCGGTATCAGGAACAAGAACCAGCATTGAGAATTGTCCACCCTTGTACGGCAATTCAACGGCCTGATAACCGTCGCCGCTCGCGTACCCAAAGCGCGCAGTCTGCCGCATCATGGGCGTTTCCATTGTTTCGCCGTCGATGGTGTGGAACGGTCTCGGACTCGTGCGCGACTCTTCAAACGGGCGCAACCATCCCGCCTTGAAATAGATGGCGTTGGCCAAGACCAGCCTGGTCAATGTGTCGATTGCGCCCTCAGGCAAAAGGTCCTGAATGCGATCCTGTGTTTGCTGCGAAACCCAGTTGTTTATTCGTTCGCGAGCTTGCTCCGAATCGCTACTAAAGTCGGCTCTGCCAATCTCGCTTCCATACTGCTCGGCGAGGGTGTCCAGGAACGTCACCAGGAACTCATGGTCGTGCTGGCCCCAGATGGCGTTGGCAATGTTCAGTTCAAATTGCCCTGAAGACTCACCGCCACCTTCACTCGATAGCAACTGTTGCTGGGCATTGAATGCTCGATGCAACATGTCCTGCCTCAGCCGGAAACCCAGTGCCTCAGCCATCTGGGTCTCGGTGTCGCCGTCCGCGCCCGCGTAGGTCATCGCGAGCGCGGTTGAAATGCTATACGGCGAGAAGATCAGGTTGGAGTTTTCGTCGACGAGAGAATGGTAGAGTCGCAAAGCGAAGTCTGTGTTGCCCTCAACAAGCTGCCGCAGTTCATCGTCCGTTACGCCGGGATCGGTTACATGTGTCAGATCAGAACTCAGGGCAAAGAGGTCTCGCAGGGTTGTGGCTGTGGGGTCCGGCGTTGGGGGCGCGGCTATGGTTGGCACAGCCGGTGCGGTTGCACTCCGGGTTGTCGGCACGATGAGTGGGCGTTCAGGCGTTGACCAGACCGCCGGCGCAGTGTCCGGTGTCACGCCCGCGCCGTTGCAGCCCGCCATGATTAGTAGCAAGGCGACAACTGCGAGGATCAGTGTTACGAGACCAGCCCGACCATCTCCCAAGCGCTTCATACCATTTAATATATACCCGCCGAAACGCGGATACGCGTCCTTTTGCCACCATTTAGGCGACAATAGGTACTACAGAAGCAATGGTTTCATGGAACCTGTCTGACTAATTGGCGCTGAGCCCCGCCTGCCGCAGTTGCTCAATGTCGATCTTTTTCATCGTCATCATCGTCTGGGTAACAGCGGCAGGATCGTCACCCATCAGCTCCGGCATTGCGGCAGGGACCACCTGCCAGGAAACACCGAACCTGTCCGTGACCCAGCCGGCGAATCCTTCCGTGCCTGCCTCGGACAGAGCATTCCAATAACGATCGATTTCTTCCTGAGAATCACAGGGGATGACCAAGGAGACGGCGGGCGTCATTTCAAACATAGCCGGGCCATCCATTGCGCCGAACCTCAGGCCATTCAGCTCAAACTCGACGAGCGCGCCACCGCCGGCCGGGCCTGCGGGCAGCTCAGCGATGTTGATGATGCGGGAGTTGGGGAGGAGAGACACGTAGAACTCCGCCGCCTCAACGGCCCTGCCGGTAAACCAGAGAAACGGGCTAATCTGTCCCGCTTGAGCGGTCATTGGTTGCCTCCTTGTGGTCGCACGATGTCTTCAAATCAATCTTACGGACAGGTAGCGAGGGCCGAACCCAGCTTTGGCTTGGGCGAGCCGCAGAAATCGCCGACGCCGTCGCATTGCGTGAATCCCGGATTCGTGTCCGAAATTTCGGATACGGCGTCTCAAGACACACATGCCACGCCGCCACTAATGTTACAAAGTGATGATAGAGCAAGAGGAAAAAGTACCTGAACAGAAGTACCTGAACAGGAGGTTGCCATGACCAGCGCAGCACACGATCACGAGTCACACGAGTGCGACCAGCACGACCACCATGGGGATGGGCCGAATCACGTTCATGACTCGCACGAGTGCGACGAGCATGAGCACCACTCCGAGGGCAGCAACTAGAGCCATCCGTTGAGTGAGCGAGAGGCCGCGAGAAATGGCGGCTACTCGTCATCTTCAAGCCTCGCAGGCTTATGGACGGCGCTCCTGCCATTAAAGGCGCGTCGTCTTCTATTGATCCGGCTTGACACCGGTTTGCGTCTTGTGGCCGGCCGATGACGCTATACTTGTTCCATCATATTGGATTCTCCTTGTTATCCCGAGTTTCGGCGAGAGGAATTGGATTGTCATGAGCCGCAGTGACCACGGCGAGCATCCGCATGCGGCAGACGATCACGAAGGTCATGATCACGACGAACACGCCGGACATGACGACGACGACCATGAGGGGCATGACCACGACGAACACGCCGGGCACGACCACGGAGAAAACTATCGGGGCACTCACGATGATCATGACGGGCATAGCGAGGACGCCCACGGCCACGACGACCACGATGATGATGACGACCACAGCGGCCACGGCCATGCCGGACACGATCACGCGCACGATCTGCGGGGAGCCAGCCGCCGCAGCCTGATCCTCGCTCTCATCCTCATTTCGATCTACATGGTTGCGGAGGTCATTGGAGGGGCGGTTTCCGGAAGCCTGGCGCTCATCGCCGATGCCGGACATATGCTCACGGACGCCGCGGCCATCGGCATGGCGCTGTTCGCCATGTGGATCGCAGAGCGCGGCGCAACAATTGAGCGAACCTATGGCTACTACAGGACGGAGATCCTGGCCGCCTTTATCAACGCCTTAGCCCTTTGGATGATCGTCGGATGGATACTCTGGGAGGCCTTCCACAGATTCAGGGCAGATGAGCACCATGTTGACGGCTGGCCGGTTCTGATCGTGGGTGTCGGCGGACTCCTGGTCAATGTGATTGCCGCATGGCTTCTGCACCGCTCATCGGAGCACAGCCTGAACGTAGAGGGCGCATTCCAGCACGTGCTGGCCGACCTGATGGGCTCCGTTGGCGTGGTAATCTCCGGCATCCTTATCATCTGGCAGGGCTGGACGATTGTTGACCCAATCCTCAGCGTCGTGATTAGCCTGCTTATTCTTTTCAGTTCCTGGAACCTTGTGATGAAGGTGTTCCGCGTGCTGCTTGAGGGCGTGCCGGAGCACATCGATGTCTATAAGCTGTGCAGCGATATTGAGGAACTGCCCGGCGTCACGGTTATCCATGATGTCCACGTATGGACAATCACGTCCGGCAATGAGGTGCTAACCGCGCATGTGCTTCTCGACCCCGAGCATCCGGGCTCTGATCAGGAGCTGCTCCAGCAGATGCAGCAGATCGTCAAGCGACGCTACAAAATCGAGCATGTGACAGTGCAGCTTGAGCGGTCAACGACTATGTGCAGCGAAGAGACGCACCACGTCGGCCATTTGGAGCACGCGCAACGGCCCCTGGGAGTCTAGGGCGGCGCTAAGGCAGCGACGCGATTACCGGCTCGTCGGCAAACTCGCCGGCGGCATCGTTCTCCCCGACTGACACTTCGCCGCCATCAATTCGTTCGCGCGTGGTCAGCATTGCGGCGCTGATGTCCGCGTCATCCGCCCAGTAGAGCGTTCCTGTCCGCAGGAACATAAGCCCGGTCTTGGGTCGATGCCCGGTGGCGGCCTCGGTGGCTCCGGCATACACTCCAAGCTGTGTAAGGTACGCGGAGGCGCGCTCGCCTTCCCCACCCTGCTCCACCCGATCCGTCTTGAAATCAACGACGTGCCACTTGCCGCCCGCCTGGTAGGCAAGGTCGATGCTGCCATGCACGGCAACGCCGTCCCACGCCCACGAAAACGGCAGTTCAAAGTGCGCGCGGGTGGCGGGATCACGGAGCGTTGCCGCCAAATCTGAGCGGTCGAAATCGTCGAGCATTCCGTCCACATCTGTCACGAGGTTTGTCAGGTCCTCATCGCTCAGTCGGGCGCCCAGTCGGCCTGCCGACTTCCTCAGATCGGGACGCGCGTCGGCCTTGAACCATTCCTCGATTGCGGCGTGCGCCAACGTGCCTCGAATGAGAGCCAGGGGATCGGGCTTGCCGGAGAATCTGATGCCGTCTCCGTGCTCCAACGCCGTTGCCGGGGTGCTGGAGCGAATGGGAATCGCGCCCTGTCGGCCAAGCAGCGGCGCGGCGGCCGGTTGCTCATCTTCGGACCGGGGCACCACGAAAGCTTGCGTTGGCGAGTTGCGTCTCATTGCATCAATGTCGACCGGCACCGGGCTGTGGACCTGGATATCTAGCCCGGCGCTGCTATCGCGAAATGCTCCCAGCCAGGTGGGTGTGTTTCCGGTTGGTTCGACGCCGCTGACAACGAGGAGGTCCGCGGCGCGGGTGGCGGCGACGTACAGGAGCCGTTTGCTCTCTGCTGTATCCTCCAGGTCTTCAAGCTCCTTGAGAAGGTTGTGGAGAGCGGGCTTGCTGCGTGGTTCGTCAATCTCGGAGACGTCGCGTTCCAGCGTCATGGAGATGCCCTTGTCGGCGCGCCACAACACGCTTGACCCCCAGGGCCCCACCCTCGACGTCCCTGCATCCGCAAGAAACACCACCGGGAACTCCAGGCCCTTGGCGGAGTGGATGGTCAGGATCCGTACAGCATCGACGGCATCCAAGGCAGCCTGCGGGGCGCGCGCGCCTAGTTCATCCCGGAGCAGGTGAATGTGCCCCACGAATTCGTCAATCGATTTGTCGGCTAGTTCACGAGCCAGTCCAACGAACTGCCGGATGTTGGCCAGCGCCTGATCTCCACCCCGCAGCGGCGCCCACGACGCCTCGTAGTTGGTCAGGATGAGCGCGCTTTCAAGGAGCTGCTCTGCTGTGGCGAGGCGAGACTCCTCTCGTAGTTGGTCGAGGACGCGAGCGGCGTGGAGGCTCAGCGGGCGCGTCCTGGACTTCACCTTGGCGGGGGGATTGCGGAGGGACGCCAAGATGTGGCTGCTTTCCAAGGGGGCTCGCGAATCCTTGCGAGCAGCCCGAGCAGATTCCGTTAGGGCAATCAGGGACTCATCGTCGACGGCAAAGAAGGGGGACCGGAGGAGGCCGACGAGGGCGATGGAGTTGGCGGGTTCAGCTAGCCATTCCAGTAGATTCGTCAGGTCGACGATTTCCGAACGGTTGTAGAGATTGCCGCCTGACGCGGTGCGATAGGAGATTTGGCGCTGTTCCAGAGCCAGTTCGTATTCATGGGCGTTGGTCATTCGGCGCAGAAGGATCACAATATCACCCGGCTCAACTGGGCGGTACTCTTGGGAATTCTTATCCCAGGCTTCACGCCTTTCGTCCAGGAGATGCCCTATGTGATCCGCGACGATGTGCGCCTCCATGCGCGCTCGCTGAGAGGCAGTCGGTTTGGTCTCTGCGTCGGGATCGCTAAAGTTTCTACCAACCTGCAGAACCTCAATGGACGCGGCAGCGCCAGCAGAATCGCGCACTGCCTCCATTCGTTCCATCTGAGCCTCAAAGTCCGCTTCCGGTTCGCCGAAAACACCTTCCATGACCTCATTTGTTGCGGTGACGAGCCTGCGGTGGGAACGGAAGGATTTGTTGAGCAGAATGGGTTTTCCGCCTTCAGCCTCAACCGATGATTTGAGCCGATTGAGGAGACGGACGTCACTGCGCCGAAATCGATAGATTGACTGCTTGACGTCGCCAACGAAAAATCGCTCGGGGCGCCCTTTGTCCTCATTAGCGTCTTCACCGGTCAACAGATCGAGGAATTCCTTTTGCGTTGGATTGAGGTCCTGCGCCTCGTCAATGAGGATATGCCGGAACGTGGAGCGGTAGACGTGGGCAACGTTCGGAGATGTCCTGAGTAGCTGGATTGCCTTGAGTTCCAGATCGAGAAAGTCGAGTGCAGAGAGCTCCTTCTTTTCGTCTTCATAGCGTCTGACGGCGTTCCGAAACAGCTCCCGCAGCTCATCAAGCACTCTCAGCGCTTCGACATCCGCCTCGTTCCAGATGAACGGCTCCAGGGATTTGTGAGCCTCACGAATTGCCTTGACTGAATCCCGGACATCCTTGGGAGGATAGATCCAAGCGCCCTTTGTGCCCCTGTTACCCGGACTTTCAATTTGTGCGGCAATGTGCAGCCGCTCAACCAGATTCTCCAGGGTGCCGCTGAGTGGGTCTTCAAGCGCCTCAAGGACATCCGTGACCGTGGGGGTGAGGGTATCGCTTTCCCCTGGGATCTGGGCGGATGCAAGGAAGTCACGGTGGTCGGCCAGCGATTTCCGGAGTTTGCTTACGCGAGGCCCCAGAAATTCGTCCAGTGTCCGCTTGATGTGGGCTTCCCATTCCTGGGGCGAGTTTCCTCCCATTGCCTCATAAGCGCGCTCAACTTCATCGCGACGTTCGACCATCTGTGGCAGCGTTAGGCGAGTGATATACGGGCCGAGACGGAGGATGGCCTCCGCTCCTCGCTCCTCCCCGGACGCCGCTGCCTCAATGGCGTCACGACAGGCGGCGAACACTTCGGCCTGCGCGAGGTTCTCATCCAGCACTGACGCCCCGGGGTCGATGCCTGCTTCGACGGGGTTCTCACGCAATACTTGGAGGCAGAGGGAATGGATTGTGCCGATGATGGCGCGGTCAAGGTGTTGCCGATGGCGCGCCAGTCCGGGTCGATGTTGCACGGCTTCCCGGACGCGCCCACGCATTTCAGCCGCGGCCGCGTCCGTGAAGGTGACCGCAGCAAGCTGTTCAATTTCGTGACTTTCCAGAAGCCTGACGTACCGTTCAACGAGGACGCCGGTTTTTCCGCTTCCGGCGCCCGCTGTGACAATCACGTCGCGGCCCCGTTCGCTAACTGCCCTTTCCTGCTCGGGCGTGAGATTCATCTCTTGTGCCGACTAAGCGCATTGACGCGGCAGACGTGTTTCATGGCGCAATAAGGCGGACATCGATCCGGAGTCGGATTGACGCGGAAATCCCCGGCGTCTACCTGATCTCGCTTCTCTTGGAGGATGTTCCTGACATTGGCGATTACTTCGGCGTCCTCGTCCACGGCGCTGTCCAGCGTCCATCGTTTGGGGTCACTGCGTGACGGCAGTTTCCAATACTCCAGGCGAAGTCGTGCATCCCTAGTCTCCTGACGGCTCCTGAGGGCGAGGGCGTACAGGGCCAATTGGGTGCTTTTGCCGTCCCGAACGTCCTTCTGGGTAGGAATGGACCCTGTCTTGTAGTCGATGACGGTGAGGCCATCGGGGATCTCATCTATGCGATCGATGTACCCGCGAATCCTGAGTGGGGGATCTGTGTCAACGATCTCGTCAAATTGGTGCTCTGCATACAACACCCGGTGGCCGTCGTCGGGGCCTACAGCCAGCGTTCCCTGCTCCAGCATCATTACGATGCGGTCACGGTATCTCTTCCATTCGAGCCGCCACAACGCGGCCTGCCCGAAGCTATTTTCTTCCGGGGCCCTGTCCCACATGGCGCGGCCCTCGGTGTCGATATAGTTGATGACCGTGCCAATGGTGTCTTTGTTGAGTGGGAGTCGCTGTTCGACCAAAGAATTGAGGGCATGCTCAAGAATTGAGTGGATGATGGTGCCGCGCATCGCACCATCGCCCTCATCAGGTTCGTCATCGAGTTCGTTGAGTCCAAGAACGCGGCTGCCGAAGAACTGGAACGAGCACGTCAAGTACGAGTCCAATGACGACGCGCTCCAACCTGATCCGGCCTGCGTCAATCGCGGTGCAAGACCGCTGGAAATGCGACCCTCGTACTCGCCGGCAAACTGGAACGATCGTCTGGTTTGTTCCACTTGGGCGGCGATGCGAACGATACCCCAGGGGTCGGTCTCTTGCACGGGCGGAGGGCGGAGTAATTCGTTATTCACCCACCCCAGCGCGCAAGCGATGGCAAGCTCTCTACCAGATGCTGTTTCCCCGACATGCTGCGTCGGTGGGCGATTCTCCAGTACGGAATCAACTTCTTGGAACACCCACGACGGGGTTGCCTCCTTGCCCGCACTGTTGAGCCGGTAACGCCACAGGGCGGTCGAGTCGTCGGCGCGGGAGGTTACGGATTCCCAGAGTTCTTCTTCCGTGGAGCGGGGCGCGGGTGGGATATCGAGGCCGGCCTCTTTAAGGGACTCGCGCATGGCGTCATTCAGCAGTTCGCCGGAGCGGCGGCCTGCTGGAAACTCGCCCTCGGACAGGCCGCCGACGGCCACGTGCCGGAATCGGAGGCCGTGCATCGTGTGCATCGGCGCGAGCAGGACGCCGCCGGGTGTGCGCCGCATGAGTACCGGCATGGCCAAACGGCGATTCAGGCGCTCTCTGAATCGGTCAAGCGTCTCCGGCCCATCCGAGTCAGCATCCAGTGACGATTCGGCCATCTCTGTGAGATAGGAGCGGAGTTGCTCAACGCATTGCGCCGTTTCCTCATCAAGGTTGTGGGCGTCCTTTAGCCAACCTTGCTCGCCGAATAGCGCGTTCATCAAACGGCGCTCTCGCCCGGCTGCATCGGACTCCAGCCCTTCAAGCAACCCGCCGATGTCTTTCAATGCGGCGGCTAGCCCCGCGCCATCCTCACCGGCCAGGCCCTTCAACGCCTCGCGCCCGGACCATATCTTATTCTCTCTGGCCTGCTGAGAAAGACCATCGACAACGTCGGTTGTAAGCCCCCATCGTTCCAGGTTGACGACGCCGCTGCGCAGCATTGCCACCACGTCCTTGACACGCCAGCCGTTCTCCTTGATGCCAAGCAGTCTGCGTAGCCACGAACCGACAGGCGTATCGCTCAGTCGCGCGCCTGCCGCCGGATCAAGCGGTATTTCATATTCCTCAAAAATGCGGCGCATCATTGCGAGATATGGCGTCACCTGCCTGAACGTCACGGCGCAGTCGGACGGCCTCAGCTTTGGGTCATCGGCCATCAGCTGCTTGATCTGCCGCGCGATTTCGCGCGCGTGCTGTTCCTGATTTGCCGCCTCGCCTTTTGTCTTGCGTACAGAGCCAACATCCACTGCAAGCAACGGTTTCACCGTCACGCCGGGCAGCGCCTGCTCAAGTCGTTCGTAGTCGGATTTGGATCGCTCAGTGGCAGCGCGGTCAAAGCCGATTGTCATCTCCGCGCGTTGTGACAGGGCTGTGATGAGCCTCAATTCCCCTGCCGTGAACCGCTGGAAGCCGTCCAGCATTACGACGTTCGGCGTCTGCGCTCCCGCCTGCGTCGCCTCCGCGGCGACACTGTTGACCTGGAGCGGATGCGTCAGGCCCATCTGTCGCAATTCGGACAGGTAGGCGGAGTAGATCTCCGCGAGCGCTCGCGCGGGTTCAGAACCGGTCTGCGCGGCCGCTTCTCGCAACTCGTCCGGATTGGTCTCCTCCTCCAGGAGGCCGGCGACAGCCGACGCAATCATCGTGACGAATCCGGCCGAGCCTGCAATGGGCGAAAAGTACGACGCCGCCCCTCCACGCGCCACCGTCCGGCGTGCTACGCGCGCCAACTCGTCCGTGGCGCGCGATCCGCTCAGGATCGGGGCGCCGGCAGACAGGCTGCGGCTCAACATCGAGAGCGTCTCGACGCGGAGGCTCATCGCGACGCCGCATTCCTGAACGAGGCGTCGTCGGAACTGGTCCGCGTGGCGAATCGTCGGCACAAGAACGAGGGCGTCTGCAAATGGGTCGGCACGATAGAGCGCCGACAGGTGCGAGACGATCTCTCGCGTCTTCCCGCTGCCCGCCCCGCCAGTAATGATCTCCACGAAAGGCATGACGCAATTGTAGGAAAGATCGCGGTGACGTACAAGTGTTCCATGTGTCGTTTATGTGATCCGGCCTGCCCGTGCTAGCATCGATAGACATGCCCCGAAGCAAAATGGATGTGAGTGCCAATCAATGAGCGTTCCCGAAGAACACATCAGCCACATCGTTCAGGCGATGAGTAGCGCCATCATCTCCTGCCCCGAGTGCAAGACGCGGATCCGTTACGGCGACTACGAATGTCCGCGCTGCGGCCACGACATCGAAGAGCAGATGCGCGCGTGGGTCACATGGGTGCTTGAACCTCTCCAAGGGTAAACATCACCCGAAAGCGCAGCGCAAATCATATACGCATATTCGTATGTGGCGATTCACTTTCCCCTTTTGCCCGTAGTGAGATACAGTAAACGGCGAATCTGCTAACAGTAATTCTTTGGAAGGATGTGCTCCAGTGAACAATACCGTACCGCTTTCAATTGCGGCAGCTGCCGCGTTGGTTCTGGCCATCATCGCCGGTGGCGTCAGCTACTTTTCCCAGCAGGGAACCATCAGCGGCCTCGAGGATGACAAGACGGCCCTTGAGGGTCAGGTCGGCGAGTTGGCGGGTATCGCCGCGTTTGGCGGCGGCGTCAATGAGAAGTCGATGCCAACTCGCCCGGAAATGGGTGGTGTAGCACACGTCATGGATGAGGTCTTCTCATTCAGCACGGAATATGCGCTGTGCCGCGTGGACACCAACTTCACGGACTTCGTGATGCCGACGAACGGGCTGGGTGAGATTCCGATCCAGGCGCACACGTTCTATATGGCGATGGCATCCAACAACATCGAGAGCTATGAAATCTCGACCAACGCGGACGGCTCAACGCAGATCGTGCTCAACGGCACACTGGATTGCTTCACAGAGGTTGACCTTTCTGAGAATGCACTAGTGCCCGCAGCATTTAAGGTGGTTCATGGCAGTCGAATGACACCTGAGCCTGCCAGCTTCCGCGTGACCGCCATCGACGGTGGGATGGGCGGCGGCGGCGCAGGCGACAGCTTTGAGTTCACAACCTTCTTCGATCCCGCTGAAGCGCCGTTCAACCATGCCGTCTTTGGGCCAGAGTTCACCTTCACCGGCACGATGACGTCCGGCGAGATCACGATCAAGGACATCGAAGTCGACAGCATGGAGTAGGCGCGCCATCGCGCAAACCTCGTAAAGAGCAGGGGGGGCGGTCATTTGGCCGCCCCCCCTGTTATGGTTTAGTGGCAAGGGGCGCTTTGGGAATCGTGGGTTAGTTTACATCGCCAACCTATTCATTCTCGTTTGTGGGTGTTGAGAACCCCATCTGACTGCGCTCCTGTGCTTCCCGGCGAGCGGCGACTACGGTTGATTCGATATTGGTCAGGCGCGTCTCGACGCCCGTCATACGGCCTTCCATGCCCGTCATGTGGTCTTCCAGCCCAGTCATCCGTGTTTCTAAACCTGTCATCCGTGTTTCTAAACCTGTCATCCGCGTTTCTAAACCTGTCATCCGTGTTTCTAAACCTGCCATACGTGTTTCTAAACCTGTCATCCGATCCGACAGGCCCTGTATCGAACCCACTAACTGTTGCAGATAGTTAGACAGCTGTTGAACTTCGGCAGTTGTCATTGGCGCGTCTCCTCAAGGGTTCATTGGCCGACACCACTCTACCATGCTGCCGGCCGTCAGCAGATACTACGCAGGCATCAACTCAATCTCACGAGTAGGCGCGCTGATTGCGTCCGTGGCATCTGTCCCCGGCAACACGCCCGCCAATGACCACGGGCCGGCGCGCACGATGTCTACCTCGACGAGGTGACCCTCAAGGCTGGCATCGGTGCCCTGCACGTGAACGATCTTGTTTGTGCGTGTCCTACCGGTCCATGACTCCTTGACGCGACGCTCAATCAGGATTTCTTGCCGCGTGCCGGCCAGCGGCGCGTTAATCTCTGTGACGATGCGCTCTTGCAGTTCTTCGACGGCCTTGCGCCGTTGGATTTTCACGGCCGGTGGCACGTCGTCCACGAGCTTGCGGTCGGCGATGGTGCCGGGCCGCGTCGAATAGGGCGCGACGTGCACGACGTCAAACCTAACCTGCTCAAGGACGTCCATCGTCCGCTGAAACTCTTCATCGGTCTCGCCGCAAAAGCCCACGATGACGTCCGTGCTGATAGCGACGCCGGGGATGGTTTCCCTCGCGCGCTCAATGAGTTCCAGGTAGTCGGCAATCTTGTAGGGCCGCCGCATCCGTTCAAGCACCTCGTCGGCCCCCGCCTGAAACGGCAGGTTCAGGTGCTCGCACGCCTTGGGCAACTCAGCCACGGCATCCAGGATGCGCTGTGTCATGTCGCGGGGGTGAGAGGTCAGGAAGCGAATGCGTTCCAGCCTCTCCACCGGTTGGATGGCGCGTAGCAGGTCGGCCAGATCCGGCTTGTCCGGTAGGTCATGGCCGTAACGGTCGACGATCTGGCCGAGGAGTGTAATTTCCCTTGCGCCGCGCGCCGCCAGCATCTCCGCCTCTCGCACGAGTTCCTCAACGGGGCGGCTCGTCTCCCTGCCCCGCCGGTACGGCACAATGCAGTACGTGCAGAACTCGTCGCAGCCCTGGATCACCGGCACGAACGTGCTCACGGTCGGCTGCGATGGGACAAGCAGGGATTGGTCTGTGTCGCATGAAAGACCCTGTCGCTCCGCCGCAAACTCCACAAGCGCCGTGAAATCCTGGGGACGCATGAAGAAATCGACGTGTGGGAATCGTTCCCGCAGAGCGTCCGTGCGCGGGCCGACCATGCAGCCCATCAGCGCAATCGTCGCGTCCGGATTGTTCTTCTTGTGGGACTTGAGGGAATCCAACCTGCCGACGACCTTGTCCTCCGCCCCCTGCCGCACGACACAGCTGTTGAGGACGACGATGTCGGCGTCTTCGGCCCTGTCGACGGACTCGTAGCCAAGCTGATCAAGGGACAGGCCAAGGCGTTCGGAGTCGGCAACGTTCATCTGGCAGCCGACCGTCCACAGGTGATAGCTGGTCATTCCACGTCCCTCTATGTCCCCGTTCCGATTTGCCCTCAATAGGACAGAATATGCGCGATGGCGGAGGGAATGGGATTCGAACCCATGTGTCCCGATAAAAGGACAAACCGCTTAGCAGGCGGCCGCACTAGACCAGGCTATGCGATCCCTCCGCAGAGTACATTGTGGCAAGGGCCAAACCCTCGCTGACAGTGCGTTCACCATGATACAACGGATAGCGGTATGGCCAAAGAATTTCGCGCAAAGACGGACAAGATACGGAAATGACCAACGACAGTGACGAAGCGCTGAGTCGCCGCGCATTTCTGACGATGGCGTGGCGACGCGATGGGGCCCCTGCCCCGTCCGAGTCGTCTCGTCCGGAGCCTGCTGCCAATCTCATCCTGCTTGGCAGCATTGAAACGCTCCGGGATCTTGCCGTTGGAGAGGCGGTCACGTCGCCGAGGCGGGCTGACATCTACGCCGTCCGAACGGCAGAGGGCATCCTTGCACTGCACTCACGCTGTCCCAACGGTCGCGCGCTCGTGGCGTGGCGAGCGGATGATCCTTCGGAAGACGAATTGGCGCCGATAGGCCGCTTCTACTGCTCTCGGGACGCTTCGATCTTCAACCGACTTGGCGAGTTAGTCGCAGGGCCGGCGGACGGCCCCTTGCCCGCGCTCGTCGTCACTGAGATTGATGGCAGCCTGTGGGCGGACGAGGCGAAACCGGACGCGCCCGTGGATGAGAAGCGGCTACGGCGTGAGTTTCCGCTGCCGCCGATGAGTAGCTAGTCCGACTGTCCCTTGGCGGGATCAAGGAGAACGAATCGCTGACGGCGGCGGGGCAGGCGTGAGAAGGCGCGCTGCGGGTCCAATGCCAGCAACGCCGCGTACTTGCGTAACTCCTCCATCCGCTGCGGATCGCCCGTTCGCCGCCATGCGTTGTAGCTGTCCAGCATCAGGTTGGTCACACGTTGAACGTCGACGCCGTGGATGAACGTTTGCGCCACCTCTGAAAGCACGCCCGCATACAGGTCAAAGTTGTTTGAGAGTCGCCTGAGGACGCGATCCTGTCCCGTCCATTGCGCCAACTCATGCTCCGACGCCAGCGCGTAGTGGCTCCGCCCCAACCGCGTGTAGTAGCTCAGGTCAAGGCGTGGGGTCGCCTGCATGGCGGGGTTCCTGCGGCGTCGCCGCCTGTTTCGGCGGCCGGTCAGGCTGGCGGGATATATGCCAATCAGGAACAGGGTGCTATCGGCAATGTTGCGATTGGCCTCAAAGAGGTTCTGCGCTTCCCGAGTCGCGCCACGCTCCGCCTCCTCAACGAGGCTCTCAAGCAGGTTCCCAAATTGGGCGACCAGATCGGGGATGGGGAATATCTCCCTCATACCCACGTGGCGGGCGAGCAGCGATCCGAGATAGTCCAGGGTGGCGATGCTTGTGCTTTGGCGGTCGATGTAGAGCGCTTTGAGCAGGAAGAGGTCGAACAGGCTCTGCAGCTCGATGCGTTTGAGCTGCGTGATGTCCTCGTAGAAGCCATTGAGGAGGGAATCGACCTCACTCGCAAAGGCGCGGTCGACGATGTTGCGGCCCTCATGCGCCGCCGCGGTGTCCTTGAGCCTCTGAACGGCTGTCTCTACGCCCGCCATGCCTTTTCTCCATCTCATCAACCATGCGCGGCATCGGCCCAATGCCGCATCTTAGGCTGTTGCCTGCCATTTGACCAGTGGTGAATCCTCTTCCCGTATGCGTTGCGCCGTGCCCTTCCGGCTCAGATGCTCCAGGTGGGACAGTGTTTCGCCGACGGCGGCCCGTCGCAGGAACTCGTCCATCTCGTCCCAGCCGCCGACATCCCATGGCACACCGGCGGCGACCTCGTAGGCCGTTCTCGGTGCGCCGTCCGCGGCATTCCGGACCGCATCGAGCCTAGCGGCGTGGTGTTGGTGCAGTTCCGCTACACGCCCCTTGAGATCGGTGAAATGGTGCTCATGCGCGGGCAGGACAAGATCGACGTCCAGCGCGCCCACCTTTGCGACGGAATCCAGGTAATCACCCAGCGGATCGCCATCTGAGGTCATCCGCACCGATACGTTAGACGTGATGACGGGGAGGATGTGGTCGCCGGTGAACACCATCCGCGCCTCCTCATCCACCCAGCAGAGGTGGCCGGGTGTATGGCCGGGCGTCCAGAACGCGCGGAGGTTGTGCTTGCCGGTCTTGTAGACTTCTGAGCCGTCCAACAGCAGGTCCGGCGCTTCAAACTCTCGGAACATTGCCCAGCGTTGCGCCTCGCGCTCCTCGCCCGCGCCTTTTTCGGCAGAATCGCCGTGAGAGGGAATGCCCTCCGGGTGCTCCTGTCGTTTCTCCTCTTCTTGAGCGGCGCGTCGTCTCCGCCCGCCGAAAAGCTCGCCCTCGAGTTCGTTCTCCGGCACGCCGTGGCGACGATACCAGTCCTTCATGCGATCGGAGCCACCTGTTCGCGCCGCGTTTGGATCCCGCTTGATGGCCTCCATCGCCTCTCGGAACGGGCTCTGTTCCCAGTCGATGCGGTGCATCGCCGTGCGCGCGCCCGTCAGTTTCTTGGCGTCGATGGCGAGGCCGTAGTGATCCGGGTGATTGTGCGTGATAAGGATAAAATCGATCTGCCCGGGCTTGATGCCCAACTGCCCCACCAGCTGATCCTGGAGCGCCTCAATGCCCTCCTCGGAGCGCAGGCCGGTGTCGATGAGGATGGGTTTATCCGGCCCCGTGACCAGGTATGGCAACGTGAACCCAAGCGGGTTATCGGGGATGGGGATGCGCATCTGAAAGATGCCGGGGGCGACTTCCGTGACGGACTCAGCCATAGTTCAAATGCCTTTCGCGCGCTACCGGCGCATTGGATTATTGCCGCCGATTATAGCAGTAGTGGCCGTTTTGCTTATCTCTCTGCCAAGAGTGGGATACTGGCCGCAAGGGAAACGACAGCATGAAGAATTTTTTGTTCTCACTCACTCTGTTTATGCTGATGGCCGTGTTCCTGACGCTCATCACTCTAGGCTGCTCGCTAGACCCCGGGGCCCAGGCATCCCCGACGGCGGACGCCGACACAGGGTTTCACCCGCCGCCGCCCATCACCCCCACGGTCGTTCCCATTAACGCGACCGTGCTACCCACAGTCACTCTAACCCCCATCCCAGGCCCCACCGCAACGTCAATAGCAGCAGTGGCAATCGCGCAGGTCCAACCGACAGTTATTTATGCAGATGCCGTCACCATCGCGTACCGGGACGACGGCGGATTCTTCCCCAAGCGCATTGACATCGAACCCGGCACAACCATCATATTCCGCAACGATTCAACCGAGCCTATCTGGCCCGCCTCCAACATCCACCCCACCCACGCGATTCTCCCGGAGTTCGACGCCAACGAGGACATTCGGCCCGGCGCGTCCTATGCATTCACCTTTGACGAACGCGGCTTTTGGCGATTCCATAACCACAACAATCCAGAAGACGGCGGACTCATTGTCGTCCTCGGCGGCGGGGGCGGGCCTCCGCCGCAACCGCTGGTCATGACCATCCCCGATACGGAGTTCGAGACTCCCGGCAACGTACCGTTCGACGATTACGTCGGCCTGTTCTCCAATGATCTGCTAATGACCCAATACATCGTGCGATACGGCCCGCAGAACACCGTCCACCTGCTCAAGGAGGCCGAAGGCTTAATCAGCGTTGATTGCCATCAGCGCGCCCACACGCTCGGTCGCCTTGCATTTGAGGAGTACGGAGCAGCCGCGTTTGCCCTTTCCGGTCACGAATGCCAGGCCGGCTCCTTCCACGGCGCAACGGAGGCCCTGTTCGCCGAACGCGGCACCGCCAACCTTGAGGCCGACGTTGCCGCCATCTGCTCGGCAGCAGAGAATCCTTTCTTCCGCCACCAGTGCGTCCACGGCGTCGGTCACGGACTCATGGCGTGGACGACATACGAAATCAACGATGCCCTCCCCTTCTGCGACCGTATGTCAACGGAGGCGGACAAGGGCTCATGCTACTCCGGCGTCTTCATGGAGAACGTGGTCGGCGGCCTCACGGGCGTCATGGGCCACACCACGGAGTACCTCAGGGACGACGATCCCCACTTCCCATGCGACGCCGTCGACAGCAGATACGTGAATGATTGCTACTTCTACCAAACGTCACATATGCTCGTCGTCTTTGGCTACGACTACTCAAAGGTGGCCGATGCCTGTGGCGAGGCGCCCGAATACGCCCAGCTGAACTGCTACGCCAGCTACGGCCGAGACGTCGGCGCCGCAACGCGCAAGAATCCGGCGCTGGCGATTCAATACTGCGATTACGTCCCCGTCGGCGACTATCGCACCGTGTGTATCCAGGGCGCCGCACAGGACAGATTCTGGGAAGAATCCGGCGCTGATGACGCGCTCGCCATGTGCGCCATCGTCGATGATTCACAGGCGCGGAACGGGTGCTACAAGACGATCATCGGCCGCGCTCGCAACGTCTTTCGGGACGAACAGCAATTCGCCGACTTCTGCGCCCGCATAGACGAACGTGACCGTCGATCCTGTGACATCACGGCGAACGTTCCATAATGAATGATGCGTGCGATTGCCCCCGCTGCCCAAACGTTTGTTATACTCAAAGTCGTTGCGCCATAATGCACGGGGCAAGTTTGGGGCGGGTGCTTAACGGGGGGCTCGAGATCAGTAGCCATCCAAGCAATCGTCGCGCGCAAAGAGCCCGTCGAAACTTGAGGCCGCAAGGGGGGATTTGAGTGGCAGCCACACGAGATTTTGTCATCCGATTCGCGGGTGAAGGCGGACAGGGCATGGTGACCGCATCCGAGGCCCTTGCCGCAGCAGCCGCGCAGGTTGGGTACCACGTGATGACCTTCGTCACGTTCCCGTCCCAGATCATGGGCGGGCCCACATGGAGCCAGTGTCGCGTCTCCGTGACGCCGGCGCTCAGCAACGGCGACACGCTCGACGTGCTCGTCGCATTCAACCCGGAAGCCTACGAAGTTCACAAGGGAGAGTTGCGGGATGGCGGCATCCTCGTTTACGACTCCGCAGTGTTTGAGGTTCCGGATGAGGATCGCGGCAACATGAACGTCGTGGCCCTCCCGTATGAGCAGCTTGGAAAGTCGACGGGCAATCCCCGCGCGGCGAACATGGTCATCCTCGGGGCAGTCGCGCAGTTCGTTGAGTGGCCTGAGCAGTATCTTGAGGACTTCAACGTCAAGCGGTTCACACGAGGCCGCCCGAACGACGCCGAGGTTGTCGCGGCGAACAGCATGGGCCTCGGCCTTGGCCGTGAAGCGGCGCGTACCAGCGGGTTCTCGCTCGGCGAGTTGGCCGCCCCCAATCCGCCGGACTACGAGCAGATCATCACCAAGGGCAACGAGAGTTTCGGGCTCGGCGCGCTTGCCGGTGGCCTCAACTTCTTCGTTGGATACCCCATCTCTCCGGCAACGTCCATCTTGATATTCATGGAGCAGAACCTGCGCGGCGAGGGAACATTCGTCTACCAGGCAAGCTCTGAGATCGAGTCCATCAGCACGATTGTCGGCGCAGGTTTCGCAGGCAGGAAGGCAATGACCTCCACCGCCGGCCCCGGTTTCTCGCTGATGAGTGAGGGACTCGGAATGGCGTGGATGATGGAGATCCCCTGCGTCATCGTCGACGTGATGCGCGGCGGCCCCGCCACCGGACTCCCAACCAAGTCGGAACAGTCCGACCTCTACATGGCGATGCATCCGGCGCACGGCGACTCGCAGTTGCCGATCATCGCGCCGGGCACAATCGAAGAGTGCTTCTACTCTGCCATGTACGCCCTCAACTGGGCGGAACGCTATCAGGGCCCGGTGATCGTCCTTTCGGACCACATGCTCTCTGAGCGCGTGCAGAACATCCGCAAGCCGGATCCATCCCTTGTGCCGGTCGAGAATCGACTGACATATTCAGGAACGAACGGCTACAAGAGGTACGACGGGCCTTCCGTCTCACCCATGCCGGTGCCCGGTGGCCCCGGCGCGTACGTTGCCAACGCCTCCGAGCACGATGAGATTGGCGACACCACCCACCTGCCGGAACGCCACGTCGTTATGACGGACCGCCGGTTCAATAAGTTGAAGCTCCTTGAGGACACCCCATACGAGAAGCGGAATGAGGACAACGATGTCGTCATCCTGCCGTGGGGCGGCTCCAAGGGCCCGGCGCATGAGGCATACGAGCGGATGATGGAGAACGGCGTGCCCCTCGGTTGGTACTACACCATATTCATCTCTCCGTTGAATCCCAAGCTGCTGGACGAGTTGCGATCCAAGAAGCTCGTCCTGGTGCCGGAGCTCAACTACCTTGGGCAGTTGTCTTCCATCCTGCGCCAGCACGGCGTCAACGCGAAGTCGCTAACGCAATACACGGGTCTGCCATTCAAGGTGGCGGATTTGGTTGAGAGAATCACCGCCGAGGTCAAAGCCGCGGCGGCCAGCCCGGTCGGAGTCTAAAGGTCAGGCGCGTTTACAGCGCAAGGACACAGGCAAGGAGTGAGGTAACAGGCAATGACGAAGAGGAATCCCGAGTACGATTTCAAGTGGTGCCCCGGCTGCGGTGACTTCGGCGTCAAGCGCGCCATTGAGTTGACCATCGCCGCGCGCACGACCGAGATGGACATCCCGTTTGAGAACAACGTGATTGTTGCGGGCATCGGATGCTCCGGCAATCTCGTGCATCTGACAGACGGACCACAACCATTTGGGTTCCACGGCATTCATGGCCGAACCCTGCCTGTCGCCTTTGGCATCAAGAGCGGCAACCCGGATCTTGAGCTGATGATTGTCGCAGGCGACGGCGACTTCCTGAGCATCGGCGCGGAGCACATCGGCCCCGCAGCTCAGCGTAATCTCAACGTCACCTGCGTCATCATGGACAACGGCGTCTATGGCCTGACCAAGGGACAGAGTTCCCCCACCACGCAGTACGGGGTCGTTACAAACACGACCCCCGGCGGCAAGATTGAGGGTGAGGTCAAGCCTTTCCAGTACTACCTGTCGCTCGGCGCATCGTTCGTCGCATCCGCCTTCTCCAGTAAGCCGCGTGAGATGGCGCAGATGATCCGCGACGGGATGGACTACCCCGGCTTCTCCATCGTTCATGTGCAGTCGCCCTGCACCACCTACAACGACAACTACGATGTCCTGCGTGGGAACGCCAAGAAGGGCATCGATCCGCTGACCTATGACATTCCTGAGAGCCACGACGCGACGAGCTACTCCGAGGCGCTCAAGATATCCCAAGAGCCCGGCGTGCCGCTCGGCGTCATCTACGCCGCGGAGGACTCGGAGCCGTTGGATGCGCGCTACAGCAGCATGAACAGCCGCCTGCGCACAAGGGACGTGGACCAGCTAATCGCGTCGTTCGCCATCGACTAGAAAACGCGACACATACGCCAATGGCCCAGCAGACGCTGGAGGCCCGGCTCAGAGACGAAATACGGCGAAGGGGACCAATCCCCTTCGCCGATTTCATGCGCGCCGTTCTCTATGACCCGGACGGCGGCTACTACAGTAGTGACGACGACCGCATCGGCCCGGCGGGCGATTTCTATACTGCGCCTGCGGCACATCCCGCTTTCGGCGCGTTACTTGCGCTGCAACTCGAGCGCTGCTGGGAGCTGCTGGGCAGGCCGGACTCGTTCACGGTTTTGGAGGAGGGCGGAGGCAAAGGACGGCTTGCCGAGGATATTTGCTCGTACATCCGCCACCTCACGCCGGAGTTTGGGCAGGCAGTGGATTATCGGATCGCGGAGTTGGGGCGGCGGGGCCGCGTGATTTGGTCGGCTGATGGCGCTGAAATCAATATCGACTGGAATGACGATGCAACGCCGACGGAGATCGAGAACGGCGTAATCATCTCCAATGAACTCTATGACGCATGGGCGCGGCACCGCGTTATCCAACAGGGCGAGACTCTCTATGAGTTGCTGGTTGATGCCACGGACGGCGGATTCATCGAGATCATTGCCGAGCCGTCCACACCGGCGCTGGCCGAACGGCTTTCGCAGTTGGACGTCATGCTCCCCAATGGCAGCAAGGCGGAGATCGATCTGGACGGACCCGCCCATCTTGCGGAAAGCGCGGCGACGCTGAGGCACGGATTCATCTTCACCATCGACTACGGCTATCCGGCGGCCACGCTCTATGACGGATCACGGCGGGAGGGCACCCTGCTCTGCTACCACCACCACACGTCCTCCACCAACCCCTACATCCGCCTCGGCAGGCAGGACATCACCGCACACGTTGATTTCACGTCGCTGGCGCGGGCCGTAGAGGACGCCGGCCTGCTCACGGAGGGTCTGTTGACACAGCAGCGGTATCTCAAGAAACTCGGCTCGCAAGCGTTCATCGATGTCTTGCGTGACCTTGACCTCTCCCCGCAGGACGTTCTTGCTAACCGCATGGCGATACTTGAGCTCACCAAGTCCGGCGGCTTTGGCGGCTTTGGCGTGCTCATTCACAGCACGGGCGCGCCGGGCGGCGGTCCGTGGGGCGTGGATGAAATCGTCATCAGCCGGGCGCGCAGAGGGCTAGGCGATTTGCCGGGCGTCCTGCTCACGCCGGAGCATATGCCGCTGCTGGCAGGCCGCTATCCGCAGTACTCTGAATTGGACGCCATCTGGCCCGAAACCCAACGACCGGACACCACAGGAGCAATCACCACAGGAGGTAAACAGGAATGACCGTTGCAGACCGACTCAAGGAACTTGGCATCACACTCCCGCCGCCCGCAACGCCGGGCGGCAACTATACGCCCGCCAACCTCGTCCACAACACTCTCTATGTGGCCGGACAACTGCCCACGCAGGATGGCCAGCTCATTGCGAAGGGAAAGGTTGGCGCGGAGGTGACGGTTGAGCAGGCGGCAGACGCCGCGCGCATTGCCACCCTGAATGCGCTCTCGGCGGCTGACAATGCTTTGGACGGCGGGCTCGATGCAATTGAGGCGGTCACGCGAATCACGGTATTCGTCAACGGCGCGCCGGACTTTGAGCAGCAATCCATCGTTGCCAACGGCGCGTCCGATCTTCTAGTCGAGGTGCTTGGCGAGGCCGGACATCATGCCCGAAATGCCATTGGCGTGGGTTCGCTGCCGCGCGGCTCCTGCGTCGAGGTGGAGACGACGTTCAAGGTGCGGTAGGGTCTTCTTCCATCATCATTCGGGCTACGTCCTGACCCTGGCGGATGCTGTAGTTTGTGCCCCGATCTTCAGGGTAAATCTGGCTCATCGCCGCGAGCCACAGGCCGTCTACGGGTGTCTTGTTGGGCGGAATCTTGTCGCTGAAATGTGTCGTCATGATTGGCTGCGCCGCGCCCTCACGATGCACATACGTCCGCTCCACCCATGACAGATCGAACTCCGGGTTGATCTTCTTGAGGTGCTCAACGTAGCTCTCAATCAACTCATCGTCGGACAGTCCCCAGCGATGATCCTCAGGCGTCACATAGTCCGCCGTATAGAGGACGTGATTGCCGCCGTAGACGGAGGGCGGCACAAGATTCGTCTGCTCCAACGCGAGCAGGAACGGGATATCGGGGTCGGCGATGTTCAGCCAATAGATGGGCGAGAGGCTGCGATTCATCACCCAGATGACCGCAATCGCGCCCTCATATTCGATGTCGTTTACCTTTTCGAGGTAGTTCTGCGGCAAATCCACCAGGCGCGGCAGCAGGAAGCTGGGAACCGTTGCAAGCACGGCATCGTATTCGCGGCGCTCCTCTTGGCCGTCAGTCCCCGTGATGGTCAGCCCGGTCACGCGATTGCCGTCAGTCTCGATGCGGGACACGCCGACGCCTGTCCTCACCTCACCGCCCAACTCCGTGATGCGTTGCTCCAGGGCGTCGATGAGCACCTGCCAACTGCCCTGGATGTAGCCGAGTTGCTCGCGGCCAAGCAGACCCTTGCGTGACGCGACGCGCGTTGCAAACTTGCTCCACATCCAGGGCATTGCGACCTGTTCCGCGTAGCGCCCAAACTTCCCTCGCAGCAGGGGCTCCCATATCTCCTCGTAGTTGCGGCGTCCGGCCCACTTGCGCATGAACCTGGCTGCGGTTGTGTCCTCCAGCCGTTTCCAGTTCTTGATGCGTTGGATGTACAGCGTTACGAGTCCCATGCGGATGCGATCAAGGAATCCGACGGGGTTGAACTTAAGGAGGTCAGTCGCCGTGGCAAAGGGGTAGATGCGTCCGTGGGTGAAATACCCGACCTTTGAGTCTTCCCAGATGAGGCGGTCTTTCAGGCCAAGCTCATCGAGCAGCCCGATGATCGTCGTGTCAGAGAGGAACAGGTGGTGATAGAAACGCTCCAGCCGTCCTCCGCCAACATCGAATGTTGAGGCAAGTCCGCCCAGGAACGGCGCGCGCTCGAATAATTCGACGGTGTGCCCGGCCTTGGCAAGTTCATAGCCCGCCGCAAGGCCACCCACGCCGCCACCGATGATTCCAACCTTCATTCCGCTTTTGTCCTCTGTGTTTCGGGCCTTCTTGTGTCCGGCTCGCCAAGCGCCCGTGTTGGCCGCAACACCTCTCGCAGCGGCACGCCCTCAATCATGAGCAGCACCGCTCCCGCTATCGTAACGGGTATCCACAGCGTGGCGTGAATGACGACCGCGTAGGCCGTCGCCAATCCCGCCCCAACACCTGCCCTGACCAGCGTCTCCTTTGCCAGCAGTTCAAACGGGCCGATACCGCCTGACGTCGACGGCACCGCCGTTGCGAGGTTGGACGCCGCGACAGCCAGGCACAGCACGACGATTGGCACGTCCACGTCCATCGCGACAGCCACGAAGAAGTACACCAACGCCTCACCGGCCCACACCGCGTTGGAAATCAGGATCCAGAACGGGATCTTGCGCGCGTCCTTGAGCGCGGCAAAGCCGTGTAGCAGCGATTCCACGATACCCATGACGCGCACGGCGTATCGTTCCGGCAGGGGCCGTGTCACGACGTGTCCCGCGCGCATGGCGGCATCAGGAAAGAGAACGGTGAGCATGACGCCAACGCCGGCGCCGATAAAGACAACGGCCGCCGCCTGCGCCGCGAGTGTCAACAGCGGTGAGAGTGTGAACATCGAGGCGAAGAAGGGCAGTCCGATGCCGAGCCAGAGGAGGAGTGTTAGGCCGTCAAGGATTCGCTCCACGGCAATGGTCGCCAGACTTGCAGTCATATCTAGCCCAGGATTGCGGCGTAGCAGGTACGCCCGGACGAACTCACCTAACCGAAGCGGCAAGACGTTGTTAGCGGCGTAACCGATGGTCGCCACGAAATATGACCGCCCAAGGCTCACCTCACCCAGGTGCTTGAGCAGGCTTTGCCAGCGCCACGCGCGCAGTGTGAACGCGAGAAAGTAGACGATTACGGCGGGGATCAGCCAGAAATAGTTGGCCTGGGTGAATGCGTCGAAGAACTCGTCGAAATCGATGCTCCAGAAGACCAGGCCAAGAAATGTCAGGCTAATCGCAAAGGCGATCAGCGTTCGTCTGTTGACCACAATCGGCCTGCCGACCTACGCAGGCCCGTAGACCGGATCAGGCGGCGTCTGCAGCTCCGACGCGTAATCGGCGGGGAAATACATGTAGATGTCGGAACTGCCCAACCTTTGCGGCGGCTCACGCAGCGTCCAGTATGTCCAGATCGTCGACCACGCGCTGGGGTCGATCACGCCTCGCGCAATGTCTGCGACCTCCAGCCCGGCATAGTAGTCGTTCCCCCGATAGACGCCTTCCGGGAACCACCATCGGAGTGGAATACGGACACGGTTGTTGGCCGAGTTTGGACCCCAGTCCTCTGTCCGGATGTTCGGCGCGCTTGCCGTGTTGAGCGCCATGATGCGGCCGCGCGGCGGGTTCTCATCCGTCACCGGCAACGACCCTTCCCCGCAGACTCCCACGCCACCCATGCAGCGGTATTCGACGTTGAGGTAGTCGCGGAGATACCAGTGCCACGGCCACGAGTACCCGTGGGCTGAGTCGATCGTGATGGGCAGCATCGCGCCTTCCCCCGTCGCTGCTGCATAGCGGTCAATCTCCTCGACGGCCTGGTTGAGCGCGGGCGATGTTTGCGTATACACGAGCATCTCAACAGGAACATCGCCGTTCTCAAAGCTGCTCCGCACGGCTGAGCGCGCCGTCAGGAGCAGGAGAACCACCATCACGCCCATGACCGCCGCATGGCCAACCCGCCGCGCATCGGCCTGCCTCGGCAGTTCGCGCAGGTAGTTGATGGCGCGGGGCAGGTATTCGCCCAGCCCGCGACCCGCAATCATGATGATCGGCAACGTCAGGTGAATCGAAAGCCACGGCATCTTCTCGCCGGCCATCAGCAGCAGCACGAGCACCAGCAGCAGCCAGTAGAGGAGAAACACGTCAAAGGACAGGAATGCGGGTCGACGCCTCAGGATGAAGAAACCCGTGACGATGGCCACGGCAAGCGGCAGTAGTTCGTACACGGACAGGACCATGAAGTAGTAGTACCAGGGCTGCGCCCCGCGCCCGACCTCTTGCTGCGCCACCCAGTAGCCCAGCGACTGCCATACGCCGCTGCCGAATCCGACGCCGTTCGTGAGCAGTGTCGTAAACAGCACTGCAATAGCCAGCCAGAAAACGCCGGAGATGATCAGCCAATTTCGGCGATTCCACAACATGCCGAGAACCGCGCCCGTGGCGAACAGCGCCAGCAGCATGAACACGGCGATGTCGAGACTCTGAATCCCGAAGAGCGTTCCGGCCTGCGAATTCTGGATCTGCTGCAGGTCCGCAAGATCAAACCCTATCAACGGCGCATCCGCCAAACGCTCAAGGATCCACGAAACGACACCGGGGCCCTGTGAGATTGGCGCGCCAACCGGACCCGGCAGGTTGGCCACTGCCCCCGCCCCCGCCTCAACGCCGCCGTCAGGATTCGCCAGGTGGAGGCCGAGAATGTTCTGGAAGAGGGCGATGCCCGCCGCGCCCATCGGGAGCACAAGCGTCGTCAGTATCAGGCCGAACACGGCCGCCGGAGGCCATTCCCGCAACGGGGTGCGGATGAGTCGCCGCGCGTCGCCGATGTGAGCGACGATCAGGAACGTGATCGGCACAAGGACGATCAGGTACATGATCTCCTTGGTTGCGAACCCGATTCCCAACGCCGCTGATGCAATCACCAGGTAGCGGAGCCGTCGTGTGTCCATGTACGCCCACATTGTCCAAAACAGGACGAGCGTGATGAGAACCATGTAGATATCGTTGCGCGCAAAGCGGCTGAAATACAGGATGCCCGGCGAGATTGCCAGAAGACCCGAGGCAATCAGCGCCCCCCACGTGCCCATCTTGTGGCGGAACAGCAGATACGGGAGCGCCACGACGATGACGCCGAGCAGGGCCGGCAGAAGGCGCAGGGTCATGTCCGACGCGCCAAACAGACGGAAAACGAAGCTGGTTGCGATGAACTGAACCGTGCCGTGCAGGAGCGGGTTGTGATTGAATCCGCCGCCCGTCGACATGTACCACGAATAGTAGCCGTGCAGGCTTTCATCGTGGTGGACGGCCCGTTCGCCCAGATCCCAGAAGCGCAGGAGCCCCGCAATGAGCACGATGGCTATGAGAACAATAGCTTCCGGTCGGCGCGTCCACGCAACCAGATCGTCAAACGTGTGCTGCCACGCCATCCGTGAGAGCCACGCCCGGGGTTGGTCTGTCATCATTTCCACGTCAGTGTCGTCCGCGACCGGAGCCTCTGTTAGGCCCGGCGAGTCGGTATCACCACCTGCGGCGGGCGGCGGCAGATCGTTGCTGCTCTGTTGGGGACGGCGATTCCGCCTGCGTTGGGAGTTGCTCATGATCCAATTTAACTATACAGAGACAAGCCTCAATTGACTGGCACGTATCTAAGGATCATGGTGTTTCCGTGCTCAAAGGCGATCTCAAGGCGGTTCGGCATCAAGGAAAGCAGCCAGCTCGCCGTGTTGCCGCCGTACGCTGCTCGCTCAACAGACCCGACGAAAATATAGTCGATGCCATAGAACTCCATCCGCAGCTTGAATTCGTCCTCAGTGAGGATCTGGTCCTCCGGGATGGTGTGCCCGTGGTAGATTTCTTCGACGTACTCTACCCTCTGCCCTATCAGTTCCGTTCCACCACGCCATTGCAGTTCATGCCCCTGCCAACCAATGGCCGTTGGCATCCCCGTGATGGCTGACACACGCCCATAGTCCGTGTAGTCGTTGCCGAATGCCTCAAGCACATGGTCATCGCGCTCTGCGTTGTCCAGCAGCCAGTCGATCGCCGCCGCGTCGTCCGGGAATCGCTCGCGGTACGTCGCAAGGCCATCCAGTCCGATGCTCCTTGATGGCGATGACTCAATCCGTTCCCTGGCGCCAAGCGGCCCGTAGGCCGCGCCCACAAGCAGCAGTCCCAGCCCCGCTACGCCCACGATCACCAGCCCTCCCTGCGCAGGCGAGAAGCGCTTGGGGCGCTGCGTGATAATCCACGCCACGCCGATGCCCGTGGCAACGGACAGGAGCGTCCATACCTGGTAGTGAACCTTGAACACGGTGTTCATTCGCGCGCCAAACGTATCCCAGACGAAGAAGACCTCCGTGACGATGATGCCCATTGCGGCGGCGGCCAGGAGCAGAGACCCGAATAGGAGGCCCTGCCGTTCCGGGCTGCCCGCCAAACGGGGCGGCAGCGCGGCCAGGATGCCTGTGACGGCCAACGCCAATGCCGGAGCGGTGATGAGCCATCGCCAACCCATATCGGCGAACGTCAGCGCGTCTACCGGTATCGGCGCATCGTCGGGCAGCAGATTCCAGACGATGACGATCAGCGTCCACAGGATGAGCGGCACGGCAGCGAGTCCCACAATCGACGCGATCACCTTCGGGCGTATTTGCCTGTTCTTGACCCGCAGCCATGCGTATACGACAGGCGGCACGGCGGCCAGCGCCATCGGGCCCCAGATGCGCGCGTAGTGGCTCAATTCCGTCCCTGATCCCGGGACAGGCAGAATGCCGCGAACGCTACTATCGACCGTCAGGTAGAAGGGCGCAAAGAGGGCGAGAGCAAGCACGGCGATGGCCGCCATCGGCACGACAACATCCAGCAGCGTCTCTCGACTCAATGTGTCCTCGCTCAACCCCCCGTCCCACAGACGTCGTACAACAATCGCCAAAGCCAGAACCGCCATGTAGGCGAGCAAATCCCAGGTGTTGATGAAGCCGAGCGCGCCGATGATGAGAGCCGTTAGAAAAAGCTCCCCCGCGCGCCGCGTCGGCCACGCCATATCGGGCGATTCCGGCTTGCACAGCCACGCAAGCGTTACCGTCAATGCAAGCAGGGCGAACGGCAGCGACATCACATGCGGATGGAGATCGCCCAGTAGGAAGCTGAAGGCAGGAATCTCGTCGATGGGTGAGAGAGCGCCCGGGTCATTGATGATGCGCGTCGAGTCCCACCACCAGAAGCTGAAACCCGTCGCGCCCTCCAGCGACAGCGCCTCCGTCAACGCCCGTATCCCGCCACTCAGGTTTCCGGCGATCAGCAACGCTACAACCGCCGCCACGCCGCCGATGATCGCCGCCACATCCAGCCTCGGAACCTGCACACGCGCTATGCCCGCCCGCAGAACGGCGTTCATCGTCAGGGAGAACGCTGATACGGCCGTCAGAGAAAACAGTGTGATAAACGCGAGGTTGTACCCCACCGCCGCCGTCGCGCCCGTCAGCCGCGCGGGAATGCTCAGGATCAGGTATCCGAAGTAGTAGTAGCTTATCGAGTGCCCGGCAAGCCATGGATCCGCAGCCGGGAACGTCGGACTGCGCAGGGAGCTTGCAAGAAATGCGAGGTCCATCGGTTGCTCAGTCGTCAGGCCCGTAACCGACGTGGAGACGGTGATATCCGGCGCGAGAACCCGAAAGGCCGCGAACGCGATGAATGCCGCCAGGAACACAACCTCATTCGCAACGATGAGCCGCCAACGGCTCCGCGCGAATTCAAGGATTTCCTCGCGCCACTGCCGCACAAGAACTCCGCTCGCGCCAAGCAGCAGCGCCAGGATGACGAGCAGCGAAAGCAGTCCGTTGTCCAGCACCCTCGCAGTCACCAGCGCCCAGTAGGCGTAGGCGGTTAGCAGCAGGCCGAGCGCCTTCGAGATGCCGTAGCCGCGGTCAGGCAGATCTCGGAAGAACAGGAACGCCCAGGCAAAACCCGCCACCCCGATGGCCTGGAGCAGGATGAACCAGAGAATCAGGTGGATCATGTGTAAACGCGCGAGCCTTACGCGCCTCTAGGCGAGCAGCGCCGTCACGAACTCACGCGCGTCGAACGGCTCCAGGTCGTCCATCCCCTCGCCCGTGCCGATGTACGTGACGGGAACGCCGAATTCACGGCGGACGGCAATGGCAATGCCGCCCTTGGACGTCCCATCAACCTTGCTGAGAATCACACCGTCCACGCCCACGGCGCCCTTGAACTCGCGCGCCTGCGAAATGCCGTTCTGCCCAGTTGTCGCGTCCAGCACAAGCAAGACGGTGATATCCGTAGGATCGACGGCTCGCTCAACCACGCGCCGCACCTTTCGTAACTCATCCATCAGCGAGGTTTTTGTCTGCAGACGGCCTGCTGTGTCGATGATGACCGTGTCCACGCCGCGCGATTTCGCAGCCGCGATGCCGTCAAAGGCCACCGCGCCCGGGTCCGCGCCGTGCTGTTGTGCGATGACGGGCGCGCCGACCCTCTCACCCCAAATTTGCAACTGTTCGATGGCCGCCGCGCGAAACGTATCGCCCGCGACAAGCATTACACGCCGATTCGCCGCCATCTCACGACGCGCCAGCTTGGCTATGGTCGTCGTCTTGCCGCTGCCGTTGACGCCGACCACCAGGATCACCTGCGGCGAACCGGTCGCCTTGTGCCTCTTTGCAGGTCGCGCCCCATTGGCGGCTGCGTCAACAAGCTCTGCGGTAAGCGCATCACGCAGGTCATTGGGCTGCGCGCCACGCATCTTCTCGATGCGGTTGCGTGTGCGAGAGATAAGCTCCTCGCTGAGGTCGAGCCCGACGTCCGCGCCGATCAGCGCCTCCTCGAGTTCGCCCCACGCCTCCGGCGGAATTGAGTTTCGGCCAAAGATGCTCGTGACGCGGCCAAACCACGCTCGCTTCGTCTTGCCGACGCCTTTCTCGATGGAAGAAGTCATAGAGGCGCTCGCCTGCCTAATCTCGGCGCTCGTCGGCGGACTCGGCGTCCATGCGTATCTCAAGGGCGTTGGCGTGCGCGAGAAGGCCCTCTGCGCGTGCAATGGCGATGCCGCTGGGGCCAAGGGCTTGCAGGCGCTCGCGTGGCGCGGAGACGAGGCTTGTCACCTTGAGGAACTCAAAGACGTTGACGGGCGAACTGTACCGGGCGGCGCCGCCCGTCGGCATGGAGTGACTGGGCCCCGCGATGTAGTCCGCGAACACTTCCGGCGAATGCTCGCCTACGAAGATGCCCCCCGCATTGCGCAGGCGTGGGATGAGCGCGTGGGGGTCCTGCGTCATGATGCACAGGTGCTCCGGCGCGAACGCGTTGCAGAAATCGACGATCTCATCGTCCGACTCAACGATCACGAAACCGCCGGTCTGCGTGGAGAGATGCGCCGCTGAGTCCTCCGGCAAATCGCGCAACTGCCGCTCCAACTCCCTGCCCGTTCGCGTCGCCATTCGCTCCGATGTCGTGACCATCACGACGCGCGCCTCAGGGTCGTGCTCAGCCTGCGCGAGCAGGTCCGCCGCGCACAGCGCCGGATCAGACCTGTCATCGGCGATGACCAGCGTTTCCGTCGCGCCTTGCAAGGAATCGATGCCCACGACGCCGTACATGGCCTTCTTGGCTAGCTGCACGAGTAAATTGCCCGGGCCGAAAATCTTGTCCACCTGCGGCATGGAGTCCGTGCCCAGCGCGAACGCGGCGACGCCTTGCGGCCCGCCTACGCGAAACACACGGTTGATCCGCGCGATGCTGCACGCCACAAGCGTCACGGGCGCAACCACGCCATTTGCGCGAGCCGGTGTGGTGACGAAGATCTCAGGCACATTCGCAACTCTCGCGGGAATGCCGATCATCAGCACGGTGGACGGATAGGCGGCGCGTCCGCCGGGGACATAGATGCCCGCACGCTGTACGGGACGTATTAATTGCCCGACGCCCCGCTCAAAGTCCATCCAGCCGGTGCGCGACTGCTGAACGTGAAACGCCTCGATCTCCTCCGCCGCCTTGTGCAGGGCGTCGATCACGTGCGTATCCACGCTGCCGTAGGCGCGGGCGATCTCCTCCTGTGTCACCTCCAGCGCGGAAAGCTCCACGCCGTCAAACTTGTGGGCCAGCTCACGGATACCCTCATCACCGTCTCTTTGCACGGTCTCGATAACGCGCCGAACGGCCTCCTCAGGCGCAATCCGCTCACCGAACGCGCGCTCAAGGAAAGAGAGAGTTGATTCCGATGCCTGGGGATTGAGCCACAGGTTGGCCGGAATCAGTTCTGCCTTTGCCTCTTCAAGGCTGCGGAAGGTTCTCACGAGAGAATCTCCTCGGCGTGTTTGAGCGATTGCTCAATGGCAATCGCGCGGTGCTGCGGAATGATCTCTCGCGGAACGCTCGCGTAGACGCGATCTAACATTCCCTCCGGGTCCGCCATCAGTTGCGTGACCTCGGTCTCGTCGAGGCCGGGTTCATCAAGGTAGCGGGATATGAACCGCGGGAACTCTGCCCACGTGCCGGGTAGGGTCAGGACGCGACCCGCCACAAATTCGCTCCACTCACGCAGAACGCTCTGTGGGATGAACGGGTCTGGCACGCGGTTAATCATGCTATCCGAAGCGATAACCTGCTTCTGCCAGTCCTTCAACTTCTCCCGGTCGCCGCGCACACTGACCTCCAGCTCATACTGCATGGCGCGGTCGAGAATATTCTTCATCGGCTCCCCGCCAAGATACGATTCATCCTCAAAATACGGGCGATACACATTCACGATCCACGCCTCGTCCGCGGCAAGATGGCTGGCATAGCCAATGAGGAATGCGGTCAATGCCCAGTCATCATCCGGCGAGCGGGAGACAATGTCCGGCAGCAACTCCTTCATGCCGAGAAAGCCGTCGCCCATCCCACTCTCCGTCAGATTGAAAAAATGCGTGTCTTCTCTAGGCTCGCGTGTCATCACGCGGCGATCCGGCGCGGTGGAACCCAACAGCGCCGCGCCCATGTTCTCACGAATCTCATCGATACCCAGCGCGTCCATGACCTCCTGGACGATGCTCAGGTGTACCGCCAGCATCGGCATAGCATTGACTCCGCGTCAGCGGAGTGGCAGTTCCGGCGGCTCGCCGAAGTGCTGCGTGATTGGAAACGCGATAACGTCCGCCGCCCCAATCGTTCTCAACGATTCCGTCGCGACGAGCTGCTCCGTCTGTTGATGATTGATAACGAACGACACGGAGAACCACTGCTGACTGCCATCGCCCGCAAGGTTGTCGCGCGTGACGACCGGCGCAATCGTCGGGCCCTTGAGTCCCACACTGCCCAGCGACGGCAAATCAAACAGCTTGCGCGCCACTTCCTCAGGCGAGCCTCCCGGCACGTTCGCCATCACCACGTACCGCCCCGCGGCATTGAGGTTGGCATGGATGTATTCCAGCACCAACCACGCGGATTGAATCGCCTGATCGTCATACACGGACTTGTCCAGGCAGGCGATGAGGCCCGCGCTGGAGCGCAGAATCGGCTCCGGCGGCTGGCCCAATTGCAGGCCCGTCAGTGAATGCGCCGCAAGCGTTGAGCCGGTGACGACCACGTCCGCAATCAGATCAGCGGCACCCAGTCGGGGCAACAATTCGTGTGAGCCTTGAAACAACCGAACGCCCTTGCCGGAGAGTCCATGTAGCTCCATGTAGTTCTGTGTCAGGCCCGGGTACTTTGTGGCCACGCGCAGGTCACGTCCCAACTGCCTGGCCCAGCCCGTCAACTCGCCAACGGGAATGTCCTCGGAGTCGCCGAACCGTCTGCTCGACGCGGCCAGCATGAGGCGGCCGTGGCCGAAGCCTAGATCCGGGATGAGGCACGAGACGTTATCCAGGCCGGAGAGCCGCTTCTCCTCGAACCAGTCACGGCCCGTGATGCCAAGATGCGCGCCGCCCTCAGCGACGATTGCGGGAATGTCATCAGGGCGGAGGAAAACGGCCTCGCACTCGGGGATGCCGCGAACCTCTTCCACAAGCCCCGTGCCGCGACGGGACACGTGGATGCCGCACGCGCCAAGCATCGTGAGCGTATCGTTCGCCAATCGATTGTTGCTGGGAAGGGCCAGCCGTAGCACGTTCGTCCCGCCTCTGTCTGCGCGATTCACGGCGGTTCAATAACCACCATCACCACGCGCGCCGTATTGTGATTCGTTTCTAATTCTATCGTAGGACAAAGTCAGAACAAAACGTCGCCGATAATGGGCAGACTCTCCAGGAAATCCACGCCATAGTACCCCGCGATGGCGATTGCCGTTACGAGGATCAGTTTGCCGCAGAACACGATGACCAGGAAACGCGCTATCGGATACCGAATCGCGCCGGCCCAGATGCCTGCTATATCAAACGGCAAGGGTGTTGCCGCAAAGGCGAAGATTGCCAGTCCGCGCCAACGCGTTCCCATTGTCTCCAGTCGTTTGTACCACTTGCTCCCATCGACCATCGAGGAGCCGCCGCGCCCTGCCATGTACGCCGTACTCTCCCCCAGCGCCGCGCCAATCGCCCCCACCAGCCCGATGAGAAGCGGATTGAGAGTCCCTGAGACGGCAAAGATTACGGCGTGACCCGGCACCGGCAAGAGGACGACTGTCGCGCTGTTGATGAGTTGCAGGAGGAAAACGCCTACGTAGCCCCACTCGCCAAGGCCCTCCACGAAACTTGCGTAACGGATGAGGAGAACAACGACGGCGATGGAAACGACGAGCGCCGCGCTTACCTGGAGAATCGGAATAAGGCGGTTCCGTTGCGACTCGGCGGCCGGCTCGTTCACCGGCGCCGAATCAGGCGGAGTAGTCAGTTGTTCGGCTCCGGAGGCGCTCGTTGCCTCGTTGTCGTTTGACATGTCGTCTGTGGCCATGCGGGCAAGGACGCGCTCGGCGGCTCGTCAGCCGAGCGTCACGTCTCCGGCGTGGACGACTCGTCGCTGTCCGTCGTCATCCTGCACGACGAGCGCCCCGCTCGGCTCTACATCAAGCGCGATTCCCTCAAATGTTGAGTCGCTGCCTGATACGTTCACGCGCCGACCAAGCGTGATGATTGCCGAGCGCCATTGCCCGAACACGTCCCCACCCTCCTGTGCCTCCACGTAAAGCGACTCCATTTCCTCCACTAGGGCGCAGAGCAAGTCAAGGCGAGAGACCTCGCCGCCCGTCTCCCTGCTCAGGCTCGTGGATGTCTCGGCAATCTCCGGTATGGACGCCGTGTCCCAATTGACGTTGACGCCGATGCCCGCAACGGCGAACTGATCGGCCTCCGCCTCTCCCCTCACAATCTCCACGAGGATGCCGCAGACCTTGCGCCCGCCGATGAGAACATCGTTCGGCCATTTGATCTCCGGATTCAGTTGCGGGCAGACACGACGGATAGCGCGCGGCACGGCAAGCGCCGCGATCATGGACAGTGACGGCAGCAACTCCGCGCCGGGACGCAGCAGGATGGAGACGAGTAACGACGCGCCGGGCGGCGACATCCATGATCTGCGAAACCGTCCGCGCCCCCGCGTCTGCTCATCCGCTGTGATGGTCAGCCCCTCGGCGGCGCCTGCCCGACCCGCCTCAGACACGTCGTCCTGCGTGGAGTGCGTCAGCGGCAGATGCCTGTAGTCCACGCCGATGATGCGCGTCGTGAGCCTCTGCTTTACGGCGGACTCGCTCAGAGCATCCGGCATGGAACGGCTTTCTCCCTACCCCATCTCTATCGTCGGTGGACGCCCGCCGCCTCTATAATGAGGCATAACACCGGGGGACAACATTTAAGGGGAACAGGACTTCATGCACTATCGTCGACTAGGCAATTCAGGGCTGCAGGTATCAGCCGTCGGACTCGGGACAAACAATTTTGGCAGGCGGCTTGAATACGAGAAGAGCGAAATCGTCATCAAGGCCTCTCTCGACAACGGCATCAACTTCATTGACACCGCCAATATCTACAGCATGGGCGAGTCCGAAGAGCACATCGGCAGGGCGCTCAAAGGCAACCGCGATGCCGCCATCATTGGAACCAAGGGCGGCGGCCAGATGAGCCAGGGGCCCAACAACAGCGGCAACTCCCGCAAGCACATCACCAGCGAGGTTGAGGCCAGCCTGACGCGCCTACAGACCGACTATATCGATCTTTACCAGGTACACTTCCCGGACAGCAACACGCCCATTGAGGAGACGCTGCGCGCGCTCGATGACCTGATCCGCGCCGGCAAGATCCTGTACATCGGCAGCTCCAACTTCGCCGTGTGGCAGGAGGCGGAGGCCGTGTGGACAAGCCGCCATCTCGGCCTCAACAGCTTCGTCAGTTCCCAGCCGGAATTCAGCCTCATCAACAGGGACGTGGAGCGAGAACTCATTCTCTTCGCGACTGAGTACAACATCGGCATCATCCCCTACTTCCCGCTCGCGGGTGGCGTGCTCACCGGCAAGTACACGCAGGGCGAGGAGCCGCCGGAGGGGACGCGCATGTCCACAACGCCCGCGAACTTCCGCGGACGCTTCATGAATGAGCGGACGTTCGCTATCGCGGAAGTCGTCAAGGAGTTCGCGGAGGAGCGCGGCCACACGACGGTTGAGCTTGCCATCGCGTGGCTGTTGGCTCAGCCGCAGGTGACCAGCGTCATCTCAGGCGCGACGAAGCCGGAGCAGGTTGAGGCGAACGCCAAGGCCGCGGATTGGGCGCTCACGCCGGAAGAGGTCGCGGAGCTGCACGAGAAGCTCGCCGCGCTCGGCTAGCTAGCTGCCCGCCGCCTCCTCAACGACAGCCTCGCGGGCCGTCACTCGTATGACGTAGTTCTGCGGGTCGTCTTGCGTCGGAAAGTGACGTCCCTGCGCGAACATCTCCGTGAGCCTTTGAAAAAGGAGCGGGCCCACTTGGGAGACGGCCTCTTCGAGATCGGCTGACACGACGGACACATCCGTAAACGCGACGGGTGTCGCCTTGAATTCGGCTTCCTCCGTCCGCTGGATCATCACGATGTACGGTGAGGCATCACCGCGCCGCGGATTCCGCACCCACACGGTCCGCACCGGTGGCCACTCCTCGCGCGGAGCAGTGCCGCCGCTGCCACGGATTTCCGTGAGCGCAGCCTCGGCGTTGCTTGTCACGTCCGCAAGCGCGCCAGCGCGAGTCGGCCCTTCGCCCGTTACATCGGGCATTGCGGGGATGAGCGCTCGATAGGATCCGTCCTCATTGGGCAGCAGAACCGCTGTGTACGATGGCACTTGCTGCTCTCCCCTTTTTTCCTACGCGCCTACGAATATCGACGACGCCGCGGATTCGGCGGCCTCCGCCAACGGCCTCACGTACAGCCCGCCCGCGACGATCGTCAGCAGCAAGCCAAGGATGAGCAGCCACATCGTCCGCGAGATACGAATGGCCTGCGCGCCGTCCTCCGGCTGCTCAATGTACATCTGTCTCACGATGTTCAGATAGTAGTACAGGGAAATCAGGCTGGCGAATATCGCGATGCCGACGGGCACGAGGAATCGCGTTCCGGCCGTCGCCACAACCGTGAACAGATAGAACTTGGACGCGAACCCCACGAAGAACGGGAATCCGGCCAGGCTGAACAGCGCGCCGGTCAGCGCCAATGCGAGGAACGGGTTGCGACGCGCCATGCCAGCAAGGTCGCGCACGCCCTCCTTGCCCGTCTGCTGCCACACGGCAAGCAGCACCATGAACGCCACCATCGTTGATGCCGCGTAGCTCACGCTGTGGATCAGCATTCCTGCTATCGGCTTTGTTGGGTCATCGGCCCCAAGCGCCGCGATTCCCAGTAAGAGATAGCCCACCTGCCCGATGCTCGAGTACGCCATCAGTCGCTTGAGGTTGGATTGGAGGATGGCCACGAGGTTGCCGAGCATCATGCTCATCACGGCCAAGAGGATGAACACCCAGTCCCAGAACAGCGCAACCGGCTCCAGCGCGACGGCCACAAGCCGAATCAGCAGAGCGAAACCTGCCGCCTTGGACGCGGCGGCTAAATAGGCGGTGATGGGTATCGGAGCGCCCTCGTACACGTCGGGCGTCCACATGTGGAACGGCACGGCGGCGACCTTGAACCCCAACCCTGCCGTCAGCATTGCTAACGCGATGATCAGTCCGGGGCTTGGCGAAAGCGCGCTCAGCCCCTCCGCAACCTGGTCGTAGCGTGTGTCGCCGGTCAGTCCGTAGATGTACGTGATGCCCAGCAGCAGGAACGCGGAGGCGAGCGCGCCGAGCAGGATGTACTTCATCCCCGCCTCGTTCGTTCGCCGCTCTTTCCACGTGTACGACGCGAGGATGTACAGCGAGAAGCTCAGCAGTTCAAGCGAGATATAGGCGGTGATCAACTCGCCCGCCGCCGCCATGCCCATCGCCCCGACCGCCGACATTATCAACAGCGCGACGAACTCGCCCGGGCTGTCGATGGACGACACGAATTGCGCCGAGCCGAGAATCGTCACGGCGGCCAGGACGACAAACAACGCAAAGAAGAACGCCGAATAGTTGTCGAATATCAGGATGCCGCCCGCGAAACGGCTCGATTCGCCATCGTTCGTGAGAATGATGAACACGGCGATGACGGTCATCACGGCCGCGGCGCCATAGACGAGCACCGTGCGGGAAAGGCGCGGGACAATCAGATCAAGCGCGAACGCCCCAAAGGCGACGCCTGTCACGAGATAGCCGGGTAGCAGGAGTGCCCAGTTCATCGCCCCCCCTGCCCCTACACGCTTTCCGCCAGCACGGCCACGGCCACGATGATCACCGCTGCAATCGTAAAGATGAGCGCGTAGTTGAACACGTAGCCGGTCTGAATCCCGCGTAGCAGTTGCCCCGCGTCCAGCGTCCGCGCCGCCGGGCCGTCTACACCCGCATCGTTGACCACCCGCCGGTCTATCTCTCGAATGAAACCGGCAAAGACCAGCACAACGCGGTCGATCATCCACTGCGCCGCCGCGTCGATGTAGAACCGATTCTCAATGAGCTTTGTCAGCCCTCCAAAGGCCTCCAACGTCGACGAGTCGACGCGCTCCTTGTTGTTCCAGTAGTTCAGCCCGATGCCGATGCCAGCGACGGCAGTCAACGTGGAGGCCAGCGCGAGCAGGGAGTTGAAATGGAACTCGCGGTGTCCGTCCGTCAGGAACTCGATAAAGTCCCACCCGAATGACAGAACGATGCCGAGCAGGGCTGCGAGAACGATCAGAGCGACCAGGGGCACGCCCATCAGCGCCGGCGGGTCATGCAGTCCGGTAGCGTGGCCGGCCTCCTCCCCGTGCCCCGCCGTAGCCTGCCGCGGCTCTCCCTGCGCGACAACCAGCACGAGCCGGGTCATGTACAACGCGCTCAGGAATGACGCCAGGATCGCTCCAAAGAAGATCAGGTAGCCCGGTAACGATCCGATCTCAAGCCCCGGCGCCAGAATGCCCTCCTTGGAGAAGAAGCCGCTCAACGGGGGGATGCCCGCCAATGACAGGCTCCCGATGATCAGCGCCGCCGCCGTCAGCGGCGCGGCTTTCCACAGCCCCCGCACCTCATAGATCGAGGCGGCGGAGGCGTGGATGGCGTGCAGCGCAACGCCCGCCGTCAGGAACAACAGGGCCTTGAAATACCCGTGGGTCAGAAGGTGGAACATTCCCCCGGTGGGGTCCCGATGGGCCGGGTCATGCGCCAACCCTGCCGCGCCAAGCGCAAGCATCATCAGCCCCAGCTGGCTCACGGTCGAATAGGCGAGTATCCGCTTGAAATCGATCTCTCCAAGCGCAAGGAGTCCGGCAAGCACTGCTGTCACCAAACCAATGACAGCCACGAACCACAGCACCGCCGGCGCTTCCACGAACAGGTCAAACATGCGCGCAACGAGGAACACGCCAGCCGCCACCATCGTTGCCGCGTGGATAAGCGCGCTGACGGGCGTTGGGCCCTCCATCGCGTCCGGCAGCCATATGTGGAACGGGAACTGCGCGCTCTTGCCCATCGCGCCCAGGAACAGCAGGAACGCAACCAGCGCCGCCTCTCCACCGCTCAGCGCTTCGATGACCTCTCGGATGTCGAACGTGCCGGTATTCAGATAGGCGATGATGATGCCGATGAGCAGGCCGACGTCGCCGAATCGCGTCGTGATAAACGCCTTCTTTGCCGCCTCCGCCGCCGAGCGCCGTTCCCAGTAGAACCCAATCAGCAGGAACGAGCACAGCCCGACAAGTTCCCATGAGATGTAGAGCAGCAGGAGGCTGCCGGTCAGCACCAGGGCCAGCATCGATGCGGCAAAGAGAGAATGAGCGGCATAGTACCAGCCAAAGCGCTCCTCGCCCTTCATGTACTCCAACGAGTACACCTGCACGGCGAGCGAAACGGACGTGACGAGAATGATCATCATCACGGAGATGCTGTCGACGATGTAGCTCAGGCCGAACTCGGAGCCGCCGGCGGAAAGCCAGACGATACGGCCCACGTGCTCGCCGTTGGCAAGGTAATCCCCAAGCACGCCCAGCGAGCCGATAAACGCGATGCCAATGGCGGCGACACTCACATATGAAGCAACCCGTGGCAGGACAAGCAGACGCCCGACTGCAAGGATCACGAATGAGGCAAGCGGCAACCCGGCAATGAGCCACGCCTGCTCTGCGCCGATCGGTATTGCGTCCAGCAGGGCCGTCACTCTATCGGCCTCCTACTGCTGCAATGTGGAGATACGGTCCAGGTTGACCGTATCCCAGTTCCTGAACATGCGCAGCACGATGGCGAGCGCGAGGCCGACCTCCGCCGCCGCTATCGTAATAACGAAGATGATCAGGACGTGCGCGATGGCCTCCGTTCCGTCCACGTACCGCGCAAAGCCGATCAGATGCACGTTGACGGCGTTCAGCATCAGCTCAATGGACATCAACACGAGAACGGCGTTGCGCCGCGCCAGCACGCCATACAGCCCAAGGCAGAACAGCGCCGCGCCAACGATCAGCATGAACTCCAGTGCGGTCATGCGCCTTCTCGTCCACTCCGGGTGAGCACCACCGCCCCAACAAGCGCCACGAGTAGCACCAGTGAGGCGATCTCGAATGGAACCAGGAAATCACTGAACAGCAACTCGCTCAGCGCCGTGAACTCGGCCATCGGGTCCGTGCCCGGTTCGCGTGTCCGCCACGGTGTTCCCAATGCCGCCGCCACGAGCAGCGCAAACAGTCCGACGCACACCATGGCCGCCAGTGGGCGCTGCTGATTGTCCTGGACGTTCGTTTGCTCCGGCCCGCGCGTGAGCATGATTGCGAATAGGAGGACGATTGTGATGGCGCCCCCGTAGATGAGGACCTGTGCCAACGCGATGAACTCCGCCAACATCATCAGGAACAGCGCGGCCACGCCAACAAGGGAAATCAGGAGAAAAACCGCCGCATACACGACGCTGCGCGTCACGACGACGCCGACAGCTGCGGCGACCGTGAGTATCCCGATCGCTCCCAGTATCGCGGTTTCGATCATTCGGCGTCCGTCCCGGGCTTGGAATCGTTGGAGTCGGATTCGTTATCGGTGTTCGCGGCCTCTTGCACGGCGCGTTCGGCGGCTCTTTGCGCGCGTAGTTCAGCGGCCTTGGCACGAGACTCCGCCACTCGCGGATCAACGGCTGGAGCCTCAGAACTCTCTGCTTCCGGCGCGGCAATTGTCGCCTCCGCAGGTGCAGACTCACCACGCTCCGCGGCGCGCTGGGCCTTGAGTTCCGCCGTTCGCCGCCGAGACTCGGCTACACGCGGGTCAACGGCTTTGGGTTCCTCTATGGTGATGGGCTCCGTCGCGGGAGCGCTCACCTCAGCCGGCGGGGCCTCTCCGCGCTCAGCGGCGCGCTGGGCGCGCAACTCGGCGGCCTTGGCACGCGAGGCGGCCACCCGGTCCGCGCCCGAGGCGTCCGCGCCCGCCGCCGCTGCCCCGCCCTGCGCGGCTGTGCGGCGTTGGGACTTCTTGGCCTCCGGCGGCGACCAGCGGCCTTTGGCCTCTTGCTCCTTGCCCTGATCCAGCAGTAGCTCAAGGTCCATGACGAGGTTGGGGCGGGCGTACTGGCTGGCGTCAAAGTGGTCGGACATGATAATCGCGTCAAAGTTGCAGTACTCGACGCACAGACCACACATGATGCAGTCGGCAACGTTCAAGTCAAAGTAATCGACGATCTTGCGGCGGCTGCTGTCACCCTCCGCGTGTTTGGGGTTGTCCATCATCGCCACGTCGATACAGTCCGTCGGACAGATCCGCATACAGACGAGGCAGCCGGTGCAATACGGCTCCGGCACGTCCTTGTCCCACGTCAGCACGGGATGCGCCATGAAACGCGGCGCGAGGGTCGGCGCGACGGTGGGATATTCCGCCGTCACCGACGGCTTGAATGCCAGTTTCATGGTTGTAACGAGGCTCTTGATTGTTCCTAGCATGACTACTGTGCCCACCTTTGCCTGAATTGACTGAGCCGCTGTTGCCTACGCCGCTGAATAAATATGCCGGCTGCCGCCGCCAACGCGATGCTTATCACACTGATTATCACGCTTGTCAGCCAAAGCTCCCAGCCATTCTGATGCCGAATCCACACCAGCGTCGCCACGACCATCAGGTTGAGCAGCGAGGCCGGAATAGCCAACTTCCACGCGAATGCCATCAGTTGATCGATGCGTAAGCGTGGGAGCGGCGCTCGAATCCAGAACACCAGCATGATGATCGCCGAGACTTTGACCAGCAAGTAGAAGGGTTGCAGGAACGGCAGTTGATCGGAGAACGGCCCGTTCCAGCCGCCGAGGAACAGGATGGTTGCGAGAAATGCCATCGTGGCCAACCCCGCGTACTCCGTCAGGAAGAACGCTCCCCACCGGATGCCGGAGTACTCGACAGCCGCGCCGCCGACAATCTCCTCCTCAGCGTGCGGAATATCGAACGGAATGCGCGCTGTTTCAGCAAGCGCGCCGATCAGGAACAGGATGAAACCCAGCGGCATGACCAGTAGATACGGAACCCCGCCCTGCGCCTCCACGATGCCTGCCAGGCTGAATGGCCGGTCCGTCGCCGTTTGCGCCAACACCCCGACTGCAAGCACCGCAAAGACCAGCGGCAGCTCATAGCTGATCAGTTGGGCGGCGTTGCGGGCACTCCCAAGCAGCGCGTACTTGTTGTTGGAGGCCCATCCTGCCAACACATGACCCACCACGGATAGCCCGAGGATGGCCACGACGTAGAACAGCCCGATATCAAGATCGCTGAGCACCCAATCGGGTCCGAACGGCAGCACCATCCATAGCATGAAGATCGGCGTGAAGATTAGGAGCGGCGCGGCGTAGAAGATGAGCCGGTTCACCTCGGCGGGCCGCACGTCTTCCTTGAGCATCAGCTTTATGGCGTCCGCCGCCGTTTGCAGGATGCCGGACGGCCCCGTGCGCGACGGCCCAACCCGTTGCTGTAGCCGAGCCAACGCCTTGCGTTCCGCCCAGATAACGGCGAGCACGGCGGTCAGGACGCCGTTGAACAGCACGAACACGACGATGGCGATGGTGATGAGGTCGAGCAGTGTCACCGATCCACCTCGCCCAGGATGATGTCCATCGAGCCCAAAATGACCGTCGCGTCGGCCAGATATGACCCGCGCACCATCGCTGCCAACGCCATCAAGTTGCAGAAGCTCGGCCCACGAATCTTGAGGCGATACGGCAATGTCGTTCCGCCGGACGACACGAGATACACGCCGAGATCGCCGCGCGGATTCTCGCCATGGACGTACACATCGCCCTGCGGCGGTCTGATGATACGCGGCACACGGCTGGTGATCGGCCCGTCCGGCATCTTGTCCAGCGCCTGATCCACGATGGAAATCGACTGCTCAATCTCGAGCATCCGCACCATGTAGCGGTCGTAGCAATCTCCGGTCTGCCCCGTCGGAACGCGGAAATCCAACTCCTCGTAGACGGAGTAGGGATCGGCCTTGCGGATGTCAAAGTCGATGCCCGCCGAACGCAGGACGGGGCCTGTCACGCCGTAGTCCAGCATCTCCTCGGCGGAAATCGCGCCGATGCCCGCCGTCCGCTCGATGAATATTTCGCTCTCCGTGAGGGTGTTACGGGCCTCGTCATAGCCCTGGCGCAACTGATCCAGCAGCGCGCGCACTGCGGGCACGAATCCGTCCGGCACATCCTCCTTGACGCCGCCGATGCGGAAGTAGTTGTGCATCATGCGCGCGCCGGTGACGCCCTCGAATATCTCTTGAATGCGCTCGCGGTCGCGGAACCCGATCATCACGGGATTCATCGCGCCTATATCGAGGCCATAAGTGCCGTAGAAGAGAAGGTGGCTCGCGATGCGGTTGAGTTCCGAAAGGATGAGGCGGATGTAGTCCGCGCGCGGCGGCACCTCAACGCCCAATGCCTTCTCCACCGCCCGCACGTACACCCACTCATTGTTGAAATTCGCCACATAGTCGAGCCGGTCGAAAAGCGTTGTGATCTGCTGGAAGTTCTCGCCCTCTGCCAGCCGCTCGGAACCGCGATGCAGGTAGCCGATGTGTGGGTATACGTCCACGACGCGCTCGCCATCGAGGGTGAGCACCATGCGAAATACGCCGTGAGTGGCGGGGTGCTGCGGCCCCATGTTGATGCGCATCTCCGCCTGCTCCGTCATAGGGTCGCGCACGATGTCCGCCGACATTCCGCCATCAGTCGCCATAGAATGTCACCTGCTCCGGCATTTGATAACTCTTGCGACCCGGGAACCCCTCGAACTCCTCGAACAGCAGCAGCGGCGACATGTCCGGGTGGCCGCGAAACTCGAGGCCAAATAGATCGTGCCCTTCGCGTTCGTGCCAGTCAGCGCCTCTCCAGACGTTGATCGTCGTAGGCACCCACGGATCATCGATCGGCGCGCGCGTCTTGATCATCAATTTGTGCGGATGGCTCAACGAGCCGAGGTGATAGACGACCTCCAGCTCGTCCTGCCAATCGACGACCGAGAGGCAGCGGAGGTAGTTGAAGTTCAGTTCAGGGTCGGACTTGAACGCCGCACACACGTCAGCGATTGCCTCGCGCGGCACACGCAATTCAAGCTCATCGAAAGAGTATCCGAGAGATTGCGCGTTGTCCCCTGCAATCTCCCGCACGCGTTCCGCTATCGGCGAGGGCGCGACGGACTCTTCAGACCGATCTCCCCCCGTCACCTAGAGGCCCCTCTTGAGCCGCGGCTCATCCTGGATCTTTCGCTGGAGTTCCAGGACGCCGTGCTGCAGCGCCTCCGGCCTTGGCGGGCAGCCGGGCACGTACACATCCACGGGGATGATCTGGTCCACGCCCATTACCACTGAATAGGAGCGCACATACGGCCCGCCGCACGTCGCGCACGAGCCCATCGCGATGACCCACTTCGGCGCGGGCATCTGCTCATACAGCAGCTTGATCGGCTCGGCCATCTTTTTAACGACAGTTCCCGCCACGATCATGACGTCCGACTGCCGCGGCGACGGCCACGTGACGACGCCGTAGCGGTCAAAGTCGTGCTTTGGCATATACGCGGAGATCATCTCAATGGCGCAGCACGCCAGGCCGAACGTGAGCGGCCACAGCGACGACTTTCGCGCCATTGCGAACAACTCCTCCGTCTTGAGGGTGATGACACCGGACAGTCCGCTCTTCTGATGCGTCGCGATATTCTGCAACGCCATCCGCGATTCCGGCGTGGCGATCACGGGGCCTTGCCTCGCGCCGCCCTGCCCGTCCGCGGGTTCAATATTCATCGCCAGGACAGCACCCCCTTGCGCCACGCATACACCAGTCCAAAGAACAGCACGACAAGAAAGATCATCATGGAATAGAAGGCGGCGGCGGGCAAATCGAGAAACACAAACGCCCACGGGAACAGGAAAACCGTCTCCACCGCGAATATCAGGAAGAACAGCGCAAAAAGGTAATAGCGGACGTTGTATCGGGTGTTGCCCTCGCCCGTCGGCAGGATTCCGCACTCATAGGCGATGGCGGACAGGGAGGTGGCTCGCCGCGGCGCAAGCACCCATGAAATAACGAAGAAAGACGCTACGCCGCCAAATCCCATCAGAGCGGCAATCCCTACGGCGGCCCAGTTGAACGCATAGTCTCCCGGCATTCCCCTGCACTCCTGTTCGTCAGTCTATGTGCGGCTCAGAGACAGTGTCAATCTGATCAACACTGCCCCGAGCCACAGCGACTATTCCTTGTTTCCGCCTCCACGCATTCCACGCACCTTGCCTACCACCGAACCGATAATACGGGCAATTGCGCCCAGCACCGTTGTTACTGCTCCAGTCACTGCATTCATCCTATCCTCCCCAGCAGCGCGGTCACGCTGCCGTCTATCAATTCTAGCCACGGAAATGGCCATATCCCGATTGCCACGATGAAAAAGATCAGCAGCCCGCCGGCCGCCAACTCGACGCGTGATGCATCCGTCAGACCCTGCCACCGCTCGCTTACTGGCCCAAAGAATACCTTACCAAGCAGACGCAACACGTACACCGCCGTGATCGCCGCCGCGAACACCCCCAGCACGCCTACAAGCGGATACGTATTGAACGCGCCGATGAACACCAGCAACTCCGCGACGAATCCGCTGAGGCCGGGCAGCCCCAGCGAGGCTAAACCTGCGATGGCGAAGAACGTCGCCGTGCCGCCCATGCGCTTGGCAAGACCCTCCAGCACGCCGATGTCACGGCTATGCGCCCTGTCATAAACGGCGCCCACTAACACGAAGAAGAGAGCCGTCATCACGCCGTGCGAGAACATCTGCAATACTGCGCCGTTCACGCCCAGCGGGTCCAGCGTCGCAAGCCCCATTATGACGTATCCCATGTGGCTCACGCTTGAATACCCGATTACATATTTGAGGTCGCGTTGCCCCAGTGCTGAAATCGCCCCGTACACCACGTTGACCGTCGCGAGGATGATCAGCACCGGCATCCATGCCTCTGCGCCCTGCGGGAACAGATCCATGCCGATGCGCAGGATGCCGTACGCGCCCAACTTCATCAGGACGCCCGCGTGCAACATGCTGACGGACGTTGGCGCGGCGACGTGTCCGTCCGGCGACCACGTATGGAACGGCCACAGTCCCGCCAGTATACCGAATCCGACAGCTACTAGCGGGAAGAATATCAACTGGAACTCCCGCGAGTATTCCTCGTTGTCGCGCAGGCTGAGGAAGTCGAATGTCGGATTTTCGGCGAAGATATAGAGCGCGATCAGGGACACCCATACGAGCACGCTGCCGAGGCTGAGCATGAGCGTCAGCTTCATCGCGCTGTATTCCTTGGTGCGACTGAACATCAGCGGTGGCACGTAGGAGCGGAAGTCCGTCGAACTGCCCCACACGCCGATGAGCAGGTACATCGGAATCACGGCCAGCTCGTAGAAGAAGAAGAAGAAGAACAGATCGAGCGCCACGAATACGCCGAACACGCCGGCGATCAGAAGAAGGAACAGGACAAAGAACTCTTTGGCGCGATCCGGGATGCGCCACGCGACGAGCGTCCCCGCGAACGCAACGACGCCGTTCAGCAGCACCATCAGGACGGAGATGCCGTCGACGCCCAACGTGAAGCCGACACCGAGGCTTGGCAGCCACTCCACACGCGTCAGCGGCCAGAACTCCGCGTCCGGCGGCGCGCTGAAATAGTGGCGAAGGGCCAGGTAAATGGAGAGGGCGAACGTGAAGCCGGTGACGGCCGTGGCCACGCTGCGGATGGTATTAGCCTGCCGCCCCGGGATGAGAATAATCCCGAGCGCGGCCACGAATGGCGCGAGAACCAACAGGCTTAAGACCAGCTCGTCCGCCTCAGCCACCCATCCTCCTCCGACACCAACAGGCCAGCGGCCCCTACCCGCCAATCATAGCCATACCCGCTACTGCATGTCATTCCTGTAAGTGTCAGGTAATTCGCTGACACTTACAATTCCGAGCGCAGCGAGGAATCTAAAGCGCTCCTTCCTGCTTCAGCAGCGCCTCCTTGCGTTCAGTCCCCAGCGCATACCCGCCCACACCGCCGTCTGATCGCACGACGCGGTGGCACGGCACGACGACCGGCGTTGGGTTTTTCCCACAGGCATTGGCTACGGCCCGCGTCGCTCTCGGTTGACCGATGGTGTCCGCAATCTCCGCGTACGTCCGCGTCTGACCCCGCGGAATCTGCCTTAGCGCCTCCCAGACACGACGCTGGAACGCCGTCCCGCGCACGTCCAGCGGCAACTCCGCGCCTGCGTCCGGTGTGTCTCCACACACAATGCTCGCGACGATGCCGACCCACTCCCGTAGCCGCCCATCGTCGCGACTCACCTCGGCCCACGGAAACTCCTTTGCGAGGGTGCCCTCCAGCGTCGCGTCGTCATCCGCCAGTGAGATACGGCACACGCCCTTCTCCGTCGCTGCCACGAGCAAACGCCCCAGCGGACTTTCGACAATGGTGTACGAAATAGACGCACCTGCCCCGCCGTGACGATACTGCCCCGGCGTCATGCCAAGGCGCGCGTCGGAAGATTCATACAGCCGACTCGGCGAGCCGTATCCACTGTCATACAGCGCCGACGTGACCTCATGGCCGTTGCGGACGCCGCCCTTGAACCGCTCCAGCCGCCGCTCATCCGCGTACTGGCGTGGCGTCACGCCCAGGATCATCTCAAACGAACGACGCAGCGCATGGTCGGTGACACCCACCGACCGCGCAAGCACGCCCACAGGCAGATATGCATCAGGATTTGCATCGATCAGGGCGCAAGCCCGCGTGACAACATCGACAGCCCGGGAATACGGCCCGCCCTCATCCGGTCGACACCGCTTACATGCTCGATAACCCGCCGCACGAGCCTCCGTAATCTCGTCAAAGAACTCGATATTCTTGCGTAGCACGGGCGCGCCCCGGCACGTCGAACGGCAATAGACGCCCGTCGTCCGCACCCCAAACACGAACGTGTCCTCATATTGCGGATCGTTGTTTTGAATAGCTTGCCAGCGCTCATCGGCGAGCGCCGTAACTTCTACCGGCGTGGGATCACTAGCAGTGGTTGTCATGTCTCCCCCTGCACCGCTTCTTGGGCGCATTTGTCACTGCCGCCATGTTGGCAGGGGGGGCGTGTCTCGTCTATCCGATTTCGCCGCGAATGTCCCCAGAAAGCTGTGGGGGCGGCTCGCGAGCCGCCCCGGGGAATCACCCCAAACTCTGGTAGTGGTACATCGGCTCTTTGGGGACATCCCAGTTTGCGTAATAGTCACGCAGGAACGGCTCCAGACGCGCTGCAAGGTCGCGACGATGCGTCAATTCTTCAGGCGCGGGTGTGCTCAACTCTTCGCGCACGGCATCCACCACGCCGGCCGCGTCAATGGTGCGGAACTCCCGATTTTCAAAGATTGTGTTGCCCTCGACGATGACTGTCTCCACGTCCGCCGCCCGCGCTCGGGAAACCAGCACGTCGAGCACGTCGAGATTCTCCGCGACGTAAGGCGTCGAAATCCTATCCCAGTCCAGTAGCACCATGTCCGCCCGTTTGCCCGGCTCAAGTGAGCCAATCATGTCCTCGCCGAACGTGGTCTCATACGCGCCGCCCAGCGTCGCCATGTGCAACACCTGGTGCGCGCTGAGGTGGGGAACACCAAGCCCGGGCGGGCGATGTAGCCGCGTTGCCAGCGCCATCTCTTGGAGCAGGTCGTCGTCGTCGTTGATCGACGTGCTATCCGTTCCAAGCGCGACATGGACGCCCTGCCGATGCAATTCCAGCACCGGCGCGATGCCACTGCGCAGTCGCAGATTGGAACTCGGATTGTGGCTGATGCTCGTGCCCGTCTCCACCATCAGGGCCATGTCGTCCGCCGTCAGCCACACGCCATGCGCGATGGATGTCTTTGGTCCGAGAAATCCGATCTCATAGAGGCGACGCAGAGGCGTCTGCCCGTGCAACCGCTCCGCATAGAGGCGCTGATAGTAGCTCTCCACCGCGTGCGTATGAATCCCGACGTCCGCAGCCCTCGCCAACTCCGCGATGCGCCCCAGCGTCTCCTCATCCGCCCAGTGATAGGCCTGTGGGCTGTAGAGCACCCGCACCATGTTCGTGGAATTGACGGGGTAGTCGCGGATCAGGTCCGCCGTCATGGACAGATAATCCTCGGTGGACAGCTTTGAACCGTCGATTATCCTGCGCACACCGCTCGCCAGGTCCTCCGGCATCCGACCCAGCACATCCTCATCGTTGCCGTAGACCAGATAGCACTGATTCTTGAACGCCAGGGAGAACGCCGTTCTAACACCCGCCTCGGCAAAGGCTCGCAGATTCGCTTGCGCCTCGTCCCAGACCATGCGACGCGCCGTCGCCGACTGATTGAACATCACCGTCGTCACGCCTGAACGAATCAGGTTCAGCAACGTGTAGCGCATCATGTTGTACGGATCGACGCCGCGACGACCCCACGAGTGGTTGATCCACGTCTCAAGCCCGCCGTCCGGCTGTCCCAGCAACAGGCCGGACAGACCACGACCGTGGTGGTGGGCATTGACCATGCCCGGCATCAGGAATTGCCGACCGTTCCCGACGACCTCCGCGTCAGGGAACCGCCCGCGCAAATCGTCATACGACCCAACATCGACGATCTCGCCGTCCGTCTGCGCCACCGCCCCATCCGTCAGGACCGTGCTCTCTCCGCCCAGATCGGCCCGAACGAGAACGTATTTGCCGCGCGTGAGTGTGGTCGCCATTAGCCCCCCAATGCGTTGTGGCGTCGGGGGACTTAGCGCCCGCCGACGGATTTAGTTGCGGCGCCCCTCGGTCGACGCTACGAAAGGCCGCCTGTGGTTGCAAACCTGAGAAAGTCGTGCCGCGTCACCATTCCCACGATCTCATCGCCACGCACAACGGGGAGCCGCTTTAGGCGTCGTTGGGTCATTATGCGGACGATTTCCTCTATGTGCGTGTCCTCATTAATCGTGACGACCGGAGTGGACATCACAGTGGAAACGGGTACCTGGGCGAGCATTCCCGCCAGGTGATTCAGGTTCCCCTCAGTCACAACCTTGCCGAATAGCTCGAAGACGGTGCCATGCATCCCGGGATCGCGGATCGGGTGAAGGAAGAAGTTGGAGTGGCTCATGATGCCAACAAGATGGTCGCGATCATTCACAACGGGGAGCGCGCTGATGTTGCGATCCAGCATGATGTTCGCCGCATCCACAACCGTCGCGTCAGCACGAACGGTTTGAACAGGGAACGACATGATTTCGTCAGCATTCATTTCTCAAACCTCCCGCGTACAGATGCCTATTCCCGTCAATCATATCGAATCGCACATTTAGGCGCGCCTGCCCAAATTCGCCAACCGCCTCAGAAACTCAGCCACATCCTCCGGTGACTCCACACGATACCGCGCAACCGTCGCACGCTCAATCGGGCCCACCAACACGGAAACCCCATCGTTCCGATTGACCTCTTGAAACGCGTCCTCATCCGTCGTGTCGTCCCCAACATAGATTGGGAGCCTGCTCTCCCCGGCCGTGCGTTCAGAAAGAATCTCCATCAGGAATCGTAGCGCCATCCCTTTGTCGCGCGCCGCAGCGGGTCGCACGTCCAGCACCCGTTTTCCCTGCACGACGATGACATCACCGTTCGCCACCGCATCCGCCGTCGCCTGCCCCACTCGTTCCTGAACATCCGGCTCCAGCTGATCCGGCGTCATGCGGTAGTGGACGCTCAGGCTGATACTCTTGTCCTCCACGAACGCGCCGCTGACCTGCCCAACCACCGGCGCCAGCGCCTGACGAAGTTGCGACATCACGGCCCGCGCCCTTTCCGCAACCTCATCCTCAATCACCAGGCCCGGCGCCTCGATTTCCATGCCGTGATTGCCGGAGTAGAGTGCGTTTTGCAGGCCCGCCCGCGCCTTCACGTCCGCAAGCGCGCGGCCGCTCACGATGGCCACGTCATACTTGGTCAGTTCCGATAGTTCCCGCAGCGCCGCCGCGCAGTCCGGCAGGATGTAGGCATCTTCCGGGCGGGGCACAATCGGCGACAGTGTCCCGTCAAAATCGCACGCCAGCAGAACGTGGTTTGCAGCCCTGATACGGGCTTCAACATCGGCCCAATGCTCTAAGAGTGGCTCTGCCATGGGTTCAGTGGTTGAAACGACCCGTTATGCGGGGCGCTCCGGTTCGGACGCCCCGCTCTCCGGCGTCGCCATCCTGGTCGCCTCTTGCTGCGCATCCATGATTGCGCCACGAATTGCCAACGCTTCCGGTGTCGTGTCACCCATGTACAGCGTGCGATGCGGGAACGGAATCTCGATGCCCGCTTCGTCCAACGCGCGCTTCACTCGCAGCCGATACTCTCCTGCCACGTCCCACTGTCGGATGGGCAGAACCTCTCCAAGCACCTTGATTTCGATTGCCGAGTCGCCAAAGCTATCGACGCGCAACGCCTTGATAGGATCAAGAATGATTGGGCCCCACTCTTCGTCGTTGGTCAGTTCCTGGCCCACCCGATTTAGCACCTCAAATGCCTGCTCCAGGTCCGTCTTGTACGCCACGCCGATGTTGATGTTCACGCGCGACTTATCTTTCGTGTAGTTCGTCGTCGTCGTAATAGTTCCGTTCGGTATCGTGTGCTGCCGGTAGTCCAGGTCACGCAGCAGCGTCCGCCGCAGGTTGATGTCCTCCACCAACCCGCCGATGCCCGCGATTCTCACTACATCGCCAACCCGGTACTGATTCTCCAGCGTGATGAATATGCCGCCCAGCACGTCCCGAATCAGGTTTTGCACCGCGAATCCTACACCCACTGCAAGCGCGCCCGCCGCGACAAGCAATGGCGCAAGATCGACCCCAATCTGATCCATCGACAGGAATACCGTCAGCACCACAATGGCGGCCCTTGAGGTTCCGACTATCACATCGGAAAGGGTTCGGATATTCTTCTGAATCTCCTCCTCCAGCCCCACTTGCGCCCGTGCCCGTATGTTGGACTCCACCAACCGCGGCACGCTGAATCTTACAATGCGCATCGCAATCGCGCCGCCAATAACAATGAGAATCACCGGCAGCGCATTGGCAACCGCCGTCTCCAACAGCCACTGCCCCGCCGCCAACATTGATCCCTGTGCCAGGGAGGAATACCCAAGCACGAACGCCGCGGAGGTCTCTATGGTAGCGATGATGATGATGAGCCACGTGGCCCGCACAACCATCGAACTTAGATCGGCATGCAACCACTCGAACCCGCCGGGGAAGACGCGATCCAATGCCCGCAGGAAACCGCGAATGAGCGGCGGCAGCGCCAACCACGTCACCAGCATCAGGGTCAGCGCCACGCCGCCCCACACAGCGGCAAAGCGCACGAACGGCCCAGGATCATCAAGGATCGTCTGAAAATCGGACAGAATCTGTTCTAACACCCGCGCCAACCCTCCTCTAATGCAAACACTCGCCCCTCAATCATAGACGCCTCACGACCCTTGGCTCTGCAAAGCCGGAACGCGGCACGCCAACTCCACCCACCAACCAAGCTCCATCGCGAACTTTAAAATCCCTTGACGCCCCAACCCTCAAAGCACACCCTAATCACATCCATACGTAGATATGAGGAGACCTTCTATGCGCATCGGTGTTGAACTCGCCGTCCGAACCCCCGTCACGGAACTCGTGGACTACATCCGCAACTACGACTCTTACGGCTTCGAGCGCATCTGGATACCGGACGCGGCCTTCTCTCAGTGGGAAGTCTGGACGACGGCCACCCTCGCCGCCATGTACACCACAACACCGCGCATCGGTGTCGGTGTCATGGCGCCCTACCACCGCAACCCCGCCGTCATCGCCCACGGCGCCGCCACGCTTGATCAACTCTCCGGCGGACGAGTCGATCTCTCCTTGGGACGCGGTTCTCGCCCCTACATCGCCAGCATCGACGCTGACCGTCCGGATGAGGCGGTCACGGAGGCCATCACCATCATCAACGGCCTCCTCGCGGGTGAGACCGTCAGCATGGAGGGCGTGGCATTCAACTACAAGGAGGTCTCACAGCGGGTGCAGCCCGTCCAGGATCACATCTCAATCGCCATCGCATCCATGAGCCGCTACTGGCTGGATATCGCCCGCGACACCGCGGATGGCGTCCACCTCTACACAAGCAACCCCACCCTGTTGGGCACGGCGCAGGAGACAAAGAAAGCAGCCAAGAACCCCGACTTTGAGGTTACGACGACGCTTGGCTACGTCGAGCCGGAAGAGGTTCGCGAGTGGTGGGTCACAAACTTTGGCCGCAACTACAACCTGCAACAACTCTGCGGACGCGAACCGAACACGGCCAGCTATGAAGAGTTGGCTGCGGAGTTGGTGTTTACGGATGCCGCGAACCTACGGGAACACCTGGATCGCATGGAATCCTTCGGCGTCGACGAGTTGATGATTGCGTACCGCAGGGCGGAGGATCTGCCGGCTATCGCGGAGATGGTGGCTGCGGCGCGGGGGTGAGGACGCTGAGTTAGGGCGAGGCCTAATAAACCTCATCTCTCAAGCCAATTTCGTAAATGACGAGAGTATCGCTCCGTAGACGGAACAGCAGCCTGAATTTGCCGATACGGATCCGATAGGCACGGCCGGGCTCATCCCGCAATCTGACAACACCTCGTAAGTCTCTGATGTCTCTAGCCGACCGCAACTGCTCAAGCACTCTCTCAAGCCTGTGGCGCAATACCTGATCGTTTAGTCCGTTATACCAACGCCTGACCGACGACGTGAACTCAGTCTTCGCGGAGGTACCTGCGTAGCTCTTCTACCTCCTCCTGGCTAAGGGGCGGCTCGTTGCGTGCATCAATTTCCGCCATGCGCCGTCCTAGCGCCGCGTCTTCCCACACGATGACGGCCGGGCACTCCTCTTCGACGGTCGCCATGAACTCGATTCCGTCTTCGGCCCGCATTGGGAACATGGGGTTGATGACACCGTCATCGCACGTCGCCATGAACTTCTTGCCAATCTTGGAGGATTTCTCGTCGTCGAGTGCAAATTGGGCGTATGGGGGCAATACTTCGATACGGTAGCGGTCAGGGCCGAGCTCTTTCATAAGATCCCATGCCTCATCTTCCGTGAGACGCGCGGACGACGACGGGGGCTCCTCACCGGAATCGTACTCGGCGTTCGCAGAGGCCACGGCCATCGCTCCGTCAGATACTTTGCGCACCGTGACGACCAACTCCAGCCCGTCCTCAATGTCCAGCGCCTGCTCCGGCACCAGGTCACCGTCTTGTAGTGTCACCCTGATGGTCATCTTTTCCATGACCGCCTCCAAAACGTCCCTAAAGGTTCAGCGATTCTCTCAAATAGTGAGCGGGTTCGTATTCCTATCTTACTCCGCCACCGGCTGACGCTCCTGCGTCGTCTCACGAGTCAGCAGGCCGTCGCGCAGTTCAAGTACACGGTCGGCCCGCGACATGATTGCGCGGTCGTGTGTTGCCGCGATGATGAGAACTTTTTCTTCCTCCACCAGGCTTCTGAACAGCGTGAACACCGTTTGCGCCGACACGGAATCAAGCTCACCCGTCGGCTCATCAGCCATCACCACGCTCGGTTTCGAAGCAATCGCTCGGGCGATGCCGACCCTCTGCTGTTCACCGCCTGACAATTCATACGGCCGATGCCTCATCCGGTGGACCAGTCCCACCCGGTCCATGACCTCTCGCGCTCGTTCCTCCCGATCTTTGCGCGACCAACCTGAGATGCGCAGCGGTAGCTCCACGTTCTCCGCCGCCGTCAGCAGCGGCATAAGCGATGACGATTGAAATACAATACCGACGTGCTGACGCCTCAACGTAGCCCGGCCTTCCTCTGAAAGCCCGTTCAGCCGCTGCCCTGCCAGGAACGCCTCGCCCGCCGTTGCCCGATCCAGCCCTGCCAGGATGTTCAACAGCGTCGTCTTGCCGGAGCCTGAGCGCCCGATCAGCGCGATGAACTCTCCTGCTCTGCCATGCATATCAACGCCACGCAGCGCGTGCAGTTGTTCCGCGCCCAGCGTGTACACCCGTTCGACGCCCCGCGCCTCAGCGAGAATCTCCGGGCCCGCGCCGTCGCGTGATGCGCTAGTCATGCCAGCAATTCACCCGAATCCGATGGCGTCACAATGACGCGATCCCCGTCAATCGTCACCACGGCCCGCTCCCGCAGCCGCACGCGATCCATCAACTCCCGGGGCAACTGCAGACGCCCCATGCTGTCCACCAACACATACTCGCGCGGTGAGTCGGACGCGCCGTCGGGTTCGCTCCGTCGAAACGAGTGCAGCGACACGATTTCCGCGCTCGCCCGTCCGTCCCGAATGATGATCACCCGGTCAACAAAGTCCGAAATCTCCGGGTCGTGGCTCACGATGACAACCGTCGTGCCGTAACGATCCCTCAGCGACTGGAACAGGTTCATCACCGTCCGGGCCGTCTCCGTATCAAGCTCACCGGTTGGCTCGTCCGCCAACAGCAAAGCGGGTTGATTCGCCAGCGCAATCGCGATGGCCACCCGTTGCTGCTCGCCGCCGGACAACTCATTCGCGTGATGCCTCCCGCGCTCCGAAAGCCCCACGGCGTCCAGCAACTCCGCCGCCCGCTCCCGACGCTGTGAGCCGCCCAGACCGGCCAGCAGCATCGGTAGTTCCACGTTTTCACGCGCTGTCAGATAAGGAACCAGGTTGCGGCCCGTCTGCTGCCAGACGAACCCGACCTCACGCAGCCGGTACGATTCCACCGCCCGCCCGCGCATGACCAGCAGATCGCGGTCGCCCACGCGGATATCGCCCGCCGATGGCGTGTCGTACCCCGCGAGGATGTTGAGAAGTGTCGACTTGCCACTGCCGCTCGCGCCGACAATGGCGACAATTTCGCCCCGGACGGCTTGGAAATCCAGCCCGCGCAGCGCAACGACCTCAAGGTCTTGAGCCTTGTAGATCTTGAACAGATCGCGGCAGATGATATGGAGATCGCCTGGAGTTGCGTGATTGGTCATTGTTGAATGTATGACTGCCACTCAGTCTTCCCCGATGCGGAGGGTCTGACCGAGGGCTAGCGTATTGTACATGCGCACGACGAATCCCGTGGCGATTACGAACACCGCCGCCATCAACCCGTATACCAGCCCGATGGACACCACGCTCGTCTCGATGATGTAGGGCGGCAGCACCGCCACGCCGTCTTGCGTCCGGTCAAGGAACGGCATCAAGAGCGCCCCTGTTCGTTGCCCCAGCAGGAACCCCGCCCCGATGCCGATGCCCACCACGAGCATGTGCTCAAACCACACAACGGCCCGAATCTGCGGCCCATTCAGCCCCATCGTCCGCAACAGCGCAAACTGCCGGCCTCGCTCACCCACTGTCAAAATCGAGTGCGCCACGAAGCACGTCCCTCCCAGAAGCAGCACCGCTCCGTACGCCACCAGCAACAGCGCCCCCCATCCAGCCGCCACAAGTGGATCCGCCTGCGATGTCGCAAGCAACTCCTCGCGATCAATGAACTGGCCCGCTCCCAGCGACACCTTAATCCGCTCTAGCACCGCGACGCGCTCCTCGCCCTCCAGTCCCTCATCGAGTCGATACCAAACCTCGTTCGCCTGCGTCTCATCACCCTGCCCCACAAGGTTCTGATGCCGCAACAGGCCCTCAATGTCCGTGATGATGTAGCCCGCGCCCTCTGTCGGATTCATCGTCGGGAAGAAATCAACCACCCCGACAATCCGCCCCGGCGCCCGCGCGCTGCCGACGCCAATGTCCATCGTGTCCCCAACATGCTGATTGCTCGCCCGCAAGATACCCGGGCTGACCAGCATCGGCAGCTCATACGTCTGCGGCCCCGCGTAGAATCCCCGCTGCACAAATGCCGTCGTCGCGCCCCAACTGAACAACAATGACGGCCCGCCGTCGCGCCCCGCCCCGTCCAACAGCTGCAACGAGTCCGTGCGCGTTAGCGGCCCGATCTGTATCACTGCCAGATCGTCCTTGCTCGTGAATCTCCGTACCGAAACGGGGCTCGATCCCTCAGCCGCCGTCCGTGTCACAATCTCATCCACGTAGAACGCTCCCGGCGTCATTCCCTCTGAACGCGAACGCTGCACGATCTGCAGCGATATCAGCGTGAAAGGCTCAACGGGCTCCAACGTTGCCACCGCGCGCCGGAACGAGAACCGGCGCACCGGCTCCAGCGGGGCCTCCAGGTACGTCCACTCCGTGCTTTCGAGCGACCCCATGTACATCGTGAAATACCGCCCGTTGCCGTCCTCCACGAGCGCGGCCAGGCGTGAAAGAGGATCCTCCTGCTCAGCGCTCCGAATCCACAGGCCCAGGTATCGCGCGTCCTCCGGCAGCGCTATTCCCCAGTTCTCGACCGTCTCCACGTCCAGCAGGCCAAACGTCTCCTCTACGGATGTATAGGCAAAATCGTCGCGCCACCACGTCACGCCCTCCAGCGTCTCCGTATCAACGGCCAACACCTCAAACCGCTCAGTCGAGTTGCTTGCGGCAAAACTGGCCGACGCGCGCAACACTCTCGCGGCGGCGGCCACACCCTCCGGCGACTCCGCCAGCGCCTGCATATCCTCGCTCCGCCCATTATTTCGAGCGATTGCCGCGCCTTCCACCCGGACATCAGCCCCGGCCTCATACCGCGCTCTCTCCTCATAACTGCGATCAAGCGTGCCCCCGAAACTAGCGGCAAAAGCCCCGAGTCCGGCAGCCAACACCAACAACAACACCAGCCGCGTCACGGACAGCGGATTCCGACCCACCTGCCATAGCCCCAGAGCCAACCACGTCGGCGACACGGGCGCGGCGATTCGCGCTACCAGCCCGCCAATCAGCGGCAGAACTCTGAGCAACAGTAGTCCGGCCGAAAGAAGGAACAACGTGGGTATCAGGAGCAAGAAAAGGTCCGCTCCCTGCTGACCTGACAGCGCGTCCCCCACCAGCGATCCCTGCTGCCCCAGCTGCCACAAGAACAGCAACGCTCCCCCTGCCAACCCAACGTCCAGGTAATAGCGCTGCACGAAACCCACCTGGTTCGGGCGCACGATGAGCCGCCGCTCTTCCAGCAGGTTGCGTCGCGCCAGCCGCATAGTTGGAATGAGCAGCACGGCGAGAGCGAGCACGCCGCCCACGCCTGCCAGCGCGAACGCCGTCGGTGTGACGGACACTCGCAACGGCCCTCCGTCACCCAGCGACGCAAACACGGGCAAGTACCCGACGCTCGCCACCAGCCCCGCCGCGATGAATGGCGCGGCAATAACCGCCACCGCCGTCACCAGGAGTCCCTGCACCGCGTAGATCAGAAGAACCTGCGGCGTCCGCGCGCCACGACTCCTAAGCAGTGCCGCGTCCGCCCGCTGCCTGTCAGTCACGAGGCCGGCCAGGAACACGATGGCGTACAGCACCATCGCCGTCACAAGGAACAGCATGATGGCGATAGGCGCCTCGATGAACCGAATCCGCGTGTCATACGTGTTCAGCACGTCGTCCAGACCCGTACTCTGCCTATAGCTACTGACAGTCCCGCCCAATGAGGCATTGAGGTTCGCGATTGCCCTGCTAAATCGCTCTGAATCCGCCGCTCGTATCTCGTCCGCATTCGTCAGATAACGCGAGTAAAACGACCCGTCCGCCTTGCGGAACATGACGCCTATCGTGTCCACCAGCGTCGATTCGGTCACGATCACCGGCAGGGTATTCAGCAGCGTTGGCTCGCGGACAATCCGTTGCATCGCCGGGACATCCCAGTAATACGCATCCGGATCAACAGGGGTCACCAGCCCCGTCAGTCGCACATTTACTTGATCCGTGAGATCTTCCCAGTACGGAAAAAATGTCACGGTGTCGCCGATAGAGAGGCCCAGGAACTCTGCGCCCTGCCGCAGCGCCGCCGCCTCGACAGTCGCAACGCCGTCCGTCATCTCGACGATGCCCGGCTCCGGCATCCGTCCTTCAATGGTCAGCAGCTCATCCGTCGATTCGAGCACGTGGAATGTAGCGCGCGGTGTGGTCTCAAGGTCAATAACACCCGATCCGTCCACCGGCACAAGGAACGTTGACGACCGCACATTGCGAACCTCGCGCTCAGCCAGTTGGTCAAACGCCGACAACACACGTGAATGCACACGCTGCGTGGCCGGGTCATACACGTCACGCTCGATGCCGGACGTTCGGAAAAAGACGTCAAGATCAAGCGAACGCTCATCGGCGTTAGTAATCGCGTGCTGCAGGCCGAGATCGCGAAGCGCCTGCGTGTAGATGACGATGCTCGCCATCGTCGCCGCCGCCACCATGGAGCCAAGCAACACGGGCAACAATAGCGGCGCATACGTCCTCAGACGCCGCAGGACCAACGGCAACAGTCTCAGGCCCACGCTATGCCTCCGCCCCGCGCAGCACCCACGCCACCTGCTGCGATACGTACCCTCGCCAGAGTGCTGCCGCAAGTCCCAAGCCCGCGACGAAAATCAACCCGATGACCAGTCCGGCCACCTGCCAATCCGGGGAAAGAATCAGGCTCGGCACAGGCTCCGTTCCCGCCAGACCCTGGAATCGGGGCACGAGGATGCCGCTCAGATACAGGCCAACGCCAACCGCCCCCGCGGCGGCCGGCACAACGATCGTCAGATACTCCACTGCAAAGGTAAACAACGCCGTGACGCGTGAAACCCCCAGGGCGCGCAACACAGCGTTCTCACGCGCCCGGTCAGATGCCGCTCCCGCCGCGTGCGCCGCCACGCCGATAAGCAGCGAGGCAATCCCCACGATCAGCGCAATCAGCGTCATCCCCCTCCAACCCGCCGACGAAAGCGCGCTCCGTCGCGTCTCTTCCTGTATCGCAATGCGATCGGTCACTTTGCCCGAAATCCTGCCGTCTCGCTCAATTTCGGCCAGGATGGCCGCGCGGCGCTCAGGCTCGTCCGTCAGCGATAGAAAGACGCGATTGGGCCACACCTTTCTTGTTACGCTCACCGCGTTAACGTGGTTGATCATCGACTGCCCATTGGCAATCAAGAAGCCCGCCGAACTCGCCTCGATCGTGGGAAAATTCCTCAACGACCCAACGACACGTATCGGCACGAGCCGATCAGCAACATAAACCGATGCCAGGCTCCCCGGCTCCCACCCCCGTGACGCCATGAGCTCGTCGGATGCCAGCATGGGAATCGATGACGCGCCCGGGGAAATATAGATACCCCGCACTCCGTCACGCGTATCGCGTCCCCACACAAAACTCAATGTGCCGCGGCGTTGACCGGCCGACCTTCCCGTCTCGATGGCGTCTCGCCGTTGCCCCGTCAACAGGATCGGCAGCCAATCCGTCGTGCGTCCGAAGTCCTCCACGACTGTTTGAGCGCCTAGCCCATCCGAAGCAATGAAATCGTCAAGCTCGAATGAGCCGGGCGTTCCGCTCGCCCCCTCCACCGGCTCATAAATCAAGATGCTGTTTAGCGTATACGGCCCCGGTGGTGGTGGACGATCTCCCCGCGCCAGCCGCGTTTCTATAAATTGCCATCCTGAGAAATCCAGCGCCCCCAGACTGTACGTGTCAGGCCGCCCAAGGCCGTCACTAATCTGCAACCAGAGGAATCGGTTGACCTGCGCCGTCTCCGGGTTCACCCAGATTCCCACCGATTGCGTCCCGTCCGGAATCATCCGTTGCGCTGCCGGTGACGCATCCGTTAGTGCCAGACCGATAAGCAATTCCTCCATCGGAACCTCGGCAAAATCGTCCCGAAACTCCAACAGCCCGCCAATGGTGGACGGATCGATGCCCATAATCGGCACAAGCGTTCCCACTTGTATCGAGCCAAGCCCTGCTGAACTCGCATACGCGGCGGACGCCTCCTCAATTCCGTCTACCTGGCGCAGCGACTCCGTCGTCTCTTTTAAGGACAGGCCGGAATAGGACGATGTACGGTCGATCCGCACATCAATGCCGGCCTGAAACGTCGCCTGATCCTCCGCCGCCCGATCCAGCGTCCCCCCGAACGTCGCGACAAAAACTCCAAGAACTCCAAAGAGCAGCAACAAGCCGCCCAACGCAGCAGCCGGGGTCGAAGCGCGATTTATCCGCTCCAGCGCCATGTCGATAGGCAGCCTCCCGATAGCGCGCGCAAACGCCGCCGCCACCCGGATCCCAAAAGGCAACAGGCGATAGAACAGCAGCAGGCCCGCGAGCGTCATCAAGATCGGAACAATCAGCACCGTGCGATCGATCTCAGACGTGCCGTCCGACGCGGCGACCGCCACGCCCTGCTCCACGCCACGCACCTGGATCTGCCACAAGATAGCCGCCGCGATAACCAGCACGATGATGTCCAGATGTAACCGCCTGAACCACGGCAGGTTCGTCGGGCGCGACCTTTCGCTCTGCAGCGTCGAGACGGGAACCCGAGAAACTGCGATAACGGGGAGTGCCATTATCACAATAGTTATCGCCACGCCCGCCGCCAGCCACGGCAGGACGGGTGTTATCGGCGCAGGGATCAACGCCGCCCCGTCCAGCGCCGCGCGCCACGCGCCAAGTTCTCCCAGTCCGCGAATCACGCCATACGCAATCAATGGAGCCAGCGCGGCGGAAATCAGTGTCGCCCCAAGCGCCCACGCCAGGATCAACGACACCGTCCGCCGACCACCTGCCCCTCTGCTCCTCAACAGGCCGACAACACCCTCCGTCGTTCGCCCAACCGTCGCAGCGATCATCGACAGCGCGTACAGCAGAATCGCCGCCACGATGACAAGCACGATGACGAGCGGCATCTGGTTTCGCGCCACGTCATCACGGAAATTCGGCAGGCTGTTCGCCAATAGCGAGATGAACAAGCTCCGGGACGCCTCGGACGAAAGGCGGCCCTCCAACTCCGCCAACGCGCTCTCCGCCCGCGCAAGGCCCATGTTGTGCAGCCCGACGGGGTCGATGTACAACGTGTCTGTGACATTGCCGAGCAGCGCCGGGGTCTCCGCCCCGATCCGGTCAACGAGCGTCTCCTCCGGCAGGAACAGGCTGATCATCCACAGCCCGGCCTGGTTGCGCGCTGCGTCCAGCCGTTCATAGAACAGCCCACCAACCTGAAACCAGTAATCGTCATCCGCGTCCACCGGCTCCACGATGCCCACAAGAACGGCGTCATACGTCAACGCCGGTGGAGGCAGCCGCGTGTTCAGGCGAAACTGTTGGCCTACCTCAATACCCGTCCTATCCGCCGCCGCCTTGCCGAGCATGACTTCAATAGGACCGCTCGCCACGAACTGCGCCCTGCGCCCCTCGACGACATGCACCTTGTCATCAAAGCCGGTACGAAACGTCAGCGTGGAAGCGGCATCCTGACCCTCCGGCCCCGTTAACGCTGTCCGTATTGAGTAGGCGGTCGAATAAACCCCTCGGCGATCCAGCGCCTCTCCCAGCGTGTCCTCCGCGGCGTTGAGAATGACTTCCCGCGTCCCGCGATACTGACCAGGTTCGAATGACGAGAACTGCGTGAACAGAGCGGGATCGAGGTTATTGCTGTTCCTCTCGAGATAGTCATCGAAAGCGAGCCGCTCGACGGTATTCAGGTAAAGCGGGCCCAGGACAGAGAGAGTAATGGACAGCAGCATGCCCAGTGAGGCAACGAGCGCAAGCGCCCTATTACCGCGTGTCTGTCTCCATGCCAACCGCCATGGCGACACAGCCTACCCTCCCCCCCCCACTAACCCGATTCAGCGAATTATACTTGCAAACCCGCCGCCCCAACCGCCCACCATCTGTCATTCCCGTGCCAACACCCTAACTTGGTGTTGCACTTCGTTTGTGAACTTGGGGAATCCATCGCGCCGCCCCCGCATTACACTAAACTCCGAACCTAACCGAAACGAGAAACAAGATGACCACCCTCATCGATTCCCACACCCACATCGATCAATACGACGCCGATGAACTCCCCGGCATCGTCAGCCGCGCGCAGGACGTCGGTGTTCACGCAATCATCGCCGCCGGCGTGACAATCCAATCCTCAGAAAAATGCGTTGGTCTAGCCCAACAATTCCCCGGCGTCGTGTGGGCCGGCGTCGGCGTTCACCCCATGGACCTGAACGGCCCCCTCTCCGATGACGGCCTCGCGCGCCTACACGAATTGGCCTCACATGAAGGCGTCGTCTGTATCAGTGAAATCGGACTTGATTGGGAACCCGGCCGCCCCGACCGCGCCGCGCAGGAACAGGCCTTTCGCGCCCAACTGCGCCTCGCCGTTGAGCTGAATCTGCCCGTTATCTTTCACAACCGCGAGGCCGGCATGGAGCCGCTCCGCATCATTCGGGAGGAAACCGGCGGCGCAGTTCCCGCCGTCGCCCACTATTTCCAGGGGCCTCTTGACTACGCCCTCGCGTGCCTTGAGCAAGGCATTTTCGTATCGCTGGCAAAGCCGCTGCTTCGCCTGCCGGAACTCCAGCAGATAGTCGCTGAACACGTCCCGCTTGAATCTATCGTGCTGGAAACGGACTCTTTCCCGCAGCCATTCAAGAAGAATCGCGAGAGATGGACGGAGCCGCGCGACGTGCCGCTCGTGGCGGCCAAGGTCGCGGAGTTGAAAGGCGTGTCACCGGACGAGGTTGCTGAGAAAACAACAGCGACGATACAGGCAATTCTCGGCCGGAACATCCTCGCCGGCTCAGCAGCCGCCCTCCCCTAGCGCGACGCGCTCTTACGTGGCGTCCCGCGTGTAGGTCACCGGCACAGGTTCCTCGATCGCCCCTTTCTCGCCTAGAAGCCGATCCGCCATCGCCGTGCTCCGTAGTGACCGGAAAATCACGAGGGTCAGCAGTATCAAGCTTAAGGTGATCACGGCCATGATTGCGGTCGCCATCGGCGCGCCCATTTCCTGCGCGAGCCGCCCAATCATCGTGAACCCGATGGGCGCCGCTCCCCACGTGGTTGTACGAATCGCAGACACGCGCCCACGCATCGAGTCGCTGATGATGAACTGCGCCCGCGCGGTAGATGCCACAAGGCAAGACTGGAACCCAAAGCCGGCGAAGAACGCAAATATCAGAGATAACGTGAGTATCTCGGAAAAGCTAAAGGCAATCAGAGCAAGCGCGAAACCGATCCCGCCCATCACCACGAAATTGCGAATCGCGCGGGGACTGTTGAACGTTGCCAGGGCGATAGAAGCCGCCATGGAGCCCGCTCCCGCCGCCGCGCCGAGATAACCCGCCGCCGTCGCCCCCTGGTGCAGAACATCGCGAGCAAACACAACAAGTTGAGTCTGGTACGGCGACCCAAAGATGATGGCCGCGCCGGCAATCGTCATCAGGCCAAGAATGACCTTATACCGCCATACAAATACTGCGCCCTCAACCGTGTCAGTCCAGACCGTCAGCATTGTCCTTGAACCGGCGCGCATACCCTGCCGCGTGTCGACCGGCAACAGGAAAACGATGGACAGGGCGGATAGACCGGCAGCAACTCCGAATGCCGCCGCCCCGCCAAATCCGTCGAACAGGAGCCCGCCAATTAAGCTGCCGACGAACATCCCGCCGCTGAACATGATCGACGACAACGCAATTCCGTTCGCCATGTTGTCGCGGCTGACCAGGTTCGGCACGACCGCCATCCGTGAAGGAATCGCGATAGCGAACGCAATACCGGTAATTGCAGTCAGGACGAACAGGCTCCAGATCTCCAGCACATCAAATGCGATCAACACAGCAAAGCCGAGCAAGGCGAGAATCGTCACGGCCTCCGCCGCCATCAGGATGCCCTTGCGACTAAACCTGTCCGCAATCACCCCACCCGGAAGCGACAAAATCAGCGACGGCAACTCTCCGGCAGTCGCCGCCAGCGCGACAAGCTCCGGCGAATCCGTCATTTCAAGGACAACCCATGACCGAAACAGCATGAACATCATGTGGGAGACGATCGCAAAGACGGACGACGCCCAAAATAGGCTGTAATCGCCCGACTGGAATGAACGGAGCGGCCCCCGGCCAAATAATGCTTGTAACAAAAAGACCATCGCACCATCTACAATACGGCATCGCACCCATACCGGATGCAACAAGCCGGAAGGAGAACAACAGCATGACAGACGCACAGGACGTAGTCCTCTACGAGAAGCGGAATCGAATCGCCTACGTCACTCTCAACCGCCCGGAGGCGATGAACGCCCTCAACTCGGCAGTGGGCGCTCGCCTTTACGAAATCTGGAACGACTTTCGCGATGACGATGACCTGCTCGTCGCCATCCTCACGGGCGCGGGCGGACGGGCATTCTCCGCCGGCGCCGACCTCAAGGAGGTCAGCGGCAGGCAGGCAGAGGGGCTCTCGCAGTTTTCCGAGCGCGGCCCCGGATCCCGTTTCATCACGGACCTGGATGTCTGGAAGCCCATAATCTCAGCGATTGACGGTTTTTGCGTGGCGGGTGGGCTTGAGCTTGCCATGCAGACGGATATCCGCATCGCGACGGAGAAGTCGCAGTTCGGACTGCCTGAGCCTCGATGGAGCATTATGCCGGCCTACGGCCTGCACCACATGATGCGCATGATTCCCACAGGTGACGCCCTACGGATGATGCTGACAGGCAGCCGGATCAATACGGAGGTCGCTCTTCGAAACGGCCTGATCCAGGAAGTCTACCCGGACCGCGACGCGCTGATGGCGGCAGCCGAGGGCATCGCCGAGGAGGTCAAGCTCTGCGCGCCGATGGCCGTGCAGGCAATCAAGCAGATCGCCTACGTGGGCCGAAACATGCCGCCGGAGTATTCCTACCGCTTTGCCCAAGAGTTGAGCGCCAAGGTTCTCGGCAGCGAGGACGCCGCCGTTGGCCCCGCCGCCTTCGCCGAGCGCCGCACGCCGGAATGGAAGGGGCGCTAACCGGCTACTACCGGAAACATGTGTAGGGGCGGCTTGCGAGCCGCCCCTACACTGCGGTTTTGACCCTCCATATGCCGCGTCTATACTTGGTTATGCGTGAGTGAATACCAACGTGCCGAGGCAAAAATGTCCACAACGAAAAAACCTTTACCTCTCAGCGACGAGATCGCCGCTTACGATGCAATGCAAGACCGGCTTGAGGACGAGTGCTTTGGCAAGTGGGTCGTCTTTCACCATAAGGAATTCATCAGTTCCTACGACTCCTTTGAGGACGCTCTTACGGATTCCGTCCGCAGATTTGACGTTGGATCGTTCCTGATCAGGCTGGTAGGCCAAGAGCCGACATTTGTCCCGACTATCTTTGGCCCGCCGGATCAAGAGCCCCGTACCAGGGTTCAGCACGTAATTGATCACGGCAACGGGGGCACAGATCATACCGACTACTCAGATTCGCTCCAAAGACAGGTCGAGGCTTACGCCGGTATGCGCGACCGGCTGGAGGCAAAATATCTCCGCAAATGGGCCGTCTTTTTCCGTGGTGAATTCCAGGGCGCATTTGATACCCGGGAGGATGCTGTCGCAGCCGTACACGAGAGTTGTGGCTGGGCGCCATTTTTTATATGGCGAGTCGGATTACCGTTCAACCAGTCCACTACCATTCATACTCGACTCGACAATGCCGACGGCTAGAGCCGGATTCGACGACACGCCCGGATTGTCGGGGCGCGACTCGCTTTCGATTCTGGGGCCCACTGTTCAGGCGCATATTGGATTCGACGCGAGTTTCTACGATGGGCAGCCGAAGCCTCCAAACCTGGGACAGTTGCTCCACCTCGCGCTAATTGACACCGGCGCTAGCTTCACATCGATAGATTCGGCTCTCGCCGAGGAACTGGGACTTCCACTTGCCGGAACAACTCTGATTGCCGGTGTAAGTGGCGCGTTGGTGGCAGTCACATATCGGGCTCAGGTGTTTATTCCTTCCCTGAACGCAATCGTTCATGGAGTGCTTGCATCCGCCCACCTTCGTGCTGGAGGCCAGCCCCACGCCGCGATCCTCGGCCGCGATTTCCTTCGCAACTTCACCATGACTTACGAAGGCCGCACCGGCCAGGTCACGCTGAGCAACGATTAATCAGACACCGCCCCTGCGCTTACGTGGCTACTTGCCCGTCGACGGAGCGCCGGCCCGGGTGCGTTTCACGCAGTGTCAGCCCGATCAGGCCCACCGAAATCGAGACCGGCAAGACGATGAACAGCGCCGTCTCCAGTGAGCCGGTGAACTCTGTTAACACCCCGCTCAGGATCGGCCCAATCGCCGAACCGAGCGGTGTGATCGTCCGCACAAGGCCAACCGCAACGGCCACCTCGCGCGGCATCAGTTGCATGTCGTAGGGAACCGTCAGGACAATCGGCACGACGGACGCTGTCATGATTCCCAGCATGATCAGGAACGGCAAGAGCCCCAGCGCCCAGGAGTCTGTCGACAAAATACTCGACGGTAGCCACGACAAGAGCGGGCTGTCCGGCCCGAGCGACATTATCGTGACATAGAGCACAGGCATCACGAAGCCGGGCAGAAAGATGAACGGTTTTCGTCGTCTCGCCATATTCGAGAGGAGGCCCACGGTTAGGGATCCGATCGTCGCGCCAATCGGAAACGCGGAGAAAATCACGCCAATCTGCACGAGGGACAGGCCGTGCTTATCGAGCGCGAATGTCGGGAAAAACGTGATGAAAGATGCCCATGCCATCGCGCCGCCAAACTGCGTCGACGCCAGGATGAACAGCGTCGGATGGCGTCGGAGCACCCCGGCAGGCCCTCCGCTGAAGACCCCCTCGCGTCGCACAGTAGTAGCCGTCTCGCTCGGCGTGTACTGATACGGCCGTTCACGTCCAAAAATCAGCCAGCCAATCGCCACAACGGCGTAAACGACGGCCAGTAGCAGGTGGATGCCACGCCAGCCGCCCACCATGGGCATCAGTATCGGAACCAGGCCAATCGCCGCCAGCTGCCCCAATCCAAAGCTCGCGACCGTGATGGAGTTGAGCGTGGCAATGCGCGGGCCGCTGAACCACTGCTGGATCAGTAGAACCTCGGCCTGCGTCCGGGAGACCAGCGCGTACATGAACAGCAGGCGGGCCAGCAGCAGCACCCAGTAATTGGGCGCGAAACCCTGCGCGGCTGCGGCAACAGTCATTCCCACCAGCGCCAACAGTGTCACGAGGCGCGGACTGAATCGCGACATCCAGATGGCAGATGGCAACGACAACGTCGTCAACGCGATGAAGAACACTGCGCCAAGAAGTCCCTCTTGAACGGGGCGTATGGGGAAGTCGTTCCTGATTTCGGGCAGGGCTACGCCGATGAGGAAAATCATCACCGTCGATGTGCCATCGACCATCCACAGGGCGGACATGACCACCCAGCCAGTCCGGTTTGAGGCGGGGGCGTTCGGCGCGGCCACAGAACCGCTCATCGATATGTCACGCTAGCGCCGCACCGAACGCGTAGTTCTTGGGAGCGACGACCACAAGAAATGAGCAGTCCCGTCACGCCGGCTTGAACTTCACCAGGGTCCACTCGGGCGTGATGTCCTCAAAGACGGCGACTACGGGCATATCCACCTGGACGTCATGGGGTTCGATGTCGATGACGTTGGAGATCATCCGCGCGCCCTCGTCAAGTTGAATCACCGCGTACACATACGGCGTTTCGTCGTTGAAGCGGGCGTCGTTGGGCTGGTAGACGATTGTGAAGGCGTGGACTCGCCCTCTGCCTGACACCGGCGCCCATTCCAGGTCATCGGAGAGGCAGACCGGGCACAACTCGCGCGGATAGAAGAAGAAACCGTCGTGTTGTCGGCACCGCTGAATGACAAGCTCATGCCGTTTCGTCGCTTCCCAGAACGGCTTGGTGAAGTCACCCAGCGTCGTCCCATGCAACCCGCCGGGGATGGGAACGGGCTTTGTGTATTCGGTCGTCATTGTCGTTACCTGCTGCTATTCACGGACGGGCAGGTGTGTTGCCCAACCGGCTTTGTTGCTTTAGAGCGTGTCCTCGGACCCGAGGACCAGGGTGGCCATACTGCTCACCGTGCCGCCTCAACCATTCACCATGCAGAGGTCGTTGCGTTCCACCTGTCGCACGCCCGCGCGACCCATGATCTGCCGCGTCGCCTCAATCACATGGCGGAATCCGCCCGCGTCTCCGGGTTGGCCGCATGAAAGCTGGCCGCCGTCCGTGTTGATGGGGAACTCGCCCTTGTACGTCGTGTCCGTCGATGCGAAGAACGGCCCGACCTCACCCTTCGGCACCAGCCCCGAGTCCTCCAGGCACACGGCGTGCAGGATGGTGTAGCAGTCATAGAACTGGGCGAATTCGATGTCTGACGGGCTGTATCCGGCCATTCCGAGCGCGATTGGGGCTGAGCGAGTAACGACCGAGCGTGTCAGGCGCTCTCGCTGCCAGCCCGACAGTGGATCACACGCGATCCCCGCGCCGAGCAGATAGACCGGCTTGTTCCGAAGTGACTTCGCCTTATCGGCCGATGTGAGGATGATCGCCCCACCGCCCGCGCACGGCATCACGGACTCCAGGAGTCGAATCGGATAGTTGATGTAGCGCGAGTTCAGGACGTCATCCAGTTCGAGCGGCTGTCCGCGGAAGACGGCGTTCTCGTTCTCAAGGGCATTGAAACGCTGATTAACAGCGATGTTTGCCAACTGCTCTTGCGTGGTGCCGTATTCGTGCATGTGGCGGGAATACATGAGGCCATAACCCGTATTCGCCGCTACTGCCGGCCCATAGGGATCCTCAAACTCCGTCTCCATGCCCGGCGAGGCCGGACTACCCCACGGGCTGCCTGCCTCACGCGCCTCGGAGAGTGTGACCAGCACGGTGCTTGCCAGGCCGGAATGGATCGCCATTGCGGCGACGGACGTTGCCGTTGCGCCGCTCGCGCCCATCGTGCTGACGCCGGTCACAAAGTTCGGGTTGAGGCCCATGTATTCGCCGATGGGCGCAGGATAAAAACTGCCGCCCTCCACCACAAGGCCGTCGATCTCCTCTTTACGGATGCCTGCGTCCACCATCGCGTTGCGCGATGCCTCTGCCATCAGGCCCATAGCAGTGCGCCCCTCATACGTGCGGCGTGTTGGAATCTCCGCAAAGCCGACAATCGCCGCTGCACCTCGCATCGTCATGAATCACCCCTATCCGGCACGACTTTCGTCGTGCGCACCAGCCTCCGTGCGTCATTCCGGCGCTCCATCCGTCATTCCGGCGAAGGCCGGAAGCCATCTCCCGCCAAGACCCTTACCGACGGATACGCAAAAGTCTACACTACAGACACGCCACACGCGCCCGGTCACATGCCGCTAGCGGCGCGTCAATCGAACAACAACCACGGAGGTACTAACCGCATGATTAAGCTGACCGAAGAGATGCGCGAAAACGTGAACTCAGCGCTGGAGAAGGGCTACCCGTGCATCATTTCCACGGCGTCAAAGGACGGCGAGCCGGGCCTTGGCTTTCGAGGAAGCCTGATGATCTGGGACGACGAACACATCGCGTGGTGGGAGCGCGGGCGCCGCAACCAGATGGTGAACATGGAAGAGAACCCGAAGGCCGCTGTCGTCTTCCGCAACAATGAACTCAACATCGGCTGGCGATTCTACGGCGAGGTCACATTCCACCCGCAGGGCGACCCTCTCTGGGAGCAGGTATGGGAGCGCGTGGTGCCGCAGGAGCAGGCGCGCGACCCGGAACGAGAGGGCACAGCAATCATCATGCGAGTGGACATCATCCGAGGCATGATGCCGGAGGCCCTCCAGGAGCGGGACTAAACACATCGCCAGCGCGCCCCTTTCGAATCCTCCGCGCAGGCGGGGGCCACCCCCACACCGTCACTTAAATTGACAGCTAGCATGGCCAGTGGCAGAATGCATGTACCACCCCTATCGCTTCGACGGTAGGGTCGAGACCGCCCTCTTAGGCGGTCTCTGTCTTTATGAGCGAACTGCCCCACCCCCCACTCGTCGTTCCCGCGAATACGGGAGCCTTGATCTCCATTGCCCAACCATCTGCCGTAGCGCCTACTAAATGAACCACCCTGTCATTCCGAGCGCAGCGAGGAATCTAAAGCCTCCATTTCTCAGCCAACCCCCACCCGTCACACCCATATGAATCCCCCGCCCCACCCGTATACATCCCCCACCCCACCTGTCCGCTATCATTTGAGAGGGAGCAGGCGCGCTCCGGCCCTCCTTATCAGGACATGCGCGCATTTGGACACGTTCAATGGATCCGTCCGCCGAATTCGTCGATCTCATACAGATTCTCGGTGTCGCAACACTGGCCGCCGTCGTCGCGACCTTGCTGCGACAGCCGATTGTTGTCGCGTTCATCTTTGTCGGTGTCATCGTCGGCCCCGCCGGCCTCTCCCTTGTCCCTCCTGATTCCGCCTTTGTGGACATCTTTGGGCGCGTCGGCATCGCCCTCCTGCTCTTCGTCGTCGGCCTGAAACTCGATCCCGCCCTCATTCGCACCGCCGGCTTCGTCGCCGTCGTCTCCGGCCTCGGACAGGTCATCATCACCACCGTCCTCGGTTTCCTTATCACATTCGCCTTTGGCGTCGATCTCCTGTCCGCCTTCTACATCTCACTCGCGCTGACCTTCTCCAGCACGGTCATCATCGTCAAGGTCCTGTCAGACCGACGAGAAATCGATTCGCTCCACGGCCGCATCGCGCTCGGCATATTGATAGTTCAGGACATCGTCGTCATCCTCGCCCTCACCCTGCTCTCGGGACTTGAGGGCGCGGAAGGCGGCGAGGCGACCCTGGAGCAACTCGGGCTGAGCCTGCTCCGCGGAGCGGCGCTGGTCGCCGTGATGATTATTGTGGCGAGATTCCTGATACCGCTCATCGAACCGCGCATGTTGAGCACACCGGAGGTTCTTGTGCTCGGCGGCATCTCCTGGGCCGTGCTGATGGCCGCCGGCGCGACGTGGGCCGGTTTCAGCCCAGAGATGGGCGCGTTCATGGCCGGCGTTGTACTCGCCACAAAGAGGCCGCGGCAACTCGTCGCCGCCCGCCTCACCACCGTCCGCGACTTCCTGCTTCTGTTCTTCTTCGTCAGCCTCGGCGTCCACCTCGGATTCGCCGATCTACGGGATCAGATCCTGCCCGCGCTTGGCCTATCCCTCTTTGTGCTCGTCGGCAACCCGCTCATCGTCATGGGCATTGCCGTGGCGATGGGATTCCGGGCGCGCACCGGCCTGTTTGCCGGCATGGCTCTCGCGCAGATCAGCGAGTTCTCATTCGTCCTGATGGCCTTGGGGCTGGACCTCGGCCACGTCGACGAATCGAGCCTTGCCCTCGTAACGCTTGTGGGCCTGATCACATTCGCCGCCTCTACCTACATGATCACTTACTCCCATCAGATCTACCGTTTCGCGCAGCCGGTTCTCAACAGGATCGAACGCCGGGTCGCACACCGCGAGGATGAAGTTTTCGATGAGGCAGACGAGCCCGTCGAAGTTCTTGTGTTCGGCACCGGCCGACTTGGCACTGTGATCCTGTCGCGCCTCCAGGAGATGGAGGTTGAGGCGATGGGTGTTGATTTTGATCCGGTCGCCGTGCGACGCCTCCAGGACCTCGGCTTTCATATGCGTTTCGCCGATGTGGAGGCCCCTGAGTTCCTGCAAGGGCTGCCCCTATCCTCTGCCCGCATCGCCGTGTCCACCATCCGCTCACCGGAAATAGAAGTAGGGATATTGGAGGCGCTGCGGGAGCACAATTTCAGGGGGCCGGTTCTCCTCACCAGCCAATCGACGTCCACCGCGGACCGGTTGGAGGGGCTTGGGGCGACGCTCGTGTTGCTGCCATTCGAGGCCGCCGGAGAACGCGCCTCGGAGATGATCGAAGAAACCCTGCGCGATCCCACCTACCTCGAGCGCGCCCGCTCCAGCCCCCGCGCCCCCGTCGAGGACGAAGGGCTGGACGACCAGTAGCCGGGGAATCCCCTCACCCCCGTATCAAGTACGGGGCAGGCTCTAGCCCTCTCCCTGAGGGAGAGGGGAACCGAAAGAGCTAATCAATCACGCCAATCCGTGGCCTCAACCCACGCTCGCGCCGCGTCGGCTTAAATCCGGCCCGCGATTCCGTGCGCGTCCGCTGCGTAGTCGCGTCTGCGCGTCCTTCATGCAGGAGCAGTCGCTCCTTGATCGCCAGTCCCCCGCCGAAACCCGTAAGAGCGCCGTCCGCGCCCACAACGCGATGTCAAGGGACGACGATCCCCAACGGATTCGAACCAACGGCCTGCCCTACCGCGCGCGCCGCCTTGGGCCTGCCGATAGCGTGCGCCACGTCGCCATATGTGCGAACCGTGCCCGTTGGAATCTCCGTCAGCGCCTGCCACACCGCCTGCTGAAACTCCGTCCCGCCGTCCATGTCCAGCGGGCCGGATAGCTCCATCGATTCTCCGTTCGTGTACTGAGTCAGCGCGTCCGCCCAATGATTGAGGACATTGTTACCGGCATCGTCAGACAGCGGCGAGAGAATATCCTCTCGCTCCTTATCCACCTGTTCATGCGCGTCATGCGGCCCCAGCACCGCCTTGAGTCCCTTCGGCGAGGCAATAAGGCCGAGGAACCCCAGCGGTGTCGCAATCACCCTGTACGCGTTAGCTTGCATCCTCAGTCCTCTCTCTCATGCGAGCGCGACCCGTCGGAACGAATCGCAGCAGCGCCAGTGTCAGCAGCCCAAAGACGATAGCGCGCCACGAGAACGGCCTGTCCGGAGACGCATGCTTGTCCGGCCCATACAGCACGTGGTCGTACCACTGAACGACGCCGTAGAGAGCCCACGTGGCGCTTGGTATGGCCACCGCAAGGCGACTGATGTACTCCGCGGGCGTCTCGTCCGCTCGCGTCTTGATTCCGGCCAGCCTGCCCAGACGGACGGTCTGCGCGTATGCCCTCCTCGCCGTCCGTGGCCGCGCCAACGCTTGCCACCAGAGGAACGCGAATCCAATAAGAAGAGTCACGCCGAAAATCCCGCCCACGTACAGCATGACCTTGCGGAGGTCGACGTTCGGCAGCAGTCCTCCGCTCCCTTCATCTATCTCGTCGAATTGACCTGCAAGCGCCTCACCTTCAGCGTCTCCAACGAGATCCGCATCCTCGAATGGGAAGGATGTCACATCATCGGGCACGACAGGGAATGAATCCGGTGATACGAGGGATGCCGAATTGCCGCTTGGCCCGCCCGGCGCGTCCGGCTCCACGTTCGGCGTCGCCTCGAACGGTATCCATCCGTATCCCGGGAAATACGCGTCAGCCCACGAGTGCAGATCCGTCCCGCGCACCACATACGCCCCAATCTCAGGGTCATACTCGCCTGGCAGATACCCGACCGCAAGGCGCGATGGAACGCCGACCGAGCGCAACATGACCGTCATCGCTGAGCCAAAATACTCGCTATAGCCCGCCCGCTCCGCGAACAGGAAGTGGGACAACCCGTCCACGCCCGGCGGCGGCGCGCTGATGTCCTGCGAATACTCAAGTGTCCGCAGGTATTCACGAATAATGATGGCTTTCTCATAGGGCGTTTCCGCTCCCGCCGTGAGGCTTTCGGCCAGCGCCGAGATTCGAGCCGGAAGTTCATCCGGCAGTTGCAAATACCTGGTTGTCACCCAATCCTCGTATGTCGGCTCGAACACGCTCAACTCTTCCACCGTCACATTGGGGACATAGGACTGCACGGTATATCGTTGGTTGGGCTGCAACACGTCGCGGCTCTCCAGCTTGACGAGCCGATGCCCCTCGTCAGTATCGAAATTGCTGAACTGCGCCTCAACCGGCAGCGTCGTGCGTAAAGGCGTCGCTGCGGTGAAAACCGTGTACGCCGGCATCTTCAACTCAAACGTCACGTTCCTGATGCACTCCGGGCAGCCCGTGTAGCTGCTGCCCGCAATATCCTCCAACCCGCGCCGCTCATCGACAATCAGCCTGCTGTTGCTCCAGCCCCACCCCGCATACCGGTCATACGTCCGCGCCCGCCAGTACAGCCGCTCGTCGCTCTCAACGTGCATCAGCACATCCTTTGGCAGGTTGATGTTCCCCCTGAACGGCAACTCATTAGTGAATCCGAACAGCCCCATCGAGCGACGCGCAGGCAATGATGCGAAGATGCGTGTAAACGTCCCCTCCGCCTGCCCCACAGGGGAACGAAGTTCCGACCACGCGGACCGGATCAACTGTGGCCCCCTCCCAAGCGACGGCGTGATCGTCACCAAAAGGAACACGATCAATGCGAACCAGATGCCCGCGTGCATGACGTGTACGGGTAGCCATGAGCCCTGCGCTGCCGCCGTGTGCTGCCATTCTCGCCGTCTCTCCAGGTGGACGAGTCGCACGATCAGCAGCGCCGAGGCCAGTAGAAACGCCATGAACCACGGCAATGAACTCGGTGGCAGATACGTTAGATTCGTCACGATGGCGAAACCCGCCGGCAGGGTCGCCCACACGCTTCGCAACGTCAGTGTCAGATACACAGTGGCGTACGCGACCACCCATGAGCCCGCGAGCAGCAGGAACACGAACGTCAGCCGATCCGTGCTCGCCCCGCCATCCAACAGCGCCTGCGCCCACAGCGTCATCCGGTAGATCGCGCTGAGCCCCCTGCCCTCGATGCTCGCCGCTGTCACGACCGTCAACGTCTGCGCAAACGCCTGTGTCAGCGCGAATAACAGCGCCGCCGCATGTTGTCCCAAATGACTGCGCCGATGTGTCGCGTTGATCAGCCCCGCCCCGCCACCGACAAGAACCACAAACCCCAACCCGGGCAACACCGGCACCCAGCGCGCGTTCTCCACATTCCAGACGACGACCGCCGCCACGAGAACGGCCAACCCCACTGTCAGCCACCCCGCCTCCGGGTACGTCCATGCCCGCCGTGCGGCATGTGTCAGCCACTCCGGCATCGCGATGGGCTGCGTTGGCGCTATTTGGCGTGTCGTCGTGCTCACGCTCCCCACCTCTCAGGCCGTGTGTAACTCCGTCGATTCCCCGGCTGCATCGCAGTTGGCCCCAACGCGTTGAAGCTCAGCGCCCGCCCAATGTCATCACCCAGCCGCACGACATACGTCGCAACGCCCATCGAATACAGGTTCGCCAGTTCGGCCGAATAGTCCGTCCGCCCCCCAAAGCTCATCGGCTCCAGCAGGATTACCGCCCCCGGCGCGTTCCGCTCCTGCAAGAATCCCGCCGCCGTCATCGCGTCCTCCACAGACGGCGTAATAGCGATCATGCCTGTCCGCCGACTGAATCGCGCCTCATGCGCCGCCAACAGGTCTGCCAACGGCATCCGTCCCTCGGCGCGGCACAGTGCCAGCGCTTCCAAAATGCGCCACAGGTGCTTATCGCCCGTCCCGCCAGGGATTGTGTATTCCGTATCGCCAATCGCTGAAAACCCGACCCCGTTGTCGAACTCCAGCAGATACCGTGCGATTGACGCCGCTACCGTGACGCCAATCTCCTCTGTCCCGCTCAGGCCGTCTCCCACCTGCACGCTTTGGTTGAGGTCCAGCAGGATCGCGAGATCGGACTGCACCTCCGTCTCGAACTCCTTGACCATCAGCCGATTGAGCTTCGCGCTGCTCTTCCAGTGAATCCGGTTCAGGCTGTCCCCCACCGAGTACCGCCGCACCGAAACCACATTCGGCGTGAATAGTGATGTCGACCGATAGTCCGGCGCGTCCCCCGTTTCCTCCGCGCTGGAAATAACAAAGTCTTCCAGGGGAAACGGCGCTGGATACACCACCAATTCCCGCTTCTCGCCTACGACCGTCGTCGTCTTGAACAACCCGAACGGGTCGGACGCCGTCAGCTGCAGAGGTCCCCAGTGAAAACGTCCACGCTTCTCAGCCTGTGTGCCCAGCTTTGTCCACGAGCGTGCCCCCCGAGTCGGCACGCTCATCACCTCGGACGGCAGGCCGGGCACATCGCCGATATCCTCAACGTGTAGCCACGGACGCGGCAGCAGCGACGAGTTTTGAAGCCACACCGTCTGCTCCACTTGTTCGCCCACCTGCGCCAGCGCCGGTTGATCGTCCGCCCCCGCGCTGATTCCCCGCAAGCTGAGTTTCGTCCACAACCACGCCAGGACGAATGCGCCAAGAATCGCACTCAGCATATTGGACATCACGTAGAAACCCGACCCCAGAGTCAGGAAAAGCGCCATAACAATCAGTGCGCCGAGATAGACGCGGCGACTCTTCACTGTGTTACCTCAGCTCCGCAGCCACCCTCGCGGCACTGCACCCGGCACCGGAACACGCTCCAACACCTGCGCCAAAACATCCTCAACCGAAACACCTTGCATCCGCGCGTTCGGATTCAGGATGATGCGATGACCCAAAACCGGGCTGACGAGATTCTTCACGTCGTCCGGCAGCACGTAATCGCGCCCGTCCATGACGGCTTTGGCCTGCCCGCCACGGAACAGCGTCAACGCCCCTCGCGGTGACGCCCCCACGTATACGGAGCTATGATCCCGCGTGCCATCCACGATGTCCACGATATATCTCTTGATCAGGTCGTCGACGTACACATGCCGCACCGTCTGTTGCAGGTCTAGCGTCTCCTCCGGCGTTGTGACCGGCTCAATCGAATCGATAGGATGCGCCAACTGCGTCCGTTCCATGATCTCAATCTCGGAATCAAGAGTCGGATACCCCAGCGACAGCCGCAGGAAGAAGCGATCCCGCTGCGCCTCCGGCAACAGGAACGTTCCCTCATGCTCCAGCGGATTCTGTGTGGCGATTACGTGAAATGGGTTCGGCAGCGGATGTGTCACGCCGTCCACTGTCACCTGCCCCTCCTCCATCGCTTCCAGCAGCGCCGATTGCGTTTTGGGCGTGCCGCGGTTGATCTCATCAGCGAGAAGGATGTGGGCCAAGACGGGGCCGGCCCGAAACTCGAACTCGCCCGTGCGTTGGTTGTAGAGGTTGACGCCGATAACGTCCGTCGGCAGCAGATCGGGAGTGAACTGCACCCTCTTGAACGATGCGCCAAGTGAAATGGCCACACTTCGCGCCAGCATCGTCTTGCCAACGCCCGGCACGTCCTCAATCAGGAAATGGCCGCCTCCGAGAACCGCCGTCAGCGCAAGCTCCGTCGCCGCGCGCTTGCCTACAATGACTCGTTCGACGTTCTCAAGCGTCCTGTCGACAACTTCACGCGCACGATCAACGGTCGCTACCAATGTTTACCCCCGGCCAATTCCCTACCCTGAGCCTAGTACTAGTATAGGTTGACGGGCAGATAGTCCCGCCACTCGCATAGTCAAACGACAATACCATAGTGCGACCCATTATTACCCACGAATCACAGCCGGACCGCCCCACAACCGCCTGCATCGTTGCGGGCGGAGACATCACGCCCGGCCCGCGCGTCATGTCTGTCCTGCGAGAAAGCGACGTCATCATCGCCGCCGATCGTGGCATCGAGACCTGCCTCGATTTGGGAATCACACCGACGCTCTGCATCGGCGATTTTGATTCCGCCTCTGATGCGGCAGTTCAAGCAGCCCGAAATCGCGGCTGGGAACTGGTGGAATATCCACCGGAAAAGGCGGCGACCGACGGCGAACTGGCCCTCAATGAGGCGCTGGCCCGGGGGGCAACACGCATCCGCATCCTCGGCGCGCTGACAGGCATCGATCGCTTCGATCACGGCGTGGCGAACCTGCTCTTGCTGGCGAGGGCTGACCTGGCGGGCGTGGACATCCGGCTGATCGACGAAATGCGGGAAGCGTTCATCGTCCGTCAGGATGAATCCGCCACCGTCACCGGCGGGCGAGGCGACTACGTAACCCTGTTGCCACTGAGCGACACGGGTGCGGTTGTGACGACGTGGGGGCTGAAATACGATTTGCTTGGCATTCGACTTGTGTATGGGGCGACGCGGGGTGTTAGTAATGAGCTGGCTTGGCCTGGAGCCGAGATTAGCGTGGCGGAAGGCCAAATCCTCCTCCTCCACGAACACCGGCTACCAGCCGAATAACCGCGCCCCCCACCTGTTTTCCCCGCGAAGGATGGGGGGCCACGCCGCACACCGGGCAGCCCCGCACCCGCCACCACCCTTGTCATACAAGGTTTCTTGCATTACCAAACTAACTGCCTACACTTGAGCCTATGAGACTGCTGACAAAGCGACTGTTGCTAATGGTCCTGGCAGTTACCGGAGTCCTTTCGATGGGGGGGCCCTGTACGCCTATATTATCTTGGGATTACAACGTGAGGATTTCACAGAATGCTTTCCAACCACACTGGTCGGCTGATGGTCAGGCTATCATTTTCAAGGGTCTCCCACAGGATGCGCTCCAAAGCACCGAGGCATGGGGCAAAGGTAGGATTTATCGAGTGGGTTTGGACGGTGCGAGCCTGAATCAGATCGCCAAGGAAGCATACTGGCTTGACGTTTCTCCGACCGTTGATCGGATCTCCTTTACAACCACTCCTCACCGGGAAGACGAATATCGTCTTGAAATTTCTCGACAAGACGGCTCCGACGGGCGAAGGCTCACAGACGCGCAGCGGTTCGCAACCGCTGCGGTCTTATCCCCGGACGGAGATCACTTAGCCTTCCACCGAAATGGGTATGACGACGCGGGCGTGTACATCATGGATGTGGACGGTTCAGACGTTCACCGATTTCCTGTTCTCGACACGATTGACGACCATTACTCCGAGCGATCAGTAGAGTCTCGCTTCAAAAACGAAAGGCCAGTTTGGTCGCCAGACGGGGCATCCTTGGCATTTGTGGTTAGGGAAAGTGCGGGCTCTCATCCCGACTATATTTATACATACGTGTTGTATACATTTCGAATTGATGGCTCTGAGTTGAGGGAGATGTTTAGAGCACCCCCCAATTACAGCGAAGTTTTTGAGCCTGCATGGTCGCCGGACGGGCGACGGCTCGCGTTCGTGCATTCCCACTTTCCGGCATATGGGGAAGCTGTGCTGCTCATAGTTCGTTCCGACGGTTCCGAATTGCGCACATTGGCGCCAGGGTTGAACAAAGAGGGGCTGAATGTCAGTAGCGATGTCCTGGCTTGGTCGCCGGACGGTTCGGAGATCCTGTTCGAAGTGAGAGATAGCCAACATATCTATGTTGCCGACGTTGAGAGCGGCAGGTATCAGATGCTGGCGCCAGGTTTGGCCGCATCCTGGTCGCCGGACGGTTCCCGGGTCGCTGTCCTTGGCGCAGACTTTTACCCAGATGATGAGAGCCTTGCTTATGAAGACGGACCTTGTGGTGTTAGTGATGACGTGATTGCGCCCGGGCACCCCTATCTCTATACGATGGCGCGAGATGGCTCGGATGTGCGGGCTTTAGTGTGGCGGGACGGAATCGGCACTTTGGACGAAGCTAATCCCCGGCCCTTCTGGCCCTGGGCGGAGTGGCAGCCATGCTAGAGCGGCGACTTCTCCAAGGCTGAATTGTCAATGATTCACGAATTCACATTCCCCGGCGGCGCCCCACTAAATCGAGCCAATAGCCACACGCCGCCATTCGCCGCCTCTCACGCTTCATCCTTGCCGCGACCCTATTCCACCCATTCCAGCAGTCGCGCGCGTTCCCAATCAATTGATATTGAAACTGTGGCACCGACTTCCGGTCTCGCTGCGCTCCCTATGGGTACGCGCGCTCTCAAGTGTTCCGCCGCAACATTCAAGAGAACGTCGTAGCTGCCGCCTTGTAGCGTCAGTTCAATTACTGTGCCTGCCATTGATTCGGCGTCAGAGGGTCCGATGGACACGGCCTCCGGTGGGATTAGCGCGGTGCAGTCCGGTGCTCCGTCCGCCGCGTCTACGCGCCATGTTCCCAGGGCGCAGGATGCTTCCATTTCTCCGTTTGCAGCCGCCGATATCGAGCATTGGAAGAGGTTGGCGTGGCCCAGGAATCGGGCTACGAATGGGGTTGCGGGGTTGAGCCATACGTCTTCCGGGGCGCCGTGCTGCACTGCTCGTCCTTGTTCCAGTACGAGGATGTTGTCCGCTACCGCGAACGCTTCATCGTGGTCGTGGGTCACATAGATTAGCGTCACGCCCTCGTGGTCGCGGATGCGGCGGATTTCACGGCCGAGTTCCGCTCGGAGGTGGCGATCGAGCGCGCCGAGCGGCTCATCGAGCATGAGGAGGCGGGGGCGCGGGGCGAGCGAGCGGGCAAGCGCCACTCGCTGCTGCTCACCGCCCGAAAGCGTGTCAACGGAACGGTCGGCAAGCGCGTCTATGCGCATGAGGCGGAGGAGTTCATCAACGCGAGACCGGGTGTCCGGGGCGGACCAGCGGAGGCTGCGCAGGCCAAAGGCGATATTGTCGCGCACGTTGAGGTGAGGGAACAGGGCGAGGTCCTGGTGCATGAGTCCGAAGCCTCGCTGATGGGGCGGCACACCGTTTAGCGGCGCGCCGTCCACGGTCACGTGCCCCGCGTCCGGTGTTTCAAGGCCCGCGATTAGGCGCAACAGCGTGCTTTTACCGCAACCGCTGGGGCCCAACACGGCGAGAGAGCGGCCGGACTCCAGCGCGAACGAGACATCCGCCAGCGCCTGCGTGCGTCCGTCGTCAAAACTCTTCGAGAGTCCGCTAACTTCTAGCACGTCCCGCTCCCTGACTTTTGTCCCCTCACCCTAACCCTCTCCCTAGGGAGAGGGGATCGGATGGGCTCCCAGCTCGGCGAGAGGGGAGCCGATGGATTCCGGCTTTCGCCGGAATGACGGGTGGGGTGGGTTCCGGCCCCGTATCGGGGTACGGGGCATGCTTTCGCCGGAATGACGGGTGGGATGGGTTCCCGCTTTCGCCGGAATGACGGGTGGGGGGGGTTCCCGCTTTCGCCGGAATGACGGGCGGGATGGGTTCCCGCTTTCGCCGGAATGACGGGCGGGATGGGTTCCCGCTTTCGCCGGAATGACGGGTGGGGTGGCGGGGTGGGGATAGGCACGGTTGGCGTTTCGGGGGATTGGTTGGGTAATGGGGATCAGGATTCCCGCGTTCGCGGGAATGACGGGTGGGGGGGCGGGAATGACGCGTGGGGGCGCGGGGGTGACGGGGGGTGGTTGGGTAATCACGGTTTTAGATTCCTCGGCTGCACTCGGAATGACAATGGGGGCGGCCCGGAGACGGGTGGGGGGTGGCTCGGAATGACAATGGGGTGGCCCGGAGACGGATGGGGGTGGCTCGGAGACGGATGGGGGTGGCTCGGAATGACAATGGGGCGGCTCGGAGACGGATGGGGGTGGCTCGGAATGACAATGGGGGCGGCTCGGAGACGGATGGGGGTGGCTCGGAATGACAATGGGGGCGGCTCGGAGACGGATGGGGGTGGCTCGGAATGACAATGGGGGCGGCTCGGAGACGGATGGGGGTGGCTCGGAGACGGGTGGGGGCGGCTCGGAGACGGATGGGGGTGGCTCGGAATGACAATCGGGGCGGCTCGGAGACGGATGGGGGTGGCTCGGAATGACAATCGGGGTGGCTCGGAGACGGGTGGGGGTGGCTCGGAGACGGATGGGGGTGGCTCGGAGACGGATGGGGGGCATGGCTAGAACTCTCCCCAGCCTCGGTAGCGGGCTCTTTCGATCAGGAAGAATCCTGCTCCTGCCACCACCATCAGGACGGTGCTCATTGCCAGGGCGCTTGCCAGGTTGGCCACGCCTGGGCGCGTTAGGTAATTCAGGATTGCGACGGGCATCGTTGTGTACTCCGGTCGGCTTAGCAACAGCGTCGCGCCGAATTCACCCAGTGAGACGGCGAACGCAAAGACGGATCCAACGAGAATGGCGCGGGAGAGGATGGGCAAATCGACGCGCATCACCGTCATCAGTGGCCCCGTGCCCAGCACATGCGCCGCCTCTCGCAGATGAGGCCGTATCGCCCGCATCGTCGATAGCACGACGCGAATCACGAACGGGTACGCGATCAGGGTGTGCGCCAGGATGATGGGGACGACCGTCGTCCGCACATCGAACGCTCCCACCCGCAGGCTCAACAGATACCCCAGTCCGAGCGTGACGGCCGAGACGCCTAGAGGCAGCATGTAGAGGGCGTCCAGCGGGTTGCGCCACCACGCGCGGGGGTTGCGCAGGCCGTACGCCGCCAACACTCCTAGCGGCACAGCCAACACCACCGTCACGAACGCGAACCCCAGCGAGTTGCGTATCGCCCCAATAGGCGAAATGTAGAAATACTCGTTCCGATCGTTCGACATGATGGCCGCGTACCCGTCCAGCCCAAGCCCGTCCGGGGTGATGAATGATCGCACGAGAAGCGCCAATGGCGGCGATAGCACCAGCAAGACCGCCGCGAACGCTCCAATCAGCATCATGTAGTCGGCCGGCGAGCGAGTCGATGCCCTCGTCGCGACGCCTTGCGCCCGGAGTCGAATACGACTCACCGCCGCCGACTGCAGCCGAACGTAGGCCCACAGCATCCCGAACGTCGCGATGAGCTGCGTCAACGCCAACGCCGCCGCCAATTGCGGCCTGAACAGCTTGGTCATCAGCGAGTAGATCTCCACCTCCAACGTCGCGTGCTCGGGCGCGCCGAGGATCAGGATGATGCCGAAGCTCGTGAATGTGAACAGGAAGATCAACGCGCCTGCCGCCGCGATGGCCGGCGCAAGCAGCGGCGCAGTCACGGTCAGGAACACGCGACGGGGCGATGCCCCCAGCATGGACGCCGCCTCTCCCACCGCCGGGTCCATGTTCGACCAGAACGTCGATACGAGCCGCACGACGATGGTGTACTCATAGACGACGTGCGCGATCAGGATGATGGCGAACGTATTGAGCAGCCGAATTGGGGGATCATCGAATCCAAACACCCCCTCCAGCGCCGAGTTTGCCAACCCCGACGGCCCCAGCAGGGAGAGCAGGCCGAGCGCGACGACGATGGGCGGCAGGATGAACGGAATCGTTATCGCCGCCAGCAGCACGCCTCGCCCACGAAAGCGATACTTGGCAAATACATACGCCGATGGCAACCCAAACAGCAGCGCCAACACCGTCGAGAGCGCAGCCTGCCACACTGTGAAAACGAACCGACCCCTCAGATAAGGATCGCTCGCCGCGTCGATGAACGGCGCAAGAATCCCCTGCCCGTCCCACCCGAGCCCGATGCGCATGACGCTGAAAAGCGGCCAAGCGAACGCCACCGCTAAAAAACCCAGCGGCAACAGAATCCGCCCCCAGCGCCAATACGTACCTTGCATCACTGCCCTACCTGTGCCCGATCACAAACGCGCGCCGCCGTACCCGATCCCCCGCGTTGGCGAGGGTGACGGTTGAGGGTGGCGGTGCGGGGGGCGCGGGGGTGGCCTATCACGGCTTTAGATTCCTCGGCTGCGCTCGGAATGACAATTGGGTGGCGGGATGGGGGAATGACGGAGGGGGGGCGGCATGGGGGAGGGCCGCCCAGAGGGCGGCGTGGGCCCCCGCCTTCGCGGGGGAGACGAAAGGGGCGCGCGGGGACGTCGGGTGGGTTCCGGCTTTCGCCGGAATGAGGGGTGACAAGGCACCGCGCTACCTCCTGATCAGCGCTGTCCATTCATCTATCCAGCGTTCTCGGTCATGTGCGATGGCGCGCGCGTCTATGGACGCCGGCTCATCTGGGATTGGGGCGAATTTGAAGATTTCCGGCAATTGGGCGTCCTCATTCGCCGGATACACCCACATCAGCGTCGGGAAATCCTCCTGGAACCGGATGTCCATCACGTAGTCCACGAACTGCTGCGCCAACTCCACGTTGCGCACGCCCTGCAGGATGCCGATGCCCTCGATCTGCAGGAACGCCGAATCGGCGCCCAACACGTTCCCCGTCGGCGGCGTCGTGTGCGCGCCGTCTGAATAGAAGACCTCAGCCGCGGGGCTCGTCGTGTAGCTCACCACAATCGGCCGGTCTCCCTCATATAGCGAGAACGCCGTGTAGTACGCGTCCGTCCACCCGTCCGTGATTGAAACCTCGTTCTCCAGCAGGTCCGTCCAGAAATCCTGCCATGTGTAATCGCCCGACTCCCCGAACGCCGCGATCGTCGCCAGCAGGAACGCCAGCCCCGGCGAGGATGTCGCGGGATTCTGCACCACCGTCAGCCCGCGATACTGCGGCCGCGCAAGATCTCTCAGCCTCTCAGGAGGCGTGACGCCGTTCTCGTTGAACCATGCGATGTCATAATTCAGCGCGACGAACCCGTAGTCGACGGGCATGACATGGTTGGTCGAGTCCAGCCGATACTCCTTCGGCACGCGATCCAGCATCGGCGACTCATACTCGACGAAAATCTCCTGATCCAGCGCCCGCCCCAGGAAGGTGTTGTCGATGCCGTATAGGAGGTCGGCCGTCGGCGCGTCCTTGGTCAGGATGGCCTTCGTCAGCGCCTCGCCGGCGTCGCCGGACTTGAGGATCGTGACGGTCGCATCATGCTCCGCCTCGAACTCAGCGATGACATCCTCGCTGATATTGAAACTGTCATGCGAGGCCACGATGAGGTCACGCGGCGCCCCCTCCGTGTTGATATCAATATTGATCGAATCGCACGCCGCGCCCAAGACAGCCGCAAGAACCGCGGCAAGCGCAACCGGCCCGACCATCAGCCGCCGTCGATTCGTCAAGAATCCCCAGAACTTGCGCGTCACCATGTCGTGCTCTCCCCGTCTCAGGTCTCACGAGCGTGGGATGCGGTTTCGGCGCCGAAAGTGGCGCTCGCGCGTGCCTCTTATCACAAAAGGAAACGCCCCTGAAAATGTCAGCGGCGTTATTTGGAAATCGGAAATGCGTGGGCATTTCCGTAGCCTCTTCCCTCCGCTGGCATTACCCAGCTCAGGTTCCGACGGTCGCCTCGATTCCAACGTCGAGGCCTCTCAGCCAGGCTCACCCAGCTCCCGCAAGACCCGTATTCAGTTGTTACTTGCCGCCCACTATACGCATAGTATTTGGCGCTGTCCATCGTCGCGTGCGACGCGGTTGCCACGCGCGTACAATGTGTGTTGATGGCTGCACAATCGTCGAAACGTATCTGGATGCACTGAAAAATGTTTCGCGCCGCACGTCCAAAGGACATCGCCGGCCTCCTTGGCCTGGCGTCCCGCCCTACTCAAGACCACGCCCACCCGTATACGCGATTGGGACAGGACAGGGGCGTCGAACGATCCGTCGCCCGAGTCATAGGCGCCGCGTCCCTACCACGTCGCGGGGCGACACACGCCTTTGTTCTCACCCACGGAAAATCACCCGGAGGGCTGGTCGTCGTTCGTGGCGTCAAGGGCGGCTCATCGTGGGAGATCGAGCACCTGCTTGTCCCGCCGGACGCGGAAGACCTGTGCGCCGAGCTTCTGCCGCAACTCGACAAGATGCTACGACCCAAACGCGGCACAAGTATTTTTCTTCGCCTCTCAGATGACAGCCCCGTGTCACAGTCAGTCGGGAGCGCAGGCTTTCGCGGCTATGCTCAGGAGGAGTTATTCGTTCGACCGGCCGGAGATCGGATGCAGCGTGAGATCCCTGACGACATCGACCTCAGGGCCCTGTCGGAGCCCGCAGACTTCCGACTCTTTAGGTTGCACACCGCATCGGCCCCTGTCGCAATGCGGGCCGCGGACGGACTGACAATGCAGGAATGGCAGAACTCTTTGGCCACACGGTGGATTGACGTGCGAAAGACGACGGATATCATCGCGTCCGTCAATGGGGAACAGGTCGGATGGGTCAGGTTTGGACAGGTTGGCTCCAACGCCGTTATCGCCCGCAGCGTGGCATCCTCGGCCAGACCGGACGCTCATGAGGCCCTGATTGAGGCGGTGATCCAGTCATCCGGTCGTTCGCGGACGATCCAATTCCTCACGCCGTCGTATGACGCGCCCGCGTCCAGGGCCTTGAGGTCACGCGGGTTCCGCTCTGAGGCAACGTACCGTAGCTTCGCCTGCCAGATGGGCCAACGCGTGCTTGAAGGCGCATTTGCGCCTGTCGGTCTGTGATCGAAACAGCAGAATTTCGAGCGTTCGTGCGGTAAGCTCAAGGAAGAAATCCAAACGGGGACTGGGGGTACACATTTGGCGCAGCAGATCTACGTTGCCACCGAGTCGGAAGTCGACGACATGGAGGCCCTGTTTTCCGCTCTCCCCCCGCGCATTTGCGGCCCCCTTGGAACGCACGGCAATGCGGATCAACTCCTTGAAATCGTGATGGACCTCGGGCGCAGGCCTGAGGCCCGCTACCTCGATGAGGAGGTTGAGGTAAGCGATCAGGAGATCACCAGCGAAGACCTCGACTATGTGGTGGCCCATGTTGGAGAGTTCAACGACGACAATCGCGCCGGTATCGAGCGGACTCTGCACCGCATCTCCGCCATCAAGAATCGTCAGGGCCGCGTCGTCGGCATCACCTGCCGCATTGGCCGTGCCATATTCGGCACGATGCGCATCATCGAGGATCTCGTCACGTCAGGCGACAACATCCTGCTACTTGGGAGGCCCGGCATCGGCAAGACAACGATGTTGCGTGAGGTTGCTCGTGTTCTCTCAGACGATGCGCGGCGGCGTGTAATAATCGTCGATACGTCGAACGAAATCGCGGGCGACGGTGATATTCCTCACCCGTCTCTCGGCCACGCGCGCCGAATGCAGGTGCCGCAACCGCATCTCCAACATCGGGTGATGATCGAGGCAGTTGAGAATCACATGCCGGAAGTCATCATCATTGATGAGATCGGCACGGAGGCTGAGGCAGCAGCCGCGCGTACCATTGCTGAACGCGGCGTGCAGCTTATCGGCACCGCTCACGGCAACCAGCTCGACAACCTTATACAGAATCCTACGCTCGCGGATCTTGTTGGAGGCATTCAGGCTGTGACTTTGGGAGATGAGGAGGCACGGCGGCGACGCAGCCGAAAGACCGTGCTCGAACGCAAGGCGCCGCCTACTTTCAATGTGGTCGTGGAGATTCGCAGCCGAACGGAAGTGGCCGTCCATGCTGATGTTGCGCGCACTGTCGATATGGCGCTGCGTGGCGCTGCACCGAGGCCACAAGTCCGCAAGATTAGCCTGGAGGGATCGGTGGAAGAATCCGAGGCTGACCAGGAGCCTTTGGGGATTCTTGAGAGCCCACACCGACCTTCCTACCAAATGGAGGAGGAACCGGCCTTTGATGAGTCGCGGGAAGCGACGTCTCGCCGCTCCTCCGCAGATGTTTTTGCTCACGGGATCGGGCGCGGTCGGCTCGAAGAGACACTGTACGCGCTGAGTCTGCCCTTCCGCGTTGTTGATGCCGTTAACTCAGCAGACGTGATGCTAACGACGAAACAACTGTATCGGCGGCGCACCCCTGCTGTGCGAACCGCAGAGGAGAATCACGTCCCTGTCTATGTTCTCCGCAAGAATACTCCGACGCAGCTTCAACAGGCATTGCAGGCCATCGCGCACTCCCGTGGCATCACGGAGGATATGGAGTCCATCATGGAGGACACTGAGGAATCGCTCCGGCGTGTCCTTTCGGGCGACATCGACGAGATCGAGTTGAGGCCACAGAACGCGTACGTTCGTCGCCTTCAACACCAGATGGCGCATGAGGCGAGTCTTGAATCGCACTCCAGCGGGCGTGAGCCTAATCGCCGCGTGCGCGTGTATAAAGCCGCTTCTGCTGTAGCGGCCGGGCGCTAACAGAGTCGTGGGCATTTTCATCACATTCGAGGGGTGCGACGGCGCCGGCAAGACGACGCAGGCGGCGCTGCTTGCCGAGAGACTGGCCGGACGGGGTCCAGTATTGATGCTGCGGGAGCCGGGCGGGACTGACCTGGGAGACTTCATCTATTCCTATGTTCGGCATCAAAGCAATCACCCCGCGCAGCAGGGATTTTTTCCTGAGCTTGGGAGCCCCGGATTTCCTGACAAGGTCGCTCCCATCCCTGAACTCTTCCTATTTGCCGCCGCTCGGGCTCAACTTGTTTTCCAGGTTATTGAGCCTGCACTTGATAGGGACGAAATCATCATTTGCGACCGTTTCGTGGATTCAACGACCGCATACCAGGGTTATGGACGAGGGCTGCCACAAGATCAGGTCAGGCAAATCAATGAGATCGCGACTCGCGGCGTGAAGCCGGATCTGACAATCCTGCTTGATATAGACCCAGAAGAAGGCCTTGACCGAGTTCCCCGAAAGCGGGATCGGATGGAAGAAGAACTGAAGCGATTTGATAACCGCGTTCGGGATGGCTATCTGGAAATCGCGGATGGTGAACCGAAGCGCTTTCTCGTCCTGAACGCTACACGCCCGGAGGATGAAGTTCATTCCCGTATTTGGGAACGTGTGTGCGGCCTACTGGATTTTGCCCCTCCGGTTTTCCAACCGATTGCGAGGCTCTTCGAGGATTAGGATCGCTCATGCCTTCAGTGAACAATCTCTTTCATTTGCCCGCCCACGAGGCGTCACGGCTTCTGGCTGCGGGTGAGATCAGCGCCGTTGAGCTTACTGATGCGGTGCTGAGCCGCATTGAGGCAGTTGAGCCGCAAGTGCGCGGCTTCGTTACTGTGACAGAGGAACAAGCGCGTGGCGCGGCGCAGGATGCAGACCGTCGAATCCGTGATGGCCGCGCCACGCGGCTCACCGGTATCCCGCTCGTGCTCAAGGACAATATGTGTACGCATGGAATCGCCACGACGTGCTCGTCCCACATGCTGGAGAACTTCGTTCCGCCATACACCGCGACGGCGGCGCAGAAGTTGTTGGACGCGGGCGCCGTGTTGGTTGGCAAGTCCAACATGGACGAGTTTGCGATGGGATCGTCCACGGAGAACTCAGCGTTCTTTCCCACGCACAATCCGTGGGCCGCGGACCGCGTGCCCGGCGGGTCATCCGGAGGCTCTGCCGCGGCGGTGGCGGCGGGGGAGACGCTCATTGCGCTTGGCTCCGACACGGGCGGCTCGATTCGACAGCCGGCTTCGTTCTGCGGCGTCGTTGGCATCAAGCCGACCTATGGCACGGTCAGCCGATTCGGGCTTATAGCTTTCGCATCGTCGCTTGATCAGATCGGGCCGCTAACGTCCAATGTGACAGACGCGACGCTGACGCTGAACGCCATCGCGGGCTACGACCCGATGGATTCAACCTCCATACAACGCGAATCGCCCGACTACACGCGCGCTCTGATTCCTGATGTGCGTGGCATGAAGATCGGCGTTATCAGGGAGATGTTCCGGGAGGGTGTCGAGCCGCAAGTACGAGACACAGTGCTGGCCGCCGCTCGCGTGCTTGAAGAGGCGGGCGCAATTGTCGACTGGGACGTTTCTCTGCCGTTGACGCAGTATGCCCTGCCCGTCTACTACATCCTCGCGCCGTCCGAGGCATCGTCGAACCTGGCGCGGTATGACGGCGTCAAGTACGGCTATTCATGGGACGGCATTGCGGACATGTGGGAGGGGATGGAGCGGACACGGCAGCATGGCTTCGGGCCGGAGGTGAAGCGGCGCATCCTGCTGGGGGCATACGCGCTTTCGTCCGGCTATTACGATGCTTACTATCGCAAGGCTCAGCAGGTGCGGACTCTTATCCGCCGCGAGTTCGAGGACGCGTTCACGCGCTACGATGTGCTGCTGTCGCCCACATCGCCGACGTTGCCGTTCGGACTCGGAGAACGCACGAACGACCCGCTGGCCATGTACCTGGCGGATATCTGCACAATTCCGGTCAACATCGCCGGAGTGCCTGCGATCAGCTTGCCTTGCGGGTTTGTGGATGGGCTGCCCGTCGGGTTGCAGTTGATTGGGCCATCGCTTGGGGAGGAGGCCATCATCCGGGCCGCTTATACGTATGAGCAGGCGACGGAGTGGCACACGATGCGGCCGGAGTTGGGGTAGTGGGGCTCACGCCCTCCAATCAACTGTTAGCCGATTCGCTCAACCGGTTACGTCAGGCAGGGAGAGTCTCCATTCCCGCGTGCTCTTCTCGTATGTGATTCGACCTGCGTTCTTTAGATATTGCTGAGCGTGTGCCAACCTGAATTGAAGCCAGAGCAGATCGCGCCTCTTTCAGGATTTCCTCAAAACGCGCCTTCGCAACTTCAGTAGCACTGTCGATGACATTTGCGCGGGCCTCCCGGATGCTTTCTTCAAGCGGCAGCAAGGGACTCCCGCGCGTTTCCTATGAGTTCTGCGAGGTGGCTCCTCCACCCGCGACCAATGAGGCTAACCATTTGATCCAGATTCGATTTATCGTATTGGTATGTCAAGAGGTCAACATTGCCGCGGTGAATCCTGAGGCAAATGCCGCGCACCTTAACCTGGCCAATGCTTACAGTGACGCCGGACGGCTGGAGGAGGCGCGCGAGGCGGGGTTAATTGCCGTTGAGCGGCATTCGACAGAGTTCGATCCGTATGGAAATCTCGTGCAGATTTATGTCGCATTGGGGGAGACGGACGAGGCGCTGAGTCTTTCGATGGAGGCGCTGGAGAAGTTCTCGGACGAGGCCAAGGCTCATGGGCATGTGGGGCTTGTGCTGTTCACCATGGACCGTGGCGATGAGGCGGAACGGTATTTTGAGCGAGCCGTTGAGTTGGACCCGCAATATGCGGACGGGCGACTGGGGCTTGGGGTTGTTCGGATGCGGCAGCAAAGGCACGAGGAGGCGATTGAGCACTTGCAGGTGGTCACGGAGGTATCGCCGGGCAACGCGCAGGGGTGGGCGAATATGGGCATTGTCTTCTTGCAGTTGGAGCGGTATCCGGAGGCCATTGACGCGTTTGACCAGTCATTGGCGTTGATGCCCGGGCAGGAGCCTGTGATTGCGGCGCGAGAGGCGGCGCAGGGCCGGCTGGGGTAGGCTATGACCAAGTGGGGAGGAATCAATGCTTCGGATACTCGCAGGGGCTTTAGTTGCCGTTCTCGCGGCAGTCGGATGCGAGGGTGGTTTTGAAGGCGCATTTCAAACATCAACGCCGGTTGTGGTGGTGGTGACGGCCACTCCAACACCGACGGTTACCCCGACACCCGAGCCAATCCCTTCGCCCACACCGATAATCCTCGTGGTCACAGCCACACCGACTCCGTTTCCAACCTCAACACCAAGGCCCACTGCCACACCCCGGCCAACGGCAACACCGCCGCCAACACCGACACCACTGCCGGCTGAGGGTGACCACGAGCGTTGGATAGGCAACTTGAGTGAACCTGAGATTTTTCATCTCCAATACAGCGGCGGGTACCTGGAAATGGATGGCTTCGGGCGGGATGAGGGCATTGGGGTAGTCGAGGTTGTGGAGTCGAGTGGCGGCATTCCTGCCAATTACGTACGCGCCTTTGGATTTGTGCTGTCCAACGTCTCGGATGACCCTGAGATCCAGTCGAAGGCGCTCGTTCTTGTCATAGACTCACCTACGCGCGTCCACCTGCGGATCAAGTTCAGCGGCGAGGTACTCCGGACGCAGGAGCGATCCTTCGAACGAGAGGAGTTTGGCAACTACGGCTTCCTGTATTTCCTGAACGCGCCACCTGAATCGATTGAGTGGGATCATCGGCACCAGGTCAAGCTCGATCTGCTCGTGGAGGGATAACCTCACTGTACGGCTATAATCTAGCCATATAGGCCAGACAGGAGATACGTCATGGGCGAGTGGAAGTTGCAGGACGCCAAGAATAAGTTCAGCGCCTTGGTGGATGCCGCTATCGCGGGTGAGCCGCAGCACGTGACACGGGGCGGCAAGCCGGCGGTTGTTGTGGTGGGATCAGGCCTCTATAGGCACTTGTGCCAGATGGCGGCCGGAAGTGTTCCCAACTTCGACGAGACTGTTTCAGAAGCTTCTCTTGACGGAGCAGATGTGGCAGGACTCACGCAGGACGCTGCAAAGAAACTTGGCTCGCTGGTCGATGCGGCCATGGCCGGTCTACCGCAGTGTGTAACACGATCGGACGAGAAGGCGGTCGTTGTAATAAGCGCCAAGCAGTATGAGTCGCTGAAAGATGAGGTGCGAACCAACGGTCCCACATTCGGAGAAATGTTGCTCGCAATACCGAAGGGTGGGCCGGACGACTTGTTCGAGCGTCAGCCCCTTGAAATGCGCGATATCGAGTTCTGATGTATCTGGTTGATACAGACGTTGTTTCAGTTCTCCGAAGGCCCGAACGTCATCCGCTAGTTGCCAGGTGGTTTCAGAGTCACCTGTCAGCTGCCAAGTTCATTAGTGTGATATCACTCGGTGAAATGGAGCGCGGAATCCGGATGGCGGAACGCAACGATTTGACTTTCGCCGAACATCTCAGTGCGTGGCTCACTATTGTTTTTGAGATTTACAGCGGGGGAATCCTGGACGTTGACACCGCAATATCCCGGCGATGGGGACAGTTGAGCGCTGCGCTGGGCAATAGGAATCCAGACTTGTTCATCGCGGCCACGGCGTTGGAGCATGGCCTTACCGTTGTAACCAGGAACGTGAGGCACTTTGAGCCGACTGGGGTTAGAATCGTCAATCCGTTTGAGGGTTAGCGGGAATCCGGTCTTTCGCGACGCCGCCGGAACGCATCGCAGAGATGACGGGGCGGGCGGTGGATGACGCGCGCGAGATTATCATTGAGGCGGAATAGAACGGCGGCGCAGGAACTGCTGGCCGGTGGAGCAGCCTAGTTCGGCTATAATCTAGCCACATAGGCCAGACAGGAGATACGTCATGGGCGAGTGGAAGTTGCAGGACGCCAAGAATAAGTTCAGCGCGTTGGTGGACGCTGCGATCGCGGGTGAGCCGCAGCACGTGACACGGCGGGGCAAGCCGGCTGTTGTTGTGGTGGAATCGAACGAATTTAGGCGGATGTGCCAGATGGCGGAGGGCACAGTTCCTAACTACGACGAGGCAGATTCGGATGCTCCTCTTGACGGCGCAGACCAGGCAGGACTCGCACAGGACGCTCCAAAGAAACTTGGCTCACTTGTCGATGCGGCCATGGCCGGTCGCCCGCAATGTGTAACGCGATCGGACGAGAAGGCGGCGGTTGTAGTGGGCGCCAAGCAGTATGAGTCGCTGAAAGATGAGGTGCGAACCAACGGTCCCACTTTCGGAGAAATGTTGCTCGCAATACCGAAAGGTGGGCCGGACGACTTGTTTGAGCGGGCACCTTGGCGGCTTCGCGATTTCGAGTTCTGATGTATCTGCTAGATACGGACGTAATTTCTCTTCTCCGCAGGCCGGAACGACAGACACAGGTGGCCAGATGGTTCACAAATCAACTCCAAGATGACTTGTACATCAGCATTATGACCATCGGTGAGATCGAGCACGGTGCAGCCAATGTGCAGGATCGCGACCCTACGTTTGCTCGCGTATTATCTAAATGGCTGAGAGATGTCATCAAGCTGTTTGGCAACAATATCCTTACTATCGACATCCCAACAGCCCAACGATGGGGGCGGATCTCAGCAGCTCTGGGTAATAGGAACATCGATCTGTTTATTGCAGCGACCGCGCTGGAACATGACCTGACCGTCGTTACGCGTAATGTTCGGCACTTTGAGCCGACAGGCGTGAGGATCGTCAATCCGTTCGACTAACCTCCGCCATTTCGATCCTGGTGACACTCTTCTTTCAGAGTCGGTATCATTCAATGTGATGGATGACATTCTTTGGGTTCTTGAGCAGGACGCACGCCGATGACAACGCAGGGCACAACCCACTCAGACAATGCGACAACAACTCCGCGTCGTCGCATTGCGCGGCGCGTTGAGGATATCCCGCCGTCCGGCATCCGCAAGTTCTTTGACCTGATCGCCGGGCAAGAGGGGATCATTTCGCTTGGCGTGGGCGAGCCGGATTTCGTCACGCCGTTGCATATCCGGGAGGCGGCGATTGATTCGATCGAACGCGGCCACACACATTACACGTCGAACTACGGCACTCTCGAGTTGCGCAATGAACTCGCTGCCTACCTGGAGCGGCTATACGGCGCGCGATATGACCCGAAGACAGAGTTGCTCATCACCGTCGGCGTATCGGAGGCCCTGGATCTTGCGTTGCGAGCCACGCTGGATCCCGGCGATGAGGTTATCACGGGCGACCCCTGTTACGTCGCGTATTTTCCCGTTGTGCATTTGGCGGGCGGTTCGCTGATCACTGTTCCAACGACGATGGAGGATGAGTTTCGGCTTCAGGCGTCAGAGGTTGAGAGGCTCATCACGCCACGCACACGGGCGCTCCTGATCAACAATCCGTCCAATCCAACGGGCGCGGTGTTGGATCGGGCGACGACGGAGGAGCTTTCGGAGATGGCGGCGCGGCATGACCTGCTGGTGATTGCCGACGAGATTTATGACCGCCTCGTGTACTCCACCGACGAACCTTTCACGTCGTTCGCGTCGCTCACCGGAAGGAGCGATAACACCATCCTCCTCGGGGGGTTCTCAAAGTCGTTTGCGATGACGGGGTGGCGCGTCGGCTATGCCGCGGGTCCCGCGGACATCATCTCGGCGATGATGAAAGTACACCAATACACGATGATGTCCGCGCCAACGGCGGCGCAGGCGGCGGCGCTTGAGGCCCTGCGAGAGGGTGAGCGCGATGTGGAGGAGATGCGGGAGGCGTATGACCAACGGCGACGCGTGCTCGTTGAGGGCTTGCGTCGCATCGGCCTGCCGTGCGTGGAACCACGGGGAGCTTTCTATGCGTTTCCGTCCATCATGCCGACGGGTATGACATCCGAGGATTTTGCGGAGCGCTTACTGATGGAAGAGGGTGTGGCCGTCGTGCCCGGTAGCGCATTCGGTCCGTCGGGAGAGGGCTTTATCCGATGCTGTTACGCTGCGAGTATTGAAAACATTGAAGAGGCCCTCGTGAGGATGGGTCGGTTTGTGGAGCGGCAAACGCAGGCGACGTAGCATATTGACTCCGCTATAGGGAGCAAGTCCGATGGATTCCGGCGTTCGCCGGAATGAGGGGAAAGCGCCGGAGCGAGGGGAAACGGGCGATGGGTTCCGGCCCCGTATCGGAGTACGGGGCATGCTTTAGCCGGAATGAGGTGGACGAGGCCGGAGTGACGGGGATGCGGCCGGAATTAGGGGAAAGAGGGCGGAACTATGGTTGAGTCGGGTTCCAATGGACACGGAGATTCCCCTGACGCAAGCCAGAATGGGGAGCCAACCGAGGACGACGATCTGGTCGTCACGTTTACGGGCGTATCGGCCAAGCCGAATGAGGACGGCACCATTGATCTTGTCATCGGCACGAATCGCGGCGACATTCCGGCGGTTCTCCATCCCAAAGAGGGGCAAGACGGGGCGGTGATCTTCGTTGGCGGGGGACGCGAACTCAAGGGCCCCGCCGATGGCATTTACGAGGATTTGGCGAGAGAACTGACAGAGCATGGCATCACGTCTCTGCGGCTTGGCCAGAGGAGACCGGAGGTGTTTATCGAGGCGGTGGCTGATGTGTTGGCCGGTATCTCATTCATGCGCGGTATCGGCGCGGCGCGGCTGGCACTCGTTGGTCATTCGTCGAACGGCGCGGTTGCAATCAAATCCGCCGCCTTTTCTCCGCTTGTCTTAGCGGTCGCGTCGCTTTCCGGGCAGACATTTGGGGCGCAGGATGTGGCGGAGATCGCGCCACGCCGCCTGCTCGTCGTGCATGGGCAGGATGATGACGTACTGCCCTATACAGACGCGGAGCGCATCTATGAGTGGGCGGGGGAACCGAAGGAACTCATTCTGTACCCCGGCGCGAACCACGGCCTCGGCGAGGCGAAGGATGAACTCAGGGAGAAGTTGGAGGGCTGGCTGGTGGAAGCGGTGGGGCCGGCGGATGGAGGGGGGAGACCCTCACCGTAACCCTCTCCCCGAGGGAGAGGGGATTTTGGGGAACTCTCTCCCAGAGGGAGAGGGGATTTTGGGGGAGCCCTCTCATCGGGGAGAGGGTATTTTGGGGAACTCTCTCCCGGAGGGAGAGGGGATTTTGGGGGAGCCCTCTCATCGGGGGAGAGGGGATTTTGGGGGACTCTCTCCCAGAGGGAGAGGGGATTTTGGGGGACTCTCTCCCAGAGGGAGAGGGGATTCTACGTTGAGCGATCAGTAGGGATTTTAGATTCTTCGCTGCGCTCAGAATGACAGGGCGTTTTCAGAATGACAGGGCGTTTAGGGTTCGGTTTCGTCTTCGCCGAAAACGTAGCGGACGCGGACATAGCCCTCTTGAGCGGCGGGCGCGTTGGACAGCATTTCGTCTCGTGTGAATGAGTCCCGGTCTGAGTCCTCGCGGTAGACGTTGGTGACATCGATGGCGTGGCCGGTCGGCTCAACACCCTCGGTATCGACTTCCTGGAGCGCCGACACGCTCTCGATGATGGCATCGAGCTGTTTGCCGAGCGAGATGATCTCCTCCTCAGTCATGCCGACACGGCTCAGTTTCGCGAGGGATCGAGCGAGTTCAGGGCCTGAGCGGGTGTTATCAGCGTCGTTCTTGGCCACTCTCAAGATACTCCGTACGATTCCAATGAGGGTTAACATTTCCTCTTTGCGCTTATTGTACCCGGAGTTGGCGAGGAGGATTCTGTGTCTCGCCGGATTATGAGAGTAGGCAAGGAGGGAGTGGCCACGGGCGCCGGTTCTGTGGGTCACTGTGGTCTCGTCTCCTTTCGCCTGGGGTTTGTTGGGGTGGTCTTTGGGGAACGCATCCGCTATCGGTTCCGGGGTTGCTGGACTGGGACGGCGCGGTTTCGAGCTCGTGTTGGTTGCGCGGTAGGGGGACGTCCCCCCGCTTGGGCGGGTTGCGCTGCGCCAAACATAGGCTCGCCCGGATGGCGGCGGTCAGCATAGTGGCACTGACGCGCGTCAGGTCTCTCGGTTTCACGCCCCCGGCGCGGCCGAAAGTTCGTCCCTCACGTGACGTGTCACGTGGTTGATCCGTGCTCGCCCGACGACGCTGCCACGTTGTCGTCGTGCGCCAAACGCTCCACTTGCCTGAGGCTTTTGGGTCTCGACCCGTTTGGAGCGCGCATCTCTCTCACGTCCCCGCTCGGGTCACGGCGTTGGCCTGGGGGCGTTTCGAGGCGACTGGACGGGGGCTTTCGCTCACGGTCTTATTTTGGGACCGCACAGCGACTCTATCCCGCAGGGGTATTCTCGGAAGTCCGATAGCGGATGCGTATCCCTGTAGGGAGCGCCCTCCTTGGTTGCGCTCCCGGGGATGTTGGTGGGGCGTGGCTGCTAGCGCGCTGCGCCACCGGGGTATTGGTCGATGTGGGGACGATAGGACATTTGTTTTGTGTGGGTCAAGTGGGGGTGGCATGTTGGGGGGGGTGGGCGGCGGGGGGGCTATGCTGTCCACATGGGACACGTACAAGTAAACGCCGAAATCTCGAATGCCGACGGCACTCGATCTAGAGAAGTCGAGGCCATGGTGGACACCGGCGCCACATACACATTTCTCCCCGGCTCTATGCTACGGGAGTTGGGGATTGCACCCACGCGCACCACGGACTTCCAACTCGCGAGCGGAGAGATGGCGCAATACACGCGGGGAGAAGCGGTCATTAGGATAAACGGCTTTGCCCAGATGACACCGGTTGTCTTTGGCGACGACGACGCGGAGCCGCTCATTGGCGTCGTCACGCTGGAGCAGCTGGAACTAGCCGTCGACCCTGTTGCCGACGCTCTGATTCCGGCGCGGCCGAGGCTGTGAGGGTGGAGGAGTCATTGGGGACGACGGGGGTGTTGCGGCGGCGCTACTCGCCGCGCGCTGCATTCCAGCCTGCGCAGGATTAACAACTCACCAAATAATAGTTTGTGATGAAAATACATTGCAAGAGCGGGGTTTGGTGGTAGCTATATGGACTAAGTAGGACTTTTACCTGCACTAGTGGGATTACTGCTCTTGATCGTCGGTTCAGGGGTGGGGGCCATCCTTGGTCTGCGGGCTATAGACAACAGAGGTTTGAAGGCCGCCGCTCGCGCGGCGGCGATTGCGTGCCTTGTCCTAGCCGCCCTAGCTGTTTTCGCCAACATTGTAGACTTCGGAGCATTCATTTTGCGCTTCCAAGGTCCACTGCAGGTTCTAGTGGGCGTTCTGATGATGGCGCTCTTTGTTTACGGATTCTTTACGATAGGCTTTACGGGGGTTGTTGCGCTGCAGTCAGGCGTGGTTGGACTGCGGTGGATTATCAGGTCAGCTTTTGAGGCGGCATTCCATAGGCGTACCTGAAAGTCGCAACTCGGAATGTGTTTCAAGTTGGGAATGTAGCACACTTGATTGGCTGCGGAACGTGAGTCAGATTTTGGCCTACTGCCAGAATGACGGGGTGGCCCCCAGTTTCGCGGGGGAGGGGATATTCCGGCGGGAATGACAGTGGGGGTTGGTTGTGGGATTGAGGTCTTAGATTCCTCGCTGCGCTCGGAATGACAGGTTGGCGGGGCGTTACAGCGTGTGGATGGCTCAACGGGATTTAGATTCCCGCGTGCGCGGGAATGACGGTGGGGGGCGCGGAGGGTGTTTGGTTGCGGAATTGAGGGGTGGATTCCTCGGCTGCGCTCGGAATGACAGGGGGGCAGGTTTGCGTTCGGAATTACAGGGTGGCGGGGCGTTACGGCGTGTAGATGGCTCAATGGGATTTAGATTCCCGCGTGCGCGGGAATGACGGGCGGGGGGGTGTTTGGTTGTGGGATTGAGGCTTTGGGTTCCTCTGCTGCACTCGGAATGACAGTGAGGCAGGTTTGCGTTCGGAATGACAGGCTGGCGGGGCGTTACGGCGTGTGGATGGCTCAATGGGATTTAGGTTCCCGCTTTCGCGGGAATGGCGGTGGGGGCGCGGGGGATGACGGGCGGTGGCGGGGGTGACGGTGGGGGCGCGGGGGGGTGTTTGGTTGTGGGATTGAGGGGTGGATTCTGGCCGTTCGGCCAGAATGACGGTGGGGGGGGCGCTACGCGTCTGCTGAATCGGCGCCCTCATTATCTTTAGCGTCTGCCTGGCGGCGTTTTTCGTAGTTTGTGATGCGGGTTTTGATTTCGGCTTCTTGGCCGTGTTCGGTGGGATCGTAGTAGCGGTGGGTTTGCACGGGGTCGGGGCGCATCTGTTGGTCGACGATGTGGCCGGGGTAGTCGTGCGGGTACTTGTAGCCGTTGGCGTAGCCCATGCGGCTCATCAGGGGGTGCGGCGCGTTACGTAGGTGCAGCGGCACGGGCAGCGCGCCGGTGTTGCGGACGTCCTGCTGCGCGGCGAGATAGGCCCGATAGGCCGAGTTGCTCTTTGGCGCGGAGGCTAGATACAGGCACGCTTCCGCCATCGGCAGGTAGCCCTCCGGCATGCCGACAAAGTGGACGGCTTGCTGGCACGACATTGCGACGGTTAGCGCCAATGGATCCGCGAGTCCGATGTCCTCGGCGGCGAATATCGCCATTCGACGCACGATAAACATGGGGTCTTCCCCACCCTCCAGCATCCGCGCCATCCAGTAGAGCGCGGCGTCGGGGTCGGATGCACGCATCGACTTGATGAACGCTGATACGACGTTGTAGTGCTCCTCGCCGCCCTTGTCGTAACGCACGGCGCGGTGCTGCATTGCATCTTCGATGGTTGGAAGATCTACGACGCGGCTGCCGTCCGGTTGCGGCGCGGTGGCGCTGACCGCGACCTCAAGAGCGGTCAACGCGGCACGGGCATCCCCGCCCGACATCGTGACAAGCGCCGTTTCCGCGTCGTCTTCCAGGCGAGCATTCAGATCGCCAAGCCCTTGCTCCGCGTCGGTCAGCGCCCGATCGACAAGCTCTCGAATCTCGTCGTCGGTCAGCGCATTAAGGGTGTAGACGCGGGAGCGGGAGAGGAGCGGGGCAACGATTTCAAAGGCGGGATTCTCAGTGGTCGCGCCAATGAGGGTGATGGAGCCATCCTCAACATGTGGCAGAACGACGTCCTGCTGCGCTTTGTTGAATCGGTGAATTTCATCGATGAACAGGATGGTGCGCTGGCCTGAGAGGCCGCGACGTTGGCGGGCCTCTGCAAGGACGCGACGCAGGTCCGCGACGCCGGATTCCACCGCGCTGACCGGCTCAAAGTGGGATTGGGTCATGTGCGCGATGATCCGGGCGAGTGTGGTTTTGCCGGTGCCGGGCGGTCCCCACAGGACGATGGAGGGAACCTGATCGGCCTCTATGGAGCGTCGGAGGACGTGGCCTCCGCCAACGATGTGCTGTTGGCCAACGAACTCATCGAGTGTTGTGGGCCTCATGCGGGCGGCGAGGGGCGCCTCACGGGCGAGGCGTTCTTCCCGCTGCTGCTCGAACATGTCGGGCCTGGCCGCGGGGGACGGCTTTTTGGTTTGCCTTGCCATTCCGCTCCCGCCTTTGGACACGCCCTTGCCATTCGGCTACGACGCGCCTCTGCTATTGCTGGTGGTCATTATAGCGGGCGGGGCTGACCGGTCTTGTCTAGCAGGCGCCTCTCACCACGATAACGGCTTCGTTATGACGCCCGCAGCATCATGTAGCTCATCCACCAGCTGGCTCTGCGCGAGGTGGAACTCCTGAATATTTCGTACGTAGTTAGCGGCTGCCTCGAGCTCACGATTGATTTTTCGTTTCCGGACGACGTTTGGATTCAGTACGACAGTCGGAATGCCCACAATGTCACGCAGGTACTTGAGCACACCCACAAAGTCAGCATCATTGGAAATCAGCGCTGCTTGTTGAAAGTCTCCGTTGAGAGAACCGGCGGTGAGATATGTGGCCAAGTTTACGTCGGTCTGCTTTTCCTCCACATTGTGCACACGAACCTTTTCCTCATAGTCCGGACCACTTGATGAAAGTGGTCGCCAGACCTCTTGAGTGCGAAACACACCCAGGTGGACATCGAGATCGCTAATCGTACTGAGTGCACGTAGATAGGCATATTGTCGCGCAGGTTGGCTCACATCAGGTGAGCGTTCTTGAACGATTGCCGTGAAGTAATGAATGCGCCCTATCGTATGCTCCGACAGGACATTCTCAGCCAGCTTTCGAAAGTCGAGCCACTTATACGGTGAGTCTTTGACGGCGCCGTTGTAGAAGTTCAGCCCGTCAATGAAGACATCGGTTAGTAGCGGCTCGATTGACATAGAGGTCGGCAAACAGTTTTGGTCTTAACGTACCGAGACCGCCCTTAGGCGGTCTCGCCATGCCATCGAAACGACATGGATGGCTACAGCCCATGATGCTAATCACGCAACCTCGTGTCAAGTGTTGTTAGCCAAGAATCAAGGGGGCACCGAGCACGGCGGCAGGCCCTTAACGTACCGAGACCGCCCGGAGGCGGCCTCGCCATGCCATCGAAACGACATGGGTGGTTAGACATTCATTATTCACGGTGCGATGTGGGTCGTCAATAGGTCGGTCACTGGGAAGGCTCCGGGGGCATGGAGTCCAGGTTGTTTTGGACTAGTTGGGTGGCGGGGTGGGCCTCGCCTCGGGTTTCGTTCAGGACGCGACTTGCCTGTTCAAAGAGTTCTCGCGCTCCCTCCAGATCGCCCATGTATTGCAGTATTCCGGCAAGGTTGTTGGCGCGGATGGCGACCAGCGGGCTGTCCGCTCCATAGAAGGCTTCATCGATCTCCAGGGCCCTTTGATAACCGGCCTTTGCGCCCTCCATGTCACCGAGATCGCGCATCACTCCGGCGATGTTATTCACCTCCGCTGCGACAAGAGGATCATTTGGGCCGCGCATTCGCTCATCGATCTCAAGGGCTCGTTCGTAGTAGGCTCTTGCGCCCTGCAGGTCGGCGGATTCGTGGGCGAGTCCGCCCAGGTTGTTGATGATTGACGCGACGATCACGTCGTCCGGGCCCTTGGCAGCCTCCAAGAGGCTCAGCGCCGTCTCAAGGTGTTGCTTGGCAACGTCGAAGTTGCCGAGCTCCTGTAAAACGCCACCCAGGTTGTTGTGGATGATGGCGACGTTCTCGTCGTCATCGCCGTAGTGTTGGCGTGCCTTATCGAGAGCTTGCTCGTAGTGCTGCCGCGCGCCACCCATGTCGCCTAGTTCCTGAAACACGGTGGCGAGGTTGTTCAGATCCAGGATGACGTTTGGATGCGTCTCGCCGTGGTCGCGGCGGTCAATATCAAGCGCTTTCTGCAGGTGTTCCCATGCGGTGAGTGGCTGATCCTGCTCACGTGCCGACTGCGCCATTGCGCGCAGTTCGTCGGTGGACGGGTTTTCGCCCTGCCCTTGCGTCACGTCGTGCGCCATGAGAGGGTCATGCCGCCATCGACAACGATTGTCTGGCCGATGATCATCTGCGATTCCGGCAGGCAGAGGAATGCGACGGCGCGGGCGATGTCCTCCGGCGTGACCATGCGGCCGGCCGGCGTGTCCTGGGTGGCTTGCTCAATCATATTCTCGCGGTCTTCGAAATGGTCGAGCGCTTCGGTCTTGACCAAGCCACCGGACACGGCGTTGACACGAATGCCCTGTGGCGCAAGTTCAACGGCAAGATAACGGGTCAGTGATTCAAGCGCGGCCTTGGACACACCGACTGACATGTAGTTGTCCATGACCCGGCTTGCTCCAACGCTCGAGATATTGACGATGCTGCCGCCGCCTCGGGACAGCATATGGGGGACGGCATATTTGGCAGCAAGCCAGGGGCCGCGCGCATTGATGTCCAGGGTCCAGTTCCAGTGGTTGGCTTCCAGGTCCATCACCGTGCGTTGCACACCGGAGGCGGCGTTGTTGATGAGGATGTCGAGGCCACCAAAGGCATCCGTGACGTCCATTATCAGGCTCTGGACTTGATCCGCTTCGCCGATGTGGGCCCTGAACGGCTCAGCGCGCACACCAAATTGTTGTTTGACGGCATCGGCCAATTCCCGGGCGGGACCCGGATTCCGAAAGAAGTTGATGGCGACATCCGCGCCGAGGCGGGCTAGTTCAAGGGTGATTGCTCGGCCGATGCCACGGGAGCCGCCGGTTATTAGCGCGATTCGGCCAGAGAGGGGCTTTTCTCCGTCAGGGATAATCGCTTGAGTCATGGCCACTGCATTGTATCGCGTGGCGGGTCCGTGAAGGTTGGGCAGCGGTCACGCATGTAGACGGGCAAAAAACAGGGGCCGCTTTCACGGCCCCGACCCTGGCACCGAAGCGACAGGGGAAGTTGTATTCAATATTACCACGCACGCCGCGTCTTATTGTATCGCGTGGGGGGGGCCGTGAAGGTTGGGCAGCGGTCACGCATGTAGACGGGCAAAAAAACAGGGGCCGCTTGCGCGGCCCCACCTGGTCGCCGAAGCTTCCAGGGAAGTTACTATAAGCGTATGGCTCGCCACAATTGTTGTCAATGATTCTGGCCATCATGATTCCTACCAAGTGGATGGTTTTCTAAACACCCCTTTCGCGTCAGTCACCGTCTCCGGGAGCATGCTAGCGGCGATGTGTCGGCGCCGAAGCCTTTTGACGTACTTTGCCGCAGCTTCAAGGTCTCCTTGCGTCCGTCCCTTTTGGGCAGGATTAAGGATGGCTACATCCAGTTCAAAGTCGTTCCGAACGCAGCGGATGGCCGGAACGAAATCGGCATCGTTGGTTACAAGGACAGCCTGTTCGAATTTGCGATTACTTGCGTCCACTATGAGCTGAGAGGCGAGCGCAACGTCAGTCATCTTCTCGCGTGGCTCAACAACGGTAACAGAGTCCGGCACTCCTGCAATCGGCATGGCTAGCTCGCGCCTCACGGTATGAGTCCTTATGAAGCCTTGGTGAACTGTCAGGCCCGGGATTGTCTGAAGTGCTCGCCAATAGATTCGCTGACGCACCGGGGCTTGTCGATTGCTCGGTCTTGGGTGAACTAGAGCCGTGAAGTAGTGAATCTCGCCTATATCGTCATTGGGGAAGACTTGCTCGACCATGCGCCTAAGGTCGAGCCATTTGAATCGCGTACGCTTTAGAGCCCCGTAGTAGAGGTTGAAACCGTCAATGTAGACGCTAGTTAGCATTGCTCAGGGTTGCGATGGCGGATTGTTGTGCGGTCAGGAGATCGGCGATGCCGCGGTTGGCCAGGTCCAGGACGGCGTCGAGTTGGGCGCGGGTGTAGGTTGAGCCTTCGGCTGTGCCCTGCACTTCAACGAGCCGGCCTGATGCTGTCGCCACGATGTTGAAATCGGCGCCTGCTTCTGAGTCTTCCTCGTAGCAGAGGTCGAGTAAGAGTTCGCTTTGTTCTTTGTCTGTCAGGATGCCGACGGAGACTGCTGCTACTGCTTCCGTGAGGGGGAATGTATCGAACGGATCCGGTTGGCCTGCCTTTGCGGCTTCTTTCTGTGTCCACAGGAGAGCCTGGTACAAGGCTACGTACGCGCCCGTTATGGCCGCTGTTCGTGTGCCACCATCGGCCTGGATGACATCGCAGTCCACGGTAATGCTCCGCTCGCCGAGCGCGCCCAGATCAGTAACGGCCCGGAGTGAGCGGCCTATCAGCCGCTGTATCTCCTGGGATCGGCCCACGTCCCTGCCCTGCGCGCGGGCACGAGCAGTTCTGGTGTGAGTTGCGCGAGGGAGCATCGCGTACTCGGCCGTCACCCACCCTCTTTGCTGGCCACGTAGCCAGCCGGGTATCCGATCTTCGATAGAGGCAGCGCAGAGCACTCTGGTGCTGCCTTGAACGATGAGGGCGGATCCCTCTGCATGATCCAGGTAACCCGGCGTGATGGTGACGGGACGCAGGTCGTCGGCGCTGCGACCATCGGGGCGATTAATAGGCAAGTCAGGTGTACCTCCGGAGTAGTTTGAGCACCGGCGTCCGGTTCGATTCGGTCGTGGGGGCAACCGGAGCTTTCTGTCCTGAGTATATGGCCTGCAAGGTCGTTGAAGTCCCTGCTTGTCGACCGGTGTGTATTCGCCTCGTACAGGCTGCCGCTCATTCTCTCCGTCTGAGACTCTTTTGGTCTCTGTACTCCGCTTTTGTCCCATAGTGCCTCTTTGTTATTGACGTTGTTTTGGGAACTATGTAGAATGGTTCCATTATGAGAGGTAGGGGAACGTACGGTGCGGGTCATTTCCAAAACAGCTCTCCGCAACTATTGGGAAAAGCATCCCGAGGCACGGCAAGCGCTGGAGGCCTGGTTTCAACAGATCGAGAGTGCAGACTGGGATACACCGGCCAAGGTGGTCGAAGAGTATCCACGGGTTAGTGTAGTTCGTGGAGACAGGTTGGTCTTCAGAATGATGGGTAACAGGCTCCGCCTGATCGTGTGGGTCAAGTACCGTTATCGCGTCGTATATGTGAAGTGGATCGGGACGCACAGCGAATACAGCAAGATTAATGCGGAGATAGTGGGGCTATAGAATGCTGAGGCCAATTCGAAACGATAATGATTTGGATGAGGCTCTGGCTCGCATCGAGGAGATTTTCGATGCTGAGGAGGGAACGCCAGAGGATAACGAGTTGGCGATTCTCCTTGACCTTGTCGAGCGGTATGAGGATATCCACCACCCCATTCCTGCCCCAACGCCTATAGCCGCCATTGAGTTCATGATGGATCAGCGCGGTCTGACGCTGCGCGACCTTATTCCCTTTATTGGCAGCGCATCGAAAGTCTCTGAGGTGCTGTCCGGCAAGCGGGACATCACCATGGCGATAGCGCGGGCGCTCCACAAGCACCTCGGCATCCCTGCAGAGGTTCTCTTACAGGACCCGTCAGTCTCGTTTGACAATGAGGAATTGGATCTAGACTGGAAACGGTTTCCGTTAAAGGCGATTGCCGAGTGGGTCGGAATGCGGAACACACGCAATCTCAGAGATCGTGCGGAGGAAATCGTCCGCGCCCTGATGGATCGCGCCGGCGGGCAACAGGCGGCAGCAACTGCTCTTTTCCGTAAGAACGACCTTACCCGGGTCAATGCAAAGGCGGATCGCTACGCACTCACGGCGTGGTGCTGGCAGGTGATGGCTCAGGCAAATGAGGCGCTACCATCGGCCGAGTACCGCGCAGACACTGTGACTCCCGAATTCCTGCGCGAGGTTGCAACGGTGAGCCGGTTCGGTGATGGCCCGCGTCTGGCTCGAGATGTCCTCGCAGGACTTGGCGTCGCTCTGCAGATTGTGCCTCACTTGCCTCGGACGTATCTGGACGGCGCGGCTATGTGGGTGGATGGCGATCGGCCAGTGATTGGCCTGACCCTGCGATATGACCGTATCGACAATTTCTGGTTCACGCTGCTGCATGAGTTGGCCCACCTGGGACGCCACCTGGATGGCGACGAATCCACGGTGTTCTATGACGACCTCAGCCTGCGCGGGCCCAGGAGGGAGACCCCGGCGGTCGAGGACGTTGAGATCGAGGCTGACACGTGGGCGGAGGACGCCCTTGTTCCCCCGAGCGACGACTGGGAAATGTCCCTGTTCCACGAAGTTCTTTCGCCGATGGAGGTGATGGAACTCGCGCAGAAGTATGAGGTTCATCCTGCGGTTATCGCCGGTCGTGTGCGGTATGAGCAGCGTAACTATCGGCTGCTCTCCCAGTTCGTTGGGTCCGGAGAGGTGCGGAGGCAGTTTGAGGAAGAGGAGCAGGAAGGCGGCGCTGCCGGATAAGGCAGAGAAAGGACAAGATCATGCCTGGAAGAAGTGGTGGTTCAGGGGGCGGACGCGGCAAGTCTCCGTCCGGCGGTAATCAGAGTAAAGCGCAAGGATACACGCTGAGAGGGAATAACGGGCGGATCAACTACGTCGGCGTAACGAACGATCCCACCCGCCGCGCTGCGGAACACAAGCAGGACGGGAAGAGCGGTTCCATGAACGTCGAGACTCGGAAGATGTCCCGACCCTCCGCGCGCGGTTGGGAAGAGAACAGGCTGGAGACATATCGAGGCAACCACGGCGGCAAGAATCCGCCGCAGAATCGTACCCGCGATGGTGGGTAGAGTCGGTGGCGCGGCAGCTTGATCCCAAGGGCGGCAAGTCGTTCGACGACGCTATAAGGGCCCTTGAAGACCGGGGGCGGATACATCCTGCGTTGAGGAAAGCATTCGGTGGGCTGTACGGCTATACGTCGGATGAGCAGGGCATTCGTCACGCGCTATTGGACAAGCCGGAGTCGCCCGTTGGTCGCGATGAGGCCGTGTTTATGCTCGGGGCATGCGCGTCATTCGTCACATATTTGCTCAGCAAGTCGCGAGGCCAGACCAACCCATGACCTTCCCTTCATCCCCTCCCTACCCCGCCGCCGCCAGATCCTCCCGCTTTTGCTTGCTGATGGCGGGGGTGATGTTTACGGCCAGTTGGAAGGTTCTTTCATTCGCCCCGTACAGGCTGCCGTGATACTATGTCTCAGCACTCCCACAGCAATGAAAACTACGGGTGCTTCCACATCCCCTTGGGCTTTGGCACTCAAAGAGTTGTTGCCGCCCTCTCTCGCGGAACCGTATGCCCGCAGGACTGATTTCCCATGGAACGGCAAGCCCAATCTGATAGCCCTCAGGCCGCAGAGGAATCGCGGGTGTCACGGCTTCGGCCATACCTTGGCGGCATACTTTTGGGTTTGGCTGTCGCGGCATTTGCCATATTGATCGCACGAGAAATCGCCCTTGCGCCGCCGCCGGTAGAGATCCGGTTGCCCGAATCGACTCCAGCGCCAAGCACAGTCACAGTGCATGTGGCCGGGGCTGTCTCCGGCCCCGGGGTTTACGCCCTCCCACTGAACTCTCGCGTCATTGATGCGATTGAGATGGCAGGGGGCCTTACGGAGAACGCGGATACGGACGCTGCGAACCTGGCCGAAGAACTCGAAGATGGCAGCAGCTATATCGTTCCTACGTACGAGGGGCTGAGACGCGAGACAGATACTGTGGTGGTGTATCTCACGGGCGCTGTGCAACGAGTCGGTCTCTACTCACTTCCTGGCGGCTCTCGCGTCAGTGATGCCGTAAATGCTGCGGGCGGTTTCACCGAATTAGCAGACGTCGCAGAGATTAACCCCGCTGCGAGATTGTCGGACGGCGAACGCTATCACATTCAAGCCCGGGATGAAGCCTCGGGCACGTCTGTCTTTGTCCACATCGTCGGAGCAGTAGAGCATTCGGGCACGTACACGTTGGCACACGGAGCTCGTCTTACCGATGCGTTGGAGTTAGCGGGTGGCCCCGCGGCAGGAGCGGATACCGACGCCGTCGACCTCGCACTTCAATTGCAGGATGGAGAGCGCTACTACGTCCCATTTCGAGGGGAACAGGCGGTTGGTGACGTCACTGTTCATATCGCAGGAGCGGTCGTTGAGTCCGGATTATATGTGCTCCCCATTGGCACTCGGCTGATTGACGCAATCAATGCGGCGGGCGGGGTATTGTCGACAGCGGACGTTCATGCCCTCAATCTCGCCCAGACCATCGAGGACGGCGCGCGATATGCCGTTCCAAATGTACGAACGACTGTCAATGTCAACCTGGCAGGCGTCGACGAACTCGACGGCGTGCCCGGCATCAGCCGAACAGTCGCTCTCGCAATCGTTGACCAACGGGACGTGTCCGGCGCTTTCATAGATATTGATCAACTGCTTGACGTTCCCGGCATCGGCCCCGCGACGCTTGCAGCAATTCGCCCGTTCGTCTCGGTGAGTTAGGCTTCAGTGCGGCTCTTTGCACTGGCCGGAGGGGTTCTCTCCGGTCTTGCTTTATCGCTGTTTATTCAACTGCCGTTTTTGTTTGTACTTGGACTCACTCCATTAGCGATTGGGGCAGCGATCGTTTCTCGGCGGGGCGGTCTTCTCCTGGCATCGTTGCTCGTGTTGGGGGTGCTGGTTGGAATGGCGCGCGGCGCATTGCCGGACACAAACGCGACGGCAGTTCCCGTCGGGAATCTGGCTGGCAATGAGTTGATTCTGAGCGGAGTCGTAAGCGATGCTCCGTCGCGTCGCGGCCAACTTACCCGCTTGCGAGTCCGCCTCGAAACGGCCCGCGCTATTGGAGCAACGGACGACGACGGCATTGACCTGGCGGGCGATGCAATCGCCTGGATATACCCGCCGTCCTTTTCGCTTGGCGCAGGCGACCGCGTCACGTTGACCGGAAGGGTACAGCGCCCTGTCCCGGACGACGATGAGCTTCCGTTTTCCCAGGGAGAACAGTTTCCGGCCCAGGACTCGTACCCCAACGACCTTGTTATCCTGACCCGTCCCGACATTCGGCTCGTTAATCGCGCGCCTTTGCCAATGGCATGGCTCAACTCACTGCGCGACAGCCTGAGCGGGTCCCTGCAAAGGAGTCTGCCCTCACCACAGGCCGAGTTGGCGCGCGCCCTCTTGCTCGGACAACGCGACGATCTGCCAGCCGAGCTGAGCGAACAGTGGCGGCGAGCCGGAACAGCACACCTACTCGCCATATCCGGTCTCCATGTCAGCGTTGTGCTTGGCGTGGCGCTGATCTCAGGGACTATGCTGCTTGGCCGAAGACGCAACGCTCATGTCTTATTGCCGCTTGCCCTCATTTGGGCATACGCCGTCCTTTCCGGGTTGAATCCGCCTGTCGTTCGCGCGGCAATCATGGGCAGCGTTTACCTGGCCGCGATTGCCGCAGGCCGACAGCCCAGTGGCGGCTTGGCCCTGATTCTCGCCGCCACCGTCCTCGCGACTTGGGATCCGTCGATCATGACGACGGTGTCGTTTCAAATGACAGTTGCAGCGATGGCAGGAATCATCTTCCTGAGCGACCCGCTTCAGAAGTTGATTAGGGCTCCATTCGGCGACCGCGCGCCGCAATCGAGCACTTTAAGCGGAGGCGGGCTGCGTCAATTCGGCACGACGGGGATCGCGGCTTCTCTTGGCGCGGTGATAGGGATTAAGCCTCTTTTGTTGCACTATTTTGGAGCAACAGCGTTATTTACGATTCCGGCCAGTTTGCTCGGAACCATCGCCTTGCCACCAGTACTACTTGCTACGGCACTAACAAGCGTAGCCGGGCTGAGTACCGAAGGGTCGTTCGCATCGTTCATCGGCTGGCTCGCCTGGCCCTGGCTCACATACCTCATCGGTATCTCATCGACTTTCGCCGCCCCGCCCTTCGCGGCCATCACGATTCCACCGCTCAGCGCAGAGGCTGTCGTTCTGATCTATATCGTCGTGACGGCCATCTTTCTTGTGCCGGTTCTCAGAACCCCGTCCGGGCTGTTGGGTCCGTTAGTTGCACTGCCAAGCATGTCATTGCCCAGCCGCCGTCGGATGCTGACATCGTGGCCCGTACTGGGCGGCCTGGTAATCCTGACAGCTGTTGCCGGCATTGGCGCTGCCGCTCCCTACATATCAGATGGCAAGCAATTGTCGGTTCACGTTTTGGATGTCGGTCAGGGCGACTCCATCCTGATTGAATCACCTACGGGCAGACGGGTCCTCATCGATGGCGGCCCCAACGGGGCTGTGTTGCAGCAGCGTCTTGCCGAGCATTTGCCGTGGTGGTCCCGGCGAATCGACATCGTCATCCTTACGCACCCGAGCGCCGACCACATCATCGGCCTCACGGAGACACTGCAACGCTATCAGGTGGGGTTTGTGATAGACCCGCAGTTAGAATCGTCCACCGTCTATGGCCGCAACTGGACAGATGCGCTCAAGCAACGGCCTGATCTGCAGGTGATTCGGGCGGAGCGGGGTGTCACTTTCGATTTGGGGGGCGGCTCAATGCTGGAAATCCTGCATCCTCCGGCAGAGCGACCCTTCGATACTGCGAGCGAGCACGATGACAATTCTGTCGTTGCGCGCCTGAGTTACGGGGAGACTTCATTCTTGTTCGCGGCGGATATCTACGCCACGGCGGAAGAGTATCTTCTCGATTCCGGCGCAGGCATACAGGCGACAGTCCTCAAGGTGGCCCATCAGGGCAGCCGTTACGCTTCCTCAGCGGAGTTTCTGGAGGCGGTGTCGCCCCGCGTGGCCGTTATCACGGCCGGCGAGGATAACGGGTTCGGCCATCCCCATCCGGAGACTTTGGAGCGATTACAAACACTGCCATCAGGGCCGGTTATCCTCCGCACCGATCTGCAGGGCACGGTGACGCTGACCACGGACGGCCAGAATCTCATGTGGGAAAGCAGCTGAACAAGAGGCAGTGAAACAGCGCGCCCGCTGCCATGCCCGTTGCTATACTGGATTTTGGGGTAGGACAAAGGAGATTTCATGTCGCATTTGTCGGAGTCGGATCCCGAGATTTTTGCAGCGATTCAGGGCGAAGAGGCACGGCAGCGGGATTCTATTATCCTCATCGCCTCTGAGAACTACACGAGCCATGCGGTGATGGAAGCGCAGGGGTCTGCCCTTACAGAGAAATACGCAGAGGGATACCCGGGTCGACGTTACTATGCCGGATGCGAATTCGCCGATGTCGTGGAAGACCTGGCACGCGAGCGCCTCAAGAAGCTGTTCGGGATGGAACACGCCAACGTACAGCCCCACAGCGGCGTGCAGGCCAACATGGCCGCCTATTTTGCGTTCGTCAAACCCGGGGACACGATTCTTGGCATGAGGCTGGATCAGGGCGGGCATCTATCGCACGGCAGCCCGGTCAGCTTCTCCGGCCAGTACTACCGATTCGTGTCATACGGCGTGGACCGGGAGACGGAGATGATTGACTATGACGAGGTGGAGTCGCTGGCAAAGGAGCATCGTCCCAAGATCATCGTTGCGGGCGCGAGTTCTTACTCACGCGCAATTGATTTTGCAAACATGCGCCGCATCGCAGATTCGATTGACGCGCTCCTCATGGTGGACATGGCGCACTACGCCGGACTAATCGCGGGGGGCGTCTATCCCGATCCGGCTCCATACGCGGACATCATGACGTCCACGACGCAGAAGACGCTGAGGGGCCCGCGCGGCGCTTTCATTCTCTGCAAACAGGAGTACGCTGCGGCCATTGACCGCGCGGTATTCCCCGGCGCGCAGGGCGGGCCGATGATGCACACCATCGCAGCCAAGGCCGTCTGTTTTGGCGAAGCCCTTAGACCCTCCTTCAGCACCTACCAGGAGCACGTCCTGCGCAATGCCCGCGCAATGGCCGCGGAGATGGGGGGGGCTGGGATGCGCATCGTGTCCGGCGGCACGGACTGCCACCTGTTCCTCGTGGATGTGACCACTCTCGGAACGACGGGGAAGGACGCCGCGGACCTGCTTGAGTCCATCGGCGTGATTACGAACCCCAACGCGATACCCTTCGACGAACTCCCACCACGCGTTGGAAGCGGGATACGAATCGGAACACCCGCTATCACCAGTAGGAACTTCGGTGAGGATGATGCCCGGGCCGTCGGACGCCTCATCGTGGAGGTGCTACGGAACCCGGAGGACGCATCGACGCTTGATGCCGCCCGCGCCCAGGTGGGTTCCCTCACGGGCGCCCACCCGATTCCACAACTTTTTGACTGAGTTTATGTGACATTCTGTAGCGGCGGATTCAGCGCCGTCGCGTGTATACTTCGCTAGTGCAAACCGGTAAGGGAGGATGAGTGACTCGATACGAACTAATGGTGATCCTGAACTCCGAGATTCAGGATGAAGAACTCAACGGAGCAGTAGAGCGGATCAAGCAGGTTATTGTTGATCGCGGGGGCACGGAAGAGGCGACAGTGGTCCAGGGACGACGACGCCTCGCCTATCCCATCAAGAACAAGACTGACGGCACGATGATCGTCTCTCACTTCGACATGCCCGGTGATGCCGTCAGCGCGCTTAAAAGCAGCCTCCGCGCCAATGAGAATCACCTTCGCACATTCGTCACGCGTATGTAGCGTCCATATTTGTGGGAAGGTGATTCAAGATGACACTCAATAGGATGACGGCAATCGGCAATCTCGGGAGCGATCCCGAGATGCGGTACACGCCGAACGGCAACCCGGTTACAACTTTCAGCGTCGCCGTCAATCGCGTCTTCAATACCCAGGACGGGGAAAGGCACGAGGAGACGGAGTGGTTCCGAGTTGTGGCATGGAATCAACTTGCGGAGAACTGTAACCAGTACCTCAGCAAGGGCCAGAAGGTATATGTTGACGGACGCCTGCGAACGGATCGCTGGGAAGGTCGCGACGGCACGCCACGAACAACCATCGAAATCGTTGCCCAGAACGTTGTATTCATGAGCAGGCCCAATGAGGGCGGTGGCGGAATGCCGCGCGAAGAGGAAGATCCGGGCGGGAACTTTGGCGGCGGTGGTGGTGGTGGCGGCGGGCCGGAGGACGATCTCCCCTTCTAGGGCCGTATGAAGTAGCGATGCTGCCCGATTCTCGCAAAGCCGTGTAGACTTAAACGCAGTTGATCCCGGAGGATATGCATGACGTCAGAAAGTTCCACGCCACCGCAGGCGACAGGCGCGCCAACCGGCGCGCCGCCGCCCAGACCGGACTCAGATCGGCCTCAGGAAGGTCGTTCATTTGGTGATAGGCCACAAGGTGGTCGTTCATTTGGTGATAGGCCGCAGGGTGGCCAGGGTGGCCGTCCATCCGGTGATAGGCCACAGGGTGGCCGTCGGGAAGGTGGAGGTGGAGGTGGGCGACGCTTTTACCCACGCCGCCGCGTCTGCCTTTTCTGCGCAGATAAGGAAGCCGTGATGGACTACAAGCAGCCGGAGACGCTACGGCGTTTCATCTCTGAGCGCGCCCGCATCGAGCCGCGACGCAAGACAAGCACTTGCTCCCGGCATCAGCGAGCGCTGGCAAAGCAGATTAAGCGCGCGCGCCAGGCGGGGCTGATTCCGTTCACGACGGACACTCTCCACGACCTCCAGCCATCACGCTGAACAGCCGCATCGCGGTGGATGAGTCGCGCGGCTCAAGCGCGAACCGCACAAGGCTCCAACAATGACCCAACCGGATCAGAACGACAGCGAGGGAACAACAGCCTCGCCTGTTGTCGGTGGCCACCGGCGCGCAACCGAACGACGCCGACGCCACCGCTTTACCCGAATCCTCTCCCTGGCGGGCATCCTGTTGTTCATAACTGCGTTGGTCATTCCAGCGACAGGTTATTTCGTTGTCTTTGTTCAGCCGCACCGCGAAACCGCGCTGGTCATCAACGACGCGCGTTATACATGGGGCGATTACATGGTCCGCCTGCGCATGATCATCGCGGAGGCGCAGGCCGTCGGCAGTTGGCAGCCGGATTCCCTTACCAACCTGATCTTTGACATGGTCAACGACCTGGAGCGCCGTGAAATAATGAGGCAGTATGCCCCACTTGAAAACGTCGCCGTGGCTGACGACGACGTTGAAGTGGAATTGCGCGCGCGCATCCTGGGGCAATCCAATGTTGACAACCCGGACATCCCGGAGTCGGAATACCGCGAACGGCTGAGGCTTAGGCTCGAGATACTGAAGGTGTCGGAGGATTTCTTGCGCCAAATAGCCCACGAACAGGCGTTGGAGCAGAAGCTTGAGGAAGTGCTCAAGGAGAGTATTCCGGCGAAGCTGGAACAGCGTCATCTTTATGAGATTCGCTTCAACAACTCTGAGACCGGACTCCAAGAGGCACGGGCTGCGCTTGACAGGATTGATGGCGGGGAATCGTTCATGGAACTCGCTCGCGAGCTTTCCGATGACAGCCAGGCGGCAGAAGTCGGCGGTGATCTTGGGTGGATTCCCTACGGGATCAAGGACGAGTACAACGAAGTCATGTGGGAGCTGGGGGATGGTGCTGTGTCCGGACCCATCGTGACCGCTACAGGCGCTTCCCTGATCATGGCCGTTGAAGGCGCGCAACTACTCGACGTTCGAGAAGAACATGTATCGACCCTGGAGGGCCAAGCACTCCAAGAATGGATACTTGAGCGTCGCTCAGAGTTAGTGGCGGTTGATGCTCTGAGGAGGCCCGGCGGCGGTATGAGTTCGGATCGATACCAGTGGGTCCTGGCCCAACTCAGGCAAGATCGTGAACTCTTCCCAGCAAGGAGCGCGAGTGGCTAACGGGGCGCAGAGCCCCAATGAGCGGGGATTCATTGGCGTCGGGCTGCTTGGCATGGGGGTTGTCGGAACAGGTGTTGCGGAAGCCCTGAGCGGCGATGATTCGTTCATCCGTCAGTCAGTCGGTCTGCCGCTCAAGCTGCGCGGCATTCTCGTTCGTGATGTCGCTCGCCAACGATCTTCCCTCGTCGACCGTTCCCTGATCACCACTGACGTTACCAGCATCCTTGAAGATCCCAGTGTCGACATTGTTATCGAGCTTATGGGTGGAGAGGACGCTGCCCTGCCCGCCATCCGAACTGCGCTTTCAACGGGCCGCTCGGTTGTTACGGGCAACAAGGAAGTTATGGCCAAGCATGGTTCAGGCCTGCTCGCTATGGCACAAGCCAAAGGCGCGGTTCTGAAGTTCGAGGCTGCCGTGGGAGGGGCCATTCCTGTTGTCTCTGCGCTCCAACGTGGATTGACCGGGGCGCGCGTGCGCTCCTTGCGGGCCATCATCAACGGAACGACGAACTACATTCTTTCTCAGATGGCGTCGGAGGGTATCCCGTTCGAGGAGGCGCTTGCGGATGCGCAGGCGCGTGGATACGCAGAAGCAGATCCGAGCAATGATATCGACGGAACCGATGCGGTGTACAAACTTTCCGTTCTCGCTACGCTTGCATATGGATCGTCCGTCTCGCCTGATTCCATCTACTGCGAGGGGATTGGTCATTTAGCTCCCCGGGATTTTCGTTATGCGCATGACCTTGGCTATGCAATCAAATTGCTTGCGGTTGCTAAACAGATCGACGATGGCAATCTTGATGTGCGCGTGCATCCCGCGTTCATAGACTCGGACGCGCTCCTGGCAAAGGTTGACGGCGTCTACAACGCTGTGCAGTTCGACAGTGATTCCGCCGGAGAGCTTCTGTTGTACGGCCGTGGCGCCGGCCCGGGGCCGACGACGAGCGCCGTGATGAGTGATCTGCTGGACGTTGCTCGTGGTCTCATGGGACATGGCCAGACCGACCTGCTCCAGGCGCCCGGTGTCGGAAGCCGTGTCCAGCCTATTGAGGAGTTGCACTTCTGTTACTACCTGCGCATGACAGTGGCCGATCGGCCGGGGGTTCTTGCGGCAATCGCTCGTGTTCTTGGCGACGCCTTGATTAGCATCGCTTCAGTCATTCAGCAGGAGCTCGACGAGACAGCGGGCTCCGCCGAGATCGTGATTACGACGCACCGGGCGCGAGAATCGGCCATGCGTGATGCCTCAAACAGGTTGATGGCGCTTGATGTTGTCAGAGAAATCGGCAGCATCATCCGCGTGGAAGAATGATTGCAGAACGGCATGTATCCGCTTTGCAGTTGGGCGTACAGTGTCAGTAGGGGGACTGACATGGAAATTGGCATGAGTCGGCGCGTCTTCGGCTACTCCGATGCGAACGCAGGAAGGGCGTAGTTATGAGCGTGCTGGAGCGGTATGGTCACTTGATGAGCATCGTCACTGATTCGACGCCGAGAATTACGTTGGGTGAGGGAAGCACCCCGTTAATTCGGTCGCGCCATCTTGAATCCCAACTGGGTGTCGGGGAACTCTATTTCAAGCTGGAGGGCATGAACCCCACCGGTTCATTCAAGGATCGAGGAATGGTCGTCGCCGTGGCCAAAGGCCTGGAGGACGGTTGCACCGGGGTAATCTGCGCTTCAACCGGCAACACGAGCGCCGCCGCCTCTGCGTATGGGGCAGCGTGCGGACTGCAGAGCATTGTAGTTGTTCCCAAGGGGAATATCGCCGCGGGGAAGCTGGCACAGGCCTCAATGTATGGCGCTCGTATTGTGGCCATATCCGGCTCATTCGACGATGCTCTCGATATCGTGCGCACGTTCGCCGGGCCCGGCGCAATCAGGTTGGTGAACTCGGTGAACAACGACCGGCTGGAAGGTCAGAAGACAGCATCGTTCGAAATTATTGACGAATTGGGGGATGCGCCGGACGACCTGTTCATTCCCGTCGGCAACGCGGGCAACATCACCGCCTACTGGAGGGGTTTCAGGGAATACCAGGAGATGGGTAATTCCACGCGATTGCCCCGCATGATGGGTTTCCAGGCAGCGGGGGCAGCGCCATTGGTACTAGGGCATCCGGTGGAAGACCCGCAGACAGTCGCGTCGGCCATACGCATTGGCAGACCGGCGAGTTGGGATGGCGCAGTTGCCGCACGGGACGACTCCGGAGGGCAGATCGACAGCGTGACTGATGAGCAGATTCTGGATGCATACTCACTGATCGCCGGACAGGAGGGTATCTTCGGAGAGCCTGCCTCTGCGGCATCGGTGGCAGGCTTGGCGAAATACGCGGCGTCTCACCCGGAGATGCAAGATAAGCGTGTTGTCTGCATCATCACGGGCAACGGGCTCAAGGATCCTGACAATGCTACGGCACAAGGGCTGACCATCGAAGATGCGCCCGCCGACCTTGAAGCGGTACGTCGAATGCTCGGAATGAACTGAGCGCCCATGCCGTGCGCTAGACTACAGGAGAGGCGAGTGGAGCGTCCATCGATTCCCGGATGATTGATCAAGAGCGTATAGGCCGCGCCGTAGAAGACATCCTTCGTGCCATAGGAGATGATCCGAGACGGGTTGGCCTTGAAAAGACACCCGCGCGCGTCGCGGCGATGTATGCTGAGCTCTTTTCCGGCATTGATCAGGATCCCCGAGACCTCTTGACCGTGTCCTACGAAGAGGGCGTGCGGGACATGGTGACGGTTAGAGACATCCCATTCACGTCGATCTGTGAGCACCACCTTCTCCCCTTCTTTGGCACTGTGCATATTGCGTATATCCCATCTGGGGGTGTTGTTGGCATTAGCAAACTTGCCCGCGCGATTGAGTGCCTTGGCCGCCGTCCGCAGATGCAAGAACGCCTGACAAATCAAGCAGCGGACATCCTGACTGAAACCCTGAAACCAGAGGGTACGGCGGTTCGCGTCGAGGCGGAGCACCTCTGTATGACCATTCGCGGTGTTCGCGCGCCTGGGAGCCGCGTCATCACAACGGCGTATCGTGGAGCATTCAAGGACGATCCGGCAGTCCGCGCAGAATTTCTAAGCCTCACATCGTCAAAGGGAGCGGGGGCGTGAGCCTCACCGCGCGCTGGGAGTCCCTGGCGGCCGTCGCGACCGAATGGCCGGCGTTATTCAGCAAGTCCACGACGCAGTCGATTTTCCTCTCGCTGCCCTGGCAGACGGCATGGGCGCTGAATTGCTGCGGTTCAATTGATGAGCATCCCGTGCTGACCGTGCGAGACGAGGCCGACTCCTCACTGCGTGGCGTCGCGCCCCTGTACCACGACAAGAGCGCCGTCACGTTTGGCCTCGATCACAACGTCACGGACTACCAGGACATCCTGTCCGTGCCCGGTGAAGAAGAGGCAATCTGGGACACCGTTCTCGGTTACGGGGCGGCGGAGGGGTGGGAGTCTATCGACCTGACCGGTTTGCGTGACGATTCACCTTCCACGCAGATCCTTGAATCCAGGGCCAGCGAGCATGGGTGGAGGGTAGACCGTTCTGTGTGGGACGTTTCGCCATACGTCGTGCTGCCGGACTCCTGGGACGCGCATGTGCAGAGCCTGTCCAAGAAGGATCGCCACGAGCTGCGGCGCAAGCTGCGACGGCTTGATGCGAGCGGGGAAGCCGAATACCGAATCTATGACCACGACCACGACGAATTGCCGGAGGCGCTGGACGATTTCGTTTCTCTCATGGGCAAGAGCAGCGAAGCAAAGGCGGAATTTCTTACGCCGGATCGCCGGGCTTTTCTGGACACCTTGACGCGCACGATGGCGGAGGCCGACACGCTGCAACTGGCCTTCCTGGATGTGGGGGGGAAGCCTGTTTCGGCAACTATGAGTTTCATGGAGGGTGACCGACTGTTGCTCTACAACAGTGGTTACGATCCGGAATATCGGCATCTTTCGGTTGGGCTGTTGCTCAAGGCTTTCGGGCTGCGCGGCGCTATTGAGAAGGGATTGCGCGAGTACGATTTCCTTCGCGGGAATGAGGCTTACAAGTACGACTTGGGCGGGAATGACCGGATTCTGTATCGGTGGCGTCTGGACCGGGAGAACGGGGCGGCGACGCCTTGACCGAGACGGAGAGCCGGCAGGTTAAAAACACTGCTCCGGCCATGGGGAATCCACTAACGTGACTTTGCGTTCGGTGGCGTTTTTTGCGTTGCATTCTTGTCCCTTCCTTGCTTTGGGTGAGGAGAAGGCCGGGGGGATGAGCGCGTATGTTTTGGGGCTCGCGAGGGAGTTTTCGCGGCGCGGAATTGCTGTGACAATAGTGACGAACGAGCATCCCAAAACGCACAGAAACGGTCGTTATGAGGGCGATTTTGACGTGATTCACGTCCCTCCGGCGTCTTTTGAGGCGTCGTCCGACGGGCTTTTGGGGCACGGTAACGAGGGAGCAGAAGAGATCGCGGCGGCGCTGGGGGATAATTGTGACGTGATTCACTCGCACTACTGGATTTCCGGTCGTGCCGGCGCGGAGGTGTCACGTCGACTTGACGTGCCGCATGTGACGACTTTTCACACCATTGCAGCGGTTAAGGAGCAGGCGTTTGGGGGCGGCGGCGAGCCTGCTGTGCGGCATGAGGCGGAGCGGGAGATCGCGCAGGGCGCTGACGGGATTGTGGCGTGGACGTCTTTTGAGGCGGATGCGCTGGTGTCGATGCTGGGGGCTGACGCCGGGCGGATCGCAGTTGCGCCGATCGGGGTTGATGCTGAGCGGTTTCGACCGCTGGATCGTCATGAGGCGCGTGAGAGGCTGGGGATTCCGCTCGATGCGGAGTCGCTGCTGTATGTGGGGCGGCTTGATGCCATCAAGGGCGCGGACGTGTTGCTGAGGGCTTTGGGGCTCATGGCAGAGCGGCCTCGTTTGCGGCTGCGTATTGTCGGCGGAGAGGTGGATGCGGACTATGCGGCTCGGCTGCGTGGTTTGACATCGGAGCCTGGAGTTGCGGACAGGGTGACGTGGGTTGGGCTTGCGCCTAACGATGAGTTGCCCTGGCATTATGCGGCAGCGGACATGCTGGTTGTGCCTTCACATTCGGAGAGTTTCAGCATCGTGGCGACGGAGGCGATGGCGTGCGGGACGCCGGTTGTCGCATCGAATGTGCCGGGGCCTGCATCGTTCATCGAAGATGGGGTGTCGGGTCGGCTTGTGACGCCGGGGGACGCCCCTACCCTTGCGTCGGCTATCACGGAACTGTTGGATGATGGGGATGCGCGGCGGTGGCTCGCGGAGGGCGCGTTGGAGGCGGCGCGTGGGCTGACGTGGGCTGCGAGCGCGGACGCGGTGTTGGGTTTATATGAGAAGGCGATTGAGTTGAGGGGCGGGCGGAGGGCCCTCACCCTAGCCCTCTCCCAGGGGGAGAGGGGATAAGCGCGGTTGGCGTTACGGGGTTTGGTTGGGTAATGGAGGTTGGGATTCCCGCGTTCGCGGGAATGACGGGGGGGGTGCGGGAATGACGGGGGGGGGCGGGGATGACGGGGGATCGAGTTGAGGGGCGGGCGCGGTGTGGGGGCATGGGCCCCGCCTGCGCGGGGATTCGGGTGGGGCGCGGGTGTGACGGGAGTGGTTGGCGTTATGGGGGTTGGTTGGGTAATGGAGGTTGGGATTCCCGCGTTCGCGGGAATGACGCGGGGGGGGGTGCGGGAATTACGGGGCGGGGCGGGGATGGATTCTGGCCTTCGCCGGAATGACGGGGGGTATGAGGCGGTTGGCGTTACGGGGTTTGGTTGCGGTGTGGAGGCTTTAGAGGAGTGACTGTGGTGATTGATGAGTTTGGGGATGTTGAGCGGGTGTTGGTTGTTGCGCCGCATCCGGATGATGCCGAGATTGGGTGCGGGGGGACGGTGGCGCTGCTCGCTCGGGAGGGCGTTGAAGTTCACTATCTGATCGCGACGAATGGGGATAAGGGGACGGAAGACCCAACCCTGACGAACGCTGATCTCGCCGCCACGCGGGACAAGGAGCAGCGGGACGCGGCGGCTGTGCTTGGCGTGAAAGAGGTCACGATTCTCCAGAATGGCGACGGGGAGTTGGTGGACGGTCGGGAGTTGCTGGGCGAGATTACGCGGCATGTACGGCGCGTCAGGCCGGATATTGTTCTGACGACGGATCCTTTCCGCACGGGTTTCTATATTCATCGCGATCATCGCATCACGGGCATGGTGACGATGGACGCCGTGTTTCCATTCGCGCGGGATCGGCTGCACTTTCCCGAGCACGGGGCGGAGGGGCTTGAGCCGCACAAGACGGCGGAAATCTATTTCTGGGGCACGGAGAATCCAGACGTGTTCGTTGACATTTCGGACACAATCGAAGCAAAAATTGAGGCGACGAAACTGCATACGAGCCAGTTCGGGCCGGATGCCAGTGACTGGATACGGAGCTGGGCTGCTCGCAATGGCGAGTCGCGCGGCATGGCGTTCGCGGAGGAGTTTCGTCGTTACGGAATCAGTCGCATGATGGCCGATAGCGGTGACGACAGCGACTAGGGGCAGGTTCCCGCCTTCGCGGGAATGACGGAGGGTTGCGGGAATGACGGAGGGCGGCGACGAGAACGATTAGCGGCAGGTTCCCGCCTTCGCGGGAATGACGGAGGGTCGCGGGAATGACGGAGGATTGAATGGTGGACACGCAGGGGCGTCCAAAGAAGCTAATGGCGATTTCGGCGCATCCGGACGATATGGAGTTTGGGTGCGCGGGCACTATCGCCAAATGGATACGCGAGGGCTGGGAGGGGGCGCTGGTCATCTGCACGGACGGTCGCGCGGGCACATCCGACCCGGACACGAAGCCGGAGGATCTGATTAAGACGCGGGCGGCAGAGGCCACAGCGGCGGCTAAGGTACTGGGAATTGAGGACGTGACGTTCCTGGGGTATCCAGACGGCGAGCTTGATGACAGCCGCGAGTTGCGGGAGCACCTGGTGCGGGAGATTCGGCGTTTCAGGCCGGAGGTCGTGTTCACGTTTGATCCATACAGGCGGGCCCACAATCATCGCGACCACCGCAACGTTGGGCAGGCGGCGTTCGACGCGATGTACCCGTATGCGCGCGATGTCCACCACTTCCCGCACCTTGCACAGCAGGGTTTCGAGCCGCATATCGTGTCCGAGGCGTGGTCGTGGAGCGATGATCCTGATACGTGGATCGACATCGCGGACTCGATCGACCTCAAGGTGGCGGCGCTGCGTGAGCACGCGAGCCAGATTCGGAACCCGGAGGGGTTGGTGGAGCGGATTCACTCTCGGCACGAGGAGCAGGGAAAGTCGCCGGGGTACCAGTACGCGGAGGGTTTTCGGGTTCATAAATTCAGGTGGCCGGGGTAGGTTTCTCTGTTCGCGATCAGGGTTGGCTGGGCCTGTGGAGTTGGGATGCCGCGTTCCGGCGTTGATGGGGCAATGAAGGCTTTGGATTCCTCGCTGCACTCGGAATGACATGGGGAGAGGAGTAGTTGGTAGTGAGGGGAGAGAGGTTGGATAGCGGAAATCATGCCCACCCGCCCGTTGCGGGGTTTGTTGATATTCATTGCCATATTTTGCCGGGGATCGATGACGGGGCGCGGGATCGGGCCGAGGCGGTGGAGATGGCGCGCATCGCGTACAGCCAGGACACGACAACCATCGTCACAACACCCCACAACTACCCGCGTTCTCACCAATCCGTACTGGAGGAGTCGCGGCATCGCGTCGGACTGCTGAATCGAGCCGTAGCGGAGCACAGTCTGAACGTCACGTTGCTTTCGGGTCAGGAGATTCGCATTACGAGTCGCCTGAAGGAACAGCTTGAATCTGGGGACGGTGTGACCATCAATAGCACGCGCTATGTGCTTACGGAGCCGCCGTTCAATTCATTTCCCAATTACGTGGTGCAGGAGATTGCGGCGATCATGTCGTTGGGCTATCGCCCTGTGATCGCACATCCGGAGCGCAACACGATTATCCAGAAGAATCCGGACATTGTGCGCCGACTTATTTCGATGGGCGCGCTGACGCAGATCAACACGGGTAGCCTGTTGAATCACTACGGCCCGGGTTCCAGGGAGATGGGCGAGTATCTGATCAAGCACGAAATGGCCCACGTACTTGCGACGGACGCGCATAGCTCCAAGGGGCAGCGTGTGCCGAATATGCGGGACGGATTCGAACGGGTCTCGGAACTGGCCGATGAGGCACGGGCGTGGGCGATGACGCGGGACAATCCGCTGGCCATCACTGAGGAGCGGGACGTTCCGTACAGGCCGGGGGTGGAATCGCCTGTTGTCGTGGCCGCCGATTTCGGGACTGCGACGTCGGAACACGCCGGCGGCTGAGACTTATGACGCTCGCGTGCGGTCGGTGTGGCCGGCGTGTGTTCGATCCGCCGGACGTTTCCTCACCTTTCATTTGCGAGGATTGCCGTGATTCTTCGGCGCCGCTGCGTTTCTGCAATCGGTGTGGGAGAGAGACGGCGACGGCGGAGTTGACGGCGTCCGGCGGGCGGTGTGATTGGTGCCGGACTGCGGACGATATTCCGTGGGAGGAGGAGGGGGAGTAGGTTGGCGGGCGGGTTTTGGGCGGCGTGGGCCCCCGCCTTCGCGGGGGATTCGGGGGGGGCGCGGGGGATTTCGGGAGGGGGGGTTACGGGGTTGGTTGGCGGAATGCGGCTTTAGATTCTTCGCTGCGCTCAGAATGACATTGGGAATTATGTTGGAGGGCGTCACGCTCGCTATTCGTGCAATTGAGATCAAGATTCCCGCGTTCGCGGGAATGACGGGGGGGGCGGGGGGTGACGTGGGGGCGTTGGGGTTTAGGCGGGGGGGGGGCGGCGTGGGCCCCCGCCTTCGCGGGGGATTCGGGTGGGGCGCGGGGGATTCGGAGGTGGGGGGTTACGGGGTTGGTTGCACAGTGGCGGCTTTAGATTCTTCGCTGCGCTCAGAATGACATTGGGAATTATGTTGGAGGGCGTCACGCTCGCTATTCGTGCAATTTAGGTCAAGATTCCCGCGTTCGCGGGAATGACGGGGCGGGGCGGGGACTGGGCATGCATATACGGGGGATGGATTCCGGCTTTCGCGGGAATGACAGGGCTTAGGCGGGGGTTGGGGTTGGGGTGTAGGTTGGGGTTAGCCAGTGGTTGTATTGGGCTCGCTCGCCTTTTACTACTTCGAAGTAGAGCTTTTGGAGTTCGGCGGTGATGGGGCCGATGCCGCCGCTGCCGATGGGGCGGCCGTCAATTTCCCGCACGGGCGTGACGTGGGCGGCGGTGCCCGTCATGAATAGCTCGTCCGTGACGTAGGCTTCGGTCTTGGGAATTGATCGTTCGACGACCTCAAGGCCGAGGATATCGCGCGCGAGTTCCATGACGGTGTTTCGTGTGATTCCATCAAGGATGCCGTCGGTCTGCGGCGGGGTGCTGAGGACTCCATTTTGAATCAGGAAGATGTTTTCGCCGCTGCCCTCCGAGATGTTGCCGTCCTGGGTCAGCAGGATGGCTTCGTCGTAGCCACGCCAGACGGCTTCGCTCTTGGCAAGACTGTTGCCGACGTACATGCCTGTGACCTTGGCGCTGGGGGGGATGACGTTGTCCTGGATCCTCATCCAGCTTGAGAAGGTGCATCGGATGCCGGCATCGGAGTCGAGGTAGTTACCGAACGGGACGATGTAGATGAGGAAGTCGTCCTCGAGATCGTGGACGCGTAGCCCAACGACGTTCGACGACTTATAGGCGAGGGGACGGATGTAGATGTCTTCTTTGAAGCCGCACTGCTGGACGAGATCGAGGGTGATTCGTTCAAAGTCGTCGAGGGAATAGGGCAGCTTGATGTTGAGCATTTGGCAGGAGCGGAGGAGGCGCGCGTAGTGTTCTCTGACCCTGAACAGGTACATCTGCTCCTGGGCACCGTTCCAGTTGCCGCGGATGCCCTCAAAGACGCCGGTGCCGTAGTTGAAGGCGTGGTTAACGACCCCAATCTTCGCCTCTTCAAGCGGGACGACTTTCCCTTCAAAATAGGCTAGTGATGGCATAGATGTTTCCCCCACACTTCATGCTGATCCAAGTAAGGTTCAGTTTATCGCACTTGAATTGGTGGCGGCAATTTTTTGGTTGGGGATGGGGGGTGGTTGGGCGAGGGGGATGGGTTCCGGCTTTCGCCGGAATGAGGGGGGGTTGGGGGATGGCGGGGGGACGGATGGCGGTTTTGCGTTACTGAGGTTGGTTGCGTTCCCAGTTCAAGGTTCCCGCTTTCGCGGGAATGACGGGAGGGCGGTTAGCGGCGGCGGTTTGTTAGTTCGGTGGCGATTTCTGTTAGGGTTACGCCTGCGTCTTCGAGGAGGATGGTTAGGTGGTAGAGGAGATCGGCGGCTTCGGCGCGGACGCGATCAGGGGCTTTGGCCATGGCGGCGAGCGCGGTCTCTCCACCTTCCTCGATGACTTTTTGGGCGATGCGTTCCGTGCCCCTCTCGAATAGGGATGCGGTGTAGCTGCCCTCCGGCTTGTCCTTGCGGCGCTGGGCGACGGTCATGGCGAGTTCGGTTAGGGTCGCGCCGAGTTGGTCCTGGGCGGTGGGCTCCATGTTCCAATCCGAGGTATCGAAGTCCTGATAGAAGCAGGTTTCGTTGCCGGTGTGGCATGCGGGGCCGTCCGGGTTGACCTTGAGCAGGATGACATCGCCATCGCAGTCGGGACGGATCTCGACGACGTTTAGGGTGCTGCCGGATGTCTCGCCCTTGTGCCAGAGTTCTTGACGAGAACGGCTGTAGAACCACGCCTGTCCGGTCTCAATGGTGCGGGTGAGGGCCTCGTGGTTCATGTGGGCGACCATGAGGACTACGCCGGTGTCGGCGTCCTGTGCGATGGCGGGGATTAGGGCCTGTTCGTTGATTATCAGTTGGGTTGGCATGGGTTTTCTCCTCTGTTCAGTGACGGGAGGTTAGCGCAATTGTAGGGGATGGGGATTCTAAAGGGTGGCGCGGGGGCGGTAGAATAGTAGTGGTGGCGGTTTTCAATGGCCGCCGAGTAGCGCGGGAATGGTACTGATATTGCGTCCCCGGGGACACCGGGCCACGCCTCTCTATGGAGGAGATGTGTCACTTGTACTCGACGGGCGCACCCAAGTAAGAAAGTTAATAGAAGTTGAGGTCTCGGCGCTGTCGCCGGAGTTGCTGACTCCGTTCGTGAGCGAGGAGCGGCGGGACGCGATCATGACCGCGTCTCAAACTGTGAGCCGCGTGCTGAACGGACGCTCTGTCATCAATATCAACTCCACGGCGCAGGGCGGCGGTGTGGCGGAGCTGGTGCAGGGATTGAGCGGTTACGCAAAGGGCGCAGGGGTGGAGTCGCGGTGGCTCGTCATCGACGGTGATGCCGAGTTTTTCCGCATCACGAAGCGAATTCACAACAATCTGCACGGAGAGGCGGGGGACGGCGGGCCACTCGGCGAGGCTGAGCGCGCGCACTATGAGCAGGTGCTGGCCGAGAACGCGACGGCCATCGCGCCACAGGTTCGGACCGGGGATATCGTCATCCTGCACGATCCGCAGACGGCGGGGCTGACCGAGGCGTTGTTGCTGGTCGGGGCTCGCGTTATCTGGCGGTCGCATATCGGCCATGAGCGCCACGATGCGCCGGTGAGCGTGGGGTGGGATTTTCTGCGTCGCTATATTGAGCAGGCGGATTTCTGCATTTTCAGCCTTGCCGAGTATGTTCCGTCGTACCTGGATGCGGCGGCGGTGCGTGTTATCAATCCGTCCATCGACCCATCAAGCGCGAAGAATGCGGAGATTAGCGCGGACACGGCGCAAGACATCCTGGCGCAGGTGGGGCTGCTGGATGTGGCGGCGCCATCCGTTCCGCCCCAGTTCCGTCGAGAGGACGGATCGTACGCGCCGTTAATGCATCGGGTTGAGGCGCTGACTGAGGGCGCCCTGCCCCGCCTTGATGACCCTGTCGTTGCGCAGATTGCGCGATGGGACACTCTGAAGGACATGTCCGGGGTGATGCGGGCGTTTGCGGGAATGGAGAACGCGCCCGCCAACGCGCACCTGTTCCTTGTGGGCCCCACCACGAACGGCGTGGCAGATGATCCGGAGGCGGCGGGTGTTCTGGATGAGTGCTCGGCGGAGTGGCGGCGGCTGCCGGACGGGATTCGGCATCGGGTTCACCTTGTGAGCGTTCCGATGGACGATCGCGAGGAGAACGCGGCGATCATCAATGGGATTCAGCGGCACGCGTCGGTCATCGTGCAGAAGAGCCTCGCGGAGGGGTTCGGGCTGACGGTGACGGAGGCGATGTGGAAGGGCAAGCCGGTCATCGCGAGCGGTGTGGGCGGCATCCGGAGCCAGATTGTGGATGGGGAGTCGGGGATATTGCTGCCGGACGCGACGGATGTGACGGCGTGCGGAAGGGCGATTCAGTCTTTGTTGGTCAATCCTGAGCTGGCCGGGCGGTTGGGCGCTGCGGCGCGGGAGCGGGCACGGGAGTTTTTCTTGCCAGACCGCCACCTGTTGCAGTACGCGGAGTTGATTCTACAGGTGATGCCGGAGGCGGCGTAGGTTTTCTCTATTTGGTTGTCGCGTTAGGGGCGCCTTGCGAGGCGCCTCTTCGCTTTTTGGGGGCAGTACGCGGGGGGGGGGCGGGTGATCATCGAGGACGGTCAGAGGTGCCAGGGGTGCGGTTGGGAGCCGCCTAACTCGGACTACCTACAGGTAGACCACAAGAAGCCGCGTTCGCTTGGCGGCGCTGACGACATGGCCAACCGGACGTTGCTTTGCGAGCCGTGCAACCGACTCAAGAGCAACAAATTGACGCTCACGGAATTGCGCGAGTCTCGCGTCCAGGAAGGGCGCGTAGACGCCGCATGGTGGGAGAAGGAGCGATGGCAGTGAGAAAAGTGCGAGAGCGGATATATGAACTGCTGATATTCCTCAGCATGAACAACGCGGATATGTCGCCTGTGGTGTTGAAGCCTGGCACTCCACCGATGTTACGAATGAACCAGGGATGGCGCACTACGGATGGGAGGCAAGAGCCAAGCTACCGCGCCCTTCACGGTCACTACTGGCTTGTGTTGTTCATTCTCAAGAAGGCAATGCATCCGCTGGCTATCGGAGTTGGGATAGCTGGTACTGCACGCTTATTCGGATGGCTGTAATGCCCAGTGACAACAAGCCGAAGCCGAAGCGTGGGCGGCCACCATTGCCGCTACCGGAGGCAATCAACCGCCCGATGGATGAGATCGCGGCGGTAGTCCTCAGCAAGCCGCCCAAGCGTGAGGATGAGTGGCGCTACATGCGGGAACGCAAGGCGGAACGGGAAAGGCGGTCGCAGTCTGATGGATAGTGAGATTGTCAAGGAAGTGCTTGCGCTCCTGATCCGCAGCCAAGTGCTTGCTGAGGAGTTGGATTTGCCGGAGTTCAAAATCCCGCAGCACATTGTGTATGCGGGCGCGGCTGTCCAGGCGATAGACCTTCTGAGAGGGCACCCTGATGGTTGGTACGCCGTAGACCTATGTGCGCGTTCTTTGCTGGATGCTTGGGAGAAGGAGCCGGCACTTTTCGGGACCCTACCAGCGAATGGTCAGAGAGAGCGGAAGGCCCGGTACAGTGAGTTGTCCCAGTTGGCACACGTCCAGACGCCCCGTAACATACATTCACCTGTGGGGATAAAGGGGAATTCCGATGGCTATGAGCAAGGCGTTGCAGGGTGGCTTGATCTGGGGGCGAAGATCATAGTGCACGGACTTGCCCCTGCCGTTTTTGGGATGTACACATTCACTCAGCACCAAGCTCTGCACAAATTGACCGAAGAGATGTTGGATGTGGCCGCAAAGATTGCCCGCGCGGACCAACGCGAGATATAGAGGACGTGTGTCACATTGTATATAAGTCCCATATTTTACGCCCCTCCCTTTCCGGTTGGCGTTCCAGGGTTTTTCCCGGTTCGCGAGCGGGGTTGGTGGGCTTTTCCTGTTGGCGTTTCGCATTCCGGCCTTGATGGCTGAATTACGCTCTTGGATTCCTCGCTGCGCTTCGGAATTACGTGGGCGTGATTGTGGGTGGCGTTTAGGGTCTTGGTTGCATTCCCAGATTGAGATTCCCGCGAACGCGGGAATGACGACGTGGGGGGGGGGATTCGGGGGGGCGGGGGATTCGTGGGGGCGGGGGATTCGGGGGGGCGGGGGATTCGGGGGGGGCGGGGGATTCGGGGGGCGGGGGGGTTCGTGGGGGCGGGGGGATTCGGGGGGGCGTAGAGCTGGGGGCTTAGGATTACGCGGGTTGGCGTGGAGTCGGGTGGCGGGTGGTTTCGGATTGGATGACGATGTGCTCCCGCTCCATTTCGTTGTGAAAGGCTTCAGGGAGCAGGGCCCAATCGTGAACCTGCACGAGAATTGGGACATTGGAATCCTGGAGCGCAGTCCGCAGGGCGCTGAGCGCAGTCCCGACGGGCCGGAGGGCAGGAGCGCGGATGACGATGTCGAGATCGCTGGCATCGTGGCCCTGCCCGTTTACGCGGCTACCATATGCCCAAACCTCAGACTCCGGCACGTGCTTACGGAGAAGCTCATCGATTGCGACGCGCTAGTGAGGTCTCAAGGCGAGTTCTTCACTCATCGGTGTCCTCCCCAATAATCCGCGCCAGTTCGCGAGCATCAGGGATGAATTGCTCAAGTAGCCCGATTGTCGTCTCGGCAAAGCCCTCGCCGTAATCGTACGCGGTGTCATTCCTGTTGTCGCGGTACGCCATCCACCTCTCGCTTACTTCCACCCCGATCAGACCGTGCAGAGCGGCATGACGGAAGACGTCTTTGAAGGTCAGGCGGTCGGCCTGCCTATTGTTGGCGAAGTACGGGCGGAGGCGCCGTTTGAGGAGGCTTCCCGATTGTTCGCGCACGATTTCAAATTCCTTGATGGAGGCGGCACGGAATATGTCGTACAACTCATCGTCCTGCCCTCGCGAGCGTAGCTGCGTGAAGGCCGAATCAAGGGTATTAACACAGCGAATCAGAAATTCCGTGTTGACTGTCATACGCCATATTTTACGCCCCTCCATTTCCGGTTGGCGTTCCAGGGTTTTTCCCGGTTCGCGAGCGGGGTTGGTGGGAGGGCGCGGCGGGGGTGGGGCGTTAGGGAGTTTTGGTGGTGGTTTGGATGGCGGCTGGGAGGGTGATGTCTCCGGTGTAGAGGGCGCGGCCTATTATTACGGCTTCAACGTCGGTGGCGGTCAGGGCGCGGATGTCATCCAGGGTTGTGACGCCGCCGGATGCTACGACGGGGATGGGGGCGACTGCCTCAGCGAGGGTCTGCATTGCATCGATGTTGACGCCCTGCATCGCGCCATCGCGGGAGATGTCTGTGTGGATGAAGCGGCGGATTCCGTGTTGGGCGAGACGTTGGGCGAGGTCGATTGTTTTGACGGTCGAGGTTTCGGTCCAGCCTCGGACAGCTATGAGTCCATCGCGCGCGTCGAGACCGACGGCGATGTGTTCTCCGTAGCGTTGGCACGCCTCGCGGACTAGCTCAGGGTTTGTGACGGCGACGGTGCCGAGGATGACGCGGTCGATACCGGCGTCGATTAGGGCGGCGATATCGTCCATTGAACGGACGCCGCCACCGAGTTGGACGGGGATGTTGACGGCGTTTGCTATGGAGGCGGCGAGTTCGGCCTGGCCTGTGTTGCCCTCTCGCGCGCCATCGAGATCGACGAGGTGGATGCGTTGGGCGCCCTGCTCTTCCCACGCGCGGGCGACGGCTGAGGGGTCGTCGTCAAAGACTGTCTCGCGGCTGTAGTCGCCCTGCACGAGGCGGACGGCCTTGCCGTTACGGAGATCGATGGCGGGGATTATTTCCATCGCGCCTGCCTAAATAGCCCAGTTAAAGAAGTCGCGGTAGAGGGCGAGGCCGGGTCGGCCACTTTTTTCGGGGTGGAATTGGGTGGCGATGAGCTTGCCGCGCGCCACAACACTGGCGAATGGGCCGCCGTAGTCGGTGACGCCGAGGGTCATGTCGTCGGACGCGGGGCGGACATAGTAACTGTGGACAAAGTAGAACTGGTAGTTGGGGGGGATGTTGGCGGCGGCGGGGTGATCCTGCACGAAGTCGACATCGTTCCAGCCCATGTGGGGGACGGTGAGGTCGTGGGAGAAGCGGATGCACTCGCCGGAGAGGATGCCGAGACAGTCCGCATCACCCTCCTCAGTGCGCTCGAACAGCAACTGTTGGCCGAGGCAGACGCCGAAGAATGGTTTATCGGTGGCGATGAGGTCCTGGAGGGCGGATTTCATACCGGCCGAACGAAGACGTTCCATGGCGGGGCCTGCGATGCCCTGCCCCGGAAAGACGACGCCGTCCGCTTTATTCAGATCTGCCGCCTCGTCCGTCACCGTTACGCGGAAGTTCAGGCCCTCCAAGGCCTTGGCGACGGATCGGAGGTTGCCTGCGCCGTAGTCGACGACCGCTATGAGCGGGGCACGGGTGTTAGCGTTCACCGGTCAGGAGCTCGGTCGGCAGGCGGCGGTCCTGGTAGCGGGCGAGGATGAAGAGGAGGTCCGCAGCGCGGTTGAGATAGGGAATAATCAGGGAGTCCTCACGGAGGTAGCCATCCTGCATTAGACCGACAGCGTGGCGTTCGGCGCGGCGCAGCGTGGAGCGGGCGAGGTCAAGGGCGGCAGAGGCAGGCGTCGCGCCGGGGATGACGAATGCGCGGGGCAGCTCGAACTCTTCCTGGAGGGAGTCGATGTGCTTTTCGAGGGCGTCTACGTGCTCTTGAGTGACGGGCGAGAAGTGCTTGAGGAAGGTTTCAAAGTGGCCGACGTCGGTGGCGAGTTCAGCGCCGACGGTGAAGAGTTCACGCTGGAGGGCCATCGAGATGTCACGGACGCGGTCGTCTTCGGAGTGGCTGCGTCCGAGTCCGATGGCTGATACGGCCTCATCGACGGTGCCGTAGGCCTCGGCGCGCGGGTCGTTCTTGGGGACGCGGCCACCGTAGAGGAGGCCGGTTTCTCCCTTGTCACCGTATCGTGTGTAGACGTTTGGCATGTACCTAGTTTAGCGCGCCGAGGCGGCGGGGTGGATGACGGAGAGATTGCAGCTATTCGTGCTAGACTCTAGCAGAACATGGGTGCTTTCCGATGGGCGGCCTTTGCTCACACGCATGGAACATTCAGTCTGAGTGGTGGAGGTGATTTCCTTTGACGGAAGATAGCGGAGGGCAGGACGAGCGGCCGGGGGTTGATCTGGCTTATGGGCTGATGCAGGGTTCATATGACCTGGCAGTTAGTCGACTCAATGCGGTGGAGAACCGGATCCAGGCGGTCATGGTGTTCTCGGCAAGTTTTATCGTGACTGTGCCCGTTCTGGTCGCCGCGACAGGCAACATCATAGTGCTCACCACGCCGTTGTTCTACGGAGCGGCGGCGATCGCTGGCCTGAATCTGGTTGTCGGCACGGTGACGCGAGCGTCGGGCGAGATCAAGGTGTTAAGCATAAACAGTATTGCGGAGCGGTGGTTTGACCTACCTGCCGAATTGTTCAAGCTCTATGCGGTACAGTGGGCGGCAGAACATTTCGAGGCCAACCTCAAGGCGGTCAATAAGGCTGGACGCTTCGCCATAATAATGACGATGCTCTTCCTACTGGAAACAGCCCTCCTAGCCATCTGGGGCATCACCCAGATCGGGTGATTATCCTGCGGCAACAGGTGCTGTGCAATCAGCGACCACTCTTCGTCTTGTCGACGAGCGGCTACGTTCTCTGAGCAGTCAGAGAATTAAGCACCCTTGATGACCACTCCGGGATCAGGAGGTCGGGGAGGGATAGGCAGAGTGGGCTTCTGAGTCGGCTTATCCGTATTCGCGTTGCCCATTCGATTCCTCCTGCGCTGCGTACTAACTGACAGGGCACAGATTACCACAATGTTCTGATTCTAATGGCACTTCGCTCAGGGATCAGGCACCCCTGATAGTAACACCCGGATCCGGCACCTTGGGTGGGGGAAGTTGTGTGGGCTTCCGCGTTGGCTTATCCGTGTTGGCGTTGGTCATGCGATTCCTCTTGCGCTGCGTGTTGTCTGCTGGCGTGCAGGCTACCACAATTCCGTATGCACGTTGTCGGGGTTAACCTGGGCGAGCATGTCGGTCAGGTCATGCGGCGTCTTACGCAAGACGATCTGATCGTCACCTGGGAGGATTTCGCTGGAAGAGCCTTCCTGAACACCCCATTGCTCGGCGATGGGTTTGGGAATCCGAACAGCAAGACTCGAACCCCATCTGGAGATACGAGACTTCGCGCCCATACGAGCACCTCCTATAGATATATTGTATATCACGGGTGAGCGGCAAGGCGGCCCGGGGTGGTTAGATACAAAGTTGACAATGATGTTGTTAGCGGTATGATGATTTTGGTGGTAGGAACGTGAGTGGGTGATATGGCAGGGAGCGGTGAAAATAAGGGGCGCGGCAGTTGTGGCGAGAATGATGGGTAGATTCCTCGCTGCGCTCGGAATGACAGGGCGGCGGTAGTGGCAACGACTGATTATTACAAGACGCTTGGGGTTTCGCGGACGGCTTCTGAGAAGGAGATAAAGTCGGCGTTCCGTCGGCTTGCGCGGCAGTATCACCCTGACGTTAATCCGGGGAACGAGGAGGCTGAGCGGCGCTTCAAGGAGATCAATGAGGCGCACGAGGTTCTCGGCGATACGGATTCTCGTTCCAAGTATGACAAGCACGGCGAGAACTGGATGCACGCCGATCGCATCGAGGAGATGCAGCGGCAAGGCGGGTTTCGCGGCGGGCCGGGGATGGGCGGCGGGACGTTTCGCTACGGTTCGACAGAGGGTTTCAGCGGGCTGGGTGATATTTTCGGACAGTTCTTCGGTGGCGGACACGGTGGCGCGGGCTTTGCTGAACGGCGCCGCCCTGCCCAACCGCAAGAGGTCGCGGTCGAAGTGACGTTGCAGGAGGCGTATCACGGGGCGCGGCGTTCGGTTCTCGTGCCTGACGGCAATGGGGGGACGCGGACGCTCGACGCGCAGATTCCCGCGGGTGTGGAAAGCGGCTCTCGTGTGCGTATGAGCGGCGCGGGGCCACGGTCTCCTAACGGTCAGTCGAGCGATCTTTATTTCAAAGTGACCGTAAAGCGGGACTCTGTGTTCACGCGCAAGGGCGCTGATCTGACTACGGAGGTCAAGGTTTCGATGTACGACGCCCTGCTTGGCGGAGAGGTGGTCGTGCCGACGATCGGCGGGGCGGGTGTCGCGTTGCGGATTCCGCCGGAGACGGAGAACGGTCAGACGTTCCGTATCACCGGCAAGGGGATGCCGCGAATGCGTGAGTCCGGTTCCGGCGACCTCATGGTAAAGGTCAACGTGACGTTGCCTAAAGGACTCCAAGACTCAGAGCGGGAGTTGCTGGCGCAGCTGCGGGGGATGCGCGAGACGGCAGGGGGTGGCTCATGAGTTTTCGCAATCCTGGCGATCCTGTGTATTCCATTCGCGTTGCCGCTCGGCTCGTGGGCCTACATGTGCAGACGCTGCGGTATTACGAGCGGAACGGCCTCGTGCAGCCCCAACGTTCGCGCGGGAACGTGCGTTACTACAGTGACTCCGATGTGGAGCGAATCCAGAAGGTCAAGTCGCTTATCGACGAGCTTGGCGTCAACCTGGCCGGAGCGGAAGTCATCATACGGATGAGCGGACGCATGGCCGAGATGGAGGGACGCATCCGCGATCTTGAGTCGCGGCTGGAGCGGCTTACGGGCCGCAGGGCGCTCGGCGAGGGATCGCCGGACGGTTCCACGACACATATGAACAATGGCGACGAAAGCGAGGATACGCAGTCATGATGAGCCCGGATCGTTTCACTGAGGGCGCGCAGGAGGCGCTGGCAGTCGCCCAGCAGACGGTGATGGACATGAGCCACACCCAGATGGATGTGGAGCACGTGGTACACGCGGTCCTGCAACAGCCGGATAGCGCGGCCGTCATGCTGCTGGAGCGCCTGGACGTCGATGTGGACGCCATGGCAGACCGATTCGAGGACGTGCTGGCGAGCGCGGCTAAGATCGCGGGCGGCACGACGCAGATGTACCTGACACCGCGAGTTCAGGGTCTGCTGACGGGCGCGACGATGGCCTCAAAGCGGCTGGAGGCAGAGCAGATCGGCGCGGAGCACCTGCTGCTGGGCGCGGTGGGCGTGAATAACGGGGACTCGCACACTATCTTTGGAGAGTTCAACCTGACGCAGCCGCGTCTGGAGACGGCCTTGCGAGAGGCGATGGGCGGCGCAGACGGGGGCGCGGAGGCGGGCCGTGGGCGTTCAGAACGGTCGAACCGAGCACTGGACAAGTACACCATCGATCTGACGGAGCTGGCCGAGGATGGCAAGCTGGACCCGGTTATCGGTCGGCAGGTGGAGATTCAGCGCGTGATGCAGATTCTGACGCGCCGCACCAAGAACAATCCGGTGATCATCGGCGAGGCGGGGGTTGGCAAGACGGCTATCGCAGAGGGGTTGGCGCAGCGGATCATCACGGGAGACGTGCCTGAGTCGTTGAACAAGGCGCGTGTTCATGCGCTGGATATGGGGGCGCTGGTGGCGGGCGCGAAGTTCCGCGGCGAGTTTGAGGAGCGTCTCAAGAATGTGTTGAACGAGGTGAGGCAAGCGCACGGCGACATCGTGCTGTTCATCGACGAGTTGCATACAGTCGTGGGCGCGGGGGCGGCGGAGGGCGCGATGGACGCGTCCAACATGCTCAAGCCGGCGCTGGCACGGGGCGAGTTGCAGGCGGTGGGCGCGACGACGCTGGACGAGTATCGGAAGCACATCGAGAAGGACACGGCGCTTGCGCGGCGCTTCCAGCCTGTTTATATCGAGGAGCCGTCAGTAGAAGACGCCATCAGGATTCTGCAGGGCGTCGCGCCGCGCTATGAGGCGCATCACCGCGTGACGATTACGCCTGAGGCGCTGGAGGCGGCGGTGCGGCTGAGCGCGCGGTACATCACGGACCGGCAGTTGCCGGACAAGGCCATCGATTTGATCGACGAGGCGGGGTCGCGGCTGCGGATCGATGCGGAGTCGTTCACGCCGGAGTTGAAACAGATGGATCAGCGGATGCGTCAGCTTGAGATCGAGGACGAGGCAGCGTCGCAGCGTGAGGATTTCGAGGAGGCGGCGCGGATCAAGCAGGCGCGGGCGCAGTTGCAGAACGAGTATGAGACGGCGCTTTCGACGTGGAAGCAGGAAAAGAGCATCCGAAACACGGTGGAGGCGGAGGACATCGCGACGCTTATCTCCGAGTGGACCGGGGTGCCCGTGAGCCGAATGTTGGAGGAGGAGACGCTGCGGTTGACGCGAATGGAGTCTGAGTTGCATCGGCGCGTCATCGGGCAGGAGCAGGCGGTTACGGCGCTGTCAGACGCTATCCGGCGGGCGCGCGCGGGGCTCAAGGACCCTGAGCGTCCCATCGGGAGCTTCATCTTCCTGGGGCCGACGGGCGTCGGCAAGACGGAGTTGGCGCGGGCGCTGGCGCAGTTCCTGTTCGGGGACGAGGAGGCAATGATTCGGCTGGATATGTCGGAGTACGGCGAGCGGCATGAGGTGTCGCGGCTGGTCGGCGCGCCACCCGGGTATATCGGGTATGACGACGGCGGTCAGTTGACGGAGCTGGTGCGGCGGCGGCCGTATCGAGTCATATTGTTCGACGAGATCGAGAAGGCGCACCCGGACGTGTTCAACATGTTCCTCCAGATTTTGGAGGACGGGCGGCTGACGGACGGGCACGGCAGGACGGTGGATTTCCGTAACACGGTCATCATCATGACGTCCAATCTTGGGACGGAGATTTTGCAGCGGGAGAGCATCGGGCTGCTGCGGCGGACGGGCGGGGCGCAGGCGTTCCAGGACCTGCAGCGGTCTGTGGATCAGGCGCTGAAAAAGGCGTTCAGGCCGGAGTTCATCAATCGCATCGACGAGATCATCGTGTTCGAGCCGCTTAGCCGGGATCAGATTCTGCAGATCGTGAACCTGATGGTGACTGAGGTTCAGAAGAGGCTTGAGGAGCGGAGCCTGCGGATCACGCTGACGGACGCGGCTCGGGAGTGGCTGGCGAAGGTGGGTTACGATCCGTCGTTCGGCGCGAGGCCGTTGCGTCGGGCTGTGCAGCGGCACGTTGAGAACGTGCTGGCGCGGGAGATCCTTGAGGGGCGATTTGCCGAGGGGGATGACATTACGGTGGACCTCGGGGATGGGGAGTTGACGTTCAGCAAGACGGTGGAGCGCGTTGTTGAGACAGCGGAGCCGGCGGCGGCGGCGCATGCCTAGCCCCCTGCCCCGCCAAGCCTTATGACGGATTATCCGCTTCGGGAGGGGTTTGTCTCCGTTGAGGGGATGCGTCTTCAGTATGTGGAGGCGGGGCCGTCTGATGGGCCGCCGCTTCTGTTTTTGCATGGCATAGGCGGCGGGATCGAGGACTGGTGGGCGAACCTGGGGTATTTCGGCGAGCAGGGGTATCGGGTGCTCGCGCCGAGTATGCCGGGGCATGGGGAGTCGGAATACCTGCGTGACAAGTGGGATCCGGCGGACAGCGGCAAGACGGTCATATCGCTGATGGATGCGTGGGGGATCGAGAGCGCGCCTTTGTTTGGGCACTCGGCGGGGGGGATTGCGGCGATGCTGGCGACGCTTGAGGCGCCGGAACGGGTGACGGCGTTGGCGCTGGTGGCGACGGGCGGGCTTTCACGCAAGGTGGGTTGGCCGCTGAGGTTGCTGACGATTCCGCTTATAGGCGAGGCGCTGTGGCAGCCGTGGGTGCTGGCGGGAAGTCGGGCGAGCAAGGCGATTTTCGCTGACCCGGAGATGGTGAACCTGGCGATTATGGAGCAGTGGGTTTCCCGGCACCGACACCCGAAGCAGCGCAGGGCTTTCTTTCACCTGTTGCGCAAGGGGATGGATTTACGAGGGCTCAAGCGAGGATATGACCTGCGAGAGCGCATACGGGACATTGAGTGCCCCGTTCTCGTTTTCTGGGGGCGGGAGGATGTTATCGTGCCTCCACCGGAGAGGCGGGATGGGCGGCTGGTTGCGTGGCCGGAGGCGGAGTTTATGGAGCTTTCGCCGTGCGGTCACTGGCCGCAGGTGGAGCAGGCGGGGGTGTTCAACGAGAAGGCGGCGGGGTTTCTTCTCGGTTCGCGATTGAGGTTGGAGGGCCGATAGGGTTGGGTTGGCGGTACGGGGTTGGTTGGCGGGATGGAGGCTGGGATTCCCGCGTTCGCGGGAATGACGGGTGTGGGGCGGGAATGACGGGTGTGGGGGAATGACGGGTGTGGGGGCTGTTCTAAAACGGTCTCATCGCCAAGTTCCGATGCGTGTAGGCGAACTATCTTAGGATCAGTATCCGCAAGGGTGACGATGCGTTGTTATGCGTGTCACGGGCAGAAGATTAATCCAGATGTTCTCGCAGCGCTTATGTTGCGAAGGGCATCTCTCAGGTTCTCGGGATAGCATCCTGTCAACTGGTTGCCGAAAGGTTGCAGGTATCTGAGATTCACAAGGTTTCCCAATTCCGGTGGTACGTCTCCACTCAATTGGTTAGGGCCCAGCCTCAAGTCCGTGAGCCCTGTGAGATTGCCAATTTCCGGCGGGATTTGTCCACCTAATTGGTTGCCTCCGAGGTTCAGTTGATCGAGGTTCGATAAGTTGCCGATCCAAGGAGGGATCTCCCCAGTTAGTTCGTTCGAGCCAAGGTCCAAGTTAACTAGATTTGTAAGATTGGCGATTTCTGGAGGTATCTCGCCACTCAACATGTTCCCGCTGAGGTTCAGCAGTTCGAGCTCGGAAAGATTGCCGATTTCCGGAGGTATCTCACCACTCAACATGTTCCCGCCGAGCAATAGTATTTCTAGCTCGGACAGGTTGGTGATCTCCGGTGGAATTCCACCACTGAGCTTATTATCCCTTAACACCAAGGTCCTAAGGGACGAAAGGCTTGCCAATTCTGGAGGAATCTCGCCGTTCAACCGGTTGTGTCCGAGGTCCAGAAGCCGGAGAGATGACAAGGTGCTGAGCTGCTCCGGAATCTCACCCAGAAGTTGGTTGTATGTAAGCATCAAGTAGGTAACGCGACCGTCTGCGCCGATGGTGACGCCGTGCCAATTTCGCAGCGGAGCATCGCTGAGCCAATTGGTGTTGTCGTTCCAGTTCGGGCCGTCAGTGGCGATGTAGAGCGCTGCAAGCGCGGACCTTTCTACATCGTCGGTCTCAGCGACGACGACAAAAAGCGGCGGGACGCACTCAATGCCCGCGAGGATTTTTCTCGCCTCTTCGGGTAGCGCCTTCAACGCTTCCTGAGCTGTTTGGTCGACGGAGTAGGTGTTGTGGCCATAAAAGTCGCGTAACTTCTCCACCAGAGCCTCTTCGAACAAGAGTTCCCTCTCCTCATCCGTTATTGTCGGGGCGGATCCGACACGCAGCAATTCGTCGACCAGTTCTTCATAGAACATTTCAAGATCATTTGCGAACGAATCCTCACTGGGATGCTCCTGCGCCGCATCTCGCAGGCTTGTCCAGGCATCCAGGTTAGCTGTGTGGTACTCCGCAAGCTCCGGCGGGGGAGCGAGTTGGCCAAGCTTATCCACGAGTTGATCGATGTCCTGTGCGAGTACATGCCAGGTGTACAAAGCCGGATCGTCAACAATCTGACCACTGTCGAGTTGGAAAATAAGCAACCCGCACTGCTGGGCGTAGCCTATGAGCGGCGATTGCGATGGTTCGGGTGTAGGCGTTGCGCTAGGCGCCGGTGTCCCGCCTCGAATTGCGAATCGAGGATCTGGATCAGGCATGGTGAACGGCGGCGTTGCTGTTGGCGTTGGCACAAACGTTGGCGCCGGTGTTGCCGTGTGCGTCGCCGTTTCCTGCGCGGCTGGCTGGCTTGGTGTGCTTGGCGGTTCTTCAGATTGGGACGCATCGTTGCAGGCTGACAGCAGGACGGCTAGCACGAGGGACACTGCTGCCGCTAGCAGCGACCATCTCAGCTTCATTGTGCGTCCCATGGGCCTAAGTATGCGGGGTTGTGTTGGGATGGCAAGAGGCGGCGGATGGGGGGGCGGTTGGGATGACGGGGGCGGCGGTACGGGGTTGGTTGGCGCAGTGGAGGTTGGGATTCCCGCGTTCGCGGGAATGACGGGTGGGGGGCGGGGTGGCGGCGGTACGGGGTTGGTTGGCGCAGTGGAGGTTGGGATTCCCGCGTTCGCGGGAATGACGGGTCGGGGGCGGGGTGGCGGGGGTACGGGGTTTGTTGGCGCATTGGAGGCTGGGATTCCCGCGTTCGCGGGAATGACGGGGGGGGGGCGCGGGGTTGGCGGTACGAGGTTGGTTGGCGTAATGGAGGCTGGGATTCCCGCGTTCGCGGGAATGACGGGGGTGGGGCGCGGTGACATGGGGCGCGGTGGGGAATGGCGGGTGACATGGGGCGCGGTGGGGATGACGGGTGATGTGGCGGGGATGGCAAGTTGAGACAAGTATGCCGCCGTGCTTGCAAGGTCTTTCAAACGCGCTCAGTCATACCAAATTGGCACTTAAGCCAGTCGCGTCGGCTTGGCTATAATCGGTTTATCTTGTGATGTTTGCACACTTGCATACCCATTCAGAATTCAGTCTTTTGGATGGCTTGTGCCGTGTTCCGGATCTTGTTGAGCATGCCAAAGAGCTTGGTTTTGAGTCGCTGGCGCTCACTGATCATGGCAGCCTGCATGGGACTGTCGATTTCTACCGTGAGGCGCAAAAGGCGGGGATCAAGCCGATTATCGGTGTCGAGGGGTATGTCGCGCCGGGGAGTCGGACGGATCGCATAGCGGGCGACAAGCAGCCGTATCATCTCGTGCTGCTGGCCAAGAACGATGAGGGTTATCACAATCTGCTGCGGCTCGTCAGCATCGGGCATCTTGAGGGGTTCTATTATCGGCCTCGCATGGACCGGGAGGTGCTGGAGAAGCACGGGGCCGGTCTGATCGCGCTTTCGTCGTGCCTTGCGGGAGAGGTGCCGCGCGCCATCATGGAGAGCCGGATGGACGATGCGCGAGAGGCCGCGCTGTGGTACAAGAAGACGTTTGACGGCTATTACCTTGAGATTCAGCGCCACCCCGGGGTGACTGAGCTGGATCGTGTGAACAGCGGGCTCTTGGAGCTTTCGCGCGAGCTGGATATTCCCATCGTGGCGACGAATGACCTGCATTACACGCGGAAGGAAGATGCGGAGGCGCAGGATGTTCTGCTCTGCATTCAGACGAACTCGACCGTCTACGACACAAGCCGGATGCGGATGGACGATGACGAGTTCTACCTGAAGTCCGAGGAGGAGATGCGGGAGCTGTTCGCGGATTTGCCGGAGGCGATTGAGAATGCCGGGCGAATCGCGGACGAGTGCAATCTTGAGTTGGAGTTCAATCGGCTGCTGCTGCCACAGATCGAGTTGCCGGACGGACTGTCGTCGTTTGAGTATCTTGAGCGGCTGTGCGGGGAGGGGTTCGAACGGCGGTATGAGGCTGACGGGACCAAATCGGGAGCGGAGAAAGAGCGCGCCCGCGAGCGGATCGCGTATGAACTGGACGTCATCCGGCAGATGGATTTTGCCGATTATTTCCTTGTGGTTTGGGATTTGGTGGCGTACGCGCGCAAGCAAGGAATCCTTGTGGGCGTGCGAGGGAGCGCGGCGGCGAGCGCGGTGCTGTATTGCCTGAATATCACTGACATCGAGCCGCTCACGTATAACCTGGTGTTTGAGCGTTTCCTGAACCTTGAGCGCAAGGAGATGCCGGACATCGACCTGGACATCGAGGATGCGCGTCGGGATGAGGTGATTGACTATGTGACGCGGCGGTTTGGGCAGGATCGGGTAGCGCAGATCATCACATTCGGCACGTTCGGCGCGCGGGCGGGCATACGCGACGTTGGGCGGGCGATGGGCATGTCGTTCAACGAGGTGGACCAAGTGGCGCGGCTGCTGCCCGTGGGGGCACATCCGTCATCTCTGAGAGATTCGCTTGAGCGGCTGCCGCAGTTTCGGGATGCCTATGATCGCGATGAGCAGGTGCAGAAGCTCGTCGATATGGCGATGAAGCTGGAAGGCGTTTCACGCAATGCGAGCACGCACGCGGCGGGTATCGTGATCTCACGAGAGCCGCTGGTCAATGTTGTGCCGTTGCAGCGGCCGGTCAAGAGCGCCGGAGCGGACGATGACGGCATTCCGATGACGCAGTGGGACATGAACCGCGTTGCAGAGGCGGGCCTGCTCAAGCTGGACCTGCTCGGGCTGACTAACCTGACGACGCTGGCGCGGACGCGGGACCTCATCGCGGAGAGGACGGGCAAGCAGATCGACATCGACAAGATACCCCTCGACGATGAGGCCACGTTTGACCTGTTGTGCCAGGGTCAGACGATGGGGTTGTTCCAGCTTGAGGGCCAGGGTATGACGCGGTGGATCAAGCAGTTGCAGCCGCGGACGTTGAACGAGGTTTCGGCGATGATCGCGCTGTACCGGCCGGGGCCGATGGAGCATATTCCACGATTTATCGACGGCAAGATGGACCGTGTGCCAATCAAGTACCCGCACAACGACCTCGCCGACATTCTCAAGGAGACGTATGGCGTCATTGTGTACCAGGACCAGGTGTTGCAGATCGCGCAGAAATTCGCCGGTTACACGCTTGGACAGGCGGACATTGTGCGCAAGGCGATGGGCAAGAAGGTCAGGGAGATCATGGAGGCGGAGGAACAGGGCTTCCTTGCCGGGGCGCTTGAGCTGGGGTATCGAGATAAGGACGCGCGGGCCGTCTTTGAGATGATTGAGCCGTTCGCGGGGTACGCGTTCAACAAGGCTCACAGCGTGAGCTATGCGTATATCGCGTATCAGACGGCGTATTTCAAGGCCAACTACCCTATCGAATACATGACGTCGCTGTTGAACGCGCATTTGGGGTCGCAGGACCGTGCGGGGGCAGACGCAGAGGAATGCCGGGCGCTTGGCATCACGATCGCGCCGCCGAGCGTGAACGCGAGCACCGAGGAGTTTTCAATCGGGGAACCGGGGGATTTTGTTGACGACTCTGCGCGGGGCGACGCGGTCATTCACGTTGGATTGTCCGCCATCAAGAACGTGGGGTACGGCGCTGCACAGGCACTGGTGACGGAACGCAAGGAGAACGGCCCGTTCAAGGACCTGGGCGATTTCATAGGTCGGGCGGACCTCACGAGCCTGAATCGTCGCGGCCTTGAGAACCTGGTCAAGGCGGGGGCGATGGATGGCCTGGGGGAGCGCGCGACTTTGCTGGAGAACGTGGAGCGTATTCTTTCGTCGGCGACGCAGCAACAGCGGCTGCGAAACTCGTCGCAGACCAGCATGTTCGACTCGATGGCCGGGGATTCGGCCATGGACCTGCCCAGCATCGAACTTGTTACTACAGTTGCGGCATCAGACTCCGACAAGGGCGCGTGGGAAAAGGAACTCACCGGAATCCACTTCTCCAACGATCCCTATCGCGTACTGAGGGCGGCGAAACTGCCGGCTGACTGCAAGCCATGCGAGGAAGTCTCGGTGGAGATGGAGAAGGCAACCATCCACATCGCAGGTATCATCACTGCCGTCCGACCTTTCCCGGTTCGCGGCAAGAGCGGGATGTCCGTCACCCTGAATGATCAGTCAGGCTCGGCCACCGTCACAGTCTGGCCGGAGCAGTACGAGAAGTCGATGGACGTGTGGCAGATAAACACGCCCGTCCTCGTGAAGGGCACGGTCCGCGTGCGGCAGGATGAGCCTTCCGTCATCTGCAATGAGTTCACCGTGCTTGAGGTCAGCAGGGAGGCCCTTGAATCCGCGCCGCCGCCGCCGCTGCCTGTCAATGGCAACGGGAGCGGCGCGAAGGTTGAGGAGGTGGCTGAGAGCATAGAACCTGTTGCAGCCGTTGCAGAGGCAACTCCCGACACCGTATTCAATGAGCCTGCGAGCGAGCCTCCGGCGCCAACACAAACGGCGCCGACACCGGCTAAATCATCGACCGGCACGAATGGCGCCAATGGGACGAATGGAGACGGAGGGCCAAGTCGGCGGATTATGGTCGTCATCCACGAGACGGCGGATGAGGCAAATGACATGGAGATGCTGAATCAGGTCGTGACGATACTCCGTAGTCACCCTGGCAGCGATTCCGTTCGGCTGGTTATTCGTGAGCAAGACGAATCGACCGAGATGGATCTGCCCTGGCAGGCAGACTACACAGAGGAACTTCAGTCTGAGATCCGCGAACTGCTCGGCGAGAATTCCATCACAGCCCAAACAGCCCTGCTCTGACATACCGATACAAGCGGAGTTTTGTCGCTCCTGTACCCTGTTCTCTTCCTGTACCCTGTTCTCTATGGAATGGACACATCTGACTACTACTGACGACCAGTTGAGCGCGGAGTTGCTTGTGCAGGCTCTGCTTGAGGAAGGCATTGAGGCGCTGGTTAACCAGGGAGATACGAACAGCTTTTTGGGCGTGATGGGTCAGCCGTGTCGCGTTATGGTGCGATCCGAGTACTGGGCGCGGGCAATGTCCCTGCTGGATGAGTGGCAGGACGATGGGGCGGCTACGGCTGGCGGCTGGGAGCCGGACGCGACGTAGGTGGGGGGGCTAAGGCTTAGATGTAGGCGACTCGACTTGAATCGGCACCGAAACTCTTCGCGTTTAATATCCTTCCCGGATCGTCTATCCGGCTAGTCGCAACGCGGCAAAGGTGATGGAGGCTGCTAAAGCTACAGAGCCAAAAACCGCACTTAGCATACTGCCAATCATCCACTTGATGAGACGGGTTTCCATGTGGGCGAGGTCTTCTTTGGTTGCGTAGTGCTGAAGTTCACGGTGCAAGTCTTCTCGCGTGATTGTTTGGCTTGTCATCAAGTCTTCCTCGCTCACCTTACTGACCCAATTGTACATTCGTTTCAGCCCGTCAGTAAGGTCGACTCCTTGACGCCCGCCCACGTCCGAGCCTGGTCCTGCCATGCCTAATTGGGCATCGCAGGGGTGGGCGCGCGGGGGCGCTGCGCGGGTTAGGTGTTCCAGGGGCCTTCTACGTGTGCGGTTTGCCAGCCTCCGTAGAAGTCGTTTTTGGGTGAGGTGACCGGGAGGTCATCGACGTAGGCGGCGTCCATCTTCCAGGGGTAGATTGCCATGAACTTCTCGATTGACTCGTAGCCCTCGAGCGGGGTTACGTAGCTCCAGAACACTCCCTCTTCGTGTCGGTCCCCGACACGGACGCCCCAGTAATTGGCGACGCCTTTGAAGCTTCAAGTGGATGTTCTGTCCTCTGCGACGAGGAACTCTTGCTTCACATCTTCAAGAGGGAAGTAGTAGACGGGCGGGTGATCTTTTTCGACGATTCGGACGGCGCGCGTCGTTTCGGCGATGATTTCGCCGGCGAACTCAACGCGGAGTCGGCGTGTGGCGGGCTGGACTTCGCCGGGTGAGGGTGGGAAGTCGGCGGCTGATTCGCGGTCTGCGGTTGTCATGGTTTTCTCTCCTCTTTGTGGGGTTCTGAGGGGATTGTACGCCTTTGTTGGCGGTTGGGGGGTTAGCGGCGGCCGAATTGTCGTTCCAGTTGGGCGGCGCTTAGGTGAACCATTGTGGGGCGGCCGTGGGGGCAGAGGCGGGGAAAGTTGGCGTCGCGGAAACTTGTTATAAGGGACTCCATTTCAGAGAGGGTTAGGGTCTGTCCGGCGCGGACGGTGGAGTGGCAGGCGATTGTTGCGGCGATGCGCCTTTCCCGCATATCGACTGGGTCTGTGGTGGGTTGTTCTTCGAGGTTTAGATTCCCGCTTTCGCGGGAATGACGGAGGGGGTCGCGGGAAAGACGGATGGGAGGGGTGGGCATGTCGGATTGGGGGGCGGGATTGTCGGATTGGGGGGCGGGATTGTCGGATTGGGGGGCGGGATTGTCGGATGGGGGGCGGGAATGGTCAGGGGGGGTAATGCTATCTGGGGGGATGCTATCCGAAGCGTCAATTTCTCCGCCGGAGCGTTCGTCCAAGACTTCGAGGAGGGCCTGGGCGGCTTCCGACTCTTTTAGGGTGGCGGGCATGGCTCGGAGGAGGATTGCGTCGTCGCCGAACGGCTCCCATTCGAAGCCGTAGGAGGTTAGGAGGTCGTTGAGCGGGGTGATGACTTCCTGTTGGCGAGTTGTGAGTTGGACGGTGGCCGGGGTGAGCAGGCCCTGCGATGTAGCGGCGCGGTTGCCGCGTTCTGAGAGGACCTGTTCAAAGACGATGCGCTCATGGGCGGCGTGCTGATCGATTAGGTACATGCCGTCCGGACCCTCGGCGACGATGTAGGTGAGGCCGACCTGGCCGACGGGGCGGAGGGTGAATTGGGGGGGTGGGGGGTTGGCGTCACCTTGTTGGGTTGCGGAATGGGGGTCAAGATTCCCGCTTTCGCGGGAATGACGGGGGTCTTGGGAATGAGGGGGGGTGGGGCGGGACGGGTCGGGGAAGAGGGGCGGGGCTTCTAGTTGGACTTCGCTGTCCGGGGGGGCGGTTGGGATTGGGGGGGCGTTGCCCTGTCCGCCGGTGGAGGGGGCTACGACGATGCCGTGGGCGGCTAGGGCGCGGCGGATGGCGCGCTGGACGGCGGCGATGACCTCACCCTCGCGGCGTAGGCGGACTTCGGCCTTGGTAGGGTGAACGTTGACGTCGACCTCATCGGGCGGGACGGTGACGAACAGGACGACGAGGGGATAGCGGCCACGCTGGATGATGTCGCGGTAGGCGTCGGCGATGGCGTAGGAGAGGATGCGGGCTTCGACGAGTCGTCCGTTGACGAAGAGGATTTGGCCGACGCGGCGGGGGCGGGTTGTGGCGGGTTCGCTCGCATAGCCGGAGACTGTCGTGCCGCCCATGGTGGTGGGTTGGATTGGGAGCATGGCGGAGGCGGTGTCGGGACCCCACATTTCAAGTAGGACGTGTGAGGCGTCGCCGCTGCCGGGGGAATGGAATGCGAGTCGGCCATCCACAAGCACACGGAGAGCGACATCGGGGTGGGCAAGCGCGTATTGGGTGAGGACGGTGACGCAGCGGGTTGCCTCGGCGGCGGGTGAGCGGAGGAATGAGAGGCGGGCGGGGACACTTTTAAAGAGGTCTCGGATGAAAGCGGTTGTGCCGAATGGCGCGCCTTGACGGCCGCGCTCGATGATTTCGTTGTTGTCGACGATGACATAGTTGCCGCCCTCGGTGTCCGGCACACGGGAGACGAGGGTCATGCGGGCGACGGCGCCGATGGACGCCAAGGCCTCGCCACGAAAGCCTAACGTGCCGATGCGGGAGAGATCCTGGACGGAGCGCAGCTTGGAGGTGGCGTGGCGTGTAACGGCTAGTTCGAGTTCGTCTTCGGGGATACCTGCGGCGTCGTCGGTGACGCGGATGAGATCGAGGCCGCCGCGGGCGATTTCGACTTCTATCTGGCCTGCGCCGGCGTCGATGGCGTTTTCGACGAGTTCCTTGACGACGGAGGCGGGGCGTTCGATGACCTCACCGGCGGCGATCTTGGAGGCGACGTCGCGATCGAGAAGCTGGATGGGCATGTCAGCTGTCGCCCGTCGCGCCGTTCCTGCCCTGCTCTGCCAGACGCTGTAGGTCGTAGAGCTTGGCGAGGGCTTCGAGTGGCGTCATTTGTTCCGGGGAGAGGCGGAGGATTTCCTGTTCGATCTCTGTGGCGACGGGGGGGGCTTGGGTTTGCGACGGCTGCATGGAGAAGAGGGCGGGTTGGGGTGTGTGGGGTGTTTGGCCATTAGTCGCTGCGCCGGTTTCGAGTTGTGAGAGGACTTCCTGGGCGCGGGCAACGACATCACGGGGGAGGCCGGCGAGTTGGGCAACGTGGACGCCGTAGGAGCGGTCGGCGCCGCCGGGGGCGACCTGCCTAAGAAATACCACCTTGCCCTCTTCTTCGGAGACGAGGACGTGGAGGTTGAAGGCGCGCGGGAGAGTATCGCCTAGCTCCACTAGCTCGTGGTAGTGGGTGGCAAAGGCGGTGCGGGCGCTGAGGCGGGGGTGGTTGTGAATGTGCTCGACGACGGCCCACGCGATGGAGAGGCCATCGTAGGTGCTGGTTCCCCTGCCCGTCTCGTCGAGGATGATGAGTGAGCGGTCGGTGGCCTGGTGGAGGATGGCGGCGGTTTCGATCATCTCGACCATGAAGGTTGAGCGGCCGGTGGAGATATCGTCATGGAGGCCGGCGCGGGTGAATATGCGGTCAACGAGTCCGACGCGGGCTGTTGCGGCGGGAACGAATGAGCCGATTTGGGCCATGAGGGCGATGATGGCAATTTGGCGGAGATAGGTTGATTTGCCCGCCATGTTGGGGCCGGTGATGATGGCGATGGGGCGCTCCGCTGTGAGGGATATGTCGTTGGGGACGAACGGTTCATCAAGCATGGTTTCAACGACGGGGTGGCGGGCGGCGGTGGCCTCAATGGCGCGTGAGTCGTCGATTTCGGGGCGGGTTAGGCGTAGGCGGACGGCGTTCTCGGCGAAGGCTGCAAGGACATCGAGGCGGGCGACGGCGCGGGCCGTTGAGAGGATGGCCTCGCCCTGCTCCACTACCTGGCTGCAAACCTGCCGAAAGATGGCGGACTCGAGTTCTTCGGCGCGTTGCTGGGCCTCGGAGATCTGAACTTCAAGTTCCTTGAGGCGTCCGGTGAAATAACGCTCGCCGCCGGCGACGGTCTGCTTGCGGATGTAGTGCTCCGGCACGCGGGCGAGATGGGGGCGCGTGACCTCAATGTAGTAGCCAAATACGCGGGTGTAGCCGACCTTGAGGGTCGGGATGCCGGTAGCTTGGCGTTCTTCGGATTCGAGGGCGGCGACGGCGACGCGGGCATCGGAGGATATGGCGCGCAGGTCTTCGAGTTCTTGTGAGAAGCCCTTGCGGACGACGCCACCGGCTGAGAGGGTTGCGCCGGGCTCATCTGCAATGGCTTCACGGAGGAGGTTTCTTATATCGTCATGCGTTTCGATTGAGTCGAGCGACCACGCGAGAGGGCTGAGAGTGTCGCGGTCTCGCTCGATTGTGGGGGGTTGGGAATCGTTGAGGACGGTGGCGATGGCAGTTACGGCGTCGAGGCCGTGGCGGACGGCGACGATGTCACGAGGGGCGGCCCCTCCTGTGCGGATGAAATTTATGAGTCGCTCAAGGTCCGGGAGGCCGTGCATGGCGGCGCGGAGGCGGGCGCGCAGCATTGCGTCCTGCACGAGCGTCTCAACGTTGTCGTGGCGTTCAATGATGGCATCACGGTTTAGGAGTGGGCGTCCGAGCCATTGGCGGAGGAGACGGCGACCCATCGGCGTTTGCGTGGAGTCGAGCAGGCCGAGCAGGGAGCCCTCGCGTGTGCCGCCGGAACTGCCGTCAAAGAGTTCGAGTGTGCGGACGGTCTGCGGATCGAGGATCATCGTCTCGGCTGATTGGCGGGTGGCGAGGGTCTGGATCTGAGTGAGCGCGCCTCGTTGGGTTTCTTGCAGGTAGGCGAGGACTGCGCCGGCGGCTGAGATGGCGAGTGGCATGTCCTGGCAGCCGTAGGGTTCGAGAGAGTGGACGCCAAAGTGGGACATGAGGCGCTCGCGGGCGTCGCGTTCGTCAAAGGTGGACGCATCTACTGAGACGTGGGCGGAGTTATCAGATTCCGGCGGGGCATCGAGGTGGTTCGGCACAAGGAGTTCCGCGGGAGAAAGGGCGGTGAGTTCGGTTTGGAGGTCTTCTATGGGGAGTTCGAGGGTGGTGAACTCTGAGGTTGAGATGTCCGCGTAGGCAAGACCGGCGCGGGGGCCGTTGATCACGATGGCGGCAAGGAAGTTGTTGGCGCTTTCAGGGAGGAGATCGTGTTGGAGGACGGTGCCGGGCGTGACGACGCGGATGATCTCCCGTTCGAGGATGCCCTTTGTGGTCTTGGGGTCACCGAATTGTTCGCATACGGCGACGCGGTGGCCTTTCTCAAGCAGCTTCGCGAGAGAGGCATCGAGCGAATGTGTGGGAACACCGGCGAGAGGGACGCGGTAACCCCGGCCAAGCTCCTTGGATGTGAGGGCGATACCGAGGTCGCGCGAGACGATTTCGGCGTCCTTGCCAAAGGTTTCGTAGAAATCACCGAGGCGAAACAGCAGGATACCGTCGGGGAACTCGGCCTTTATCCGCTCGTACTGCTGCTTGAGAGCGGAACCTCTTGTTGTCATCGACTTGATTTCGCCGTTTGGCAGTCTGCCACGCCGTCCACCCCCGTCCGGTCATTGTATATCGGGGCCGTGAATATACACGAGGCGCGAACGCGGCTACGATGAGCGTCACGGACGCATCCGCTTTTATCTCATGACATCGAACCCGGAAACAGTATCGACAGTAACCGTCGGGGGTGAGCCGCCCCCTGCCCCGGCACGTGAGCGCGTGTATACGCGCGCGTTCATCCTGTTGTTCCTGATGGAGTTCACGATTTTCGTGACGTTCTATATGTTGTTGCCTACGGTGCCGCTGTACATCAAGGAGCTGGGCGGGACACAGTCGACGGTTGGCTGGGTCATCGGCATTGCTGGGCCTGTTGCGGCGCTCGGCGTGCCGCTATACGGACTGGGCGTGGACCGGTGGAGCCGCAGGTGGATGGCTGTCCTGGGGCTGGCGATCAACGTCATCGGCGCGATCATCATGATCTTTGTCCTGTCGCCGCTGATGCTGCTGATTCCGACGATTCTGCGACGCGTGGGGTCGGGCGCGACGGGGTCCGCGACACGGACAATGATTCTCGACATTGCGCCGCCCAACAGGCGCGGCGAGGCGATGACGAACTTTGCAACATCGCACAACATCGCCATCGCATTCGGGCCTGCGATGGGGCTGTGGATCTACCACGGGTTTGGGTCGACGCCGTTGTTCATTGTCTGCGCGGCGGTGATGGCCGGGGCGAGCCTGTTCCTGTTGCCGGTGGGCAGGACGGAGCATCAGGCCGGGGCCGGAGGACGGCGGGGACCTGAACAGGCGCAGACTGAGGCAATCGCCGAGCCGCGCAGGGAGACGTGGGTGGACAAGCTCGTCGTGCGAGAGGCGCTCGTGCCCGGGCTTTCTGTGCTGCTGTTGTCCGCCGCGTACCTGGCGACGACGACGTTCGTGTCCATCCTCGGAGAGGAGCGGGGTATCCCGAATTACGGGTCGTTCTTCGTGGTTTACGCGGTGGTCGTTATAGCGGGCAGGCTGTTGACCGGGCGGATTTCAGACACGCATGGACGGGCGATCATCCTGCTGCCGTCGCTGGCGCTGACCGTTGGCTGCATGATTGTTCTCGCATTCACCTACTCGACCGTCGGGTTCCTGGTGGCGGCGTTCATGCTGGGGCTGGGGTTCGGGACGGGTCAGCCGATGATCCAGGCAATCGCGGCGGACTGGTCGCCACCGGAGAAGTACGGGCGGGCGATGTCCATGATGATGGGCGGGTTCTCATTCGGCTCGGCGGCGGGGACGGTGTTTGTGGGCGAGATGAGCGAGCGGCTGGACTTTAAGGCGGCGTTCCTGGGACTGGCGGTGGCGGCGGGGCTTGCGCTGGTCATCGCGTGGTGGGGGTTCCGACGGCGGCGAATCCCGCTGTTTGGGGCAGCGGCGCGGCCGGCTGCGTAGCGCACGTCTGCCACTGGCACGGCGTGGGCGCTACAATCGAAGAGGACTAATCTACACGGACACAGAGTTGGGGTAATGGCGGAGGACTTTCGACAATGAGCGTGGACTTTGTAAGCAATGAGGAAACCATCCAGGTGGCGCGCAAGAACCTGGATCAGGCGGGCTGGGATTACCTGGTGGGAGGATCAGAGTCGGAGACGACGATGAGGCGGAACCGGGCCGCGTTCGATCGCGTGGCGTTTCGGCCTCGTGTGCTGCGCGATGTGTCAGCGATGGATCCATCCACCAAATTCCTGGGCCACAAGATGCGCATCCCGGTGATGCTCGCGCCGGTGGGCGGGATGCAGCGATTGCACCCGGAGGCGGCTGGGGCGTCCGCCAAAGCGGCTGAGACATTCGGCACTATCCAGACGGTGAGTTCCGTGACGGAGCCGGGGCTTGAGGGCACGATGGAGGCGGGGAACGGGCCCAAGCTGTTCCAGATGTATATCCAGGGCGATTGGGAGTGGATTGAGGGGATGGCGCCGCGCATCAAGGCCGCGGGCTATCACGCGTTCGTCCTGACGGTAGACAACGCTCGGTACAGCCGGCGCGAGCGACCCATCGTCGGGCGTTCCGTACCGGCGACTTTGAATGTTCAACGAGTTTCTCCGGGATCGTCTGTGACATGGGACCTGGCGGAGCGCATCCGCGACCTGATGGGGCTCCCATTTGCGATCAAGGGCATCCAGACGGCGGAGGACGCGGAAATAGCCGTCGAGCGTGGCTTTGACATCATCTGGGTTTCCAACCACGGCGGGCGTCAGATCGATCACGCCCTCGGCACCCTTGATTCGCTTCCGGAGATCGCAAAGGCCGTCGATGGGCGCGCCAAGATCGTCGTTGATGGCGGCATCGTGCGTGGCAGCGACGTTGTAAAGGCGCTGGCGCTGGGCGCGGACTGCGTGGCGGTCGGCAAGCTACAGGGCTGGGGCCTTGCGGCGGGCGGCGCCGACGGTGTCGTGCGGGCGCTGGAGATCATGGAAGACGAGTTGCTTAGCGCGATGGCGTTGATCGGCGTGTCGACGGTTGACCAGCTTGACGGGTCTTACGTGACGGAGGGGTATACAGTCACACCGCCGCACGAGATGAGCGCGTGGGTGAACATGCCAGACAGCCGGATGATGTAGGGGGGGGGGGCACACTTCTACCGAGCCACGCGGAGGGCTATTGGTTTGGAGCGGCGGCTTCGCTGATTAGACGGATGTTGGCGAGATTGGGACTCGCGGATCGGTAGAATCTTTCGTCTGCGGTCCAGAACTCGCAATCCAGGGCTTGGGCAAGCGCCAGGTAGTGGGAGTCATAGATGGCGCGCTGGTTGAAGCGTGTGGCGAGTTGGAGGGCGGCGCGATGGTTGGGCGAAGGAACATGGAGCGCGATCCGATGGGTCATTAGGCTCTCCATGAGTGTGGCGGCGCCTTCGAGCGTGATTTCGCCTTCAGTTACTCTCCGATGAAGAGCATTGGACACTTCGTATGGCATGAGGTGAGGCGCGGCGATTTGAATTCTGGCGGTGCGCCACGATTGAACCAGCGCAGTAGCCCGATCTGAGTTCTCCTCTTCTACCAGCCACTTGACGACGATGCTGGCATCGACGACAACAAACTCACTATATCCGGTTGTCAATTTGCTCGGCCCTTAGCTCGCGCTCTTCCCGGATGATGTCGGCCGAATTTCCTGGGAGCTTTCGTCCGCCGAAAATCTGCTTGCGCAGCGCCACGGTTCTTTCGAAAGCTTCATAGTCGAATCCGCTTTCTCTTGTATCGCCGGATTGATCTTGATTGAGGGCCGTTTCAAGGGTGCTCTCGCAGAATTCACGCATGGTGATGCCTTTGAGGGCGGCTGCGGATTTTAGGCGGCGTTGTAGGTTGGAGTCGATATCCAGAGTCAGTCTCTTTTTTGTTGTTGCCATCGTGTTGGGCTCCTTTGAGTCATTCTCTGTGGATACTTTACTGCAAGGACAGAAAGGTGGGGTTTACAGAAAGAAGGGTTGGTCGCGGTATGGGGCGGGGATGGATTCCGGCTTTCGCCGGAATGAGGTGGGTGAGACGGAATGGGGGGGTGTTACTAGATTCGGTTGTCAATTTGCTCAGCCCTTAGCTCGCGCTCTTCGCGGATGATGTCAGCTGAATTTCCGGGAAACTTGCGTCCGCCGGTGAGTTCGCGATTTCTCGCTATGAACTCATTGAATTCCTGCAGTCGCGATTTGCCCTCCGTCACTTGTTGAGGCTGATCTTGATCGACGGCTTCTTCAAGAGCACTCTCGCAGAATTGACGCATGGTGATGCCTTTGAGGGCGGCGGCGGATTTTAGGCGGCGTTGTAAGTCAGGGTCAATATCGAGTGTCAGCCGTTTTCTTTCAGTTGCCATGGGGTGGGGTTTCCTTTCGTGATTCTCTATGGGTAGTTTACTGAAAATACAGAAAGGTGGGGTTTACAGAAGGGTTGGTCGCGGGGCGGGGCGGGGATGGATTCCGGCTTTCGCCGGAATGAGGGGTGTGGCGGTACGGGGGTTGGTTGGCGTATTGCGATTCAGATTCCCGCGTTCGCGGGAATGACGGCGGGGCGCGGGAATGACGGCGGGGCGCGGGATGGCGGCGCGGCGCGGGAATGACGGCGCGGCGCGGGAATGACGGCGCGGCGCGGGATTGACGGCGGGGCGCGGGATTGACGGCGGGGCGCGGGATTGACGGCGGGGCGCGGGATTGACGGATGGGGCGCGGAATGAGGGGGGTGGTGGGGGGTTGGGGGCGGAATGGAGAGGGGGGTGGACGGGTGGGGGGCGGTGCTACCAGTCGCCGATGGTGGCTTTGTAGCAGTTGTCCTGGTGATCGTTGACCATGCCGGTGGCCTGCATGTGGGCGTAGCAGATTGTGGAGCCGACAAATTTGAAGCCGCGGGTTTTGAGGTCTTTGGACATGGCGTCCGACTCCGGCGAAGTGGCGGGAACGTCCTCCCAACTGCGGATGGGGTTAGGGCTGCGCAGGGTCTTGTAGTTGGTGAACTGCCAGATGTATCGGTCGAATGAGCCGAAGTCTTTTTGGGCTTCGATGAATCTCTGGGCGTTGTTGATGGTGGCGAGTATTTTTTGGCGGTTGCGGACGATGCCCTTGTCTTCGAGGAGGCGGGCGACTTCTTCGTCGCCGTAGTTGGCTACTTTCTCAACGTCAAAGCCGTCAAATGCGTCTCGGAAGGCGGGGCGTTTGTTGAGGATTGTGCGCCACGAGAGGCCGGCCTGAAAGCCTTCCAGCACGAGGAACTCGAACAGCTTGTGGTCGTCGTGGAGGGGGGTGCCCCACTCGTCATCGTGGTAGGCGATCATCTGCGGGTTGGCGTCTACGTCCGGCCAGCAGCGAGTCAGGGGGGCGAGGTCGTTTGGGGAGTCAGTCATGCCGCAACCAGGACCTTGACGATGACGTTGTAGCGGGGCATTGAGCAGGCGTGGGGGAGCGCTTCAAAGGAGACGACCTCTGCTTGACGCCATGATTGGGAGGCATCTTCGGCTTCGATGACGATGCCGGGGGTGGGTTCAAGCGGCTCTTCGTCGCGGATGTAGACGCCGAGCGGCCGGCCATCATCGTGCGCGCGGAGATACCAGGCTGTGGCTGTGGCGACCATCCGAGCCTTAGAGCGCCGCGAGGCGGATGCGGCCGCTCGCGTTGCCGAACATTGCGCCCTGATAGAGACGCTCGTCCGTGCCGCCCACCTGCAGCGGCCATGTGGGGCCGGTGAGGGTGGAATCGAGCAGATCGGGCCTTATGCCGGCGTAGTTGGGGAGTGCGGCTGTGATGTCCACGAGAATGTCGTTGGCGTTCGAGTAGCCGAAATCAGCTGCGCCGAGTTGGCGCGCTATGTCAGCGGGGGCTCGCCAGACGGGGTGGGCATCGCCGGGGGCTTCCTTGATGGGCCTGACGCGCTGCACGCGGCGTTCGGCGTTGGTGTACGTGCCCTCGCGCTCGACGGCGGCGGCGGCGGGGATGAGGATGTCGGCGATCGATGCAAGCTCATCTGCAATAACCAGGCCCTGCACGACAAGGAACTCAAGGCGGGCGAGGGCGGCGAGTAGGCGGGCGCGGCGGTCATCGGTCATGTCAGCGGGGATGTCGCCCGTCCAGTAGAGGGCGGTGACTGTGCCGGACTCAATGGGCTCAATGATTTCATCGAGGCCGGATGCATTCGCGCCGAGGATGTCCGAGACGCCCTGCACGTTGCCTCCACCGGGGCGCAGGACGTGGAGGCCGCCACCCTGCCCATTCGACACGTTGCCGGTTAGTGTGGCGAGCGCGGCGACGAGGCTCGCGAGGCCGGGGGCGTCTTCTTCACGCGCGCCGTAGATGACGGAGAGCGGGGCGGACGTGCCGATGATACGGGCAGCCCAGCGCAGATCGTCGGTGGAGACGCCTGCTTCTGTGGCGGCGTCCTCGACGGTTGTGGCGGCGAGGCTCTCGGTGAGGTCGGCAAGGCCGTCGACGGACTCTTCGAGGAATTCATCGTGGACGAGGTTGGCATCAAGCAGGGCGCGGAGGATACCACGCAGGACGGCGTGCTCAGTGCCCTCAGCGCAGGTCAGCCATCGCTCAGAGGCGCGACCGAGTTCCGGGTAGGCGCCGGAGCCGATGCCGATGAGGGTGGCGTCGTTATAGTTGACAGCCTTGTGGATCTGGTACGAGGCGACGGGGTGGGTCAATTCAATGTCAGAACCGATCACGAGCACAGCCCGCGCCTTGGCGATATCCCGGATGGGGCTGGCGTTGGCGGCATTGCCGAACATGGCGGCGAGTTCCCTGCCCGCCTGAATTGGCCCGGTGGCCGCGATGGCGACGCGCTGCGTTTGCAGTGCCTCACGCGCGAGGCGATTCAGGACATATGCGTCCTCATTGGCGAGGCGGGGCGAGATGACGAGGGCGGCGGAGTCGCCGACGCGGGCGCGGAGGCCCTCGGCGGCGGCGGTGATGGCATCGTCCCATGACGCCGCGCCAAGCGCGCCGTTCACGTCGCGGATCATGGCGTTGATCAGGCGCGCTTCGTTGTTGGACTCATTCGCGAGTTCAAATTTGCCGTGGATGCAGGCAAAGCCGCCGTTCGCGCCGCCTTCGATGTCGGGCGTGACGCGCAGGAGTCGGCCATCCTTGAGTTCCGCAGTGACCTGGCAGCCGATCTCACACTCGGTGCAGACGGTGGTGACGTTGGCGTCCGGCAGGCCGGCCCACTTGTTGTCCTTTTCCGTGAGCGCGCCGACGGGGCAGACATCCACGCATGCGCCACAGAAGGTGCAGCCGGTGAGGGGGTCAGAGAGCGGCACATCGTTGGGCGTACCGGGGAGGATGCGGTCGCCGCGGTCGACCATGGAGATGGCTTCTGCGCCGATGACCTCATCGCAGACGCGCACGCAGCGGGCGCACGAGATGCAGAGGTTGTAGTCGCGGTCGATATGGGGGTCTTCGGTGCGAATCGGCATTTCGCGATAGTTGTAGGGGAGCAGCTGCTCTGTGACGCCGACGATTTCGACCGTGGCTTGCAGTTCGCAGCGTTGGTTCTGTGGGCAGACGACGCAGCGATCGGTGACGGAGACGTTTCGGAGGCAGATATCGTTGGGGCCGCAGTGGACGACGCGGTCGCAGGTCAGGCAGCCGTGCGGGTGCTCGGACATTAGCAGGTTGAGGACGGACTGGCGGAGCTCGACGGTATCGTCGGAGTTGGTGCGGTATGCGGCGTCCGGGGCTGCGGGGGCGACACAGGCGGCGGCGAAACCGGGCCTGCCTTCCTGCTCAACGAGGCACATGCGGCATGCGCCATAGGCTTTGAGACGTTCGTCGTAGCAGAGGGTGGGGATGTAGATACCGGCGAGGGCGGCGGCCTCGAGGATGGTGGATCCTGCCGGGGCGGTGACCTGTCGCCCGTCAACTGCGATGGTGATTGTGTTGGCGGGGGCTGTCTGCGTCACGTCCGAATCCTCCCGTCGCTGCTACGTTCCTGCGCGGCACATGCTGTTTGACGTCTCTGCGTTCAGACTATCCCACGAGAGTGGCGTACTCAAGGCGCATTAGGCGATCTCGGCAGGTTTAGTGGGCAGCATAAACTCCCCTGCCCTCGTCTGCCTGTGGCTCCGGCGCGTCGGACGGGCGGTTGGGCGGGTCGGGTCGTCGCGCCATAGCGAAGAGGAACGCGCCGGCGGTGGTGACAAAGGCGATGAATCCAAAGGCCGGCCCGTAAGATCCGACTCTGTCAGCGATGCCTGCTGCAAGCAGGGGGCCGCTCATGGTGCCGAGCTGCACGATGAGTGAGGAGAAGCCCATGATCGTTGCGAATGCCGCGCGGCCAAAGTAGTCGGCCCGGATTGCCGTCATGAGGGGACCGCGGAATCCCCATGACAAACCGTGGATGACCGCAAACACAACGAGCATAGGTATGGAAGTAGCCATGATTAGAACAATCAGCGCAAGGGTATGGCCAAACATGCAGACGACGATGATCTTTCGCATCTCAATGCGCTCCGCCAAGAACCCCGCTGCGACCTGCGCGCCAATCATCACAGTCGTGAGGACCGTGTAGATCAGTGCGCCGGTCTCACGCGAGATAAACATCTCCTCTTTCACATAGGGAATAAAAAGGGCGCTGATAGTGGAAACAGAGAGCATCGCGCTTGCATGGCCTAAGGAAATGAGCCAGAAGGAGGGCGTCCGCAGGGCCTCGCGCGACGTAAAACCGTATGTAACAAGGTTCAGGATGGGCCGCGCCGTCCCGGGTATGCCATCGCTAGAGCTCTCCTGAACCGCCGGCTTCTCACCGTCCGGCAGGTACCCGTAGGGTTCAGGGGAGTGCCGAAAGAGCATCGTGATGGGAAGACCGACCACGAGAACAATGACGGCTGACCACATTGCCATGCCGCGCCAACCAATTTGATCCATGGCTACCACAATCAGAGGCAGCGCCCAGCCTGAGACGCCCCAGCCCACCGAGGCCAACCCCATGGCCCGTGATCGCCTCTTGTCGAACCAATTCGCCAGCGCGGCGTTTACTGTGATGAACCCCGCCAGGCTTGAGCCCAGGGAGATGATGAGATACGCGCCATAGTACTGCCAGAGCGACTCAATGTTGCTGAATACGAAGAATCCGGTGGCGTAAAGAACCACGCCGATCTGCAATATACGTCGCGTCCCAAACTTATCGACAAGCCAACCCTGAAGGGGGCCGAGGAGGCCGCTTTCCGCCCTGGAGAGGGTAAAGGCAAGCGCGATACTAGTGCGAGACCATGCAAACTCGGTGCGCAGATAGCCGAAGTAGACCTGGAAGGCCTGGAAGAAGAGCCCGCCGTTAATGACCTGGATGAGGAACGCGCCCAATACAATCCACCAGCCGAAGAATACGTGGCTGGGATGGAATCGCGTGCGGTTTCTTAGTCGGAACACCTATGTATATGCCATGGGGTAAAGCGCGTTGAAAACGTAGGGGAATCGTATCACAGATAGGGGGTGTTAGATTCCTCGCTGGGCTCGGAATGACAGGGGGGGGCGCGGGGTGGTTATGGGGTGTGGGATGGCCCGATGGATTCCGGCTTTCGCCGGAATGAGGTGGGATTCGGGAGAGCGTGGGGATGACGAGAGACGGCGTTACGGGGTCTGGTTGCACTCCGAGTTCAAGATTCCCGCTTTCGCGGGAATGACGGAGGGGGGCGGGGCGGGAATGACGGGGGGGGCGGGGCGGGAATGGCGGAGGGGGGGTGTATGCCGTATGCCTTCATTGACATACGGCATACGATTGCGTAGCGTTATCTCAGGAGGATGTGATGCGTATTGGAATCAACATCTCTAGCGGGCTCCACGGGCGTCTGAAAGCGATTAGGGAGCCGATCAACGTATCGGAGGTCTGCCGTGACGCGATTGAGTCGGTGGTGATGGGACATGAAGGGTTGGCCACGCGGGTAGAGGAAGACGATCTTGGGGATGTCGTCGCCGCATTTGCGGACGACGGAGAGCAATGGTCGGACATCGACTGGCGTGAGCACGGCTGGACGGATGCCCGCGACTGGCTTAAGGAAGTAGACCGGGAAGAGTATGAGAGATTCGTCTACCGGCGAGAGTTTTACTTGAGAGGAGATAAGTCGCCAGAGGATACCCGCAGCCTAGTGGACATGGCTGGCCGCATTGATGGGGTCTCTGGTTTTCATGACCGCATGAACCAGCACGGAGATCTGGAAGAAAAGGAATTCGACCGCATGGAGCGGTGGGGTCTCGACGGTTATCCGCGCGGCGATGCCGAGCGTGAATATAAGGCCGCATGGCTGGCGTATTTCAATGTCGTCTACAGGCTTATCGAGAACACGAGGAAACAACAAGCCGAGGAGCGGCTTCGCAGCCGCGCGCAATTCCCCACACCCGAATTGCCGGAACATCTGGTATAACGGCACCACACACACTCACGGCATCGAGAGGTGTCGGGAAAGGAGGTCTCGCATGAAAGCGTTCGCGAAAGGCGGCGGCAAGGGCGGCGGGGGCAACAACCCCAACTACCCGAGCACGACCGGCAAGCCATCCGGCGGCGACCGGGGCAACGAGCCCAAGAAGTAGTCGTCTGTATCCCCCCGCCCGCCAGCGGGCGGGGGGATCCTTGCACGGCTGTTGCTATTTCCTAGGCGGCCATTCCGCAGGCGCCGGGGTTGAGGGGGCATGAGGTGCAGCTTGAAGCCGCCGCGTGGAGTTCCATCGTGTGTTTGGATGGTTGGGTGGGCTTTTCGGGCTGCTCCTGGAAGAGCGGCAGTTCGGCCTGCTTGGCGGGAGTGGGTTTGTGCCCCGGGAAACGCAGGAACGGGAGGGCGCGCTTCAGGGCGACGCCCATTGTCTGTAGTTCCCGGCCCTGGGTTATGGAGTGTTCACCCCGTTGCCCGATGATCCGACTCGCCGACAGAGGCCCGACGCCGGGGACTCGCAGCAGTTCCTGCTCGGTCGCTTGATTCACATCCACGGGAAAGCGGTCGAAATTGTTCATCGCGATCATCAGCTTCGGGTCCATGCGCGTATCCAGAAAGCCCTCATCGCTGAATGCGGGGCGGAGTTCCTCCGAGTTGTAACCGTAGATGCGTGACAGCCAGTCCATCTGGTAGAGGCGATGCTCCCGCGCGGGCGGGGTGGCGGGGTGTTCCTCCAGCGGCGTGTACTGCACGGGACGGAAAGCCGAGTAGTAGACGCGCTTGAAGCCGAAGTCCCCATAGAGGCTATCCATCCGCGTGTAGATGTCCCAATCCGACTCATCCGCCGCGCCCACGACCATCTGAGTCGCCTGGCCAACTGCGCCGCCGTAACGCTCCTGCATGAGGTCGCTGATGCGTGCCATCGGGGCGATGATGCCGTTATCAAAGTCCTTCATCTTGCTCACCTTGCGGAGGTGTTCAGCGGAGGGAGACTCGATATTGATGGAGAGTCGCGCGCCGAGACGATGGCTCGCCTCCAGTAGAGAATCGTCGTTGGTGCCCGGCATCACTTTCAGATGCACATAGCCCCGGAAGCCGTAGCGTGAGCGGACCGCATCGACCACGTCCAGAAGACGCTCCTGGGTGGCGTTCGGGTTCTTGAAGATTCCTGAGCTGAGAAAGAGTCCGTCCACCATGTGGCGCCTGTGCATTTCATCGAAGAGTCGCGCGAGCTCGTCCACCCTGAATCCGTAGCGCTTGCGCGGCACCCAGTGGGAGTTGGGGCAGTAATGGCAGTCCATGATGCAGTGGTCGGTGAACATCACACGGAGCAGGGAGATGCGTTTGCCGTTGGGCATGGCGGCCTTGTAGACGCCGGCATGGGGCGTGGCGCCGCCGCGTGGCCCCACTCGAGGCGAGTTTTGGCTCTCGCTCGGGGACAACACATCGTCTGTCGCCATCCCGCCGAGGTGACGTAGCTTCTCGTAGACGTCCGGAGTGCTTCGAATTAGCATGGCATGACCTCCTCTGTATGGAACTAATGTTCCAAACCTAACACGTCATGGATGGGTGTGCAAGGCCAGTGTGGATGGCGTTAGGGAGTTTGGTTGGGAAATGGAGGCTCAGATTCCCGCGTTCGCGGGAATGACGGAAAGGGGGGTGGAATGACGACGGGGGGCGGGAGGGGGGGGCGCGGGGGGTGACGGGGGGGCGCGGGGGGTGACGGGGGGGCGCGGGGGTGAGGGGTGAGGGCGCGGGGGGTGACGGGTTAGCGGCGGAGGGTGTAGAGCCAGCCTTCTATTTGGGTGAATTGGGATTGGGCGGGGGTGGGGTGGTTGAAGGCGTCGGGGTTGCGATGCCATTCTCGTGCGCCGATGAGGTTGACGACAGCATCGAGGCAATCGGCGTTGGCGCGGCAGGCTAGGCGGATATGTTCAGGGAGCGGTGCGTCGATCCATGCTTCGAGGCGGGAGAGGATTTCGTGGCGGCGGGGGAGAGTGTTTAGGCCGGTCTTGTAACCGATGCCGGAGTCGCCGCGGGCACGTAGGAGCTGGCCCGGCATGAGTTCCACGAGGGTTACCTGTCCGCGCACTGCGTTTGCGGGGAGGGGTGGGATTTTGAATCGACCTCGGGCGCGTCGCAGGAGGCGGCCGAGCATTGCCATGCCGTGGTAGGTCATTTGGGTCATGCTCGGTCCCCCGCTGTGGAGAGGGGATATCGCAGGAGGGATATCGCTAGTGCGCTTAGGTTCGATGTTTAGCCCAGGCTCTCGCTGTTGCTTACGCACTTTTCGCTCAGCCACATACTTGGCGGCAACCTCTTCGAATTCTGGCCAGTCGGTGCCCGCCATGCGGTCGCAGGAGTCCATTAGGCCCTCGCCCCATCTGATAAAGCCTTGCTTCATGGCGAAATCGCTTGGCAAGCCGAAGGGAAAGTCGAGGGCGGCGATGGCGGGGCCCTCGATGGTCAGCAGGAGTTGCTCAAGGTCTGCGCGTCGGATGGGGAATGGAGTTTGCCACGCGAGTTGACCATGATCGCCGATGGTGGCTATGGCGATCCATGTTGAGTTATCTTGCTGCGCGCCGCTGAAGTCTACGCCGATGAGGGTGGTGGGCGGGGTGGTCATGGGGGGTATTCTTGGCCGTTCGCGCCTAAACCCCGGCAACCAGAGGAATGAGCTGCGACTGCTGGAGGGTTCTGTCGCGAGTCAATAGGGGTACGTTGTGGACGATGCTGGTAGCGGCGATGATTTCGTCTGCCGGGTCGCTGCGGAAATCGAGGCGTGTTGATGCCAATGCAATTTTCGTATCAATGGGCCAGATGCGCAATTGAGACAGTATCTCGGGTACGCCCTCACTTTCGAGGTGGATAGTCACTCTGCCCCTCTGGGACAGCATGGCCCACTCCCAAAGGACGATTGAGGATATGGACCAGTCGTCATCGGCTAGTGCGCTATCTTCCTGCGACCGGAGTTCGTCAAGGATGGCATAGATCAGTATGTGTGTATCAAGATTGATCATCGGCGTCCCATCTTATGCCTGTCGACATGATGTCGCCGCGAATCTCTCCTTTGCCGCGGAGTATGCCAATCAGATGTGCGTTCTTGCCTTTCTTGGCAGGCGGGGCATCCTCCTCAATGGGGAGGATGCGGGCGATTGGTTTGCCGTTTTCGGTTACTAGCAGGCCCTCGGAGTCCAGGCCGTTGAGCAACGAAAGGCATTGCTCCCTGAATTGCGCCGCTTCGATTGTTTTCATCACATCGCTCCTGTTTGAATGACCCGGGTGTGTTTAGTGTCCCAGTCGATTATCTCAGGGCGTCGGCGGTGACTAGTTCTTTGGTTTCTTCCTGGTTGATGCCGAGGATTTCGGAGAGGATGGCCTCTGTGTGTTCGTTGAGGAGCGGGGCTCGACGCAGTTCGCCGGCGTATTGGCCGTCTACGCGCCAGGGGACTTTGGCGGTGCGGCGTGGGCCGGCCTCCGGATGATCTACCGATGCGAAGAATTGCCGCGCTTGCGGGTGCGGGTGCTCGACGACTTCGAGGGGATTGAGGACGGGAGCGGCGGAGACACCGGCGGCGGCTAGTTGCTCGGCGATGGCGTATTTGTCATGGGTCGCTGTCCATGCGCTGATGATTTCGTCTAACACGGCCTCGTTTTGCTTGCGGGATTCCGGGTTGGCAAAGCGGGCATCGTTGGCGAGTCCTTCGATGGCGCTGCACAGTCCGGCCCACTCGGCTTCGGTGCGGGCGGCTATGGCGATCCACTGATCATCACCGGCGGTGGGGTAGATGTTGTGGGGGGCGTGGAGGGGGTGGTGGGAACCATCGCGAATGGGCTGGTAGCTCCCAACGGATCGCGCGACCATGGGCTCGGTGATGAGGGTCATCATGGCCTCTGTCATCGCGACGTCGACGTGGTGTCCCTGTCCGGTGCGGCGGCGGTCGTGGAGTGCGGTGAGCGTAGCCATGGTGGCGTAGGTGGCTGAGACGACATCCGGGAAGTAGGAGCCGAGCAGTCGTTGGTGGCCGTCCTTGTAGCCGGTGACGTCCGTCAGGCCGCAGAAGGCGTTGATGATGCTGTGGAGGCCGCTGTAGTCCTTGAGCGGGCCGCTCCTCCCAAAGGCGGCGACGGATGTGTAGATGATGCGGGGGTTGAGGGGGGCGATGTCGCTGTAGCCGAGTCCCCATCGTTCCATAAGGCCGGTGGAGAAGTTTTCGAGAACGATGTCGGCAGTGGCACAGAGTTGGCGTGCGACGCCCCTGCCCTCTTCGGTACGGAGGTTGATGGGGATGGCGCGCTTGCCCATGCTGAGGGTGTTGTATGCGCCGGCGCGGTTCATGCCGGGGATCTCGTTGGCGAACGGGGGGGAGTTACGGAAATCGGCGGGGTTCTCGCGGCTTTCGACCTGTATGACATCCGCGCCGAGGGCTGCCAGCCACTTGGCGCAGTACGGGATGGCGATGTATTGGCCGAAATCGACGACGCGGATGCCCTCAAGGGGGCGGCGGGGGGTTGATCCGGCGTGGGGCGTGTCTGCGCCGTTGACGGACACGGGCACGGGCACAGTGTCAGCGGCCTCGGGCTTTCCCTGCTCATTGCGGGGGTAGCCGGTGAGGATGAACGGCGCGCCGGTGAAGGGGATTTCCTGGCCGTCTTGCGTGACCAACTTGCGCACGAATCGCCGGGCCGCGACGTGTTCATGGGTCAGGACCTGATCGAGCGTCGTCGACCAGAACGCCGGGATGTTGCGGGCTTGCAGCGCCTCTGTGATCTCCTTGCCCGTGAGTTCCATCGTCCAGTTGGTCATGAGAACGCTGAGCGCGTCCCAGTTCATGGCGCGGTTTGTGCCGTCGCCAAAGTCCTCGGTGTATGCCCATTCAGGACTGCCTATGACCTCGGCGAACTGTTCCCAGTGTCGTGCGCCCATGGCGACGATGACGATCCATCCGTCCTTGCACTCGATGTAGCAGTTGGGCTGGCGCGCGAGGATGTTTGGGCCTCGATCAAGCACGCGCTCAAGGTATTCACGTTGCAGGACGGGGTGATAGTTGAGGGCCGTTACGGCCTCAAGCTCCGAGATTTCGATGCGCGTGCCGGTGACACCGGGGCCTGCGCCGTTACCACCCTGCCCGTCTGCGTAGAGCGTGGCGAGCGTCGCGACGATGCTGACGGCGCCGGCCATGAGCGACGGCACGGACGCGCCGGTGGGCATGAGCGGGGGTTCGTTGGGCAGATCGTAGGTTGTGTCGGGCGGGCCGGGGGTTGTCCAGGCCATGCCGGAGAGCGCCCATGTTGCGAGGTCGCTTGGCGGCAGATTAGCGAGTGGGCCGTCGGCTCCATACGGAGTGACGGAAACGACGGTCAGGTGGGGGTAGCGGGCATGGACGGAGTCCCAATCGAGGAAGGGGTTATCGCCGTCAAAGATGCTGACGTCTTCGAGCAGGATGTCCTGGCCGTCAAGGGCGGCGAGCAGGGATTCCGGGGTGACGGTGGAGGCGTCGGTCTCGGAGTGGTGAGCCTTGTTGGCGTTTAGGGCGCGATGGAGGAGCGGATCCCACTCTGGCATTTCGCGTCCCTTGAGGCGGGTGTAGAGGTTCCTCATACGGCGGACGCGATCCACGTCCGCGCCAAGCTCGCCAAGGAGGCGGGCGGCATAGGCTCCGGCAAACGAGGCAGTAACATCGACGACTCGCAGATGCGATAGCGGACCTGACATGATCCCCCCTTTGGCCGTTACGTTCGGCCTACCCTACTTAACGATAAATATAACGGCCGTTCCCTCCAGATGCCATAACCTGGCCATTTTGCGAGACGGTTTTGCCGCGGACGAGAGTCTGAACGGGCCAGCCGGTGTACGACATGCCCTCGTAGATTGAGTAGTCGGCGCGTCCCTGCAGACCGGCGGCTGTTACTGAGCGCGTTTCATCCATATCGACGATGGCGATGTCGGCGTCCGCGCCGACCTGTAGCGAGCCCTTTTGCGGCCAGAGGCCGAATATGCGGGCGACGTTGGCGGATGTGATCTCGGCGACGCGCTCAAGGGGCAGGTTTCGGGCGTGGACGCCCTCGCTGAGCATGACGGGCAGGATCATGGGCATGTTGGGTTGGCCGGGGGAGGCGCTCCAGATTGTGCCCTGCTTGCGGTCGCCGAGGCGGGCGGCGTGGTCGGAGCCGATGGTGTCGATCGTGCCGTCGGCGATGGCCTCCCACAGTGCCTCACGATCCTCCGGGGATCGGAGCGGGGGGTTCTGTTTGCCGTATGTGCCGACGGGTGATTCATAGGTGTGGGATAGGTAGTGGGGGCATGTCTCGATGTAGACTTTACCGCCGTCGCGCCGGAATGAGCGGGCGGCTGCGAGGGTCTCCGCCGTCGACGTGTGGACGATGTAGGGTGTGGAGCCGGTCTCACGACCAAAGAGCATGGCACGAGTCGCGGCTTCGGCCTCCGTGAACGGGGGGCGTGATTCATGCCACGCCTTGAGGTCATCGCGGCCTGACTCTTCGAGGCGCTTGCGGATAGACCAGACGACCTCGATGTTCTCGGTGTGGACGCAGAGAACCGTGCCGGGGCGTTGGCCGAGTTTTTCCAGGATTTCGTACATGAGGCCGTCGTCTATCGGGGGCAGGCCGATGTAGGCGCCCTCCTCGCCACGGAAGCTCATAAAGAACTTAAAGCTGCCTACGCCGAACTCATCGACGTATCGGTCGATTTCTCCCAGCTGCTCGCGTGTGGAGATGACGGCGTGGAGGCCGTAGTCAATGAGGCTCTGGGCATCTCCCCATTCGCGGTATTGGTTGTACTCGGCTTCGTAGGGCTCGTTGGACATGAGGAAGTGGAGGATGGTTGTGATGCCGTGCAGGGCGGCGGCGCGGGTTTCGGTTTCGAAGGCCGTTTCGGGGTCGCCGAGGTTGAGGTGGGTGTGAGGATCGATGACACCGGGGAGGATGACGCGGTTGGTGGCGTCGATGGTTTCGGCGGCGTCGGCGTCCGTGCCGGGCTCAAGGTGAGCGGCGATGTGGCCGTCGGTGATGGCGAGATCGATTCGGCGTTGGCCGCCGCCGTATGGGAGGATGACTTCCGCGCCACAGATTAGGGTGTCGAATGGCATTTCTTGCTCCGGTTCGATGGGGTGGTGATAGGGGAATGATATGGGAAATGGGGGGAGGATGGGGCACATAAGGCGGCGGTAACATGCAGGGTAAGGTCAAACATCTTGACATCAAATAATCAAGGCATCATGATGCTCCCATGAGAACAACACTCACTCTTGATGATGACATCGCGGATATGCTCAAGGAGCAGGCCCACCTGCTCGAACTGCCGTTCAAGCAGGTGGTGAATGATGCGCTGCGACGGGGGTTGTCGCCCCGGCTGCCGGAGGAACGGCCGGTTTTTCGTGTCAAGACGTTCAAGAGCGAGTACGCGCCCGGCTTCGATCCTCTCAAGATCAAAGAATTTCTGAATGATCTTGACGACCAGCATTTCCGCGAAGTAAGCGCCAGAATCATGGCAGAACAAGAACAGAAAGCCAAAGACCTGGAAACGGAAGACAAGAAGACTGAATGATCGTTCCTGACGTCAACCTGCTAGTCTATGCACACAATGAGGCTGATCCTCACCACGCCGCCGCGCTTGCATGGTGGGAAAGCCTGTTGAATGGCACGGAGCAGATCGGACTTCCCTGGTCAGTCACCGCGGGTTTCGTGCGAGTTATCACCAACCGGTCCTCAGTCATTGATCCCGTTGCTCCGGCACAAGCCCTGGACGTGGTTGAGGAGTGGTTCCGCAATCCCCTCGTCAGGCCGATTAATCCCGGCCATGAACATCTCACGCTGTTTCGGCAGGCGATTGTCGCCGCAGGTGTTGGCGGAAACCTCGTGCCGGACGCTCACATAGCCGCGCTGGCAATGGAATACCAGGCCGAGGTCCATTCGGGCGACTCAGACTTCGGGCGATTCCCAGGACTTCGCTGGCGAAACCCTCTCTGAGGCGCTTGGGCCTTCTCGCTTAGGGGACGTCCATGTTTTTTAGTTGGATTAGGGTTAGGGCGAGGAAGGCTATGACGATGGCGGCTGCTCCGCCCAGGGCGACGGCGATGCCGATTTCGGCGCCGGCGACCGGGCTAATCTCATATAGGGTTGATCCGCCGGCTTCTCTCATGGTTATGAGGCTGTAGCTGCGGATGCTGAGGTATCGGATGCCGCCGAAGATGTTGGCGGCCGCGCCTTCCCAGACAAAGACGTAGACGATCGCGAGTCCCAGGGCCTGTCCGGAGATTAGCCCCAGCCACATAAACGCCGCCGAGTAGGCCAATACTCCTAGCGCCAATCCGGCCACGATACCGAGAATTGGCCGGATGACATTCTCGTAGTCGTTCAGGTCTTCTGCATCATCGATGAATGCCACACCGGCCATGGCCGCGCCCATAAGAAGGAGCGGCACAGCGGATAGCACGACGACGGAGATGTATTTTGCGGCGACGATCTGCCAGCGGGGAACGGGTCGCAGCAGGATGTACGACAGGGTTCGATCTTCAACGTCGTCTCCCAGGGCGGTCGTCGCGAGAATGGCCACGACTAACGGCAAGACGACTGCCACCAGGAGGAGATCAAAGAGTCGTTCGAGTATGACACTCGTATAGTCATCAGAAAGGACGCGTATCAGTATTGCCATCGCGAGCGGGGAGGCTGCGAAGAGCCACAGGATGGCCTGACGGCGCGAGCCGGTCAGTTGGCGGAGTGTGAGCGATAGAACGGTGAACATTCGTCAGCGCTCCACGATGTAGGTGAATACGCTTTCCAGCGACTCATCCTGCGGCTCGACGGTCTGCAGGACGGTCCCGGCGTCGCGGGCGACGCGTGGCAGCTGCACTTGCAGGGTTGGCAGGTCATCGGTCAACAGAAGGACAGAGCCATCTCTATCCATGGTGACGGACGTCACCGCCTCGCTGAGCATGAGGCCGCCGGCGAGCGCGCGCGGATTGGTGGATGTGACACGAATTCTGTACGGGCGGTCATCAAGCAGGGCGCGAATGGAGCGGAAATCGCCTGAGGCGGCGAGTTTGCCGCTCACCATGAGGACGATGTTGTCTGCGAGCGTCTCGACCTCTTCGAGGATGTGTGAGGAGACGACGATGGTGCGGCCCTCGGCGGCAAGGCGTCGGGCGAGATCGTGGAACTCAAGACGTTGGCGAGGGTCTGTGCCATTGAGCGGCTCATCCAGCACCAGGACGGGCGGATCATGGACAAGGGTGGCGGCGAGGCGCATCCGCTGCCGCATTCCGCGCGAGTAGGTGGACAGGCGGCGGTTCTGCGCGTCCGTCATCCTGACGGCCTCGATGGCCTTGTCGACTGCCTGGGGGACATCAGGGAGGCTGTGCATACGCGCGGAGAACTCAACGAATTCACGCCCCGTGTAGAAATCGTAGACGGCCTGATGCTCCGTCATGACGCCGATCCGGCGGTAGAGTTTCGTGTCGCCGCGGACCGGTTGTCCGAGAACGCGCACCACGCCACGCGATGCGCCGGAGAGGCCGGTCATCATGTGGAGGAGGGTTGTCTTGCCCGCGCCGTTGGGGCCGAGCAGGCCGGTGATGCCGGGGCGAATTTCGAGCGAGACTTCATTGACGGCGACGACGTTGCCGAACCACTTGGAGACGTTGTCGACGACGATGGTGGCGTCCGAGGAGGATTCGAGGTTGTTGTCCACTGTGGCCTCGTCAGTGCTCATGCCGCGTACCTCCGATAGCGCCACCACATCAGCGCGAGGGGGATGAGCACCCAGGCCAGATAACCCGCGACTGCGTAGTAGTCCGGGTGCTCAGCAACAAGCTCGCGGTAGTTGTTGGTTTCGACGTCTGTGAAAAGGAGGTCAGTGACAAATGCGAGGGCGGCGGTCGGGTCCGCGAAGACGACCCATTTTGCGGCGTCGCGTTCCAGGAGACGCGTGATTTCTATCTCAAGGACTCGCACTTCGCCACCATCCAGCGCCAGGAGGACTTCGTCTCTTGTCATTAGATACTGCCTCGACTCGCCCGACGGGAAATCGACTCCGAAGGAGACTTCCGCGTCCTCAGGGATGCCCGGCTCCTGGAATCGCGCAAGGAATTGCTCCGACTCTGCGAGTTCCTCTTCTGTTATTGGCCGCGTTTCGTATGTAATCGACGTTCCGACCTCTTCCGTGAGGAGGATGCCTACGGCGACGCTGAGGGCCAGGACGCCGCCAATGACGACGGCGGCGGCGTAGACACGGCGGGGCGTGAATGCGGCGACGCCCATCGGGAGGGAAGTGAGCAGTGCTCCCATGGCCATCGAAGCGACAAATATCTTTGGAAAGTCGAGCCAGTTATCGCGAAACTCCTGCGCGGCGTTGTCCGAAAGAAGGATGTATCCCAGAAGCAAGAGGAGTGGGCCGCTCAGGACGATGACCGTCGTCATGACAAAGAAAGCGAGCCAGCGCCCGACGAGGTAGTCCATGATTCCCATAGGTCGGACGAGATACAGGCTCAAGACATTCTCGGTTCGATCAGATACCAAGAGGCCCGGAGCGAGGATGCCTGTCAGGATCAAGAGCAGAGCCGTAATGATGGGGAAATAGTCTCCAAGCTCAACGGGCCGGCCCTCTACCCCCAAGCCTCCGGTTAAGGCAGCGATTACGAGGAAGACGGCTGCCGGAACGATGGATACCAGCACCATGAGAACGGGCAGGATCTTGGAACGGGCGCCTCTGCCGAGTCCCATTGACTGCCGTAGTCCACTTGTGAATAGGGCGAGTCGGACGCGGTTGCGACCCTGTCGGGGACCGTCATAGCGCTGGTATCCGATGTCAAAAAGTTGGCCGGCAGGACGTGATTCCATGCGTCGTTAGTCCGTCGGCTCGTCGCGGAAGATTTCGGTCAACATGCGGCGTCTGAGCGCCATGCGGCGGAGAGGGGCCTCGGCCTCGACGAGCGCCTCCTGAATCGCTGCAAGATGCTCACCATTATCATTCGCCACCAGCACGGAGTTGCCGTCGCGCTGAGCCTCCATACCGCGGGAGGTCAGGGCGGCGATGAACTCGTCGTGGCGGGAGTCAATCTCGACGGCGAGAATATCGGTGTTCTGGGTGAAGCCCGTGACGCTGCCCTCATGCGTTACGCGGCCGGCCTCCAATACGATGATGTTGTCGCAGGTGCGCTCCACTTCACCCATGAGGTGGGAGGAGAAGACGATGCTGATGCCGAACTCACGGCCGGTTCGCCTGACGAGATCGAGCATTTCCTCGCGGCCTCCGGGGTCTAGTCCGGCGGTAGGCTCATCGAGGAGGACGAGGCGGGGATCGTGGACGATGGCTTGCGCGAGCTTGACGCGCTGTTTCATGCCGGTAGAGTACTCTTTGATGCTTCGGTAGCGGGCCTCATCCAAGCCGACGTGCCGCATGGTGTCGGCAGCTCGTGTGCGAGCCTGGGCGGGTGGCAGGCCGCTGACCTGCGCCATGTGGGTGAGGAACTCGGATGCGTTGACGGACGTGGGGAGGCAATCATGCTCCGGCATGTAGCCGATGAGGGAGCGGGCGTTGACGTCTCTGTAGGGCTGCGAGCCCATAACGTGAGCCATGCCGTCCGAGGGCTGCAAGAGGCCGAGGAAGAGCTTGATTGCGGTGCTCTTGCCCGCGCCGTTGGGGCCAAGGAGGCCGGTGATGCCATCGCCAACGGTAAAGTTGACCCCGTCCAGGGCCAGCACTCTGCCGTAACGTTTGGTTAGATTGGTGGCTTCAAGTAGTGGGGCGGCTTCCATAAGAGACAGTTTAGAGACTAAATCTCAGTATTTACAAGTCAAAGGCTATAGAGGGAATCACTGAAGCAAAAAGATACTAATGAATGCGGCCATCAGCGTGACCCAGGAGCCAAGGACGACAACGATCATGGTGTTTTTGAAACTGTTGATGTCTGAACGGAGTTCCTGGATATCTTCGCGGTGGGATGCGTTATAGGTCTGTACCTCGGTGCGCACGGTTGTGCCAAAGGCCTCCCTCTCACTGCGCAAAGCGGCAAATCCGGCTTGCATCTCATCGTGAAAGACGGCAAACCCGGTTTTCATTTCGCTGCGGAGGGATGCGTCACCGGCCTGCATGTTGCTCCGTTAGCCGGCATCCCTAGCTCGAATCTCGCTGCGTAAGGCGGCCATCCCAGCCTGTATCTCGCTGCGCAAGGCGGCCATCCCGGCCTGCATCTCGCTGCGCAAGGCGGCATTCCTGGATTGCATTTCTTTCCGAATGGCATCGACAGACCTTTGCAGGTTGTCGATTCGTGGGCTTAGCTCGTCAAAGCGGCCCTCCAGGCGAGCTACTCGCTGGCCGAGGTCGGGGAGTTGTTCAGTTTCTTGTTGGGTTGTCATGAGTAGTGTTCCGTTGGGGACAGTCTACCAGAGGGAGATTGTACGCTAGGGCGGTTATTGCGGGGGGAGAGATTCCTCTTCAAGTTGTTGCCACTTGTCTAGCTCCAGCACGACGTTGCGGGCTGGGAGGGGCATGACGCGGTCGATGAGGTTGGCGTTACTGCCCTGCCCTCTCAAGACTTCAAGGCTATCGGTAACGGCTTTGGCGGCTGCGCCGATGGCGAGGCCGGAGTAGCCGATTAGGGTGTAGCCCATGTCGGCGAGTTGGGCAGCGGGGAGGAGGGGTGTCTTGCCGCCCTCGGTGAGGACGACCATGAGTTTGCCGTCGCCGACTAGTTTCGGGAATTGTTCCAACTCTTCTACGGTGCTCGGGCCGGCGAAGAATGCCATGTCGGCACCGGCGTCGAGGTAGGCGCGGGCACGTTTGGCTGCGCCCTGCACGCCCTCGCTTTCGACGGCGTCGGTGCGGGCGATGATGACGAAATCTTTATCGCGGCGCGCGCCAAGGGCTGCTTTGAGTTTGCCGAGCATGTCTTCCATCGGGATGACGACCGTGCCCGCGAGGTGGGCGCAACGTTTGGGGTCTTCCTGATCTTCCATAAAGAGTCCGGCCAAGCCCGCGTCTTCCATTGCGCGGACGGTGTGGGCGGCCTGCAGGGGGCCGCCGTAGCCGGTGTCGGCGTCGGCAAAGACGGGGATGGTGACGGCGGCGGCGATGTGGCGGGATTGGCCTACGACATCTTCGCGGGAAAGCAGGCCGACGTCCGGCAGGCCGAATGCGGAGGCCGCGACGGATGAGCCGCTGATACCGGCGGCGGGAAAGCCTGCGGCCTCGATCAGCTTGGCGGAGAAGGCGTCATAGGCGAACGGGACGATGAGGGGGGGCGAATCATCGAGCAGTTCCCGTAGTTTTCTGGCGTGCATCGTGTTATTGCAGCTAGTTGCCGGGGGTGGCGGTGGGTTCTTGGCGGGCGGGGACGGCTTTGAGGATGGGTTCGAGTTCATCGAGGGGCATGACATCGGCGTATTTTTGGGCGATGTCAAAGAGGTTGATGGCGTGGGAGGCCTGCCCCCGATCCCATACGCAGTCCTCCGGCACGATGCAGCGGAATCCGTAGCTCATGCCATCGACGACGGTGCCGCGCACGCAGCCGCTTGTCGTGCAGCCGACGACAATCAGTGTGTCCGCGCCCGCCGCCACAAGCTGGGTGACGAGGTTTGTGCCGAAGAAGATGGAGGGGAATCGCTTGTAGATGATGACGTCGCTCGGCTCAGGGGTGAGGGGTTCGACGATCTGCGCGCCACGGCTGCCGGGGAGGTTGTAGTCGGCGGACAGGGACGGGATCTTGTCCGTGTAGCGCGCGCCCTCCTGCACGCCGGTTCGCTCGCCCTGCGCGTACATGACGGGCCAGCCCTTTGCGCGGAAGACCTTGACCAGCTGCTCGATGTGGTCGACGGCGCGCCATGCGTCCTCACCGACGGCGGTGGCGTATTGCTTCATCGCCTCCTCAATGGGGACGGGGCCCTCGCCTGTGGTGCGGTACTGCGCGTCGATGATCAGGAGCGCGGGGCGCTCTCCGACACCGACGCTTGCGCCGAAGCCGCTCTTGGCGTAGATCTCACGATCGCGGTCGCTGATGTATGCGTCCCATGGGCGGGGGCGCGCGGCGTGCTGTCCGTTTGTTGTCATTAGATTCTCTTATGTGTCCTATAGATTCTTCGCTACGCTCAGAATGCCACTCCAGGCCACCGCAGTAACAGTGTAATACCCCTCACCCTAACCCTCTCCCCAAGGAGAGGGGATTTTGAGGTGGACTCTTCCCGGGGGAGAGGGGATTTTGAGGTGGCCTCTCCCCGAGGGAGAGGGGACATTCAGGTTCGTGTTCAGTTCTTGGAGATTAGGGGGTTCAGTTGGTCAGCCAGTGTGGCGATTGTGCGCGTCTGGATCCACACTTTGCCCTCGCCACGGAACTTCATCACAAGGCCCTCGCCGCCTCCGATGAGCGAGACGAGCCCGCCGACCTTGCCGATGGTGTAGTCGACTCCGTCCGTGAAGGCGACGAGATGGCCGGTGTCGATCACCAGCTCCTGATCGCCGGAGACAGCCAGTTCCTTAATCGCGCCGAAGCAGTTGCAGTAGACGATGCCGGCACCGCGCTCTACGTAGGCGCGGAGGAAGAAAAGGTTCTCGCCACTGAACAGACCGCGCATCCCCTGAAACTTCGTGTCCAGTTCCACGTTCATATCGGACGCCAGGAATGAGCCGCCCTGGATGAACAGGTTTTGGCCCGGCTCAAGTTCAAATGACTTCATGTCTCCAGGCAGGGTCGGAGCAATGCCGATCCAGCCGCCGCCGGGGCCTCCCGTGAATGTGTTGACGAAGAAGGATTCGCCCGCGACGACGCGGCGCAGCTTACCCATCAATCCGCCGCCGCTCATGCCCGTGTGCATCTCAAGGCCTTGCTGAGTGGCCATGGCGCCGGGCTCAACCCTGATTGACTCGCCCTCGTCCAATTCCACCGTCAGATATGTGAATGCCGGAGCGAATTCGGTTGTGGTTTTCATTTGTTTCCTCCTGTTGAGTGGGAGCTACGCTCAAGACTTTTTGTCTCCCTCCACTATAGCGGCGATGCTTAAGGGTATAGCGGCGATGCGTAAGGGGCCAACCAGGATGGTCAGCCCTGTCCGTACCCTTGCTCCGACCCAAAGTACCACTTGTTGATGATGGGCTCCGCGATGGCGGCATTGGCCGGAGTGGCCTGCGTTATGAAGCCTTGCCAGAGCTGGCAGATGCCTCGGCTGCCTCGGGGACACGAGATATAGCCGCGATAAGAGTCTTCACGGGCGGAGGCGTACACGGCGCGGATTCCATCTCGAAATGCGTCCCGCGGGAGGTTATTTTGGAGTTTCGAAATGAGCGGCGGACCGGCGTCTGTGTAACAATTGCGGCCCCGCTGCTGATCTTCTTCCAATGCTTCGAGGATGGACCTATATTGCGTGCAATTTCCGTATTCCCAAATGTTTTCAGGGCCAGTCAGGGGGTCGCCGTCGTTCCAGTGGGAGTACATCACGAATCTGCGAATAGTTTCACCTAGCCACGTTTGGTCAAAGGGTTCTCCAATTGCAGCCACTGCGTCTCCTTGCAGTCTAGTCTGGCCCGATCTATAGACTGCCCGGTCATCACTCAAGGGCTCGCCCCTGGCATGCGCATTGCCCCATCCGGCAATCGCGACGACAGTGTAATCGGTTTCATCCAGTGGGATGTCAAGCAATGCGATATGGTATTCCAGTAGGTCGATTATCTCGGACATCGTTCCGGGAGCCAGGCTGATTGTCTTCGGCCTGAAAATCCTGACTGTGGCGCGGCGGTCATTGGGGAGTTGAACGAATCCCTCTTCGATTTCACTTGCGCCGGGAAGCAGGATATCATCCAGCCCCTCCAGAATGGCACTCGCGTCGAATTGCGCGTGGTCGGATCGTCTGACACCTACCGCGAATTCATCTAGGACGGAGATTTTCAGAACGTCATCGTCTTCGATGCCGTCCGAAAGCGCTTCGTGCTCCACGACGTACCAGAAGAGATTAAAATTGGTGGCAAGGCGAGTCACGCTGTGCCATTGGAGTTCATTCAGCGCTTCGACGGCTTTCTTGTCGAAGGGTTCGATGTCATCCATAAAGGGCATTTCCAGCACGGTAAACGCATAGTCAGATTCTTCCTGAAGATAGAAGTCCATGAATGCCTCGACAATCCTTTTTATCACTCTATGTTCGGACTCCAGAATGTCTCGGCGCGGGATAAATTTGCTCCACTAGAGCGGCTGACCTTCGGCGTCACCGGATCCCGGCTTGGCGTTGCCCGGCCGAGTATCGAGGCCGTACAGGTTGGTACGCACGTCATCCTCAATAGAGTCGGTGATGCCGTCCGCGACCCACGGGAGGTTTTCGATTCGGGGATCATCGGGCACAGGCGTGGGGGTGGGTCGCGGCGTTGAGGTGGGTCGCGGGGTCGAAGTAGGTGTTGGTTGTGGCGTGGCCGTTGATTCGGCAGTCGGCTCGAGTGTCGCGTTGGGGGCGGTGGTTGAGTCCGGGACACGCTCACAGGCGGCAAAAAGGAGGGCAGCTAATATTATTGAGCCAATAAGTATATAGTTTCTCGACGCAATTATTGCGTTCACATCGGTCTCCAATTGCCAATAGAAGCGAGGCTCCCGCCTGTTTTTTCTATTGCCAATATAACCGATTGGCACATTTTTCTATACGTTGATTTACAGGATAGTGTTTTGCAGAACTGCGCCCATTTCACGCCATGAGTTGAGGGTTGTTTCGAGTTCAGGGCCGGTTGGGGCGTCACGCGCGCCGGGGCGGGAAACGTTGATGCCGGCGGCGGTGGTTGCGCCGAGCAAGACATCAGTGAGCGAGTGGCCCTGGGCTTCAAGGGCGGCTAGCGCGCCGTGGAAGGCGTCCCCTGCCCCAACGCTGCTGACGGGAGTCATGCCGAGATTTCGCAGCGGGAGAGGCGGGACTGCGATGAGTTCACCGTTGCGGAGATCGATTACGGTAACGCCCTGCCCGCCTCGCTTGAGGATTATGCGGTTGCGCCAGCCGTCGGCGTGGAGTCGCTCCGCCATGGCCCGGGGATCGGCTTCGTCGAGGAGCGAGGTGGTCTCTTCCTCGTTGAGAAGGAGGGTGTCGACGCGGCGGGCAAGGGGGAGAACGATGGCGGGGTCGGCGGCGGCGAGTATGCCGGGGTCCCAAGAGACGCGGCAGTTGGTGGCGGTTGTGATATACAGGATTTCCTCAATGACGGGGAGGGGCGGGTCCGTGATGGAGCAGTTGCGGGCGGCGACAAGCATGTTGCGGACGGCGGGTTGTCTGATGTGGTCTGCATTAAGGAGAGCGTTCGCTCCGAGCGCGCTGGCGATGACGTTCTGACCGTTCGCATCGACAAGGATGAACGCTTGACCGGAGTCGGCGTCGGGGATTGTGCTGATGCCGTCGGTTGCCACTCCTTCCGATTGCAGGATGGCGCGCTGTCCAACGCCGATGGCATCGTCGCCGAGCGCGCCGATGAATGCCACGTTATTGGGTTCAAGCAGGCGGGCGGCGGCGACGGCGACGTTGGCGGCGGTGCCGCCGGGGACGCGGGCGACCTCTGAAACGGTGACCTCTTGCCCCGGAGCAGGCAATGATTCCACGAACAGGGTCACGTCCCAGTTGATTGCCCCAATCGCGACGACGAGGGGCGTGGAAGTAGTGGTCACGCTTCCTGGGTCAATCGGCCAAATACGAGTTCAAGGAAACGTGGGCCATCGACGGCGGTGGCAACGTCGACGTGTTTCGCATCGGGCGAGGCGCGGCCTGGACGCCTGTCCGCGATTGTCTGGCCGCGAACCGAGCCATCCTGCGTGACGATCTTAACGGGAAAGGATTGCGTCTCCATGAGGGTTGGATCGATGACGTAGGCAACGGCCTGCGCGTCGTGGATATTGACGACGCCGTATCGTTCCAGCGCCTGCGCGGTGATGAGCGCGGCGGTCTGCGCGTACTTGTCGCTGCTGCCGCTGAGGGTCTTGTGTCGCTCCGGGTTGATCGAGCTTGTGGGGTCTGTGGTTACGTCGAGGCCGACTGCGGTGATGCCGATGTCCGATGCGAACAGCTCGGCGGCGGCCTCGGGGTCGGCCCAAATATTGAACTCGGAGACGGACGTGACGTTGCCGAATCCGTATGGGGTGAGGGCGAACGCGCCGCCCATGAGAACCACGCTGTTGAGGCGCGCAAAGGCGTCCGGCGCTTCTCGCATCAGGTGGGCGACGTTGGTCATTGGGCCGGTGGGGATCAGGGTTATTTCGCCCGGGTTGTGCGCCATGACGACGTCAGAGATGAATTGGACGGCGGGGCGCTCATCAAAGGTCATGTGGGTTGGTTGTGGGACGGGGGCACCGCCGAGGCCATCGTTTCCATGGACGTGGGTGGCCGCTTCAGGCTCGCGGGTGAGTGGCTTGGCTGCGCCACGCGCAACGGGGATTTCGGTCCGTCCGCCTGCCTCGAGCACTCGCAAGGTGTTGTTGGCGGTCATTTCGAGCGGGGCGTTTCCGGCGACGGCTGTTATGCCCAGGATTTCCAGTTCCGGAGAACGGAGCGCAAGGAGGATGGCGAGGGCATCGTCGATGCCTACGTCCATGTCCAGGATTACTTTGGTGGTCATGGGTTGGCGTTACCTGTCTTGGTGTGGCAATGTGCGCCAGATTCTGGCCGGACGGCCAGAATGACGGGCGGGGGACGGAATGACGGGGGCTGTGGGTTAGGCAACGGATTGCTCCTGGCGGGTTAGGGCGGGGCATTTGTTGGTTTGGCAGTGTTTGTTGTTGATGTGTTCTTCGAATTCGTCACGGAAGTAGCGGACGGCATTGTTGAGGACGCCGGGGGCGAGTTGGCCGAGGCCGCAGAGGGAGCCGGCGACCATCGATGTGCCGATGTTCTGCAGCTTGGCGATGTCGCCTTCCTGCCCGTATCCCTCGGTGATGGTGGCGAGGACGCGGGATATATGCGTCGCGCCCTTGCGGCATGGGAAGCATTTGCCGCATGACTCGGCGTCGATGAACTCGGCGATGTTCTTGACGAGATCGACGATGCAGGTGTCCTCATCGAGGATAAGGATGCCGCCGGAGCCGAGCGGGCTGCCCTTGGCGGTCATGGCCTGGAACTCGGCGGGCATGTCCATTTCGTCGGCGGGCATGATGCCGCCAAGCGGGCCGCCACATTGGAGCGCCTTGACCGCCCTGCCGCCCCGGATGCCGCCCGCGACGTTTTCAATTGTGCCGGCGAGGTTAATTCCAACGGGGATTTCTGCAATTCCAGGTTTGTTGACGTGGCCGGAGAGGGAGAGCATCGCGGTGCCGGAGGCGTTCGCGGCGCCGATGGCGGCGAATGCTTCCGCGCCCATCTCAAGAATGGTGGGCACGTAGGCGATTGTCTTGACGTTGTTGATGGTGGTGGGTCGTCCAAAGATGCCATAGGCGGCCGGGAACGGGGGGCGCGGACGCGGCGCGCCGCGGTGTCCCTCAACGGACTCCATCAGCGCGGTTTCCTCGCCGCATATGTAGGCGTGGCCGGTGGCCTCGATCTCGATCTCGTGGGAGAAATCCGTGCCCATGATGTTATGGCCGACGAGGCCCCTCTCTTCCATCTCATGGAGGGCGCGGCGGAGTCGCTCAAGCGGCAGGCGGTATTCGGCGCGGATGTGGATATAGCTCTTGTTCGCGCCCATGGCGTAGGAGGCGATGAGGATGCCCTCAAGCAGGCGATGGGGGTCATTTTCGACGATGGCGGCGTCCGTGAACGCGCCGGGGTCGCCCTCCTCGCCGTTGATGGCCAAGTAGCGGTCGCCGGGGCCGGGCGGGCCCATGAAGCTCCACTTGACGCCGGCCGGGAACAGCGCGCCGCCACGGCCGCGCAGGCCGGAGTTGCGGACGACATCTATAACGTCCTGCCGCGTCATTTCGTGCAGCGCCGTGTCGAGTGAGGCAAGGCCGCCGTTGGCGACGTAGTGCATCAGGTTGCCGGGCTCGATGTAGCCGAAATTGGCCATGATCAGGCGGAGTTGGTCGCGCATCCAGGGTTGGTCTTTAAGGAGGGGGATATCGACGCCGGGGATGGGGGTGTCGCCGTGGACGCCGAGCGCGAGATCGGGCCTCAGGTTGCCGTCGACCAGAACATCGCGAAGGAGTTGGGGGGCGGTTTCGGCGTCGATGTTGCCGTATGTGATGCGGGGCATGTTTGGCGGGGCGATGTGGACGACGGGGTCGGCCCACGAGAAGCCGATATCGCCGACTTCAAGGATTCGAGCCTGAATACCAAGCTCATCGATAGTGCGGCGGACGGCCTCAAGGGTCTCGCCCGCGCCGACGGTCAGGGCGGCGGCGGAGATGCCAATGCTGATGCGGGCGACTTCGGGATTGTCCCACTCAGCCCACGCGGCGTCGGCTTCCTGTTTGAGCGCGTTGTAGATGTCAGATGTCATTTGACCCCTCACCCTAACCCTCTCTCGCGGGGAGAGGGGAGTTCAGATTGGTTGCGAGTTCCGCCGCGCTGTGCGGTGTGAGTTGGCCGCGCCATTCCTGATCATAGGCGACGACGGGGGCCTGGTTGCAGAGTCGTGGGCAGGATATTGTGCGGACTTCAACATCGCCGTTGCCGCCCGCCGCGACGGCTTCACGGATGGCGCGTTCGATGGAGCGCGCGCCGGTGACGTGGCAGGGGGCATCGATACAGACGTCGATGAAGTGGTCGCTGCCCTGCCCCACAGAGAAGTCGGAATAAAAGGAGAGGACGCCCCAGACTTCGGGCTGTGAGTAGCCGAGGATTTCGGCGGCGTCATCGACGGTGGTTTCGGGGATGTAGTTGAGCCGGTACTGAACATCGAGCAGCGCCATGAGGAGCGCGCCCTTGTGGCCGACGTAGCCGTTGAGGATGTCGCGGGCTTGCTGGCGGGCGGCATCGTTATTTGGGTTGGTGGGTGTGGCTGTGGCTGTCATAGGGAAAGGATAGCAGAGGGTGGCGCAAGAACGTGCCGCCTGAATGCGCCATTGACATCTAATGCGACAATAAATAGGTTGTGTCAAATCTCATGGGGGAGACGATGACAGAAGCAGGCGATAGCGGCTACTACAACAACGTAATCAAGATCGCGTTGACGCCTTATGCAAGAGGCATCAGTCAGTTCATCGTAAGGCACATGAAGCGGGCTTACGGCGATGACGAGAAGGTAGCAGACGCTATCGGTTATCTCTTGGGCGAGGGCAAGAATGGCCACTATTTCACCAAGAATCTGAATGACGGCAGACCACTCGAAAAATCCTTCGGTCCGGGTGCGTTTCCTCAAATCGTTAATCGGGATTTTGGAAAATCGTTTTCGGGGTTCTTGCGCGGTGACAGGGATAGGCGCTTTCGAGATATTTTGTACAACTTGCGCGACGACAGGAATGATGCGACTTACGATTCCGAGGCCATGACTAAGGAAGGGTGCCAGCGGGTGTTGGAGGACATGGTTTGGGCACTCCAGACAGCAGGACAACACTCAGAGCAAGGCGAGGTAGAAAAGATCTCGGAACAGATGGAAAATGGCGCCGTCATCTTAACGGATCCCGGAAAGGATTTCATTCCTGATGACATTTCGGGAGAGCTAAGAACAGATGGGAATGTTGAAGAAGTCTTTCAAGCGGTCAGTGAGGAAAGCGAAGAAATATCATCTGCCGAAAACACACTGGAGACCGCGGTGGAACCACCTGATCCCGAGGAAGCCGCCAGCTCACAGGAGAGCGAAGATACTGACTTGGACGGCGATGGCTTTCTCGTAAACGGAACGTATGCGTTCATTGTCACGCTTATTCAACACAACATAAGTTCCAATGGCAATCCGCAGTTCGTTATCGACTTCGCTCACAAGAACACTGGGCTAATCGTGCCGGACTGGTATCCGATTGGGTTCAGTCCGGCTCTCAGTAAACTTGCTCTATTGATGACGGAATTCGATATAGACAAGGCCGGGCTAACCGAGGCAGTTGGGAATGAGCAGGCCATGAACGAGATTCTGGATCGATTGAATTCAAGGCTGGATAGCAAGGATGTATTGTGCGACGTCGTCAGGGACACATGGCCAGACGGCAGGCCGCGAAACAAGATCGAGCGAATCATAAATCCTGATCCCTCCCCACCCGGCACGCTCACGATCACCGAGGTCTCGCCAAGCACACATAGGCCCACTGCTGACGGAGACGACCTGCCCTTCTGATTGCACTCTCACAGACCTCGATCAAGATTCCCGCTTTCGCGGGAATGACGGAGGGTTGGCGCATTGAGGGAAACGGGGTGGTTCGCGAACCATCCCTTCGTGTTTTTGGAGTCGGCCCGTGGTAGCGGTGGTCCTTAGGACAGAAGCTTATACCCATCTGTATCGGACGCCGCGCGTAAGGTAGGCGTCAGAGCGTGGTGCCCTCATAGTCTTCTACAACGCGTCGTCAGGGTAGATGCCGGTGCATCGTGGACACGGGCAATCAGGGAGTGAGACGACAAACAAGAAACATCCACGCATTTATCGGGACGACAGATGCAATGAGAACCTCGATATGGAGGAACACATCGCCTTGGGAGGCGGTGGGAATCGGGATCCCAAAGACATTCTCCGCATCCACATGGCATGGTGCGAAAGCGAGAAGGTATGGGTCATCGGCCATGTTGGTCGGCATTTGGATGTTGTTACGTCTTGAGGAGGTTGGGTGATGTGCCGGAGCATTAGGCGTTTGCGGGTTGGTGATGGGCCGGCGGCTTCTGAGGATGAGATTCGGGAGGCGGCGCTGCAGTTTGTTCGGAAGATCAGCGGTTATCGGGCGCCTTCACAGCGCAATCGGGTGGCGTTTGATCTGGCTGTTGAGGAGATTTCGCGTGTTTCGGCTGGACTGTTGGACGCGCTCGCGACGACTTCGGCCCCGGCGGCGACTCGGTAGCCGCTACATAAGGGCGGACTCATCGGTCATAAGGCGGGGTGTGTGACTTGCACAATACGCATCAGATTCTGGCCTATCGGCCAGAATGACGGACGGGGGGCGGGATTGACGGGCGGAGGGACGGATTGGCTGGCGCAGCGGCACATTTCCCCCTCACCCTAGCCCTCTCCCTGAGGGAGAGGGGATTCTCTTCCCTAGCCCTTTCCCTCGGGGAGAGGGGATTCTTTTGTAGGGGCGCTGGCGATGGCGGCTTCCATTAGGAAGACTCCGATGGCTATTAGCCAGATGCTGACGAGTAGTTCGCCGAAGAAGAGGTTGTAGGCTCCGTAGGCGATTATGGCGGCTGCGCCTAGTTGGCCGATTAGGGCGGCTACTCGAATGCCACGTGCCCTGTCTTTCGTAATCGCCCAGAGGATGGCGCTGAGGACTCGGCCGCCGTCGAGGGGGAAGAGGGGTAGGAGGTTGAATAGGCCGATGATTATGTTGGCGATGGCGAGGTAATAGAAAGGCGAGCCGAGCAGTGAGGGTCCCGCTGCACATGCAGCCGATTGGGCGAAGGTGTCTTGGCAGGCGACCGCGAACGGGGCGGTTAGGAGGATAGAGAAGAGGTAGCAGGCTGCACCGAGGGCAATGCTCGCAATTGGACCCGCAATGGAGATGGCCAGGTCTCTCGATGGGCCTGATTCTTCATCGTCCAGGTGGGAGACGCCACCTAGCGCAAAGAGTGTGATGCCTGTCGCGCCAATGCCAAGTCGGCGGGCAACAAGGATGTGGGCGAATTCATGTATTAGGACGGAGGCAGTGAGACAGAGGGCGGTGAAGGCCGCGAATCCATAGGTTAAGGCGATCTGTTGCGCGGAGGCTTCATCTTCTGAAAGCCACGCGCCGAGGGCGATGGTAATGAAGATCGGCGCAATCGGCCACGTGTAATTGACCCGCACCGGCGTGCCGAATAGGGTGAAGAGTTTTAGGGAGCGGGGCATTGGGTGAGCCAGAGTCACTCGCCTGCTTTGCCAAACAATCGTTATTAGGACGTCTCTTACGCGAGTCTCAAAAAGATCGTCGCGAGCTCATCCACTCGTGCGCCAAGCTCTTGGAGAATCACGTCGTCTTTGTGGTCAGTCTTGGCATTTTGTCCCCCGCAGTCCACGTCATAGCTCAAACTTTGGAGGAAGCTCAAATACGCCGCGCAGGCTTCGACGCTATGGGGCAGGCAATTGTTCATTCTTGTGCGGTTCGGAACAATTATGCGGCGGTTACCGGTGACGGTTAGCAAGGAAAGATCCCGCCCTTGACCCTGTCTTTTGACTCGCAACGAGATGGTTCCTTCCTGATTGACAACCGCACTAATGTATCCGGCAGTTGCCTTATCTTCTGAAGTCAGTATCAATTGGTTCCTGATCCTAACCCATAGATCCAGAATAAGGTTTCTATCTTGCATCATGGCCATGGTTGTAGCCCCCCTAAGATTTTCTCCGTGACTAGTCTAATTCATAGCGGTCACGTTTTCGAAAGCGGCAATTCACATCAGCGGGCTAGCAAGCATCTCAGGGTACGCGATACTTTTGCGCTACCTTGCAGCAACAGAAACCGCCTCCAAGCCTAGGTTTGGAGGCGGTTTTCAGTCTTGGTAGCGGGGGCAGGACTCGAACCTGCGACCTTTGGGTTATGAGCCCAACGAGCTGCCACTGCTCCACCCCGCGTCATGGTGGTTGACCGGTTCAGTATACGGCACTGGGGCTGTCGCGGCCAAACGCCGCGGGCTTTGGGTTGTGCTCGTGTACTGAGGGATGAGGTGGTTGGCGCCGAAACAAGTGAACGGGTCAAGAATGGTTTTGTGCTGACCGTAATTCTTTTTTGTGGGTTGGAAACGAGGTTGTAGGGGTTAAGCCCTCGGCCGATTAGTACCGCTAAGCTTCACACATTGCTGCGCTTCCACATGCGGCCTATCAAACTGGTAGTCTTCCAGTGGCCTTACCTCGTTAACCGAGTGGGAGGTCTAATCTTGGGAGGGGCTTCGTGCTTAGATGCTTTCAGCGCTTATCCCGTCCAGACATGGCTACCCAGCGGCGCCTCTGGCGAGACGACTGGCACACCAGCGGTCTGTCCTTCCCGGTCCTCTCGTACAAGGGAAAGCTTCCCTCAAACCTCCTACGCCCACGGCGGATAGAGACCGACCTGTCTCACGACGGTCTGAACCCAGCTCGCGTAACGCTTTAACCGGCGAACAGCCGGACCCTTGGGACCGCCTTCAGCCCCAGGATGCGTTGAGCCGACATCGAGGTGCCAAACCCTGCCGTCGATGTGAACTCTTGGGCAGGATCAGCCTGTTATCCCCGGGGTAGCTTTTATCCGATAAGCCACGGCCCTTCCACACGGTACCGTAGGATCACTTTGCCCGACTTTCGTCCCTGCTTGGCTTGTAGGCCTCACAGTCAAGCTCTCTTATGCCAATGCACTCCACGGGTGATTTCCATCCACCCTGAGAGAACCTTTGGACGCCTCCATTACCTTTTGGGAGGCGACTGCCCCAGTCAAACTGCCCGCCTGACACGGTCCCCCTGCTTGATCAGGGGTTAGCATCAAAACCAGAGAAGAGCGGTATTTCAAGGTCGACTCCATGTCGGCTAGCGCCGCCACTTCATAGTCTCCCGCCTATCCTACACATCACTGGCCCCAACACAATGCCAGGGTACAGTAAAGCTCCACGGGGTCTTTTTGTCCTGCCGCGGGTAACCCGCATCTTCACGGGTACTTCAACTTCACCGAGCCCCCCCTCGAGACAGCGCCCAAGTCGTTACGCCATTCGTGCGGGTCGGAACTTACCCGACAAGGAATTTCGCTACCTTAGGACCGTTATAGTTACGGCCGCCGTTCACCGGGGCTTCAATTCGAAGCTTGCACCTCTCCTCTTAACCTTCCGGCACTGGGCAGGCGTCAGCCCCTACACGTCGGATTACTCCTTCGCAGAGACCTGTGTTTTAGTTAAACAGTCGCTCGGGCCGGTTTTCTGAGACCTCCAGGGCGCAGCGGCGTGAAGCTGCCACGTCCAGAGGCACCCCTTATTCCAAAGTTACGGGGTTAGATTGCCTAGTTCCTTAAGGGGGGTTATCTCGTGCGCCTTCTCCGTTTTCGGAGCACCCACCTGTGTTGGTTTGCGGTACGGGCGCCTGTGTGCCATAGCGTACGAAGGTTTTCTAGACAGTATGAACTTGGCGGGATCGCCCTATCGCCGTAGCGAGAAAGCTCTCCCCTTTCCTGACCTACCTATATCCGGGACGGATTTGCCTATCCCGGCATCGGCTAGGATTGGGGACACACCATGTCCAATGGGCATGCCCCGCCTATCCTCCTGTGTTGCTCCGCAGCTTTAAACGACACACCGGCGGCGCTGGAATACTAACCAGCTGTCCATCGCCTACGGCTTTCGCCCTCGGCTTAGGCCCGGCTAACCCTACGTCGACAACCGTGGCGTAGGAACCCTTGGGTTTTCGGCGCCCGGGATTCTCACCCGGGTTAATTGCTACTCATGCCGGCATTCTCACTTCCCTGCGCTCCACTCAACCTCACGGTTAGGCTTCACAGCACAGGCAACGCTCCCCTACCACTCCCTCCGAAAGGAGGAAGTTCACAGCTTCGGTGGCGGACTTAAGCCCCGGTACATTGTCCGCGCAGAATCCCTCGACCAGTGAGCTGTTACGCACTCTTTCAAGGGTGGCTGCTTCTAAGCCAACCTCCTGGCTGTCTGTGGAACTCCACCTCGTTGGACACTTAGACCGCACTTAGGGACCTTAGCTGGTGATCTGGGTTGTTTCCCTCTCGACGACGAAGCTTATCCCTCGCCGACTCACTCCCATAGTCTGGACCTCCGGCATTTGTGGTTTGATTGGGTTTGGTAAGCTCTCGCCCCCTAGCCCATTCAGAGCCCTACCTCCGGAGGTGAACCCATGGGGCTGCACCTCAATGCATTTCGGGGAGAACCAGCTATCTCCTGGTTCGATTGGCATATCACCTCTACCCACAGCTCATCCGAGAACTTTGCACCGTTCACCAGTTCGGGCCTCCACGAGCTTTTAGACTCGCTTCACCCTGGCCATGGGTAGCTCACCAGGTTTCGGGTCTAATCCGTGCCACTGACGCGCCCTATTCAGACTCGCTTTCGCTACGGCTGCGGATGGCCACATCCTTAACCTTGCGACACGGATTAACTCGCCGGCTCATTCTTCAATAGGCACGCCATCATCCCTCTTACGAGAGACTCTGACCGCTTGTAGGCACGCGGTTTCAGATCTATTTCACTCCCCTCCCGGGGTGCTTTTCACCTTTCCCTCACGGTACTAGTTCGCTATCGGTCGTCAGGAGTATTTAGCCTTGGAGAGTGGTCTCCCCAGCTTCCCACAGGATTTCCCGTGTCCCGTGGTACTCTCGGCCATGATGCACGGAGCCTTTCCCCTTTGCCTACAGGACTGTCACCTTCTATGGTGGCCGTTTCCACGAACCTTCGGCTGGAGTCCGGTTGGTAACTCCGCGAGAGATCGCGGGATCTCTCCCATCATGTCGCGCAACCCCGAACAGGCATAAGACCCGCGTCCGTTTAGCCTCTCCGGTTTGGGCTTTTCCCCGTTCGCTCGCCACTACTTAGGGAATAATCTCTTTTCCTCCGGGTACTTAGATGTTTCAGTTCCCCGACTTGCCTCCATCCGGCCTAATGTGTTCGGCCGGCGGTGACCCGCGATAAAGCGGGCCAGGTTACCCCATTCGGGCATCCCGGGATCAACTTGCTTGGCAATTCCCCCGGGCTTATCGCAGCCAAGCTACGCCCTTCTTCGGCTCCTGACGCCAAGGCATCCACCACGCGCCCTTAGTAGCTTAACCCTACTATCGTTTTTGACTCGTTTCCTCTTCATTGAAGAGCCGCGGTCAGTACAATTCTGACCATTCTTGACCTATTCACTTGTTAAGGCGCCAACCAACTTGCCCCCGTCCGAGGACGGCGGCGAACCATCACTATACGGATTCCGGAAAGGGCGTGTCAATGAGGTGAACGGGGTTTTTGTGGTGGATTCGCGGGGGATTGGGGGGTTGGATTCCGGCCTTCGCCGGAATGACGGGTGGGGGACCGGAATGACGGGTGGGGGGCGGGGGAGGGGATGCTACCGGCGGCTATGTAAGTTCTATGAGGGCGCGGCAGAATTTTGCGCCTTGTTCGAGTTCCGAGATTTTGACGCTTTCGCGGACGGTGTGGGCATCGTGCATGGCCGCGCCGACGACGACGGCTTCTATGCCGTTCAGGATGAAGACGTTGCCGTCCGTCCCGCCGCCGGAGAGGGCGAGTTTGGGGGTCATGCCGAGTCCCGTGAGGGTATCTTTGACGCGGGCGAGCGCGCCGGCGGACTCATCGAGCCGGTAGCCGACGAATTGTTCCTGGAGTTCGCATTCGATTGTGGCTTCGGTCCAGCGGTTGCGGGTGTCCTGGATGATGTTCAGCAGGTAGGAGCGGACGCGGTCAAGCGCCCCCGAATCATGGCTGCGGGTTTCGCCCCAGAGGCCGGCATGTTCCGGCACGGCGTTGCGCACGCTGCCGCCTTCGATGACGCCCACGTTGAATGTGGTGTTTTCATCAAGGCGACCGAGGCGCATCTGGACGATCATCTCAGCGGCCAGTTGGATGGCGGAGATGCCTTTTTCCGGTTCGACGCCCGCATGGGCGGCGCGGCCTGTGATGTTGATGTCAAAAGCGATATAGGTGGGGCTGCCGGATGTGACTTGCTGCACGGACCCCTCGCCGTCAAAGACGACGGCCTCTTTGGCGCGCAGCATCCCGTAATCCAGGCTCTTTGCGCCGAGGAGGCCGATCTCTTCTTCGCGGGTGAGGGCTATCTCAACGGGTCGGCGGGCTATGCCGTCGTTGCGCAGGGACTCCAGCGCCTCCAGGATGGCCGCGAGGCCGGCCTTGCAGTCGCCGCCCAGGATGGTCGAGCCGTCCGTGTGAATCACATCGCCGTCGATGATGGGGTTCACTCCCCTGCCCGGCTCCACAGTATCCATGTGGGCGGAGAGAAGGATGGGGGAGTCGCCGGGCTCGGTGGCGATGACGTTGCCGTAGTCATCACGGGAGACGGTGAATCCGAGGGCTTGGAGACGGGTCGTGAGGACTTCGGCGATGGCGGCTTCTTCACCGGACGGGCTGTCGATGCGGACGAGGTCGGTGAATGTGCGGACGAGACGGTCGCGATCAATCATGCGTGGTTCCACCTCTGCTTGTGGTTAGTTGTAGGTTCTGATTCCACGATAGCAGCAGCGGCAAGAGGCGGGGGGGGCGGAGTGCGCGTGGGCCCCCGCCTTCGCGGGGGATTCGGGGGGGGGGCGCGGGGGATCGGGGGGGGCGCGGGGGATTCGGGGGGGGGGGGGGGGGGGGATTCCGGGGGGGGTTAGACCATGATCATGGAGTCGCCGAAGGAGTAGAAGCGGTACTCGTTCTCGATTGCTTCGCGGTAGGCGTGGTCCACCAGTTCCTTGCCGGCAAACGACGCCGCCAACATGAGCAGCGTGGAGCGGGGGAGGTGGAAGTTCGTGATCATGGCGTTGATCACCTGGAAGGTGAATCCGGGGAGGATCATCAGACCTGTCTCACCCGCCTCCGGCGCAATGGCACTTAGTTCACTTTGATCGTCAGCCAGCTTCTGGTTGATGGCAATCGTTTCAAGGGTGCGCACGGGCGTCGATCCCACGGCGACAATCCGGCCGCCTGCCTTGCGAGTATTTGAGATGACAGTAGCCGCCTCTTCAGGCAACTCATAGCGCTCTTCTCCCATAACGTGATCGCGCGGGTCATCGACCTGCACCGGGCGGAATGTTCCCGGGCCGACGTCCAATGTCAGTCTGGCGACGCGAACGCCCTGCCCTTGTAGTCGCTCCAGCAGTTCCGGGGTGAAATGCAGGCCAGCCGTCGGCGCAGCGACGCTGCCGGGCTTGGACGCATAGATAGTCTGATACCGTTCAAGATCAGGGATTTTCTCCCGAATATAGGGCGGCAACGGAACCTGTCCGACGTCATCCAGTGAGAAGTTTTCGGGCAGGGTCACGAGTCGTGTGCCATCCGTGTATTGCTGTCCAACGAGGACGCGGGGAGCGTCGGGGGCGTCTATTTCGACGATGGTTCCTGCTCCAACACGGCGTGAAGGACGAACCATGGCCGTCCACATACGCTCGTTGGCTTCTTCTCCCTCACCGGTGCCCACGACAGGGCGGATGAGCAGTATCTCGACGCGCCCGCCGCCGTCACGCTTTTTGCCCATTAGGCGGGCCGGAATGACGCGCGTTTCATTGACGACGAGGACATCTCCATCCGTAAGCACAGAGTCAAGATCAAAGAAGCGCTTGTGCTCAATTTCACCGGAATCACGGTGAATGACGAGCAGGCGGGAATGGTCGCGAGGTTCAACAGGCTGCTGAGCAATCAGGCGCTCGGGCAGTTCAAAGCTGAAATCGGCCACCGTGAACGATTGATCGGCGGGTGTATTGTTTCCTGTGCTGTCGGAGGTCATTTTGGGGTTCAGCCTTGTGCCACAATCTGAGCGGGTGATTCTACAACGGAGATCGTTCCGTTCATGCCGGCTTCGGGGTGGCCGGGGATTGAGCAGATGAGGGCGAATTCGCCGATTTCAGTGGGCGTGAATCGGACGGTCTTTTCCGCCCCGATCCGCATTGTGCCCGTGGCAATGTCGAATTCTTCAATGACGAGGTCGTGATCAACGGTTCCGAGGTTTCTAAACACGATGACTGTTTCCTGATTCACCGGGATTTCCAGCGTGGCGGGTTCGAATGCGAATTCCGTACCGACAATGATATAGCTGCCGTCCGGTTGCAAGCCCGTCGCGCCAATGTCCTGATTGTCTTCGCATGCAGCGGCCAGCGCCAGGGCGAGCAGCGCGCACGCGACGACGTAAAGCCACGCCAAACGGGACTTGGCGAGCCATCGCGCCCTCAGCTGCCGGTCCGCTTGACCCACACCTTGTAGACGGGCGAACCGTCCTCCTCGCCAGCCTCTTCCCAGTCGGTGATGCGCCACGCAGGCGGGGCGAGCGCGAGATAGACCTGATCCCCGGAACGGGGTTCCGGCGCTCCCGTGAGTGTCACACGCTCCGCAAAGGTCTGGCTGCCCGCGCGCCACACGTCCCAATGCGCGATCTTTCCTGCACTGCCCATGTTTTCTCCTCCTCACTCTTGCCTTATCCCCTCACCCTAACCCTCTCCCCAAGGGAGAGGGGATTTTGGGGTGGCCCCTCCCCGAGGGAGAGGGGATTTTGGGGTGGATGGTTCACTCATGCGCCATCTGCGCTCGCGCGGCTGAGACCGTGTTGCGCAGCAACATTGCTACGGTCATGGGGCCGACGCCACCCGGCACAGGCGTGATTGCGCTCGCGACTTCTTTCACCGCGTCAAAGTCTACATCGCCAACGATCTTATAGCCTCTAGGCTCATTCTCGTCCGCCAGATGATTGATGCCAACATCGATGACGACTGCGCCCGGCTTGACCATGTTGGCACGGATCATATGAGGCATACCGGCTGCGACGACCAATACATCTGCTTCCCTGGTGATGTCGGCGAGGTCGGGATCGGTCTTGTGGCAGATGGTGACTCGTGGATAGATTGCCGGGTCGCCCTGCATCCACGCGGTTGCGATGGGTTTTCCGACGATGTTGCTGCGGCCGATGATGACGGCGTGCTTGCCGCCAAGTTCGATGCCCTCACGCTTGAGCATCTCGATGACGCCGTAGGGTGTGGCGGGCACGAATTGGGAATCACCGATAGCGAGGTGGCCGATGTTGAGGGGATGGAAGCCGTCGGCGTCCTTATCCGGTCGGACACATTCAATGATGTCCTGCTCGCGGATGTGGGGCGGGAGCGGTAGCTGCACGAGGATGCCGTGAACGCGGTCGGCGCCGTTGAGGGATTTGATCAGATCGAGCAGGCCGTCTTGAGATATAGATGCATCGATGCGGTGGACTTCGGTGTAGATTCCAACCTCGCGGCAGGCGCGTTCCTTGTTGGCGACGTAGGTTTGGGAGGCGGGGTCATCGCCGACGACGACGGCGGCGAGGCCGGGCAGGACACCCTTCGCCTTGAGTTCGGCCACATCGCGCGCGACCTCTTTACGAATGTCCGCGGCGATCTTGCGGCCATCGATGATGCGGGCGGTCACGGGCGATCTCCGTGTCTGTCTGCCATGAAATGAGTATAGCGTCCGAGAGGGTTCGGACGATTGTCATTCCGTTCTGCGATAATTTGGGCACTGCATCAGGACAGGAGTTTTTTCGAATTATGCTGACCACCGGAATCGACATGGTTGAGGTATGGCGGATCAGGGAGGCGCGTGAGCGCTTTGGCGAGCGCTTTCTGAATCGCATCTACACGGAGGAGGAGCAGCGCACCAGCAGGATGCGTGATCCGGAGCTTGCGGCGCGATTCGCCAGCAAGGAGGCCGTGATGAAAGCGCTGGGCACGGGCGTGCGGGGCGTCGGGTGGAAGGACATCGAGATTGTCCCGATGCGCGGCGGGAAGCCGGAGGTTCGGCTGCACGGGCGGGCGAAGGAGGTCGCGGAACGCATCGGCCTCACGGACCTGACTGTGAGCCAGACACATTCAATCGAGTACGCGATGTCGATTGTTGTGGGGACAGCGGAGTATCCATCGCCGTATCACGCGCCTTAGGAAAGGTCATTGAGTGGCTTGAGTTAACGCTATGAGAGCCGTTACAGCCGCAGAGATGCGGCAGATTGAGGACGAGGCCATAAACCATGGCGCGTCCGTTGAAGGGCTCATGCAGCTTGCCGGTAAGGCTGTGGCAGATGCCGTTGTGGAGGCTCTTGGTGGGCGTGTTGCTCAGCGGCGGGTGCTTGTGCTTGTTGGGCCGGGCAACAATGGTGGTGATGGACTGATTGCGGCGCGGGTATTGGCGCAGCGGGGGGCGGCGGTTACGGTTGCGTGTCCCGTTCCGCGTGGAAATGACGATCCGCTGATTGCCGCATGCAGGGCGGCGGGCTGTTCAATCATCTTCGATGTTCCGTCGGATTTTGGCGCGGTTCTTTCCAAGGCTGAGGTTGTGGTTGACGCCGTGCTTGGGACGGGGCGGTCGCGGGCAATTGAGGGCTCGGTCCGAGACGCGCTTAATAAGGTCGCGGACGCGCGAGGCCGAAGGGATGGGCCGATGGTCGTTGCGGTTGATGTGCCGTCCGGGTTGGATGCAGATACGAGAGAGGCGGATGCTGCGACGGTGGCGGCGGATGTGACGGTGGCACTGGGGAGCGTCAAGCGGGGGTGTCTGACGCCGGTGGGCGCTAGTTATTGCGGGCAGATTCGCGTTGCCGAGATTGGGTTGGGGCCGGTGAGCGGCGGCGTTGGCCTTGAGATTCTGGATTGCCTGACTGTTGCGGGCATGTTACCCAATCGACCCTCTACAGGTCACAAGGGGACGTTTGGGCATGCGGTGATTGTCGGCGGGTCGGAGGCGTATCGCGGCGCTCCGACGTTGGCGGCGAGGGCGGCGGCGCGGGCGGGCGCGGGGACGGTTGCGATTGGGGCGCCGGAGTCGTTGACGGATTCCATCGCGCCGATGGCTCCGGAGGCGACGCATATTCAGCTGAAAGACAAGCCACCTGCCCGTTGGAGCGCGGCGTCGGCTGTCTTGTTGGAAGAGGCGTTTGGATCGCGAGCAGCCGATGGGTTGGCAATTGGGCCGGGCATTGGGCTGACAACGGGAACTGCGGAGTTTCTGAGGGAGTTCATCGGGAGAATGTCGGCACAAACACCGACCGTATTTGATGCGGACGCGCTCACGATTTTGTCCCAGATGCCGGAGTGGTGGGAACTTACAGAGGGGCCGATGGTGCTCACTCCGCATCCGGGGGAGATGGCACGTTTATGTGGGGGCTCCGTGGAGGAGGTTCAGGGGGCGCGTTTCGAGGTTGCGGGGGAGAAGGCCAGGGAGTGGGGGGCGACTGTCGTGCTCAAGGGGGCTTATACGGTTATCGCTAGTCCTGATGAGCCGCCCGTTGTTTGCCCGTTGGCGTTTCCTGCTTTGGCATCAGGCGGGACGGGGGACGCTCTGGCGGGGATTATCACCGGGTTTTTGGCGCAGGGCCTTTCCACGTTTGATGCGGCGCGGGCGGGGGTTTATGTACATGGGGTGGCGGGGGTGTTGGCCGCTGAGGGGAACGGGAATCTGAGTTCGGGGTTGTTGGCATCCGACTTGATTGAGAAGATTCCGGCGGCGATGGAGTTGATACGGGGCGGGGGGCCTGCGCCGTTGCCGATGTTTGCGTGAGGACGGGCCGGTTACACAATTGAGGTCAAGGTTCCCGCTTTCGCGGGAATGACGGAGGGGCGCGGGAATGACGGAGGGGCGCGGGAATGACGGGCTGGGGCGCGGGAATGACGGGCTGGGGAGTGGGAATGACGGGTGGGGATTAGCGCCAGGCTATGGCGCGGAGCCATTGCTCGAAGGTTAGGGTTGGGATGCCCCATTTGGTTTTGAGGGTTGGGATGTCCTCGTCGTAGCCGTATTGCTGGTACCAGGCGTTCATGGCTAGAGCGGATGACGGCGCACTGCCCCACTCTTCCTCCGGGATTTGTTCATATCTGACTTCGTGGCCGACGACGCGGCCTAGCGCGGCGGCGATGTCGGTCATGTTCAGGGTTTCGGCTGCGATGTCGATTTCCTCGCCCTGGTATTTGTCCGGGTTGTTGAGAGCGGCGGCGGCGAACGCGCCGATGTCGTGGCCGCTGATGACCTGCAGGGTCTTGTCGGGCGTCAACATGCCGCGAATGAGGCCGGCGTCGATGGGGGAGCGATTCACGACGTAGTTTTCCATGAATGAGACTGGGCGGAGGATTGTGTAGGGGACGCCGAGTTGTTGGATGTGAGCGACGATCTCCCGTTTAGCGTCCCAATAGGAGACGCCCCGGTTCGGCTCCTTTGCGCCGCAGGAGGCGGTGTAGACGAGGTGGCTCACCCCTGCCCTTTTCGCGGCGTCGGCGACGGCAATGCCCTGCCGTTTCTCAAGCTGAGGATCATCTTCCGCGGCCTGCGATTGCACGGAGAAAACGCCGTATGCGCCGTCCATCGCGGCATCAATCGACGGGATGTCGTCCATGTCACCCGCCGCGACTTCCACACCGCGCGCGGCGAGCGCCCGCGCTTTCTCGCTGCCGGGTGATCGGGTCAGGCCGCGAACGTGCCAGTCTTTCGAGGCGAGCAGGTGGCCTACGAGTCCTCCACCCTGGTTGCCCGTTGCGCCGATGACGAGGATTGTGCGGGTGGGCGCGGCGTCCGAATTGGTCATGTCTGTTTTCCTCCCTATGTTGTGGGGGTGACGTACACAGATTGTTTCAGAGTGGCGGCCACGATGGGAAGTCCTCGCGCGTATAATTGCGTGTGCTTCGCGAAAGCAGACGCGGGCAAGGGGTTGAGTGACGGATGCTGTTGGCCGTCGATATTGGGAATACGAACATGAAGCTGGCCGCTTTTGACGGCGAGCGGATTGTGGCGTCCGATCGCGTGCCGACGGACGCGAACGACTCTCCAACGAACGCGGCCACGCTCGTCTGTGAGGCGCTTGCGCGGCATGGTGTGCGTGATGAGGACATCGACGGCGTTGTGTTCTGCTCCGTTGTGCCGCCGGTGACGACGATGCTGGAGCGGGCGGCGGCGGATGCGTTCGGCGTCGGCGCGATCGATGTTAAGAAGGCCAAGAATCGTGGCGTCACGCTGGACGTGGACAAGCCGGACGGGGTCGGGACGGACAGGATCGTGAACGCGGCGGCGGCGTATGGCTTGCACGGTGGGCCGGCGATTGTGATTGATTTCGGCACGGCGACGACATTCGACGTTGTGACAGCGGACGGGACGTTCATTGGCGGGGTGATCGCGCCGGGGATTGCGCTGTCGTCGGAGGCGCTGACGGAGCGGGCGTCGCAGTTGCCGCCCATTGAGCCGGTGTTTCCCGATAAAGTCATCGGCAGAGATACGGACCAGGCGATGCGCTCCGGGCTGATGTACGGTTACCTCTCACTGATGGAGGGACTGATTCAGCGGATACGGGCTGAGATTGGGGGCGAGGGTCAGGTCATCGCGACGGGCGGGCTTGCGGCGCTCATCACTAAGCGGTCTGACATGATCGATGCGCTGGAGCCGGATTTGACGTTGCAGGGGCTGCGGCTGATCTGGGAGATGAATCAGGAGTAGGCGATGAGCGGTGTGGACGCGATTGCGGGTAAGCATATCGTGCTGGGCGTTTCCGGCAGTATCGCGTGTTATAAGGCGGCGGATATCGCCTCAAAGCTGATGCAGGCTGGGGCGCTGGTGGACGTGGTGCTGACACGCGCGGCGCAGGAGTTCGTTACGCCGCTGACGTTCCGTTCATTGACGCACCGCACCGTCATCACGGACATATTTGACGCGCAGTCGGAGGATCCGCTGGAGCACGTTGAGGTTGCGCGGCGGGCGGATACGGTTGTCATCGCGCCGGCCACCGCCCACGTGATGGCCAAGCTGGCACACGGACTGGCCGACGACGCGCTTTCGACCATCGTTCTCGCTACGACTGCGCCCGTGGTTCTTGCACCGGCGATGGAACACCATATGTGGACGAACGCGGCGACGCAGGCGAACGTGGCGGCGCTGCGGGAGCGGGGCGTTATGTTTGCCGGGCCGAATGAGGGTCGGCTGGCCTCGGGCGCGGTTGGGAGCGGTCGGCTTGTCGAGACGGCGGACATCCTTAACGCGTTGAGTGGGATTCTCTCACCGGATCAGGATTTATTGGGACGGCATATTGTTGTTTCGGCAGGTGGGACGCAGGAGCCGATCGACCCGGTGAGGGTGGTGACGAATCGCTCGTCCGGCAAACAGGGGTATGCCTTTGCTGAGGCGGCGCGGGATCGTGGGGCGCGGGTGACGCTGGTGAGCGCGGCGGGCCTGGCGAATCCGGCGGGCGTGAATGTCGTTAAGGTGGAGACCGCGCGGCAGATGCTGGCGGCGGTGTCCGATGCGCTGCGGGACGAGGCGGATGCGCTGGTCATGGCGGCGGCTGTGGCGGACTGGGAGCCGGTCTCAGCAGCCGGACAGAAGATGAAGAAGGTTGCGGGGCAGGACATCTTGACCATCGATATGAAAAAGACGCCTGACATTTTGGCGGAGGTAAGCGCGCTGCCGGGGCTCAAGGTGGGGTTTGCCGCGGAGACGGAAGACCTGCTGAACAATGCGCGCGACAAGCTGGAGCGCAAGAAGCTGGACATGATTGTGGCGAACGACGTTTCGGCGACGGACGCGGGATTTGCTGTGGACACGAATCGGGTTGTCATTCTTGATAAGTCCGGCGGGCAAGACGAGTTGCCGCTGATGTCCAAGCGCGAGGTGGCGGACGCCGTGCTAAATCGCGTCTCCGCCCTGCTGGGTGGATAGTTCACGAGGCGCAGTCGCGTGAGCGAATCCGGGCCTCGTTTCGTTGCTCTCATCGTCCTTGCAGGTGGTAGCTCGTCGCGAATGGGCAGGCCGAAACAGACACTCCCATGGATGGGCAAGCCGTTGCTGACGTGGCAGGTGGAGCAGTGCGGGCTGTCGCGGGCGGATGAGTTGATCGTTGTTCTGGGGGAGAACGCCGACGATTTCAGGCCGCTGCTGCCTGAATCCGTAGGCCGCGTGCCTGTGTATCGCATCGTGGAAAATCCCGATCACGCGCAAGGCAAGACGACGTCCGTGTTGGCCGGGCTGCGGGCGGCGGATGAGCGGGCGACGGACTGGATATTTTTGGCGATGGATGCGCCGCGCCCCGCGCATACCACTGATGAGTTGATAGAGGCGCATTTTGAAGGTGGGCTGCCGATCACGTATCCGTGGCATGGGGGAATCGAGGGGCATCCGCCTGTTATGAACGCGTCGCTGCGTTCGGAGATTGAGGGGATCACGGAGGAGAGGCGGGGGCTGCGGGAGGTGACGGAGCGGGACGCCGGACGGGTGAACCGCGTGGAGTTCGCGGATCCGGTTGTGATTATCAATATGAACAGCCCGGAGGACTATGAGCGGGCTTTGGGGGTGACGGGGCAGGGCCGGGTATGACACGGGGTTATTTGCGCTTGTGTGACACGAGTGCAACAATCGGATACGGAACGCCATGCAATTTCGCAAACTATCAAAAGGGCTGAAGGCGGCATACCGCGGATCGGACGTGGCGAGCCGCGTGCGACATTTCGATGGATGGCCGGATAGAGCGGCTACCCATGATGCCGACGCGAGCGGCTACGAGCACACCGCAACCGTCAAGGAATTCTACGACCTTAGCAGCGAGTTCATGGTGTTCGGGTGGGGCGAATCCCTGCACTTTGCTCCGTTAACACCGCAGGAGAGCGTGGAGGCCTCGCAGGTCCGTCATCAGCGACTGATGATTGACAAGTTGGAGCTGCGCGAGGAGATGACGGTGGTTGATGTCGGTTGTGGGATTGGCGGCCCAATGCGTCGTGTCGTCCGTGAGGGCGGTGTCAGGGTAGTAGGGATCAACAACAATGACATTCAGCTGGAGAAGGCGAAATCGTTGAACGCGGAAGCAGGACTGAACGACATGGTCGATTACGTCTCGTGCAGCTTCATGGACATGGGCGCCATTGAAGATGACACGTTCGACCGGGGCTACGCGATCGAATCAACGTGTCATGCGCCGGACAAGGCGGGCGCGTTCGCGGAGATCTACCGCGTGCTGAAACCCGGGGCTCTTTTCTGGGGTCAGGAAATGTGCATGACAGACAAGTTCGACCCCGATGACAGTCGGCACAGGGTCATTAAGCAAGACTTGATGCGTGGCATAGCGCTCCAAGATATCGCGACGACGCACGAGGTGAACAAGACGCTCGAAACGGTGGGGTTTCAGGTCATCGAAGGGATGGATCGTGGTATCGAGGAGAATGGCCCAACCACACCGTGGTATGCGCCTATGGAAACCCACCGCAACATTTTGGGCAACGCTCTTCGCAGGACTCCGCTGGGCCGCAAGATGTTCATTGGGGCATCCAGGCTAGCCGAGCTTCTGCGAATATTCCCGAAAGGCTCTACGGACGTAATCGGACTGCTCGATCGGACCGCCAACGCCTATGTCGCGGGCGGGCGCGCCGGGGTTTTCACGCCATTGTATTGCTTCCTGGCTCGCAAACCCCTTTAGGTTGTCTCCACCTCATGACATGATGGCGTAGGGAATGACGCTGCGAGTCAATCAAATACAATAGAAGGACTCGCCATGAATTACAGTCTCGGCCATGTCTCTCGTGTGTTTTCCGGAGAGCTTGCTGATGGCGAGTGATATTGCCCGCGCGGGGGAGATGGCGGCTGCGTGGGATCCTGCCCGGTTTGAGGAGGCTCGTTATCAATGGTGGGAGGAGCGCGGGTATTTTCAGCCCACGATTGTCGAGGGCAAAGAGCCGTTTGTCGTCATCATGCCGCCGCCGAATGTTACGGGGCAGTTGCACCTCGGCCATGCGCTGACGGCGGCTGTGGAGGACGCGCTGGTGCGGTGGCATCGGATGCGGGGCGATCCAACGCTGTGGCTGCCGGGCACTGATCACGCGGGTATCGCGACACAATACGTCGTTGAAAATTACTTGGCGTCGCAGGGCATCGACCGCCGGCAGATCGGGCGCGAGAAGTTCCTGGAGCATGTGTGGGAGTGGGTGCGCGAGTACGGCGGCACGATACAGAATCAGCACCGACGGCTTGGGGCGTCGTGCGATTGGACTCGGGAGCGATTCACGCTGGACGAGGGGCCGTCGCGGGCCGTGCGGGCAACGTTCGTGAATCTGTATGAGTCGGGGCGTATCTATCGTGGCGAGCGGATGATCAACTGGTGTCCGACGGACCACACTGCCCTATCCGATTTGGAGACGGAGTACGAGGACACAGCGGGCAAGCTGTGGCATATCAACTACCCGTATGCGGATGGGTCGGGTCGGCATCTGACCGTGGCAACGACGCGGCCTGAGACGTATCTGGGCGATACGGCGGTGGCGGTGAACACGAATGACCCACGTTTTGCGGACGCCATCGGGCTGAGCGTACGGCTGCCGTTCATCGACCGCGAGATTCCGATTATCGGCGACGACTATGTGGACATGGAGTTCGGGACGGGCGCGCTAAAGGTGACGCCGGCGCATGATCAGAACGACTTTGAGATTGGTCAGCGGCACGGGTTGGAGGCCATCGAGGTTATAAGCGCGGACGGCACGCTGAATGAGAACGCGGGGCCTTTTGTGGGGCTGGAGCGCTTTGCGGCGCGGCGGCGCATCGTAGAGGAGCTCGAAAAAGCGGGGTTCCTGGAACGGACGGAGGACTACGAGAATCGCGTGGGGCGGTGCTATCGGTGCCAGACCATCATCGAGCCGCGTCTGAGTATTCAGTGGTTCGTGGACATCGCGCCGCTGGCTGAACGGGCCGCCGACGCCGTGCGGGACGGTCGCATTCGCATCGTGCCGGAACGATTCACGGGCACGTATCTGAACTGGATGGACGGCATCCGCGACTGGTGTATCTCGCGGCAGCTGTGGTGGGGGCATCGGATTCCCGCGTGGTTCTGCGGGGAGTGTGACGGTGACAAGATTTATCTCTACCTGAAAGAAGAGCTAACCGAGCACGACGGTTCCATGGTCGGTTCGGGTTCGTACTCGTATATTCGAACTCTCGGACTTGAACACTCTGAGATTGCGGAACGGGCGTCGGATATTCGGATCGACAAGGACGCGACTCCGATTGTTGCGACTGACGATTCGGCTGCTTGCGCGAAGTGTGGAGGCACGAGTCTGCTGCAGGACCCGGATGTGCTGGATACGTGGTTCTCGTCCGGGTTGTGGCCACATTCCACGTTGGGGTGGCCGGACGATGCGGAGGATTATCGGTATTTTCATCCTACTTCCGTGCTGGAGACGGGCTACGACATCCTGTTCTTCTGGGTGGCGCGGATGATCATGATGGGTTTGGAGAACACGGGCGACGTGCCTTTCCGCACGGTGTACCTGCACGGCCTTGTGCGTGACGCGCAACGGCAAAAAATGTCCAAGACGCGCGGGAACGTCATTGATCCGCTTGTTAGCATCGCCGAGTACGGGACGGACGCGCTGCGGATGGCGCTAACGATTGCGACAACGCCGGGCAACGACCTCGCGCTGACACCGGGGCGGATGGAGGCGGGGCGCAATTTTGCGAACAAGCTATGGAACGCGGCGCGCTTCGTTGTACGGTCGATGGAGACATCGGACGCGACGGTTGGCAGTGTGATGCCGGAGCCTACGCATCGGGAGGATCGGTGGATCGTGTCCCGCATGGCGAGCGTTACGGCGGATGTGAACCGGCTGATGGAGGACTTTCAACTGGGGCAGGCGGAGCAGTTAATCCGCGATTTCCTGTGGGATGAGTTCGCGGATTGGTATATCGAACTTGCCAAGGTCCGCATTCGGAACGGCGACGACGCGCCGGTGGCGTACCTGGTTGGTGTGCTGGAGCAGTCGATTCGGCTGCTGCACCCGTTCATACCGTTCGTGACGGAGGAGATCTGGCAGAGCCTTGTGGCGCGCGCGCCGGAGTTGGCGCGGGGCGTGGACTCGATCATGGTCAGTCCCTACCCACAGGCCGACGGAGAGGGCGCGGATCAGGCGTCAGAGGGCGAGGTGGGCGATGTTATCAACGTTATTCGCGCCATTCGCAACGCACGGGCGGAGGGGAACGTCGAGCACTCGCGGATGATCGAGGTGTTCGTGGACGCGGACGCAGAGTCGCGGCAGGCCATCGACGACTCACGTGATGCCATTGGGACGTTGGCGCGCGTTTCGTTGTTGCAAGTGCTGGCGGAAGGTGATGAGCGGCCTGATCCCACATCGGTCATGACGGCAATTTTGGATGGCGTCACAGTGATGGCGCCACTGGCCGGACTCGTAGACGCGGACGCGGAACGGGCGCGGCTGAGCAAGGAACTCGACGAAACGCGGTCGCGGTTGACGGGTCTGGAACAGCGTCTCGGAAACGAGGGGTTCCGTTCCAAGGCGCCGGCGAATGTAGTGGCCAAAGAAGAGGAGCGGCTCGAGGAATCGCGGCAGCGTGTGCAGCGGATCAAGGAGCAGCTGGCACGGCTGGGGTGATTTTCTCGGTTCGCGGTCAACTTGCTTGAGGAAAGGGTTGTGGCGCCGCGTTCCGGCTTTGGTAGATTCCTCGCTGCGCTCGGAATGACATTGGGATGCGGGAATGACGAAGGTTCGTGGGTGAGTGATGTACTACGTGTTGCTGTATGACTACTCGGATGATGTGTTGGAGCGTCGGCCGCCGTTTCGGGATGAGCATCTTGGAATGTTGCGGGAGTTGAATGCTCGGGGCATCGTGCCTCTGGCCGGGGCGTGGGACGAGCCGGTGGATGGGGCGGCCATCGTTTTCAAGACTGAGGATACTTCTGTCATTCAGGAGTTTGTTGATTCCGATCCGTATTTTCGCAATGGGCTGGTTAAGTCGTGGCGGATCAGGAAGTGGAGCGTGGTGATTGGGGGCGAATAGTCAGGGGGCGTCATCCCAGTTTGTGGGGCGTAACGCGAGTTCCTGGCTGATTTGGTCGGGGCCGTAGCCGGGCGGAGTTTCTCTCCGGGTACGCAGGTCGGCATAGAGCAGGAAGATCATGATTGCCTGAATCGGGCCGGCGATTGTTGGCGCGACTATGTCCGAATACCACTTACCGACGGCGTCCCCACCAATACCGCCAAAGAGGAGTGCCGGAAAGCCGACGGCGAATACGGCAAGTGAGACCATCAGCAGAATGCCGAATGTTCGCCACCAGTAGCCCTCGGTGAGTTCCCAACTGCGTCTCAGGGCTGCAATGCCTATCAGCCCGTCAAATGCCACGACGGGCCAGATGAATGTCCATCGGATCGCCACGTAGGCGCTGATGACGACCGCTCCCACAAGGCCGGTGAAGGACAGCAAGCCGAACAAAACGGCCAATAGTTGCACGTCCGCAAATGCGTTTGAAATGAGAATCGGCGCAAGAAACAAGATGATCCATGCGGCGAATACGGTTCCCAGCGCCATTGCCGTCGTGATGAGCAGGCTGCCGACACGGGCGATGGCGAACGATAGCGCCTCCGAAATCAGCACTCTACCGACGACGAAGTGCGCGCCGATAACGTACATGTACGCGCCCGCGGCCACGGCCGATACGGCAATCGTGACGGCCAGCAGGAGAAACAGACCCAACACCTGAAGGGGCAGACCCTCGATTTGCAATTCGGCGACCCGGGCTATCTGTTCATCCGTGAGGGCTTCATCTTCGGAGGCGGACTCCAGGATGGCATCGATTTCCGGTTGCGTTCCTTCAGGAAGCGCGGCATCGATGCCGGATGTAACGGAGAAGACGATGACTGCGCTAACAAACGAGATGACGACGAGGCGCACGACGCGCGCAAGATAGACCGACCAGAGCTCGCCGAAGAGCTCATTCAGTCCTCGTTCGGGAAATGATGATTCACTCTGCACTGAATCGCACTTTTGAAATCCGGTGGTCACAGTCGGCGTTCGTCCGGTCGGACGAACGCCGACGCAATGATTCCCGGATTAGCTGCCGGCCCCGCCCATGCTGCCGGCGCCGCGTTGCTGTAGCTCGATGAACACCATCTTCGTGCCGAGAGGATGCACCCACGCGACGTTGTCGTTGCCCTCTTCGCGTTGGATACGGCCGCCCTTCGCCTCGATGTTCTCGATGGTCGCCTTGATGTCGTCCACCTCAAGGCAGATCATGTACATGCCCTCGCCCTTGGCGTTTCGCTCATTCTTGCGCTCCTCCATCATGCGGGCGAGCGCGGTATCCGGACCGGCGGGGGTCATGATTTCGATGATTGGCTGGCCGTTGTGGCCAAGCATCTGCGCGTTGATACCAAACTGGTTGCCGCGGGCCTGGCTCAACTCTTCGAGGCCGAACAGGTCTTTCCACAGCTGCACGCCCTCCTCAAGGTCCTCGACCATGACGGCGTTGTAGCGAATGTCCGTGATCATTTTCCACCCCTTTCAGCGCCGATACGGCGCCCGTGTTTCTGAGTTGTACCGCGAGTGTGGCCAATGCGCGCGCCGCGTGTCAACGACGCCGAGGCGCGCCCTACCCTACTCCGTCTTGGGGCGTTCCAGCAGCGCGGGGGGCCAGACGGCGCTATCGACGACGCCGACGAACGGCAGGTTTCGGTAGAAGCCCTCGTAGTCGAGGCCGTATCCGACAACGAATACGGGCGGTATCGAGAAGCCGATGTAGTCGAGTTTGACCTCAACCTGGCGGTGCGCGGGCTTGTCCAGCAGGGTACACACCTTAAGGGAGGCGGGAGATTCTGCGAGGACCTTTTCGACAAGCATCTTGAGCGTGACGCCGGTGTCCACGATGTCCTCGATGATGAGTATCTTCCGGCCGCGCAGGCTCTCGCGGAACGGGTTGGGCATATCGACGGTGTGCTCGCCGTCCTCAACGAAACGGTCGACGTGGACGAGTTCCACGGGGGCGGGGATATCAAGCTCCCGGATGAGGTCCGCAAGGAAGCAGACGACGCCGTTCAGCGCGCCGACACATATGACCTCACCGCCGGCGTAGTCGGCGCTGAGTTGCGCGGCGAGTTCCTTGACGCGGCGGCGGAGGCGTCGGGGGCTGATGAGGACGCGATCGACGCCCTTGGCGGCGGGGGCGGTTAGGCCCGTCGAGCGCCGTGACGGCTGTGCCTCAGAAATCATAGGGAAAGGATAGCGGACGGGGCATCGGCGTGGCGAGACGGAGCTAGAATCTTGGCGCGTATACTTGGCGGAGAGCAAAGGGGCGCAGTCATGAACAAGTTGCTGCAGAAGGCGTTTGAGAAGGCGGCGGAGTTGCCTGATGAGAAGCAGGAAACTCTCGCGGCGATAATCCTGGAGGAGATGGACTCAGACGAGAAGTGGGACGAGTTGTTTGCTCGGCCGGAATCAGAAGCACTCCTCGATAAAATGACAGAAGAAGTGCGTGAAGACATTCGCGCCGGTCGTACCAGGCCCCTGAACGTCGAAGATATGTAGGCGTGAGATCGATCACGCGGAGGAGCTTCTGGGCTGCATATCAGAGGCTACCGGAAGACGTGCAGGAGAGAGCACGTCGGTCATTTCGTCAGTTCCTCTCGGATCCGTCGCGTCGAAGTTTGGCTTTCAAAAGGGTTAGTCAGCGGCATCCGCTCTATTCAGTACGGATTGGGAGAGCATATCGAGCGCTCGGCATACTCGAGGATGACACGATAGCGTGGTATTGGATTGGCCCTCACGCCGAGTATGACAGGCTGCTCCGCAACCTCTAGGCCGTGTTCGTATCGATTGATTTGCTTGACCCTGCTTTGGGGGCATACGCATACTCGATAGTGTTATGGACATTCTTGAGTTGATTGACCGGATTCGGCAGAATCATGCGATCGAGCACGCGACGATTGCCGTGCTTGGTCGCAAGCATGATCAGGTGGGGCGGCTTGGCGGCAGCGCCAAGCAGGACGGTTTCTTTGTCTATGGCCCGACGACTGCGGATCGCATCGAGGATGCTGCACAGGAGGCCGTCGAGCGGCTGCGGGCGGGTGAGGCGCACCTGGCGATATCACCGTTCTGCGGGACGAATTTCCTGCTGGGTGGCATGACGACTGCTCTGCTGACGGGCGCGATTCTCGGCACGCGCAACAGGGTGGGGCGGCTGCCGCAGGCGATGGGGCTTTCGGCGTTGGCGCTGATTGGGTCGTTCAGGGCGGGCGGCTACGTGCAGCGCAAGTGGACGACGAAGGCGGACATCGGCGGGCTGGAGATCAAGGGCGTATCACAGGTGAGCGGGGCCTACACACCGCTGCATCGCGTATACACGTGGCTGCCGGACATCGTGGATGAGCGGCCGCCAACGCTCTCGGAGACGCCGGAGGACGCAGAGGGCCCGACGTCCTAGCTCTGCGCCGACACCGAGTCCCGGTTCTCAAAACACAAGGCCGTCCGTCTGGGCGGCACGATTAATCTGCGTCAGAAGAGACACGTCGTCGTATCATGGTATGCGGCGATGCGCCCCTCGTTTGATGCGCGTCCCTGTAGCTCAATTGGAGAGAGCAGCGGACTTCTAATCCGCAGGTTGTGGGTTCGAGTCCCACCGGGGACGCCAACTTTTCACTTGATGCAACCCATTGAGATTCGCGAGTATTATTGGGGGCAGACGAAGCGGCCAGGAACGGCGGAGAGATGAATAGGGTTACGGATCAGACGCGGAACGATGTGTGGTATTCGATTCTGGATACTGACCGCATGGGAAGGTATTACGGAGCGATGACGGATCGCTATCATCGCTATACCGTTGTGGCGCGCCTTGTGGTTGCCGGCTCTGCAATGGCAGGAGTCGTTTCGTTTGTCGCGTCTCTGCCATCCTACGCGCAGATTACATTCGGATTAGTAATCGCTATCGCCGTGATTCTAGACCTCGTTGTTGATTTCCAGAAGAAGGCGGCAGTATTGCATACCATAGCGGTTGGCATGGACCAAGTGTCAGCGGAATGGCAAGACCTGTGGGGCCGCATCGAGCGCATAGACGAGGATGCAGCGCGCGAAAGGATCCTGGAACTCAACCGTCAACTGAATAGCATTACCGCGAGAACAGGAGACATTGGGGTCGCCGTCGACCGTCGTTTAAACGAGAAATGCGCGGAGGCCACGTACACGGTCTATCGTCAGCAATATGGTCTCTCCGGTTAGGGGAGCGCCGGGCGGGCCGCCAAGACCTCAGACCCCACCGCCGCCAGCGCCGCCACCTCGGCCGGGGCCGAGTTAGCGTTAGTTTGGCGCATGCCGTTTTCTGATCGGAGAGAGCAGCGGACTTCTAATCCGCAGGTTGTGGGTTCGAGTGCCGGCGGGGGGTGCCAAGTTGCCTGGTCATGCGTTGGACTGCAACTACTCCTGCGAGCCGGATGCTTCGGCTGCGATCCTCCGCAGCTCTTGACGGTAAGGTTCAAAGGCTTCGCGGAATTTTCGGTACGTCGTGATTATCCAGCTATGGATTTCGTCCCATGAGTCCGGCGCATCTTGAAACTTCTCCGGGTAGTGGCTTGCGATTTGACTGCCCCGCTCTCGTCCCCACTCCCTCTTCCATTCTAGGGGGCCCAGAGCGGATTCAAATGTCTCCCTGTCTTCTTCGAGCCGATCAAAAACGGCATGGCACTGCTCCAGATTCAGACGATTATCAGTACCGGAGGTATCCATCTGTAATGTGACATATATCTTATTGCGAAAATCTACTGCGTATCTGAGTCCATCAGCACTAGCAAGGACGAGCCAAGGATTACTATTTTCAGTTTTTCGCACTTTTGGAACGTCAGTCTCGCCATCAAACTTATCTCGCAGTGACGAACGGAATCCATAGTATTTTTTACCCATTTCGCGAGGCGCGGCAGATCGGCGCTCACTAATGTTCTGCTTGCGCCAGTCATTGGGAGCGGCGACAACCCGAAAATGCGGGGCGGGTGGCGAGTCGTCGATACTCCATACCTCAATTGCGACGCCAAAGAACTTCGTCGTTGCTTCAGTTCGCTGGTTCAGCCATTGCAAGACAAGCCAGTGCTCCTCTTCGAATTCTTTGGCGATCCATACGACCACGTCGGCATCCTTGCCGGCAGCGTAGATCAAGATTCTGCTCAGGTGGTCTCCGTCGCTGTATTCCAGTTGGTTTTCGATGATCACGGGGCGGCCGTTGGTGGCGTCAGTGGCCAGAATGTCCAGTGAGCGGCCACCGACGGGCGATTCTTTCTCTTCAGTTTCGAGTGAGATTCCCAGCGCTTCCCCAAGCTCGGTGATGTGTTCGGCCAACCATGGCGTGAAATCTCTCGCTTCATCAGGCCACACATCGCGGATAGGGAGTTTCTCAATCGTGGAAAGCGATTTTTGCGTCATTTCTCTTATCTCCTTCCGTTTATTCTGTCACACCTTGCTCTCTTAGTCGCTCCACCTGCTCAACGGCATAACCTGCCAGCCTTTGGAGGACGGTTTCATTGTTTTGGCCCAGGTCTGGGGCTTCTTTTAGGGGGGCGTTGGGGGTGCGGGAGAAGCGGAGGGGGTTGAGGTTCTTTGACCGCATTTCGTTGTCGCCTGTATGGTACATTTGTCAAGGTTCCTTTTCTCGCAACTCAAGCAGACAGGGCAGCGGACTTCTGATCCGCAGGCTGTGGGTCCGGGTCCTAACGGGGACGCCCAGGTAGCCGAAATGAGGTGAGATCATGTTGAAAGCGGTTGTACTTCTTGGTCTGATTATGGCCATTGCAGCAGGATGTCTCGCAGAGGGGAATGTCTTCGACCTAGCGGAAGGCGATTGCTACAACTACGACGAGGACGAGTCGGAAGAGATTTCTGATGTCGACCTCGTGCCGTGCGATGAACCGCATCAGTACGAAGTATACGCGGTTCTCTCATTCGAGGAGGCCCCGGGGGTGCCGTTCCCCGGCACTACTCGTGTTAGTGATGCGGCGGGAAACCTTTGCTTGGAGCACTTCGACGAATTCGTGGGGCTTTCCTACTCCGACTCCCTTCTAGATATCACTACCTTATTTCCGACCCGGGATTCATGGGAAGACGTTGACGATCGAGAAATCATTTGCTCGCTCTACGACCTCGAAGAATTCTACATGGAAGGATCAATGCGGGGCAGCGGGCGCTGAGGATTTAAGGGGAGGATTAGCCAAGCGACAAAGTCATCGTTGGCTCTCGCTTTTAGGGGTATAATTGTACCCCATCACTCCTCCACCCCAGTCACTCCCTCTTCTCTCAACTTCTCCACCCTCTCAACGGCATAGCCTGTCAGGCCTTGCAATACGGTTTCATTGTGTTGGCCCAGGTCTGGGGCTTCTTTTAGGGGGGCGTTGGGGGTGCGGGAGAATCTTAGGGGGGAGTTTATTACGGGGATTTTGCCGACTCGTGTGTGGGGGACATCGACTAGGGCTTGGCGGTATTGGACCTGGGGGTCTGCGAGGACCTGGTCTATGCGGTTGACGGGGCCGCAGGGGATGCCCAGTTCTCCGAATTCTTGCAGCCATTGAGCGGCGGGTTTTTGGGACATTGCGGCTTCGAGGTCGGGTATCAGGGCATCGTAGTTTTGGGTGCGCTCGTAGCCGTCGCTGTAGCGAGGGTCATCGATCAGATCGACGCGGTCTAGTGCGGCGCAGAATAGGGGCCATTGGTCTCGCACGCCACCGACTATTGCCACGACAATCCAGTCGTCCGCCGTTTTGAATGCCTGGAACGGTGTGAAGGAGGGGTGGCGGGTTCCGATTGGGCCGGGGGACTCTCCGGTGGTGACGTATCGGCCGACAGCGCCCTCCAAGATGGCGAGTTGGCATTCCAGCATTGATACGTCGATGTACTGCCCCTGCCCGCTCCGTTCACGCTCTTGTAGGGCGGCGAGGATGGCGGTTGTGGAGAAGAGACCGGCGATAATGTCGCCGAGCGAGCTGCCGGGGCGAACTGGGCCACCGCCCGGCTCTCCGGTGATGCTCATGATGCCGCCCATCGCCTGCACGATGATGTCCAACGCGGGGCGCTGGGCGTAGGGGCCGGTCTGGCCGAAGCCGGAGATGGAGCAGTAGACGAGGCGAGGATTTAGCTTTTGGAGGTCATCGTAGGAGAGGCCAAAGCCTTGCATCGTACCGGGGACGAAATTTTCGACGAGCACGTCACACTCGGCGGCGATGTCCTTGAGGGCCTGTTGGCCGTCCGGATGCGCGAGGTTGAGCGTGACGCTCTGCTTGCCGCGGTTGACGCTGACAAAGTAGTAGCTTTCGCCCTGGATGAACGGGCCGGTGCCACGGGACAGATCGCCGCCCTCGGGTCGTTCCACTTTTATGACCTCCGCGCCCATGTCGGATAGAATCATGGTTGCGAACGGCCCCGCCAGGATGCGGGTCAAGTCGACTATTCGGAGACCGGTCAATGGTCCACTCATTCGTTTATGCCTTCCGTTAGAGAAATGCTCTGCCCACGCGGACAGGGTTTCATTGTAGACAACGGCTCGCGGTCAACGCGCGGCGGTCGTAGCGGCGTGGCGGGGCGATGATTCCTCTAGCAGACAGCGCGGGCGGGCGGCACGGTACGCCGTGGCTGACGATGACGCTGATCGTTATCAACGCCATCGCGTTCCTGTACACGATCATTCTCGACCCCGATCAGCGGGCTATCTTTCATTTCCGGTTTGGCGTGGTGCCGCTGGAGTTCACCGACGGCGAGCTGTTTGACAGCGCGATGGCGCTGCCACAGTACGCGGCCATCGCGCCTATCGTGCCATCGTGGATGACGCTGTTCACGTCGATGTTTCTGCACGGCGGATGGGCGCACATCCTCGGCAACATGTTGTTCCTGTGGGTGTTCGGCGACAACCTTGAGCACCACTTTGGGCGGGTGGGATTCCTTGTTTTCTACCTGGCGACGGGGGTTCTCGCCTCTGCCACGCACATCCTGTTCAACTGGGATAGCGGCATCCCGGCCATCGGCGCGAGCGGGGCGATTGCGGGGATTCTGGGCGCGTATCTGCTGCTGTTCCCGCGCCGCAGGATTCGGACGCTGTTCATGGCGGGATTCATCACCGTCATGGAGATACCGGCCATATGGCTGCTTGTGATGTGGATGGTGATCCAGTTGTTCAGCGGTGTCGGCGGGCTTGTCGTGGCGGGAGGTGGTGGCGGCGTGGCCTATTGGGCGCACGTGGGCGGATTCGTCGCGGGGGCCGCCATCGTTGCCGGATGGCGCATCCTCAGGCGGGAGCGCGTATGGCAGCCGAACCGTTATGAGACGGACACTGCCCACCTCTACCAGTACGATGATGAGGATGACGACGACTATCCGCCCATGCCTCCTCGATACCCACCTTATCGGCGGTGATAGGCGCTCCGGGGGTGCGCGGTAATGAACGAGCAAGAGCCACAGGATCTCATTGGACTCGCGGGCATGGTCTTCTTCGGACACCACGGGGCGACGGAGGAGGAGCAGGCCGTCGGACAACGCTTTGTCGTGGACCTTGAGATGGCGCTTGACCTTGCGGTTGCCGGCCACTCGGACGATCTGGTCGATACGGTGGACTATGGCCGGGCGTTTGAGATCGTGCAGGGCGTGTTGGAGGGGCCACCGCACGCGCTGCTGGAGAGCCTGGCAGAGGAGTGCGCTCAGCGGCTGCTGGATGAGTTGCCAATCGAGCGGGTTCGTATCCGTGTGAGCAAGCCGTCCGCGCCGATACGGGGCGCGTTGGACGCGGCGTGGGTTGAGATAACGCGACGACGGTAAAGGGGGCAAAGCGCACGATGACTCTACCCAAGACGCTTGATCCCGAGGGCATCGTCCAGCGTATCCAGAGCGGCGAGGCGGCCGCCGTGGCGGCTGAGTTGCACGTTCAGCGTCCGGCGGATGTTGCGGAAATCCTTATGGAGATTCCTGACGCCGCCGAGGTTGAAGTTCTTACACAGCTTTCCGCCGGCGACATCGGTAGCGTGTTGGAATTCCTGATCAGGGAGGAAGAGTCCGTCCTCGAACCCTTCGCCCAGCTGTCCCGTGAGAATCTTTCCGCCATCCTCAATCGGACGCCGTTGGGCACGGCGGCGCGCGTCCTGCGCGGCTTGCCGGACGGTCTGCGCGACGAACTCATGGAGACCCTGGCGGACAGGCAGATTGTTGAAACGCTGTTGGCACAGGACAGGGAGACGGCGGGGGCGCTTGTCACAACGGATTTCATAGCGTTGCGGGATCGCATGACCGTGAGCCAGGCGCAGGTGGCGATTCGGGAGGCGGAGGCGTTGACGCGTCGGTTTGTGCGGCTTTTCGTGGTTGATGCGGAGGACAGGCTGTCCGGCAGCGTCGACTTTCGGCAACTGCTGTTGGCATCACCAGAATCCCACCTTGCCCGAATCATGGATCAGGATCCGATATCAGTGCCTGCCGGAACGGATCAAGAGGAATGCGCGCGGCTGATGCAGCGCTACCGCCTGGATGTGCTGCCAACTGTGGATGAGGATGGCCGGTTACTTGGGTTTATCGACCTCGCGGAGGTTCTCCACGTTGCGGAGGGCGAGGCGACGGAGGATATGTACATGATCGTCGGCCTGAACGCTGACGAATCGGTGCAAACAGGCATTCGTTCCTCCATCAAGCTGCGAATGCCGTGGCTGCTGCTGAATCTTGCGACGGCGTTCGCGGCGGCGGCGATCGTCGGATTATTCGAATCGACGGTGGCAAAGGCGGCACTGCTGGCCGCATTTCTGCCGATTGTCGGTGGACAGGGCGGCAACGCCATTATTCAGACAGTGACAATAGTCGTGCGCAGTATCGCGCTTGGCGATATGACGCTGCGAAACGCGCGGGGCGTGCTGTTGAAGGAAATCGTCCTTGGCGGCGTGCATGGGGTGGTCCTCGGAATCATCGCGTTCGGCGCGGCATATATGTGGTCGCGGGACGTGTGGCTGTCAGGCGCGCTCGGTATCGCGATGGTCGTTAACATGATCGTCGCGGGGGCTACCGGTGTGTTAATTCCGCTGATTCTCAGGCGGTTCGGTATTGATCCTGCGCTGGCGGCAGGGATATTTGGGACGACTGTGACGGACGTTGTCGGTTTTGGGGTGTTGCTGACGCTGGCGGCGATTTCGATCAGCGTACTGGGGCTTTAGGGGGGCGGCACATCAACCGATAGATTCCCGCCTTCGCGGGAATGACGGGTGGGAGCGGGAATGACGGGTGGGAGCGGGAATGACGGGTGGCGGGGGAATGACGAGTGGCGGGGGGGATGACGAGTGGAGGTGGGAATGACGGGTGGGAGCGGGAATGACGAGTGGCGGGGGGCTAGAAGTCGTAGCGCTCCTTTTTCCAGGGGTCGGCGTTGGAGTTGTAGCCGTGCAGCTCCCAGAAGCCACGCTTGTTCTCCGGTATCAGTTCCAGCGCCTTGATCCACTTGGCGCTCTTGTAGGCGTAGCGATCCGGGACGATCAGGCGCGCGGGGCCGCCGTGTTCCGGCTCTAACGGCGCTCCATCGTGGCGGTAGGCGATCAATACGTCGGGATTGAGCAGCGCCGACAGCGGCATATTCGTTTTGTAGCCGCCGTAGCAGTGGGCCATGACGTGGGTGGCGGTGGGGCGAATTCGCGCTTCGTCAAAGAGGTCGCGCACAAAGACGCCTTGCCATTCGTTATCCAGGCGAGACCAGCCTGTGACGCAGTGGAAATCGGCTTTTACGGCGTCGTTCGCTCTGGCGACGAATTGGTCCCACGTAAAGCTGACGGGGTTGTCGACGAGACCGATGACCTCAAATGTCCATGTGGAGAGGTCGATGACCGGCATCTGCCCATATGAAAGGACGGGGAACTTCTGTGTGACCGTCTGTCCAGCCGGGACGCGATCCTTGTCGACGACCGTGCCGCCGCCCAACATTCGCTGCGCTTTGTCGAGAATGCTCATGCAGCCATTCTACATGCGGGCGGCACGCGGGGCAGTGTCACGCGCGTTGACCCTATCTGCGAGGACGGCCTAGAATCGGTCAATCCAATGACATGGAATCGGTCACGGGATTTGGACGCCGGATACCACCTTTGAGGAGGGGACAATGACGAATGAGGGCTATTCCCATCCCGAATACCTGGTGGAGGCGGACTGGCTTGCCGCCCACCTGGAAGATGACAACATGGTCGTCGTGGACTGCGACGTTGACGCAGGCTACAACAGGGGTCATGTTCCGGGGGCGGTTCTGATTCCGGATAACTTCGCAAAGGACCCGGACACCGACCGGGTTCTCATGATGACGCCGCCACAGCTCCAGGCGGTGTGCGAGAGGCTGGGCATCGGCGATGATTCGCTAGTCGTCTGCTATGACAACGGGCAGGGCACGACCGCCGCGCGTTTGTGGTGGGTTCTGAATACGTATGGGCACCGCGACGTGAAGGTGCTGAACGGCGGTTGGCGCGGCTGGATCACAGGCGGACATGATATTAGTTTTGATCGTCCGGCTCCCGCCGAGGGCGTGACATTCACGCCCAAGCTCGACGACTCGATGCTGGTGACGGTTGACGAGCTAAAGGAGGCGTGCAGCCTGGATGAATCCGTCGTCTGGGACACACGCAGCGATGGGGAATGGGACGGCTCGGCTTCGCGGGGCAACAAGCGCGCCGGACATGTTCCGGGCGCCGTTCACCTGGAGTGGTTCAACCTGATGGATCGCCAGACGCATCGATTCAAGTCCGCACCGGAGATACGGCAGATGCTCTCGGAGCACGGGATTACGCCCGACAAGAACGTCTACACGTATTGACAGGGCGGCATCCGTGCGGCGCACGGAGTATTTGTTATGCAACTGGTGGGTTACGGGCAGACCAGGGTCTATGACGGCTCCATGAGGGAGTGGGCCAACCGGGACGACACGCCACTGGAGGTGTAACGTTCGCAGGATAGTTGTTTAGTCGCCGGTGGAGCCGTGTCCACCTTCGCCGCGATCCGTATGGCCGAGACTATCTGCGATCTCCACTGAAACGTCCGCGCGAACTCCCACGACCATTTGGGCAATCCTGTCGCCGTTCCGCACGACCTGTGGCTCCCGGTTTCCGACGGTGTACATGGTGACGAATATCTCGCCACGGTAGTCGCTGTCGATGGTGCCGAGCGTCACCATGACGCCGCGACTGCTTAGCCCTGACCGGGGACGGATCTGGACATCGAGCGACGGCAGGAACTCTATCGCGATGCCGGTTGGGATGAGGACGGGTTCCGTCCCGACGCTGATACCGGTTTCTCCCTCTTCCAAACAGGCGTAGAGATCAAAGCCGGTGGATCCGGGGGTGGCTCGAATTGGGAGTTTTGCGCCCTCACGGAGGAGGGCGACACGAATGACCGAATGGGATTCGCTCTGCACCATCCCACAATAACGGAACGGGGCGCGGCAGGCCGAAAGCCTACCGCGCCCCGTTGAGGTTTATTCAGATGAGTTCAGCGGCGGCGGCGGCCAACTATCCCGCGCGCCATTATGACGCCGCTTGCGGTCAGGGCGAATCCGGCCATCGCGATGAGGAGCAGGGTCATTGAGCTGAGGGAAACGTCTCCGCCCTGGATTGGCGGCGGCGCGAGCTCAATGAATATGGCGATCTTGCCGGCACGAGCAACCTTGGCCGTGACAACCTTATCGAACGGGTCGGTGGACGTCTCGACGGTTAGCCACATTGCCCGCTCAGGATCCCATGCGCGCAGCACGAATACGTCCGGATCATTTGCGGCCTCTTCCCATTCCGACTCTGTCAGGTCAAGACTGACCAACATTGCCGGATTGAACCAGACATCCTGGGTCATGTCGCTATCGTCAACTTGCACCGAAATAGATACGGCACGTCCCAGGTAGCGCACAGTGCTTCCACTGGGCTTGCTAGGGTTGGGAGCGATGAGTTCGGGCGTCGTTTGGCTTTCTTCCAGGCGAAGAGGCTCAACAATGACAGTGCCCGTTGCCATCTCTGCGCCATCGACCTGCAACGCCCGTGGCTGAATCATCAGGGAGCCGGCCGCCTCAAACCCTGGGAAGAAGGTTCCCGGAATATCCAGGTCGACGCCGCTATCGTATTCAAAGTCGGCGGAAACGCGGTTTGGGTCCTCCTCCGGCTCCTCTTGGGTCGTTTCCTGCGCCATCGCAGCGGTAACGGAGGCCAGCAGAAGACCGCCAGCAACTCCCAGTGCGCCTAGCAACTTCAGGCGCTTTCGCACGCCCGCATGTGTCCATGGCATGACACGCCACTCCTCTTTGGGCGCTAGCCCAACGTTTCAACTGCTCCCTTATCCCGCGCTGTCACCCGAATGGTCGGGCGTTGGCTCAAAAATAAGCTGAAATTAGTTTTGAACCGATTTAGGATTATAAGCCCGTTGGAGGCTGTGGTCAACCGATCAGGCGTTCAGCCCACGAACGGATCCGTGTTGCGGCTGCATCTGCATTGCCCGGACACGCCTCGGGAGATCAAAGCCGGTTTTCGTGTCAGTCACGTATGCCTGCGCCCGGCCACCCTCGGCAAGTCCGGGCAGGACATCCCTGATCCAGTCGGCGTTAACACCGGCCGTTTTCAGGGGCTCTATGGATTCCGGCTCGACGATGTAGACTCCGACCGCGCACAGGCTTTGAGGGCCGGTTGGAAACGGCGGGTCAAGATGAATCGCATTGATGAGGTTCGAGGAGGTATCTATCCGGACGCGTGGAAGTCCGGCGGATTCTCGCACCTCATCCACCAGGCACATAGTGACGTCAACATCTGCGGACCTGTGGGCGTCAAACATCTCGCCAAGTTGGAGGTCTGTCGTCAGAGCGCCATCGATGAGGAGGGTGGACTCCGTTATGTATTGGCGCGCAGCCATGAGACCGCCGCCGGAGCCTGCGGGGCCGTCCTGCCGAACGTGTGTCGCACGCAGTCCCCACGCGCTGCCGTCACCGAAGTAGTGAACGACCATTCCGGGCAGTGTGCGCGACACGAGCCAAGCGTCTGTGATGCCCTGCCCCGCGAGATGCCTGAGAAGGGAGTCCACGGCGGGCGCGCCATTTACATCCCTGAATGCGGGATGGGGGCCGGTGGCGGGGAGGACGGCACGGGGGTCAAGGCCGTCGATAAGGACGACTGCGCGCGCGAGATTGTTTGGGCGGTTCATGCGTCCAGTTTCTCATTCTCAGGCGAGACAAGAAAAGGAAAGGGGCGCCGCATGGGCGCCCCTCTACTTCTTTTGCGACGTGCCGGAGCTTAGTCGGGAATGAGGATGACCTTACCGGCCACCGCCTCAGTCTCAAGTAGGGTCTGCCCTTCACCGGCGTCTTTCATCGATAGCACGCGGTCGATGACCGGCTTGATGTGGCCCGCTTGCACCTGCTCCAGGGCATCCTGCAACTGGTGGACGCTTCCGAGGGTGGAACCGACGAGACTGACCTGGCGGAAGAAGATGTGGCGGAGATCGACGTTGGAGTCGTAGCCGCTGGTCGCGCCGCTCGTCACAACTGTGCCGCCCCAACCGGCCATCTGGACGCTGAGGCCTATGGTTGCCTGTCCGGGGTGCTCAAAGACGATTTCGGCCCCGCGCCGGCCAACGATGCTGCGCATCTCCTGGCGGACGTCCTGCGTCTTGCGGTTGATAACGTATTCCGCGCCGAGTTCCTTGCATAGCTCAAGTTTCTCGTCGCTGGAGGCAATGGCGATTGGATGCGCCTGGAACAACTTGGCAATTTGGATGGCCATCACACCCAAGCCACCTGCCGCGCCCCAAATCAGGACGTGGTCGCCGGGCTTGATGCGCGCCTTTTCAACCAGTTTCCGCCACGCCGTCACGAGTACGAGTGGGAAGGACGCGGCCTCTTCATGTGTGAGATTTGTGGGCTTGGGCACGGCGTTCTCAGCGGGAACCTTGACATACTGACCGTGCGCGCCATCGAGCGCAGGCCAGTCGTAGCCCCAAATGTTGCACTCCTGCCCAGTGCGATTATTGAAAGCCGGGCGTCCGCAGTGCACCACCACTTCATCGCCGATGGAATGAGAGGTTACCTCACTGCCCTTGTCGACGATGACACCGGATGCATCGCTGCCGGAGATGTGGGGCAATTCCACTTCCATGGGCGCGCCGCGACGTCCCCAGACGTCGTTGTAATTGATTGCCGTAGCCTTGACTTCAATAACGACGTCATTGGGCCCGGCCTTGGGATCCTCGACGTCCTTCCATTGCAGGACTTCCGGTCCCCCGTACTCATCAAAGACGAGTGCCTTCATGCCAATTCCCTCCCTTACCGTCGTCAGAGATAAGACGACGTTTTCCATGCCGTTAACGGGGCGCAAGTGAGCAGTGAATTTCCACCTATCCCCACCCCGCCGGGACATGGCCGCGATGCGGCGCATTTCCCGTTCGGACAATGTAGCACAGGGCAGGGTTTTCCTGCGATGGTTACCTTTATGGGGCGCGGCTTGGGCGTGCCATCTGCTCGCCGGCGATGGCCTGATCCTCATCCGTGAACGCATCGTTCATGTACTGGAATCCGGCGCGCATGCCCTGCTCTGCGGTGACGCGGTCCACGTCCTGCAGGCCCTTGGGCAGATCCTCGGGCGAGGAGGCGTAGGAGACGTACATCAGGTTCTCGGCGTACTCGTAGGCCTGGAACATGCCCTGCGACTCGTAGTAGAAGTTGATGGCGCGCTTGTTGAGCTGCGTGGATGCGGGCGGGAGCTTGGAGATGGTGTTGGCGAGATTCCAGACGTAGTCGTCCAAGTCGTCCTTGGCAACGACCTCGCTGACGAGGCCGACACGCAACGCTTCCTGCGCGTTCATCATGTTGCCGGTGAACGCGAGTTGCTTCATCTTCTTCATGCCGACCAGCTCGGGCCAGATCATGTAGGTGGCGACGCTGGCGTAGCGCGCGGGCGGGTAACCGAAGAGCGCGTCATCAGACGCGATGGTGATGTCGCAGTGGCAGGCGAGTTGTCCGCCACCGGCGAGGCTGAACGAATGGCATTGGGCGATGACGGGCTTGCGGTTGTTCCAGACCCAACGGCGATACATGGTCGTGGGATGGTCGCCCGTGACCATGGTCACCGCGTCGCGGGGCAGGTTGCCCTCCGACTGCACATTCATGTCGTAGCCGGCGGAGAATGCGCGACCCGCGCCCTTGATAACGATGCACCGCACCGTCTCGTCCTTGTCGGCTTCTTCGAGAGCGCTGCCGAGGTCAGCGAGCAGGGCGCGGCTGAGCGCGTTCAGGCGTTCAGGGCGGTTCAGCGTGATGTAGGCGACGTTGCCGCCATCGCCTTCGCGCAGGTCATAGATGATGTTCTCATAGTCTGTCATTTCAACTCTCCTTGTTTGGTTCCCCAGTCTTTGCGTGTTCTCACAAGATTACCCATTATCTAGCGGCTCTGCGCGGGGCTTGTGGCGAATCTCTCATGCCAATTGTGGATGATCCTGATGTCCCGCTCAAATGCCATGTCGGGCAGCTCATCGGCGGGGAAGTAGTCCACAGCCAAGCTTTCCTCTCCGGGACGTGGCTCGCCATCGACAATGTGACCGCGATAGACGACGAGGATGACGCGATTGCCGGTCTCCGAGTGGAGTCCGAGCAGGCCATCGAGTTCGACGGTGACGCCGACCTCTTCCTGTGTCTCGCGGATTGCGGCGTCCTCGACCTTTTCACCGGCATCGACGAAGCCCGAGGGATACGACCACAGGTCCTTGCGGGGGTGGTGGGCGCGCTGCATAAGCAGAACGCGGCCCTGCTCATCGCCGATCAGGACGCCGACGGCTACCTTGGGGTCCTGATAGTGGATGTAGCCGCAGGATTCGCAGGCGGGGCGCATCGCGCCGTCGACCTCGCGCTCCTCAAGCTCGTGCCCACAGTTCAGGCAGAAGCGCGCCTGTCCGTGCCCGTGCATGACGGGGGGATGATCGCCGTGTTGCTCGTCAGTCATTTATGAGACCTTGGACTCTCGCTCGATCCCCGGTTGCGCCGCTTCCTAGCGGAATGGGCCGTCGCGCGCATCGAGGAAGGCTCTCATGCCCTGCTCCATGCGCACCGTGCCGAGGTGCTCGCGCTCCGGCACATCCGGCGTCAGCGACTCAATCATGCGCAGCATGAGGTGATCATTCAGACCCTTGCCGAAACCTTGCGCGTCGTAGACGGCGGTGATGGAGCGCTTCATCATCTGCAGAGCAAACGGCGGTACCTGCGCGATGCGGCGGGCCATCGTCATCGCGGCGTCCAGCGCCTCACCGGCGGGAACGACCTTGTTGACGAGGTCCCACTTCTCAGCGGTTTCGGCGTCGATGAAGTCGCCGGTGTAATAGAACTCGCGCAGGTGGCGGTTGTTTGTTATGAACGGCAGCAGGACGTGTGGGGAGTGCGCGACGTGGCGAATCTCCGGCTCTCCGAATTGAGCACGCTCGGAAGCGACAATCAGGTCACAACTCATGGCAAGGACGTTGCCCGCCGCGGCCGCGGGGCCGTCAACGGCGGCGATCCATGGCACGCGGGAGTACCAGGGTCGAGAGACGAGCTTGGCCTGCCAGTGGGTGTGTTCCCAGCGCTCGGTGGCGCTGTAGTTGGGTCTCTCCTGGTTGGGAGTGAGATCATAACCGGCGCAGAACGCCGGGCCCGCGCCGGTGATGACGGCGATGCGGACGTTGTCGTCGTTCTCGACGGCGTCAAACACCTGTTCAAGCTCGTGCAGCAGCTGCGGGTCGAGCGCGTTGCGGCGCTCGGGACGATTGAGCGTGACGAGCGCGACGCCATCGTCGCCCACGTCATATAAAAGGGTCTCAAAATCGGCCATGTGGATTGTCCCTCCCCCGGAATGAATATGGCGGCCACCGATACCGCTCATTGAGTATACGGCACTGCGGGGCGCGGACGGTGACCGGTCAGGGACATCAGGGGTGGGCGAGGGTGGCGGCGCCGTTGGGGCCGTGAATGGTGAGGATGAATTCGGAGAGGATGTCCATGCCGATTATGGCGATAAAAGCGCGACCCGGAGCAGGTGGAATGGTAAGCAGTGACACTCTTCCAGAATATCTGAATCTGGTAGATAAACTAATCCAATGACTTCCCACACAATCTGAGTTCCGGTTACGCTTACAACGTTGCGTCGCCGTCCGGTTCTCGGAAGCCCCAGGCCCTGAGCGACATCCTGAGACACAGCCGACTCTTGAGCCCTCGTGTCGATTAAGAAAGACCCGCCACTAAATGGACGTGTCGGCTCAATGTCTATAGGGCTTGACGAAGCATCTAGCCCACCAATATGAGTAACGATCCCGGGGACCAGGGGCTGGCCCCTACGCACTCCGGACGGAAACATAGTGAAAGCCAAGCACGGGATCGAAGCCTAGCTCATGGCCAACGTAGCGAACTAGTGTGGGCTGGGAATACACGTACTTCGCTGCAACCTTCGCCGCCTCTCTGTTCTCTGCATAGACGCCTATCAGGCTATCGGCCGTTACCACGGCCCAGTGTCCAAAAGATTCTCGCTCAAGTCGCTCCCTCAGATGGGCATTGTAATATTCCTCGAGTTTTTGGAGCTCGCGCTCCGTTTCGTCCATCTGCGACTCTGGAACCGGTTGGCTCAACGTGACGACCATGTCATCTCTCCCGTATCTTCAGCAACAACATACACGTAGTTGTACTTGGCCATCACGCGCCACAGAGGACTCTACACATACTCCCTGACGCGTTCGGCGAGGCGTTTGGTCATGCCGGGGGCAGCGGAGAGGTCATCGATGGTGGCCTTAGCCTCACTTATTTGACATATATTTGGGCCCCGCCTAGAGTCAGCGAATGAATCCGTCGACGAGCTTCGAAACGATAAGGCAAGAAGGTCTGGTTCGCCTGGTTCGTAGGATAGCCCGTCGGCCTATTGTCTTTCTGCTTGTGGCGGTGACATGTTTGTCTGCGCTAACAGCGTGTGGCGATAGTCAGGAGCCGCCCGCGCTCACCCTGACAATCACGCCAACGGCAACGGCAATATCTACGCCAACTGCGACCACAAGGCCCTTAGCGTCTACCGTGACTCCTGTGCCTACGCCAACCGCGACGCCGTGGCTGATAACTACTCTCCCACTACCTGCTCGTACGCCAAGGGCCCCTACCGCAACGCCCACACTCGTGCAGAGAAATGAAAGGGTTGCGCTTGAGGCATTTTATGCTTCAGCGGACGGTGCAAATTGGGTGAACAACGGCAACTGGCTGAGCGAAGTTCCCGTTAGTGGATGGCATGGCGTTAGGACTGACATCACGGGGCGAGTCGTACGCTTGGATTTACATGATAACGGCTTGAGCGGCACGATCTCTGCACAACTAGCAAGCTTGACCAACCTGACATCCCTAGACCTCAGCAACAACCAGTTGAGCGGCGAGATCCCTGTACAATTGGCTAGGTTGACCAACCTGACAATCTTGGATCTTGGTTGGAATCAATTGAGTGGCGAGATCCCTACAGAACTGGCCAACTTAACCAACCTGACATTCCTAGACTTCGACAACAATCAGTTGAGCGGTGAGATTCCTGCTCAATTGGCAACCTTGACCAGCTTGACAATGTTAGACCTTGGTTGGAATCAATTGAGCGGCGAGATCCCTGCTCAATTGGCCAACTTGACCAACCTGACAATGCTCGGCCTTGGTCGGAATCGATTGAGTGGCGAGATTCCTACGCAATTGGCCAATTTGATCAATCTGACCTTCTTAGACCTCAGCAGTAACGACTTGAGTGGCCAGATTCCTGTTCAATTGGCCAGCCTGACCAATTTGACAGTCTTGGATCTTAGCAATAACGACTTGAGCGGCCAGATCCCTGCTCAATTAGCAACCTTGACCAACTTGGCATGGCTATTCCTCGATGGGAATGGCCTAAACGGTGAGATACCAGCGGAATTGGGTGAATTGCACAGCCTGACAGTGTTGCGCCTTGGTCATAACCAGTTGAGCGGTGAGATTCCAGTCGAGCTGGGTAACTTGGCTAACCTGATTTCACTGACCCTTAGTGGAAATCAATTGAATGGAGAGTTACCGCCCGAACTTGGCAATTTGATCAACCTGACACAACTGTGGCTTGGTAGCAATCTGTTAGTTGGAGAGATACCTACTGAACTCGGCAACTTGGCCAAGCTCACAGATTTGTTGATTGATGACAACCAGTTGACCGGGGAGCTACCGGCAGAACTCGGCAATCTGACAAACCTGAGGCAATTGTGGCTTTTTGGCAATCGATTGACCGGTGAGTTGCCCGCAGAACTGAGCCGTTTGACTAGACTAACAGACGTTAGCGTAAGTGGAAACGATTTCACAGGCTGTGTGCCAGCGGGGTTGTACAACATACCACGCAACGATTTCGCCAGTCTTGCACTTCCATTCTGCCAAGGTGAAAGTCCTATTGGCTCGACGCTTGCAGCAGGAGACAGAACCATCCTTGAGCAACTCTTCAATTCGACGGACGGAGCCAACTGGAAGCGCAACGACAATTGGCTAAGCGATGCTCCTGTCGGACTCTGGTTCGGCGTGACCACAGATGCCGTTGGCAGGGTTACTCGGTTGACCATGAGTGGGAATGGGTTGCAGGGAGAGATACCGGCAGAATTGGAGAATCTCACTGAGTTGCAAGCGTTGTTCCTCAATGACAATCTGTTGAGCGGCAGCATTCCAGCCGAACTCGGCGAATTACCTAATCTCTGGGCGGTGAATCTATCAAACAATCAGTTGAGCGGTGAGATACCAACCGAACTGGGCAATCCATTTTTTCTCGCAGGGATTTTCCTAAGTGGAAACAGTTTGACAGGTTGCGTGCCTGCGAGCTTGCGGCATGTACAAGGCAATGATTTCGAGGAGCTTGGCCTGCCATTCTGTTAGACGATTCGTGCAGCTGCAAAGTGGATTGCCCTGGCACTGCCGCGGTTCGGCTTCAAACAAGTTGCCACGACGCAGCGGCGTCGGATTGGTGGGTTGAAGCCCAATGTCCACCTCTCGCTGGGTCGACAGCGCATGTAACGCCTCACTCGGGACGCGAGGGGTGAACGACTCTTAGGCCAAAGTCGGAATGCCGTTCCTATACATACTCCCTGACGCGTTCTGCGAGGCGTTTGGTCATGCCGGGGGCGGCGGAGAGGTCATCTATGGTGGCTTCGCGGATAGCGTCGAGGCTGCCGAAGTGGCGCATGAGCATTCGCTTGCGGCGGGGGCCGATGCCGGGGACGGCATCGAGCATCGACTCCATTCCCTTCTTTTGGCGGATGTTGCGGTGGAATGTGATGGCGAAACGGTGAGCTTCGTCGCGGGCGCGCTGTACAAGGTAGAGGGCCGGCGATGTGCGGGGCAGCATGATGGACTCCGCCATTTCCGGCAGGAAGATTTCCTCCTGCTGCTTGGCCAACGACGCCAGCGGGATCTGGTGCAGCCCGAGTTCTACTCGCATAACTTCCGCCACTGCGTTGAGCTGCCCCTTGCCGCCGTCTATCAGCACGAGGTCTGGCAGCGTCATGAAAGAGCCGTCCGGCTTGTTGTCCTTGGTGTCGGCGTCTTTGGCCTTTGCGCGCGTGGGGGCGGTGTTGAATTGGGCGATCGCCTCTTCTGCCGCCTCTTCCGTGCTGGCTAGGCCGCGGGCGGCGCTACCCAATGCGCCGGATCGCTGGAAGCGACGGCGGATGACCTCTTGTAGCGAGGCGTAGTCGTTCGCGCCCTGCACGGTCTTGATCCTGAAACGTCGATAGTGATCCTTGAGCGGTTGTCCGTCCTGGAACACCGCCATGGACGCGACGGAGTTTGTGCCCTGGGTGTTTGAGATGTCATAGCACTCGATGCGACGGGGGAGTTCGGGGAGGTTCAGATGCTCCTTGAGTTCGCTCAGCGCGGTTTCGGTGGCGGCATCGTCAGCGAGAACCTTTATCCGTAGCGCCTCAAGACCCTGCAGGGCGTTCTCGGCCACAAGGTCAAGCAGCTTGCGGCGTTCGCCGCGTTGGGGGACGATCAGGCGGACTTTGCGTCCTTCTCGCCGCTCCTCAAGCCACGACGTGATGGCCGGGCCGTCCGCAACGGGGGCTTGCGTGAGAATGCGGGGGGGCACGACAGGGCTGTTTACATAGAACTGCTTGATGAATCCGGCGATGACCTCTCCATCCGTCTCGCCGAGCGTGCCGTCCAGCAGGAAGTTGTCACGCTCCAGCAAACGACCGCCTCGGACAAAGAACACCTCGGCCCACGCCTCGTTGCCGGCCCGGGCGATGGCGATGATGTCCTCATCGACGGCATGGGTGGAGACGGCCTTTTGCTCGGCGGAGACGCGGTCGATGGCGTTCAGTTGATCGCGGAAGAATGCGGCGCGCTCGAACTCAAGGGAGTCGGAGGCGTTAATCATCTTGCGCTTGATGTCCTTCGCAATTGTGGCTTGCTTGCCCTCCAGGAACGCGGACACCTGCCCGATGACATCACGGTAGTCTTCATTGGACACCGCGCCGATGCAGGGGCCGAGGCAACGCTTGATGTGGAAATCGAGGCAGGGACGCGGGTCCGTGCCGGTGATCTCCTTTGTGCATGAGCGATAGGGAAAGAGTTTGTTGAGCAGGTCGAGCGTCTTGCGAACACTGGATGCGCTGGCGTAGGGGCCAAAGTAGCGCGCGCCGTCGTCCTGCATCCGCCTCGTGATGTACACACGCGGCCATTCCTCACGCACATCAATCTTGAGATACGGGTACGATTTATCGTCCTTGAGACGGACGTTGAATCGCGGCTTGTGGCGTTTGATCAGGGTGTTTTCAAGGATCAGCGCCTCCGCCTCTGTGGTCGTGACGATGCAATCGAGGTCTGAGGCGCGCTGGGCGATCTGGAAAGCCTTTGTGCCGGGGATCACGGCGTCCGCGCCAAAGTAGGAACGGACACGGTTACGGAGAACGGCGGCCTTGCCGACATAGATCGGCTTTCCACGGGCGTCACGAAAGATGTAGACGCCGGGCTGGGTGGGCAGCCCCCGGGCCACCTTGGCGAGATCAATGCTCATCGTGCGCCCATTCTATCGTGGTGTGCGGATCATGGCCGCTCGGCGTCTCGCCCAGCTGCCTAGAGCAGGATGGCCGCCGCGACTAGCGCCACGACGGTGACGGTGGCGGCGACGGCGATAGAGCGCAGGTCCTTGACGGAATCCCGACGGATACGCTCTTCGCGTTGAACTTCCATTGCGCGCTGGGAGGTCGTCGCGCCTCTACGGAGAGCGCCGACGCCACCTGCCCGAGGGCGGGGCCCGCGTTGCGCGACGGCGGTCGTCTGTTCAGGCGCTACCGCTTCCGATTGCGCAGTTGCGGGAGTGCTGTCCTCACGTGTGACGGTTGACGCGCCGACGCGTGCCGCCCGCACAACACGCCCGGGCGCTATGGGCGGGGCCGGGCGCGGCCTTCCTTCAGGCGCTGCGCCGCGTCGTTTTCTATCTCGCCTACTTGGTTTGCCTGGCATATTCTCTATCTCCGGTTCCGCGCTTGAGTTTCTCTGTCCATGTCTATGTATCGTCGCACAACAGCTGCTCGTCCAGCGCGCGCGCGCCGGTCGCCACCATTTGAGCGTAGTGCTTGATGTCGAGCCGATCCACGCGGAGTACCATGTCAAACCAGCTCGGGTCGAAGGGATCGACTCCAAAGAATTTTCGCAGGAACCCCTGTCGATGCTGTTCTTGATCATCGACGTCTTTGCGCGCCTCATCCGACGACATGCCCGCGCGCTCGGCATAGCGCCGAATTCGCACATCTCGTGGCGCTAGCGCCAGCACGTTGAAGACGCGAGGGTTGTCCTTGAGGAGGTAGGTTGCTCCCCTGCCGATTATCACGACGCGCGGGAGGCGAGCCAATTCCTGGATGATCTCCGTGGTCACTTCGAGGAAACGTTGGTCATCCAGCGTCTGTTCTTCATTGCTCGGCTGGGCAGCGGCCTGTTCATAGGTCCGAGAGAGGAGAGGCTCGCCGCTCATGTAGGGGTCCGCGGTGTAGCTTGCGGCTGAGCGCTGAATGAATGTTTGGAAGAGGCGCGCGACCCGGTCAGAGAGGCTGTCGACACGCATATCCCGCGCGTCCCACTCCTCCCTGCTCATTCCCGTGCGGTTGGCGGCCTCAGTGAGCAGGTATGTGTCGACGAATTCCGCTTCGAGGAGATTGGCGACCTCCTGACCGATGTCCTGGCCGCCACTACCAATCTGTCCTGCAATCGCAATTACGGCCATGGTTGTCCTCCGTCCCCCGCGTGTCTCAACCGGTTCCCGTCATTCCGTGGACGCACACATCATGCCACGTTATGTAGCCTGAGGGCGACGAAACAGAAATCTTGTCGCCCGTGCGGGAGGTTAGCCGGCGGCTACCGTATCACGCTCGCGGTTGTACCGGGCACGCGGATGGGCGCGATCATATTCATCTCGCAGTTGGTCGTGGGCGAGACGCGTGTATATCTGTGTCGTGGAGATGCTGGAGTGTCCCAGGAGTTCCTGGACGTGACGGAGCGCCGCGCCACCACGCAACAGGTGGGTGGCAAAGCTATGCCGGAGCGTGTGAGGCGTAATGCTGTGTGAGATGCCGGCCTCGGCGGCGAGCCCCTTGAGCAGCAGCCAGAAGCCTTGCCTCGTCAGCCGATTGCCGCGTCGGTTCAGGAAGAGCGCAGGCTCATCACGACGACGGCGGAGGCGTGGCCGGGCCTCATCGATGTAGGCGCGCAGGGAGCGAACCGCTTCGGGATAGATCGGGATGATGCGTTCCTTGTATCCCTTGCCCCGGCAACGGACGTAACCCTCTTCCAAATTGACATCGGCAACACTTAAGGAAACGAGTTCCGACACACGCATCCCCGTCGCATACAGCATTTCGAGCATCGCCGAGGCGCGCATGGCTTCGGGCGCGGAGTTGCCTCGTGGCTGGTTGAGCAACACCTCAACCTCCTCGACGCCCAGAGGCGACGGGAGTGACCTGCCCACCTTGGGAGAGGTCAGTCCCTCTGAGGGATCTGTATCAATCAGGCCATGAACGGTCATGTAAGAAAAGAAGGACTTTAGTGCCGCTATCTTACGAGCGATGGTGGTGACGGCGTATTCCCTGGACTTGAGGTGGCTGATGTAGCCAAGCAGTTGCTCACGGGAAACGTCCACCCACGACTGCGGAGCGTCGCTGCCCTCAGCCGACGATTCCAGCCACTGAGTGAGCTGGGTTATGTCACTTCGGTACGCCTCAGACGTATTGGAGGAGAACCCTTTAACCGTGGTCAAATAGACTAGAAAGTCACGTACGCTTTGATCGAGCATGAGGGGAAACCATCCTTATAGGGTCGTTACGGAACGTGTTACGTCACGTTCAGCGAATTGTATCACAAAGTCCGGTGGCGGGCGGCAATGTCCAGCCTGGTGAGAGGCGTATACAATTGGGGTTGGCAAGTGTTGGGAGGCAAAGTGATGGACTCCGCGGCAGCGATATCGACCATGGTTGAGCGCATCGTGGAGGGTTTTGCCCCGGAACGGATTATCCTGTTCGGCTCCCATGCGCGAGGAAACGCCTCCAAGTGGAGTGACATTGATCTACTCGTCGTCATGGACGATGTACCCAACCATCACGACGCTACCGTAGCAATATTGAGGAAACTGAGCGATCTGCCTGTGAGCAAAGACATTGTCGTAACCACGCCGGAGAGGCTTCAAGAGCGCAGTCGGATGGTTGGAACGGTTCATCGCGCGGCAATGCGCGATGGTAAGACGGTGTATGCGCGACAGGGCTGAGTCCACGCTTGAGGAGGCAAGGCGTTGGATGCGATATGCGAAGGAGGATTGGGACGCCTCAGTCTTCTTGCAGGCAGCGAGCGCAGGAATTCCCCGCCACGTATGTTGGTTTTCGCAGCAGGCTGCGGAAAAGGCGCTCAAGGCTGCGCTGGTCTACGAAGAAGAGGACTTCTCCTACACACACGATCTTGACGCATTGCGTGGATTGCTCCCCTCAAGCTGGATTCTGAATGACATCCCGCCGGACCTCGCAGATCTTCGCGCATGGTCAATGGAAGCGCGCTATCCCGGTGAATGGACACATCCCAGTGAATCGGACGCTGCGCAGGCCATGGAAATGGCCAAGCAGGTATATGACTCGATCGAAGCAGAGTTCCAACGACGCGCGGGCACCCCTTAAAGTGCTGTAGCGCGCCCATAGTCGTCAGGGAGGCATGGCAGGGCATAGAATAGTGGAGCAACGGAGTCAGCGGCAGCGATGGGTCCGCTGCTTCACTATAAGCAACGAGGTATTTCAACTTGAACGTTCTCGCCACGATAAACATCGGGATCGATCCGAATATCTTTGAGATCGGTCCGTTCCTTGTCACCTGGCACGGATTCTTCACGGCGCTCGGCATTGCCGCCGTTGTCTTGTGGGCCGTTTACCAGGGCCGTAAGCACGGAATCCATGAGGACGCCATCTACGGCACGGCGGTGTGGGCCGTGCTTGGAGGCCTGATCGGCGCACGGCTCGTTCACGTTGTCGACAACTGGGACTATTACATCCAGGATCCCATCCTCATCTTGCGCATCTATGAGGGGGGCATCGGTCTGCTTGGCGGCATCCTGGGAGCTACGATCGCGGGATCCTTTTACGCGTGGCGGCATCGCTACCCGGTTGGCCGCATGGTGGACCTGCTTACGCCCGGACTGCTTCTTGGCATGTTTATCGGAAGGCTTGGCGACATCGTCAACGGCGAGCATTTGGGCGAGACGCTCGTTCGGCCCTGGGCATTTCTCTATACGCACCCGGGCAGCCCGGCGAACGGCGAGGGGCCCATGCACCCGGTCATCGTTTATGAGATGGCGCTCGACGTGGTTATCGGCGTCGTTGCGTATTTCCTCATCGGCAAGCTGCGGCCCAATGGCTCTGTTTTCTACTTGTACCTGCTGATGTACGGGCTTGGGCGGTTCGTCATACAGTTCATGCGGGAGGATGCCGTGTGGTTCCTTGGTCTCCAGCAAGCGCATTTGCTGTCGCTGTTGCTGGTCGCCATCGCGCTGGGATTCCTGGTAACGCGAGTACGGTTGACAGGGTCTGCCGATAGCGGCGGTGACGGTCCCGATGAGGGTGACGATGCTGACGCCGAGGTTGATTCTGAGGAGGGTCAGGCGGACGCTCCGCCGGCCACGGCGTAGGATCCCCCCGAGCGTTCTAATTGGCGGACGCCGGGCGGAAGTCCTGGACGTTGAGTTCAAGCACGGACGGGCGGTTGCCATTCGGCCCGCCATCGTTCACCTGGAACTGAAACGCGACATCCACTTCTCTGCGGGCTTGCGTTGCCATCTCACCCTGACGGAACGCGATTGCGTTCCATTCCTTGCCCGTATCGGTCTCCGCCAAAGCGAGGCGCAGATGTGAGCCGTCCCCAACTTTCTTGGCGGACATGACTCGTAGGGCGCGCGCGAGGAACGTCGGTTTCGCATTTCCCTCGCCGAATGGTTCGAGCTTCTTAACGTGGGAGTTGAGATCGGTGGCGATGGTGGAGGGCGCGCCCTCAGCGTCGAGGGATAGCATGGGGCGGAGATCTACACCATCAAGCGTCGCGCCTGCTATATCGAGCAGTTGGCCACGCAGCGTGGGCAGGTCACTTTCCAGGGCGGAGAATCCGGCGGCGCGATGGTGGCCTCCAAAACGTGTCAGCAGATCCGCGCACTTTGAAAGAGCGTCCGTAACGTCGAACTCCGCGATGCTGCGGGCGGAGCCGCGAACGAGACCGTCCCCATACGTGGAATAGACGAGGCTTGGGCGATAGAACTCATCCACAAGGCGGGAGGCGACGAGGCCCACGATGCCCGCCGGAATGTCCGGCGCGCCCGCGACAATGACCGGCGCTTCGGAGTCCTCAGGTTTCATTCGGTCGCGGACATCCATGTACGCCTTCTCGGTGAGTTCGCGGCGTCGTTGGTTGAGTTCATCCAGTTGTATCGCGAGTGAACGCGCCTCCGTCACATCCGATGTGGAGATCAGTCTCAAGGCTTCGTCTGCATGAGTGAGGCGTCCGGCGGCGTTGAGGCGCGGCGCCAACTGGAATGCAATGTCTTCGGACGTGAGGCTCGCCAACGGGCGGCGAGCAATCGAGGCTAGTATGCGGATGCCCGGGCGCTGCGAGTCACGGAGGCGAATGAGACCCTCATTGACCAGATAGCGATTTTCGCCGACCAGCGGCATGACGTCGGCAACGGTGCCCAATGCGACAAGCTCAACGAGTGTGTCGGGGAGTTCCTTGCCCAGTTCGGCGTAGAGCGCCTGCGCCAGTTTGTACGCCACGCCAACGCCTGCGAGTTTGGGCCACGGATAGTCGGAATCTCGGCGCATGGGGTTCACGACGGCGGCAAAGTTGGGCAGTGTTTCGCCGGGGAGGTGGTGATCGGTGACGATGATATCCATGCCCTTGGGAGGTGATGCGCCATCGTTGATGCCGGAGACTCCGCAGTCGGCGGTGATGACAAGGGTGCAGCCGTAGTCGAAAAGCGTTTTGAGGGCTGCCTTATTCATGCCGTGACCCTCGGAGCGTGAGGGGATGTATGGGGTGCCGGACAGGCCGAGGTTTTGCAGCGCCTCCATTAGGACCGCTGCTCCGGTCACGCCGTCTGAGTCGAAATCGCCGTAAACTCCTATTCGCTCCTGCCCAAAGATGGCCTGCCGAATGCGGTGAACGGCGGCGCCCATGCCGGGGATGTCGGTTGGCGCGCCGTGCAGGCGCTCATCAGGACGGAGGAATACGTCGGCGGCATTTGCGGTCTCGATGCCACGATTGACGAGGAGTTGTTGGAGGATGCGCGGGAACGCGTTGAGGGCCTCACGCGCCTGCGGATTCGGCGGATCGGGGAGAATCCAGCGGCGTTGGACGGTCATGGTTGGCCGCCACTATGAACTGGCGTCGCGGCGTGCCTAGTCAGCGAACTGCCGGAAGATGATGGATGTGTTGTGGCCGCCAAAGCCAAACGTGTTGGAAAGGGCGCTGGTCACGGGGCCGGAGCGCGCCTCATGCGGCGTGTAGTTCAGATCACAATCGGGGTCCGCGTTTTGGAGGTTGATGGTCGGCGGGATTTGGTCGTTCGCGACCGCAAGGGCACATATTGCGGCCTCAAGCGCGCCGCCCGCGCCGAGCAGATGCCCGTGCATGGACTTGGTGGATGAGATCGGCACAGCGTAAGCGGACTCGCCGAACACGGTCTTGATGGCCTTGGTTTCCTCGCGGTCATTGATGGGCGTTGATGTGCCGTGCGCGTTGATGTAGCCGAGTTCGCCGGGGGCGAGCCCTGCCCTATCGAGCGCCTTTCGCATCGCGCGAACTGCGCCCTCGCCGTTCTCGGCCGGATGCGTGATGTGATAGGCGTCCGCGGTGGAGGCGTAACCGGAGAGTTCCGCGATGATTGTCGCGCCGCGCGCCTTTGCGTGCTCCAGGTCTTCCAGCACGAGGACGCACGCGCCCTCGCCCATGACAAAGCCGTCGCGATCCGCGTCGAACGGGCGGGATGCCTGGGTGGGATCGTCGTTTCGCTTTGTGGATAGCGCGCCCGCCTGGCTGAAACCGGCGAATGCGATGGAGGTGATCGTGGCCTCCGCGCCACCGGCGAGGGCCACCGTGGCATCGCCTCGTCGAATCAAGTCCGCCGCCGCGCCGATGGAATCGGAGCCGGAGCAGCAGGACGATGTGACGGAATAGGCGGGGCCGCGCGCGCCGAGCGCGATGGACACCTTTGCGGCGCCCATCTCCGTGACCATCATGGGCATCAGGAATGGGCTGACACGGCCGGGGCCGCGGGTAGCGAGCGTCTCGACGGCGTTCTGGACGGTGCCGATGCCGCCGTAGCCGCTGCCGATGATGGTGGCCACGTCATTGCGGTTGTCGTCCGTGACCTCAAGGCCCGATTCTGCGACGGCCTGATTGGCGGCGGCCATGGCGAACTGGATGTAGCGGTCGGTTTGTCGCACTTCTTTGGGGTTCATAAAGGTGGAGGGGTCAAAGCCCTTAACCTCACACGCGATGGTTGCCGGGAACGGCTCCACATCAAAGAGGGAGACGGTGTCCGCGCCGGATTTCCCGGCGAGGAGAGAGTCCCACGTGGACTGCTTATCAAGGCCGAGAGGTGTCACCATGCCGACGCCGGTCACAACAATTCGAGTCACTGCGCTATGCTCCTCAAGACAGATTTTCCGCGCTTGTGGCCATCAAGGCGGCCAAGTTGATGATACGGGGATGGGGGGTGATGGGACAAGGTGGGGGGGTGCTACGATTGAACGGCACGGCGCATGTACGGAGGTACCTATGACTGAATCTGACCTGCTGGGGCCGCTAGTCAAGGCGATAGAGGCCGTCAAGCAGCGTATCCAAGAATATGGCCCGAGTCTGCGTGAGAACGAAACACGCACTCGCATCGCACTCATTGACCCGATCCTGCAGGCGCTGGGTTGGGACGTTTCTGATCCGGCATCTGTCACGCTGGAGTATGACGTGCAAGGCCGTCGGGCTGACTACGCGCTTCTGAAACTTGAGGGCAGGCCTGCCGCTACGATTGAGGCAAAGAAACTTGGGGAGAACCTGCAACAGCACCGTATGCAGATGCTGAACTACGCGAACGCATCGGGCATCGACTACGCGGGGCTGACGGACGGGAATCACTGGGAACTGTTTGACGTTTTCAAGCGCGGTGAACTTAGCGAGAGGCAGTTGTTGGACATCACAATCTCCAACTCGGCTACACATGAATTGGCGCTAACGTTGTTGCGGTTGTGGCGGCGGAACCTGAAATCAGCGGAGCCAGTTAAAGCGGAGACGCCGATTGTAGGCATTCCTGCGGAACGCCAAGGGGAACCTTTGGCGATGCCGACCATGATTCCGGTAACAGAGCCGTCTTCTTCCCCGCTTGGCAAGGAGTGGGGGACTCCTCTGACTGAAATCCGCGTCGAGACCGGCAAGCCAGGCGCGCCAGCGAGACCTCCATCATTTGTTCTTTTCCCAGACAGCCAGCCGCGTAGTATCTCACGTTGGCAGGAATTCCTAGTTGCTACGGCACGTTGGTTGGTCGAAACCAACCACATAAGTGAGGACAAGTTGCCTATCAAAGCAGGAATAAAACGCTATGTCGCAAATTCTAATCGGGTCGATCAGGATGGCGGAGAGCCAGCCCCCGAAGGGGGTTACGAGAAGGTCAGCGAAAATCCGCCAATCTACATCTTCCACCGCGAAAACGCACCGGGCGTCTATCGGAGGCTTACCGCTTTGCTCAAAGGATGTGGCGTAAATCCCGCAGAGGTGCGCCTGAGTTCAGACGAAACGGGCACGCCGTTTGAACCGTCACGCTGACATTTTCCGCCTACGGGAGTAGGGGATGCAGTGGGCTAAAATGTCGCTATGAACTCCGTTACAGGCGAATACGTCCCCCGCAGCGCCCACTACCTTTCTCAGGCGTCCGAGGAACTTGCTCGTGGCGATACTCTTCAAGCCAGTGAGAAGGGTTGGGGGGCTACCGCTCAGATAGTCAAGGCTGTTGCGGAGGAGCGAGAGTGGGAGCATGGTCGCCACGCAAATTTCTTCGAGGTGGTGCGCCGCGTTGTTGCTGAAACAGGCGATCAAGAAATCTGGGTCGCATTCGAAATGGCTCGCGGTCTGCATGAGAATTTCTATGAAGGCAAGATGGGATCGAGTGACGTTGATTTCCATCTTGGTCACGTAACCCGCTTCACTGAGAAGATGCGTGGCCTTTTAGACGGCAATTAACCGTTTGACCGTCGCGGTCCCGCCCACTCCATCCCCTTACCCCGTTACACTGATATGTGCCCGCTTTGGCGGGGGTTTTGGCGTTTAAGACGGGGAGGGTTGCGAGTGAGTCTGGCGGCTTTGTCTGAGGGGTTACGGCGGCGGTATGCGTATCGGCGGTTGGTCGAGGCTTTGCGCGCGGGGCAGCCGGAGCCGATACTGCTTGATCCGCTGGATGGGGCTACGCCGTTCATCGTGGCTAGTTTGTGGCGCGATCTTGGTCGGCCCGTGTTGTGGCTCCATGCGGGGGCTGAGGATGCGCGCCGGGCTTATGAGCAGGTCAGCGCTTATGTGCCTCAGTCCGCGATGGGGGTGCTGATTCCCTACCCGGAGCCTGACGCCCTGCCCTACGAACAGTTGGCCAACGACGCTACAACGACTCGCGAGCGGTTGCGGGCGATTTCTGCTCTCGGTGACTTTAGGAATGAGGGTCAACAGGCGCGGTTGCAGGAAATCGTGGCGCGCCCTGCCCCATTTATCATCGCGAGCGCGTATGCCGCCGCGGCCATCACGATGCCGCCGGAGGACTTTCAGCGCGAGGTTTTCACGCTGAGCATTGGGGAGTCGATCTCCATCGACGGTATTTTGTCCAATGCAGTTGAGTTGGGGTATGAGCCGGTTCCTGCAATCGAGATGCCGGGGACGGTGAGTCGGCGCGGAGGCATCGTCGATATCTGGCCGCCGCAGGACGATAACCCCGCTCGCATTGAGTTGTTTGGGGACGTGATCGACAGCATCCGTTTGTTTGACGCGGCAACGCAGCGGTCAACGACGGAGGTTGAGCAGGTCATCGTCACACCGGCGCTGGAGTTGATTCCATCCGCCGTGAGAGACGCGCCGCCCGTTGATCTTGACGGGCTCGGCGATGAAGAGGCCGTGGTGTTCAGGGATGAGTTGCAGCGGTTTGCGGACGGGGCGGCCGTGCCGGGCATCGGGTTCTATGCGCCGTATTTTCACCGCTCCACCCTTACCGACCATCTGCCTGACGAGACAGTCGTCATCATCGACCGGCCCAACAGCGTGAGCGCACGGCTGGATGAGGTGATTCGGCGGGGTCTTGAGATTCGCGACGGGCAGATTGAACGTGGCAAGCTGCCGCGTCATTTTCCGAGCCCGGTCGCCACATCGGAACGTCTTGAGTTGTCGCTGGCGGATGTGCCCCGCCACCTGCACCTGGAACCGTTCGCGCAGGCGTCGCCTGAGACGGCGCACGATGGGGCAAAGTCGTTTGGGAGTTTGGGATTCTCGCCGCCGGAGACGTATGGCGGGCGGATCGACACACTCAGCTCGGACGTCATGCGAGAGCGAAATCGTGGGAATGCGGTCGTCATCGCGTCGTTGCAGGCGCAGCGGCTGGCGGAGTTGTTACGAGAGAACGGGCATGAGTTGTCTTTCCGAACGGATTTGGACGCGGTGCCGACGCCGGGGAGCCTTGTTGTTGTGCAGACGGCGCTGGCGGAGGGGTGGGAACTCAGCGGCGGCGAATCGGGCGTTGGCGGGTCGATACTGACGCTGTCCGACACGGAAATTTTTGGGTTCATCAAGAGGCCACGCCCCATGCGGCGGCGTGTGGCACGGCGTGACGCATTCCTGTCCGACTTTGTGGAGGGCGACTACGTCGTTCACGTCGAGCACGGCATCGCGCAGTTCAAGGGCACGGTCGAGCGTTCAGTAGACGGAGCGCCGCGTGAGTATCTTTCGCTTGGCTACTCGGCGGGCGACACGCTCTATGTCCCGACGGATCAGGTGGACAGGATCGCGCGGTACACGGGCACGGGCGGGAATCCGTCATTGACCCGGCTCGGCGGCGTGGAGTGGGCCAACACAAAGCGGCGCGTCAAGGAGGACGCTCTCAGGTTCGCGGAGGAGCTGTTGCGGCTCTATGCGGAGCGGGAGGTCAATTCGCGCGTACCGTTCGAGGGCGAGACGGCGTGGGAGTGGGAGCTTGAGAGTTCGTTCCCGTACCAGGAGACGGATGATCAGCTACAGGCCATCGACGATGTGAAATCCGACATGGAGGCGGAACGTCCGATGGATCGGCTCATCTGCGGCGACGTTGGTTACGGAAAGACGGAGGTGGCGGTGCGCGCCGCGTTCAAGGCGGTGGCCGCCGGATCACAGGTCGCTGTGCTGGTGCCGACGACCGTGCTGGCGCAGCAGCATTACCGCACGTTCATGGAGCGGCTTGAGACCTTTCCCTTAAGGGTGGATGTGCTGTCGCGCCTGCGGACGGACGCGGAGCAGAAGGAGACGGTAGCGGCGCTGACGCGCGGCGACATCGACGTCGTTATCGGAACGCACCGGCTGCTGTCCAAGGATGTGAGTTTCCGCAATTTGGGGCTGGTTATCATCGACGAGGAGCAGCGGTTTGGCGTGCGGCACAAGGAGCACTTGCGCAAGATGCGGGCGACCGTCGATGTGCTGACGATGACGGCCACGCCGATACCGCGCACGCTGCACATGGCGCTGTTCGGTATACGCGATATGAGCCGCATCGACACCGCGCCCGAGGAGCGGATTCCCGTGACGACGTTCGTTGCGGAGCAGGAGGATCGCACCATCCGCGAGGCGATCCTGCGCGAGACGGACCGCGGCGGGCAGGTTTTCTTTGTCCATAACCGAATCCAGGACATTGAGCGCGTGTTGCAGCGGCTGCAGGAGCTTGTGCCGGAGGCGAGTTTTGGCGTGGCGCACGGGCGAATGCCGCCGGAGTCGCTTGAGCATGTGATGGATTCGTTTTCGGCGCAGGAATTCGACGTACTGATCTGCACGACCATCATCCAGGCCGGGTTGGACATGCCGAATGTGAATACGCTCATCGTGGATGACGCGGATCGGCTGGGGCTGACGCAGCTCTATCAACTGCGTGGGCGGGTTGGGCGTTCATCCATCCGCGCGTATGCCTATTTTCTTTTCAGGCGCGATCGCGTGCTGACACCGACGGCGGAGCGACGTCTGCGCGCCATTCTCTCTGCCGCGGAGCTTGGCGCGGGATTTCGGCTCGCGATGAAGGATCTGGAGATACGGGGGGCGGGGAATATCCTGGGCGCGGAGCAGAGCGGGAACGTGGCGGCGGTCGGGTTTGACCTGTACACGCGGCTTCTTTCGGAGGCCATCGACGAGGTTCGCAAGGGCAAGTCCGCGAATCTGCCGGACGAGCAGGGGCTGACGGGAGGGCGGCCGTTGTTGGCGGCCGGCGCTACGCGCGCGCCCGTCGATTTACCGGCGGATGCCCGTATTCCCACGGACTATATCGAGGACACGGGGACGCGGTTGGCCGTTTATGAACGGTTGGCGAATCTTGCTGATCCGGCGGAGGTAGAAACAATCCGGGCAGAGTTGCGGGATCGCTTTGGGCCGTTGCCGCAGCAGGTGGAAGACTTGTTGTTGGCTGTGGAGATTCGGGGGCAAACGGGTCAGCTGCGAGGCATGGTGCGGGCAATCGCGACGGAGGGAGCGGAAATCGTCGTGCGGCTCAGGGATGTGTATTGGCTGGATCGGGAGGTAATTCGCCGCGCGTTACCACACGCGAGCGTCGGACATCTACAGATACGGCTATCGGGGCTGGCAGGCACGGATTGGCGTCAGGATGTCTGGACGTTGATAGAGGAGTTTGCGCGGATGAGCGGGGCATCGCATCCCGCTACGGTTACGGCCTGAGGGTTAGTCCTGGCGGCGGCGTCCGCGGATGCGATCCCAGAGGGATGGGCCGTGTGACTCATCGTTGACGGTCTGGCCGCGCCATCGCTTCTCGAAACCACCGGGCATCGTGCTCGCTGAGCCGCCGTTCCTGAAGTAGCTGAGGTAGGCCGCGCCAAGCAGGATAAGGCCGCCGAGGGCCAGTCCCGCGCCAAGCGAGCCGGACACGCCCCACAGCATCGCGCCGACGATAAGAAGCACGAGACCGAGAACGGCGCCGTACTTCATGCCGCCGGCCACGGAACGACGCGGTTTGTCCGATGAACGGCGTGGTGGCGCGCGTCGCGATCGGCGCGGAGGCGGCGGCAGGTTGCCCGCCTTCTCGACGATGTCCTCTATTTCACGCTGGAGACGATCACTCATCGCTTCATCTCCCAATCCCGCTGCGCTTCATGCTCGCATTCTACCCCGCTCCGCAAAGCCGCGCACCCGTCAACCCCCAACAAGTTGGCAGTATACTCTGTCCATGTCCGCCCCGTCACAACAACCCTCGCTCGCGCCGGATAGCGTCCGCGCCGCTCTCGAATCGTATTCGCCGGAATTCATCGAAGATGAATCCCTGATGCCGTCCGCCGTGCTGATACCCATCATCGAGGGGCCGGACGGGCCGAGCATCCTGTTCACGGTTCGTACATCACGCGTCGAGCATCACAAGGGCGAGGTTTCGTTCCCGGGCGGGGCGCGCGATGCCGAGGACGAGAGCATCACGCACACGGCTATCCGTGAGACGCATGAAGAGGTGGGCATCGCGCCGGAGCACGTTGAGGTGCTTGGTCGGCTGAACGACCACAAGACGCGGACGGGCTTTCACATCACACCGTTCGTGGGATACGTGACGCCGGGCAAGGAATACGACCACAACCAAATTGAAGTGAACGTGGTGCTGGAGGTCCCGTTCGCGGACCTGTGGGAGACCTACGGCAAGGGGCCGCAGCCGCTCACCTACGGCGAGAACACAGTCACGGGGTATGAGTTCCATCACGATGGCCATAGGATATGGGGCGCGACGGCGGGGATTTTGGCGGAGTTTTTTGATGTTTTGATGGCGGGGGGTGGGTAGATTCTTCGCTGGGGTCAGGGTGACGGGCGCGGAAGGGAGGCGGAGGTTGGAGGCGGCCCCTTAGAACGTGATTTCCAATTCCTCCAGCATCTCCACCAGGGTCGCGACCCGGATATCGAACGCGCTTTCGTCGCAAACATTGGGCAGTGGAATCTTTCGTTGGATCGTAGAATTGCGTTTCTCATTCGTGACCACGGTTGCGCCATGAGCCTTTGCATAGGCCGCCAGCCAGCAATCGGCTACGCGCGCGAATTCCTCTCTGGCGGCATTGGTGTATTGTTCGGCTTGTTCCGCCCAGGCCTGCATCTGGGCATAGACAACCGCCACGTCAGCCTCCGCCGATGACGCGATCATCTCCTGCCTGATGGCGCTCAGCCACCCCACAAGCTCAGGCGGAGATTCGATCTCATCTTGTACGCGGTCGATGCTGCGAATCCTGCCCAGGCGGCATTGGTTCTCCAGCGCTTCCCACAAGCCCGGAAAGACTTGCGGAGGATAATGATCCCTCCACGCAGCGATGAAGACGTTTGCATCAAGCACGTAGAGGGTTGAAGCAGCTGCAGGTTGAGGCGCCGTCGTCACACCGGCAGTCTCATGTTCTGAGCCATATTGTCAAAGCTCTTGCCAGACAAGCCGGTGAGCCTATAGGCGTCCGTGTACGTGAGGCGCCCCTCGCCCAGCGCGTGCACAATTGCCATTGCAAATGGCCGCCCGATGCGCGTGTACTGATTGTTCCAAAAATTGCCTCCTCCCTTGACGGGTGGATTTCCTCCCCAATCCAGCGCCTTCTTTTCCTCGAAATAAGCGGAAAATTCTTCCCACTGGATAACTCCGCTATCGAGCGCTCTCCTGGCTATGACGAGCGTGCTCACCTTGTAGCGCTTTGCCAGGTGCTGATAGGGATCATGCTCACCCTTGGCCTTGGCCCAGGCATCGTCAAAACTGTGCTTCGGAACAAGGAACTCGGCGGCGATTTGGTCACAAACCCGTTCAACTCTATGGTCGGAGGCGTGAAGCTGCTCTAGTCGGGACAATCCCTGTTCGCCTATGAAAATATGGGCAAGTTCATGGGCCAACGAAAATATTTGAGCTGTTTTGTAGTCCACGTTATTGATGAATATCAACGGCGCGTAGTCATCGACCAGGGCGAAACCCTGAAACTCATCCGGATCAAGCGGCCTGCTGGTATTGTTGCCGATCACCCCGTTGAAAACGAGCAGGATGCCCGAGCCTTCAATGAGGTGACGCAATGTTGCGAGGGCGCTGGTCCACGTCCCTTCAACAGACTGCCAACCGCCCGAAAGTTTCAGGACGTCGTGCATTGCGGCGGCGACCGTCTGCGGAGAGGAATCGAGATCGTGGGCACCGACGAATGGCAGAGGGTCTGCGCTCTGCTGCCGCAATTCATCGGCCATCCACATTTGCCGCCGTTGCATCCGATAGACAGTTTCGAGGAGTTCCGGGCTAGCACGGCGTGGAGGAACGCCTGATCGTGTGCGGAAATCCGTGATGGGCAGGCTTTCTTCAGGTACGCTCGGCCGGTAGAGGTACCCGATGGGAGTGTGTGTGCGCTTGGCCAGGGCGTTGGCTTTGGCCATGCTGATCTTGCCGTCCTGCTCCCACTGTAGTACTGCGCTCTCCGGTGTTTTGAGCTTGGCGGCAAGCGCGCTGATTCCCAGATTGGCCCGTTCACGAGCCCACCTAAGGACAGGGGGATGCAGTTCGATATCCGGTGTCCGCGACGCCATAGCAATCGAGTATACCGTCCTCGCGGGATCGCATGGCAAGCGCCGCCGTAATCCCCTCTCCTCGTAGGGGAGGGGATGTTGGATTCCTCGGCTGCGCTCGGACTAACAGGGTGGGCGCTCGGAATGACGGGGTTTGCGGTGCGGGGTTTGGTTGGCAATTGCGGGGTTGGGATTCCCGCGTTCGCGGGAATGAAGGGTTGGGCGGCGGGAATGACGGCGCTTATGGGGGAGTGAATGAAGCGGGTTAGTCTGTGTCTGAGATTAGGATGGCTCGGGCTGGGGCGCCGTCTAGGTTGGGGGCTTTTAGGGGGAGGAAGGCTAGGGTGTATTCTCGGCCTCCTTCGGCTTCTGAGAGGTCGAGGCCTTCCATGATGACGCCGTTCGCGCCGAGGATGGCTAGGTGGGTTTTGGGGCCGTCTCCGCCGAATTTCTCGATGGAGAGATAGTCGATGCCGATGGACTTGATGCCCTTTTCGACAAGCCAGTGCGCCGCCTCCGGGGTCAGAAATACGAAGCGGGGTTGGAAGTAGTCTCTTGTCCACAGGGCGGAGTTTCTCGTCTTGAGGAGCAGGCGCTCGACGGGTGATTCCGGCATCGCAGCTTCAAGATGCTCAATGGTTATGCCCATTCCCTCAGATACCGCGGTGAGATCTGCGACCCATGCGGGGCCGACGAGCAACTCCAGCGGCAGAGTCTCGGTCTCCGCGCCGCCCTCGATGTAGTGCGCGGGCACATCGAGATGCGTACCGTTGTGGGAGCCGAGTTCCAGGCGGGACAGCCTCATGCCGTCCCTGTGAATCGTCTTTTCGGTGCGCGCGAAATAGGGGGTGTCGCCAGGGTAGACGTGCATACCCATCTTTAGTGACTTGAGCGGGACGGAGATGTCGATGACGCGCATGGCGAGTATTGGCGTTCTTATTCGCGCGCTTTTGGCGTCAGCCCGTGAGGGCAAGTCCGCCGTCGACGGCAATAAGTTGCCCGGTGATATAGGACGCGCGATCCGTGCAGAGGAAACCGACCAACTCGGCAATCTCCCACGCGTGGCCACGACGGCCAAGCGGGATGTGATTCGTCAGTTGCTGCTTGAGTTCTTCAGGCAGGTTTTCCGTCACGTCGGTGGAAATGTAGCCCGGGGCGACGATGTTGGCGGTGACGTTTCGCGCGGCAAGTTCCTTGGCGACGCTGTATGTGAATCCCGTCAGGCCGGACTTGGCAGCGGCGTAGTTTGATTGGCCGGGGTTACCGGCCAGCGCGACGACGGAGGAGATGTTGATGATGCGGCCCCAGCGCTCCCGCATCATGGAACGCAGGACGGCGCGTGTGCAGAGGAACGGCCCTCGCAGATCCGTGCCGATGACGGTGTCCCAGTCCTCGTCCGTCATGCGGAGCAGGAGCTTGTCGCGGATGATGCCGGAGTTGTTGATCAGGATATCGACCTTGCCGAATGTCTCGATCGCGCCATTGACCATTGCCTCGACCTGTTCGGTCTGGGAGACATCAGCGTGGAATGCGGCGCTCTCAACGCCGTGGGTTTTGACTTCTTCAACAACGCCCTGCGCAAGGTCGCCGCTGGCGTTGTAGTTGACGGCGACATGCGCGCCCATGGAGGCGAGCTGGAGCGCGATGGCCTTGCCAATGCCACGGCCTGAGCCCGTAACAAGGGCAACGTGCCCCGCGAGCTCGCGCGATTCCTGCGTGGCCGACTCGACCTGACTCTGCATGAGGCTAGGCTCCCGACGAAGCGGCCGGCGCTTCAGTCTTATTCCGCATATGGATTGCGTTCAATTCGGTCTTGATGGCCTCGACGACACCATGGTCTTTCAGCAGTTGCGCCGTACGGATAGCGCCGTGAACCATTGGGGCGCGCGCGCGGCCATGACCGACGATGACGATGCCGTTCACACCCAAGATCGGGCCGCCCGCCGTCTCCATGCGATTGATCTTTCGGAAGATATCCATCGCAATAGCGCGCGCCTTTTCCGGGCCCAGCTCAGGCGCGAGACGCTCGCCGAGGTCTTTGGCGATTGCCTGGCCGAGACCCTCGCTGTACTTGAGTAGCGCGTTCCCGACAAAGCCGTCGGCGAGCACGACGTTCGCCTTGCCCTGCACGGCCTCATGGGCCTCAACGTTGCCAATGAAGTTCAGGTGGGGCTGCTGTTGCAGGATGGCGTATGCTTCCTTGACCTGTTTGCTGCCTTTTGTCGGCTCTTCACCGACGTTGAGCAGGGCGACGCTAGGATTGTCGATCTCAAGGTAAGCGCGCGCCGTGGCGACTCCAATAGCAGCAAAGTCGAGAAACTGAGCCGGGCGAGCGTCCACGTTGCCGCCCATGTCCAGCCAGATGGTGTTTGGCGCGTAACCGAGAGCGGGGCCACCCAGGACCGGCCTATCAAGGTTCTCCAACGTGCCGAGCAGGAAGTGCGCGCTGGCCATGAGCGCGCCGGTGGAACCCATGCTCACGACAGCGTCGGCCATGCCCTCTTTCACGAGGCCGGTTGCGACGAGGGCAGATGCCTTGGGCTTGCGTCGGAGGGCGAGGGCGGGTTGCTCCGTTTCTTCGATGGCATCGTCGGACGGGACGATCTGAATTGCGAGGCCGTTGACGTCTTCTTTGTCCAACTCAGCCTGAACGCGCTCAGGAACGCCGACAAGGGAGACAATCGCACCGTCTCTGGCCGCCGCAATTCCGCCCTTGACGATTTCGGCGGGGGCGTGGTCGCCTCCCATGGCATCAAGCGCTACGCGAAAGCCGCGTCCATCATGCGGGGGCATCGTCACGTTCTCGTCCTCCAAACGGGCGCTGTTGCCATGTGTGTCCGCCATGCCCTTGTCATTTTGTCAAAGTCAGTATCGCGTCACCTGTCGCGAGACGTTCGCGCGGTTCGGCTTTCCAACATTCTACGATGCAATGCACATCTATTGTGCCATCGTCTCGTGGATGGCGTCCGCGCTCTTCTACCGATACGGTGACAACGTCCCCCGGACGCGCAGGTGCTCGAAACCGCGCTCGCATCCTCCCGCTCTCGGACCACGACGCGCCGTAAGCCTGCGAAAGCGCGTCCGACATGTAGCCAAACAGGATCATGCCGTGCGCGATCGTGCCGCCAAATTGCGTCGTGGCTCCGAATTCGGGATCGACGTGGAGCGGATTGTGGTCGCCGGAGGCCTCCGCATAGGCGTCGATGCGTTCCTGCGTGACAGGGCGTTCGGATCCCGACTCGCTGTTCGTCATCGTGCCATCGTCCTCATGCGTCGACTTCAGGGAACATGACCGTGCTGGAGCCGGTGGCGAGAATTTCCCCGCTGTCGCGCTCATGGGCACCGGAGCCGGCGACGCTGAAATCAAGCGAGACAAAGGTTAGGCCGGCCTTGTTCGATATTGTTGAAACGACCGCCGTGCATATGGCGTGTGAGTCAACGTGGATTGCCCGATCAATCCTGATTTCCTGCGAGATGTGCAGACTACCGGCAGGCAAGGCGGTATGACGAAGCAGCGCGGCGAGCGAGAGCGAGGCCAAGGCCGAGGGCGGGACAAGATCCACACCGTCTGTGTCCCGCGGCAACTGGGCGTACAGAGACTCCAGGAGTCGCAAAACAGCCTCACGGCTCAAGTCAAGCGGGGTCGGCGGGAACTCCTGCCCTTCGTTCATGGTCTCAAGGCCGATACGGTGGGTGGACATCAAGCCCACCTGCCGATTGCAGGACAATCGCAATGAACCACGCCGTGCCTGGTGGCGCGCGCTACTGGAGTCGTTTGGGCCAATGGCGGCCCGGCTTTACGCGTTAAGAAAATCAATCAGTGCCGTATTGAACTCGTCCGGTTTGTCCAGGTTGGAGAGATGACTCGCCTCCGGGATTTTGACCAGTTTTGAATTGTAGATCGCGGCGGCCATCGACTCTGCATCGGCGGGCGGAGTGATAGCGTCCTGTTCACCGACGACGATAAGCGTGGGGACAGCGATTGAGGGCAACAAATCGGACTGATCAATTCGGACGGCCATGCCGCGCGCAGCACCGGCGACACCGGCGGGGGAGGCTGCCCGGATCATGTCGGACGCCTTTGCTGCCACGTCCGGCCTGCCGTTGACAGTGGCCTCAGTCAGCATTCGGGCCGGCAAACCCGCAGCCACGCCCTCAACGCCGTCCGCCTCAACCTGCTTTGCCAGGTTCTCACGTCCTTCTGCGGCCTGCGCAGAATCGGGGAGGTGCCGGGTATCGAGCAGCATTAGTTTGTCGATGTGTTCAGGGTAGGCGGCAGCGAATGCCAGCGCGACGTACCCGCCCATGGAGAAGCCGCCCAACGCGACTTCGCCGAGTCCCAGCTCTTCAATGAGATCATGCAAATCGTCTGCAAGCATCTCCATGGTGTAGGTCTCAGTGGTTGCGCCGGACTCGCCGTGCCCGCGCAGGTCGTACGTGATGACTCGATTGCTGCCTGAGAGGGCCGCGACCTGGTCATCCCACATGGACTTATTGTACGGAAAGCCGTGAATGAGGACGACGGCCGACCCGTCGCCCTGACCCTGATCCGTGTAGGCGGTATCGATTCCGTTTGTCTGAACGGTCGGCATTAGTGTCTTCCCCCTGCCCAGTCGTTATGGTGTTGTGTTCCAAATAGAGTGTATCAGCGGGCGCGCAAGGGTTGCCATAGGCGCGGAATCAGGCAGGCGTGCGGTACAATGCGGCTATAGATTCGTTATCAAATTCAGGGGGTAGTATTGTGACATCAACTGCCGAGGGTGGCGGTCCAAAGCTGGTCGGTCAATCGGTTCCGCGCGTCGATGGGCCTGAAAAGGTGACCGGCTCGGCGATTTACGGACTCGACGCCCAGATGCCGGGCATGCTGTGGATGAAGGTCCTGCGCAGCCCATTCCCACACGCGCGCATCATTTCAGTCGATGCGTCCGCCGCAAGCGCGATGCCCGGTGTGCAACTCGTGCTGACGGGAGAGGATGTCAAGGGCATCCTGACCGGGACGATGATTAAGGACATGCCAATTCTCGCGTGGGACAAGGTGATGCTGGTAGGTGACAAGGTCGCCGCCGTCGTAGCCGACGATGAGGACATCGCGCAGCAGGCCATCGCGCTGATTGACATCGAGTATGAGGAGCTTCCGGCGATTCTCGATGCGGTGGACGCGATGGCGCCGGACGCGCCCATCCTGCACCCGGAGGCGGGGTCGTATGAGGGTATGCCGCCGCGTGATGAGCACCCCAACAGGTACGCCGGTGTTCATTTCGCCAAGGGCGACCTTGATGCCGGTTTCGCGGATGCGGATCACGTCATAGAGCGAACGTACAAGACTCCCCTGCTCCATCAGGGTTACCTGGAGCCACATGCCTGCCTTGTCTACGTGGACGATGAGGGCATCGTTCAGGTTTGGAATGCGAACGACTCACCGACGGGGGCGCAGGCCGAACTGGCGCGGCTGTACGGCCTTGACGACGACGCGATCAATTTCAATTTCAACTACGTCGGCGGCTCATTCGGCGGCAAGTCGTCGGGCACCGAGGTTGCGCTCGCCTATGAGTTCACGAAGCGCACGGGGCGTCCCATCAAGTGGACGATTGAATACGACGAAGAGTTCCAGAACATGATGATGCGGCATCCGGCGACGATGCGCGTCAAGGCCGGCGTGAAGAATGACGGCGCGATAACCGCGTGGGAGTCTGAGATTCACTTTGCCGGCGGCGGCTATGCGGCGTACGCCCCCCTGCCCGCTATCATAGGCATCCTTGAGATCGTGGGGCCGTATCGCATCGCGAACGTGAAGGTGGATTCACACCAGGTCTACACCAACACGTCGCCATGCACGTACGCCCGGGCGCCCGGACACGTTCAGGGCCACTTTGCCGGTGAATCCCACATGGACGTTCTTGCACGAGCAATCGGTATGGATCCGATGGACTTTCGGATGCACAACGTCGTTGAGCCCGGAGAGGAGTATCCGACGGGCGAGGAGTGGCAGAATGTGCAGGCCGGCGCAGCATTGCGGCGAGCAGCTGAGGCGGCAGGCTATTACGAGCCCAAGCCGGAGGGTGTTGGGCGCGGAGTTGCCATCGGAAGCCACTCGCAGATCGGCGCGACGGGCAGCGTGGCCATCAAGGTGCTGGAGAACGGACGCGTGGAGGTCAACCACCCTGTCTTCGATCCCGGAACGGGCACAGGCACAATCGTCGCTCAGATAGTGGCGGATGAACTTGATATCCCGATCAACCGTATCGATGTCGTCACGTGGTCGACGCGTGAGGGCAAGACAGGCGACATGGGCATCGCGGGCAGCCGCGGGGCGCGCATGTTCAGCACAGCGGGATTCAACGCATCACAAGAGGTTAAGGGTCGACTCCAGCGGCTGACATCCGAGTTCATGGGTTGGAACGAGGAGCGGCTGACCATCGAGGCCGGTCACGTTGTCAACGGCGCGAACACTGATGAACGCATCGCCATTGAGGACATCGCGCGGCGTTTCGGCGAGCCGGTTGGCGCGCGGACGGACGAGATGGAGGGCTTTGACAGCCCATGGAATGGCTACGGCGTGCATGTGGTGGATGTGTCCGTCGACTCCGATACGGCGGAGATCACTCCGCTGCGCTATACGGCGGTGCATGAGACGGGCCGGGTGCTGAATCCGATGGGCTTCACCAGCCAGATTGAGGGCGGGATTGTGCAGTCCATTGGCTCGGCCCTGATGGAGGGACTCTTCTACGACGAGAGCGGGCGAATAATGAACCCGTCATTCGCGGACATGAAGCTGCCAACGGCGCGCGATATTCCCAGCCTGGAGGTTGTGGTGATAGAGTCCGACAACGGTCACGGACCGCTCAAGGCGCGCGGCATCGGCGAGCATGCAAACAGCATGGCCGCTCCGGCTATAGCGAACGCTGTTGCAGACGCCATCGGCGCTCGCGTAGAGAGCCTGCCAATCACCGCCGAGAAGGTTTACCTGGCTATTCAGAAGTAGACGACAGAGGGGGACGGCCATGTGTGCTGCCGAAGAGGGTCAGGAAGGACACACCATCGGGCTTCTAGCTCGCGCCTGGGAAATCCTGGTTGCACGAGCACGAGAAGGGCGGACGATCACCTATGGTGAAATGGCCACCGCCATGCTGCTCAGCCCTCAGAGCACCCAATTCACTGACACGCTAAATGAACTTTCTCGTTCGGAGAATGCGGCAGGACGAGGCTTACTCAGCGTCCTCGTTATCCGACAGCGTGAGGGCACACCCGGCATCGGGTTTTTCCGGCTGGCTCATGAGTTGGGGCACCAGTTCGACGACGAAGAACAGTTCTTCCGCGAGGAAGTTGAGCGCGTAACAGCGCGCTGGCAGGAACGGCCTGAGCAGCCGACGAACACGGAAGCATCGAGCGATGAAGCAGAGTCGTCGGACGATTCCCAGGAAGATTCTGACTATAAGCCAATGGACCTTGATGAGGACGCAGAGGATGACCGCCTACTCGAAGAAGAGAAAGCGAGTCCGATTTATAGAATTGCGCATGGGGTGGTGGAAGCCGGCGGAGGCGTTAAGGACGGCGCGACCCAGGTGGGCGGACGACTCATGGTGCAAGGCCGCAGGTTTTGGAACGTTGCGAAAGTTCCACAACGCAGTCGCCAAGCCGGGCGTACGGTCTCCGAATTCATTGCGCGTCGCAGGCGGCGGCGCTCTGACGATTCCTGACCGAGACAGATGGGGATGATTTCTTAAGCATGAGTTACGAACCCGACCCATCGCTGATCGTACAGGCGATTAACAGACAACGTGAGGCCGAGGCCGGAGAGACCGCAGAGTTCGAGCCGGACGCCGAGTTGATTGAGCGCGCGCGACAGCTTCTTATACCGATCGCGCGCAACGGTCAGCGCATCACCTATTCGCAATTCGCCTCTCAGCTAGGTGAGCCGGGCGTTAACGGCATGAACTCTGATCCCATCCTGATGCGCGTCGCGGAGATTGAGGCGGAGGCGGGACGGCCCTTGCTTGGCGTTATCGTCGTCAACAGCCATAGCAGGCGGCCAAGCATGGCTTTCTGCGAGCTTGCGCGCGAAATCCGCCAGTGGGAATGCGATGACGAGGAGACGTACCTCAAGGAATTGACCCTGGTTTACGAATACTGGCGGCCGGTGTAGCACCGGACAAGCCGGAGACGAGAAACATAGCGATGCCCATTGAACTGCGTGATCTGGGGCGACTTCCGCCCTCCATTGAGAACATGGCGTTCTCCAAGATTCGGGTGGAACGACTGCCTGAAGAGGAGGCGGTTCGCTTTTTCAATGGGCTCTATGAGGCCGCGCTGCTCTCCTATGACGACGGCAACTGGTCACGAGTGGACGACTATCTCGGTGAGTGGGAACGCGACCTCATCTCTCGTGTGAACCCCAATGCGATTTCGTTTGACTCGTCGCCGTGGACTCCTTTTGAGCGTTCACTTGCTGACGCGCGCGTTGCCCTGATCACAACGGGCGGCGTCTATATGCGGGACGCGCAGGAGTCTTTCGTGGATGATGATCCGTCCTTCCGCGTTATTCCGTCCAACGCTTCGGCGTCCGATCTGGGCATCTTTCACGAGCATTACGACAAGTCCAACGCGGAGAAGGACATCAACGTCATTTTTCCCATCGAACGGCTGCGGGAGATTGCGGCTGAGAACGCGATCGGGTCGCTTGCCGACGACACGTTCGGTTTCATGGGCTATATCGTAGGCGACAATATCCCGCGCCTGATGGAGGAAACTGCGCCGGAAGTGGCACGAATGCTCAGTGCAGATAATGTTGACGCGGCGCTTGTGGGAACGACTTGACCGATCTGCAATCAGTCCGGCGGGCTGATCGCGCGGGTTCTCGAAGAGCACGGAATCTCAACGGTGGTGGTGAACCAGGGCTTGCAACAGCCGATGCGCGTCAAGCCGCCTCGATCGTTATTTGTGAAACACCCTTATGGGCAGCCGTTCGGACAGCCGGGCAATGTGGATCAACAGCTCACGATTGTTGAGGACGCCCTGAATCTGCTCGAGACGGTTACGGAGCCGGGGACAATCGTCCATTCGCCGTATCGTTGGCGCAGGGAGGACTTTTCTGCCATCCGCAAGGAGCGGGGCAGATAGAAGTAGCTCGGTCTTTATTTAGTACGCATCCCGACGCTACTCGTCTTCGTGGCCCTCTATCGGCGTGTCCGTCAGGGCGTAATCAAGCTGAGAGAGGTCATGCTTGAGGTGACGCGCCATTGGCAGCATGGTAGACGCCGTCATACCGGCGCCCAGAATACCACCTAAGAGCGGAATCGCCTTGGCAAAGCCGCGAGTGAAGGTGTCCTTGGTGATCTTGACGCTGATGTAGCGGCCAACGCGCTTGGCCAACATGGCGGACGCGTGATGTTCCATGGCGCGCGCCGAAAGCTGCCGCAGACCCTGCTTCGCCGCGCTGACGCCCATCATTGCTCCGATGAACATGGTGATGTCGGCCTGCGCAATTTCGTCCAACTCGCCCTCATGGAGCAAGTCCGGCCAGCCGTAGAGGTAGGCCAATTCCTGCGACATGACGGTGAGGTGGTAGAAATATTTCGCGAGGTCGGCCGGAATCGTGCCAAGCATGGCGAATCCGCCTGGGAGGCCGGCAGCAAAGGAGATACCCGAGGCGCGGGCGACGTGCTTCCGAATGAGGACGTTTGCGCGTCCGTCGATTTTCTCGAGTTCAACGCCTGCCAAAGCCGGCCGCGTCTCAATGGCCTTTTCGAGTTGCTCTTCGTCGGCAATTGAATTCAAGGCGGACCGCAAGAATTTCTCGCGATCCACCTTGACACCGGGATCGGCGAGGGCCGCGTGCAAGACGCGTTGCCAGACCCGATCATCATGGCCTGACTCAACGAGTTCGAGGGTGCCGTTCTCGTCCTCGAGCGCCGCGGCCTCTTTCTCGAGCCGTTCTTCGGCAACGTGATGGTCGGCAACGTGATGACCGTCTTCTATCTCAAGGGTCGCGGCGTCGTTGCCAGTTCGTCCTACTGACATCGTGACCCTCTTCAAGATGTTCCGACCGCGCATCCGCATGATACTCACACTCCCTTTTCACGCGCGCAACTTTAGTAGGAACGAAACAGCTTTCCCCACGGCGTTTCAAGCGCCTTTCGTGCCCTGCCTCGCCCAATTGCATTGTACCAGTAGCCGTTGAAATAAAGGTTGGATGCGGCGTAGGACCACGGCGCAATCACTGTCCTCAGCAGCAAGTGTTCGAGACGCTTGAGCGGACCCCAATAGATTAGTTTCTGGCCGCGGCTCGCGAATGTGTCCTCGCTTGCCTTGAGATGCCAGTTGACCTCGGACACGTCCTCTCCAACGATGTCGATCTCACGAGGGTCGCCCGTGCCCAGCCCCGCCTCATGCGCGAGACGGATGAACTTGATGGACATGGGATCGATGCCCATGAGTTTGGCGGATATTGCGTCGATGGCCACCTGATCCGCGGATGCCAACAGGATGTTCTTGGTCTGCCATTTCATGGCGCGCGGGCCGGGGCCGTCACCGACAAATGTGCCATCCATGACGGCGAACAAGCCGGGATGAATCTCTTTCTGAATCGCGAGCAAATCCACGAGGGTTTCATGGATGACGGAGTGGGTCCAGTGGCGGCGGTGGTTCAGCAGGCCTCCGAACGCGTTCTTCATCGCGCCCGTCATGGTCGTGAATACGTGGGTCTTCATTGTCGGCAAGTGAACAATGTTCTTGCCGGGAAAGACCGCCGGAATCGTGAGACCGTCGGGGAATATGTCGCCCAGCACGCGCATTTTCGATGCCGGCTCAAAGTGCATCCATTCCACGTCCTCAAGGTGCATGTTGGGAATGTTGTGCTTCTCAATCACCGGCAGGTGTTTGTTGTTGACCTCCCCAACCTTGGCATCCACGACGACCGTGCCGTTGTGCGCGGCAATCAGGTCATTGAATCCATCCTCTTTCAGCGTCTTGATCACGCCGTCCAGCTGCCAAGGCGTGGTCGAAACGGCGGGGTACCAGAGCTGCCAGGTGATATTGATTTTGAGCAGCGTCGCGGCGGACGGATTGAGGGTTTCCTTGTAGCCCGCGAGGCGCATGACGTGGCCGATGTCGTCCAGCACCGTCTCCGGCGTCGTGTACACGATCGCCACGCGAGAACGTGACGGAGGAGCATTGTCCGGCCCCGTGGCATCAAGAATCGTCTGCGTCATTCTGCCTCACAACCCGGTTGGGGTGTCGCGCGCCTGTTTCTCTATACTTTAGCCGATGAGCACGATAGGCCGCGTCGACGCGCACACACATATCTTCCACCCCGATATGGCGGAGGATCGATTCCGCTATTTCCCGCAGGACGAGGCGTTCCATGAAATGTACCAGGCGCCGGACGCGCGCATCGTCGTCACTGAGCAACTGGTTAACGCGATGGACGGGGCGGGCATTGCGCGTTCGATAGCGTGCGGATTCGGCTGGAGCGCGAACGCACTGTGCCGAGAGGGCAACGACGCCATCATCGAGGCCGTGCGACTGTACCCGAGCCGCGTCACAGGATTCGGAACGGTCGCGCCACGCGAGTCCTTAAGCGAATCACTTGTGGAGATCGACCGTCTTGCCGCGGCCGGCGTTCGCGGGTTGGGCGAACTCCGGCCCGATACACAGGGGCTGTTGGAACTTGAGCCGCGTGACATCGACTCGCTAGCCGAACGGGTCAAGGGTCACGGCATGGGGCTGTTGATGCACGCCTCTGAGCCGGTTGGCAGGACGTACCCGGGCAAGGGCACAGCGACGCCTGAGCGGCTGTACGGGCTACTGGAGCGGCTGAGGGGAATACCGGTCATCCTTGCCCACGCAGGCGGCGGACTGCCCTTCTACGCGAATCTCCGGGCGTCCGAGGACGTGTTTGCGGATGTCTATGTGGACACGGCGGCGATGCCGTACCTTTACGAACCGGCCGCAGTGCGCGCGCTCATCAGCTCCATCGGCATCGAACGCGTGTTATTCGCGACCGACTACCCTCTGATGCAACAGGAGCGCGTGATCCGTTATCTGGATGAGGCCGGGTTGACCTCGGCCGAAATGGATCGCGTTTTGCAGCGCAATGCGGAGGACTTTTTGGGGCGAATCGGGGCGATTCGGACGTGACGTCGGACGTCCCTGCCTCACCGTCGTTTCGCGCATTCATTGCCGTCGTTCCTCGGGGGAGCGTTCGGGCCGGGCTTGGCAAGCTGGTTGGTCGACTCAAGAACCTGGACAGTGAGGACGCCGTTCGGTGGGTGACGCCGGACGCCATGCACATCACGTTGGCTTTCCTGGGGCAACTTGAGGAGAGCAAGGCCGCGCCTCTCACGAGTGCGCTGGAGAAGGCAGTCGTAGGCATGGCTGCGTTCGACCTGAGCATCGGCAAACTGGGGACTTTTGGGGAAAGGCGGAGGCGGGGCGGCGCGCAGGTGATCTGGGCCGGTCTTGAGGGCGATGTTGTCGCGCTTGGCCAACTGCAAGAGCGCGTGTCCGACGCCGTGGGGCATGTTGGCCTGCGCGTGGAGTCGCGCGGATTTCAGCCGCATTTCACGCTGGGTCGTGTCCGTCGTGGGCGCAGGTGGCGGCTTATGGCGGCTGACGCGCTCCAGCCTCCTGCCGCGATGTTCCGGGTGACGGAGGTTTCGTTGATGGAGAGTCGGCTTGGACGGGGGCCGGCGGTGTACGTGGAGCGGGGCGCTGTTCGTTTGACAGCCAGGGGTATTCGAACGTAGCATTTATGGAAATTGAATAGGAAATTGAAAGGCGACGAACGAGAGTAGTACCGTGCATCGCCGGGCAACAGAGAGTCGGGAAATGGTGGAATCCCGACGCCGGGCCGGACGGGAATGGACTCGGGAGCCTCGGACCGAACGGAGCGGCGCAGGTCGCATCTCAGTAGGCTTCGACGGGTTGGGGCGCCGTTACACGCCCACGGTATACGCCCTGCGGCACACGCCAACGGGAAATACCTACAGAGAGCCTCCGCCACGGCGCGGGGGAATGAGGGTGGCACCGCGGGTATCCACGCCGAACGAGGACCCGTCCCTTGAAGGGACGGGCTTTTTGTTTGTATCGAGAGGCGAGGAAAGGCAGAAAGGCGGGAGCAGAGATGGCTACCTATTTCCCGAGCGTGGATGAGGTCCGCGCGATGCGCGGGCGGGGAAACATCGCGCCCGTGTGGCGCGACATTCCCGCGGACATGGAAACTCCCGTCACCGCGTATCTCAAGGTGGCGCGAGAAGCGCCCTCGTTCCTGCTGGAAAGCGTGGAGGGTGGCGAGCGTGTCGCGCGCTACAGTTTCATTGGCACGCTGCCGACAAAAGTGCTCACGACGGGCCCATCCACGCCGGCGGGCAGCATCGATCCGCTGACGTTGGTTGAGAAGGAGCTTGAGGGCGTCAAGCCCGTTCAGGTGCCCGGCCTGCCGCGTTTTCTTGGCGGCGCTGTCGGTTTCGTCTCCTATGAGGGAGTACACCACTTTGAGCCGCGCGTGCCCCACCATGAGAATCCCGATCCGATGCAGCTACCCGAATCCATGTTCATGATGACGGACACACTGCTGATCTTCGACCACGTCAAGCACGTCATCAAGATCGTGAGCCACGCCTCATTGGAGGGCACTGACGAGCAGATTTACGACTCCTACCAGCAGGCCGTTCAGCACATCGAGAATCTGAACGCGCGGCTGGAGATCGGCACAATCGAGGGCAACGCCGTACTCACGCCCGGCCTGTCCGATGACTTTCGCGGTGAACTGACCTCCAACCACACTGCGGAGTCGTTCATGCGGCAAGTGGAGGAGGCGCGGGAGTTGATCACGGCGGGCGAGTGCATCCAGGTGGTGCTATCGCAGCGCCTTGCGCGCCGCACATCCGCCGCGCCGTTTGACATCTATCGGGCACTGCGGGCGCTCAACCCATCGCCGTACATGTATTTCCTGGACATGGGCGAGTTTCACATCATCGGCTCCTCGCCGGAGATGCTCGTGCGCGTTGAGGACGGCACGGCGACGACGCACCCCATCGCGGGCACGAAGCCCCGCGGTTCGACGCCGGAGGAGGACGACGCCCTTGCTGAGGAGTTGATCACGGACGAGAAGGAGCGGGCGGAGCACATCATGCTCGTCGATCTGGGGCGCAACGACATCGGCCGGGTGAGCGTGCCGGGCACGGTGGAAGTGACCAAGTTGATGGAAATCGAGCGGTACTCGCATGTGATGCACATCGTTTCCAACGTGGTAGGCAAGTTGCGGCCCGGCCTGACGGCGTATGACACGCTGCGCTCTTGCTTCCCGGCCGGAACGCTGTCCGGAGCGCCAAAGGTGCGGGCGATGGAGATCATCGCTGAAAAGGAGCCGCACGCGCGCGGGCCATACAGCGGCGCGGTCGGCTACATTTCCAACGCGGGCAACATGGACATGGCCATCTGCATTCGGACGGTCGTGATGAAAGACGGGCTGGCGACCGTGCAGGCGGGCGGCGGCCTCGTGTACGACAGCATTCCCAAGTCCGAATACGAGGAATCGCTGGCAAAGGCGCGCGGGATGCTGGCGGCGTTGGACGCCGGTGAGGACCTGACAAACGACCGGCTCAACAGGACGGCGCCGTTGGCAACAGGAGGCACGCGATGATCTTCCTGCTCGATAACTACGACAGCTTTACGTACAACCTGTATCAGTACCTTTCCGAGCTTGGTGAGGATGTTGTTGTGGATCGCAACGACAAGACGACTGTTGAGAACATCGCGGAGATGCAGCCGGAGAAGATCGTTATCTCTCCGGGGCCGTCGAATCCGGCGAACGCGGGCATCTCCAAGGACGTGGCGCGGTATTTTGGCGAACGCGGCACGCCGGTGCTGGGTGTCTGTCTCGGACATCAGTGCATCGGCGAGGTGTTTGGCGGAACCGTCGCCGGCGCGGGCGAGATCATGCACGGCAAATCCAGCATGATTTACCATGACGGCAAGGGAGTGTACGAGGGCTTGCCGAATCCGTTCGAGGCAATCCGTTATCACTCGTTGGCCATCCTGCCGGACACTGTGCCGGATGTGCTTGAGGTTACGGCTCGAACGGACAAGGGCGTCGTGATGGGCGTGCGACACCGCGAATACCCTATTGTTGGGATACAGTTCCATCCGGAGAGCATTCGCACAGTGGTCGGCAAGGACCTTCTCCGCAATTTCCTGAAGATGTAGGCAGGGAACCAGATTGCAGCAAGAGAGCCAGGAACAGGGCGCGGGCGGCGTGATCGCGTCGCCTGCCGAAACGACACGCGAACTAACCGGTGGGCAGCGGAAGACGCTGCTCATCACAGCCGTCACGGGTCATGGCATCAAGCACCTGATGAATGCCGGTTTTGCCGTGCTCCTGCCGGAGATGAAGGCGGGGCTGGGGCTCGACAACACGCAGGTCGGCCTTCTGTCTACATCGCGATTCCTTGCGGGCGGCTTGGCCAATTTCCCGGCCGGGTACATCGCGGATCGATTCACAAGTTTGCGCGCGATCGTCCTGGGCCTATCGATTGCGGGCATCGGCGTCACGTATTTCCTGGCAGGAATCACGACGGCATTCTGGCTCATGACACTGTGGACGTCGCTGATGGTGGTGTCCATATCGCTCTGGCATCCCGCGGCCATCGGCTCTTTGTCACGGCAGTTTGTAGATCGACGCGGATTCGCCATCTCATTGCATGGCACGGGCGGCAGTGTTGGCGAGGCCGTAGGCCCACTAGTGGCCGGAGTGCTGTTGGGATTCTTTGCGTGGCAGGTGATCTTCCAGGGCGCAATCGTCCCTGCTCTCATCCTGGGATTCGCCATCTGGTTCGTAATGCGGCGCGTGCCGGCTGATATTAGCCAGGCGACATCATTCAGCGACTACATGGGTGGTGTTGGCGCTCTCCTGGGCAACCGACGCCTATTGCTGGTGCTTTTCTTCACGGGCGGGTACGCCGGGGCGCAGAGCGCGATGTACACATTCCTGCCCATCTATCTCCGTGAGGACGTTGCCCTGGAACCCGAGACAGTCGGACTCTTCATGTCACTGCTCAACGTACCCGGGCTCGCGTCGCAGCCGGTGATGGGCTTTCTCTCCGACCGTTGGGGCCGCAAGGCCGTTCTCGCGCCGGCACTGGGCGCACTCGGCATTTTCTATTTGCTGCTCGGTGTTGTGCCGAGCGGGCTGCCACTTGTGGCAACGATTCTCGGGGCTGGCCTGTTCTTCTATCCGATGATGTCCATCTTCCTCGCCTCCGCCTCGGATCTTGCGCCTTCGGATGTACAGTCGACGACCGTTTCGCTCGTGTTTGGCGTGGCGACGCTGGTCGGCTCTCTCGCGCCACTCGTCGCCGGATGGATCGGGGACACGTACTCCCTGCAAGGGACTTTCTTCTTCTGCGCCACGCTTGTCCTCGTGACGGCGTTCGTATCGGCGGTTACACGATGGGAGCGGCCCCGGGAACCTGTACCCTCAGGCTAGTCCGGCTCGACGCGCGTGAATCACCGAGTATCATGTGGTCGCATAGGCGTACACGTAGAGACGATATGGAGCGCATCCAATGATTCGAGAGGCAATCGCTCATCTCATTGAGGGCCGCAGCATCTCACAGGCCGAGGCCGAGCAGGTGATGACGGAGATCATGGACGGGGAGGCAACGCCCGCGCAGTTGGGCGCGTTTCTCATGGCGCTGCGCACCAAGGGCGAGGGCGTGGATGAGATCGCCGGTCTTGCTCGGGTGATGCGCGCCCGTGCGTTACGCGTCGAGGTTGACGATTCGGACTCGCTGCTGGACACGTGTGGAACAGGTGGCGATGCCTCTCATACGTTCAATATTTCAACGGCGTCCGCGCTAGTCGCGGCGGGAGCGGGGCTGCGGGTCGCCAAGCATGGTAATCGCGCCGCGTCGTCGGCCTGCGGCTCAGCGGATGTGCTGGAGGCGGCGGGCGTCGCAATAGAGCTTGAACCGGAGCAGGTTGCGCACTGCATCGATGCTGCGGGTATCGGTTTCATGTTCGCGCCCAAATACCATCCGGCGATGCGGCACGCGGCGGGGCCGCGGCGCGAAATCGGCGTTCGGACGGTATTTAATATCCTCGGGCCGCTCACGAATCCCGCTCATGCCGGGCATCAACTGGTAGGCGTGCCACGGCCTGACCTTGTTGAGACGATCGCGCGTGTGCTGGGAGAGTTGGGCGCCAAGCGGGCAATCGTCGTGCATGGCGCGGACGGGTTAGATGAAATTGCGTTGAGTGGGCCGTCGATCATGGCGGAGTACCGCGACGGCTCAGTGACACTGAATGAGATCACGCCGGGGCAGTTCGGCTTGACACACGCGGGCGTGGATCAGCTACGCAGCACGGATGTCGAGACGAGCCACCGCATCTTGTCCAACGTGCTGAACGGGGCGCCGGGGCCGTATCGGGATATTGTATTGATCAATGCCGCCGCCGCGCTTGTGGCCGGTGAAGCGGCGGATGATCTGGCTGAGGGGCTACAGACGGCGCGGGAGTCCATCGATACAGGCGCGGCGCGTGACAGGCTGGAGCGGCTGGTGGAGGCGAGCAGGGATTAGGGAGGCCGGGCGTGTTCTGGATTCAAGTCGCTAGAATCAAAAATCAATCCCAAGGCAATATCGAATCGCCAATCCCTATTACCACAAACCAGACAAAGATCATGACCGACATAAGAAGCAACGTGAAAGCTGCGACAACGAGCCTACGAGTGAGGAATCCTCTCTGGCTCTCTCTTGGCTGCCGGTGATCCGGTTCTCTGAGGTCTGCCTCAAACATGACTATTCACCGCCTCCTGCCACCATTCGGGGGATCTTTTGTCGGAGTTCGGTATGCCGTCTCCGTTAGTCTCCCAACACCGTTATAAGCAGAAAGGCAAAAACTGTCAGGCCCACTACGGCAAGAAGCGCCACAAGCAAGCGGCGAACGGCGAATTTTTTGAAGCTTTCGCCCTCGTGGCGGCGTTCGCCTTCTCTGAGTTCCTGGTCAAACATGGGGGATTGGCTCCGCTGCGCGGCGCAGAATCGCTACGAACCGGCTCTCGCCGCGGCGACGAACAGGATGATCATCGGCAACATGGAGATCCCTGCCACAACAAGCAACCAGATGAGAATGCGTCCGAGGGTTATTGGGGCGTGCTTGTCCGCGTGGTAGCGCTGCACCGCCTCATGCGGATCCGGCACATTTAGTTGGATATGATCCCAATTAGACATAACAGTTCCCTTCGCGGCGTCGAGCCGCATTGAGTGGCATTATAGTCTTGCCCACGTAATAAGCAAGGAACGCTCAGAATGACGACCGGCACATATTTGGACAAAATCCTGCCGCAAACGCGGGAGGATTTGAACGACCGCATGTCCGCGCAACCTCTCAAGGAGGTCAAGGCGCGCGTGCGCGACGCGGAGGATACGCGCGACTATTTTGAGGCGCTTGCGGAGGATCGTCTGCACCTAATCGCAGAGGTTAAGCGGGCATCGCCCTCAAAGGGCGATCTTGCGCCGGACATCGACGCCGTGGAGCTTGCAAGGGTGTACGTCGATAACGGCGCGTCCGCGCTTTCAGTGCTGACGGACAGGCCGTTTTTCAAGGGATCGCTGGACGATCTCAAGGCCGTGCGCGAGGTGACATCGGAGTCCGGCACGCCCATCCTGCGCAAGGATTTCGTCATCGACGAGTACATGGTCTACGAGGCGCGGCTGTGGGGCGCGGACGCCATCCTGCTACTCGTGATTGGCCTGTCTGATTTGCAGCTACAGGACTACCAGGGGCTCGCAAATGAGCTGGGCATGGCGGCACTGATCGAGACGCACGACGAGCTTGAGCTGTACCGCGCGTTGGAAATCAAGCCTCGGCTGGTCGGCATAAACAACCGCGATCTACGCACGTTTGAGATTGATCTTGCGACGACACATGGTCTTGCGCCGCGCGTTGGCGGCAGCAGCCGCGTCGTGGCTGAGAGCGGCATCTTCAACACGGAGGACGCGCGCAGCATGAGGGCGGCGGGCGCGGACGCGATTCTTGTCGGAGAATCTCTCATCACCGCGGACGATACCGCCGCCAAGGTGAAGGAACTAAGTTCAATACGCATTACTCGTTTGACCGGCATGGAGGCCAACGTGCCAAAGGAAGCGATTGAGCAGACGATTCCCGGGTTTGGAAACATCCCGGGGCAAGGCTATCCGACGCCGGGCGGCGGCGTGCCGGGCATCGGCGGATTTGGGCCGCCGCGCTTTCCCGGAATGCCGGGCGACTTCGGGCCGTTCGGGCCTCGGGGCAGCTGATGGGCCTCGCCATCAAGATGTGCGGCAACCGCTCGGCGACGGATTTGATCAATGCCGCCAACGCCGGCGCAGACCTGCTTGGCATTATTTTTGCCGACGCGTGGAGGCGCATAACCGTTGAGCATGCAACGGAGATCGTCGCCAAGCTGCGCGGCGAGGCGGACAACGTGCCGCGTGTTGTTGGCGTATTTGTTGATCAACCTGTCGATGAGGTGAACGAGACGGCGGAAACAGTCGGGCTGGATATGGTGCAACTGCACGGCACGGAAACGCCGGAGTACTGGGAGCAGATCGAAAGGCCACTCATCATCACGCGACGTATATCATCCTCGCTGACGGCTGAGCAGGTTGAGGATGAGTTGGGGGTTGTGGCGGAGTTCACACAACGGACAGGCTCGTTGAGTCTGATCGAACCGCACGTTGAGGGCGAGCCGGGGGGGGCGGGGGTGAGCCTGGATTTTGCGCTGGCCGAGCGGTTGGCGCGGCGACACTCGTTCATTTTGGCGGGCGGGCTGGGCCCGGAGAACGTCGGAGAGGCGATCCGCGCCGTCAGACCCTGGGGCGTTGATGTATCAACCGGCGTGGAAACGGACCGCGTGAAGGATCCGGCAAAGGTTGGGCGATTCGTCTATGAGGCGCGGCGGGCATCCACGGACGCCGTTGGCGCGCGGACCGCCGACAGGACAACACGATGACGATCGTCAAGACGGGAGCGGATGCGGAGGCGCCGGGCCGTTTTGGGCGATTCGGCGGCAGGTATGTGCCGGAGACGCTCATGTCGGCGGTCACGGAGCTTGAGGAGTCGTACGCGGCAGCGCGGGCGGATGCCGCGTTTGTGGCACGGCTGGATCATCTTTCAAGCACGTACGCCGGACGCCCGACTCCACTGACGTTGGCAGAGCGGCTGACAGAACAGAGCGGCGGGGCGCGCATCTATCTGAAACGTGAAGATCTGGCGCACACCGGCGCGCACAAGATCAACAACGCCCTCGGCCAGGTTCTGCTGGCCAACCGCATGGGCAAGACGCGGATCATCGCGGAGACCGGCGCGGGACAGCACGGTGTCGCCACGGCGACCGTCTGCGCGCTGTTGGGGCTTGAATGCGTCGTTTACATGGGCGAGGAGGACATCCACCGGCAGGCGCCGAACGTCTTTCGTATGAGGCTGCTTGGCGCGGAGGTGGTGTCCGTCACGTCGGGATCACGGACGCTCAAGGACGCCGTGAACGAGGCGATGCGCGACTGGGTGACGAACGTCGCAAATACGTATTACGTCATCGGCAGCGTCGTTGGGCCGCACCCCTACCCTGTCATCGTGCGCGACTTTCAGTCGGTCATCGGGCAGGAGGCGCGTGAACAGATGCTGGAGGTAGAGGGTCGGCTGCCGACGCATCTCGTGGCGTGCGTGGGCGGGGGCAGCAACGCTATGGGGCTGTTCCACGCTTTCTTTGCTGACGCGGACGTGGCGATGGTGGGCGTGGAGGCGGCGGGGCACGGCGTCGAGACGGGCAAGCACAGCGCGAGCCTGGGCGCGGGCAAGCCGGGTGTGCTACATGGCTCTTTCTCGCAGGTGTTGCAGGACGAGTGGGGCCAGGTGACGGAGACGCACAGTATCTCCGCCGGTCTCGATTATCCGGGTGTTGGGCCTGAGTTGTCGTACTACCAGGAGACGGGGCGGGCCACGTTTACCAGTGTGACTGACACGGATGCGCTGGAGGGTTTCCAGCTGCTGTCGCGCACGGAGGGCATCATCCCGGCTCTGGAGTCGTCCCACGCTATCGTCCATGCCTCGCGTTTGGCGGGCACGCTGACACCGAATGACATCATATTGGTGAACCTGAGCGGTCGCGGTGATAAGGACCTCGCGACGGTATCGGGCGCGCTCGGTATCAAGCTAGAGGGCTAGGCCTCAAAAAGACGCTACCCCCTGACATTCGCTCGGCCTCGAATGAGAGGGGGCAGCGCAGCGCGGGGAAAGCAGTGAGGTAAAGTTCACATATTTCCTGTCGCCCCGCGCGCAAACACACCGTTGACGATTCTATCACAATTCAGCCAGCTATGGAATGGGGACGCTGCGTAGTAGAATTGAGGCATGGGAATGTTCAGGATTCCATTGCGCATTTCGAACCCCGCAGGCGGCGAAGAACGGGAGATCATGGTGATGCCCGACACGGGTTCGTTCTACACACACCTGCCGGAATCTCTTCTTCGTGACATTGGACTCACGCCAACCGAGTTTGAGCAATTTGAGTTGGCCGATGGCAGCGTGGTTGAGAGGGGCATCGCTGAGGCGCGAGCAGCCATCGACGGGCGCAGTGTGACGACCATCGTTGCATTCGGCGCGGACGACGTTGAGCCCCTGCTTGGCGCGTACGCTCTTGAGGGGCTGCGGCTAACCGTCGACCCGGTCAACGAGACATTGAGGCCTGCTCCGCGGCCACGGCGGTGAGGGCTCTCACACCGGCACTCCTCCTCTGGGGGAGAGGATTCTCGCTGGCCTATGGGGACGGCGAAGTCGGTAGTTTGGGTTGGCCGTTGGCGCCAATCTCCATCAGGACACGCAGATCGGTTCCATCCTGCGATACTGTGATGATGCTGCGGTTCGGGTTGTAGATGGCGATGCGTGAGCCATCCGGCGACCAAGCGGCGGGGCGGACGCCGTCATAGTCACTTGGGAGACCATTCAACCTACGTAGGTCGCAGCCGTCTGGGCGGATCAGATATGTGTGGTCGGCAATCAACAAGATCCGTGAGCCGTCGGGCGACCAGGATACTTCGGCGATGGGTTCGGACGGTGTATGCGAACGGCTCTGCCAGACTATGCGTCTATCACTTCCGTCAGGCTTGATGGCGATTATCGTCGCTTGGGCATCGTCACCGTCGTACGTGGCGTAGGCGAGCTCCGTGCTGTCAGGAGACCAAGTTGCGAGCGAAGTGGTCTCTCCTATGCGCTTATGTGCTGTCTCATCAACTCGAATTATGTCCAAGATGGTGGCAAATGGTAGAGATTCGCCTCCATTGGCAATGTAGGCAAGGTATTGTCCGTCCGGAGACCAGATGGGTGGGTACTGTGCGACACGTGTTGTTTTCCAGAGCCAGTGAATCACATCTGCTTCGGCAAGCACGACGGCAGCGGGTAGAATGCCGATCTTTGAGAACTCCGGGTTAACTTCATATGGGTAGTTTGAATCGCCTGCCTACGACGCTGTCGGCACGTGACCCACAAAAGCAATCATTGATCCGCCTGGAGATAGCGCGGGGTAGTTATCAAAGTCCCCATTCTGTGTCAGGCGCACTTTTTCGGTACCGTCAGTGTTGACCGCAACTAGTTCATAACCTGATTTGAATACTCTGCCATCTTCCAAAATGGCTGGCTCGGGAACAAAATATTCGCAGGTGGAGTACACGACCAGAGAGTGATCAGGAAGCACGTCAGCATAGAATCCGTAAGGGGAAGGCCTCCGAGCACCATGAATGTCAACGAGTTTACTCAAGCCGTCCTCGACATTCATAGACCAAACACTTTCTGCGATATCGAAGACGAGGTGGGAGCCGTCGTCCGCCCATCGGAGTAAATGTTGATAGGATTCTCCCTGGTAGGATCACAAGGCAAGGCCGCACGGGTCAATCGTTTCATCGTGAATCACTATTCGTGTCGGATTTGCAGTAGGGACACGGGTGGTAGTTTCCACTGTTTCCTGCCGGCAACCCGCGATCGCTAAAGTAGCCGCCGCAGCTAGCAGGGATGCGGCGGTCAAGATTGACCACCATCGTGGGATTCGGGGGGTCATGCCCACCACTATAGGTAGTTGGGGTTGGTATGAAAGAAACCTCGGATGGCGAGGGTTCGGTGAGACGGGATATTGGCGTGACCGGAGTTGGGCTGCGGAATGCGTGTCAGATTCCCGCCTGCGCGGGAATGACGGGGAGGGGGCGGGAATGACGGGGAGGGGGCGGGAATGACGGGTTGGAGGCGGGAGATTCGGAGAAGAGAGCGGGGCGACAAGGCTTACGGCAAAGCCAACACGTAGGATTCCAGGGCAAGGCGGGCGTTGGCGTTTTGGCGCAGGGCCTTGATGGTGAACATGGTCTCGTTTAGGGCGGACTGGGCCTCTCGCAAGCTAATGTTTATTTCACGCACACGGTCTGCGTCCTCGGGATCGGCGATGTCCTCCGGCGCGCCCGCGACGACGACAAGGGCATCGCGCCAGATTGACATCCATGTCTCAAGGCGGGCGAGCAGGCGTTGGCGGTCGGCATAGAAATCATCGGCCATCTTGCCCGCTCGACGCAGCCGCTCAGCGACCGGTTCTGAACGGGCGGCGAGGATCTCATCCAACGCTGCGCGGCGCGCGTCCAACGGGGTAGTGTCTGACAGCAGGCTGAGCGCGAATTCAAGTCGGCCACCGGAGAGGCGGGCGTAGCGTTCTGCGTCCGCGTCATCTGCGCCACTCTCACGCAGCGCCTCCGCGACACGGTCAAAGGGGATTGGCCGCAGTGGGACGATCTGGCAGCGGGAGCGGACGGTGTCGGGAATGGCCTCCTCGTTGGCCGTGACGAGGATGAGGGTGACGTTTGGGTAAGGCTCCTCCAGGACTTTGAGCAGTGCGTTGGAGGCTTCACGGGTTAGCGCATCGGCATCGTCGATGATGATGACTCGGCCCTTTGCCTCATAGGGCTGGAGATTGGCGGCGGCCTGCAGGTCACGCGCGGCCTCGATGCCGATGGAGCCGGTGGCGGCAGGCGAGATGATGAGCACGTCCACATGGTGGCCGCTGGCGACGCGCCGACACTGTTTGCATTCCCCACACGGCCTGCCCCGTTCCGCCTCGCACAGGAGCGCCTGTGCGAATTCACGGGCGAGAGCCATACCGCCGACGCCTTGCGGGCCGGTCAACAGCCACGCATGGGTTACACGACCCTGCTGAATGCTGCGGTCAAGCAGGCCGATGGCGTCGTTATCTGCGGGGACGGTCCAGGGCATCAGGGAAGCCCCCTCACCCTAACCCTCTCCCCGGGGAGAGGGGATGTCGGATGGATTCCGGCTTACGGCGGAATGAGGCGAGGAACTAGACATCGAGGCGCATTAGGTCTTCGTAGGTTTCTCGGCGGCGGATGGCGCGGGCTTCGCCGTTGGAGACGAGGACGACCTCGGGCCGGGGGTTGGCGTTGTAGGTGGATGACATGGCGAGGCAGTATGCGCCGGAGACGGGGATGGCGAGAATGTCACCGGCGGCGGGGGTTGGGAGTGGGCAGTCGCGGACGAGAATGTCGCCCGACTCACAGTATTTGCCCGCTATTGTGACGGTGATTTGTTCAGGGTCCGCCATGCGAGAGGCAAGCACGGCCTCGTATTTGGAGCCGTAGATGGCGGGGCGGATGTTGTCGCCCATGCCGCCGTCGACGGAGACATAGGTGCGGATGTCCGGCAGGAGCTTTGTCGCGCCGACGGTGTAGAGCGCGACGCCCGCCGTGCCGACCATTGACCGTCCGGGCTCGATGGAGATGGCGGGGAGTTCGAGGCCATGCACATCGCAGCCCTGGATGATGGCACGGGAGATGGTGGCGATGTAGGTGTCGGCGACGGGGGCCTCGTCGGAGACGAGGTAATTGACGGCAAAGCCGCCGCCGGGGCTGAACATGCGCATGTTGAAGCCGTATTTGGCCTTCATCCGCGCCGCGAACTCCATCGCGATCTGTATGGCCTCCTCGTATGGCTCAAGCTCAAAGATGGGCGAGCCGAGGTGGAAATGGAGGCCGGCGACATCGAAACGGGGCGATTGCATGGCGCGGGCGATTGCATCCTCAGCCTGACCGGTTTGAATGGCCAAGCCGAACTTGCTATCGAGAACGCCGGTTGTGGTGTGGGCGTGGGTGTGGGGATCGACGCCGGGGGAGACGCGGAGAGAGACGCGCTGTGTTCGGCCTTTGCGCTCAAGGATTTCGTCCAGCAAGGCGAGCTCATGGAGGTTGTCGACGACGATTGCGCCGATGCCTGCTTGCACTGCCTGTTCAAGCTCCTCGGCGCTCTTGTTGTTGCCGTGGAAATGGATGTTGGCGGGATCGACGCCCGCCGCCTCCGTGGTGGCCAACTCACCGCCGCTAACGACGTCAAAGCCGACGCCCTCTTCTGTCAGGAGGCGAAACAGGGCGACGTTGGAGTAGGCCTTGGAGGCGTAGATGATTGAGCTCTCGCCGGGGTAATGGGTATCGAGGGCTGCTCGGAATTGGCGGGCTGCGTTGCGGAGCTCCGCCTCATCGAACACATAGAGGGGAGTGCCGCGCGTGCGAGCGAGTTCGACGGCATCGAGGCCGCCGATCTCAAGGTGGCCGTCCTGGCGCGCCTTTGCGGAGGCGGGAAAGACGGGAAGGGCGTCGATTCCTCTCATGTTTGCAGGTTCCTCTCGGTGGTGGATTCAGCTATTCAGCGTAAGGCAGGTTGTTTAGGCCAAGCTATAGGTTGTGCCGGACTCAGTTTCGGCCACCGCGCCCTCCGCGGTCAGCTTGATGAGGTGGGCTATTATCTGTTCCCGGGCGGCGTTCCAACGCCATTCTTCCAGATTTGCCGCGCCGTAGAGGCGCTCGCGCATGGCGTCAACATCGGTTACGCCGTCGCGCAGGCACTCAAGGATGGACTCATCGCGGGCGCGGCGGTGTTCAATCATCTCGGCGAGTTTTGCCGCTGGGTCCGTGACGGGCGCGCCGTGGAAGGAGAGCAGAAGGTTGGCGTTCAGGCCGGCCAGCGTCGTGAGGGAACTGACGTAGGCCGCCATGTCACCGCCCTGGTCGAGGTGGACGGCGGTCGTGCCCTGGCTCAGTACGCAATCGCCGCTGAATAGGACGCCGTCCGGTTCAAACAGATAGCACATGCTGCCGCCGACGTGGCCGGGCGTGGCGATTGCGCGGACGGCGCGTCCACCGCCAACATCAAATGTCTCACCGCCGTTGAGAGGGGTGTCGACGACCTGCCCTGCGTGTTCGTTGATGGCGTCAACGTCAGCGGCGCCGGCGTGGGCAAGGAGGCCGGGGAATGCCGCCTTGAGGGCCGCCGTTCCGCCGCTGTGTTCATCAAAGCGGTCCGTGAGGAGTAGGACGCGGGGCGGGGGGGCATCGCCGCGCAGGGCGTTTATGGTTTCGATGACTCGCTGCGAGACATCCTCTTCGCCGTGGCCGGCATCGATGAGCGCGCCGCCATCTGCTCCTCTCACCCAATAGACATGGGGGGAGTCGTCGTCATCGGGGCGCAAGGTTATGGCAGTCACGTTTGGGGCGATATCGGTCGTCATGTGATTCCTCCGGCGCCGCGGCCGCACGGTCGGCTGACCACGCGCATTTTTGGCCGCGTCGTGCAAGAATCCTAAGAAAGCGCGGTGGCGAGTGTCAACGCGAATAACAGATTGATTGGAGATTGTTGAATGACCCTAACGCATAGTGAGACTGATCTGCGGATCTTCAGTTTGGAGGTCGGGAAGTGGGGGAATAACTGCTACATCGTGATGGATCCGCTGCGGAATGTGGCGGCGATTATCGATGCGGCGGCTGACGCGCCTCAGATTCTTGAGGCTGTCGCAGGTGTGGAGACGTTGTATATTCTGACGACACATGGGCACTCGGATCACTGGGGCGCGTTGGCGGAGGTTTCCGCCGCGCTGCCGAACGCGGTTGTTGCCGCGCTGCCGGAAGATGCGGGCGACCTGCCTGTCACGCCTACCCTGCTGCTGAGTGACGGCGATACGTTACAGGTTGGGACGGTGCCGATACTAGTCATCGCGACGCCGGGGCATACGCCTGGGAGCGCATGCTTTATCACCGGCCAACACCTGTTCACCGGAGATACGTTGTTTCCCGGCGGTCCGGGGCAGTCGCGGAGTCCCGAGAATCTGCGGCAGGAGATAACGAGCATCACGACTCGGCTGTACGTGCGGCCGGATGAGACGATTGTGTACCCCGGGCATGGGGCGGGGACGACGATCGGCGCGAGCAAGGCGGAATACGCCGTGTTTGCAGCCAAGTCGCATCCTGACGATCTGCACGGCGATGTGCTGTGGATGGAATCGTGACTTCTTCCGCGGGGGGCGACCCACGCGCGCTCCCAAGATCCACGACCATTGGCGGATACCAGTTGACTGAGGCCCTCGCCCCCTACACAAAGAGCGTGCTGCCGAACGGCATAAGGCTGTTGACGGCGTCGATGCCGGCGACGCGCGCGGTTTCGATCGCGTTTTACGTCGGAACGGGCTCGCGCTTTGAAAGCGATGCTGAGTCCGGGGCGTCACACTTTCTTGAGCACATTTTGTTCAAGGGGACGGAGCGGAGGCCGCTGGCGCAGGACGTTTCGGAAACCATCGAGCGCGTCGGCGGGTTCATGAATGCCAGCACGGACCGCGAGGCGACGATCTATTGGGCGCGTGTGGCGCGTCCCCATATGTCCATCGGCATCGATATCCTGTGCGACATGTTGCTCAATTCGACGTTTCCGCCGGAGGAAATCGAGAAGGAGCGAGACGTCATCCTGGAGGAAATTCACACGTCGTTTGACTCTCCATCACAGCGGGTCTTCAACATGGCGGACAAGATTATGTGGCCGGATCAGCCGCTGGGGCGAGATATTGCCGGAACGGAAACCAGCGTTCGCGAGCTTTCGCGCGACGCAATCATGTCTTACATGCGGGAGCAATATGACCCCACACAGGTCGTGATAGCCGTTGCAGGTCAGATTGAGCACGCGGAGATCGAGCAGGTTGTCACTGAGGCGTTGGAGAAATGGCCAATGGGGAATCCGCGTCCCATGCCGCCATTCGATCCAAAGGAGCCGGAGAGCCGCGTCGATCTTGAGTACCGTAAGACGGAGCAGGCCAATATCTGCCTCATGCTTCCCGGGGTGTCCGCGCATGATCCGGATCGGCGCGCGCTCTGGCTGCTGAACTCCATTCTGGGCGACGGCATGGCCTGCCGACTGTTCCTGGAGCTGCGGGAGCGACTCGGCATCGTGTACGAGGTTGATACAGACCTGATGTACCTGAAAGACACTGGCGCTATGGCCGTGTATGCAGGGACGGTGCCAAAGCGCGGGCCGCAGGCGCTGGAGGCCATCATCAAGGAGTTGGATCGGGCCACCCGCGACATCACGCAGAGCGAGCTTGAGCGGGCGCGTGAGCTATCCAAGGGCCGCATGTTGCTGAGGCTGGAAGATACGCGCAGCATTTCAAGCTGGCTGGGCGGGCAGGAGATCGCCTATGGCCACATCGAGACGCCGGAGGAAGTCGTCGAGGAGTTGGACAGTATCACGGTGGACGATGTTCTGCGTGTCGCGCGGCGTTTCTTTGTGCCGGAGAATTATCGGCTGACCGTCGTTGGCCCCTATCGGAGCGACCGTAAGTTCCGAAACATCATCGAGGGTCGGTAGGCGGCGGATATGATGCGACGGATCACACAGATTCTCACGGTCGTCGTTGTTTTGGCGGTGATCTACGAGGAGTTGCGCAAGGGGCCGGACGGCCAGAAGTGGCATGGACGCGCGCTTGGGTTCGTGCCGTATGACCTGAGACCACCCAGCCTGCGGCAGATCAAGGAGACGTATTGGAATCCGAAGGATCGGCGTATCTTCACCGGCAAGGTGGCCGGCATCGGGTGGGGCATCAATTTCGCCGCGCTGTTTGATCGCATCAGCCGCATGTAGTCGTTCCCGCCGTCGTATCGCGACTGAATCTCACATCGGGACAGCGGGGGCTTTTGGGCCATAGCATCTATTGCATTTCGCAATACTATCCATCACTATATGCAATAATGTCATCTGATTAGGCCATGATCCACCAAAAAGTGGGGGGGACAGTATGACGTTCAGCGATCGCACGCTGAAGTGCTCCGAGTGCAGCACCGATTTTATTTTTACCGCAGGCGAGCAGGAATACTACGCTGATCGCGGCTTTCGTAACGAGCCGAAGCGTTGTCATGCCTGCCGGGTTGTGCGTCGCGCCGACATGTCGGCGCGCCGTCGTGAGCCATCGGAACCGCCGTCTACAGGGCAGGATCGGCCGCGCCGGCAGATGTATCCGGCAACGTGCGCGGAGTGCGGGCTTGAAACCGAGGTGCCATTCGAGCCACGCGGGATTCGGCCCGTTTATTGCGCCAATTGCTTCACGCGGCAGCGTAACTCGCCGCCCGGTCGTTCACGCTAATATCCTGTCCCATCAGCTATCGGCATCCCATCCCGTATTGCGGGTGTGCTATTAATGGACGGTAGCGGCGCGACGTTGCGCGCAAAAGAAGTGCAGACGGCAAGGAAGAATAGAGCGGAGGGAAGTGGCGAATGACGTACGTAGTCCTGCGTGAAGGTGAGAGCCAGGAGCAACTTATCAAGCGGTTCCGATCGGTGGTGGAACGTTCCGGCATCCTGAGGCAGGCCAAGGAAAAGCGTCACTTCATCTCGAAGCAAGAGCGGGCACGGCTGAAGGCGCGCAAAGCGCGGCGTCGCCGCAGTTAGCCAGAGTTCATGGCCAGAGATAGACGACCATGACTCAATCACATTCTGCATCCTCCCCGGGCGCTGAGGATTATTCCTTCAACGCATTCGCCCGCCAGCCCTTTTACCAAGAAGAGAATCGCCGGCTCATTGACCTTGTGGGCCTGCAACCGGGCAATCGCGTCATCGATTTGGCATGCGGGCCGGGCGAGATCACACGCAAGATCCTGGAAAAGATTCGTGGCGCGGACGGCGCGTGGATTCTGGGCGTCGATCTGTCACCTGAGACGCTGGAAGAGGCGCGGCGGCAGTTTACAGACGTTTCCGATGTGACGATCAATTTCAAACACTCGCGGGCAGAGGAGCTTTCGTCGATCATCTCCGAGCCCGTGGACGCCGTCGTTTTCTGCAACGCTATTCACCTGGTGGATAACAAGCCGGACGTGTTGGCGGGGATTGTCGGAGCGCTTAAGCCGGGCGGCATGTTCGCATTCAACAGCACGTTCTACTCCGGCTCCATCGTGCAGGACACGGACCCGTTCTACCGTCGCTGGATGATGCGCTCGCTCAGGGTGCTCAAGTCGCAGTACGGCCTCAGCCCGGTCAAGAACAAGGTCATAGCGCGACAGCAACTGACGGCGGACGAATACAGGGCGCTGCTCACGGAGGCCGGTTTCACCATCAAGGAGGAGCGTGTCACCGCAATCGAGGTGCCGATCGAGGGATGGTTGTCCATCTGCTCATTCTCGGACTTCGTGGAGGGCGCGCTGCCGGGTGTTCAGGTGGAAACGGCAAGCGACGTGCTGCGCACCGCCATCCGCGAGACGTTCCGCGATATGGGGCTCACTTTCGTTCCGCGCAACTGGCTCGAAATCGTGGCGGAACGCAGCTAGTTCCGTTCCCAGGCGGCCGGGCGGAGGACATTCCGATGCCGGACATCACCCCCGAAGAGTTTCGTCGTGTGATGGGCAGATTCGCTTCCGGCGTCACCATCGTGACCACACGTGAAGGCGACGACGTTCACGGGACGACGATGAGCGCCGTTTGTTCCGTCTCCCTCCAACCTCAATTGGCGCTGGTCTGCGTCGACCACGAATCCGCTATTCACGTCCTTATCCGTGAGAGCGGGGTATTTGCGATCAACATATTGCACGAGGGCCAGGCCGGGCTGGCCGCGGAGCTATCACGGAAGGGCACGCCGGAGTTGCTGGCGGCGCACAAACTAGAGGCTCTGCCCCACCACGCCGGTGAAACAGGAGCGCCTTTGCTTGATGACAGCCTGGCGCACGTTGAATGCCGCGTTGAGAACACCATCGAGGCAGGCGATCACACGATTTATGTTGGGGTTGTGGTGGGGGCAGGCGTGAGTGCCGATGCAACGCGGCCGTTGCTGCACTATGAGGGGCGGTATCGTGGGTTGGGGGAAGCACCCTAACTGTAGTTCTCAGGCACGTTGTTTACAGTCTTGAGGCTGGAGGGAGCCAGCTGATGCCGCTGTGGGTACGGTGATTATTGTAGCGGTCGAGGAACTCCGGCAGGGCGGCCAGGCGCTCCTCGTTGGATGTGTAGACGTGCGCGTAGGCCCACTCGTTCTGGAGCGTCTTGTTGAATGCCTCCGCCTTCCCGTTCGTCTGGGGACGGAAGGCCCGCGTCCATTTGTGCCTGATGCCATGTGCCGCCACAGCCGTCCCGAAGACCGTGCTGCGGTAGTTGCCGCCGTTGTCCGTCAGGATACGCCGCACCGGCACGCCCAGCGACGCGAAGTGGGCCAGCGCCCGCTCCAAGAACTGGACCGTCGTGCCGCTGCGCTCATCCGGCAGCGCCTCGGCGTAGGCATAGCGCGAGTGATCATCCACCGCGACATGGATGTGCTCAAAGCCAAGCCGCTTGCGAGACTTCGGCGCGGAGTTGGTTTCGGCATACGTCGCGGCGTGCTCCGGCAGGAAGCGCTTGCCACCACCGGGCGGGATGCGACCCAGCTTCTTCACGTCGAGGTGCAGCAGATCCCCCGGATGCGCGTGCTCATAGCGGACGATCTCGCGCGTCACGCGGTGAAGGTGGTCAAGCCGGTTGAGGCCCGCGCGGCGCAGCACCGCGTACGTTGTGGACGGCGAGATGTCCATCTGCTCGGCGATCCGATGCGGGCCGAGGCCGGTTTCTTTCCGCAGCGTCACGATGCGCGCGGCCATCTCCGGCGCCGCCTGCGTGGGGGAGCTGCGGGGCCGACTATCGCGATCCATCAGAGCGGCCCGGCCGCCCTCATCGTAGCGTCGAACCCACTTGCCTGCCGTGGCGCGAGACACATTGAATCGCCTGGCGGCCTCGGCGATCGTGTACCCGTCACCACGCACCATCTGAACCAAATCCCACCGAGTCAGCGGCGTCAAGCGTGCGTTAGGATGTGCCATGAGGAGCCTCCTCTGCCTGCGTTGCGTTCTTCACCACAACAACAGCAGTGAGGCTCCTCACCCGTCAACCTGTGTAAACAACGTCCCTGAGAAGTACACCTAACCCTCTCGCGAGGGGAGAGGGAATTTTGGCGCGTTGGCGCTCCGCAATTGGAATGGCGGACGCGGAATATTTATTGACATTGTTCTCGTTCCTACCTATAATTCGCAGTTGCGCCCCCCTTGCGGGGCGCAGGGTGTTCGTGCCCGTTTTTTCCGGTTTCGTGACACGGATTACGGGAAGAGGCTAAGGCCTTTTCATTTTCGGGGACGCGACTTAGGACAGGAAGCCAGGAGTAGCAGAGGAATGCGCCTGCCCATGTGTATGGGCGAGGCAGGGGAAAGCAACGGAATGCCGACAGTCAATCAACTGGTACGGAAGGGTCGGAAACGCCCCCGTTCAAAGTCCAAGGCGCCTGCCCTACAGGTGAGCTACAACGCGCTTACGAACAGGGTCGTCCGAAATCAGCCGTCGCCGCAGAAGCGCGGCGTCTGCACGCAGGTTAGGACGATGACGCCCAAGAAGCCGAACTCCGCCCTACGCAAGATTGCCCGCGTCCGGCTGACAAACGGCACTGAGGTCACGGCGTACATCCCCGGCGAGGGTCATAATCTGCAAGAGCACTCAACGGTTCTCATCCGTGGCGGTCGTGTTAAGGACCTGCCCGGCGTCCGGTATCACATCATCCGCGGCGCTCTCGATTCCGGCGGCGTGAATGGCCGCAAGAGGGGCCGCAGCAAGTACGGGGCGAAGAGAAACTAACGCTATGTCACGACGACGACGCGCTATCAAGCGCTCCATCCTGGCAGACCCGCGGTACAGCAGCGTACTGGTAACGCGATTTACGAATCGCGTGATGCAGCGCGGCAAGAAGAACACGGCGCGCCGCATCGTCTACGGCGCACTGGCGAATATCGCCGCGAACGGCGACGATCCTATCCAGACTTTTGAGCGAGCCATTCGCAATGCGACACCGCTGTTGCAGGTTCGGCCCCGACGCGTTGGCGGCGCGACTTACCAGGTGCCCGTAGAGGTGCGTGGCGAGCGCGGGCTGACGCTATCCATGCGGTGGATCATCGACTCCGCGCGGCAACGCGCCGGCCGCCCGATGCTGGACAAGCTGACCACTGAGCTGATTGAAGCCGCCCAGGGACAGGGCAACGCGGTTCGTCGACGTGAAGAGATGCACCGCATGGCAGAAGCCAACCGCGCGTTTGCACACTATCGTTGGTGATCGGCACTCACGGAAATATCGCAGGAAAAAACAGTGATGTCCGACTCCATCTCACTATCGAATATCCGAAACATCGGTTTTATCGCGCACATAGAGGCCGGTAAGATGACCCTCTCCGAGCGCGTGCCTATTTCACGGGCCGAACATACACACTCGGCGCCGTTGATGAGGGCACAGAGGATGAGAGAACAGGAACTGGCGTTGGCAGGATTGGTATGCAGTAGGGGGAATCATGTCTAAGCGAATTGCTGTAGTGGCGCTGCTGGGGCTTGTAGCTCTTACTGCGTGGGCGACAACATTGGTGGGCACAAGCTCGGCGTCGGGTACTTGGATCGAAGTTATTGAAGGTAGCGCATACAGCGAAACCTTCATCAACCGATGCGCCGATTATACTGACGCCGAGTTCTCAGACATTGATGCGTGGGGACCGTCCAGTGAGTATGAAATACACGCGACACAGGTGACCCTCACCGGGGTATATCCGCATATCTCGAAAAACGACGTACGTCTTCGCGGGTACCATGACACAGGTTTCGTTGCTTACTCGAGGGGCTGGGACGACGTTAACGATAATGGAGTGTTTGAGCCGGGGGTGGGGGGCGACACGATTGAGTGCACACATCTAGAGATCAGGAATGTCCGCAATTATGCGAAAATTACCCCTGCGGCTGACTACGTGGCACTGCCTCCGTCGAACATCGCGCCTTTGCCGGCTCTCTCACCGACGGCTGTGCCATTGAGCGCCCACGTCGTTGGCGGCGGAAATTTGGTTCCGGTGGCTCCGACACTAACCCCATTCCCTGATGGCTATCGACCGGTGGCCTATACGCCACCCGGCAACTGCTGGTATTACCACACGCATTCAGTGGATCAGCTTGACTTTAGCCAGTCTTTCTGCGCGACAGAGGATGAGGCGCAGTTGTACGACCTCGTCGGCGCGAAGACAACCACAGAATCGATCATATTGCATAGACACGAAAACAATGACACTCACTGTGGAACGGACGGTATGCAGGTCTGTTCTTGGGAACAAAGCTGACCAGCGAGATCGTGGCGTGGAGGCGGCACAGGGACAGGGCAACACACTCCGCCGACGTAAAGAGATGCACCGCATGGTAGAAGCCGACGGTAGTGCGCGTTCGCGCACTACCGTCGGTGACTGTCAGACACTGACACAGCGCAAGGGAAAACAGTAATGGCTGACGCGATCCCACTATCGAAGATCCGAAACATCGGGTTCATTGCCCATATTGACGCGGGCAAGACGACGGTCTCCGAGCGCGTGCTGTATTTCACGGGCCGTACCTACAAGCTCGGCACGGTCGACGACGGCACAGCGGTCATGGACTGGATGCCGCAGGAAAAGGAACGCGGCATCACGATCATGTCAGCCGCCACGACGGTCGATTGGAAGGGCTTTACGATCAATATTATCGACACGCCCGGGCACGTCGATTTCACCGCGGAGGTTGAGCGCAGCCTCCGCGTTCTTGATGGTGGCGTGGTCATTCTGGACGCGAACGCGGGCGTCGAGCCGCAGTCAGAGACTGTGTGGCGGCAGGCGGACAAGTACAGCGTGCCGCGTATCTGTTTTATCAACAAGATGGACAAGATCGGCGCGGACTTTTTCGCGTCGGTCGATTCGATCCATGTCCGCCTGAATGCTATTCCCGTCCCGGTTCAGATTCCCTGGGGCAAGGAGGACGATTTCCGCGGCGTTATCGACCTGATTCGTCAGGTCGCGATCACATGGAAGGACGCCGAGGGAACGGAGATGGAGGAGCAGCCGATTCCGGAGGAGTTGGTTGCGGACGCCGCCCGCTACCGCGAGGCAATGATCGAGCGAGCGGCGGAGCAGGACGATGAGCTGATGGTCAAGTACCTCGATGGTGAAGAGCTCACGGAGGAGGAGATCCGCCGGGGGCTGCGCGCCGGAACGGTCAAGAGGGCCATCTATCCGGTACTCTGCGGCACTGCGCTCCACAACAGGGGCGTGCAGCCACTCGTCGATGCCGTGACGGATTTTCTGCCGTCACCAATCGAGGTGCCGCCGGTGCATGGCACTGATCCGCGCAATGAAGAGATCACACTGGAACGCGCGCCGGATCCGTCCGAGCCGTTTTCCGCCCTCGCGTTCAAGGTCGTCACTGACCCCTTCGCGGGCCGGCTGGTTTATCTACGCATCTACTCCGGCACATGTAAGGCCGGCTCGACGGTACTCAACACGAGCAGGCAGAGTCGCGAGCGATTGGGTCGCCTGTTACAGATGCACTCCAATCACCGTGATGAGCTTGAAGAGGCCTCCACAGGAAACATCGTGGCGGCCGTCGGCCTCAAGGACACGTTCACGGGCGACACGATCTGCGAAGTGAATAGCCCCGTCGTTCTCGAATCCATTCGCTTCCCCGAGCCTGTCGTGTCGGTGGCCATTGAGCCAAAGACACGGGAGGAGGACGAGAAACTCGTCGATGGGCTGGTCAAGCTGGCGCAGGAGGATCCGACGTTCCGCTCCCATCATGACATTGAGACGGGACAAACCGTGATCTCCGGCATGGGCGAGTTGCACATTGAGGTTATCGTTGATCGGCTCAAGCGCGAGTTCCGCGTGGACGCGCGGACCGGCAGGCCGCAGGTCGCGTACCGCGAGACCATCACGCGCACTGCTCGCGCAGAAGGCCGTTACGTGCGGCAAACGGGTGGGCGCGGTCAATATGGCCACGTGTGGATGGCAGTGGAGCCGTTGGATCCGGGGAGCGGCATTGAGTTTGTCAACAAGATTGTTGGCGGCTCGGTGCCGCGAGAGTACGTCAGCGCAGCGGAACAGGGCGCGCGCGAGGCGGCGCAGAACGGCCAACTGACCGGGTTCCCGATCGTCGATCTCCGCATCACTGTCGATGACGGCTCTTATCACGAAGTTGACTCATCTGAGATGGCGTTCAAGATGGCAGGGTCGATGGGATTCAAGGCCGCCATCGGCCGCGCGCGGCCGGTCGCTCTTGAGCCGATTATGAAGGTAGAGGTCGTTGGCCCGGCGAAGTCCATCGGTGACGTGATGGGCGATCTGCAGAGCAGGCGGGCGCAGGTTCAGGGCATGGAAAGCCGTGGCGACCTCGGAATTGTCATCGCATTCGTTCCCCTCGCGGAGATGTTCGGGTATGCTACATCTCTGCGCTCTGCAACGCAGGGCCGCGCAAGCTACAGTATGGAGTTCGATCACTACAACCACGTTCCACAGCAGGTGGTAGAAACGCTGACCCGCCGTCCGGCAGGGGTAGGCGCGCGCTAGACACCACGACGAAGAAGAATCATGACAACTACACGACAACGACAAAAGATACGCATTACCTTGAAGGGGTTTGATCACCGCCTTCTGGACGCGTCTGCTGTGCAGATTGTGGAGGCGGCGGAGGGAACGGGCGCGCAGGTGTCCGGCCCAATCCCCTTACCGACCCGCATCAAGCGGTTCACCGTTATTCGCTCGCCGCACGTCGACAAGGACTCCCGCGAGCAGTTTGAGATTCGGACCCACAAGCGTATCGTCGATATTCTTGACCCGACATCCCGCACCATCGATTCCCTGACGCACCTGGATCTTCCGGCGGGCGTCAACATCGAAATCAGCTCATAAGCATCGCAGGTATTTTCCGACAATGTTATCCGCACTTCTTGGAACCAAGCTCGGCATGACGCAGTACATCCATGAGGATGGGACGGTGTCTGCCGTTACCGCCATCAAGGTCGGGCCATGCACGGTCACGCAGGTCAAGACGGCGGCATCAGACGGCTATGACGCCGTGCAGATTGGCTACGAGGACGTCCCTGAAAGGAAGCTGAATAAGCCTCGTCAGGGTCATTTGACCAAGAACAGCATCAGCCCTTTGCGGCACCTGCGAGAGGTGCGCGAGCGGGACGGCGATTTGCCCTCAGTGGGCACTGTGGTCACGGCTGACCAGGTATTTGAAGTTGGCGAGTTGGTCGATTTGACCGCGAAGTCGAAGGGCAAGGGATTCGCGGGCGGCGTGAAGCGCTGGCATTTCCGCGGCGGCCCCAAGACGCACGGACAGGGCGACCGCTGGCGCGCGCCGGGCTCCATCGGGGCCGGCACCACGCCGGGCCGTGTCCGCAAGGGGCTCAAGATGGCCGGTCAGATGGGTAATAAGCGAACAACACAGAAGAGCGGCCTCGTTGTGGCAGTGGACGCGGAGCGCAACCTGGTATTTATACGTGGCTCCGCACCCGGCGCGCCGGAGGGAATCGTCCTCGTGCGCAAGAAGGCGAGTCGCTGATATGGAAGTGGACGTCCGCAATACGAGCGGGCAGGTCGTCGACCACGTAGAGGTGAGCGACCTGCTCTTCAATGCGCCGATCTATGAGGGTGTCGTCCACCAGGCGCTCGTTCGCCAGCGGGCCAACGAGCGGCAGGGCACGCACTCCACAAAGACGCGCGGCGAGGCGCGTGGAGGCGGACGCAAGCCGTGGAAGCAGAAGTACACGGGCCGGGCGCGCCAGGGCAGCATCCGCTCCCCGCTGTGGCGACATGGCGGCGTCGCGTTCGGACCCAAGCCGCGCGACTACCGCCAGGATATTCCGGTTCGCATGAGGCGGCAGGCGTTACGCAGCGTGCTGACCAGCAAGCTGGCCGAGGGCGATGTGGTCATCATTGATAGCTTCGGGCTGGAGCGGCCACGCACCAAAGATGTCATTGCGGCGCTGCAAAGGCTTGAGATTAACAGTCCTGCCCTGCTGGTGACGGCGGAGCCTGAGGAGAATCTCATCCGGTCCGCGCACAACGTGCCGCGCGTCAAGACGCTGCCGGCGCGGTATATGAATATCGGCGACCTTCTGGCGCATCGCACGCTGATAATCACGCTGGACGCCGTGCGCAACGCGGAAGAGCTTTGGGCCAAGAGCGGCCGAAAGGCGGATAGGTAGTCATGGAACTACATCCGCTGGAGGTTCTGCGCCGTCCCGTGATCACGGAGAAGTACACCGCCCTCCAGGATCGGAACAAGTACGCCTTTGAGGTGCATCGCAAATCCAACAAGAAGCAGATACGGGATGCTGTTGAGCTTGCGTTCCGTGTGCGCGTCGCCAGCGTGAACGTCATGAACGTCAAGGGCAAGACCAAGCGCGCCGGCGTAAAGACATATGTGACCAGACCGTGGAAGAAGGCCGTCGTGACCCTGCACCCGGGGGAGCGTATTGAGGTCTTTGAGGGCGTCTAGGACAGAACGATGGCAGTAAAAACAGTTAAACCCACATCGCCAGGCCGTCGCGGCATGGTGCTCGACGCTTTTGACGATATCGACAAGGTGCGGCCTGAGAAGACACTCGTTGAGCCGCTCAAGAGCAACGCCGGGCGGAACCACTCCGGGCGGATCACGACGCGTCATCGCGGCGGTGGCGTCAAGCGCGCCTATCGAATCATCGATTTCAAGCGGAACAAGCTCGGCATTCCGGCATCCGTCAAAACGATCGAATATGACCCCAACCGCTCCTCCCGGATAGCGCTTCTGTACTATCACGACGGGGAAAAGCGGTATATCATTGCCCCTCTTGGCCTGCAACGCGGCGATGTTATCCAGTCCGGCCCGGAGGCTGAGGTTCGCGTCGGCAACGCGCTGCCGCTGGGAGTGATCCCCACGGGCACAACCGTCCACAACATCGAGATTCATCTCGGCAAGGGTGGGCAGCTTGTGCGAGGCGCAGGCACCGGCGCGCAGGTCATGGCGCACGAGGAGAAGTACACGCTGCTGAGGTTGCCCTCCAGCGAGCTGCGGCGCGTACTCTCGACCTGCTACGCAACCATCGGACAGGTCGGCAACCCCGACCACAAGAACCTCGCATGGGGCAAGGCGGGCCGCAAGCGACTCAAGGGGTGGCGTCCAACGGTGCGCGGCTCCGCGATGTCGCCACGCGACCATCCACACGGCGGCGGCGAAGGTCGTTCGCCCATCGGGATGCCGGGGCCGAAATCGCCGTGGGGCAAGCCGACATTGGGCAAGAGGACGCGCAGGAACAAGAAGTCGGACGTGTTTATCGTCAGGCGACGCGGTGGCCGCAGAGGCTCGCGCCGCTAGGCGAACGAAACCGGAACGAACAGAGAACAAGGAACGCTGAGAAACAATGTCACGATCAGTCAAGAAGGGGCCGTACATTGAGCCCAAGCTCTTGCGCAAGGTGAACGTCGCGCAGCAGACGAATTCACGGGCGGTGATTCGCACGTGGTCGCGCGCGTCCACCATCGTTCCTGAGATGGTGGGGCTGAACATGGCCGTGCATGACGGGCGGCGTCACATCCCCATATTCATCACGGAGAACATGGTCGGCCACAAGCTTGGCGAGTTCGCGCCGACGCGCACTTTCCGCGGCCATGTACGCAATGAGCGGCAGGCGCGGCGGTAGGACGGATAACGCGTGACGCAAGTAATCGCCAGAGCCCGCCGAATGTCGCTATCCGTGCGTAAGCTGCACGTACTGACGCAGATGCTGCCGGGCATGAACGTGGATGACGCGCTGACACAGTTGCAGTTCATGGCCAGCCCGTGGGCAAAGGACATCGCCAAGGTGGTGCGTTCCGCCGCAGCGAACGCCGAGAACAACTTTGATCTCGACCCGAGCGTGTTGCGCATCGTGCGCATGGACATCGGGCCAGCGGACACGTTGCGGCGCTACAAGCCGCGCGCTCGCGGACAGGCGGGCAAGCATTTCCGCAGGCACAGCAATTTGACAGTCATCGTGGATGACGAGGAGAACGGCTAAATGGGTCACAAGGTTCACCCGTTCGGGTTCCGCCTCGGCTACATCCGCGATTGGCAGACGCATTGGTTCGCCGACCGCCCGGAGCAGTACCGTACGAATCTTCTGGAAGACCTGCGGATTCGTGATCATATCGTCAACAAGCACCGAGACGCTGCGGTGGCGCGGGTCGAGCTTGAGCGCAAGTCGAGCGAGGTGCGCGCCCTGATCCACACTGCTCGCCCCGGCGTCGTCATTGGACGCGGCGGACAGCGCGTTGAGGAGCTGCGCAAGGAACTCGAGGACATGACGGGCAAGCGCGTGCGGGTCGACATCAATGAGATTCGGCAGCCGGAGCTTGAGGCCACGCTCGTCGCGCAAAGTATCGCTGACCAGATTCAGCGACAGGTATCTTTCAGACGCGCCACGCGGCAGGCCGTGCAGCGTTCCATGCAAGCGGGCGCGCAAGGCATCCGCGTCGCTGTCTCAGGACGGCTGGGCGGGGCGGAGATCGCGCGCCGCGAGAAGGCGATGGACGGTCGTGTGCCGCTTCATACGCTGCGCGCGGATATTGATTTTGGACAGGCCGAGGCGCGCACACAGATGGGGCAGATTGGCGTCAAGGTCTGGGTCTATCGCGGCGATATTGTTACCGAGGCGACGCCGCAAGAGTTGGCTCGCCGCAGCGCCATGCTAGCCACACCTGTGATAACCGTCGAAAACGGCGCGACCGCTTCAGCCGTTGCCGTGGCGGAAACGCCTGCGGCTGTGGTGGAAACGCCCGCTGTTGTGGCTGAGGAGCCCGCGGCTGTTGTGGAAGCCCCTGCGGCTGTGGTGGAAACGCCCGCTGTTGTGGCTGAGGAGCCCGCGGCTGTTGTGGAAGCCCCTGCGGCGGTGGTGGAAACGCCCGCTGTTGTGGCGGAGGAGCCGGCGGCTGTTGTGGAATCCCCTGCGGCGGTGGCGGAGGAACCGGCGGCGGTGGTGGAAACGCCCGCTGTTGTGGCAGAAACCCCGGCGGCGGTGGTGGAAACGCCCGCTGTTGTAGCGGATGAGCCCGTGGCGGTTGCGGAAACGCCTGCGGCGGTGGTGGAAACGCCCGCTGTTGTGGCCGAGGAGCCGACGGCGGTGGCTGAGACGCCCGCTGTTGTGGCAGAAACCCCGGCGGCTGTGGTGGAAACGCCCGCTGTTGTGGCCGAGGAGCCGGCAGCGGTGGCTGAGACGCCCGCCGAGGATGCAGCGGCTCCGGTCGAGGCATCGGTAGCTCCCGCCGAGGCGCAGGCCGAGCCGGTGGACGCGCCTCAAGACGACACAACCAATGACAAGGAAGACGGGTAGGTCGGGACGGTCGATATGCTACAACCACGACGAGTTAAATATCGCAAGCAACACCGGGGCCGAATGCGCGGCATGGCGCATAAGGGCAACACGGTGGCGTTCGGCGAGTTCGGTATACAGTCGATGGAGCCGGTGTGGCTGACGGGCCGGCAGATTGAGGCGGCGCGGCGCGCGATGACCCGTCACGTTCGGCGCGGCGGCCAGATATGGATTCGCGTCTTCCCACATAAGTCGATCACAAAGAAGCCGCTGGAGACGCGGATGGGCTCCGGCAAGGGCAACGTCGAGGGCTGGGTGGCCGTCGTGCGACCCGGCAAGATTTTATTTGAGATTGCGGGCGTGCCTGAGGACGACGCGCGGCGGGCCATGCGCCTGGCGCAGGACAAGCTGCCCATTCGGACACAAATCGTCGCCCGTGAGATGGAGTAGTCCACGATGGATCTGGAAGAGATACGCGCGCTGAACGACGAACAGCTCCAGGAGGAGTTGGAGAACACTCATCGCGAGCTGTTCAACCTGCGTTTTCGCTCAGTGACGCGGCAACTCGCCAACACGAGCGAGGTTGCCAAGGCGCGAAAGGGCGTGGCGCGCATCAAGACTATAATTCGAGAGCGGCAGTTGGAGGCCTTCGCGGCCGGGGAGTCTGCATAGATGGCCGGCCAAAAGGTGCGCGTGGGGCGCGTTGTCAGCACAAAGATGGAGAAGACCGTCGTCGTGACAGTTGAACGACAGCGTACACATCGGCTTTACAAGAAGGCCGTGCGACGCCAGACGCGATTCAAGGCGCACGATGAAAGCAGCGTATGCGCCGAGGGTGATCTGGTCCGCATCCAGGAGTCACGGCCCTTGTCCAGGGACAAGCGGTGGCGCGTGACGGAAGTGCTGGAGCGTGGCGTCGCCGTGGGGCTTCCGGTTGATTCTTCGGGGGCAGCAACACAATGATCCAGGTACAGACACGCCTGCGCGTGGCGGATAACTCCGGCGCGCGTGAGATCCAGTGCATCAACGTGCCGGGCGGCACGCGGCGGCACTATGCCTCCGTTGGCGACATCATTGTCGCGTCCGTCAAGGAGGCGCAGCCGAATGCCGGTGTGCGCAAGGGTGACGTCGTTCGCGCCGTCGTCGTTCGCGTCGTCAAGCCGTATCGACGGCCTGACGGTTCCTATATTCGCTTCGACGAGAACGCCGCGGTGATTCTCACGGAGCGCGACTTGCCTCGCGGAACACGCATCTTTGGGCCCGTGGCGCGCGAGCTTCGCGACAAGAATTTCATGCGTATTATTTCCCTCGCCCCGGAGGTTCTGTAACGATGGCGGCCACGATTAAGAAGAACGACTTGGTGTACGTGGCTGCCGGTAAGGATCGCGGCAAGCGCGGCACGGTGGAGCGGGTGATTCCCGACAAGAAACGCGTTGTCGTTCAGGGCGTCAACATCATCAAGAAGCATCAGCGCCCACAGCCGGGCGTGCGGCAGGGCGGCATCATCGAGTTGCCCAACCCGATGCATATCTCCAACGTGCGACTCATTTGCCCCCATTGCGACAAGGCAGTGCGGGTGAGCTTTGGCAACCTGGACGACGGACGCAAGGTTCGACGGTGTAAATCATGCAACGAGACGATCGACTAGACATGGACGACATAGAACACGCTTTGCCGTTCCCCGTGCCTGCGGGGGCGCAGACGAACGATGCCGAAGAGAGCGCGGAGACACCCGCTCCTGCCCGGCAGCGTCGCTCGTCAGGCCGCAGTCGTCAGGCGGAGTCCTCCGATGAGGCGCAACCTGAGACGGCGTCGACCAATGGCGCGCAACCGGCGGAGGTTCCGCGCCTGCGCCAGATGTATATGGATGAGGTGGCCCCTGCCCTGATGCAGGAGTTCAACTTCACAAACAGGATGCGGGTGCCGCGGGTCAGCAAGATTGTGCTGAATATCGGAGAGGGCGATGCGCGGGACGAGGCGCGTGTGCTTGAAGGCATCCAGCGCGATCTGACGACGATCTCCGGCCAGAAGCCTGTTGTGACACATGCTCGCAACTCCATCGCCGGGTTCCACATCCGCGAGGGGAACCCGATCGGCGCGTCGGTCACATTGCGTGGCGCGCGCATGTGGAACTTCCTGGATCGGCTGATGAACGTGGCACTGCCGCGCACGCGAGACTTTCGCGGGGTGTCGCCAAAGGCGTTCGACAGGAGCGGTAATTATAGCGTGGGCCTGCGTGAGCAGATTATCTTTCCGGAGGTCGACTACAACCGGGTGGACCGCGTCCGCGGCCTGCAGGTGAACATCGTGACGACGGCGCAAACGGACGACGAGGGGCTCAGGTTGCTGGCCCTGTTGGGGATGCCGTTCGCGCGTGAGGAGCTCACCAACTAATGGCGAAGAAGTCAAAGATTGCCCGCTGGAAGCGCCCGCCCAAGTACAAGGTGCAGGCCTACAACCGCTGTCATGTGTGCGGCAGGCCGCGCGCGTACTACCGCATGTTCGGCCTATGCCGAATCTGCATGAGGAGCAGGGCGTTGACAGGTCAGTTGCCGGGCGTTCGCAAGGCGAGTTGGTAGAAGAGAGAGCGTAAGCATATGACTGTAAGCGATCCCATCGGCGATATGCTCACTCGCATTCGCAACGGCCTGATGGCTCGGCATGAGTCCATCACGGTTCCGGCATCCAAGACCAAGGTTGCCATCGCAGAGATCCTCAAGCAGGAGGGTTTCATCCGCGATTTCTCCATCCTCAGCGGCCCGACGCCGCAGCAGATCGTGCGGATGCAGATGGCCTATAAGGTGGGCAATAGCCCCGTCATCAACGGTCTACGTCGGGTCAGCAAGCCCGGCCTGCGCGTGTATGTGCAGCGTGGTGAGATTCCGCGCATCTTCGGCGGACTCGGCATCGCGGTCGTTTCGACATCGAACGGCGTGATGACTGGGCGCGACGCATGGCGCAAGGGCATCGGAGGCGAGTTGCTCGCCTATGTTTGGTGAACCTGGCGGTCGCCCTGACAGGCGGCGGTGGATTCCCGCCTTCGCGGGAATGACGGTTTGGAGCGGGAATGACGGTTTGGAACGTAGTGACGGTTTGGAACGGAAATGACGGTTTGGAGCGGGAATGACGGTTTGGAACGGGAATGACGGTTTGGAACGTAGTGACGGAGGAACCGGGATTTAGGATATGTCACGAGTAGGACGGATGCCGATACCGACCCCGCAGGGCGTGCAGGTGAACATCACCGACACCCCCGGCGGCACGACGATTGCCGTCAAGGGGCCTCGCGGCGAGTTGACGCGCCAGTTCCATCCGGCGGTTCGCTTTGAGCAGGACGACGGCGTTATCACGGTGCATCCCATCAATGAGAACGACCGTGGTTCCGGGGCCTTTCATGGCCTCTGCCGCGCCCTGTTGGCCAATATGGTGACCGGAGTTTCGGAAGGATATCGGCGAACGCTGGAGATCCAGGGAGCGGGCTATCGCGCCCAGCAGACCGGTAGAGGCATCACATTGAGCGTGGGGTATTCCCACACGGTGGAGATTCAGCCGCCGGACGGCATCACGCTGGAGGCGGAGACCAACACGCGCCTGCACGTCGACGGCATCGACAAGGAGCTTGTCGGGCAGACAGCGGCCAAGATTCGCAAGGTGCGCAAGCCGGGCGTGTACACCGGCAAGGGCATCCGCTACCAGGGCGAGCAGGTCAGGCGCAAGGCAGGCAAGGGCGCCGGACGCAGATAGGCGGAGATAGTAGACATGCCACGCATACGAACCGCGCATGACGCGAGACGACGACGTCACCTCCGATTACGCCAGCGCGTGACCGGCACCGATGAACGGCCTCGTCTGTGCGTCTTCCGCAGCTTGAATCATATCTACGCGCAGGTTGTCGACGACACACGAGGCATCACCATTGCTTCCGCTTCAACGCGCGACAAGGACATCCGGGACGAGACGAACGGCCGCAACAAATCGGATCGTTCCAAGATGGTTGGCGCGGCGGTTGCGCAGCGAGCCATCGCCGGCGGCATCAAGAGCGTCGTGTTTGATCGCGGCGGGTATCAGTATCATGGGCGAGTCAAGGCGGTCGCCGAGGCGGCGCGCGAAAACGGCCTGGTTTTCTAGGCGAGAGAGACACACGGAGAAACGATGACACTTGGACGAACACGTGGGGCGCGAGGCCGCACCCGGGAACGACAACGCGACGCGGATCGGGAATCTGACGGCCTGACCGAGAGCGTGGTGGCGATCCGCCGCGTGGCCAAGACCGTGGCCGGTGGACGGCGCTTCACGTTCAACGCGCTCGTCGTGGTGGGCGACGGCAAGGGCAAGATCGGCTACGGGCTGGGCAAGGCTTCCGAAGTGCCGCTCGCGGTGCAAAAGGGCAGCGCCATCGCTCGCCGGTCGCTGATTGACGTCGCGACACTGGAGAGCAGCGTGCCGCAACAGGTTGTCAGCCGATTCGGTGGCGCGCAGATTCTGCTGCGCCCGGCCGCGCCTGGAACCGGCGTCCGAGCAAGCGCCGCCGTCCGCGCCGTGGTGCAGGCAGTCGGCGTGCGCGATATTTTGACCAAGTCCCAGGGCAGCAACAATCCCATCAACGTCGTGCAGGCCACCATCAAGGGCTTGCAGATGATGCGCGATCCGCGAGAGGCAATGTCGCTGCGTCGCATGGTGCGCGGCGAGCCGCCGTTGCCCCCGAAGGAGCCTGAGCCCAAGTCCGACTTCGGGCCCGCTCCGATTTCGCCGCAGCCCGTGAGCAGCGACACCTTCATGGTGGATAACGCGGAGGATGCACCGGCTGGGCAGACCGCCGCGCCTGAGGCAACTGAGCCTGCTGCCGCGGAGGGTGACACCCCCCCTGCCGCTGAGGCGGAAGCGCCTGCTGTGGAGGCTGAGTCTGCTCCGGAGGCGGAGAACTCTGACGATGATGACGACGACGAGGGCGCAAGGTAATGACAAAGGTGCGTGTGACGCTCACCAAGAGCCCCATCAACCAGAGGTCGGACCAAGTCAAGACGCTACGCGCGCTCGGCCTCCGACGCATGGGCGATGAGCGGGAGCACGATTACTCGCGTTCAATCCGAGGCATGTTGATCAAGGTACGCCACCTCGTGACAACCCAGTTGAGAGAAGAGGGAGGCGCGACCACCGATGCGTGAACACGAGCTACGAGCGCCGGCCGGGTCGCATAAGCGCAGGCGGCGCGTCGGACGCGGAAATTCCTCCGGTCGCGGCACCTATGCCGGCAAGGGATCGAAGGGCCAGAAGGCGCGATCAGGCGCAGGGCCGGGCGCGAGTTTCGAGGGCGGGCAGCTTTCGCTGGTCAAGCGGCTCCCGCATAAGCGCGGCTTCAAGAACCTGTTCCGTATCGAATATGAGCCCGTCAATCTGGCGCAGCTTGTCGATCTGCCCGCCGGCGCGGAGGTAACCCCCGAAACGCTTCGGGAGCGGGGCATCATTCGGTCGATCCGCAAGCCTATTGTGATTCTCGCGGACGGAGAGATCGAGCAGCCGCTTACCGTGCGCGCCCATCGTATCTCCCGCACCGCGCGTGAGAAGATAGAGGCGGCGGGCGGCACAATCGACACCCTGCCCAAGCCCGTCATTCACCGGCCCCGATAGCAGGGAGCGAATCGCGTCGTGAGCTACTCATCGACGACAGAACGTCGGCAGCCGCGCCCCGCGCTGATCCAGGCGATGATCGACGCCTGGCACCAGCCGGATCTGCGACGCCGCATTCTCTTCACGTTCGCGATTCTCGTTATTTTCCGGTTTATCGCGCACGTTCCGGTACCCGGCGCGGACCTCGTCGCGTTGCGGCAGCTCTTCCAGAGCAACCAGTTGCTGGGATTCCTGGACATCTTCAGCGGCGGCGCGATGCGGAACCTCTCTGTCGCCGCGATGGGCGTTTACCCATACATCACGGCCAGCATTATTTTGCAGATCATGATTCCGGTCCTTCCCAGGTTGCAGGCGCTTGCGCGAGAGGGTGAGGCCGGACGCCAGAAGATCAACCAGTACACGCACTGGATGACGGTGCCGATTGCAGGCGCGTCCGCGTATGGGCAGCTTGTCTTGCTGAACAGGCTTGGCGTTCTCGACCCGCTCTGGCCGTACCCGGGCGGTGACTTCCTGCCGACGCTCGCGATGATCGTGAGCATGGCCGGCGGGACGATGCTGCTGGTGTGGTTGGGCGAGTTGATCACGGAAAGCGGCATCGGCAATGGCATCTCCGTCATTATCTTTGGCGGCATCGTGGCCGGGCTCCCGACGTTGTTCGGGCAGGGCGTATTCGCCAACGACCCGATCTCGTTGGCCTTGGTGGGCATCGTTGGGCTGGCCGTCATCTATTTCATCGTCGTGTTCACGGAGGCTCAGCGCCGCATTCCCGTCCAATACGGGCGCAGTGTGACGAGACAGGGGCGCGTTTATCGGCAAAGCGGCTCGACGTTCATCCCGATGCGCGTCAACTCCGCCGGCATGATTCCGCTCATCTTCGCGTTCTCCATCCTGATCTTCCCGCCGACGGTTGCCAGCTATTTCCAGGAGGCCGACAACAACGTCATCGCCGGCGTCGGCGACTTTTTCGCGCGCAACCTGGGGCCGGAGTCATTCGTCTATTGGTTTTTGCTCTTCTTCCTGGTCGTGGCGTTCACGTTCTTCTATACGATGGTCACGTTCCAGCAACAGAACCTTGCGGAGTCCTTACAACGAAACGGAGGGTTCATCCCGGGCATCAGACCGGGGCAGCCGACGCACAACTATCTCATTCGTGTTTTGACGCGAATCACGTGGGGCGGCGCGATCTTCCTGGGCTTGGTTGCAATTGTCCCGTTCTTCCTGCTGCTGGCCACGGGAGTGAACACGTTATCAATCTCCAGCACTGCCCTGCTCATCGTCGTTGCGGTCGTGCTGGACACGATGCGGCAGCTGCAATCCCAACTTCTGATGCGCCAATATGAGGGGTTCCTGCGCTAGCTGTCCCCGTTACCCTTTGGGGTCACGTTCTTCAGCGAGCGCAACATACACTCAGGCTCACCGTAATCACGCGCGAAATCAGACGAGGAGTCACGAATGCGAATCATTCTTCTCGGAGCGCCGGGCGCGGGCAAGGGCACGCAGGCGGCGACATTGCACGGGGAACTCGATGCCCCGCACATCGCAACAGGCGACCTCTTTCGCGCCGCCCTTTCGCAGGGCACGCCGCTCGGCCTGGAGGCCAAGTCTTACATGGATCGCGGCGCGCTTGTGCCGGACGATGTCACGGTGCGGATGCTGCTGGAGCGCATCTCCGAATCGGACGCGTCGGACGGGTATATCCTGGACGGCTTTCCGCGCAGCCTGGCGCAGGCGGAGGCGCTGGATGAGGCGCTTGGCGGCCGCGACGAGAAGGTCGACAAGGTCATGCTGGTCGATGTCTCTGAGGACGAGCTTGTCCGCCGCCTGAGCGGCCGGTGGATCTGCCGCGCGTGCCAAACGCCGTACCATGCCGTAAGCAACCCCCCGAAGACGGAGGGCGTGTGCGACGCGGACGGCGGCGAGCTGTATCAGCGTGACGATGACAAGCCGGAAACCGTGAAGAACCGCCTGGGCGTCTACCGGGATCAGACCGCGCCGCTGATCGATTACTACAGCGCGCAACAGATTCTCACGCGCATTAACGGCGAACAGGGCATTGATGGCGTGCGGGCAGACCTGCTCGCAGCCTTGCAATAGCCCCTGCGCTTGCCACTGCACTAACCGATGACAACCGGCCGTAAGCAGCAGACACCGACGATAAAGTCGGCCCGTGAGATCGACCTCATGCGTAAGGCCGGCCACATCATCGCGGACGTGCTGGACATCTTGCGGGACGCGGCCAAGCCCGGCGTGACGACGGCGCAACTGGACGAGATTGCAGGGCGCGAGATTCGCGGCAGGGGCGGCGTGCCATCGTTCCTGGGCTACCAGGGCTACGTGGCGCATATCTGCACATCAATCAACGAGCAAATCGTGCATGGCATCCCCGGCCCGCGCGTCATCAAGAACGGGGATATCCTGTCCATCGACTGCGGGGCGATCTACGACGGTTATCAGGGTGATTCCGCCATCACGATTGCCATCGGCGATGTCACAAAGAAGGCACAGGACCTCATCGAGGACACGCGCCTTTCCATGGTGGCCTGTATCGATGCGGCACGCGCTGGCAACGGGCTCGCGGACCTGACCGGCGCCATCAGGGACCACGCCGAGCCGCGCGGATACGGCATGATTCGCGGATACGGCGGCCACGGCATTGGCACCGCGATGCACGAGGAACCCTGGGTGCCGAACAATATGGCCGACTTCGATAGCTCAAATCGGCGCGGGCTCCGCCGATTTCGCTTGCGGCCGGGGATGACCTTTGCCCTTGAGCCGATGCTGACACTTGGAGATTGGCGCACCCAGGTGGGAGATGACGACTGGACCGTTTCAACCGTCGACGGCAGCCTGTCAGCGCACTGGGAACACACCATCGTTGTGACGGAGGATGGGCCGGAGGTTTTGACGAGCCGCACAGGGCGGGCGTGACGTAGCAGTCGCAGCCCCGTTGTGGCATACTAATTGTTCGCGTGGCGTATTCTGCTGAGTGAGGTATGACCCAAAAGAATAAGAAGGAAACAATCGAGGTTGAGGGCACCGTACGGGAGGCTCTCCCAAATGGCATGTTCCGTGTGGACTTACCGAATGAGCATTCCGTTCTGGCGCATGCCTCCGGAAAGATCAGGCTCAACTTTATCCGCATCCTGCCCGGGGATCGCGTGTTGGTTGAGCTTTCGCCATACGACTTGAAGCGCGGACGGGTCACATACCGCTTCCGCTAGCCACTTCGGGCGAGACGCGCAAGGAACGAAGGACAAAGCGACATGAAGGTATCAGCCTCCGTGAAAGTACGGTGCAACAAGTGCCGTATCGTTCGTCGCAACCGTCGGCTCTTCGTCATCTGCGCGAATCCAAAGCATAAGCAGCGACAGGGCTGAACGGAGGCACGGGACGAGGGCATGGTACGAATAGCCGGCGCGGACATTCCTGATAACAAGAAGGTCGCCTTTTCCCTCCGTTATATCTATGGCGTTGGCCCTAGCCGCGCGGACGAGATCATTGAGCGTTCCGGCGTCGATCCCGATCGGCGTGTCCATGAGCTGACCGAGCAGGATATGGCTCTGCTCCGTGAGGCCATCGAGCGTGGCGGCTATCCGATTGAGGGCGACCTCCGCCGTGAGATCGCCATGAATATCCGCAGGTTAATTGAGATTGGCAGCTATCGCGGTGTCAGGCATCGCGTGGGCCTGCCGGTGCGCGGACAGCGAACCCGAACCAACGCGCGCGGCCGCAAGGGCCCCAAGCGGACGGTTGCCGGCAAGCGCCGCGTCGCTCGCAAGTAAACCGCGGCCACTGAGCAAACAGGGGACGGGCCAACTCGCGGACATCCGCGAGTCATGACTAGCGCCGAAAGGAGCAGACACAACACATGGCGAGACGAGGACGACAGCGGGTACGCCGCAAGGAACGCAAGTCTGTTCCCTATGGTCGCGCGTACATTTACGCCACGTTCAATAACACAGTTGTGACGCTGACGGATCCGGTGGGGAACGTCATCGCGTCCGGCAGTGGCGGCGCTGTAGGATTCCGCGGATCGCGCAAGGGCACGGCGTTCGCAGCGCAACGCGCGGCGGAGGATACCGCAAAGCGCGGCATGGAGCACGGCCTTCAGCACGTTGAGGTGCGGGTGAAGGGCCCCGGCAGCGGTCGTGAAGCCGCAATCCGCTCCCTCCAGGCAACGGGCCTCGTCGTCACGGCCATCAGGGACACAACGCCGATTCCACATAACGGTTGCCGCCCGAAAAAGCGGCGTCGCGTCTAGGCAAGCAGGAGGAACGACTACTACATGGCTCGATACACGGGGCCGGTTTGCCGACTATGTCGGCGTCAGGGAATCAAGTTATTTCTGAAGGGTGAGCGGTGCTACACCCCCAAGTGCGCCATTGAGCGCCGACGCAGCGCGCCGGGCGAACCCGCGACGGGCAACCGACGCCGTCGTCGCCTGTCCGAGTGGGGAATCCACCTGCGTGAGAAGCAGAAGGCGCGCCACATCTACGGCGTGCTTGAGCGGCAGTTCCGTCGGCATTACTCCGTCGCCACCAAACAGCGCGGCGCAACGGGTGAGAATCTCCTCAAGATCCTCGAGACACGCCTGGACAACGTCGTGTATCGACTTGGCTGGGCCAACTCCCGCAAAGAGGCGCGTCAGATTGTTTCGCACGGTCATCTGGCCGTGAACGGTCGGCGCGCGCGGACGCCTTCCATCAACGTCAAGGAGGGAACGGAGATCTCATGGGTGTCCAGTTCCACTACCAACACGCAATATGAAATCGTGCAGTACCAGGCGCAACGGCGTCAGCCGCCGGAGTGGCTGCAGATGGACGCCCGCAAGATGGTTGGGCGGATGTTGCGCCAGCCCGAGCGGACCGACATGGACATCCGCATCGACGACCGTCTGATCGTTGAGTTCTATTCGCGGTAGAGACGCTGGCACGAGAGCACCAAGAACCGATACCTGCGCGACAGGGAGGCCAACTGTTGACCCTAACGACTGAGGCGGACATTCAGATTGAAACGGGCGCGAGCCTTGCGCCGGAGATAACGACCGACAGGTCCCAGGAGTCCTATGGGCGATTCATCATTGAGCCGCTCTCGCAGGGTTTCGGCGTAACGCTGGGCAACGCCATTCGACGCGTGTTGCTTAACTCCCTCCCCGGCGTCGCGATAACCGCCGTGCGCATCGAGGGGACGCAGCACGAATATTCCACCCTGCCCCACGTCCGGGAGGATATGGTTGACTTCCTGCTGAACGTGAAGGACATCCGCATCCAGTCCCTCACGGGACGCCCCGGCACCGTGCGGCTGGACGTTGGCGGTCGCGAGGGGCCGATCACGGCCGGAGATATTCAACGCCACGGCGACTACACCATCGTCAATCCTGACCTTGTCCTGCTCAATGCGGACAGCGCGGAGGCGCGCGTGTCCGTTGAGTTCACCGTCGAACAGGGCACCGGTTTCCGGGCAGCCGCTACGCAGGTCGAGGGCCTCATCGGAGTCCTGCCCGTGGACGCTATCTTCACGCCCATTCGCCGCGCAAACTTCGAGGTTGAGGCGACGCGCGTCGGCCAGGTGACTGACTTCGACAAGCTGATCCTTGAGGTTTGGACGGACGGCACGATCTCGCCTGAGGAGGCGGTACGCAAGGGCACGCAGATTATCATTGACCAACTTCAGCCTTTTGCCGCGCTCGGCGAGCCGGCGACCGCTGATGCCGGACTGCAGTCCGGCATCAGTGTGCCAGACTCGCTTTCGTCGATCACGGTGGAGGATCTCCGTCTCTCCACGCGGACGCAGAACAGCTTGCGACGCGGCAACCTGGCAACCGTGGGCCACGTGCTTGAGCGTTCCCCGCAGGAGTTGCTTGATCTACGGAACTTTGGCGAGCAGTCTCTTAACGAGTTGATCGACCGGCTGCGGGGTCTTGGCGTTCCTGTGCCGGAAGGTGATGATGATCGGGCGTGGCGGCGACTCCCTCTGGCGGCTCTCGTGCCTGCAGCAGAGGGCGCAGCGAGCGCCGGGGGCGAGCAACCACAGGCGGGCGAGGGCGATGAGGATGGCCAGGCCGTCTACTCCATGCGCCCCGACGAGGATATTGCAGAGGTCGATTTGACCCATTACTCCCGCCGCTCATTCGCGCCGGATGAAGAAGATGAACAGGAATAGCCAACGATGAGACACCGGGTTGCAGGCCGCACGCTCGGCCGAAAGACCGCGCCGCGGATGCTGATGTACCGCAACCTCACCAGGGATCTCTTCCTGCGTGAGGCGATCGTGACAACCGAGGCCAAGGCCAAGGAAACACGCGGCTTTGCGGAGCGCATGGTCACGCTGGGCAAGGACGGCGGTCTCCCAGCGCGTCGCCGCGCCCTGAAGTTCATCCCGGACAAGAGCGTGGTGGACAAGCTCTTTCGTGTCTACGGAGAGCGATACCGCGAGCGCCCCGGCGGATTCACGCGCATCACGAAGATCGGCCCGCGCCAGGGCGATGCCGCGCCAATGGTTCGGCTGGAACTCGTGTAGGCGCGTTCGGGATACATCTGATGCAGACCGCCACATTTAGCAGTCCCTCCACCGACACGCCGACGTCGTCTAACGTGGCGGATTCCCTTGTCGTGCTTGTCGTTGAGTACGCCGGCGCGCGATACCAGGGAATGCAGTTGCAGCGGGCAGGCGTGCCGACAATACAGGGCGCGATCGAGGACGCCCTTCTGAAGCTGACGGGGCAGGAGTATCGTATCTCCGCGGCGGGTCGGACCGACTCCGGCGCAAGCGCGCGCGGCCAGGTCATCAGTTTTCTGCCCATCACCGATTTGCCCCTCGACCGCTACATCACCGGCCTCAACCACTATCTCCCGAACGATATCAGCGTCATAAAGGCGCATCGGGCGCCCGGGTCGTTTGACGTTACCCGTCACGCCCGCTCTCGCCACTACCGCTACACCATCATCAACCGCCCCTCCCCCTCCGCCCTACTCGGTCAGCAGGCCGCGCACGTGAAGGAACACCTGGCTGAGGGCGCGATGGGTGAGGCGATACGAGCTCTGGACGGCTGGCTTGACACACGGCCCTTCACCGGCCCGCTACCACCCGACCGCAATCCACTGCGCCGATATGATTCTGCGTCGGTGACCCGTGACGGGGACATCGTCATGATTGATCTACGAGGCAGCGGTTTTCTCCCTCATCAGGTCAGACGCGTCGCCGGAGCGCTGGCGCGCGTCGGCACGGGCCTCATGAGCGTGGAGGAGTTCCATCAGTTGGCACGCGAGGGCGCGCCGGGCGAGGCAACGTGGACGATGTCCGCCGCCGGCCTCTGCCTGATGGACGTTGAATATGACGACGGAATCTTGAACGACTGAGGCAATCGTCTATGGCAAACGTACGAACCTATAGCCCCAAGCAGAGCGAGATCGAGCGTGGATGGCGCGTCATCGACGCCGAGGGCGAGACCCTTGGCCGTCTGGCGACGCGCATCGCGACGATTCTTCGCGGCAAGGATAAGCCGACGTATACGACGCACATGTCCGTCGGCGACAACGTCATCGTCATAAACGCCGAAAAGGTGCGCGTGACGGGCCAGAAGGAACAAAACAAGATCTATTACCGCCACTCGCAGTACCCGGGCGGTTTGCGGAAAGTGACCCTGTCCACGATGCGAGAGAAGCACCCGGATCGCATTATTCAGAGCGCCGTGAAGGGGATGATACCGCACAATCGGCTCGGCAGGCAGATCATGCGCCATCTCCACATCTACGCGGGGCCTGAGCATCCACATGAGGCGCAGATGCGCGCCGGCATGGGAGCCGCGGGCCGCCGCAAGCAGGCTGAGTTGGAGACGCAGGCGCAACAGCCCGCAGTCACTTCCGGGGTCGTCGCGCCGGTCGTCCCGCAGAGCCGTCGACGCCGCCGAGCTACCGCGCAGGCCGCCGATGAAGCGCCGCCGGAGACCATTGCGACTGAGACGCAGGACACTGAAGAGGACGCGCCAACAGAGGCGACAGTGACTGAGCCGGAGGCGCCCGAAGAAGACGCGCCAACAGAGGCGACAGCGACTGAGTCGGAGGCGCCCGGAGAGGACGCGACGGCTGAGGCGACTGCGCCTGAGACACAAGCCACCGAAGAAGACGCGACGGCTGAGGCAACTGACACTGAGCCGGAGGCCGCGGAATCGAACGATTCCGCAGATGAGACTTCCGAAGAAAACAGCGAAGCCAAAGAGCAGGAATAGAGGCGGAGCTACTCCCGGGGAGGGGAACGGACAAGCATGACCACAGTAGAGCGGTTTTTCCAGGCAACGGGGCGGCGCAAACGCGCGGTGGCGCGTGTGCGCCTGACGCCGGGGGCGGATTCGGTTTTTGTCGTCGATGGCAAGCCGCTCGAGGAGCGTTTTCCATTGGAGATTCACCGCCGCTCGATCATGCAGCCGCTCGTAGCCACGGACTCGGTGCGACGTTTCGCCATCACCGTCAAGGTGAGTGGCGGCGGAGTAACGGGTCAGGCGGAGGCCATTAGACACGGCATTGCGCGCGCCCTCATCAATCTAGACATATCGATGCGGCCCGTGCTCAAGAAGGCCGGCTTTCTCACACGCGACGCCCGTGAAAAGGAGCGCAAGAAGTACGGCCTCTTCCGCGCCAGGAAGAAGCAACAGTACTCCAAGCGTTAGACGCGTGTGTATAGTGGCACCATGACAAATGGCGCCAGCGATCCACACGAGTACGCAGAACAGGGGCGAGTCTTCCTCAACCAGGCCTTTGAAGAGTTGGGGCAGGATGACCTTCGTCAAGCGTCCGAAAAGGCGTGGGGCGCAACGACGCAAGTGCTAAAGGCATACGCCGAGGAGCGTGGCCTTGAGCACAGCAAGCACAGGCACCTCTTTACCGTGATTAACCGCCTCGTCGCAGAGACCAACGACCGGTCTCTCGTTCCACTATTTGGAACAGCCGGGACTCTGCACGACAATTTCTATGAGGGAAAGTTTGATAGAGATGTCGTTGCGTTCGGCCTTGCTCAGGTCTCTCAATTCGTGGACAAGGTTGAGACTCTGCTAAACGGGCGCAACGGCGCTTAGCGGATCAAGCCTAAATCCTCGTCAGCCCGCGCCAACCATCTCCCCCACTTCTACGCGTTTACCCCGCGTAGGTGGGGCGCAAGCTATACTCTTACAAGTTTAGTGGGTATATTCCCTTATGCATGTCGCAGTACTGACCGCCCAAGAGGCGCTGACGTTTTCTGACCTGACGGCCGCTTTCGACCGTGAGGTGATTACTTGGATTGCGCTGCGCGAGGCTGATGACGTCGATGAGTTTGCGCAGGGCCCACACGACATCCTGATTGTCGACATGGCCGGCCCTTTCGCCCGCGCGGCGTACGTGCGCGAGATCACCACCGCCTGCCACAAGGACGTCTACGTTCCTGTGCTTGGCCTTGTCCGCCCCGGCCAGCTCCGGGAAATCGACACCACCCTCGGCCTCGATGATTTCGTTCTCGTTCCCGCTGATGCGGCGGAGGTCGTCGCCCGCCTTGCCCTGCTGTTCGGTCGATTCCGCGCGCGTTCCGCCAACGAGGACGAGATAAACGTCGGCGATCTTCTCATCAACCTCGCTCGCTATGAGGTGTGGGTGGGCGTCAGGCAAGTCACCCTCACGTTCAAGGAATATGAACTGCTGCGTATCCTTGCCTCCCGCCCCGGCCACGTTTTCACCCGCAACACGCTGCTGGACGTCGTGTGGGGATACGACTACTTTGGCGGCACGCGGACGGTGGATGTTCATGTGCGGCGTCTGCGGAGCAAGATCGAAGACCCCACGCACACGTTCGTTGAAACGGTGCGCAACGTGGGCTATCGCCTCCGCGCAGACCCCGACTCGCGCTAATTCCCGCGTCGGCGTCCCGATTCCCGCGCCGACGGCGCAGACTGTAACAATTTCGTAACCTCAAACCTCCTTGTCGACCTCATTCTGTTTGTGGGGGCAGGGGCTGATCACGCGGTCAGGCCTCCGTCGACCTACCAAGAGGGTCATATCGGAAGGAGCTTCTTAATGCCGACTACGACGAGCAACGGGGTGCTGGGCACGTTTTCGACGCCGGGCGAGGTGATTGCCTACCTGGCCGGCAGACCAGAAATCTCCATGGTGGATCTGCGGTTCACGGACCTGTTGGGAACCAGCCAGCACTTCACCATTCCCGCCGCGCTACTTGACGAGGCCATGTTCGCGAACGGCACGGGCTTTGACGGCTCCAGCATTCGCGGATTCCAGACCATTGACGAATCCGACATGCTCGTTGTGCCCGACCCCGCCGGGGCATTCGTTGACCCGGTGTTGGAGGTGCCAACCCTGGCGGTCATCTGTGACATCCGGGACCCCGTGACCGGTCAGCCCTACTCCCGGGACCCGCGCTACGTGGCCCGCAAGGCGGAGGAGTACCTGAAGAGCACCGGCATTGCGGATGAAAGCTACTGGGGCCCGGAGGCGGAGTTCTTCATCTTCGATAGCGCCCGCTTTGACTACCAGACCAACGAAGGCTACTTCTTCATCGATTCCGAAGAGGGCATCTGGAACTCGGGCCGACCCAACGATCTCCACAACGATATGCCCAACCTCGCGCATCGCCCGCGGTTGAAGGGCGGCTACTTCCCGCTTCCGCCCGTCGACTCCCAACAGGATCTGCGCTCCCACATCATCCTTGCGATGATGGACGCCGGCCTGAACATCGACAAGCACCATCACGAGGTGGCCACGGCGGGACAGGCCGAGATCGGACTCCACTACGGCCCCATGGTGTCCGTATGTGACTCCATCCAGATCTACAAGTACATCGTCAAGGCGGTATCCAATCAGTACGGCAAGGCGGCGACGTTCATGCCCAAGCCTCTCTTTGGTGACAACGGCACCGGCATGCACACGCACCAGTCGCTCTGGAAGGATGGCGAGACCGTTTTCTACGATCCGGACGGCTATGCCCAGACCAGCGAGATGATGCGCTTCTACATCGGCGGGCTGCTTAAGCACGCGGCCTCCATCCTGGCCTTTGCCGCCCCGACAACGAACTCCTACCGCCGGCTCGTGCCCGGGTACGAGGCGCCGGTCAACCTGGCCTACTCACAGCGCAACCGCAGCGCCGCCATTCGTATCCCCATGTATGAGACGAACACGCCGGCAGCCAAGCGGATCGAGTTCCGCTGTCCTGACCCGACGGCGAACTCGTACCTCGCTTTCTCCGCCATGCTGATGGCCGGGCTTGACGGCATCCAGAACAAGATCGATCCGGGCGAGCCTATCGACGTCGACATCTACGAGATGGAGGGGAATCCTGTACCCAGTGTGCCCGGCAGCTTGGACGAGGCATTGCAGGCGCTGGAGTCGGACCACGAGTACCTGTTGCGTGGCGGCGTATTCACAAAGGACGTCATTGACACCTGGATCGCCTACAAGATTGAGAACGAGGCGGATCCGATGCGCCTGCGCCCGCATCCGTACGAGTATTCCCTCTACTTTGACGCCTAGACCGCGAGCATAAAGGCGATTCGACGCACCTGCGGGGCGCCCGCGCCAACACACATGGCCGGGCACTCGCAGGCGCTAGTCGCCCTACGGATAAATTGCGGCTGACATGATGGAAAAGCCGACCACAAACGACCCACAGAAATACGGTGGAAACAGTGCCGATTCAGGCTGACGAATCAGCAAAAGAGTTCGTGCTCCGAACCGTCAGGGAGCGCAACGTCAAGTTCATCAGGCTGTGGTTCTCAGACATTCTTGGGAACCTCAAGGGGTTTTCGATAAGTCCTGCGCAGCTTGAGGTCGCGCTCCAGCACGGCATCGGATTTGATGGCGCGTCCATCGAAGGATTCGCTCGCGTGGATGAATCGGACATGGTCGCCGTGCCGGACCCCTCCACGTTCGCCATCCTCCCCTGGCGTCCCGAACACCCCGGTGTTGCGCGTATCTTCGCGGATATCTACACGCCGGAGGGGGAGCCTTTCGACGGCGATCCGCGCTATGTGCTGCGCCGCAATCTGCAACGCGCCCAGGAACTCGGGTACACGTTCTACGTCGGGCCGGAGCTGGAGTACTTCTACTTCCGGGGGCCGGACGACCCCACGCCGCTCGACAACGGTGGCTACTTTGACCAGATGCCGTTAGATGTCGCGTCCGACCTGCGGCGAGAGACGATTCTCACGCTGGAGGAGATGGGCATTGAGGCGGAGTATAGCCACCATGAGGTCGCGCCGGGGCAGGATGAAATCGTCCTCCGTTACACGGACGCGCTGACGATGGCGGACAACTGCATGACATACCGGCTGGTCGTGCGGGAGATCGCGCGGCAGCACGGCGTCCATGCGACGTTCATGCCCAAGCCCATTTCAAGCGAGAACGGCAGCGGCATGCACACGCACTTGTCCCTGTTCAGGGGAGAGGCGAACGACTTTTATTCAGCGGACGGCCCAAACAACTTGTCGCCGGTTGCCCTGAACTTCATCGCGGGTCTCCTGAAACATGCTCCGGCGTTCACGGCCATCACCAACCAGTGGATCAACTCCTACAAGCGGCTCGTGCCAGGGTATGAGGCGCCCGTCTACCTCACGTGGGCTCATCGCAACCGCTCGGACCTGATCCGTATCCCGCGCGTGCCGCCCAACAATCCGGAGGCTGTTCGCGTCGAATACCGCGCGCCGGACCCTGCCTGCAACCCCTACCTGGCCTTCTCCGTCATGCTTGCGGCCGGTCTCGACGGCATCGAGCGAAACCTGCAACCGCCGGAGCCGCTCAACGAGAATGCCTTTGCCATGTCCGATGAGCGGCGCGCGGAGATGGGCATCGGCGTGCTACCGGGCGATCTCCATGAGGCCATAGGGCTGGCCGAGCAGAGTGAGTTGGTGCGCAACGCCCTTGGAGAGCACGTCTTTGACAGCTTCATCCGCAACAAGCGGATCGAGTGGGAATCGTTCCGCTCACACGTCACCGACTTTGAAATTGACCGCTACTTGCAGACCCTCTGAGCGCCGAGGGTAGCAGGCTCACCCCTTTGAGAGCGAAAGGGGATTCGTGTACAATCGGCTATGGCCAGTTTAGACGCACATCGATGGCGACGACCTGACGCGCCGCCCCTATACGATCCAATCCACGAGAAGGACGCCTGCGGCACCGGTTTCATCGCCCAGGTTTCCGGCGTTGCGTCGCATGAAATCGTCAGCCAGGCAATCACCGCCGTAACCAATCTCATGCACCGCGGCGCGGTGTCTGCTGACGCCCGCACGGGCGACGGCGCGGGCATCCTCACGCAGCTCCCTCGCAAGCTCCTGCTACGCGAGTTGGCAGCGCGCGGTATCAACGATGCCTCGGGTGACGATCTCGCCCTCGGCATGGTGTTCTTCACGCAGGACGACGCAGAGGGAACAGCTCACGCCGTCAGCATCTTTGAACAGGAGTCGGCGCGACGCGGCCTCCGCTTCCTGGCCTGGCGGGTAGTGCCGACCGATTCCTCCGTGCTCGGTGAGCAGGCATTGGCCACGGCGCCGGACATCCGACAGGCTATCATTGCCCGTCCCACAGACATGGAGAGCGACGCCTTTGAGCGCGCCCTGTTCCTCGTCCGACGCGCCGTTGAATCGGAGATGATGACGCGTGGAGATGGCGAGTTCTACATCCCCTCCTTCTCATCCCGATCCGTCGTGTACAAGGGCCTGCTCGTCGCGACCCAGCTCTCAAGCTTCTATCTGGACCTCATCGATCCGGATTTTGAGTCGGCGCTCGCCGTTTTCCACCAGCGCTACTCGACCAATACGTTCCCAAATTGGCAACTCTCGCAGCCGTTCCGCTTCTTGGCGCACAACGGCGAGATCAACACGCTGCAGGGCAATCGCAATTGGCTGCAAGCGCGCGAGGCTGACCTGAGATCCGACGTCTGGACGAAGGACGATCTCCGCACTATCAAGCCCATCACGTCCACCACCGTGTCTGACTCGGCATCGCTGGATCATACCTTTGAGCTGCTACAGGTTTCAGGCCGGAGCCTGCTGCACTCGATGATGATGCTCGCGCCTGAGGCGTGGGAGAACATGCCGAACATGGACGAGGACCTGCGCGGGTTCTATCGTTTCCACGCCGCCCTGACGGAGCCGTGGGACGGCCCCGCAGCGCTCGCGTTCTCCGATGGCGAAATCGTCGGAGCATCGCTGGACCGCAACGGCCTCCGCCCTGCCCGTTTCCTCATCACGAAAGACGGTTTGGTGGTCATGGGCTCTGAGGTCGGCGTGCTGCCGGATATATCGAACGACAGGATCATCGAGAAGGGGCGGCTCGGCCCCGGGCAGATGATCGCCGTCGACACGCGTAGTGGCCGCATCATGAGGAACGGCGATATCAAGAGCGAAATCGCGACACAGCAGCCGTACCGCGAATGGGCGGAGAGGCAGTACATCAGCCTGAACGTGCCGATCCACGCCATGCAGAACGGCGCCGGTCACCACGGGGAACCGGAGATGGAGTTGATGCGCCGCCAGAAGGCCTTCGGCATGACGGCGGAGGAGCTGCTGATCGTCATCAAGCCCATGGTGCAGGAGGGCAAGGACGCCACGTACTCGATGGGCGACGACACACCATTGGCCGTGTTTTCACGCATGCAGCCCTCGCTTTTCAACTACTTCAAGCAGCGATTCGCGCAGGTGACCAATCCGGCAATCGACCCAATCCGCGAGGCGATTGTCATGTCGGCTGAGACGTATCTCGGGCCCCGCGACAGCATGTTGCTCGAACGAGAATCGGCGGCTCACCTCCTCGCCATCCCGGGCCCCGTTATCCGCGACCATGAGCTTGACGCCATCCGCACGGCGGACTCGCCGCGGCTGTCGTCGGTAACATTGCCGACGGTGTTCCCGATTGCCGATGGCCCGGACGGACTCGAACAGGCGCTTGAGGATCTGTGCGAGCAGGCAGTCTCCGCGGTGGACGCCGGTCATTCGATCATCGTGCTATCGGACAGGCCGGTCGATGAGCGCCACGCGCCCATCCCCATGTTGCTGGCGCTTGGGGCTGTGCATCATAACCTCATCCGGCGGGGCAAGCGCATGAAGGCAAGCCTTGTGTGCGACACGGGCGAGGCGCGAGAAGTACATCACTTCGCGGCCCTCATCGGCTACGGCGCAAGCGCCGTCAATCCCTATTTGATCTGGGAGAGCCTACGCGAACTCTTCGAGAAGGGAGAGTTCCGTGAGGAAGAGGACGAGGATTACACCCTCGCTAAGTATCAGGCCTCCGCCAACAAGGGCGTGCTCAAGATTATGTCCAAGATTGGCATCTCAACCGTCACGTCCTATCACGGCGCGCAGATTTTCGAGGCAATCGGCCTGAGCAAAGAAGTGGTCTCGAAGTGCTTTGCCGGCACGCCGTCACAGGTGGGCGGGCTGGGATTCCGCGAGTTGGCCGCGGACGTGCTCGTGCGGCATGAACGCGCCTATGGCACGGAACTCACGCCGAAGTCCAAGCTGGAGGATCACGGCTTCATCCGTTATCGCAAGAGCGGAGAGTTCCATGCGAACAACCCCATCGTGGTGCGAACGCTGCACAAGGCAGTACGCTCCGGCGACTATGAGGACTACGTTCCCTATCGTGACGCGCTGAACAATCGCCCCGTCTCGTCATTAAGAGATGTGCTGACATTCAACAAGATGCGCGAGCCGATACCCATCGACGAGGTCGAGCCGATCGAGGACATCTGGAAACACTTTGTGACGGGCGCGATGTCGCTCGGCGCGTTGAGCCCCCCCGCGCACGAGACGCTCGCGATGGCCATGAACCACATCGGCGGCGCGGCGGACACGGGCGAGGGTGGCGAAGACCCGCGACGGTTCCGCGGCCTGACCCGAGGCTACAATGCCAATTCCCGGATCAAGCAGGTCGCCTCAGGCCGCTTCGGCGTGACGCCGGAGTATCTCGCGATGGCCGAAGAGCTTGAGATCAAGATGGCGCAGGGCTCCAAGCCGGGCGAGGGCGGACAGTTGCCCGGCCACAAGGTCATTGAGTACATCGCTTATATCCGACACACACAGCCCGGCATCACGCTTATCTCACCACCGCCGCACCATGACATCTACTCCATCGAGGATCTGGCGCAGTTGATCTACGACCTCAAAACGGTCAATCCGCGCGCCAAGGTCAGCGTCAAGCTGGTTGCCGAGGCCGGTGTCGGCACCATTGCCGCCGGCGTCGCCAAGGGCTATGCGGACAAGGTTCACATCTCCGGTCACGAAGGGGGCACGGGCGCGAGCCCACTCTCATCCATCAAGAATGCCGGCGCCCCGTGGGAACTCGGCCTGAGCGAGGCGCAGCAAGTGCTCGTGATGAACGACCTGCGTGGCCGCGTTAAGCTTCGCACGGACGGCGGTATCCGAACCGGCCGCGATGTTGTCGTCGCGACGATGCTGGGCGCGGACGAAGTCGGCTTTGGCACCGTGTCCCTGCTCGCCCTGGGCTGCGAAATGGCGCGTCAATGTCACCTAAACAGCTGCCCGGTCGGGGTAGCCACGCAGCGGGACGATCTGATCCAGAAGTTCAATGGATCAGTCGAAACAGTTGTTAATTATTTCACCTTTGTCGCGACTGAGGTACGGGAGACCCTGGCAAGAATCGGCGTTCGCTCCTTGAACGAGATCATCGGCCATCCCGAAATGCTGGAGTTGCGATCCGACATTGAGGAGTTTGAACGAGCGAGGTTCGTGGACGCGCTCAAGTTGATCGCCCCGGCCGACCCGAACTTCGAGCGCCCGGTGAGCAATCAGCAGGATCGCAACGACAGGCCCAACGATGAGAAGCTCGACGACCACATTTTGAATGAAATTTCAGCGGCCATCGAGAGCAGGAACCCGGTCTCGCTATCGTATGACATCAGGAACGCGCAACGCACCGTCGGCGCGCGCATTTCGGGCGCCATAGCGCACCGCTATGGCGTCAAGGGCCTGCCGGCGGGCACAATTGACCTGTCATTCACCGGTTCCGCCGGTCAGAGCTTTGGCGCGTTCCTCAATGAGGGCCTTCGCATGACGCTGACGGGTGAGGCGAACGACTACGTCGGCAAGGGGATGGCGGGCGGTGAGCTCGTGATCCGACCGCCTGCCAACGCGCAGTTTGAGTCGCACGAGAACTCCATCATTGGCAATACGTGTATCTACGGCGGCACTGGGGGGCGGTTCTTTGCCGCGGGACGGGCAGGTGAGCGCTTCGCAGTACGTAACAGCGGCACACAGGCCGTCGTGGAGGGCGTCGGGGATCACGGTTGCGAGTATATGACGAGCGGCGTTGTCGTCGTGCTTGGCAGCGTGGGCCGCAACTTCGGCGCGGGAATGTCCGGCGGCGTGGCATTTGTCCTGGATGAGAGCGGCGAATTCCCATCGCTCTACAACCAGGAACTGCTTGTGCTGGACAGGCTCGAAGACGCTGAAGATGAGCAACACGTGTTGGAGTTGATCCGGCGCCACGCCGAGACGACGGGCAGCAAGCGGTCCGAGACGATCCTGGCCGAGTGGCCAACCTATCGCGCCATGTTCTGGAAGGCGATACCGGCGCAACTGCGAGACAAGAATCTCTCGCTCGCCGAGGTTCTCAAGAAGGTGGAGGGCGCGGCGCTTGTGACAGCGCGATAGACTGGTTACAACGCCCATTTGAGCCTTTGCGAACGCTGCCGACAGGCGGGCGCCACGCCGAAATCCAGAGGAATCGCAAAGGCTTGGCAATAACGTGCTAGACTAGGCCATCCGGCGCTAGCCGCCGATTCTTGGTGACGAACGGCTCGGGGGGATAGGGCCCCGTCACCGCACAAAGGAGACTCGTATGAAGGCTGTCATTTTGGCAGCGGGGCATGGTTCCCGTTTTGGCCAATACGGCGTCCGCCACAAGGCGCTTCTGCTCGTCAATGGGCAGACGGTAATTGATTACACATTGGATGGGTTTCGAGAGGCCGGCATAACGGAGATTGTGCTCGTCATCGGCCACGAGGGTCAGGTGCTGCAGGAGGCGTTGGGCGACGGATCCACGCGCGGCCTGGACATCACCTACGTTATGAACACAGAGCACCACCGTGGCAACGCCGTTTCCGTCCTCGCCGCAAAAGAGGCCGTCGGGCCCAATCCTTTCATCCTCTCCATGGCTGACCATATGCCGTCATCTGAGATCATCATCGGCCTCGTCGATGGCAGCAACGACGACGGCACGACTCTCAACGCCCTCGCGGTGGACTTCAGCCCGGCCGACCGTGACATTGAAGAGGGCACGCGGGTCAGCGTGGATGATGAGGGACACATCGTCGCCATCGGCAAACAGTTGAGCCAATGGAACGGCATCGACTGCGGCGTCTTCCGCTTCACGCCCGCCATCTTTGACGCCGTGGAGGCCAAGCTCGCCGAGGACAGTTCACACGATGAGTTGAGCCAGGCCGTCACGCGCATGATCCTTTCAGGAAACGACCTTCACGCCCACGACGTTAGCGGCGCGTTCTGGTTCGATGTGGACACAATGGAGGACCTGATGCTGGCGCGCGAGGCGCTTGGATACATCATCTAGCGCCAGCGTATGCACGAAGGCTTCGTCTCCCGTTACCTGAACCGCAGATTCTCGCGGCCGATTGCGCGTCTCCTCGTCCCAACGCCCATCACGCCCAACCAGGTCTCGCTTGTCGCGTTCCTGATGGCCGTGGCCGCAGGAGCACTGTTCTACTACGACCTCAACATCTGGGCCGGAGTTCTCGTGCAGTCGTCGTCGATCATCGATGGCGTGGACGGCGATCTGGCCCGCGCCAAGAATATGACGAGCCTCTTCGGCGGCTTTTTCGATGCCCTGCTCGACCGCTACGCCGACGCAGTCATCCTGGCCGGCCTGGGGTATTGGGCGTTCAAGTTCCAGGAGGGCGCCGATCAGACCACCACGACGATTCTTGCCGCCGTCGCCATTATCGGATCCCTGATGATCAGCTACAGCCGCGCACGGGCGGAGGCCACGTTCGGCCGGCCGTTCGAGGGTCTACCGGGCGCGCTGGCATCCCGCGACCTGCGCCTGCTGGTCATCATGGTCGGCGCAATTGTGGGACAGGGCGTGGCCACGCTAGCCGTCATCGGCGTGCTCACCAACATGGTGGTCCTGTGGCGCTTAGGCGTGGCGCGCTGGGGGGACGTGGGGGGCGGAGAGGGCGGACACTGAGCGCGGCTTCCGTGGCGCCTGTGACGTATACACCCTCTAACGTGAATACGTATACTAACGAGGATGGTACGTATACGGGGTGCCCGTCGAGGAAGAGACATGAAACAGAAGCTAACGATAACGGTTGATTCGGAATTGGTGCCCGTGGCCAAGCGATATGCGAAGTCAAAGGGCGTCTCATTGTCGGCACTCATCGAGCAGACTCTACGGGATGCAACGGTGGAGCGTGAAGACGTGCCATTCGGCACCAAATGGCGCGGAAAGTTCCAGCCTGCCGAGCGAACCGGCGACCCTCTATACGAGGCTCTCGCCAAGAAGTACTTGCAGTGATTCACATCGACACGGATGTCCTTGTTGATGCGGCCAACGACCGTGAGCCGTTCAGCGAGGCATCCACACGGTTCCTTGACCTCATCAGCGTGGGGATCGAACCCGCATGTGTGGCGTGGCATACGATTTCCAATTTGCATTATGTGGCGAGGCCGAAACCTGAGTCCCCCGACATTCGATCGTTCATTGAGGGCCTCGCCAAACTTGTCACAGTGGTTCCCACGTCCAACGCGGATTTGTTGCGGGCCTTGAGGCTGCCCATGCGCGATTTTGAGGACGCAATGCAGGTGGCGGCGGCGATGGCTGCCGGGGCGCGCCTCATCGTCACGAGAGACTTGGAAGACTACAGAAACTCCCCGATTCGAGCGATCAGCCCCGCAAGCGCTATCGCGGAATTATCCTGATTTGTTGCCGACCGAGAAACCGAGCTAACCTCCAACGTCCCAGGCGCGTAAATCTGTCGCACGTTTCCCCGCCGCACTGCGAGTTATCAATCAAGTACAATGTCGGTGCAGTTCGCTGGTGCAGGGTTGGGGATTGACGCCGTGAAGGCGCTCACAGGAGACGGAACGATGGACTACCAGAATCTGCTCTATGAGAAGCAGCGCAACGGCGTGCTCATCACGCTGAACCGTCCCGAGGTGATGAACGCCATCTCCGATGAGTTGGACGTTGAATTGCATCACGCCCTTGATGCCGCCGATGCCGATCCTGAGGTGCGCGCCATCGTCCTGACCGGCGCGGGGCAGGCCTTCTCCGCGGGATTTGATATCGCCGGTGGCGGCGCGGACTACGTCTGGCCGTATGGCCTGCCGGAAGGCTCCAACATCGCTGCGGAGATCGACCATTGGCGTACGCGGTTCTGGAAGAAAGAGCATGGCCGAATCGCTCGCATCATCGATGAGATCGATACGCCAATCATCGCCGTCGTCAGCGGCTGGTGCATGGGCGGCGGCTCGTGGTACGCCCTGACCTCCCACATCACCATTGCGGCGGAGGACGCCGTATTCGGGCAGGTGGAAGTCCGCATGATCTCGGACGACAACTATATCTGGATTCACCACGCCGGCTACAAGAACGGCCTGCGCTACGCCCTCACCGGCGACCACATCGACGCGCAGGAGGCGCTGCGTATCGGCATCGTCAACAAGGTTGTACCCACAAAGGACGTCGCGCTTGAGGAGGCATGGCAGCTGGTAGAGCGGCTTGCGCTTGTGAGCCCGGAGACGGTCAAGATCAACCTCGCCGTCGCGATGCGCGGCCTTGAGACGATGGGCCTCCACAACGTGATGCGGCTCAATTCGGAGCTTGCGGCTGCTGTTATCGTCTCCAAGCGCGAAGAGTTCACCGCCCCGCTTGAGGAGGCGCGCAAGGAGGGCGGTCTCCGCGCATTCATTCGCAAGCGCGATGAGCCGTTCCAGCCGGAGCCGTTCGGCCCACGCTCGGCCAAGGCGAGAGAGGAAAGGGGTTCATGATCTGCGCTGGAAGGAACGGCGGGCTGTGAATCTCCTTCGTCTCGCCGCCACGCTGGAGCGCGTTCCTGCTCAGGCCACGCAGACCGGCGTGGCCGCGGAGCATATCAGCTGCTCGCGAACACTCCTGCGCATTCGGGCATCTGCTTTGCTCGCAACGCATCCTGCGTCGCCTTCAGAGGCCAGACACGGCGGCGCGGTCTTGCTCAGTGTGGAGGTCGCAGATCAGACCTCAAATAAAGCTCCGTCCATAGCAACACCTGCCTGCCTCAAGACCATAGTCGCCATCGCTTCTGTGCGACGGACTCAGATCAATCGAGATCTGCCCCAGTTGCCACCGGCGGCCTGCGCCCCGTCACAGGCCGGGAGTTGGCGATTCGGCCTGGACAAGGCGCGTTTGAAAGGCGGCGCCTCCACCCCAGAGCCACCTTCTCCGTCCCAACAGGTTGCGCTCCACGGCGCGACTGTCATCCGCCATGCCCATCGGCGCAGCCGACTTAGACACCGGTCGGCATTTCGGCTTCCTCGGCTTCCCACCTCGCCAATTGACGTTGAAAACCCTTTCTTCGTTCAATTGGAGGTGACCCATGTCTCGGTTACTGATTGGACTCATTGGAGTCCTGGTTTTGATTGTGGCGGCCGGGTGCCAGGGGAGACCCGAGCCTACGGCCGCTCCGGAATCCACGGCTGACCCTGAACGTACCGCGGCCCCCGAGGCGGCGAGCGCGCAAGGTCCCGGCGAGCTTGTCATCTACTCCGGGCGCAGCGAAAGCCTTGTTGCGCCAATCATCGAACAATTCTCGGAAGCGACCGGCATCGAAACGCGTGTCAAGTACGGCAGCACGTCCGAAATCGCCGCCACGATCCTGGAAGAGGGCGACAATTCACCTGCGGACATCTTCTTCGCCCAGGATCCCGGCGGGCTTGCGGCAGTGCAGCCCATGTTCGCCACGTTGCCGGATGATGTCCTGAGCATTGTCCCCGCCAACTTCCGTTCGCCGGACGGCAAGTGGATCGGCCTGTCAGGACGCGCCCGCGTCGTGGTCTACAACACGGACAGGCTGACGGAGGCGGACTTGCCCAGCGATCTGCGCGGATTCACGGATCCGGAGTGGCGTGGACGCATCGGCTGGCCGCCCACCAACGGCTCGTTCCAGGCAATGGTGACCGCGATGCGCGTGATGTGGGGCGAAGACGAGACGCGCGCGTGGCTTGAGGGTATTCAGGCCAACGAGCCAATACTCTACGCCAAGAACACGCCCACCGTGCAGGCCGTCGCCGCCGGAGAGGTTGACGTCGGATTCGTCAATCACTACTACCTCTACCGATTCCTGCAAGAGGAAGGCGAGACGTTCCCCGCCCGCAACGCCCACCTGCGCGGCGGCGGACCAGGCTCCATCATCCTTGTCGCGGGCGCAGGCGTGCTGGATGGCGCGGAGAACAGCGAGAATGCGATCAAGTTCATCGAGTTCCTGCTGTCGTCTGTCGCGCAGCAGTACTTCGCCAGCCAAACATATGAGTATCCACTTGTTGAAGGCGTGGCCGTTGACCGCCTGCTGACTCCGCTGGATGAAATCAACGCGCCGCAGGTGGATATGGCGGACCTCCGCGACATCGAGGGCACTCTCGATCTGCTTCGCGATACCGGAATCCTCCCGTAAATGACCGGAACGGCGGCCAGAATTCGAAGGCTCCGGGCAATGCGGCGTGAACGACGCTGGCCGCCGTTCACGCTCAGCCTCACCGCGTCCATCATCGGCTTTGCGCTGCTCTTGCCCGTCATCTACCTGCTCATAAGGACGCTGGACGCGGGGGCTGAATCGTTGGCGGATATCCTGTTGCGCCCGCGAACGGCGGCGATCATCTTACGCAGCATCGTCCTTGTCGCCATCGTCTCAAGCGCGTCCGCAGTCCTTGCCTTGTCGCTTGGATGGCTGATTGAACGCACGGATCTGCCGTTCAGGCGCACATGGAGCATCCTGACCGTGCTGCCGCTTGTCATGCCGAGCTACATCGTCGCGTTCCTGTTCATCTCGGTCTTTGCGCCGCTGGGCATACTGCATCGACTCGTGACAGAGCCACTTGGCATCGAGAAGCTGCCGTCCGTGTACGGGCTGCCCGGTGCGGCAATCGTGCTGGTGCTTGTTTCATATCCATACACGCTGTTGACGGTTCGGGCAGCTTTGCGTGGGTCGGGACGGGCGCTGGAAGACGCCTCCCGAACCCTCGGCAAAGGGCCGTGGGTGACGTTCCTGCGCGTTACCCTGCCGCAGTTGCGACCTGCCCTGGCGTCCGGCAGCCTGCTTGTAGCGCTCTATACGATCAGCGACTTTGGCGCGGTGTCACTCCTTCGCTATGAGACCTTTACGTGGGCGATCTATCTCCAGTACACGAGCTACGTGGATCGAACCGCCGCGGCGGCGCTTTCACTGGTGCTTGTGGGGTTGGCCGTGCTGCTCTTCCTGGCGGAAACGTCCGCCCACGGTGATCGGCCGCTGGAGGACACGCATCAGGCCGAGCTTGGGGGCGCTGACTCGCCCTCCGTTCCGCTCGGCGTGTGGAAATATCCGGCGCTCGCCCTGTGCTCCCTCGTTGCGCTGGTGGCGTTGGTGATTCCCATGGCCGTCCTGCTCTTCTGGCTCATTCGCGGCCTCGGCGCGGGCGAGCACTTGAGCGGAGTTTGGGGGCCGGCGCTCAATTCCGCTACCGTATCGTCTCTTGCGGCAGTGGCCGCGGTCGTCGCAGCGTTGCCGATCGTTGTCCTCGCCGTGCGATTCCCCGGGCGTTTCAGCATGTCCATCGACCGGATCAGCCATGTGGGGTTCGCCCTGCCCGGCATCGTCATCGCGCTCGCGTTGGTGTTCTTTGGCTCCCGCCTTGTGCCGAGCCTGTATCAAACGCATGTGATGCTGATATTCGCCTACGTCATCCTGTTCCTGCCTGTTGCGATGGGGCCGGTGCGGGCATCCCTGCTGCAAGTGAATCCGGGTGTGGAGGAGGCGGGTCGAACTTTGGGACACCGCCCTCTTCACGTGTTTCGTACAATAACAATGCCACTGTTGCGCCCCGGCATCCTGGCAGGAGGGGCGCTCGTTTTCCTAACCGCAATGAAGGAGCTTCCTGCAACCTTGCTACTGAGTCCACTCGATTTCAGCAGCCTCGGCACGACGATCTGGGCCGCAAGCTCTGAGGCCTTTTTCGCGCAGGCCGCCCTACCGGCTCTGATGCTCATCGCGATCTCCGCCATCCCGATGGTATTCCTGTTTGGCCGGGGGAGGAGCGAACGCGCATGACGACACAGCAGACCCCGCGCGTCATGCTCCGATGCGTTGGGCTGAGCAAACAATATGGCCCATCCGGCGCCGGCGCGCACAACGTGTCACTTGAGGTCATTGAGGGACAGCTACTCGCCCTTGTAGGGCCGAGCGGCTGCGGCAAGACGACGCTCCTGCGCATGATCGCCGGGCTCGAAAGCCCTGACGCCGGCACGATCGAGATAGACGGCAGGCCGGTCACATCGCATGGCGTTTTCGTGCAGCCGGAGTATCGCAGCGTGGGTTTCGTGTTCCAGGACTATGCCCTCTTCCCCCACATGTCCGTCGCGTCCAACATCGCCTACGGTCTGCCCCGCAACACCCCCAACCGTAACCGCCGCGTTGATGAGATGTTGGAGCTTGTCGGGCTGTTAGACAGGCGCAACCGCCGCCCGCATGAACTCTCCGGCGGCGAACGCCAGCGTGTCGCCCTCGCCCGCGCACTCGCTCCTGCCCCCAAGGTTCTCCTGATGGACGAGCCGTTCTCGAATCTCGACCCTAACCTGAGCGCGCGCCTGCAACAGGAGGTGCGTGAAATCCTGCACGAGGCCGGCATAACGGTCGTCTTTGTAACGCATGATCAGGAGGCGGCGCTATCCATGGGCGATGTCATCGCCGTGATGGAAAGCGGCCGCATCCAGCAGACGGGCGCGCCGGACGCGGCATTCCACAGCCCCGTTAACCGATTCGTCGCCGCATTCCTGGGCGAGGCGGATTTCATTCCGGCTACGCCGACGGCCAGCGAATCCCGCGTTATGACCGAGCTTGGCGAGGCCGATGTCAGTGGCGCCGTCATACAGAGCGACGCCGAAGAGCTGGACCTCATGCTGAGGCCGGAGGACCTGTCCATCCACGCGGACGAGGTGGGAAACGGGCGAATCGTCGGGCGGATATTCAACGGCGCGTTCTACTCGTACAACGTCGAGTTGGACTCCGGCATGGTGTGCCGGGCGCTCGCCTCGCACGCCAACGCCATTGAGGTTGGGGCGAGGGTCAACCTCCGCATCGCCGCCGGACACCCCCTGCCCGTCTTTCCACGAGAGTGAGACCCGGCGAGGCACAAGAGGGCACGGCGGAGTCCGCCTAACTTGCCTCGCGGTGAGCTGGCAACTATAATCCGCTACACGGAGGCACGAGAAGAAATGCCCATCTTTGAGTACGGTTGCAAGACCTGTGGAAACGGTTTCGACAAGTTCATTCGCGGCTACAACACGCCCGTCGACGTTGCCTGCCCTGCATGTGAGAGCGTAGAGGTTGACCGCAAGATGTCCGCTGTCGGCGTCACCGGCGTCTGGCAGAGCAACGTGCCCGACTTCAAGATGCCCAAGCCTATACAGGTTCGGCCCGATGATCCGTTCCGCTGCATCGCCTGATCGCGGCCGGACTGCATTTTTCCTGACGAGCCACGCGGCGGATTTCATTTATGCCCCTCTTTGAATACGAGTGCCACGCCTGCGAAGGCACATTCGAAAAGCTAACCCGCAATATCAACGCGGACTCAGGAGAGATCGCCTGCCCCGGCTGCGGCTCCGCTGACGTCCACAAGGTTATTTCACTGTTTGGCGTGAGCAGTGGCGATTCAGACGGTGGTTTCACGATGCCCGGCATGGGCGGGGGCGGTGGACACGCAGGTCACTCCCACAACGGCATCACTTGATCCACTTGACGCTAAGCGCGTAACGCCCGAGTTCGGGCGCTGAGTTTGTCCGCCGCGTAGATGTTCGCCTAGTGGCGCCCCGGCGTCCAAGTATGCTTGTGCGTGTTGGGGCGGCTGGTCATTAGTTCCCAAATGGTGGCGTGCGTTTTCGGCCCTGCCGCAATTACTCCGTCGATGAGCGTGTCGCGGCGATTGAACTGCATGGGACGCCCGTCCGCGTCCGTCACGACGCCGCCCGCCGCCTCCACAAGCAACGCGCCGGCGGCAACATCCCACTCGTTCTTGGGTTCCAGGCTGATAACCGCGTCCGCCTTGCCTGCCGCGACAAGCGCCATCTTGTACGCGATGGAGCCGAGTGTCTGCACCTTGAACGGCGCGCCGTGAAATCGATTCCACATACCCCACCGAATCTCAGCGCGAGAGCCGAGAACGGTCACGTCGGACGAGAGCTCTGCATGGTCGTTGACCCGTGCTGTTTGTCCGTTCAGCGTCATGTCGCCACCACGGGCTGCTAGAAACGTCTCATTCGCCCACGGGTTGACGATGCCCGCTGCCCCTATCACCCCGTCCACCGACATGGCGACAGACACGCACCATTCCGGACGTCCCGCGAGGAAACCGCGCGTGCCGTCTATTGGATCGACGACCCAGACGCGCTCCATGCCGATTCGATGGCCATCGTCGACGGTCTCCTCTGACAGCCAGCCCTCGCCGGGACGGACGAGCGTGTCATGAAGAAGCTCATCGAGGGCGTGATCGGCCTCCGTCACTGGGCCGTCCCAGCCCTTGTGTTGAACGTAGACGGAGGACGGCGAGAACGTGCTCGCCAGTTCCACGGACTCTTCGAGAGCGGCTGCGATGCGCGCCAAATAGTTATCTGTATCGCTAGTCACGCGGCTGAACCTGATTGAGATTCCACATTCATATAGGATAGTGCCCCGCCGACAATCGTCATAACCGGCGTGATGGCCCGTAGTTCGTCAGGCGTCGCGTTGGCGGGATCGGCGGAGAGCACAGTCATGTCAGCCCGTGACCCGATTGCAAGGCCGCACGACGTCTCGTCGCGGGCAGCGAGCGCCGCGCCGCGAGCCATTATGCCCATCGCCTGCAGAAATGGAATGCCGCGCTCCACCGCCTGTACAAGCGTCTGCCACGCGTCCGGCTGCGGCACGATGAACGGCGCGTCTGATCCACCAACAACATGAGCATCGCTAGCCGCGAACTCAGGCCAGGGATTCACCCAACCGGCCCGTTGAGGCCCAAGGCGACGGTTCAACTGCCGCCATCGTCGCGGCTGGATCGAGAGAATCACACCGAGATGCCGCGCGCGATTCAACAAGTCCGGCGCGAGCACGGTCGCGTGTTCGATACGCGGACGAGCCGCCCTGCACTGCTCCGCGCTGCCGTAGACGAGCTCGAGAGCGTCTAGCACTCGTTCGATCGTGCGGTCACCGACGGCGTGGACAGCGGGTTGGAGATCAGCATCGCGAATCGTCTCAAGCATTCCGACCAGCTCATCGAACGGCACGCCGTCCTCGCCGTAAGAGGCGGGCGTGTCCGTGTAGGGGGCGCGGAGAGCGGCAGTGCCGGCGAATAGTGTGCCGTCCGCGAATATCTTGGCCGCGCCGATCCTGACTCTATCCCCCTCATAGTTGAGGAGTTCCTGAGGCAGAGATTCCAATGCCTCAACCTGCACGACGCCGTACACGCGGATGGGCAACTCACCGTTCTTATCAAGTTGCCGCAGCGCCTCAAGTTCGGCGGCGACGTTCTCAAGCAGGATGGCGTGCGCCGTCGTGATTCCGGCGCGGGCGGCGGCGTGCGCGCCCTTGAGAATCGGCTCTCGGAAGTCGTCAGGCGTCAGTTCGGCCATCATCGCGTCCCATGCCAGGTACAGCGCGCGTTCCGATAGTTCGCCCGTCGCAGTGCCGTCACCGCTACGAACGATGTGGCCGCCAACAGGATCAAGCGTTGTGTCCGTCACACCGGCGCGCCGCAGCGCCTCCGAGTTCGCTACACACACATGGCCGTCCGCGCGCGCCAGCAGCACGGGATGCGCCGTCGTTCCCTGGTCCAGATCTGTAGCTACGGGCGAACGGCCCTCTGCAAGGTTGGACGGATCCCAACCGCGTCCATATATCCACGCGCCCTCAGGTAAGCTCTCTGCCCGTTCTCGAACAAGGCCGATGATGTCCTCAATAGAACGGCAATCTGCAAGGCTGAGCCAGCCCGACATCATGCCGTAGTAGGCAAGGTGGAAGTGGGCATCGACGAGGCCGGGGATTGCGGCGCGGCCCTCAAGGTCGATGATTCTCGTGTTGTCACCGCGCAGGCCGGAGATTTCGGCATCGTCACCGCGCGCCATTACCCGCCCGTCCGCAACGGCTATTGCCTCAACGACAGGGCGTTCCGGGTCAAGCGTATGCAGCCGCCCATTCAGGATGAGGACGTCTGCGTGGCGTGAAATGATGCTGTCCGGCGGCGGAAGTCAGGGCGCGATTGCGCCACGCTTGTTGTTGAGGTAGTCGACCAGCACGTATTGCCCGAGCTTGTCCGGCTGCGTGAAGAAGGCTCGCCCACGGTTCAGCCGCGTCATCTGCCTCACAAAATTGACGAGGTAGTAGGCCATCTCAAGCATGAACACGTTGATTGTGATTCCCTCTTGCGTGCAGCGCTTGACCTCTCGCAGCGTCATATCGATGGTGCGTTGGCTGGGCGGATACGTGAAGTACGGCGCGCCGCCCTCCAGGTGGGCCGTCGGCTCGCCGTCCGTCACCATGATCACCTGCCGCGTGCTGGATCGATGCTTGGCCAGTAAGTTGCGGGAGATCATCAGCGCGTGCTGCATGTTCGTGCCGGGCGAATATCCGCCCCACGTCGCCTTGATCAACTCATCGCCCTTGAGCTCCCACGCGTAGTCGGCGAACCCGACCACATACAGGTTGTCGCGCGGGAACTGCATCTTGATGAGCGTGTGCAGGGCCAGCGCCATCCTCTTGGCGGCGTCGAAACTGCCGCTGATGGCCATTGACCGGCTTTGGTCAAGCAGGATGACCGTGCTCGCCTGCGTCAGCGTTTCGTCCCGATACACCTCGAAATCGTCCGGCGCAATCTTGAGCGGTGTGCCCGGCCCGTTGCGCATCACGGCGTTCTTGACCGTTCGCGTCATGTGGACATCGAAGTGATCGCCGAATTCATAAATCTTCGTGGACTCTTCATCTTTTTCACCGAAGAGTCCGTTCTTCTGCATTTCATGCGCGCCGAGACTTGCGCCCCTCAGCTTGGAGAAAATATCCTTGAGCGCCTTTTCGCCGATCTTGCGAATACCGCGCGGCGTCAGTTCCAGCTTGTCGCCGTTCTTGCGGATATAGCCGGCCTTTTCGAGCTGTTCCTGTAGCTCCTTTAGCCAATCAAGATCACGCGCCGCGTCCTCGCCAATGAGTTTCTCCACCTGTTCGCGGTCGATGTTGTCGATGTCGCCGCGCCTCTCAGCCGCTCTCAGCTGCGCCTCAAGGTCATCGATCTGCTGCAACTGATCCATGAGGCGCATGGCCTCCTGCAGAGACAACGACTCATCGCCCGAGAACGGGTAATTCTGCCGCATTTCCTTCATCGGCATCAGGCTTTCCATCAGTGACGACAGTTGAGCCATCTCCTGCATCATCTCCGGGTCGTTGAGCGCCGCCTCCATCGTCTCCTGCAACTGTTGCCGCATCTCCTCCGGCAGGCTATCCATGAGCGATTGGAACTGCGACATCTGCTCCATGAGCCGCTCAAGCAGCTCCTCGATGTCGCGGGGCGGGTTGTCGCCGAACATGTCGCCCCACTTCTGCATGAACTCATCGAAGTTGGGCTGATTCCCTTGCGAGTAGTCGCGAAGCATATTGTTGAGATCACTCATCATCTCCCGAGTCGCCGCCATCTGCTCGGGCGTGATGTTCTGCATCTGCTGCATCATGTTCTGCATATAGGACTGAGAGGCCTGTTGGCGCAGTGAATCCAGCAATTCCTGGAACTTCTCACGCGCCTCCTCGTCCATGAAGTCGTAGTCGCTGAGTTCCTTAATGGCCCCGCCGGGGTCGTTCGGCAGAGACTCCATGAAGTCCATCTTGCGTTGGGCCATGTTCTCCAACGCCTGCGCGGTCATGCGATCCATGCCTGCGCCACGCTGCGAACGCTGACCGGCGCCCTGCTGTTGGTCGCCCTGTTGGCCGCCGGGCTGTTGGCCGTCCTGCTGCCCGGACTCCGAACCGTCCTGGCTCTCCTGCCCCTGCTGACCGCCGTTATTCAACTCTCGCTCAAGTTGTTCGAGGAATCGCTTTAGCTCTTCCTCCGCCTCTTGACGAGGGGATCCTGACTGGGAATTGTCTCCGTCCTGCTGGGGATGCTGGCCGGACTGTGATTCAGATGGCGCGTTGCCGCCGTCCTGTTCGGAATCCGGCGAGGAGCTCATGGCCTCTTGCGCGTCCTGCATGCGCTGTTCGAGGGTGTCACGTTCAAGGTCGCGGATTTCCTGCAACTTCTCGCGGATTCCATCCATGACGGAGTTGAGATCGTAACGATCGAGGTGGTCCTGTCGTTGCTGACGCAACCGCTCGGTCATCTGGCGTATGCCTTCGACATCCTGACCATCGCGCATATTGAAGCCGCGCATCATCATGCGACGCAGCGCGCGGTTGATGTCTCCGTGAGTAGCGAGGTCGTCGGAGATGGCCTCCATCAGGTCTTCCGGTTGAGCGCCGAAAGGCTCCTGTGAGTTATCCCACCGGCCGTAACGAAAGATCGGCATTTGGAGCCACCCTCCGGGGAACATGATTGCGGCGACGCGCCGCCGTTCCCCGCCTACCCATGCTTCGACGTTTGGCACATGATACATGCCACGCTTCCTGAGCGCCAAACGGCCGCAGATAGGGCTTCGGCGTGATCCCAACTTCTCAAAGGCGCCTCAAATGCGATACAATCGTGAATGTCCCGGTGACTCTGGCGAGGCGGACCCACCCGTTCCCATCCCGAACACGGCAGTGAAACGTTTCAGCGCCGACGATACTGGAGGGGCAGCCCTCTGTGGAAAATAGGTCGTTGCCGGGGCTTTTTCTTTGCCCGGATTCTGATCACGCGCGATGACCAACGAACCCGACAATCCCCACACAATGGCGGGCGCATTTCGGCCCGGCGACCTCGTCTTGCTCATCGACCGCAAACGCCGCAAGTACCTCATTACCCTCGTAGGGGGCGGTGAGTTCCATTCCCACTCCGGCATCATCTCGCACGACGACATGATCGGCAGCCCTGAGGGAGCCGAGTTTCGAACGGCGCAGAAGGGCGGTGTCTATCTCGCCATACGCCCCACGCTCGGCGACTACATCCTGACGATGAAACGGGGCGCGACGCCCATCTACCCCAAAGACATCGGCGCGATTCTCACGTATGCCGACATCCACCCCGGCGCAAAGGTGGTCGAGGCAGGCATCGGCTCGGGTGGGATGACGATTGCCCTACTCCGCGCCGTCGGCGAGTCCGGCAGCGTCTTCTCATATGAGTCCCGCGAGGATTTTGCCCGAATCGCCCAGCGCAACGTCACAGGATTCCTGTCGAATGAACTCTCTGACCGACTCACCATCCACGTAAAAGACATCTACGAGAACGGCATCGAGGAGTCTGCCGTGGATCGCGTCGTGCTTGACCTGCCGGAGCCGTGGCAGGTGATTCCACACGCGCGAACGGCGATGAGGCCCGGCGGCATCTTCCTCGCATTTCTCCCCACCACGCTACAGCTACATCGACTCTGGCAAGAACTGGACGCCGACCCCGTGTTCGGCCTCATCGATCAGTTCGAAATAGCCCTGCGCCAATGGGACGCCGGCCCCCAATCCCTAAGACCCGCGCACCGCATGGTCGCCCACACCGGCTTCATTACGACGGCCAGGCGGCTGGCGGACCCTGTGTGAGAATTCTCGCCATACCCTTCATTCTGTAAGCACCCACGGCGCGTCCCCGGCGACGCACACCTTAGCGTCGTAACATAGTTTTATGGCTACCACTCGACCTGAAGTATCTATCTACACTGATGGTTCCGCCGATCCTAACCCTGGGCGAGGCGGATACGGTGCCGTGCTGATTTCCGGTACTCACCGCAAAGAGCTTTTGGGAGGATTCCAAGAGACCACGAACAATCGGATGGAGATTATGGCCGCAATTCGTGGCATCGAAGCTCTCAAGAATGAGTCAGACGTCACGCTCTTTAGCGACTCCAAATACATTGTAAATGGTATCTCCAAGGGGTGGGCAGCAGGGTGGCGCGCCAAAGCGTGGAAGAGTCAGAATGGCGAGCTCAGATTGAACTTTGATTTGTGGGAACAACTTCTCGTTTTATGCGAACGGCACAACGTCGACTTTCGATGGATACGTGGGCACGCGGGGGACATTGAGAACGAGCGCGCCAACAGGCTTGCGGCTCAGGCCGCAAAATCAGAGAACTTGCCCGTAGACGAGGGATATGAAACAGGACAATCGGCCTCAATTCCTGAGCAGCGAGGCGTTGCGGATAATCCGCCAACCAAGATGATCGAGCCTGGCCAACAGTGTCGCAAGTGTGGGACGCCCGTTATTAGGAAGGTGCCCGAGAACAAGAAGCGGAAGCCAAACCAAACCTATTACTTCGACTGGTACTTGTACTGCCCGAATTGCAAGGTGATGTACATGGTGGAGTCGGCTAAGCGATACTTGTAGTGTGCTCAGCGGCGGCTAGCGGATCCGGCCTGACACCGCGCCGCGCCGCCTTGACAACTACCCTCTGCGGGCGCATACATATTTCTACGCCGCATCCCTGATGCGCGGCGTGTTCAGCCGAGCGGGCGTAACTCAGTGGTAGAGTGTCTGCTTCCCAAGCAGAATGTCGTGGGTTCGATCCCCATCGCCCGCTCCATGTTTTTTCTCGGTTCGCGATCTACTTTGAGTTCTTCAATGAGTCGGTCCGCCGCGTTCCGGCCGGCCATATCTAGCATGACTACGATGGTCGGCCCCGGCATTTCCGGGATGGCACTATTGCGCCCTTGCTTAGTATTTGTCGTACCTCGTAGACTATGGGATTAGGAGGAGCGAATGACCACTGACGCCGTCACTGACTACCGTCGGCAGTCTAGAGAATTTCTGGACAGAGCGCGGCAATATCTTGCCGACGGAGACCTGCACCAAGCATCGGAGAAGGGTTGGGGAGCGGCGTCTCACATGGTCAAAGCTGTTGCCGCCGCAATCGGCCAGCAGTACACCCGCCATGAGGCTTTTCGGCACATCATAAGGTTGGCCGCCAAGCAGACAGGAAACCGACGCCAGCTGGTACAGATGGGCCACTCCGCCGAGATGCTGCACAGCAACTACTACCAACGCAAGATGTTCTTGGATGCAGATGATATCGCAGAGGATTTGGATGATGTTGCCGAACTGCTGGAACGTCTCGCCCCTCTGACTGCATCCAGTAACAGACCTTGAATTGGACCGGAATGACAGTAACGTGAGGCTCTGTTCGGAATGACTGTGGCGTGACGCTCAGTTCGGGATGATCAGTAGTGTTACCCCTCTCCGCTCGGAATACCGAGGGTGCAGCAGGCGATGGGTGGCACGCCCGCTACTGATTCACCCGTTACACTGGATAGACCATGTTTGAAGCTCTGACCGAACGACTCAACGGCGTTTTTAATCGGCTCTCCGGCCGCGGGCGCATCACCGAGGCAGATGTCGAGGAGGCGCTGCGCGAGGTTCGTCGCGCCCTGTTGGAGGCCGACGTCAATCTTGGCGTTGTACGCACCCTCCAGCAGAGCATCCGCGACCGCGCCGTCGGCAAAGAGGTGCTTGAGTCCGTCTCGCCCGTCCAGCAGATCATCAAGATCGTGCAGGAAGAGCTTACGGACGTTCTTGGCAAGGAGAATCGCACTCTCGATGCCGGTTCGAACCGCCCTGCCACCATCCTGCTCGTCGGCCTGCAGGGCTCCGGCAAGACGACGACCGCCGCAAAACTTGCATCGAGCCTGACGCAGCAGGGACAGTCCGTATCGCTTGGCGCGGGCGACGTTCGACGCCCCGCCGCCATCGAGCAACTCACCGCCCTCGGAAAACAGGCCAACGTGCCCGTCCACGCCGAGCCCGGTAATTCCAACGTCGTCGCCGTCGCCAAGTCCTCACTCGCCGCCGCCACGCAAGCCAATGCCCACTGGCACATATTTGACACCGGCGGACGATTGCAAGTCGACGATGAATTGATGAAAGAATTGGCGAATGTGCGCAAGGCGCTGAAACCTGCCGAGGTGTTGCTCGTTGTCGATGCCATGACCGGCCAGGACGCCGTGAACGCCGCCGAGGAGTTTCACCGACTTGTCCCCCTAACCGGCCTCATCCTGACCAAGATGGACGGCGACGCGCGCGGCGGCGCAGCCCTCTCCATCACATCCGTCACCGGCCTCCCCGTCATGTTCATCGGCGTCGGAGAGCGCATGGACGCGCTGGAGCCGTTCTACCCTGACAGGCTCGCGGGGCGCATTCTCGGCATGGGCGACGTCGTCACGCTGGTCGAAAAAGCGCAACAGAACATCGACGAGGCAAAGGCGCAGGAGCTGGAGCGGAAGTTCCGTACCGCCAGCTTCGATCTCAACGATTTCCTGGAACAGATGGGACAGTTGCGAAACATGGGCGGCATGGCACAGGTCATGGATTTGATCCCGGGATTCTCTCAGATGAAGGGCAAGGTCTCAGCGGACGCATTCGATGAGAAGCAGATGAAGCGCGTGGAAGCGATCGTGTTGTCCATGACGCAGGAAGAACGGCAGAGGCCGGAGATTATTGGGGGCAGTCGCCGTAAGCGCATCGCCCGGGGCAGCGGCACTCAGACCGCCGACGTGAACCGGATGCTCAATCAGTTCACGGAAATGCGGAAGATGATGAAGCAGCTAGCGTCGGGCAAGAAGATCCGGGGCCTGCCGTTCAAGCTTGGCTAGCCCGCTGCTCTCGCAGGCCCTCCTGTAACCGCGTCACCAACGGCTTTAGCGTCTCCAACAGCGCACTCGCCTCTTCGGGCGGAATCTCAAACGGCTTGCGATTCGTCTCCGGAAAGACCATCCAGAAATAGAAACCCTCCCACGCGCGATCCGCGGCCATCGCATTGTGCGCCCGCATGATCGTCTCCAGGTACTTGGAATGAAACCGCTGCCGCACATGCTCCAACAGCGACGCGTCCTGAGACAGCGATGGCGTTGCCTGAAACGCCTTTCGAAAGTCCTCCGGCGTGGGAATACTCATGCGGCCAGTTTAGCCTCTGTGGCCTCAGGCGCCAGGGGGCGTTGCCTGGCCGTGCTCGTTATTGCCCCAGCAGGAGATGCCTCCGTCCTGCCGTATGCCACAAGTGTGTCCAAAGCCGGCGGTGATTTCCGTGAATCGTTCATTCTCGGGCAGGGGAAGCCTGGACTCGCCACGACTCTTTGCGATTTGAAAAAGATGAGACTGGTCTCCCTCCAGGCGCTCAAAATCGTAACCCCAACAGAGGGCAGTACCATCAGTCCGTAACGCACAAGAATGAAGACTCCCAGCAGCCACCGATGAAAACTGCATGTCTTCAGGCGGCGATAGCTGGCCAGCCAAATCTTCTCCCCAACATTCAATCGTGCCATCTGAATGCAACGCGCAAGCATGTAGCAAACCTGCGCTTATTTCAACGAATTGTTTCCCGTCGGGCGGGGCCACGACTCCTGAACTCAGGCAAATGACGTTGCCATCTTGACGCAAACCACAGATTTCCAATCCCGCACCTGCGCTAATCGCTACTATCTTCTCCTCCTCAAAGATGGAATACTGCTCTCCTCCAATTCTCCAGCACAATACTCTGCCCTCTTCCTGAAGGCCGCACGTATCGCCATTGACGACGATCGAGACAAACCTTTCGGTTTCCGGAGGAAACGGGGGGCTGAAGGTCGCCCGAAACTCCTCATCCCAGTCCTCAGGTATGTCGAATTCGTGCCCCCAACATACGGCGCTCCCATTCGTTCGCAGACCACACGTATAAAACCTTGCCGCCTCGATTTCAGTCATGCGTTCATCTGGCGGCACAGCCAATTGACCGTACTCATTGCTCCCCCAGCAGACAACCACTCCATCAGAATCCAAGGCACAGGAGTGTTGCGTTCCTGCGGTTAATTGCGTGTATTGGCCGCCGGCGCCGCATGCCGCGAGCAATGCGACAACTAACGCAGCCGCAGCGACTGTCACAGCCCTGACTAGCGAGACTCGCATCAGGCGCCCCGCCATTCTTCTAGTGAAGGAATAATCATGCGGCCAGTTTAGCCTCTGTGGCCTCAGGCGCCAGGGGGCGTCGCTTGACCTTCGTTGTTGTTGCCCCAACAAGAGATGCCTCCGTCCTGCCGTATGCCACAAGTGTGTCCAAAGCCGGCGGTGATTTCCGTGAATCGTTCATCAACGGGCAGAGGAAGCCTGGCCTCGCCACGACTCTTTGCGAGTTGAAAAAGATGAGAATGGTTTCCCTCCAGGCGCTCAACATCGTAACCCCAACAGAGGGCAGAACCATCAGTCCGCAATGCACAAGAATGGAGACTCCCAGCCGCCAACGATGAAAACTGCATGTTTTCAGGCGGCGATAACTGGCCAGCCAAATCGAGTCCCCAACATTCAATCGTGCCATCTGAGTACAACCCGCAAGCATGTACGAAGCCTGTGCTTATTTCAACGAATTGTTTCCCGCCGGGCGGGGACACGACCCCTACACCCAGGCAAATGACTGTACCGTCTTGACGCAAGCCACAGATTCCGGATCCTTCACCGGAGCTAATCGCTACAATCTCCTCCTCCTCAAAGATGGAATACTGCTCTCCTCCAGTTCTCCAGCACAATACTCGGCCCTCTTCCTTGAGGCCGCACGTATGGCCATTGACGACGATCGAGACAAACCTTTCGGTTTCCGGAGGAAACGGGGGGCTGAAGGTCGCCCGAAACTCCTCATCCCATTCCTTAGGTATGTCGAATTTGTGTCCCCAACAGACGGCGCTCCCATTCGTTCGCAGACCACACGTATGAAACGCTCCCGCCTCGATTTCAGTCATGCGTTCCTCTGGCGGCACAGCCAATTGACCGTACTCATTGTTCCCCCAGCAGACGACCACTCCATCAGAATCCAAGGCACAGGAGTGGTGCGTTCCTGCGGTTAATTGCGTGTATTGGCCGTCGGCGCCGCATGCCGCTAGCAATGCGACTGCCAGCACTGCCGCAGCGACTGTCACCACCTTGATGAGCGAGATTCGCATAAGTCGCCCTCGCCATTCTTCTAGTGATGGAATGCTCATGCGGCAAGTTTAGCCGCTTATCTCAATCAATATGCGGCAGTGATCGCGATCACTGCGTTCGAAGATGAGTAAAGTTGACGACGGCGTTCTCTCTGCGCTGTAAAATCGCATAGTACAGATCAAAATCGACTGTGAGCAGGGGGGTATCCTGAGAGGCAAGCTGAATGAGTGCGGAATCTGTTAGGCCGAGACGGTGAAAAGCATCGTCGTCAGATGCCTGTGTACTTGCCACAACTATCTCCTCCGTCTCGTGAATCAGAACCCGGAGTCTTTCCAGAAGACGAGACCGCTCCGGTTCTCCGTGTTGCGCCAACAGGTTGGACGTTTCAGTAAGGGTATTTGGGGTAATAAGAATTCGGTTATATTGGTCAATCTCCCGTATCAGAGCAGCATAGTCATTCCGTGTGTATTCGAGAAGCCGGCGGTGCTTGCCGATAATCTCTTCATCGACATTGCCCGTGACGAACTGGACAAGCAGGTTAGTGTCCACAAAGAGGCCGGGCGAGTTCATGCGTGGCCGCTGACGCCCTACATCAAACGATCTGTAATAGACCTGATCTGCCCGTTGACATCGCTGATGCAGACGACCTTATACGCGCGGCTTGGATACACCTGACTTATACGTTGAGACAGAGTTCTGGCATTATCCCACGGCCTGGAAAAACCGATTGTGATCCGCCATGAGTTCGTCTCATCATCAAAGACGACTTCTTCCAGGCCAAGATCCGCTATGTCCTCCTCTGAGAACACGTCCTTGACGTATTCGCGCCCAATATGAACTGCTTCCTTAACGTCCATGGCCGCCTCCGCTGTACTTTCGAGATTACCACCGAACAGGGCGAGCAGCGAAATCTACGATGGCCCTCATCCTTAGCCACCAATCTCAATCACTATGCGGCAGTGATCACTCGGCCCCCACTCATCGACCTCGTTGAGCGCGCGTGTGGACACGGATTCATGAAACCCGCGTGAGGCGAATGCATAGTCAAGTTGTATTTGCGCATTCTCCGGCTTCTTCTGTGCGATTGTGTAATACGTGGGGACATTCAGGGTATCGGGAGGAAGGCCGGCAGGCGTGGGGTCGGCTTGTCTGCCATTCGGGGACTGAGGCCCCATGAACTCCATCCCAATAGCGTTGAATCTGTCGAAGACCGAATGATCCCTGGCTCTCCAGTAAGGATCGCCTGTGTACGGTTCACCCGTATAGCCGTGACCGGTGTTGAGGTCACCGGCGGCAATAATGCGATGCCTATTCGTATCCTCGTGGCCGATGAATGCCGACAAATCGGAGATGATTCGATGCGCGGAGGCATCCGCGTAAATCCACGATGACCGTACGCTTGGATGGGGCCCCATCCAACGTGCATACATGGACACGGCGATGAACGGCTCAATTGACCCATCCTTTGGCGTGACCCGCGCCGCCGCTATGATGCCAATGCCGCTAACGGCAATCTCGTCCTCCGCAACTTCAGTTATCGGAGTAACCTGCTTGAACCACTCCACGTCCACCCGATCTGACAACTTGACCACCATCGGCCAGCGTTCAAAGAGATGCGGCCAGCCGCGCCCTTTCCACCAATCAGAGTTCCAGTGGTGGGAGTCATATGATTCTTTCGGCCCGATCTCCACGCCGCTAACATCCTCCGGCGGTTGGCCGCCCTCTTGCACCAGGGCGATGTCCGCATCCATCGCGGCAAGTTTTCGCCATGGTTGATGCCGCTTGGCGATGTTCCAACTAACGATGCGGATCATGAGCGAATCCTCCGGCTATTGGGCGAGCGTCTGCGAATAGGTAGGGCCATTGGGGTCAATGAGTCTGGCAATAGATTCAAGTTCGGAGACGATGGCGTTGAGAGTGGCCGCGCGGTCTGCGCCTTGTGGGAGGGGGATGGAGACATTGACTCTCATCCAGCTTAGGAGCCCGGGCCAAGATTCAACTCGGTTAGCCAGCTTTGATCGAACCTCGGCTAGCGTCACATTCCCGGTATCATTGTAGAGCGAAAGCCACAACAGTTTGTCGGGCGCCTGCTTGACGACCTCATCCACGGCGCCAAGCCAAGCGTGAATATCCGCGAGGCGAAGATATCTGCCGTAGTACCCAAATCCCTGTCCCACGGTCAGCCCATCAGTATTGGCCCAACCAGATTCCCTTAGGCGGGCCACGACTTCTGCCAACAGCGACTTGAATTTGTCATTCTGCGTGTCTCTCATGCCCTCAACTGCGGTTGTGGCTAGGGCCTGTACCTCAGCGATCTCAAATTGAGCCTGGGCGTGGCCAGCCTGCTCTACTCTGTCTGCCAACTTCTGGAGCAAGTGCTTCCAGCTTGTAATCATCAGGCTGCGCTGATCACTTGTTGCCTTTGCCGAGATCACGTTCTCATTCCGGGTTTCCACGCCCAGTTCGTGGCCCGCCTCTCGCAGCTTGCTCACCAGCTCATTCCATAGGTAGTTCTCGTCGACGCGGGATTGGGGAACCACGAACAGGAGCACGGTCCGCCTATCCTTTGGAAGCGCCTCCCAGTACGTGACGGGTTGGTGATGCGTCAACGGCGCCCAGAACTTCGCTTCGATGTATGCCGACAAGTTGCCATCAGAGTCTTCCAGAGCCATATCCGGGTAGGCATATGACTCCTCAAGAAACGCCTGTGTCTTCACCGTCTTGATAGGCAGCGGTCCGCCACCATCGCCCAGGAAATCGGACAGCGCGCCTCTCGCGGAATCAGAGCGGGTGAGAATGAAGCTCAGCGCGTCCGTCGCCACGTCTTCCAGTCCCTGCGTGTGACGAAGGGCGATGAAACTGAGCAGGGTATCGTTTTCGGACAACGTCATACGTCTCCCAAGCGCAACCGCGGAACCAACTCGTGAATGCTGGCTACCAGCGTACTACGCAGGAACGGAGGTATTGGCACAAAGCTAGGCGCCATTCACCCTGGCCATCAATGCGCCTTCCATGCGGGACTGTTTGCGATCAAAAAAGTGTACAGAGACAAAACGCCAACCGTCCCTCTTCCGAGTGCCGCGTTAAAGGAACCCCCCGCGTGGCACCCGTGTGGGCACCACGCGGGGTATGTGTCTCAGTTCACCTCGAGGCCGGTCAGGGTATCGATGTGGGTGTCCGGTGGCTCCAACCACGCCGGCAGCGTCTCGTCATCCCAGTGAAGGAACTCGTCATCAATGGATTGGCCCTTGATCGACTTGTGAGTCGTGTCCCTCACATCGCCCATGTCGCGTTCAGAGTTCCTGCGCACATTGTGGGCGGCGGGCGGAGCGCTTGCGATTCCGGTATCCGCAAAGAGCGCCGAAGCCGACACGTCCGTAGGGCGTTCGAGATTCTCTTCGGCACTGTGGTGAGAGGGTTTTGCAGGAGGTGGGCCGGGCTCACGCGCGGAGCCCCCGAGAACATTGAGGACAGGGAATGCTCCTCCGAGAAGAACCGCCCCGATATGAAGGCTTCCAAACATGTCGCCCTCCCTTGCAGGTCGGGCTATTTTGTCATCCCTCTTGGGCCCCCGACCCACTTTACACCGTCGGTATACTCCTCAATTTGCGTGGTGTCAACTGTCTCTCGCGCGCAACCTTGGCCTACCTTCCCACCAAGACCGCTCCCTCCAAGCGGGACAGCCTACGATCAAACGTGTACAGGGGCAGGGCGTCTGTCCTACGCGATGGCGTACGTCACCGCGCCGCCCCCGGGGCCGCTCGCGCGAACCCTGCCCACTCGACGGCCTGGGAGATAGTATTCGTGCGCCCTGAAGCTGTAGGAGTGGGCGAGAACTCGGGGCACGCTCCCGTCGTTCCCATTGGCCCGTCCGACGGCTCCAAATACAACGGCGCCACGGCCGACGGCTCGCTCCATGACGCCGCATAGGTCGTCCCGTTGCCGTAGGTGCTCACCCGGAACTGATAAGAGGTTCCGCAGTTGAGACCGTCAACGATGTGAGATGTTACGGTGAGCGTGTCATCGTCCACCGTCCAGTCTCCAAGACGGAGAGAACGGTACTCAACACGGTACGAGACGGTGTTGGACACCGCGCCCCAGTTCAAAGCAACGCTCTGTTCCCCCGGCGTTCCGAGCGTCATGTCCGCCGGCGCCGGCGGGCAATAGAGGAGATTGAGGGAGGAGAGGTCGTCGGTTGCAATATCCTTAAATGCAATGGGAATACACCCGGTCAGACGGTTGCCCGAGAGCCTGAGTTCGACCAGGTTTGACAGTTCCCCCAACTCACTCGGTATTTCTCCGGTCAGGGAGTTGCGACTCAGATCCAGGTGAGTCAACCCGGTCAGCTGTCCCAACTCCGTGGGGATGCTCCCTATGAGGCTCTTGCTCCGCAGCGCCAGTTTGTTCACCTGCATTGGCGTTCCCTCGACGGTCACCCCGTCCCAGTTGGCGATGGCGGTGTCGAGGTCCCAGTTCAACGACCCGCTCCCGCGCAGCGTGTCCTTCGCCGCTAGCAGCGCGAAGCAGTCGGTCATGAGGCCGGGGTTGTCGGCCTGGTTCGGTACAACCAACCCGCACGGCGGCGGGGGTTGCGCGGGCGGACCGTACGGGTGGTCGTAGGCGCCGGTGTCTCTGTAGAACTGGCTCAGTTGATTGGCATCAGTGACCAACATGGGCAAGTCCTCATCGGCGCCGATGCGCCCCTCGTACTCGGTGATGCGTTCCTGGTTTGCCGTGGTTACCGCCTGTTTGAAGGCGGGCAGTTCCATCTCGATTTGTGAGCGGTACGTCTGGTAATCGCCGGGATTGCGGCTCCAATAGTTTCTGTGGGGATGAATGGCAACCACCGTGCCGTCATCCCTCTGTTCCACGCCCCACGTCTCGAAGACTTCCCACGCTTCGGCCGCAACGTCGACCGGCGAGCCAATGAACAGAATCCTCTCCCTGCCTTCAATCCCACCGGCAGGGACACTTATGTTTAAGTTGAGTTCTCCGCCCTCGGTGAGCACCTGCTCGAGAGAGCTTCTCAATGGTTCTACAGATTCCTGGTCGTAGGTAAACCAATAGTGATCGCTCCACACCATGACCGTCAGGGAGGGCGGGCCAGAGCCCAAGATGTAGGCATTCACACGGACGTTCGCGTAACACTTGATCGATCTGTAAGACCTCAAGAGGGGCCAACCCTCGTTGTCGTAAGGGGGCGGGCGGAAGCGCTTTCCGTCAGCATCGCAACGAACAGTACCGGGGAGGAAAGTGCCGCGTAGCACGATGGACGTGACCCAAACAGGAGACGGGGACAGAGGCTCAAGCAGGAATCGCATGCCGTAGGGTTCGGAACCAAGGTCGAGGGAAGCGTTATTGGTTGAGATCCAGGGCAGACCAGGCTTACATGGATCCACCGAGGAGCCTTGCACAGGCGTGCAGGGGAGTATCTCCTCTTCCAAGTATCCAGAGTACGGAGAGGTGGGAGGCCCACTCTCACATGCGGCAAGCAGGAGTAGCACTACAATCAGGGCGAAAATTGACGTAGTGCTGCGCTTAAATATCGATCTCTTCCTCACCGCGACTGATAGTTCGCCATCAAGGCGACGATGTCATAGGCCTGCGGTTCGCAGTAGCGTGTGCAATCCGTATAGTCGCTGCTCATGATGGATAGCGACGCGTTCCTGGGGTGGTCGGTCACTTGCCCTCCGTCCGGATCGTCCGGGTTCCCGAACCCCGCCGACTGCCTCCTTTCTACTTACCGTTGTGCCTCGTGTCAACCGCCTCTTATGCACAACCGTGGGCTTAGGCTCCCACCAGCGCCGCCCCCTCCATGCGGGAGAGCCTGCGATCAAACGTGTACAGCGGCAGGGCGTCCATCCTCCGCGACGCCTCCAGAATCATCAGATCGGAGAAATCGTCATTACCCTCACCGAATCGTCTGGCCGACCGCGCCACGTCATCACCCGTTTCCACCACGAAGTTATCTCTGGTAGTAAACGCGAGCAACTCTACTGAGACCTGTTCCCGTGAAAAGCGGTAGGTACGATAAAGCACCCAGGCAGTTTCGAGGACAACCTCCCGACAGATGAAACCCCGGTTCTCGGGTGTCAGGGCTTGCAGGAATGACTGAGCTGCCTCGGCCTGTTGGGCATCGTCCTCTACGATGCTGCGAACCAGGATGTTGGTGTCGATACTGATCACCGGCGCATGGCCCTTTCCGTGACCGCTTCCGTGATGCCTTGCTCCATTTCTTCCAGAGTCTTCGGCGGACCATCGTATTTGAGACTGCCGAAGAGCTCGCTTACCGGGCGAACCGGCAGGACGAGCAATACATTGCCATCAACCACGTACCGCAGCGTATCGCCGGGCTTGATGGACATTGCCTCCCGCACCTTCTTGGGAATGGTCGTCTGTCCCTTGGACGTGACTTTTGATTCTTCCATCTCAACCCCCTCGACACTGTGACGTGTCATAATCCTTACAATTCTCGAAATCTCCTTACTTTCCAATATACTCGCCATCCGCCGACAGTGAGCATCGGAATAGAAAAAACGCCCCCACCGTAAACACGGTGGGGGCGCAGTCGACTCGTCGAAGGCCGTTGAGGTTAGTCCCGCGCGGCGGCTGACCTTGGGCCGAACGGCTCCGGCTGGAAGGGGCCGTCACGCTCTTGCAGGTAGGCGCGCAGGCCGCCCGTCTTGGCCGCATCGTCCATGCGCTTCTTGTAGTCCTCTCGCTGTGACGTGTGCGCCAGCGCGGACAGTTCCGCGTTCAGGTTCCACGCGTTGTGGAATCCCATCATGTTCAGGCCCTGCGTCGCGACGGCCAGGTTGATCTTCACTGTCTCAGGGCTCACCAGCGCGATGCGCTCGCCGACGTTGATGCACTCATCCATCAGATCGTCGTGCGGCACCACCTTGTTAACTAAGCCGATGCGTAGCGCCTCCTGCGCGTCGATGTGGTCGCCCGTCAGGCCGTAGCGCAGCGCGTTCTTGTAACCGGCCAGCAGCGTCCAGATGAAGTTCGTGTTGGATATGTGACGAATCTCCGGCTGCCCGAACACCGCGTTCTCGGATGCGATGGTGATATGCGTCGTCAGCGCGTACCAGGAGCCCCATGCGAGCGCCCAGCCATTAATCGCGCCGATGATCGGCGTCGTCAGATCCCACATGTGCATGAGCCGGCGGATGCCAGCCCTGTCCTGCGTGCGCCACTGATCCAGGAACGCTGCGGCGGACTGCCCCTCTTGCAAGCCATACGGCCAGACGGTTTCCGAGTTGCCGCCGCCCGCGCCGAGTGACAGATCCGCGCCGGCGCTGAATGCGCGGCCCGCGCCCGTCAGGATGATGTACCGGACGTCCGGGTCCTGCTCAGCCTCATCGAACGCGGCATGCACGTCTCCGCGCAGTCCCTGGTTGAATGCGTTCATCTGCGCGGGGCGATTCAGCGTGATGACCACGCCCTTGCCCTGCCGCTCATACAACACGTTTTCGTAGTCGCCCATGAAATTTTTCCTCCCGATCTCAGTGGCTTTTCGCCGATTCGGCGCAGAATGCTCGAAAAAGTTTACCATTCCCCCGCACTCGTGCTATCGTACTGAACAAGCGTTCGTGGGACATGCGTTCGCTCGGTCTCGGATAGTGAGCGTGACAACGGGAGGAATGGTATCATGACAGTTGCAACAGTCACAAAAAGCACGGCCACAAAAAGCGCGGAAAAAATGGTGACCGAGAAGGAAAAGGCACTCGAACAGGCGCTGACGCTGATCGAGCGCAGCTTCGGCAAGGGCTCCCTCATGCGTTTCGGCGATTCGCCTGGGCGCTTTGACGTGGATGTCATCCCGACCGGCTCCCTTTCGCTTGACCTCGCGGTTGGCATCGGCGGCATCCCGCGGGGACGCATCACGGAGATCTACGGCGCGGAATCGTCCGGCAAATCCACCCTGGCGCAGCACGTCATCGCAAGCGCGCAACACCAGGGCGGCACTGTCGCGTATATCGACGCCGAACACGCCATGGACCCCACGTATGCCGCCGCCTGCGGCATCAACGTGGATGATCTGCTGATCTCACAGCCGGACCACGCGGAGCAGGCGCTGGACATCACGGAGGCGCTTGTGCGAAGCGCGGCCGTAGATGCCATCGTCATCGATAGCGTCGCGGCGCTGGTGCCGAAGGCCGAGATTGAAGGGCACATGGGAGATGTGCATGTGGGTCTGCAAGCCCGCCTGATGTCTCAAGCCCTGCGAAAACTGACTGGAACAACCCATCGTTCGAAGACGGCGGTAATCTTTATCAACCAGATCCGTGAGAAGGTCGGTGTCCTTTTCGGCAGCCCCGAAGTCACCCCCGGCGGACGCGCGTTGAAATTCTACGCGTCGATTCGGATTGATTTGAGACGTATGGAAACCATCAAACAGGGGACGGAGAGCGTGGGGTTGCACCTGCGCGCGCGCGTGGTCAAGAACAAGATGGCCCCGCCCTTCCGTGTCGCCGAGTTTGACATCATGTTCGGGCATGGCATCAGCCGCGAGGCCGATCTTGTTGACCTCGGCGCGCAGACCGGTTTCCTCAAGAAAACGGGGGCATTCTACTCATACGGTGAAGTACGTCTCGGCCAGGGCCGGGAGAATGCCAAGGCATTCCTGCAGTCCAACACGGAGATAGCCACCGCCCTTGAACAGGAAATTCGCGCCAACGAGGCCTCGCAGAACGGCAAAACCAAAGGCCCTGCCCCTACATCCCCTGACGACGAAACCGAGGAAGTCACCTGACTCCACGCTCAAATCCATATACGAATACAAGGGGCTGCGAGACCATCGCGCCCCTTTTTCTTTGTCTTTCGTTCACGAATACATGGAAGAGCGGCGCCGCGCGGCGCCGCTCTCTGCTCGCGCCGACCGCGCATAATCCGGCGGACTACCCACCGCCGCACACCCCCTACAACATCGGAGGAGAAACACCATGACCATCAATCCCATCCTGTTCGTATTTCTCATACTGGCGCTCGGAGCAGCAGGCACGGCTGCAGGATTCGTCTTGCAGCGCATGATCACCGCCGGCAACCTGCGCGGCGCATCCCTTGAGGTCCGCCGCCGCGTCGAGGAGGGAGAGGCCGAGGGCAAGGAGGTTATCCTCCACGCCCAGCAAGAGGCCATCCGCGTTCGCGATGAGTCCGAGCATGATGCGCGCGAACGGCGCACCGAAACCCAGCGCATCGAACGCCGCCTCCAACGCAAGGAAGAGCAGGTCGACCGACGCCTCGAAAACTTCGAGAAGCGTGAAGAACAGATCAACGAGAAGGAGGCAGCGGTCGACAAAGTGCGCGCCCAGGCGGATGAGCTCCACTCTGAGCACCTGCGCGAACTCGAGCGCGTCTCCCAACTCACCATGGACGAGGGGCGCGAATTGCTCCTCAGCCAGCTCGAGGGCGAGATCGCAATCGAGGCCTCCCGCCGTGTCCGCGACATGGAGGAATCCGTGCGGGAAGAGTCCACGGAGCGTTCCTTCAAGATCATGGCGCAGTCCATGCAGCGCTACGCTAACGAGGTCGTCTCCGAACTGACGACAAGCGTTGTCGCTCTCCCCAACGATGAAATGAAAGGCCGCCTGATCGGCCGCGAGGGTCGCAACATCCGCGCCCTTGAAAACGCCACGGGCGTCAACCTTATCGTCGACGATACGCCGGAGGTCGTCACGCTCTCCGCCTTTGACCCCGTGCGGCGTGAGGTTGCCCGCATGGCCGTTTCCCGTCTCGTGATGGACGGACGCATCCAGCCCGCGCGCATCGAGGAACTCGTCGTCAAGGCGCAGGAGGAGATAGAGGAGATCATCAAGAAGGCCGGCGAGGAAGCCTGCTACGACGCCCGCGTGCAGGGCCTCCACCCTGACCTCGTCAAGACCCTCGGCCGCCTCAAGTTCCGATACAGCTACGGCCAGAATGTGCTCCAGCACAGCATTGAGACGGCGCACCTTTCCGCCACGCTTGCATCTGAGTTGCGATCAAACGTCGATATCTGCCGCCGCGCCGGTTTCCTCCATGACATCGGCAAGGCCCTCTCCCACGAGGTTGAGGGCCCCCACGCCGCCGTCGGCGCGGACCTGCTTGAGCGGTACAAGGTCAATCAGCGCGTCGTAAGAGCCGTTGGCGACCACCACGGCGAAGAGGGCTGGAAGAGCACGGATGCCTTTGTCGTCGCCGCCGCGGACGCCATCAGCGGCGCGCGGCCCGGCGCCCGTCGTGAGAGCGCCCAGCAGTACATCAAGCGGCTGGAAACGCTGGAGCAGATCGCGCTGGGGTTTGACGGGGTCGATAAAGCGTATGCGATTCAGGCCGGACGCGAAGTGCGCGTGATGGTACAGCCGGAAAACGTCGATGACCTCGCCGCCATGCGTATGGCACGCGACATGACCAAGAAGATCCAGGACTCCATGGAGTACCCCGGACAGATCAAGGTCATGGTTATCCGCGAGACACGCGCCGTCGAGTACGCGCGTTAAGGAGCCTCACCACCACACCATGCGCATCCTGATGATCGGCGACATCGTTGGACGACCCGGACGGCAGGCCGTTAGGAAATACCTGCCCGGCCTCCGGGATGAACACGAGATCGATCTCGTCGTTGGCAACGGCGAGAACTCCGCCGCCGGTTTCGGCATCACGCCCAAGGTGGCCAAAGAGCTGTTCGACGCCGGCATCAACGTCATCTCCTCCGGCAACCACATCTGGGACAACAAGGACATGATGCCGCACATGGATAGCGAGACACCTGTCCTGCGCCCGCTCAACTATCCGCAGGCCGCGCCCGGCCGTGGCGCGGTTATGGCCAACGGCGCACTCGTCGTCAGCCTCCAGGGCCGCACGTTCATGCCCGTCCAGATCGACGACCCGTTCACGGCAATGGACAACTTGTTGGAAGGCCTCAGTGAACAGCCGCGTGCCATCGTCGTGGACTTCCACGCCGAGGCCACGTCCGAAAAGGGCGCGCTCGCGTGGCATATTGATGGCAAGGTGAGCGCCGTCGCCGGAACCCACACACACGTCGCGACGGCGGACACGCGCATCCTGCCCAACGGCACCGGGTTCGTGACGGACCTGGGCATGTGCGGCGCTATCGACTCCATCATCGGCAGCGAGCCGGGCCCCGTGCTGGAGCGATTCCTGACGGGTATCCCCGTTCGGCTGAACGTCGGCAACGGCCCCAGCCGATTCAACTCTGTCTTAGTCGAGACCGACGATGCCACCGGCCTTGCTACGTCCATCCGGCGCGTCGATTGCTTTGATTCCCAATGAGTTCAGACCTACACACACACTCCACGATCTCCGACGGCATCCTGCCGCCCGCCGAGTTGGTCAACCAGGCCGCCGCGGCCGGCGTCACGTATCTTGCTTTGACTGACCACGATTCCACAGAGGGGTTGGAAGAGGCGCGAGAGGCGGCGGCGCAGCACCCCGGCCTTACACTCATCCCCGGCATCGAGGTCTCGACGGACGTGCCGGAGGGCGAGGCGCATATCCTCGGCTACCTCTTTGACACCGAGAACGCGGAGTTACAGGCGACGTTTGCTTCGTTTCGCGATGACCGCGTTGGGCGCGCGATGCAAATGGTGGAGAACCTTGAACGACTCGGTGTGCCCGTTGGGTGGGAGCGCGTCGCGGAGATCGCGGGAGACGGCGCGATAGGCCGCCCGCACATCGCGCAGGCAATGCTGGAAGCGGGACACGTCCCCAGCATCCGCGATGCGTTTGACCGCTATATCAGCAACGATGGCCCCGCCTACGCAGGCCGCCGCAAGATGGCGCCGGAAGAGGCGATCGGCCTGATCAGACGCTACGGCGGCCTACCCGTCCTGGCCCACCCCGACGAAACGCCGGGCCTGGAAGAAATGCTATCCTCGCTGGTCGAAGCGGGCCTGACAGGCATAGAAGTCTACTACGGCCTCTACCCCCCGGACCGACGCCAACAACTCCAATCCCTAGCCGACAACCACAACCTGTTAGCCCTCGGCGGCAGCGACTACCACGGCCCCGGCCGAGCCGCAGAATGCCCCATAGGCGGCTCCAACACGCCATTGGAGGCGGGGGAGAAGTTGCTGGCGGCGCACGCGGCGCACGCCACCACCTAGCGCAGCGCCGTTATCCTCATCACCTTTCGCTGTCATTCCGAGCGCAGCGAGGAATCTAAAGCCTACTAACTCGCGTTGCCGTGGTCAGCCCGTGTGCCCGGGACAGATACTGGCCCACCACTGGGCGTATTCAATCCCCGTGTCTCTCTCATGCTTCGACTTGTAATGCGGGTCGATACCATCCCAGCCATTGCCCTTGAATATGTGGCCACACAGCGGGCACACGCGGGGTCTTTCAAAGGGTTGACCCCAACACGGGCATAATTCTGAGCAACCCCGATCGTCTGGCATTTCGTTTTCCCCTGTCTGCGTCGTCACGGCTTCCCGCGCCCCCACCCGTCATTCCCGCGAAAGCGGGAATCTAGGGCTCATTGGCGCCCCAACGTTGGACTAGCAGTCCACACAAGTGAAGTGCCCGCTCTCACCCCACGGGGAATCCATGAACGAGCGGACACGGTTTCTCAGAAGTTCAGCCACCTCTGGATTCGCCGTATTGGGAATCACAAAGAAGACGCGAGAAAATGCGGACAGGGCCATAATCTCGCCCGCAGGGCCATCGATGCCTAAGGCTTTGCGAAGCAGCGCGGACTTCTTCTGAATGCGTTGTTCGTCGCGGTCAAAGTGTTGGTAAACAATCAGGCTCTGTCCCCGTTGCCAGTACTGGCTTAGTTCATTGCAATAAACGTACTTCGGACCAAATCGGCTTGTCGCAGTGACTCTTGTGACTTTAATACCATTGTCTGGATCAATAAAGATGACATCACGTTTATCCAGTCCCTTAAACGCCTCTGCATTCCAGTTCTTGCGGCGCTCCACTCTACGAGCGTGAGACGGATTATCGTCAAAGTTCAGCCCCTCACCGAAAAAGCATGTACTTTCGGGCAGCACTCCAGATTGTTCGATGGATTGAATGGAGCGGTGACCATTTAGAACAGCCCTCATTTTCTCAGCAAGATCCTCGTCGCAAGAAGTCAGATGCCTATGTGTAGGGGTCTGGTTATTGAGATAACCGGTGCGTTGGCCATCGTTCGTGGCAGGATCTTTTCCATCAAATCGATACCATTGAACACCGAGACTCAGTTCTCTTCCTGGAGAAGTCATGCTACTGAGCCATCGAAGCAGTCCGTACTTGGCATAGTCGCCGATATCCGCAGTATATCTGTCTTGCATCTGTGACCGCCTCCCTAAGTAAAATGACCATTGATCGATAAGCTAGCACAGGCTGACGCATACCGCAGGCGCCATGTGAAGATTCTCCGCGGGCTTTCTTTCCCCCTCAACGAATTTCGAATGGCGCACCGAGGGGAAATTCCAGCACCCCGCCTTAGATTCCTCGCTCCGCTCGGAATGACGGTGCGGGTGGATGGCCGTGCCTCAAAAACGTAACCCCCCGCCACCCTCTAAGGGTGGCGGGGCGGGGGGCGAGATTCCGTCGATTAGAGAGGCTCGGAGCTACGCCCCAGACTCCTCCGCTGCCAGCTCTCTTCTGCCCTTGTACATGCCCAGGCCGATGATGAACAGGCACACCGCGCCCACCCGTCATTCCCGCGAAAGCGGGAATCTAAGACTCGCTCAGTGGACCAAACGGCTATCGGGAACGCCAGCGTCCAAGAGATTCTGCCGAGCCTGCCGCAACACCGCCTGATTGCACGACAGGATGAGGAACGATGCCTGCCCGAGATAGCCGAATCCTTCGACTCCTAGTTCGTCCAACAAAGCCAGTTTCTTTAGCATCCTTGGACGAATTAAATGGCTTTGGCGACTGTACGACTGGTCGTATACCAACGTTAAGTGGTCTGGGTTTCGTAGAACAAGATCTGACTGCTCGGCCACAGAAATGAATTTGGGCCACTCTACAGCCTTCCTTCTCTCAACCGAAACGCCGGTATCGGAGTCTACAAAGGTATGCCCTACTTCTCCAGCTTTCTGGAAATAAGCACTGCGGTCAGTCTCGGTCGAAATCACGTCTGAAAGGCGCACATTCGCCCCAAGCAGCCGCTCAAACTGGTAGACGCATTCCACATCCCATTCATCCGTGAACATAGGGATGATGCCCCAATTCCCATCAGGAGCCAGACACTGCATCAGAAAGCGCTTTGCGAGATCGTATGAATCACCCAGAAATTCCAATCGCATCTCCCCTACTCCCCCGCCCTCTCGTTGTCCCGCCAATTTTCAAATTCGTCTTTCAGGTTATTGCCTCCGGGGCCGTATCCAAATTCGTCGAGAAAGCCCGGCACATTCCCAAACTTCATCTGGATCAACCAAGACGCCGCCCGCGTATCATGCCCTGATCGGAAAAAAGAGCCGATCCTAGTCTCGTCTCCACAGCCACAGAGGCACCTGCCATCTGGAATCAATCTCCGCTTGGCCATCGACAGCCCTCTCTTTCTTGGAATTTAGGCTAGCTTATTATGCCAAGACTAATTGTAGGGTATATATGCCAAGATAGCAAGCCAGCATATGAGGTCTGGATTCCCGCTTTCGCGGGAATGGCGAGTGGGGCGCGGGAATGACGGGTGTGTTCGGGCAATAGAGATTGCGGTTGGGCCACCGCCTTAGATCCCTCGCTCCGCTCGGAATGACGGTGCGGGTGGATGGCCGTGTCTCAAAACGCAACCCCCGCCACTCTCAATGAGGGTGGCGGGGGGCCAGATTCCATCGATTAGCTAGGCTCGGAGCTACGCCCCAGAGTCCTCCACCGCCAGCTCTCTTCTGCCCTGGTACATGCCCAGGCCGATGATGAACAGGCACACCGCGCCGACCAGCAGGTTCATGTTGTTGATGTTGAGCAACAGCGCAAGATCGAGGCCCGTGATGTGCATCGACACAAGTATCAGCGCCATGCCGACGATGCCGACCAGAACCAGCCCGTAGGACGCGATCTTGTAGATGTCCATGCCCTCGAACCGCGAGGCCAGCCCAAGGCCAACCAGGAACGACGCAAAGGGAAAGATGACCAGGAACGTCAGGAAAGCCCCAACCATATCGGCATAGGCGCTGAGGGCCAGAGCCTCGAATTCCATCGCCATCTCAGGACTATTTCCAACCGTCTCGCCACGCTGTAGCACGTGGATAAGGAGATGTCGCTTGCCCAGTCCCAGGATGACGAACGACCACTCAAGCATCGTGATGACGATTCCCAAGCGCAGGAGAGGTCGAGAAAAGACACTTTCCACCCGTGGAAGCGTATAGAGCCGCAGCAATCCTGCCGCCATCAGCAACATGCCGACGATGGACAGCGTCGTGACCGCGTGACCAAGGTTGGCATTGTTCTCAAGGGCGGTAATCGCCGCAGCGTAGTCGGACTGATCCGCATAGTCGATGAGAAATCCACCGGGGTACAGGACGGACGCGATCATCGTGAGGATGACTCCCACCATGAATGCCATACCGGCTGCTCGAGTCAGTCGTGCCGTCCTGTCTGTTGATGTCATCCCGGCCTCCTTACTAGCTCTGTAGGTGCGCAGCGCTAACGGGGCTACGGTAGACCCTTATAGGGCTAATGGCAACGGGCGGGATGGAGCGTCGGAAGGTAGCAGCCCTTGGGTAACTCCCACGCATGGTCATTGAGGACGCAGATGAAGAGCGGGCGGATGCGGTCGTGGCAATTGGGGTGCGCCAGGCTTCTCTCGGTTCCCAATCCTCATCGAAAAATCGAACATACCGGCTATTTCTTGAGGGTGTAGAACGTTGCATTCAACACATACCAAACGGCAGCAGCGTATCGATAGTGGTAGAGTGGTGAGATACAAACCTACCGATATAAAGGTACTTCATTATTGTGCTGCACTCACGCCGAGTAGCCGGGAAAGTCCGCGTCGCGCGACTTGGTGTTTGGTTGGTTCTGGCCGCCGCCTGTATTGCTGTGATGGCTCTTTCGTCTTGCAACGCGTCACAGGCAGCCATCCCGGAGTCCCAGGTAACCATGCCTCCGCCTACGGTGTCACCCATTCCGACGACCCCTGTTGACCCAACCACTACGCCCACTTCACTCCCAGCCGCTACGCCCACTCCCCGCCCTACTCCCACGCCACACCCAACCGCTACGCCCATCCCGCGCCCTACTCCCACGCCACACCCAACCACTGCGCCCACTCCCCGCCCTACTCCCACGCCACACCCAACCGCCACGCCCACTCCCCGCCCTACTCTCACGCCACACCCAACCGCTACGCCCACACCACGCCCAACTCCAACACCACACCCAACTCCAACACCACGCCCAACCGCTGCGCCCATTCCGCGCCCAGCTCCCACGCCACACCCAACCGCTGCGCCCATTCCGCGCCCAGCTCCCACGCCACACCCAACCGTTACGCCCATCCCGCGCCCAACTCCCACGCCACACCCAACCGCTACGCCACGCCCAACCCCAACGCCACGCCCGACCGCTACGCCCACACCACGCCCAACTCCAACGCCACGCCCGTCGCCAACTCCTGAGCCGACGCCGGACACATCCGCATTCCACGAGCTCCTCCAGCCCCCGGAGCACCTGGCGTCCATCGACTGGGAGTGGGAAACAGTAGAAGGCTCTCAAGATGGATTTACCGAGATCGTCTTCAACTTCACACTCCATGACGATGTCGATTTCAGCGGGGACAACGGATATTACTTGATGCTCAGCTTCGGCGATTTGGGTGGAGACAGATACTATTTTGGACTGCAGACCGATGTCGCTGCATCGCAAGCTCCATACGAGCGCGGCAAGGGCCTTATCTTTTCACGCTGGGGGACTAGGGATCTATCAAATGCGCGGGCGGCAGTCACAGATGGTTGGGCAGTATCCTTCGCCGGCGAGAGCGGCTTTATTAGCGTGCGACGAACGTATGATTGGGGAGAGGGTAGCTATCTCGTCAAGTTGGCTCCGGACACTTCTCTCACCGCCCCGAACGGCAAGTGGTATGGCTTATGGATAACCGATATCGGCACCGGCGTTACAACGTGGGCCGGCTCCCTGAAGTTCTCACCAAAGAACAATACGACATTGATAGGCAAGCAACATTACTCAACAGTGGAGGTCTACGGTTACGCCATCAAGCCGATTGACATCCCCACTTTCCGGGTCAGCATCGAACGCCCACTAGGAGACGGTGTACCGGCAAGTTCCGGTTACACAAGCTATTCGCAATTCTCCAGGAAGCTCCTAAACGCTGAAGTGCATTATGACAGGGACGACGATGTTGTCCGCTTTGAGACCGGTGAGATGACAACTCGCCAGACCCAAGGCGGCGCCATCGAGTTCGAATAGGCTAAGCCTGCGGTGGTCGTGCGGGTATCCGCAGCCCGGGCGCCTTGATTCAGCTGTTTGGTTTGACCGGTGAGCCGAAGATGCCTATGCGTCCATGGGTGGCAAGGTAAGGGCGGGAAACCTAACCGGGGCGCCTGCCCTAGACCGGCGGAACTTTCGACCCCGGCACCGCTCGCATGGCCCGGTACACAACCTCCGGCGCGGCGGGATGCACGTAGATGCCCTGCGAGTACACGTCCGTCGTCAGGCCGATCCGCATCCCGTTCGCGATGTCCTGTATCAGCGTCGCCGCGTCCGTCCCCATGATGTGCGCGCCCAGGATTTCCCGCGTGTCGGCGTGCGCGATTATTTTCACAAAACCCGTCGTATCGCCGATGGCTATGCCGTGCGCCGACCACGCATACTCGTACGTCCCCAGCACGTAGGGAACGCCCTCATCGCGCGCCTGCTGCTCCCTTATGCCCACCGCGCCAATCTGTGGCGAGGCGAACACGGCGTGCGGCATGGCGTGGTAGTTCACAGCGGCTTTCGGCCCGCGATCAAACATGTTGTGGTCGGCGTACCACCACTCCCAGTTCCCGTTGTGCTTGAGTTGGTAACGCCCGACGACATCGCCCAGCGCCCAGATGCCCGGCACGGTCGTCTCAAGATATTGATCGACCACGACCAGCCCGCGCGGCGTCATCTCAACCCCCGTCTTGTCCAGGTCGAGCCGGTCTGAATTGGGTCGTCGCCCCGTCGCCAGCAGCAGTGTATCGCCCGTGATCGTCTCATCGCCGCTGGGCGTCGTGATCTCCAGCGAAATCTCGCCGCCGTTTTCTGACACACTGCGCGTATCCGCATCGAGAATCACGCGGTACTTGCGCTTGGCCAGGTCCGTGAATCGACGCGCAACATCCTCATCTTCGATGGGTAGCAGCGTCGGCCCACGCTGAACCACGGTCACGTCCGTGCCGAGCGCGCCATAGAAGTGCGCGAGCTCGATGCCCACAAACCCGCCGCCCACCACGATGAGTTTCTCCGGCTGCTTGTCGTACCGCAGCGCCTCATCGGAGGTCAGATACGGCACGTTGTCGATACCGGGGATGGGCGGCACGACGGGACGGCTGCCGGCGGCAATCATGATCTTCGGCGCGGTGATGCGCTCGCCGTTGATCTCCATCGTCTTGTGGCCGACAAAGCGCCCCTCGCCCTTGAGGACGGTTACCTTGTCATTGCCGCGATAGCGGGATTCAATGGTCGCCGCCGCGTCGTCGGCTTCTGAGATGACACGGCTGACGATCTTCTCCCAGTCGACGTAGTCGACGTGTGCGACGATTCCGAAATCGGCGGCCTTGTTGATGACCTCCATCACATCGGCGGAATGAATGAGCTGCTTGGAGGGAATGCAGCCGCGATTGACGCACGTGCCGCCGAACGGCCCGCTCTCCACGATGGCGGCGGTCAGCCCCTCCGCGGCGGCGGAATCCGCGATGCTCACGCCGGACCCCGTCCCAATCACGATCACATCAAACTCGCGCGCTGTTCCGTTGCCTGCGGTCATGGTTGTTTCCCCCTGATAGGACTCTGCCGTCATTCTCCACGTCGTTACTGAACGGGCGTTGCCTCGATTTCGGACGACTCACTCATATGGGTCTGCGCGAGGTAATCCAGCAGGCCGACCCCGACCTCCGCCGCCCACGCGACGAGTTGTGGGTCAACAAACTCCAGCGTGTCGCGTGGCGAGTTTATGCGAGAGATATCGTTGGCAGTGACAATGATGGCCGGCGCTCCGGCGTCATGGAATGGCCGATGATCGCTTCTTGAGCTGCCACGGGTCAGATTCTCAGACAATAAAATGTCGCTCTGCGCGGCAACAGCCACAGCGGCAAGGGTTAGCCCAGGATCTCCCCACACCTCCAGGTTCGTACCGGAGCCGGGCACATCAAAGTTGATCATCGCAATGATATCCGCCCGCTCCTCTTCGGTCAGTTGCGCCACATAGTGCCTGCTGCCGACCAGCCCAACCTCTTCCGATCCGAACAGAATCAGCCGCACAGTGAACGGGTAGTCATTCTCGATGATGTGGTTGGCGATTGCCAGGACCGCCGTCACGCCGGATCCATTGTCATTCGCCCCCTGTGTGAAATGCACAGTGTCATAGTGGGCGCCGACGATGACCACGCCCCGCCCTTCAGGCCTGCCCGGTATCTCGGCAATCAGGTTCCTCGACGGCTGGTAGATTTTGGTGACGGCGACCGAGGCCTCAAGCCCGCCGTCCTCAACAGCCTCAAGAAGCGCCAGGCCGTCCGCGCGACTGATCCCAACGGCGGGAATAGAAGGAAGATCGTCGAGGTCAACCATGACTCCCTCGAACAGCCCTTCGAAGCTGTTGAAAATAAGCGCCGCCGTCGCCCCTGCAGCCTCAACGCGGGCAGTCTTGTCCTGGAATGTATCGACCCCGCGTTCAATCAGGGCAATCTTCCCGTCAAGCCGCTCGTCGCCTATGTCTCCTTCGAGCGCTCGACCCACATACACCAACTCGCCCGTTGCTTGCCCTTCGGCAGAGTCTTCGATGGGCAACGACAGGATGGCGTGCATTTCCGGCAGGACTCCAAGATCCACGCCGACGGAGGAAATAGTGTTCTCCAGGTGGTCGAATTCCTGGAAGCGCGTCTCATATCCGATTTCCTGGAGCAGGCAGTCCAGTTCCTCGCCGGCTCGGAACTCCTCGTCCGTCGCGCTTTCACGGGGGCTGAGCTGCAACGTTAAGTCCTCGAGGAAGCGCCACGCCTCATCTTCCGCCGTAGAGTCGGGCGAATCGATGTCCGGAGGGACGAGAGCCAGTACACATCTCGGGACAGGTGTCGGCGTGAACGTTGGCGGGACAGGGGTGGGTGTGGGGACGAGGGTGGCCGTCGGAATTGGCGTTGGGATGGCCGTAGCCGTCGGAACGACCGGCGGCAATAACGTCCTGATCTGTTGGGTAGCTTCGGCGGTTGCAGGCCCAGGCGTGGGTCCGCTGTCACTGCACGCAGCGCCGATCAGCGCAAGCGCCAATAGGCTGGCAAGCCAAAGCCCCGCTGCGCGACGACCAGCAAGTTTCGTCATCAAATTAGAACGACGCCCCGGATCTCCAAGTCGCGTTGCGCTACGGAACAGTTTGAAAAGACTACGGGAAGACAATCAGCGTGTCTCCCTACATCTCCATCTTCTTTTCGCCGCTCAGGTAGGACGCAGGCTCCTTGGAGAACGCGATGCGGCAGCCGGGGCCGCAGAAGTGGTACATCGTCCCCTCATGCTCATATGACCCGCCCGCCGGTTTGCTCGGGCTAACCATCATGTGGCACACCGGATCCTCAACCGGCTCTTCCTTCTTCAAGAACCCAAGAATCTTGCTGACCATTTTTTGTTACTCCCTTACGCGGTACGCTGTCATAGCTGTGGTGTCCATCATCGGGCCTCTCTATCGTACCGCACTGATTGAGGGGACTTGGGGTTTTTGTCCAGCAAACTTGGGGTGACCTGCCGCCTTGCGTGTTGAATCATGGAGTCATGAGCAGATTCATCAAGGAGGCGCACATGACAGACCGACCGCCGATTCCGTCCGTGAACTACCACTTGTGGAAGCCTTGCAACATGGGATGCAACTTCTGCTTCGCAAAGTTCTCGGACTTGACGAACGAACTGCTACCAAAGGGCACGCTTCCGCCCGATGAGTCGCTCAGGGTGGTTGAGCTCCTGGCGGCAGCCGGTTTCGACAAGATCAATTTCGCGGGCGGCGAGCCGACTCTCTGCCCCTGGCTGCCCGACCTCATCCGTCGCGCGAAAGAACTAGACATGACCACGTCAATCGTCACCAACGGCACAAAGCTCACACCCGAGTACCTCGACGCGCTGATCGACACACTCGATTGGGTAACTCTGAGCATTGATTCCCTTGATACGGAAGTGAACAGACGGACGGGGCGCAAGCTTAGAAAGGGTCCGCTTGACGAGGAGGAGTACCGCAATCTTGTGACGCGAGTCCGCGAGCGCGGCTACCGACTCAAGATCAATACTGTGGTCACGGACGCCAACAAGGACGAGGATATGACCCGGTTCATCCAATGGGCGCAGCCCGAGCGCTGGAAGGTTTTCCAGGTGTTACCGATGGACGGCCAGAACGACGACACGCTCGGCAATCTGACCGTAACCGACGAGGAGTTTGACGCATACGTCGAGAGGAATCTGGCGGTGGAGACAGGGGGCGTCACCCTCGTGCCGGAATCAAATGACCTAATGACCGGCAGCTACCTAATGGTCGATCCCGCAGGCCGCTTCTTCGACAACACAGAGGGCCATCACACGCCCAGCCGGCCGATACTAAAGGCCGGCGTCCACGAGGCCCTGCAAGACATCAAGATTGACCCGGCCAAATTCCTCGAACGCGGAGGGCAGTATGAGTGGTGATGAGCATCTGGAACCTTGGAAGGACTTTGTTGACTTGCCGCTGCCGCCGTCGGCAGGACACATAATTGGTTACCTTATCCGGAATCTCGGGGGGTTCACCCCGCCACTTAGTTCGAAGACACTCCAGAGATTCTTCAACGAGACTGAGGATTTCAACATTCCGAACGAGACCAAGAGGGAAATTCTTGATGCTATTGCCGAGTGGATCGAACAAAGCGGTCTGTTGCCTGCCCCGCCCAGCGGTTCCACATATGAAGAAATGGGTGGCGTACGTGCCACTCTTGAAATATTTGTCACGGAGTGGGAGGGCTGGAGGGCATTCATTCAGGAAAGTCGACTTGAGGTGCCGAAAAAGATATTACCATCCATTTGGGCACCCTACGTACGGCTGGCCACGATAGAGTTGGCAGTCAGAATTGCCGCGTCATTGTCAATGTCCCCTGAACCCGCCCTACGATTTAGAGTGGTGCAGTACTGGGCGGAGTCGCGCCCCGGCAAGTTGCTGAAGCAGTTGATGAAAGAGGCCGGCAACATGAGCAGGAACGAGCTTGTTGAAGCGCTCGGCAAAGAATCGTCAACGACCGTAGACATGTGGCTTTACCACCACACCAAGCCACATGCCTCGTCAATTCACGACCTTGCCGAGGCACTCGCGGACCGCACCGAGAAAGCAGATGCTGCCAGCATTGAGGCCGACTTCCGCAGGCTATACCTTCTTGACGATGTAACAAAGATTTTGCGAGAGCATGTAGGTGACGACTTGGTGACGCAGTGCGCGATGCGGCTCATGGTGTACGCAGACCACATGTATGGGATCCTTCGGGCATGGAATGAGGATGGCAAAGACGAAACCGCTGCCAGATTTATTCAGTCATTTGGCGCGCGCTCTCAATACGCAATGCCGTTCCTTGAGAGATTGTACGAAATAGAACAAGACAAAACCTGGCAGGAAGACCTAAAGATGATCCGCGGGCCTTGGAATAGACGTGCTCAAGACGCCACACTCCAAGCAATCGCTGAGCACTACGGGGAAGATCGCTGGGCCCTGAGAGACGACACTCTAGATGAATTTGGGGAACACGCCGATGCGATACGAGCATACTTGGATCAGGCCACGCTACTACAGCATCAGGGTCGATTCGAAGACTCTTTTGCTGCCCTGAATCACATTCCCGAACTTGATCATGAGAACGCGGCTCTTCACGAGTTCGTAGGTACCGTAAAGAAGGATTGGGGCGCACTTAAGGGTAACAAGCGGCTACTGGCAGAAGCCGTGCAATCCTTTTGGTTGGCAGTCACTTTAGACAGGAAGCGTACTTGGTCATGGACGGCCTTGGGCCACACACTTGTCTTGCTTGAACGTCCGGGCGAAGCAATTCGACACTTGGAATCAGTCCGAGGCGAACTGGACAACCTAGATTCCAGATTCTTCAACGCCCTCTCCCATGCTTATAGGCTTGAGAGGAGGCTGGATAATTCCCTTAGCGCCCTTGAAGAATCTATCAAATTGTCTCCCAACGACCACGAGATTCGATTTCTCGCCGCAGAAGTTTGCTTGTTACGCGTCGAGCCTCGTCAAGCAAAGCGTCACGCTAGAGATGCGAGACGGCTCGGATTACCTGAAGCTGAGTTTCGAAAACTAATGGAAGCAGCCGACCACCTCATACAACATGGCCCGCCTTGGGAGTAGCCTCCTCCTCACATCTGCACTTTCTATTCGCAGAAGAGACAGGTCTCAATCTCAATAGGACGCCACTCGCTTACCCCGCCTTAAACCCCTTCAACCTAAGTGAGTTCAGAACCACGCTCACGCTGGACATGGCCATCGCTCCGGCTGCCATCATCGGGTTGAGGAACCCATGCTCGCCCAGCGCGAACTGTAGGCCGGATGGGACGCCGCCGTTCACGAACGGATATAGGATGCCAGCCGCAATCGGGATTAGTGTCGCGTTATAGATGAACGCCCAGAATAGATTCTGCCAAATGGTCCTGACGGTGCGGCGCGATAGCTGGATGGAGGTCGCGATTCCGTTCGGGTCTCCGCTCACCAGCGTCACGTCCGAAGCCTCCATCGCAACGTCCGCGCCCGTGCCGATGGCGATGCCAACGTCCGCCTGCGCCAGCGCGGGGGCATCATTGATGCCGTCGCCGACCATCGCCACGTAGCCACCCTCGGCCTGGATTTGGGCGATGGTCTCCGCCTTCTGCGCCGGCAACACCTCCGCCCGAACCTCGCTGATTCCAACCTCGCTTGCGATGGCCTGTGCCGTCGCCCGGTTATCGCCCGTCAGCATGACGGTGCGGATGCCCAACGAGTGGATCCGTTGAATCGCGCGCGCCGCCGACGGCTTGACGGGATCCTGGATAGCGAGCGCGCCGATGGCGCCGCCATCCATTCCCACATACATCAGCGTCTTGCCCTGCCCGGCGAGTTCCTCGGCGCCCTTTCGCATGGCATCAGAAATAGTAATCTCACGCTCGTCCATGAGGCGGGCGCTGCCGACGACGACAGACTTGCCGTCAACCGAGGCGACGATGCCTGACCCCGGCAGAGCCTCGAAATCTGCAACCGCCTTTCCCTCCGCAGCCCCCGCGCCGGCGCGCCTGATGACGGCCTCCGCGAGGGGATGCTCTGAATGCCTCTCGACGGCGGCGGCGATGGACAGCAGTTCGCCCTCGCTCATGCTATCCGCCGTCAGAATATCGGTGACGGAGGGGCGACCCTGCGTAATCGTTCCCGTCTTATCCAGCGCGACGGTGCGAACCTTGCTGGCAAGTTCAAGCGCCTGTGCGTTGCGAATGAGAACGCCATTCTCCGCGCCCTTGCCCGTGCCGACCATGATGGCCGTCGGCGTTGCAAGGCCAAGCGCGCATGGGCAGGCGATGATCAGCACCGCGACCATATTGAGGGTGGCCAGCGTGAACGCGGGCTCCGGCCCAACGAGGCTCCAGACGATGAACGTGATGATCGCGACGGCGACAACTGTCGGCACGAAGTAGGAGGAGATGAGATCGGCCAGGCGTTGCACGGGCGCCTTGGAACCCTGCGCCTCTTCAACAAGCCGCACGATTTGTGCCAGAGCCGTGTCTCGGCCCACTCGCGTCGCCTGCAGGCGGAACGCGCCGGTTCCGTTTACCGTCGCGCCGTAGACCTCATCGCCCGCAGCCTTATCGACGGGAATACTCTCGCCGGTCAACATTGATTCATCAATGTGCGATGCGCCGTCAACGACGATGCCATCCACCGGCACGCGCTCGCCGGGCCGAACTGCGACGACATCGCCGGGCAAGACGCTCTCCACCGGCAACATCACCTCCGCGCCGTCACGAATGACACGTGCCGATTTCGGTTGGAGGCCAAGCAGCGACGCAATGGCGTCCGATGCCCTGCCCCGCGCCCGCGCCTCCATCCACCGGCCCATGAGGATGAGCGCGATGATGATGATGGCCGTGTCGTAATAGACGGCGGGTTCGCCACCAACGCCCTCGAACAGGCCGGGCGCGAACGTCGCCACCACGCTGTACAAATAGGCGGCGGTTGTGCCCAGCGAGATGAGCGTGTTCATGTTGGACGTGCGTTGCTTGAGGGCCGACCACGCGCTCGCGTAGAAGAGCGATCCCGCCCAGAATTGGATGGGCGTCGCAATGGCGAACATCACGAAGAACGCGATGCGTTGCTCCAGGATTCCGGACATGCCGAGCAGCATAACGGCCAGACCACTTGAAATAGCGATGATGAACCGCATTCGGAGGGCGTGCTCCTCTTCCTCCTTGGCGGCGGCGCGCGGATCCTCGCGCTCCTCAATACTCGCGACGCGCAGTCCCACATCAACGACGGCGCCGCGTAGATCGCTGGCGTCCACCGCGGCGCTATAGTGCTCGACCGTCAGGGCCGTATCGTCTTCCTCGTCCGGTGTCACCCACCGCACGCCGCGAAGGCTCATCAGGGCGGGAACGGCGCGCTCACGCGGATCACCTCCCCCCATCTCGGGTTCGATGAAGAGTCGCTGCGTCTCCGTGCGCGCGCCATAGCCGGCGTCCTTAACCGCAGACGCGATAACATCCAGCGAAAGCTGGTCGGTAAGTTCAACGACGGCCTTCTCGGTAGCCAGGTTGACGCGGGCCTCCGCAACGCCGGGCACATCCGCCAGCGCATGCTCAACGTGCATGACACACGCCGCGCACGTCATGCCGGAGACGCTGATGGAGATCGTCTCAAGCTGCGTGAGCTTGTTATCAGATTCAATCGTAGCCATGTGGATAGTGTACGCCTACACGCCACAGGTGACGCCGCGCCCCCACTTCCGCCCATTCCTGCAATCAGCGTTCCCACTCCCGAGCAGGACGCCGGTGACACTCCCCCGACCTTGCGTTCAGCGGTACTATAGAAAGCACGATACCTCAGCGCTGGGGAATCGTCTAACGGTAGGACGACAGACTCTGACTCTGTTAGTCGTGGTTCGAATCCACGTTCCCCAGCCAAAGGCCATAGAACTGCGAACGTTCACAATTGAGGTGGAGTTGTAGGCGCTTCTTGCGCTTCCGACACTCCGGCCCATCTCCATTTCCTGAAGCATGAACACCCTCCTTGCAGAGGGAGGCAGCGGGCGATAGGCTCTCTACACGATGCCGACGATTCATAGAGATGGGCCCTACCGGTTCATGTTCTATGTCTCCGACTGGAATGAGCCTCCGCACATTCACATCATCCGCGACCACCTCGACGCTAAGTTCTGGCTGAACCCGGTGCGCCTGCAAAGCTCCGGCGGATTTCGACCGGTAGAGATCAACCGCATCGGGCGTATCATAGAGGAGCGGCAAGAATAGTTCCTTGGAGCCTGGAATGACAAATTCGGTGATTGAAGCGGCGAACCCTACGGCGACTCACATCGTTGTCACGGCCGAAGAGTTGATTGCTGAACTCTACGACGGGCGGACAATCTCTGTGCCACTTGCCTGGTATCCGAGATTGACTCACGCCACGCAGAAAGAGCGAGAGAATTGGGAGCTTATCGGCCTGGGACAAGGAATCCACTGGCCAGACCTTGATGAGGACATCAGCATCGCGGGCTTGGTCGCAGGCCGAAAATCCGGCGAAAGTGCCAGATCGTTTCAGCGTTGGCTTGAGGCCAAGAAGGCCGGACGGCCCCTCACCCTTGACGCTCTGATGGAGTACGAGCGCTCTCAGACCAAAGACGGCTAGTTCTGCCTGACGCGCTCAGATTCGGACTCAAGCGCTGGGGAACCATCTAACGGTAGGACGACAGACTCTGAATCTGTTAGTCGTGGTTCGAATCCACGTTCCTCAGCCAAACCTGTTCGGATATGATGCGGGAGGCCGCAGCGACTTTCCGAAAAAATAGAGATATAGAGGAAGCCACTATGTTGAAAATCCTTGCCTACCTGATCTTGGCCGCGGTCATAATTGCCGGAAGCATTACGTTGGCGCTATTTCTAGGCGGCCTGCTCCTATTCATTATCCCGGTGATCGTCGTCGCAATTATCCTCTGGTTGTTACTGAAGAGCCGCTTCTGAAGTGTGCAACGGCGGCGTCCCACCATGGCCTCTTCGCTTCCCAGTCATTAAAGGTTCAGGCATGAACGCTTAATTTCTAAAACCGTCATGAAAGTTTCTTTCATGACGAAGAGCAGGATTAAGGGTTCGAGGCGGAATCGTTACCTAAAAGAGCTGCCGCCTTGCAGTCGGCCGACTATTCGTCTCCCCTAAGGAGCGCTGCGTAGTCGCGATAGATGTACTGCCGATAGCTGGCCCTGCCCGTCGTCTCAACAGCTATGCCCATGCCAACAAGCAGGTCCATCGCAGCGGACACCGTCGGAAATGACAGCGATGCCTGATCTCGGGCCGTCGGCACATCAATCACCAGCCGTTCCCGCAAGACATCGAAAACGCGCAGGGCAGAATTGGCCCGCCGTCCGGCCTGTTGCTCGATTCTCGCCCTGTCTTCTTCAAAGAGCCTGTTGAGCCGATTCGCCGTTTCTACCGCGTCCTCCGCCGTCCACCGCACGCCCTCCAGGAAAAACGCGAGCCACGCCTCCCAATCACCTGTATGTCGCAGCTGACTGAGCAGCTCAAAGTACTCGTCCCGATGCTCGCGCAGGAAGAGGCTGATATACAGCAGAGGATGAGTCAGAACGCCCTTTTCGGCAAACAGCAGGGCAATCAATAGGCGGCCCATACGTCCGTTTCCGTCGAGGAACGGATGGATCGTTTCAAACTGCGCGTGAGCAAGTCCCGCCCGCACAAGAATTGGAAGCCCATCGCCGGTCGCGTGGAGAAACCGCTCAAGCGCGCTCATGCAATCCTGAACGGCAAGGTGAGGCGGAGGCACGAACCTCGCATTGCCCGGCCGCGTTCCTCCAATCCAGTTCTGCGAAACGCGGAACTCCCCAGGGCGTTGCCGACTGCCGCGACCGCTGGACAGAAGTATGTTGTGCATTTCCCGGATCAACCTGTTCGCTAAAGGGAAGCCCCCGGCAAGACGATCCAGACCATGGCTCATCGCCACGACGTAGTTTGAAACTTCTGTAACGTCATCTCGCGGCACGGCCGGCGTTTGTCCCAGCTCGAACGCCAGCAGATCCGACAGCGTCGACCGCGTGCCTTCGATTTGACCTGAAAGCACGGCCTCTTTGCGCACATATGAATAGATGAAGATATTGGGGTCCGGCAGTAACGCCGTCACTGAATCGAGGCGTCCGACAGCGAGCGTCGCCTGTTCCAGGATCTGTTGGAACGTCCCATCCATCCGCAACGGAGGCTCCGGCGGTAACGGATTGGGAACGAACGCGCGAACCGTTTCATTCTCCACGCGCGTTACTTCGAACCTGCCGATTGCCCCACGTTGCATGTCTTTGCCTCCTCGGACAGCATAGGGGGATCGTCTAACGGTAGGACGACAGACTCTGAACCTGTTAGTCGTGGTTCGAATCCACGTTCCCCAGCCAAAGCCGATAGAACTGCCAACATTCCATCTTGACATTAATCCTTAGGCCTGTCCGTGCTATAGGAAGCAAAGCAACTACGGCGATGCGCCGCGGTGACATGTTTCGGTGACGACCCTGCAATGCTCCCGCAAGAATGATGTCCCTCAGGTTTCAGCTGGGAACCATTTAGACCGCGCAGCGTGCAGATTGCGTTCGCCGAGGTTCTGGACTACTTCCCGAAATAGAGACCTGTATTGGGCGCGTTGTTGTAGTAAGTTGGAGATGCGTCGGGGGCAGGCGAAACAGGTTCTGGAGAGCAACATGGTGACAGCTAAGCAGCCGAGGGTAGCCGCCATCGGGCTGGACGACTCTCAATTGGAGTCGATTAGACCCTTATGCGGGGAACTTAGGGCGGCCAACTCCTTGGAAGAGTATTTGAACGCATATAGCTGGACAGAAACGGACATACTGATAGCAGCCGACTTAACGTCTCATATTCGCGGCCCCAGTGCCCATAATGTCGACCCTAGTATCAATCTACTGGCACTGGGAGATTTCAATTTCCACTGGTCAGATCAGCATCCCGACTCGTATGGGATGGGCCACTTTAGTAATCATTTTGCTTTTGCGGAGCCGAGCAACACAGAGCGTGAGTTATCGGCCACAACTGTTTGTTCCGATGTATATGAGCCGCTTGCCAAAGAGCTAGCTGTTGAGTTGGCAAAATCCCGGAAGCCCCCCACGATATTGAAGACCACGCGGCTAGATTTGACTCCCTTGATTACGACAACATCAGGCAATGTAGTCGCGTTGAAAATGGCCTTACCTGAGATAGACGGCACATCATTAGGAGTGCCGTCTCGACCCATTGCACTCTTGCTCCCAAAGGTCTCAAATCTCGATGATTGGTTCCGCGCCTTCCTCACGGAGGTTCACCAGATGGATCCTGTCAGAGTTCCACTGGCACCACCACGCTTGGGTAATCCCTCCGAATGGCACACGCCCCAAGAAAGGGCCCTATCAGACAAAATCTCCGAGATCAATGCGACACTCACGAACCTCAATTCCGAACTTGGTCAACGAGATATGGAGCTAGCCGCTGAGGCTGAAAGAGCCGACAAGGGGATCCGGAGAGCTCTTTGGGCCGACGGAGATGACTTGACCTCTGCGGCCAAGGAAATTCTTTCTGACTTGGGGTTCGCAGTCCGGGATATGGACGCTGAGTTGGCGAAGGGAGAGCCAAAGCATGAAGACCTGAGACTGACACTTCCGAGCGCCCCTGATTGGGAAGCCATTGTGGAAGTCAAGGGATACCCGAACAGCACCAAGACTAGCGACGCTCGCCAGATTCGAGAGTACCGCGAACGCTACATTAGTGAGGAACGCCGACCACCTGATTTGACGGTGTGGCTAGCTAACCCATTTCGGAACTTGGAGCCTTCCTCCAGACCGGTGCCAGACTCCAATGTTAAGGATACTGCCGAGGCAGTTGGCGCTCTCCATGTGTTGGTTCCAGACCTCTACAGACAATGGGCACTCGTCGAGGCAGAAAGGCTTGATCGACAAACTGTCATCGATAGCCTAGTGAACGCCGAGCCCGGCCTGTGGGTGCCGCCCGTCCCGCTCGGCGGCACCTAGGTTAGCCCTACTCCTAGCCCCCGTAGGACATGCACGAGCGCGGTCACAGCATAGTCCATTTCCTGCGCCACTTAACCACCAACTGCGAACCTTGAATCCTACCTCGGCAGCCCCAGCCCCCGCAGCGCCACGATGTTCCTCTGTATCTCCTTGGTGCCGTGGCCGAATGTGCGGCCTGTGCTCATGAGCGCGTTCACGCCGATGAACCCGTCCATCGGCGCATCATCCGCGCCGTAGGGCGTCACGAGCGCTGCATCGCCGATGATGCGGCCAAAGCCGCGCCACAGCTCCTGCACCAGCTCACCGGACAACACGCGGGAGATCGACGCGATGCGGGATACATCTTCGCCGTTTCGACTGTCCCACGCGCCCTGCCAGCAGATGGTGCGGAACACGCCGATCTTGACTCTCAGGTCGGCTAGCAAAGAGCGATTGATCGGATCATCGAGTGGTGTCCCGCCATCGACACGGTACGTTCGGGCAAAGTCGACGAATCGCTCCCACTCGCGCAACAACGCCGCGGGCGAGCCGACCTCGACGCGCTCTGCCGTCAGCGACGCCGCCATCACGTACCAGCCTCGATTCTCCTCCCCCATCATGTAGCGGGAGGGAACGCGCACGTCCTCAAAGAACTCCTCGCTCCACCGACGGCGGCCCGCCATATCATGGATCGGGCGGATCGTGATGCCGGGAGAGTCCAGCGGCACAAAGAAGATGGAAAGGCCGCGATGCTTGGGCGCGTCCGTATCTGTTCGCACCAGCATTCGTATCCACGTCGAGTGGTGCGCTGTGGACGTCCACATCTTCTGTCCGTTGATCACATAGTCATCGCCGTCGCGAACGGCGCGTGTGGTAACACCGGCCAAGTCGGAGCCGTTGCCCGGCTCGGAGAGGCCGAGCGCGATGGGCATGTCCGCGTTGGCGATCTTTGGCAGCCATTCATCCTTCTGCCAGGGCGTTCCGTGCAGGATAATGGCATCGCCGCCGAACGCCCCGCTTGCAGGCGCGCCTCGATACGCCATCTCCTCGCGGTACGTCAGCATCCGCGTGAACGGCGCATCCTGACCGCCATGCTCGGCTGGCCAGTGCATCGTGTACCAACCCTTATCAACCAGCTTCTTGGCGAAGCCTTGCGCAGCCTCCAGCGCTTCCGGATCATCCAGGTGCCACGATGCGTTGGACACATCGTTCATGTGGTAGCGACCATCGTCCCAATTCTGCTGAACAAAGTCGCGAATCTCTTCACGTAGCGCGAGATCCTCAGGTGACTGCTGGAAATCCATGATGTGTCTCCTCTCCCCGGTCGGTGCATCCGACGCCTCAGTCTACCCGATTCGGAGCCGGCGAAAGGCCCCCGCGCGTTGACGGAATTCGCTAATACAATGACTTCAACAATCGATGAAACGAGGCCACATGCGATGCGTACTGAATCTGTGATTGACGAATGGCGGCGAATGGTGCTTGCGTACGACCGCGAGGCGGCGGCCCTGCGCAGCGGACACGGCCCCATCCATGAACATGAAGATGGCCATGTCGAAACCGGGGACGGGCATGAGCACGGGGGCGGCCATGGTGACGGGCATGGAGGGCACGGGGGGTTCTCTTACGTTAATCGTCCGCACGACCCATTACGAGCCAACGACCCCGTCGTGAACAGACTCTTCAACCTGCTCCAATCTGAAGCGACAGTGCTGGATGTTGGCGGCGGCGCGGGAAGATTCGCGCTGCCACTTGCCACGCGAGCTCAACACGTCACGGTGGTGGAGCCATCGGCTGATGCAGTCGAGATGCTGGGGGAACGCGCAGAAGAGGCTGGGCTGTCCAATATCACCGTCATCAACGATACGTGGGAGCAAGCGGACGCGCCGACGGCGGACATGGTGCTCTGTTCACTCGTGCTGCACCACGTCATGGAGGCCGCCCAATTCATTGCGAAGATGGTGGATCATGCCGCAGATCGCATCGTTGTGGTTGAAATGATGAAACCTCCAAGCGAGGTGGAAATGCCGTTCTACGAGCGCGTCTACGGCTCGGCGCCAACACAAATGCCCGGCCTTCCGGAAGTCCTGCAACTCCTCTGGGCCATGGATATCCACCCGGACGTGACCATGCTGCCGCCGGAAATCACTGTCATCGGCCGCGAGCGTGACGCGATAGTCAGTCAGATTCGGCGTCGGCTCGCCGTGGAGGAGTCCACGCCTGCCGACTCGCGACTTCTGGCCGCCATGGACGAACTCCTGGAAGAAACCCCACGCGGCTTCACTGTCGCCGGTATCGGACCCCGTCGCGCCGGCATTATCACATGGGAGACCGCGCCTGTAGGAAACTAGGCCGTCTTGCCCAGATGCCAAGCGCCCATATAGGAAGGGCAAAGAAGCATTCATAGCGCCCTCCCTTCATCACTCAACGCAAAGACGAATTGGGCAGGCGCGGTGGCAATTGGCATAGTGGATGAAATGGTGTCAGACTGGCGCCAAAAGGGGTGTACGGGTGACAAACCTCGAAGGCCGCGTTGGTAGACTTGAGGACGCCGTCGTGCGCCTGATAGGCATCGCCGAGAATCAGACCAAGATTCTCGACGATCACACGAAGATTCTCAATGATCACACACAACTGTTGCGTGCCCACCAGGTATTACAGCTCAACGACAATCTTGAGAAGGCGCGCCGCATTTTTGACATGATGCTCAGGGGCGGCGCCATCATGGACGTGACAAAGACTCTCAACGCGGAGGGCGTGGCGATTTCGACAGTACCCCGGTGGCGCATTGCCACTGTCCACAAAATCCTCGAAAACGAGGCATGAACCGTAAGTGGGCCTAAGTTGACGGTAGGCAGAACCATCTTTGAGATGTGGATGGGATTGTGAAGAGGCGGAGCCTCCGTTAAATCACGTCACCCGGTGTTGCTAACGGGGCATCCTAGTGAGGCACGAGGATGCCTTTGATGTCTCCCAGCTTGTATGATACATCTCAGGACAAGGGGCCGAACCCCACGTGCTGCTTGACGGCCTGCATCCACTGATCTAGGGCGCGATGCTTAGAGCGGCCCTACTAGGAGAGATGACAATCGCATCGTCGGTTTCAAATTCGCTCAACAAGAAAACGATGGAGGGGTGAAGATGCCCAACTATCCAGACAGAACACCAAGCGACGAACACGAAGCCAACGCCAGGGCCACGTCTCCTGCAGTCGAACTCGACATCCTGCTGGAATTTCACCACTTGGAAGAATACGGGCCGTACATCAGCATAGAGGATGCTGGTGTAGGACCCTCCTACCAGATTAAAAGCGACGACGACCAACAAAACTATTCGGCAAGTGTCTGGCTGACTCCGTACGACCCAAAACTGTACTGGATAGCTTCGGTCCGGGGGACAAAAGAAGAGAAACCGGTGTTACATAAGTACCCCTTTGATACCCGGCAAAACGCGTTGCTCTACATTCTTGAAAGGTTTCGGGACAGCGGATTCGCCCCTCACTGTGAATGGACTGAGTGGACGAATACGGGCGAAGGCGTGCAAGAGCGCGAATGTCTTTTGTGCCCCAAGGTAGAAGTCCGTAACCTCGAGGACCTCGAGGAATAGGTGACTTGCCCTCGAAAACTGGTCCAAAGGCAAAGATGGATTGCGGCAGGCGCGGTGGCAATTGGCATAGTGGATGAAACGGTGTCAGACTGGCGCCAAAAGGGGTGTACGGGTGACAAACCTCGAAGGCCGCATTGGCAGACTTGAGGACTCCGTTGTACGCCTGATAGACATCGCCGACAATCAGACTAGGATTCTTGGTGATCACACGAAGATTCTCAATGACCACACGCAACTGCTGTGTGCCCACCAGGTATTGCTTGGCAAGCTCAACGACAATCTTGAGGAGGCGCGCCGCAACTCGCAGCGCACCCAGAGACTCTGGATCAGATTGGCGCAGAAAAACGGCTGGCTAGACGACGACGACCTGGCCTAAACGAAAGGGCGGGGGCGCGCCAATTGGCGCGCCCCCGCCCTTTTTGTCTGCCTTTGCAGGTTCGTCGCTATGCTACCGCGGCAGTCCCAAACCCCTCTGCGCGATGATGTTGCGCTGCACTTCTGTGGTGCCGCCGCCCAGGCCGCTCCCGTGCATCGAGCCGTAGCGGAAGCCGGGATAGCCACCCATCGGGGCGCGCGGCTCGCCTAGACCGAGACGACCGTACTCCTGCAGGATGCTCGCCATCAGTTGCGGCCACTTCTTGCCGAGCATGTCGCCCCACGCCTTGCCCATGGAGCCTTCCTTGACGGGAAGCTCGCCGCGCGACTGCATGAACGCGACGCGATAGGACAACATGCGGCGCGACTCAAGCTCAATCTTGAGATCGGCCAACTTGTGGCGAATGAGGGGATCGTTCAGCACAGGCTCTCCGTTGAAGCGAGTGCTCCGCATTGCGTCTACGAATCGCTCCAACTCGCCCAGGTACTTGGCGGCCGTCTCGATGCCTGAGCGCTCGAAAGAGAGCGTCGTCATGGCGGCGTACCAGCCACGATTCTCCTCGCCGATCAGATTGCGGACGGGGACGCGAACGTTGTCGAAGAACACCTCGCTCCAGCGGCGCGTGCCCGTCATGTCGTACAACGGGCGCAGCGTGATGCCGGGCATCACATCGCCATCGTCATCGCGCAACTGCATCAGGACGTAGCTGATGCCGCGGTGCTTGGGAGCGTCCGGGTCCGTGCGAACGAGGACGTGATACCACTCCCCGTAGTGCGCGCCGGAAGTCCAAATCTTCTGGCCGTTGATGACATAGTCGTCGCCATCACGAACGGCGCGCGTCTGTAGGCTTGCAAGGTCGGAGCCGGCGTTCGGCTCGGAGAATCCCTGCGCAAAGTCGATATCCGCGCTGGCCATCTTGGGCAGGAACTCGTCCTTCTGCCAGTCCGAACCATGCAGCATCAGGACAGGCGCGACGAGTCCGCCGCCGAATGATGCCGGCGCTCCCTCATAGGCCATGCCCTCACGGTATGCCAGCTGTTCCGTTATGGAAGCGGCGCGACCGCCAAACTCCTCCGGCCAGTGCATCGTCCACCAGCCCTTTTGCACCAGTTTCTTGGAGAAGTCTCGCTGCGCTGCAAGCGCGTCGGCGTCCGCGTGGAACGGCGACAGCAGGCCGATCTCATCCCACCCCTTCGGCTCCGCGACTTTCTCGGTCCATTCCGTTCGTGCGAAAGCACGCGCCTCTTCTTGCAGTGCCACTTCCTCAGCAGCTAATCGGAAATCCATCGTATTTACCCCTCCCGTGACCCCATGGAGTCATTGTCCATCACTCGCGCACAGGCGAGCGTTCGGAATGGCGATATTATGGCGCGTTCCCGCCCGCGCGACAATGCTTATGCACACAAAAAGCGCGCCGTGAACCTGTGCTCAATAGGGAATTAACGCTTTCTATGATGCGAGCCGCGAGTCCCCGGGGCGGCGAAGCGGCTGTCTACTTCGGTACGTCCCGACCCGCCACAGCCATTCCGCAGGGCCGAACAGGAAGCGGCTCAGCCACGCCTGCGACCACCACATCTGGAGCGCCCACACCGCGAACACAAACACCAGGACCACGCTGCGGTTCACAAAGTCCGCATCTCCCAGCAAGGTCTTCAAAACAAGCACGCCCAGCACCGTCTGCGTCAGGTAGTTGGTCAACGCCATCCTTCCGACTGCGCGGAGACGCTGCTTGAGCCGGTTGTCCGCGCGGTTATTCCAGAGAATGATCAGACTCATATATCCGAGCGACGCGGGAATCGTGCCAAGCGTGTTGGGAACCTGACCGATAAAGGCGACCTCGCGGGAGTAGTCGTTGGCTGCGGTTATGATGACGCCGGCAGTGGCAAGTGGCAGCCCGATGCCAAGCCCGACGCCTGCGACCAGTCGATATGTGCTCGCAGGCAAGCCGCCGTTCATAAAGCCGGTGCGGTACAGGCCTGCGCCGACGAGAATCAGCCCCAATGCGCGCAGGAAATAGCCCAGTAGGACGCAAGTCCCGATAAGAATCTCCTCAGTCCCGTCTAACGCAATCTCGCCGGGTGTCCAGAGACCGGATAGTGATACATTGGTGGTGTTGGCCATGGTTTGTGCCAGCAGCGCAAACCCAGCGGAAAGCGCAAATACGGCCACACCTACGGAGATGAGCGCCCGATTCGGCAACTTCCTCATGGCGAGCAGAAAGACCGATGACAGCGCGTAAGCCGTCAGCACATCGCCATCCCACACGAGGAGGTGGAGGATGCCGATGAGCAGCAACAGCGCGTTTCGCCACAGGTTCAGCAGGACTGCGCGCTTGCCTCTTCCGCTGGCACGATCAATGAAGAGGATCATTCCCGCGCCGAACAGCAACGAGAATAGCCCCATGAACTTCTGGTCGACGAACACCTCGCCCAGGATGCCCACAGCCCAGTCAAGCCATGTCTCAGAGCCGCCTGCGCTCAGATTGAGATAGGGCACAGAGCCGGATTTGAAGGAAACGGCGTTCATCAACAGGATGCCGAGCACCGCAACCCCGCGAATCAGGTCGAGGCTCGTTATCCGCGCGCTCTCGCGAACGGGGCCGGAATCAGTGATCTCCGATTGCAGGGTCATGAACCTGAACCCTTGAGCAATAGCTGTTCTTACGAACCGGCCTCAGATTCCGTGATCGTCACGCTGAGTAGGCGCGTGCCCGGATTCCGATCCGTCTGCGGGTCCCTGATGCGAATCGCTCGCACGATGTCCATGCCCTCCGTCACGCGCCCAAACACCGCGTGTGCGCCATCCAGCCACGGCGTCGGGCCGAACGTGATGAAGAACTGGCTGCCGCCCGTATTGGGTCCGGAATTCGCCATTGAGAGTATGCCGGGCACGTCATGCCTCAGTTCAGGATCGAACTCGTCCGGAATGCGGTAGCCCGGTCCGCCGGTTCCCTGGCCGAGGGGGTCACCGCCCTGCGCCATGAAGTCCGGAATCACACGGTGAAACGTCGTGTCGTTGTAGTAACCCTCACGCGCCAGGAACACAAAGTTGTTGACGGTGATGGGCGTCTTGTCCGCCGTCAGCTCGATGACAAAGTTGCCGACCTCCGTCTCGAACGTTGCCGAATAACACTTTGTCGGATCGATCTGCATCTCAGGCGGCGCGGAATAACTGTTTGCTTTCTCGGTCACGTCTGTAGGCTCCTCTCTCGGTGTCGGTGTCGCAATAGTTGCGGGTGGACATTCCGCGGACGGAATCGGTATAGCAGTGGGTTCAGGAGTGGGCGTCGCTGTCGCGGGTGGCGGAACGGGTGTCGGCGTATCTTCTGGCGCCCCACAGGCCATGAGAACGAACGCAAGACCAACCGCAAATGCGGCCAGCACGGGAAGGCGTTGGAAAAAAGAACCGGCACTCATCGTTCCCTAAGCATAACCGCGCCCGATTTAGCCCCGCAACACGTCGCATCGCTGTATCATTCCCTTTTACCGATGGCGGCCTACCTGCCAAAAAGGGGCGCGACGTGAGGATCGGGCGCAGTTTATGAACGAGAACCGGACAATCACGTCCGTGCCCGGCGTCCGACTCGGACACGTCACTGACACGGAAGCTGCCACCGGCACAACCGTCCTCCTCTTCCCCGACTACGGCGCGATCGGAGGCGTCGAGGTGCGTGGCGCAGCCCCCGGCACACGCGAGACGGACCTGCTCCGCCCCGGCACGCTTGTCGAGCGCGTTCACGCCATCTTTCTCACCGGCGGCAGCGCGTTCGGACTCAACGTCGCCGAGGGCATCATGCGGTATCTCGAGGTGGAGGGCATCGGCTTTCCGACCCCCGCCGGCGTCGTGCCCATCGTTCCCGGCGCGGTCATCTACGATCTCCCAATGGGCATCCGGGATCGGCGCGTCACCCGTGATTTCGGTCTCGACGGCGCGCGTGAAGCCTCTGATGCGCCGGCTGAATCCGGCAGCGTCGGCGCGGGAACCGGCGCGACCGTTGCAAAGGCGCTCGGCGCGGATCACTCCCTCAAGGGCGGCGTGGGCACGGCTTCCAGGCTGCTGCCTGACGGTCACAGAATCGGGGCAGTGATGGCCGTCAACGCATTCGGCGACATCGTCGATCCCGAGACCGGCGCAATCATCGCCGGCCCCCGCACCGATAACGCCAACGAGGCCCCATTCCAAAGCACCCGCGAGATACTCCGCGCCGGACGCAGGCGCGGAACCGGCGGCCCTCAACAGCAGCCAACAAACACGACTATCGGCGTCGTAGCGACAGACGCGCCCCTCAGTGTCGCGCAGGCCAACCGCCTCGCCATGATGGCCCACAGCGGCATCGCCCGCGCCATCGTGCCGTCATATGGGATGGGTGACGGCGACACGCTCTTCTTTGTTTCCACCGCCCCGCCCGACACAGCCACTGTGGACAACTTCAGCCTCACCCCAATTGGCGCGGCGGCCGCTGAGGTCGTGGAAAGCGCCATTCTCGACGCCATCAGATCCGCAACAGGACTCTCCGGCATACCGTCCGCCGCGGAATATGTGGCGGCGATGAACGGGAATCTGAAGCAATGACAACCCTGCGCGGTGACAGAGTCGGTATTCTCGGCGTGGGAGCCGTTGGCACGGCGCTCGCGATAGGTCTCTCGAACGCCGGCTACAACATCACCGCGATCATGAGCCGCGACGGCGACCGCGCAAAAAAGCTGGCAGCCCGTGTGGGTGGCGCAATCCATACGCAGCAGGGTGGCCTGCTCGTTGATCTGGCCGACATAGCCTTTGTGACAGTCCCGGACGATGCCATCGCCTCCGTCGCCGAAAGCGTCCCCTGGCGCGCGCAGACTGCGGCCGTGCATTGTTCAGGAGGCACGCCGGTGAGCGCCCTTGATGCGGCAACTCGACTCGGCGCGGCCATCGGTGGCTTCCATCCCCTGCAGACCTTTCCACACGGGGCCAAAAGCCCTCCATCTCTTGATGGGGTCACCTTTGCCATCGAAACGAGAGATATTCCGCTCCACAACAGACTCCGGGAGATGGCGGCGGCGCTTGGCGGCCGGACGATCGATATCGATGAGCAGTCCCGCGCCCTCTATCACGTATCAGGTGTCCTCGCCTCAAACTTCCTCACAGCAATCGTCGGAGAGGCCGCCAACCTTTGGTCGCAATTCGGGTACAATCATTCGCAAGCCATGCAAGCGCTGTTGCCGCTCATTCGTGGAACGGTGGGGAATATCGAACGCGACGGAGCAGCAGCCGCGCTAACCGGCCCGATAGTCCGGGGCGACCTCGGGACCGTGCAGACGCATCTAGAACAGTTGCGGTCGCGGTTGCCGGACGTAGTACCCTTATACGCGGCGCTCGCGCAGAGTGCCGCAAGATTGGCTATAGACGCCAAGAGGCTGGATGAGACAAGGGGAGCGGAAATACTCGCCCTGTTGGGCGGGCCGTCATTGACGACAGGATAGACAAACTGATGATGCGCACAATGCTGGCCGGTAAGATTCACCGCGCCACCGTGACCGAGGCAAATGTCGACTATGAGGGTTCGATCACCATCGATCCCGATCTGCTGGAGGCCGCCGGTATCCTGCCATATGAACTGGTGCAGGTACTGGACATCACCAACGGCGCGCGCCTTGAGACGTACGCCATTGAGGGTGAGCGAGGCTCAGGCGCGGTGTGCGTGAACGGGGCGGCAGGTCTGCTCGTGCGTGAGCGTGATCTCATCATCGTTCTCCATTTCCAGCATATGTCTGAAGAAGACGCCTGCCGCGTCAGCCCGCGCATCGTGCGCGTGGATGCCCGAAACCGTATCGTCTCCCGCACCAACCGTATCGAAGCGAACAGCTACTACTAGAAACTGGCCGGACGGGGCGCAGCAAGGACTATGCACGTGCGCACCACGATTCAAAAGATCCAGGAATTCAAGGACCGGGGCGAGCGCTTTCCGGTTCTAACTGCTTACGACTACTACACCGCCCGCGCCATTGACGAATCCGGCGTGCCGGCCATCCTCGTCGGCGATAGCCTTGGCAACGTCATGCTCGGCTACGATTCCACCGTCTCCGTCACGATGGACGACATGCTGCACCACACGAAAGCCGTGACGCGCGGCGCGAAGAATGCGCTCGTCATCGGCGATATGCCCTTCATGTCCTTCCAGACCAACCCGGAAGAGGCGCTGCGCAATGCTGCTCGGTTCCTGGCAGAGGCAGGAGCGCAGGCCGTCAAGCTTGAGGGTGGCGAGCCGATGGCCGAGACGATTCGGTTCATCGTGGATCGCGGCATTCCCCTCATGGGCCATATCGGCTTCACGCCGCAATCGGAGTTCCAGATTGGACGCAGGTTCCAGGGACGCCGAACGGCGGAGGACGCGCGCAAGTTGATTCGTGATGCAAAGGCGGTTGAGGAGGCGGGCGCTTTCGCGCTCGTGTTGGAGCTTGTGCCGGAGCAACTCTCACAAATGATCACGGAGCAGCTGAGCATACCGACCATCGGCATCGGGGCCGGCGTGCATTGTGATGGGCAGGTGCAGGTGGTCAGCGACATGCTCGGAATCGTGAGCGACCACGTCGGGCGCCATGTCAAAAAATACGCCGAACTCGGCGACACCATCCGCGCAGCCGTGTCCAACTACGCGCAAGAAGTCCGCGACAGAACCTTCCCAACAAGTGACCACACCCGCGCCCTCTCCGAAGACGTCCTGAAAGACCTCTAGCGCCCCGCGCCCCGTCATTCCCGCGCCCCACACCCGTCATTCCGGCGCAGGCCGGAAGCTGAATCCACCCCATGTCGCACAGCGACGGCCCCACCCCGTCATCCCCGCCCCCACGTCCGTCATTCCCGCGAACGCGGGAATCTTAATCTCCATTTCCCAACCTACCCCCGTAACGCAAACCACAGAATCTCTTCCGCGTTCCCCCGTATCTCCCTGCGTTCCTCCCGTATCCCCCGCGCAGGCGGGGGCCGCTCGCCCCACGTGGCGACTCCCTACTGCCAACCCCTTTGGGACATATACACTGGTAGCTAACCGTGTAACTCCCCACCGCGTTGTCATATTGGGCACGGCCACACGCAACGGTGTGAGGTAATTTCGTTGAAGCTTGGAATCCTGATGCGGACGATAACATTCTCTGCGGCCATAATGCTGGCCGTCCTACTGACAGCGGCCTGCGAAGACCGTGAGCCGCAAGAGCTGTCTTTCGCCATGAACATCGAGGGCGGCCAACTAACCGGCGAATCACTCGTCACCGTCAACCAGGACGATACCGTGACGTTGAACTGGACGAGCGATCTTCCCGTCCTCGTCCACCTGCACGGATATGACATAGAGCTTGCCCTGCAGCCCGGCGTCACACAGCCAATGACACTTGTCACCGACGCGACCGGCCGATTCAACATCACCGTCCACTCGATAGACAGTGTTCACCTCCATGCCTCCGGCGAGTCCTGCCGAGCCTCTGTCTCCGAGGGACAGCCGCAGCCGAGTGTTTCCATTGCCGCCGCCGAATCCCGCACGGAAGGCGACGTATTCATCGAGGTGGACGTCGAGAACCTTGTCATCGAGCCCGGCGGCGGCCACTGGCGCCTCACGATGGACGGCGTCGACTACGGCATGTATTCGCGATCCAGCGTGACACTTCCGGTGGAGGGCGCCGGAGAGCGCGTTCTAAAGGCCACCCTGGCTGATGCCAACCACTGCCTCTTTGACGCCTCCGACTCCACAACGGTGCTCATTGCCGGCGACGCGCCGACGGTAGACGGTTCAACGAATATGACCGCGACTCCTATGACAAATGACAACATGGGCACAGGCCCAAGCGGGGGCGCCAGTATCGCAATGTCCGGCACTTCGGATCCCGCGCACTCGCTTTCGATGGACGGCACACCGATGACGCATATGTCAGGCACACTGGAGGCCACGCCAACGCCGCATGATATGAGCGCCACGGGCGATACTCCGTCGGCAGCAGGCATCCCGGAGCGCGTCATCGCGACTCTGGAAGTCAGACCGTAAGGACAGCAGGGCGAATGAACCGACGCGCGGCGTCGATACTCTGGCCCGCGGCCGCATTTGCGGCCATCGTCTGGCTCATCCCCCAAATGGCGGTCGCGCACGGCTTTGGAGAGAAGTACGACCTGCCCGTCCCTCTTACATTCTTCGTGACCGGGGCAGGACTGGCCGTCGCGCTATCGTTCATCATCGTCGCCGTCTTTGTCCGCAGAACACCCAGCGCAACGGACTACCCGCGCCTAAACCTGCTCAAGTGGTGGCTCGCAAGGGCGCTTGCAAGTCCACCTGTTATCCGGACGCTGCGTGTCGCCGCCGTGTTAATCCTGTTGCTCGTTCTGCTTACCGGAGCGCTGGGCATCAACCGCTCAACGGTGAACATCGCTCCGGTTCTCGTGTGGGTCTACTGGTGGGTCGGCATCGCATTCGCATCCGCCCTGCTAGGCAACGTTTGGGGACTCATCAACCCTGTTCGCACCCTGTATGAGTGGATCGACGCGCTTGCCCGGCGCGTCATCCCCGGCGGACTCAGCTTCGGCGAGGACGACTCCTCATACCCTGCGGCGTGGGGCGCGTGGCCCGCCGTCATCATCTTCGCCCTGTTCGCGTGGTTCGAGATCGCCTACGAGGGTTCCGCCGAGCCTCTCTCGCTCGCCATCGCCATCATCGGCTACTGCATGATCACATGGTGGGGGATGGCCGTATTTGGAGCGGACGCCTGGATGCGCAACGCCGATGTTTTCTCCGTCGTCTTCGGAGTCTTTGCCAGATTCGCCCCAACCGAACTCCGCGTCGTATCACCATCGGGCGAGCCGGAGTCCATTGATGACGTCGAGGCGTACCGCGCCGCGCCGCCTGAACGGCGCGAATTTGGCCTGAGACCCCCCGGCGCAGGCCTGCTCAACAGCGCCGGCACATCCACGTCCTACATGATCCTCGTCGTCGTCCTGCTTTCCACCGTCACGTTCGACGGTTTACAAGACACTCCACCGTGGGCGCGCATCGTCCACTGGGCATTCGTCAACTCGCCGGGCTGGACATCCACAGCGGTTACGCTGGTCAACACGATCGGACTCTTCGCGTTCGCAGGGGCGTTCGTCGCAGCCTATCTGGGCTTCTGCGCCATCATGGCCCGCTCGGGCGACGACCCTGCCACAAGAAGCACCCTGGCCGCCGCTCGCGTCTTTGCCCTCTCGCTCGTTCCCATCGCCTTCGCTTACCACCTCGCCCATTTCTTCTCCTACCTCCTCATACAGGGGCAGGTCGTCATCCCCCACGCCTCGGACCCGTTCGGTTTTGGCTGGGACTTATTCGGCACGTCCGCCTACGCAGTCAACATCGGCATCATCAACGCGCGATTCGTCTGGATACTTGCTGTCGTAGCCATAGTCATCGGCCACGTCATCGCCGTATTCCTCGCCCATTCGACGGCCCTACGGCACTTTGGCGCGCACGACGTTGCTCTCCGCAGTCAGCGCGCCATGCTTGTCCTCATGGTTGGCTACACGATGGTCAGCCTCTGGATTCTGGCGCAGCCGATCACTGAATACGCTTGACGACGCCCACCATCCTGCTACGCTTGCGATTGTCCGGCGCGCCGCAATGAGGCTCACGCCGGTGCGTATCAGCGACTGACGGGGGTCAGCCGATGCAGGAGAGAATATGACAACAACGGGCAACGACGGCGAACAGTCTGTCTTGGCGGGCATCCGCGTCCTTGACCTCTCCGGTCTCGCCGGACAGTACACCGGACGCCTCCTTGCAGACCTCGGCGCGGACGTGATCAAGATCGAGCCGCCGGGCGGCGACCTCGTCCGTTTCATGCCCCCATTCGCCGGCGACCAACCCGGCCCCGACCGCGGCCTCCGTTGGCTCGCCTACAACTCCAACAAGTCCAGCATCGTCCTTGATCTCACATCCGCAGAGGGACACGACCACCTTCTTGAGATGGCACGCTCAAGCGACGTAGTGCTGGACAGTTACGAGCCCGGCTATCTCGCCTCAATCGGCCTCTCCGATGCAGAACTTCGCGCCGCGAATCCGCGCCTTATCACCGTCTCCGTCACCCTTTTCGGCGAGTCCGGCCCCTACGGCAGCTACAACGGCTCAGACCTCCACGCGATGGCCATGAGCGGCCTGATGACCATACAGGGCGACAACGAGCAACCGCCCGCCACCGCCCCGCTGGATCAGGCGTACATCCTTACCTGTCTCCACGCCGCGCATGGCGTCTTCTACGCGCTCATGGCCCGCCGAAAGACGGGGCGCGGCCAGCACGTCGAGGTCTCCATGCATGAGGTACTGGCCAACGTCTTCTTCCAGATCATCCGCTACTCCGCCACGTCCGAAATCGGGGAGCGCATCGGCGCAGGCGGCAATATCGCGCCCTACAACATCTTCAAGTGCAAGGACGGTTGGGTGAGCCTTGCGGTTCTGCTCCCGCCACAGGCAAAAGCCTTCTTCGATTGGGTGGGCGAACCCGCGCTACAGGACGAGTTCTGGCTGCCCATCGAGGCGCGGCAGGGGGAGAACATGCAGTTCATCGATTCTCTCGTCGCGCCGTTCATCGAGCAGTTCACAGTCGCCGATTTCGTGGAGCAGGCGCAGGCGCGCCGCCTCCCCGCCGCCCGCGTCAATCGCCCCGGCGATTTCGCAGACAATCCCCAGTTCACGGAGCGTGGCTACTTCACGACGGTTGAGCACCCGGCGATCGGCGAATATCCGTTGCCCGGCGCGCCGTTCCGCATGACGGAGACGCCCATCACCCCGCCACGCCGCGCCCCCCTGCTTGACGAACACGCCGCCGAAATGAGCGAAAGGCAGCCAACTCCCGCCGACGCGGCGCAGAACGGAGCATCCCCAACTCTCCCGCTGGAGGGTGTCCGTATCCTCGATTTCACCCGCATATGGGCGGGCCCCTACTGCACCCGCCTGCTCGCCGACTACGGCGCGGAGGTCATCAAAGTCGAGTCGTCACTCTTTGACACCGGCAACCGCATGGGGACGATGCCCTACGTCGCCGATCTCAACCGCAACAAGCTGGGCATCACGCTTGACCTGCACCACGACGAGGCGCGGGATGTCGCCAAGCGCATCGCCGCCGTATCTGACCTCGTCATAGATAACTTCGCGCTCGGCGTAATCGACCGTTTCGGCCTCGGCTACGACGAGCTGGTCAAAGTTAATCCGGACATTATCCAGGTCAACATGCCGGGCTGGGGCAGCGTCGGCCCTCTGCGCGACCACGTCGCATTCGGATTCAACCTCGTCTGCGTCTCCGGCCTCAGCTATACGTGGGGGCACCCCGAATCCGAGCCGAACGCCCGCTGTAAGTTTGACTATCCTGATTTCCTTGTCGCCAGCCTCACGGCTTTGGCCGCGCTCGCCGCCATCTACCACAAGGCGCAGAACGGCCACGGCCAACGCGTTGAGGTGGCGCAGGTGGAGGCGGTCGGCAACACCATGGGGCTCGCTTTCCTCGACTACAAGCTGAACGGCCGCCCCGGAGAACCCGCTGGCAACAGCCATCCCGTCCACGCCCCATACGGCGTCTTTCCAGCGCAGGGACACGATGAGTGGTGCGCTATCTCCTGCGAAACGGACTCTGAATGGCAAGCGCTTGCGGAGGCCATCGGCAGCCCTGCGTGGGCGCTGATTCCTGATTACGCTACCCAAGAGGGCCGCAAGGCGAACGAGGACGCCATCAACGAGTCCCTGTCCGAGTGGACGCGAACGCAAACGCCGCGCCAGATTATGCACCTGCTCCAACGCGCCGGCGTCGCTGCCACCGCCGTCCTCACCGGCGAGGGCCTCTATTGGGACCCGCACCTGCGCGAGCGCGACTATATCGACACACTCGATCATCCTGACTGGGGAGTGCTTGAACAGCCGGGCGTCAGCGTCCGGCTATCGGAAACCCCGGGGGGATCCCGGACGCCGTCCGCCGCCCTTGGCGAACACAACGACCACGTCCTGCGCGACATCCTGGGCCTGTCGGATACTGAGGTCAAACAGCTAGAAAGCATAGGCGCGCTGGCATGAAGCGCGTCGCCAACAACACGCCAAATTTGAAGGTTGGAGGGAACACACATGACATCTGAGACTGCGAACGGGGCAGGGGCGCTGGACGGCGTCCGCGTGCTCGATCTTGGCGGCCTGCCGTCCATGTACGCCTCAAAGCTGCTGGCGGATTTCGGCGCATCTGTCACGCTGATCGAGGGACCGAACGGCGACCCAAGCCGCAACATGCCGCCCTATGCCGGTGGAGAGGCCGGCCCGGAGCGCAGTCTCGTCTTTCACTCATTCCACGCCAACAAGCGCAGTGCCATCGCGGACATCAACACCGACGCAGGGCGCGACATCATCCGTCGCCTTGCCCGTAACGCAGATGTTCTTCTGGAAACGAACTCGCCCGGCTACCTGGACGAGATCGGCCTTGATTTCGAGAGCCTGCGCGCAGAGAATCCCGGCCTGATCCTCTGCTCTGTAACGCCATTCGGCCAAACAGGCCCGTATTCCTCCTACAAGGGCACAGACATGCACGCAGAGGCGATGGGCGGCCTAATGCTCATGCAGGGCGACCCCGATCGCCAGCCCGTCATGTCCCCCGCCTTTCTTGGATATTCCGTCACCGGCACCCATGCGGCTATCGGAATCATGAACGCGCTCTTTGCCCGCGAGCATTCAGGCAGCGGACAACGCATCGATGTCTCGATGATGGAAGCGACGGCCAACATCCTGTTCATCGTCTCCCAGTTCGGATACAACGGCGCGATCGCGCAGCGCCCCGGCTCGGGCGGCGGCGGCGGAACCGGCGTCTTCGAGTGTTCCGACGGCTGGATCGGCTTCTCACCCATTCAGCCCAACCAGTTCATCGCGTTTGCCGAATGGACGGGCAACGAGATAATCCAGGATGAGATGTTCCGTGATTTGGCCGTCCGCCAAGAGAACCGGGATTTGATCAACAGCATCGCTACCGAGTTCTTCCTGACAAGGACCGTCGCAGAGGCCGTGGAGGAGGCGCAGGCGCGCCGTATCCCGGCCGAGCCCGTCAGCACCCCCGCCGATCTCGCCCAGAACCCTCACCTGCTCTTCCGCAACTACTTCCAGGACGTGACGCACCCCGTTCTCGGCGGCTACAAACTTCCCGGCCCGGCCGGGCGTTTCAGCGAGACGCCGTGGTCGTTACGCAGCCCCGCCCCAACTCTCGGCCAACACACGGACGAAGTTCTGGCTGAGGCTGCTGCTGCTACCCCTGCTCCGTCAAACACGCCTGTCATGGCCAATCCCGGCAACGGTCGACTGCCGATGGAGGGTGTTCGCATCACTGACCTGACCCGCATCTGGGTTGGTCCGTACGGCACGCGGCAGTTGGCGGACTTTGGCGCGGACGTCATCAAGATTGAATCATCTTTGTTCGACCCCGCCTCTCGGATCACCGGCATCCTGCCCATGCACCCTGAGCTAAACCGCAACAAGATGAGCATCACCGTCGATTTGCACCATGAGGACGGGCAGGCGCTGGTCAAGAAGCTGGCATCCACAAGCGATGCGGTCGTGGAGAACTACGCCGCCGGCGCGCTCTCACGCTGGGGTCTCGACTACGAGGGCATCCGAAGCGTCAAGCCGGATATCGTGTACATGAGCATGCCCGGATGGGGCAGCACCGGCCCGTTCGCCTCCCACGTCCTGTTCGGTTTGCAGGCGCAGACGGCCTCCGGTGTCACGCACCTGTGGGGACATCCGGAGTCGCCGCCATCCCTCCGATGCGGCGTCTACTATGCCGACTTCTTCGTCGGCGGACTGGCCGGTTTCATGCTTCAGACGGCCCTCTACCACCGACGCAAGACGGGACAGGGTCAGCACATCGAAGTCTCACAGGTCGAGGCGCAGGCCAACGCGCTTGGTGTCCCGCTGCTTGATTACGTGATCAACGGCGTGAACCAGGAGCCAACGGGCAACCGCCGCGGGTACGCCGCCCCGCACGACGCCTACCCGTGCGCCGGGATCGATGCCTGGTGCGTCATCGCCTGCCACACGGAGGATGAGTGGCAGAGCCTTGTGCGCGGCATCACGCCGCCCAACGGGGACGCGCCCGCGTGGACGCAAGACCCACGATTCGCAACGTTGGCGGCGCGCCTCGCCAACCGTGAGGCGCTTGATGAGAACCTCTCCGAATGGACGCGAAACCTCACGCCGCGCCAGGTGATGCTGACGCTCCAGAAGCACGACGTGCCCGCCGCGGCCTGCCAGACGACGGAGGAGGCCTACTTTGACCCTGCCTTGAACGCGCGGGGCTACATCGTCAACGTCCCGCATCCGGAGGCGGTATGGGGCGACATTCGTCACGCCTCCTACGGCGCGAAACTCACAGAGACGCCCGGAGCAATTCGCATGGGCGCGCCAGCAATCGGCCAGCACAACGAGTACGTGCTACGAGAACTGCTCGGCTACTCGGAATCAGACGTGCGCGCCCTAACCGAAGGCGGAGTGCTCGTATAGTCCAGCATCATCCCGCCTAGATAAAGTCTTCGATGCGGCGAATGTTGCGCGGCTCGTCCACGGCGTTGCCCTTCTGTATCCCCGAGTAGTACGCAAACAGCTGCACCGGCAACGACGCGACCAGTGGCAACAGCGCCTCCGGCGTGTCTGCCGGAATGAAGATCGGGTGGTCGACGATTGACGCAAGCTCCTCGTCGCCCTCCGTCAGGATCGCCGCCACGACACCGCCGTTCTCCTTGACCAGCCGTATTGCGAAAGCCATGCGTCCGTATTCGGGTCCCTGCGGCGCAATGGCAATCGTCGGTGTCTCATCCCCGTTGATCAGCGCGATGGGCCCGTGGGACAACTCCGACCCCGGATATGCCTGCGCGTGAATATAGCCCAACTGAATCAGTTTCCACGCGCCCTCAGCCGCGATCGGAAAAAGACGCCCATGCGCCAGGAACAGGGCGTCGCGCCGATTTGAGTACCGGGTCGCAAGCGCGGCGGGCAGTGATGGGTCCTCCAGGATCCGATTCGCATACCCGGCCAGTCGGCTCAGGTCATTCAGGCGTCCCGGCACGGAGTCCGCGCCCTCGTTTGATCGCACCTGTGCCAAGTGCATTGCCACCAGGTAAAGGGCAAGAAGGGAGGATGTGAAAGACTTGGTGGACGCCATCCCCGCCTCGCGACCCGAACGCAGCGGCACCACCGCGTCGGCAATCAGCGCCCCCGTTGATTCCTCACCGTTCGTCACGATAATCGTCGGACTGCCCAGCTCACTCGCCCTCGTGAGAACTCCCAGCGTGTCCAGTGTCTCCCCGGACTGCGTGATACCGATGAACAGCGTCTTGGGCCCAAGCTGAAAGTCGCCGAAAATGATCTCAGAGCCGACATCCACCTGGCACGGCAAATTGGTTAGTTCCTCGATGTAGAGTCGGCCCGCCTGCGCCGCGTGCAGCGATGAGCTTGAGCCGGTAAGTACAACACGCTCCGCGTTAACCAGGGCGTCACGAATCGGATCCAGCTCCTCCATCGACAGCGAGAGCATCTCAAAGTCCACACGCCCACGCATCGCGTCCGTCCACGCCTCCGGCTGCTCGGTGATCTCCTTGATCATGAACGTCATGTGGCCGCCGCGCGCCGCCGCCATCGGATCCTCGGATGGTGAAATGGAGCGCTTGGCAATAGAAACTCCGGCCATGAGCGTCTTGAACTCCGCGCCCTGCGGCGTGACAATCGCCATCTCTCCGGCGGCAAGAAACGCGATCCTGTCCGCCACCGTCGCCAGCGGCCCTGCCTCGCTCGCCACGTAGGCCTCATTGCGTGCCCATCCGACGACGAGAGGGCTCGCATAGCCGCTGCGCGCCGCCACGATGGTCTGCGGCTCTTCTGCCCGCGCCGCCACCACTGCCAGCGTCCCCTCCGTGCGCGCCATCGCCGCCCGCACGGCCTCTTCCAAACGCGCATCGGGGCCTGCCATGAGCAGTTCTTCCTCGATGAGGTGCGGAACGACCTCCGCGTCCGTCGTTGACAGGAAGCGGTGTCCGCGACCCCGCAGCTCGAGTTTCAGCTCAACGTGATTCTCGACAATGCCGTTCTCGACGACAGCCAGGAGCCCGTGGCAATCGAGATGCGGCTGCGCGTTCTCCGTCGTTACGGCGCCGTGCGTTCGCCAACGTGTGTGGCCAAGTCCAATGTGACCCAACGGCGGCTCTTCCGAAAGAACGCCCTCCAGGACGTCATAGTGGCCAACGGTCTTGACGGCGTTGAAATAACCGTCAGGGTCGCGAACGGCGACGCCGACGCTGTCGTAGCGTTGATCGCGCACCCGCGAAAGCGCCTGCAGCAGGACGGGCACGGCCTCGCGAACGCCGACGTAGCTAACGATGGCTCCCATTGGCCGCTCCTCACTGCCCAGCGCGCTCGCCGGTGTGATGTGTCTCGCGCGCGCTGTCCCCATAGTAGCCGCGCATATGCTCAGGCAACAGGCCTGCGATGGCCTGCATAATCTCGTCCGTCGCCCGCCCCAGGCGATCCGCCGTGCGCGACTCCGCCTTGTTCTCAAACGTCAACAACGGACCGATGCGCACCGTGACACGCGGACGCTTTGCTGCCTGCAACGGGTTGTTGCCCAAAACACCAAGCCCCTCGATACCGACCGGCAGCACCGGCGTGCCGGTTGAAATGGCCAGAAACGCCGTCCCGGGCATCGCCTTTCCCAATTCGCCGCTCCTACTCCGCGTGCCCTCCGGGAACATGCCGATTGCGCCACCCCCTTGCAGATAGCGCCGCGCGACTCTTAACGCCTCCCTGTCCACTCGATCTCGCGCTATTGGAATCAATCCCCAATTGCGCATTAACCATCGCGATGCCGCGTTGCCCTCCGTCATCAACTCCCGCTTGGCCAAAAACGGAACCGGCCACGGCATGATGACGCCGATCAGCACCGGATCCGCGTTGTGCGTATGATTCACGGCAATAATCACCGGGCCCTTGGGCGGGATATTCTCGCGCCCATGCACGGTCAGCCGCGAGCCGATTCGAAAAACGCCGCCCGCCGCAGCGTAGAGCAACCTGGATGTGAATGATTGCCTGTCCATCTCGCCTCTATAGTAGATGCTTACTAGCGGAGGGCGTAAGAATGAGGCTGCTACTTGCGATATTGGCGGTTCTTGCAGTTGTGGTCGGAGCCTGCTCCGAGACAGCAACTCCTCTTCCTACTCCGACAGCCACACCCACGCCAACAGCTACTCCAACGCCCGCCCCGACGGCCACACCCACACCAACAGCTACTCCGACACCCACACCAACAGCCACACCCACGCCGACAGCGACGCCAACACCATCCCCGACAGTCACGCCTACGCCCACAGCTACTCCAACGCCCACACCAACAGCCACACCCACGCCAACGCCTACGGCAACACCATCCCCTGAGCAATGGGCGCCAGTTGCCTGCACTGGGAGCATGGAGCCTTTCATAACATGTCTGGACAGTGTGTTGGTTACCACCGACTTTTCCCTTGAGGATGTTATGGTCGGCAGCGTAGTAACGTTCCGACAGAGTTGCGTGACGGTGGACAAATACGAAGGGCGCCGGATTCACCGTGTTGAACAAATACGCGTGTCGGACGGCGTTCAGTTCTATTGGACTAAGGGCGATAACACGTCATATAGCGACGAATGCTGGGTAAGACACAGTCATGTCGATGAACTAATGCTCGAAGTGCAGAAAGATGTGTACCCAGAGAATGCCGCATTGCGCGACAATGTGAACGCCGCGCAAGACGCTTATGATGTGGCACTTACTGAACACGATACGGCAGTTACTGAAGCTAATGCGGCACTAGCCGAATACAACGCAGCGCTTACTAAAGCTAACGCGGCAGTCGACGAACACGACGCTGCCATCATCGAATACAACAATCTCTGTAATCGCCATACGAGCGTCTCCGGCAGCTGCGTGGCGCCAACAGACATCTACAATGCCGCCATTACTCTCCTCGATCGCGCTGATGCGGCACGTAGTCGCTACCAACGTTGGAGTGCTCAAGCCGAAGGCGTCTACGAGCGCGCCTCAGCCTGGGCCGAGCACACTGAATCTACCGCCGCGCGCGCGAACGCCGCGCTCCGCAGTTACCGTTGCTGGCTAAATGTTGGTAGCGAATCGTTGCACCCGGGCCACATACCTACTCACGAGTGCCCGACCCAAGATAAGGTGGCCGGAAGTACGTGATGAAGTAGCAGAGCAACCTCGACGTGAATGACTGACTACTCATCTCGCCTCTTTAGTCTATGCTGACTCAAGGAGTCCACAGGAATGAGACTATCATTACTGACATTTGCCCTGTTTGCGCTAGCGATAGGAGCCTGTTCTGACAGTGCCACGCCCACTCCTGCGGAATCACAGGCGCCTGCCCCAACCTTTTCTCCAACACCCACACTGACCTCAACATTCACCCCCACTCCTGTACCCACACTCACTCCCACTCCTACCCCAACTCGCACGCCGACCCCAACACTCACGCCCACCCCTACCCCAACTCACACGCCGACACCAACACTCACCCCCACTCCTACCCCAACACCCACCCCAACGCCAACACCCTCGCCCACACCCACCCCGGATCCGTGGATCTCGATCGACTGCGCCGGCAGCATGGAGCCCCGGATCACCTGTCTCGACAATGTGCAATTGGATTTCGCCCCTCTTCCTGAAGAGGTGGCAGTTGAAGAGGTGGTCGCATTCAATACGAGTTGCCTCTCCTGGGATACGGGTGAGCGCACAAGGCTCCGCAGAGTTCAGCGAGTAGAGTCGACAGAAGCCGGTCAGCAATACTGGATCGCCGGAGACGCAGCATACTTCGAAGATGAATGCCTGATTCAGCACGACAATATCGTTGGCTTGGTCGTTACAACGGAAAAGAGCGTCTACCCGGAGAACGCCGCCCTGCGCGATTCCGTGTTCGACGCCCTGGAATTCTATGACTCAGCACTATCCGAACATCAAGATGCAGTTGATGACTATGACGACGTGTTTGACGATTACAATGCAATCCTTGCAGAAGCAGAAGAGGCAGATGCGGAAGCGCAAGCGGCCTTTGCCGAACGTGAGGAATTCTGTGAGCGGTACACCAGGGTTCCCGGCGAGTGTAACTTGACCCTTCCAATTCGTGTGCTGCAGATGGTGGAACTAATAGAACGCGGCCAAGAGGCCTTTGAACGGGCCGCCGAGGCCAGCGAACGAGCCCGTGGCCTGCGAGGCCGCGTCGACGCTAGTGAAGACCGCGCCATGGAGGCCGGTGAGATCGCCGACGATGCCCTCATCATCTACGAGTGTTGGATGGGTGTCGCCGCAGCGTCCGAATACCCGGGCCACATACCCGATCACGAGTGTCCGGCCCCGGAGTGACACCGCGGGAAATAGACGGCGAATCGGAACACGGGAGAGAAGCACAGTCCAATACGGCGGCCACTGGGCACACAATAGACCGGGCACAGGACACACGGGGGGACTAACATGACATCCGTCAACGAACAGGAATTGCTGAACGGCATCGACCGTGATGAGGTCGTGCAACTGATGAAGAACCTGCAGAGCTACCGCAGCTTTTCCGGCAACGAGGCGGAGGTGATGCGGTTCCTCGCCGGATGGTTCACTGAGCGAGGCCTAAACGCCGAGCTTGTCGACGTCTCCGACGAGCCCGGCCGCCCCGACCTCATCGTCCGCATCCCGGGCAGCGGCGGCGGCGAGTCGCTCATGCTGAACGGCCACCTCGATATTGACCCCGTGCCGCTCAACTACCCGCTTGATCCCTGGGACTGCCACGAGGAGGACGGCCGACTCACCGGCCACGGCCTCGTCAATATGAAGGCCGGCGTCACCGCAGCCGCCGCCGCCACCGTCGCCATCCACCGCTCCGGCGCGCAACTCCGCGGCGACCTACTCTTTACCGGCGTCGTGGGCGAGCTACAGGGAGGCGTCGGGGTCTACGACCTCGTTCAGCGAGGCATTGGCTGCGATTACACCATCGTGTGCGAGCCGTCATTCCTTGATGTCCGCACCATGCACTCCGGCGCGTGCCAGTACGTCATCACCGTCACCGGCTCATCCGCGTGGATAGGCATGTTGCATCGCTCTGAGTACGTGAACGCGGTCAACGTCATGGCTGATGTCGTCAAGGCTCTCGACAACGTCGAGTTCTCCGCGCAGCCTCACGATGCCACCCCCGGCCTCCCTGCTATGATCGTCGGCGGAATAAACGGCGGCATCGGCACGGACTTTCTCAAGTGGCGCGCCTCCTACGTGCCCGACTACTGCGCCACCATCGTCGAGGTGCGGGGCGTCCCCGGTCAGGACTGGGAGCAGACGCAGGCCGATATTGACCGCGTCCTGGACAATGTCCGTGCCGCCAACCCGGACGCCACCATCGAGATTGCGCCGCCCCCCGCCACGTACACGGAAGATTGGCGCAGCATGAAAGTACCCGGCCACGGCATCGACACGCCGACGGATCACATGCTGCCGCAGACCGTTGCGCGGCGTCACACGGAGGTTGTGGGAACCGCGCCGGAGCGCATCGGTTCGCAGGACCCCGGCTCATACGCGTGGACCGATGCCGGCTGGTTCGCGCGCGGCGGCTCCGTGCCTGTCATCTATGGCCCCACGTCAAACACAGAGCGCACCATTCCTATCGACAATGTCCTCACGGTGGCTCGCGTCCTGTCGCTTACCGCGCTGGACATCTGTGGCTGACCTGCCCGCGTCTCGCGCTCGACCGCTAGAATAGTTAACGAATTCACATGTCGGACAACATTCTCATAGCGGTCGCTTGGCCGTACGCAAACGGGAATCTGCACCTCGGCCACATCGCTGGGGCGTATCTGCCTGCGGACATCTTTGCCCGCTTTCACCGCATGAAGGGCAACAACGTCCTCATGGTGTCCGGCTCCGACGCCCACGGCACACCCATCACACTGCGCGCCGAGAGTGAGGGTGTCACACCACGCGAAATCCACGACCGTTTCCACAAGGGATTCCTGGGGTCGTGGGAGGGCCTTGGCATATCCTGGGATCTCTTCACGACCACGGAAACGGAGAACCACTACCGCATCTCACAGGACTTCTTCACACGCTTCTACGAAAAGGGCCTGCTCTACGAAACCGACAGCGAAGTCCCTTACAGCCCGACTCAGAATCGCTACCTGCCGGACCGATACATCAACGGCACTTGCCCCCATTGCGGTTACGATTCCGCGCGCGGCGATCAGTGCGACGGCTGCGGCCGAACACTCGATCCGCGTGAACTCATCGATCCGCGCAGCTCGCTTGACGGCGGAACCCCCGAGTTCCGCACCCGCACCCACTTCATGATGAAGTTCTCCGAGTACGGAGACAGCCTCAAGGAGTGGCTCAAGGACAAGACCCACTGGCGCCCGCAGGTGCTCAATTTCACCAACGGATTCCTCACGCAGGGCCTCAAGGATCGCGCCTACACTCGCGATCTCGATTGGGGCGTCCCCGTCCCGCTCGATGGCTGGGAGGATCGCCGCATCTACGTCTGGTTTGAGGCCGTCATCGGCTACCTCTCCGCGTCCATTGAGTGGGCGAAAGAGATCAAGGGCGACCCGGAGGCGTGGCGCGCATGGTGGGGGACTGAGGCAAAGCCGTACTATTTCATCGGCAAAGACAACATCACATTCCACACCATCATCTGGCCCGCCATGCTCATGGCCTACGGTGACGACCTTGCCTTGCCCCATGACGTGCCCGCCAACGAGTTCCTGAACCTTGAGGGCTATCAGCTCTCCACGAGCCGCAACTGGGCCGTCTGGGTGCCTGAGTATCTCGCCAACTACGATCCCGACGCCCTCCGCTACGTCCTTTCGGCGAGCATGCCGGAGACATCCGATTCCGAGTTTACCTGGCCGGACTACATTCGCCGCGTCAACAACGAACTTGTGGGCACCTACGGCAACCTCGTCCACCGCACGTTGACGTTCCTGCAACGATTCTTCGATGGCGTCGTGCCGGACGGGGAGCCTGACGAGGCCGGAGCGCGCCTCCTGACGCGAGTGGATGAGGCTCTGGAACAAGCCGCCGCCGAGATCGCCGCATGCCGTTTCCGCGCCGGACTCGGAGTCGCCATGAGTCTGGCGCAAGAGGGAAACCGCTATCTGGACGACCGCGCTCCGTGGCGCACAATACGCGAGGATCGCGACGAGACGGTGCGCACGATCGTCACCATCCTGGGCGTCATAAGCGGCCTCAAGACCCTGCTCGCGCCGTACCTGCCGTTCAGTTCACAGCGACTGCATGAGATGCTTGGGCTTTCGGGCAACGCGCAGGACGCCGGATGGACGGCAACAGGCCCGACGGCAGGAACGACCCTCCCACAACCGCAGGCCCTATTTGCCAAACTCGATGAGGAACAGGTGCTCGCGCGTGAGATGGCCAATCTCGGCACGAGCGCCGAAAGCGAAACGACGGCGTAGACAGGCGCGCTTACGGCCTGAACATTCACATTGACTGACACAACTTCACCGAAGCTCCCCACCTTTCTGGAGATAATCGAGCCGGACATGGCGGAGGTGGAACGCCGCCTCCGAACCATCGGCGAAGACGACTTCCCATGGCTCGATGACCTGCTCCGCTACATCCTTGCCACGCCCGGCAAGCGCGCCCGACCCGCTGTCACGCTCCTCGCCGGCCATCTCTTCGATTTCGATCCGGACGTGCATATCTCAATGGCCATCGCCGTCGAACTTCTCCATACAGCCTCCCTCGTTCATGACGACTCCGTTGACAAGGCATCGCTGCGTCGTGGCACGGCCACCATCAACGCCCGCTACGGCAATGAGGTTGCCCTTCTTCTCGGTGATTACCTCTTTGCCAGCTCCGCCGAGATGGTCTGCGCGACCAACAACGTGCGCGTCATCACCCTCTTCTCACGAACACTGCGCCTGCTCGCGGACGGTGAACTCCGCGAGATCCAACAGGCTTTCGATTGGACAGGGGGACAAGAGGAATACTGGGCGCGCGTCGAACGCAAGACGGCCTCCCTCTTCACGACAGCCGCCGTCTCCGGCGCGGTTCTTGGCGGCGCGACCGAAGCGGAAGTCGACGCCGTTACCGAGTACGGCATGACCCTCGGCACCGCGTTTCAGGTGGTAGACGACATTCTTGACCTGCAGGGCGATGCCTCGGAGGTTGGCAAACCCATCGGCTCAGACCTGCGCGGCGGCATCCTGACCCTGCCCGCCCTCCTGTACCTGAACGACCACCCCGAACTCAACGAGACCGGCCCTTTCGCCCGCCTGCGAGATGACCGCGAAACCATGACGGAACAGGACAAGGAGGAATGCGTCGAAGAGGCCCTCGCCCTCATCCGCAACTCCGACGCCGTCGATAGCTCCTACGCCCTCGCCAACCTCCTCGCCGAACGCGCCCGCAAGTCCCTCCAAAAGGTCAACCGCCCCGCCAACCCAGCCCTACAATCCCTAACGGACATCATAGATTTCGTAGTCCAACGCAATTCGTAGGGCCGGCCTCACCAAATGGGCGGAGCGAGACTGGGCAACATCCAGCTGTTTGAAGCTGTTAGCATGATGCCATCCCCCAGGAACACTTGAAAGCGTTAGTAGCCAGTCCCACTCCCGAGAGGGATCGTGACACACAGATGGTTCAGTACATGCCGGAACTCGCGCTCATCATCGCGGCATACACCCTGGGTTGCGTTTCAACCGGCTATTACTTGGTCAAGGCGCTGACCGGCGACGACATTCGTGCCGCAGGCAGTGGCAACATCGGGGCCCGCAACGTCGCTCGGGTTCTTGGCCGTCGTTGGATGACCCTCACGCTTGCGGGCGACGCCCTCAAGGGGGCAGTAGTCGTCGCTGTGGGGCAGTATCTCACCTTCGACGCGTGGGCTGTCATCGGCATCGCGATGGCAGTTGTCGCAGGGCACGTCTGGCCCGTCCAGCTTGGATTTCGAGGCGGCAAGGGTCTCGCGACTGCAATGGGGGCCGTCGCCGTGATCGACATTCGACTGGTGGTCATTGCATTTATGGTCGGGGCAATCGGGACTGTGGCCTGGCGCAATTCCACCGCCGGCGGGCTGCTTGCCGTGGCGCTAACGCCCCTGGTAGCGCTAATCCTCGGCAACGGCACAGTCACGGTTGTGGGACTCGCTGTCCTCGCAGTCGCATTGATGGCAACGCATCGTGACAACTTGGCAGTGATCTTGGCCAACGTGCGCCAGCGGGTAGCCGGAGAGAATTGATGGCTCAAACCATAGCTGCCAGACCTCATCCCGGGAGAGGTGGGTACACGTTTAAGAAGGCAACCGAAGATTGGGAGTTGGAGCAGATTTCGCAACTGAACTACGAGACTTTCGTTGAAGAACTGCCGCAACACGAGCAACATCCTTCCCGCCGCCTCATCGATCAGTTCCACGAGGACAACACCTACTTCATTTGTCTTCGCGCCGGGGAGCTTGTCGGCATGGTCGCCGTGCGGGATCAGCGGCCCTTCTCTCTTGACCGAAAGCTAGGCAACCTGGACGACTTGCTCCCAGAAAATAAGTCCCCGTGCGAGATTCGCCTCCTCTCGATTCGCAAGGAACGCAGAAATGGGCGGATTCTGCACGGGCTACTGTCGCATGTGGCAAAGTACTGCGTCGACGGTGGCTATGACTTGGCGCTCATCTCCGGAAGCACGCAGCGCCTAAAGCTCTATGAGTCGCTGGGTTTTAAGCCATTTGGGCCGATCGTAGGAACGCCGGAGGCCTCTTTCCAGCCAATGTACCGCCGGATGTCGAATCTAAGGAATGAATTCGCCGGTCGTCTCCATCCGTCAGCGGCTGAACAACCCCGCGCTGTTCTGAATTTCCTGCCGGGGCCTGTCGCGATACGGCCAGCAGTTCAGGAAGCCTTTGCTCAACCCCCGATGTCGCATAGAGCGCCGGAATTCGTCGAATCCGTGGCTCGCATCAAGGCGCAGTTGTGTGAGTTGGCCGGGACTGAGGGTGTGGAACTTCTTCTGGGCTCCGGCACCTTGGCAAACGACGCCATCGTAGCGCAGCTATCTCTTCTACAGGGACCCGGGCTCATCCTGAGCAACGGTGAGTTTGGCGAGCGACTCGTCGACCACGCCCAACGAATGGGTCTCGATTTCGATACGTTGGAGTTTGAATGGGGTCAGCCTATCTCCAAAAATGCAGTTGGTGAAACAATTTCTCGCCGCGAGTACGCCTGGTTGTGGGCCGTCCACTGCGAGACATCCACCGGAGTGCTGAATGACATCGACTGGTTGAAGGAACTCTGCGCGGCGCGGCGAATCAAGCTGGCTCTGGACTGCATTAGCTCCATCGGCACAACCCCGCTGGATCTCAGAGGCGTGTACTTTGCATCGGCCGCGAGCGGGAAGGGGCTTGGCTCCTTCCCCGGCCTCTCAATGGTCTTCTACAACCACAGGCCCGTTTCGTCGACTGCCGGGATTCCCCGATACCTCGACCTCGGATTCCTGGCGGCCAAGGGCGGAGTCCCGTTCACAACATCGTCCAATCTTGTGCTCGCGCTCGGCAAGGCAATTGAAGACCTCGTTCCGGCTGCGCGATTCGCTCACATCGCCGGGTTGGACTCTCACCTGAGACGGGGGCTGCGAGGCCTCGAGTTCGAGTTGCTCGTCGAAGATTCCATCCACGCGCCCGCCGTCACGACCATTACCCTGCCCCAACACGTGTCCTCGCTGAACTTCGGCCGCGCGTTGGAGAAAGAGGGCTTTCTTCTCAGCTACAACAGCGAGTACCTGGTGGAGAGAAACTGGATTCAGGTCTGCCTGATGGGCGACATCTCCCTCGCCGACATTGATTCGCTGCTGGGCGCGCTGGGCCACGTGTACTCTCCCGCCCAACATTGAGACAGGACGCTGTACACTTTCGCCATGCCGAACTCTCTGGACATGGCCAACTCACCCTCCCCCAACACCGTCGTCTACGGTGACAACCTGGACTACCTGCGTTCGATGCCAGACGACGTCGTTGAACTGATCTATATCGACCCGCCATTCAATACGGGCAAAACGCAGGCGCGGGAATCCATCCGCACAGTGCGAGATGATCAGTCCGGCGACCGCACCGGCTTTCAGGGGCGACGTTACCGCACGGAGCGCGTCGGCAGTTCGGCATTCGGCGACCAATTCGATGACTATCTGGCGTTCCTGGAGCCACGCTTGGTTGAGGCGGAGCGCGTACTCAAGCCCAACGGCTCATTCTTCCTGCACATCGATTACCGGGAAGTCCACTACTGCAAGGTACTACTCGATGAGATATTCGGGCGTGACTCGTTCATCAATGAGATCGTGTGGGCATATGACTACGGCGCGCGCTCAAAATCACGCTGGTCCGCCAAGCACGACAATATCCTCTGGTACGTCAAAGACCCGTCCAATTTCACATTCAACCACGATGAGATGGATCGCATCCCGTACATGGCGCCGGGCTTGGTCGGCCCCGAAAAGGCCGCGCGCGGCAAGACGCCCACGGATGTGTGGTGGCACACCATCGTCGCCACGAACGGCAAGGAGAAAACCGGCTACGCCACCCAAAAACCCCTCGGCATCCTCGAACGCATCATCAAGATCCACTCCAACCCCGGCGACCTCGTTCTGGACTTCTTCGCAGGCAGCGGCACGACAGGCGAAGCCGCCGCCAAACACGGCCGCCGCTTCATCATGGTCGACAATAGCCCGGAGGCCATCCGCGTAATGGCGGACAGACTGGCCCATTACGCGCCGGATCTGGAGAACTGCGAATCGACTTTGCGGCATTCGGAAAGTGCATCAGGGTCGACATAGCAATGAACGCGAACCGAATCTCGGATGCGGAGGTGGAGTCTCTGGCGAGGATCGCCGGCCCAATGGAAGATAGCGACCCCGCCGTAGAGGCGTTTTGGGCGGAAAGCCCATTTGACTGGATAAGGCGCAAGATGTCAGGTAGTAAAGGGGCCATCTTCAAGAGACTCGTTGCCCAATACTTTGCCGAGAAGGGCTTTGATGTACGTCCTGCTCCTGGTCGTGGGGCAGACCGCATTATCGGTGGGCTCAGAATTCAGATTAAGGGGGCGACCCTTTGGTCGGACTTTCAAAGTTACAGATTCCAACAATTGCGCGATCAAGACCATGACATCGTCATTTGCTTAGGCATCAGCCCATTCGATGCCCATTGTTGGGTTATCCCCAAGGACATGGTCATGGCCAATTGGGGCGTGGCGGAAGGCTTGGGATCTCAGCACTTAGGGGGAGATGGCGCGGAAACCGCTTGGCTTACGGTGCGGCCGGATTCCATAGCCGATTGGCTCCACGATTTCGGGGGCACACTCGAAAGGGCAACCGCTGTACTGAGGTCGTACACGTCAGATTAGTAGCGTCCCGCCGTCTAGTTCTCCGCCCCCGCCACCGCCACCGTGAACTCGCCACGCGGCTTCTGAAAGTGCTCGATGGCCTCTGTCAGAGTCCCCCGGAATATCTCCTCGTGCAGCTTGGTCATCTCACGCCCGATGACAATGTTGCGGTCGCCGAGCGTTTCTCGCAGCGCCTCCAGAGTGGCGATGATGCGATGCGGCGACTCGTAGAACACCGTCGTCCAGGGCTGCTCGGCGATTGATTCGATAAGCCTGCGCCGCTGCCCTGCCTTGCGCGGCAGGAATCCGAGAAACGTGAACTTGTCGGCAGGCATCCCGGCGACGGATAACAGCGCGGCGATGGCCGTCGGGCCCGGGATCGGCGTCACCGTGTGTCCCGCCTCTGCTGCCGCCCTGACCAGCAGCGCCCCCGGATCGCTGATCACCGGCGTTCCCGCCTCGCTCACGAGCGCAATCTGTTTGCCCTCATCAAGCTCCTTGAGCAGTTGGGGAATACGACGCCTTATGTTCGCGTCGAACAGGCTGACCATCCGAACACGCAACTCATACCGAGTTAGCAGCTTGCGTGTCGTGCGTGTGTCCTCTGCGGCAATCAGGTCAACTTCACCCAGTATCCGCAGCGCTCGCGCCGAAATATCCTCCAGGTTCCCAATCGGCGTCGCCACGACATACAGCACACCAGCCGCCCTATCGGGAGCATCGTGGTCATCGTTAGACACGGTCATCACGTTGGCAGCATAGCGCAGGCGTCATCGCTGCCGCGGATCCAGAAAATCCCGCACCCCGTCTCCGATGAGCGCCACGCAGAACACGAGCGCCGTCAGCGCAAGCCCGGGGAAAATCGTCAACCACGGCGCGGCCTCCAGGTACCCCTCCGATCCCTCCTTGAGCATCCTGCCCCACGATGGGTCAGGCGGCGGCACGCCCAGCCCCAGGAAACTCAGCGCCGCCTCCGTCAGCACCGCCCCCTCCATGAATCCCGTCGCGTGGATGATCACCGGCGCAATCGAGTTCGGCAGCACGTGCCTGACGACGATACGCGTAGGGCTCCCGCCCAGCGATTTCGCCGCCATCACGTACGGCTCAGCCTTCACCGACAACGCCTGCGCCCGCGCAATCCGCGCCACCTGCGGCACGAACGCAACCACGATGCCGATGATCACGCTCACCGGCGACGGCCCCAACACAACCACCAGCAGCAGCGCCATCAGCAGGTGCGGAAACGCCATCAAAGCATCGACGACCCGCTGTATGACAAGATCCGTCACGCCGGACGCATACGCGGAAATAATCCCGATCGTTGTCCCAATAACCGTCCCCGCCACCACGGACACCAACCCGACCAACAACGAAATCCGCGCCCCGTATAACACGCGACTGAACACATCGCGTCCGAATCGGTCCGTTCCAAACAGGTGCTCGGCCGATGGCCCCAGAAGCGCGTTCGCCTCGTCATGCGCAAGCGGGCCATACGGGGCAAGTTGCTCTGCGAATATCGCAACCAACCCCATCACAATGAGCGCCGTAAACGCCACCGCGCCAACGGGGTGTCGTCGTAGAGTCCGCCCAATCCTCCTGCCAGCGTCAGTCGCCATACGTAATGCGCGGATCAAGAACGGCATACAGCACATCGATGACGAGGTTGACCGACAGCATGATGAAAACGAACAGCGTGGCGTACGTCTGCACCACGGGATAATCGCGATCCGAGACGGCATCAATGATGCCGCGGCCTATCCCCGGCAGCCCAAAGATCGTTTCCATCACCACCGCCCCGCCCAATAGCGCCCCCACCTGTATCCCCGCCACGCTCAGCACGGGAATCAGCGCGTTCCGCAACGCATGACGAACCAACACGATGCGCTCCGCCAGCCCCTTGCTCCGCGCCGTGCGGATGTAGTCCTGCCCCAGCACGTCCAACATCCCCGCCCGCGTCATCCGTGTCAGATACGCCGCATAGCCCCAAGCGAGGATGAGAACGGGCCAGATCATCAACTGCGCGTGTCGCAGCGGGCTCTGCCAGACATTGTCATAGATGACAGGTGGCGACCATCCGAACAGCAACACCAGCGCAATCAACGCCAACAGCGCGAGAAAGAAACTCGGCACGGCCTGTCCGCCTATGGCAAATAGCCGCACAAGGAAGTCCGTCCACCGCCCCTGTCTCACCGCGCCAACTATCCCAACCGGAATCGCTACCATCGCCGCCAACACCATCGTGTACACGGCGAGTTGCAACGTCACCGGCAATTGCCGTGCCACGAGCGACGATATCGGCTCCCGATTGACGAACGAGCGTCCCCCAAAGTCGCCTGTCGCCATGCTCCACAGCCACGATCCGTACTGCGCGACGACCGGCTCATCCAACCCCAACTCCTCCCGCACCCGCTGAACCTGGATGGGGTCATGCGCAACCTCGCCGGACCCGCCGAGTACCACGTCCACCACATCCCCCGGCAACACGCGCAGGATCGTAAAGATGACAATCGACGCGATCAGCAGCGTCGGAATAAAAAGAGCGAGACGCAGCCCAATGTAGCGAACCATTCCAAAAGGCTAACGCATTGGGCGCGCTACGGGATTGCGTGTCGCCCTACAGCAGCAGCGCCACCGCCGCGCCCGCGATAGCCGTCAGCACAACCACCAACCACGGCGGCGCCTTCCAGAACGCCAACAGCGCAAACGCCCCCGCCGCCACGGCAAAGTCCGCCGGCCTCCCAATCGCGCTCGTCCACAGCGGATCGTACAGCGCCGCGAGCAGCAGCCCCACAACCGCCGCGTTCACGCCCATCAACGCCTGCCGCACTCGGGCAACGCCACGCACGCGCTCCCAGAACGGCAACACGCCCGGCACCAGCAGGAACGACGGCGCAAAGATCGCCGCCAACGCCAGCAGCCCTCCGCCCCACCGTGGCGTCAGTCCCTCCACCGACGCGCCGAGAAATGCCGCGAACGTGAACAAGGGCCCCGGAACCGCCTGCGCCGCCCCGTACCCCGCCAGGAACTCGTCACTTGTCACCCACCCCGGCGGAACGACCTCCGCCTCGATCAGCGGAAGAACAACGTGCCCGCCGCCAAACACCAGCGACCCTGATCGATAGAAACTGTCGAACACGTCGAGCGGCAGACTGTCCGTCACCCTGCTCGCCACCGGCAACAGCGCCAGCAGCGCGACGAATGCGATCAGCAGCACCAGCGCCGCCCGTGTCCCGCCCGACACCCCAGTCGATGCATCGACATGTTGCTCCAGTGGTCGCAGGATGATCAGGCCCAACACCGCCCCGCCCCCGATAACCAACAACTGCGCCGCAATTCCTCCCCACAGGAGAATGACCGCCGCCGCAACAACGGCGATGGTGATGCGCGTCCGGTCCGGCGCAAGTGTCCGCCCCATCCCCCACAGCGCGAACGCAACGACGGCAACAGCGACGATCTTGAGTCCGTGTAGCCAATCCTCGCTCGCCTCGCCGCCCAACTCCTGCACCCCATACGCGAACAGGATCAGCGCCAACGCGGACGGCAGCGTGAATCCCAGCCACGCCGCAAAGCCGCCCAGCAGTCCGCCCCGCTTGATCCCGACGGCCATCCCAAGCTGACTGCTCGCCGGGCCGGGCAGGAATTGACAAAGGGCGATCAGTTCCGCGAACGTCCCCTCATCAAGCCACTTGCGCCTAACGACGTACTCATCCCGAAAATAGCCAATATGCGCGACAGGTCCCCCAAACGAGGTAAGCCCCAGCCGCGTCGCAACCAACAGGATTTCCCAGAAGCGTGCCATCACTGCTGCGATGGTACGAGATGCGAGCAGGAAGTGTCTGCGGAACGATACCTCAGTTAAGTTCGCCCAGTGTTTCTATACTTTCGCGCCGAAAAGTGTAGAAGGCCACCCGCAACGATGCCGGAGTTGGGTTAGGGGTCGCCCAGGCTAGTCGTCCGTAAGGGCGCTCGGCCGCTCAAGCTCATCGATGAGTCTCTCGGAGACATACACATGGGGCCTCGAATGAGAATGTAGTTGAATGATGCCTGCATCTACGAGTCGATCCAAAATTCGCCGCGCCCCAACTCGACTGACGTCAAGGAATTCAGCCGTCCGGCGGGCTGTCGTCACAGGTTGAGCGCAAATCTCGTCCAATAAGCGTAGACAATTCGCCGATTCACGCCGTTGTTGCAGGAGTGACCGCCACTCATCCTGTAGATCTCGGAGGCGCCGGACACGCGCCGCCGCATCCCGAGCCTCATGCTCTACTCCGGCCAGGAAGTACTCAATCCAGCGCAAATAGTCACCGGTCACACTCACGTTCAGCAACTCATCGTAGTACCTCGGGCGGTCGCGCTCGAAGTAGGCGCTCAGATACAGGAGCGGCTTCGGCATCAGACCGCGCTCCTGTAGGAAGAAGGGGATTAGGAGTCGACCAATTCGCCCGTTACCGTCGCGATAGGGGTGAATTGTCTCAAATTGGTAGTGCATCATGGCACACCGAATCAAAGGCGGCAATATTGGTTTCCCGTCGTTGAGGAAGTTCTCCAGATCATGGAAGAGGTCTCGCACTAGTTCCGGTGGCGGTGGCACAAACCGCGCGTCTTCAAGGCGGGAATGAGGCGAGCCAATGAAGACCTGGTCGTCCCGGAATTTGCCCGGTCGTTTGTCCTGACCGCGCACACCCTCCATCAGGATTTGGTGCATCTCATTCACGAGCCGAAAAGAGATGGGCAGCCTCTCCAGGCTGTTTATGCCATGATTCAATGCGCGTGTGTAATTGACAATTTCGCGTACGTCGTCTTGATAGCGCGGCCGCCCTCCCGCCTCGAATTCCAGAACGTCCGACAGTGACGACACCGTCCCTTCGATGCGAGATGACAGTTCGGCCTCTCGGCGCATCAGGGGGCGAATCAAAAGATTCGGGTTCGGGATCGTTTCCCCGACGCCTGCTTGTATCCCGACGGCATGAGTTGCCCTATCCAACGATGCGATGATAGTGGGAGACAGAGGCAGTTGCCTCGGTAGCGGGTTCGGCACGAACGCCTGCTGACCCTGAATCGTCGGAACAAGGTGGCCGCCGGGGCTGTTGATCAATCGTTGCACAAGAAAAGTTACTCCGGTTTCCTTCGCAACGCTATTGTAAACTAATCCACCACAAAGTTTCCTTTACTACCGCGAAGGAAACTCCGGTTACCCTTAGTCGACGCTTGCAAACTAATCAGCCAAAAAGTATCCTTCGCAAGCCGGATGGAAACTCAGCTTTGCTTCGGCGAACGTCTGCAAACCCAACCCGCCTACAACAACCCCTGATTCGCCGCCGCCAAAACACCAACTCACCGCCCTGGCTCCGGTTGGGTTTACGGAGGGTTTCTATACTTTTGGACGTGAGAGTATAGAAGAGCCAAGGTAACTATATGGCAGTTGGGTTGGAGGTAGGGTTACAACAGTGTGGCGGGTGTCTGTCTTGTCGACTGCCTCTGTGCCCACTCAGCCACATCTTGCATGGCCTGCTTGTATCCCCGCTCATAAGCGCAGTACGGGCACTTGTGACGTCCTATGCCCGCCTGATTATTCCGCAAAGTCTGCATGACATGATCCATGCCTGCTCGGTTGCCGGCGTTCCCAGGACCGGAGTGGTCTGGACAGTCGGGCGCAGAATGTGGTTCAGCCATCGGTCGTTTCCCCTAGAGCCGCCCTTGGCTGGCTGCGCTGACAAAATCTTCAAGAGTGACGATATGGATCCGATCAGCATCGGGGATAAACGGCAAGAGACCACCATCGACAAAAAAGTCCCGGTATGACCAACCATCACCACCCAGAACCAAGTGAGCCGTGTAATAGCGCTTATCTCGGCGAAGCACATCAATGAGAGAAATAACTTCGAAGGGAACTTTACCCTCTGTGCTGCCCGAACCGCCTTGCCACTTCAGTGAGATGAGGTGAATCCGTCCCTGACCGTCCTCGGCAAATCTGTTTATGTAGTACGCTCGCAAGCCGAATCTATTCCCGACAAGCTTCCTCTTTGTCGACTTGTAATGGCCCTGTGCCAGAGCAGACGCGACCTTCTGCTCCATGGCCCGCTTGGCGGCGTTGCGTTCCTGAGACATTGGCTACCCCAATCCAGCCACTGACAGTGTGTCAACGCGCACGACCGCCGGCGGTTCCTCCGCAACCACCTCCCCCAGCCGCCGCGCCGCCACATCGAGGTACTCCTCCATCGACTCAAACCCGATGAATGAGCGCCCCAACGCAAGCGCCGCAACACCCGTGCTGCCTGAGCCCATGAACGGGTCAAGAACGACATCGCCGGGATTCGTGCTTGCTCGTAAGCAGCGATCGATTAGGGCAATCGGTTTCTGCGTCGGGTGCTTGCCGTGTTTCTTCTCCGCCCGTCCTGCGGCGCCGAACTTCCACACGGTCTGCATCTGCTTGCCGCCGTTCTCGGCGCGCATCTCGTCGTAGTTGAAGACGTAGCGATGCTTACTGCCCTTTGCGGCCTTGCTCGCCCACAGCACCACTTCCGTCGAGTGCGTGAAAGTGCGACGTCCCAGGTTCGGCGGCGGATTCGTCTTTTCCCAGACGATATCGTTCAGCAGCCGGAAGCCGTTCTGGCGCAGGGCCATGCCGACGCTGGGGTAAACGTGCAAAGTGCCAGACACCCAGATAGTGCCCGTTGGCTTGAGCACTCGGAATGCTTCCGCAGTCCACGTCACATTGAATTCGTGGTCGGCCTCAAGACCCTGGCTGCGATCCCAATCGCCCTTGTTGACGCTGACCATACGCCCGCCGACGCACGTAATGCCGTCGTTCGATAGCAGATATGGAGGATCGGTCCAGATGCAGTCGATGGAATTGTCCGGGACCTGCGCTAACAGCTCAAGCGCATCGCCCAAATAGAGGGCGGCCGCGCCGTCAGGAGACTTCCACGATGGAGCAGGATCGCTCGAAGTGTAGGTAGGGGTCGGGGAGGTGTGGGAGGCCCGCATGGCGATCGGATCGTTGATCACATGTGCGTTTTCGTCAACCCTTTACACGGAACAGCAGAGAGTCCCCTCTCCTCGGGGAGAGGGTTAGGGTGAGGGCCTACCGATCCAGCCACACCGTCGCAAAATCCGTGTGCGTGTGGCCGTCCTCCGGTGGGATGACGAGCCCTTTGACGTATGTCCGATACGGCACGACCTGTATGGTGCCCGCAATCGGTACGACGTATGACCGGTCACGCACGACGTAGCGTTCTATCTCCCGCCACGCCGCCACGCGCTGCCGATGTGTCCTCGTAGCCCGCAACTCCTCGTAGAGCAACGTCACATGAGCGTCCTCGTGCTTGGCGTAGGCGTCAGGGAAGCGACTGTACACGCCGTATGCCACCTCCGTGCCCTCCGGTATCGGGGAGGTGAAGTTGGAGCCGGGTTGCGAATCGTAGTCGAGGCTCACGCGCCCCCGATTCCACTCCGCCTCATCAACCAAATGAATCTGCATGTCGATGCCGAGCCCGGCAAGCTGGTTGTGCAGGAACTCGCAACGGGCCGTCAGCCGCGCGCGGCACAGATAGCCCATCTCGAAACCGTCCGCCTGCCCCGCCTCCGCCATCAGCGCGACGGCCTCAGCCCGCCGCTCCTCCAACGCGCCGCGATTGAATCGCTGCCACGTCGTGAAATCCGCCGATGTGAACGGGTTGGCCGGGCTGAACGTCGGTGAGATATAGCCAAAACCGCCGAGCACGGTCGGAATAGCCGTCTCGCGGTCGATCCACAGCGAAATCGCCTGTCGCACGTCCGCGTCCTGCCACGGGCCCTCGCGCAGCACATTGAATCCCAGCCGGAACATCCCGCCCTGCATCTCCCCGTAGAACACCTCATCCGGCCCCAGATGCGAGTCGATGGCCGCCTTGCGTTCCTGCGTCAGGTAGTGGCCTTCCCCGCGCGCGCCGCCGTCAATGCGCCCCGTGCGGAACGCCGCGTCCATCGCCGTCGGATTGGGCATGACCACATAGTCGATACCGTCCAGGTACGGCAGATTCCCACCCGCGCCCCGTTCCCAGTAGTCATCGTTCCGAACGACGCGGATGAGGCTGCCGGCCTCGTAACGATCCAGCTTGAACGGCCCCGTGCCCACCGCGCCCACATCGAGCGGCGCAACGCTGTACTCCCCATCCTCCAGCAACGGTTCCATCAAATGCTTCGGATGAGCGATTCGCAAACGGGGGTTGGCCAGTACGGTCAAATAGTGGGGGTTCGGCTCCGCAAGCGTGACGCGTACCCGATTGAACTCAAGCTCCTCAACGGACTCGATGTCGCCCAGGTCGCCGCGAAAATACGCCGGCGCGCGCACCGGCGCCCCATCCGACTCCCACCCATTCGCCGCCACCTCGTACCAAAACTTCACATCCTCCGCCGTGAACGGCTCGCCATCGTGCCATGTCACATTGGGACGAATCGTGAACTCCCACTCCGTAAAGCCGGGATTCGCAATCCAGCTTGACGCAAGGTCCGGGCAGACGAGGTACATGTTCTCTCTGCACCGCCGCACCAGGTTGCCGGGCCCGAATAGCGTCCCGCCCACGTGATGCAGCGCGATGCTGGACGTCCGCATCGTATCGAACGCCGCCGGCGGATCCCCCCGATTGGCAAGCGTCAACACGCCGCCGCGTTTGGGAATCTCTGTCCCGGGGATTGCGGACGCTTCCGACCCGGACGATGGAGTAGGAGTATCCGCCTCTCTGGCACCGCACGCAGCCGCCATGAACATGACGGCGGTCAGGAGCACGAACAGTCCGAGGCGTCGCGGCACAGCACCGGGCCCGTGCGTGCTCACTCCAACGTGCGCAACTGCGGGAAAAGCACCACCTCGCGGATTGTCGTCTGGCCCGTCAGGATCATCACCACCCGGTCGATCCCCAGACCGAGACCCCCCGCCGGCGGCATCCCGTGCTCCACCGCTGTGATGAAATCCTCGTCCAGCCGGTCAAAGTCCTCGTCACTGAACTGTTCCCGATTCTCCTCCTGCGCGCGGAGACGAGCTGCCTGCTCAATCGGGTCGTTCAACTCCGTGAATGAGTTGGCAATTTCCATCCCGCCGATGAACCCCTCAAACCGCTCCACCAGCCGCGGATCCCGCTCCGTCGTCTTGGCCAACGGCGTCATCTCTATCGGGTAATCAAGCAGGAACGTCGGCTGAATCAGGCGCGGCTCGACAAGATCGCCGATGAGCTTGTCGACCAACTGCGGCCATGAGGAGTCCTCCGCAGGCGTCAGCCCCCGCTCTCGCATTGCGGCCCGCAGCCCCTCCGCCGTCCGCATCCCCTCATCCAGCAGATCGATGCCGCTCCATTCCCGAATCGCATCAATGAGCGAAAGCCGCCGCCACGGAGGCGTCAGGTCAATCTCCTCGCCGTCATATGTCACCGTTCCCGTTCCATGAACCAGAACGCACAGGTGGTGTGTCAACGACTCCACCATCTCCATCACGTCCGTATAGGACGCGTACGCCTCATACGACTCCATCGTCGTGAACTCAGGATTATGCGACGCGTCGATCCCCTCATTCCGGAAGATCCGCCCAATCTCAAATACCTTGTCGAAACCGCCCACAAGCAGTTTCTTCAGATTGAGCTCCGTTGCAATGCGCAGAAACAGTTGTCGATCCAGCGCGTTATGCCTTGTCACGAACGGCGCAGCCATCGCCCCCGCCGCAACCGGCACCAGCACCGGCGTCTCCGCCTCAATGAATCCCCGTTCCTCCATGAACCTGCGAACGGCGGACACCACGACGCTGCGAACACGGAATATCTCCCGCGCCTCGTCATTCGCCATCAAATCCAGGTAGCGCTGCCGATACCGCTGCTCAACGTTTCGCAGCCCGTGCCACTTCTCCGGCGGAGGCCGCAGCGCCTTGGCCAACACGCCGTACGAATCCGCCTGCACGGTGATCTCGTCCGTCCGAGTCCGATACAACGTCCCTTGAACGCTTAGAAAGTCACCGAGATCAAGATACTTGAGCGCCTGGTACATGTCCGTATCGAGTCGGTCGCGCGCGAAGCTAACCTGGATCTCTCCACTGCCGTCGCGCAACGTAGCAAACGTTAGCCGCCCCATGCCGCGTATCGTCATCAACCGCCCCGCGATGGCTACGGTGTTTCCTGCCTCGGGTTCAGCCTCAAAGAGCGCCCGCGACTCCGCGGCCGTGTGCGTACGCTCAGTGCGGCGCGGGTATGGATCGATGCCACGCTCCCGTAGCCGCTCCAGCTTGGCGAGTCGTGCCTCGACATGGGCCTCCGCGGCCCGTGATTCTTGTTCGCTACTCAACGGAAACTATCGTGTATGAAATCGTGCCATCGGGAACAGATACCTCAACCATGTCGCCGACCTTGTGCCCAATGACGGCGCTGCCGACAGGGGACTCATTGGAAATCCGGCCATGCGTAGCGTCCGCCTCAGTCGTTCCGACCAGTGTATACGTATCCTCTTCTCCCGAATCATCTCGAACCGTGAAACGCGTGCCGATGGAGACACGGCCGTCCTCGGCGTGGTGCTCATCGACGATGACCGGATTATTCAGGATGGTCTCAAGCTCCAGGATACGGCCCTCGACGAATGCCTGCTCCGTCTTCGCGTCCTCATAGTCGGAGTTTTCTTCCGTCCCGGTAAGCTCCTTGGCGTTATGCAGACGCTCCGTGATTTCAATGCGACGCACGTTGCGCAGGTGATCCAGCTCGCTCTCCAAACGAGCAAGTCCATCCCTCGTCAAGTATGTTTCCTTCTGCGCCATGGCCATTGATCCTTCACTACAACGCAGCCCTTGTGACAGTCATATATGCCAGTGTCTGGTAGCTCGCCGCCCGCCTCGTCCGCCTGTTGTCCGGCGCCCCGGTCGCCCTATTGAGACGCTTACAGTGTTCGGCGCGTCCGTTATACTCGCGGCGTATTGCCGCTGTCAACTACGCGCCCCCACCTGCGCCTCCGGTATTCGCAACACCGAGATAAAACTGGGCGCTCCATCTATCCCCTGTGGCGCAAGCCGGGCGACAACCACCTCATCGCCCTCCCGGACCAGTCCGCGTTCCCGCGCCTCGGAAAGCATGTATTGAAGCAGGAAGTCCGTGTTGTCATATCGTGCCCCCAACTGTGGCTGTATCGAGTGCCAGAGCGCCATGCGCCGGTACAGTGCTCGGCTGTCCGTAAACGTCAATACGGGCGCCGTTGGCCTCTCACCGGAGAGAATCGCGGGCATGTGGTCATCCGGCGAGAACACGATTAGAGCAGACGCCCCTATATCCGCAAGCAGACCAACGACCGCTCGCGCAATCTTCCTGTCGGAGCCGGGCATCCCCGCATCCGCGGCCGCCCGCCGCGAGACCTCTGCGTACTCGCCGCTCAACTCCGCCTCGCGGATGATGCGATCCATCGTGCGGACCGTTTCGACGGGATATGCGCCGATTGATGTCTCCCCGCTCAGCATCACAGCGTCCGCCCCCTCCAGCACGGCGTTGGCCACGTCAGAGGCTTCGGCGCGCGTCGGCTGGCGATTGCCGATCATCGACTCCAGCATCTGGGTGGCCACGATGACGGGCACACGGCGGCTATTGGCGCGGTGAACCAGCATCTTCTGGATGATGGGAACGCGTTCCGTCCCAAGATCGACACCCAGATCACCCCGCGCCACCATGATGCCGTCAGATACACCCATGATCGCGTCGATGTTGTCCAGCGCCTCTGACCGCTCCACCTTGGCAATGATCGACATGTTCGGCGCGCCGAGGGCTCGGAGGATACTGCGCATCTTCTCAATTTCCTCCGGCGTCCTGACAAATGACAGCGCAACGTGATCGACGCCCATCGAAACGCCGCGCGCGATGTCCTCCCGGTCCTTGTCCGTCGGCGAAACGACGCTGACGTTGATATTTGGAGCATTGATGCCCTTGCGCTCACCGAGCTCCCCGCCGTGCAGGACGACCGTGTGAATATTCACGTCATCGCTGCGGACCACCTCAAGCTCAAGCGCGCCATCCGCCAACAGCAGGCGGTCGCCGGGGCGCACGTCCTGTGGCAGATGTGGATGATTGACCGCGACCATCTCCGCCGTGCCGTCCGGCCACTCCTGTGTCGTCAGGATGAACGCATCACCATCTCGCAGAACAACAGGAGCGCCTCCCGCCAGGGTTCCCGTCCGCAGGCGCGGCCCCTGTAGGTCCTGTAGCACGCCGACGGCCCTGCCCGTCTCCTGCGCGATTCGACGCACCCGCCGTACAACATCGGCGTGTTCATCCGGCGTGCCGTGAGAGAAATTGAGGCGCACAGTATTGACGCCCGACTCGATAAGGCGTGCCAGCGTCGCCTCATCGCTTGTGGCCGGCCCAATAGTGGCGATGATCTTGGTGCGCCGAATGTGGCGCTCACGAATGCTTGACGGGACGTTCATGCCCCTACACTAACCGACAACGAACAGGCGCGTGGCACCGCCTACAAATCAACTGCCAGCTCAATCCCCACCGGGCAGTGATCGGAACCCAAGACATCGGACAAGATGAACGCATTGGACACACGATCCATCAACTCCTCATTGACGAAGAAGTAATCGATACGCCACCCGACGTTTCGATCCCGCGCCCGCGTCATCGTGTCCCAGTACGAGTAATGGCCGTTCTCATCCGGCACGAACTTGCGGAACGTGTCCACGTACCCGCTGCCGATAAGCTTATCCATCCATGCCCGCTCCTCGGGCAAGAACCCGGATGTCTTCCGGTTCTCCTTTGGTCGAGCCAGATCGATTTCATGGTGGGCCGTGTTCACGTCGCCGCACACGACGATGTTCCGACCGGATCGCCTCTCGGACTCGATGTGCTCCAGGAAAGCGTCGTAGAACTCCATCTTGTAGGCGAGACGCTCCTTTGACGACCGACCGTTGGGAAAATAGACGTTGTACAGCACAAACTCGCCGTAATCCATGGCGAGAACGCGGCCCTCGTTGACCCATCGGTCATCCGGCCCAAAGCTCACGGAAACATTCTTCGGCGTGGCCCGCGTATAGACGGCCACCCCTGAATAACCCTTCCGTTCCGCGGATGCGAAATGCGCCTGATAGCCCGCGATTTCCAGGATGTCCTTTGTGAGCTGGTCCGAATTGGACTTGGTCTCCTGGATACACAGGACATCCGGCGACGCCTCTTCCAACAGCGGCAAAAAATTCTTCTTGCGATGAACGGCGCGCAGGCCGTTAACGTTCCACGAAAGCAGTGTTATAGCCATACCCCAATAATACCCGACCTACCACCGCGATTGGGAGCCTGCCTGATCCGCGCTTTACAGAACGGCAAAGCGCGGCAAGGGTCTCGGTATCGTCATGGGAACTCCTGTGCTATGCTTTGTGCGAATAGTTCGGCGTACTGGCGCATGACCTCGTGAGGGTAGTGACATGATGGAACGGCAGTCCGGCCCAACTGCCGCTGAGTTCTTTGCGGGCGTAGGCCTGGTTCGTATGGCTCTTGAGCGGGCAGGCGCGCAAGTCACGTTTGCCAACGACATTAGCCCCGTAAAGCAGCGGATGTACGCCGAGAATTTCAATGACGATGACTTTGTCCTGGCGGATATTCGTGATCTGACCGGCAACGATGTTCCGTTAGTAGACATTGCAACTGCGTCATTTCCATGCACTGACGTTTCTTTGGCAGGCGGCAGAGCGGGACTCAAGGGGCGGGAATCAGGCCTTCTCGGCGATTTCCTGCGCATCCTTGATGAGATGGGCCAACGGCGGCCCCAACTGCTCCTAATTGAAAATGTCACCGGCTTTGCAACCTCAGACAAGGGGAGAGACTTGGCCCATACTCTGGAATACCTGAGCGAGCTTGGATACTGGTGCGACGTCCTACAGCTTGATGCGAGACAGTTTGTCCCACAGAGTCGGCCAAGAATGTTCATACTCTGCGATCGAGCGCCCGCCTCCGTTGAATCGGACCTCTTCGAGACAGATGTCCCGCTCCGGCCCGGTTGGGCCGCGCAGTTATTCCGGGAACATACCGGAATCCGCTCTTATCCCGCGCCAATCCCGTTGCCCTCAGGCGGGGCCACTGAGAGCTTGGAGGACATCCTCGAACCCTTTGACCACGATGATCCCGTTTGGTGGGACGATGAGCGCAAGGAGAAATTTGAGCAAAGCCTGAGCCCAATCAACACGGGAAGAGCGCAAGCGCTACGAGAAAACTCCGCGCTGGCCCACGCAACCGCATACCGGCGGACTCGCGGTGGACGCGCTGTCTGGGAAATCCGCGGAGACAACATCAGCGGATGCCTGCGAACGACACGCGGTGGTTCAAGTAAGCAGGCAGTCGTGGAGGGCGGCAAAGGTGAATTGCGCGTCCGGTGGATGACCGCCCGAGAATATGCCCGCCTACAGGGCGCCCCTGATTTCAAGCGGGGTGATGCTTCGGATTTGCAGGCCAAATTCGCCCTCGGCGATGCCGTCTGTGTGCCAGCAGTCGAATGGCTCGCCCGACACCACATGAGCCGAATACTCGCTCAAGACAATCAGCAGGTTGTTCTGGCCATCCCCACGACGGCAAATATTGCTGCCGTCAGCGTCCCGTGACTACTGGCCGCTCTCGGGGAGATACTCCGGAGGAAGTCACCCTGATCCTCCAGCAATTGGAGGTTGCGCTAAATGCCGTTGACTCGGAAGGGCGTCGCACAGGAAATGCCCAATTCGGAATCTACGCGTTCTACGACTATGATGGCGAGCCGATTTACGTTGGCCAAACAGCCGAACAGCTTAGAGTGCGTATCCGACGGCATCTGACGAACCAGCGCACGGATGCAGTTGCCATGAACGTCCTGGACCCTTTTGAGGTCGCGGATGTAGAGATGTGGCCATTCTGGAACCTTGAAGGGCGTAGAGCCACCGATGAGAGCGTCAAGAGCCTGCTGGCTTCCGCGGAGTATACGGTCTTCTCCAGGCTTATCGAGTCCTCGGCCTTCAGCGCTGTTCTCAACGAAGTGGCGGTTCCACAAGCTGATGAAATCGACTTGCCGCAGTCTTTCCGATACCGTATCGTGCCTGAGCCTGTATACTCGCGCCGCCGCCATCCGGACCTGCGAATTGCCCGTCGCGCCTCCACCATCGCTAAACTGGCAGAAGTAATAAGTCAGCGGGCAGTGCAGAATGGATTACGCACAACACTTCTCACACAGGCGCGCAGGCTTGAACACCTCGCCGGTAGGCGGCTTGCGGACCTCACAGGAGGAGACGAGTAACGCTGGGCAATCCCGAAAGGGAGAACCCCATGGCTGACACCATCTCCCGCGAAGAGCGTAGCGATGTCATGCGCCGCGTCCGCTCCAAGGACACCACGCCTGAAATGACCGTCCGCCGCGCCCTGCACAAACAGGGGTTTCGGTATCGCCTCAACCAAGCCAAGCTGCCTGGAAAGCCTGACTTGGTCCTCTCGAAATTCAGGACCGCCGTATTCGTGCATGGATGTCTGTGGCATTGGCACGGATGCAAGAACTCACGGATGCCACATTCCAACGTGGACTACTGGGAGGGGAAAATTGCCCGCAATGTCGAGCGGGACAAATCCCACCGCGCCGCGCTTGAGAGTTCCGGATGGTGCGTCGCAATCATCTGGGAATGCGAGATTGCCCAGGGACTGGACGAGCTAATCCTGTCACTACGAGAGGGTAACTAGCACTGAACCTACCCTCTTCCTTACCCCTGAAAAGTCGCCCCGCCCCTCACAGCGCGGGTCTACAATGAATCTCAAGATCGTGACTGTCCATGCGCGCCATGCCGCTCTTACGCTTGTGCTAACTATTTCCGTGTTGGTCGTGCCCGTTTTTGCCGCCGCCTGCTCGACAACCGAGCCCGATGATACCGTCACGCTCCGTGTCTTCCCTGATGTACTCGTCCACCTCCTCGGCTGACTTGAAAACCAGGTGGCCCGGCGCCCGCGAGATTATCTCCCAAGCCGAATGCGGCTGCCCCGGCGCCTCCGCCAGAATATCGACGATTGACCGTTTCCCTGATTCACCCGGTTTCTTAGCCGGCGAAATCGTCACATCGACATCCTCACCCGCCGTGAGCTCCGGGCTTGCAATCTCTATCTTGCCTCCGGGCTGTACCGTCGCCCTGAGGTGTAGCTCTCGTACCATGTCTGTTGACCCTCCGATATACATACTAACGAACCAAAGGGATGTGGGTGTCGGCCGGTGCCGGGACACGGAAAACCACACTTGCTCACCACTCAAGGCGAATCGTGAACCGGGAAAAGAACGTATACTTATCGCCTTGAGACTATGTCAACGAACAGGCCGAATCAGATACAGTCCCGCTGCGGCGAGTTGTCACTACCGGCCGGAACGGTAAGATGATGGCATCGCAAGCAGGAATGAGACCGCGCGGCGGCCCGCCGGATGGCGTTGGCCCGTCTGGAAATGGCCAAGGAGGCCCTCCGGGCGGAGGTCAAGGCGGCCCGCCCGGTGGCTGGGGTGGACCACGTCAGGATTCTTCGGGCGGCCCGTTCCGCGCCTTTCGGTCTATCAACTACACCTACTATTGGTTCGGGTCTATTCTCTCAATCACTTCGTTCTTCATGCTCATGATCGCGCGTGGGTGGCTGGTCTTTGATCTCACTCAGTCAGATCTATGGGTCTCCGTCGTTAGCGCCGCCTCCCTGTTCCCCTCTCTCTTCTTTTCGGTCTTCGGCGGTGTGATCGCAGACCGATTCAATCGCAAACACATCCTGCTGTTCAGCGAGGCGTCAAACTTCGCCACGCTAATCGCTCTCGCGCTCCTGGTAGCCACAGGCCTCGTTGAGGTCTGGCATCTGTTGGTGTTGTCCTTCGGCCACGGCGTCACATTCTCCCTGTCCTCGCCCGCCCGATTCTCCATGGTGCCCAGCTTGGTTCCACCGCAACACATCGCGAACGCGACGGCACTCTCTTCAATCATGTTCAGCGGGGGAGCCTTGACCGGCCCATTGGCAGCGGGCTTCCTGCTTGCTATCGACCCGGCCCTTGCGTTTTTTGCAGGCGCGGGGCTGGTGGGTTTCTCCGTACCGCTCTTCCTCCTGATGAAGCTCGGCCAGGCGCCCCAGTGGGGTCAGTCGATGCGGAAACAGGACGGAGTCTTCCAAAACATCATCGAGGGGCTCCGCCACATCAAGCAGCGGGAAATCCTGCTGGGGCTCATCATCCTCGGGTTCATCGCGACGTTCTTCGGAATGCCGTACCAGGTTCTGCTACCCGTCTTTGCGGAAGAAGTGCTGGAGGCCGGCCCGAGAGGACTTGGCTATCTCGGCATGGCAGGCGGAATCGGCGGAACGATTGGCTCCCTCCTGATCGCCACGTTCAGTTCAGTCAATCAACTCAAGGCGTGGTTGGTGGTCGGCACAATTGGGGTCGGCATCTTTATCGCCGGGTTTGCGCAGGCTACCTGGTTCGCCGAGCTGCTCGGACTCAGTTTGTCCGGCGCATTCATCATCTCGTTGATCTTTGCCGCCGGCGCCGGCTGGTTCTTCCAGCTGGTCATGACGGGTAATTTCTCATTGGTGCAGGTCCTGACGCCGGATCATCTGCGTGGGCGCGTGATGAGTGTCAGGCTCATCGTCTTCGGGCTTCAGCCGTTCGCGCTGCTAATCACGGGTGTCATCGCGGAAGCGTACGGCGCGCCATTGGCTGTCACTTTGACAGGGCTATCGGCCGTTGTCTGTGGCATCGTCATACTCGTCGTATTTCCTGCCCTCCGCACACGCCAGGATGAGACGATCCAGGCGCCCGGCGGCCATGGCGAACCGCCGGGCGACCCCTCTGCCGCCCATGAGAGTAGTTCGGGCGCGCCGCCGGCCGCAGCAGGCAGCCGATCTGCAGGGCCACCCTCAGCCGGATAGTTCGTCCCCTGCCCAAGCCGCCATCAATTGCGGCGATTCGGCATCCGCCTTCGTGGGAAGGACGGGGGGCTCTGCGAGCTAGAACTGCTGGAAAATGACGACGCCCATAAGGCCGATGAGCGCCACAATTATCGCCAGCATCGCCCCACTGAGCCGCCACGCCAAGCGACCTTCCATCTGTGCCAAATCAGAGCGCAATTCGCCGCGTAAGGCTTCCACATCGGCGCGCAATTCGCCACGTATGGCTTCCACATCGGCCTTCGTAGCAAGGTGCTTCTGAGACTCTTCGAGTCGCGCCAAGCGGTCAGATATATCTTCTACAGTTGTCATCAACACGCTCCAGTCAGGCCAGTATAGCCGAATGTTTAGTCGCGAGCCCCCCGCCGTGGAGTAGGGCTCGAAGACCCACAGGCGGCCGCGCCCACTTACAGTCGCAGTACGACCTCGCGCTTGCCGAGCAACAATCGGGGCCGGATGTGCGTGAACTGCCGACGGCCACACGGCGGTAAACACCCACGCCCCTACCGCTTTCGTCAGAACGACGACCGGACTCTGCGAGCTAGAACTGCTGGAAAATGACGACGCCCATAAGGCCGATGAGCGCCACAATTATCGCCAGCATCGCCCCACTGAGTCGCCACGCGAGGCGTCCTTCCATCCGCGCCAAATCAGAGCGCAAGTCGCCACGTATGGCTTCCACGTCGGCCTTCGTAGCAAGGTGCTTCTGAGACTCCTCAAGCCTGGCGAGGCGGTCAGATATGTCTTCTACGGTAGTCATGTATGCTCTCCAGTCAGACCAATATAGCCCGTAAGGCTCGCCCTCACGACCCCGTTTACGCCTACGCCTCCCGGTCCCCATTCCCGGCTGAAGCAGCCTGCGCTACGGGTGGCGGAATGACTGATCCTCCACGCGGACGAACGATGCCCGGAATCGGCAGGACGATGTAGACCAGGATCATCGCAATGATGCTAAATCCGGCGAACACAAGGAAGCCGTTTTGCATCCCGCCAAGATTCTCATCGAATAACCTCGCCACAATGGGCGACAATGAGACTGCCATTGCCGTCACCGCCCACAAAACGCCCTGTGCCGCTCCAAACGCTCGCCGACCGAAATAGGTCGCGAGAAGGGCCGGCTGCAACACGATGATCGCGCCAAAACCGGGAGCGAAGGTGACGAAAAACAATATCAAATACCAGTTGGCCTCGGGTTGGATCAGTGCAAACGCCGCAATGCCGACGGCTTGCAAGAGCAACGCAAAGACCGTCGCCCGCCTCGGATCAATAGCATCGGCCAGCCAACCGCCCCCAATCCTGCCAACAATGGTGGCCAGGGCCATTGCGCCCACCGCGTCCGCGGCGGCAAACCGTGAATAGCCAACGGACTCCATGAACGGTGACTGGTGGATCTGCAACGCGCCAATTGGCCAGAAAGAGAGGAACATGAGCAGAGTCATCATCCAGAATGTGGGGGCTCGAAGAATCTGCGTGAACGTCAGGCCATACGCTATGGGTGTTCCCATAACAGCCCCGTCGGCCGAATTACCCGCCTCGTCCCCGTCGGGACGCATCCCATGGTCCTCAGGCGTTCGCCGTAGCACGAACGCCAGGGGCAAAAGAAGGACGAGAACGACGACGGCCATGATGAGGAATGAGTTCCGCCAACCGATTTCCTCCATCACCACGAGAGTTGGACGTGTAAGAACCCCGCCCGCCCCCAACCCAACCACCGTTATGCCCAGCGCGCGACCTCTGAAGCGGTTGAACCAATTGACGACGGACGAGACGCCGCCGGCAAAGAACACGATTGGCCCCAGCCCCGCCAACGTCAGGCCGACATACAGGTGCCAGGGCTCAGTCATGACACCCATAATCGCGAACCCTGCCGACCCAAGCAGCATCCCGCCGCCAACGACCAGCTTTGGCCCGCGCTTGTCAAAGAAGTCGCCAAGAATCGGCGACAGCACCGCGCCTGTAATGGTCGCCACGATGAAGGCCGGCTCGATAGCCGCGCCCACATCCGGTATGTCTTCACGGATTGGCGTCACGAAGAGAGTGAAATCGTAGAAAAAGAAGCCGCTATATACGAAAGCGATGATGAACGCGGCCAAGACGATCCACCAGCCATAGAAGACCGATGACGGCCACGGCAAAAATGATCCTGTTCGCCTCTGCATATCCGTAAAGCCTAGCACCCAACCCCTGATTGCGCCGACAACGCCGGAACGCGGAGTTTCGCCTCCACGGGCCACGCAACCTCATCGCGAACCGAGAAATAATTGCGCCAATGACGCCGGAACGCGGAGTTCCGCCGCCACCCGAATCCGTATACAACGGGCGTACCATAGACAAATGTCCTTACTCAACGGCGCAGCCCCTCGCGGCAGCATCACCCGCAAGAAGCCGAAGATCTTCTACGGCTGGTGGATTGTCATCGCCGCTGTCTTTCTCAATATTGTGTTCGGCGGGATCCTCTTCTATGGATTCACCCTCGTCCTCGATCCAATCACCGAGGAGATGAATTGGACCAAGACGCAGGTCACTGCCGCCTATCCCATCATGGGTGTGGTTATTGCGATCATTGCCCCGGTCCTCGGCTCAATGTTTGACAAGATCGGCCCGAGGCCCCTCCTCGGATTCGGCTTGTCCGGGCTTGGGTTCAGCCTGATCATGCTCCATTCAGTCGACAGCCTCGTCTTCTTCTACCTTTGGTTCTCCCTGGCCAACGCCAGCTCCGTGGGCATGTGGATGGCCGTCGGCCCGGCCGTCGCAAACTGGTTCGTGCGAAAACGTGGCCGTGCCCTGGGCATCTACTCCCTCGGATTCGCCTTCGCCGGATTCATAGCCCCGCCCTTCCTGTGGCTCGTCGATGGTGTCGACTACGGGTGGCTCGTCTTTGCCGGTGTCGGCTGGCGAGACGCATTCCTGGTGTCGGGAGTGATCTTCCTCGTCATGATGCCTTTCGCGGTGCTTATCATCCAGCACCGCCCTGAGAACCGGGGATTGTTCCCTGATGGAGCGGACGAACCGCCGCCCGAGGTCGCCATGTCATCCGGCGCGCCCATTTCAGATGACATGGAGATGAACTCCACTGCATCGCAGGCGCTCAAAACACGGGCATTCTGGCTGCTCGCAGTCAGTTCCGCGTTCGGGTTCCTGGCGATTGCCACCCTGCAAGTTCACTGGGTGCCGTATCTCGGCAGCACAGGATTCTCGCGTGAGACTGCGGCGTTGTACCTGACCTTGCTGCCCCTGAGCACGGTCATGGGCAGGCTCAGCTTCGGCTTTCTGGCTGATTGGGCGGACAAGCGGCTCATGACAGCCCTCGCCTTTGGCATCCAGGCCTGTGCCATCTTTGCACTTGCATGGGTTGATGCATCGCGCACATGGACTATCCTGATCTTTCTCGCCTTGTGGGGCTTTGGCTTTGGAGGCACCGTTGTCACGCGAATGGCATTGCAGGGCTTCCTCTTTGGGCGCAACTCTTTCGGCGCGCTCCAGGGGATGCTCTCGATGACCAGCGAAGCCGGCTTTGCCCTCTCGCCCGTCATCGCCAGCATCGTCTTTGAGAACCTGGGCACCTATCGGCCCGCGTTCCTCGCCTTCGCCGCCCTCTGCTTCCTCTCCGTCCCGCTCACCCTCATGATTCGGAGGCCGGGGCTGGCCGCGCGAGGATTCGCCCCGGTCACCCTCACAGGCAAAGCCGATGAAGCTGCTGACGAGGATCCCGCCCCCGTACCGCGCCCACGATAGTCGCCCCGTTTGCCCGCTCCACCCCCTCGGCATTCCGCACTACTCCCGTCACGCCGGAACGCGGAAGAACAAACATCGAACACAGCATGTCGCAGCCAGTGGTCAATGACCGTCAATGCCGGAACGCGGAGTCAAACCCACAGGCCAATCAGGACTGATTACGAACCGAGAAAACTAACGGGCGTACCATAGACCAATGTCCTTACTCAACGGCGTAGCCCCACGCGGCAACATCACCCGCAAGAAACCAAAGATCTTCTATGGCTGGTGGATTGTCATAACCGCAGTCCTCCTCAACATCTTCCAGGGAGGCGTTCTCTTCTACGGCTTCACTCTCATCCTCGACCCCATGACAGAGGAGATGCAGTGGAGCAAGACACAGGTGACAGTCGCCTATCCCATCATGGGTGTGGCCATTGGCGTCCTGGCGCCGTTTGTAGGCTCGCTGTTTGACCGTATCGGCCCTCGGCCCATCATCGGGGTGGGCATGAGCCTCCTCGGCCTGGGCCTGATCATGCTCCATTCTGTGTCGAACCTGCCCATGTTCTACCTCTGGTTTTCGCTGGCAAACGTGGGCTCGGCCGGGATGTGGCTGTCCGTCGGGCCCGCCGTCGCTAACTGGTTCGTCAGGCGGCGCGGGCGCGCCCTGGGCATCTATTCCCTCGGCTACGCGCTCGCCGGAATCGTGGCCCCGCCGTTCCTCGGGCTGATCGATGGCTTTAACCTGATCGGATTCCAATTCGATGGCGTCGGATGGCGTGACTCGTTCCTCGTTGTTGGCATCATTTTCCTATTCCTGATGCCCATCGCCGTCCTGATTATTCGGCATCGCCCTGAGAACCTTGGTCTCTACCCTGACGGCGCAGACTATCCCCCCCTTGAAGTTACTGCCGGAACCGCATACTCCGACGACGCGGAGATGAACGTAGGCGCAATGCAGGCGATCCGAACGCAGGCATTTCTGTTGATGGCGATAGCCTCCGGCCTGGCCTTTCTGACGATAGCGACATTGCAGGTCCACTGGGTACCCTATCTGGACAGCGTGGGCTACTCTCGAGGCGCGGCGGCCTTCTACCTCACGTTTCTTCCCCTGAGCACCGTGATTGGCAGGCTCGGCTTCGGATTCCTGGCAGACCTGTGGGACAAGAAACGTGTCACTGCCCTCGCCTTTACCTTTCAGGCCGCGGCCATTCTGATGCTGGCATTCGTCGACTCGGCGCAGACGTGGACTATGATGGTCTTCCTGGGCCTATGGGGCATCGGATTTGGCGCCACCATCGTCACGCGCATGGCGCTACAGGGTTATCTGTTTGGGCGGAACTCCTTTGGCGCGTTGCAGGGAATGCTCTCAATGAGCAGCGAGGCGGGCTTTGCATTCTCTCCACTGATTGCCAGCTTTGTCTTTGAGGAGCTGGGCACGTATCGGCCGGTTTTCATCGTGTTTGCCATGCTCACGTTCATCGCCGCCCCGCTCACGCTGGCCATTCGTCGACCGCGACCAAATTTTAGTGTCCCCGCGCAACCGCGCTCAAGCGCAGCCGGGGTCAGTGAAGATGTGCCCGCTGGCACGGCGGCCGGCGAGGATCGATAGCCTAGGGCTGATCCTCGTAATGATCGTTCGCCGGCGCTCGCGTGTGGCGACGCACGTCGTACACGTACCGCTCGGGGTCGTCCGGCCCTGACGCAAGTAGCATCAGCACGACTGCCGGCATCGATGACGTGACCTCCGTCGTGTGGATGTCCATGTCCGGCGGCAGGATGCCCGTCACGTCCCCGGCCTTTAAGCGGCGGCGCGTCGTGCGTTTGATGACCGAGCCGTCCTCCGCTTTTTCAGGATCCGGCGTGTAGGATACCTCACGCGCCTCTCCCTGGTAGATGCCCGCCAACCCCCACCGCGCCCCGTGATTATGCACCGGCGTCTTATGCTTGGGCGGAATCGTTGAAATGACCAGGCTCAATGACTTATCCGTCGAGCGAAAAAGCACCCAACGACTTACCTCATTAGGCGGTGTCTCCCGATATCCGTCCGGCAAAAAATTCTCCATCAGCAAGTGCCGAAACGGGTCGAGCGTGCGCCGGATGAGCGACACGGGGTCCGCCACGCTGACGGCCACGCCCCCCAGGTGCCCCAGGAATGTGCCTAGCGCCGGATGGTCGACACGTAAATCTGATGTCACGTCTGCTGCCGGATTTCCCTATACCTCGCGGAACTCGCCCTCGACCGTCTCCGGTTCGTCGGCAGAGCTGTCATCACTTGCGCCGTTTGGGCTGCCCGCCTCCGCGCCCTGTTGCGCGTACATGGACTGCCCGATCTCTTGCACGAGCCGACTCAACTCCTCTGTCAGTGTACGCAACTGCTCCGCCGGCGCGTTCTGCTCCAGCGCCTGCCGCAACTCCGTCACCTTGGCCTGCACCCGATCTCTCACGTCGTCTGTGATGCGTTCCTTGTGCTCTTCCAGCAGGCGTTCTGCGGCGTAGGCTGCGGAATCCGCCGTGTTGCGAATCTCCACCTCCTCGCGGCGCTGCGCGTCCTCCGTCGCATGCTCCTCCGCGTCCCTCGCCATCTGCTCGATCTCTTCGCTGGTCAGGCCGCTCCCCGCCTGGATGATGATCTTCTGCTCGCGATTCGTCGCCTGGTCCTTCGCGTTCACGTTCAAAATGCCGTTCGCGTCGATGTCGAACGTCACCTCGATCTGCGGCATCCCCCGTTGCGCCGGCGGTATCCCATCCAGCATGAACCGACCGAGCGACTTGTCGTCACTGGCCATGCTGCGTTCGCCCTGTAGCACGTGAATCTCCACGCTCGTCTGCCCGTCCGCCGCCGTCGAGAACGTCTGGCTCTTGGACGTTGGAATCGTCGTATTGCGCGGGATGATTGGCGTTGCCACCCCACCCAGCGTCTCGATGCCGAGCGAAAGCGGTGTCACGTCCAGCAGCAGTAGGTCCTGCACGTCGCCGGTCAGCACACCCGCCTGGATTGCCGCGCCCACCGCGACCGCCTCATCCGGGTTTACTGAACGGTTCGGCTCTCGCTGGAAGATCTGCTGAACCTTCTCCTGGATGGCCGGCATACGTGTCTGCCCGCCGACGAGGATCACCTCATTAACCTGGCTCGCGTTGAGCCCCGCGTCCTCCAGAGCCTGCCTGCACGGGCCCACCGTGCGATCAACCAGCGCCGCCGTCAGCGATTCCAGTGTCGCGCGTGTCAGCGTCATAGCCATGTGCTTGGGGCCGGACGCGTCTGCTGTGATGAACGGCAGGCTGAGCTCCGTCTGCGTCACCGTGGAAAGCTCCAGCTTGGCGCGCTCCGCCGCCTCTCGCAGACGCTGCATCGCGCTGCGATCCGACCGCAGGTCAATGCCCTCCTGCTTGCGGAACTCATCCATCATCCAGTCCACCACGGCATTGTCGAAGTCATCGCCGCCCAGGTGCGTGTCGCCCGCCGTCGAGCGGACATGGAACGTCCCGTCACCGATCTCAAGAATCGAGATATCGAACGTCCCGCCGCCCAGGTCGAAGACCGCGATGACCTCCTCGCCCTTCTTGTCCAGCCCATAGGCCAGCGACGACGCCGTCGGCTCATTGATGATCCGCAACACGTTCAGCCCGGCAATCGTCCCCGCGTCCTTTGTCGCCTGCCGCTGGCTGTCATTGAAATACGCCGGCACCGTCACAACGGCGTCAGTCACCGTCTCACCCAAGTACGCCTCCGCGTCAGCCTTGAGCTTCTGGAGGATCATCGCGGAGATCTCCTGCGGGCTGTACTGGTTATCGCCCATGGTGACCCGCACGTCCCCATTCGGCGCGGCCGTGACGGGGTAGGGCGCCAATTTCGTGTCCTGCTGCACGTCATGCTCATCATGCTTCCGGCCGATGAAACGCTTCACGCTGAATATCGTCTGATCCGGGTTCGTTACCGCCTGCCGCTTTGCGACCAGACCCACCAGACGCTCGCCGCTCTTGTTCAGCGCCACAACCGACGGTGTCAGCCGATTCCCCTCCGGCGTGGGAATCACCGTACCCTCGCCGCCTTCCATGACCGCGACAACGCTGTTCGTCGTACCGAGGTCGATTCCGATTGCCCTTGCCATTCGTTCAGTGTCTCCTTGCGTGTTCCATGTTGTTTACTTTGTGATCGCTCTTATTCGTCAGTCGTGTTCTGTTCTGTAGTCGAGTCGGTTCCCGAATCGTCGCCCGTCGACTGCTCGGACCCCGTTCCGTCCCCCACCTGCACAAGCGCCGGCCTCAGCACGCGGTCATGGAGCATATACCCCTTCTGGAGCACCTCCACGATTCGCCCCTCCGGCCCCGCCACACGTGAGATTGCTTCATGCAGATTCGGATCAAACGCCGCGTCTGCCGCCTCGATCTCCGTGGCCCCGTTCGCCTCCAGCGTCCCCTGCAACCTCCGATAGATCAGCAGGATGCCCTCCACCCACGTCAGTCGTAGCATAGATTCGGGCATTGAGCCGAACGCGCGCTCAAGGTCATCCACGCTCGAAAGCAGCTGCATCAGCACCGGCGCAGTCGCATATTGCAACTCCGCCCCATGACGCTCCCCTGACCGCCGCGAAAAGTCCACGGCGTCCGAGTAGGCGCGGTGATACCTGTCCTTATCCGCTATCGCCTCATCAAGCTGCGCCTGCAGCGATGCGAGAGCGGACTGCTCATCGCCGCCGTCCTCAGAATCCGACTCCGCGATACTTGCCGCGTCCTCTTGCTTGTCATCAACCATGCCTTAGACGTGCTCCCCACTCTGGGATTCGCCATTGAGCGCGGCAGCCATCCCGGACAGCAACTCGCCCAGGTACCTGACCGCCGGAATCGCCGTTGCGTAATCCATCCGTGTTGGCCCAAGCACCGCCACCGCTCCCCGTTCTCTGCTCACATCTGCCGGTCCGTACGTTGACATGATTGCCGCGTATGGGTGCAGGAACGGCTCATCGTGTTCGTTGCCAATAACCACCCGCAGTCCCCGCGCCGGCAGATCATCCGCATGCAGCGCGGGTACCAGCCGGCCGCTCTCGACAGCGGCCAGCAGCTCACGCACCATATCGATCCTGTCGATCAGTTCCGGCTGGTTCACCACCTGGCTGATTCCGTACACTATCGGCTCATCGATGCCGTGCTCCGCGTGCCCCGGCAGTGGCGTCACGATGGCGAGCGCCTCAGACAACTGTGCAAGCGTCGCCGCCGCCAGCCGCGCCCACAGGAACACGTCCTCAGACTCAACCTGGTGGAACTGATGCCGGATCGTCTCCTGTCGGCCGGTGGGCACATCGGATGACCGCAACAGAACCTCCACGTAGTACCGATAAGCCCGTCCGGTCGGCGTCGCTCCTGCGGACGAATGTGTGCGATGCAGGTATCCGTCCGACTCAAGCTCCGCGAACGCATTCCTCACCGTCGCTGAACTCACGTCCAGATCGTGGTGATCCACCAGTCCGCCTGAACTGACCGGTATGGCCGTTTCGATATATTGCTCAACCAACAACCGGAGCAACTCCGACTGCCGCTCTGCCAATTCCTGTGTCATTACCCTAACCGTCTCTCACGTGCCCTAATCCATCACTCCCGCGCCCGCTTCGTCGTTCCCGCGCCCACTCCGTCATTCCCGCGAAAGCGGGAACCTTGATCTCCATCGCGCGGCCAAATCTCGTAACGCTACACCGCCGTTATCTGTGGCCGTCACGCGCTTCTCATGGTGTTAGCAGTCTACACTGTTGACTGCTAATTCCCGTTCAGACTACTTACCTGCCGCAGTCGTGTCAAGCCGAATCGGGCCCCGTGTGCTCGTTGACCGCCTATTGGCGTCGTTGCTACAGTTGTGATGGCGTTCACGCGCCCCCTTTATCCACGGACTACCATTTCGAGGTGTTGTGTGACGACGACGAATCCTACGCGGACTATGACTCTTGGCGACTTCGCCCTTACGGGAGGGTTGGGCCGATATCGAGCGTATCTTCTTGTCGCGGCGGGCGCGCTATTCGTGGCCGTCGCCGCGCAGGTGTCATTCACCCCCCCACAATGGTACGCGGACATCTTCGGCGCAATCGGCCTCCCCATTGAGGGCTCGCCCGTCCCAATCACCCTGCAGACCCTCGCCGTCGGACTGACAGGAGCAGCCCTCGGCAGCCGACTCGGCGGAATGAGCCTCCTGCTCTACATGTTTGCAGGCATCGCTGGCCTTCCTGTTTACGCTGGCGCCGTAGCCGACATCCTCTCCGGCGAGGTCGCCTTTGGAGCGACGTCAGGCTCACTCTGGGGCAGCGCGACCCCGTTCTGGGCCGTGCCGTCCTTTGGCTACATCATCGGCTTTATCATCGCTGCATCCCTGATTGGCCGACTAGCCGAAAAGGGTTGGGATCGAAACATCTTGCTAACTGCGCTCGCCCTCTTTGTGGGCAGCATCGCCATTTACGCGTTCGGCCTGCCGTGGCTCCACTTCTCCTTCGGCGACATGACCTTGAGCCGTACCCTAGAGTGGGGCCTGTGGCCGTTCATACCCGGCGACACCCTCAAGCTCCTCGTCGCCGCCGGCGCATTGCCCGGCGCGTGGGCTCTCATTGGACGTAGCCGAAAACCCGAGGAACCGGAGGTGCAATTCTAGCTGTGGACATCACCTATCTCGGCGAATCCGGCTTTCAACTGCGGGGCAAAGACGCCTCCCTGTTCGTGGATCCCACAACCGGCCCCGACCGGCGCGCCAACGCCCGCGCCATCCTCATGAGCGCCTACGCAACGGAGCCGGACTTCGACATCGCAGATATCCGCGTCGTCAGCCGCCCCGGCGAATACGAGGTCTCCGGCATGTTGATTCGTGCAATCCGCACCAGCCGTGCATCCGCTGACAACGCCTCTGACCCCGGCGGAATGGCCTACGCCATCACCATTGATGGTGTCAGCATCTGCCACCTTGGCAGGCTGAGCCGTGTTCTGACCGCCGGTGAAGTGGCGGAGATCGGAGAGGCAGACGTGGTACTGCTTCCCGTTGGCGGAGAAGAGACCCTCGCGCCCAACCTCGCCGCGCAGGTCGTCACCCAACTCAGCTCAAAGATCATCATCCCCATGCTCTGGACAGGCGAAGTCGAGCGAACCGTCACCGACGCCCCCGTCGCGCCCCCACAGGACGAATCAGAATCCGTAGAAGGCGAAGCCGAATCCGGAGAACCCGCCCCGCCCCCCGTCGAGACCGTCTCAGTCCCCTCCCTCGACCCCTTCCTCAAGGAGCTGGGCATCCGATCCCTCTCCCCCCTGGATCGCCTCTCCGTAACCCCCACCAACCAACCCGCCACCCAACAAGTAACCCTCCTCCTCCCCCGCGCCTAAACCTTTGGATATACTGAATCCATGACGAACGGCAACGACAAAGACTACGCGCAGCAAGGCAGAGTCTTCCTCAACCAGGCCTTTGAGGAGCTATCCCGTGATGACCTGCGCCAAGCCTCCGAAAAAGGCTGGGGAGCAGCAGCGCAAATGGTCAAGGCGTACGCCCAGGAACGCGGACTTGCGCACGATCGCCACGCGAGGCTTTATGGGGTCGTGAGCCGCCTTGTCCAGGAGACGGACGATGACGATCTCCGTCGCCAATTCAGCGTCGCCGGCACCCTCCACGAGAATTTCTACGAAGGAGAGTTCGGCGTCCGGGACGTCAGGGGGAGTCTTGAAGATGTCTCCCACTTCGTGGACAAAGTGGAAACACTCCTCAACGGCCTAAACGGCGCCTGACCCGAAAACGCCGTCCCCTCACTACCGCCCACAAGAATCGGCGGACACTTTCATCGCCACGCCCCGCGATATGCTAGCCGCTTCGCTCCACGTGAACAGTCACGATATCAAGCCCGTAGTACTTGCTGTGACGCACCGACGATGCGTAATGACGGAGCAGCCGAAACGACAACTCGCTCTCGTCGCGAATCTCCGGCGACTCGCCCAGGTAGGCGAGGCGATCCTCCAGGTTTTGCCCCGCCGGGCCGGACACGAATTCCATCTCGGCGGCGCCCCCCTCGTTCCTGATTGAAACCACCGTGCGTCGCCCCGTGTCCGCAAGTATGCCGTCCTCCGTCAGAATCCCGGTCAGGGTCTCCTCACCAACGAGCGTGAGCCGCTGGGCGGCATCCTCTGACCAACCGGTGGACCCCGCAAAATCCTGGAGAAAATCACTCAATTGATTGAATGCGGCCTGCCCTGAATCCAGTCGCATGCGCTTCCGTCTCCGGGACGTCAACTCAATGAACAGCACCATGACCAGGGCGACGGCTGCGCCGGACGTCATGCCGTTGCTAAAGAGCAGTTGCACGAAACCGCTGCCGAGGGAATCGGCGAATATCTGACCGTTCGTGAAGCCCACTCCCGCCCAGAACGAGAGCCCAACAATGGCAGCTTTTCTATGGTCTACCCCATCGTTGATCACAATCTTCATGCCCTGCATGAACAATAGGCCGAGTAGCAGGATGAGGTACGCGCCGGCAATAGGCGCCGGAATTGCAATGAAAACCGCCGCCGCCTTGGGAAAGAATGCCGCGAGCACAAAGGCGATTCCGATGACGATGCCGACGCGCCGGGCCGCAATGCCCGTAATCTCCACGATGGCAATGCTGGACGAATAGGTGGTATTGGGCACGGTTCCGGCGAGGCCGGACAAAAGGTTGCCAACCCCGTCCGCGTTGATCGCCCCCTGTACCACCCGAAAGTCCGGCGCGGGGGGATTGCGGCGCGAGACCCGTTGGATGGCAACGCCGTCACCAAGAGTCTCAATCGCTCCGACAAGCGACACAATCACAAACGCCGGCAGCAGCGCCCAAAAGTCCACGCCAAAACTGAGGTCAAGCCCCGGCCAATCCTGCACAGGGAGCCCGATCCAATCGGCATCCCGGATAATGTCGGTGTCATAGAGGCCAAGTGCCGCGGAGACGATCGTGCCGATCCCAATGCCAAACACCGGCGCCCAAAGACGCAGCGCAGGCGGGGCCCGCAGTACGATGCCGACGGTGATGAGCAACGTGATGCCGGCGACAATCATCGCGCTCTCCGTCGATGCGCCATCGGGCACATCGTCAAGTGTGTCGAACACAAGCGGCATGATGGTTGCCGCAATCAGCATGATGACCGTGCCGGTCACAACGGGCGTAAAGACACGTCGCAGCAGGGACAGTCGCGCGCCGACAACAAATTGAATGAACGCTGAGGCGGCAATCAGAGTGGCCATGAGCGCGGGGCCGCCGTTGGCGAGCGCGGCGACGCACACGGCCAGATACGTGCCAGACGTGCCCATGATGAGAATGTGCCCCGAGCCAAACTGCTTGAACCGGACAGCCTGTAGGGCAGTCGTCAAGCCGCTGATGAGCAGGGCGGAAAAGACGGCCCATGAGATGTAGGCATCCGGCTGCTCCGCGACGCGCATGATGATGACGACCGTGAGTACGATGGGGGCAATGATGATGATCGCGGCCTGCCCGCCGGAGGCAATCGTCAGCGGGATTGACGGCTTCTCATCCGGCTCAAACCGTACACGTTCGGTTTCTACGGCCACTAAAATACCCTCCGGGTAATGACAACTGGGAGACGGCCGGTCATATGGACTGCATTTGCTCCTTCAATTTAGCAGAAGAAAGGCGCGGGACGCGGGGCTACCGTTAGCTCGCGTCCGTCCGCTGATGCCGCCCGACGTAGCCAACGATAACCATCTGCCGCTCCGAATCCCACGCAAAGGCTATGCGGATTGCGCTCTCGCCCCGTCCGCGCCCCATGCCAATGTGGTGCTCCAGGATGAATTTCCGGTCGCCAAGAGTCGTCTCATAGTCCGAGGAGTACTTGCCCATCGTGACCTTGCGCTGATGGGGCACGTAACGAAATTCACTGACCTTGAACAGGGAATCGCTGAGGTCGGGCGCCTGCAGCGCGCCCCGCTTGGATTGGGAATACGTGGTGGCCAGCCACTCAAGCGAAGCCCAGACGTCATTGGGCCTGGCAAAAGAGATCGAGCGATCAGATCTGCTGTTGAGAGCGAAGACGAGAGAGCCTGATAGTTCTTGCTCCGCCGCGGTCAGGACGTCTGCGACGCTGACAAAGTGCCTGGTCGTGCCATCTGCGCCGTCGCCTGCCAACTGTGAGTTGACGTACATCTGGCGCCATGTGCTTGCGGTGTCCCCGGCCTCCTTGAGGTCATCCTCCAGAAGGCTCTTATCCTCCTCCAGTTCACGGATGCTGGCATCGCGAACCCGTATCTCTTCCCGCAGGACGTCGTTTTGTTGGGACAACCGGTTGTTTGCCTCTCTGAGACCGTCGATCTCCTTGCGCAAGTGCTCCGGCTCGTCAGGGGAGTCAGGGTCGGACTCACGCTCAGACCCCGGCTCTGCGATTGCGTCCGGTTCCGACTGGATATCCAGGGCGTCAAGCTCTCGCAGGATCGCGATGATGCGCGCGCCGACATGAAGTCGTTCTTGGGCGCGGACATTTTCCTCGGCGAAAGTCTCCGCAGAATCGCGCACCGGAACGAATTCGATGAGCGTGGTTTCAAGCGAACTCAGAATGTCGCGGGCCGCCGCCGTATCAGCCCAAAGTGTGGCCCGCTGTAGCAATTCGGCTGAGCCGCCCCATTCGAAAAAGTCCAACAGTTCCCGGTGCCCGGTGATGATGCGCTCCGCATCCCTAAAGGCCTCCTGCGTACCCTTGAGCTGTTCCTCTTTCTCGCCCTGGAGTTTGTAGATTTGATCGATGAGCCAATCAATGCTCTCTCCCCATTCAGGGCCGGTGGGCGGGAGTTGCGAGAGGGATTCCAGGACTGCGTCAAAGGCGCGGCTGCCTTCTACCGATCGCGGCGGGAGGTTTGCTGGGCCGTCGTCGCGCGTCCCGGGTTCGTCGACGGTTAGCCATTGGGGGGCGCAATTCCACATGAGGCGCGTGTCTTTTTCGGCGAAGTCCGGGTTGCCTTGTAGAAAGGCTGCGATGTCCGCGCCTTCTACATCCGTGCCGACGAACTCGGCAAGGGAATCACGCAATGGGGTGTGAGATTCTATCCATACCGCCAGAATGGCATAGGCGAGCGGCGGGATTTCCGGAGCCTTCTTGATAAGAGCGTTCTTAATTTGCTGATTGTGTGCCTTGCTGGAATCGCGGAATCCGTCAACGGTAATAAATCCCCTAATTGACTCGTTCAGGATCTGGCCGACGGGCGCGTGCCTGAACTCACTTCGCTTCTCCAGCACGAGGGAGACAACATCACCGAGTTGTTCAGGTGACAGTCCCCGCAAGACCTCCCCGGGGTCACTGGCGATTGCCGATTCATTGCCACCCTGGCCGGACGTTTCCATGGTTGGGTTATCAGCCATGTGTCTCTTCTCCGTCGGTGTAAAAGCCACGCCTGCCCGGCGCGTTTACGGGAGCGACACGCTCGAGTACCGGGGCCAAGCGTGACAGGGCGCGCACAAGGGCGCAGGGGTGCCGTAGCGCCCCCGCGCCCTTCCTTTTGCGTCGGTCAACCGGACTACGCCGGGTCTGTGATCGGCTCCGTGTACATCTGCTTCAGGTCCCTCTTGAGAACCTTGCCCAGCGGATTGCGGGGCAGCGGCTCCTCAGAGAAGACGACGTGCTCCGGCTTCTTGAAGCTGGCCAGTTGCTTGCGGGAGAACTCGATGAGCTCCTCCTGCGTCGCGCTCTGCCCGTTCTTGAGCACAACGACGGCGCGCACGCGCTCGCCCCACTCGTCATCGGGTATGCCGATGATGGCGGCCTCGTCGACCGCCGGGTGAGACATCAACGTCTGCTCAACCTCCTCAGGCGAAATCATCTCACCGGCGCGCTTGATGAAGTCCTTGGCGCGGCCCGTGAGGAAAATGTAACCCTCATCGTCCTGGTAGCCGAGGTCGCCCGTGAACAGCCAACCGTTCTTGATGGTCTCAGCCGTCACGTCGTCCTGCTGCCAATAGCCCTTCATGAGCTGAGGCCCACTGGCGATGATCTCGCCCTGCTCGTTGGCCGACACGTCCTTGCCGTCCTCGTCGACGATGCGAATCTCGACGCCCGGCAGCGGCTTGCCGATGGAGCTCAGGCGCTCGAACTTCTTCTCGCGCTCCTCTTCAGAGAGCCCCTTGACGTTGTGATCATCCGGCATGAGCGCCGTGATGGTTGCCGAGGCCTCCGTCTGGCCGAATGCGTTGATGAACTGGGTGTCCTCAAGCTCCATGATGGCGCGCTTGATGATCTCCTTGGGCATAGGCGCGGCGCCATAGGTGAGGACATCGAGGCTGGAGATGTCGTAGTTGGGGCGCGCCGGATGATCCAGCAGCATCTTGAGCATCGTCGGCACCATCATGGCGCGCGAGACCTTCTCATCCTGCACCAGCTTCATCCACGACTCCGCCTCAAATTGCCGCTGTATCACAAGCGTGCGCATCCCGAATATAGCGGAGATGACCGCCTGCATTCCTGCGACGTGGTACAGCGGAACGGTCAGGATGTTCTTCTCAACCTGATCCGGGTCCACCGGCGTCACGTTGCTCAGGCTGTAGCTGCTGACGCCGCCGAATGTCAGCATCACGCCCTTGGGCAGGCCCGTCGTGCCCGCCGTGAACATCAGAATCGTCGTGTCGTCGTCGTCAACGTCCGTCATGATGTCGTCAGTCGGCTGGGCGGCGAGGATGTCCTCATACGGCTCCCAGCCGTCCGCCGTTCCTTCCATCGAGACGTAGTGCTCAACGGTGTTGAGCACGGGTCGGAGCTCATCGACCATGCCGAGATAGCGTGATCCGGCGATAACGACCTTGGACTCCGATGCGTTCACCATGTGGCGGATTTCTTCCGCCCGCCCGCGAAAGCTCAGCGGGACAAAGATGGCGCCAAGCTTGGCTGCCGCAAAGTAGGTCTCAATGATCTCATTGCAGTTCACTTGCATGATGCCGACGCGGTCGCCGCTGCCGACGCCCCAGGACTGCATTTGGCTTGCCAGCTGATTGGCGCGTGAGTTCAACTCCGCGTAGGTCAGGCGCTTTTCCTCAAATACGATCGCTTCCTTGTCAGGCGCGATCATGTTTGCAATCGTCAGAAACTCAGCAGTATTCATTCGTGAAATCCCCTCCCGATGTCCCTATTTCGGCGAGGACAAACCTCTACGCGACGCGACTGTCGCGACCGGTTCTCCCCCTACCATTTTGCCCCTCCGCGCGGGCGGGCGTAGCTAGCCGATACTAGCAGAGCGCCGTCCGAATGTCACCATTTAGGAGCATGTCAGGCGGCGCAGGGGCTTCCTCAGCAAGCGCGAAGCAGTCAGCGCCTCAGCCGCCGGTTGGCGTCGCCTCAAGTTGGCCTTGGCCACCCTCACATGCCAAGGCCGCCGAAAACAGGTTGAGCATAGCTTGTTCTGCCTGCTCCTCGTCGCTCAGCATGGCCAAAAGAGCCTCCTCCCCGCCAAGCTGTTCCTCCAGGCAACGCAATGCCGATGGTGATGGTAACTCTGCCCCTTGGCTGGCTGCCCATGCGGCAGCCTCCTCATCCGTAAGACACAGTTGGACTTGTACCGCGCCGGCAATAACCTCGCCGAGACTCTCCGGCGGTGGCCCCAGACCAACAATGCCGGGGTTCTCAGCTGCAACACCTGTAATACAACTGCGGGTCTCGGCGCTCAGCCCCCCTGCTTCCGAAGAAAGCGACGCGACCACGAAACCGAGGGTACTTTCCATCGTCAGGCACTGGAGCGGGAAATCGCCGACGCCCCCGGGAAGGGTGGCCACGGGGACGTCCTTGATCAAGTCGAACGCGTCGACTCCAATGGCCTCCCGAACGCAGGTCTCTTCATCTTCGGAAAACGCAGCAACGATATCACGGATTGTTGTCGTTTCGGTTATCTCCAACTCATCGATTGAGATAGCGACCCGTGTAGCAGTCGGCGCGACTGTCGGAGGTACCGGGGTCGATGTAGCCGTCGCAGGAACAGGTGTGGGTACGGCCGTCGGCACAGAGGTTACCGTTGGCGCCGGTGTTGGATCGCTACTGCACGCCGCAATCACCAGGACAAACCCCATTACGACCGCAAGTACTGCGAACGTGGAAGTGGTTGATAGGAATCTATTAATTTTCGTAACCATGACAGTGCCTTTCGCTCTTAATGTGGGAGGCGCTAAGGCTAGTATAGTCCACAAAACTACTCTTAACCTGACAAAACCGTTAGTGGTTTCTCACTACACTTTGCTATCCATGAGTGAGAAAGAACCTAAAGTGAGCGAAGACCTAAAGAGCCGCCGCCAATGTAGCCTCTATTCGCAGCCCCTCCGCCAGCCTGACGTCGGCCCCTCGCCGCAGAGCCGCCTTTGCCGCTGCCCGCGCCAAACGAGGCAACCGCCGCGTCTCCGCAAGCAACTCATCCGCCGCATCCCCCAGACTCGCCGCCGGTGCGACTCGATGCACCAGCCCAATTGTCAGCGCCTCCTCCGCGTCGAACCACCGACTAGTCAGCAGCAGGTCCAGCGCCTTTGACCGTCCAATGATTCGAGGCAACGATGCGCTACCCGTCGCGAACGGAATCATACCCAGCGCGACCTCAGGCAGCCGGAAGCGTGTGTTGTCCGCCGCAATCCGAAAATCGCAGCATAAGGCCATCTCCAGCCCGGAGCCGATGGAGAACCCATGCATCGCCGCCACCGTCGGCACGGGCAGCGACCGCAAAAGCGACCACACATCCCGCAGATACCGAGCCTCCCGCGCAATGACTCTCGATGGCGCGCTACCAAACTCCGTCAGATCCGCGCCGGCGCAAAAAGCCCTCTCCCCTGCGCCGGTGATAAGCACGGCATCCAGATCGGGGTTCGCATGCAGCTCCGTCAGGATGCCGAACAAGTCATCCCGCATCTGCACATTGAAAGCATTGAGTTGCTCAGGACGATTCAGGGTGATGTGTGCAAGGCCGGAATCATCCACCTCGCAAAGCGCCGCGGGTTCGTCTCTCTGCGCCACGATTCACCTCAAAAACGGAATCGCAAGAATATATCCGGCGGTCTTGCCGCCGCCGGCGCGCACTGCGGCGCGGATAATCATGATTGCCCAGAACAGGAAAGTGACTATTCCTAGCCCGGCTGCAATAAGAATGGGGCGCAGGAAAACGCTAAGGACTTCCGAAAACTGTTCCTCATCTGTCATGGAATTGTCTGCCAGGTCCGCCAGGCGCTCGGAATTCGCCGCAGCCACGCCGATCACAAAGATCACGATAACAATGCCAAGCGCGATCTGGTACAGGATCATGCTGATCTGAAAGTTGAGAGCCGCCTTACCGTGGGAGTTCACCATCTCCCGATTTGGCCGTGTGACGAGCCACAACACGAGTGGCGCAATGATCTGCAAGCCAAAGAAAAATAGTCCGGCGAAGCCGCTCAAGTGGATGAGGACAGCCCAGATTGTCTGGTCATTCGAAGCTAAAGGCTGCGGTTGCTCCGGCGTGTTTTCCGGGGGGGATCCATCCTGATCCGACTGAGTCATGCCGCTACTCACCTCAAAAACGGAATCGCCAAAATATACCCCGGCGGATCACCCCTGCTTGCCCGCACCGCCGCAACAATAGTCCATATCAACCAGACGATGCTCGACACCATCATCAGTAGCCCTGCAATGATGAGCAGAATGAGCGTCGGCCAGAATCCGGTCACAATCTCCTCTTTCTCCCCGGCAATGCTTCCAAAGATAAAGAACGGAATCATCGCAATGAACAGGATGATGAAATAGATGAGGAAACTGATCTGGAAATTAAGCGCCCTCTTTCCGTGAACGTTAACCATGTCCGACTTGCCACGAAAGATGAGCCACACGATCAGCGGGCCCAGTATCCCGCCAACGCCCGACGTCACGACGGAACTGAGCGCCAAGAGGTGAACCAGTATCGACCAGTTGCGCTCCTCCGGATGCCACAAGTCCCCGTAGACCGGTCCCGCCGGCCGGTCAGGCATCGGCGATTCATTCTGCATAGCGTCCCCCGCACGCCTTGCTTATGGAGTCAGCCTGTGCCTACCTCAAGAATCTAATTGACAGGATGTACCCGGGAGGATCTCCACGACTTGCCCGTATCGCCGCAAGGATCGTCCAGATCAACCATACGATGATCACAACAGGAAGCAGGAGGAAACCAATCAACACGACAATTGATAATGCGGCGACTAGCCCGTAGATGAAAAAGCTGATCTGAAAGTTCAGCGCACGCTTGCCATGGTAGTCCACCATGTCTGACCGAGCCCGGAATATGAGCCAGACGATCAGCGGCCCCAATATGCTCCCTATCCCCGAAGTCACAAGGCCGGCCAATGCTGACAGGTGCAACAGCATCGACCAGTTGCGTTCCTCATCAGGGCTGCCCGTCGGCCCGTAGTACGCGCCGACACCCACCTCCGCCGAAGCCTGCCCCATCGTCGGATCCGCTGCCGAGCCCGGAACGAAATTCCCCTCTTGGCTCTCCTCGTTCTGTTGCCCCGTATCGTCTGACTCGTCTTCGGGTCGATCCTGCTGTCCCGATGTCATGACATGCTCCCATCTCCACATAACTGCCATGCAGAGTGTGACGCAATACCCGCCCCCCGTCCACTTGAAACGAATAGTGCGGTGTAAGAATCGAGGGCGACGGCGTTACGTCTGCGTTGCAGGCACCCTCAACGGCACGAAAGCAATCATCTCTCCTGGCTCAAGGTGCAAACTGACGGGATCGCTGGGCGAAGGCCACTCCTTGCCCCTCTCCATAAATAGTTCATAGAAATCGGCGAGACCGTCCTCGGCATCTACCAGCGCCTCGTCGACTGTAGTGCCCATCGCATAGCACCCCGACACGTCGGGGATAACCACACCATATGCGCCCAGTTCTCCATCGATTAACGCCGGATACTTCACCGTCATTCCCTCGGCCCGCCCCTCACTCCCCCCAAACTCCACCGCCCGCCGCTCCCGGACTGTCAATCAAGTCAGCCCTAAGATTGGATTGCCGGAACCCTCAACGGGACAAATGCAATCATCTCTCCGGGCTCCAACTCAAGTGTCGCCGGATCGCTGGGCGGAGGCACAGTGTTGCCATCGGCCTCAATCATCTCCACAAATTCCGACAAAGCCTCCTCCGCGTGCACGAGGGCTTCATCAACTGTGGTGCCCATGGCCCCACATACCCCCGGCATATCTGGTACCACAACACCGTAGGCACCCAGTTCTCCGTCAATGATGGCCGGATACTTCTTCATCATTCTTCCGGCCTTCCCCTCACTCCCCACCAAACTCCGCCGCCCACCGCTCCCGGACTGTCAATCAAGACAGCCCTAAGATTGGGTTGCCGGAACCCTCAACGGGACAAACGCGATCATCTCACCCGGCTCCAACTCAAGTGTTGCCGGATCGCTCGGAGGCGGGATTTCTCTTCCCTGTCCCTCTAAGATTTCAGCAAATTCAGACAGGGCAAGCTCAGCGTCCTCGAGGGCCTCGTCGACCGTGTCGCCCATTGCTAGGCATGCTCCGGGAATATCCGGGATGACGACTCCATACGCGCCAAGTTCACCGTCAATTATGGCCGGATACTTTGTCATCGCGGCTAGCTCCAATCTGTGAATCGCGCTGCTCGAATTATTCGTCGTGCAACGGTTCGGGTGAGAGTTCTGTGCCTGGGCACGCTTATCGAATCGTCCAATTCTCTATGCCTGTAGATGTCATGCTTGCTGCCGTGCCTGTCGAGGTACCAACCCTCTCGCAACAGTCGTCGTACTATTCTCTCTCGATTGGTCTCCATGCTTACTCAGACACAATAGTACCCTCTTTGTCACTGCAAGTATCTTGCCGCCGCTCCCTCACTCCCCCCTAAACTCCGCCGCCCGCCGCTCAAGAAAAGACCGTATCCCCTCCTCACGATCCTTCGTTGTCTGCAAGATCATGGTCAGGTCGGTTTCCAGCAGGATGCCCTGGTCCAGCGTCATCTCCGTGCCGCTTGAGATGACCTCCTTCGCATAACGCGCCGCTATCGGCCCGCCCGCCAGGATTTCCGCTGCAATCCCCTCCGCAACACGCAGCGCCTCCCCCACCGCCGCGACGCGATTCACCAACCCAATTCGTAGCGCCTCATCCGCGCCAATCGTCCTGCCCGTCAGGATCAGATCCGTGGCATGAGCCGGCCCGACCACGCGAGGCAACCGCTGCGTCCCACCGTCCCACGGAATCATCCCCTCCGCCGCCTGACCCATCCGAAATGACGCCGACTCTGCCGCCACCCGAATATCCGCCGCGAGAGCGAGTTCAAGGCCCTGGTCGTGCGCGTCCCCATTAATGGCCGCGATAACGGGAAATGGCAGCGACGCGATGGCGTTGGCGCAGCGAAAGCGATCCAGCAGAGCGGAAGCCGAATGCCCGGACGTTACAGCGGAGGAATCAGCAATCAAGGATGAGGCCGTGCCCCGGGAAAAAGCAGTTGCGCCCTCGCCCGCCTCATCCGCCTGCCCATCCTGTCCGGCAATGATCAGCACATCAAACGGGCTATCCTCCCGCAGCGTTGCGCAGAGATCGCGCAGGGCGGACGCGACGGCCTGGTCGATGAAATTATCCGGCAGGCGGTTCAGAAGGGCGACAAGCAGACGGCCCTTGGGTTGAAGAGTTATAGCGTCATCACTGGTCATGCGAATGCGCGGCCATCCGCGCCGCGTAACACGATTGTAACGCTTGTGTAACTGGAGCGTCACAGAAAAACCACAGCATGGATTGTGATACGCGGCGAAGTCGCGTGCTTTTCGGTTTCGGAAGGAGGAAGGGATGGATCTCAATAGCGGCGATACCGCCTGGATTTTGATGTCAACGGCATTGGTGCTGTTTATGACACCGGGCCTCGCGTTCTTCTACGGTGGTCTTGTGCGAGGCCGAAATGCCATCAGCACAATCTCACTCAGCTTCGTGTCGATGGCCGTCGCAAGCCTGGTCTGGGTCCTCTGGGGCTACAGCCTGGCATTTGGAGACGGCGGCAACTTAAATGGGTTCATAGGGAGTCTCTCTTACGTCGGCCTGAATGGAATCGGGACCGACGACGTGACCGGCGGTATACCAGACCTCCTGTTCGTCGCATTCCAGATGATGTTCGCCATCATCACACCGGCGCTGATCACCGGCGCGGTCGTCGAACGATTCAAGTTCACGACGTACATCATCTTCCTCGTCCTCTGGCTGACACTCGTCTACGCCCCCATCTGCCACTGGGTCTGGGCAGGTGGCTGGATCGCCCAACTCGGCGATGGGGCGGGAGCGCTTGACTTCGCAGGTGGCACGGTCGTTCACATCAACGCGGGCATCGCGGCCCTCGTAGCGGCGGTCCTCGTCGGACGCAGGCGCAGGCCGGCCATTGAGCCGCACAACGTGCCGTACGTCGTTCTTGGCGCGGGCATCCTCTGGTTCGGCTGGTTCGGATTCAATGCCGGCTCCGGCTTGGTGGCCGACGGACAGGCTGTGAATGCGCTGCTCGTTACCAACACGGCGGCCGCGGCTGGCGCCCTTACATGGGGCATCCTCTCCTACATCCAGAACAAGCGCATGAGCGCCGTCGGCATCGCCACAGGCGCTGTCGCGGGACTCGTGGCCATCACGCCGGCGGCAGGATACGTCAACGTGATGGGCGCGCTCGTCCTCGGTATCGGCGCAGGTATCCTCCCCTACATCTTCGTCCTGTATCGGCCGAGGTTGGGGTTCGACGACGCGCTTGAGGTCTTTGGCGTGCATGGCATCGCCGGAATCTGGGGCGCGCTGGGAACTGGCATCTTCGCCATCAAAGCCATCGGCGGAACCGCCGGCCTGCTTGAGGGCAACGCAGAGCAGATGGCCTGGCAGGTGATCGCCGTTGTCGCAACTCTCGGATACTCCGGCGTCGCTACCTTCGTCATCCTCAAGGTTCTGGACCTGATCCCCGGTCTCGGACTCAGGGAGCCTGAACGCGCTGAGGATGAGGGCCTTGACCTCGCGGCGCACGGTGAGCGCGCATACGTCGCCGACGGCGCTGACTAGACTGGGCGTAACAAAGAATACAATCAGGAGCAGCGCAATAGCGGGGAGCCATCCGGCGGCCCGGTGGAACAAAACTGCCGGGCCGCACAGTAGAGGGGAATAGGAGACACAGATGCTGAGTATAGAGGCCATCATTAGGCCTGAAACGATTGAAGACGTGGTGGGCGAACTGGAAGCCGTCGGCTGCAGGAAGTTCTTTTACGTCAATGTGACCGGCGCCGGTGCGCAGGGTGGAATCGAAGTATTCGTCGGACGCGGCGGCCAGATGGCCCGACGCCACGAACGCCCCCGGACGATCGTCCGGGCCATCGTCACGGACAGCATGAAAGACGACGTCGTCAACGCGATCATTCGCGGCGCGCGCAGCCCCGGGGATGGGGAAGTCGGCGACGGCAAAATCTTCGTTACCCAGGTGGAAGACGTCATTCGGGTTCGCACGGGAGAATCCGGCGAAATCGCCATCTGACCGGGGACGGGTAGTGTGGGGCGTTGCTCCCGTGGAGGGTTGACCCGCCGCGGGAACAGCCCTTTTTGACCCCCCTACGTCATCCCGCCCCGCCTCCGTCATACGGCCCACCCCACCTCCGTCATTCCGGCGAAGGCCGGAATCCATCCGCCCCCCAGCCCTGACTACCCCCGCGCGCCAAAATTCCCTATAGTCATTAGTGACTGCGTACGTCTCAGGCAAACGGGAGAAACACAACAATGACATCTATGGCAGAGCCCTTTGAGCGGGTTGACGTTGACAGGGCAAAAGAACTTATCGAAAGCGGCGACATCGTCCTGATCGATGTTCGTGAACAGGAAGAATGGGATGCGGGCTACATCGATGGCGCAACCCGCATCTCCGTCAACGACATCATCAGCATGACGGCCGTCGATGACCTCCCCAAGGAGCAGCCCATCGTCTTCTACTGCGCCGGTGGCGTCCGCTCCGCCCTCGCCTCCGAACTCGCCGCCTCCGTTGGCATCCCCGGCCCCCTCTACAACATGGAGGGCGGCTTCGATGCCTGGAAAAAAGCCGGTCACCCCACCAAACAGGACTAACTCTGCCATTCCCGCATTCGGATCCGCTCCCCCTCCGCGGGGGAGGGCTAGGGTGGGGCGCTGCGCGGGGCCACATGTCATCACATAACCGCCGTGATGTAACCAATGACCACTGACCTCTACGAGGCCCAGCGCCCCGTCATCGACGCTCTCAGCACCCCCGCCGCCTACCCCCCCGAAGCCGGCGTGGACACCGTAGAAATCCGTGAGACGCACTCCGCCGTCGTGTTTCTGGCCGGCGACCGCGCCTACAAGATGAAGAAGGCCGTCAACTTCGGTTTTCTCGATTTCTCAACGCTGCGGCAGCGCCGTTTCTTCTGCTACCAAGAGCTCTTCCTCAACCAGCGCGCAGCCCCCGACGTGTACCGCGAGGTGCTCAGCATCGTGCCGGACGGCGCGGGAAGCTATCGCATCAGCGATGAGTTCGACCTAAAAGCCGTCGAATACCTCGTCTTGATGGTCCGCCTGCCCGAAGACATGATGCTCGGCGCCCGCCTCGAACGCGGCGAAGTCACCCCCGACATGATGATGGAGTTGGGGCGCACCATCGCGGATTTTCACCTACACGCCCCAACCGACGACAGAATCGCCGCCGCCGGAGACCTTGAGGGCGTCCGCTTCAACATCGAAGAGAACTTTGAGCAAACCGCCCCCTACATCGGCCGCACAATCTCGCAGGAAACCTACGACGCCGTCTCCCGCTACGCCCGCCGCTTCATGCAAGCCCGCGAGACCCTCTTCCACTCCCGCTCCCAACACGGCTTTGTCCGCGATGAGCACGGCGATCTCCACGCCCAACAGATCTGTATCGAACAAGACGGCCACATCTCCGTTCTCGACTGCATCGACTTCAACGAGCGCTTTCGCATCGGCGATACGGCGTCGGACGTTGGCTTCATGGCCATGGACCTCGAAGCCCGCGGCCACCCCCAACTCGCCCACGCATTCGTTGACGGCTACCTTGAACAGGCCGATGATCCGGGAATGCCTGCGCTGCTCCCCTTCTACCAGTGCTACCGCGCCTACGTCCGCGGCAAGGTCGAGGGTTTCCGACTCGACCAACCCGGCCTCTCCGAACAGGAAGCCGCCGAGATCGCAGAGCGCGCCCGCGCCTACTTCCTCCTCGCTGAGCAATACGCCCGCACGATGATCGGCCCCAACATCGTCCTCATCGGCGGTCTCATGGGCACAGGCAAAAGCACTCTGGCCCAGGGCCTCGCCCGTGAACGCGGCCACATCTACCTCTCCAGCGATGTCGTTCGCAAGCAGATGCAGGGCCTCCCGCCGGAAGAGCGCCACTTTGTCGATTGGAACGCCGAAATCTATACGCCGGAAATGACGGAGCGCACCTACGACGAATTGGCGCGTCGCGCTGCCGAAGCCCTCGAACAAGGCCGTTCAGTTGTCATCGACGCCTCGTTCAGCCGCGCCCAACACCGTGCCCGCTTTGAGGCGCTCTCAAATGCAAGCGGCGCCCCGCTCCTGTTCGTGTTGTGCGAACTGACGGAAGAAGAAACGCACCGACGCCTCGATGCCCGTGCTGCACAGGGCGGCGACCCAGCCGACGGCCGCTGGGAGATCTACGCCGCCCAACGCGACTCATTCCAACCCCCCGATGAACTCCTCACAGATTCCGTCCTCCGTCTCAACGCGTCCGGCTCGCCACAATCCATACTTGATGCCCTCGTCTCACTTCTGGACACGAACGCGATAGAATAGTGGCGGTTGCTGGAGAGAGCCGGATCGACAGGATGCCGGAACGATGCTGAAACTACTTGTTGTATTTGAAACTGATGAAGACGGCTTTGTCGTCGCCAGTTGCCCAACGCTGCCGGGCTGTCATACACAGGGCCGAACACGTGAAGAGGCCCTCGTCAACATCCAGGAGGCCATCACGGGCTATCTGGCAAGCGCCCGATGACCCAAACTCGTCAGCTATCATCGCCTGTCTGCCCGCCCTCCGAAAACGGCTACAATAATAATTCCCTCGTGAAAACCATGGTGAGAAGGAGAACGTACCAACGATGACCGTTACCGAAATCGCCCACGATGTTGCCAACCTGTCCCTCGCCGATGAGGGGCAGCGGCGCATTGAATGGGCTGCGCGGGAGATGCCCGTCCTCCGCATCATCACAGAGCGATTTCGCGCCGAGCGCCCGTTGGAAGGTCAACGCATCGCCGCCTGCCTCCACGTCACATCGGAAACCGCAAACCTCATGCTGGCTCTCAAAGAGGGCGGCGCTGAAGTGCGCCTCTGCGCATCCAACCCCCTCTCCACGCAGGATGATGTCGCCGCCGCGCTCGTTGCCAATCACGGCATCTCCGTCTTCGCCGTCCACGGTGAGGACACGGACACCTACTACAAGCACATCAACCAATCCCTCGATGACCGCCCGACCATCACGATGGACGATGGCGCGGACCTCGTCGCCACCATCCACGGTGCGCGTCAGGACCTCGTCGCGGACCTGATCGGCGGCAGCGAGGAGACGACGACCGGCGTCATCCGACTCCGCAGCCTCGCGGCGCAGGGCAAGCTCCTGTACCCCGTCATCGCCGTCAACGATGCCGACACCAAGCACCTATTTGACAACCGCTACGGCACAGGCCAGTCCACCCTGGACGGCATCACCCGCGCAACCAACATCCTGTGGGCCGGCAAGACCGTCCTCGTCGCCGGCTACGGCTGGTGCGGACGCGGCGTCTCCCTGCGCGCCCGCGGCATGGGCGCTCAGGTCATCGTGACCGAGATCGATCCCATCCGCGGCCTTGAGGCCCTGATGGACGGCAACCGCGTCATGCCGATGGCCGAGGCTGCCCCGCTCGCCGACATCATCATCACCGTCACCGGTGACATCCACGCCATCGGCCGAACCCACATCCCCCACCTCAAGGACGGTGTCGTGCTCGCCAACTCCGGCCATTTCAACGTCGAAATCGATATCCCCGCCCTTGAAGAGATGAGCGAAGGCACGCGTGAGATGCGTTCAAACGTCATGGCCTACACGCTAAAAGACGGCCGCACAATCAACCTTCTCGCCGAGGGCAGGCTCATCAACCTTGCCGCCGCAGAGGGTCACCCCTCCGCCGTCATGGATCTCTCCTTCGCCGATCAGGCATTCGCCGCCGAATACCTGTCCGGGGACGTGGGCAGGGGCCTTTCTAACGATGTCCACGTCCTCCCGCGCGACCTCGATTCCGAAGTCGCCCGCCTCAAGCTCCGGTCCGTCGGCATTGAGATAGACACGCCAACAGAAGAACAGACCAAATACCTCGGCAGTTGGGAGATGGGCACCTGAACCGGCCAAACGCATCCCCCGTCGCGGAGCAGCCCATGTCCATCCGCGCCAACGCAACTGTGGAAGAACAGGAGCGATTCGGTTCCTGCTTCGCCTGCGGCATGGCCAACGAAGCCGGACTGAAGCTCGATTTTGAAGCCGTCGGCGACAATTCCGTGACTGCCCTATACGTTCCACAAGAACAGCATCAAGGCTGGCCGCGCGTCCTGCACGGCGGCATCGTCGCCACGCTTCTCGATGAGGCCGCTGCCTACGTTGCTTATGCTCGCGGCCAACACGCCGCCACGGCCAGGCTAAACATCCGCTACAGCCGCCCGGCGCCGCTCGATGAGCCCCTGCGCGTATCCGCAACCCTGGTGAAAGACTCGCGCCGAATGCTTACCATAGAAGCCCGCATAACCACCCTGGGAGAAGATAAAATCGCCGAAGCGGAGGCCACACTCCTCCTCCTGACACCCGAACAGAAACAGGAATACGGCCTAACCCCGCTAACCGCCGATACGAATGACACGAAGTCGAATAGCGAGATGGAGGAATAACGTTCGATGACCAATCCTAATGTGCCGGGGCCGATGAGCTTCTTCACCAACCCCTCATTCCTACAGACGGGCGAGTCCGTCACAGAAGGCCACCCGGACAAACTCTGCGACCAAATCTCCGATGCCATCCTTGATGCCATCTTGGCCGATGACCCCGCAGGACGTGTTGCCTGCGAGACCTTGGTGACGAGGGGCCTTGTATTCGTCACAGGCGAGATTACGACCAGCACCTATGTCGATATACAGGAAATCGTGCGTAATACCGTGCGCGACGCTGGTTACACGAACGATGAATATGGCCTCGACTACAAGACGTGTGGCGTCATTGTCTCCCTCAATGAACAATCGCCGGACATCCAAGCCGGCGTGGACGTGGCGGAAGAAATACGGGGCGAGAGTGTGCCCGACGACATCGCTAACATCGGCGCAGGGGACCAGGGAACGATGGTCGGGTTTGCCTGCCGAGAGACGCCAACGTATATGCCGATGCCCATTTACCTCTCTCATTTGCTTTCTAGGCAACTAGCTGAGGCACGCAGGGGCGACCTCACGTATCTCCGGCCCGATGGGAAATCCCAGGTAACTGTTGAGTATCAGGGGGGAGAGCCTAAGCGTATCCATAGCATCACCCTCGCCGCGCAACACGATGAATACGGGGACAACAACAACCTGAATCGAGAGAAGCTAGAGCGCGATCTGCAGGAACACGTAATCCGAAAGGTCGTCCCCAGCAGCATGTTGGATCCCACGTCCGCATACCACATTAATGCCGCCGGGCAGTTCGTCATAGGCGGCCCAATGGCAGATGCCGGCCTGACCGGGCGGAAAATCCTCGTAGACACGTACGGTGGCGGATACAAGCATGGGGGCGGCGCATTCTCAGGTAAGGATCCGACGAAAGTCGACCGCTCCGGTGCCTACATGGCCCGCTATGTAGCCAAGAATATCGTCGCCGCAGGCCTCGCCGACCGTTGTGAAATCCAGCTCGCATACGTTATTGGCAAGATGGAGCCAACCTCCGTATCCATCGAGACATTCGGTGTAGGACGCATAGATGATAATGTCATTCAAGAGTTGGTACGAAAGCACTTCAAACTTGAGCCAGGCCAGATAATTGACAACTTGGACCTTCGTCGCAAAAAGGGCCAATTGAAGACCCCTTATCGGCAAATCGCCGCATACGGCCACTTTGGTCGTGCAGACGTCGACCTAACATGGGAGCGCACTGACAAGGCTGCCGTTCTGCGGGCAGACGCTGGCCTTGAAGGTCCGCCGCCTCCCCCGCCCACGTTGGGTAGCTAACCGGCCCGGCTTGCACAGCCCATGATGGGGGGTCTAACCGCAGTCGTTCTCGCGGGCGGCGAAGGCAAACGCCTCCGCCCCCTCACAAATGACCTCCCCAAGCCCGTCCTCCCCGTCGCCAACCGACCCTTCTTCGAGTACATGCTCGACCACCTGCGTTCGGCGGGCGTCGCGCGCGTCATCATGGCCCTCGGATACCGCGCCGAGCCGCTTATCGAGAGTTTCGGCGACGGCAGCCACTACGGCCTCCTGATCGACTACGTTGTCGAAGACAAACCGCTCGGCACGTCCGGCGCGGTGCGTGCCCTCCTGCCGGAACTCAAGGAGACCTTTCTCGTCCTCAACGGCGATTGCGTGACCGAAGTAAACATCGCCGCCATGGTCGAGCAGCACGTCGAGCGCCGCGAGTACGCCACGCTCGCCATCCACACCGTCGATGACCCGTCCCGCTACGGCGTCGTCGTCCTCGATGGCATCGGCTACGTCAGCCGATTCATCGAGAAGCCCCCCGGCCCACGATTCCCCGCCAACACCGTCAACAGCGGCGTCTATGTGCTGGAGCCGGAGGTGTTCAACTACATCGGCGATGGCTTCTCAATGTTCGAGAAAGACCTCTTCCCCGCCGTTCTCATGTCCGGCGTCGAGATCGGCTCCTTCCCCTGGGACGGCTATTTCATAGACATGGGCACGCCCGACAGCTTCCTGCAACTTAACCGCGATGTCCTGACCGGCGCAGCCCCCACCCACCGCCCACGCCCCGACCCCGCCACCGCCCCGCAGATCCATGACTCAGCCCGCGTCAATGGCACTGTCAGCTACGGCGAGAGAGTCACCGTCGGCGCGAATGCGCAAATCGTCGGCCCCGTCGTTCTAGGCGATGACGTATCCATCGCCGATTCTGCTCACGTTGAAGACAGCGTCATTCTGACCGGCGCCCGGATCGGCGCGAACGCCACCATCAGCGGAGCAATCGTCGCGCAGGCCGCAATCGTCCCGGACGGAGCCACCCTTGAGCCGGGCGACGTTTTCGATGGCGTCGTAGCAGCCACCTCAAACGCCGCGGGCGCCTGACGCGCGCCGTGTCCGCCCCGACTGACAAGCCTCCACGTTCATCAATTCAATACCTACTCGCCGGGCCGCTACGCACACTCCAATTCCGCGACTTCCGAATCCTGTGGGGGGCCACCATGGCCATGTCCCTGGGATTCTGGATGCAGCAACTCACCCTGAGCTGGCTTGTCCTGAGCATCTCCGATTCAGCATTCTGGGTCGGAGCCGCCGAAGCCGCCCGACTCGCCCCCTTCCTCTTATTCGGCCTCGTGGCGGGCACGATCGCCGACCGGCTCGAACGCCGCATCCTGCTCCGAATCATCGTCAGCTGCAACATCTTAGTGAGCGTCACGCTCGGCGCGCTGGAACTGAATGGAATGCTGACGGTGCCTGTTGCCATCGGCGGCGCGTTCCTGTACGGCACCGTCAACGCATTCCTCATGCCGACCCTCCAGGCATACGTGCATGACATCGTCGGCAGCCGCTACGTCGTAAACGGCTTGGCCCTTAACCAGTTCGCCCAACGTCTCATGGGCGTGTTCGGCGGGCTGTTGGGCGGCACCCTGCTCCTGGTTCTGGGCATCGGCGGCACGTTCATCATCATGGCGGGGGGCTACGCGATTGCCCTCGTAATCCTCTTCGGAACCCGCACAGCATCACGCCCCGGTTTCGGCGCCCCTGAACTGCCCTCCGTCCGAAAATCCTTCACCGAGGCGCTCGGTCTGGTCGGGAAGAATCGATCCGTCCGCGCCCTGCTGCTTCTCTCCGTCGCGACGGAGATATTCGCCTTCTCCCACATCGTCATGATCTCCATCTTCGCCCGCGATGTGCTGGAAATTGGCGAGCAGGGCTTCGGCTTCATGGTTGCCTCTCGCGCCGTCGGCTCCGTCATCGGCGTGTCAGCCCTCGCCGTAATCGGCGACCGGCTCCCGAAAGGAAAGACCCTTCTCGTTGCCAGCGCCCTCTTTGGCCTAAGCCTCGCCGCCTTTGGTTCCCAGCCGTGGGTCGTCACGGCGTTCATCTTCCTCGGCGTGGCCGGCACAATGGCCGCGATATTCGACACCGTCCAGCAGGCCGCCTTGCAGCTAGCCGTCGGCGAAGATCAGCGCGGCAGGGCGATGGGCATCTGGGTCATGGGTGTGGGAGCAGGACCCGTCGGCCACCTCGAAGTCGGCAGCCTGGCCGAGTTCACCAACCCGCAATTCGCCATCGTCTTCAACGGACTAATGCTCATCATCATCGTCATCATCGTCACGATGACAACCCCCCGCCTCCGCCGCATCTGAACCGACGGCATTGCGCTTGGCATTCCTATACTTGACACGGAAACCCAAATTCTTACTTGCCAACTGGATTGCTACTGTACTCCAACCACAGACCCAGTGAGAGGAAGGGAGACACAGCGCAATAACGCGAGAACCCAATCCACTAATGTGCCGCGTCCGCTGGGCAACTAGGCTGTTCCTCCGCAAGCGATGATGCTAACTTACCAAGTATGCCTATCCTACGGGCGTTCCATTACTCCTCCCACGAGAACATATTGATGGCAAACCCCCATATCTTCCGGTGCTTTTGCAATTTACAATTTCTCTAGTGATGGCCCGGAAAGTTTATCCTCCTCTACCCAGAGCACTTCTATGTGTCTGACATGAAGAAGATAGGGTACAACCCAATCACTAACCAGCTCTTTTGATAGCACTAGCCACAAAGTAGCATCTTCATACTCATGCCGATAGCGGTACTCGTAAAGCTGACTGACTGCACTACGAACTTGGGCAAGCTCATTATCTTGCTTGATGCTCTTCACTTCGAATATGGCTGGCCCGCTCCTAAGCCTCGCGAATAAGTCAATAAACATATTGTCTTCTGGAAAATATCCCATCTCATCCAGAACGTTTCTTAGGAGTTCCAATGATCTAGTGTGTTCCCGATTGGCATAATCCAATTTCTCCTTGTCAATCAATCTCGCACCGAACGCGGGATTATGTTGAGCAAGTATTGTGCGTCACGAACGAATAGCAGTACTGTTGCGGCTCCCTGCAAGACTACTGTAAGTCTTCTGAATGTAGTCTAGGAAAATCGACAACCTTTCTTCCAAACCGAATCTCCGAAGTTCGGCCAGTATGGCATCTGTTGTTTCGTTCTGAAGGAGATTCCCTCTAAGGTCGGTCAGAAGGTGTTGGATTCTATTCATATCAGAAAACGAAGGCTTTCCCAACCCAGACCACACGTCATACCAGTCCCACTGGTCTTTCTTGATACATCGGTTAAACATCCCTTTGACTTCAGATACTAGGCCCGGTAACGTTTGCGTGACATCTGATCGCTGTTGCGATGGTTCAGAAAGGCAGCTCACTAGAGCCCGGCTCGCGTTAAGGTAGCGAGGGCGCATGCGATCTGAAATCGGCATGAAGCCAAAATCGTTGGCGGTGAGTAAGACCTGTCTTTTACTAGGTACCGTTCCGTAGATGCGGAATTGTCCGACTTCGCCAGCGTTCCATGCCCTTTCATTGCGGGGGTTGAATAGGGCTGCCCAGTCGAGGAATGCGTCATCAATGTGAGCTACCCAGAGGCCTCCCTTGGTAGGACGCACCAAAGTTGGGTTTACGTAATCGCCAATGTCCTTTCGCTCTTCGACCATTCTCCAATTCTCCTTGCCATTAGTATTCCCTAGTCCGATACAGTTTAGTGTTGCTGGAGGCATCCCGCTAGCACAAAGCGCGACTTAGGGGCGGAAAGGCGCTGCTCGTCGCGAGCGACTGTTTGTGCTCAGCCTCGCCGCGTTCGGCTCTCAGCCGTGGGTAATGGCCTCATCGTCATCATCGTAACTATGACAACCCCCCGCCTCCGCCGCATCTAATTGCTTGCAGCGTCGAGCTGCTCCCACAGCTGGCGCGTCAACGCGACGTGCCCCAGGTGCTCACCCAAATGCCGCACCATCAGCACCAGTATCCCCGCCCCCGTCGACTCCCCTGCCGCAAACGCTCGTGTATCTGTGAGCATCTCTTCAGTCATCGTCTCGAAGGCCTGCTCGACTCGCGATTGCGTGTCATCAATCAGCTTCAAAAGAGCCTCGGCCTTCGTTCCCGCTGCCGCGAATTCCGCCGCGCGATCCCGCACCGGCTCCTCACCGCGCGCAATGGCGCACATCCCACCGGCCATGCCCATCATGTGGGAAACGAGCATGTAAATCGAACTGCTCTCATCACCAACCGGCCGCCAATTCAAAGCCTCGCCCTCTAACCCGTCGAGCGCCTGCCGCAAATCGTTCACTACGGTTGTGAATTGAGCCTGTACCCCGGAAATTGTCGCTTCCATCATTGTCATCGCGCTATGCACTTCCTACTAGAAAACTATTGCCGTCCACCCTCTCGGTGCGGCGGGGCAATCAGTGTAGCCGATTCTCTACACGAACGCATCAGCGCCGTGAGCGGCTCGTGCTACGTCGCCTTCCGAACCCGCACGACGCGCGGTATTCCTGCCAGATCAAGCGACATATCCACATCTGACCCAACAGGAAATACCTCCTTGGCAACGTCCACCATCAGGGGCGCTTGGCCATACCCGACTTCCATCAACAACCGTCCGCCGGGTCGCAAATACAATGGCGCGCTACGAATGAGCCGCGCGGCAATTGTCATCCCGCCGTCGCCCCCGTCCACTGCGACGCGCGGCTCGTGATCGCGAATCTCGGCTTGCAGAGTCGGCAAGTTCTCCGCCGGTATGTACGGCGGATTGGCGATGATGATATCGAACGGCCCCGACAGCGGCGCCAGCAAATCGCCAACCGCAAATGTGATCCTGTCCGCCACCCCGTGCCGCTCAGCGTTTTGCCGAGCAACCTCCACTGCGTCTCCGGAGATGTCGGTCGCCATAAAAGTCGCTCCTGTCAGAACCGTCGCCGTAGCTACAACAATGCAACCTGAACCGGTCCCGATGTCCGCAATACGCAACCCTGCGCCATTTGCATACTCCGGCCCCAATTCCCCAACCGCCCCGATAGCTTCCTCAACCAGCAACTCCGTCTCAGGACGGGGAATAAGCGCGCGAGCGTCCACGTAGAATGGCAACCCATAAAACTCACGCTCGCCGGTGATGTAGAAAAGAGGTTCCCGCCCAAGCCGTCGCTCAAGTGCTACATGAAATCGAGATTCCGCGTCTTCAGAAACGGCCTGATCGGGCTCTGTCAGCAGTGATTCAGGCGCAGCGTTGAGTGCGTGTGCCAGAAGGAGCCGCGCCTCAAGTGCCGCGGAGTCAACGCCTGCTGCTTGTAGTAGATCGCGCCCCTCAATGAGCAGAGCGCGGGCGGAGGTTGAACTCAAGATACGGATTCGGCAAGCAGGCGCTCCTGCTCCGCCGCGCGCAGCGCCTCAAGCAAAGGATCAAGCTCGCCGTCCGTGAGCCGTTCCAGGGAGTGCAGCGTTAAGCCGATCCGGTGATCCGTCACGCGGTTCTGAGGGAAATTATAGGTACGGATTTTCTCGGATCGATCCCCCGTTCCCACCTGTGAGCGCCGCGTGCTTGCCAACTTCTCCTCCTGCCTGCGAGTTTCAATCTCAAGCAAACGCGCCCGCAGTATCGTCAAAGCCTTCGTGCGGTTTTGCAACTGCGACCGCTCGTCCTGACACGTAACGACGATGCCCGTCGGCGCGTGTGTCAGCCGTATAGCCGTCGCCACCTTGTTAACATTCTGTCCACCCGCCCCGCCGGCGTGAAACACATCGATACGCACGTCACCCATATTCAGCTCGACATCCACCTCTTCCGCCACAGGCAGCACCGCCACCGTTGCGGTCGATGTATGAATCCGGCCCTGCGATTCCGTCTCCGGCACTCGCTGTACACGATGAACGCCGGACTCATGCTTGAGATGGGCATATGCCGACGCGCCCTGCACGCCGAACGTCACCTCTTTCAGCCCGCCGCCACCCGTCTCGTTCGTATTCATCAGGTCCGTCGACCATCCTCGTGATTGCGCATACCGCGTGTACATACGGAAGAGGTTTCCGGCGAACAGCGCGGCCTCATCACCGCCCGCCCCGGCCCGGATTTCCACGATGATGTCGCGGTCATCCAGCGGATCCCGCGGCGTCAGCGCGAGGCGCAACGCATGCTCGAGGTCCTGCGCAGTAGCCGCAAGCTCCTCCGCCTCGGCCGCTGCAAGCTCCGCCATCTCCTCGTCGCCGGATTCCAGCACATCACGCGCCTGCTGCAGGTCGCCGAGAATCTTCCGATAATGGCGGAACGAAAGAACCGTCGACTCAATTGACGCGCGCTGGCGTGACAGGCCCTCCAGTCGCTTGTAGTCGGCGGCCACGTCCGGCTGCGCCATCTCAGCCTCAAATTCCTCGAAACGCCTTTCGAGGGTCTCAAGAGGGCCGATGATGGCCGGATTTCCCAGCGTCGCAGAGTTGTCCGATTGGGTGGTCATCGTAATTGCCTAATTGAACGGCGCATTGCGTACCGTCACAGATAGTATAGACGCGCCGCTACTGGCCGAATGCTGCGCTGAACTGAGTGTGCTTATTGCAACGAGCGCGCCCGAGCAACCATCTCCCGCACTCGCGCACGGTCAACCGGCCCCTCCGTCACCCCGTCCACCTTGAGCGCCGTCCCCAATATCGCACCGTCGCAGAGCGGCAGCAGCTCGCTGACGTTGCTTATATCAAGTCCGCTGCCAATCAATATCGGTCTGTCCGGCACGGCGGCGCGCGCCCGCCTCAGATCCTCCCCGGACGTTGCCGCGCCCGTCTCATCCCCGGTGACGATCAGCGCATCCGCCAGCCCGCGATAGGCCGTGGAGCGCGCCTCCAGCTCCAACACGACGCCCGCGCCAACGGGATAAGCATGCTTGCTGAGCACATCGGCAAAGATGGGCGTGCCGATGCCGAGCAACCGCCGTTCCCGCAGCGCCTCATATGCCGTTCCCTCAATGATCCCCTGATCCGTCACCATCGCGCCGGTCAACACGTTCGTCCGAACAAACCCCGCCCCTGTTGACGCTGCGATGGACAAAGCGGATATAACATCGGCCCTCAGTACGTTGATGCCCACCCGTATGCGCGATTCCTGATCCACCTCGCGGACAACACCATGCACGGCAAGCACGCCGATTGTCATTGCCGCGACAGTGGCCGGATGGACTCGCCCCGAGCTGAATGGCGCATCACCAAAGTTCTCCACGATGATGCCGTCGATGCCCTCCTCCGCCAAGACACGCGCATCGTCCATCGCGCGCTTGATCACGTCGTCAATGGAGCCTCCCCACCGGGGCGAGCCGGGCAGCGGCGCAAGGTGAACCATCCCGATAAGCGGGCGTGGAACGGGAAAAAGCTCTTCAAACGGTGTCATTGTCATGCTGTCGTCAGTCTAGGGGCGCGGCGTGGCGGGCGACAAGGCTGACGCCGCGCCCGCTACAATCAAGAGGATATGTCACGCGCAGCATTAATCGGGATTGGCGTCGCCTTACTGTGTATTCTCCCCCCCATAATCCACTTCATCACCGGGCCGCTTAGCCCCGCTATCGGAGGCTTCGTCGGCGGTATGCAGCTGCCAGGGCGCAAGCCGTCAATTGCCACCATTGCGGGAATGTCGGCGGTCATGACCGTTGTCCTGACAATCACCATCACTGCCTTCACCGCCATTGGCCTGATCGTTGCGGCGAACATCGGGGACGACGAGAGAAGCTTTGGCGGCGGGGTACTCCTGCTTGTCGCTCTCTTTGCGTCGATATACATCTTCGGATTGTCGTTGATGGGCGGCATATTCGGCTCCTCGTTCCGAAAATGACGAATCCTGCATTGCCTAGCCCGCTCACATGACTACCCGCAACTCAGCCCGCGCCAACTATGACATCGTCATATTCGATCTTGACGGCACGCTCATTGATTCCCGCATCGGTATCCATTCCTCCGTCGTCCACGCGCTCAAAGAGATGGGCGTCGACGCCGTCGATCAGGCGCTGCTATCCCAATTCATCGGCCCCCCTCTGATCGATTCCTTTCAGGGCATCTGCGGCTTGAGCGAAGCGGAGGCCGAGCGCGCCGTCGCCATCTACAAGGACTATTTCGCCGAAGAGGGCATCAAAGGCTTTGAAGTCTACGAGGGCGTTCAGGAGTTGTTGTGGCTGCTACGGGCAAGCGGCGTCACAATGGCCATTGCCACCACAAAGGACGATGTGTTTGCCCGAGAAATTGCCCTGAACGCGGACTTCCTGCCGTACCTTGCCGCCGTCATCGGCAGTGACCGCGAGGGCACGATGCTACGAAAGCCGGAACTCATCGCCGCCGCCCTCTCAACCCTCGGCGTCACCGCCCCCGTCTCTCCCGATGCCCCACGCATCGTCATGGTCGGCGACCACGCCCTCGACATCCTCGGCGCAAAGGCCAACAACATAGCCTCCATAGCAGTAACCTACGGCTTCGGCAACGATGATGAACTAAAACAGGCGGAACCGGATCACATGGCCGAGTCCGTGACGGAGTTGAGGCAGCTGTTGCTGGGAGTCTAGTTTGGACGGGTTATCGACTTTAGGCGTTCAAAGGGCCGCGTGGCACTAGGCGCTCCCCCAATGGATCCACCATGAGTTCGAGGCTTTCCAGCGCGTAAGCCCCCAAAAGTATCGGCCCATTGTCATTCCCAAACGCCACGATTGTTGGCACGGCTCGCCCCCCGTTAAGGGAAACAAACGCATAGCCTATGTCATTGTCGCCGGAGCGCCCGTCCGCAAACACAAAGCGGGTCTCGCCCACACGTTGCACACCAACGCCGTCAAGGACGGACGACGGAAGAATGCTGTAGAACGCGCCAGTGTCAACGATTGCGACAAGCTCAGCCTCGCCCAGTCCTGTCAGACTCGAAACGCGGATAGTTGCCTCGAAAGTACTCATGCTCCGATTTTACACGCCGGCGAGGCATGAGCGAAGCTCCGCCCCCGTCACGGAATAGAAGGATCAAAATCCATGCCGATGTGGCCCTTCGCATCGAACTCCGCGTACTCCTCGTCTGAGTACCCCAGCACGCTCTTGTAGATGTACTCGTTGTCCTCCCCGAGGCGCGGCGCGTGGCGCCGAGGGCCGGCCTCAGGGTTGTTCATCGACTTGAACGGTGTCGTCGGTGCCTTGTGTGTGCCCGCCTCCGGATGCGTCAGAGGCTTGAAGAAGCCGCGATGCTCCAGGTGTCGATCCTCCGTCGCATCGCGCTCATTCGTCACCGCCCCGGACGGCACACCAACCAGCTGCAGCCGCTCAAGCATCCATGACGGGTGCTTGTCCGCCGTCCACGCCCCGATAATAGCGTCGAGCTCCGCGCGGTTCTCAAACCGTGCCGCGTTGTCCTTGAATCGCGGGTCGTCAACGATATCCTCGCGACGGATGACGCCACACAGGGACCGCCACTGCTCCTCGTTCCAGCAGGCTATGGTGATCCATTGATCCTCGCCCTGCGCGCGATACACGTTGTGCGGCGCGAGATAGAAGTGGTTGTTGCCCATCTGCGTCCACACGCGATTGTTCATGCTGTAGTCCATCACGAACTCGCCGAGCAGCGGGACAAAGTTCTCCGCCGTCGGCGCTTCGATGAGCAGCCCCTTGCCCGTCCGCTTGCGGTATCGCAACCCCATGAGAAAGGCGAGCGCGGAGCCGATGCCGCCCGCCGCGTCCGCCGGCACCCCCGCAGGCGCGTACTCCGGCGACAGGTCAGGATACGTGCGAATCAGCGGATGACCCGCAATGGCCTCCATGTGATTGCCCCATGAGCGATAGCCCTTGTAGGGGCCGTCCAGCCCAAAGGCAGGCATCCGAATCATGATGAGGTTGGGGTTGATCTTGGAGAAGCGCTCCCATGAGATGCCTTGCCGATCCATGCTCTGCGGCAGGTTGTTCTCAATAAGCCCATCCGACTGCGCGACGAGCCGTTCCAGTGCCTCCTGCCCCTCCTCAGTCCGCAGGTTGACGGTCATCGACAGCTTGTTGCGCCCGTGGGCGTTGAACGTCGAGCTGCGATTCCACGGGCGCTCCCCCGGCTCGCCATCCGGCATCCCCATGCCCATCGTGGTTTGAGCCTGAACGCTCGCCAGTGCCGGACGCGCCAGCGCCCCTCGCGTCGTCGCCGCAAAATACGTCGTCGACTCAACCCGGATGATCTCCGCGCCCCAGTCCGCCAACTGCATAGTAGAATAAGGCCCCGCCCAGACAACGGTTATGTCGATAATCCGCAACCCCGCCAGCGGCAAACTCGGATCGGGCTTGGTCGGGTTAGATTGGGGCACGTTGTTGCTGTTCTGTGTCATTGTTGGTGCTCCATTCCTACACAACCCCATCCTTACGCAGCGCCGCCACATCCTCTGCGCTCAGCCCCAGCTCCCCGAGCACCTCGTCCGTGTGCTCGCCTAGCAGGGGGGCGCGCCGACGCGCCGGCATCTCAGCCCCCTCGCGGTACAACTTGTTGTGAAAGCCCGGATACTTGATCGGCCCCGTCTCAGGATGGTCGATCTCCTGGAAATAATTGCGCGCAACGAACTGCTCATTGTTGATCAGGTCTTCGATTGTGTTGAGCGGCCCACCAAGCACCGCGAAAGCCTCGCAGGCCTGCCGCACCTCTTCCTTTGTGCGCTCCAGCGTCCACGGGATGATGTGCGGCAGAAACTCATCAATGCGGTCCGGATTAGCGCGCCCCTCCGTCGTGCCCCACTCCGGCTGCTCCAGCAACTCCTCCATGCCGATCATCTGAATGATGTTAGGAATAAATCGTGGGCCGCCTGTCATCAGGAAATAGCCGTCAGAGCAGGGGTGGACGCCGCCGCCTACCGCCGCCGCGCGTGAGGGCCGCGTCGCCAGGTGGCCCGTGTACTGATAGCCCATCATCCGCCCGAGGCGCATATCGATGGAGTGCATGGCCGTCTCAAAGATGCTCACGTCCATGTAATCGCCGTCAGCGTCGCGGAACTCCACCTGGAACAGGCCCATAGCGGATGCGAGCGCGGCGACGTATCCCGCGTGATAGCTGACTATCCGCCCCGCCGTCTTGAGCGGCTCATTGTCGACGTCACCGGCGCTGATCATGCTGCCGCCCATCGCGTACAGGTTCATCTCGATGCCGAGATAGTCGCGGTATGGCCCGTTCTGCCCGTAGTTGCTCACCGACGTCATCACCAACTTGGGATTGATCTTCTTCAAATCCTCGTAGCCCAACCCGAGCGCATCCAACGTGCCCGGAGAAAAACTCTCAACGACAATCTGCGCGCCCTTAACCAGGTCACGCAGAATGTCCCGTCCGCGTTCAGATTTGAGGTCCAGCGTGACGGAGCGCTTATTCGTATTCAGAAAGAGAAACAGACCGCTGCGCTCCAGACCCGGCTCGTCCTTGTAGAACGGCGGCATGGAGCGAGTCGGATCGCCGGTAACGGGCCGTTCGATCTTGATGACGTCCGCGCCGTAGTCGCCGAGGATGCGCGTCCCAAATGGGCCGGACGTCATGTGCGTCAGATCGATAATCCGAATGTCATCCAGCGGCATGATTGGCGCTGCGGGTGTCGTCATACGTAATCTCCCGTCTTTTGCCGTTCCACGAACGACCGGCTAGTCTGCCGGATCGAGGTCATAGTCCATGCCAATATGCCCGGCCGCCTCGTACTCGGCGTAGTCGGCGTCTGAGAATCCGAGCAACTCCTTGTACACGTATTCGTTGTCCTCACCCAGGCGAGGCGGACCCCAGCGATGCCTGCGCGGTGTATTCTTTGCCGTCCACAGCCCGCCGGTGTAGAGGTGGGTTCCGACCTCCACGGCCGTCAACTCTTCCCAGAAGCCAATCGAATCCAGGTGTGGGTCAGCGAAGGCGTCCGACTCGGCCATCACTGCGCCCGCGGCAATGCCATGTGCCTGCAGGATGTTCATTGCCTCAACGGAGTCTTGCATAACCGTCCAGCCGATCAACTCGGCGTCCAGTTCGTCATGATTCTCCTGCCGGCCCGCGAGAGTCGCATACCTCGCGTCTGAGGCAAGGTCCGGGCGCTCCATCACCTTCTCCGTCAGCGCGCGCCATACCTCATCGGATTGCACGCTGATGGCGATCCAGCGGTCGTCGCCCATGCACGGATAAACACCCTGCGGCGCATATTGGGTATCGCGATTACCCTGGTGCTCGGCGGCGCGTCCGTTCATCGAATAGTCCATGAACTGATCGCCGAGGTACGTCATAAAGTTCTCGGCAGTTGCGAGTTCAATGAACAGGCCCTCACCGGTCTTGTCTCGGTGGCGCAGCCCGGCTGCAAACGCCAACGCGCCCGCCGCGCCACCCGCCGCGTCCGCCGTCAACGTGTTCCCCGTCATACTCGGATCCTCGCCCTGATAGCCCATGAAAGAGTAGTGGCCAACGACCGCCGCCATGTGGCTGCCAAAGGTGCGGTAGTTCTTGTACGGCCCGTCGATACCAAAGGCGGGTTGGCGAATCATAATTGCGCGCGGGTTGATCTCATGGACGCGTTCCCACGTAATGTTCACGCGCTCCATGCTGATTGGAACATTGTTCTCCATGATGCCGTCCGACATGCGAATGAGCCGGTCAAGAACCTCCTGACCCTCCGGCTTGCGCAGGTCGACAGTAATGCTGCGCTTATTGCGAGCATGGGCATTGAAAGATGCCCACCGATTCCATGGTCGCTCGCCGGGATCGTTGTTCGGGAACTGCGCGGAACCCCCGCCCAGCGACGGCATACCCTTATCCGGCCGGGGAATCATGCCCCGTGTCGTGGGCGGAAAATGCTTGATGGACTCGATGCGAATGACCTCCGCGCCCCAATCGGCCAACATCTGCGTTCCATATGGCCCAGCCCAAACGACAGTGAGATCGAGAATACGCACACCCTCAAGGGGTAGCCGACGTGATCCGGTGCTGACCATACCTACACCACCCCCTGCGCTCTCAGATCGGCAATCTCGCCATCGCTAAGGTTTAGGACGCCGCCAAGAATCTCATCCGTGTGCTCACCGAGCAGTGGCGCGCGTCCACGCGCCGGCAGGCCACTGCCATCCTCAAAGTGCAGCTTGACGTGGTAGCCGGGGTAGGCGATTGGCCCGGTCGTGGGATGGTCGATCATCTGAAAAAATTCGCGGTGCTGTAGATGCTCATCGTTGTAGAGGTCGTCGAATGAATTGATGGGCCCGCCAAGCACGCCATATTCCTGGCACGCGGCTCTCACCTCCTTCTTCGTGCGCTCCAGCATCCACGGCACGATAACCGCGTTCGCCTCATCCATCCTGTCGGGATTAGAGCGCGCGAGGGGTGTGGACCACTCGGGCGTGGACAGCAAATCGCCCATCCCTACCATCTGCATCATGCGTGGAACCATCGCAGGCCCCGCCGTCGTCATAAAATACCCGTCCTGGCAGATCCACGTCCCGGAACCGATAGCGGCAGCCGGCCATGGGCGCGTCGAGTTCCCGCCACCGTACTGATACCCCATCAGGTAGCTTTGCCGACGGTCAATTGCGCCCATCCAAACAGGAAACGCGCCAACGTCCAGGTGATCGCCCTCACCGGCTGAGTCGAAACTAAGCAGGTGCATTGCCGTCGCCGCCGCTGCGACCGCCCCGACCTGAAACGCCGCAACGTGTCCGCCGAAATGCAGCGGCTCTCGCTCAGGGTGGCCGGTATTGATCATCGCGCCGCCCATCGCGTACGTCGTAATCTCCGTCGCCTCCCAGTCCCGATAGGGGCCGGTCTGCCCGTAGTTGCTGATGGAGGTCATCATGAGGCGCGGGTTAACGGCCTTGAGCGTGTCGTAATCCAGCCCCAGCGCCGGCATGACGCGTGGCCGAAAACTCTCCACGAGCACGTCCGCGTCTTTCACAAGGTCAAGAACGATCTGCCGCCCGCGCTCCGATTTCAGATCCAGGGTCATGGAGCGTTTGCCGAGGTTGGCGTACATGAAGAGCCCGCTGCGTTCAAGTCCGGGCACGTCCTTATAGAAAGGCGGCATATCCCGCGCCGGATCACCGACACCGGGGCGCTCAATCTTGATGACATCGGCCCCGTAGTCCGCAAGACGCCGCGTGCCAAAAGGCCCCGCCGCGTGCCACGTGAGATCGATCACTCGCACGCCGGACAATGGCAAGACGACCGCGTCCTGCCGCTCTCCCTGCTGTTGGCTTGCCATAGACATGCCACCAATCCTCCCCAATGAATGCCGCATTATGGCACTTAGCGCCGAGCCGCGAAAGTGCGCCAACCCCGCCCCCACTCGTATCCCCCGCGCCCGCCACCCGAATCCCCCGCCCGTCATTCCCGCGAACGCGGGAATCTTAAGCTAGGAGTGCAACCTAACCTGGTAACGCATTCCCACTGTCATTCCGAGCACAGCGAGGAATCCAGAGAACTATTCCTCCCCCCCCCGCGCCCTCACCCGAATCCCCCACCCGTCATTCCCGCGAAAGGAGACCTTTGAGTAACCGTGTTGGCGTCTGACGTTGGGACACAGGTCGCGATGGAGAGCGCCTGCAAGTCCCTTGTGCGGCATTCTGTGGCGTGTGATTGGGAGGCGGAGCCGTTTTCGGGGAGTGTGGCAGCGTCTGGCCGTCGGACTTCGGGGTCATGTCCGGTCAGATAGCCTGATGGGTCAAGCGGATGTACTTCCTGAGGTTGTAGGCCATCAGTTTGAGGTACATTTCCACGGTGTTGCGTTGCAATCCTCTGTACCGGACACGACTGTAGCCGTAGCTGCGTTTCAGTGTCCCGAAGACCTTCTCGACCAGGGATCGCCGTGGCGCAATCAGGTCATTCCGTAACTGGAGTCGAGGCGGCAACGTGGGATGATGCTTGTTTGCCCGATGCATGATTCTGTCCTTGATCCCCATGGCCCGAAGCCGCTGACGCCGCTCCCGTGATTCATAGGCGCGATCTCCATACACCGCCCGCTCATCTCCACTGATCAACTCGTCCGCCACCTCGCTCTCATACACCTTGGCGGGCGTCAATACCGCCATGCGCACCAGGCCGGTTCCTGCATCTACCCCGATATGCGCCTTGTAGCCGAAGTGTGTCCGTGATCCGCGCCCCGTCCGGCTCCAATCCGCATCGGGGTCCCGCGTGCTCTTCGCGCCGGGCCCTGCGCTCATCGGCGGGCGTTTGACCTGCGCCTCCACCAGCGTGGCGTCCATCAATGTCCCCTCCTTGACGAACAGACCCCGCTTTTCCAACTGCCTGCCCAGTTCATGGAAGAGCGTCTCCGCAAGGCCGCGCCGTGCCAACTCCGTGCGAAATCGGCTGATCGTCGAGTAATCCGGCGTGTCGTCCTCAAGCCCCAGTCCCACGAAACGGCGGAACGAAATACGGTCGTCGAGCGCCTCCTCCATCAGGGTGTCCGAGAGGGTGTACCACTGCTGCAGCAGCAGGATCTTCACCATCGTCAACGGTGGGTAGCTGGGCCGTCCCTCCGGCGCCGAATACATGTCTGCCACCAGCGCATCGAATCCGCCCCACTCGATCTCCCGCCCGATGCGCTCCAAACGCTCATTCCTGCCAAGCGTCCCCGGCAGCAACGAATCCACCAATGACGGCTGTCCCATTTGACGATGCATCACTCACCCCCCCCCACATCATCCACGCTCTATCCATTTTGGACTGGATAGAGAAGGTTGTGCAAAGGTCTCCGAAGGCGGGGGCCATCCCGCCTCGTGACAGCCTTTCAGAGTTGGATATGGCTTGTATGGGTATGAGAATATGGGTAATATGGGTCGTATGAAGACGACGCTTGAAATTCAAGATGAACTCTTACGCCGTGCAAAGCTGCACGCGAGGAAAAAGGGGCGAACTCTGCGGTCAGTCGTTGAGGAGGGCTTGCGCGCAGCCCTCGCAGATGAGCCAATCAAGAATACATACCGCCTGCCGGATATGAGAGTCGGAGACCCCAACGCGGAATTCCCGCTGGAGAAGTACTCCTGGGATGAACTCCGGGACATCATTTACGGTGAAGATGAGCATGAATGATAGCTGTTGATACAAACCTGCTCGTCTACGCCCACCGCTGGGAAGCCACGGATGATCCTGAAGCCTTTGCGCTAATTCAGTCTCTGGCGGAAGGTGACGATGACTGGGCAATTCCTTGGCCATGCTGCTATGAGTTCTTGAGTGTCGTTACAAATCGACGCATATGGAGAGAAAGCGCGTCAACCCCGGAGCAGGCGTGGCAACAGCTTTCCGTATGGGCAGCCTCCCCGTCACTCCGTATGTTGGGTGAAACCGAAGGATTTATGGATATTCTCGGGCGCTTCGCTCAGCGTCCCCGTGTTCGGGGAGGGGTCATCCACGATGCGCGAATTGCTGCAATCTGCATGGCCCACGGCGTCGAAGCCCTTCTCACACGAGATCGCGACTTCACCCTGTTCCCCGAACTCCCAACCCGCGACCCGTTTGCAAACCCGTAGCCGCCATAGACCCGATTACGTGCCGATCAGGCTGAAGTGCCGCCCCTGCCGCGGCTGCACAGGACGGCTGTTCGGTCCGCCGTGTAGTTCTCGCAAAACGTTCACCTGCGACTCCCATATCGGTAGCGGCTCTGTCATTACGTACCAGTCCACTGATTCATCGCACGGCGGAGTCGTCTTGGAGCCCTCATAGTGGAGATAGGGTCTTCGCGTTGGGGCGAACATTTCCGCCTCGATACGTAGTCCCTCGGTGACTTCCTCACCCATGTCCGGCGCGGCCGACAACAACGTTTGCACCATCTGATTCTGCGAGCGCAGCACGAATATCAGACCGACCACCGCCAGAGCGCCATCGTCGTCCGCATGGACCAAGTGCAACTCAGCCGCGGGGAAAAAGCCGTCAATCGCGTGCTCACCCGGCGCGTGCAGGTGGGCGGACTTCAGATGATACGACTCCTCCCCGATCTGCAGCTCGTTGTCGTCATCAAACATGAATGAGACCTGCCGGCCGGTGTTCATGGCGGAGACCACAACGCCGTCGTATTCAAACTCAAGTAGCGGCCCGTCCTCTCGTACGTAGTCGATCAGGTTCACCGGCGATTGTTGTAGCCCCTCGCCACACGTCGCATAGTCATCGGAAAGTGATGACCAATTGGCCGGGCCGCTGTCGCCCGAATAGGTCCAGTCAGGCTCAGGAATCTCATCGGCACAGCTAATGACTGCGCCTAGTGTCAGGAGCAGGAGCGCTAGCGTCAGGCGTTTGAGTGATGTCATTGCTGAATCCTCTTGGGATTACGCGGCGTTGCGGGAGCCCTTACCGCTCCAAATCCCACAGCCCGCGCCCGCCCGCGTCCACGCCACCGTCCACTGATAGCACCTGCCCCGTAACCCACGCCGATTCGTCAGTCGCAAAATACAGCGCTGCATGGGCGACGTCTGACACATGTCCTGTCCTTGCCAGCGCCTGCTCCGGTATTTCAATGCCGTCCGCATCCCCGCCAAGCCGCGTGCGGATCAGCCCCGGCGCAACGACATTCACGCGGATGTTGTCCTCCCAAAGCTCACGCGCCAAGTTGCGCGCCAGCCCGATGACACCCGCCTTCGCCGCGCCATATGCGACGTTTGAGCCCCGCTGCACACTCTCGCTTGCCGTGATGAAGATGATGGAGCCGCCGCCCTGTTGCTTCATCACGGGCTGCGCGGCGCGGGCGAGGTTGGACGGCCCCTCCATCGTGTTGCCGATAGCCTGCCGCCAGAAACTCGGCTCCACCTCGCTCAACGTAACGGACGGGTCAAAGAAACCGCCCCCGCCGCTATAGAGAACATCGAGATGCCCGCCTCCGGCGTCTCGCGCCGCAAGAACGATCCGCTCCGAGTCCGGTCCGTCTGAAACGTCGCCCGTAATCGCCTGCGCCGCCTCAGCGGCCGGAGTCCCAAGCCGCTTGATAACCGCCAGCGTCTCCTCCAAATGCTCGGCGCGTCGCGCGACGATGATCACCGTCGCCCCCTCCTGCGCGCACAAAACCGCCGTCGCCCGGCCCATCCCCGGCCCAGCCCCCGAAACCAATACCGTCTTTCCCTCAAGCCTCATGTGAAGTCCCCCCATGCGGCGTAAACAAAGTGTCTTAGAATAGCTGATTCATAGATTGTGCTTGAGTAGTGCGAGGTGTGTTCGGGCACCTAGTTCAGACTCCTAAAGAACTCAGTGAGCCGTTCAATCTCGTTCGCCTCTTCCTGTTCTAGGCCATCAGGATTAAAGTGCATAATGTCGTTTCGCTTCGTGCGGAGCCAATCTAAGTGCTTGATGAACTCACCCCTATCTACGTATTTCAGTTCGAGACGATTCCAGTTACCTTCACGCTCTAGAAGTCGCACATAACCGCCGAAAGTCATGTCACCGGGACCAACTTGGTCATCTATGGCTGACTCGGGCATAACGGCTTTTAGTTCGTCGGGTGTGAATCTCCCTCGGATTAGCTTTCGGAGATAACCTTCAATTTCGCCAATCATCAGAAATGGTCGAGCAAGTCTGTCGAACTCGAGGGCGAAGTCATTTGCAGTTATGATGCCCGTAATGGTTTGGTCAATTCCCCGAACGAGCACAAAGCCGTATCTAGCGATTGGTTCCATTGCCCTGAACAGCGGATCATCGATACGTATTTCTGGACGGCTGATGTCCATCACGTGATTGACTCTTACGTCATTCTGGTCAGCTGCGCCCTTGAGCGCAGCTGAACGCCATGTTAGGACTCCTCTGACGTCGCTCGTGCCCCTTTCGGTTGAGGTCTCGTGTGATATCAGCAGGTGATCCAGTCCATCCATCCTCATCAAGGTAAGGGCCTGAGTAAGTGTCGCGTCCGGGGGAAGCGCATGAGGTTTCCTGTGAGCTGCAGCAATCGCCGTGATTCGAATTGTTGGATCCAGTGCAGGCTGTTCGGCCACTACATCATCGCCATTCTGAGGGTCGAGACGAATCTGTATTTGATCATCTATCCAAATGCCTTCAAAGTCCGGTTCCGTAAGGAGCTGGTTGTCTTCCAAACAAGCTCTCATCCAACTTAGGTTATAGCGGCTCCGTCGATAGAAACCGAACCATGCTAAGAACTGGCGAACAGTCAGCCTCTCTACTCGAGGCGCTGCATCCTTCTCGATATCGTCCCTCATCTGTCGTACCAATTCTTCGAGTCTGTTGCGACCATCCATAATTCCCATGTGTCCCCCGAGGTCTCGCGCACACCTTTTAGCCCAGCGACGTTAAGTGATCCACAGTATAGAACACCCCCACCCCCACGCCGTCCGTGCGATAGTAAGAACATGGACGGCATTCTCCTCGCCCTGATGCCCCTCCTCGGCTTTGTAGCCGGAACCATTGGCGCCCTTATCGGCGCAGGTGGCGGGTTCATCGCCGTGCCGATTCTGCTCATCGTCCTGCCGGATGAGACGCCCGGCATCATCACCGGCATGTCCCAGTCGATGGTCCTCATGACGTCCCTGTCATCCACCGTGGCCTACATTCGCCAAAAGCGTATCGAGTACCGATGGGCCGGCTTGATGGCCGTAACGGGCCTGTTTGGAATGGCCCTCGGCGCGTTCGTCGTCGAGCGTCTTCATCGCGGCGAATTCGAGACCATTTTCGGCATCGCAGCCCTGGCGCTGATGGTCTATCTGATGATCCGCCCAATCCGCGGGCGTGGCGCGGCGCGCACGCTGGCGGAGGCGGAGGAAGCGCGGGTGCCCCTGACACGCAAACGAGCCATCGCGCTCGGCTTCGTCGGACTTGGCACGGGCACGCTCGGCGGACTGCTCGGCGTCGGTGGCGGCATCGCGATGGTGCCAATCATCGTGCAGGCATTCGTCTTCCCCGCCCACTTCGCCACCGCCACCTCACAGCTCGTCATCCTCATCACAAGCCCCGCCGCTATTGCCGTCCACGTCGCCAGCGCGCCGCTGCTTGAAATGATCCTGCCGATCGCGTTGCTTGGCATCGGCGCGATAGTTGGCGCGCAGGTAGGCGCACGCGTATCCCGCAAGGTCTCAGCCCCCTGGATTGTACGCATCCTGGCCCTCGGACTAGGCATCGTTGGCGTCAATCTCATCTGGTCAGGCTTATCCTAATCCCGCGCCCACAGGGTGGCGGGGCGTACAATCAATCGTTGAGAAGCCTCAAGAGTTCGGGGGGTGGGCGAATGGAGCACGAGTACATCACGGTTGATCGCGACGACCACGGCGTCGTCACAATTGCCTTCAACGTTCCTGAGTCCCTCAACCCCTGGTTGATTCCTCTCATGGAGGAGATGACCGTCGAACTGGATCACATCGCGGCAAACCCGGATGACCGCGTCGTCATCCTCACGGGCAAGGGGCGCTCCTTCTCCGCCGGCGGCGATGTTGGGCCAATGGCCGGCGCGGGCGGAGATCGCCCCATGCCGCATTACATGAAAGAGAAGGAGAATCGACAACGGGGCGGTTGGAACGTTCCCACTATGTCCGCCCGCGAACGCATGGAAAACGAGACCCTGAACGGTCAGCGCATCCACATGCAAATCTGGGAACTGGACAAGCCCACCATTGCGGCCGTCAACGGCGTCGCCGCGGGCGCGGGATGCGATTTGGCACTCGCCTGCGATATCCGCCTCGCCAGCACCAACGCTCGCTTCATTGAGGTATACATCCGACGGGGGCTGGTGCCGCTCGATGGCGGCGCATTCTGGGCGCCGTACCTCCTGCCGCACGGCATCGCGATGGAGATGCTTCTCGCCGGTGAGGCATTGAGCGCCGAGGACGCTTATCGCTTTGGCCTCGTCAATCGCGTCTATGAGCCGGACGAGTTGATGCCGGCCGCTCAGGAGCTTGCCCGCAAAATGGCGAGTGGTCCCGCCGTCACGCAACAGCTGGTCAAGCACATGGTGCGAGAGATTCACACGAAGGCTTACGGCGAGCACTGGAAGTACGTTGAAGCAGCACACCGGCACACGCGAGAGACCCACGACTATGACGAAGGCGTGCGCTCCTTCATGGAAAAGCGCCCGCCCGAATTTAAGGGATTTTAAGCGGCGGCGAATTGGCACGTAAGGCGGATTGCCCAGCTGCACTCGAGCAATGAGGGCAGGGCGTACAATAGGGGCGTTATGGCTGTAGACATCAACCCGGCGGCGCCCATCGTCGCCATCACGCTTGGCGATCCCGCCGGTATCGGCCCGGAGGTCGTCGTAAAGGCGCTCGTCGCCAACGATGATCTGCGTCTTGGTGTTTGCAGGCCGCTCATCGTCGGCAACTACCAGGTGGCGGAAATGTCCGCCAATCGCTTTGCCGATGGACTTCCGCTCGTCCACGTTGATTCCCGTGAACAACTCGCCGACATTGAATGGGACAGCCAATCAATACCCGTTTGGAACATCGACACACCCGGCGCATCGGACGTGCCCTACGGCGAGCCGACCATTGCGGGCGGCGTCGTGTCCATCACGTCCATTGAACTTGCGGCCACCCTTGCTCTTGAGGGTCGCATTCAAGCGATCTCCACCGCCCCCATCAACAAGGAGGCCGTGCATCTCGCCGGATACGAGGACATCGGCCATCAGGAAGTGCTGGCGCGCATGGCGGGCATCACCGAAATCGCTACCATGCTCATGGCGCACCGGCTCCGTGCCGTCCATCTGACCACCCACGTCCCGTTGAGGGACGCCTACAAGTACGTGACCAAAGACCGTATCCTCGCGCGACTGCAATTGACGGATCGCGAGTTCCGAAAGTGGGGTGTTGCCGAGCCGCGAATCGCCGTTGCCGCCCTCAACCCGCACGGCGGTGATGCCGGACTGCTCGGACGTGAGGAGATCGAGGAAATCGGCCCGGCTGTTGAGCAAGCCGTCGCAGAGGGCATTGTTGCCGAGGGCCCGCTGCCCGCCGACTCCGTGTTTCTACGCGGCGCAGCAGGCGACTACGATGCCGTAATCGCTCTCTACCACGATCAGGGCCACATCTCCGTCAAGATGCACGATTTTCACGGCAGTGTCAGCGTCAATCTCGGCCTGCCGTTCGTACGGACGTCCGTCGATCACGGCACGGCGTACGATATTGCCGGAGCCGGCGTCGCCGAGGCCGTGAGCATGAGCGCGGCCATCCGAACCGCCGCCCTGCTCGCAACCGGTCGTGGCCTTGAAACCGCCAAGGCCCATCAAGACGCGCATGAAGACCCTGCGCGGGTGTACTGACTGACATAGGGGGACAAAGAAGCTATGTGGGCCGTTCCAACCGTCGTGACACTATTGCTCTTGGGGCCGATGGTCTTGCTGGGATTTGTGGTGGCAGTCGTCGTGCCGACGCTCTATATCGCGATGCACAGCAAGATCCGCGAGCCGGAGGGCATGCCGAGCTCCCAATCCACTGAAAACGGTTCAGCATAGGGCCCCGCGCTATGAAAGCCGTCTACATCGAGGAACGCGGTGGGCCTGACAAGCTCATATATGGCGATGTGCAAGACCCTGTGATGGGCGATGATCAGGTTCTCATCCGCATCCGCGCAGCCTCCATCAACCGCTTTGATCTGAACGCCCGCGCCGGTGAGAACGGCGTCATGGTCGGCCTCCCCCGCGTCCTCGGCCTCGACATGGCCGGTGAGATAGTCGATGCAAGCGTGATGGCTCTGGAGGCCGGATACCTGCCCGGCGCGCGCGTCGTCGTCGATCCCCGAATGCCCTGCCAAATGTGCCACTACTGTCGGCTGGGACGGGATGAGGACTGCTCCAACCGATTTGATCTCGGCTCCCGTGTAAACGGAACCTACGCGGAGATGGTCGCCGTGCCCGCCCGTGCCGTCCACCTTATTCCCGACGAACTCTCCTTCGAGGAAGCCGCCGCCATGCCCATCGTCTTCAAAACGGCGTGGCGCATGTTGAACACAAAGGCGCGCGTCCAACCCGGCGAGACCGTGCTCATCCACGCAATCGGCAGTGGTGTCGGAACCGCCGCCCTGCAGATCGCAAAACTGCTCGGCTGTCGCGTCATCGCGACAGCGGGCTCCGACTGGAAACTTGACCGCGCGCGTGAATTGGGCGCCGACGAAACCGTCAGCTACGCGGACGGCGAAACATGGCCGGAAATCGTCATGGCCCTCACGGAGAACGAGGGAGTGGACGCTGTCATCGACAACGTGGGCGCGCCCCTCTGGGACGGCAGCTTCCGCGTCATGGGGCGGCAAGGGCGATTCGTGACGTGCGGCGTCACAGCCGGCCACCGCGTCTCTCTGCACCTGGGACAGACCTTCATCCGCGGCCTGGAAATCATGGGCATCGGTGGATTCCGAACCTCCGACTTTGAAAAGGTCATGGGCCTGACCCGTCAGGGCAAGCTGAAGGGTACCGTCGGACGCGTCTTCCCGCTTGAAGAAGCGGCAGACGCCCACCGCCTGATGGAATCCCGCGATTTCTTTGGCAAGATAATACTCACGACGTAGGGCCGTGCCACCTGCGCGCATTTCGTCGCAGGTGGGGCACGCAGGGGACGGGCGAATCAGCCCGAAGCAAGGGGAGGCGGGTGTGGAGATACCTCAGATTGCCAAACAGTCGATTGCAGAGGCCTTTGGCGCATTCGTCTTGCTCGTGATTGGCGCAGGCTCCATCCTGACCGCCACCGCCATGAGCGACGTCAACCTCCTCGTCATCGCATTCGCCCACGGCCTTGCGATATTCATCGGCGTCTCCGCCGTCGGACACGTCTCCGGCGGACACTTCAACCCCGCCGTCACCTTTGGATTCCTCATCACCGGCAACATCGCGCCGCTCACAGCGGTGGCCTATTGGGGATCGCAGCTACTTGGCGCGGTCATCGGTGTGCTGCTGCTCAGCGTGATCTTCTCCGGCTCGGAGTCCGTCAGCGTCATGGGCTATGCGGCGGAGGCGACGAATCTCGGCGTGCCCGCCCTCCATGGCGACATCTCAGTGCCCATCGGCATCCTCATCGAAGCCGCCATGACCTTCATCCTCGTGTTCGTCATTTTCCAGGTCGCCGTGGACGAAAAAGGGCCCTCAACGATTGCGCCATTGGCAATCGGTATGACGATTACCCTAACAGCGTTGATGTCGGGGCCACTGACCGGCGCGGCCCTAAACCCCGCCCGAGCATTCGGCCCCGCCCTGATCTCAGGCTACTGGACCGACCACTGCGTCTACTGGATAGGCCCGCTGCTAGGCGGTGGCATCGGCGCGCTAGTAGCCGCCTACGTCATGCAGGGCAAGAAACTCCGGCTCCCCGGCCGCAACTGAAAAATCCCCTCCCCCTACGTTCACTCATCACCCCCGCGCCCCCCATGTCATTCCGAGCGCAGCGAGGAATCTATCCCCTCTCCCCAGGGCAGAAGGTTAGGGTGAGGAGCGTCCTCTTGCAGGGAGATTCACCTATAATGGACAGGTGAATGTTGTGAATCACGATCCGCAGGACATCAATAAAAGGCTCAGGAGCCTAAAGTCGCTCAAGGATGGCTGGTCCTCCGGCGTACAACCTGCTCAACAATGGGGCGACGTGTACGGAAAGCGCCCCGACAGTGAGAGGTTGGACTGGCTCGCGGCTCAGTTCGCGCAGTATTATCCCGATACTCTGCCTCGTCCTTACATCTATCCGACGCCTGAGGGCGGTGTGCAGGTCGAGTGGCCCATTGGTGGGCACGAAGTTAGTTTGGAGATTGATCTAAGGACTCATTCGGCAGAATGGCAGTGCCTGGATTTCGGTACGAGCGCGACTGTAGACCACACGCTCGGCCTCGATGCTCCGGATTCCTGGAAATGGCTGGCTGACCAATTGGCGGACCTTCAAATGGCCGCACGGTGAATAGCGAGACTCTTCTTCTTCGTTAGGTGCATCCCAGTTGGATCCAGAACGGCAGAGTCACTTCACAGGCCTTTAGGCCTACACCCAAAGACAACGCGAGGCTGTCTGCCTACGACGGCGATAAGATTTCTCCGGAAGATTCGTGGAGGCACTTTATCGCCGACGGTCTCCATGCATCCGCCGGTGTTCTTGCTGTCTCCGCCGGAGAATGTGAATCAGAGGGTAGGCAGGTGATTCCGGACCTGGAGGTATACCCGGAGCATGTGCTAATTGATTTCTCGGGTCTGTCTGCTTCCAGGGTCAAGGCTGTAGCGGCTATACGCAGCGAGCATGCTCGCAGGCGCGGCTGGCTCTATAGGCCGCCATCTCAAGGAAACCTTTCGTCCGCAGCTACCTAGTCCCGCTGTCTGATCGGCACGTAGTCCCGCTCGCCGTCGCCGATGTAGATCTGCCGTGGCCGGACGATTCGCTGCTCCCTGTCCACGATGCCCTCGTTCCACTGCGCCATCCAGCCGGACGTGCGCGGCACAGCGAACAGCACGGGGAACATCTCGACCGGGAACCCCATCGCCTGGTAGATCAGCCCGGAATAGAAGTCCACGTTCGGATAAAGCTGCCGCGAGACAAAGAACTCGTCCTCCAGCGCGATGCGTTCCAGCTCCAGCGCAATCTCCAATAGCGGGTTGACCCCGGTGACCTCAAATACCTTTTCTGCCATGGTCTTGATGATGCGCGCGCGCGGGTCGTAATTCTTGTAGACGCGGTGCCCGAAGCCCATCAGTCGGCCGCTCTCGCCCGATTTCACATTCTTGATGAACTCAGGAACCTTGTCCTTCGTCCCGATCTGCTGGAGCATCCGAATCACGGCCTCATTCGCGCCGCCGTGCAACGGGCCGGACAGCGAGCCAATCGCGCCCGCCAGGGCTGAGTAGGGATCCGACTGTGAACTCGCGATGGCGCGCATCGCGTTCGTGCTTGCGTTCTGCTCGTGATCCGCGTGCAGGATGAACAGCACGTCAATGGCCCGCTCGATGACGGGATTCGGCACGTACTTCGGCTCCACCATGCGGAACAGCATGTTCAGGAAGTTGCCGGAATACGTGAGGTCGTTGTCGGGATAGATGAACGGATAGCTCAGTGTGTGGCGATAACACCACGCTGCGACCGTGGCGACCTTGCCGATGGCGCGCACGGTCTGCACCTTTCGTGCCTCCGGATCCGCAACGTTTCTGGCCTCCGGATAATACGTGCTCATCGTGCCCATCATGCTGACCAGCATCCCCATCGGGTGAGCGTCATAGCGATAGGTTTCCATCATCTTCCGCACGTTCTCTAGCACCATCGTGCGGTAGCGAATGTCCTTCTCGAACTCCAACAGCTGATCAGTGTTGGGCAATTCCCCGTTCAGCAGCAGGTAGACGACCTCCAGGTACGTGGAATGCTCCGCCAACTGCTCGATGGGATAGCCCCGATAGCGCAGTATGCCCGCGTCCCCATCGATATACGTCACGGAACTCCGAACAGTGGCCGTGTTGAGCAGGGAGGGGTCGTAGCTGAGGAGGCCGAAATCGTCCGCCGAAGTCTTGATCTGCCGCAGATCCGCGGCGCGTATCGCCCCGTCCGCTATCGGCAACTCATACTGGGAGCCCGTCCTGTTGTCCGTAATGTTCAAAGAATCAGGGGCCATCGCCGCCTCCGCATAGGTTGGACGCAGGTTCGTTGCGTCTATTCACAGTGTACAACCAGAGCCGCGCGCGCAATAGGGCGCTATCGCACCGCAAGGGGATTCAGATTCGTCGACTCATCGTACACATCAATGCCCTCCTGTCGCTTGAGGAATGTGACGACGGCGTACGTCAGCGGCGTCGCGACCGTCTCGTAGATAACCTTCGTTGCCCACTCGACGAAGAAAATGCGCCATACATCGCCCGTGGAAAGCACGCCGAGAAATGCGATGAAAGTGAAGAAGAACGAGTCCAGCGCCTGCCCGACAACCGTGGAAGAAATCGTCCGCAGCCACAGCATCCGTCCGTTCGTCATAACCTTCAGGCGCGCCAAAATGATCGAATTGGTGAATGATCCGATGACGTAGGCGATGAACGAGGCCACAAGAAGGCGCCCAGTGAACCCAAGAATCGTGTCATACGCCGCCTGATGCTCCCACTCGCTCTCCGCCGGCAGCAGCCCGCCAAGATAGATCGCGATGACCATCACCAGGTTCGCCCCAAACCCCGCCCAGATGACGCGGCGAGCGACGGCATACCCATACACCTCAGTGAGCACATCACCAACGATGTAGCTCAAGGGAAACACAACAATCGCCGACGTGACAATCAGTTCCCCAACAACCGGCGCATCGCCAAGCGTCACGATACGGACGGCAATAATGTTCGAAGTCAGCAGCGCCGCAATGAACGCCGCCACGACCAACAAAAACCACCGCGAACCGGCCCGCGCCGCCCCCGCATCCGAGTTGTCTGTCAAACCATCGGACTCTGCCAAAGCCTCACAGCCCTCCATCCCAATCTGCCTTAGCCCACGCAAGCATAGCCCACACTCGCTTCGCGGCGGAACGCCTATCGATGCAGTACGATGACGATGTATCGTCTCCGATGGAGGCAAACAGGGCCGAGTAGCCTTTGACCGGCACTCGAGCCCTCAAGAATCACAAAGATGGGAGAACTGCGCCATGGCTTTACTGTGTTTCGATGTTGATGGAACGCTCGATATCGGCGATGGACCGATTCCGGCCGCCCTGCTCCATGACCTTGAGAACATGGGCCATGACGTTGTGATCGTCTCGCCGTCCCCGCTGCGACCCAAGGATGCCGGCTTCCCCGAGTTCCTGAGCGTTGATCGCAAGAAGAATCTTCTCGACGCTCTTGAGGCTCACCCCAGTGGCCGCCCCGTCTACATCAGCGACAACGATGGCGACGACAAACTCTCCGCTGAAGTCAACTTCGAATACGTCCACCCCCTCTTCTGGAACCCCTTCTACACCCGGCTGAAGTCAGACGGAGCCGGATAGCCCAACACGGGCGTTCTCAGGAGAGGCGGGGCGCGCCCCGCCTCTCCATTTTTTTGCGGCTCCACCAAGCCCTCGATTTCTCTTGTCCTCCGGCGAAACGACGGCCTTTTCATCCATCTACTTGACACGTGTTATAGCGCCAAAACCGGCCATCGCCACCACCCTCAGTAGTCCGCCTCGCAATAACCGATGTTTAACGCTACATGTCGCCAACAACCGACAAGATTTCGGAGAGCCATAGCACATAACTGGCATTTATGCCGTCTACGTCAACCGGATGAGGCCCTGAACGGCGTGGGCACGTAATAGAACCCACGAACGGCGTGCGCACGCCGTTTCTTGACCTAAACGACGTGCGCGCCATGTTGCCGAACTTGAATGTCTTGCCACGTTATGGTAGTATGCCCATGCTGACACACCGAGATGGGGGCGGACAAACACAGAGTAGCCGCCCCGAAACAGGAGGTGGATCATGACGCAAACACTGCACAAGAGCGACTTGGCCGGCATGGTAGCGCAGCGCATGGGCGGAACGCGAACCAACGGAGAGGCCGCGCTCAATGCCGTAACGGCCGCTATTCAGGAATCCCTGACGCGCGGCGACCGCGTGGTTATCACCGGCTTCGGCAGCTTTGAGGTTCGCAAGATCAAGGAGCGCACCGTTCGCCCGCTGCGAGGCCCCAACGCCGGCAGGCCCACCAAGGTCGCTGCCCATGACCGCGTCGGCTTCTCCCCCGGCACGGAACTCGCCGGCGCCGTCAAGCAAAACTGAGCCTAATCTGACGGCGCGACGCGCATCGGCCGTGCGCCGCGCCGTTTCTGTATTCACCCCCTCCCCCACTGTGGGGGAGGGTTAGGGTGGAGCCGGCAACTGCTGCGCTCCTGGTTTTTCCGAGGCCTACCTTATGGGGTAGTGTCGTTTCTTATTGCAGGCAGAAGCCCAGCCATCTCCAGCCCGGCCACCGCCGCGTCGTAACCGCGATTGCTCCCCGGTCCGCCTGACCGCGCCAGCGCCTGTTCCATCGTATCCGTCGTTAGGACGCCGAACAGGCATGGCACTCCCGTATCCAACGTCACGCGGCTGACTTGTTGCGTAACTGCCATCGATACGTAGTCGAAGTGCGCCGTCTCGCCACGCACTACCGCGCCAATGCAGACCACGGCGTCGTAGCGGCCCGATTGGGCCATCGCCTGCGCCGCCGATCCAATCTCGAATGAGCCGGGCACGTACGCCACGTCGATGGACTCTTCCGCCACGCCGTTCTCCCTCAGGGCCGAAAGCGCGCCGTCCAGCATGCGGTTCGTTATCAGCTCATTGAACCGCGCGACAACGATCCCGAAGTGTCCGTCCGAACTCCCCTGTTGAGGCTCAATTACATTTGGCGGCACGTGTCTCTACCCCAATGGCGCGAAGGCGGCAGTCAGGACTGCTGCTCCGCGTCGGTCGCGCTCTCGGAGTCGGGAACCCCCGCCATCCCCGGCAGAATGTGTCCCATCTTGTCGCGCTTCGTCTCCAGATAGCGACGATTGTGATCGTTCGGCTGCACTTCAATCGGCACACGCTCCACCAGCTCCAGCCCGAACGCATCGAGCCCGACCACCTTGCGCGGGTTATTCGTCATCAGCTTGATTTTCCGTACGCCCAGATCGACCAGGATCTGAGCGCCGATACCATAGTCCCGCAGGTCCGGCGGAAAGCCAATCTGCACATTGGCCTCGACGGTATCGAGTCCCGTATCTTGCAGCGCGTACGCCCGCAGCTTGTTGTGCAGCCCCACGCCGCGCCCCTCCTGCCGCATGTACAGAAAGATGCCAGTTCCCACTGCCGCGATGTGCTGTAGGGCAAGGTCAACCTGCTCGCCGCAATCGCAACGCATGGAACTGAACACGTCACCCGTCAGGCACTCGCTGTGAACGCGCGTTAAAACAGGCTCATCAGCCTTGATGTCTCCCATGACAAGCGCGACATGCTCCTTGGCGTCGATTGCGCTCGCATAGCCGTATGCCCGAAAGACGCCGTGCGGCGTCGGCAAATCGGCCACGCCCCGTCGTTCCACCATCGTCTCCCGCTGCCGGCGATACTCAATGAGCTGGGCAATCGAGATAATGGGGATGTCCCACTCCTCAGACAGCTTCTCCAGCTCCGGCATCCGCGCCATGGTGCCGTCGTCGTTCATGATTTCGCAGATAACGCCCGCCGGATACAGCCCCGCCACCCGCGCCAGGTCGATGACGGCCTCCGTGTGGCCCGTGCGAACCAGCACGCCGCCCTCGCGATAGCGCAGCGGGAACATGTGGCCGGGGCGCGTCAGGTCCCCCGATCGTGTCTCCGGATGTACAAGAGCGCGAATCGTATTCGAGCGATCCGCCGTTGAAATACCCGTCGTCACCCCGTCCTTCGCATCAACCGACTGCGTGAACGCGGTGGAAAGTGGTGTCGTGTTCTCGCGCACCATCATCGGGAGGCCGAGTTCATCGAGCCGCGCCCCAAGCAGTGGAACGCAAACCAACCCACGGGCCTTCATCGCCATGAAGTTGACCTTATCCGGCGTCACCATGTCCGCCGCAATGGCAAGATCGCCCTCATTCTCTCGCTCGGCGTCGTCCACGATAATGACGAATTCGCCCCGCCGCATCCGTGCAGCCGCGCCCTCGACGTCTATGATGCTCATTCCCCTGCCTCCACGCCCTCCGCGAGTGTGTTGATTCCCTCGCGGTCGCCCTGCATCAACTTCTCCGCGTACTTGGCAAAAATATCAGTCTCAAGATTCACCGGCATCCCGACGTACGCCTCGCCCAAGTCCGTATGCTCGTACGTGTGCCGCACCAGCGACACCGTAAACGACTCATCGTCCAGCCCCATGACCGTCAGACTGATCCCGTTCACCGCGACGAAAGCCTTTTCCACCAGGTAGCGCATGACCTCCGGCGGGGTGGCGATCCGCACCAGCCGCGCCTCCCCCTCCGGTGTGATCTCCGCCACGGTTCCCGTGCCGTCAACATGCCCCTGAACCAGGTGCCCGCCAAGCCGGGTATTGAACGTGACGGCCCGCTCCAGGTTGATGGGACTACCCGGCTTGAGGACGTTCATCGCCGTCCGCCGCAGCGTCTCCGGCATCACGTCAAAGCTGACTCTCTTGTCCGTCATGTCCGTCACCGTCAGGCACGCCCCGCTGACGGACAGGCTGTCGCCGATGCGCGTATCACCCAGTGTCACGTCCGCCTCAACGATCAGGCCGCCCTCGCCGACGGCAACAATACGCCCAACCTCTTCAACTATCCCTGTAAACATTCTTGTCGTTTCACCTACTAGCTATGGCCAACTGACCCAATCACCCGTCATTCCCGGCGACCCACCCGTCATTCCCACCGACCCACCCGTCATTCCCGCTTACCCACCCGTCATTCCCGCGAAGGCGGGAATCCATTCCCCTCTCACCGCAAAGGGATGCCCCTGATTATACGCCCGCGCCTCAGTCCGTGCCGCCCTGCCAGTACCGCAGAATGCCGCGTGCCACGATGTCCTCGCCAACACGGTCTACATCAAGGCTAAGAAAGCGGTGCGCGTCCCTGACAGCCTCCACGCCGTTGCCCCCAACCGGCCCCGGCGCGTCGTTCCCGCCGATGATGACCGGCGCGATGTAAATCTCGGCCTGATCGACAAGCCCTTCTTCGAAGAACGCGCCAAGCAGCTGCTCCCCTGCCTCCGTCATAACCTGCACCGCGCCAAGATGTCCTAGATGTCGCAACAGCGCCACCAGATCCACCCGACCATGCGCCGCGGGAAACGCCATCGCCGTCACGTTCTCGCCCAAGGCCTGAAACGGCGCGCAGGCCTCCATAGAAGCCGTCGCCACCAGGGTCTGCCCCGGCTCGCTGAAGAGTCGGGACGTCGTCGGCGTCCGCCCGTTGCTGTCCGCAATCACGCGCAGCGGTTGGCGGGGCAGGACATTGCCATCAGAATTTCGGGCAGTCAGCTGCGGATCGTCGGAAATCACGGCGCCCACCGCCGTGATGATCGCGTCCACATGCGAGCGGAGTTTATGCACCCGCGCTCGCGCAGTCTCACCCGTGATCCAGCGTGAATCGCCGGTGTGCGTGGCGATCTTCCCGTCCAGGCTCATCGCATACTTCGCGATGACGAGTGGTAGCCCCGTCTCCTCGCGCTTGAAATAGCCCTGGAAGTGTCGCGTTGCTTCCTCCGCGGAATTGCCCACCCGCGTCGTGATCCCGTGCTCCTCCAGCAAACGTCGACCGGAGCCGTTGACCGGAGGATGCGGATCAAGGACGGCAATCTCAACCGTCTCCAGACCCGCGGCGATCATCGCCTCCGCGCATGGTGGTGTCCGGCCATGGTGCGAACAGGGTTCGAGTGTCGTGTACATGGTCGCGCCCCGCGCCCGCTCTCCCGCCTGCGCCAGCGCGACGATCTCCGCATGACGCCCGCCGGGCGGCTGCGTGTAACCCTCGCCGATAATCTCCCCGTCGAGCACGATGACAGCGCCGACCGCGGGATTGGGGCTTGAGAGACCCAGCGCTTGCCGCCCCAACTCAAGGGCGCGGCTCATGGGCGAACGTGCGCCGTGTGTCACTGTGGGGCCTGAAAGTCCCGATACGCCCGGCTCGGCGTTGGCTCTGTCTGCCCCTGGTACTTGCTCCCCAGCTGCGCGGATCCGTATGGCCGTTGAGCCGGCCCGGACAGCCGTGTGAAAGAAATCTGGCCGATGGGCATTCCGCTATAGAGAGTAATGGGCAGATTGTTCACGTTGCTCAACTCAAGGGTCAGCCGCCCCCGCCATCCCGGATCCACGTACCCCGCCGTCGAGTGGATCAGCAGCCCGATCCGCCCGAGAGAACTCTTCCCCTCCAACCGCGCAACAAGATCGTCAGGCAGGCCGATATCCTCAATGGTGCTGCCCAGCACGAATTCGCCCGGATGAAGAATGAATGGGGCGTCGTCGCGAATGGCCACCATCTCGGTCAGGTCGCTGACGTCCTTCCGAACATCGATATAGGGACGACGAGAGTTCCGAAACACCAGGATCTTATCGCTCAGATGCACATCGACGCTGGCCGGCTGAACATCGCCGAAATCTAGTGGTTCGATGATGATGCGCCCGCTGTGAATCTCGGACTGGATTTCGCCGTCGTTGAGGACCACCCGATGGTCCCTCCCCCACAATAACTACGTTGCAGCTACTATAGCGCACCCACACCAAACCCACGCTGCCCACTGCGCAACCTACTCACCCAATCTCATATCCGACACGTACATAGATGACTACGTCTTGCTCACCGGCCAGAATGGGCGTTGAGGCTGCCTGGTCTAAGGTCATCAGAGCCGTTGACCTCATCATCTCAGGCGTGTCCTGCGCGATGGGCGCCGCCCCGGACTCCGAGATATGGAACGGCTCACCCAACTCAACACCCGCCGAGGATGCCAACTGCGTCGCCTGTTCAAGCGCTGCGGCCATTGCCAACTCCCGCGCCTCTCGCTCCGCCTCCGTCCTGTCATCGACGCCGAACGACAGACCATCCACACGGGCGTTATCGCCGCCCGCGGTCACCGCGCCGTCAATAACATCGGCTATCGTGTCCAGATCACGAACGATCGCCCGCACCGTGTTCGTGACGGTGAAGCCCACCATCTCACTGCGGCGGAGCGTTTCATTCCACTCATATCGAGGCGAAACACTGAAGTTCAAAGTCTGAATGTCATCCTCGTCGATTCCCGCCGACATCAGGCTGTCCACGACCGCCTGCATCGATTCCGCTGCCTCAGACATGGCCGCTCCTACCTTCTCCGCGTTCGTCTCTACCCCCACGCGCAGCGTCGCGATGTCTGGCGTTACGGACACCCGTCCCGCGCCCGTGACCCAGATACCTTCGTTAGACCGGTCAAGCAACACCGTGGACATGTCGCCGGTCATGGACGATGTCATGTCCGAATCTGTCGCAGTCGCGTCATCCGCTGTCTCTGTCGTGCAAGCAAGCGCCGCGCTCATCGTGAGTGCCAAAATGGCAACCAGAAGCATAGCGTGATGCCGGATTCCGTGACCGATGTGGCCGATAGACATATCTCTTCCCCCTCTGTCGGGCTGTCGCGCAGCCCAACGGTCACGCTTTCCCCATGATGCAGAAAACGCGCCACGGTCGCAGAGGATAGCCGCACAGGCCAATAGACTCCGAAACTATAATGAAACGGACACCCATGAGATACGTGCCCGTAACCCCGACTGACGACCCGCCGGACGATTACCTGCCGGAGGGCGTCTTGGCCCTGCCGGATGAGCACGCGATCCGGCGATTCCTGCTGGACATCGCGGAAACCCTTGCACTGGCCGTGCTCCTGTTCGTCATGGTACAGGCCCTCGCCCAAAACTACCTAGTGACCGGCAGCAGCATGGAACCGTCGATCCACGACAATGAACTAATCATCGTCAACAAGGCCATCTATTTCAGCATCAATCGCGATCTACTGGACGACTATCTGCCGTTCGTCGATCTCCCGGAGGGTGATGACGTCTACCTGTTCCATGCGCCGCAACGGGGCGAAGTCATCGTGCTCAACGCGCCGGGGCAGGACAACCTCGACCTCATCAAGCGCATTATCGGGATGCCCGGCGACACCATCGGGTTTGACAACCGTGGTGGCCCCATACGAATCAACGGCGCGGAGATCGCCGAGACATGGTTCTTCGAAGGCCAGAGAACGAATGGGCGCGACATTGTGCTGGGAGCGGGCGAGTACTTTGTGATGGGCGACAACCGCCGCTCAAGCCAGGATTCCCGCCACTGGGGTACGATTGGACGAGACAACATCGTCGGCAAAGCGCTGCTCTCGTACTGGCCCCCGGAGGACATCGGTCTCTCCCCCCACCAAACAGAAGCCTACGCCGCCACCTAGCCGCCCCAACGCCGAGCAGCCACACAGACGCCCAACACAAATCCGTTGCCCGTATCATGGATGGACACGAGGGCCGTTAGCTCAATCGGCAGAGCAGGGGACTTTTAATCCCAAGGTTCCGGGTTCGACCCCCGGGCGGCCCACCAAAGCCATACGAAACGAAGACTGAGGTAGACCGTTAGCGAAGTATGTCAGAGTCTGTGGCCAACACTCCCCGCGCGGGGGATTCTGACACGCACAATGGGCTGCGGTGTTCCGCTAGAGGTTGAACCGAGCCCGCAAACGGGCGAAGAACGACTTGGGTTGGCGCGCTTTAGCCGCGCGGCGCTTGCCCTCTTCCCGCATCTGGGACGCAGTCATTTCTCTGGGAGGCAGGCCTTCTCCGTCTTTGATCCCATACAGCGCCTTTGCGCTGTCGCCTCGCCCCATACGCTGCAGACGAGCGGCGGCGGCGGACTTCCAATCTCCTCGCACTGGCATGGGACACCTCCAAGCGCGGAGTATGACAGCGTAGTCCGCGACCGGTCAAATGGTCCAGCATCCTATGGCGCGCCCATACGATTTCAATGTCGTGTCAAGCGGCACCTCGTGTATATTTCCCTGTTGACTTTTCCCCTGCCACGATGAGCGTCACCCCCTCTCACAACCGCCACACCCGGGTTTGACTCTCGAACCCGCTCAGTACAAACTCAATCCCGCAAACCGCACACAGGAGTGAGCGCGTGACTGGAAAGTCAACCCGCAAATCAAATGAGCCCATCAAGGACTCCAAACTCATGCCTGAAGCCAATGGCGTGGTCTACCTCTCCGGCGGCAACCCGCAGATTGCCAAGGGCGACGGCGACGGCCCTGTGCAGGCCTACATCGCCGCCATGCCGGAATGGAAGAGTGATGTCGGCCGACGTCTCGATGAACTCATCGTCCGCGCAGTGCCGGGCGTCCGCAAGGCCGTCAGGTGGAACTCCCCCTTCTACGGCGTCGAAGGGCAAGGTTGGTTCGTCAGCTACCACGTCTTCACCAAATACATAAAAGTGACCTTCCTAAACGGCGCATCGCTTGAACCGGCCCCACCGGGCTCCGGCAAAGACAAGGACGCCCGCTGGATCGACATCTACGAGGGCGAACTCGACGAAACACAAATGACGGAATGGGTCCGCCAATCCGCCGCCATATCCGGCTGGGACGGCTTCTAAACCCCCGTCATTTCTGGCTGCGCCGCCTGTCATTCCGACCGCAGTCGAGGAATCTAAAGCCTCGCCCTACTGACCAACCGTAAGCACCCGTCGCGCCACGCCCCCATCAGCCCATCCACAATCTCCAACAGCAGCACGCCGTCAGTATGCGATAGTGATCGTGCCCTTGGATCGATTCAACCCAATGTTGTTGGATATAACCGCACGCTTGTGACTCGTCAGGGACTGTATGAATGTCGCTATGAAGGTGATGAACTAAACGTAGCAGCCACTATGAAGTTGCTAAAGGCATTCAGCGAGTTCTGATCTCTAATCCCCCCTAAGCGTTCGCCTCCACCCCCTCCAACTCCAACACCGCGTCCAGCACCTGCAAGAGCGCGTCCGTCGGCGGCCTGTCCCCGATATTCTCGCCGACGTATGCCCATATCACTCCGCCGTCCGGTCGAATGATGAACGTCGCCGGCGCAGCGACCCCATCATCCAGCAAGTTGAACACGTCGTAGCTCTGTGCCACGGTCGCGTCCGTATCCGCAAGAATCGGGAACTCGGCTGCCGCCATCTCCTCCATCTGTAGCGCATCAATCAATTCGTCCGTGCTGATGGCCACCAGGCCGACGTTCCGACTCATAAATTCGGGGTAGTAGCCCTGCAACTCGACCAGTTGCTGCTGGCAGATGCCTCAAAAGAAGCTGCGATAGAAGACCAGCACGAGGGCGTCATGGCCCTCGAGCAACTGATCCAGCGTGAACGTATCGCCGGACCCTGTGGGGAGCGAGAAATCGGGCGCCTGGGGCGCGTCATCCTGCGGTGTCTGCGTAGCAGTTGGTGACGGTGACGGCACAGGCGTCGCGGTGAACGTTGGCGCCGGTGTATGTGTAGGCGAGGGCGTATGCGTTGCAGTCGCCGTAGCCGTCGGCTCCGCCGTCGGCGTGTCCTCCCCGCAGCCGGATAGTAGGATGGTCAGTCCCAGCAAAAAGAATAGCGCCGCCAAAGCGGCCACCGGACGTAGTTTCCTCACACCCTCAATGGTACCCAGATAACGCGAGCTACGGACCATGTCCCGCATGATTCCTCCCGCATATTGGTATAACCCTTATGCATTATGAGCATCCAATATACGGGTTTCCTATGTGCGAAAGACTGGCAGCTCCGGTAATTTGGCGAGCCGCCTCAAGGATTGAGGAAGCTGAGCCGCACGCCACTCCCTTAGCCGCTCCCACAGGACTGCCGTGCGGCGACAGTTGTCTGGCTCCCATGCAAATAATGGCGGATCAGCGCGGTCAGCGCTCCAACCCGGCGCTCCAATGGGCGAGAGTAGCCGCGAGCCCATTTCCCATTCATCTGAGTCAAATGCTCGCTCGATTGCGGCAAGCTGCGTCACAGTTGTCGCCTCATTTCGCCGCGAATTGATGGCACTCTCTTCCTGAGCCCTGCTTGCCCAAACACCGGCCCAAAAGACTGCATCAGCCAGAGCCAGAATTAGGCCACGGACGTCCTCCCCGCCAGTGGGAACAGTATTGCCATACATGGTTTCACCAGGGGACTTGTATTGCGATCCACCAAGATATTGGGCTGTGCACTCGGCGCAGATTTCACCACTGGGTGACTCCCAGTCAAAAAATCTCTCTTCAGGGAATACAGTAGCAGCAAAGGGTCATTCGCAATACTCGCAGCGCGGAATGGCGAGGGCGCGCTTCCGCCCCTCCTTACTCCACCGATAGCAGTCGGAGCTACACCAAAAGTCACCCTTCACCGTCCAATAGAAAGCAGCGGGTAGCTCCGCTTCAGCTGCAAGCACATCTGAGGTTGGCGAATGAGAGTCGATGACTTCTAGCGTGGCAATCAGTCCGCCATCGACCCAAATCGAAAGATCAGGTCGATATCGATTACCAGAGAGACCAACACATTGATGTTCTACTTCCACCTTGCCGGGTGGGAAATTAACATCAGTTTCGCAATAGTCGCAAGTTCGTTGTAGGCTGCCGTACGTGGCTGCTAAGTTGTCCCGAAGGCGGTCATGTCTAGTCGATTCCCGATTCATGCGTCAAGGGGATCCGCGAAAGTCGCTGTGGACTTACATGGAGCGATGTGCCCCTATGAGTCATCTACTCCTGCGAACCTACGCCGCTACCCCCGCATCCAACGCCTCTTTCGCCGCCTCCGCAATGCGAGCAAACGCCTGCGGATCGCGCACGGCCAGATCCGCCATCATCTTGCGATCGACGCTGACGTTGGCCAGCTTGAGGCCATGGATGAGGTTGCCGTACGTGATGCCATTCAATCGGGCCGCGGCGTTGATCCGTGTGATCCACAGTCGGCGGAAATCACCCTTGCGTTCGCGCCGATGCTCATAGGCGTACTGCCAAGAGTGAAGCAGAGATTCGTGCGCGCGCTTAAACAGCTTGTGGCGGGAGCCCCACTGACCCTTCATCAGGGTAATGACTTCCTTGTGTCGGCGGCGTGTTCGGGGCCCGCCCTTGATTCGGGTCATGTCGTGATCCTCTCTGCAGTTCCTGGAGGTGGAAGCGCGGCCTCTACGGGCCGTATGGCAGCAATCGCTGCACCCGCCGCCTGTCCGCGGGGCTCAGCGGCAGCTCATCGCTATAGAGCCTCTTCACATCCTTGGGCTTGCGACGACGCAGATGGCTCTGATGGCCCTTGCGCCTTGTGAGCTTGCCGGTGCCGGTCATGCCGATGCGTTTCTGCGTGCCTTTGTGCGTCTTGAGCTTGTATTTTGCCATGACGTTTCGTGTCCCCGCGCCTTTTGTCTATCTAATTCTACGCCTGATCGGTTGAACCGGCGACCGCCGTCGCCTCTTCGGCCAACTCGGCAATCGGCAACTCGGCAATCGGATCCTCGACCGGCCTGGACGGCGCGGCGTGCTTCCGCTTGAGCGGGGCCAATATCATGCTCATGCCCCGTCCCTCCAGCTGCGGCGAAACATCAATGCCCGCCACGTCCTCCACCTGTTCAGATACCTTCTTGAGCAGATTAATCGCCAACTCCGGATGGGTGGCCTCTCGCCCCCGGAAGATCACCGAGACCTTGACCTTGTCCCCTCCGTCGATCAGCTTGCGCACCGTGCGCGTCTTGAAGTCGATATCGTGCTGCCCGATCTTTGGCCGCAGCCGAACCTCTCCGAGTTCCTGTGTGTGCTGCCCCTTCTTGAGCTCGCGCTCCTTCTTGGACTGCTCGTAGCGATACCGGCCGTAGTCCAGAATGCGGCACACAGGGGGTTGAGCGCCCGGGGCAACCTCCACCAGGTCAAGGCCCCGTTCCAGCGCCATCCGAATGGCTTCCGATGTTTGCATCACTCCTACCCGCTCACCGTCGTCGGTCACAACAAGCACTTCCGACACAGTGATGCGTTGGTTGACGCGATAATCCCTCGGTATGTCTGCTCCCTTATCTGTAATTCAGTCTAGTGGCTCAAGCACGGACTATACATGCGCCCAGTTCAGGCCGTCAAGAAAAACCGGCGCCTGCGCCAACCTGTCATTACCACTTTTCCCATACGCCAACCAATCCCCGCCCCTACTCAACGGCGCGGGTCTACAATGATTGGCAGAATCGTGACTGTCCATGCGCGCTATGCCGTCTACCTGCTCATGCTGAGTCTTTCCGTGTTGCTCGCGGCGACTATGACGACCGCCTGCGCCTCGTCCCAGCCGGACGATACCGTCACGCTCCGGGTGTTTGCCGCCTCGTCACTTACCGAGGCGCTGACAGAGGCGGCGGCGGCATTTGAAGCGGAGAATGACGGCGTACGAATTGAAACGCACTTTGCGGGAAGCTCGCGGTTGCGGGCGCAAATCGAGGAAGGGGCGAGGGCCGACGTGTTCATCTCCGCGGACCGCCGACAAATCGACGAAGTCGAAGACCTGCTGATTGACTCGTCGCAAGTAACCATTGCCGCTAACAAGTTGGTCGTTGCCGTCACAGAGACCAACGGCCCCATACAGGACCTGTCCCAGTTGGACGACGAGGGCGTTCGTATCGTAATGGCGCTGCCGGACGTGCCGGCGGGGCGCTACGCGCGGCTTGCGATCTCAGAGATTGACGCTGAGCCGGGATTCGTAGATGGCGTGCTCGCAAATGTAGTCTCTGAAGAGGCGAATGTGCGAGCCGTGTTGGCAAAGGTGCTTCTCGGCGAGGCGGACGCCGGATTTGTGTATCGAACAGACGTGAAGGGGGCTGATCTTGCGTGGATCGAAATCCCCGTCCAGGAAACAATAGGCATTCTGTACGAGGCGGCCGTGCTGCGGGAATCCTCTTCCCCTGACCTTGCACACGAGTATCTTGAGTACCTTTCCGCAGGTCGAGGACAGGACATCCTGCAAACCCATGGCTTCCTCCAACGCGGTGACGCAATCACTCTTTCAGCCACTACCGAAACGCAATGAAACAGCGTCAACGGGGCATACCCTTCCCGCCGGGCGGCATCATCACCGCCGTATACATCGGCTTTATCGCCCTGCCGCTGGTCGCGTTATTCGTCCGTGCAATCTCGTCCTATAGCATCTGGGACAGCCTGACCAACGACGTGACCCTCACGGCCCTCCGGCTGTCGCTTGTCACGAGCGCCATCAGCATGATCATCGTCGTTGCGGCGGGCATTCCGATAGCCCGTTACCTTGCGCGGCGCACAGGCGCGGCGTCCCGCCTCATTGACGTCTTCATCGATATTCCCCTGGTTTTGCCACCCATCGTGGCGGGCCTCGCCATGCTGATGGCTTTCGGGCGCTCCGGCATCCTGGGCGGCGCGCTGGAGTCCGCGGGCATCGAGCTGCCGTTCACGACTGCTGCGGTGATCGTTGCGCAGGTCTTTGTCTCCGCGCCGTTCTTTGTGCGAGCTGCAAAGCTGGGATTCCAGGGCGTGCCGGAAGGACTGGAAGAGATCTCTCAGACACTTGGCGTTTCCCCATGGCGGACATTCTGGCGCGTTACTCTGCCGCTCGCGTGGCCGTCAATAGTCGGAGGCCTTGCTTTGAGTTGGGCACGGGCGATATCCGAATTCGGCGCGACGATCATGTTCGCCGGTAACTTCATGGGCAGCACGCAGACCATGCCGCTGGCAATCCTGAGCGCGATGGAGAGCGATGTTGGCGCGGCATTGGCCCTCGCGATCATTCTTGTTGCAGCGTCCGTGATTGTCCTGCTTGTGCTTTCGATGGCAGCGGCGCGGGCCGCCGTGCCGGCGGGGAGACTCCAATGAGCGCCCGTGGGTGGGTCAAGCATCGCATCGGGACGTTCACCCTCGATGTGGCCTGGGACGTGGAAGCCGGGACCGTGACCGCCCTCTACGGGCCCTCCGGCGCGGGCAAATCGCTCACGTTGCGCGCCATCGCCGGTCTGGTGCGTCCTGATCAGGGACACATCGAGTTGGATGGAGCTCTCGTCTTTGACCACGATGCGGGCCTATGGACGCCGCCGCACCAACGCAGGGTCGGCTTCATGCCGCAGGAGTACGGTCTGTTCCCTCACCTGACAGTCGCGGGCAATGTGGCGTATGGCGCGCGAGACGGATCTGCCCGCCCACGTGCCACGGAACTAATCAACTCGCTTGGCCTTGCGGAACTGGAACATCGACGCGTTTGGGAACTTTCAGGCGGTCAGCGGCAGCGCGTCGCTCTCGCCCGGGCTTTGGCCACGGAGCCACGTGTCCTGCTCCTCGACGAGCCTTTCGCCGCCCTTGATACCGAACTGCGACGCGCTGTGCGACAGGAAATCCGCCAGGTGCTGACTGCCTCGCATGTGCCAGTGATCCTGGTAACGCACGACGCCGAAGAGGCGCTGGCGCTCGCCGACCGTGTTCAGATCATCGACGACGGCCGCATCGTGGCAGAAGGGGATCCGGTCACAACGCTCCGCCAGCCCGCCGCGCCGCGCATCGCCCGACTCGCCGGAGTTGAAAACGTCCTGCGGATGCGCGTCGTCGGCCTACAGCCGGAGGACGGAGCAATGGTCTGCGAAACCCTCGGCGACTCGCCGCAGACCCTGGAGACGCCGCTCTCCGAGGCGAATGAGGGAGACGAGGTCACGGTCGGCATACGGGCCTCAGACGTCATCCTTGCCAACACCGCTCCGGCCGGACTCTCCGCGCGCAATGTTTTGGAGGGTGCGGTGGTATCCGTCACGCCACGATCTCCCGGTTACGATATCTCGATCGATTGCGGGTCCGGATTGTTACTCTTGTCACACATCACGAGGCGTGCCGTGACGCAACTAAACGTATCTGAGGGCGCCAAAATGTGGGCCGTTATCAAGGCCTCAAACTGCTTTATCTTGGCCGGTTAGTTACCTTCTTCACAACTACCCAGATCCATTGAGCGGCATTCTCAGGAAATACCGTCCACTGAGGGCTCCTCGCCTTCCATTTCCCACTCCATCCGCAGCAATTCACGCCGTCGCAACCGCATTCGTGCAACTCTGAGCCAAAACCACACTCCGCCTCCTCCTAGCGCAAGTAGCGGGATGAGTCCGAAGATGGCACTCAAATGAAGCACTGTATACAGTGAAGCAGTCTCCATTAAGGGCATATATATGAATATAACGACGCCCAACACGACCTTCAAGGCGATCATGACGCCAACGAACGCCCACGCAGCGCTCCAATCATCCTTCGCGTTATCCTTCATGCGGCAAATACTACTCTCATGCGCGGCCACGCGCACGCCCGCCAACCACCTCATAGGGTCCGGCTGCATATGTCAGACCACCGCCGGAAGGGGCGTCTCCAATTGACGACCGCTTGAGAGTGTTCGTATACTAAAAATCCTTGTGGCGAAAGGGCCTAACAGGCACCCTGCGCCAAGCCCAAAATCAGTATGGTTGGGTAATAGCTGCATCGGGAGGTAAGGTCAAAACAATGGCGAATCAGATGGGTAAGCGATACGGGTGCGCATCCTGCGGCGTGGAAGTCGTCGTCACAAAGGGCGGCGATGGGTCCCTGACCTGCCACGGCGAGCAGATGGCGCAGAAATAACGGAACATTCCTGAGCGCGTGAATGGCGCATAAACCAAACGGAGGGATCACTGTGACAATCCAACTTGGCAAGCGATACGAGTGCGAGGACTGCGGCACGCAGGTGCTCGCAACAAAGGCTTCCGACGCAGCAATTACCTGCTGCGATAAGGACATGGAACTCCAGGGCCAGCGCCGCGTCCCGTCGGCAGACTAACCTGGTCCCGACGCCTCGTTTAGCGGCCTCGCTGTTGAAGCGAGGCTTGCTTTATCAACGTGGATGAAATGACGCGACGCCAATGGCGCCGCGTCACCTTTTGTCCGGCAATCCTGACGCGTGTGTCTCCTATTCGTACCTGCGGAGCACGCCGATGACGCGACCTTTGATCTGGACGTTGCGCGCGTCGACGTAGATTGGAGTCATCGTGGCGTTTTCCGGCTGCAACCTAACCTTCTCGCCTTCCGGGAAGAAACGCTTCAGTGTCGCCTCTTCTTCCTGAACAAGCCAGGCCGCGACCATCTCGCCCGGCTGCGCGGACTCCTGTGCCTCCAGCACAACCATATCGCCGTCTCGGATGAGCGCGTCGATCATCGAGTCACCTTTCACGCGCAGGGCGTAGAGTCGCTCGCGATTCGCCGCCATAGCCGGCTCGATCTCCACCGCGTCCTCTTCAATGGCGGTTGCTACGTCTGAGGGGAAGACCGGGAGTGGCTGACCCGCAGCAATGGCGGCCAACACAGGAATCTTCACTCGCCGCTCTCGTCGTCCCACAATCTCAATGCCTCTCGACACTTCTTTGGAACGCCGCAGGAAGCCGCCACGCACCAGTCCCTTGAGGTTGTAGTCGACAACGCTCGTTGATGAGATATCGCACCCGTACTGGATGTCCCGGACAGTCGGTGGATATCCGTTCTCATCCAGGAAGTCTCCGATGAATTTCATTATCGCCTGCTGTCGCGGCCTCAACTGGTCTACCATCACATGGCCTCCCTCATTTTCGTGTTCATCACGCCAATACTGGCCGAACCCATGTTCGCGCTTCGAAGAAGATAGCACGCCTGAGCGGGCGGCGTCAATTGGGGTGGTTGTCGACCCCTAAGCGAGGTCGCCAAGCGTTGAGAGCGCGTTTTGTATGTGGCTATTCACGACGATCTCGTTGTGAAAGACGCCCCTGATCACGCCTTCTTTGTCGATGACATATGTGACGCGCGAGGTCCCGAGGCCGAAGCGGCGTTCCACGTCGTATAGCCTTCGTACTTCCCCTGACACGTCACTGCCGAGCCCAAATGGGGCGCTAGTTGCCTCTCCGAACCTGCCAAGCCTCTCAACGCTGTCCGTGCTGATGCCGATAACAACCGCGCTTTTGCCAATGATGTTGTCATGCACGTCGCAGAATCCGTTCACTTCCCTCGTACATCCCAGCGTGAAGGCGCGAGGGCAAAAGAACAGGACGACGTTGCTGCCCCGGTGTTCTGACATACGAAAGTGATCACCGGAGCCGAGCGGAACCTCAAAATCAGGAGCCGCATCACCGAGTTTCAGCATGGTAAGTCCATCTTGCCACAGTGGTCTCGCGCTGCAACCGATAGCCGTAATTTCTTGCTCAGCGACCCGCCGGCCGCCGACCAACTGAATCGGGCGCGAGAAGCCGCGCAATAACCAGCGCGACACCCGCTACCACGCCGACACGGATGGCCTGCGACTTCACCCTGTCGGCCACACCGTCAATAAGCGCCGTAATCAGTATTTCTACGCGCAATACGAGTTCTGCCGCGGCATCCGTCGTGTATTCCTCAAGCAGCGAATCAGCCCACGCCTCAAGAGCCGGTCGAACAACGAGATCAAGAGGCAGGGTGGCCATTAGCCAGGCAAGAACTGCTCCGATTCCCAGTACGACGGACGCCCACGTGAGCCGACCTTCCCAACCCCTACCGCCAACGAAGGCGAGCAGGAAGAGGAGAACAAGTGCCACCGCCCACAGAAGGATATGCACGATTCCGCTGAGGGACTGGTAGTCGCGGGCGGCTTGTAGCGCCGACTCATTGTCGTCCCCTATGGCCTCCTCAAGGTATTTATCCGAGAAGACAAGTCCGCTGCGTATGTATTCCCGCAGACTATCCGGGTCGCCGAGAAACTCTGTGCTCAATTCAGTCACCAAGTCTTTGACATCGATGGTAAGACCCTCTGTGGAAACCTCGCGTAGCCGTTCGATGACGTCCAACCTATCCGAGCCCAGTACATGACGCACGTCGACAGCATTGATCGCAATCGAGAGCGGGATCATTCGACGGACTTCATCGCTGACCATACGTGTAACGTCGATGGAAAATCGGGTTTGGAACGTCTCGTATGTGATGCCTGTGAGCAGGCACGGCGGCAACAGATCCTGCAGTGACTGGATTGCGGGGACACCCGGAGATTCGCCAGGCAGGCAGGGAGGAATATTTTTGAATTCGTCAGCCAGCCGGCGGTCGACCCGGGCAGCCAGGACATTGGGGGCATTGTTTCGTGCTTCGGCGAGAGAGACCTGGACGTCAGATTTCAACAGTACGTCGGATTGGCCAACAGCGTATTCGGAGATATCCTGAATCACTTGCGCCCTGGCGCGCGCAATCTCGTCTTGCGGGATTTCATTGAGGATAAACTCCGTAACGAGTTCAGGGGTCAACGGCCCAAAGCCGGGAACGTCGATGGAATCAGCCGATGTCGAGGCGCGCACGCCCTCCACGACGGCGCCCATCAGCGCCGCATCGTCAATGTCCGCTTCGTTCAGAATGTCAATGACCGCATTCTGAATGGCCCAGGCGCGATCTTCGATGGGAATCGTGATCTCCGAGTTTTCAGTTTCTCCGATGTAGTAAGCGCCAACGTCATCTACTGCCTGCCCAAGACGTGGAAACAACCAGTCGCTCGGCGCAATTTCCATGACGTGCGAGCCCGCAATGCCCCGCACCGAGTCGGAGGCCACCGGAGATGCGGCTGCCTCCTGCTCGACCCGATCGGCCACAAGATCGGTCAGCGGATCGTAGATGTCCGGGTTCTCATAGGAGACACGCACCGACAATTCGTCAAAGGTTCTTGCCGCGCGAGGCGCAATAGGGATCGCGACCTCGAACTCGTCCTTTTCGCCCTTAAAATACGGCCACACGTCACGCAGGACCTTCTCCGTCTCTTGGCGAATCTCCTGGGGCGGGAATCCGATTCTCAATGAGTCGGCAACGTCGTCCTTCCAAGGCTCAGCTACACGGATGACGTCGTTATCGGTCTCTCGAAAGAGATCCTCCAGCGCTGACGGCGCCAGGTAATCATGGACATAGCCGTAGAAATCCGCCTCACGCAAGGCCTGAATCAAATCATCCGGCTCGTTGATCGATGAGCGCAATCCGGAAAACGTGATGGCCAGAATGACAATGGGTAGGAAAATGAGGGCAATCAAGGTAGCTGCGCCGCGGCGACCCCAAAGGAAAAGGGAGGATCTCTGAAATTCGATTCGCTCGGGCGTGGCCACGTTTCGTATGATACTTGAAATCGACCGAATATCATCGACTGCTACAGGCCGACGCCGGAGGGGACATGACAGAGACCGTTGCACAGAAAGAGCGGCTTATCGAGTGGATGGGGGCGGAGCTGTCAGAAAAAGGGGACGGCAAGGCGACGGCTATCCTCCGGGTGGAACGCCATGTGTTGCACGCGGATGATAATCCACGTGTTGCGGGCGGTGTCATCATGGCTCTGATGGACTTCTGCATTCACCACGCCGTCCACAGCCTCCTCGCGCCGAATGAGCTTCATGCGACGATTGAGATGAAACTGAACTTCATTCGGCCCGGGCAGCCCGGTATTCTGATTGCGGAGGCAAACGTTGTCAACAAAGGCAGTCGTTTCGCTATCGTCGAGGGCACAATCACCCAGGAGGAGACCGGAAAACTTGTGGCACAGACCCTGACGACTGAGACGTGGGTGGAACTTCCACCCCAAGGCTCGTAGCGCCGCTATGTCAACCGAGAGACGCACATGGACGTGTGGGTCATGCGGGCATGAGATAACGCCTCGTTGTCCGGCGTGCCGCGTGGTTATAACGGGTCAAGAGGCGGCTGCGGGACGCTGCAACACGTGTGGCACACCGATGACCGCCGCCATTTATACATGCCCGGAGTGCCAAGTGGAGAACGGTCTTAGGCCGCCTCCGGAACAGCGGTTGCGGCCTTGGCGTGGGCGGGATCTGGGCGTCAAGTTGCTCCAGGTCTTGCGGTTGCTTGTCGGCATGATCCAGATGTCGGGGCTGATACTCCTTGGCGTCAGCTGCTCGGCTGCGGCAGGCGGCGGCGATCCGCCCGCGAACGGGCCCTCATTGGGCCAACTCCAGTTCCTGGGCCTCGCCGCCTTGATCGGGCTCATTCCGGTTCAGATAATCATTGCCCGGGTCATCAAGTCGCTCAGCTACGGGACGGTGTCTATCGGTGAACGCCTGAACAGGGACGACGACAACCGGCGTTAGCGCGTGCCCGAGGCGGCCCGCACACGGTCGAGAATGGCTACAGTGTCGAGGGGGACTTCGAGAATGTAGCGCAAATACCAACGTAGCAACGTCTCCAGCTCTACCGACTCGGATTCACCGGAGGAGATCTGGCCCGCCCCATCCAGGCCGTGACGTTGGAGGATGCGCAGATCGTCCACTGTTTCTCGCGGAATCGGGCGAGTCCAGCCCTGCTGCGCTGATATGCATGAGGAACAGACCAGTCCTCCAAGTTGCGCGCTGAACGCAAGTTTGCCTCTTAGATCGCCAAGGTCCGTATCACAGGCCAGGCAACGGTCCAGGACCGGCTGGAATCCGGCCCAACTCAGAAGCTGCGCCTCAAAGGCCCGCGCAAGGGCCCCGGGCGATTCTCCGGCATCCAAGCGGCGAAGAGACTCGAGCAGGAGAGAAAACATACCCTCTTGCGATTCTTGTTCCTGGGTGAACCTGTCTACGAGTTCCGCCATATGGAGTCCGTGCAAAATGGTACGGAAATCGGCGCGCGCGGTGCGAAAGACCTCTGTTGCCTGCGCCTGCGTGATAACATCCAGCGTGCGTCCCCTGGCGATCTGTAGCGAGACATGGGTCAACGGTTCCAGGTGACCACCAAGACGGCTTTGGGGTTTACGAGAACCCCGAGCCGTGGCCCGCAATTTCCCATGCTCTGCGGTGAACAGCGTCAAAATGCGATCTGCCTCACCGAGATCGCTGTGACGCAGGACAATAGCATCCGCCCGATAGAGCGTCGATTGAGGCAGCGTTGACGGCGGGCGCTCCGATGTCATGGCAACGAATCGGCGAATCGCGGTCTAGGAGCCCGTCCACCGTGGCGGGCGCTTTTCCACGAACGCCCTGCGGCCCTCTATGACATCCTCTGACACCATGACCTCCGCAGTGAAGGTGGCGGAATATGTCTTCAGGTCTTCTTCTTCATGGCGGTGCTGGAAGAGAGCCATGGCCTTGGAGGCGCGCACGGCCATGGGCGCGTTCTCGGAAATGAGATTTGCAATCTCCACCGCCCTGCCCAGGAGCTTGTCCGGCGCCAATACCTCATGCACCAGGCCGAGGCGATGCGCCTCATCGATCGGAATGCGCTCGGCGGTGAGCAGGTAGAACATCGCCTCACCGGGCGCGATCATTCGCCCCAGGTACTGACTGCCATAGCCCGCCGCGATTCCTCGCTTTGGCTCAGGGAGACTCATGTATGACTCCGAGGAAGCGATACGAATATCGCAGTCCATGGCGAAGTGCATCCCTCCACCGACTGCCAGGCCATTAATGGCGGCGATGAACGGCTTTGGATTCGGCGAGAACAGATCAAATCGCACCGGCGCTGACGGCGCAAGGGCGGCGACTTCCGCGTCAAATTGTTCAGAAGATAGTTCTCCGGCGTCCCTCCGCGATTTCAGGGCCTTTCTGGCCGCGTCGCGGTCCGCGCCTTCCCGCATGTCTGCGCCCGCGCAAAACGCGCGGCCTGAGCCCGTGAGGATGCCGACACGCATCTCAGGATCGTTTGTGAAATCGTCCATCGCCTCCAGCATTTCTGCCATGAGCCGACCGCCGATTGCGTTCAGTCGATCCGGTCGATTCAGAGTGAAGACTGCGTAGTTTTGTTCGGGGTTCTTTTCGTACAGGACGTCCGGCATGGCTATCCTCCCTCTTGTGCCGTCTATCGCAACGGGATGGCGCAAGCATACACCGTGCCGTTGTTCTTAGGCGCTATGGAATCGGGCCACTCCGGGAATGGGACAGAGAGGCGCGCCGGAGCCTAGAACTCCTGACGGCCTTCGAGCGCGCGGGCCACAGTCACAGCGTCGGCGAATTCAAGATCTGAACCGGACGGTAGGCCGCGAGCGAGACGAGTTACACGGACGCCCAGCGGCGAGATGAGGCCCTGGATGTACATCGCGGTCACCTCGCCCTCCATCGAGGGGTTGGTAGCAATGATGACCTCCTTCACCGTATTGTCCTTGAGTCGCTCGATCAGTTCACGAATCCTGAGATTTTCCGGTGTGACGCCGTCCATGGGGGAAAGTAGGCCGTGGAGCACATGGTAGCGACCCCGAAATGCTCCGCTCCGCTCGATTACAACGACGTCCAGGGGTTCCTCAACGACGCAGATGATGGATTGATCGTCGGCAGGCATGGCGCACCGGGTGCAGGGATCCATCTGCGTGACATTCTGGCACACGGAGCAGAACCTGACAGTATCAATCACGCCCAGCAGGGCCTCCGCCAAGGCGCGTGTTTCCTCTTTGGGCGCGCGGATGACGTGGTAGGCAAGACGCTGTGCGCTGCGTGGCCCGACACCCGGCAAACGGCTAAGGTGTTCGGTCAGTCGCGTTACTGGCTCAACCTGTGTGCCACCCTGATTTGGCTGTGAGGTCATACGTGGTTCTCACAAAGGCGGAAGACATTATGGCCGACGGGTCGGCATTGAGGAGGCCGTGACACGATTGTCGTCACTAGAATTTCGGGAGTCCAAGACCGCCGGTGATTGGGCCGAGGTGATTCGTGGCAAGGTCTTTGGCTTTGTTGTTGGCATCATTGACCGCGGTGAGAACAAGGTCCTCAAGCGTCTCGATATCGTCGGGGTCAACTGCCTCAGGGGTGATCGAGACGGAGCGGACGTTCTGGCGCCCGTCCATGACGACAGTCACAGCGCCACCTCCGGCGGTGCCCTCAACTGTCATGTCTCCAAGTTCTTCCTGCGCCTTCTCCAGCTTCGATTGAAGTTGTTGCATCTGTCGCATCATGTTCCGATTCATCGCCATGCCCCTACCCTCCCGCGTCTTTCATGTCACCCTCGTTGTCCACAGATTGTTCCCGCCCGGAAGCCATTTGTCCGCCGAGCTGCTGTGCCGCCCTGACGAGGTGGCCACCTGTCTCCTCACGTCCGACTTTTTCGCAGCGTATCGTGTAGTGCTTGCCAAGCAGCTGTGCGAAGCGCTGTTCGACCAGATGGCGGTACTTGGGGTCGTCAATCTTGTCCTTGTGGAAATCGTGGATGAATCCAATCACGATTGTGTTGTCGTTTTCTATGGCGAGGGGGCGAGACACGCTGCGTAGAAAAGCGTCGAGATTCCCGCCTGAGCCGACACCACGCAGCGCGTCAACGAGCTGCCGCCAGCGATCTTGAAGTATCTCGAATGTGAGGTCGCCAGGCGGAATCTCAAACGGCTCTGCGCTGCCCTGGCGCTGAGCGACCATGGGAGATTGGCGCGCGCCCTGGCGAGGGAATTCCTGCTCGGCCTGCGCCGTACGCGGGCGGGCAGGAGGCTCAGCCTGCGTCTGGCGTGGGGATGCGGGTGGTGGTTGTTCAGTGGATTGATATCGAGGACGCGCAGGAACCTCAGCGGCGCGAGTCTCGGCTACTCTCTGTTGTTGCGGCACTGCCCGTGTTTGCACTTCTGCTTCCCGGGTCACGGAGTCTACGGTGAGCGCGATTCCCGCGAAGGCTATCTCAAGTGGCAGGGGTGGGCTGCCGCTCGGTACCGAAAGGGATGCAATCTGCCCAAGCGCATTGCGAATGACCGGCAATTCAATCTTCTCAGCCTGTTCTCGGGCCGCTCCAATCTCGTCTTCGGAAAGATCCAGGACATCCGGAGCACCGGCGCGAATCAGCATCAGAGACCGCAACTCATTGATCAGCTCTCGGTGGATCTGACGCATATCGACGCCCGCCGCATGCAAGCCCGAAAGGCTTCTCAATGCACCGGCCAGATCCCGTTCCGCCAAAAGCGACGCAATCAACTCGCGCGCACGCCCCGATCCTGCAATTCCAAAAAGGCGCCGAGCATCATCGGCAGACGCGTCAGCGCCCGCAGTCAAAGCAAGCTGCTCCAACAGATTCTCGGCATCCCGTAGGCTACCGCCCGATGCTTTGACGACCATGTTCAGAGCTTCCGGCTCCATTTTGAGCCCTTCTTCATGGGCGATCTCCCTCAACAAAGATGCGGCGCCTTCCTCAGGGATGCGTTGGAAGTCAAATCGTTGGCAGCGGGACGCGATAGTAAGAGGAACGGCGTGGGGCTCGGTCGTCGCGAGGAGAAAGACAACGTGACCAGGGGGTTCTTCTAGGGTTTTTAATAGTGCGTTGAAGGCGGCGGCGGTTAACATGTGGACTTCATCAATTATGTAAACCTTTTTTCGACCCCTCGCGGGCATGAATCGGACCTTTTCCCGGAGGTCGCGGATTTCGTCGATTCCGCGGTTTGACGCGCCGTCGATTTCCACCAGGTCGAGGAATGAAGCGTCGGTGATTTGCCGGCACGGCTCACACTCGTTGCATGGCTCGCCAGTGCCTCCGGTTGTCTCGCAGTTAATGGCCTTTGCGAGGATACGCGCCGTGCTTGTTTTGCCGGTTCCGCGCGGGCCAGTAAACAGGTAGGCGTGACCGACCCTTTCGCGTTCCAATGCATTCAGAAGGGTCCGCGTAATGTGTTCCTGCCCAACGACCTGTTCCAGCGATTGCGGTCGCCATTTGCGGTAGAGAACCTGGTGCGGCCCTTGCGGCCCTTGTGGGGTTGTCATGAGGAACGTCCCGTCGGCGCGGTCAACTCTGCCTCATGGACATCGGTATGCGAGATGGCCATCGGCTCAGTTCCATGAACGGGCTTGCCGATAATGTCTAGCAGGATGGCGTCTTCTCGCGCCCGCATCGTCGCCTCATCGTCACCAAGCTCATGGTCATGGCCCAGCAGGTGCAGGGTCGCATGAACCAGGAGATGCGCAGCCTCTTCGGCCGGGCTCATGCCAACAGCGTCGGCTTGTCGGGCTATCTGAGGCGCGGAAAGAACTATCTGGCCGAGATCGCCGCCAGAATCATCACCGGAGTCCGGCCAGTCGTCATCATCGGAGTCAGCGATTTCGGAGGGGAAAGAGAGCACATCCGTTGTTCCATCTTGCCCCAAGAACTCCATGTTAAGGGCCGACACGGTCTCGTCGCCAGCGATAAGCACTTCGACGCGGCTGCCGTCCGGAGCACGGTCTGCCGCGAGCGCGCGACGAACGACATCACGCACCCAGCGTTGTGAGATTTTGCCGCGCTGGGCATCCTCCGAACGGATGCTTACGCGATACGGCGACGATGACATTGGAACCGGCTACCCCCCGTCAAAGCATGATACGCATCGGTATGCCACTGTCACAACCGGCAATCAGACGATTTGGATCAGGAGGGGCGCGGGAAAATCAGCAGGATTGCCGCAATCGTGACAATCCACAACGCCACTGTCAGCATCATCGGCTTGTCTTCCAGCAGGACACGTTCCGGCTCTCCCGTCATGTGACCCAGGCTGACCAGTTGCAGGTAGCGAAAGACGCCGTAAATCACAAAGGGGATCGTGAGCATCATCTGCTCCGGCAGATTGGGCGCGGTGAAGGTGTACAGGGCATATGCAATCAGAGCGGACGGCGCCACGACGGCAATCATCCGGTCCAGCAGCGACAAGGTGTAATGATCGAGCGTATTGCGGTGATTGGAAGCGCCATCTTCCATCAGTTCAACCTCGCTGCGCCTCTTGCCAATAGAAATGAGTAGCGCGCCCAGCATCGTGCAGACGTAGAGCCACGGCGAAATCGGCACATCAATGGCGACGGCTCCGGCCAGGACACGGACGAGATACGCCGCCGCCACAGCCATGACGTCGATCATCATCAGGTTCTTGAGCGCCAACGAATAGCTGACGGTCAGGGTGACGTAGGCGATAGCGACGATTCCCATGAGCGAACTCATAGCAAATGCCGCTCCCACTCCCACCAGGAGTAGCACAACCGCAATAGCCATTGCGGGGCCCACCTTTACTCGACCCGCCGCTATCGGTCTAAGGCGCTTCGCGGGGTGGGCGCGATCACGGTCGGCATCGATGATGTCATTGATCACGTACGTCGCGCCGGACAAGGCGCAGTAAATGACAGCTCCGAGACCAGCGAGCGCGAGGAGTTTACCGGCTGCCGTGGGGTCATCAAGATCCCAGTGTAGATTCAGCGAGAAGATGAATGGCAGGAGGAGCAGGCCGTTCTTGGACCACTGTGTGGGCCTAAGGAGGCGCAGCATAGCACGGGGCATCGGCAGGCGATGCGTTAATTCCAATTGCGGGCCCTCCGAGGCGGTGGCGGTCTGACCGTGTGACATTTGCCCTCGCCCATGTTGTCTTCAGATGATAGTGTAGGTGCGCTATGACCCGCCAAACACGGAAACGGAACGGAAAGACTGCAAGAGACGCGGCTTCACGCGCCCGTGTTCGCCTTGATGGGCTTCTTGTGGAACGAGGCATGGCCTCCGGGCGAAACGCGGCGCAGGCCATGATTGCCGATGGCCGCGTCTCAGTGAACGGCTCAATCGTGCTGCGCCCTGCCGCACTCGCGGCACCTGATGCCGAGATTGTTCATGCGGAGGGGCCGTCATATGTAAGCCGCGGCGGCATCAAGCTTGCCGGAGCGCTGGATGCATTCGGGTTGAGCCCGGATGGGCTTACCTGTCTTGATGTGGGAGCATCCACGGGTGGTTTTACGGACTGCCTGTTGCAGCGCGGCGCATCGCACGTCTATGCGGTGGACGTCGGTTACGGACAACTGGCATGGAGTCTGAGGAACGATGCTCGGGTCACCGTCCATGAGCGCCACAATGCGCGGAACTCCATGCCAATCGAAGAGCCCCTCGGCCTTGCAGTGGTGGATGTGTCGTTTATCTCGCTGCGCCTGATTTTGCCGAGCGTCATCGAGACGCTGGCAGATACCGCCTACATCGTCGCGCTGGTCAAACCGCAATTCGAGGCGGGGCGGGATGAGGTCAACCGCGGGGGCGTCGTACGGTCACCATCCGTGAGGGCATCAGCAGTAGGCAGAGTGGCCCTGTGGGCGATTGAAAACGGACTTCGGGTGTTGGGAGTTCGCGAGTCAGCGATTACGGGTCCGAAAGGCAACCGCGAGTATTTCTTGCTGTTGCAGAGGTAGGCGCGATTGCATTCCGAGTTTCAGATTCCCGCGTTCGCGGGAATGACGGGTTGGGGGCGGGAATGACGGATAGGGCGGGAATGACGGGTGGGGGGCGGGAATGACGGGGGGGGGGGGGCGGGAATGACGGGGGGGTATGCGGGAAATGCGGGGTGGGCCTTGTGGGGGGCGTGGGCCCCCGCCTTCGCGGGGGATTCGAGAGGGGGTGAGGCGCAGATGGCGGCTATTGACAAGGACGCGGACGGCAAGCGCCTACGGTACGGAGACCTGACCCGGTGACCTTGGGTAACTGTACCCTGACAACACGTATCAACAGCACCAATACTATAGCGCTATTTTAGTTGTGTCCTTGACACCCCCTACCACTAGAGGTAATGTCAGTACATTGTAAGTGGTCCCGCTGGCAGGGTTTGAACCTGCACGCCCATGGTGGACACTGAGTTGAGATCCCAGCGCGTCTGCCAATTTCGCCACAGCGGGATGCAAGTGAGAAACGCCGGCAGTGCTATTGCCGGCGTTTCGTCTCTCTACCTATATTATAGGATTTTGCCCCTCGCTTTTACAAATCCACTGACGAGTCAAAACCCTCGGATTCGCACGTGAGTAGATACGTACGTAGTTGGATGTTGATGTCCATGAAGTTGCCGCTGGATGGGCTGGTTCCGTAGTCAAACATGGCGTCTGAGACCCTCTGTGATTGCCTGTACAATCGGTCGTTACCTGTCCGCACAAGGTCGACCATGAGGGCTTCCCCGCGCTGGTCCATCCCCGCAATGTCCATATTGTCAAACAGGTAGAACAACTCTTCGGCGGCGTCACAGCCACGTTGTACACCCGGCGTGGGCGGTTGGGTGGGTGTTGGTGTTGCGGTTGACGTTGTTACACAGGCAGTGGCCAGCATCAATAGCAACGCAACAATCATTGTCCATACGAATACGATCCGTGTCATATAGATACCCCCTTGTGGCAGGATTCGGGCCAAGCTGCCTAATGCCAGCCGTCATCTCACGTGAGCCACAAGGGGGCACGTGCGTAGCCCGGTTCCTGCATCGCTCGCGCGAAACTAGACTGGCATTAGGCTTGGTGAGCGTATTGACGGGGGGCGTGGGCCCCCACCTTCGCGGGGGATTCGGAGGGGGGGCGGGGATGACGGGTAGCCCGATGGATCCCGGCCCCGTATCGCGGTACGGGGCATGCTTTCGCCGGAATGAGGGGGGTGGCGTTACCGGGGGTTGGTTGCGGATTGGAGGTCTGGATTCCCGCGAACGCGGGAATGACGGGTGGGGGGTGGGAGGCGGCCTTGTGGGGGGCGTGGGCCCCCGCCTTCGCGGGGGATTCGGAGGGGGGTGGGGGGGGAGGGATGGGGGGCGAGGAGCGATGGGAGACGGTGGGAGTTCCGATGGGTTCCGGCCCCGTATCGCGGTACGGGGCATGCTTTCGCCGGAATGAGGGGGGTGGCGTTACCGGGGGTTGGTTGCGGATTTGAGGTCTGGATTCCCGCGTTCGCGGGAATGACGGATAGGGCGGGAATGACGGATAGGGCGGGAATAACGGGGGCGGCCAGTGTGACGGGGGGGGGGGGGGGGCTGGATCTACTGACTGTCGAACCATTCACGATTGATGCGAATGAAGTCGTTCCATTCCTCGGGGAGCTCGCTCTCCTCAAAGATGGCCGTGACCGGGCAGACGGGCTCGCAGGCTGCGCAATCAATGCACTCATCCGGATGGATGTAGTACATATTGTCGTCGTCTGTGGTGTGGATGCAGTCCACGGGGCAAACATCGACGCAGGAGGCGTCTTTGAGGTCGATGCAGGGCTCTGCAATGATGTAGGCCATGCCTTTGAAGCTCCTTGTGAATCCGGTCTCCGCCGTTCGTTTAGCTAGCGCTCAGTAAGCATTATAGCCGCCGCGATATAGATTCGCGCAATGCCTCAGGCCCGAGTTTCACATCTCGACGTTGAAGAGCGCCGGTATAAGCGCTCCCAATACGTAGCCAAGCGCCGCAGACGCGACGCCGATAGCAAGCATCTCCAAGCCGGAGAACAGCGGATTCCGAAGCGTGAAGCGTGTCTTGCCTGCGCCCATCAGGAAAAGCCCCATAGCCGTGCCAACAATGGAGATCCACACCGCCATCATCCCGGACATCATGCCGAACGCACTTAACAGATAGGGAACGATAGGAATGGCCGCGCCCACGAAGAATGACGTCCCCATTGCAAGGGCATCTTTCCACGGAACAGTGTCGACATCGGCAGAGAGGCCGAGGCCTTTTTCGACGACCGTGTTGAGCAACGCCGATTCACTTTGCCCCAGCGTCTCAGCTACGAGGACGGCAGCTTCTTCCGAAAGGCCCTCATTGCGCATCAACACGACCAAGCGCGCCAGCACGTCAGACCTCGCTTGGTGGAACTCGTCGGAGGTTTTTGTAATTTCGGTTAACTTGACCTCTCGCTCAGCCTGAGACGACAGGTAGCTTCCCGTCGACATGGAGACGACGCCTCCCAAGCCACCGGCGAGGCCGGCAATGACTGTCACTAAGCTATTCTGCGTAGCGGCGTACACGGATGAAACGAGGACGACGGTGCTGATCAGGCCGTCCTGCATCCCGAAGATGACTTCTCTGATGCGTCCCAACGAACTGATGCGTTCACGATCCGCGCTGACGTTCTCCGTAGCGCGAGCCATCTCGTCATCCATAAAATCAGGCGACCGGTCAGTTTCAGCGCGGTCTGCGATCGCGACTGCGCCCCGCTCCCAACCGGCAGTTGCGAGAGCGTTTCGAAAGATTTCAAGGTCATGCTGATCCCGCTCCATTGCTTGCCGGATACGGGTGACGGCATCAGCGCGGTCCTCAGCCTGCGCCTCTGTCAACATGCGCGGGTAGAGTGTTTCCGTATCGTAGGTATGGCTATCGACGAGGGACTGCAGATTCTCGCGCGTCGAACGGAGTTCATCGACCACGGACAGGATGTTCACGGGGAAGACATCCGGCACGCGGGCAGCGCGGAGGAATGCCTCAGCAATCTCCGGGTACCCGTCCAGCACAGCCTTGGATGCGTATGCGTTGTATAGCCGCTTGACGCGGGCGTGACCTATAAAGGCGTTCCAGAGATTCTGGTTCGTGCGGGAGAGTCGTTGATCGGACGCCTGTGCCCGTTCGTCTCCATTAGTCGTCATGGTTCAATCCCAGAGATGCCTCTCGGTTGTCGCAGGGTTAGGTCGGATCGTCGTCGAAGCCTACCGCAAGTGGCGACCCCTTGCGTGGTTCGGGGAAGAACTTCCTCCAGCTCTCGTTGGATCCAAGGAAGCGATAGAAGGGGTGGTAAGGGTTCGGGCGCGGCACGGTGGGATCGGTCAAGAGGCGCATGCCGGCCTCCCTTGGCGTGCGGCCGGCCTTGCGGTGGTTGCACCGGACACATGCCGCGACGACGTTTTCCCAGGTGTTTTGACCGCCGCGATGCCGAGGCAGGATGTGGTCAAGGGTCAGGTCCTTGGCGGACTTGCCGCAGTATTGGCACGTATTGTGGTCACGCAGGAAGACATCGCGTCGGGTCAGGCGCTGCGACTGGATGGGGCGGCGGATGTAGCTGGAAAGACGAATCACGGACGGCACGTCCAGGCTTGTGGTGGCGGCCTGAAGCTGCCCGCGGCCGTTCTCGATCATCTCCGCCTTGCCGCGGATGAGAAGGAGCAGGGCGCGGCGGACACGGGTGACGTTCAGCGGCTCAAAGTTGCCGTTGAGCACAAGGACAGCCGAATTGAGAACATGCACGACGCCCTGCCGCGTCGTATTGTTTGCCGTCTGCGTGTCCATTTCTCACGTTTCCCTACGGTCAGCCTATACTCCATTATCTATGCCGAATTGATTGTTGAAAGGTCAACCTCACCGGAAAGCCGACGGAGGATCGGCACCAGGAACGCAAAGTAGGGCCGGAGCGCTGAGGTATCCACCGCTTCCTGCACGCCCGCCCCGGTGAAGGATTCCAGTGACCAGAAGACGGCGGCAACGACAACACTACCTACTGCGGCTCCAAAGACAATGCCGCCAACCTTGTCCAGCCATCCCAATAGCAGGACAGTCAAGGCAGTCTTGATGAAGACGGCTGCGGCCCATCCGGCGGCAACCGTTATTACCAGAATGACAAAGTATCCGGCCAACGCCGCCAGGTTGTCGTCCGGTATAAAGACGCCAACAATGGCGCCGGTCTGGCGCCAAAACAGCGTGGCGAGAAGCGTTCCGACTGCGATTGAGGCCAAGCCGGTAACGGTTCGGACCATTCCAACGCGTAGACCGACGGCCATCGGAACCGCCATGATGACAATAATGAGTACGTCTAGCCAGTTCATAGTCGCTCACAGTATCGCACGGAGTAGGCTCGCGGTTCCTGTCAGAGGCAGGCGTAGGGTCAGTCCGAGATGCGAGATGAGGGTGCAGTGAGTGTACGAGGGCCGATCGCCCTTGATGGCCCGGTTGCATCCGGAAAATCGACAGTGGGGCGTGGAGTCGCCCAAAGGCTTGGCTGGACGTTTATCGACACGGGCTTGCTGTACCGGGGCGTCGGCCTGCTGGCCCTACGCTCCCGGCTTGATACATGGGACGACGAATCCGTCAGCCGCCTCGCCCGTGGGGCGGATATGCGCATCAATGACATGAATGTGAGTATTGACGGGGAGGACGTCAGCGAGGCCATGCGCTCAGCGGATGTGGCGGCCGCTGCGTCACGCGTTGCAGTTCTGTCCGAGGTGCGGCGTGTACTCGTGGCTATGCAGAGACAGATGGCGGATCAGGAAGACGGACGCGTGGTCATGGTTGGACGGGATATCGGGAGCGTGGTGTTGTGGGATGCGCCTGTAAAGATCTATCTCGACGCGTCTCCTGAGGCGCGCGCTCAACGGCGATATGCGGAGGAACGGGGGCGAGGTGGGGATTCCAGCTATGAAGAGGTGTTAGTGGGCTTGCGAGAGCGGGATCGACGGGATGCGGAGAGAGAAGATTCTCCGTTGCGGCCGACTGATGACGCCCACATCCTCGAAACGGATTCACTGAGCCCGGGGGAAGTGGTAGAAAGGGTGCTTGCATTGGCGGGGGGGACGCGGGCATGACGGAGGGTTGGGGAGTTGGTGTGCGTTACGGAAGTTGGTTGCGCTCCTAGACCAAGGTTCCCGCTTTCACGGGAACGACGGGGGGCTGACTAGCTGCGGCTTCTTCGGCCTCCGCCAAGCGCCCGGACGCGGCGGATGATTTCCGGCAGTATCTCCAGAACCCTATCTATATCGCCGTCCGTGTTGTCGCGGCCTAGCGTGAGCCGCAAGCTGTTTCTCGCGAGTTCAAGGGGTTTGCCCATCGCGATTAGGACGTGGGACGGATCGATGGAGCCGGAGGTGCAGGCGCTGCCGGAGGAGGCCGCAATTCCTGCAATATCCAGGTTGATTAGGACGGACTCTATCTCGATGCCATTGAAGGAGATGTTGACGTTGTTGGGCATCCGCCGGGGGGTGCCGATGGGGGGGCCGTTGAGGTGGGCATCGGGGATTGTAGACAGGATGCCCTCTCCAAGGCGGGCGGCCAGCCTGCCGATGTTCGGTATGATTTCGTCGCGTTCGCTGTCGGCCATTTGAAGAGCGAGGCCCGTGCCGACGATCCCTGCGGTGTTTTCCGTGCCTGCGCGTCGATTTCGTTCCTGACTGCCGCCCATCGTTTGCGACTGGAACGGGGCATCTCGATCGGCAAAAAGAACACCAACGCCCTTGGGGCCGTGGAACTTGTGGGCGGAGAGGCTCAGCATATCGACGCCGAGTTTCTGCACATCCAGGTTCAGATATCCGGCCGCCTGCACGGCATCGGTGTGAAAGACGATGCGATGGCCGTGCTCGTTCTCCGCGTTGCGTATGACCTGGGCTATCTCACTGATGGGCTGGATTGTGCCTGTCTCATTGTTGACGGTCATTATCGTGACGACAGTGGTTTCAGGTGTGATGGCTTCGGCTACGTGCTCGGGAGAAATGATGCCCTCACTGTCCGACTTCAGGTACGTGACGGAGAATCCCGCGTTGCGTTCGAGCCACTCGCAGGTGTGGATGACTGCGTGGTGCTCACCGGCGGATGTGACTATGTGATTGCCATGCTTTTTTTGGGCGTAGGCGGCGGCGCGGATGGCGATGTTGTCGGAGTCAGTGCCGCCGGCGGTGAATATTATGTCACCATTGCGGGCGTTGAGAATGGCGGCAACCTGGTCTCGCGCGGAATCGATGGCACGGGCGGCGTCCTGGCCGAGGGAATAGATGCTGGAGGGGTTGCCGAATTGGGCGGTGAAGTATGGAAGCATGGCCTCCACGACACGGGGATCGACAGGGGTGGTGGCGGCGTGGTCAAGGTAGATGGTCATGTGGCGGATTCCCTCCCCTCTCGAAGCCATCGTCTCTGCATCTGCACAGTATAGGTGGGTGGGCGGATGGGGCGTCGACATTGTGCCACGTCATGTTGATAGACGGGAGAACGCTAGTTATCCTAGGCGAGATGCATGACCACTTTCTCGTCGTTCCTGCTCCATATTTAGTCGCACCTCACGCAGTGGGAGCGCCAGGGTGACTGCGCCTGACACCGCTACACGCATTGCAGAAGCGCTTCAACGTGGGGTGGCGAATCTGAAGCAGCGCGGCGCAAACGTGAATGAGGCTACAACGCGGTCGGTTCTCGTAGACTCCGTGCTGGACGCCTTGGGCTACCCGCCCCCGAACCGCAGCCCGGAGGAAAGCACCTTCGACAACCGTCCTGATTATCTGTGCTACGTGGGCGCAGTAAGCCCACAGTCCGGCTATCCCTCCCTTGTCGTCGAAGCTAAGAGGCTGGATGCGAACTTCGATCGCGTTCCCAGTGGGCAAGCACGCGCTACTTCTCCGGATCGCCAGATTCAACGTTATATTCGCAGCGATAGCATAAGCGGACCACATACCATCGGGGCGCTTACGGACGGCGTTCGCTGGCGTGTTTACCGGCGGGGTTCTGCGGCCACCGACGTTGAGCATATTACCAGTTTCAATTTTTCGAGCATCTCCGATTCTCCGCAGACAAGTTTAGGCACACAACCAGCAAGGCTCGACGAATTCATTGATTTGCTTTCGAGCTACGCCATTGCCGCCAAACTCTATCCCGACGCACGGCGTGACGAAAATCTTGCAGACAGGCTGTTCAAGACTGTGCAGACCGCTGATGGGCCGGGGCAAGTCTTGATGGAATTATTGGCGGAGCCGGACGCGATCATCAGCAACAGCTTGGAGAATGCTGACTCTCTTACCGGCGTGCGCAAGGATGCTCACGACACTGATTGGGAAACCTATGCGGTCGCGCAGGGGCCCATTCTGAAGACAGACACGCCTGATCCCGAAGGAAGCCGCATTCCCGTTGCGGCTGTGAAGCTCCGATTTGAAGACGGCCAGAAAATGAGTCTCGGGGACGTGGCGCTGTGCGCCCGAACTGTTGCTTCAAGCAGCCACACCAATACCTCCGCAGTGTTTGTCTATGAAACAGCGCCAAACGGGTCGGTGACTGCCCGCCTGGCGGTGGCGACTGCCGGGCAGGTCAATATGACCGCCCCCTTTGATCCTGCTCTGCCTTCGCCATCTGCCCGCACGTCCATCGATCAGCAGCTGCGGCTCATTCGGGATACGAGCGCGCAACTAACCTCTGAACGGTTGCTTTCTCCTTTGGCGGTATCTACTCTCCGCCAACAGTTCTATCGGGAAGTGGCGGAATGGGCGGCCCGCGCCCAACAGGGCAAGGATCGGGTTGGTCGGGAAGCGGTGCTGCGACATCTGATCCGGGTCATGTTCGCATGGATACTGAAAGAGGAGGACCGCATCCCGCCGGAGATCTTCGAACCGGCCTTTATCGACGGTTCTTTGTCGAATGCCAACGTCTACCATCGTGACGTGCTGCAGTTCTTGTTCCATAGTCGGCTAAACGTACGTTACGACGAGCGTGACCCACACCCAACTGCCGAAATCAATGAGGCACTGGAACGGGCCCCATTTCTGAACGGTTCCCTGTTCGCCAAGCAGAACAGCGATGATGACCTGGATCTGGAGGCTACGGACTATTGGAGCGTCGACGAAGAGTATCCAGGGCTTTTCACGATTCTGTCTCGCTATCACTGGACGATGGACGAGCATCGCCCCGGCGAAAGCGAGCAAACGCTGGATCCCGAACTGCTTAGCAATCTCTTTGAGCGGCTAATCGCATCCACTGAAAAGGGTGGTGATGAGTCGCCCCTGCGCCAACCCCAGGGCACCTATTACACTCCGGCCGACGTAGTCGATGAGATGGTCAAGGACGCGCTATCCACCGCCACCAAGGGTCATGCGCCAGGGCTTTCCGACACCCACCTGCTTGACCTCTTCGGCAACAACGATGCTTCACTTCCGGACATGGCGCAGGACACCAAGATGCGGCTAGCAGGCCGCATACGGGAACTGCTCATCTTCGATCCCGCAGTTGGCTCCGGCGCGTTCCTATTCAGTATGCTTCTGGCCATACGCAGGTCGCTAAAGAAACTGGAGGGCATAGACGAACCCGCAGAGGAAATTATCAGGCGGCAGCTGCGCGGGCAGGACATCAATCCTCTCGCAGTTCAAATAGCGCGGCTCCGGCTCTTCATCGCAATCGCCGCATCGCGCAAGGCTTTGCTTGGTGCATTATCCGAAGAAGATGAAGTTCTGCCCAATCTGGAGGCAGTCATTGTTTGCGCGGATACCCTGGAAACTGTCGCCGACCCTGAATGGCGGTCGGCACAACTGGATATGGCCGACCCCGATATCGCCTCGACTGTGACGGAGATAGCTGAGAACCGGGTCAAGTGGTTCGATGTCCATACCGATTTCCAGAAGAGGCAGTTCTTGGACCGGGACGTTAACCTACGAGCCAGGCTGGAAGGCCTTTTGCAGGGCAAGGGGGAGCTGGCCAGCCCGGAATTGCGTTTATTCGCTCAAGCGGGATTGCTCTCACGCGAACCCGCGAAGACCGATGCGAGATTGCTCTTTTACGAAAACCCCTGGCGAGGCTTTGACATCGTTATCGGCAACCCGCCGTATGAAGCGCTGAGCAAGTCACTGTCCACGGCGGATCGCAAAAGACTCGCAGAGGACAAACTGTATCGAACTATTCCGGGAGGAGATCTATACAACCTCTTCTGCGAAACAGCTTTGGCTCTCGCAAACCCGAGGGGTGGCGTCGTGACCGTCATTGTGCCGTTATCGATCTCTTTTGGTCAGAACAAACAAACCATGCGGGATCTGTTCAACCGGCGTAGCCAGTCCATTAACCTACGGCACTATGGGAACCGCCCAGACACTGTATTTGGCGCCAGCCCAACGGTTAGGACGCCGGAGAATCGCCAGCGTGCCACCTTACTTACCGCGACTCTAGGAGATGGGGACGATACCAAGATTGAAACTACTGCACTGCAGAGTTGGTTTGCAGGAGAACGACGCCAGTGCATCCAGCAGAGAAGGACCGTGTCTGCACCCAGCATCAAATCCACGGTGGATACACGCATATCAGGACAGTGGCTTCGGGTACCTACAAACGAGACGGCCGCCCTGGTAGATGCTCTTTCGGAGCAATCGCGAACAATCCTGAGTTACAAGTATGAAGGCGAGAATGGCGAGGCAATAGCGTTCCCTGAGACTGCTTACCAGTTTCTCAGTTCAATCCCAGCCAATTCGGTGTCGCCTAGGAGAGAGACTGTGTTCCCAGTTGAAGATGAAGAAACGCTTTGCCTATTAATGGCGACCTTGAATGGGCACATAGGCTATGGATGGTGGTGGATGGTCGGCGACGGCTTTCATCTGAAAGCCGTCGCCGACCATGGATTTCTGAAAATACCGAACACTTGGGCTAAGTCACCCAGCGACGCTATAGCGCTTGGCAAGCAGCTCATAGAAGCCATTCCAGAATGCACTACTGAGTGGAAGCAAGGCGGAAAAGTCTGGAAGAACGTCAACTTCCACCTGAAGCCTGACTTGATCGAGGAGCTTGACCGCCTGCATATCGAGGCGCTTGGCCTGCCGGTCGAACCGCTACTGACTCACCTCAAAATCATGCGGTCCAGCAGCAGTTGGAATTATTCCCCGTGACCTATATCCCCTACCCTGGTTTGTAGCGGTTTACTATTGGGAGGCGGCGGTCTTTGCCGAAGGCGCGTTCGGTTATTTTGACGCCGGGGGCGGCTTGGCGGCGTTTGTATTCGCTTCGATCAACCAGGGTTACGACTCTTTCTACTACGTCAGACGCAAAGCCCATTTTCTCTATCATCTCCTTGGGAGAGCAGTCGCGCTCTACGTAGGCTTCCAGTATGGGATCTAGCACGTCGTAGGGTGGTAGGGAGTCTTCATCTAGCTGGTTTTCTCGCAGTTCGGCTGTGGGGGGGCGGTCGATGATTGCTTGGGGGATTATATCTCGGCCAGCTTGTTGGTTGCGCCAGTTGCATAGCTGGTAGACGAGGGTTTTGGGGGCATCCTTGATTACGGCAAAGCCGCCGGCCATATCGCCGTAGAGGGTGGCGTAGCCGGTGGCGTATTCGCTTTTGTTGCCCGTTGCGAGCACGATGCGGCCGAACTTGTTTGAGATGGCCATCAACAGATTGCCACGGGCGCGGGCCTGGAGGTTTTCTTCGGCGACGCCTTCTTCTGTGCCTTCAAATAGGGGGGCAAGGCCATCACGGTAGGCGGCGGTCATGTCCTCGATGGCGATGATTTCAAAGGCTATGCCGAAGTTCTCACAGAGGGCATGCGCGTCGGTGATGCTCCTATCTGCGGTGTATCTGGAGGGCATGGAGATACAGAGGACGTTTTCGGGGCCGAGGGCGTCGGCTGCGATGGCGGCGGTGAGGGCGGAATCGATGCCTCCGGAGAGGCCGATGACGACCTGGGAGAAGCCGCTCTTTCGAACATAATCTTGTGTTCCCTTGACAAGTGCGTTATAGACCTCTTCGGCGGGTTTCATGGGGGTCAGCATGGGTGTAGCGGTTTGTGTCTCAGATAGGGTTTTGCGGGTCAGCCTATCCTCCGGTGTATTTGTGACAAGAGTAACGAACGAGCGCGCCCAAATCGCATTTTGGGGGTCTTTTTGGTCCATTTTGGACGTTTTCGGGGCGGAATCGGCCTCGGCGAGATCGAGGTCGGCGACGACGAAATCGTCATCGAATTGTCGGCCGGCGGCGATGGTCTCGCCGCGAGGGTTGAGGATCATGCTCGCGCCGTCAAAGACGAGTTCATCCTGCCCTCCGACCATGTTGACGTAGCAGAGGAAGACGCCGTTGGTGGAGGCTCGCTCGCTGAGCATGGCCTCACGGACGGCGCGCTTGCCGCGGTAGTAGGGGGAGCCGTTGATGTTGATGATGGCCTGGGCGCCGGCGGCTTTTTGGACGTTTGTGGGGCCTACCGCCATCCAGATGTCTTCACAGATGTTGACGCCGATGCGCGCGCCGCCGATCTCATAGACGGGGCATTGATCGCCGGAGGTGAAGTAGCGTTCCTCATCAAAGACGCTGTAGTTGGGGAGGAATATCTTGCGGTAGACATCCACGAGTTTGCCGTCGTGGATGACGGCGGCGGCGTTGTATATTTTGCCGTTCGCGATGTGGGTTGGTTGGTCTATTGGGTCTGGGAGCCGCGTTCCGGCGTCGGCGGTTTGCGGGGTGGCACGCTCAGGGATGCCGACGATGACGGTGATTCCGGTGGACGCTTTGATGATCTGTTGGAGGGCATCGGCGGCGGCGGCGAGGAATGAGTCTTTGTAGAGGAGGTCTTCGGGCGGGTAGCCGGTGACGCAGAGTTCGGGGAAGGCAATCAAGTCCGCTTGCGCGTCTACCGCGCGTCGGATGTGGTCGGTGATTAGGCGGGTGTTGCCGGGTATGTCGCCGACGGTTGGGTTGATTTGGGCGAGGGCGACGCGGAAGGGGGGCGTTGCGCCCGTATTCCTGTTCGCTTCATTGGGTTTGGAGGTCATGGTTCAGTATAGGCGCGTGGTGGGGGTGGGGGTGGTGGGCGTTAAGGGGTTTGGTTGGGAAATGGAGGCTGGGATTCTTCGCTGCGCTCAGAATGACAATGCTGCGCTGCGCATGACATGGGAGGGAGGGGGTTCGGGTACTGTTGTTGCATGACTAATGAAACGACGGACGCTCCACTTGGTCCTGATGAGGCGGCTGCCCACGCCGCGGCGATGGAGATTCTACGGCGGCATGCGGAGTTACAGCACGAGGACAACATCCGTGGCGCAATTCGAGATTTTCTCGTGGCAACGCGGCTAGCAAAATCAGAGGAGATCGTCTACGAGGAACACCCCGCTTTGGGCTCGCGCAAGGCGGTCGATCTTAGTGCTCTGGACACATTCATCGAGTGCAAGAATCGCATTGGCCTTGACCGAGGCTTCAAGCCAGATTCCAGAAACGTTGACCAATTGGATGAGTATCTGGATCTCTCGCAAGGGCAAGGCCGCGTCCGAATGGGGATTCTCACCGATGGGAAGAACTGGTTGCTGCGCTGGCCGGGGGCGGGAGAAATCAGGACAGGCAAGCCGTACGGATTCGTGCTCGAAAGCGCGGATAAATGGGTGCTTCTGTATGAATGGCTGCGAGACGAAGCTCTTGTAGCCTTGGAGAATATTCCGCCGACACGCAGTGATATTGAGAAATACTTTGGCATCAAAAGCCCGCGTTATCTGCAGGACATCGACACGCTCACGGCGCTCTATGAACGAGCGCGGGACAACGAGAGCATCGCCGTAAAACGGCGGCTGTGGCAGGACTTGCTCCGCACGGCGCTCGGCGAGATTGCGCAGGGCGAGGCGGCGATGGACGACCTGTTTATCCGCCACACCTATCTCACCACCGTCATCGGCATCGTCGTGCAGGCGTCGTTCGGCATCGATATTCGCGGGCTTGCGGAGACGCGGCCCGATGACCTCGTGCTCGGCCAGAAGTTCCGCAGCGATACGGGGCTTGAGGGCGTCGTAGAGTCCGACTTCTTCGCCTGGCCGACCGAGGTTGGGGCTGACTCGTTTCTCAAGCAGTTGGCCCGCCGCATCAATCGATTCGATTGGCCTAAAGCGCCGACGGACGTTGCCGCCATTCTCTATGAAACCGTGATTCCCCCGGCTGAACGCCGCCAACTCGGCGAGTACTACACTCCGCATTGGTTGGCTCGGGCGATGGTGCGGGAGATCGTGACCGATCCGCTGAATCAGCGCGTGCTTGATCCGGCGTGCGGCTCCGGCACGTTCCTCGCTGAGGCCATCACCCATTTCATCGACGCGGCTGACAACAACTCCGATTCACTCGATACGTATACAGCCTCGGAATTGCTGAACCAACTGCGCGAGCGTGTCATCGGCATCGATGTGCATCCCGTCGCCGTCCACCTTGCCCGCGCAGCGTGGGTGCTCGCCGCCAAGCCCCTGTTCGATAGGGCGCGAGATGAGAGGGGCAGCAAGTCGTCGACTCGTTCTGCCCCCGTCTACCTAGGCGACTCGCTCCAACTGCGGTTCAGCACGCCCAAACTGCATGGGGGTGAGGACGATGATGTGAAAATACAGGTTGGAGACGACGGCAATACTGAGCTCATCTTTCCTGTCTCTCTGGTGAGCCGCGCCGAGAACTTCGACCAGGTAATCGCCGACGTGACGAGCGCCATTGAGTCCGGAGACGATCCGATGTTTGTCCTGGACGAGGCGGGCGTGTTTGAGCACGAGCGTCCGGCGCTCCGTCAGACTTTCGCCGAGTTGCAGCGACTGCACGCGGAGGGCCGCGACCACATTTGGGCGTATTACACGCGCAACATGGTGCGGCCCGTCGCGTTGGCGCAGCAGAAGGTGGACGTGATTATCGGTAATCCGCCGTGGATCAACTACAACAAGACGGTGAGCGATCTGCGTTCGGGACTTGAGCAACTGAGCAAGACCATGTACGGAATCTGGCAGGGCGGGCGGTATGCAACGCACCAGGACGTGGCGGGATTGTTCTATACGCGCAGCGTCGATCTGTACCTCAAGGACGGCGGCGTTATTGGGATGGTCATGCCGCATAGCGCCCTACAGACGGGACAATACGCAAGATGGCGGATGGGCCTGTGGCAACCCATGCGGGGCGGCGCAGCGCAGGGCGGCGCCGTTCTGGCTGCCGACTTCACGTTCAAGCCCGCGTGGGATTTGGAGCGACTTCAACCAAACACGTTCTTTCCGGTGCCCGCGTCCGTGGTCTTTGCGCGTCGGGTGGGGCGCGACCCGGACGCGCCCGGCAAGGCGCTGGCCGGAAGAGTGGAGCGATGGATCGGTAAAGCGGGCGCGGATGACGTGATACGGGAGAGCGTCACTATTACCGACACGTCGGCGGCAAGTGAATCTCCGTACGCTCGCCAATCGCGAAACGGAGCAACTATCTTCCCGCGCGTCCTATTCTTCGTCGAGGAGGCGGAGAACAGGGCAGTCATTCAGGCTAGTGGAACGGTGATGGTCAACCCGCGGCGCGGATCACAGGACAAGTCGCCATGGCGCGATCTGGACCTCACGGAGATAACCGGCCAAACAATTGAGACGGCACATATCTTCGACGTGCATCTCGGTGAAACCCTCGTTCCATACGCGACGCTGGAGCCTCTCAAGGCCGTACTTCCCCTTAGACACGGGGACAAAATGTTGGCAAAGGACTCGACCGCTGTTGGCGGCATAAAGCCGTCCGGTATGGAGAATCGGATGCGGGGGCGATGGCAGTATGTCGGCCGCATGTGGGATTCGAATAAAGCAACGGCCAACACGCTATCGTCTCTCGAAAGGCTCGACTTCTACGGCAATCTCACGACCCAAATTGAATGGCAACACAACAGGGATGATAGACCGCTGAGAGTAGTCTATGGCCAGTCTGGTGTGCCGACTGCCGCCCTGCTGTCCGACCCAATAGAAATTGTTGACTACAAGCTCTATTGGATAGGTGTCCGCAACCCGCCAGAAGCCCATTACGTGCTTTCGATTATCAACAGTGATTGCTTATATAACGCAGTCATGCCCCTCATGCCGAAAGGCCAGTTTGGGGCACGGGATCTGATGAAGCACCTATGGAAACTGCCAATACCGGAATATGACGAGGGTGTCCCGCTGCATCGCAATTTGGCGTCGGCGGGCGAGGCGGCGGCGGCGGGGGTGCAGGTCGAGTTGGCCAAGCTGCGCGAGGAGCGTGGGGACAAGCTGACGGTGACCATCGCGCGTCGTGAGATACGGAAGTGGCTGCGCTCGTCTAAGGAGGGCGCGGCGGTGGAGCGGTTGGTGGGGGAGTTGTTGGGGGAGTAGGTAGGTCGTGGGTCTGGGGATTCGGGGACGGGGCGCGTCGCGTCGCGCCCCTACGGTTTTTTGGCGCGGCGTGGAGTGGGGATTTGGGCGGCGCGGGGGAGGGATGGATTCCGGCCTGCGCCGGAATGACAGAGAGGGGAGTGTTGGACGGCGGTTGTTTGGCGTTACTGAGGTTGGTTGCGTTCCTGGCTTTAGATTCCCGCGTTCGCGGGAATGACGAACGGGGGCGCGGGGTGACGGGGGGGCGGCGGGTGTGACGGTCGGGGGTGGGGGGTGAGGGTACTCTTGAGGGAGGCATTACAGAAGGGTGGATTTTCTTGTGACGGTTCGTGGGTATGGCTTACTGGCGGTTGTTGTGGGGCTGTGCGTGGTGGCAGTCGTGGTGGCCGGGTGTTTTGGGTCGGTCGATGTTACTGCGGATCCGGTGGCATCGGCTACGACTACTGCGATTCCGACTGTGATTCCTTCGTCTGTGCCTAGCGCGACTGTCGATCCGAATGCTCCTACGGCGACGCCTGAGCCGCCGGGGTGGTGGACCGTCGCACAGTCGACGTGGAACGACACGTTTGAGGTGACGCTGGAGATTTATGGGGCATCGACGATCACGAGCCAGTCGGAGTTTTTTGCTCGGACTCGGCTGAGGAATGTGTCCGACGAGTCGAGCGTGTTCGTGCGGTGGACGCAGTATGATCCGGCGGTGCCGCTATCGATCGTGTTGCCGCACGAGGCTGTCGATGAGGACGTGGAGCAGGTGGATGAGGACGCGGAGCGGGTGGATGAGGACGCGGAGCGGGTGGATGAGGATCCGACGCCCAGGCCGGCTCTTCGGTTGATCCAGTTGCGCGCGGGGGATGACCCTCAGCCGTCCATCGCCTCCGCTCCCGCGGTTCGGCATGAGACGCTGGATGCGGGCGATTCCATCGAGCGGGAGGTCTCCTGGGACCTGACGGTGGGGGTGGCGGGCCAGCGCGAAAGGGCGCCCGCTCCTGACGAGGTGTATACGCTTCGGGCGGATTTCTACCCGGAGGACGGGGAGGGGAGTCCGGGGTTGCCGGATGTTTTGTTGGAGTTTGCGATCAGGTTGGAGCGGGGTATTTTTGAGGATCGCGATCAGGGTTGATTGGCATTACGAGGCTTTGGATTCCTCGCTGCGCTCGGAATGACATGGAAGGGCGCGGAATGACATTGTTTGGCGTTACTGAGGTTGGTTGCACTCTTGGCTTTAGATTCCCGCGTTCGCGGGAATGACGGTGGGGGGCGGGTGTGACGGTCGGGGGGGCGGGTGGAATGACGGGGGGGCGCGGGTGACGGGGGGGGGGGTGGGGCGCTGCGGTGGGCCCCCGCCTTCGCGGGGGATTCGGGGGGGCGCGGGGGATTCGGGGGGGCGCGGGGGATTCGGGGGGGTGCGGGTGGGATGACGGTGGGGGGCGCGGGTGTGACGGTCGGGGGTGCTGCGGCTGCGGTGGGCCCCGCCTTCGCGGGGGATTCGGGGGGGGGCGGGATGGATTCCGGCTTTCGCCGGAATGAGGTGGGAGGCGCGGGGGATTCGGGGGCGGGGTTAGTCTTCGAGGAGTTTTTGGGGGTTCATTATTTTGGCGGGGTCGAGGGCGGTTTTTATGGAGCGCATTAGGTGGAGGCCGCCATCGCCCAACTCTCTCGGCAGCAGGTGCTTTAGGCGGACGCCGACGCCGTGACAGTACTCGATGGTGCCGCCCATGTCGATGGCCTCGTTGATCATGGCGTCCGACGTTTCACGGATCTTTTGCCAGCCTTCGTCGCTGCCTGAGGGGTCGATGGCGATGATGGAGAACATTTCGGGTTCGCCCCAGATGGCACATTCGACGACTTTGAGGCCGGCTGCTTCGAATATGTTGATCGCAGCGAATCGGAGTTCGAGCACCTTTGAGGCCGGGACGGCGGTGTGGATGTAGCTGCCGGCGCGTCCGCTGCGCTCTCGCCAGGGGTGTCGTTGGCCTGAGGCTCGGGATTCCTGGTAGCGGAGTCCTGAGGCGTGGCGGTCTTGCCAGAACTCCTGGGCGATCTCCGGGCCGAGATCGCGCGCGCCGTAGGCTGAGACGATTTCCCAGACCATATCCTGTTGGGTATCAAGCTCGGCGCTCGAGCCCTCGATGCTGAGGTGGAGGACGGAGCGGCCGGGGGCGTCGGCAAGGATGGGGTCGCCGCCGGATTCGGTTTCGTCTTCCTGGGCGAAATCGACCATCGCCGGGATCATGCCCTCGCTGAAGAGGCGCTGGACGGCGAAGAATCCCTGTTGGAAGCTGTCGAATTCAAGGGCGTAGTGGCGTCGTTCTTCGAGGTCAGGAAAGATGCGGATTGTGGCCTCGGTGATGACTCCAAAGATGCCCTCCGTGCCGATAAAGAGGCTCGTGAGGTCCATGCCGGCGGGGACGGCGCGGCGGAGGGAGCGGGTGCGGACGATTTCGCCCGTCGGGAGAACGACCTCGAGGCCGACGACCTGCCTGCCCATGGGGCCGTACTTGGCGGCGAGATAGCCGACGCCGTTGGTGGATATCGCGCCGCCGACGGTTGCGATGGGTTGGCTCCACGGATCATGGCCGACGAAGTGGTTGGCGTTCTGGAGGACTTCATCGAGGTCGCCTAGAACGACGCCGGGTTGGACGGTGGCCGTGGCGTCCTCAAGGCTGACGGCGAGGATGTTGTTGAGGGAACCCATGTCGAGGACGATGCCGGGCGTGATGGTCGTCGCGCCGCCCATGACGCCGGTGCCGCCGCCGTAAGGGATGACGGGGAGGCCGGCGGCTGTGGCGGCGCGGAGAACCTCGGATACGTGGGCGGTGGATTGGGGGCGGACGACGGCAAGCGGGAGGGTTTGTTCAGGGATCTCCCAGTGGCGGGCGGGGATGGCGTCGCCGGCGTAGTCCTCAAGGGTCTTCGCGTCGGTCAGGACGTTGTCCCGACTGACGATCTGTTTGATTTCTAGAAGGAAGTCGTTGTTGGTCATGTTCCCTGCCTTATTTGATGGTACACGGGTTGGCGGCGATTATTGGTTGCCCAGGATGACGAGGATGACGCCGCTGATGACGAGGCAGGAGCCAAGGACGACGCGTATGGTGACGCGCTCGACCTGCCTGAGGAAGATGGCGGCGAGTACGAGGGTCACCAGGGGGCTGACGGCGACGATGGGTGTGACGAGGACCACCGGGGCAAGGGAGAGGGCGATGAAGCTGAGGAATGCGCCACTGGACGCGAGGATGCCCGCGAGGGCGATCCACATCAGCGCCCGCTTGGGGGCTCGTATGTCTTTGGGAATGTTTCTTGAGCTGACGAGGCCGAGCACGAGCATTCCGACGAATAGGGTGATGGCGGAACCGACCGGTGGGGATGTTTCGTCACCGGCGAGGAGTCCGCGCGCCACCACTTGTCCTGTCGCGTAGCAGAAGACGGAGAGGAGGGCTGCAAGGGTGCCGTAGAGGAGGGGGGCGCGGAAGCGGGTTTTTTCTCGGTTCGCGATCATTGTTGGCTGGTCTTTCCTGTTTGGCGTCCGCGTTCCGGCTTAGTGGCCGGACGGAGGGGTGGAGGGGGTCATGAGCTTTGGGCGGGGCCGGAGACTATTAGGCCGATTCCTGCTACGACGGCGATGATGCCGACGGCCAGGGGGATGGTCAATTGTTCGCCGAGGAACAGGACGGCCAGGACGGAGGCGATCATGGGCATTGCGCCGCCCATGGCGGTGGCGCGGCCAACGCCGATCATGCTGACGGCAGTGTAGTAGAGAAAGCGGCCTCCCATGAAGGAGATGAAACCGACGAAGGCGAATCCGGCGAGGGCGGCGGGGGTCAGCTCAAGGAAGGCTCCGGCATCGACGATCAACGCGATCAGGGCGACGAAGACGAAGCCTGCCAAGACGGAGAGGAATGTCGCGGATTGGGGGCTGACGCGGGCGATGCCGAGCCGGATGAGTATCGAGCCAAACGCCCAACAGAGGGAGGCGACGAAGGCGAAGGTGATGCCGAGTGTGGCGTCGGTCATATATGTCGTGTGGCGGGCTGTTAGGCGTTCACCGGCATGCCGGCGTGGCGCAGCATTGAGGCGAAGATGGGGCGGCCATCGACACCGCCGATCTCCGGCTCGCAGCAGCGCTCCGGGTGCGGCATCATGCCGAGCACGTTGCGGTTTTCGTTGACGATTCCGGCGATGTTGGCGAGCGCGCCGTTGGGGTTGGCATCGGGTGTGATTTCGCCTTCGGGCGTTGAGTAGCGGAAGATGATGCGGTCGTCGCGCTCCAGTTGGGCGATGGTGTCAGGGTCGGCGAAGTAGTTGCCATCGCCGTGTGAGATGGGAACGCGGAGGACATCGCCCTGCCCTGCCAAGGATGTAAAGCGGCTGTCCGTTGTCTCGACACGGAGGTCCGTCCACTGGCAGCGATATTGCAGGTGGGCGTTGCGGAGGAGCGCGCCGGGGAGCAGTTGAGCTTCGCAAAGGACCTGGAAGCCGTTGCAGATGCCTATGACGGTCTTGCCTTCTTCGGCCATGCGCCGGATGCCGTCCATGACGGGGGAGAATCGGGCGATTGCGCCGGGGCGTAAGTGGTCGCCGTGGGCGAATCCGCCGGGGAGGATGGCGAGGTCGTACTCGGAGAGGTCGCTTTCGGTGTGCCAAACGTAGTCGGCCTGAACCTCAAAGACGTTGGTGAGGACGTGATGGCAATCGGCATCGCTCCAGGTGCCGGGGAAGACGACGACGGCGGCCTTGATTGGTGACTGGGTGGTCATAGGTGATTATCGCATATGGGAGCGTGGGCCCCCGCCTTCGCGGGGGATACGGTGTGGGGGGCGCGGGGGATGCGGAGGGGGGGCGATACGGGGGTTGGTTGCGGATTGGAGGTTTAGATTCCCGCGTTCGCGGGAATGACGGGGGGGCGGGGGGATGACGGGGGGAGGATGACGGGGGCTTGGTTGCGGATTGGAGGTCTGGATTCCCGCGTTCGCGGGAATGACGGAGTGGGGGGTGGGGATGACGGAGTGGGGGTGGCGCGTCGCGACGCGCCTTTACAGGTTGTAGGGGTTATTGGGAGAGGAGTTGTTGGACTACTTCTGAGACGTCTCGGCCGTCTGCTTTGCCTCGGAGGACCGGCATTAGGGCGCCCATGACCCGGCCGCGGTCGGTCATGCTTCGCGCACCGAGGTCGTCGATGATTTTGCGGGCTTCCTGGGTGATTTCTTCTTTGGAGAGGCGTTCGGGTAGGTAGGACATGACGACGGCGAGTTCGGTTTCCTGGTCGGCGAGGCCATCTTCACGACCGGCCTTGCGGAACTCATCTATGGATTCTTTGCGTTGGCGGGCCTCGCGGGCAAGCACGTCGGAGGCCTCCGCATCGTCCAGAGCGGTGTTGGGGCCCTTGGCGATGGCGGCGTTCTGGAGGGCGCTGCGCATCATGCGGATGGCGGACAGGCGCGAACGATCACGATCGCGCATGGCCTGTTTCATGTCCGATTCAAGTTGTTCGACAAGGTTGGGCACGGGGATTTTCTACCTCTCAGAGTCGATGCTTATCGTATTGAATGTAGCACATAGGCAAGGCCGCCCTGGGCCCCCGCCTTCGCGGGGGATTCGGGGCGGGCGCGGGGGGTTCGGGGCGGGCGCGGCAGCGGTTTTCTTGCGGTGGCTAGACGAGGAAGTCGCGGAGGCGGCGGCTGCGGGTTGGGTGTCGGAGCTTACGCAGGGCCTTGGCCTCGATCTGGCGGATGCGCTCACGGGTGACGCTGAACTCTCGCCCGACCTCTTCGAGGGTGCGGCTGCGGCCATCATCGAGGCCGAAACGGAGCTGGAGGACGCGCCGTTCGCGCCCGCTCAGGGTATCGAGGACGCTGCCAATCTGCTCCTTGAGGAGCTGGTAGGAGGCGGCGTCGGCGGGGGCGAGGGCAGCCTTGTCTTCGATAAAGTCGCCAAGGTGGGAGTCTTCCTCTTCGCCGATGGGGGTTTCGAGGGAGACGGGCTCCTGTGAGATCTTGAGGATTTCACGGACGCGATCCGGGGTAATCTCCATTGTCTGGGCGATTTCCTCAGTGGTGGGCTCGCGGCCAAGTTCCTGGACGAGGCGTCGATTCTCACGGAGGAGCTTGTTGATGGTCTCCACCATGTGGACGGGGATGCGGATGGTGCGGGCCTGATCGGCGATGGAGCGGGTTATGGCCTGCCTGATCCACCACGTTGCGTAGGTTGAGAACTTGAAGCCCTTGCGGTAGTCGAACTTCTCAACGGCGCGGATGAGGCCGATGTTGCCCTCTTGTACAAGGTCAAGCAGGTTCATGCCGCGTCCGATGTATTTCTTGGCGACGCTGACGACGAGGCGAAGGTTGGCCTCCGTCATGCGGCGCTGTGCCATTACGCCTTCGCGACGAATGTCATCAAGGTACTCGCGGCACTCTTCGTCCGCTATGATGGCGGCTTCGTGGATGTCCTGCGTGCTGAGGAAGAGCGGGATTGTTTCGAGGGTGAGCGAGGGAGCAAAGCCGCGAACGAGGGGGGTGGGTAGGAGCCACCGCTGGAGGGAGAACGCAATGATTTCTTTTTCGACATCCTCCGGCTCGCGTCCAAGTTTGGTGGCGAACTCTTCGGCGAGTTCATGGTGCATCTCGATGTCGATGGTCTTGATGACATCCGGAGATTCCTTGAGGGTGAGCAGGGTGCAGGGTGTCTCAAGTTCAAGGTGCTCGATAACCAAGGTGGCAAGTTCACGGTGTGTTGTGAGCTTGTTGAGGAGGTTGAGGGCAATATCGGCGATTGTGGCGTTGTGACCGGTGGTTTCGCGGATGTGGGCCTCGAGGTTCTGCAGTTCTTTCCAGCCCTCGGCCTTGCGGGCGAGGGTTTTCTCCTGGCGGGCGTTGAGGAGATCGACGCGGCCAATTTCGCGGAGGTACATGCGCACGGGGTCATCAAGTGACTCCGCGTCGGCGAGTTCCGCCTCGGCCTCGGCTTCGAGGCGTGCGGCCTCTGCCCATTCCTCACGGGAGGCAGGCCAGTCTGCCACTTCGGGTTTGGCAGCGTTGGGCAGCGCGCGAAGGAGTTCGGATGCGGCGGTTGGGTCGAGCGTTACGACGCCTTCCGCGACCTTTTGGGAGAGTGAGCCGTTCTCGTCGTCACCGAGATTGAGTACGCCAGCTTGCCAGGTCATGCTTTCTCCTCCAGTTCACTTGCTGCTTGTGGGGTTGTTAGGTTAGGCATTGCGGTTGTCCCTGTTCCAGTTGCCGGTTTGGACGGCGCGAAGTTGTTCAAGGCGCGCCGTGAATTGGTCTCTCATTTCGTCCGTCATCGTGCGGAGGGCGTCTGCCGCCTCGCCATCCTCCTCCGCGACTGATGCGACCGCCTCCGCGGCTTCGACTTCATCCCGTTTGAGCTGGCGTTCCCACATGCGGCGAACGAGGTCGCTGAGGGCCTTGCCCTGCTCGCGGCGATCGAGCTGCGTCGGAATCTTTCGCCTGAGTTGTTCGGCGTCCGGGCTGACCATGATCTCGGCGCGTTGGACGGGGTCGGCGGTTTTGAGGAGATGCCAGAGTTCGCGGTTTTCGGGGTTCCAGAAGAAGTGATCCGGGAGTTCGGGGAGCTCGAGGCGTTTCCACGCTTCATAGATTTCGTTGTCATGGGTGAGGATAAGGGCGAGTAGGTGTTCTTCGACGACTTCCCGGCGGGTTTCATTCAGGGCATCCGCGCCGATTTCGGCAGCGAGGCCGCCATTTTGCTGAGTGGCGTTGTTGTAGGACGCGCGTCTTTGGGGAGTTCTGCGACGCTCGGGCCGACCGACGGCGGCTTCGAGGGTTCGTTCCTCGATTTTGAGGGCGGAGGCGAGCTTGCTGAACGCTTCCTGTTGCTCAAAGGGATTATCGAGCGACGTTATGAGGGGGAAGATGCGATTGACGACTTCAAGGCGGCCCTCTGCCGTCGAGGATTCGGGACGCGCCGCTTCCGACTGAATCAGGTAGTCGAGGATGGGGGTGGCCTGCTCAATGCGGTTGCGCCAATCATCGGGGTCGTTACGAATCACATCGTCAGGATCGCGGCCCGGGGGCATGGTGATGATGCGGAGTTTGGGCAGTTCACGTCGGACACCCATTGGGACGGCGGAACCGGCGACGCGGACGACCTCGCGCCGGAATATATCGAAGGCGGATTCCAGGCTGCGTCGCGTGGCCTCTTCACCGGCGGCGTCCTGATCGAGGGCGAGGGCGTAGCGGCGCGCGTAGTTGCGAACGAGGGTGACCTGCCGCTCAGTGAGCGCCGTGCCCATGATGGCGACGACGTTGGCGAATCCAACCTGATGGGCCTGTAGGGCGTCCATGTAGCCCTCAACGAGGACTACTTCACCCTCGTCGCGGATTGCTTGCTGGGCGCGGTCTATGGCAAAGAGGGATCCGCTCTTGTCAAAGAGGGGGGTTTGCGGGGAGTTCAGATATTTGGGCTGGGAGTCATCAAGGGCGCGGGCGCCGAAACCGATGACGCGCCCCTTGGTGTCCCGGATGGGGAACATGAGGCGTTCGCGGAATCGGTCGTAGGCGCCCTCGCTGTCGCCGTCACGCTCGATGATCAGGCCGGCGGCTTGCATCTGCTGTTCGCTGTGGCCGAGGTCTGAGAGGTGTCCTTTCAGTCCCTCCCACGCCTTCGGGGCCATGCCGAGTTGGAAATCCTTGATGGTCTCATCATTGATGCCGCGCTCCTTTAGGTAGCGGCGCGCCTGCTCACCGGCAGGGGAGTGGATGAGGATGCGCTCAAAGTAGTCGGCGGAGTTCTGAAGGACGGTGTAGAGTTCTTCGTTCTCTTTGCGCTGGGTCTCGTCCTGTCGGCGGGTCTCCGGCATGGTGACGCCGGCGCGTTCAGCGAGACGTGAGAGGGTCTCGGAGAAGGTGAGATTGTCGGCGCGTTGGATGAATGAGAAGACATCGCCGCCCTCGCCGCAGGCTCCGAAGCAGTGCCACGTGCCGCGCTCCGGGAATACGACGAAGGATGGGGTCTTTTCGTTGTGGAAGGGGCAGTTTGCTTTGAAGTTGCGGCCAGCTTTCTGGAGGGGGACGCGCGACTGGATAAGGTCAACGATATCCGTGCGGGCCTTGATGTCATCGACGACGGTCATAGCGCCACCTCTGCGAGCGGCCTGGTGGGCGCGCGGCCTACGCGGAGGTCTGCCGCAGTGCGTTCCGCAAATTGGTCGGTCATGCCGGAGATGTAGTCGACGGCGCGGCGGACGGGATCATCACCGGGCCGGGCGTAGCCCTCCGGGATAAGTTCGGGATTGTTGGTGAAGGCGTCCCACAGGGTCTCAAGGATGCGGAGCGGCTCTTCGTTCTGGGTTTGGGCGGCGGAGAGATAGACGTTGTCAAAGAGGAACTCGCGCAGGTCGATGACGGCCTGCAATACGGGTTGGCTCATGGCGATGTGGGGGAGGTGTCCGTTCGACATATTCGATGTGGCTTCGCCGGTGACGGGCCATGAGGTTTCGACGAGGTCGGCGATGATGGTATTGTGGCGCTCGGCGTGTCGGTTGCCGAGTGTTTGGCGGACGTGGAGCGGGATGTCATCGGGTTCAAGGACGCCGGCGCGGAGGGCGTCGCCGAGGTCGTGGTTGACGTAGGCGATGGCATCGCTAAGGCGGCAGATTTCGGCCTCAAGGCTGACCTCATCCCCGGCCTGCCGGATTCCGTTCAGGCTGCCGCGTCCCTTGGAGTGGTTGAGGATACCCTGCCGGACTTCCCACGTGAGGTTGAGGCCCTGCCCGTCTTTTTCGAGGATATCGACGATGCGGAGGCTCTGCGCCGCGTGGCGGTAGCCGCCCGGGATCCTGTCGGCAAAGAAGTCCTCACCAAGATGGCCGAACGGGGTGTGGCCAAGGTCATGGGAGAGGGCGATGGCTTCTGCGAGGTCTTCATTGAGGCGGAGGGCGCGGGCGATGGAGCGGGCGATCTGCGCGACTTCAATGGTGTGGGAGAGGCGGGTGGAGAAGTGGTCGCTTATGGGGGCGATGAAGACCTGCGTCTTGTGCTTGAGGCGTCGGAATGCCTTTGAGTGGATGACACGATCCCTGTCACGCTGGTAATCCGTCCGCATGAAGGAGGGTTCTTCAGGTATACGCCTGCCCCGCGAGTTGCGGCTGAGTTGAGCGAAAGGGGAGAGCGTTTGCTCTTCCAGCTGCTCAAGACGCAGGCGGATATGGTGATCGTTCATCGACGGTATCGTGATTCCTCGGCCTTCCCTGCGTGTACCCGTATGTCCCTCGTTTGCCCGTCAGTTTTGTACACAAATAAAAATAGCCCCTGTCAAGGGTTCAAGGACAACGATACGCTTGGGTGGTGATGGTGTCAATTTTTGGGGGTTGGGGGGGGTTGCACTCCGAGTTCAAGATTCCCGTTTTCACGGGAATGACGGGGGCTGTGCGCTCCTCTACTCGCCCGCCATATACCCCCGCTTCGTGTTCTCTCTCCGTAGTCCGGACAACGTATAGATATTCGATTTCAGCATGTTGCATGGCCCGCACAGCAGCACGCGATTCGTGATGTGATTGATCCCGCCGTCCGCGCGGGGCGTATTGTGATCCAGCTGAAGGTAGCGCGGATCGTCAAAGGCGCGGTCGCACCCCTGGCATTTCTGCCCGTTCTGCGCGATGAGATGCTCAAACATCTCCTGACGCGACATCTTTGGCCCGGCAGGCTCCTTGTACCGCTCCGTCACCTGTAAGAACGGCACCGCCTCCTCCGCCTCGTCTGTCCGCTCCGGCGGCGCCGTCACGTAGTGAATCTGCGGGTTAGGGTCAGTCAGCAACTGCCGATTGTCCTCCATGCGCTGCTTGACGACGTTATACGCCCCGTCCCATATGTCCATGCCGACCCACTGCCGACGGAGCCGCTCTGCCGCGATGGGCGTTGTCGCGCACCCCGCGAATGGATCGAGCACGATATCACCCTCATTACTGCTCGCGCTGATGATGCGCTCATACAGAGCCAGCGGCTTTTGCGTGGGGTAGCCAACGCGTTCTTTGCCCGCCGCAATTGGAATGTCGTCCCAAGTGTCACCTATTGGAATCCCTTCCTGTTCATCAAGATACCTCTTTAGTCTCGGAACCCCCTGTCCCTCACGCGGAACAACGATTAGCCCGTCTCTATCAGCCTGTTCCATGCGCTCTCTTGTCCACCGCCATACCCTTGTTACGCCCTTGAATTCATACGTCAGGTTCGGGCGGTCTGGATTCGGATTCAATAAACTTGTCAACTGGTATCTACGCTCTGTGCCTTCTTCTATGAGGTTGTACTGGTGGTGGGCTCGAGGATTGTCGACATACATTGGATTCCAGATTGCATCGCGGTTGGCCCCATAGACTAGGATCACGTCGTGGTTCGATGCGAAACGGGTAAAGGCTAATCCCTTAGGGTGAGACCGTTTCCACACAATCTCATTCCGGAAATTCGCGTTGCCAAACACCGCGTCCATTAGTTGCTTCAGATAGTGGCTCGCAGTCGGGTCGCAGTGGAGGTAGATGCTACCGTCTTTGCGGAGGACGCGGCGCATCTCGATTAGCCGGACGGCCATGAGGCTCAGGAACGCGCCCATGTCGTCGCCAAAGCTGTCCCGTGAGCCGTTGATGACGTTCATCACTTTTGGCCAGTCGTCGGTTATCTGATCAAGCCACTCGCCCTCGACGTCATCGTCCCAACTCCAGCGGTCCTGGAACTTTGCGCCGCGAGCGAGGCTGTCCGGCGTCGCGTGAAAGTCGCGCCCCTTGTTGAACGGCGGGTCCGTCGCAATCAGATGTATTGACTCGCTGTTCAAGCCGCGTAGGAACGGGAGGTTGTCGCCGTGGAAGAGGGTGCGGTTGGGGACGTTTAGGTCAGGCATTTACCGCGGTCCTTTGAAATGTTGCACGATTGGGACCAGTAAAGCGCCTAATGCGAATCCTAAAGATGCCATGGCAAGTGCCGGAAAGACACGCAATATCAGTAAGGCGGATGGGCTGTCTGTCAATCCTTCCCAACTCCCAATGCTTACTGCAAATAATATGAAGAATAGGAACAATACTCCGGCTACTGCCGCCCAAGACTTCCCTTCACGGAAATCCTTTGGCGGGGCGAAATATATGGGGATCCCAGTTCCAACCAAGAAGGCTAACACAAGTACCGAGATGAGTGTCAGTGACTCCAATTCTGCTTGCGCCTCCTTCCCCACGCCCTAAGCGACTACTTCGACTATATCAATCAAGAATAGCACACAAGTTTGGGCAAGTGGTGTGCCTCTATCTCCCGATGGATTCCGGCGAAAGCCGGAATGAGGGAAGGCGGCGTTACGGGGGCGGGGGTTAGGGGCGTGGGGTTTTCCAGTCGGGGAGGATGTATGGGGGGGCGGGGATGATGTGGTAGGCGGGGCGGGGGGATTGCTCGGCTTCGGGTGTGGTGGCGGGGCGGGGGGATTGCTCGGCTACGCTCGGTATGACGGGGGTAGCGGTTGAATCGACGGGGGTAGCGATTGGATCGAACGTGGAGGCGCGGCGGGAGTCTTGGCGGAGGATTAGGGTGTGGTAGGCGAAGAATGTGGCGGCGGGGATGATGATGGAGAGGCCGAGGATTAGGGCATCGTCGAGGAAGCCTGAGCCTTGGCCGAGGATCTCGGTGAGGACGGCGGCGAGTAGGGCGATGAGTGTGAAGAGCCACGTTCCACCGAGGGCTATGAGGGCGACGTACAGATAGATGCGGCGGATGAGGGCGTGCGGGTCGGCGCGGACGACTCGCCACCAGAATGCGAACCAAAGGGGCGCGCCAACGATGATCATGGTGAGGGCGACGGCAAGGGCTTCGGCGTCGCCATTTGCGGGGGCCAGGACATCACCGTCCGTCAGCAGGAAAAGGATGGTCATCAGGAGGACCATGATGCCGGGGATGAGGGCGATGAGTCCGACGCCGGACATGATGTATTTGAAGGTGTTGGAGAGGTGGGGGGATTCCTCGCCTGCGCTCGGAATGACAGTGGGGGGCGTCGGAATGACGGTAGTTTGCGCCGGAATGGCGGAGGGGGACGCTGGATCGGACGTAGGGGGCGTTACCGGGGTTGGTTGCATTCCGGGTTCGAGGTTCCCGCTTTCGCGGGAATGACGGAGGGGGGGGCGGCGGGCGGCGTCTCGGCGGATTATTGACCAGTGGTAGGCGAGAAGGGCGAGTCCGATGAGGAGGCCGACGGCGGGCAGGATGAATTGTCGGAAGTAGGCGACGGCGGTCGTGGTATAGTCCGCGCCGACGAGTTGGGCGATGACGACGTAGATGGTGGCAGTCGCGCCCCAGAGGGCCAGGGATGCGCCACCGACGAAGGCGAATCCATAGAGGTAGACCTGTCTGAGGACGGATTCTTCGTCGCGTGTGGCGACTGCACGCCATTGGATGGCCCAGGCAGTCGTCCCGACGAGGGCCCATGCGGCAGCGGTGCGGAGGGGGTCTCCAATGTCTTCAGGGCCGAGGAGGGTGTCCAATGCGCCGGTGGCGAGTTCATAGGCAGCGTAGGCAAGGGCAAAGGCGATCCAGTAGGTTGCGGCGACGGCGGGGGTGAGGAAGATGACGCTGAGGCCGTAGATGCGCCATCGCTTGACGGTCTGGGCGCGGGGGCTTGGCTGGCCTTCGAGGTTTTCGCGTCGCCATAGGTAGTACCAGAGACCGGCGGCGACTATGAGGCCGCCGATGTGTTCGAGGCCATCGAAATCGCCTGCAAGTTGTTCAATGATCTGAATCGACCCAAAGGCGGCGTAGAGGGTTGTCAGGAATAACGCGCCGTGGACGTAGAGTTTGCGGAGCGTTGAGCCTGTTTCATCGGAGTGGTTGGCGGCGGCGCGTCGGAGTAGGAATTCGTGTGCCAGCCAAACGGGGAGGGCCACGATGATCATTGCGATCCAGGTGGCTTCAGGATCACCGCCGATTCCGAGGCCGTTGATCGAGCGGAATACATCGGTGGCGAGGCCGTACGCGCCCTGGAGGAGGATGGCATAAGCGACGAATGCCGCGAGATAGACGTACGAACGCTGCGGGATGCTCATGAGGTGGCGGCCTGTGGGGTTGGGGGCGGGGCGCGGGTGGGCTCATCTTGGCAGGCGTATTCACGGATGTATTTGAGTTCGTGCGGCCATTCGGATTCCGCTATGAGCCAGAAGCCGTCAGGGGAGCGGTGGAGTTCGAATTCGTATTCCCTTGTATTGGTGTTGTCCGGGAATCCGAAGAGGTCGGGCTCGCTGACATAGGATATGCCGATGTTGACGGTGACGTTTTCGGAGTCGATTTCTTCGACGTTGCCGAGGCGGACGCGGTATCTGTCTAAGGCGGGGGGGATCGGTCTCACGCGTACCGAGGAGTGGCCCATGCGCTCCCGGAGTTCCCGGAGCGCGCAGTCGGTCTTGTAGTGCTCCGTCAGAAGGGCGATGGCGGTTTCGGGGTCTTCGTCGATGGCGGCGCGGATGTAGCGCTGGACGGTGCCCTCAGGAGTATTGGGTGGGTAGGTGGTTTCCCCATCGTCGAGGAGGCGTGAGAGGGCGATGGCAAGGACGACGAGGAGGATGACGCCTGCGACGACTCCGATGAGGATGCGGGTTGATGAGTCCATGTGGGTATTGTACGCGCGGGGCCGCCCGTTGGGCGGCGTGGGCCCCCGCCTGCGCGGGGGATTCGGAGGGGGCGCGCGGGATTCGGAGGGTTATTCGCGGTGGAGGCGCCTTCGGGCATTGGCCGCTAGTGCGGCAGGGGATCGGGGGAAGGTGTGGCAGGGTGTGCGCTTTGACGTTCGTTTCGGAGGGTCCGCAGGTGGTAGGCAAAGAGAAGCGCGCTTATGGCAAGGATTGCTATGGGGACACCGAGAAGGGCTGCGGTGGGAGAGCCGTATATGTAGGTGGGGGGCTCCCGATGGTGATCAAAAACCACCAAGGCCACAGCGCCAACGACCAGGGCCAAGGAAAGACAGACAGCGGAACCGCTCACGATGAGAACGCTGCCAAAGTACGCGATTCGCGCGAATCGGACGCCGCCGTTAGTTGGGTACGTGAGTCCAATGCGCGGCCACACCGCGAACCACAGGAGCCCGCCAACAAGGGCAAATGCCATCAGTCCTGTGAGGTTGCTTGCCAGGTACCATCGGGGTTCCATGTAGATCAAGTCGCCAATTATCCTATCGCCGATGCCATATGTTTCTTGCTTGGCGGCTACGAGAAGCAAATACATGCCGAAAGGTAGCGCGGCCAGGCTGATGGCGGCGAGGGCATATCGTGAAATGTCGCGCACAGCCGCCGCCTTGGCTTCTACCCCTGATCTGTTGTCACTGCGCACGATCGGCCAATGAAACGCCACAAGGGCGAGTCCAACGATCAGGAAGACAAGTGGCGAGGTGGCGGCGGACGCGAAACTGTCCAGTACGCCGCGGAGCGGGTACGAACGCAATGGCATCCAATCCAGAGTGAACGACCACGGTGGGCCCAGCACCCAATAGCCTAACGTGAGTTGAATGAGTTTGGCCGCGTTCCACGATGCAATGAGCAGACCGGCACTGATCGCGAAGACATAGAGGTAGATGTGTCGCATGATTGAGTCGGTGTTTCGTCGCGCAAACAGCATCCAATGGGCTGCCCAAGCAATACCAGGGGGGAATATCGCACCGAGTTGGCCCAGGACATCGTCCCAATCCCAGCCCTGCCATAATTCCGGGAAAAATACGCTCCCGCGTAGCGCGTAGAGTAGTTCGAACGAGAACAAGAAGAAGGCGGACATAGCGAGGGAAATCAGAGCGACGCTCATCGTATAGAAATACAGCTGTCGTGCAATCACAGTGCGGCGAGTTGGCCGCGTTTCTCCATGCTCCAGAAACAGGAAATACGTCCAAAAGGCCCCGAAGACGAGAACGGTTGGGAATTGATCCTGGCCAGACGTGATGGCTATCATCGCCACAATGGTGGCCGAGATACCCGTAATCAGGAGAGCGCCGTAGATGTAGATGGCTCGGAAGAGGGAGCCTGCTTCATCCGGATTGTTGCGCACGGTTCTCTGCCCCAATCGGTGATGGATAGCCCAAATTGGTAATCCAATGAACAGCAGTGTCGCGGCGATAGTAATGTCCGAATCTGTGTTATATCCGGTTCCAATCCCAATCCTGCGGATTGTGGCGACAAACAGGACCGAGCCGCGGCCCAACATGATGGAAAGCGAAACGAGTGATACACCGTTGATGTAGAGTCGCCGTGCCGTGCCCATTGCTTTCCATGCAACTGGGCGCGTTATTAACGCGGCCGCAGGTTTCGCATGACGCGACGCCGCGTTTTTGGCACGGCCGACTCTCCTCGTGGGCGTCCTCAGAGTAGGAGCGCTATCGCGCCATTCTATTGATTGCGTTTACTCTGTCAACATTTTCGTGCTCATAGATTCAAACTCATTGATCAGGGCAACTTCGTCTATATCGGCGCCAATGACAGCCGAAATTTTGACCACATCGATTGATCCTGCCCTGACGCTCTGAATTGTTGCTCCATATTTATCAAGGGCTTGGAGTAATCGCGTCAGGTTGTTAAGGGAGTTGAGTTCGATCTATTTGGTCTCGTCAGTGGTGGGGCGGTAGAGGGCGCCGTCCGGCATATCGTCGACGTGGATTTTGATGTTGTGTTGGACGGTTAGGCCAACGAGGGCGGCGCGGAGGGGGGTTGCGCCGCCTTTGGGGACGCGGAGGAGGAGGGTGACGCTGACGGCGGTTTCGAGAGAGGTTTGGGCGACGGTTTCGATTGTTGCGCCCCCTGCCCCGCCGATTGTGGTGAGGATGGTGTGGAGGAGGTTGGGGCGGTTATCGGCGATGGCGGTGAGGATGACGGGAGTGGTGTTGGTGTTGTCGTCGGTGGGTGTCATGGGGGTAGGATACGGCAAGGGAATGACGGAGGGAGGTCGTGATGGCGCGGGAGATGGTGGAGACGGTGACGGGGCCGGTGGCGGCGAACGAGTTGGGTTTCACGCTTTCTCATGAACATGTAATCGTCGGGTTTCCGGGGATCAAGGCGACGTATCCGGAACTGATGGACTGGGACGGCATCGAGTCCACAGGCATCGAGATGCTTTCAGAGGCGCGCGCGGAGGGTCTCAACTCGATCATGGACGCGACGCCGTTCGAGCTGGGCCGCGATGTTCTCATGTTGAGGCGCGTGTCGGAGGGTTCCGGCGTCAATATCATCGCGTCGACGGGCACGTATGTGGATATTCCCCGGCTGATCTGGTTCACGCACCCGGATCGCATGGCGGCGGTGTACGTGCGGGAGATCGTCGAAGGCATCGAGGGGACGGGGATCAAGGCGGGGATGATCAAGGTCGCGAACAACAATTTTGAGCTGTCGGACGCAGAGGTGATGGTGTTGCGGGCGGCGGCTCGGGCATCGAATGAGACGGGCATTCCGATCACGACGCATACGCAGCCGCTGAATAAGGTGGGCGAGCCGCAGTGGCGCATCTTTGCGGAGGAGGGGGTTCACCCTTCGCGCGTGTGCATCGGGCATTCATCGGACGCGACGGATTTCGATTACCTGGCGGGGCTGGCGCGGGAGGGCGTGTTCCTGGGGATGGATGAGTTGCCGGGGCATGGGTTGAACGCGCCGTGGCGCGATAAGGCGGACATGATCAAGCGGCTGCTGGATGCCGGTTTCGAGCGGAACCTGATGCTGTCGCACGATTGGGGCGTTAAGAAGCACCCGGACGATTCATGGGGATCGACTGAGGAGCATCATCAACAGGTGAATCCAGATGGGTACGCGTTCGTCAGCCGCGTGATGCTGCCGCACTTGCGGGGGCTTGGCGTTGGGGATGATGCGATCAGGCTGATGACGGTGGAGAATCCGCGTCGGTTTTTGGGTGGGGGGTAGGATCCGCGAAAGTGCGTCGGATTTTGGAGCGGCTTCACAAGGTTCCTCGCTGCGTTCGGAATGACACTCGGGCGGGCTGCAACCTCAAGTGGTGTCACCACATCTGTTGACAACATGTACGGTGTCGTCTATCTTCTTTTCATGGCACCGATAAAGTCCGATCAGTTCGAATACTCGTTCAGGCCTCAGTCAATCGAGGCCTTGCGCAAGCAATTGGGGCTTACCCAAGCCGGACTCGCAGAGGAATTAGACGTGCCGGTGAACACGGTGTCCAGGTGGGAAACGGGCGCCACAACTCCGGACGCCAAGGCTCTGGCCGCGCTGTATTCAGTGGCCAAGGGACAAGGCGTCAACCCGCAGTTTTTCCAAAGGAGGGTTGAGGTGACCAAGAAACAACAAGACAGAACCAAGCTTATGGTTGCGTGGGATTTTCAGAACCTCGGGTTTGACGCCAACAGTGTCGAAACCGAGTGGTACTTCGCAAAAGGGTATCTGGATCTGATGTTCCCGAAGACCCGCGCCAATCGTCTCCTTTTGGCTTACGCTTCACCGCATCAGAGAGAGGCCGTAAAGAAACTTGAGGGCCAGAAGTTCCAGACCCGGGAGGGGTTCTTTGATGCAGATTCCCAGATCATCAATGACGCTAAGGAATATTGTCTCAAGAACCCCTCAAAGACTGTGCTCGTCTTGGCAACGAACGACGGTGGCTTTGGGAAGATGCTGGGCGAACTGAATGATGCTGGAGTCGACTGTTATGTATCAGGAACCGACAAATGCAGCGACCGCCTCAAGAAGGTTGTAGATAACGACCACTTCATTCACTGGGACAAGCCGTTTGTAGTAAAGAAGTGCGTGGACGTTATAGAGGAACTCAAGGGGAACCCCATTTCGAAGGGTGCCTTTGGTCAGCGGTGCCAAGAGCGACTTGAGGAATCGGGCTTCTCGCCGGTTGACGTCGGATTCGGCAAGAATCATCCCTATTCGAGGGTGTTGCGCTGGCTCGAGCTGCAGGGACTGGTATCGATAAAGGAAACGACAGGCAAGAAGGATGAGATTTCGATCAAGCTGGCCTAGAAGCTCTGACAGATCACTCGGGGCGGTGGCTCCCAGATGGGAACCGCCGCCCTCTTTTGGTTTGTGGTGATGGGGAATTTGGCACGCTATCCGGGTGGCGTGGGCCTCCGCCTTCGCGGGGGATTCGGGGGGGGCGGGGCGACGCGCCTCTGCGGTTGATTTCTAGGTGCGGGTTTTGTGGCCCTCTCGGGCCACGCGATGGATTCTGGCCTTCGCAAGAATGACGGGTGGGGACGGGCCGCCCGGTGGGCGGCATGGGCCCCCGTCTTCGCGGGGATTTGGGGGGGCGAGAATGACGCGGGGGGGGGGGTGAATTGTCTTAGGGGGTTGGTTGCGCAGTGGAGGCTTTGGATTCCTCGCTGTGCTCGGAATGACAGCGGTGGGCGCGGCGGATACGAGGGGAGACGTTACGGGGGCTGGTTGGGAAATTGGGGGGTAGATTCCCGCTTTCGCGGGAATGACGGGGCGGCGTGGGGCGGCGCGTTTGAGGGGGATTCGGGGGGGGGGCGGGGGGGATGGCGTGGGTTGGCGTTACGGGGGCTGGTTGGGAAATTGGGGGGTTAGATTCCCGCTTTCGCGGGAATGACGGGGGTGGGGGCGGGAATGACGGGGCGGCGTGGGCCACCGCTTTCGCGGGAATGACGGGGGTGGGCGCGGGAATGATGGGGGTGGGCACGGGAATGGCAAAAGGGGGAGGGGCGGCGCTTGTGCGCCGCCCCTCCTTGTGGTTCTTTGTTTGTGCGGTTAGTTCTTGCCGTTTCCGCCGTTGTGGGTGGTCCAGAAGACTCGCTCTGGGTTTAGGGGGATCTGGCGGTGGCGGATGCCCGCTGAGCGGCTGACGGCGTTGCCGATGGCCGGGAGCGGCGGGATGATCGGCACTTCGCCGACGCCTCGGACACCGAGCGGGTTCTCCGGCGCGGGACCGCCGACGAAGATGGTCTCAATCATCGGCAGGTCGAGCGCGGTCGGCATACGGTAGTCGAGGAAGTTGGCATTCTTGAGGATGCCGTCGTCGCCCCACTCGTAGTTTTCCCAGAGCGCCCAGCCGACGCCCTGCGCGACTGCGCCCTGCACCTGGCCCTCTACGGCCATCGGGTTGATGGCGCGACCGGGGTCCTGGAAGGCGGTGTAGCGGGCGATGGTGGCTCGGCCGGTGTCCTCGTCAATCTCAACCTCGGCGATCTGTACGCCGGAGCTGGTGACGGGTCGGACGCCGGTTGCGAGGCCGTTGCCGATGATCGCGCCGGTGCCGCGGCCAACGTTGTTCCTGGCAAGTTCGGCGAGGGTGACGGTCTGCTCAGGGTTGTCTCGCAGGGAGAAGGTGCGGTCCTCGTATACGACATCCTCGGCGTCTGCCTTGAACCGCTCGGCGGCGAGCTCCTTGAGTTGGCCGATCAGGTCTTCGGAGGCGTTCTTGACGGCCATGCCGGTGACGTATGTAATGCGGCTGCCCCAGGAGCCATCGCTGTAGCCGACGGAATCGGTGTCGCCGACGGTGGAGCGAATCTCATCGACGGTGACGCCAAGCTCTTCGGCGGCGATCTGCGCCATTGAGGTGCGCGTGCCGGTGAGGTCGACGGAGCCGACGACAAGGCTGAATGTGGAGTCGGCGTTGAGTCGGATGGTGGCGGTGGAGGTGCCGGAGCCCTCGCGCCTCATGCCAATGGCGATGCCGCGGCCACGTCCCTCAGGTACGGGGGACGCCCACGAATCATGCTTCTTGACGGTCTCAAGGATTTCCTTGAATCGGGTTACAGGCAGGGCCATGCCATCGCTCATCGGCGCGCCATCGTCGGTGACGTTGGCTATACGGAGATCGATGGGATCCATGTCCAAGGCCTCGGCTAGCTCGTCCATCATGGTCTCGATGGCGAATGCGCCCTCCGGTAGGCCCGGGGCACGATATGCCTGCGAGCGGGACTTGTTGGTTAGCACGTCATAGCCGTCGGCCTGGAAGTTGGGCAGCTTGTAGGGGGAGAGGCCGGCGACGAGGATGTTGTTCACGTAGAGCGCGGAGCCAGGGAGGCATCCGGCGTCAAGGTAGAACTTGGCCTCGAAAGCGGTGACTTCGCCCTTCTTGTTTGCGCCGGCCTTGATCCAGCAGTAGGCGTCCGGCGCGGGGCCGGTGGCGCGGAAGACTTCATCGCGACCGAGGACGGTCTTGACGGGCTGGCCGGTCTTGAGGGCAAGGAGCGCGGTGGGCAGCTCAGGGACGGTGAATCCCTTGCCGCCGAATCCGCCGCCGATCTCAAGCGGGACGACGGTGACCTTGTTGAGCGGAATCTGGAGCAGGGCCGCGTTCTGACTCTTGACGCCGAAGGACGCCTGGGTGGTCGTGTAGATGGTTATGTGGCCGTTGGCATCGACCGCGACGCTGCACGCCTGCGGCTCAATGTAGCCCTGATGGACCATGCCGACGCGGTATTCGCCCTCAAGGACGACGTCCGCCTCTTCGTAGCCTTTGGCAACATCACCACGGGCCAGTTCCATGTGGACGGAGATATTGGTGGGCTTGTCGCTGCGTCCCTCTAGGCCGCGCGTGCGAACCTCTTGATGGATGACGGGCGCATCGTCTTTGATGGCGTCTTCGATGTGGACGACGGCCGGGAGGGCCTCATAGTCGACCTTGATGAGGTCGAGCGCCTCTTCCGCGATGTGCGGGGAGGTGGCGGCGACGGCGGCGACGGGGTGGCCGTGGAAGAGGACGCGATCCTTGGCCATCAGGAACTCGCGCAGATAGCTGGCGTCCAGCGTGACCTCGCCGCCGACCTGCTCATCGGAATCGAGCCCGGGCAGGTCTTTGTGCGTGACGACGGCCTTGACGCCGGGATATGCCTCCGCAGCGGAGGTATCGATGCTCTTGATTTTGGCGTGCGCGATCGGGCTGCGCAGGATCTTGCAGTGCAGCGTGCCGGGCAGCGTGAGATCGGGCGCGTAGACAGCTCGGCCAATTACTCGTTCGACTGCATCAACGCGGGCGATTGACTGTCCGATGGGCTTTTCAGGTGTAGCAACCATGTGTCTTTCCCTCCAGGGCGGGCGCCTGTTTATTTAGCCCGCTTCCCCTATTGCCGCCGGTTGTCCGAGACGAGGCTCTTTGGCGACTTGGTCAGTGTAGCGCATCGCGCGGGGGGGTGGGCGAGGGTGGGGGGGGGCTAACTCGTTTTGAAGTCCAATACTCTTATCAATTCGAACGTGTCCATCCACCGCACCCCGAAGTCATCCGCGACATCTGGCAGATGGCGATTGGCGCGAAGTCGGCTAGGTTTCGAGTGCTCGGTTGTTACGATCCTACGCTCCAGCCGATTGGCGAGCGCATGAGCGATGAGAAATGGATCACGCCCAATCTTGTGAATTTCGGCATCGTTCAGATTAGGAGCGTAACCTTGTTCAGTTACCATTCGGACTAAACTTACAGCCACGGATTCATTCAATAACATGTCATTTTGGTGAAGAATTAGCCATTGCACCAGTGGTTCGGGGCCCTGAGGTCGAGGCAAGACCACTTCCTCGAATGTCTCCTGCGGAACCTTTACCAACCCCTCTCTAGCCTTCTCAAGCAACCAATCCCAAAATGGGGGCACTCTGTCTACCGGGTAGTAATCCCTATTCGCATCAATCAGAACGTTTGCATCAAGAAGGTAGAGCATAATTCGGGATACCTGAACAACTACCTATCGCTTAGCAGCCGTCCCACGTTGCGAGCGCGAACCCCCAATATCTGCGCCGCCTTTGATGTCGAAATGGCCTGCGAAGCAACCATGCGCGACATTAGGCCGAGCATGCGCCCCCCAAGACGATGCCGTCGCGTCGGAAAATAAACTGCCGGCGATTCCGATTCACGCCTTCGTTGCCGGTCGGCCTCTCTCTGACTTTGCCATTCAGCACGAAAGCGGCCGGAAACCTGCCTATACATTTCCGTGGCCAATAGCCCAGAGCGCATTGCTTTGTAAGCGACCATGGTTCGGCTCACTTTAAAACGGTTGGCGAAGTTTCCAACCTGTTCATAGACTGTGGCAAAATCGTGCATCTCACCGGCGGACAGGCTCGTCAGGTCTGAGTCGGACAGAAGGAACTCACCGGCAACATCATCGCAGAATCGTTCTACATCTCTGCTCCCGTTGGCTCCACAGGCACCCGTTTGCCCCAACAGCAAGTGAACCGCCTCATGGAGTAATGTGAATGACCACGCCGACCGCGCGTCGTATTCGTTGATGACGATAAACGGAGCAACGTCATCTGCAAGAGAAAATCCTCGAAAAACAGCCGTATCAAGCACACTCAGATAGTTGCCTAAATCCCCCTTAAGGATGACAAATATGCCAGATGCCTCAGCGTGTCGTCGTAGAGAATTGAATGCCGACCCGACGTCAGGTTGGCTTCGGTATTCGGTAGTCATGAGAGCCAGTTGTGCTCTCAGGGCGCTCAGCACAACGCCAGCACCATCCTCCATCCGGTGGGCGCCGATGAAAGGTAGTGGCTCCGCCTCATCTTCTTCTACCAAAAGCGCGCGCACCATGCTTTGTCTTGCACCAATTTCACGGACTAGGGTATCCATTCGTGCCTCATCTTCGGCATCGACACTACCTTGCAGGGTGCGGAAATCTGCCCCACGTGACGCTTTTTCAGGCGGTTGGGACAAGTAGAAGGTGAGCAGCGGACGGCGATATTTTTCCGCCATCAGAATGAGCTGTGGGCGAGTCGGTTCCTTTACACCCTCTTCGAGATCTGCCAGTTTGTCGGTGGAGGACGATCTGGAGCTATCCCCAAACCCCAGTTTTTTGGCCGCCGAGCGCGGCGTTAGACCAGCTGTCTCTCTGGCCCAGACTAGTATTTCCGGATTGACCGCAGGCACGTCCTTAGTTCCTTCGCTCTCTTGTCTATCTCAGGATACCCTCTTGAGGATCAAGTGGCCGTGCAATAGGGTCGCTGGGTCTGGACTTTGCAGGGCCTCTTTCAATCCGCCGCCTCATAGGCGCTCCGCCCCGCTTACTTGTCCATGTTGGTTATTTCTGCGGCGGCTCTGGCTATGATCTTGGTGCAGTCTGTGACTCGTTTTATTTCTACTCCGTATTCTCGGATGATTGTGTGGCCGCCGGGGCCGTAGCAGAGGGACGGGCAGCCGGCGTTGGTGTAGTGGCCGGAATCGTTGAAGGCGTTGGAGGATATCCAGCCGGGCTCTTCGTTCCTGACCTCGCGGTGGTATTTGACGATGGTCTGGTTGAGGAAGTGTTCCGGGGGCAGGTCGATGCCGTAGGCTTCGGTTTTCAGGCTCTGCCATTCGGGGCGGTTGGTGGCCGGGGGGCGCTCGATCTCCCATTGGAAATCGGGATCGCCCTCGGCGACGCTCCTGATGACGTCTTCGATCTGGCGTTGGATATCATCGTAGTCCTGTCCCGGTAGGCCGCGGACTTCGAGGATGGCCGTCGCGAAGTCGGGGACGTAGGATGCGCGCCAGTGGCCGTATTGTCGCCCGATGCCGCCGTTGATGCCGCCGACGATGAGTCGTGGCAGGCCGGGGAACTCGTCTCGGCGGGGGGAATCGAATTCGAAGCCCTCGAGGGCGGTGATGATGCGGGCGAGCTTCTCGGCGGCGTTGACGTAACTCATGGTGTGCATTGCGCCGATCCATGCGGCTTCACCGATGGTGTGGACGAGGAATTGGATGGCGCCGGCGTGTAGTGGCAGGAGTTCCATGCCGGTTGGTTCAGGGATGATGCAGACATCGCCAAGCAGGCCGCGCTGTACGAGGTCGACGGCCCCTACTCCACCCTGCAGTTCGCCGACAACGGCGGTCATGAGGAGGTCGCCTCGCATTGGGATGCCGGCCCTGTGGAGCGCGATAAAGGCGGCCGCGGCAGCGGCGACTCCGGCTTTCATGTTGATGAGGCCATGGGCGTAGATTGTGCCGTCTTCTATCTTGAATTCCCACGGATCGCCTTCGAAGTACATGGGGACGGGGTCGATGTCCATGTGGCCGTTGAACATGACGGTCTTGCCGCCGCCAGCGCCCTCCATCTTGTAATAGAGGTTCGGGCGGCCGGGTTCATCGGCGACGTCGATTAGTTCGGCGTCGATGCCGCGTTCCCGGAGCCATGCCTGGAGTTCGGCCATCGCGCTCGCCTCATGCGGCGGGAAGCTCTGGTGTTGGTGGAGCCGTCGCATGAGATCGACGATCTCGTCTTCATCGATGTGGGCGTCAATTAGAGATCCGATGTCGGTTGTCATTGCAGTACCCTCCCCCGGTGTCGTGCGGTCTGACAGGGGGATAGTACAGCATTGGGCTGGGGTCGGGGGGCCTAGCTTGCCGGCTTGGGGTATTTGACTTTAGCGCCGCCGTGGACACGTTCGAAGAGTTCATGGAAGTCTTCCATCTTGTCTTCGGGCGTATTTGCGGCGAACGCATCGTATATTCGTTGGTCTGTGACCGGCTCGATCCAACCGGAGTCACGGGCGTCCACGTAGATCTGGCGCATGGCGGCAGAGGTGGCGTCATGCCCTAGTAGTTTGTACATTTCCATGAGGAAGAGTTCTCCCAGGTGATAGATGCAAATTGCGTGAGGCGAACGACTCGGATTAAGGACTCGCCGCCAATAGAGATCCGAGACATCGTGCAATTTATTGCTGTGGCAAAGAATTTGCGTGCCGTCGATAAGGTTTCTGTACCGAGTTTCCAGTGATTCTTGACCCAGCGCGTCTCGTGCGATATCCGGCAGGAAACCAGCGGCGCCTTCTGTCAACCAGGCCGGTGTGTCAGTCTGTCCACCCCAGTAGAAATGGCTCATCTCATGAAACGCAGCGAGGTGATACCCGGGGTTGTGTCTAGGCGGAGCCATTGTGATATATCCCCCGTTGAAATAGGCACGGCCAATGGCCGGCGTCTCTCCAGCGTCAACGCTTGCCTCAAGTATCAGGATGAGCACGTTGTCCACGGGGAAGGGAACTCCCATGAACGTTTCAAGTTGAAGCGCAATGTCCTCCATCAGGTCAAGAGTGGGATCATTCTCCGGAAACGGGGTGTGGCGGACGACGACGAGTTCTATATTTCCGGCGAGTGGCATTGCCACGGTTCGTTTAGCTATGTGATGGCCTTGTAAGAGGTCCCGATATTGATGCTCAGAACGGGACAGTGCGTCTGAAAGGGCCATCAAGTAATAGATGTCATTTTCAGAGATGCCGTCTGTAAACAGATCCAGATCAGCAATCTCAGGCTTTTCGAGCAGATCCTGACTAGCCAACAGCTGAACGACGCTCGTGTCGAAGGGGTCAATGTCGTCCTGGAACCACATGGACCCGATATCACGAGCAACACCTCTGGCGATCGGGTCCCGGTCTCCAACCAATCGCGAGTACTGCCTCATCCAAGTGAGTTCGAGGGGAGCGATTCCATCAATGATCCACGGCAGGCGTACAAAATGGCCTGGGATCACACCTGCTGAGCGACTTCTAGAGTCGGCCACGAAGAACGTCAGCGTGTGGAGGAAGTTCACTTCAGATTCAGAAAGGCCGTCGTCCAGCCAAGCATAGGAGGCGAGATCGAGAAGTAGTCCCGTTTCGGGAACATGCTCCATACGCACGTAGTTTATATATACTCTGAGCAGGTTTCGTTCAATTTCTCCGCCGGCGGCGTCAAGCCAGGGACGGGACAAGAGAGTCGAGATGAATTCGGCTGTGTCAGGACTGTAGCCTTTGAGAAGTCTGTTGAGCCAGAAAAAGGTCAGGTTTTCATCATTCGTGAGCCCGTCGTTTATCCAGTCGTAGCGGAGAATATCATGGCGCAAGGTCTTTTCATGGGCAGAGATTTCCCTTCCGCCGGCACGGAGGAATCTCCACACGGCCACCAGGTCGTTGGTTTCTTGTGAACCGTCTGCGTCTGTCAGCCACGGGTAATTCGCAATCGTTGTGACTGCGCCGGGATCTACTTTCGAAGCATCCGCAAGCATTGGGGCAAGTTTTCCAACTGTCAGGGTCTCACGGACGCCAATCCCGCTCGCAATCCACTGATATCCAAGCATAATTTCCAGCGCTTCAGTCGTCTCCGGACCAGCCGCCTCAAAAAGCGGTTCAATGCGTCTCAAGTAGACGGGCTCTTCAGCGGATATTCCGTCCGTTACCCAGTCATATGACAAGACTATTTCCAGGGCGTCAGCGTGGTCTTCGGCTGCTATCCCAGTCAGTCGTTCCAGGTTATCCATGAAGGCCAGTTCAACGGACGTCACGTCATCTCGTAGCCAGTCATAGGACAGGACTGTTTCGAGGGCGGCAGCGTGGTCTTCGGCTGCTACCTCAGTCAGTCGTTCCAGGTTCTCCATGAAAGCCAGTTCAACGGGCGTCACGTCATCTTGGAGCCAGTCATAGGACAGGACTGTTTCGAGGGCGTCAGCGTGGTCTTCAACTGCTGTCTCAGTCAGTCGTTCCAGGTTATCCATGAAGGCCAGTTCGGTGGTGGTCACGTCATCTCGGAGCCAGTCATATAACAGGACTGTTTCGAGGGCGCGAACCTGGTTGGCGCCGTCAGAATTCGCGAGATTCGTCAGGTGGTCAACAAGGGAAATCTCTTCGATGTTGGTGTCATTTTGTACCCAGTCAAATCCCCATACTGTTTCGGCGAGGATCAAGTGACTTTCGTCGATACTACTGAAGAAGTTGTCCCAACTAACTACAGCCTGCGTTTCAAGGTCGGTTATGCCGTCTTGAATCCACGCGGCGTTTGTTAGCTCACGAATCAAGTCGGCGTTTACCGGGGTAGCCCGAGAAACGGTCCGGGAAAGCTGCCGCAGGTTGTCCGGCTCGGGCGGATCGATTCCGTCCCGCACCCAAGAGTAATCGGCAAGGAGCCGGGCAAATTCAAAGGGTTCCGCCGTGACTGACGGAGGCGCGTTCACGCCTGAGCGAGGCGCCCGAATCGCGCCGATTCCGGTCGCGGTCTGTGTTCTGAAGGCAGGAAAGACCGCCTCGGCGAGGATCTCCAGAGCTTCGGCTTCATGTTGCGTCACTTCATCAGGAATCCAGGCGTACGCAGCTAAGGTAGAGCCGAGCCGTGGGTCTGCGTCAGTGGCGGCGCGAATGGCACGGAGGGCGCGTCGCGTGTCCGCCGATATAACGCCATCCTCGCTCATCCATCGGAAGTTGAGGATGGTTTCCAGTACGGCGGTATCTGTTTTGAGGAGCCAGGATACGTCGTCGAGGACACCGGCCTCTTCGGGGTTTATGCCGTCAACGACCCATGGCAGGCCTGCGATTTCCTCGCTCACTGATTCATCATCGAGGGCCATGCGTCGTATTGCTGCCCATGCAATCCAATGGGCAAGATCAGGGGGCGCATCGTACCACCCCAAGCGGTCAAGGGGAGTTGGCTGCGGCGTGGGTGTGGGCGTAGGGGATGGTGGCGGTGTGGGAGTTGGGGTGGGTTCTTGCATTGCGGCCAGCAGCGTGGTCAACGCCGCAGTGAGCGCAACGATTGCGAGCAGTATCCAAACCAGGCGGGTCACAAATGTGCAGAATCCTCCACCCTCGCAGTTTACTCAACAATCGCTTGTGGAGGCTCAGGGGCAGTGGATTCTTGCTCAAGGGTATTACAAGGGTGTGGCAGCGGAATGGAGGCTTTGGATTCCTCGCTGCGCTCGGAATGACAATGGGGGGGATGACGGTGGGGCGGGATGGGCCCCCGCCTACGCGGGGGATTCGAGGAGGGCGCGGGGGGTTCCGGGGGGGGGGGGGGGGGGGGGGCGGCGTTCAGAGGCGGGCGTTGCGGAGGTGGTGTTGGGGGCCGGTTGGGAGTTGCCAGCTTTGGTAGAAGGCTCGGATGTGGGGGGCTAGGGCTTGGGCGGTTTGGCGGCGGGACAGGATTTCGGGGGGTGGGGGGCCTTGGAGGGTTTCCTGTATTCGCATCGTTATTGCGGGGACGTTGAGGGTGGGGTATTGGCCGTTTTCGTAGACGATTCGGCCGTCTATCAGGACTGTGCGGACGTCTCGGCTGCGGGCGCGGGTGACGAGGACTTCGAGGGGATCGAGTTCGGCATCGAGATAGGGGTAGGCGACGCGATCCCAGTTTAGGAGGACGATATCGGCGCGCTTGCCGGGTTCGAGGCTGCCTATTGAGTCTTCGAGGGTGAGGGCTTTGGCGCCACCGAGCGTTGCCATGTGCAGGAGTTCACCCGGGGAGACGCGGTGGGTATCAAGGCCGGGGGTGCGGTGGAGTCGTTGGCTTAGACCGATCTCTTGCAGAATGTCATCGTCGTCGTTGAGGGATGTGCTGTCGGTGCCTATTCCGACGTTTACGCCGGCGTCGAGCATGGCTCGGACGGGGGCGATGCCGCTGTGGAGCCGCAGGTTCGAGCTTGGGTTGTGGGAGACGCTGGTGCCAGTGTCCGCGAGGATGCGGATGTCGTCCTCCGTGACCCAGACGCAGTGGGCGTAGGAGACACCCTGCCCGACCATTCCAACATCTGCGAGACGCTGAACGGGTGATTGGCCTCGTGTGCGTTCGGCGAAGAGTCGTTGATAGACGGTTTCGAGGACGTGGGTGTGGATTCCCATGTTGTTGGCGCGGGCGGTGTCGACGATGCGGCGCAGTTCCTCCTCAGTGGCCCAATGGTAGCCGGAGGGGCTTAGGAGGATGCGGACGGACTGCGGGTTGGGCTTCTCATAACGCTCATGGAGATCAAGGGCGAGATTTAGGTTGTCGTCAAGTGAGGTACGAGATCCCTCGACGACGGCTCGCGCGGACTGGGACAGGTCAGGCGGGAGGCTATTGAGGAACTCATCGTCGTCGCCATAGATGAGGAAGCATTGGGAGCGGAAGCCGATTGAGAAGGCGGTGCGGACGCCGATTTCGCGGAAGGCGTTTAGGGTGCCTTCTGCCTCGAACAGTGGGCCGGCCTGGTTGAACATGACGGCGGTTGTGCCGGAGCGGAGTTGTTGCATGAGCGTATACAGACCCATGAGGTAGGAATCCATGGGTCTGCGCCCCCATGAGAGATTGATCCACGTTTCAAGGGGACCATCGGGTTGGCCGAGTTGGAGGTAGGAGACGCCACGACCGTGATGGTGGGCGTTGACGAGTCCGGGCAGGACGAATTGCGTGCCGTCGCCGATGACATCGGCGGAGGGGTGGTTGGAGCGGAGGTCATCGTAGCTGCCGACCTCAAGGATTGAGCCGTCTGCGCTTACGGCGACGGCGGCGTTGTTGAGGAGGGTGGCCGTGCCGTCATGCTCGGCGCGGGCGAGGACGTAGCGTCCGCGGACGAGTGTGGCGGCGGATGGGGGTTGGGTCATCAGGAGTCGTCGTCGTTTCCGTTGGGCTGTGCCAGACTGAGGAAGGGTTGGAGCATGGAGGTGAACTCCATGGGGAAGATGAACTTCGTGGATGGACTTTCGCCGATGTCCTTGAGGGTGTCGAAGTACTGGAGGCTCATCGTGCGCGGGTCGGCTGTCATTGCAACCTGGTTGATGCGCTCCATGCCGAGGCTAAAGCCCTCCGCGCGTAGGATTTCGGCCTGACGTTGACCTTCGGCTTCGAGGATAGCGGCCTGCCTTGAGCCTTCCGCCCTTAGAATCGCAGACTGCCGCTCGCCCTCGGCGCGATTGATCGCGGCGTCGCGTTCGCCTTCGGCTTCGGTAACGGCGGCGCGGCGGGTGCGCTCGGCGGAGAGCTGGCGGTTCATCGCGTCCTGCACATCGCGCGGAGGCTCGACCTCCTTGATCTCGACGCGGGTGACCTTGACGCCCCAGTTCACGGTGACTTCGTCCAATTTGGCCTGGAGCTGGGAGTTTATACGCTCGCGCTTGGAGAGCACGTCGTCGAGGGCCATCTCGCCAACGACGGCGCGGAGGGTCGTCATGGACAACGATTCCGCCGCGAGCTGGAAGTCACTTATGTTCAGGATTGTGTCCTGGGCGCGGTCTTCGATGACGCGCATGTAGACGAAGAAGTCGATGTCTATTGGAGCGTTATCGAGAGTGATGCTCGTCTGGCGGGGGATGGCCACCGGCACTTCCCGGAGGTCTACCGTGGACGAGCCGTTATTGATGAATGGCCAGATCCAGCGTATGCCCGGCCCCCTCGTACCCGTATACGAACCGAATGTGAAGACCACGAGACGCTGGTACTGCTTGAGGACGTTTAAGCCCCAATTAGGCACGGCTACACCTCTTTATCGTTCGCTTCTCTCTGGGGCTTTGACCGTTCCACTTCCAGCCAAGCTCCATCTTCAGCCCGAACTATAACAGAGGCTCCTCGTTCAATGCGCCCACCGTCTATTGTCCGCGCGTTCCATATTTCGCCACGCACGCGAACCCTGCCCTCCGGGGCGAGGACGGCCGCTGCCACGCCGGTCATGCCCACGGTGAGCGGCTCAGGAACGGGCAGGCCTTGCAGCATCCGGCGAGATCGCCTCACTTCCCGGGCAAAGATGATGACAGTCAGTCCGAGGATTCCCGACACGGGCGCGATGGCCCACGGACTGACGGCAATATCGGGCAGGACGGGCGACGGCGTGCCAAAGTGCCAGAAGAGCAGGATGCCTCCCAGAACGAGGCTGACGATGCCGAGCGCGCCGAACACACCGAACCCGTCAACGTAGAACTCCACGCTGAACAGGATGAATGCGAGGAGGATAAGCGCGGCGCCGGCCCAGTTACCGGGTAGGCTCCCGAGCGCCAACAGTCCGAGAATGAGTGCGATCAGCCCCATGACTCCGGGGAAGATGAGACCGGGGTTCCAGATTTCCACGACCAGTCCCAAGCCACCCAGCGAGATGAGCAGGAAGGTAATGTTCGGGTCAGCGAGGTAGTAGAGGATGCGGTCAAAGATCCCCATCTGCACCTGTTTCCGGGCCAGATTCCCGGTTGTCAGAGTGACGGTTCGTTCGTTCTGGCCGTCCATGACGACGACCTCGGTTCCGTCGATCATCGTTAGTAGGTCGTCCACGCTCGTCGCGATGTGGTCGATGATGCCGAGTTCGAGCGCCTCGTTTGCGGTGTAGGATTTGGCCTCAAGCACAGTTGCTTCAAGGGGATCAACGGGGCGTCCGCGAGTCTGGGCGATGGCGCGGATCTCAGCGGCGGCGTCCTGGAAGGCCTTGCTCTTGAGGGTTTCGGGGAGATCTTCGCCTTGTCCGCCGACGGGGCTGGCTGCGCCGATGTTGGTGGCGGGGGCCATGACGGCGATGTGGGCGGCGGCGGTGATGAATGTTCCGGCGGACGCGGCACGCCCACCGCTGGGAGATACGTAGACGACGATAGGCACCGGGGAGTTAAGGATGGCCTCCACCATGCCGCGCGTGGAGCTGAGCAGGCCTCCGGGGGTGTCGAGGGTGATTACGACGACTTCGGCCCCGGTGCGCTCGGCGTCTTGGATGGCTAGCTCGAGGTAGCGTTCGGTGATGGGGCCAATGATGGCATCCATCTCGACGATGTTCGCGGCGCGCGATTGTGCAAGAAGAGGCGCGGCGAGGCCGATGGCGATCAGCAGCATGCTCGTCGCGAGCAGCACTACCCGCGCCCATATATGGAATGAGGGACGGTTTAGTCGGATCGTGCCGTCACGTTCAGCCCGAGAAGTGGCGTGCCGCCGACGCCACAGTGTGGCGGCGGACGCGGTCTTCATTGCGTGGGTAGCTCCGGCGTTGCGCGGGAGCGGGGATACCAGGCCATGCGCGTTTCTCGCGCTTTCATGATGTTGGCGCGTCTTGGGTCAGGAACTCATTGCTGTGGCGGCGGCCTGGACGGAGCGGACGATCTTGTCATAGCCGGTGCAGCGGCAGAGGTTGCCGGCGAGGTGGAGGCGGATTTCCTCTTCCGTGGGGTTGGGGATCATCTTAAGGAGATGATCGGTGGAGATGATGAATCCCGGCGTGCAGATGCCGCACTGAAAACCGCCATTCTCCATGTACGCCTGTTGGATGGGATGCAGGTCATTGCCCGTTGCCAGGCCTTCGATCGTATTGACCTCTCTGCTGTCCATCTCAACGCCGAGGGCGCAGCATGAGTTGATGGAGACGCCATCGACCTCAACGGTGCAGGAGCCACAGTTGCCGTTGCTGCATCCTTCTTTTGAGCCGGTCAGGTCCAGCTCATCTCGAATGACTTCCAGCAGCGTCTGCCGGGGGGAGATGGCGACCTCTACGGGATTGCCGTTGACCGTGAATTGAACGAGTCGTCGATTGCTCATCATAGCTATCTTGTCCGCCTTGTCTCTATTCGTCGTTAGTCTGTTGAATGGTGTTGTCGTCTATTAGTTGAGGTTGACGCCGAGCTGCGCGGCGCAGGCCGTAACGGCACGACGCGTGAGAACCTTGGTCAACTCGCGCCGGTAGTCGGCGGAGCCGCGAACGTCCGAGATGGGCGACGCGTGATGCTCGGCCTGCTCGCCTGCTTCACGGGCGAGGGCGGTTGTCAGGGTTTCGCCACGCAGAACATCCTGGGCATCGGTGGCGAAGACGGGTGTCGGCGCGACGGATGCGAGGGCGATGTTCACGTCCTCGATCTGGCCACCACCATTGAGCTTGAGATAAACGCCGACGCCGACGACGGCAATGTCCATTTCGGCGCGCGGGATGAATCGGACGTAGTAGCTGGAGCTGTTTGCCTGTGGGGCCGGAACACGGAACTCTACGAGGCACTCATCGGGCTGCAAGGTCATCTGTCCGGGCCCGGCAAAGACCTCGGAGACCGGTATCTCTCGCGTGCCACGCGGCCCTGCGATGACGACCGTGCCGCCGAGAACCATGAGGGGCGGGATGGTGTCGCCGGAGGGGGCTGCATTGCCGACGTTGCCGCCGAGCGTGGCCCTATTTTGAATCTGGATCGCGCCGACAAGGCCGGCGGAGGTTGCAAGCGCGGGGAATGTGGCCTTGACTCGGTCATCGTCCCTAACGCGGGCGACCGGGAGCGCCGCGCCGATGCGGAGTCCGCCTGCGCCATCGTCATCGAAAACCATCATCTCCGGCACGCGCTTGGTATCGATCAGTAACTCGGGCGTCCTGCGTCCAATACGAATCTGATCGATGATGTCGGTGCCGCCGGCCAAAGCTCGCGCTTTCTCGCCGCCCTGCCCAAAGGCCTGAACGGCCTCAGCGAGCGACGTGGGCGCTACATAGTCAAAGTTACGCACTTTCCCCTCTACCTCCTTGTGCTTAGGCCGCGGATGCACCCAGCATCTTTGTCTGCGGCCAGCAGTATGGCAATGATACACCCGCGACCGCGTTTGTTGCTGAGGCGCGGGGGGAATGACGGGGGAGTGCGATATACTGACGGGTAGGTAGCCGCAAATGGGGGACTGTTTCGGGGTACGGGATTGTGTATGCTGATAGCCCGCAGCGGCAGCGCCTATAGGGGCGCGACACGGGAAACCGTCCGAGATGGCGGGAAGGAAACAGGAAGGAAGGTCCGGGATGGCAAAGCTGCAAGATGTGACCGAGAGCGATTTTCAGGACGAGGTTTTGGGCTCCGAGAAGCCGGTGCTGGTGGATTTCTGGGCGCCGTGGTGCGGCCCCTGCAAGATCGTCTCGCCGATCGTCGAAGAGCTCGCGGAGGAGTTCTCCGGTGAAATGGGCTTCACGAAGTTGAACGTCGATGACGCGCCGAACATCGCCCTGAAGTACCAGGTGATGAGCATCCCGACGCTGATTGTTTTCCAGGGCGGGGAGCCGGTGGCGCAGGTCGTCGGCGCGATGCCGAAGAAGGCAATCAAGGATCGCCTGCTCTCCAAGGTGGTCGCCGTTTAGCGGAGCGACCTGACGTTTCCCGCCCCGTATCCAGTACGGGGCAAGCTCTTCGCGGGAATGACGGGGGCTCTTGGGAATGACGGGGGGCTCGCGGGAATGACGGGGGCTCTTTGGAGTGACGGGGGCTCGCGGGAGTGACGGGGGTCTTTGGAGTGACGGGAATGGTTGTTTTTCCTGAGGAATAAGGGCGGACGCCGGACCGGACATAGCGCCGGACGGCGTCCCTTCACGTTTGGGGCACTGAGAGGTGACAGTTGGACACATATGATTTGATCATCCTGGGCGGCGGGCCGACGGGCGCGGCGGCGGGCTTGTATGGCACGCGGTCTCGCCTCAACACACTCCTGATCGAGCGCGGCCTCGTTGGAGGCCAGCTTGCCGTGACGGAGGACGTGGAGAATTATCCCGGGTTCGAGCATATCCTCGGCCCGGAACTCGGCCAGAAGCTGATGGATCACGCCGAGAAGTTCGGCCTGAATGTGCAGTACGCCGAGGTCGAGGATGTTGAGCTTGAGGGCGACTACAAGATCGTCAAGACGGATGATGGCGAGCTGCGAGCCAAGACATTGGTCATCGCGACGGGCTCCATGCACAACAAGCTGGAGGTGCCCGGCGAGGACGAGTTCTCCGGTCGGGGCGTTTCCTACTGCGCGGTGTGCGACGGGGCGTTTTTCCGCGATAAGGAGCTTGTGGTGGTGGGCGGCGGGGACGCGGCCGTGGAGGAGGGCGCTTATCTGACGCGCTTTGCTTCCAAGGTAACGATCATCCATCGTCGTGAAGAGCTGCGGGCGCAGAAGATCCTGCAAGAGCGCGCCTTCGCGAATGAGAAGATGGACTTCCTGTGGAATACGACGGTGCAGGAGATCAAGGGCAATGGCCTGGTCGACACGCTGGTGCTCAACGATGTGAAGCAGGGATCGCAGTCCGAGAAGAACGTTGACGGGGTGTTCATCTATGTGGGGCTGACGCCGAACACGCAGTACCTGCGCGGCAGGCTGCCTGCGGATGAGCAGGGGCACTTGCATGTGAATCTGAAGATGGAGACCAAGTTCGACGGCGTGTTTGCGGCCGGAGACGTGCGAGCGCAGTCGGCGCGTCAGGTGGCGTCCGCGGTTGGGGACGGTGCGACGGCGGCGATCTTCGCAGAGAAGTACATCGCTGAGCATTCTTTCGCGGATTAGTTAGCGCGCGTGGTCCCTCTTCCCGTTAGTGGGGGGAGGGGCTGTCGGCTTTACAGGCAGTTTCGTTTCTGCCATTCACGTTGGCGTTCCGCTTAGCGCGGGAGTAGATGGTTCCCGGTGGGGCCCACGGGCTTCAACCCCGATGGGGGGCGGCCAGCGCCGTCCCCGGTGGGTTCGACTCCCTCCTACTCCCGCCAGCGGTTTTTTTGTTGTTCACGATTTGGGTTGGGTGGTGGAAAAGAGGGAGGCCCCTGCCGGTTTGGCAGGGGCCTCCAGTTTTGTCGGGGCTTTGTTCAGTCCCAGGGTTTTCTGTCTTGCTGTGTGGATTACTCATCAAGCCAAACGTGGTCGTAGCGCTTCTGCGGGCCGTAGCCAGCGAGGTAGTTGAGGGCAGGCATGAAGCCACGCACTTTGGTACTGACGATCGGGTAGTAGGAGCCGTGTGAGACCACGACCTTGGCAACGTCATTCAACGCGAGTTCCATCGACTGCCACGCAAGCTCCTTGCGCTCTTCCTTGTCCAGGGTCTGGCTCATCTGGTTGACGAGCTCATCGAACGCCGGGTTGCTGTACCTGTTGTAGTTGCGGTCAGAGCCCGTGTAGAAGTGCTCGTACAGCGTCACGTCCGGGTCGATGCCGGCGATCCAGAAGCCATGGAGTCCCACATCGAAGTCAGCGTTGGACCAGCGTGTGTATGCGGCGGCGGACTCTGAGATGTCCAGCGTCACGTCAACACCGATCGCCTGAAGGTCCTGCTGCAACTGCGGGCCATCGGCCTGGATGGGCGCCCAGACTGTCATGTCCACTGTCAGGGGGTTCTCGGACGTGTAGCCGGCATCGAGCAGGATCTGCCTGGCGCGTACCTTGTCTGCCTCGGCTGCCGCCGCACGCCCTTCAAGGGTGGTTGGAACCACATCAGCAAAGCCGGGGATCTGTCCGCAGCGCTCGGCGGGCATGGCCCACTCGCTCGTCGGGTAGAAGCCGCAGCCCGTCGGGAGCTCGAAGAGATCCTGTTGGACTGTCGTGATGTACTTCTGGTTGTCGATGGCGAGCGCAAAGGCCGTGTTGATGTCAGGGTCGTTCCAGGGAGTGCGGGTCTTGTTAAGGAAAATCGCGGGGCTGAACGACGATGCGATAACACGATCGTAGATCTTGCAGAACTCATCCGTGCACTCCTGGAGGAGTGTCAGCGCCTGCCCACCGGTGTAGCCATGGGAGTCACCGATGTGGATGGCGCCGGTTCTGAGGGCCGGAGGGATGTTTGCGCGGGCGAGGAAGATCATCTCAACGGCATCGACGTACGGGAATGGCGCATCCCAGTAGTCGGCGTTCTTCTCGAAAAGGTATCCCTCACCAGGGATGTATTCGACAACCCTGAAGGCGCCGGTGGTTACACTGGCCGGCTCTTGCCGCATGGACAGCAGGTCGCCGGTCTCATTGAACTCGGTCTGGTAGATGTGGGCCGGGAAGATGACGTTGTAGGGCTGGCCAATGACTTCCAGGATGGCCGGCTTGGGGTAGATCAGGTTGAAGACGACCGTCAGTTCATCCGCGCATGTGATGTCCCGGATGGCCAGGTAGTGGGTCTTCCGCGGGCTGCGGCGTAGTCCCGCGGCGTCCGCCAAGCGGATAGTGTCGAATGACCACTTGACGTCGTTACAACTCAGTGGCGTACCGTCCGACCATTCAATGCCGTCACGGAGGTTGAATGTCCACGCGAGGCCGTTTGCGGACTGTTCCCACGTTTCGGCAAGGTCCGGATGCAACTCGAAGAATGCGTTGTTCCTGTAATCGTCCTCGGTTCCCCACGTCCTCGGCTTAATCAGCATGTTGTTGAGCAGGTGCCCAACATCGAAGGCGGGGCCTGCGGCTTCTTCCCACGGGATAAGTGGGTTGGTGGATCTTTGGGATAACCTGAGGGTCCCGCCGTACTTGGCATCCATATCAAGGGGCACGCCACTGACGGAATGATCCATCATTGGTACTTCAGTAGCCGTTGCCCCCCCAGAACTAGCGGTTGCCGTTGGTTGCGACACGGGTGTGTCCTCGTCGTCGGAACCGGTGCCACAGGCGGCTGCAAGCAGCGCGATGGTGGCCACCAAACCGACGAGGAGCATTGTCCATTTATTCATGACCTTTTCCTCCCCACCATAAAGACGCGAATGAATCATTATGACCCCCACGCGCGGGGTGTCAACCCTAGTGATGCGAGGTAGCTCTTCTCCGGGAGGAGGGGGGTTCCTGAGGTTCACGATTTGGGTTGGGTGGTGGAAAAGAGGGAGGCCCCTGCCGGTTTGGCAGGGGCCTCCAGTTTTGTCGGGGCTTTGTTCAGTCCCAGGGTCGTCTCTCTTGGCTGCGGTGATTACTCATCGAGCCAGACGTGGTCGTAGCGCTTCTGCGGGCCGTAGCTGGCGAGGTAGGCGACGGCGGGCATGAAGCCGCGCACGTTGGTGTTGACGATCGGGTAGTAGGAGCCGTGTGAGATCACGACCTTGGCAACGTCATTCAGCGCGATTTCCATCGACTGCCACGCAAGCTCCTTGCGCTCTTCCTTGTCCAGGGTCTGGCTCATCTGGTTGACGAGTTCATCGAACGCCGGGTTGCTGTACCTGTTGTAGTTGCGGTCAGAGCCCGTGTAGAAGTGCTCGTACAGCGTCACGTCCGGGTCGATGCCGGCGATCCAGAAGCTGTGGAGTCCCACATCGAAGTCCGCATTGGACCAGCGGGTGTATGCGGCGGCTGACTCTGAGATGTCCAGTGTCACTTCAACACCGATCGCCTGAAGGTCCTGCTGCAGCTGCGGGCCATCGGCCTGGATGGGCGCCCAGACTGTCATGTCCACTGTCAAGGGGTTCTCGGACGTGTAGCCGGCATCGAGCAGGATCTGCCTGGCGCGTACCTTGTCTGCCTCGGCTGCCGCCGTACGCCCTTCAAGGGTGGTTGGAACCACATCAGCAAAGCCGGGGATCTGTCCGCAGCGCTCGGCGGGCATGGCCCACTCGCTCGTCGGGTAGAAGCCGCAGCCCGACGGGAGCTCGAAGAGATCCTGCTGGACCGTCGTGATGTACTTCTGGTTGTCGATGGCGAGCGCAAAGGCCGTGTTGATGTCAGGGTCGTTCCAGGGCGCGCGGGTCTTGTTAAGGAACAACGCGGGGCTGAAGGATGATGCGATAACACGATCGTAAATCTTGCAGAACTCATCCGTGCATTCCTGCAGGAGTGTCAACGCCTGCCCACCGGTGTAGCCATGGGAGTCACCGATGTGGATGGCGCCGGTTCTGAGGGCCGGAGGAATGTTTGCGCGGGCGAGGAAGATCATCTCAACGGCGTCGATGTACGGGAATGGCTGATCCCAGTAGTCGGCGTTCTTCTCGAAGAGGTATCCCTCACCAGGGATGTATTCGACAACCCTGAATGCGCCGGTGGTTACGCTGGCCGGCTGTTGCCGCATGGACTGCAGGTCGCCGGTCTCATTGAACTCGGTCTGGTAGATGTGGGCGGGGAAGATGACGTTGTAGGGCTGCCCAATGACTTCAAGGATGGCCGGCTTGGGGTAGATCAGGTTGAAGACGACCGTCAGCTCGTCCGCGCACGTGATGTCACGAATGGCCAGGTAGTGGGTCTTCCGTGGGCTGCGGAGCAATCCTGCGGCGTCCGCGAGGCGGATGGTGTCGAATGACCACTTGACGTCGTTACAACTTAGTGGCGTGCCGTCCGACCATTCAACGCCGTCACGGAGGTTGAATGACCACGCGAGGCCGTTTGTGGACTGTTCCCACGTTTCGGCAAGGTCAGGATGCAACTCGAAGAATGCATTGTTCCTGTAGTCGTCTTCATTTCCCCACGTGCGGGGCTTGATCAGCATGTTGTTGAGCAGGTGCGCAACATCGAAGGCGGGGCCTGCGGCCTCTTCCCACGGGATAAGCGGGTTGGTGGACCTTTGGGAAACCCTGAGGATCCCGCCATACTTGGCATCCATTTCAAGGGGCACGCCACTGATGGAATGATCCATCATGGGTACTTCCGTTGGCGGAGCCCCCGGAGAACTAGCGGTTGCCGTCGGCGCCGGTGTGTCCTCGTCGTCGGAACCGGTGCCACAGGCGGCTGCAAGCAGCGCGATGGTGGCCACCAAACCGACGAGGAGCATTGTCCATTTATTCATGACCTTTTCCTCCCCACCATAAAGACGCGAATGAGTTATTATGACGCCCAAACTCGGGGTGTCAACCCTAGTAATGCGAGGTAGCTCTTCTACGGGAGGAGGGGATTCCTGAGGTTCACGATGGGGGGAGGGGATTTTGCGGTGGTGGGTGGGATGGGCAAAAAGGCTGAGGGCCCCGATGCTTGTCGGCATCGGGGCCCTCCTTTTTGTTACTGACTGGGTGTCAGTCCCAAATTGGTCTTTCTGTGTGGATCACCGATCCAGCCAAACGTGGGCGTAGCGGTACAGGGGGCCGTAGCCGGAGAGGTAGTTGAGGGCAGGCATGAATCCCCGCACGTCCTTGTTCACCGCAGGCACGTAGGAGCTGTGGGAGACGACGATCTTGCCGACATCGTTCAACGCGATTTCCATCGCGTCCCACGCGAGCTCCTTGCGCTCTTGCGTGTCTATCGTCCGGCTCATCTGGTTGACCACCGCGTCGAACTCTGCGTTGCTGTACCGGTTGTAGTTGCGGTCAGAACCCGTGTAGAAGTGCTCGTACAGGGTCACGTCCGGGTCGATACCGGCAATCCAGAAACTATGGACTCCGAAGTCGAAGTCGTTGGTGGCCCAGCGGCCATAGGCCGTGGCGGATTCCACAACGTCCGCTTCTATGTCCACGCCGATACTCTTGATGTCGTTCAAGAATTGCGGGGCGTCACCCTGGATGGGCGCCCAGACCGTCAGTGTCACCTTAAGCGGGTTCTCCGGGGTGTAACCGGCGCCGAGCAGCAATTGCCTGGCGCGCTCCTTATCAGCCGCGGCCGCAGCCTGGCGTCCTTCGAGGGTCTCAGGAACGACATCGGCAAACCCGACGATCTGTCCACAACGTTCCCTGGGCATCGCCCACTGGGATGTCGGATAGAATCCGCAGCCTACCGGGAGCTCATACCAGTCGTTGCGAACGGTCGTGATGTAGGCTTGGTTGTCGATTGCCAGCGCGAAGGCCTCGTTGATAGTCGGGTCGTTCCACGGGGTGCGCGTCTTGTTCAGGAACAGCGCGGGGCTGAACGAGGATGCAATGACGCGATTCCAGAACTGGCAAACATCAGTGCACTCCTGGATCAGCGTATTTGCCTGACCGCCGGTGTAACCGGTCGGGCTACCAATGTCCAGCCGACCGGCGCGCAACGCAACCGGGATTTGGGATGAACCGGGGCCAAGGAACGTCATCTTGACGCCGTCCAAGTATGGAAGGGGCTGATCCCAGTAGTTGTCGTTCCGCACAAAGGTAAAGGACTCGCCGGGAATCCATCTATCGAGCGTGTATGCTCCGGTCGTGGCCTTCGAGGGCTCCTCCCGGAAGGAGTCAAGCCTACCGGTCTCGTTGAACTCGGTCTGGTAGATGTGGGCAGGGAAGATGACGTTGTAGGGCTGCCCGATGACTTCAAGGATGGCCGGCTTGGGGTAGATGAGGTTGAAGGTGACGGTCAGGTCATCCGGGCAAACAATTTCCCGGATTGCAAGGTAGTGCACCTTGCGCGGGCTTGTTGGCAGTCCAGCCTGCTGCTGCAATCGAATGGTATCAAAGGACCACTTGATGTCGTTGCATGTGACCGGGGTGCCGTCTGACCATTCAACGCCGTCACGCAGGTTGAAGACGACAGCCAGGCCATTTTCCGATTGCTCCCAATCTGTCGCCAGGTCAGGATGGAGCTCAAAGTAGGCGAAGTTATTGAAGTCGGCCCTGTCACCCCACGTGCGTGGCTTGATGAGCATGTTGTTCAGCAGGTGAGCAACGGGGAACGAGTGTCCTGCCGCTGATTCCCACGGAACAAATGAGGGGCTGTTGGATGTGTACGAGGTCTGGAGGGTGCCACCAAACCTGGCATCCGGGTCAAGCGGGATGCCGCTGACGGACTGGGTTGGCTCGTCCGTCATTGGCTCGTCCATGGTCTCGGTAGGCGCTGCCACAGGCGAGCTTCCGGTAATAGTAAGAGCCGTTGCCGTTGGCTCTACCGGCCCCGGAGTGTCATCTTCGGAACCGGTACCACAGGCGGCTGCAAGCAGCGCAAGTGTGGCGACCATGCCGACAAGCAGCATCGTCAATTTGTTCATAATTTCCTCCCCATCCTTATTCGGGCACGATTGAGATAGTATGACGCTGTTTGCAGGGGTGTCAACCCTAGTAATACAAGGTAGTGAAAAGGAAGGCCCCCCTGCCGCGCGGCAGGGGGGCCTTTTGCTGCGAACTATTTTGTCAGTTCCAGCTTTGCGTTTCGCTTATTTGAGTCACTCATCAAGCCAGACGTGGTCGTAGCGCTTCTGCGGGCCGTAGCCGGCAAGGTAGTTGAGGGAAGGCATGAAGCCACGCACTTTGGTACTGACGATCGGGTAGTAGGAGCCGTGTGAGACCACGATCTTGGCTACGTCATTCAGCGCCAGTTCCATCGACTGCCACGCGAGCTCCTTGCGCTCTTCCTTGTCCAGGGTTTGGCTCATTCTATTGACGAGTTCATCAAACTCCGGGTTGCTGTATTCATTGTAGTTGCGGTCGGAACCGGTGTAGAAGTGCTCGTACAGCGTCACGTCCGGGTCGATGCCGGCGATCCAGAAGCTGTGGAGTCCCACATCGAAGTCCGCATTGGACCAGCGGGTGTATGCGGCGGCTGACTCTGAGATGTCGAGCGTTACCTCTACCCCGATCGCTTGCAGGTCTTGCTGGAGTTGCGGGCCGTCAGCTTGAATCACACTCCAGATGGTCAGATCCACCGTGAGCGGGTTTTCGCTGGAGTACCCGGCCTCAGCAAGGATCTCCCTTGCACGGTTCTTGTCTGCCTCGGCTGCGGCCGCACGCCCTTCAAGGGTGGTTGGAACCACATCAGCAAAGCCGGGGATCTGTCCGCAGCGCGCGGCGGGCATGGCCCACTCGCTCGTCGGGTAGAAGCCGCAGCCCGTCGGGAGCTCGAAGAGATCCTGTTGGACTGTCGTGATGTACTTCTGGTTATCGATGGCCAGGGCGAAGGCTTCGTTTATCGCTGGGTCGTTCCACGGCTCCCTGTTCTTGTTAAGGAACATGGCCGGGCTGAACGACGATGCGATAGCACGATCGTAGACCTTGCAGAACTCATCCGTGCATTCCTGGAGGAGTGTCAACGCCTGCCCGCCGGTGTAGCCATGGGAGTCACCGATGTGGATGGCTCCGGTTCTGAGGGCCGGAGGGATGTTTGCGCGGGAGAGGAAGATCATCTCAACGGCGTCGATGTACGGGAATGGCGCATCCCAGTAGTCGGCGTTCTTCTCGAAGAGGTATCCCTCACCCGGGATGTACTCGATAACCCTGAATGCGCCGGTGGTTACGCTGGCCGGCTCTTGCCGCATGGACAGCAGGTCGCCGGTCTCATTGAACTCGGTCTGGTAGATGTGGGACGGGAAGATGACGTTGTAGGGCTGGCCAATGACTTCCAGGATGGCCGGCTTGGGGTAGATCAGGTTGAAGACGACCGTCAGCTCATCCGCGCACGTGATGTCACGAATGGCCAGGTAGTGGGTCTTCCGCGGGCTGCGGCGTAGTCCCGCAGCGTCCGCCAGGCGGATGGTGTCGAATGACCACTTGACGTCGTTACAACTCAGTGGCGTGCCGTCCGACCATTCAACGCCGTCACGGAGGTTGAATGACCACGCGAGGCCGTTTGCGGACTGTTCCCACGTTTCGGCAAGGTCAGGATGCAACTCGAAGAATGCATTGTTCCTGTAGTCGTCTTCATTTCCCCACGTGCGGGGCTTGATCAGCATGTTGTTGAGCAGGTGCGCAACATCGAAGGCGGGTCCTGCGGCCTCTTCCCACGGGATAAGCGGGTTGGTGGACCTTTGGGAAACCCTGAGGGTCCCGCCGTACTTGGCATCCATTTCAAGGGGCACGCCACTGACGGAATGATCCATCATGGGTACTTCCGTAGACGTAGTCCCCCCAGAACTAGCGGTTGCCACCGGCTCTGGTGTGTCCTCGTCGTCGGAACCGGTGCCACAAGCCGCTGCAAGCAGCGCAAGCGTGGCAACCATGCCGACGAGAAGCATCGTCAATCTGTTCATTAGGTCTTCCCCCCCACCTCTCTTAAATAGGCTATTCACTGATTATGGCAGCAGAAGCGCAGGCGTCAACCCTAGTAACACAAGGGTACGTTCTTCAGCTATTGATAGGTACGGGCGAATAATGGCCGCTTACCAGGGTGACTTGCGGGGGTGAGGAGCAGTTAGCGGGCTAGCCAGGTGTGGTCGTAGCGGTTCTGGGGGCCATACGCTGCCAAGTAGCTTATCGACGGCATGAGCCCCCGTACTCTCGTGTTGAATACGGGCATATAACTTTCATGCGCGACGATGATTGTGCCGCTCCTAAGCAGGGCTAGTTCTATGGCATCCCAAGCCAATTCCCGGCGTTCGAAATAGTCAAGGGTCTGTTTCATCCGGTTGAAGAGGCTCTCAAACTCTTCGCTGTCATACCCGCCGAAATTTCGTTCGGAGTCGCTGTGAAATATGTCGTACAGCACAAGCTGGGGGTCAATGCTGATTAGCGAAAAGTCATGCATTCCCGCATCAAAGTCGCCTTGTGACCACTTCTCAAGGGTTGTTTCAATGTCGGAGGGTTCGAGTTCTACCTGGATGCCAATTTCACGAAGGTCCTGCGCAATGACCTGGCCGCCCGGTTCGTTCTGTCCCGCCAGGCTCAGGCGCAGGACGAGGTTTGAGGAGTCGGTTTCATTGTTCCAATAACCGGCTTCCCGGAGGATGGCACGCGCTCGAGCCTTATCCGCGTCGGCGGTCAATATACGTTCCTCATATGTATTCGAGAAAACATCCGCGTAGCCCGGGATCTGAGCACATCGGTCCTGCGGCATTGCCCACCGGGAGTACGAGAAGAAGCCGCAGCCCATTGGAAGGGAATACGTGTCGGCGTGAACACTTGTGATGTACTTTTGGTTGTCGATTGCCAGCGCGATCGCGTCAATGACCGCAGGGTCGTTCCATGGAGGACGGCGTTGGTTGAGGAAGAGGGCGGGGCTCAGGGAGTTGGCGACGACGGGAGGCCAGATTTGGCAGATCAACTCTGAGCACTCATTGAGGATTTCGTCTGCTTCGGCTCCGTTATATCCCTGGAGGCTGCCGATATCGATTCGACCGGACTGGAGGGCCGCAAGCTCGGCCGCCCGGCTCAAGCGGATCAAGTTGATGCCATCAAGGAAGGGGAAGGGTTGATCCCAGTAGTCATTGTTACGCTCAAAGACATAGTGTTCATTGGGTGTAAACCGGACAATGCGGAAGGGGCCGCCGGTGACGGCCGGAATCTCTTCACGAAGGAGCGCGAGGTCCGTGCCCTCGTAGATGTGGGCGGGTCTGATGATGTTTTGGGGCAGACCGATCGCTTCAATGAGCGAAAGTTGGGGCCACCAGAAGTCGAAGACTACACGGAAATCATCGGTGCAGACGATGTCACGCACTGCGTTAAAGTGGACGCTGCGCGGGCTGCGCTGAAGGTTTGTGCCGGTCCGGATCGTGTCAAACGACCACTTGACGTCATTGCAGGTAAGTGGTGTGCCATCTGACCAGACAATGCCGTGGTTCAGATCGAATGTATATTGGGTGCCGTCGTCAGAGCTTTCCCAGTCGTTTGCCAGGTCCGGATGGAGCTCGAAAAAGGTGTGGTTCTGAAAGTCATTCTCGTCGCCCCACGTTCGCGGGCGGATCAGCATGTTGTGCAGGGGGTGCATGGTCTGGAAGGCGACGCCATCAGTCTCTTCCCATGTGTTGTATGAGGGCCCTTCCTCCCTGTAGGCAACGTTGAGATAGCCACCGTAGCACTCGAGCCCGTAGATTGTGATGCCACTCACGGATAGATTGGTGGTTGGGTACAGCGGCGCTGGGAGCGGCCCGCCTTTAGAGCCGACAGGGGGGCACGGGTCGGGAGTAGGCGGAGCGACTGTGGGTCTGGGAGTTGCCGTTGGCCAGGGAGTTGCCGTTGGCCGGACGATGGGAGTATCTGCTTCAGGTGTGGGATCAGTCTCGTCACCGCCGAATGGCCAGCATCCTGCGCCGACCACAAGCGGGGTAAGCAAGATTATCGCCAGGAACAGAGACCGCCGGAGCGCCACGGTTTACTCCTCTACTCCGGGGCATGCTGCCAACGATTATGTCAGCGTCCTGACCATCGTCAACCCTAGTAATGCTAGGGTGTGGAGGTTGGAGTAAGGCCGGCGGGGGGCAGATTATAGATGGCGACTCGCCACCGGCCGGTTCGGGCCGTCAGCCGGCAAGCCAGGTGTGGTCGTAGCGTAGTTGGGGGCCGTGTTCGGCCTGGAAGTCCAGCCCGGGCATGAGGCCTCGCACTCTGCTGCTGTAGGCGGGGATAAAAAGGCCGTGGGATACGATGATCTTGGCCTGTTGTTCAAGGGCGAGAACGAGGGCGTCCCATGCGAGTTGTCGTCTATTTTCCTGGTCTCTCGCGACGGACATTTCGTCTATCAGCGCGTCCACTTCGGGACTGCTGAATCGACCGAAGTTGTCCCGGCCACCGGTGTAGAAGTGGCCGTAGAGGAGAAGGTCAGGGTCAAGGCCCACGGCCCAATCCGAATGGACGGCGGCGTCAAAATCGCCTTGGGAGATTCGAGCGAGGAAATCCCGTTCGTCCAGCACGATTGACGCGGCGTTGATGCCGATTTCCTGGAAGTCAGAGATGACGGCGGCGATATCCTGTTCGGTTTCATCACTGAAGAAGATGGAGATGGATAATTCGCCGGGGGAATACCCGAGATTGTCCAGGATTTCCCTGGCCCGCGCCTTGTCGGCAGCCGGTGAGGATTTTGTGGAGAAATCTCCATAGCCGGAGATGTTGGTGCAGCGGTCGATAGGCATTGCCCAGACGGAGGAGGGGTAGAGTCCGCACGCAGTGGGAGGGAAGTGCCAGCCGCTATGAACGTTACGGATATATTTTGTGTTGTCGACGGCCAGTGCTATCGCCTCTTTGAGACCGGCATTGTTCCATGGTTCCCGGGAGTGGTTGAGCATGATGTGGTGTGTGTGTCCCATGGCCAGAGTCCTGGGCCAGAATTGGCAATTTTCGCATTCCTGTTCGAGCATTTCCGCCTCAAGGTCTGCGTAGCCGGACGGCTTACCGACATCAATAGTTCCGGCGCGCAGGCTCGCTGCGAGCGTGGATTCCGGCAGAACCATCAATTTCAGGCCGTCCAAGTATGGGAAGGGCTGATCCCAATAGCTGTTGTTTCGTGAGTAGGAGATGCTTTCTCCGGGCAGAAATTCCGAGACGACAAATGGACCCGTGGTGACGGCGGGCAGGCGGCTGCGCATGGCAGGCGTGTCATTCGCGTAGACATGTCTGGGCCGAATGATGTTTTGAGGCAAGGCGATGGCGTCAACGATAGCAGCCTTGGGTTCTCGCAGGAGAAAGAGCGCGGTTAGGTCATCAGTGCAGATCACGTCTTCGACGGCTGAGAGGTAGACGGCCCGCGGGCTGCGTACCAGGCCCTGCCCGGTGCGGATGGAGTTGTAGGACCAGGCGACGTCATCACATGTGAATGGAGTTCCGTCGGTCCAGAAGATCTCTTCTCGCAGGGTGAAGGTGACTGATAGGCCGTCCGGGGCGGTCTCCCATCCGGTAGCCAAATCAGGGTGAAGCTCAAGGAAGCTATCCCGTTGAAAATCGTCGGTGGCGCCCCACGTGCGTGACTGCAACAACATGTTGTGCAGGGGTTGCATCGTGACGAAGGACATGCCCTCGTGCTGTTCCCATGTGCTGAATTCGTAATCGGAGTGCCAAATGGAGGCTATTAGCGTTCCACCACGCACCGCATTGCCCACTACCGGTTTGCCACTGACCGAGAAGCCGTCAGGCACACGGGTTGACATCGGTTCCGGAGTCGGCACGGGGGGACCGGTTGTGGGTGTTGGTCGGACGATTCCACCATTCTGCCCAGTATCGCCGTTGCCTATGGCGGTGGGCTGCGCCGTCGTCGTTGAGGATGGATCTTCGGGCTGGCAGGAGACAGAAAATGCGAGCAGGAGGAGGCTGACGCCTATAAGGAGTCCCAGCCTATTCAAACTCACCATTCGCATGTGCCTCGCCCGTGGAGTGATTTCTGGTGACGGAATCGCACTTACCGTTTGATTATGGGGCAACAGATTTCAGCGTCAACAGCATGACCCTTTGCGCGGCGCACACGCCCGATGGCTGTGCGCTACTCTTGTGAGGTACCCATGATGCAGAGACGTGAACCTGTACAGTCGGATGAGAGCCGCATCCTGAGAGGCGGGGGCGAAACAATGACGCCCCTGGAACGGTATGCGCCGGCTGTGACCGAATTGCGGGAGGCCGAGGAACGGGTGAGCGGTCTTGCGGAGCAGCTTGGTCGTTTCAGCCAGGAACTAGGGGAGAATCCCTTGACTGTGGCCCCGCTTCATGAAGCGACGGCAGGACTCTTGCCGCTGCATATCACGACACATCCATTCCGCAGGGAGATCAACTTGTTGGGCTGGCCCGACGCGCGAGAGATCATTGCGGCGTTGGGAGAACTGCATGAGGCACGTTCACGCGTACTGGCGCTGAGGGCGTGGATGTTGCCGGAGGATCGAGCAGAGGCGCCGGCGCCATAGGCCATGTGGTGGTAGAGAAACGCACGGCGGTATGACACAGTCCGCGACGTCAAGACTACGTGGCTCAAGTCGGGGCATCGATGAGGGTCTCGTGGTGCTGTTTGACGGGCACGCGATGTTTCATCGGGCGTTCCACGCCATCCAACACTTGTCCGTCTCACATTCAGGAGAGGCGACGAACGCGGTGTTCGGCGTGTCCGCCTCTCTCCTTAAGGTGTTGGGGCAGATGCGACCCGCGTATGCCGCAGTGGCGTTTGATATGTCCGGCCCGACATTCCGCCATGAGATGTATGTGGAGTACAAGGCTCAGCGGCCACACATGCCGGATGAGATGCGCTCGCAGTTTGGGCGCATAAGGGAGGCCGTGGAGACGATCGGGCTGCCGATCGTCGAGTTGCAGGGCTTCGAGGCGGATGACGTTCTGGGCCACTTTTCCAAGAGGGCGACGGAGCGCGGGCTGCGGACAATCATCGTCACCGGGGATCAGGACACGATGCAGCTCGTTTCGCCGACGGTCAGCGTCCTTTATCAACGTGGGGCGCGTAATGAGTCGCTGTTTGACCCTGACGCCGTTAAGGAGAAGTACGGCCTCACGCCGGAGCAGATTCCCGATCTGAAGGCGTTGCAGGGCGATCCGTCTGACAACATCCCGGGTGTGGCCGGAGTTGGGGCAAAGACGGCGACGACGCTGTTGCAGGAGTACGGGACGGTCGGCGACCTATATGAACACATCGAGGACGTGACGCCGGTACGGGTGCGGCAGCGGCTAATCGACGGGCGTGATGCGGCGACGCAGGGGCTGGAGTTGACGCGGATCGTGACTGACCTGGATATCCCTTTCACTCTTGATGAATTTCAGTGGACGGAGAGACTTGATCGTGGGCGGCTGGTTGAGTTCTTCCGGGAGATGGAGTTTACGTCGCTTATCAATCGGATTCCGGATATTGGGGACGCGGGGGAGGAGTCGGCTGCGCCTCTGACTGCGCCCGTGGATGTCGATACGTCATATCGGACTGTCGCGACGCCGCAGGAGTTGGATGCGTTGTTGGCCGAGATCACGCAAGCGCCGCATGTGGCCATCGTTGCGCCGAGGACGGCGCCAGGCATTATGGAAGGCGTTGCTGCCGGAATCGCGCTGTCGTGGGCATCCGGGCAGGCAGCATATATTCCGCTGATGGAGGAGGGGCTTGGAATGCCCCTGGCAACGGGCGGCGAGATGCTGGGGCTGTTGGGGCGATTCCTGGCAGAAGATGGGCCGGAGGGAGCGCCGAGAGTACTCGTGGCGCATGTGGCGAGAGAAGTGTTGCCGCCGCTTGCAAACGGGGGAATCGACGTAAGCAATCCAATCTGGGACACGTCCGTTGCGGCTCATATGCTTGGAAAGCCCTCGACCGTGCTGTCTCAGCTGGCGCTGTCAGAGTTCGGGCAGGAGTTGCCGACGCTGGGCGAACTGCTGGGGACGGGGGCTAAGGCTATTCCGTTCCATGCGCTGGGCGGCGAAACGGCAATGCGGTACGCGTGCTCGGCGGCGGACTACGTTCTGCGTATGAAGGAGTCATGGGCGCCAATCCTCAAAGAACAGGGAACTGAGGGGCTTTTTGAGGGTGTTGAGATGACCCTTGCGCCGGTTCTTTCGCGGATGGAGCGGAACGGTGTTCAACTCGATAAGGACTTGTTGGCGCGGATGTCGGTGGAGATGCACAAGAATCTCGATCAGATGACGCAGGAGATCTACGACGAGGCGGGAGCTGGGGCCGGCATGGATGAGCCGCTCGTCTTTAACCTTAATTCACCCAAGCAACTAGGAGAGGTCTTGTTTGAGCGGCTGGGACTGCCCACACGGCGGCGAACACAGACGGGCTATTCGACTGACGCCTCCGTTCTTGAGTGGCTGGTCAAGAACGCGGAGCAGCACGGGCACATCGTCGAGCGAATCCTCGAATACCGTGAACTTTCCAAGCTCGTTTCCACGTATGTCGACTCGCTGCCCAAGGAGGTCTATACGGGCACCGGCCGTATCCACACGAGTTTCAATCAAACGGGGTCCGTGACCGGGCGCATTGCGTCGCAGGACCCGAATCTGCAGAACATCCCGGTAAGGACGGAGTCCGGGCGGCGGATCCGAGAGGCGTTCATCGCAGGCGACGGGGCGACGCTGGTGTCGGCGGACTATTCGCAGGTGGAACTGCGGGTGCTTGCACACCTATCTGACGATGCGGGGCTCAAGAGCGCATTCAACGCGGGGGAGGATATTCACTCATCGACGGCATCACAGGTGCTGGGGATTGCGCCGGACGATGTTACATCCGAGCATCGGCGGGTCGCCAAGGCCGTGAACTTCGGGATTGTGTACGGGATGGGCGCGTTTGGTCTCTCTACGCGGCTGGAGATTGAGCGCAAGGAGGCGGACGCGTTCATCACGGCGTATTTTGAACGGTTCCCGATGGTGCGGGACTATATGGATAAGACTATTGAGGGGGCACGGGAGAACGGTTACGTTCAGACGCTGCTTGGCCGCCGCCGCTACATGCCCGAAATCACCGCGTCCGATCACAACGTGCGCGCAGAGGCGGAGCGGATGGCGATCAATATGCCCGTGCAGGGGACTGCGGCTGAGATCATTAAGCTGGCGATGCTGCGGATGCAGGAACGACTTGATGAGTCGGGGATGCGGACGCTGATGCTGTTGCAGATTCACGACGAGTTGTTGTTCGAGGCGCCGGAAGAGGAACGCGACGCTTTGACGGCCATCGTTGATGAGGTGATGCCGTCGGTGATGCCCACGTTGGATGTTCCGCTGGTTGTCGATGTAAAGTCCGGGCCGTCCTGGGGGGCGATGGGTTAGTTTTCCCGGTTCGCGGGGATGCCTTAACGGGGTGTTAACGGGCTGTTGTTTCGTCTTTAACCTCGCTTGCCTACGCTCGGTTTTGAGGGCTGGGCGCATCACATTGCAGAGATAAGAGGAGGAACGATGCAGTTAGGTAAGACGTGGCGTCGGCTGGTGTTTGTCGGCATGCTTGGATTGATGGTCGCGCTTGGGGGGGCGGCATGTGGAGGGGATGATCCGACCAATTCCGGCGACATGATGGACCTTTCGGGCACCATCGAGATTGACGGTTCGAGCACGGTTGCGCCGATTTCAGAGGCAGTGGCTGAGGACTTCGGCCTGGAATACTCCGATGTCCGCGTCAATGTGGGGATCTCAGGGACGGGCGGCGGGTTCAAGCGCTTTACGGCTGGCGAGACCGAGATTTCGGATGCATCGCGGCCAATAAAGGACTCTGAGGCTGAGGTTGCGGCGGAGAACGGGATCGAGTACATCGAACTGACGGTTGCGCTCGACGGGCTGGCGATCATGGCGCATCCGAGTAACAGCTTCGTCGATTGCCTGACTGTGGCTGAGTTGAACGATATCTGGAAGCCGGATAGCACGGTGGATTCGTGGGACGATGTGCGCGCCGGATTCCCGAATGATGAGATAAATCTGTACGGCCCGGATACGGAGTCCGGCACGTTCGACTACTTCACGGACATAGTGAACGGCGACGAGGGCGTGTCGCGCTCCAACTACGTGGCAGCATCGGATGACAACGTGCTGGTACGCGGGATCGGCGGCGACAGAAACTCTCTGGGCTACTTTGGATTCGCCTACTACACGGAGAACAGCGAAGCGCTGAAGCTTGTTGCGGTTGACGGCGGCAATGGCTGCGTCGCTCCGAGCGATGAGACCGTGGCGAACGGCACGTACGCGCCGCTTACTCGCCCGATCTTCATCTACGTGGACGCCAACAAGCTGCGGGCGCAGCCGGAGTTGAAGGCATTCGTGGACTTCTACCTGGACAAGGCGCCGGAGCTGGCGGCGGAGGTTGGGTACACGCCACTTCTGAACTACAGCGAGGAGATGGGTAAGGTCGCTGAGGCATACGCGGGGGAGTAGCGCAGCCCCCCCCCTGCCCCCTTCTCCTTCAGGGGAGGGAGGGGATTTCTGTAGGTTGGCGTTTGGAGGTGGGATGGCGCAATTGAGGCTTTTGATTCCTCGCTGCGCTCGGAATGACAGGCAAATAGGGATGGTTGGCGGTACTGGGTTTGGCTGGGAAACGCGGGGTGGATTCCGGCCTCCGGCCTTCACCGGAATGACGGGTTGGGGGGGGGTTGTTAACTTCCGCTTAATGTGCGTGGGGCATTCTACTTCTTAGGGGCCTATTGGGGGCCTTGGGGAAGGGACGGATCTTTGGCTGAAGCTTCATTTGGCGCGCCTCGCGTCTCGAAGGAGGATCTGGAGAAGCGGCTGCTATCCGGGTCACGCGCAGAGCGCGGCACCGAAACGGCAATCCACGCCCTTCTACTCGGAGCGACGGTCATCTCCGTCGCGACGACGCTAGCAATTATCTTCATCCTTCTCACGGAGAGCTTCCGGTTCTTTACGGAAGTCTCTCCATGGGAGTTCTTAACGGGAACGAAATGGACTCCCCGGTTTGTGCCAGCGTTCTTTGGTGTACTGCCGCTGGTGGCCGGCACGGTGCTGGTTGCCGCTATCGCCATCCTGGTTGCAGGGCCCGTAGGAATCTTCACCGCTATCTTTTTGAGCGAATACGCGCCGGATCGGGTCCGCCGAATCATCAAGCCGATGCTGGAAATCCTCGCCGGTATCCCGACGGTCGTGTACGGCTATTTCGCGTTGACGTTCGTCACGCCTCTACTCCAGGAGTATTTGTTCCCGGACATGATCATCTTCAACGCGTTGAGCGCGGGCCTTGTGATGGGCGTGATGATCATTCCGATTGTGTCCTCGCTAACGGAGGACGCGATGCTGGCGGTGCCTCGCTCACTGCGTGAGGCGGCGTATGCACTGGGGGCGACGAAGTTTGAGGTTGCGACGCGTGTGGTGACTCCGGCGGCGCTCTCCGGCATCGTGGCGGCGCTGATACTCGGACTGTCGCGGGCGATCGGGGAGACGATGCTGGTGACGATTGCGGCGGGCGCGACACCACGCCTGACGATCGACCCACGCGAGAGCATCCAAACGATGACGTCGTACATCGTACAGGTGGGCTTTGGGGAGACGCCGCAGGGGACAACTATTTACTACACGATCTTCGCAGTTGGCTTGCTGCTCTTTGTGATGACGTTGGTGATGAACATCCTTGGGCAGTGGGTGGTCCGGCGCTGGCGGCAGGCGTACTAGGGGCGACGGCACATGAATACCACCCGTACAAACGAGGTCCGCAGTGTTAGCGCGGAGCAGTTCCACAGAAGCCTGCGCGGGCGGAGGCTGCTTGGGAATGTAGCGGTCGTGGTGTTCCTTGGATCGACGTTTATCGGGCTCGCGACGCTGGCGACGCTGATTATCGACGTTCTGATCGACGGGCTGCCGTGGCTGGATTGGGACTTTTTGTCGACCTATCCGTCTCGGCGGCCGGAGGACGCGGGGATACGCTCCGCGCTCTTTGGCACGCTGTGGATTGGGGGCCTGACAGCACTGTTCACGTTCCCCATCGGAACGGCGACGGCGATCTATCTGGAGGAATACGCGCCACGCAACCGGCTCACACAGCTGATCGAGGTGAATATCTCCAACCAGGCGGGCGTGCCGTCCATCGTCTATGGTCTGCTCGGCCTGGCAGTCTTTGTGTTCTTGCTGGGCATGGGTCGTGTCATCATCGCCGGCGCTTTGACGGTGACGCTGCTGGTGCTGCCGCTGCTGATCGTGGCGGGACGGGAAGCGATACGGGCCGTGCCGGACAGCTATCGGCAGGGTTCGCTGGCACTGGGGGCGACGCGTTGGCAGACGGTGAGGCACGTCATCCTGCCCTCGGCGTTGCCAGGGATTTTGACGGGGACGATTCTTGCGATGTCGCGCGCGATTGGGGAGGCTGCGCCGCTCCTTGCCATCTCCGGCCTCGTCTTTGTGACGTTTACGCCAGGGCACCCGTTCGAGCGATTCACCGTGTTGCCTATTCAGATTTTCAACTGGGTGTCACGCCCGCAGGCGGATTGGCAGCATGTGACGGCGGCGGCGATCATCATCCTGCTGCTTGTGTTGCTGAGCATGAACTCGGTGGCAATCCTGCTGCGGGACCGGTTCCAGCGGCGGTCAGAGGAATAACGGAGAGAGCGAGTTAATGACAACTTCAACAGCTGTATCCGCGCGCGCTGTCCTGTCCGTTCGCGGGCTGAATCTCTACTACGGGAACTTTCAGGCGCTCAAGGATGTGAACCTGGATATTCCGCCGCGCAAGATCACGGCGTTCATTGGGCCCTCCGGCTGCGGCAAGAGCACTTTGCTGCGGTGCCTCAACAGGATGAACGACCTGATCCGGTCGGCACGTGTCGATGGCGAGGTGCTGTTCCATGGGGACAATATTTACGCGCCGGAGGCGGACCCCACGGAGATTCGCTTCCGAATCGGGATGGTCTTTCAGAAGCCCAATCCGTTCCCAAAGTCGATCTATGACAACGTCGCGTTTGGGCCGAAGATCGCCGGGTTCAAGGGGGATATGGACGCTCTTGTCGAACGTAGCTTGCGGCAGGCGTCGCTGTGGGATGAGGTGAAGGGCCGTCTCAAGGAGTCGGCATACAAGCTCTCCGGCGGACAGCAGCAGCGGCTTTGCATCGCGCGGGCGCTGGCGCTGGACCCGGAGGTTATCCTGATGGATGAGCCGTGCTCGGCGCTTGATCCCATCGCAACGCTCGCCATCGAGGATCTGATGCGGGAGCTTGCGCCGAATTACACCATCGTGCTGGTCACACATAACATGCAACAGGCGGCCCGCGTGTCTGATTACACGGCGTTCCTGACGGTCGACGATGAACGCTCGGGGTATGTGGTGGAGTTCGGCGAGACGGGTGAGGTTTTTTCAACGCCCAGGGAACGGGCGACGGAGGACTATATCACCGGACGGTTCGGTTAGGCGGAAGAGGATTAGGTGATGGTTGAAAAGGAACGGACCGGCGTCGGTGCAAATCAGCCGAGTCAGGCTACAATCATGACTACCGTAGCGGACGCAAGGAGAGACCGGAACGGCGCGAGCAGACCGGACAATGCGATGAGGGTGGAACAGGCGACGGACAGGATAGCCGCAACAGAGCGGCCTATTTCGTTGCGCACGGAGAATATGTCGTTGTACTACGGTGAGTTTCGCGCGCTGCGTGATGTCTCCGTGGAGATTCCGGAGCGAACGGTGACGGCCATTATCGGCGCGTCCGGTTGCGGCAAGAGTTCTTTCCTGCGCAGCTTCAATCGGATGAACGATCTGATCCCGGGCGCGCGGGTTGAAGGCAACGTTGAAATGAGCGGTGTGCCAATATATGACCGTCGTCTTGACGTGACGGAACTGCGGCGCGCCGTCGGGATGGTCTTCCAGCGTCCCAACCCGCTTCCGATGTCGATATATGAGAACATCACGTACGGCCCGCGGCGACGCGGTATCAGGAAGCGCGCAGCACTCGATGAGATTGTCGAGCGGTGCCTGACGCGGGCGGCGCTGTGGGACGAGGTGAAGGACAAGCTGAAGCAGCAAGGGCATGAGCTCTCCGGCGGGCAGCAGCAGCGGTTGTGCATCGCGCGTACGCTGGCGGTGGAGCCTGACGTGATCCTGATGGATGAGCCATGCTCCGCGCTTGATCCCGCATCCACTCTCCGCATCGAGGAGTTGATGCAGGAATTGGGGCACGAGTATACGATCCTCGTCGTCACGCACAACATGCAGCAGGCGGCGCGTGTATCTGAGATGACCGCGTTCATGCACATGGGGGAGGATCGGGCCGGGATGCTTGTAGAATACGGGCCTACATCAGAGATATTCACGAACCCTACAGAGAAGACGACGGAGGACTATATCACGGGCCGTTTCAGTTAGCGAGAACGGCCGGCAGGGGCAAAGAACCCGTAACGGGGAGAGGTGACCGAGATGGCGATGGAACCACACGCGACACGCACCGACTTTGATCGGCTGCTGCGGGAACTCCAGGATGATGTTCTGGAGATGGGCTCCATGGTTGATAAGTCCATCGAGCGATCCCTGGAAGCCCTCCGAAACCGTGACGCCAACCTTGCACAGCAGGTGATCGCCGAAGACGAACGTATCGACAAGACACGATTCGACATCGAGGAGAAGGCCATTCGGGTCATTGCCACGCAGCAGCCCATGGCCGGCGATCTGCGCGTCGTGGTGGCGGTGCTCAACATCATCGTGGACCTGGAGCGCATGGCCGACCACGCAGAGGGCAACGCGCGCATCGCAGCGATGATCGGCGCGGACAGCACAGTTCGTCCCCTGGACACGCTGCCGCAGATGGCGGATAAGTGCCGGGACATGCTCCGGCGGTCGTTGACTGCGCTGGTTGAGAGGGACGCGGAGGCCGCCCGCCAGATATGCGTAGAGGATGATGAAGTCGATGAGATGCAGGACTCGTCTTACCACGCCCTGATTCAGACCATGATTGAGAATCCGTCACTGGTGCAGGAGGCGACATACCTGGTCTGGGCGACGCATAACTTTGAGCGGATCGCGGATCGCACGACGAACATTGCGGAGCGGGTGGTGTTCCTGGTGACGGGGCACATGGAGGAGCTGGCTAGCAAGTTGTAGGGGGGGCTCGTCTATTGTGGTTAGTCCCTGCCACAGTTAGCCATCGTCGGCTATACTGGCACGGTTATGAGTACTCAGCGATCCAGTACACCAGCGCCCACGGTTCCCCCACCCTTCGAACTCCGCGACCTGAGTGATGCCCGGTTCCGGGTAGTTAAGCGCATCAAAGTCACATGGGAAATCGTGGACGGCACGTACATCGCAGAAGCGCCGGACCTCGAAGAATACGGCGAAGGTGACACACCTGACGAGGCAATCCAAGACCTTCAGGTGTCAATTGTTGAACTGTTCTTTGACCTGGACGAGTACCGGGATCGCTTGGGGGCAAACCTAGCCTCGGTTTACGCCATTCTTGCTAGGAAGTTGGCGTACTTGGGGTGAGAGGGCACCCGCTCGTCTTGTGCCCCCTCCTCAATGACACTAAATGGGACAGACGCCGGTCGTAGTAAGATGGTCTCCTTGACGGGGCAGGATGGACACCAGAAAGGTAGGTGTTGGTGGACAGTTCCGATTTTGACCGATTCATCGACAGGCTGAGGGAGTTAGATGCCCTTCGGGATAGCGATACAGTTCGCATTGAAAGCATCGGCCGCATCGAGCCTGAATTTGCAGACATCTGGCCTGCACAACTGAATGCCCAAGTGCGTGATGCTCTCATTAGTGCAGGCATCCCTCGCCCCTACCAGCACCAATTAGACGCCATTACAAAATCCTTGTCTGGTTCGGACATAGTCATGGAATCGCCGACCGCAAGCGGAAAGACTCTGTCTTTTGTAGCTCCCATGCTCCACACGCTCAAGGAGCACCCAGGTTCCCATTCCATGATGATTTATCCGATGAAGGCGCTGGCATTTGACCAGCGCGACCAGATTAGACGGATATGCGAGCCTTTGGGCATAGAATCATGGACCTACGATGGTGATACCGATAACGAACACAAGGAGCAGATTAGACAAAGTCCGCCACACATACTCATTACGAATCCCGAATATCTCAACACATCTTTCCTCGGCAACAGGGCCTCGTGGGATAAACATCCGCTCGGTAAGGAGTACTTGCGGCGATTGAAGTTTATCGTCCTGGACGAAATGCACATATACCGTGGATTCTTCGGTAGCAACATGGCCCTCCTGTTGCGGCGCTTTTTCCGGTATTTGAACAGCATTGGTGCCAATCCGCAGGTTTTTCTTTCCACTGCGACGTGCGCTAATCCGGAAGAGCACGCAAAGAACCTCACGGGGCGTGATGTGGAGGTTATGTCAGCACGAGAAGTGCTGAGGCCGAAGCGAAGTTTTGTCTTTGTTCAGCCAGACATCCCTGATTTTCAGTACCGCGAAATTCTTCGGTTGCGCGTTGAACAGGCGTCTCTTGCGGCCATTCAGGAGGGTCTGCAAGTTCTGGTTTTTTGTCCTACTAAGAGATTCCTAGAAGTAGCGTTTGGCGGTGCCCGACGCAAGGTCGCGGAAGAAGGGCTGGATCCTGAACAGCTCTCTCCATATCATGCTGATCTAAAGGCAGATGATCGCCAGAGAATACAGCAGCGCATAAAGTCAGGCGAAATAAAGGTTGTCTTCACCACAAATGCTCTAGAGATCGGACTAGACGTCGGGGGGTTAGATGGTGTGATACTCGCCGGATTCCCGCCGAGTATCATGTCGGCTTGGCAGCAGATTGGACGCGCTGGTCGGGGCTGGGACAAGGATGCCTTCGTGCTTTTCTATGCCATGAATGACCCAATCGATCGTTTCTTTGTGGGGAATCTGAACGCATTCTTGGATAAGCCTTTCGATGAACTCGTCGTAGATCCCTCCAACGAGGAACTCATCACCAAGCATTTACCATCTTTGCTGGAGGAAACAGCTGACCCGCTGATGCCAGCAGACGAGGACATTCTCGGCACATCATTTTACGAAGCAGCAAAAGAGGTAAGCGGCACCCCACCCCGTGGCATCAGCCCTCAGCAGCGGCTAGATCTTCGAGGCGGAATTGGGCGGTCTTTTGCGCTCAGGAGAAATGCGGAGGACTTGGGGCAGATTTCAGGTATGCGCCGCTTCCGGGAAGCCTACATCGGGGCAGTCTTTCCCTTCTTTGGGCAACGCTACCGCGTCACATCACATGAAGAGCAGACCGTCGTTCTATCAGATACGGAACAGTATTTGCGAACCGAAGCACGGTTCTTTTCGGTGCTGTCCAAAGCGGACGTCGTCCAAGGATTTAGTTACGGCGACATAAGCGTATTCTTTGGTTCTCTCAACGTCGTTATGAATTTCACCGGATATAGGTTGATTGACGAAAGAACCGGTGACCTTGTCACAACCGGTGGCGATACTGACGCTCTCTTTATGAATAACTTGCAGGCATTTTGGATGGACTTCCCTCAGAGCGACGAGATTCGCGCCGGAGTAGGCGCCGTTGAGCACATGATTCGCGTGGGGGCCATGTTCGTGATTCCAGCCGACCGTTTCGACACAAGCACGTATTCTTCTGTCGCCAACGACTCAACCGCGTACTGCTACGAGAATTATGCTGGCGGCATCGGTGTGGCCAAGAAACTGTTTAGTGTCTGGAACGTCGCACTTGCGAAGGGTGTCGAGATTGCTCGCGCTTGCGAGTGTGCCTCCGGCTGCCAGAATTGCATCGAGCCAGCCAAATCGTGGGACATAAGCAATGCGAGTATCGACAAGGCAAGGGGACTCGAGCTTGCGGAGCGTATTCTCACAGCCGTTGCCAAAGGCCCTGATCGCGTCTATCGGGACGGGTTGATGCAGCCACTAGACTGACACCGTCATGACCGGGTTATGCCACTCCCGGGTCGTAGTCTGTGCCGGCGTGGCCCATTTGTATGAATTTTTGGTATTCCTCGTCTGAGTAGCCCATTACCTTTTTGTAGACGTATTCGTTGTCCTGGCCGAGGAGGACGGCGTGGCGGCGGATTTCACACGCAGAATCGGCGCGATTATGCTTGGCTGGCGGGGTAGCGGGGGACGCTTCCTGGTGACGGGGCACATGGAGGAGTTGGCTAGCAAGTTGTAGGGGGGGGCCTCATCGGCGGGGGTTGGGGCGGGATGGGCCGTTGGCGGTGGTTCGCTATTTGCTGCGCACGTCGCTAGACTCAGCCCATGGCAGTACAAAGGTATCGTTTTTTTGGACCACGGCACTTAGGTCGGCTGGTTGCCATTGGGGTTGTTGCGGCGGCTTTACTGGTGATCGGTTGCAATCGGGTTACGGAAAATACTGCCACGCCAGTCCCGGCCGATCCCACAGGGTCGCCCACTGTAACTGCTACGCCGGAGCCACCAACGCCTACCCCGACGCCGACACCCTCCCCCACACCGACGCCAACCTCAACGCCCACTCCCTTACAGCTGGCGACTGGGGAATTCCTGGAGATATTTGAGGAACTGCGCCCGGCTATTGTCGGCGTTACTTCCGGGTCAATGGAGGGAACAGGTTTCATCGTGAACCTGACCCTTGGTGGTCGTGCCACGGTCATAACGAGCGCGAGCCTTGTGGGCGGCGAGAATATCGTCGTCGTTGCAGACGATCAAGAGTACGACGCGGAACTTCTTGGCGCAGAAGAGGGACTGGACCTGGCAGTCGTGAGGTTCTGTTGCACCCTGGGATTGAGCCAGGTTGAGATTGGCAGGCAAGACGACCTGCCTGTCGGTTCGTTTGCAATGTCGGTTGCTTTCGCACCCGAGAGCGACTCACCAATGGTAAGGAGTGGAAACGTCACCGGCTCCTGGACGGAGCAAAACTCCGACCGCGACATTATTGAGACGGACATACAGATAGAATCGAGGACCGTCGGGGGGCCGTTGTTTGCGCCGAGGGGTAGGGTGGCCGGAATGGTTACATTGACGGACGTTGTTTCCGTCAGTGGCGAGCCGGTGGCGGGCAGTCATTTTGCTGTTGCCCTGGACGCGCTATGGTGGGCGCTTCCCACGTCGCTGAGCGACTGGGGAGCGTTTGGCGAGCAGGAGCCGGAGGGGGCAACCGAAAGTGAGACGTCCTCTTTGAGCGGAAAGCCGTTGGATATGGACGCGGTGTATGGCGGCGTTCTGGAGGTGGCGTATACAGGAGAGGGCTCATTCAGCACATGGGAGGGGGACTCGGATATTGCGGCGCAGACGATGCATCCACTCCACAACATGTTGATACAGCCGCGAACCTGGGGGGACCATGGTGTGTACGGTTTTTTTGAGCTGCGGCCGGATCTTGCGGAGGGTTGGCGGGTTTCAGCCGACGGACTGGAATACGCGTTTACGCTGCGTGACGGGAATGAATGGTCCGATGGGACGCCGATGACGTGCAGCGATGTGAAATGGTCGTTCGATACGATCAGGACGGGCGAGGGGCTGGAGGTGAGCCCGAGAGCGATTTACTTCAACGGGGTAGAGACGATTACATGCGCGGATGATCGGACCGTCGTGTTTGTGCTCAATCGCCCAAGTCCGGCGATTCTGGACTTCATTGCGCTTCCGCAGAATATCATCCGGCCGGCGCATATCTATGAAGAGGCGGACCTTGATTTGCTGCGAGAGGAGCTACCGACTGTAACGAGCGGCGCTTTCCGGGTTGCCCAATGGCATCCGGGAGAAAGCTACGTATTCGAGCGGAATTACAATTACTGGGACGAGCCACTGCCCTACCTGGACGGTATCGAGTTGCATCTTATGAATCGAGACGCTTTCCCGGCAGCCCTTCGGACAGGTCGGTTACACATCGGCAGCACAGTTGGATTCTCGGGGGGCGACGCGGACGAGCTGACACAGGAGTGTGGCGAGGATGCGTGTCAATTCTGGGACTCCCCAATCGTTTCCTCGTCTTTAGGTTCGGCCCTGTTCCTTAACAAGGATCGTGAGCCATGGAATGACCCTGCTGTCGGAGAGGCAATCGCGCTGGCCCTTGATAACCGGCAGCTAAACTTGCTTGCGCGGAACGATTGGGCGGAAATGCCGACCGGCTGCGGGTTCTATCCGGAAAGTCAGTGGGTAATGCCAATTGATCGTTGCGGCGCGATCCCGGGCTACGGGGACGTTATGCGTACCAGTACCCCTGAAAGCGACCTGAGACGGGCGAAGCAAATCATGGCTGCTGCCGGGTATGGCCCCGGGGATCTTACGCTTGAACTTTCGGTCTGGCAGCCCATCGAAAACGACTATCCGGCGCTCGCTCTACAACTGGGCGCCATCGGTATATCTGTCGAGGCCAACATCCTGGATAGTGGGGTGGCATACGGTGTCTGGGCGGAAGGCGACTACGATATTGGTTTGCATGGATTTGGAATGTCCAGCGCTAATCCGGAGATCTTGTTGCGCGAGCACTTCTATACCGGCGGTTCACGCAACTATGGCCGCTACAGCAACCCGGAATTTGACGATCTGGTTGATCGGCTGAGCATGACTCGGGACCTTTGGGAACGGCAGAACCTGGGTTGGGACGCGATGGAGATTGCGCTGAATGATCAGGCCAAGATTATCTTACTGCACGGTCAGTACATGGCCGTGACGGGGGCGGCGGTACGAGGGTTCCTGCCCGCCCCGGACTTCCTGGCAAGGTACGGCCCTTTGAATCGGTATGACCAGGTTTGGTTGGGGGGGTGATGGGGGGGGGGCTTGGCTGGATGGCTGTGATGGGGGACCTGTTGGGTAGGTTGGGGGGGCGGGCGGCACTCCAGTAACGATTCACTTTGCCGATTGAAGTAGGCAACGTCTGTTCGTACGGAAGAAAATCTATCCTGCTAGAATCGCGTCATGCCTATACAGGGGTGCGGTCGCATAAAAGGTCAGCGATTCTACCGCGCAGCGGTCGCTGCGCTTCTGACGTTGTCCGTTCTGCTGCTTGCATGCACGAGGGTTGATACGCAAACACCGACTCCGGTTCCTGAAGAGCCGACTGCGACGGCCACGCCAACACCTTCGCCCAGCCCTGTACCTCCCACAGCCACGCCGACACCTGGCATACCAACTCCCACGCCGACTCTGATGCCTCTTCCGACACCTGAACCGCCGTGGGAGGCTATTGAGGAATTACGGCCAAGTATCGTCAAGGTGACGACGGAACATGGTAGCGGCACCGGCGTGATTGTGAGGTCTCCGTTCATCGGACACGCCACCATCATGACCAACCGGCTCATCGTGGACGGCGCGGAGGCGATCTCGGTTATCACGAACGACGGAACCGAATACGACGCTAAGGCAATTGAGGAGGACGAGGCTCGGAATCTTGCGTACATTGACATCTGTTGTTCGACCTCGCTAGAGGCGCTCACGCTGGATCGCGATGCCGCAGCCTTCCCCGATTCGTGGGTCTTTTTGACGGGGGTACCAGCAGACGAACAGGAGCTTCTCGCATCGCTGGCCAAGATAGTTGATGTCCGGTTTGAGCCTGACGCAGACCTTGAGATTATCGAGACAGACGCGGCCGTCGACCCCGGGCTTAGTGGCGGCTTGTTGCTGAACGAGGATGGGACGATTGCGGGGATTCTCACCAATGACATTGAGAGCTCTGCGAACGGGGGCTCGGCAGAAGGCCGAGGATATGCCATCTCCGCCTTGACAGCACAGAGAGGCATCGAAACGGCGGAGTTCAACAGTCATTATGAACTTGAGCCGATTTACGGCACAGAGCCTGCATCCGTGAGCGGGAAGCCGCTGGATCTTGACGCTGTGTACGGCGGTGTATTGCAGGTTGCCTACACCGCGCATGGTAGGACGTATAGCACGTGGGAAGAGTCTTTGGCATTCGCTTTTCAGACGATGCACCCGCTGCACAATATGTTGATTCAGCCTCGGACATGGGGCGATACAGAAGACTACGAAGACGGTGCGTTCTTTGAGCTGCATCCTGATATCGCAGAGGCCTGGCGGGTTTCAGCCGACGGCCTTCAATACATTTTCGATATTCGCGAGGGTATTGAGTGGACGGATGGAACGCCGCTGACGTGCGCGGACGTGAAGTGGTCATTCGACACGATTCGAACGGGCGAGGGTCTGCGCAGGAGTCCGCGAGCGAAATACTTCAGCGCAATTGACGGAATCATCTGCGTAGATACATTGACCGTGGTTTTCAGTCTGCATCAGCCAGTCCCGGCTCTTGCCGAAGCAATTGCTTTGCCATTCAACATTATCCGGCCCGCACACGTTTACGGAGAGGGGAGAGATGCCTGGACCGGCCTTACCTCACTGCGAAATGAGAGACCCATCATCACAAGCGGACCATTCAGGCTCATCGCAGGGGAAGACGAGCAACCTTACATTTTCGAGAGGAATAACAGGTACTGGGATGAGCCTCTTCCGTACCTCGATGGCATTGAGGCTCATTTCATGGCCTCGTCACTCGTTCCGGCGGCGATGCGCACGGGCCGTCTACACATTGGGCGACCGTGGGGATTCAACGGCAGTTCCGGCGACGCTCTTCTCCAGGAGTGCGACGACAATGTCTGTCAACACTGGGAGCCCGTCATTGCGTCAGCCTTCAGCCCGGCCTTGTTCCTGAACAGGACTCGCCCGCCGTGGAGTGAACCGGCAGTCAATGAAGCCTTCGCCCTGGCTATAGACAATCAGCGGTATGTCGATACGACACGTCATGGGTGGTCCGTTTTACCGACAGGTTGCGGCTTCTATCCCGCGTCCTCATGGGCGATGCCTGCCGAGCGATGCGCAGCCATCCCCGGATACGGCGATGTTATCGGCACGAGCACAGCCGAAGAGGACAAACGGCGGGCTCGTGAAATCCTGAATCAGGCCGGGTACGGGCCGGGGTCACTTAACCTGACACTCTCAGTCTGGCAGCCGTTGGAGAAGGAGGCTGAAGCCTTCGTCAGAGACCTCGAAGACATCGGCGTCGACGTTGTTGCCAATATCCTGGGAAGTGCACAAGCCTACAATGACTGGTCGATTGGTGACTTTGATGTTGGGGTGCATTCATTCTGGAATTCAGGGCTTGATCCGGACATGCTGTTCTATGAGCAGTTCTACACAGACTCAGACAGGAATTACAACAGGTACAGCAATTTCGAGTTTGACGAGCTTGTTTATCGCATGAGCATTACTCTCGATCCCGAAGAACGGCGTGAACTGGCGTGGGAGGCGATGGAGATTGCGTTAACTGATGTCGCCAAGATCATCACGGCCCACGAGGTGTTTGTACCCGTGACGAACGTCAATGTGCGCGGCTTCATGCCGGCTGTCCAATACCTGGCATTCTACGGCCCGCAGAATCGGTATGATCACGTTTGGCTGGCGGGATGAGGGGGGGGGCGCCATTTTCCTGAATGTCTGTGAAGGGGTGCGGGGGGTAGGTTTTGGAGGGGCTTCTAGACTCACTGAGGTCTCCGCCCAGATTTGGCTCCACTGTCCCGTAACCCAGACAGGCGAGAGATGCTGGTGTACCTAAGAACGAGTGTGTTATTCTGGTGCTAGTCGGCGGTTTTAGAATCCGCGCCGCCAAGTCTTGTTCTAGGGGGTTGATCACGTGCTCAAGCCTATTCAGAGGATGATTGAGATTGCGGAAAGCGAGAGGGAGGAGTCTGACGCCGCATATTTCAACAGCTTAATGTACCTCGGAGAAATGGTTACCAAGTTAACTGTACTAGGTTTGCTCGCAGCGACTACCGACGATCGAGACAGGAACAGATATCGAATTGAACACACGTTGGTGCGGGCCAACGGAATTGGAGACTGGACCAAGGCCCTCAACGACATTCTGACGGGGCCCGTCAATCAGTCCATGCATGATAGCGCGCAGCCAACTACACGCTCATTGATAAGACGGGGCGGAATCGACAGCTGGCAAGCAACGGCACTCTCCAACTTAGACGATTGTTTTGCCCCCCTAAGTCTTGAGCCGAATCCCCGCAAGACAAATCCCAAGGCCACTGATTGGTTTGATGCATTTACAAAATTGAGGAACGGCACACGGGCTCACGGGGCACCAAGAGTCGCGGCGCTTGGCGACGCCTGCCCACACCTAAGGCGATCCATTGAGACAATCCTGTCCAACATTCCCATATTCACGTTGCCATGGGCATATCTCAGGCGCAATCTATCCCGCAAATACCGTGTCACCAATTGGGGAGAGCCAGAGGACACACTTGAATCCCTAAGACGGAGCCCGGATCAGACATTCACTGAGGGAGTATATGTTGCCTTGGGCGGCCTCAGCGGCATTCGGCAAGTGCCATTGATCAGTTCGAATCCAGAATGCAGTGCACTCTGGATCTCCAACGGCGGCTTTAGTGAAAGCGCCTATGAGATGCTCTGTTACATAACCAACGACAAGCAGAAGCGCCCATCAGCGGAGTATCTGACCGCCCCCGAACAGCTACCACTAAGTGAGACTGAGGGCCTAGGCGTGCTTGGCTCACGAGGCCAGACCTTTACAAATCTCCCGAATCTATCTACGCCTTACGTTTCACGGCCCGAGATTGAAGCCGAGCTAAGGAAACAACTAGCGGACGCTCAGAGGCACTTCGTTGTTACGCTGACGGGGCCGGGCGGGATCGGAAAAACATCTACAGCTATTCATGTAGTTTCCCAATTGCTTGAGTCTGAGTCGTGCCCCTACGATGTCGTCGTCTGGTTCAGCGCACGGGATATCGACCTCACCGAGAGAGGCCCAAAGAGAGTACAGCCCAAAGGCGTATCAATAGATGATTTTGCTACTGAATATGCAAATTTGATAGGACCTGCAAACAAGTACACAAAGACCCGCGAAAGGGCTCAACATTTTGCGAGGGAGCTGACGGAGGCCGAGAATGGCGCAACTCTGTTTATCTTTGACAATTTTGAAACAATGACGTCGCAACTGGAAGCCTTTAGATGGCTTGACGACCGTGTTCGAGGACCCAACAAGGTCTTAATCACGTCACGCGAAAATCATTTCACGGGCGACTACGGGGTCTCGGTACCCGGAATGACCGAAGATGAGGCAGAAGAACTTATAGTCAAAACGGCTGGCCCCTTAGGTATAGCACAAAACATTGACTCGCAATCGATTATCCAAGAGTCAAACGGGCATCCCTACATCATAAAACTCTTGTTAGGCGAGCTCGCGAAGGGGAATCGAGGCAAGCCTGATCGCATCATAGCCTCTCAGGAGCAAGCGCTTGCCTCGTTATTCGAACGGTCGTACGGCCGCTTGTCTCCGGCTGCGCAGCGGGTGTTCCTCACCCTGTGCTCTTGGAGGTCCAGCGTCCCTGACCTAGTGGTCGAAGCAGTCATGATGACATCCTTCATGCGTACCTCAGAAGAACGCATTGACGTTCAAGAGGCAATCCGAGAAGCGATACGTTCATCATTCGTCGAGGAATTTTACGACGAAAAGTCGGACATGTCTGAACTGTCCGTTCCTCTGGCAGCGCGGCTGTTTGGCGAGAAAAAACTTGAGGTGTCAGAGCATCGGGTCCCGATCTACGCTGACAGAGATTTCTTGCAGATGTTGGGAGCACAGTCTCTCACTTCAATCGCCGATCACAAACACCGTATCTCACAGTTCTTTGGATCAATTGCGAGCCGTGTCGCAGGCGACTCGCTTAACCCAGGCGACTCGCTTAAAATTGACGAGGTGCATCCCGTCGTTGAATATGTGGCGCGACGTTATCCTTACGCATGGCTTTTGTTGTCGCAACTCTATTCGGAGTTGGGGGGTGACTACGGGCAACAAGAAGAAGAGTCGCTTCTCCAATATGTTCAGGGGATGGGAGACTCAGAAGTACCCAAGGCAGTGGCTTGGCGGCGCATCGCGGACATCCGAGCAAAGCGGGATGATAGGCGAGCCGAATTGGATGCTCTTTCACAGGTATGTCGTCAGCCAGGGACAGAACTATATATGTTGAGCGCAGCCGCAAATGACATCAACAATAGGCTGCGGTTCTATGATCTTCAGCAGGACGAAAAGCAAGTCCTCCTTCGAGATGTCCTTCGCCCATTACAGGAGCACACCAACGAGATGAATGGAACCGACTGGTCTAGGCTCGCGTGGCTGCAAGTCCATTTGGGCGAAGAAAATGCCGCCCTTGAATCTGCCCGCAAGGGCCTTGAGCGAGAACCCTATAACGACTACTGCCTTCGTTTCATGAGACGCTTTGGAGGGGCTCAGTAGGCTAGCTGAGTGGATGGGTGGCGAACTGGCCGTATGACTCCCCCCTACTGCACGTGGGGTTCGTAGTCTGTGCCGATGTGGCCTAGGTCTATGAAGTTTTGGTATTCCTCTTCTGAGTAGCCCATTACCTGTTTGTAGACGTATTCGTTGTCCTGGCCGAGCATGACGGCGTGGCGTCGGATCTCGAATGGCGTGTTTTGCAGCTTGTATCCGGTCGTCGGGTTTTTGTGGGTGCCCGCCTCCGGATGCGTGACCTCCTGGAAGAAGTTTCGCTCCGCGACGTGCGGGTCAGCGTGTATATCACTTTCGTCCATGACCATGCCTGCGGGGACGCCTACCGCTTGAAGTCGATGCATCGTCTCGTGGGCGTCCTGTTCCGCAGTCCAGCGGCTGATGGCCTCATCGACCGCTCGACGGTTTTGATAGCGGCTGAGGGAGTCGGTGAAACGAGGATCGTCTGCAAGGCCGGGCTCGCCCATGATCTGGCAGAGGGTACGGAACTCGGCATCGCTGCGGCAGGCGATGGTGATCCATCGCTCGTCGCCGGCACATCGATAAACGTTGTGCGGGGCGAGGAAGGGGTGGCCGTTGCCGAGCTGGGTGTAGACGCGGCCGTTCATGCTGTAGTCCATGACGAAATCGCCAAGGAAGGGGACGAAATTTTCGGCGGTCGGGGCCTCGATGAGGATGCCCTTGCCGGTCTTGTTGCGATGTCGTAGGCCCATGACGAAGGCGAGCGCGCCGCCGACGCCGCCCGCGGCATCACTGGGGACGCCGCTGGGGCCTCGGGCGGCGTCCTCATCAGGATAGGCGCGGAGGAGTGGATGGCCGGCGAGGGCTTCCATGTGGTTGCCCCACGTGCGGTAGTTCTTGTAGGGGCCTTCGATGCCGAATGCGGGCATCCGCACCATGATGAGGCGCGGGTTGATGGCGGATAGGCGCTCCCACGTGATGCCGAGCCGCTCCATGGAGACGGAGACGTTGTTCTCCATGAAACCGTCCGCGCTGGCGACGAGCCGCTCAAGAGCTTCCTGTCCTTCCGGGGTGTTCAGATCCATGGTGACGGAGAGCTTGTTGCGGGCGTGTGTGTTGAAGATGGCGTTGCGGTTCCAGGGGCGATCGCCGGGGTCGTCATCGACGTAGCCCATGCCGGTGTTGCGGAGTCGCACCATCTCAATGGGCGGACGGGCCATCTGGCCTCGGGTGCTGGTGGCGAAGTGTTTGATGGATTCGATACGGATGACTTCCGCGCCCCAATCGGCGAGGTGCATCGTGCCGTAGGGACCCGCCCACACGACGGTGATGTCAAGGATACGCAGGCCCTCAAGGGGGAGTTTGCCCGTGCCGGGGACGGGAGAGCCGTTCATGTCGCGGCGGTCTGTCGTCGTCATTGCTTTGCTCCTTTGTGTTCAACCCTCACAATGGCCCGATGGATTCCGGCTTTCGCCGGAATGAGGGGAGTTTAGATAACGCCCTCAGATCGGAGGAGTGAGACCTCCTCGCCCTCGATGCCGATTTCCTTGAGAACCTCGACGGTGTGCTCGCCGAGTAGGGGGGCGTGACGGCGGGCGGGTCGCTCACCATCGTCGAAGTGAAGTCGTGAGTTGAAGCCCGGGTAGGTGAGCGGGCCGGTGGCGGGGTGATCGATGGTCTGCCAGAAGTCGCGGGCATTAAAATCCTCGTCGTTCATAAGGTCTTCGATGGTGTTGACGGGCGCGCCGAGCACGCCGTGTTCCATGCAAGCCAGTTGCACTTCCTTGGTGGTGCGCTCCAGCATCCAGGGAATCAGGGTGACTTCCCACTCTTCAGCGGCTTCCGGTCTGGAGCGGGCGGCGACGGTGTCCCATCCGGGTTGCGTCAGGATCTCCTCCGCGCCAACCATGCGCGCCATGTTGGGGAACTGTGCCGCGCCGGCGGTGGTCATGAACATGCCATCGAGGCAGGGGTACATGCCACTGCCGAGGCCGAGACTCGCGCCCGGGGAGACGCGCATGGCGACATTGTTGTTGTATTGGTAGCCCAGAAGTCGCTGCATTCGGCCATCGATGGACTGGAGGGCGACTTCGAAATAGCTGACGTCGATGTTCTCGCCCTGCCCTCGCAGTTCGGCGTTGGTGAGGCCGAGCGCGGTGGCGAGGGCGGCGGCATAACCGACGTGGAAGCTGGCCATGCGGCCGGCGGTCTTGAGCGGATCAAGCTCAGGATCGCCGGAGCCCCACATGTTGCCGCCCATCGCGAAGAGGGTGAGGTCGATGCCGATCCAGTCTTTGTAGGGGCCGGTTTTGCCAAAGTTGCTGATGGAGGTCATGACGAGATTCGGGTTGATTTGGCTGAGGTCTTCATAGCCGAGGCCGGCGGCGGGCAGCACGTCCGGGGGGAAGTTCTCGATGAGGATATCGGCGCCCTTGACGAGCTCCTTGATTATCTGCTTGCCCTTTTCAGTCTTGAAGTCGAGCGTTATGGAGCGCTTGTTGGTGTTGAGGAAGAGGAAGAGGCCGCTCTTCTCAAGGCCAGGCTCATCGTGGTAGAAGGGGCCGATGCGGCGCGCGGGGTCTCCCCCGCCCGGCCTCTCGATCTTGATGACATCTGCGCCGTAATCACTCAGGATTCGCGTGGCGTATGGCCCCGCGGCGTAGTGCGTCAAATCAATGACGCGGACACCTTCAAGCGGCATGAACATTGTGTTACGGCCCCCCTCCGTCGTTCGTTCTCGGGCGTGAGGCGAGTTTATGCCCATCGTCCCGATAGATGCCATATTGTGGCACTGCGCGGGGGCGGGGTAAAGTCGTGCTTACTATGGCACGAACTGGACGACGCGAAAGTAAAGGCCGAAGAAGGCGCCGGGAACAGGAGGCCGCCGATGCCCGACAACGGGCCGTGGCCGTTCGGGCCAGCGCAACTTACTCGCCCGTTGAGTGGGCGGATGAGAATGGAGCTATTGGAAGCTATATCTATAACGAAAACGCCAAAACGCTGGAATCTTACAGGGCACAGCCTGCCCTAGTTGCAGAACACGCGAATCAGGAGCATGACCTTGCGCGAGGCGGATATGCGAACCGGCAGATTCTGGAACTCACGCAGAACGCTGCCGACCAGATATCCAGCACTAAAGACGGAACTATCCAGCTTCATCTAACGCAGGATCATTTTTATTGCGCGGATGATGGCGAACAGATCGATGAAGAGGGTGCCCGCGCGCTGCTGTTCTCTCACTTGTCACCCAAGAGGGGCACAGCTCGCATCGGGCGCTTCGGTCTGGGTTTCAAGTCTGTTCTTGGGGTCACCGATGCGCCCGAGTTCCTTAGCCGTTCCGGCTCTTTCCGATGGAACCGGGAACAAGCCGAACGACAATTGCGGGACATTGCCCCAGACTTGCAGAGCTACCCCACACTGCGGATAGCGGAGGCGATCAATCCTCACTCTCTCGCGAGTTCTGATCCAGTGCTCAGAGATCTGATGTCGTGGGCCACAAACGTCGTCAGAATACCGCTGCTGCCCAATGCCCGTGGAAGAATGCAGAATCAGCTGGCTGAATTCCCGGCAGGGTTTCTGCTGTTTGTTCCGCACGTTAGCCTCCTCGAGATTATCGACAATGTTGGTGAGGACTCTCGCCGAATAACGTGTAAAATCCCTGACGACACGGCTGAACTCACCGAAGGGGACACGACCACTCGCTGGCTCTTGGCCAGTACGGTTCATCAGCTTTCGTCGGACGCCATTGCCGACAAGAGAACCCTTGATGGTGAAGACGAGGAAGCGAATGAAGTTAGGATCACGTGGGCCGCCCCAGTTGACCGCCTGAATGAGCCAGGCACGTTCTGGGCATATTTTCCGACGCTCACGCAGAGCCTTCTGTCCGGGATTCTCAACGCTCCGTGGAAAACGAATGAGGATCGGCAGAACCTTCTTGGCGGGCCATTCAACGACGAGATACTCAATGCGGCTGCGCAGATGGTGGCAGATGCTTTGCCCCGCCTTTCTACACCGGATGACCCAGCGCGCCATCTTGTCGCGCTGCCACGACGCCAAGAGGCCGGTGACAATCCGCACGCCGATCAATTACGCAGAGCGCTTCTCAGCGCTCTGGCGACTCGTGAAGTTATCCCTGCCCAGAGCGGAGAACTGCACAGGCTGAGCGACATAGCATATCCGCCGACTGCACTTTTTCAGGACGTAAACCGCGCACCTGAGGCACTTGAACGTTGGGCAGCTTTTGAACATCGACCTATCGAATGGCTCCACCATAGTGCTCTCAATCGCGATCGCTTTTCGCGAATCAATTCACTGTGGGAGCAGAAGCTAGACCTCACCGTCGTTCGTTCTCGGGCGCGGGTCGTGTTTCTGCCCATCGTCCCGATAGATGCCATATTGTGGCACTGCACGGGGGCGGGGTAAAGGGTGGGGGTGGATGCTGCCCATTCGGCCCACAGGCCGTCTCGATAGTGGACATTGTATAACTATTGTTCTAATCTTTGGGGAATGATGACTAGACCCATTCAAAGGGACGTCGGTGAGCGCAGCGAATAGCAGAGTCGGCACTTTCGACACAAGCGCGACGATGCAGAACGTTGCGCCCTTACATGGGCTCAATTTTCCTATGCCCGTGCAAGACGCCACACCGGTGGACCTTGCCCAGTCCCTCGGGCAAGCCTACTTGTCACGCTCAATCGGTCAGAACGAGAAAGGCGTAGGGCACTACCTTACGCCCGCGACAATTGCACGGTTCATGGCGGAGTCGTTCTCTTACGCGCAGGAAGAACTGCGGGTTCTCGACCCCGGGAGCGGGAGCGGAATCCTGTCCGCTGCGGTGTGTGAAGCAGCCTCACTTCATGGAATCGTCAAAAGGATGCATGTCGACGCCTATGAGATCGAACCCTCCCTGGCAGGTCTTACGAACCGTGTGCTCGAATTTGCTAAGGATTGGATCGGACAACAGGGAATCGAACTAACTTATGACGTTCGGCTGAAGGACTTTGTTCTGGATCAGGCCGCAGCGCTCAACGGAATGTCCCAGACCAGGGAGCATAGCCAGAGTACGGACAATCAGAGTCCAAAATACGACGTAGTGATATCCAATCCCCCCTATTTCAAGATAGGGAAGCACGATCCCAGAGCTGTGGCCAGTGCGGCTGTGGTGCAAGGACAACCCAATATCTACACGCTCTTTATGGCGATTTCGGCCGAGCTACTGTCGCCGTCCGGCGAACTTTCGTTTATCGTCCCAAGGAGTTTTGCCGCAGGCACTTACTTTAGAAAGTTCCGGGAGCAGTTCTTTAGTCGCACGACCCCGACAGCTATCCACCTATTTGAGTCAAGAAAGGATGTCTTCAAGAACCAAGCCGTGCTGCAAGAGAGCCTCGTGCTGACAAGCCGCAGGCGACCGATTGGGACGCCACTTGATGACGGTCAGGTAATAGTCTCGCACAGTAAAGCGGATCACGACATCGCTACCCGCAGAAGCCTAACTGTAAATGCTGGACAAGTGCTTGATCCCGCTAGTCGGAACAATGAGCTTCTTATCCCCAACTGCAAAGAGGATCTGATGCTCGCTCAAGCCATGCGCGAGTGGCCTAACACTCTTCACTCACTCGGACTGGAGATTTCCACGGGGCCAGTCGTGCCGTTTAGGGCTACGCAATTCCTGTCCCGCTCCTCATCTGACAATTCGGTCGTTCCACTGCTCTGGTTGCAGCATGTGCGCCCTATGCAAACCGCTTGGCCATCACCGACAACAAATAAACCACAGTGGATCAGGGCCACACCAACATCCATGCGGCTGCTTGTAGCGGATGTGACTTATATTCTCCTCCGGCGATTTAGCGCGAAGGAAGAAGAGCGCCGACTGGTGGCTGCTCCTCTGATTCGAGGCTCTCTGGGCGCCAGTATGGTGGGATTAGAAAACCATTTGAACTACGTTCGTGGGGTCTCTAGAGAATTGGATGATGAACTGGCCTACGGCCTTGTTGTTCTTTACAACTCAACATTTCTGGATCGTTATTTCCGGATGTCTAACGGCAACACCCAGGTTAGCGCTACCGAACTACGAGCCATGCCGCTTCCCGACGAACGAGACATTCGCTCAATCGGCGCCAGGGTGCAGACGCAACTGGGCATCGAGCCCGATCTCAACGCGGTGGATATCCTTGTTGCTGAGGTTCTTACCCTTCCTTCTGAGCTTCTTGTTGGCTCATAACATTCCGAAAAATGACCAAGATTGACGAGGCGCGAGACATTCTTGGGCAATTGGGGCTCCCGCCTGCCCAGCAGAATGACATCTCCTGCCTAACCCTACTGGCACTCTGTAACCTCTCTGAGGATGATGCTTGGAATCAGGCTACCAAGCCATCCGTCTCTATCCATCAGATTCTGGGATTCATGAGGGATGCGTATCAGAGGGAATACGCCGAAAACACCAGAGAGACGGTCAGGCGTCAAGTCATTCACCAGCTTGAACAGGCGCGGGTGGTGGATCGCAACCCTGATGCTCCAGACCTGGCCACCAACAGTCCCAAAACACACTACGGCCTCACCGATGATGCGCTAGGGGTGATTCGTCTCTACCGCACCAAAGAGTGGGATTCCGAGCTAGGCGCGTTTCGCTCCAAACACGGAGCTCTACTAGAGAGATATACACAGCGGCGCCGAATGTTAGAGATACCCGTCCGCACTTCGACAGGAGACGCGATTCGCTTATCCGCCGGCAAGCACAACAGGCTACAAGCTCAAGTCATCACGGAATTCGCGCCACGTTTCGCGCCGGGAGCAACGCTGCTCTACCTCGGGGATGCGGCAAACAAGTTCTTACACGTGGAGGAGGAAAAACTGAGGCAGTTGGGCATTCCTATTACCGAGCACGACAAACTGCCGGACGTCGTGCTTTACGATGAAGAGCGAACCCGGTTGTTCCTGATTGAAGCTGTCACTTCTCACGGCCCCGTGGGTCCAAAGAGACTGGAGGAGTTGGAAGTCACGCTCAAGGACTGTCCTGCAACCCGGACTTACATCACTGCCTTCCCTGATTTTCGGCAGTTCAAGAGACATGCCGACCGAATCGCTTGGGAGACCGATGTCTGGGTAGCCGAAATCCCGGATCATCTGATTCACTTCAATGGTGATAAATTCCTTAGCGCGCAGACGACCGAATAGACACTAGATGTTCCCAACCTGCTCAGTCATGGTGCGTTTACTATCGCACAAGCGTATGGCGTGCGCTCTCTCGTAGGCTTCGTGCGTCCGAATACGGGTGGCTCGGCTAGCAGGTATAATCATGGGTGCGGGGAACGCAGAGGAATCCGGAGGGCGATGGCCTTGTCTGTTGGATAGCGGCAGGGGCTTGGCTCTCAAGCAAGAGTGATGACTGATTCAGACTCCGACAATATGCCGAGTCAGCCGGTGGATGATGCTGACGGCGAGGCAACTCCTGACGGCACTTCCGACCTGCCAGCCTATGGCGCGCGGGATGAGCGGCGGCCGGGGGTTGTTGTTGTGGGCGTGGCCGTTGTGGTGATGGTGGCGTTTGTTGGGTTGTTGGCTTACAGCTTGGTGACTCGCGAGTCTATGCCGATGGACGTAACGACTCGCACGAGCATCGCGGCGCCGGAATTCATGCTTTCGCAGCTGAACGGCGAGGGTGAAGTGAGCCTGTCCGATTTCGAGGGTTCGCCCATCGTCGTGAATTTCTGGGCATCGTGGTGCGTGCCGTGCCGTGTGGAGATGCCGCATCTCGTCGGGGCTCACGAGCGGTACAAGGACGAGGGGGTCAGGTTCATCGGCGTGGCAATCTCGGACACGAATGAGGATGCGCTGGCGTTCATCGAGGAGTTCGATGTGCCTGTTGATGACGGGTACGTGATGGTCACAGACCCGGATGGAGAGGCGACTATCGACTACGGGGTCGGCGGCCTGCCGGTGACGTTCTTCATCGATAGGGACGGCACGGTACATACGCGTTGGGCGGGTGTGGTGAACGGCGCGATTCTCGATGAGCGGATTGCGGAGATAACCGGGACAGGCGTGGAGGGTTAAAAATGGATCGCCTCATCGGAATATGGGCTCTTATCTTTGTTCGACCCATGCTTGTTTTGGGAGCGCTTGTGGCGGCGATTGGCATCGCGCTGATGCTATTCGCCGGTGGCTATTTTGCGGTTGGCGCTTATTCGGAGTCCGGCCTCGATGATCTGACGGTGACGCAGGAGGAATCAGGCCTGACGCAGGAGGTTCTGACGCGCGGACTGGCCACACCGGAGACGAGGCCAATGCCGACGTCTACCGTCATTCCGACGGTTGTGGCGACGACGGGGCCTGCGGCTGTTGCCCTCGCGTCCACGCCAGAAAGCACTGCGCCCTCCACGACGGCGGAGGCTTATCAGCAGGAGACGACCGACACACCTGCAGATGAAGGAGCATCAGAGAGCACGGAGTCGGCCGAGGACAGCCCGTATGACGAATACGGCATCCTGCGGGACTACAGCCACTACGTTGCCCAGGCGGACTCAGAGGCGCTATCCGAGGGAATCGACGATGGCTTCGAAGTTGTGGGCGACCTGCTTCAGTCGTATGGCGGGGAGCCCCGCCCCACGCACATCTTCATACCGGCTATCGACCTGGAATCCCCGGTCGTGAATCTCAACATCGTGTGGGACGGGGAAACGAGCGAGTGGCAGTCGGCTGACCATGCCGTGGGCTTCCATATCGGATCGGCAACACCGGGGGAGATCGGCAACACGGTGTTGTCCGGTCATGTGCGTTCACCGTTCGCAGGAGAAGGCTCCATCTTTGCGCGGCTTGATGAGGTGGCGCCCCTGTTGCGCCGTGGGGAGATCGTTGACATCATCGTGGTGGCCGGCGGGGATGTCTTTCTCTATCGAGCTACCGACACTGAGGTGATGTTGCCGGAGGACGTCGCCGTGTTCGGCCCATCGGACGGACCGACGTTGTCACTGGTGACATGCGCCCCGGCGACGACGTTCTCTCATCGCTTCATCGTCAACGCGACATTGGTGGGCGTGGCGCGTTTATAGGCGGCGATATCTGCCTCATGTGCCGACATTGGGACGTTGACGCGCCCCCGTTGTCGAATTAGTCTGAATCCGTACACCCCCTGTCCCTTCGGTGGCAGGGCGCGAGGCTGCCGCAAGGCAGCCTTAGCTTTTTTGTGAGGAACCTCATGCCATGTGCACGAACGTCTATGTAGACGGATTCAATCTCTACTACCGGGCCAACAAAGGCACGCAGTATCGTTGGTTGGATCTTGGCAAACTGTCGCAGCTTTTGTTGCCAAGACATGAGATAAATCGAATACGCTACTTCAATGCCCGTGTTACCAATCGGCCATCCGATCCAACGCAAGCGCAAAGGCAACAGATGTACTTACGGGCATTGGCAACTATCCCGAACCTTGACCATACACGATGGCCACTTCATCGAGAAGAAGAAGCGCAGGCCATTAGCCCAACCAACAAACACCGGGCCGCGCACTGTCGAAATAGTCGACACAGAGGAGAAAGGCTCGGATGTAAACCTCGCAACATACTTGTTGGTAGATGGTTTCGAAGATGACTATGAGATGGCCGTCGTAGTGTCCAATGACTCCGACCTGCAGTTTCCGATCTCAATGGCGCGAACCAGACTTGGAAAACAGATTGGTTCATAGGTCCGAGCGGTAGGCGGAGTTTTGAATTGTCCCAAGCGGCATCCTGGTATAGGCAGCTACGATCGGGTCCCTTAAGCGCCAGCCAATTCCCGGATCCACTCTCCGACGCAAACGGCCTAATCACGAAGCCCAACGGTTGGTAGGTGATCCTCACTCGCTACGTGCGCACCGGCCGACGACGTTTTCTCATCGCTTCATCGTCAACGCGACATTGGTGGGCGTGGCGCGCCTGTAGACAGCCAAATCTGCCCAAACAGGCGCGTCTCGTTGGCGATTCGTATACACTAGCAAGTGCGTCGCGGCGTGGATTGTCGCGTGTTGTTTTGCGCCTGAGTCGCGCAACCGGGGAGTAGTTGGCGGGGGTGCCTTTGTGACAATGACAGCGTCTGCTTTATTTGATGAGACGGCGGCCCGCGCGCGAGCTGAGGGACGGCTCATCCTGACGGAGGAGGAATCCAAGGCGATCCTCCAAGAGCAGGGTGTTCGTGTGACGATTCCGACGCTCGCGACGAGCGCGGCTGAGGCTGCTGCTGCGGCCCAAAGCATTGGCTTTCCCGTCGTCATGAAGGTGTCATCTCGGGAAATAACCCACAAGAGCGATGTTGGCGGCGTCCGCCTTGGTATCGGTGATACCGACTCGGCGCGGACAGCATTTGACGAGATCATGGCAAGCGCCAAAGCGGCGGAGCCGAATGCGACCATCGACGGCGTCAGCGTGCAGGCGCAGGCGCCGGGTGGGGGCGTCGAGGTTATCGTCGGCATGACGCGAGATCAGCAGTTTGGGCCCGTCATCATGTTTGGCCTGGGCGGAATCGCCGTTGAGGTGTTGCAGGACGTGGCATTCCGGATTGCGCCACTGACAAAGAGGGACGCAGGGGCTATCATCCGCGAGATCAAGGGGTTTGCCTTGCTGACGGGATACCGTGCGACGCAGGCGGTTGATTTGGGCGCGCTTGAGGGCGTGATTGAGGCGGTCTCCGCGTTCGTGAGTGGGACGCCGGACATTGCGGAAATGGATCTCAACCCCGTTCTCGCCTACGCGGACGGGTCGATTGCCGTCGATGCGCGAATCGTGCTGACGGCGGACAGCGACAGCTAGGCCCCGACGAATACTGGGGACAGGAATATCTAAGGAGAACTCTCGATGGATGTAGCACGCAAGGCGAACCTGGATCGGGCATTCAATCCCGAACTGATCGCCGTCGTCGGCGACAAGAAGATCAGTGACTATATGTGGTTGAAGAGCGTCCGCGACGCCAAGGCGAAGGTCGTCTCAGTTCAGATCGACGAGAACGAGATACCCGGCATCCTTGAGATGGGGTTCGAGAATTATCCGAGCCTTGAGGCAGTGCCCGGGCAGGTGGACTATGTGATTGTCGCTGTGCCTCGCCCTGTTGCGCCGCGCATCGTGGCGGACGCGATCAAGTCGGGGGCGGGCGCGGCATCGCTGTTCACATCCGGCTTTGCGGAGACGGGCGAGGAGCAGGGCATCCAGCTGCAAGAGGCGCTGATCAAGATGACGAGTGAGGCGAATTTCAACCTCGTCGGTCCCAACTGCATGGCGCTGTATCACTCAAAGGCGGGTATTCGCAATTCCGCAGATCAGTGGATCGGCGAGGGCGGCGATATCGGATTCATGTCCAATTCCGGCACCCACGCGACCAGCTTTGTCATACGGGCGCGTGTGAACGGCCTCTACCCGTTGAAGTCCATCAGCATGGGCAACAGCATCTCCGTCGACCAGGGCGATTGGCTTGAGTATCTGGGCGAGGACCCGGAGGTCAAGTCCATCGGCATGTACATTGAGGGAACACGGGACGGCCGCAAGTTCTTCGAGGCGCTGCGGGACGTTGCGGCGCGCAAGCCGGTGATTATCTGGAAGGGCGGCCAGACGCGCGAGGGCGCGCGCGCCGCCGCATCGCACACCGGCCACCTGGCCTCCGATATGGCACTGTGGGACGCGATGATTCGGCAGACAGGCGCGATCCGCGCCGATACGCAAGACGAGCTCATGGACGCTTTCAAGGCCCTGACCTTTATGAAGCCCTTTACGGGTAGCCGGATGGGCATCGTGGCGCAGACCGGCGGGCAGTCCGTGTTGGTTTCCGACGCGTTCGGGCGCGAGGGGCTGACGATTCCCGACCTCACTGAGGAAAGCTATGAGTTCCTGCGCCCCATCGTCACGGTCGTGGGTGGCAGCTATAAGAACCCGCTGGACGTATCCGGCTCGCTGACGAGCATTGAGCGCGGACGGGATATGCTGGACGCGCTGGCTGCCGATCCTAATACGGACATCATTGTCATTGAGGCGAGCATCGGGTTCATCGCGCGACGCCTGGAGCGCCAGGGGCAGGGCATGGACGACCTGATCGACATGTTCAAGGACTTCCAGGAGTCCATCGACAAGCCGTTTGGCGTGATTGCGACGTGGAACCAGGATGAGGCGGCGCTTGCGGAGTTCCGGATCAAGGTGGCTGACAAGGGCATCGCGGTGTTCCCGTCGTTCCAGGACGCGGCGCGGGCAATCCGGCGTCTGCGTGAGTACCATGTGAACCGGGCGGAGATGGCGGCGGCGGGGTAGTCGATTTAGCCAGTAGAGGCCTCCGGTATTTGATACCGTTTGCGGCCTTGGTTGTCGGCCCGCTCGGGGGACAAGGCCACGATGGCAGACAGTACGACGCGCGTACTTGGCATTAATGTTGCTTTGCTTCGCGGCATAAACGTCGGTGGCAAGAACAGGCTGCCGATGAAGGATCTCGCGGCGATGTTCGTGGACGCGGGTTGCGACGATGTTCGCACCTATATTCAGAGTGGGAACGTCCTTTTTGAGGCGGCGCAAACGCTGAGAAAAGACATACCATCTCTCATCAGCGCGTCGATCCTGAATAGTTTCGGCTATCAGGTTCCCGTATTGACGCGGACGGCCCAAGAGTTCAAGGACATCGCGCAGGCAAATCCCTTCGTGACAGCCGGCGCCGAAGCCGACAAGCTGCATGTTGTTTTCTTGTCGGAGCTACCCAATGGCGCGCAGGTTGCAAGGCTTGAACAGAATCAATCATCGGGCGACGAATTTGCAGTGCTAGGTCGTGAAATCTATCTTTACTGCCCGAACGGGTTTGCACGCACCAAGCTCACTAACAGCTACTTCGATTCCAGACTTTCGGCAACTAGCACCACGCGAAACTGGCGGACGGTGCGAAAGATTCTCGAATTGGCCACCGGCGCCGTGTAGGGGCGTAAGTTGAAGTTGGGGCAATTCCAGTTACTTAGTTCGACTTCGCGCGGCTAAGCGGCACCTTCCTCCCGCCCATGCCCATCACCCTATCCGCTGCTGAGACGCGGCGGTTTTGGGTGGTTTGGCAGGGGTTGGGGGTGGAGTTAGGGCTGGAGTAGCGAGGGGTCTCGGAGGATTTGGTCTGCGGCGGCGGGGGGGGATAGGGCACCGGTTTCGACTTGGTGGATGATTTGGGCGAGGGCTTGGGTGTGTTCCGCTCGGGTTAGGCGTTCGAGGAGTCGTTCTCTGAGGGCTGCGTGGAACTCCGCGCGTCTTTGGGCGGCGCGGCGGGTTTCCAGGCGGTCTGTGTCCTTGAGCGTCGTGTGGTGTTTTTCTATTGCTTCCACCAGGTCCAGGACGCCTATGTTTCTTATGCCCTCGGTCTGAACGACAGGGGTTGTCCACCAGTCCATATCGTGGCTGCCGAGGTGGACGGTTGTTTCCAGATCCGTGGCCATGCGTTTTGCGCCGGGGCGGTCCGATTTGTTGACGACGAATACGTCGGCGATTTCGAGTAGGCCCGCCTTCATGGTCTGGATGGCATCGCCCGCTTCGGGGACGACGACGACGACGACGGTATCGACGGTGTGCATGATGTCGAGCTCCGTCTGGCCGACGCCCGCGGTTTCGAGAATGATGGCGTCCACACCGGCCGCATCCAGCACGCGCATGGCGGAGGGGGCGATTGCGGAGAGGCCGCCGGATGCGCCCCGCGTGGCCATGCTGCGGATGAACACGCCGGGGTCGAGGAAGTGGTCTCTCATGCGGACGCGGTCGCCGAGGATTGCGCCACCGGTGAAGGGGCTTGAGGGATCGACGACGAGGACGCCGACTGTGCGGTCTCGCTTGCGGAACTCAGCGGTGATGGCTTCAACGAGGGTGCTTTTGCCCGCGCCCGGGGGGCCGGTGATGCCGATGCGATGTGCCCCGCCTTCGCGGGGCTGACGGGTGGATTCGCGGGGCTGATGGGTGGATTCGCGGGGCTGACGGGCGGACAGGTGGGCGATGATGCGCTGCATGATTTCATTGGCGCGCGGGTCTCCCTTTTCGAGGAGGGTGAGGATGCGTGGGGCGGCGCTGAGTTGGCCATCGAGGAGGCGGGTTACGAGGTCTTCCATGGGTTAAGGGTAGCGCATCGGGGGGGTGGGGGGGGACGGGTTCCCGCGTTCGCGGGAATGACGGACTGGGGGGGGGGGGAATGACGGCGCCCACCCACCCGTTATAGGAAAAGGCCCCGGGGTTTATGGCCCCGGGGCCTTTTGCTTTGCCTTGTCTGATCCCCCTTGTGGGAGGGGTCAGCCGCTATGGGCTGGGATTATCCGCCAATCACGCCGTTACGGGTCGCGAACAGGAGGTAGCCTCTACCGGCTTCCACCACTGCGATACCGTCACAATTGCCGGGTCCGGGCCTGAGGTCGCAATCGGTGGTGAAGCCATCCGTGGCCACGCCGCTGGAGTAGTAGGTCTCGTAGCGCGGCGGGGTCTCATCAGCGTTCCACATGCGGATCATGCCCCAGCCACTGGTACCGAGTGAGCTCAGGTAGCCATCGACGCTCACGTCCCTTTCCTCACCAGCGGGTGTGTAGCCGACGCTGTTCCAACCAGCGGAGACTGCGTACTGGGGAGGCGTGCGCTGCGGGTTGAACCGCTGCACCAGGACACTGATCGGATCGAACGTGGTGCTGCGGACGAAGTAGCTGCGGCCATCCACGATCTGGGTCAGGTTACCCATGAACGTACCGGTTACCTTGTCCAACTGCGCGAACTCCCACAGGTTCGTCTCGTTGTTCAGGCTCCACACGTCGGTGATCTTGGAGTCGGTCAGCACGTCGTCGATGTTGACGGATTGCGGGCGGCCCGGTATGGAGATGAGCGACCAGCCTGGGCTGACCTTGATCTCTTCGGCCACCTGGGCAATTACTGCGAACTTGAAGTCGTACTTACCCGTGTTGCCAGCCGTGTCGCTGTACTCAATGTCGAGCTGGTAGCTGCCGATCGGCGCGATCGCCACATCTTCGGCATCCTTACCAAGGGCGATGACAAACCTCTTGCCATCCGAGCTCTGTATGAGTCCGGAAGCGACTTCCCTCGCCGAGTCGGCGACAACGGCGCCGTCAGCGGCCAACGTCTCAATCATGACTGAGGTAATGACGGTGGCGTTCGCCGAGTCCTTACCGCGCACATCAGTAGCGGCAGTCTGGTCATCGTACTCGTCAGCCTCATGCTCGAAGGTGAGCGAGAGGAAGATGACGTCTGCGGTTTCGACTTCCAGCTTGGCCGCCGCAGGCTCTGCGCCGCCGCGAACCGGATCCTTGCCGTCGTTGGCCTGGGTGTCAAGCTCCCACTTGGCGACGGACGCGCTTGAGGTGTTGCCAGACTCATCGGTGCCCTGGACGGCAATGTTCCACACGCCGTCCTGACCGCCATCTCTCCGCGTCAGGCCCAGTGAGACCCTGTCCTCGGAGACGGTCCAACTGGAGGCTGACGCGATGTCGACATCGAGGCTAATCGTGTCGTCCCCGAGTTCGATCGTTGCGGTCGGGCGCCGGTCAAGCGTCTCGGTGGTGCTGATACTGATTTCCAGCGCTTCGTTGCTGAGCTTATCCGCGACAGTCACCGAGAAGACCGGGGCGAGACCGTCCCTGGCGCTGGCGAGATGGTCATCGCCATTCCTGTTGCCAGCCAAGTCGCTCAAGTCTTCACCTCTGATCAGGATGCGAGGGGTCGCATCCGTTGGCAAAGGCGCATCAAGCTGCAGGAACATGATGTGCTGGGCCCTCTGGTTGCGTGTGTTGTTGGCCAAGCCAAAGCCTGCGGGGGCATTACTGGTGATGACGTCATCCGCCCGGTTACCCGTCGTGGTCATGGCGTCGAAGTCCAAGTCCGTTGCTTTGCGGGATTGGGCAATATCACCAATGCTGATGACGTTGCCGCCGACGCCGTTGAGCCAAACGATGTCTGAAACCTGCGCCGCGCCGACTGCAATGTCACTGGCGCGGATGGAGTCACCGGCAATCGCGCCGTTGAAGACGAGCGCGACCCAATCAGGCGCATTCTCAAGAATGACGTACGCGCCAAGCGCATCATCAGGCTTTGCGCGGTCAATACCAGTCTTGCTAACTACGCCGTAGCCGGTAAAGGCAGCGACCAGTTCAGGATCGATGGTGTCGACTGTGATTGTGGTGATCTTTTGCGCCCTGTTACCGGCGATGTCGTAGGCAACGATGGTGAGAGTGATGACGAGGTTCAGGTCGTCGTCTTCCGCCGCTCTCGCCGCTTCGTCAACATCAACAGTGACTTCATAGAGGTAGCCATCGTTGATATCGTCATCCTCTTCGGGAGACAGGTTGCTTTCTTCTGTTTCGATCGGCGAAGTCACGATGGTCGCGTCAACGTGGTTTTCGTTACCAATCACCACATCTTCCGCGTCCTCGTAGACGCCGGAGCCAGTATCCGTGACGGTAAATGCCACATCGAAGTCGTCATCCGTCGTGAACTGGTTATTTGCCGGATCAATGTCACCGATTGTCGGGGCGACGAGGTCGACATCTACCGACTCCCGCTGCGTGCCTTCACCGCGGGTGGGGTCGTCATACCGAACATCGAGCTCATCACCGTCGGCGACGCCGACGAGCCTGTTAAGGAGTATGGACGCGCCTGTTTCGGCGGTCTCGATGTTGAGGTTTTCAGCCTGGGCCTCAAGCGTGGCAACCAGGGCTCTCGCCGCTTTGCCTTCATCCTTAGTGGTCAGGTCATCGAAGGCGTTGTGGAGCGTCTGCTCGTCAATGGCTGAATCGGCACGGTTGCGGATCTCTGTTAGCAGCTGGTTGCCGGTCGGCTCGCTGTTGTAGCGGACACGAACCGTGTCACGTACAACGTCCGGCGTACCGGCGTCTGCGTCTTCATCGTACTCACCGAGAGAGAGCCCGGTAATAACGACGGTGATTGCGTCATTGTCTCCATCATAGGAGTAGCTAGTCAGTACCCCTCTGCTTTGACTAACGCGGTTGTATTCGACATCAAAGTCGAACTTGTCGATTCGGCCGTCCGTATTTGCATCAACGACACACCCGTTGTCGCAACCGCTTTGGACGCCCATCAGTGTAAATGTCTGTGTCACAACCTGCGGGGCAGCTGCGATGTTGTTTACGGCGTCGGCGACAACGGCCGTTATGGTTGTGGTGTTGGGGCCATCTAGATCCAAATTGACCACATCGGCCTGGTTTCCAATTGGAGCAAGGGGGTCATCCGAGTCATCGGAGGCCCACTCATCCAGCATGTCCTTCCAATCGCTGCGAATGATACCAAACGCGGCGACGAAGATGCCGGAGTCTTTGGAGTCAGCGTCCGCAACCACTTGGGCATCCGGTGCGCCCGTCAGGCGTCCGTCCTCCACGCCAGCCTGGTACGAATCATTGATAGTACTGAGATTGGTTTCCTCAGCAATCAGGTTGATCGCGTTGCCGGAGGTGCTCCTGACGTTGACCCAACTCTCACCGGTCGCGGAATCCCACAAGGTGTTCCGCGTGGCGGTCTGTGCCGTAATCGTCAGATCCACGACACCAATGAGAGCAGCATTCAGGATTCTCACCGATTTCTCGCCGATGCCCACCACGTTGGTTCCAAGAATCCGATTGGCGGGGGTAGGCGCTCCGGTGTAAATCGTGACGTCAGTTTCCTCAGTGCGACCGTTACGGTTGGCATCGGCAATGAAAATGTCATCGCCGACCACGTCAATACCGGCGGGGTCTTTCACCGTAACAGGGAGCACTACACCGGAAGTAGTGTCTCCAACGACAAACGAGAAGGTGGTGCTGCCCTCGCCACTGATACTCAGGCCTGAGTATGTGGCAGCGATTGATTTGTGGCCGTTGGAGTCGCCGTCGTTGTCTTGGATTACAACGAACAAGGTACCGCGCGTTGACGTACGGTCTCTGCCAATAACGGCATCGGAAACGTCATCGAGTGAATCGAGTCCTCGGAACAGCGAATCGCCGCCATCAGGGGCGGGATTGCCGAGCTCAGCGGGAGTGACGAGTTTGACTTCGCCTTCCGCGGCGTTCGCTCCGAGGGCCGGGATCATGGCGAAGGCCAAGATCGCGACCGTTAAGATAACCAGTGCTTTGCGCTTCACAGGAAGCCCCCTTCCGATTTGTGATCTGGGCCGTCTTGGCCCGGCTTCTTGAGTGTAGGGGAAACCGTCGGTTTCTTCATCCTTATGCCCGTCGGGCTTCGGGATTGCCACGGTTCTCGTGCGTACATCTGCTCCTCCCCGTCTATGAGAGTCAGGAAACCCGTTAGTCCGCCGTTGTTACGGCTAGGGGGCGCTGACTTTCCCGCGCTTGCCTGGCTACGAATTGTACTGAACTCCTGAGGGCCCCGCGCCCTCTGTTGTTCTCCTTTTCATGCCACTACACCACGCTAGACGAGGTTTCCCGCGCGTCAGCAGTGTGCCATACGCGGAAAAGCCCCACACCTGACGAAAGGCGTAGTCACTCAACGGACTATAGGGGAGATTCATAAGCCTTGTCAATAGTCGGTTGGCAGTGGTTAGGTACGAATCTTCGAAAAAGGTTTGAGACTTTGTTTGAGAACAGGTTGGGCATAGCGCGGGGGAAGTTTCGGCATATGTAGGTGTTTTTGTGGGGGTTTTACGAGATGGGCGCCGCAGGGGATGGGTTCCGGCTTTCGCCGGAATGAGGGGGGGCGCGGAATGAGGGGGGGGCGGAATGTGGGGGGGCGCGGAATGTGGGGGGGGCGGAATGTGGGGGGCGGCGAATATGGGGGGGGCGGAATGTGGGGGCATGACGTTAGGGGGTGACATGGGGGGTGGAGGGTGTCAGGGGTCGATGGAGAGGACGGCGACAAAGACGGCGGTGAAGCCGCCGACCATGGTGGCCCACATGAGGCCGAAGCCGGTGAAGAGGATGATGCGGAGGTTGTCCACGCTGCGCTCAAGGCTGTCGAGAGGGACAAGGATCTGCTCGACGACGCCTTCGAGTCGGCTAAGGCGCTCGTTGTCACTGGGTGTGGGTGTTTGGGTTGTCATGCGGCCAGTTTAGCAGACGGGGTGGGTTCCGGCCTGCGCCGGCATGACGGGGGGGGGGCGCCGGAATGACGGGGTTCCTAGATTTCTTTGGCGAGGTTGGCTATGAAGTCTGCGTTGGTCTTGGTCTTGGAGAGGCGATCAAGGATGCGCTCTGTGGCGTCTGAGGCATCGAGGTTGGAGTTGGAGAGCATGGCCATCATGCGTCGGAGTGTGACGATGCCACGGTAGGTCTTGTCATCGTAGAGTCGCTCGTCGCGCCGGGTGCCGGATTTGAGGACGTCAATGGCGGGGTAGATGCGGCGTTCGGCGAGGCGTCGCTCAAGGTGGACTTCCATGTTGCCGGTGCCTTTGAATTCTTCGTAGATGACATCGTCGAGCCGTGAGCCGGTGTCGACGAGGCATGTGGCGACGATGGTGAGGGTTCCGGCTTCTTCGGTGTTACGGGCGGCGCCGAAGAAGTGTTTGGGCGGGTAGAGGGCGGAGGGGTCCATGCCGCCGGAGAGGGTTCGGCCACTGGATGGGGCGGCGATGTTGTAGGCACGGGCGAGACGTGTGATGGAGTCAAGGAGGATGACGACGTCTTGACCGGCTTCGACGAGTCGCTTGGCACGGGCGAGGACGAGTTCAGCGACGCGTGTGTGCTCTTCAACAGGCTCGTCAAAGGTGGATGACATGACTTCGGCGCCTTTGACTGTGCGTTCCCAATCGGTGACTTCTTCAGGTCGCTCTCCGATGAGGGCGGCCATGATGTGTGTTGAGGGGTATCTGGCGGAGATGGCATCGGCGATCTGGTGGAGGAGGATGGTTTTGCCGGCCTTTGGCGGGGAGACGATGAGGGCGCGCTGTCCAAAGCCGATGGGGGCGACGAGGTTGAGGAGGCGGGCGGCTATGGCCTTTTGATCGGTCTCAAGGTCATAGAGGCGGTCAGGGAAGAGGGCGGTGAGTTGGTCAAAGATGGGCCGGCGGCGTGAGATTTCAGGTTCCTGGCCGGTGACGGTGTCAACACGGAGGAGTCCGTAGTATTTTTCGCCGCTCTTGGGTGTGCGGACCTGGCCGGTGACCCAATCGCCGGTGCGGATGCCGAATCGTCGGATCTGGGATTGCGCGACGTAGACATCGTTGAGGTTGTGACGGAGGTTGCGGTGCCTGATGAAGCCGAAGCCTTCGCCGGTGACTTCAAGGATGCCGCTGGCGTTGATGGTTCCGCCGCGCTCTCCAAGGAGCTGGATGACACGATGGGTCATGTCCTCACGTCGGAGGATGGAGTGGCCGGGCATGCCGAGGAACTCAGCAAGCTGTGTGGCTCCTTCACGGTCAAGGTTTTCGAGTTGGGGGATGGTGACGTTCTGGATTTGGGAGGGGAGGGGCTCACCGTTTGGCTCACGACGGGGGGCATCGGATTCGCCATCGTCGTTCATTACGGGATCACGGGGCCTGTTGTTGTTGGGCCGCTGTGGGCGGTCACGGTCACGATCTCGGTCACGGTCGCGGTCAGGACGTCGGCGGCCGGGCGGCGCTCCGTTGGGGTTGCGTGGGCGAGGGACGCGGCGTGGCGCGGCTTCGGCTTGGTCGACCGGGTATTCAGCATCAGAGATGGGGGTTGAGGCGGGTGGGAGGCCCTCTGTGATGGAGGACGTGGATGGCGGGGCCGCGCCGTTGCTGTTGGTTTCGGTGACAGGAGCGACACCGTTGTCCGCGTGGGTTTCCTCAGCAGGGGGGGCATCGTTGGGCGTGGGGTCCGCGGTGGCGGTGGGACGGCGGGTACGGGGCGGCCGGGCGATGCCGCGACGTGGTGTGCGTTGCGGCTCTTCCGGGGTCTGCGCGTCGGTGGCGTCGGTGGTGTCCAAGGGGTTCTCCTTTGCTGTGGGCGCTGTATCGATGCCCGAGGTGTTGTTTCTCTATTAAGGGAAGGTTTGCACGTGTATCAGAAGCCGGACCCGGCGTGGACGGTGGGAGATGATGCGGCGTCGTCCTGCTCCGGATGTTCGCCGTTCACAGAGGCTGCGCTCTCGGACGGACGGCGGGCGGGTTGTGGGGCGCCGTCGCTTTCCGTGATCAGCGGCGGTTGTTCTCCGGCGCGGAGGATGCCGGCGGCGATGGAGACGAATTCACGGAAGAGGGGGTGCGATCGGGTCGGACGCGATCGGAACTCGGGATGGAATTGCGTCCCTACCATAAAGGGGTGGTCGCGCACTTCAGAGATTTCGACGAGGTCGAGCTCACGATACGTGCCGCTGACAATCAGGCCGGCCTCATTAAAGGGTTGCCGGTAGGCGTTGTTGAATTCAAAGCGGTGGCGGTGGCGCTCCACGATGGTCTCCGGATCGCCGTATGCCCGCGAGGCGCGCGTGCCGGGGGTGAGATGGCAGAGGTAGGAGCCGAGTCGCATTGTGCCGCCCTTGGCGCGGACGCCCTCTTGATCTTCCATGATGTTGATGACGGGCCAGGGGGTCTGCACGTCAAACTCGGTGGAGTTGGCAGCGGCAAGACCGACGACGTTTCGGGCGAACTCAATCACCATGACCTGCATTCCAAGGCAGAGGCCAAGATAGGGGATGCGTTGCTCACGGGCGTAGGTGGCGGCGCGGACCATGCCCTCAATGCCACGGCTGCCAAAGCCGCCGGGGACGATGATGCCATGCACGCGCTCCAGTTGCTCCTCCCAGCCGTCTTTTTCAAGTTCTTCGGCGGCGATCCATTGGATTTCGATGTTGACGCCGATCTCCAGGCCGGCGTGTGAAAGGGCTTCCTTAACGGAAAGGTAGGCATCGCGCAGTTCGACGTATTTGCCGACGATGGCGACGGTGAGGGGGGGCTTGGGTTCATCGAACCGTCGCACGAGGTCACGCCAATCATCAAGCTGGGGCTCCGCTTCGGCGTATTCAGGGAGCTGCATCCGGTTGAGGAGATAGACGCCAAGGCCTCGCTCTTCAAGGAGGAGCGGCACACGGTAGATGGTGTCCACCGTGGAGAGGGGGACGACGGCTTCCACCTCAACGTCACAGAACAGGGCGATCTTGTCGATTGTTTCCTGCGTTACTTCGACCTCGCTGCGGGCGATGATGACGTCCGGGCGGATGCCGGCGCTGCGGCCGAGTTCACGGACGGAGTGCTGGGTGGGCTTGGACTTGAGCTCGCCGGTGGCGTGGAGGTAAGGGAGATAGGTGACGTGGACGAATATGGCATCGGCACGCCCAACTTCATTGCGAACCTGTCGGATGGCCTCAAGGAACGGCTGGCCCTCGATGTCGCCGACGGTGCCGCCGACTTCGATGATGATGACCTCCGCGTTGGTCTCGTCGGCGATCTGCCTCATACGGTGCTTGATGGAGTTGGTGACGTGGGGAATGACCTGGATGGTGCCACCCAGGAAATCGCCCCGCCTCTCACGCGAAAGGACGGATGAGTAGACCTGGCCGGCGGTGACACTGGAGGAGCGGGTCATTTCGGTGTCGACGAATCTTTCGTAGTGGCCGAGGTCAAGGTCTGTCTCCGCGCCGTCCTGGGTAACGAAGACCTCGCCGTGCTGGTAGGGGGACATGGTGCCGGGGTCGACGTTGAGATAGGGGTCGAGTTTCTGAACAGCGACCCTGATGCCGCGGCTCGTGAAGAGTCGTCCGATGGCGGCGGCGGTGATGCCCTTTCCGATGGAACTGACGACGCCGCCGGTCACAAAGACGTACTTTGCCATGCATCCCCATGTGGGCCGCTCCCTGATTGATCACAGGGAACGAATCACGCTTGTTTCGTTCTCCATCCACCATTGACGCACTCGCGCATATCCAAAACGCACGCCGTCACGTTTTTGTGCTGGGGAACGTTTGCCAAAGAGTGGATCGGGCAGTGCCGAGCCCGAACCAAATATCGCATCCCACTATGCGCCCCCTACCCTGCCTTGTCAATGTGCTGGTGTCACGGGGGTGGGGGAGACGGTTGGGTGCGAAGAGGCTTCATCCTGCTGTTGCGGTCGTTTGCGCGTCTTGCTCTTGAGTTGGCGTGTATTGTGTCAGTTTCCATTCGATCAAATTGTCTGTGGGGAGACTTCCACCCCAATTCAACTTGCCACCGAGTGCGCGCCGAAACACTTCGCGTGGGTTGGACCCGTCGGGATCCATGACGAAGAGAACAACGTCCTTGTCATCCTCCTCCGAGAGTCCTGGTCCTGTCTCTACTACTTGGACCGCTAATGTGGAGCCGTCGGGGGAAAATGCCGTTCTTATAGTTGAACCGGTAAAATACCTCTTCTCAAGGACTGATATGCTCGTTCCGTCTGCCTTTATTCTGGCAACGCTTACTCCAGGGTTAAACCAAATCTCAGAGCCATCTGCTGACCACTTCAATCTGGCTTGAAACTGGACTGGTCTTGGCCACATACCTATATCTGCCACAATGCGCAGGTCTGTTCCATCGGTTCGTATTGAATAGAGTGCCGCGGAGACATCAGACGTGCCCTCAACCTCTTGAACGTGCACAAAGAAAATACTGTCTCCATCGTGAGCCCAGAGGGGAGAACTTGATGTTGGCGCCAATCTTGTTGGATTTGATCCATCCTCGCCAACGACATAGATAGCGTGCTCCCAAACCCCCTCGCTTGTGGGGGTCGCATATTCGTGGTGGAACCGGACGAAAGCAAGATGCCGGCCATCCGGCGACCAACGAACAGGTGGGGGGTCTACGAATTCCACCGTAACGATTTGACGCTTATCCATGCCGTCGCCGTCCATTGTCATCAGAGCCCAATCAGATCCTTCGGGGCTATCGGTCCAATAGGCAATGCGTGTACCGTCCGGCGACCATATCGGGCCGACCTCATCAGAGTCACTTGTAGTCAAGCGCCGGATATTGCCACCATCCATTGAGGCTACGTGAATCTCGTGGTTCAGATTGGCCGCGAATTGATCCCTCGTGTATTTGTGTGAATAGGCGACTTCTGTGCCGTCCGGACTCACATTGGGCGCATTACTCGCGTCATCGCGGACGTCTCGATCATTTGCTCGGTCACGTATCTCGTGAATGTGCCAAGATGACCCCGAACCGTCCACCGCAACGACCATGATATCGCGATGCCTGGTCAAGACTACGTGGTTGCCATCCGGAGTCCACTGCGGGGGGGTGTTGTGGGAATATTCGTAGCCAAAAGGCTCTGTGTAGGACTGACAATCGGAACCGAGAGATAAAATCAGAACAGCGGCAACCACTGCCAGAAGTAGTGGCCGTTTCCAGCCGGCGATCAGTTGGTTGAGTAAGGCCCTCATGGGCATCAGTGTAGGGAGTTGGTTGGGGGGCGCAACCCTCGGATAACTAGGGTGGGGGTTTGGTTCCACATTTTCGCGGGCGTGGGTTTGTTAGGAGAGAGGGGTACTTGTACGGGGGTTGGTTGGGATACCGGGGGCTTTAGATTCCTCGCTGCGCTCGGAATGACAGGAAGGGGTAGGAGTGGGGGCAGGAGCGGGGGCAGCTACTCGAAGTCTGTCAGGTGGCACGACATGTGTCTTGCCTTCGACGTTCTTCCGCGATCAACTTTGTGGACTAACCGCAGAACAACAACAGGAAACAGTTCTTCTCCACCTGATTGACTGCCCGCAATTCCCCATCCTCGTCGCGTTCGACAATCCATTGAATGTCTGTGCCGTCCGGCGCCATGGTGTACAGCCTGTCTACGAGGTAGAGGGCGTTTGGGGAGGAGTTACCGATGACAGCAATTCTGGATCCATCCGGAGACCAGGATGCGTCCAGCCCAAGCGCAGTAAGGCGCGGAACTGAACCGTCCACTCGAACGACGTGGACCTGAGTGGGGGCACCTAATCTGCTGGAACGGAAATAGCCAATAGTGGATAAGAGGAGCGAACTACCGTCAGGAGACCAGGATAGTGCACCGGTGTTGGGTTTATTCGTGTCGATGACCGCTATCTTTCGCAAGCCGGAGCCATCGACGCCAATTTCATATAGACCAAAGCCTGGACTCCCAACGACATGCCGGTATTCGGCCAGATTGTCGAGCCAATAGTCGTCAACGTACCATAGGAAGGCAATTCTCTTTCCGTCAGGAGACCAAGTAAGTTGCGTACTCAACGGGTAGACTGTCCTAGTTTGGTCGTCGCCGACAGTCGATGGGCTAAACACCGGCGTTAAATCGGATCCGTCAGCGTTGACCGTATACAGAGCCCGTGGGATAGAAGCCTCAGACACCTCGCCGCTAGGATAATCAGGGGCAAGGTAAAAGTATCGGGTAAATTCAATCGTGCCGGTGAAGGCTATCTTCTTCCCATCCGGCGACCAGACGGCCCCCGCATCGTAAAAGAAGCTCGTCGTAAGATAAAGGTCATCGGCGGCACCGGAAGCGATGCCTTCATCGGAGGCGATCATCTCGCGATTCGGAACCCTTTGTTGCGGTACGAATGTTTCCGACGTCTCATCCCAGTAAGCCCAGTCGAGAGTCTTGGGAATAGCTAACACATCAAAATCTGGCGTATTCCGAAGAATATGCTCTTGTGTCTCGGCCGGCAAATCCCAGTAAGTCCAAGAGTAAGTGTTAGGGAACACGTCAAAATCGATCGGCTCCTGCGGAAGAATCAATTTTTGATCGGAGCCGTCCGCAGCCATCGTATAGATCCCAGAGTAGTCGCGTGGCCAACTCCCGCTCCCAAACTTCATGAATGCGATTCTGGATCCGTCCGGTGACCACACGGGATTCGTGTCTTGCCTGTAGCTCTCGGTAAGACGGCGACGGTCTGTTCCGCCCAACTGCGCTGTTTCAATTTCGAAGTTTCTTTGATTGTGTGTGCTTTCTTCTGCTTCCTCTCGAGTTACCTCATGTCGCGTTGTGATGTAGACGATCCGTGTTCCGTCCGGAGAGATTCTTGGTGAGTTGAAGACCTCATTGGGCCCCTCGCTCTCTAGTATGAGTTGTAGATCGGAGCCGTCCGATGTGACACGGTAGATTTCACCGCTGTCCTCGAAAATGATGTGCCGACCATCAGGCGACCACTGCAATGGGGGGCTGGAAACTATTCCACCATATATTTCGGAGTCCAAATACCCGATATCGTTCGGATCCAAGGCACATACCGGGAATCCGCCATAGCCCGTCGCAAGGAGGAGCAAGGGAATCGTCCAGCGTGCCAACAGGCGCGGATTCAGGGATCGCATCGGTGCCCCCACCTTCTTTTTCCGGCCGTATGTAGTTCGCCAGTTTTTGGATTCATCATGCCTAGGGCGTGGCCCATTTCAAGCAGGCAATCATTCGGTTTGGTAAGGCCCTCATGGGCACCAGTGTAGGGAGTTGGTTGGGGGGCGCAACCCTCGTATAACTAGGGTGGCGGTACGGTTCCACATTTTCGCGGGGGTGGGTTTGTTAGGGGAGAGGGGTACTTATACGGGGGGTGGTTGGGATACCGGGGGCTTTGGATTCCTCGCTGCGCTCGGAATGACAGGAGGGGGCGGGAGTATGACAGGAGGGGGCGGGAGTGGGGGAGGAGCGGGCGGGAGGGGGGCAGGACCGGGTGGGAGTGGGGGAATTACTCGAAATCTGTCAGGTGGGTGGCGGTGTCAGGGGTTAGGCGGCGGACGATCTCGGTGACGAGGCGGACGGCGTTGGCGAAATCGTCGCGGTGAATGATGCCGTTGTGGCTGTGGAGGTAGCGCGTTGGCACGGCGATGTTGATGGAGGGGGCGCCGGAGCCTGCTTTCTGCATCTCCGCGCCGTCCTCGCCGTAGCCGCTCAGGACGTTGAATTGGAGAGGGATTTCAAGTTCGGCAGCGGTGTCCACAAAGAAATCGCGGAGGCGGAGGTTGGGCAGCATGGAGCTGTCGTGGAGGAAAACCGTCGGGCCTTTGCCGAGCTCCTCCTGCGCCTCGTCTTTCGTGATGCCGGGGTAGTCGCCCGCGACGCCGGATTCCAGGTTGATGCCGATGTCCGGCATGACGTGGAAGCTGCTCGTGTGCGCGCCGCGCAGGCCGACTTCTTCCTGGACGGTGGCGACAAGGTAGACGGTCGCGGCAGGCGGGTCATTGCTCTCCCGGAAAGCGCGGGCGATTTCGATGAGGCCGGCGACCCCTGCCCTATCGTCCCACGCCTTGCCGACGTAGAGGTTGCCGCCTGACAACTCCTGAAAACGGCTGTCGGGGGCGATGGGGTCGCCGGGACGGATGCCGAGGCGCTGTTCCGCGTCCTCTTTATCGGCCGCGCCAACGTCGATGAACATGCTTTCTTTCTTGAAGACCTGGGTGCGGGCCTCGGGCTGCATGACGTGGACGGTCTTGATGCCGGTGAGACCGGGGACGGGGCCGTTGCGGGTCATGACGATCCATCGCTGGTTGATGAGAGCCTGGTCAAGCCAGCCGCCGAGGGTCTGGATGGTTAGGAATCCCTCCGGCGTGATGTGGCGGACCATGAGGCCAACTTCGTCCATGTGGGCGGAGAGCATGACGCGGGGCTTGTCGTCGGTCTCATCGCCGATGCGGGCGATTAGGGAGCCGATGCCGTCGGTCTCGATGGCGTCCGCGAGTGGCGTCAGTTCACGTCGGGCGATGGCGCGGACGGGGCTCTCATGGCCGGTGGGGCCAAAGGCGTTTGAGAGTTCCTCCAAGAGGAGGCGTTGGCGTTGGTAGGTTTCATTAGTTGTCATGGGTAGAGCCTCAATTCTCTGTATTCGCGGGGTTGTATCTTCTCCACGGCATTTAGCACGGAGTCAACATTTTCGCGGACTATGTGCCATGTTCCCGGTATGAGGACAAGCACCGCAATGGAGAATTCGGCCAGATTCTGTTGATCCTCGAAGTTCTGATCTGTTGTGATTATGAGCTCATACCCTTCGCTTTGGGCTGCGCGAAGCAAATCACCGTTGCGCAGTTGATTCCAGCCTCTCCAACTTGCCCTGACAACGCTGTGGCCACCGAGAAATTGCCGGAGTCCTGCCGGAGTGCCGTGGTCAAAGAGGATTCTCACAGCGGTGGACGCGTCGTGTCTCTCTAGTTACCGCGGAACTTTCCAGCCACTGCCGGAGGCGGGTTCGTAGCCGGCTTCTGAACCACGGAATCCTCAGTCCATGGTCGGCTCATGTCCTCCGCAAGGAACTCCAGAATTGCCTTGGCCATTTCCAGGTCTCCGCCGTACCATTCTGCCCACTGCTCCACGGACGCTCCGGCGGCAAGATTTGCGATAAGGCTTGCCACAGGCATACGCGAATTGTGGAACGTCAGCGCGCCACTGTACCTGCCACGAACGCGCTCGACTTGGGGGCAGTCTGTCCAGTCCGTTGTCATGGAGCCTGCGCTATCCATTGCCACCCTTCTCTTTCATTGTTCTGCCTCTTTCACGCTTTGCGTGTCATTCGTCATTATAGATAGGACTAGATGAAGGGAAAGTGAACGACGATGTCACACCAGGATCACCCACCGATCGCTGGGCAGGGGAGCGCGCGTTGCCGTTGGTAGGTTTCGGGTGGGGTGGTCATAAGCACTCACAGGTTCAGGAAGATGGGTGTTCCGAGTTCAGCCTGTTCTATGGCAGCGCGGATGCTGGCGATGCCTTCGGCGCCAATTGGCCAGTTGAAGTTGTGGATGACGACAACTCGGACTCGTTCGCTGCGCAGCGCCGGGTCCAGAAAGTCATTGTCGGTAGAAATGATGGCGTCATAACCGTCCTCTTCCGCCAGTCTAAGGAGATTTCCATTTCGAACCATCGCCCATCCCCGACGTTCAGCGAGGTCGATTTGGTGTTCCGACAGTTCCCTTCGCAGGTCGGCGGGAGTTCCATTGTCGAAGAGAATCCTCATTCGCTGCCCAAGACTCTTCGTGATTGTCCGACCTTAGAGGGTTTTGGTCTCCATCGTTGCGAACTCAGTGTACTTTCCCTCGTCCCACTTCTCGGCCCACTCCCGCTCCAAGTTGTCCTTAAGGAACGACAGCACCGCCCTAGCGTCATGTTCCGTCATGTCCGGATACCACTCAAGGAAATCCTTGATTGATCCACCATCGCGTAGAACTATGAAGAGGTGTGATATCGGCAGTCGCGTGTCCTTGAACACGAGCACGCCTCCCATACGATCAGGCACTTTCTCGACTGCGTCGCACTTGGACCAATCCGTCGTCATGTCAGCCATTGTCTTGCCTCTTTCGCGCTTTGCGTGTCATTCGCCATTATAGATTCGATGGGACACTCTCCGGCGTGACAACAGGGCTTATAGCCTGAGCAGTTCTCGCTCACCCGCTCCAACTCGGAGAATTGCTTCACGTATTGCGTTTATTCCATTGAGGGATATCGGCCAGTTGAAGCGCTGGAGAACGATAATTCTGACGGTGTCGCTAGTGAGGTTGTTTATTTCGATGAAGTCTTTATCGTTGCTGATCAGGACTTCGTAGCCTTCTTGTTCAGCAAGCCGAAGGAGGTTGCCGTTAGCAATTTGGGCCCATCCTCGCTCCGAAGCAAGATCAACCGTGTGCCCCTCCGAGTGGCGCCTCAAGGGGGCAGGCGTTCCGTTGTCAAAGAGAATCCTCATGCTTAGTGAGACAACAAGCGACAGGCGGGCTGAGATTAGCCCTTGTGCTCGTATGGTGACTGATTCTCAGCCACGCTGATAGCCTCGGCTCGGTTCCATTCCCGAACCAAGTCGGCCTCCAGATAATCCAGCACGGCCTTGACGTCACTCTCGTCCACGACGGTATCGAACCATTCCAGGAAGTCCTTGACGGTCCCCCCGTCCCGCAGGACACCGAACAGTTGGGACACGGCCAGGCGCGTGTCCTTGAACACGAGCACGCCGCCCATACGATCGGGGACTTTCTCGACTGCGTCGCACTTGGACCAATCCGTCGTCATGTCAGCCATGGTTTTGCCTCTTTCACGCTTTGCGTGTCATTCGTCATTATAGGTAGGACTAGCTTAAGGAGAAGTGAACGACCATGTCGCACCAGGAACATACACCGATCGCTACACACGGCAGCGCGCTTGAGAGCCGCTACGCGGGCGACAACGACACGCTCATCCGGATGCGGCATTCCGCCGCGCACATGATGGCGGAGGCCGTGCTTGCGCTGTTTCCAGAGGCGAAGCTCGGCATCGGGCCGCCAATTGAGGACGGGTTCTATTACGACTTCCTGCTGCCGCGCCCGTTGACGCCCGACGATCTACCGGGGATTGAGGCGCAAATGAGGGAGAGCGCGGCGGCGGCCTCACCGTTCATCGCCAGTGAATTGCCGCGCGAGGAGGGCCTGACACGATTCGCGGATCAGCCGTTCAAGGTGGAGATTATCGAGAGCCTGACGGACGAATCGGTGTCCACGTACTCGCATCGTGAGTTCACTGATCTGTGCCAGGGGCCTCACGCGGAATCGACGGACAAGACGGGGGCGTTCAAGCTGACGCGCGTGGCGGGGGCGTACTGGCGGGGCAACGAGGCCAATCCGCAGTTGCAGCGCATCTATGGGGCACTGTTCGAGACGCAGGAGGAGCTTGACGCGCACCTGGAACGGCTGGCGGAGGCGGAGCGGCGCGATCACCGTCGGCTGGGTCGCGAGCTTGACCTGTTCTTCTTTGATCCCATCGCGCCGGCGAGTCCGTTCTTCTTGCCAAAGGGGGCGACGGTCTACAACCTGATGGTCGAGTTCATCCGCGAGCTGTATGACAAGTACGGCTACCAGGAAATCATCACGCCGCAGATATTTCTGACCGATCTGTGGAAGCGGTCAGGGCATTATGACAACTACCTGGAGAATATGTACCTGACGCAGTCGGATGAGTTGGAGTACGGGGTGAAGCCGATGAACTGCCCCGGGCATTGCGTCGTGTACCAATCGCAGTTGCACTCGTACCGTGCCCTGCCCTTGCGCTACGCGGACTTTGGGCGGCTGCATCGCAACGAGCGGTCCGGCGTGACGCATGGGCTGACGCGCGTGCGTAGTTTCTCGCAGGATGACGCGCACATCTTCTGTCGGATCGATCAGATACAGGATGAGTTCTCGTCGTTGATTCGGATGATGCGGGATGTGTACAGCGCGTTTGGCCTGAATGAGCCGCGCTACACGCTGTCACTGCGGCCGGAGAAGAGGGTCGGCAGCGATGAGACGTGGGATCGGGCGGAACAGGCGCTGCGTGAGGCGCTGGTTTCGGCGGGCGCGGACTTTGAGGAGATCCCCAATGAGGGGGCGTTCTACGGGCCGAAGATTGATTTGTTCTCGTTGGATGCGTTGCGTCGTGAGTGGCAGTTGAGCACGTTCCAGCTCGATTTCAATCTGCCGGAGCGGTTCGATCTTGAATACGTGACGGAGGACAACACTCGCGATCGGCCCGTCATGATCCATCGCGCGATTCTCGGGTCGCTTGAGCGGTTCTTTGGGGTGTTGTTGGAGCACAACGCGGGCGCGTTCCCACTGTGGCTGGCGCCGGTTCAGGCGACGATCATCCCAATCGCGGACCGGCATTTGCCTTATGCGGAACAGGTGCTGGAGCAGCTGCACGCGGCGGGGCTGCGGTGTGAGATCGATGATCGCAATGAGCGGATGAATGCCAAGATACGCGATGCCCAGAACCAGCACGTGCCGTACATGTTGGTGGTGGGGGATCGAGAGGCGGAGTCGGGGGCTGTGGCAGTGAGGCGTCGGGAGAACAGCGAGAATCTGGGTGCGATGGAGGTGGGGGAGTTTTTGGAGCGGGTTGGGGAGGAGGTTGGGAGTAGGATATAGTTCCCCCTAACTGCGATTAGCACAGATTGAAAAGGGGGACGACAGTGGTTCGTTATTGGGTGGTGAGAGCGGGACAGGAAATTCAAGAACTGGTCGAGCAAAATTCGTTTATCGGAATTGGGTGGGAGGATATGGGGGATTTGACGGGTCTTTCGCTAGTAGCAACTGCGGAAAAAGCAAGGTCAGTCTACCCTGACGCTCATCCAGCCAAACAAGGGAACATAGCCCGAATGCTCCATCAGTTCGCGAGCGTTATTTCCGAAGATGACATTGTCTTGACGCCAATTAAGGCTACGAACCGCGTTCTGTTTGGAAAAGTAGTGGGGCCGTACAAGTTTGATCCTGAATCAGAATTGGAGCGCAAGAGAAACACCCGGCCTGTGGAATGGATACGTACTGATGTCAGCCGCGGCGACATTAGTGCCCCTTTTCGTAACACCCTAGGAAGCTTGTTGACGCTCTTCAGTCTCGATCAACATGCAGAAGAGATTAATCGCATATTAGATCGCCAAGTACTAACTGGAGTAGACGTTACTACATCGACAACTGAAATTGTCCAAGCGGACCTATCAGATGCCGATCATGCGGCGAACGTTGAAGCAGCAGCAAGAGAACGGATTACCGATGTCTTGTATTCGCATTTCGACAGTTATGAGTTCGAGGAACTTGTAAGGTCAGTACTTGTTGCGATTGGATACCGGGCGCGAGGGGGCGGTAGACGAGGCCCGGACGGGGGCGTGGACATCGTGGCAACATCGGATGCCTTGGGCCTCGACCCTGAGCGAATCAAAGTTCAGGTCAAGCATAAACAGGGAGCAGCCAGTCGACCAGATGTCCAGCGATTGGTAGGAACGCTTGCTCAACATGAGCGCGGACTTTTTGTGTCCCTAGGTGGATTTTCAAACGATGCTCGTAGGATGGAAGACCCGAGAGTTAGCCTTATGGATGGCGATGCCTTTATTGACCTGATTCTTGAGTACTACGAGAGGCTGGACACGGAAATGCAGGCTCGCTTACCACTTAGACGCGTCTACTTGCCAGCAGGAGCGTGACGTGGCATAGCGCGGCTTTAGATTCCTCGGCCGCGCTCGGAATGACGGGGGGTGGGGCAGGGAATGATGAGCGGGCGGGATGGCTGCTCGCTATAGCGTCAGTTCCGCCTGGGTTAGTTCGTCCTTTAGGGGGTTTACTTGCAGGGCAAGGGCTTCCAGTGTGTACGCGCCCAGGAGTGGCCTTGCGTTGTCCGGGCCGAATACGGCGTAGGTTGAGACTTGGTCACCGGCGTATTCGATCATGGCCTCTCCGGCCGGCATCTCGATTGCGCGTCCATCTGCAACGTTGAATGTTCTCGTCCTTGTTGGTGTAATGCCAATCTCGGCCAGGATGGTGGACGGGAGGAGGGAGTAGAACGCTCCGGTGTCTACCGAGGCCTGCACATCACGAGAGCGCGTTCCCTCGCGGTTGGAGACGGTAATGCCTACGCGAAACGATCCCATCCGAATTGTTGCCTCCCCATTGCTGTGGTGATTCGCCCAGCCTCTCGCACCACTATAACCACCTCTCTAGTCCGTGTACTAATGGCGCGTGCCTCACTACGAACATTGGAACACTGTTACGCATTTGGGCGGGGCGGGACGGGAGACTGACGCGGCCTAAGCCGGGTGGATGTCCGTCTGGGTGAAGTCTTGGCCTTTGTAGAGGAGGGGTTCGCGGGTTATTTCTGATAGGGCGTAGGTTAGGCAATCGGCCAAGTTTGGTGGCATCCTGCCGCCCGCTACAACGTCAACTTCGCTGCTATTAGTTGTTGGTTGCGGGGGTCGACCGTCAGGCCGAATCCCTCGAGAGTGTGTGCGCCAAGGAGCGGCTCTGCCTCTTCCGGGCCAAATACTACAAAAGAGGGGCGCCAGTCGCCATTAAATCGAACTATTGCTTCCCCGACTCCCATCTCGACTTTCGATCCATCGGCCAGCGAGAAGGACTCGGTCCACGTAGGGGCTATGCCCAATTCTTCCAGCATCGAAGTAGGTAGCAACGTGTAGAAAGCGCCGGTGTCCACCAAGGCCTCGGTATCTCGCGTCCGCGTCCCCTCGCGGTTGGAGACTTCAATCTGCACGGGGAAAGTTCCCACCTTGAAATGCCTCCTCACCACACTAACGCGTTTCCTTCACGCCACTATTGCACTCAGTATAGCCACCTTGCGCATCTCTGCCATTGTACGGTCTAGCTGTGAACCGCTTTCCGCATCGCAGTCTTGGGGACGTTGGGGCCGCGCGTTCAGGCTGGGGCGGGCTCGAATGGTTCGTTGCATTCCCTTGTCAGGCACGGAAATGGCGAGTGGCGCTCGGGATTGACGACGCGGGGGAGAGCGAGCGGGAGTCGAATGCGCTTTAGCCCGCCTGGATATCCGTCTGCGTGAAATCATCGCCCTTGAACAGCAGCGGTTCTCGGGTTATTTGGGAGAGGGCGTAGGCGAGGCAATCGCCGAGGTTTAGGGCGGCGGGGTGGTTTCCTTTGCCGTATCGTCGCCAGGCGCGGCGGGCGACGGCAACGTGCTCAGGTGTAACGGGGACGATTTCGATGGCGTGGCGCTCAATGAACGCGTCGAGCTCATCTCCGCCCGACAGTCCGGCCCGGCCTTCGATGACCATTGCAGTTTCCAGAAGACTCCCCGCCGACATGCGGCATACATCTGCATCGCGAATGGCCTCCGCAAAGCGTCTGGCCTCCGGCTCGCGAAACAAGATGGCGCATATCGCCGACGAATCGATGATCACTTCGGTTCGCCGAATTCGCCACCGTAGAGGAAGTCGCCGATTTCCGTTGAGGAGGGCCCCGGCTTCAGGTATGGCGCGAGGCGCTCGCCAAAGGCCATAATGGCCTCCACTCTTTCCTCCCGGCGGCGTGTCTCACGCTCAAGCCGCTCTCGGAGGGCGATGGTGATTGCCTGGGTTTTGTTTTCTTTGGTCAGGGTTGCGAGTTCTTCGGCGAGTCGGCAGGTTTCTTCGTTCTTGATGTTCAGGCTCATTTGGCACCTCAGGGTAGACGGTGTTTCATTTGTCTACCCTACTCGGGATTTGGTGTTGGGGCAAGGTGGGGGGGGGTGCTGGGGTACGGGATGTAAGAGCGCAGGCAGTGGCAGGGTTGACGGTTTCGAGTGTCCGGGTCGAGGGAAAGGCTGTGTTTAAAGAGTCAAATCGATATGGATTAGTTCCTGGGCTCGCGGGTCTACCCTTAGGGCAAAGGCCTCCAACGTGAATGCGCCAAGCAATGGGTCGCAATTCTCCGGACCGAAGGCGACAGGGGTAGTTCTCCGTCCTCCGTCATAGCCGATCACAGCCTCAGCGACATCCAATTCCACGAGCCTGCCGTCCGCCAGTCGAAAGGTCTCCCTCCACTGAGGCGCGACACCCAGGTCGCTAAGCAGGGGCGCCGACACTAGCGTATAGAATGCGCCCGTGTCGACAAGGGCGTCTAAAATCAATGTCCGGGAGCCCTCGGGGTTTGACACCTCAATATCTACGCTAAATGTGCTCATTGCCGCCCAGCGTTTCCTGAAATCACCTCGCCGCCATGCTCGTCCTCAAGTGTAGACGAGTTTAGGTTTCCGGTATCTCTGCTGCGCTCGGAATAACGGGTAGAGGGTTTATGGCGGTCGCCAGGGGACTGCCGGAAAGATTCTTGCCTTGTGGCCAGAATGACGGGTTGGGGGGAATGGCGGGGGCGCGGGGATTTGGTTGATCGGCCGTCTTTTTTCTTGACCCGTTTGGGGTGGGACGCCTATCGTACTCGCAGCCTTTGGGCGCTGCTGTGACGATGTTGTAGGCATTGGCTTAGGTGGCGGTATTGCTCTTTGACGGCGTCCGATGAGTGGGGAGATTAACTATGAGCACGATGGGGTCAGGATCGGCCGCGACGGCGCTGGGGCATTTGCGGGTTGTGGAGATTGGGGAGATGCCTGCGGCTTATTGCGCGGGGTATCTTGCCGGCTTGGGGGCGGATGTTATCAAGGTGGAGCCGCCGGGTGGGGATCCGAATCGGATGCATGCGCCGTTCGCGGGTGACATCGCGGATGTGGAGCGGGGGATTCCGTTCCTGAATGCGAACCTGAATCGGCGCAGCATCGTGTTGGATGTTGCCGAATCGGGCGGCATGGGCACACTGGAGCAGTTGCTGGAACGCGCCGATATTTTTGTGGAATCCACGCCGCCCGGGCAGCTCGCATCTCTTGGGCTCGATGATGAGCGGCTTGAGGCGTTGAATCCGGGGCTTGTGACCGTGTCCATCACACCTTTCGGGCAATCGGGCCCGTACAGCCACTTTGCGGCGAATGAGGCGGTTATCTCGGCCATGTCGGGCGTGATGATGAGCCAGGGGGACGATACGCGCGCGCCGGTGGTGCTGCCGTGCCAAATCGGGTCGCAACTCGCTGCCGTGCATGGGGCGTATTTGGCGATCGGGGCCGTGAGGCATCGGCGGGCGACGGGGCGCGGTCAGCGTATCGATCTATCGTTGCAGGAGGCGTTGACGTATTGCAGCGTCAGCGCCATCGCTCGCTACAGCCAACGGAGTGAGATCGTGACGCGGCAGGGGAGCCGCGGAGGGCCGGCGAATATCTATCAGACGAAGGACGGCAAGTACATCCAGCTCGCAGTCTTCATGACCGGCCACTGGCGCGTGCTTTCGCGGGCGTGGATGGAGGACGCGGTTCTGTCCGGCGACGATTGGGATTCGTCCCAGTACCGCACGGATAACGAGGACCTCGCGCAGGTACTGATCCAGTCGTTTGTCGAGCAGTACGACCGCGATGAGTTCGTCGAGGAGGCGCAGCGGCGCGGCCTAGCGTGCTGTCCTGTGAATACGTTTGAGGATTTCGTGACGGATGAGCACATGCGGCAACGGGGGTGGTTCCAGAAGGTGACGCATCCCGTCGTTGGCGAGTATGAGACGGCGGGGCAGCCGTTCATCATGGCTGAGACGCCGTGGATTCAGCCGCGCCCTGCCCCACTGCTTGATCAGCATCGGGATGACGTGCTGGCTGAGATTGCCGATGTTGAGCCTCGTCGTGCCACCTACCCTGCCGCAACGAACGGACGCGCGCCGGACGCGCCGCTTTTTGACAATGTTCGTGTTGCCGACATCACGAGGGCGTTTGCGGGGCCCATCGGGACGATGTTCCTCGGCTTCTATGGGGCGGAGGTCATCAAGGTGGAGTCCGAAAGTTTGGAGGCGAATCGCGAGCCGACGCGACCGCTGTTCCCGGACATGAATCGCGCCAAGTTGAGTTGCACCATCGATCTGCGGTCGGACGTCGGCAAGGAGTTGTTCCGGGACCTGGCTCGCAAGAGTGACGTCGTCGTTGATAACTTCAGCGCCACTGTTATGAAGCGGCTTGGGCTCGGTTATGAAGAACTGTCGGCCATCAACCCGGGCATCATCCAGATAGGGATGCCGGGCATGGGCACGGACGGGCCGCTCAATAATTGGGTGACGTATGGCAATAATCTGCAGGCAGTGACGGGGCTGTCGCTGCTGTGGGGACATCCGGATTCGCCGATGCAGAACCATGCGAAGGGGGTTATTCCCGATTACGTTGGGGCGGCGCTGGTTGCGTTGGCCACTGCGGCGGCGCTTGAGCACCGCGACCTGACGGGGCGCGGACAGGCTATCGAGATCGCGCAAGTTGATGGTCAGGGTCAGATGATGGGGCCGGCGATCCTCGATTACACGATTAATAATAGCGTCTGGGGCAGCGTGGGCTACGAGGAGCCGATGGCGGCTCATTACGCTCCGTTCGGCGCGTATCCGTGCCGCTATCCGGATACGTGGATCGTTATCGCGTGTGAGACGGATGAACAGTGGCGCGCGCTTGCGGAGGCGATGGGAGCGCCGGACATGGCCGATGACCCGCGTTTCGCGGACACGGCTGGCCGCCGCGAGAACCACGACGAGATTGACCATGAGATCAGCGAGTGGGCGCAGGCGTTCACGACGCACCAGGTTCTACGTATGTTGCAGAAGGTGGGCGTGCCTGTCGGCATCGCGATGAACGGCGAGGATTTGTACCACGATCCGCATCTGCGTGAGCGTGGCCACGTCGTGGAGGCGACACATTCGCCGTGGGGGACGCTGTCGCACCAGGGGCTGCCTGCCATCCCGTCGCTCTCAGAGGCGTCGGCGGCCAAGCGCGCGCCCTGGATTGGTGCGGATAATGAGTACGTGTTCAAATCCGTGCTGGAGATGTCTGATGAGGACATCTCGCAGGGTGTCGAAAGCGGGGTACTCAAGTAGGAAAAGGGCTGCTCCCTGATGGTCATTTGCCTTCACCCTAACCCTCCTCCGGAGGAAGAGGGGATATGGAGCGCGGCGCTAATGAGGTTGGCTGCGCTCCCAGTTCCAGATTCCCGCCTTCGCGGGAATGACGAGGTGGCGCGGGGGTGACGAGGTGGCGCGGGGGTGACGGGTGTCGTGGCGTGGCGGTGACGAGGTGGCGCGGCGGTGACGAGGTGGCGCGGCGGTGACGAGGTGGCGCGGCGGTGACGAGGTGGCGCGGCGGTGACGAGGTGGCGCGGCGGTGACGAGGTGGCGCGGCGGTGACGAGGTGGCGCGGCGGTGACGAGGTGGCGCGGCGGTGACGAGGTGGCGCGGCGGTGACGAGGTGGCGGGGCGGTGACGGGTGTCGTGGAGCGGCGGTGACGAGGTGGCGCGGCGGTGACGGGTGTAGTGGCGCGGCGGTGACGGGTGTCTAGGATTGGCCGACGGTGTGCAGCAGGTGCATGAGGTCCGCGGGTAGTTCCTTGGTCATGGCGAGCACTTCTTCAAGTGGGGTGTAGACGGGGGTGTTGCCCGCCTCGCTGACCATGTGGTGATCAAGGCCGGCGTTCAGGCACTCCACGGCGGCCGCGCCAAGCACGGTGCCCAGAATCCTGTCCGATGCCGTTGGGACGCCTCCTCGCTGGAGGTGTCCCAACACGGTCACACGGTAGTCGATCTGTAGCCTGCCATTCAGTTGTTGTTGAACCTGATCGGCGACGGAGAATGCGCCGCCGGCCTCGTCACCCTCCGCCACGACGACGAGAAGGCTGCGCTTGCCGCCGCGGTGCGCGGAGATGAGGCGTCGGCAGAGGTTGGCGATGTCCTCATGCTCTTCAGGGATAACGATGGCGTCCGCGCCGCCTGAGAGGCCGGCGTAGAGGGCGATAAGGCCGCGCGTGCGACCCATAACTTCCACAAAGAAAACGCGGCCACTGGATTCGGCGGTGTCACGGATGCGATCCATCGCCTCGACGGCCGCGTTGACGGCTGTATCGAATCCGATACACATATCCGTGCCGGGGACATCGTTGTCGATGGTGGCGGGAATGGCGACGATCTTGCAGGCGTGCTCCTCGTGGAGCTTGTGGCCGGCGCGCAGGGTACCCTCGCCGCCGATGAGGACGATGCCATCGAGTTCGGACGCGGCTATTTGCTCGGCGGCGCGAGCGCGACCTTCCTCCGTCTCAATGTCCGGCGCGCGAGCCGTCCCGAGGATGGTGCCGCCACGTTGCAGGATGTGGGCGACGGAACGGGGGCCGAGTCGCTGGAAATCACCGCGCATGAGGCCATCAAAGCCGTTTCGGATGCCCCAACTGCGGATGCCAACGGATGCCGCGGCACGGACGACGGCGCGAATCGCCGCGTTCATGCCGGACGCATCACCCCCGCTAGTGAGAATACCTATCTGTCGCATGGCTGTTTGTTTGTACCATTGTAGACGGGGGGGTCAAGGCGGATGGGGTTAAACGTCTGTCGGGATGCCAAAGTGGCGGAGAATGGCTCTGCCGCCGGCGGTGTATGGGTTCAACGATCCGAACCTGTTCGCTCTTGTGATGAATCGGCCGTTGTCCCCTAACTCATCCGACAGATAATTGTCTTGATTCCAGTCTTTGACTCGCCGAGCGACAATAAGTATTGCGTTGTCGTTCTTGACACGCCGAACAATTTCCTTCTTGACGTAGTCTAGAGCGAGTTGGGCGGAGGGCAGTTTTTCCACTCCGCCGACGAAATCGGTGCTCCAGTATGGGGACCGTTGGATGACGGCCAGGTTTTTTGGCAACAAGTTCAATCGCGTCCTCATGTGAGAGGTTTTTCTTTTTCATTATCCGCTCTATGGTTCGCTTTAGCCGGCTATACCAATAGCCGTCTGGCTTAGGTTGGCGACTCAGTGACTCAAATGGCAATTCTATGCCGCTGAAATCCTGCTCCAGATTGCCTATGTGCCTATTCTTGTCCCAGCCGTCACCATCATAGGCGTCAGAGGGCTTGGCGTTGGGATTGGCCATGAGCACGAAGATTGTGGCGTTCTCCAAGTCACCTATGAATGGGTATGGTAATAGGCCCACGTTGAGACGATTCGGCTTGAGGTTCGGATCGTGATACGCCTCCCGCTTGTTTCCGTACGCGCCAATCCTGCCTCTTGCTTCAAGTTTCCTGAACGCCTCGGATTCCTTGTCGGCGTCCAGTACGTAGGGGGGATGGCCTTCGGCGTTTACATCGGCCCATTTGCGCCAGGTTTCCAGGAGGGTCACGGTTTGCTCCTTTCTGGTTACTACCGCGCCAGGGCCCAGCCTCGGAGTTCGAACATGGCTGTGCGGGTTACTCGGAGCTTGAAATCGAGGCGTTGGGCGGGGTAGCGGCCTTCTCGCATCTTGTGGTCGCGCTCGTCCGAGATGCCGATGAATGCCAGTCCCGGTGGCTTGCCCTCAAGTTCGCCGGGGCCTGCGACGCCGGTGATGCCGACGCCGACGGTCGCGCCGGAACGCTCGCGGGCGGCGTCCGCCATGGCAATCGCGCATTCGCCGGAGACCGCGCCGTATTTCTCGATGATGTCGGCGGGGACGCCCATCGCGATTTTCATCTCGTTGGTGTAGGTGACGTAGGAGGCGCGGAAGTAGGCGGAGGCGCCGGGGGCATCGGTGAGGATGTTGGCGAGGTTGCCGCCGGTGCAGGATTCCATGGTCGCAACGCTCAAGCCGCGCTCCGTGTAGATGCGCTGAATGACGGCCTCAAGCGTGTCCGCGTCCTGACCCCAGAGGTGGGCGGTAAGGCGGTCCTTGACCTCGTCCTCGACGGGCGTGATGAGCCCTGCCGCGTCGGTTTCGGTCGAGGCGCGGGCGGTGAGGCGGATGTGGATGCCGTCCGATTTCGCGTAGACGCCGATTGTGGGGTTGAGACCGCGCAGAAGCTCGCCAAGCTGTTCATCGACGCTCGCCTCGCTGAGGCCGAATGTCTTGATGGTGCGGGAGTGGATGACGGCGTCACGGCCCATGAGGAGGGCGCGGAGGCGGGGGACGGCCTGATCTTCCCACATGCTGTACATCTCACGCGGGACGCCGGGCATGGAGACGATTACTTTGCCATCTTTTTCGACCCACCAACCGGGCGCTGTGCCACGCGGGTTGGGGAGGGGGCGGGCGGAGGGGATGAGCATGGTCTGTTTGAGGTTGCGTTCCGCCATGGCGATGCCGCGCCCGTCAAAGAACTCCCGCAGTTCTTTTTCGAGCGTTGGGTCCGAGTAGAGTTCCTCGCCCATGAATTGGGCGATGGCCTCTCGGGTTACGTCGTCCTCCGTGGGGCCGAGGCCGCCCGTCGCGACAATGACGTCCGAGCGGTTCCAGGCCTCTTGAAAGACGCGGGCGAGTCGATCCTGGTTGTCGCCGACGGTGGTGACGCGGTAGTTGCCGATGCCGATTGCGGGGAGTTGGGAGGCGAGGTAGTTGGCGTTGGTATCGGTGAGCGCACCGAGCAGGATCTCCGTACCGATGGAGATGATTTCTCCGCGCAGCACTTCAACATCGTTTGTGGTCATTGGCGCGATGCCCTCCTGCGACTTCTCACCGTCGGTTCCTATACTCTAACGGTTACGATAACAACGTTGAGGGGAGTTATGACGGTTGGTGGCGCAGCGAGTTTTGGATTCCCGCCTTCGCGGGAATGACGGGTGGGGGCGGGAATGACGGAGGATGGGACGAGGGTGACGGGCACGAAACGATGATAGGGCCGCCTGATAGTTTGCCAACCCGGATGGCGCGGTCGGCGCTTGGGGATCCGCGGCTGTACGAGGAGCTTGCGCGTGATCCGAGCGCGATTCGGCAGGCCGTTTTCGTCGTGGCGCTGGTGACGATTGTGCATGGCATCGGCTCGGGGTTCGCGGTGCTGTTCGGAGAATCGGACGATAGCGCCCTCACGGTGTTCTTGAGTGCGGGCCTGTTCACCCTGGGCGGCTGGGCGCTGAGCGCCTTTTTTGCGTACATGATCGTGTCGCTGATAGCGAGCACGTCCGCTGCGGGTTTCCAGGGCGGGTCGTTCCTGCAATTCCTCCGCAGCGCCGGCTTTACGGCGTCGCCCGGGTTGCTGCTGATCCTGACGGCGCTGCCCGTCATCGGTCAGGCGGCGTTGCTCGCATCAATACTTTGGATGGCGACGGCACTGATCGTCGCGGTGCGTGAGACTCTCGGAACCGGTCTGGCGCTTGCCGCGATTGCCGTCTTCGGGGGGACAATTATCGGCCGGATCATAACAGGGCTGGCCCTGGTCATCACTCTCGGCTCCAGGCAGTAGCAGGCACTCTGCGAATCTGATGGAGTCTCAGGGTGACGCCGGTGGTTTGGGCGATGTTCCCAAGCCGCGCCGATGGGGACGCGTCGCGGATGTGATCGAGGGCGGGGTCATCTACATGGAGGACGCGGAGCGACTGGTATTGGCGGGCATCACGTTGCCGAGCGACCCTGCCAGGCATACGCAGGCGCACGCGTACCTATCCGAGCTTGTGGCGGATACAATAGTGTTTTATGAGGCGAGTGAATCAGACAGTCTTGGTAGGCTGATAGCGGAGGTATGGGTCGGCGATGTCCACGTCAACAATGCGCTCCGAGCACGGGGATACGCGGTCTGACATGACAGTCAGTCCGGCGTGCGCAGTTGCTGCGACCGCTCCGGCCCGCCCTGATAGAAAGTCGCCTCTTTCCCGCGCATTCCGGCGGATCCGACGCGCCATCTCGATCGTTCTGTTCGGTTCGGACGCGGTTACGATGCTCGATATGCGGGACATCAACGCATACCTGGAAACAACCGAGGGTTGACCGGACGATATCGGGCTCGCAGTTCGCGATATTTATGGCACGGCAGGGCATATAGGGCGGGTTTAGGTTTCAAACCCTTACGGGGAATGGCGGTCAAGTCGCCGCATTCCGCGCTTAGCAACTTCATTTCCATTGGACGCCGCCCCTTGTTTTCCTTCTTCATCATAATAGCCTATGGCGTCATACTGTTATGGACTTGACACGCGCTATTATTCACACTATTATTACATCGCACGGATAACAGGGGGCATTGCCATGACCGAGCTAGAGCGAATATTACGGAACGAGAGAGAGCACTTACGCGTGGAGTTGGAGGATGTTCGGGCACTGATCTCCACGTCAGAGCAACGCCTGACCAAAATCATCGAACGACTGCGCCACGTGGACGGACTGCTGGGCGACGTAGAGGCCGATCTTGAGCCTGCATCGCATGATCCGCCACTCCAGGAAACAGCTTCAATTCGGTTCAACGGCGAATCCATAACCGATCTCGCGGAGAAGGTGCTGCTGCAACAGCCGGGCAAGCCGATGTACTACAAGGATTTGGCCAAGGAAGTGCAGCGTATGGGCGGCCAAATCAACGGCAGCGAGCCGGGGGCGACTCTTGTCGCACGACTAGTACTGGATGACCGTTTCGTGCGTCCCACGTCGAAGGGATTTTATGGCCTCCGCGCGGACTTCCCAACGGCGAGGAACGTTGGGGCAAGGGTGCGGCGCGGGACAAGGCGCCGCGGAAACCACAGCATGGCTTAAGCATGGCGAACAGGAGTAGCCGATGACTTCCCAATACGTCAATACAGCATCGGACATGGTGCGGCAAATCCGATCAAACATTCAGAGTTATGGTGATAACGGTCCGATTCGGGCGCTTGCTCAGGAGCCTGTCCAAAATTCGTTGGACGCCCGGTTCAATAGTCCCACCGTTAGGGTTGAGTATCGGCTGCATGAGCGCAGGGGCTCGGATGGCAATGAGTACCTTTTTTTGACGGTGACGGATTCGGGGACGCACGGGCTACGCGGACCTATTCGCACGCCGCAACAATTGCAGGACAGTGGTTACGTTCTCCATGACGCTGAGAATTGGGCCGCGTTTGAGGGGCAGGGCTTCACCAAATCGGATGGGGCGTCTTTGGGCTCACGCGGCCAAGGGAAGTCAGCATTTCTCTATCATGCCAATCCACCGGGTGCCGCCCGGGACCGACGCATGATGATGCTTTACGATACGAGGCTGGCCGATGGCTCATACCGGCTTGGAGTTCGTAACGCGAATCCCGTCGACACGATCAAGTCACCACCTCTTGAAGGCAATGAGGCCATTCGTGTCATTCGCACACAATACTTGGACGAGACAGGAATAGAAATTGATCTGAGGCTGGATTCCCTGTCCGAAACGGGAACGAGGGTCATTGTCCCCTTTCTTTCCGATGAGGCTTTGACAGCGATTCGGAACGGCGAACTTGCCGAATGGCTGCAACGGTGTTGGTGGCGGGCCATTCAGACTGGAGCGCTGGAAATTGTCGTCTCGGATGAAACTTCCGGACAAAGTCAAGACATTGTCGTTCCATCATGGTGGCAAGGGGAACCATGGGTAGGCGCTTCCCCCACAGGCGTGGCGGTCAGGGAAATGAGCGGTAACGACTCTAGCGATGATCTACAAATAAAGCGAATCGTTCTGCTATATGACGAGCGTCTAGAATTGTCGGACGCGGACGGGGATGACGCGCAAATGGACGGGGTTCAACTGATGCGCGGTCAGCAATGGATAACGACGATCCGGAGCGGGGATCGGGAACTGTCTGGTTTTGTTCCACGAGACAAGCGTCCTGGATTTCGGGGGTTTGTGGAGTTCGACCTGTCGTTAGACAAGGTGCTCCGTGATTTAGAAACCCCTCAGCACCACAAATTCAACAGACGCGATGGGCTTGTCCAATCAATCTACAGGAAAGTCGAGAGAACTGTAGAAGAGTTTGCGACAGAGCTGGGATGGCGGGAGGAAAGGGAGAGGGAACGAAGGACTGTACCCCAGCCAGACATAGCCCGGGAAATCTTGCAGTGGTTTGCCCCAAATGCGCGTGGCCCAAGGCCGACACCAACAACTGCACGGTGGGAATGCCTGTTTTCGTTTGCCCTCCCAGATCCGAAAGTAGCCCGCGTAAATTATGGCCAGGCCCTCGAAAATGTTCAGGTTTTTATAACCAGTTCGTTGCCTTTCCCCACAAACGTAACAGTGTCAATCGAGGCGCGACATGCAGAGGAGCATCTTGAAGTGCCCTTGAGGCAGGCGCAAACTGTCAGTTTCTTTGAGCGCGAAGGTGACCTGAAAGTTGGGCGTCTTCAGATCGTGCGCAATGCAACCAGACCAGATCAGATTGAATTAGCGGCGCAGGGCAAGTGGAGTCTAGTGGCGCGAGTACTGCATAACGGGCGGGTGGTTGCGCGGGCCTCTCGCTCTATTTACGTGAATCAGGATCCGCCAGAAACTGGCGTAAATCCCCTTGCAGCGTCTATCTCTGTCGAGAATCGGACACGATCTGTATCGGGGAGAGAACGGGTCAACTTTGGCGACAGGGTGGCAATACAAATAAATGCCAGAAACAACACACCTGACGTTGTAAGATCCTCTCTAAATGCTAGCATAGCAGGCGCTATTCCGATGCTTGCAGACGAACAACATCACTCTCTCCGGGGAACACCTGAGGGCGACACATCAGGTCGGCAGGCGGTTTGGTCGGGAGACATTATTTTCTGTCGACCGGGCGAGATGCCCCTACCCGTTGATGACACAATTGTGATTGCCGTGGAACCGGGGCGGCGTTTGATCAATGCTGACCTGCGCGCCGATAACGACAACATTACACCGGCATCCGCTTCTTATATCCTGCTGATCGAAACAGACCCACTTAATCAGGATTGGTTGCCATTCCGCCTACAGGAGCGAAACGAGGAGCTTCCACGGTGGAAGCTCCAAGAGGAAGACGGGGAGTTGCTCCTGCTTTTTGCGGAAAAGTACTTGACACACAGGGAACTTGCGCGCGCGGAATCCGGCTCCGGCTCATCGTACTCGGGCCGAAATGCGTTCCTCCTGGAAATCACCTGCGAAGCTCTGATGCAATGGGCGCTCGTTCCGGCCTGGAACACTGGCGACAGGACGCGCCTGGATGAACTCTGTTCCGGCGAACCGCCCGGAGTGGATGGTACCAAGTGGGAACGATTCGGGGAGTTGATGGATCAACTGGAACGCAATGGCAAAGGGCATCCGGAGGTACCCTTCACGTCTCTGGCGGAGGACTACAGGCAATGTGCCGCACATATGATGCGCCTGTATGAGGAGAGTCACTAATGCCCGTCTTGCTCTGGTCCCAGACTGAATCTGGCAGATTAACTAGCCGTGTGCGAACGACACGTCGCTCACGTTTCGGCGCAGAGGAGCACCGCGACGCGGCGGAGGCGCTGGATCGCGAAATAGACGAAATGCTGGACTCTGCACACATACGGCTCTCGTCGGCCACAGCCGAAAGCAAAGGAGATCTCGAATTCGTTCGCCGGTGGCACCTCGGAAGGGCCTTGTCCAATTCAAGACTGCTAGAGTCTCCCAATTTCGAGCCCGGTGAAGACAAACGCACTTGGAACGACCAGATCCTTTGGGAGGCCCTGCGGACAAAGTGTCGGTTGGGGATACGTGTTACTGAAGAGATTGAGCCGAATTGGCAGGAGCTCGTCCCGACGGGCGAATTGGTGCCGAAGCGCCCAGAGCACGATGTATTCAGGCGCGGCCTCTGGCTCCAGGAGCAAGATTTGCCGGATGCACAGATCACATTTGGCTCATCTCTGAGCAATGCCAATGAACTGCACCGGCGCGGGCCTAGCAGCCACATCAGCATGCGCCGCGCCCTGCATGGCTGGCTCCTAGACTTTGATGAGCGGAGCCGCGTGGTGCTCAGCAGATCCAAGAACTTTGAGACCATAGCCAAGGCCTTAGCCAAGCGATGGCCTGGGCGCGGTCCTGGCTCGGCCAAGCAGCCTGTGCATTATCCGCAGAATGAGCTTGACGAGGAAGTCCGCCGCGTGCTTGAGTCTGTCGCTCGATCCATCCTGTCCAAATGACTGGCCGATCGGCCACACACACCATCGTCCCGTATACCCGTATACTCTTAGGGGAGCGGGTGGTTCGATTGCCCGCGCTTTCATTGTCGGTCGGGGCGTAGCGCAGCACGGCAGCGCGCCGCGTTCGGGACGCGGAGGTCCCCGGTTCAAATCCGGGCGCCCCGACCATTTTTGAGTTCACGCCCTACGTTGGTTTGTTTTGCGTGTTCACTTGAGAAGGTTGCCTTCGTGGGTGGCGTGCCCCCGCCTTCGCGGGGGATTCGGATGAGGCGCGGGGGGGATTCGGATGAGACGAATGGGGGACGTCTTAGATTCCTCGCTGCGCTCGGAATGACAGGAGGCGCGCGGGGTGACGGGTGGGGCGGCGCGGGAATTCGGGGGGGAGCCTTAGATTCCTCGCTGCGCTCGGAATGACAGGGGGCGGGGGGGGACGGGGAAACGCGCAATGGGATATGGCGGCGGGCCTGTTGGCTAGCATCGTTGCGTCTGCTACAGTGACTCGGCCTAGAAGGAGTCGATAGTGACAGCCAGCCGTAAAGCCATAGCCGGTGATTCCGTGCAGTCTGCGGTATACGTTGATATGGAGAATCTTGCCGGAAAGGGCAAGGAACTCCTGATTGAGCTGCTGACGAAATGGCCTGTCAAAGCCCCAAAGCCGTCTGTCGTTCACCTGTATGTGAGAGCCGATCAGGTCGGTCTCTGGTCAGTTTGGGGCGATGGCCGCTTTCGGGATGTCCGCATCGTGCCTCATGGCGTCCAACATTACAGCAACACCAACGCCAAGAATTCAGCCGACGTGGCCCTGGTGATCGACGCCATAACCGATCTTCTGATAGGTGCAACCGAGCATATTACGATAGTGAGCGACGACAGCGATTTCCTGGCACTCTATACGGCCATGATCTCGCGTCCGGACATGCCGTATCCGGATGAAGCGCCTCCCTTCTTGCTGGTCGTAACCGGCGACACGGGGAAGCAGTCAGAGACAATTCATTCATTTGTGCCGCCGGAGCATCTGCATGTCATCGGAGCAGGGACACCGGCGAAAGCGAACTCGCCAAAGCAGGCCAACGTGGCATCGGATAAAGTATTAGATTACGAAAAAATGGCGCAGTCAATCACTAAAGAGTTGCCGATCGGAACATTCAAGAGCACGGACTGTCAGGAAATCATCAAGCGCAGTTGGGCGGGACATGCCCTGGCACAGGCTGACGGCGCAAAATTCGGGACTGACTTCAAGGCCAAGATTTGGCCGCATCTCCAGAAGCTTGGCGTTCGCATACCCAACGAGAATTCAAAGCCCCTCAAGTACGAGATGACTCAGCAAGCCAAGCAGCAAGTTGGAGAGGGCTAGGCCGCCTTCGCCCTCCCCCGCGGTTGGGGAGGGGATTTCTGCGCTTTGCGTTACTGAGGTTGGTTGCACTCCTAGCTTGGGATTCCCGCGTTCGCGGGAATGACGGCCGGGCGGGCGACGCTCTTGGATTCCTCACTGTGCTCGGAATGACAGCGCTTGGCGGATGCGCGGTGTGAGGGTGTTTGGTTGGGCGATGAGGGGTGGATTCCCGCTTTCGCGGGAATGACGGGAGGGGCGCGGGAGTTGGATGACGGGGGGGCGGCTTAGCCGGGGCGGCGGGAGAAGGCGTCTTCTTTGTCTAGTTGGGTGTAGGTTTGTTCGCCGGACTTGGTGGGCTTGTAGCGGCGCATAAAGCCTCGCTCTTCGCCCTCGACCTCCTCGATGAGTTCCGCCTCGATGAGCGCGCGGACGATCGTCTCGCCCATGTAGCCGCCGGCGGGCAGGTGGTGGCCGCCCATCGGCTCACCGGTCGACTGGAACGCGCGGCATATGTCTCGCAACGCCTGCGCGGCCTCGATCATCATGCTTTCCACGACGCGCGTTACGACGGGCGTCACTCGCACGATTCCGGCGAATTCATCGAATGCTGACACACGTCCCTCCGACACAATAGTGATGGTGATTTTTTGCTTCGATATAGCGGCCCCGAACATGGGGCCGCGCCCATTGGGAAGGGCGTTCGGTGTATTATAGGCGCTTTCACGGGGTGAACGCTGACGACGGTATTTGTCGCCGTTACGCACCCGTCAATCGGGAGCCCGGCGCATGTCGTCAGCGGAACAGACGGAGGTTGAGGAGGCATCGCGCGTAGAGTCGCGAGGCGCTCCCTTGTCCCCACTGGGGTCGCTTGCCGTTCCGAATTTCCGCAATTACTGGTTCAGCGCGATTTCGTTTGTGCTGGGCTGGCAGATCCTGCGCATCGTCATCTCGTGGGAGGGCTATGAGCTAACGAACTCGGAGATATTCCTCGGATACCTCGGTTTCGCGATGGGGATTGGCACTATCAGCGTCAACCTGATCGGCGGGGTGGCGGCGGATCGCGTCAACAGGCTTGGGCTGCTCATCGCGACGCAGGTGTGCATGATGATCACCGTGAGCATCCTGATGATGTTGACGTTTGGGGAGGTTCTTGCGCCGTGGCACCTGTTGGCGGCGTCCGTGGCGATCGGCATTATCCAGGGCATCGACCAGCCGACGCGGACGGCGGTGATACCGGCGCTCGTTCCGGATCGGCGTCTACTGATGAATGCGCTCGCGCTGGGCTCATCGGTGTGGCAGGGGACGCGGGTGTTCGGGCCGGGGCTGGGCGGGGTGCTGATCGAGCTGATCCGCTCCGCCGCGACGTTTGGCGTGGTGACGATCGGGTTCGGGGTGGGGACTATCCTGCTGCTGTTCGTCCGCATACCGCGCGTGGAGCGGGTGCCCGGCAACGTGTTCAAGGAGCTGTTCGAGGGCATTACATTCGTCGCTCGCCGTAACTTGTTCGCGAGCCTTATCCTGCTGACGTTTGTGGACAGCTTCTTCGGCGTGGCGTATATCCAACTGATGCCGGTGTTCGCGGTAGACATCCTCGGGATCGGCGCGAGCGGCATGGGGCTGATGCTGGGGGCATCGGCGGCGGGGGCGCTCATCGGCACAGCTTTGGCGGCGTTCTGGGTGAAGGGTCGATGGACGCTGATCCTGCTGCTGGGCGGGGCGGGGCTTTTTGGCGCGATGGTGATGATCTTTGCGTTCAGCACGATTCTGTGGCTATCGATGGGGGCGTTATTCCTATCCGGCGCCTTTAACTCACTATCTCAAATTACGAATCTGACACTTCTACAAAGCGCGGTACCGGAGGAGTTGCGGGGCCGCGTGATGGGTGTGTTCAGCCTGACGTATAGCCTGATCCCGTTGGGCGGCCTGCAGGTTGGGGTGTTGGCGGAATGGCTGGGCGCGCCGACAGCGGTAGCCATCGGCGGAGGCGTGGCAGTCGTGTTCGCGATCGTGTTGGCGCTACGGGCAGGTTTCGCGCGAGACGTGCGAAAGGCGGCGCGGACGGCTGGGGGGTGAGGAGTGGACGAGACACTATGAAGATAGAAATCGGTTCATGTATTATTCAGGTCTTGCATAAGGCCTGACATGATGATAAAGTTTGGCCATGGTTAGTTCAGTCAGCCGTGACACGATCCCCCGCCTGCATCGCATCGTAGATCACACTCGCGATCAGTTGCGTGGTATTGCTGAGGGGGATTCGACGTTCGAGGACTGTCGCGTCCGTTATGGGGACACGCAGCAACGCCTAGCCCAGAATGGGCAAGGGCGGGTGACAGCGCCCCCCATAGGAATAAGCGCGAAGGAGCGGAACTGGGCACCTACTCGTGATTGCCTTTCTGAGCTAATGCGATTGGGCGCTTTAGAAAACAAACCTTTGCCCTCATCAAAGCTATACGTTGACCGCTACCGTGCGGAGACGTATCAACTCACAAAACTTGGTTTGGAACTAGCAGAGTTGGCAGCTGATGGCGCGCAATTCGTTGACGCACTCAGCCAGAGGTTAATCTCTGCTCACCCATATCTACGCTCGCTTCTCGTGGCACTCGAAAAGGACTCCATTCAGTGCCCCACTATTAGTGAAGGCGACCTAGAGACCACTCGCGCGGGCACTCGCGGATGGGCCGCATGGGCGAGTGAGCGAATCGGGGGTGAAATATCAGTGGAGGCAATCGAACAGGAAATTGACGTACATCTGACTCGCCGATTCGGAAACCCTCCAGCAGAACGCCCGAACAACAAAGCGCTCGCCGAAACCACGATTGACGCTCTTATGGTAGCGGCATTTGCTGGTCGAGAAATCCGACTTGACGCGCCGACAATAAAGACGCTACTCCGTTGGGGATCGGATCTCCTTCTTTACGATCAGTCTCGCTACGTCCTCAACCATCCAGACGCCAACGTAATCTGGCTGGCAGCTGACTTAGGGCGCGGACCTAGTGGAGATATTCTTCCGTCTAGGCGTGGCATTACCGAATACGGAGATCGTGTCGCGCGAGTCTTTTGGAGTGCCTACAAAGACCAAGCCTCAAAGTCCCGCTCCTCTCTCGCCACGCCTTATCTACCAGTCCACCAACTACGCGCCCAAGTGGCCTATGAGTGTGGAGTGACTCGCGCTTTGTGCGACTTGGTCCTGTCTCGATTGGCCGATGGGGAGTATCGAGAAGTCAAGACTGAAGTTTTGTTGCACATAGGTATGACGGAACTACCAACTTCGGAGCCTGCGTTCCGACACCATGGACGCCGTCGCCTAGAAGTAACCATGCGTAGCGAGGAGGGAAATTGCTAATGAGCATGTCGCCGTATCAGCATATCGAAGAGGCGTGGGGGCTGGATGGAAACCCATTTCCACACGCGGCAATTTCAGGTGGATGGACGGACCCATATAGTTCGGACGTGTTCCCGGAAGAAGAGGCAGAGTTCTTCCAGAAGACGATTCGGGGAGCGCTTCAGGGCAATCGCCAGATCGGGTTTCTCTGGAGTAGAGGGCCTGGAGGAGACACTGGCTACGGCAAAACGGCTCTTATGCGAGAGTCGGTACGTAAGATAAACGTTGATTTCGGGAAACAGGTAGAGGCTGCTACAGGAATGCGAGACGAGCGAATCGTTCCTATCGTGGCTGCGTTCTCCGAGTTGAACACGATGAGCCGGACTGGTCTTTATCCGGTGCTCTTCAATGCTGTAGTCGGGATGGCACAAGATGCCGATGCCCCACTGCTCCGTGCCCGAGAGTTGATCTGCGAGAGAATTGAAACCGACATGCCTGACAAGCTAGCCTCCAAGCTGACAGAGACACGTCTGGCGGTTGCCCCCACATCCTCGGCATTGCGCCCTGACCTGATAAAGGTCTTTACAGAAACTCCCGAGGAGATGCCGAGTTTCTTAGGCAGTGTCTCCAACGCAAGTCAGATTCGATCAGGAATTCAATACCTGGACTTCGCATTGGTAGTGTTCGCCGCCGCAGGTGTACGCAAGGTCTTTCTGATGATTGACCAGCTTGAGGATCTCGCGACCAACAAGTCGCTTTCAGCGGCCAAGCGCCGACGTGAGATTGGTAGAATCCGTGACCTGATGGAAAGTGAGCCTTACACATCGATGCTCCACATGACTTTTACGTTCCATGATGTGGCGGCCAGCGAGCTCTCTACTTTTTGGGAATCGAATCGATTGCCAAGTTTCGAAGACAACCCGACCAACCAAGCAGCAGTCGTGGTTCTGCGTGGAATGCGCGACGACAATCAAGTCGAGGCACTGCTGGGGGCATGGCTCGACACCCACCGCATCGACACCTCAACGCCTGGGGAACTGGTTCCATTCAAACGTGACGCACTCACTGTTCTACGCGACGTTTTCCAGGGTCGTCCCGGCATCCTGCTTAATCGCGCACATGAATTATTCCAGGCGGGGGCAGTAGCGCAGAAAGGATTGATCGACGGAACTTTCGCACGCGAGTACTTTGCAGGCACTGGCCACACCTCAGCGAAACAGACAGTGACAGAGGATGAGCAAGTAAGTGATGTAAACGACCTGCTGGCCTGATCGGATGCAATTCACAGCTCCGTATTCCAACAGTCAACTTCTTGCAGCATTGGCTACGGATGCTTTCCTACTTGCACGCCATTGTAAACCGGGACGATCTCCAGCGGGTGGTCGCGCATGGCAGATGGCGGTCTCGCAACTCTTATCACGGCCTGGCTTAACTAGGCGACAGCAACCAGGAGTCCTGGGACTGTTTGCCAAAGGTGGACGGTCTGGGGTGCGCCATGAGATTGACGGGGCAGGCCAAGGGCCGGGAACCGTAGTGTTGATCGAAAGCAAGGCTCGCACTAACCTTAATAAGTCTGACGTTGCTGTGTTCCAGGTAAAATGTCTTGATTTCTATCAACAAGCTCTGATGGAGTATCCAGAGGAGACAGCTATAGCTAACTGGTGGCCGTTGCTTGTGTCTTCCGAACAGACCGACAAAGCAGTACGCCAAATGGGTTACGACCTAGGTGTGGTGATATGTGATCCTGAACGTTTACCGCTCCCCGCGTTGCTCTACGCCGCCTCGCGCCCAAATGCTGATGACTACCTTGATGAAGTTCGACTTCGTGAGTTGGTTCGTCTCGCAGAAACTGTTTGTGTCCCGATGCAGGAGCGATGGCGTTTCGATGCCAGTAGAAGAGAGATTAGGCTGAACCTTGACAGAATCAAGCCAGAAGAAATCGAGGATTTGCTGTTTCTCCAAGATGATTTAACGGAAGGCCTTTTGTATGCCTTCGAATTGAACGCGCCTGGAGCCCTTAATGCCCGCGCTGTTCCTCTAATCGAACGCTTTGAAGCGGCCCGGCTGGCGAGTAATTGAACGCACCACATCCACCAAGACGACTCTCTAGATTCTTCGCTGCGCTCAGAATGACATGCGGTACCGCCGATAGGCGGGTGACAAGGTTCACGCCTCAACGCGCTACAATAGGAATCGTTGTGGTGCTGCCGTTACGGGCGGCGGCGCGGCGGAAAGGCGATTCGGCGAAATGTATCCGATTGATCTCTCTGGGAAGAATGCGGTTGTGCTGGGGGTGGCTAATCACCGCAGCATCGCCTGGCATATCGCGCTGGCTTTGCATGGGGCGGGGGCGCGGCTTTATCTGACGTATCAGAACGAGCGGCTCGGTGACGGTATCCGGAAGCTGACGGACGGGATGTAACGAAGGCGAGCGTCGTGATCCTCACATCGTGATGCCGCTCTGTCAGTTCGGATGCGACTATCTGTATGAACGACAGCACATCTATGTCGAGGAAGGGATTGCCAGACGAGGCGTGCCTCTACAATCCGGCGGGGTTGAGGATGCCCATGCCCACGAGTTGGTAGGTAGGCGACTGGAAGAGAGGTGGTTGGAGGGGCAATCAACGTACTTCCATCGGCCCGCGAATGAAGGTGGCCAGTAGCTCACAAACGTGGGCGGCGAGGCACAGGCATCAGCACTTCGTTGACTGGATCAATGGCCAGCCGTAGCCCTTCCAAGGTGTAGGCGCCGATGACCGGCTCGACACTATCCGGGCCGAACACGACTTGAGTTGTGACGCTCTGCCCATTTATCGCGGCCCGTGCCTCACCGACGCCGTAAGCGACGACACTACCATCAGCAAGCTCAAACTCAACCGTCCTGGTAGGTGTTAGACCAAGGTTCCGCAGGGCTGGCTCCGGGGCCATCGTCAGGAACGCGCCGGTATCAACGAGTGCATCGAACTCTGTCTCGTTTCCTCCGCTGGGATTCGAGATTCGTATTTGGACGTTGAACATACCCATGTGGTTGAGTTTACACCTGCAACCGCCATTACCGCGCTCGTGCACCACGCTACAATAGGAATCGTTGTGGTGCTGCCGTTACGGGCGGCGGCGCGGCGGAAAGGCTTTGTATCGATATGTATTCACTTGATCTCTCTGGGAAGAATGCGGTTGTGCTGGGGGTGGCTAATCACCGGAGTATCGCCTGGCATATCGCGCTGGCGTTGCATGCGGCGGGGGCGCGGCTTTATCTGACGTATCAGAATGAGCGGCTCGGCGATGGCATCCAGAAGCTGACCGCGGACATGGAGAACGTCACGCTCATTGAGTGCGATGTGTCTGAGGACGCCAACGTGGAGGCGGCGTTCGAGCAGATCGCGGCGGATGGGGCGTCCGTCGATATTTTGACGCACAGCATCGCGTTTGCGAATCGGGATGACCTGGGCGGCGATTTCTCCAAGACGGGGCGGGAGGGGTTCAGGATCGCGTTGGAGGTCAGCGCGTATTCGCTTATCCCCGTCGTGCGGTACGCCGCGCCGCTGATGCCGGAGGGCGGGGCTATTATCACGCTGACGTTCCAGGCATCGGATCGCGTCTTCCCCGGGTACAACGTGATGGGAACGGCGAAGGCGGCATTGGAGAACGAGGTGCGGCAGCTGGCGTATGAGCTGGGCCCGCGCGGCATCCGTGTGAACGCGCTATCGCCCGGCCCGCTGGACACGCTATCGTCGCGGGCGATCCACGGCTATGTGGACATGAAACGGGTCCAGGCGGAGCGATCGCCGTTGCAGCGCAATATCACGCACGATGAGGTCGGCAAGGCGGCGCTGTTTCTGCTGAGCGATCTTTCGAGCGGGATCACCGGCCACATACTGCCCATCGACGGCGGCTATCAGATCGCCGGCGTGTAGAGCACCAACGTCCCGATGACGTCAGACGAGAGCGCCGAGCGGAGGCGATTCCAAACCGTTCGCGGCACGAACGACACGCTGCCGGACGATCAGCCCTATTGGGACTGGGTGCGGGCCACGGCGCAGGACATCGCGCATCGCTTCGGGTTTGGACGAATTGATACCCCCGTGTTTGAGGAGACGGCGCTGTTTGTGCGCACCGTCGGCGAGGGAACGGACATCGTCGAAAAGGAGATGTACACGTTCACGGACCGCGGCGACGACATGCTGACGCTGAGGCCGGAGGGGACCGCGCCGGTGTGCCGCGCCTATATTCAGCACGGGATGCACACGCTCCCGCAGCCGGTGCGCGCCTTCTATATCACGCCTATCTTTCGCTATGAGCGGCCCCAATCGGGTCGGCTGCGGCAGCACCATCAGTTCGGGGTTGAGGCCATCGGCGACCCGAATCCGGAGGTGGACGCGGAGGTCATCCATGTCCTGTGGAGCCTCTTTGAGGAACTGGGACTGACAGATCTGACGCTGCACGTGAACTCCATCGGCGATGCGGAGTGCCGACCGCAGTACCTGGAGGCGTTGCGGGAGTATTACTCGACACGGTTGGACGATGTATGCGAGGACTGCCACACGCGGTTCGAGAAGAATGCGCTGCGGCTGCTCGATTGCAAGCAGGAGCGATGCCAGCCGGTCATCAGCGGCGCGCCGACGCCGGCGGACCGTCTCTGCGAGCCGTGCGCGGAGCATTTTCAGCGTTTGAGGGACATCCTGGAGATGTGGGGGATTCCGTATGAGATCACGCCACGGCTGGTACGTGGGCTCGATTACTACACGCGCACGGTTTTCGAGGTGCATCCGCGCGTTGAGGGATCGCAGACTGCTCTTGGCGCGGGCGGGCGCTATGACGGGCTGATTGAGCAACTTGGCGGCGCGCCGACGCCGGGGGTCGGCTTCGGCTCCGGCATTGAGCGGATCATCATGAATCTCCGCGCGGCCGGGGTGTCGCCACCGTCCGCGCTAACTCGTCGCACCGACCTCTATATCGCGTACCTCGGTGAGACGGCGCACGGTCAGGCGCTACGTCTTGCCGCGGACCTACGACACCTCGGCCTGAGCGTCTCACTGCCGACGGGTAGCCGGAGCCTGCGCGCGCAACTGCGGTCCGCCGGCGCGGCGAATTCCCGCTACGCGCTCATCATCGGCGACGATGAGGTCGCCAAGGGGACGGCGGCGCTGCGTGACCTCGATTCGAGCGAGCAGAGCGATGTTCCCCTGGTGGCAGACGCGATCAGGAGCGCCGTCGCAACCTGATATGAGTGATACCCGGTGGTTGGCAGCAGCGCGGGCAACGTGACGCGGCGCCTCAAAAAGGAAAGAAGCCCCGCTATGGCGCGGAGCTTCTCCCGGGGAGGAGGTGTGTGGTGGTGGTATTTCGTTTTTGGCGCCGCCCCCGTGATGCAGGGGCGGCGGGCGGCCCCCTTATGCCGCTGCCAGCAGGTTGGCGTTCAGCGCGACCAGGTGGTCAACGCTGGCCTTCGCTTCGGTCGCGACGCTGGTGGTCGCGAGCCGGCGGACGGGAACGGGGACTGGCTGGAGAATGGGTCCGGATGCTACCGGCGTGATGGTCTGGGTCATGGGGATCCTCCCTCGTGTTGTTGCTTTTGTCATGTCTTTCTTTGTCATGTATCCATACTGCCATCCGCATTGGATTGCATCAAGAGATATACCACGATAGTTAGTATTCCTTTTCTTGATGGTACAATGGAGCGGTAACGCAAGAGGAAAGGCCCTGATGGACGTTCGCGAATTACGCAGCTTCTCGGTCGCCGCTCGCCTGCGCAGCATCTCGCGCGCGGCGGAGCAGCTGGAGATCGGGCAGCCGACGGTGTCGACACACATCAAGAAGTTGGAGCAGGAGCTGGGCGCGCCGCTGTTTGATCGCATACGGCGGCCGATCCGGCTGACGCTTGCGGGAGAAAAGCTGTTCGAACTGGCCGGTCCGCTTGTGGAGGGTATCGAAGGACTTGCCGTGAGCACGCAGCAGGCGCAAGCGGAGGGGCCGGTGACGGTGGCTACGACAGCCAACCTGACTCAATTTCTGCTGCGCGCCGTCGAGGCGTTTCGGGACGAGAATCCACGGGTTCGCCTCAGACTGCGCTCCCGGCTTCGGTCCGAGGTAATCGAGATGGTCTCACAGGGGGAGGTCGATTTTGGCATCGTGCCAGGCGCGGATCCGGACTCGTCCCTGGAGTTTGAGGGGCTGTTTCCTTATGAGCGCCTTCTGATCACACCGCTCAATCATCCCCTGCTAGATGAGGCGCCGCTGACATCCTTTGATCTGATTGCCGCGTACCCGCTGATCATGATGGGGCCGGGCACGTACACGCGATCAGCCGTGGAGGCAGAGTTCCGTCGCAAGGGTCTGGATTTCGACATCATGATGGAGGCCGATTCGCTCGATCTGATCAAGCGGTATGTGGGGCACGGGTATGGGGTTGCCATCATCCCGCGTGTGGTGGCGGATCCGGGCGATGAGGGCTCGCTAGGGGTCGTGCCGCTTGGTCACATTTTGCCGGTTGACCGAACGGGGCTGATCACGTTGAGGGGCCGCACGCTGTCCGCGCCTGCCGCGGCGCTGATTGAGGAGGTCAGGACCACGGCGGAGGAGATGTAGAGCGGGGCGCGTTGGCGGATTGGTTCAACGCATACGGCTGCGCATGGGGCAGCCAGGGGTTCGTGGTTGGCGATTGGTTGGCGAGGCCGTTAGACTGTAGTTCAGGTAGCGTGGCGCGTTCGTCTAGTGGCCAAGGACACCGCCCTCTCAAGGCGGAGATCACGGGTTCGAATCCCGTACGCGCTACCACTATTGGGGTTCTGCTCAAGGCTGGCCCGGCTTTGGTGTTGATATCAGTAGTTTGCTAGGTGAAGGATTTCCGGTTACACTGTTAGCGTAACTTTCCCTGCGCCTCGACCACTTTCCCTGCGCCTCGACCACTTTCCCTGCGCCTCGACCACTTTCCCTGCGCCTCGACCACTTTCCCTGCGCCTCGACCACTTTCCTTGCGCCCCGACCACCTTCCTTGCGCCTCGACCACTTTCCTTGCACCCCGATCACTTTCCTTTGCGCCTCGACCACTTTCCCTGCGCCTCGACCACTTTCCTTGCGCTCCGACCACTTTCCTTGCACCCCGATCACTTTCCTTGCACCCCGGCCACTTTCCTTTGCGCCTCGACCACTTTCCTTTGCGCCCCGACCGTAGGGGTCTACCTCACAGTGAACCTGTCAGGCTGCAATTTCCTTGTTACTCATTTCCCGGTGCTCTAGTGATATTATACTTTTGTAGAAGATGTGGCTCTATTCGGATGGGAGAAGTTGTATTTTGGTAGGTATGCGTAGCACGGCAGATACATTTGTATCGTTTTTATTTAGGTACAAAGAAACCGCATCCGATGAACTCCGCTATGCGGCGTTCATCTCCATGTGGGTACGATGGTTTGTGCTGCTTATGTGTGTTGTGCAGATCAACTACCGGGTTGACTATTTGTCCCTCAGTTACACTCTGAACACTGTCTACGTTTTTCTTCAAATTGGCTTCAATGCCTATGTTCACTTCCGGGTGGCCTCGGGCCGAAACGTGGTCCCGAATTGGCTGTTTGCGCTGGCTGCTATCGATATTATCGCCGTCACGGCCAGCGTCGTTGTCGGAAATGGCTTTGCGAGTCCCTATTTTGTGCTCTATTACCCGATGCTTGCCTGGTTTGCTTCGGTCTTCCTTTCGGTCAGGCTCAATCTCATGTGGGTGACGATGGCCGGCAGTATCTACGCCGCGCTCAGTTTAGGGTTGGGAAACGGGCTGGATTACTCGGCGCAAGATGAAAAGGCTCTCATTGCAAGAATTGTGGCCATGTATGCGGTGGTGATCATGGTGAATCTGATTTCACGATCCGAACGCCTTAAGAGACGGAAGGCAGTCGAAAGGGAAGCCGAGCTACAACGGCAACGCATTGAGTTGTCGCAGACTATCCACGATACGACCGCCCAATCCGCTTACATGATTGGAATGGGGATAGAGACCGCGATGGAGTTGGCTGATCAATCAAATCGGGAGTTGATTTCAAAGCTTAAATCGACCTATCACCTCTCGAGGTCGACGATGTGGGAATTACGCCATCCCATCAATATGGGGCTGATATTCGAGGGGCGGCAACTTACTCGGGTGCTGGAATCTCATGCGGAGGCTTTTACCGCAATCACGTCGATTCCGGTTGTGGTTATTCGCGAGGGGATGGAGGAACCACCGCTCTCGTCAATTATGCGGAGCGCGCTATTTACAATCGCGCACAACGCGCTCACGAATGCATTTCGGCATTCAGGCGCGACCAAGGTGACGATCGGACTGAATTTTCGAAAAACCGACCTACGGGTGTCGATAGCCGATGACGGGATCGGGCTGCCGGATGACTACGCGCGACGCGGGCACGGTTTCCGGAACATGACGGCGGATGCTGAGCGTATTGGCGGCAGTCTGGAAGTGAAGCGTGCAGAGGCGGGGCGTAGGACGACGATTTCGTGCTCCGTGCAGTATGGGAAGGCCAGGGAGGTGACATAGTGGCGACGACCAACAAGACCACGGTATTGATCGTTGACGACCACTCAATTTTGAGAGACGGGCTGCAGGAGGTGCTGGAACGATCAGGGAGATTCACCGTCGTCGGGCAGGCGCGGGACGGCATAGAGGCCGTTGATGAGGCCCTGAGTCTGCGGCCTGACGTGATCATCATGGACTTGATCATGCCTGTTAAGGACGGGATCGACGCCTGCCGGGAGATCATGGACGCATCGCCTGAGTCACGCGTACTGGTGTTGACGGCGGCAACGGATGAGGACGTCGCTATTCAGGCCGTCGCGGCGGGCGCAACGGGGTACCTCCAGAAGTTCACCGGCAAGGAGAAGTTGCTCGAAACGATGCAGGATGTTGCGCAGGGTGAGTTTCGTATTCCAGCTGATATCATGCGGCGGGTCTTCTTTAAGGTGCGGGATACCGCCCCCAAGAGAGAATCAGAAGAACAGGGTGTGCTGACGGCCCGCGAGCGGGAGATACTCACGCTATTTGCGCAGGGGCAATCCTATTCTCAGATCGCAGACACCAGAGGGAATCGGCCGCTAACGGTTCGAAACGCCATTTACATCATCCGCGATAAGTTGGGCGCGAAATCGAAACAGGAAATGGTGGTTTGGGCAGTGCGAAACGGTCTTCTCGATAACGATACGACGGACAACCCGTAAGGCATGGATAACGTGAGAGCGGGCCAGGATGAGCCGCTCAAACTGCGGACCTGCGCGGCACGCGCGGCGATGTGGCGTCTTACAACAGGCATCCGGGGTGTTTACTATAGGTAGTGAAACAGCTCATATAGCCTCACACACCGGGAGTCAATCATGGTTGCACCTGACATTGCCGACATGATGTCGCTGATCGCTGCGGCGCCGTGGCGGGAGGCGGTGACGTATCGGACCACATGGCCGCATGAGTACGTCGTCATCAAGAAGGACGGCCAGGAGGATCTGCTTTGGGCGTTCCGCGATCGGATCGCGCGGGGCGAGGGGGTTGAGTGCTCATTCTTCAGCCAGAAGAAGCCATACCTGTTTCTGGGCGGCTATAAGTACTGGATGATGACGGGCATCGAGGACATCGACCTCGACAAGGACGATTATGTGCTCAATCGCGCGCCGTTGTACCGGGACCATCGCGACTTCGATATCCGGACGGGCGATACGGGGACGAGGTAGGGGTTGCGGAACGGCTTCAGCCGCCCATTGAACAGCGTTCTCTAAGCCCGGGGAATCCCGTCCAGCAGGCTCCGCAGATTTTCAACGTAGGCGGCGTAGGCTTGGCGGCCATCGGCAGTCGCCTCGATCCATGTGCGGGGTTTTGCGCCGATGAACTCCTTTGTCATGGCGACGTAGCCTGCCTCTTCCAGCTTGCGCAGGTGGATTGTGAGGTTGCCGCCGGTCAGGTTGAGGGCGCCCTGGATGAAGCCGTATGCCACCCTGCTCTCCTTCGGCTGTGCCGCGATGAGGGTCATGATACGCAGGCGCGTCGGCTGGTGGATTGTTTCGTCGAGGGTGAGGGTATCGTCGCTCACAGGACGCCGCTCCTCCTGATGAGCACCCACCCGACGGCGACGACGCCAAGCGTTAAGACGGCCGACATGAGCGGCGCGGCATCTCCGGCAAGGAGCGCCGGCACGTAGTATGCCGCGGCGATTCCGACACCAATGACGGCAATGATGGGCCTGTGCATGATGCCGAACAGGATGTAGCCGAGCGATGCGATGCCGATGGCGGCAGCGCCAATGCGCTCCGAGTCACCGGCTTCCCACAGCCCGGACGCGGCGGGTATGACGAACGCGGCGGCGGCCACGGCGAGCCAGAAGAGGAAGACGCGTATACCCGCAGCCCGCGCCGCTTCTCCTGCCAAAGTCTGCCGTCCGGCGCGGCTGCCGATGATTGCGCTCGCCGTCATACCCACGATTACCAGGCCGCCCCACATCGGGGCCCTGATCCACTCCCGCCCCTCGGCGAACGCGGGCGGGTTTGTTGCGAGCATGTACTCCGCCAGATACCCGACCGAGATGATCGCGCCCCATACAAGCAGGATCGCCGCGGTGCCCGCCACATACATGGAGGCGCGTAGTGACTCCATCGTGATGTGAATGTTCTGCCAGCCCTGCTGCTCGGGGAGAGTTCCTAAGCGTCCCCTGCTGCTGATTGCATGGCGTCCTCCTCTACCCTTTCCGGGCGCTGATTCTGTTTTGTACCGGTAGTTGAGTTTGTACCGTAACCTAGTTTACATAACTTCAAACAGGTGTCACATGGCGGTCGTGGGGGATGCGGGCGCCTGCAGTCGAATTGCGGTGCGTTGGTGGCCTGCGCGGGGTAGAAGATAACCAGTAATGTTAGACTGCCACGTAGAATTTTGTGGCCCTCGATAGGATCCGGGCGGGACAGTTGCGTTACTTCAACGACTCGTGGTCGGGAGGCGCGGATCTGGCATACGGAGAGTTGCGCATTAGGGGCGCATGAGTCCCGATAGCTCCCTGCAGAGGTCCGCGGCAACCACCGCGTTAGAGCCTGGCATCGTCGGGAGGCCGGCGCATGAAGTCTCCCACCGGGAACGAACGATGGAGCCACTTTCACAATTGGAAGGTTCGGGCGGAAAGGGCAGCCTGGTTTTCCGTACAAACCCGAGTACGATCCAAGACAGGTGACGGGAATCAAGGTCACACTCCGCGAAGAGGTATCGGCCAGCATCGATTCTGACGGCTACATTGCTCCGCTTTCTGTCATGTGGCCGGGCGAGGTTGGGGACATAGGATACCAGGGAGATGCTGGGGCAGGCCGTCCTCAATGCGCTCAGGTGCTCGGATCACCCATACAGCAAGCGGATGATGTCCTTCTTTGACCGACCCAAGCCGAAGGGTCGAGGCAAGCTGCATCGGGCGGCCATGGATGGCGATGTGGCTGCATATCCGAAGACTAATCGCTCGGGAAAGTCCTATGACATTGCTGACAGCCACGGAAAGACGCCGCTCATGTTTGCTGCCGCAAACGGTCATAGTGACGTCATCGGGCGGCTGCTTTCGCTGGGAGCCGACGTGAATCTGGGGGACTACGATGGTCAGTGCCCGCTCATCATTCTGAGGAGAGTGGGCGCGCAGACACGCTGGTCGAGCTGATCCGGGCGGGGGCGCGGGTGGATCAACTCAATTTTGTTGGTCGGTCACCTCTTCATATCGCTGCCAAACTCGGCCACGCCGCTAGTGTTAAGGAACTCTTGAACGCGGGAGCCATTCCGAAGGCCCTTGATGAGGAATACTCATCGACGCCCCTCCACCTTGCCGCGTGAGGCAACCATGCCGACGTTGCAGAAGTTTTGATCCAGCACGGAGCCGTGATCGATTCGAAGAATGAAGGAGGCCGGACTCCGCTTCACGTCGCCTCCGCATACGGCCACCCGGAAGTCATGGCTCCGCTCCTTGATGCCGGAGCGACGGTCGACCACCTTGACGGCATCGAGGAATCACCCCTTTCGAGCGCCGTATTCTTCCAGCGCCTTGAGTGCATGAGGCTTCTTATTGACCACGGCGCCGATGTCAACCTGGCAGGCTATCGTGGGTACACGCCACTTCATGTTGCCGGGTATCTGAATAGAGAATTGGCAGTTGACCCTTTGGTGGAGACCGGCGCAGGACGTGAGGCGAAGGACTCAGAGGGACTGACTCCCTTGGAACTGGCACTCGTTAATCCACAAAAATGAGTGTAGAACACAACTCCGAGGCTATAGACAGACTCCTCGACGCCGGCTCATCGATTGACCCCATGGGCATACCTGTGCAGGACAGGCATGCGCTTTGGCCGAAACTCACGCCTCCCCACCTGCTGGATTCAAAGGGATATATCATCACCAAAGCCATTCCTACGATTCCGCCTGATCTTGCCGCAGAGTTGGAGGCGGCGCGGCCGCATGACATTCCCGAGCGGCCCGGTATCGTGTTTGATCCCAGCGATAATCTCCTGAGTGACGTCGTCCGAAAGGGGATGAACGGCCTTCTTGCCCGTCTGTTGGAGGTCGGCATGGCTGAGTCAGCAGATGCCAAGCTGAATGCGCTTGTTGAGGCGGTACGCGCGTCCACTGCGGAGGCAGTGTGCAATGATGACGGCGGAGCGACTCCATCGTGACGTGAACGTGTTGCCACGCCTCCTCGGGGGACTACTCCTCCGCGTCTCCGCCTGATCGTTGCATCTCAACCGTCCTTTCTGCCCCTCGTCCGACGCAACCGACGCCTACACGCGGTTATCATGACGGTCACTCTTCGCCATTTTGGTCGGTGGGGAATACTGGGAAAGACGTATACCACACGAGGCATTACCGGACAGAGAATCCGGCCCTGAGCGCGACAGGCTCACGGATTCACTCGGAAGTAGCCGGTCATGAACCTCACGCATCAAGCCCAAGGACAAACGACATGAACACAGACCACGTCACAGCCGGCCCGCCATCTGCACGCGGTATCGCGTCCGCGCCCGGCTCCTGCGGTGAACTCGCGCAGGGGATGTTGAGCAATAGACGCCTCATGATTACGTGCCCCATCGATGTCTATGCCAGGGCCGAGGTGAATCTCTGGGATGGTGATTCCGTCGTCTGCGGCCCTCCGGAGGCCCCGAAGGCGATTCAAGCCGTGGAGAAGACGCTCAAACGCCTGGGGCGCTGGGATGTTCACGCCCATCTGCGCCTCGAGAGCTCGATGCCACGGATGAAGGGTATGGCGAGTAGCACGGCGGACATCGTGGCATCGATTGCCGCCACTGCCGCGGCGCTTGAGACAGACCTGCCCATTGACGAGCAGGTGGACATCGCTCTTGCAATCGAGCCGAGCGACGGCCTCATGCTGCCCGGCATCGCGTTGTTCGACTATCGAGAGGGTCGGGTGGCGCACGCATTGGGGGCGCCGCCGGATATTCGTGTGCTCGTGCTGGAGTTCTCCGGCGGGGTGGACACTGAGGCGTTCAATGCGGTCGATCACACGCCGGAACTGCGGGCGCAGTCGATCCTGTTCGCCGAATCGGTAAGCCTCATCGCCGAGGGGCTGGCGACGGGTGACGTGGCGCGCATCGGTCGCGGCGCGACGATGAGTTCAGTGGCTCATCAATCCGTATTGCCCAAGCCACAACTTCCGGCTGCGTTGCAGTTGGCAACGGATGCCGGGGCGGCAGGTGTGAACGTTGCTCATAGCGGCACGGTCATCGGCTTATTGTTCGACGGGGACACTGAACGCATCGGTTGGGCCTGCGAACAGGCTCGGCGTCGTTTGGAGGGGTTGACGGCCGTCCACGCGCACCGGCTCATCGGGGGTGGCGTTCAGAGGATCTAAAGCAGCGGCTTTATCCCTGGCCCGCCGTATCCTCTCTGTGTGAGGCTCTATCTTGGCGTTGGCGTTGGCGTGGGTGTCACGACAGTGGGCCCCGTGCTCGTGTCCCGAATCCGCACCATCAACAGATCCCCGTCCTCCCACGGCTGCGAATCAACGCTCCAAGACCACAGCCCAACAGACTCATTCACCAGCGCATCAGCAAAGTCCAGCGAAGTGTCGATAGACCCGTCAAGCTCGATAAAGTCCAGCGAGTAGCCGGACAGCGAAACGTGGTCATCAAGCGTCAGGACGACGGACCCGCTCCGCCACACGAGGCTCTCAATCTCATAGTCGTCGCTGCCGACGGTGAACTCATCCGGGTCGATGGCCCCGGAGGATCCCGTCGCGCCAGCGCCTCCACCTGTCAGGCCCACCGGATCAAAGAACGCCTCATGAAGAGTCCCACTGGGAGCGGTGACGGTGACGAAGTGTTCTTCGCTCGTCCGCTCCTCCTCCGGCAGTCCGTCGCAGACGACGAGCCCCTTCTCCATGCTGATGAAGTAGAACCTGTACTCCCCCGCCGGAAGTGGACGTGCCAGGGACACCTCGCCAGGGTACTCCACGACGAATAGACTCTCGTCCTGCCCGTCCAGCTGGAACATGCTCGCATACTTGCTGGGGATGGTCTCGCCATAGTCAACCACCCAGATGTGCCAGAGCTCGTAGGTGTGGAACACGCTGCCCGCCGCCTGCCCGGACGCCAGTGCATGGTCGTACCGATCGTAGTAGTAGCCGCCTTCGCCCTGGGCGGCGCGTTCTTCCTTGGTTAGGCTTACCCAGTTCTCCCACTCGTACTTGAACCGGACGCACTCCCGGTACTCCTCCGAGCCGTCCCCCTCCCCGACCTCCGCGTCCAGCTCTGCGATCTTTGTCTTCATGTCCGCCAGGTTGATGGTGGCGGCCTGCGACGCGCCCTGATTACCCGACAGGGCCCGCGCCATCCCTGAAAGCACTGCCCCGCCCCCCGAAGGCGGCTCCTCAAGAAGGAAGCGCTGCGCCCCTCCGCTGGGCGCAGCCCCGCTGGATGCCCTCGCCTGGTCAACTGGTACTGGTAGACTGTCAGACGCCGCCGGCAGCCACACCTTGGAGTACCGGCCGGCTATAGTGTAGTTTTCCTGCCCATAGGAGTTGCGCAGAGACCAGAGGAGGTACCTGTCCGCTTGCCCGGTGCTTGGCAGATACGGGTCGTCATCATGCAGGAACACTATCGCCTCCCGGGCGTCCCACCTTGTGTCCCTCTCTCCCAGGAAGTCTTCTGCGCCTGCGCCCGCCTCCGCCCTAGTTGCAAGAAGCCCATACCAGTCAACTGCTATCGCCACAAGCTCGCTTCCACCGCTCCCCTTCAGGTACTCGTGTACCTTGAACCTGAACTCCAGGGCGTTTGCGTACGAAGTGTCTCCTTGGTTGGGCCGTCCGGAGATTTCCTCCACCACCTGGGCCGCGGTTACCAGAGTCACCCTTGCTATGGCGTCACTCCGCACTATCCTCTCCTCCAGCGAAGTCTCGGGGAAGTCGGGGGGAGGGATCCACCAAGCAGACTCTCGCTGCAAGCCTCCAGACGCGCCCGGCAGTGGCGAATTCCCGTTCAGACTCATTGATCCGGCATAGAGGACGGCGGCTGCCAACGCCACGGCCAGGACTATGAGGACTCCAGCAACGGAGTAGAGGCGTCGTCTTCGGCGTACCATTGCCAACATCACTGCACCTCCTGTCACTGCCCTGACGAAACCGGATGCGGCGTATGGTTGTAATATACGTCCCGGAGGTAGTCCCGATCCTCGTTCGGAATTGCTGTCGGCTTCTCGGCCCTACCCATGATGTAGTCGCCGTAGCCGCAGCCGAGTAGACCGCACTCAAGCAGATACAGGTCTTCCAGGCCCGCGGCGTGGCCAAACTCGTGCATCACCGTCGTCGGCAAGTAGTAGTATTTGTGGAGTCTCTTCAGGGGAACGTCTTCACCATGCAAATCGGGATCGTTGACCCAGACGAGCGTCAGGGTATAGCCGGGAAATTCATAATGGGGCTGGCGTGCCGGTTGCTCGATGACCATTGTCGGGGCGTTTATGTGGCCGACTGCATCAGAAAATGGCGGCTTCACGTGTGCGATGCCATCGTAATGACTTCCAATCTCTGTGTTAATGACGATCGACCTGCCGTCGGTATTCCTGTCCACGCCATTTATCGTGCAGCCACTCCCCTCGCAGAAGAGCACGTGGGGCGAGGGCGTGGCGACCGCCTCGTTCCATTTGGTGACGGCGTGGGCAATGGCCGTTGGAATGACGATTCCTGGATCGGTTGACGGCGTAGCGCCGGGCCTGGGCGTCGGAATCGCGCCAAGCCGGTACTTTACCGTGTGATCCCCTGCATGCCCCAGGTTGGGAAGCGGCACCTTCGTCTCAATCTCCACCCACGCGGAGTATTGACTGCCTCGCTTTGCCCTGATTCTGTGCTTGTAGGTATGGTCGTAGTCCAGCCCGCTGATCACGGCCCCCGTGATGATGCCGGGGCCACGGTTGAACACAATCTTTATGTCCCCGTGAGGAAGCCGATGCCAGTCGTAAAGTGGAAGCAGCGGAAACCTCTTGGCCCAATGCTCCACCTCATAGGTGATTCCAATACCCGCAGCATCGCTCCATTCGAGGTATATCTTCCCTATCTTTTCCCCAGTCCTAAGGACATCAATGTCTATGGCCGAGGCTCGGTCATGCAGGCCCGTTAGCACAGGTGGTCTGGGCGTAAGGGTTGCAGTAGGCGTCGGTGTGTTGGTCGGTGGAGGCGGTGGATTCGTCCCACAGTCATCCGTATCCTCAGGGCCCTCCTCCACAAAGGGTTCACCAAAGGGGAGCGTGTACGGGTCGCCATCCCCACGGGCGCGGACGCGGAAGTAGTAGTCCGTTTCGCAGTCCAGACCGGTGGTCGTGTATGGCGGACTGCTAATCTCGCTGATGCCACTGTGCGCAGACTCCCAATACGTTGAAGAGGCACGCCTGCGCTCCACCTTGTACGCGCTGGCATCCGGCACAGGGATCCAACTGAGCGAGAAGCTCGTCCTTGTTGAATTGCTTGCCTCTACGTGTCTTGGCCCAGGGGCCGTACAGGGCAGATTAACGCTGATATCATCGGAGAACTCTCTATCCTCTTCTCGGATGACGCCCGTCTCGTTTTCAGCCACAGCCACCCTGAACTTGTTGTTCACCCCACACTCCGCAAGATAGTTGTTCGAGAAGGTGGAGCGTACTGATTCAGACCTGTCAGGAGCAGTGACTGCACTTACAACATCCCATGAGTCGTTCGGGGAAGTGACACTCCGCTCAACTACATAGGTACGCGTGTTGGGGATGTGCGTCCAGAGCAACCAGATCGCGAATGGCAGATGATCCGGGGCGGCCCTGCGGAACTCGACATCGGTCACAGTTTCAGGTGTGGCAATTGGCGGTGGTGGTGGCGGCGGTGGTGGTGGTGGCGGCGGTGGCGGGGGCGGCGGAGGTACAGGCGTCGGTGTCGGGGTCCACGTCGGCGTGGGCGTGGGCGTTGCCGTGTGCATCGGCGTTGCTGTAGGGTTCAGAATCCTTACGCGCTGCGAATCGGAATCAATCAACTGAATGGTGCCGGAATCCACGTCGGTAAAGTAGAGCTTGGCAGTCACCGACGCGTAGCCCGGCCTGCACGCGTACGCCGTCACCCTCGAGGGAGACCCTGTCCACGAACCCGATCCTGTACAGCGGTAACTGTCCGAAAGGGCCGAAGAGGACGTTCTGACCACCCAGCTGTAGCCGTCGCCGGCTGCGTTCGTGCTGATGGAGTAGGCTCCAAGTCCGCCGACAACTAAAAGTGATGGTCCGGATACTGAGATGGTGATATAGCGTGTACCCGACTCGGCGTTGTCTTGACCCGCCGCCGTATAGACCCCGCCCAAGAGCATGACCAGCAGACCGGCTATCGCCAGAAATCTGTAGGGGAACATGCGCCGAGCGTTGTCGCTCGGCTTTGCTCCGCCGCCTGGTTGGGAGAACCTCTGCTTTCCCTCCCGGGTTCCTCGTCCATCGATCAGCCTCCGGGTATGGGTATATTGACCGCCAATGCAGGCGAGTATACGTTTTCCCATTACTATGTCAACTATCTGGAAACTACGACGGTGTTCAGGCAGCAATGTTTGAGGACCGCGCGACGCCTCTCACGCAGGCGGGTATCCTCTCTGTGTGAAGCTCTATCTTGGCGTTGGTATCGGCGTGCTGAGCATGTCGTTGGCGGCTATCTTTATTCGGTTGGCGGACGCGCCGCCTTTGACGGTGGCGGCGTATCGGATGGCTATTGCTGCCGTCGTGGTGGGCGTGGCGTCTTCCGCAGCGTGGGGGCAGTTTCGCAGCGTTCAACGGTCGGATTTGCCGCTGTTGGGCTTGTCCGGCCTCTTTCTTGCGGCGCACTTCGCGCTGTGGATTACATCGCTTTCGCATACTTCGGTCGCGAGTTCGGTTTTGCTGGTAACGACGACGCCCGTTTTCGTGGCTGTCGTGGGTCATGTCTACCTGAGTGATCGGCTGCGATGGCTGACGACGCTGGCCGTTGTGGTGAGCCTGACGGGCGGGATCATCATCGCGGCGGGCGATTGGGTGGAGGGGGATCGTCGGCTTTATGGGGACGCTTTGGCGCTGGGCGGGGCGATTGCGGTCGGCGGTTACATGCTTCTGGGGAGACGCGCGCGGGCAAGCATCCCGACCCTGCCCTACATCACCATCGTTTACGCCGTGGCGGCGGCGGCGCTGCTGGTGGGAGCGATCGGAAGCGGGCAGCAGATGCTTGGGCTGCCGGCGGAGTCGTATTTCTGGATGGCGATGGCGGCGCTTGTTCCGCAGGTCATCGGGCATTCGCTGATGAATTGGGCATTGGGATATTGGCCCGCAGTCAACGTCTCACTCGCCGTGCGTGCGGAGCCCGTGCTGGCGACGCTGGTCGCGATTCCGGTGCTGGGCGAGATTCCGCCGTGGACGGCCGTGCCCGGCGGCGGGCTGCTGTTGCTTGGCGTCTATTTGGCAATCCGAAGCGACTCATCGGAACGGCCTGCGGCGGCCTGATTCATTGGCAGCCGTTAGTGGCGCCGGATGACGTGGACGTTGACGATGTCCAGCCCGTAGTATTTGCGGTGTCGGACAGATGAGGCGTAGTGGCGGAGGAGCCTGAAAGACAGCTCATCGATGTCCGGCTCCCGCGCCTGATCGCTCATGAGCGTGAGCCTGTCCTCGATATTGCCCTCTCCGAAGTACGCGATGAACTCCATCTCGATCTCCGTGCGATCAGGCCGCGCGACGATAACAAGGCGCGGGGCAATGTCGTATTCGGCGTATTCGTCGCGCAACTGCAACATGCTGAGCAATGTCTCTTCGCCGGCGGCGAGGAGGCGATGGCGTGATTCATCGTCCCATTTGGAGCGTTCGGCAATATCTCCCAGGAATTCGTCGATCTGCGGCATGGCCCCGCGCGCCAGTTCGGTCTGCACACGGCGGCGGCGACCGCTCGTCAGGTCGACGTATATCGTCATCAGGATGGCGGCCGCCACGCCGATGATCACACTATTGGTGAGGGCGACGTGTTCCGATCCGCCAAAGACCCCGGAGATGATGCCGTGGCCATGGACGCCGACGGATAACGAGAACGATACGGCGATGATGATGGTCTTCCGCTGATCCAGCCCATCCTGGATGACGGTGCGTATGCCCTCAACAAACAGGAGGCCGAGGACGACGAGAAGCAACGCGCCGGTGATGGGGGCCGGTATTGCAATCAATAGTGCAACGGCCTTTGGAAGCAAGGCAAAGACGGCAAGGATGACGCCAATGACCCAGGCGACATCGCGCGCGGCGACGCCGGTGAACCCAATGAGCGACACGCTGTCCGGGAGATAGATCGTCGCAGGCGGGGTTCCCGTCACTCCGGAGAGGAATACGCCCACGCCGTCAGCGTTCAGCGCGCCCTGCACACGCCGGAAGTCGGTCGCTTTCGGCGTGCGGCTGGAGGCGCGTTGAATGACCGTGCCGTCGTTCCCCGTCTTGAGCGCGACGATGACGCTGACAACCAGAAAGACTACAAGGAGCAGCAGCGTGTTGCCGGAGAAGATCGGTGCGAAACCGGGCCAGCCGGAGAATTGCGGGGGCGCGAACCACGGCGCGTCTATGATCTGGCGCACGTCAAAGTTCCCCGTTAGCGCCGCGACGATGAGCCCGGCGGCGACGGCCACCGGCAACGCGGCCAATCGCCAGATTCCTGACGCGCGCAGGCTGAGCAACGCTGCGACGGCAAGCGTTGCCCCCGCCATTCCAAGTCCCTCCACCCCCGAATGCCCTCCCTGCACGTGCTCAATCTCATCAACGGCGATCGGCATGGCGGCGACGGCGAGCATCATGAACGCCGCGCCGGATACGGTTGGGGTGATGACGCGGCGCAGCTTATAGAGCCACGCGGCCATCGCTATGGGAACAATGGCGGATATAACGGTCAGGGTGGCCATCGTGGCAAGGCCGGCTTCTTGCACAGTGAGTATGCATACGGCGACGAACGGGGCGCCGGGGCCGACGAGGAGCATGTGGCCTGCGCCGATGCGCCATATCCGAGCGGACTGGAGCGCGGTCATGATTGCGCTGATCGTGACGGCAGCCGTGACGGCCCAGGCCAGGTAGACGACTTCATCGTCGGCGGCAATGGCGACGATGGTGACGATGGGTATGGAGTTGGCGAGGATGAGGATAATTCCCTGCAGGGCGACGCCAAGCGTCACCGCCGGAGGGCTGTGCTCACCGGGTTCGTAGCGTATGTGTTCGTTGTTTTGCACGCGTGGCCAATCAAAGATGCTGCACTAGTCAAGGCGACGGTTGGGATCTCGGTACTAGGTGGTCGCGTGTCCAACCGACACACAACGTCATATCCGCACGTATTTTACAGGAGAAGGGAGGGGGGAAGAGAGGATGCGCTTTCAGGCAGGCTTGTGGCGAACCGAGCGCTGCTTACTGGAGGAGTCCAACAAAGTCATCCAGGACAGACGTATCGTCAATCTGCGGGGAGCTGTCGGAATCGAGGAAGGCTTCGAGCGCTCGCCGTCTGTATCGCTCGAGAAACTCCCTAATGTCAGTGACAATTCCCTGCTCAACCCCGGATATTTTGTTCAGGAAAGGCATCCTGACCAGGAACCACAAGAGTTCCCCGATACGCGTCTCCTCCACCTGAACGAGATTCTTCATGCCCTCGATAACAGCGGCCTCGGTTGGACTCACGCCATCCACAATCCATGGTTTGGCAATCAGTTCGGCGTACGCCTCATAGCCGGCGATGTTCGGCTCGGGGTCGTCGCCCTGCGTCACGGTGGCGAAGCGTTGTATCTGAAAACATCCCTCAATTTCCTCGCTGCTTGTAATTCCATCAGCGACCCACGGTAACGCCAAAGTACCAGCAACGGAATCGGGGGCCTCAGCTTGAATGTATGTGATCGGCAACAAAGTGTGGGCCTCCCACTTCGTTATGCCGTCCGCTATCCAGGAGAGGTTCGCTATCCGCTTCATCTCATCGATTGAGCGCCACTTGCTCGAACCAATCGCCTTAACGACGTCTCTCGCCGTCTCATCGTCTTGCGCGGCGCCAGCCAAGTCGAGCAGTATTTCCGTCGCTTTGGGATCGAATGCATTGACCCTTCCAAGGCCGTCCACGGCGTCTGCCATGGGCCATGTGATGTCGCCATACAGCCATTGCAGGTCGGTGATCTGTTCGGCTAAAGCATTCTGCGCATCGATGGCTTTCGAAAGGTTTCTTACCATGCGGATGTCTTCGTCGGCGATACCATTTGCAATCCACTGGTACCGGACGATGGCCGCATCAATCGCAGTGGACCGGAGGCGCACGGCATCAAGCCTTTCAAAAAAATCTGCCTCCTTGTTGGTAAGGTCGTCTGTTGCCCATGACAATGCCCAAAGGGTCTCTGCAAACGCGGGGCTTTCTTCCTCAATACTCGCCACTACGACGACGCCCAGATTCAGCGGGGAGATCTCCACGTTCAGGTTCGGATTGGCGAGGACGGCGGCGAGGCGTCCATTGGCACGCTCATGAATTGTCGCAAATCGCTCCATGATGGGGAGGACCGCTTCCCCCTTTTCCACGAACGGCATCCGCGCTATTGCCAGGGCGGATGCCGAATCTCGATCACCGCCCGTGGCAATCCTGGCGAACTGCTCAACGGCGTCTCGTGGAAGTGGTTGCGACTCGTTCAGCCATTGCGCCTGAATTAACTCCTCGAAAGCCTCGGGGGAATCCAGGCGGATCAGGGCCAGGTTATAGAGAAGCGGGGCCGCACTCCTAGACACACCATTCGCGAACCACTCCAGATTCCTAATCGAATCTGCGGCGCGACGGTCCAGGAACGAAAGCGGTAAGACACGTGAATCCTAGACCGCTGCCGGCAGGGTATCCAGTCCGAGAATGACATCACGAGTTGCCTCCGCGTCACGCTCCGCAGCCAGCAGCATGAACTCCACTGCCCTCGTGTCGTCTTCGTCCAGGTTATCGAGAATAGGCATTTCGAGAATTCGCAATACTATTTCCGTAGATTCCGCGCCGTAGATCCTGTCGATTCCAGCCAGGGCCAGCAGGGCTTCGATTTCCCTGAAATCCACGCGATAGTGAAGCCACCTCTTCTCCAGAATCAGCGGCTCCACACCATCACCTTTTGCCAGGGCTCGCAGGGCCTCGAAGACCTCGATTTCGCCGCTCTGAATGCCGTCGGCAACCCACGCCAGATCATCAATGGACGTTGGCGTGGCCGGCGTCGATGTGGGCGTTGGCGCGGGGGTTCGTATTTCAACCTCAACAGGGGTAGCGGCGACGGTTGTCACCGCGTTTGGAATGGCGGAGGCTGCATTGGTCGTAGCTGTTGGAAACGGTTCAGGGGTTGGTACCTGATCTATGCGAGTACATGCGGCGGCAACGAGAATAAAGATCGTAGCAACCGCCAGGATCGTGTATCGCATCGCTTCAGACCGGGATGACGAGCAGGTGACGGCCGGCCTCCTCCGGTACGAGGGAGGCCAACCCGGTATCGAACGTAGCCAGTTGAAATTGGCTGTCCATTGCGGCCGCGAGGAGGATGGCATCCGTTATTTGCCTGGGGCCGGTTAGGCGCCTTTGGATCTCCGATGGCAGTTGGGTGAGGGAGCGGTTGAGCGGCAAATAGGTGTGATGTGGGTCGGTTTCCAGTTCGCGCAGGATACGAATTGCCTCATTGGGCGTGACTCGTCGCTGCACGACAGCCGGATTGCACGAGATTCGCACAAATCCCGCTTCCGTAATAGCGCAGGTGGCCCAACCGTCACTTTCGACCTCTGCGAACCATGCGTTTGCTGACGCGTGATGAGCGTTATTTGGCCAGATTAGAGCCAAGAGTACATTGACATCGAGTAGCGAAATCACGGGAAATCTTCAAGAGCGCGCTTGACGTCCTCCATGGTGAATATCGGAGCGTCCGGCGGCACGTCGAAGGTGGGGATTTTGAATTTGGTGTCGGTTGGGGGCTTTGTGTTGGTGTCGGCTGGAGGCTTTGAGGCAGTATCGGGCGTGGGCTTTGAGTCGGTGAAACCCTTCCTCGCCAATTCGGAGACGGCTTTGCCCAAGGTACAGCCGTCGCGATCGGCAAGCTCCCGAGCTGCCGCCAATACATCGTCATCAATCTTGAGTGTCGTGCGCATAGTTACATTATATCGACAACCGGTCAGATGGCAGAACCCCCGGCCCGCTAGTCTCCGTGGTGGTCGTGGTCTGCGTGGGTGGCGTGGGCGTGGTGCTCCTGGTGTTCGCCCTCCTCCGGGTCCTCCTGGTGCCAGGTGCATTCAAGCGCGGCGAGGATGAGGCCGATGTGTGTGAACGCCTGCGGGAAGTTGCCCAAGGCGAGACCGCTGCGGGGATCGATCATCTCCGCGAAGAGGCCGAGGTGGTTCGCGTAGGTCAAGAGCTGAGAGAAGATGCGCTGCGCCTCGGCTCGCCGGCCGACGTGGTTGAGCACCTGCACGAGCCAGAAGCTACATAGCGTGAACGCGCCTTCCGGGCCGAACACGCCATCATCCGTCTCCTCTGTTCGGTAACGCTTGACGAAGGGGCCCTCACGCAGTTCCATCTCGATCCGCTCAAGCGTCGAGACAAACTTCGGGTCGTCGAATTCGATGAATCCCATGAGTGGAAGAAGCAAGAGGCCGGCGTCCATCGCGCCGGAGTCGTAATGCTGAACGAAGGCTTTCTTGTCCTCGCTCCAGCCGTTTTCCAGCACGTCCTCCCGGATCGCTTCCGCTTCCGTGCGCCAGTATTCGATGTCCGGGTCGTCCGGCACGTACATCTCGCCCAGCTTAATCGCCCGATCCAGGGCCACCCAGCAGAGGGCGTTGGATGTGACGAAGTGGAACGGCCCGCCGCGCACCTCCCAGATGCCGCTGTCCGGTTCCCGCCATTCCTTTGCTGCCAGGTTGGCGAGGGTCTTGACGACGTCCCAGTGGCCGTCCGTCACTTCCTCGCCATGCGTGGCCAACAGGTGGGCGCTGGCGAGGAGCTCCCCGTAGACGTCCTGCTGAATCTGGTCATACGCGCCGTTGCCGATGCGAACGGGGCCGGAGCCTCGATAACCTTCGAGGTGGGGCAACTCTTCCTCCGTTGGGTCAGTATCGCCATCGATGCGATAGAGGATATGCAGGTGGTCATCCTCGCCGTCGATTTCCCATTCGAGGCGGTCGTCGCTGAGGCCGCACGCCTGCGCCAACCAATCGAAGAACTCACGGGCTTCGTGGGTGTGGCCGAGGTGCATCAAGGCATCGATCGTGAAGGAGGCATCGCGTAACCAGGTAAATCGGTAGTCCCAGTTGCGGCTGCCTCCGATCCACTCCGGCAGAGAGGTCGTGGGGGCGGCGACGATTGCGCCGGTGGGCACGTACACGAGCAAGTGCAGCACGAGATACGAACGCACGACCATATCGCGATACTGCCCATTGTAGGCGATGCTCATCGACAGGTTGCGCCAGTACGCGTCAGTCAGTGTGAGAAGCTCGTGCGGCATGGCCGAGGCGAGGGCGGAGGGTATTGCCTCCTCGTGGCCCTCCACGACGTGCCTCACGACAAAGACGGCCTCCATGCCTTCCTTTAACAAGACCTCGGCGTAGGCGCCATCGCCCGACTCGTTGATCGTTAGTGGCAGCGTGGTTTCCAGGATCAGCTCATAGTCCCCGTCCTTGACGACCAGCGTGCCGTTGCGCTCCCGCAATGCTTCGGATCCGCGACCGTAGTCCGGCTTCGGCTCATAGGCGATGCGCATGGTGATGTCGCCCGAATTGCAGCGCAGCACGCGAATGATGCATCCGTGCGCGACCCATGAGCGATCAGGTCGGCGGAAGAATGGCATGAAGTCCGTTAGGGTGGATGAGCCGGTGCGAGTAACGAATTGCGTCTCCAGGACATTGGAATCCGGCAGATAGCGTTGACCGCCCGTGTAGACCTCGGACGGCGTGACTGCGAAACGGCCACCCTTCTCGCTGTCCAGAATCGCCGCGAAGACGCTGGGGGAGTCAAAGCGGGGGAAGGCGCACCAATCTATGGAGCCGTCGATGCCGACGAGCGCGGCAGAGTGCCGGTCGCCAATAAGGCCGTAATCACCGATGTTCTTGTAGCCGTTTGTGTTGGTTGTCATTGTCGAACTATACGTGTAATTCCATGATTGACGCTGATTCTATTGGGCCCGCGCGGCGGTCAGGAACAGCGCGGCTGCCTCATCCACCAGGAATTGCGCGGAGCCGCTGACCGGACGGATCAACGCGGCGGGCGGGCGGTGGGTGTCCTCCTGATCCGCGGCGATAACCCTGCGCAGCGCATACGCCTTGTCACGGCCGGTCACGATAAAGAGGACGCGCTCCGCCGCGTTGATGGCTGGAAAAGTGAGCGTCACACGGTCATGCGGCGGACGCGGAGCGATGCCGGGCACGACGGACCGCGGCGATTCTTGCAGCGCCTCCGTGCCCGGAAAGAGGGAGGCCGTGTGTCCGTCCTCGCCGATGCCAAGCAGGATGAGGTCAAATTGCGGCATGGGCGCGCCAAAGTGGTCGCGGAGCTCGTCCTCGTATGCAAGTGCGGCAGCCAGCGCGCCGAGTTCGCCATGGATGCGGTGAACGTGGTCCATGGGGATTGGAACGTGATCAAGGAGCGCCTCTTTGGCCATGACGTAGTTGCTCTCCGGCGCATCCGGGGGCACGGCGCGCTCATCGCCCCACCACACATGCCAGCGTTCCCAGTTGATCCGTGAGAGGTACGGCTCGCGCGCCAATGTTTGATAAAGGAGGCGGGGGGTTGAGCCTCCCGCGAGGGCGATGGAGAAGTCCTCCTCGTCCAACGTCTCAGACCAGGCGACAATGACGTTCGCCGCGGCCAGAGCGACGGATCGCTCATCGGGCAGGATTGCTATTTCGGTGTCAGTCGCTGATTCGTCCATGCCTGTCACCGACGGTCGCCCATGAGCGCCCGTCCTGGGATAGCAGCGCGTCAGCTGTGTCGGGCCCCCATGAGCCCGGCTCGTACCATTGCACGGGGTGGGAGATGGAGTCTTCCCACGCCTCAAGCAGGGGATCGACGATCTTCCACGCCTCCTCGATGTGGTCGCTGCGGATGAAAAGGGAGGCATCGCCTTCCAGCGCGTCCTGTAGCAGGCGTTCGTATGCTTCGGGCAGATCGTCCGTCCCGAACTCTGTGCCGTAGTGAAAGTCCATATGCACGGGCCGAACAGCCATGCCCTCATCGGGCAGCTTGGCGGCGAATCGCAGGTGAACGCCCTCGTCAGGCTGTAGCCGGAGGGTCAGGATGTTCGCCAACGGTCCCCACATGGGGTTGGCGGGGAAGATGCGGTGCGGCGGGGCGCGGAACTCGATGGCGATCTCGGAGGATTTTCGCGCCAATGCCTTGCCGGAGCGGAGATAGAACGGAACGCCCTGCCATCGCCAATTATCGAGATAGAGGCGCATGGCGGCGTAGGTAGGTGTTGCGGAATGGGGATCGACACCCTGCGCGTCCCGGTAGCCGATGTATTGAGCACGCACGGCATTGCGCGCGGCCTCAATGGCTGTCCAGGGCCGAATTGCTCGCAGCGCCTCCACCTTTTTGTTGCGCAGGGAGTCGGCCTCAAGAGTGACCGGCGGCTCCATCGTGACAAGAGCGAGCACTTGCAAAAGGTGATTCTGGATCATGTCACGGACGACGCCGAACTGATCGTAGTAGCCGGCGCGCTCGCCCACGTCCACGGACTCCGCCACCGTGATTTGAACATTGTCCACGTAGTTGCGATTCCAGATCGGCTCGAAGATCGCGTTGGCAAATCGCAAGACCAGCAGGTTTTGCACGGTCTCCTTGCCGAGATAGTGGTCGATGCGATAGACCTGCTCCTCATGAAAGACGCGGTGGATAGAGGAGTTGAGCGCATGCGCAGTTACGAGGTCACGCCCAAACGGCTTTTCGATGACGACACGCCGCCAGCCGCTCTCAGGCGTCTCCTCCACCAGTCCGCAGGCGCCCAGGCTGGACACGGCCGCGCCAAAGATTGCCGGGGTTATGGAGAGGTAGAAGAGGCGGTTGGCCTTGGGATCGCCACCTTCAAGCTCCTCGATGTGGACGCGCAGGACGCCCACATCGTCCGTGCTGGCGAGGTCTCCGCCGAAATAGCTCAAGCGCGGGGCGAAGGCGTCCCACTCCTCGCGTCTCGGCTCAAGGCCGCCGATCTCCTGGATGCCCCGCCACATGAATTCGCGGAACTCGTCCGACGTCATCATGGCGCGCGAAAACCCGACTATTGGCACGTTTGGCGCTAGCCGCCCCTTGAGCCAAAGGTGATAGAGCGCAGGCAGTAGCTTGCGTTGCGCGAGATCGCCCGTCGCGCCGGCGATCACTATCGTGGTGATCGGATCGTCTGTGCCGGCGGGGTGATCCGCAGAGGCCGGCGCGAACATGGTCATCAGGAATCGGACCTCACAACGGCGTGGCCGCCGAACTCGTTCCGCAGCGCGGCCAACATCCTGTCAGCGAACGTGTTGCTCATGCGGGAGCGGAATCGTGTGAAGAGGGCCGTGGTGATGACGTGGGCGGGCACATCGAGGTCGATGGCCTCCTGAATGGTCCAGCGACCCTCGCCGGAGTCTGAGACGTGGCCCATGATTTCATCCAGGCCGGGATCCTTTTCCAGCGCCGAAACGGCGAGATCAAGGAGCCAAGAGCGGACGACGCTGCCGTGTTGCCAAATGCGGCCTACGTTGTGTAAATCAAGTTCAAACTCTTCCTTGGCCTTGAGAATCTCAAAGCCCTCGGCAAAGGCCTGCATCATGCCGTACTCGATGCCGTTATGGATCATCTTGACGTAGTGGCCCGAGCCGGCGGGGCCGACGTGGCCGAGGCCCTCGGTCTCCGATGGGGCGAGCGCCTGGAATATCGGCTCAAGGCGTTTGTAGGCGTCGACGTCGCCACCGACCATCATGCTGTAGCCCTCCGTGAGGCCCCAGATGCCGCCGCTTGTGCCGCAATCGAGCATGGTGATGCCGCGCTCTGCCACTGAGGCGGCGCGGCGCTGCGTCTCGTGGTAGTTGGAGTTTCCGCCATCGATAATCGTGTCGCCGGAACTCAGTAATTCAGCGACGGCGTTGATTGTCTGCTCCGTTGGATCGCCGGATGGCACCATGATCCACACGGCGCGGGGGGCGGAAAGCCGGGAGACCATGTCCTCCACTGACGTTGAGGCGACGGCACCCGCATCGGCGGCGGCGCTGACAGCTTCCTGGTTGAAATCAAAGGCGACGACACGGTGTCCCTTGTTGATGAGCCGCCGGGTCATGTTGCCGCCCATCCGCCCCAGGCCGATCATTCCAATTTCCATTGGCTCTCCCCTCATAAGGCCACCTCTTCACTTGTCCCTATTCTAGTCCCAATTCATAGACGGGCGGCATTGGGCCATTACCATAGATTCATGCGCGTCAACATTAATGATGTGAGCTTTCGGAGCGGGGAGGAGACCCTAGCGGGGCGTCTCTATGCGCCAGGCGACGCGGAGGGCGCTGAGCCGCGTCCCGCCGCAGTGCTTGTGCATGGCCTCGGTTCCGGGCAGGGAGCGATGCGGGGTGGGGCACGCGACTCAGCTCAATACTTAGCCAATTTGCCTGCGACGCAGGCGATCAGCTAATCGCTTTCTTCCTCGTCTTCGCCCACTGTGTTGGCAATTACAGCCATAATCTGCCCATTGTGGAACTGCCAGCGTTGGCCTACAGCTTCCAAGTCACCTTCCATGACGATGGCGGAACGATCACGATGCGCCTGCACCGCCAGTTCGTATGTCGACTGGTCCAGTACTGCTGTTACTGACTGACTTTTGCCGTCCAGTGATGCTTTCAGGGTAATCGTGCCTTCAACCTCGTCTTGGTCTCGCTTGACACGTTGAACAAATCCAAACAACCGGACATCTGGCCGAGGCGCTCGGGCCCGCAGTGATCTTGCAGCCTCTTTCAGAATGGCCGCGTCCGACTTCGCAAATCGGAAACTGTTGTGGAGGGGATCTGCTGGACGTGTCAGGGCCCACGCAATAGTTGCATCTACGGTGGAGAAGGGTTCCACTAGTTTGGTAATTGCTTCGCAAAGATTGGCGCTTACCCCGGCAGAAACTGCCGTGACAAAAGCATTGTCCGTTCCTCCGCTGACGACGCTCTCTGTTGCGATGCGCACCGCCTCAAGGGCCGTTTGAAGTTGCTTGGTCATTCTTCGGCCTAGGGGGGCATCGTCGGGTTCCATATCGTCAGATAGAAGGGGCTGAATTCTTGGTGGCACAACGGGGCCGAGCATCGTCAACACGAAGCTCCCTTGTTCCGTCTGGCCGAAACGAACTTCATTAAAGTACTCGTTAGCTTCGCGGTTCGCGCCGGCTCGGTAAACAGGTCGAGGCTCAAAAAAGAAACACGCGGCGGCCAATATAAGTTCTTGTGCCCCAGACATCAGACTCCATGCCGCTGTTGCCGGTATGCTCCCGTTGCCTTCACGGTCGGTAACTCGCAAACGAACGACGTCACGATCTGCAGTCGACAGATGCCTATAGAGGGCAGTTTCATCCATATCTGAGGTTCGAGCGAATACAGAGATGAGGCGGGACACAACTTGCGCATAATCACCCAACGCTTGGGTTCTAGGTAGGATTATCTCCGGCAAGTCTCCTGAGCTGTAAATGTCAGAATGTTCACCAAACTCTTCGGTTTTCACCCATCCCCGAAAACGAGCGTAAGCAGAAAGAGCGGCAGGTGAAACGGCCGAAAGAGCTTCATTGTCCTCAATGTTGCCTCTCACTGGATGACGCCCTTTCTCGACTGCTCCATGAGATAGCGCAGACTCTCAATGTCAAAGACATTTGTCTCAGGTATCCTGACGGTCACTGAGGAGACATTGGTCGTCTCGCCATAGTCTCTTAGATTTAGCCAGTACGCACGCCCTCTGATAATGAGGTGGTCAGCCGAACCGTCATCCACTCGCCCCGATCCCGCGGAAGATCCAACACCAATAGAATTCTGGGCACCTGCGTCAACTCAATCAACTCATCATAGTTTTTTCGTTTCAAAGGAAAATGGTAGTGGCCATCCGTCGGGTCATTCAGACTAACGGTGGCTTTCAATTGAACTTCAATTGCTGGTCGCATTAGCCCACCGGACTGAATTCTGAGGTCGACTCCAGTTCGGTCATAGTCGTAGTCCGCTGTGGTATAGCCCGCTCTAGCCGCAATGGCACGGGCATATGCTCGTGACAACGCTTCTTCCTGATCAGCGACTGAAAGCAGTTCATTTGTCATGCAGGACGCCTTCTTACTTCCTCTGAGCGAACATTATACTCTCACCAACGCGCTCAACAGCCGTCCTCCAGGGTCATATCGAAGGGCGCTGGCAGCGAGTTCGGTAGGATGGTCTTATGCGAATCCGTCGTGAGGATGTGAGCTTCCGGAGCGGGGAGGAGACCCTCGCGGGGCGTCTCTATTCGCCAGGCGACGCGGAGGGCGTTGAGCCGCGTCCCGCCGCGGTGCTTGTGCATGGCCTCGGTTCCGGGCAGGGAGCGATGCGGGGTGGGGCGCGCGACCTTGCCCGCCGGGGAGTCGTCGCGCTCACCTTTGATGAGCGCGGACACGGGCGCAGCACCGGCGCGTACACAGGCGATTCATCGGCGGACGTGCGGGCCGCAGTCCAATTCCTTGGCGAGCAGGACGGCGTGGATGCCGCGCGCGTCGGCATCGTCGGCCATAGTTCAGGCGCGCGGGATGCCATCCTTGCCTGCGCGAATTGGGACGGCTTTGCCGCGCTTGTTTGCTCCTCAACGTCCGGCATCATCCCCCGCGAAGAGCCGGGGGCGGCGGAGGGGTTTTATCGTCGGACGCTTGGGAGCCGGAAGCCGGGGCGGGCGGGCGAGCCGCCTGATTTGCGCGTGTACCCGCGCGATGGCGCGCTGCCATGGATCAATGGGCTGGCTATGCGGACATTTTCGCGCGCATGGAGCCGAATTCGCGGCTATGAACTGCGCGTGCGCTGGAGCGAGACGCTGCAGACATGGGGGATGGGGCAGGTGGGCGTCGCGATCCTGGATGTTCCCCCCCGCCCGGCGCTCTTCTTCCATTGCGAGGGCGATAAGTCGGTGCCGGCTATGGCTAGCGAGATTCTCTACCAGAAGTTCACCGGCCCCAAAGAACTCATTCTTGCGCCGCGGGGCTTTCACTCCGCTCCACTCGCCCGCGCCTCTGTTCGTTCGATGTGGATAAACTGGCTTGTGCGCACATTATCCACAAACGAATAGACGAATGACCGCCCAATCTGAACCCGTTTACTGTCTCCGCCACAGGCAGACCGAGACCGGCCTGCGCTGCGCACGTTGCAACGACCCGATTTGCCCGGAGTGCATGGTGCAGGCGGCGGTCGGACACCTGTGCCCGTCATGCGTCTCCTGGGAACGGAATCCAATCGCGCAGGTCACGAGCTCACGCCTCCTGTTGGCGCTGGCCGCAGGCATGGGCGCGGGCATCCTGCTGGCGGTAGCCGTTACTGTCCTTACACAGGCTCTTGGAGGTTTCCTTGGCCTGATGATGTGGGCAGTGGCCGGCTTCCTCATTGGCCAGGTCGTACACATCGCCGCCAACCGCAGCCGAGCGCCGACGTTGCGCTTTGTGGCGGGCGGGGCGGCGGTCTTTTCCTGGGCAGTCGCGCTGCTCATTGGCGGAATAGCCTTCACCCTGTTCGGCGTGGTGTTCGCAGTCATCCAGTTGGCGATCGCAATCACGCTGGCGATTGCGCCGTTCCGCTAGCTTGCGCGCGGCTCTCCCGATTCAGCCTCTGCATCGCCTGACTCAGCGTCCGGTTCTGGGGCATCCTCAGCCTCTGCCGTGCCGGAGTCAGGTTCCGGCCGCGGGCGTGGACGCGGCGGCATTCCGCTGGATGTCTTGCGTCGCAGGAACCAGATGAGGGCGACAATTGCGCCCCAAATTGGACTCAGCAACACGACCCAGATGCCGATGGCGATGATTCCCTGCACGATATAGCCCAGTGCTTGCGTGGCGGTGCGCGCAGTCTCAGGAATATCAAGGAATCCGATGATCCACTCAGCGCTGGGCTCCACGTAGACCAGGACTATCGACGATGAGATGAGCGGCGCGCCGAAGTCCGTCTCGCCCTCTACGGTGAAGCGAGCCTCATAGGGTTGAGATCGGTCGATGGTGTACTCATGGGTGGCCGTGATTTCCTGCTCGCCCTCGCCGATGTCGCCGCTCACGGGAATGAGGCCGTCGCCAAAGTCCCACTCATACGAAAGGTTGGAGACGTTTTGAGGGCGCGTGAATGCGCCGGTGAGAGTGACCTCGTCGCTAGCACGAACTGTGATAGTGTCCTCCGTTGAGACGATGATGGTCGGCACGCGCTCGACGTTGACCTTGATGGAGTCTTCGCCGTCCACGACACCGCCGTCACCCGTGCCACGAATCATGAATGTGACAAAGTACGGCGATTGATCAGTTGAGCGGTATGCGTACCACACGACTTCCGTGGTTCGCTCGCCGGTGGTCTCCGTGACGGCGGTGCGGAATCGCCGGTCGGATACGCCCCCGTCGCCGAATTCCCACCAATACTCGTAGGAATCGATGCCCTGCGGTTCAGTAAACGTGGCGCGGAACGCGACCGGTCGGCCCTCGACGACCTGTAGGTCAGGGCCCGCGTCGGCATTCATGGAGCCCGGCGCAAGTTCAAGACGGACGTTGATGAGAGAAGTGGCCGAGGTTTGCTCAAGGTAGCGCTTGCGGCCCTCAAGAATCTCGATCTCCTCGCTGACGCGGGTTAATTCGCGCTGCACTTCGAGGATGTCTTCGAGATCGCCTTCCCGGATAAGTAGTTGGCGGAGAGAATCAGCGGTTACGTGCAGGTTGGAGATGCGGGCCTGCACATCAAAGTATTCTTCCGTCACGTCCTGGCTGGTTGAGGAGATCGCAAGAACCTCAAGGCCGAGCGCGGAAATGGCCCGCACGGCGGCATCCAACTGGGCGCTGGGCACGCGGACAGAGATGCTGCCGACGTGTAGGCTGGAGCGCGATTCGCTTACGACCCATCCACCGCGCTGCACGGCGATTCCGGAGACATCGTCCATCCGCTGTGGGACGTCATCAACCTCAATTGTCATATCGACGATGCGAACGATGAGGCGATTCTGGGCGGAGACGGGCGGATACCCGAACTCCAATTGGGTCGAGTCCGAGCCGTCGGTTCCCGGCGATTCGGACATGTCCTCGTCCGCATCGAATGAATCAGACTCGGATGACTGAATCTGTGCGGAGATGGGCTCATCTGCGCTTTCTCGGCTTGATCTTGTGGACGAGCCGCTGTTGGAGCCTTCACTACCACCGAGCATCATGCTGTCGTTCTGAGCGCCTTCGCCGCAGGCCACGCTGACAGCAAGCAACAGCGCGAAAAGCGCGCCAAGAACGAGTATCCATCGACCGCTCACTGCCGGACCTCCCCGCGTATTTGGTGGCAAGACATGTCGCGGCAAGTATACGTGTCAGCGGCGCTTGCTCCAAATCCACCTAGATATACAAGGGTGTGGTTAGAAGGGAGGTTATCGATGCCCCACCCTGCCCGCCCGCGCCGCTAGACTCTAGGGGTGGTCGTGGGGCATTCGGGGCCGACGTGTCGACCAATTTATTGAGGGGGATTTGCGGGTGGCAGTGAGAATTACGGTGCAGGGAGAAGCGGGGACGCCGGGCGTCGTTCAGGTTTTGGTTGAGGATGAGCGCGGCGCGTTTTTGTTTGATTGCGGCGACCCAACTGCTACAGATTCTCTGCCGGCGCGCATCGATGGCGTGTTGATCAGCCACGCGCACCCGCAGCACACGGCGGGCATCGCCAACCTGCCACTTACCACCCACATCTATGCGAGCGTCATGACCGCCGCCATTCTCAAGGCGAAACAGGACATCGCGACTCCTGAAAAGGCGAGCGAAACTGTGTTTGCCATCCCAGGCGGATACACCGGCTCCAAAGTATCCCGACAGGCGATGCAACGACCCTACACTTTTCTCCTCACCCAGAACGACTCGGCGAACCCCCAAGGCGCGCCTATCGACACGTTTGGGGACGTACACGAATGGTGGGATGGGAGTCCCGGCGCACTCGGAGTAGGCAGCATCACCGCGATACCGGCATCCGTGGTGACACAGATCGCGCCGAGCGCCTTGGGCGGCCGCGCGTTGCGTCACTACCCTGTTGATCACTCCATCCTGGGCGCGTCCGCTATTGCCGTTGAGACGCCGGAGGGGTGGGTTGGGTACACGGGTGATATTCGCTTTCATGGCGCGCAGCCGGGTCTCATGGAGGAGTTTGCGCAGGGGTTCGCGGAGTTGCGGCCTTTGGCGCTCGTCGTCGATGGGGCGCACACGGAGACGGGCGTCACGCCCGTGGCGGAGAGCGATGTTTATGAGCGGATAAAGGCGCCCATCGCGGGGCAGGACGGCCTGATCGTCGCGGACTTTGACGCGATGGACATGGAGCGGCTGCTGACGTTCAACGCGATTGCCGAAATGACCCGCCGTCAACTCGTCCTGTCATTCGCCGATGCGCACATGATTAACGCTATGGGCATTGTGTGGCGACAGTTTCCAGCGCTCGATGAGGTCGACACGATTCGCATATTGGACGTGCCGGCGACGGACTCCGGTGGGATGCCATGGCAACTAGATGTGCGGAGCCGCTACGCAACCATACTGGTTTCTCCCGAGGAACTGCGCGGGAATGGCGGCGATTACATCTTGCGGACATCGGCATCGGAGTTGGGGTCGGTGGAGGCGGTGGGGCCCACGAGCGGCGTGTACATCCGGTCACGGGCGGCGACGGGGAACGAGGATGGCGTGCTCAGTCGGGTACGCGCCGCGGGGCTGACGATTGCCGGCCAGGATTCCGGGGATGCCAATTATTTCCATTCCTCCGGCCACGCGACGTTTGACGAGACCGTCGCGATGATCCGGCGGATCGCGCCGCGCAATGTGATTCCGGTACATTCCGCGCATCCCGAGGTATTTGTTGAGGCGCTGGCGGGAGCGCCACTGAGCGTCCACGTGCCGCCGCGCGGACAGCCTATACAGGTGGCGTGAGGCTACGTAGGGTCGCGTCATGTTGCCGCTCAAGCTGACCCTTGAGAATTTTATGCCGTATCGGGGGCGGCAGGAGCCCCTGGTACTTGAGGGGCTTGGCATCGCCTGTCTCTCCGGCCCCAACGGCGCGGGTAAGTCTTCTCTGTTGGATGCAATTACGTGGGCGCTGTGGGGTCGTTCCCGCGCGGGCAGTTCCGCGGATCAACTCGTCGCCGCGCAGATGTCGGACATGGGGGTGCAGTTGGAGTTCCGGTCGCACGGCGTGGATTACCGCGTTGAGCGACGTCACCGGAGGCGGCGGAGCGGCGGCAACACAACGTGCGATTTCCAGATGCGTGACGGCGACCGCTGGCGCGTACTAACAGAAAGAAGCGTTACCGAGACAACCAGGAAAATCGTTGAGACGATTCGCCTGGACTATGAGACGTTCATCAACTCCGCGTTCCTGGTTCAGGGCAAGGCCGACCTGTTCGTGTCGCAGCGACCGGCGGAGCGCAAGCGGATCCTTGGCGAGATTCTGAACCTCTCCGAATACGAGCGTTACGCGCAGACAGCGCGCGATATGGCGCGGGATGACCGGAATCGGCGGGACGTGGCGCGTGGGCGCATTGAGGCCATCGACCGCGAGCTTGAGCAAGAAGAGGGTCTAAAGGGTCAGGCTGAGGAGGTTGCGCGCGCCCTCGGGGAATTGCGCGAGAGGCTGACGACGGCGACTGAGTGGCGCGATGCACTTCACGAAAAGGTCGCTGGGATGAGAGAGCGCCAGCGGGAGTTGAGCGCAGTGCGGGCTCGACTTGCGGAACTATCGCAGGAGGTGGATGGCCTGACGACGCAGAGGGATGCGTTGCAGCACGCCGTTGAGAGCGCGGAGGCGATGCTGGCGCGTGACGGCGAGATCGAGGCGGGCTGGGGAGAACTGGAGGCGGCGCGGTCGGCGCTGACTGACTTAGGTAGCCGGGCAGGTAGGCACGGGCAATTGGTTGCGGAGCAGAGTCGGCTTGAACAGGAGGCGACTGCAAGGCGATCGCAGTTGGGAAACGACGTATCGCTCGCGGAGCGTAGCCACGCCGACCTCGCAGAACAGGCCGGGCAACTAGCGGCACTGCAAGAAAGTCTTGCGGCAGCCTCAGCCCAACGCGCCGGCCTGACGGAACGCGAGCAGGGTCTGGCTGAACGGCGGGCGGAGCGCGATGAGATGAACGGACGGCTCGGCGAGATGCGCGCGACTCTCGCAGCGTTGAAAGAAGAGGGCGACGAGTTGGAGCCGCGAATGGCCGTGATTGCCGCGGATTCTGACGCGGACTGTCCCGTGTGCGGAACCCAGTTGGGGCAGCACGGAATGGAGCGTGTTCGCGCGCACTTTCAGCAGCGCAAGGGCGAAATCACCGTTCAGGCGCAGCAGATAACATCCGATGGCATGGCGTTGCGCAGCCAATTCGACGTTCTCGTCAAGGAGATCAAGCAAAACGAGGCTGCGCTACGTGAGGAGTCGTCCCGCATAGATTCGCAGACGGGTTCGATTCGGACGCAACTGGAGCGGGCGCAAGACGCGGCGGCGAGGTTGACAGAGGCCTCCACTGCGTTGGAGAAGGCCCGCACGGCCCGCACCGCGTTGCCGCAGGAATCTGATGAACTGCGCGTGATGCGGGCGCGAATTGCTGAGATCGGATATGACTCGATGGCGCACACGTCGGTGCAGGAGCGGGAAGCGGCGCTACGCCACTGGGAAGACGAGAGGCGCGATTTGGACACGGTTTCGGCGCGGGTGGATCGGGACAAGTCCGCCCTTGTGGATGTGACCGTACGGCTGGAAAGGGCGGTGGAGTCGCTCGAAACTCAGAATGTACGCGCAAGAGAGCTTGAGGCGGGCCTTGAGGGCATGGATGAGGCCGTGTCAGAGGCTGAGGAGGCCGTGTCAGAGGCTGAGTCCCTATCGTCGGAGATTCGGGAGGCGGGGGAGGACAAGGTTCGCATCGACACGCGGTTGCAGCAACTCGGCGAGCGCCGCGACGAAAAGGCAAGGCTGCGCGATGAGGAACGGCAGGCCGCGTCTCGCGCCTCCGTTCACGATGAGCTTGCATTGGCTTTTGGGCCGCGCGGAGTACAGGCTCTCCTGATCGAGACGGCGCTGCCGGAGTTGGAGGACGACGCGAACGATCTGCTTGGGCGTATGACCAACAACGAGATGACACTGCGACTGGAGACACAGCGGACAACACAGGCCGGTAATACGGTCGAGACGCTGGAGGTCATCATCGCGGACATCCTCAATACTCGCGCCTATGAGATGTACAGCGGCGGCGAGGCGTTTCGCATCAACTTTGCGCTACGCATTGCGCTCTCCAAGTTGTTGGCGCGGCGGGCCGGTTCTGAGGTTCCTGTCCTTTTCATCGATGAGGGGTTCGGCAGCCAGGACGAGGAGGGGCGGGAACGCCTTATCGAGGCTATCTCCGCGCTTTGGAATGACCCCGCTTTTCACGATGGCTTGATTCTTGTTATCACGCACATCGACGACATCCGTAACCAATTTGATACGCGCATTGATGTCGTCAAGACGGAAAACGGGTCGCGTTACAGTCTGGCGGGGTGAGTCACGGCGGGTTCGAGGGGGGGCGGGGTCCGCTGCGTTCCGGGGTTTGGTTGCGCTCCTGGTTTATGATTCCCGCGTTCGCGGGAATGACGGGTTGGAGAGCGGGAATGACGGGTTGGGGGTGTGGGGGATTTGGGTGAAGTTTCTCTCGTTTGTCCCACCTCGGTTGCGGGAGTACAATTGGGAACCTAAGGAAGAGTGGGAGGTAGCCGCATGATCGAGATGACGATCGACAGAATCGGCGTGAGCCTCAACAGCTATCAGCGGGTCGTCATCCTTAAAGAGAAGGAGGCGGAAAGACGCCTCATCATCTGGATCGGCCCCGCAGAGGCGGAATCCATCGCCATCAAGATGCAGAACGTCCGCGTTCCCCGTCCCCTGACGCATGATCTCCTCAACTTAGTTATTCCCGAACTAGGCGGCGAGATACGTCACATCCTGATTTCCGGTCTCAAGGACGACACGTACTTTGCCAAGATCATCGTTCATCACGGCGACAAGGACATCGAGATCGACAGCAGGCCAAGCGATGCCGTCGCGTTGGCCGTTCGCGCAGGCGTGCCCATCTACTCCGCCGATGAGGTGCTGGACGAGGCCGGGGTGCTGGTCAACTCCGAAACCGGCGACTACGTGTTCGCGAGGGACACTGAGGACGGCGAGCGGCGCGAAGTGACGGAAGAGGAGCTGCGAAAGCTGTCCGCGTTCAAGGACTTCGTCGAGAAACTGAACATAGATGATGGCAGCGACTCCGGGGTGTCCGACGATGAACTGCGCAAGCTCTCCGCGTTCAGCGACGTCGTGGAGGAGATCAACATGGATCTCGAGGGCGAGCAGCGCAAGGATTAGCGGGACACGCAGCCCCGCAGCGCAGGCAAGGGGGATGGATTCCCGCCTTCGCGGGAATGACGGCTTGTGGGCGGGAATGACGGCTTGTGGGCGGGATGACGGCTTGTGGGCGGGATGACGGTTTGAGGGCGGGAATCCCTGCGGCGCCTTAGCAGCTAGGCGTCAAATATCTCTGTGATTGAGGTGGAGAATCCGGGCAGGATGTCCTGGCCCTCAAGGATCGCGTCGCCGCTTAGTTCAACGACATTCTCGCCCGGTCGGAATATCTCGACGGTGCGCCATCGCGGCCAAACAACCCATAGGAGCTTGACGCCGCTAGCCACCCACATCCTCGCCTTGTCGTTCACCTCAGTGACGGTGTCGTTAGGAGAGACAACCTCGATGGCAAGATCGGGCACGATCTCCGCGTAGCCTGGGATGCTGAGGCCGGGCGTCATGCGTTCGGCGGAATAGAAGGCGAGATCCGGGGCGCGGACGGTATCGGGGCCTCGCTCAATCCAAATCCCGGGGTCACCGGAGAACAGCTCTCCGATTCTGCTTTGCCTGAGAAACATCCAAATCATTCCGGTTAGGTTGGCAACAATTCTTGCATGGTCAAGTCCTGGTGGCATGGTTTCGCAGAGCACCCCCCGGATAAGTTCGCCGCGCACGCCCTCGGAGTGGAGCTTCAGGAGCTCTTCCGCCGTAATGGGTCGTGGCTTCGTATGTTGTGTTGTTGCCATGACGTGATTCCCTCTGTGACTTCCTACCGCCATTGTACAAGGCATGACGAGTGGCCGAACGCGCGGCTTGTGCCGCACCATCCTATATTGACGCGCATATGCGTCTGTGATAACTTTCGCAAGCGGTGTCATGTCGCGGTTAACCGGCAGCAGATCGATGCAGGTTGCGGTGCGGCTGCTCGGCCTCGGGTGGTACGTTTCCGTCTGCATTGTTGGCGGCGTGCTTGGCGGAGTCTGGGTGGATGGTCGCCTTGGGGTGACGCCGCTGTTCACACTACTGGGGGTTGGGTTGGGCCTGATTGTGGCGGCTTGGGGCGCATATCGATTGGCTGCGCCGCTGTTGTTGCCGCGTCCCACGCGAAAGGATAACGACGAGTGAGTCTGCTTGCGCGGCCACGTGTGCTGTTCAGCATTATTGTCACGCTTCTTTTAACTGTTTTCGGCATCATCTTTTTGAAGGGCCCGCTGGAGATTCCGCCCCTTCAGGTTGACCCATTCGTTGAGGTTCTCGGCTACCCCTTGCGCGCCACCGTCATTCAACAGTGGCTCGCCATGGCCGTCATCCTCGGCCTCGCCTACGTCGGTACGCGCGAGATGGATGTCATCCCCGGCCGGATGCAGGCGGCGGCGGAGACCATCGTTGAGGCGCTTCTCAACCTGTGCCAGTCTGCGGCAGGCGCGGCGAACGGTCGGCGGTTCTTCCCCGTTGTAGCAACAATCTTCTTGTTTATCGCGGGCGCGAACCTTCTTGGTTTCATCCCCGGCACCGGCACTGTCTTCAGGGTCGTGCCGGCTGAGGAGGAGGTTCACCACGCGGAGGACATAGGAGAGCGGCTGTCCGATATCAAGTTGTTTGTGCTGGACTCCGGCAACAACGTCCCACTCGGAGGCTTTGAGTATGAGCTGCACGGCGAGACGGAGACGTCCTTTGAGATTCACGGCGACGAGTGGGAGGCTTTCCACGAGGAGAACCCTGATCTGAACGCCGGTCACCTTGTGCCGATGCTGCGCCCCGCCAATACGGACGTGAACACGCCATTCGCCATCGCTGTGTGGAGCTTTATCTTTGTGGAGTTCTGGGGCATAACGAGCCTCGGCCTGTTCCCTTATCTGGGCAAGTTCTTCAACTTTAGACGGCTGCTCAGGGGCAATATCGCCTTTGGCCTGATCGACGTTTTCGTCGGCATTGTCGACCTCATCTCGGAACTGGTGCGGCTCCTCAGCTTTACATTCCGACTCTTCGGCAACGTCTTTGCCGGTGAGATTCTCATCCTGATGATGTCGTTCTTCGTGCCGTTGACGTTCGTGATTGGCGTCTTCTTTATGGAGGTCTTCTTCGGTATTATTCAGGCATTCATCTTCGCCATACTGACTTTGATCTTCGGCATTCTTGCCGTTAGCCACCACGGTGGCGAGGACCATGGCAGCAGCGAGCACGGAGAGGCGGCGGCGCACTAGCGCGACGAGTAGCGAGCAATCACAATCGGTGGGGCCGGATGCCGGCGTGAGTCCACCACACAGAAAGAGCGAGAGAGCGGACGATTGGGAGGTAGCATGATCGGTTCGTATAGCGGGTGGAGCCGGATACTTCTGGTTCTGATGATTGTCGGGTCCCTGATGGCCCTGATGACGGGCGTGGCGTTCGCGCAGGAGGCGTTGTCCGCCGAGGCGGCGGAGAATCTGTCATCCAAGGGTTGGACGCAGGTCGGAGCAGGTCTGGCCATTGGACTGGGCGCGATTGGCCCCGGCATCGGCATCGGTATCGCCGTATCCAAGGCGATGGAGGCCATTGGTCGCAATCCGGATGCCGCCGGACAGGTTCAGACCAACATGATCGTCGGTGTGGCCTTCGCTGAGGCAATCGCGATCTATGCGCTGGTCGTCGCAATCCTGATCAAGTTCGTCTAAGACGGTGACACAACGACAGGACAATGTGATGTCGGCGCAGATGCATGTAGCCGGTCGGAAGGGGGCATGAGTCGATGGAAGCCATCGGATTCAACATCCCCGGGCTGATCAGCCAGTTCATCAACTTCGGGATATTCCTGTTTCTGCTGTCGCTGATTCTCTATAAGCCCGTGACGCGGATGCTTGATCAGCGAGCGGAACGGATACGGGAGGCGCTTTCGCAAGCGGAACGCGCCCGTGAGGAATCGGCCCGTAGCGGCGAGGAGGTGCAGCAGGCGCTCGCGGAAGCGCGAGACCGCGCGCAGCAGATCCTCCAGCAGGCGAATGAGACGAGCCGGCGTCAGGTCGAGGAACTGCTTGCGCAGGCCCGTGAGGAAGCGGAGGCGATCGCGGAGCGGTCGCGGGAGGAGCTTCGACGCGAGGCTGCCGAGATCATCGAACGCGGCAGGCGAGAGGTCATTGATCTTTCCATGATGGCCGCCGAACGCATCATCAACCGCGCGATTGACCACGATACGCATCGCGGCCTCGTCGAAGAGGTGCTGCGCGAGGCGGAGTCGATCACAAGCGAGGGAGGCTCCTAGCCCATGCCCTCCGGCGGATCGGCGCGCAGATACTCGCAGGCGGTGTTTGACATCGCCCGTGAGCAGGACACGCTCGATCAGTGGCGGGACGATCTGCAGACCGTTGCCGATGTCCTGGGACTGCCGGACGTGCAGGCATTCGTGGAATCGCCTCGCGTTACGCAGGAGAACAAGCAACAGCTGCTTGATCAGCACCTGGGGAGCGTCGCGCCGTTTGCGCGCAACCTCGCCATGGTTCTGATCCGGCGCAACCGCGCCCACCTGGCGCAGGGCATCCTGGACGGATACCTCAAGATGCTGGATGAGGAACGGGGCGTCGTCGCGGCAAGCGTCACGTCCGCGGAGCCGATGGACGATGATCTGCAGGAACAGGTGCGCGAGTTGCTGAATCGGCAGGTCGGACGTGATTTGAGGCTGTCCATTGACGTTGATCCGGAGATTATCGGCGGATTTGTCGCCCGTGTAGGCGACCGTGTCCTGGACGGCAGCACCCGTTCCCGCCTCCGCAACCTGCGGGACTGGCTCCGGGAGAGCGCGGTCTCTTCATAACGATATGACAAGGAAACACAGATTAGTGGCAATGAAAATATGGGTGTCGCAGCGGCACAGTGTTGAGCTGACAGACATCCGCAACCAACGGGCGGAAAGACAAGAAGGGGACTGAAATATGGCTGTTCGCGGCCAGGACATTGCGTCAATCATTCGGCGTCAGATTGAGGACTTCGGGGTCTCAATTGAGACCGTGGACGTTGGCTCCGTCATCCAGATCGGTGACGGGATCGCGACGGTTCACGGCCTCACGGGGGTGCGCTATGGCGAGCTGATCGAGTTCGCGACGGGCGCAATCGGCATCGCCCTGAACCTTGAAGAGGAGACCGTCGGTACGGTCATCCTCGGCTCCGCCGCCGGCATCAAGGAGGGCTCCGAAGTTCGGACAACGAGCCGCATCGCAGAGGTGCCGGTTGGAGACGCCATGTTGGGCCGCGTCGTTGACGCGCTCGGCGTTCCCATCGACGGCAAAGGCCCCATCCAGACCACGCGATTCCGCCCGCTGGAGAGAGTCGCGCCAAACGTCGTGACGCGGCAGTCCGTCGACAAGCCGGTGCAGACCGGAATCAAGGCGGTTGACGCGATGATTCCCGTCGGTCGAGGGCAGCGCGAGCTGATCATCGGCGACCGTTCAACGGGCAAGACGGCCATCGCCATCGATACGATCATCAACCAGAAGGGCGGCGATCTTATCTGCATCTACGTCGCCATCGGCCAGAAGGCGTCCAAGGTGGCGCAGCTGGTCGCGACGCTTGAGCAGAACGGCGCGATGGAACACACCGTCGTCGTGACAGCCAACGCGTCGGACTCCGCCGCGATGCAGTACCTTGCGCCGTACGCGGGTTGCGCGATTGGCGAGGAGTTCATGGAGGAGGGCAAGGACGCCCTTATCGTGTATGACGACCTCTCCAAGCACGCGTGGGCGTACCGCGAGGTCTCGTTGTTGCTCCGCCGCCCGCCGGGCCGCGAGGCATACCCCGGTGACGTTTTCTATCTCCACAGTCGCCTCCTTGAGCGCGCCGCGCGCATGAATGAGGAGAACGGCGGAGGGTCGCTGACGGCTCTGCCCATCATCGAGACGCAGGCCGGCGACGTGTCCGCGTACATCCCGACGAACGTCATCTCAATCACGGATGGACAGATTTACCTGGAGACGGACTTGTTCAACTCCGGCATTCGACCGGCAGTGAACGCAGGTCTATCGGTATCACGAGTGGGCGGCGCAGCGCAGACCCGCGCCATCCGCCGCGTGGCAGGACGTATGCGGCTGGATTTGGCGCAGTTCCGCAACCTGCAGGCGTTCGCGCAGTTCGGAAGCGGCGACCTCGATCCCGCGACTCGGCGGCAGTTGGAACGCGGCCAGATTCTCACGGAACTTCTCAAGCAGGGACAGTATGAGCCGCTTACCGTGGAGAAAGAGGTGGCAGTCCTCTTTGCCGCGACGCAGGGCCTGATGGACGATGTGCCCATTGAGCGCATCGGCGCATTCGAGAGCGCGCTGCTCTCCTTCCTTGATGCCTCGCACGGGGATGCTCTCACCGCAATCCGGGAGTCCGGAGACCTGGGCGAGGAGACGGAAGCGGCCTTGCGGACGGCGGTGCAGGAATTCAAGGACACCGGAACCTACTAGATAGCAAGAACGATCGTCACGGAGAGGACAGGGCGTCGTGCCAAATACACGACAGATTCGACAGCGGATACGGAGCGTCACGAACACGCAGCGCATCACGAGCGCGATGGAACTCATCGCGGCGGCAAAGATGAGGCGCGCGCAGCAGCGTGTGCTCGCCTCACGCCCCTACTCAACGCGCCTTCTTGATGTCATTGCGGACATCGTAGGGCGGCAGAGCGCAGCGGGCGGGGACGACACGCACCCGCTCATGCAGGTGCGTGAGCCGAATAACATCGGTTTGATCCTGTTCACACCGGACCGCGGCCTGTGCGGCGGCCTCAACGCAAACCTGAACCGCGCCGCTCTCCATTTCGCCATAACCCAGGAACACCCCGTCTCGCATATCTCCGTCGGGAAGAAGGGCAATGATTTCTTCTCGCGGCGTGGGCGGGACATCCGCGCCGAATTCACAAACCTCGGCGATTTCCCTGAGCCGATCGATTTGTCCCCCATCGCGCGCATCGTGTTGGAGGACTACGAGGCCGGCCGCCTTGATCGCGTCTACCTGGGCTTTGCCAATTTCGTGAACACCGCCGTGCAGGAGCCGGTCATTCGGCAGTTGCTGCCGGTTGAGCCTCCGGCCGAGTCTGCGGGCGCGTCGCTCGGCGACTATGAATACGAGCCGGACGCGGCGACGGTGCTCGGCGGCCTGCTGCCCCGCTATGTTGAAATGCAGATCTACCAGGCGGCGCTTGAGAACTCCGCGTCGGAGCAGTCCGCGCGAATGGTCGCCATGCGCGCCGCAACGGACGCGGCGGACGAGATGATCGACGCCCTGACGCTTGAGTACAACAAGGCGAGGCAGGAGACGATCACCAACGAACTCCTCGACCTCGTCGGCGGCGTCGCCGCGCTGGAGAAGGCGTAGCCCATGCAGGGTGTGGCCATGTCCACAATCGACAGGTTCGCAGACGCGCCTCCGCGCCTGAGCGCCGTCGTCACCGATCTTGACGGCGTGCTGTGCGACACGGAGACGGTGCTCGTTGTCGCTATCAATCGCTTTCTTGCCGAGGAGGGACAGGCGCCACTGACGCACGACGAGGCGCGGACCATGACCGGGTTCGACAACGATTCGTGGTGGCGGCGCATCAGCAAGTTGCGCCCGACGCTCACAACACCTCTGGATGAGTACACGCATCGTGTTGACGTGATTGCGCGGTCGCTATTCCCCACCGAGTTGGTGGTTGCGGACGGCGCGATGGAGCTCATCGCGGCCATTCGGCAGACGGGTGTCCCTTTCGCCCTCGCCACGTCCGCGCGTCGTGAGTGGGCCGGGCAGCGGCTTGGCATCATGGGCATCACTGACGTCTTTGACACGATTGTCACCGGCGATATGGTCTCCGCCCACAAGCCGAACCCCGAGATTTATCTGAAGGCTACGCAAGTATTGGGAGTGAATCCCGCGGAGACGTTCGCCATCGAGGACTCGCCAAGCGGAATCAGGGCGGCGCGGGACGCTGGGCTATACACCATCGCTATCCGCACAACGTGGATGCAGGACGTGGATCAGACCTACGCGCACGTCATCGTTGACTCACTGCGGGAGATTGACGTCCACGCGCTGCTGAACGGGCCACGGGAGGGAATTGCGTAATGAGCACGCATCGTCCGGCTCGCGGCATCATCTTTGACTTCGACGGCGTGCTCATCGACAGTGAGCCGCTGTATCTGAAATCAGTGAACGTTGTTCTTGCCGAGTGCGGTGTGGAGCAGGTCACGCCAACCGAGTACCAGCAATTCATCGGGCGCAACGCCAGGAATGCCTGGGAAAAGCTGATTAGAGACAGGAATTTACCCGAATCGGTGGAACACTACGAAGAACGCTATGGCGACATTCTTGAGGGTGTACTCCGGCAGGAGTTGGCGCTGCGGCCGGAGGCTGAGGAACTGCTCGGCGTCGTCGAGCGAAGGGGTATTCCTCGTGGTTTGGCGACGGCAACGCGCAGCAGATGGCTGGCGGTCAAGCTGGAAAGGCTGGGATTGACTGATTTCTTTGACGCGCTGGTGTGCGCCTCTGACGTGCGGCGCAGCAAGCCCGCCCCGGATATCTATCTCAAAGCCGCGGAACTGATGGGAATGGATCCGGTGGACGCAGTCGCTATCGAGGATTCCCCCGTCGGCATTACGGCCGCCAAGAGCGCAGGCATTTACACGGTCGCCCTACGCACGGATATGACAACAACACTGGATATATCGAAGGCGGATGAGATTATCAACAGCCTTCGTGAGTTTGACGTGGATCGCTACTTTGGAGAAGGGGCCGAACTGGCCCCGGCACGCTAGGTGAGGTGAGGTAATGGCCAACGGACATGTTGTACAGATCATCGGAACCGTCGTTGACGTGGAGTTTCCGCCACAGGAGCTCCCCGACATCTTCAACGGCCTGACGGTGGAGATGGAGAGCGGGCGAATCGTTCTCGAGGCGGAACAGCACATCGGCAACAACTGGGTGCGCTGCCTCGCGATGGGCGCGACTGAGGGCCTACAGCGCGGCGTTGAGGTGGTCGATACGGGTCAGCCAATTGCCGTGCCGGTTGGACGCGCCTCCCTGGGCCGTCTCTTCAATGTGCTGGGCGAGCCGCTCGACGGCCTCGGCGACGTTGCCGCGGAGCAGATGTGGCCGATTCACCGCGAGCCGCCTCCCTTCGATGAGCAGGAAACCAGCACGCAGATGCTGGAAACCGGCCTGAAGGTCATCGACCTGATCACGCCGTTCACGCGTGGTGGAAAGATTGGCGCGTATGGCGGCGCGGGCGTCGGCAAGACGGTCGTCATTCTTGAGTTGATCCGCAACATTGCGACGGAGCACGGCGGATTCTCCGTGTTTGCCGGCGTGGGGGAACGCTCCCGCGAGGGCAACGACCTCTGGCACGAGATGCGAGACTCCGGCGTTATCGACAAGATCGCCCTCGTGTTTGGCCAGATGAATGAGCCGCCGGGCGTGCGCGCGCGAATCGCGCTGACCGGGCTGACGATGGCCGAGTATTTCCGCGATGTGGAGGGGCAGGACGTCCTGATCTTCATCGACAACATTTATCGCTACATCCTGGCCGGCATGGAGGTGTCCGCGCTGCTTGGACGGATGCCGTCCGCAGTCGGCTACCAGCCCACGCTGGCGACGGAGATGGGCGCGCTTCAAGAGCGAATCACGTCCACCAAGAAGGGTTCGATCACGTCGTTCCAGGCCATCTACGTGCCAGCGGACGACTACACGGATCCCGGCGTCGCGACGACGTTCGGCCACCTTGACGCCGTCATCGCGCTTGAACGTTCTATCGCTGAGCAGGGCCTCTACCCTGCCGTCGATCCGCTCACGTCAAACAGCCGCATCCTTGACCCGCAGGTGGTGGGACAAGAGCACTATGACACGGCGCGCGGCGTGCAGCAGGTGTTGCAGCGCTACAAGGACCTGCAGGACATCATCGCCATCCTCGGATTCGAGGAGCTGTCCGATGAAGACAAACAGACGGTGTCCCGCGCGCGCAAGATTCAGCGTTTCCTCTCGCAGCCCATGTTCGTCGCGGAGGCGTTCACGGGACAGTCCGGCAAGTACGTGCCTATCCGTGAGACGGTGCGCGGCTTCAAGGAGATCCTCGACGGTATGTACGACGAGCTGCCGGAGCAGGCCTTCTACATGATCGGCGGCATCGAGGAAGCCGTGGAACGCGCGAGGGAGATGGCGGCGGAGGGCTAGAAATGCCGACCCACCTGCAAATCATCGCACTGGACAAGATCGCCTACGAGGACGACGTCGATATCGTCGTCCTGCCGGGCGAGGAGGGTCAGCTTGGCGTTTTGCCGCGCCACGCGCGCATTGTGACGCTGCTTGAGCCGGGCGAGGTGCTGACGCGGAAGTCAGGCGAAGAGACATCGCTGGTGATTAGCGGCGGCTTTGCCCAGATTGGCCCGGATCAAGTGACAATACTGTCCGATGCGGCGGAGTACGCAGAAGACATCGACATGGATCGGGCCGAGGCGGCGCGCCGAAGCGCGCAGGAGCGGATCACGGACCGCAGCGCCACCACGACTGAGCTTGATATGGCGCGGGCAGAATCGGCGTTGCTGCGGTCAATGGCGCGAATTCGCGTCGCAGAACGCATCGTGGCGCGCCGGCGGAGGCAGGGGCCACAGCCGACGCGGCTGGGTGATTAGGGGAAACACCACATTTGACGAAAGACGTAGGGGCGCCTTGTAGGGCGCCCCTGCAGTCTCGCCACCTCTCACTGCTGGTTCTCGCTGTGCGGTTCTGTACATTTCGCCGGAGGCTACTGAGTGGACATCATTTACAATGTCAACCCTGAAACCAGCCTGCCTCATATACTGGATCATGGAGTTACGGAAGAAGAGGCTGAAGATGTACTTGCGACCGCACCCCAGGATGATTCGAGCCGAAACAGAACGCGAATTGCTACTGGCCCAACGGTCGCAGGGCGAATAATTCGCGTCGTATATGCTGTACAGCAGTCGCGGAGAGGCGAAGAACTAACAGTTATAGTGACGGCATATGAACTGAGGGGCGCCGCGCTCGCGACCTATAGGCGGCGGCGAAGGAGGCGATTCCGGTGAGTGAGGTCCGCAAACCGGCCAAGTACGTAGTCGACCACCGCTACGACGAGGTCATCAAGTACTATGACAGCCTGACCGACGAGGAATGGGCTGCCGAGGACGAGGCTTCCTTCAATGACCCCAACAATGTTGTAGTCGTCATTCCCCGTGAACTGCTGCCTGCAGTACGCAGATTACTGGCCCAACATGCCGAGGATTCCGAGGAGTAATCGGCTGAACAATAAAGCCGATGAATGATCCAAATGTTTACCCGCCCGGATGGGATGCGGAACGTGTTCGCAACGTCATCGAATACTACGACAGCCTTGATGGTGAAGGGTGGGCTGCGGAGGATGAGGCTGCGTTCAATGATCCGAATAACGCCGTGATGGTCATCCCCAAGGAACTTGTTCCCACCGTGCGTAGACTCCTCGCGGAGCATTCCGAACAACAAACATTGAGTTAAGCAGTCGGCGCGCGGACGGTGTGCGGCGTGAACAACATCTGTAGGGGTGGCTCACGAGCCGCTCCTACGTTGGTTTTGAGGGGGGACCACGCTGTATGGACAATGATCGAGCATCCTCTTTCTCGCGGGAGAATATCCCGGAGATTTGGTATGAGCACAGCGAGTCCGCCATGCGGATGTCCCAGGACGAGCTTGAAGAGGTGGCGCGCAAGGCGGTCGGGTTATTCTTGCTAGCCGTAACGGGCCGGAGCAATGGAGTATCACAGGAAGAATACCGTTCAAAGAGGGACGCTGCGGCGCCGGAAGTGGATTACCTCCTTATGAGAATGTTCGCCGGGGACAGGCTCTCCAGCCCACTTGGCTCGTACGAGGAATCGGCGGAGAGTTACGGGAGACGGGCGCGCGACATTGCCGCGCCGGTTGCGGACAAATACACGGGCTACCAGGTTACACGGGAAGACTGGTCCATCTCCTGAGCCACAGCTGTATCGATCCGCCGCATTCGGGCATCGGCGGTCAACGGCGCGTTTTTGAGATTCCTCGCTACGCTCGGAATGACAGAGTGGAGCGCGAAGGATGACGATTCCGGCCGCCCTGCGGGCGGGGTGGCCCCCGCCTTCGCGGGGGATTCGGGTGGGGATGCGGGGGGAGACGCGGGGGGTTGCGGGGGGACGCGGGGGGATGCGGGGGGAGACGCGGGGAGAGACGCGGGGGGATGCGGGGGGACGCGGGGCGGATGCGGGCGGAGACGCGGGGATTTTGTCCGTTGGCGGATGTCTAGCGCCGCGAGTTCCCTCGCCTGCCTCGTTTGCGTTTGGGGGGGTCTTCTTCCTCTCCCTCTGAGTCCCGTAGGTAGAACGTCATGGTCTGGAGGGCTTGAACCGGGTCTATCGTCCGCACGGTGATACCTTGCGGCACATGGGGGGTAATTGGCGCGTAGTTGAGGATGCCGCGGATGCCACATGCAACCAGACGGTCGATGACGTCCTGCGCCACATCGCCGGGGGTCGCCAGGATGGCGATATCGATGCCCTCGCTGCGGATGTAGCTCTCCATCTCGCTTGTCGGGCGAACCGGCACTGTATCAACGTTGCTACCGACGATACGCGGGTCTGCGTCAAACGCCGCGCGCACATGAAAACCCTCCGGCGTCAGGCCGGGATAGGTGATGATGGCGCGCCCGAGACGGCCGACACCGACGAGCACAACCGGCCATGAGCGTTCCAGACCCAGGATGCGTGTCAGGTCGCTCAGCAGGGCCGACACGTCATAGCCACGGCCCTGTTTGCCAAAGCGCCCAAAGTAGCTGAGGTCTTTACGAATCTGCGCCGGTGTCGTCCCCAGCGCCTCGCCAAGCTCCCGTGAACTGACGACTTCGGTCCCGTCGTCGAGCATGAGACGCAGCGTCCGCAAGTAGTGCGGCAGTCTGTCCACGACAACGGCCGGGATATCCGTCAGCATATAGTTCCCACCTATGCCCCGCCCGCCGCAAACACGGATACGCGGAAAACGGGGCGCGAAAGATGCTCAGATTCTAGGAATTGGCCACGTTCATCGTCAAGTGTTAAAGGGCTCGATGCCCAGCTAGCTCGTTGGTGTTGGTGTGGGTGCGCGAGTCGGATACGGCGTCGGCGTCGCGGTCGCGAGGGGCGTGGGTGTCGGGGGGACAACCATGAAGGGCGCTGACTGATCCCCGGACGGTGTTGGCAATGGCGTTGGCGGCACGTCCGATCCGGGCGCCGGCGTTGGCGTGCTGTTTGCCGGGACGACGACGCCGGGCGCAGTCCGCTGGAGGGCGCCCACGTCCGGTATATGCACTGATATCGGCTCGGCCGGCTCCGTTTCCTCATTCCCACGCGTCATGAACGCGCGGAAGTAATAGAAACTGCCGTGCCGAAAGGTGGCCGTTTCCTCGTGATAACCCGTGGCAGGCAGCTTGGCAGCGATCTCTACCCAGGGTCCATTCGCGTTGACTGACCGCTCGATGACGATGAGATCAGCCTTAGCGTTTTCGTCCGGCGGGTTCCAGCCAATCCGAACGACCTGCGTGCCGGGGAGCATTCCGCCACCTTCAAGGAGAATCGCCTCCAGCGCCAGCGTCTCGGACGGCGGCAGCGGCTGACGAATCAGGCTATCGGCGACGGTGCAACCGCCGCCCACGAGCATCAACACCGCCACAACGACCAATAGCGCTCCCGTGAGTGTTCTATTTGGAAATCGATCCTGCACCCTGGCTCCGCCTCCGTTTGAAAGTAGACAGACGCGCCATGCGCGCCCTTAACAGTGTATCTGAGTGGCAAGAGTTGGGCGGCGTTCTCGCGCATCCCGTGGCCGATTAGCGTGACATGCCTCATTGACGAACAAGAACATTTATTCTATTCTCACGCCCTGACCCCACGCATATAGACGCAGAAAAAGCACAGGAGGCACGACACTGCCGTGGTTCATCCTCATCGCCGTGGAGCACTCGCTAACGGCACTCGTCTCTCTCATCAACGCAGGCTACCTGCTCTCGCGGCGTTGGAACAACCGTCGAGCGACCGTCGGGGCATGGGCGCTGTCCATGCTCTCCATCGGCGTGGCGGCGCAGAGCGTCTTCATTGGGCTGGTTCTCCTGCCTCGCAGCCACCCCGTGAACTGGCAGGAGGCACGCGGCTGGCTCCTGGCGGGGGTGTTGGCGCTCGCAGGAGCGCTGTTTTTCGCCGGGATCATCCTCTCGCGCAGTCACCGCAGACGACGCTGAACCCCTTGGCATGGAGAGCGCAAACGAACAGGGAGGAGATGTCATGGCAACACAACCGATAACACTCAAGGCCATTCGACGCCCACAAGCGCCCGGCCTTTCGGAACTTTCCGCGCTCGCGCTCATCTGGGGCATAGCGACGGCCATCAGTGAGATGCCTCCGGACACCCTTGATGTCCTGCTGGACGAACTGACAGAAGCGCCGTCACACGCCGGAAAGGATTCCTCTTCTCGATGACAAAGCAGAAAGCAAAGGGAAGCCAAACGCTCAATCGCGTTACGCCGCCCCGCGGCAAGGCAAAGACCAACTTCTACGAGCGGGCGTTGTCCGAGGCTGAGGCGGAGTATCTGAAACGCGCCACAAACGTCGATGGGCTCGACCAGGAGATCGCCGTCCTGCGCACCAAGATCCTCACAACGCTGGAGGAGCGCCCGGACGACGTCGCCATGTTCATGAAAGGCATCGCCACGCTCTCCCGCACGCTTGCCGCACGGCACCGGCTTGGGGACAAGGCGGGGCAGGACCTCTTCGACAACCTTGTCGGCACCCTGCGCGGGCTCAGCGAGCAGATTTTCCCCGATCCAAACGAGGGGGTCGAACCATGACCGCAAAGAACGCATTGGAACCCACGCTGAGGAGGCTGCGAGAAATGGCGCATCATCGAACGGAGGAATTGCGTGACGCCCTGCGCGGTCTGCTGGGTCGCGTCGTCAGGAATCACACCGCCGCGCCATCGGTTCCCACCCCCACCACTCCCTCCGATGTCCGCCCGACGCTGGACACGGAGCCGAGCACGGCGTTTGAGGCGCTGCTGCGTCAGCAGATGCAGGCGCTTGAGCAGCAACTGCAAGACTTGAGAGGGCGCATCAACGATCTGTTCCTGCTGATTGTGGGGACGGTGGCACTGCAGGCCATCCTGCGCGTGGCGGGGATCTGACCATGAACGCCGTCACCGAGGCGCGAACCATACCGGCCCGCCGCGCCGCGCCCTCGCCTGTCATCCGTCTGCGTCCGTATCAGGCGGAGGTGGCGCGGGCCGTGCTGGACTCGGTCTTCAACCGGCGCGGGCTGACATTCACCGTGGAGATGGCGCGGCAGGCCGGCAAGAATGAACTCTCCGCCTATCTGCAGATGGTGTTGCTGCTGCGTAATGCCCCGCGCGGTGGATCAATCGTCAAGGCCGCCCCGACGTTTCAGCCACAGGCCCTGATCTCCATTCAACGCATCATGCGGCGGCTTGATGAGAACGGGCTGAGCAGCATCTCCCACCTCGAAAAGGGCAACATCCTGCATGTCGGTCGGTGCCGCGCGACGTATCTCAGCGCCCACCCGACCTCCAATGTCGTCGGGCAGACGGCGGACCTGCTCCTGGAGATCGATGAGGCGCAGGATGTCTCGCCGGACAAGTTCAACCGCGATTTTCGCCCGATGGCGGCAGCGCAGAACGCGACGACCGTCCTCTATGGCACGGCGTGGCGCAGTGATTCTCTGCTGGAACAGGTCAAGGCCTCCGCGCCGAGCGCACTATCTGATCTCGCCTACGATCCAACCGCGGCGAAACGACACTTTCGCTATGACTGGCAGGAGGTTGCCCAACACAACCCGCCGTACGGGGCATACGTGGAGGCGGAGCGTCAGCGGCTCGGCGAGGAGCACCCCCTGTTCCGAACGCAGTACGCCCTGCTCCCACTCGATGAGACGACACGGCTGTTCAACGGCGGGCAGCTCGCGCAGTTGCAGGGAGATCACGCGCGGCAGGACACCCCACGCCCCGGCGCCGTGTATGTGGCCGGTCTCGATCTCGCCGGCGCGCCGGTGGCCATTTCCGAGCCGGAGTGGGGCGCGTCCGGCGCGGTGGCGCGCGATGAGACGGTGCTCACCATCGGCGAGGTGGTCGCCGCCGAGCATGGCGGCGATCCGCAGATTCGTGTCGTCCAACACTATCGATGGCGGGGCGCGCCGCACGGGGCGCTGACGGAGCAACTAACGGACCTGCTCAAGAACATATGGCGCGTGCGCCGCGTGGCCGTTGACGCTACCGGCATCGGCGAGCCGATGGCCGCCACGCTCCACCGTCGCATGGGGCAGGCCGTGCAGCCCGTCGTCTTCACGCAGCAGTCAAAATCCCGACTCGGCTTTGAACTATTGGCAGTCGTCAATGCGGGTCGCCTGCGCCTCTATTCTCATGATCAGTCGCCGGAGTCCACTGCCATGCGCCATCAGTTGCGCCACGCGCAGGCGGAGCACAACGCCAATCGCACGATGAACTTCTACGTGCCGGAGCGGGAGGGACACGATGATTTCCTGATCTCGCTTGCTCTACTTGCCCACGCGAGCGCGGACGAGGGCGGGCCGAGACGGGCGATCGGCCGTCATCCTCCGGAGGCAAGCGTCCTGGTCTAGGTAATCCCGTCTATTTCAATCCCACGCAGGAGGTCCCGGCATGACAATAGACTCGCCGCAACGTATCGCGCCGCCCCCCGTTCCCCGCAAGCTGAACAGCGTTGACCGGCTGGAGATACCACTCACACAGCGGAGCGGAGCGGGCCGGGGGGATCACCTCCCGGAGGACACTCTCTACATCGATCGCGGCTGCGGGGATGATTGCACGCGCTCGCTTGAGTGCCCCTACCCGCGCTGCCGGTACGATGAGCCGCCCGTTTCCAGCCGGCAGAAACTCCTCATGCGCGACAAGGCTATCGTCGAGGCGCGAGTCAAGGAGGGACTGACCATCGCGGCCATCGCCGCGCAATTCAGCGTTGGGCCGCGCACCATTTTTCGCGCACTGAAGTCAGCACGGACGCATATCGAGCCTGATACCGGGAAGAGGAGAGAGGAAACGCCATGACGACAACGCAGAGCGGGCAGTCACAGGGTAGCGGGGCGTTCGTTCCGTCCTCGCTGGACAAGCGGGACGCGGAAAGGCGCGAGCGCTATCGTCGCAACTTGGCTTTCTATGACGGCGAGCACTGGCCGGGCCGGGCGCGGGGTCGGGAGCGCCGTCTCACTTTCAACTATGCCAAGGCCGCCGTGGAAAAGGTCACGTCCTACCTGATGGCCGATATCCGCTCCACCGTGCCGCCCGCCGATGCGTCGCCGGGGGAGCAGGAGCGGGCGCGGCGGGCGGAGGGTTTGCTCGCGGACATCGCCGAGACCAACTCCCTTGACCAACTCGATTTCGATACAGAGATCGATACCGCCGTTATGGGCGATGGCGCGTACAAGATCACGTGGGACGATGAGCGCGGCGGCATCCGCATCACCGCGCCGGACGTTCAGGGGCTGCATTGCTGGTGGGTGGGTGATGACGTCAATCGCATACGCCGCGTCGCCTCCCGGTACTCCCTGGACACTGATGAGGCGCGTGAACTGCACGGAATCAGGCCGCCGGCGCGCGGAGGCTCCCAGGCGCGCGTCACCGTCACGGAGGTTTGGGGCGAGAAGCGCTTCCAGCTCTATGCGGGCGACATACTCGTGCGCGACGAGGCCAACCCATACGGGCTGATTCCGTTCGTCGTCTATCCCAACATCCGCGCGCCCAAGCAGTTCTGGGGCGTGTCCGATATTCCGGCGATGGTGGAGCCAATACGCGAACTCAACCGCGCCCTATCGCAGCTTTCGACGATCCTTGAACTCTCCGGCAACCCCATCGCCGTCTTGGAGAACGTCGATCAGTCGCAGGACATCGCCATTCAGCCGGGCGCGGTGTGGGAGTTGCCGGATCGCGCGAAAGCCTACCTGCTGGACCTGCTGCAAGGCGGCGGCGTTCAACTGCATATCGACTACGTGAACGCGATCTACCGCACGTTGCATGACCTCTCGGAGACGCCACGCATCGCATTTGGCGACAATCGGCAGGGGCTGTCCGGGGTCGCGTTGGAGATGGAGCTACATCCCCTGCTCCACAAGCTGCGACGAAAGAGGCTCATCCGCGCGGCGGCGTACAGAAAGCGCAATGAGATCGCCCTGCGAATCCACGAGCAGAAAACCGGAGAGCGACTCGCCCCCTATCGCACGGCCATCGAGTGGGGCGCGATCCTGCCACAGGATCAGGCGCAGATCGCTCGACAGGAGATCGAACTCGTCCGCAGCGGCCTCCGCTCCAAGCGAACGGCGATGGCAAGATTCGGCGTCCAAGACCCGGACGCGGAGTTGGCGCTGATTGGGGGGGAGGGCAAGTAGGCGCGCCACATGTCGCCGAGGTGTTGATTAAGCGCGCCGTGTCTGCTCTGAAATTGTTAGGAGGACGCTAAGAAACTGGAGTCCCGCTGCGTCCGTTAAGCATGCTTTCGATTTTCTCCACAAGCGCTTCGACGTCCTGCAGGCTTGCGCGGATGTTTACCGCCGCTGCGCCTCCCTCATAGTAATTGACATGGAGTCCACTCGCGACGTCAAACCCCCGGCGAATAACGTCGCCGTCCTCCTCCTCGCTCAAAACGCCAACGGCGCGAAAGAGCAGGCCGTGGCTATCGTGCGGCAGGCCGCGCTCATCGGCGGCGGCCTTCACCAGCTGCGCCGCTGCGCCCCAGCCTTTCTCCGCCGCCTGTGAGAGATCCCCGCGCGCAAGCTCCTCATAGGCCTGCGTGAGATAGGCCCGTCCCTGTTGAACGTATGTTCTACCGTATCCATTCATCATGCAGACAGTATACGGCGATAAAGCACCGCCATGTCCCGCTTCGGCATCCCGGACGCGGAGGCAGAACTGGCGCTGACAGCCGGGGATGCTGCCGCCTCTTTTACCGACACCGAAAAGGATTAGACTCCCATCCTGTGCTGCGAACTGACGGTACAATGTTGTCTGTAGGAGAAGGAAGTATGGCAAATCTGTACGTCAAGAGGGCGGTGGAAATCGCCAAGAATCAGATTCAAGAACTCTTCGAGGACGAGGGAATAGTCAACGTCGGGTTGGAAGAGGTTGTCCACGACCCGGATGCCAAGCGTTGGAAGATCACCATCGGATTTGCCCGCCCATGGGAGCAGGACGCTCCTCTGGTCAATCAACTCTTCAAGTCACGTTCGCCAAGAACGTACAAGATGGTCATGATCGATGACGATACCAGCCAGATTGTGGCTGTGACGGACCGCGCCCTTCCTGAAACAATCAGTTGAACTCCGGGCAGCGTCGCGGCGTCTTCATTGATTCCAACCTGCTCGTTTTGATGGTTGTGGGCTCTTTGGACAGGCAGTTGATTGGGCGCCACAGGAGGCTAAGCTCCTTCACTCCTGACGATTTCGATATCCTTGCAGCCCTTTTGGCCCAAACGGGAGTGGTATTTGCAACACCGAACACACTTACAGAAGCGAGCAACCTCGTCGCACAACACGGAGAGCCTCAGAGACGGGAATTGCTTGAGGAGTTTCATCGGGCGATAGAAACGACTATCGAGATTGTTGTGCCCAGCGCGGAAGCCTCGCTCAGGGAGGAATTCATCGGGCTCGGACTCACCGATGCAGCGCTGTTGACGGTCATCAACCCTGACCGTCCGCTAGTGACTGATGACCTACAACTCTATCTCGCGGCGCTCGAACAGGATGAGAACGCGGCCCTCTACTTCCCTCAGTTGAGAGAGCCTTAGGAGTTCACTTGATAGTACCCCGCTGTTCGCGCCCCTTATGCCAGATCACCGCGTCCGGCGGCGGGCGGAGTTGTGGCACCGGTTCGGGTGGGGCGGACCCGGACGCGGAGTTGGCGCTGATTGAGGGGGGAGCAGGCTTCGTCTGATATAGGTTCGCGAGGGGACTCGGCTGCGGAATAGGTTGCGGCGCCCGACACATCGCCCGTAGGATGACGGAGTTGCAAACCACATAAACGCCGAGACGAGGGCATGAGCATGACTACCACTGACGACGCTCGATCGGACGATTCAACGGAAACTGAGCCCGAGGAGGGTCGACTGCAATTGGTGGTGCGAAGCCTCATGGTTGCAGCGATGAAGATTCCCGGCTTTAAGGTCAATCGCGACGATTTTCTGCGCAACCAACTTGGTTCTTTCACGTTCGAAGAGGGAATTACTGTAGCGGCGGTTATTCACAACAGCCCGATCGAGGCCGGCGTGCCGATGCACGTCTTGGACGAGCGCGCCGATGCCATTGGCAGAAAGCACCTCGTGGCTGCATCAGGCGTCTCAGCGCTCACGGGGATTCCCGGCGGCCTGTTGATGGCGGCCACAATCCCCGCTGATCTCGCTCAGTTCTATTGGCACTCCCTGGTATGCGCGCAGGAGTTGGCTTATCTGTACGGTTGGCCCGACCTCTTTCCCGATGGTGAGCTGGAATTGGATGAGGAGACGGAAGCCCGCCTAATCCTGCTCTTGGGCGCGCTCCACGGCATTGAAGTGGTCAACAAGGGAATGTCATTCACCGCCGCCCAACTTGGCAAGAGCGCCGCGAAGTACCTGCCGCGAACAGGTTTGGCAAGCTCGTGGTACTACCCGCTCATCAAGAGCGTCGCGTCACAAGTCGGCATCACGGTCACGCGGCAATCGTTCGGCAGGTCAGTTGCGAAGGTGATTCCAATCGTAGGCGCCGTCGCATCAGGTGGTGTAACCGCATACACGTTTCGCCAGATGACCAAGAACCTGAAGGAACATCTTCGAAACGCCGCCTTGGGAGAAACGATAGACCTTGCCAGCGCGAGTGAAGCTCCCGAGAGCGCGGAATAGACCGCGCACATCCCCTTTTAAATCGGCACATCCGGCGGCGGGCGGAGTTGCGGGACGGGGTGTGGGACATCGGTGAGGTCCGGGTTGGCTGGGCGGTTGCGAACTGAAATGGGTCCTCTTCCTTGCGAGCAACAGCGACAATCAGGAATGCGCCTGCGGCGACCCCGTAGAAGAAACCGGGCACAAAGGCGTAGTATGGCATGACAAACGACGGCATGATGGTGGTCGGGAATAGGAGCGTGAGGCATGCAAATGCCACTGCGCCGATGATGCCCAACCGTGTCATCCCCGTGGGTTTACGCAAACTCAACAGGACCGCAACGGCAGTCACCGTTGCGGCGGCGGCCATAAAGGCCATCGCGCCAACGGTTCGTTCAGGCGGGCATTCCCCGGCAAAACACTGTTCTATCGCGTTTCCCGCCAGAACAAACTGCGCATAGGCCGCGCTTGCTCCGATCACGACCATCCAGGCCACGGCCACAAGTATGACGGCCACGCGTGGCGCCACAACCGGAGGCCCCGGCAACCGTCCATTCTTACTGGTCGTAAGAATAGTGGCCACCAACAGGAGCAGCACCGGCAATGGATAAAGGAAGGCCTCTAACAGCAACAGCGTGTCGAGAGCTAGCACTTGCCCAGAGGGATGTACAGAGCCATCACACCGAAATATCTGATGGCCGAGTTCGCCGTCGGCGGAAACCCTTCACCCCGCCTCCATGCGATTTTGATGGCGCGACACCCGGCCCGCACCGCTACGAATAGCATGACGGGAACGAAGAGTGCCCTGACAATAAACAGGACGGCCCATCCACCAATGTCCCCCAGCCCTTTGTTATCATCCATCCAATTTGTGCTGGACATCATCAGAGTTGCTGCCGCCGTCGCCACGAGGAGCGTAGCGACGGCGGTTGCCCCCAACACAACGGAGTAGCGCCGGACAGTCATGGCATCAGTCTGCGCGCTCTCACCTTCGCAAATCAGCGCGGCTGTCAGTCGGGGCGCTCTCTTACGCCTTAGCGGCGTTCGGTTACTTCGTTGACGGAAAGCTGGCGGCCTTGATACTCTTGGCCCTTCAGGGCAGACATGGCAGCTGCGGCCTCAGAGCCGTTGGGCATCTCAACAAACCCAAACCCGCGGGAGCGCATACTGTACCTGTCGATCTCGATTTGCGCATACGCGACCTCGCCGTGCTGCGAAAAGAGCTCTTGGAGATCTTGATCTGAGGCCTGAAAGTTAAGGTTTCCGACGTATATCCTCGTTGGCTCACGCTTTCTTGCCGTAGACAGCTCATCGGTTGCACCCCCCAAGCGGTTGGCCTCCCGATAAATGGCCTCATACAACACCGAATCGTCCTGTTTCGAAACCAGTATCCCCATCTCGTCGTTGTTTTCCTGTGAGTACCTGTAGAGGTTCATTGATGTCACCAATGCCTCTTTCTGGTTCAGATAGCATTTGGTATGGAGATCCTTGAGGGAGGAAACCCTTGCGCCGATCGAGTCAAAGAAGGCTCTATCATCTGGGTTTAAGTTGGGTCTCTTTGTGGATTTCTTGTACCTATAGACCACATGAATGGCAGTCTTACCGGCTTTGTCCCTGAGTCGATTCATGGTCTCGTCGTCCGCATCGATATAAGGACTGATGAGGATAAGCTCTCCGGCGGCTTGCTCGATGATCTTGTGAAGGTGGCTTACTATGTCTTCTGTGGTAAGGAATGTAGCCATGGGGGAACCTTCTCTCTTGACGTCCGGCTGGTAGTGGCGCAGATGTGGATCGTACCACTCTCCAAGTCTTGTTTGGGACGTGAGGCCGCGGTTTGCCTATATCGGTATGTCCGGGGGGTGGGTGGAGCTGCCAGGCCCGGCTCTTCCCATATTGGCAGTTTTGCCCTCTTCGCCCGTTGTTGTAGTGTTAGTCGATTGCACACTGTGGATTAGACGCGACGGGGGACGAAACATGGACGATTCGGACGACGCTCGACTTGTGGATTCAGGCAACGGTGAATGGGATGATGGTCGACTGCAAGCCGTCGTGCGCAGCCTGATTGCCGCGGCAGGGAGAATCCCCGGCTTAAGGGTCAACCGTGAGAGCTATCTGAGGGACGGGTTTAGTCACGAAAGCGCTCCTACCGGCATCGACATCGATTTGGCAATTGAGACGAACCCGATTGATGCCGGTGTGCCCATAGAGTTCCTGGACAAGCAGGCGGATTCCGCCATAAGGAATCACCTGCTAGTGACAGCCGGGGCCTCCGCTGTGACCGGCCTCCCCGGCGGATTAGCGATGGCAGCCACTATCCCGGTAGACCTTGCGCAGTTCTATTGGCACGCTCTGGTTTGCTCGCAGAAATTGGCCTATCTCTATGGGTGGCCAGACCTCTTTCCGGAAGGCGAATTGCAGTTGGATGAGGAAACGGAGGGCCGGCTAATCCTGATTCTCGGATCGCTTCATGGTGTTGTGATAGCCAATAAAGTATTGGGATTGACTGCCTCTCAATTTGGTAAGGGGGCAGCCAAATACGTGCCCAGGATGGGTCTGGCAGAATCGTGGTATTACCCGCTCGTCAAGAAGGTGGCTGAGCAAGTTGGGATTAAGGTGACACGGCAGTCCTTTGGACGAGGAGTCGCCAAACTCATCCCCGTCGCCGGCGCAGTGGCATCGGCCGGTGTGACAGCCATCACATTTCGTCAAATGACCAGGGACCTTAAAAAGCACCTCAGAGACGTCGCCCTGGAGGGCCCGCCTGACTTCGTTGACTCCCTCGGTTCCGACGACGAAGTGGAATAGGTCCCTCCGCTTTAGCTACGCAACCCCCGCCTATATCGGCATATCCGGCGGCGGGCGGAGTTCCGGCGTGGGCTGTGGAACGCCCGTGAGTTCTGAATTGGCTGACACGCTGATGAGCAACGCGAGCGCTGATAGGCCGTAGAAGAGGCTTGGCACGAAATAGTAGTGGGGTACGAGCCGGAATACGACCATCGGGGCGGTGAGCAGCGAGAGGCAGGCAAACACTGTCACGAGGGTGATGGTGAACCTTTCCACATCGCCCTGCCGCCGAGCGCCCCGCAAGACGACGCCGGACGCAACCGTCGCGCCGACCGCCATCACTACCAGGATGGTGATCGTCAGCTCGGTCGAGCAGTAGGATCTGGTGCAGTCGCCGGTGTTTTCTGCCAGCAGTTCGCGTCCATAGGCGACGCTCGCGCCGGCGGACATGGCCGCCGCAAGCGCCGCCAGCACGATGGCTTTGCCCGGTCGCGCGCGCTCCGTCGGTCGGGAGTCTTCGGGATCTCCGTGCTCGCTCGGCTGGGTGATGCTTTGCCGGAGGGCGGTCACAAGCAGGATGATCGCCACCGGGCCGTAGATGGCCGGCTCGTAGTGCCAGATTTCGAAGAGCGGGACCGCGAGCGCAAACGTGACGTAGAGGAGGGTCAGGCCGAAGAAGTAGATCGGGGCATCGGTGGCGGCGCGACGCGTATCATCTCGGGCGGCGACGTTGCGGAATGCGGTCAGGGCCGCAAACAGGGTCAACCCCGCCATGATGGGGATCGGGAGCGCGCGGAAGAGTGCGCTGGCCGGGAACAGCGCCGTTGACGCGAAGAGTTCAGGCAGCCAGGAAAGCAGCAGGCGCGTGGCGACCGTTGACGCGAGCAGCCCCCCGCCGAAGATCGCCGCCCCAAGCACAACAGAACGGCTGATAATCATCGTCCACCCTCGCCGCGAAACCACGCCGACCTCATCATAGCGAGACGACCATCACGGGGACGCGGTTGGGCCTCGCGCAAAACCCCGTTTTTGGCGTGTTTGACGGCTTAACAGGCTTGACACGAGGCATCGACACGCATAGTCTGAACGTTGCGCCCTTTCCTACGGGAGAGGGTGTGAGCACCTTAACAGCTGGATAGTGGAAGGAAGGCAGAGGCCTTCCGTTCAATTCGTACGAAGAGTTTGATCCTGGCTCAGGATGAACGCTGGCGGCGCGCTTCATGCATGCAAGTCGAACGGGAGATCGGGCTTCGGCTCGTGATCTAGTGGCGGACGGCTGAGTAACACGTGAGGAACTTGCCCTCCGGTGGGGGACAACCACGGGAAACCGTGGCTAATACCGCATAATGTCACGTTTCATAAGGAATGTGACCAAAGGCTTCGGTCACCGGAGGAGAGTCTCGCGGCCTATCAGCTAGTTGGTGAGGTAACGGCCCACCAAGGCGATGACGGGTAGCCGGTCTGAGAGGACGATCGGTCAGAGGGGGACTGAGACACGGCCCCCACTCCTACGGGAGGCAGCAGCAGGGAATCTTGCGCAATGGGCGAAAGCCTGACGCAGCGACGCCGCGTGGGGGATGAAGGCTTTAGGGTTGTAAACCCCTTTTGCTGGGGAAGAAGATCTGACGGTACCCAGCGAATAAGGCCCGGCCAACTACGTGCCAGCAGCCGCGGTAAAACGTAGGGGCCAAGCGTTGTCCGGAATTATTGGGCGTAAAGGGTGCGTAGGCGGCCCGGTAAGTCTCTTGTGAAAGCTCCCGGCCCAACCGGGAGAGGTCAGGGGAAACTGCTGGGCTTGAGGATAGCAGAGGAAGGTGGAATTCCCGGTGTAGCGGTGATATGCGTAGATATCGGGAGGAACACCTGTGGCGAAAGCGACCTTCTGGGCTATTTCTGACGCTGAGGCACGAGAGCGTGGGGAGCGAACCGGATTAGATACCCGGGTAGTCCACGCCCTAAACGATGAGTGCTAGGTATGGGGGGTATCGACCCCCTCCGTGCCGTAGCTAACGCATTAAGCACTCCGCCTGGGGAGTACGGCCGCAAGGCTAAAACTCAAAGGAATTGACGGGGGCCCGCACAAGCAGCGGAGCGTGTGGTTCAATTCGATGCAAAGCGAAGAACCTTACCTGGGCTTGACATGTACGAAGTAGGAACCCGAAAGGGGGACGATCTGTCAAGTCAGAAACGTACACAGCTGTTGCATGGCTGTCGTCAGCTCGTGCCGTGAGGTGTTGGGTTAAGTCCCGCAACGAGCGCAACCCTTGTTGCCAGTTACATGTGTCTGGCGAGACTGCTCCGCACAACGGAGAGGAAGGTGGGGATGACGTCAAGTCATCATGGCGCTTACGCCCAGGGCTACACACACGCTACAATGGCCGGTACAACGGGCTGCGAAGGCGCGAGCCGGAGCGAATCCCATCAAAACCGGCCCCAGTTCAGATTGCAGGCTGAAACTCGCCTGCATGAAGTCGGAGCTGCTAGTAACCGCGTATCAGCATGGCGCGGTGAATACGTTCCCGGGCCTTGTACACACCGCCCGTCACGTCATGAAAGCTGGTAACACCTGAAGTCGCTTCGCCAACCCCTCGGGGAGGTAGGCGCCGAGGGTGGGACTAGTGATTGGGACGAAGTCGTAACAAGGTAGCTGTACCGGAAGGTGCGGCTGGATCACCTCCTTTCTAGGGAGTCAATCGCGTCGCTTTACGTGGCGCGCATTGCACCCAGGTCGGTCAGCGATTCTCCTGCCTTGAAGTCCGGTGTCTGAGTGGCATGAACTGCCCTTTCGAGGGTGGCGGAACCCCGGTCGGATCACGGGCAGGACACCAAAGATCGCTGCGCGCTTCGGCGCACAAAGTTGAAAACTCATTGAACCGAAGACCAAACCCTTCCTTCCACTATCAAGCTGCTAAGGTGTTTTTATATACCTCGCGCTTTCGCGGGGTTTTTTGTTGGCCTGCGGGTGTCGCGTTTCGGGTGTAGCAGTGTCACAACCAAAGGTCTCTCGCTTATTCTGGACGCTATGACGAACTCCAATGGATACGCGGAACAGGGCCGCAGGTTTCTTGATCAGGCATTTGTGGAACTGTCACACGACGACCTTCGCCAAGCCTCTGAGAAGGGCTGGGGCGCGGCCGCCCAGTTGGTCAAGGCCTACGCGGTGCTGCGCGGGCTGGATCACAACAGTCATGGTCTGCTTTATGGGGCGGTAAGCCGCTTGGTAGAAGAGACGGATGACGATACGCTCCGCACCCTCTTCAACGAGGCCGGAGGTCTACACACCAACTTTTACGAAGGTCGATTCGCAAGCAGAGACGTGCGCCAGAGCCTTGGCCAGGTCTCACGATTCATGGAAAAGGTTGACGCGCTCATCAACGGTGAGTGACCCCAACCGATACCCGCCGGGGTGTCTCATTGACTACAACAAGCGCTTGCTAGAGGACGCGGATGCGATAGTCACCGCCACTTAGGTGACAGATCGTAGTAGCGCGACAAACCCCGCCTGCTCGAAGTCACGGTCGTAGGCCAGCGCCTCGGACAACCCTCGCTCTTCCATCACGAGAAAGCTCGCGCAGTCTGTGAGACTCCACGATTGGTCATTTCGAGCAGCATATCGTTCCACTGCGGCCCTGAACTGATCATCCGTCTGCAAGATGATTTCGACGTTGGGTCTCGCAGCCAGATCTTGAATCATCTGCGCAGCAAGCCCTCTAAGGTAGCCGCCCCTTCCGGACAGGTTGTTGAGTGCCTCCACTAACACCATTTGAGTCGTTACGATTGGCGTGGATCCCAAGCGCTCAGCCACTGCTCTTGCCAACTGGTGCAATTGATCGCCGGAGTACAGAAGCGCAATCCAGTAGCCGGAGTCTGCGAACAGCGTTGGCATCAGTCCTCTTCTTTGGGATGGCCGTAGAGATAGTGCTTCTTGTTCTTGACAAGGTCCGTGGGGAGACCATCCCATGCTTCCGGGGGAACAGACTTGCGCAGCCTGTCAAACATCTCAAGGAGGGACTCTCCCGTATCCTCGGACACCTTGGCGCGATCCTCGCCGCCAGGCGTGGGCGCGTCCTGCACCGATACCACCACCTCTTTGCCCTCTTCGAGGTCAAGCGGCTCCAGTGGCGTCAGGACGCCCTTTTCGTATCTCACCCGAATCGTTGCCATGTCGTTGACTCCCTCGGGGACTCGCTAAGGCTGCCGCAAATGGCGGCCGAACGTGTCTTCTCGTCCCTTTCATCCAGGCTCGCAATGAAATAGCCGGTGTCTGCGAAGACTACGGGCATCAGTCCTCTACCTTGGGGTGGCCATAGAGGTAGTGTTTGTAGTTCTTGGCGCCATCGGTGCGCACACCGTCCAATTCTTCCGGTGGCATGGATTTCTGCAGTTCCTTAGCCCTTTCGACGATGCCGAGAAGCCCCGGCGAACGCACAGACGAATCATCCGATGGTGTCGACGACTTCGAATGCTCTTCGCCGTCAGGCGTGGGCGCGTCCTGCACTGATACCACGACCTCCTTGCCCTCCTCGAGGTCAAGAGGCTCCAGAGGCGTCAGGACGCCCTTTTCGTATCTCGCCCGAATCGTTGCCATGTCGTTGACTCCCTCGGGGACCCGCTCAGGCTGCCGCAAATGGCGGCCGAGCGTGCCGTTCCGTTGCGCCATTATAGCGGCGGGGCGGGGATCCCCTTGGCGGACTGCGCTGGCTCGTAGGCGGATGTGATCGTGTTGGGCCATCTGGTCTTAAGAGCAACCACGGCCCCTCCGGATGAAGAGGCCACGGTTGGGCGAACTGTGCGAGGACGCGAGACCTACGAGGCTTCGAACTCGGTCCACATGCCAAGTTGATAGTGCGTCGCAATGTTGCAGAGCAACATGTAGTGGCCTGCTTCCATATTGGCATTCAACTCAACGGTATTGCCGGCATCAAGGTGCAGACCGTGACCGGTTGAGGCGATGACCTGTCCATAATGGTGGCCGGAAGCGTCAGCAAGATAGACCGTGTCGCCCTGCTCAACTTCGACAAGCTGGCCTTCAACGACATGCAGGCTAGTGAGATCTAGGCCCATGTCCAGGAGCTTGACCACAATGAGTTCGTGCTCAATCAGGCCTTCGTTGCTTGCAATATACGTGACCGGACCGGCATGAACAGATGCCACTTCGGGGGCCATGGTGTACATTTCACCCTGGTCCGTCAGAACCACAGCGACGTGTTCCGCGTCCTCCATGGAAGAGGAAGACATGTCAGACATACCTTCCATGCCCTCGTGCTCGTCATCTTCCTCATGTTCGTCGGATGACTCTTCTTCCGTCATCTCATGTTCGGCAGTTGGCTCCTCTTCATCGCCCTCACAAGCAATCACCGCAACAGAGACTATGATGCTTAGTACGATAATGAGTAATGTGCGCATTTCGGCACCTCCCTGTGTCCAGACGTTGACTGTCGCAACTATACGCCCAACAAATTATCTGTCAACTAATTGCCACCGCTTACCCGCACTGGGATTACTGCCCCCCCCGCCCCACTGACGTAATGACCCTGCGCGTGCTATAGTTTCAGCGCCGTTTCCTGACGGCCGCCGTGGTGGGGGAGCAATCGGCGAGCGCCTTCTTTGAGGCTCAGACGAACAGCACCCCTGCGCTTTGCGTCCGCCGGTGCGGTATCGACGCACAAATCAGACCGGGAGGTAGGAAATGACCCAGGAGAACACGCAGCCTGAGATTATGTATTCGACGCCGGCGGACCACGTCCGGCTGATCACCATGAACCGGCCGGAGACGCTGAACTCTCTGACGATGGACGGGAACCAGGCTATGCTGGGCTACGTCCGCGAATTTCGCGATGACTCTGACGCATGGGTGCTCATCCTGACAGGCGCCGGCGAGAGGTCCTTCTCAACGGGCCTTGATCTTCGCAGGCAGTCACAGCAGGACGCATCCAACGAGGAGCCGCCCCCTCCGGCGCAGGTTCCCAATGAGGGCCTGCACTCCTATCCGAGCATTGAGGTCTTCAAGCCCGTCATCGCCGCCATCAACGGCTATGCGTTCGGCGGTGGTTCCGAGATGGCGCTGTGGGCGGATATTCGAATCATGTCCGAGAACGCTGAGATGGGACTCCTTGAGCCGCGACGCGGCCTGCTGTCCATCAGCGGCACCACGCGCATGTCCCGCTCCATCCCCATCGGCCTTGCCATGGAGCTCATCATCACAGGCCGGCGCTACAAGGCCGCCGACTGCTACCGCATGGGCCTCGTCAGCCAGGTCGTCCCGCAGGCGGAGTTGATGGACACGGCCGTCGCGATGGCGACGGAGATCGTGACCGAGTGCTCGCCGATGGCGACGCGCGTCGCCAAGGAGCACATCATGCGCACCCTGCACCTGCCCACCCGAGAGGCGCTGCAGGTTCAGTCACTGAACAGCAACCGGCTGCGGATGCTGTCCCCCAAGGACACGGCAGAGGGCCCGCGCGCCTTCGTCGAGAAGCGCAAGCCCCAGTGGGTCGGCGCCTAGTTCGTCAGACTTTTTCCGCGTAGGAAAGAAGAAGCCCCCGCAGCGCAATGCGCTGCGGGGGCTTTGCTATTCTGCACCCTTACATGTGAGACTTCTTCGCCGTTTCAACTCTCTTATCACCGAAAGGGATCATCCTTGGCACGCACACTCATCGCAATTCTGGTCGGTGTCACTCTGTTGGTCGCGCTCACCGCGTGCGTGGGTGGCGAGGAGTCCGGCGAACACAACGAGGGCGCCGAGACCGGAGAGCGTTCGGAACAGTCCGAGGGCGGCGAGCATAGCGAACAATCCGAATCCGGAGAGCACAGCCGGAACGGGGAGGGCGGAGAGCATTCGGAAGGTTCCGACTCTGATGGGGATGGTGAAGAATCCGGCACGCAGTATGGGCTGACTGAAACGTATAATGTGGTTCGCGCAGGCGCGCGGCTGATCCTTTCTTACGACGCCTCGTCCAACGCCTTCACCGGCACTGTGGAGAACACGACAGGAGAGTCGCTACGCAGAGTGCGCGTCGAGGTTCATCTCTCAAACGGAATCGAACTCGGACCAACGACTCCCCGCGACCTGGATCCGGGGCAGAGCGCGGACATTACCCTCCCCGCGTCGACGGGGCCATTTGAATCATGGAGCGCGCACCCGGAAGTAGGCTGACGCGCCACGCGCTCCTGCCGAATCCCTTCACCCTCATCCCACGCCCCACGCCGATGCCGTGAAGCCTTTCCGGACAACAAGAGTTATGTCGTGTTGACCACACTCTCGATCCTGTTTCGGAGTTGTCGCCGACGTTCCTGATAGAAAGCGCCAAACTCGCGGATGTCTCTGGGCACTTCCCCAAGGAGGTGGCGACCACAATAGGCTTGGCGCGATTGGTCGTCAGGGCAATGGGTATCGAGCCAGTCAGCGGGCATGACGGCGCGCTTCTCATTGTTCACGGTTGGGTCAAGAAGTTGGAGGTTGGCTAGACGATCACTCCAATCCTGAGCATCTTCAACCTGCTCAGGAGGAACGCCCGCCTCATTCAGCCGAGCCGAAGTGAATCTGCTCTTGGGGAATACGTGATCGATATCAGTGCCACCCCTGGAGCCGATGTAAGGGAATAGCATCGTGAGGAGTGGAAACATGCGGGAGTCAGAAATACGCATATCAGCGAGGTCCTCGATCTCCTCGTCTTGGAACTCAAGCCCCTTGCCCCGCTGCGTCATGACGCGGCCAAGTTCGTGGGCGGGGAAACCTGCTTCGCCCAGATTGCGAATTACCTCCCGCAATGCGGTGAGTAGCGTATCAAGCCCACTGCCCCAGATCCCCGATTGTTTCAGGATTGAACGGGTTAACCAGTTCTTGATCTTCCTACGGTCTTCAAGGAATCGGTCGCCTGTCACAAAGCTCTCGGGAGCTTGCTGCCTGTACAAGTAAAACGCGATTGGCAAAAGTGCGTTCATGGCGCGGATTGTTCGACTATCGAACCCGAAGCTGTCCATAAGCTGTGCCGTTGTCAGGAGCGCCGCCTTAATTCTTGGCCAGTTATCTTCCAGGATTGCCATGTTCTGATGAGTGAAGTTCTCGACACGAAAACCCACGCTGGCGATGTCCACCAACATAAGTCCGGCTTTCAGCACAAAGTCCGCATCGAATCGCAATCCGTCCCGGATGTTGTTAAGTTCGTCAACAAGGCCATGCACCTCAGCCCGCGCATCCAACTCCTCCCACTGCGATACTGCGATGCTCAGCAACAGGTTGGAATAAGACAAGGGAGTTCCACCCCTGTTGCACCGGATGAAGATCTGCAACACTCGCTCAATGTCCTGCGTCGTCTCTTCGTACCAAGCCACAACCTGATCTATCCGTATCGCTCGATGAAGGCGGTCCAGCGTTCGGTACGCGCGGCTGAGCTGGTCCATTTGCAGGCCTTGATTTATGAGCCAGTCGTGCATGTCCGGCCCGCCCTCAAGGTCTAGTACTTTTGACACTCGGAACCAGAGCCGGTCATCGTTCAAGCCGATGCGATCCTCATCGACAAACTCAAATTTGTACCGCCTGCCGTCTTCATCCGGCTCCGTCGGCGACAGCAGGTCAAGCGCCAGAACTCGCTCGGGAAAGGCGGCAGGGTTGCTCCACCACAGGTAGGGAAGCTTCTTCGCCATTGAGCCCCTGAGTCCGATGTTGAACGCGGTAAGTCTCTGCTGGCCATCAAGTACAGCGGTCAGAGCCTCGTTGTGGATTACTCCCAGCTCCGGGCAGTGGGGACTAGTCTTCTCGTGATATTTGCGCACGAAGTCGTACCAACGGTATTGGCTGGAATTCTGCGCCTCGACCTTCCAGTACATGAACTCCCCGAACGGGAAACCCTGCATCAAGCTGTCGAAGAGGTCACATACTTGTTCGGGCTGCCATACGAATTCCCTTTGAATGGCGGGCAAGACAAATTGATATGACGCGATGCCCTTCAGTGCCGCTTCGATTGTGCCGCCTTGTTGATGCATCGTTACCTCCGTATTCGATAGGGGGTTGCCTGTGTGATTGATAGTAGGTCAGGCCGAGTCAGGGTGCTACTGGGCTTGCATCTTCTTTACCCTTGCCATGCGCCCCCCCCCCCCGCGCCGATGCCGTATCATGACTATGAGTGTTGGAGGCTAGGGAAAGCGCGCCGTTTGATGGCGTTGGGGGCAGGCGGATGAGACCGGTACCGAGCACGGATGAACTCAAGGCGCAGTTGGCGATGCTTGGGGTCGAAATCGACGATGACTCGCTGCCGGGTTTGCAGAGGCGCGTCACGTTTTACCAAGAGGCTATGAATCGCCTCGATGACATGGACTTCGGCCTCACCGAGCCTGCCGTCGTCTACAACCCCGACGCCGCGTCCACGGGGAGCTAGCATGTACGAGGAGCGCGTCGGCCTCTCTCTGACGGACATCGCCCGGCGCATTCATTCACAGGAAGTCTCAGCCACCCACGCGCTGGAAGACGTGCTTGAGCACATCGCCCACGCGGATGACACCACCAACGCCTTCGTAAAGGTGCTGCGTGATGAGGCGTTGCAGGAGGCGGAGGCGGCGGATCACATGCTGCTCGCCGGCCACCTGCTCGGCCCGCTACACGGCGTCCCCGTCGCCATCAAGGACATTCTGACCACTGCCGGTATTACCACCACAGCCGGTTCAAAGATTCTCGCCGACTGGAAGCCGGAGCAGGACGCGACCGTCGTACGCAAGCTGCGGCAGGCGGGCGCGGTCATCATCGGCAAGACGAACCTCCACGAGTTCGCCTTTGGCGTGACGACGGAGAATCCACACTACGGCAACACGCGCAACCCCTGGAACCCGGATCACGTGCCGGGCGGCTCAAGCGGCGGTTCCGGCGCGGCGGTCGCGATGGGCATGGGCTATATGGCGATTGGCACGGACACCGGCGGCTCCATTCGCATTCCCGCCACCCTCTGCGGCGTCAGCGGCATCAAGCCCACTTATGGCCGCGTCAGCCGATTCGGGTGCCTGCCGCTTTCGTGGTCGTTGGATCACGTCGGGCCGATTGCGCGAACGGCGGAGGATTGCGCCCGCGCGTTGCAGGTTCTCGCGGGCCATGACCCACTCGATCCCACATCCGCCAACCGCCCCGTGCCCAACTATCTGGCCACGTTGAACGATTCCATCGAGGGACTGACCATCGGTGTCCCCGGCGACCCGTTCTGGGATCCCATCGATCCCGAGGTGGAGGCTGCCGTTCGCGCGGGTATCGATGTCCTCAGGGGGCTCGGCGCGCGCATCGTCGACGTAGAGTTTCCGCTGGCCGATGACCTCGTTGCCATGCAGACGACCATCCTCTTCGCGGACGCCGCCGCCTATCATCACCGCTGGATGCGTGAGCGGCCCCAGGATTACGATTCGCGCGTCCTCGCCGGCCTCCAACAGGGCGCGACGGTTCCGGCGGTCGACTATGTGAATGCCCAACGCCTTCGCGCCGTCTTGCGCGAAAAGATTAACGATGTCTACCGCCGCGTCGACCTGCTCGCCATGCCCACGACGCCCGTCACCGCGCCGAAGATTGGGCAGGCATATGAAACGGTCGCTGTCGGCAACGGGCAGATGCAGTTGACACGCGCCCTGACCCGCAACATGTCGCCGTTCAACCTGCTTGGCGTCCCGGCCATGACCGTGCCGTGCGGGTTCAGCAGCGATGAACTGCCCATCGGCCTGCAGATTGCCGGGCGAGCGTTCGATGAGGCGACGGTTCTGCGCGCGGGCCACGCATACCAGCAGGCTACGGATTGGCATACGTGGCGACCCCCTCAGGACACCACGCCGTAGAACCTCGGACTGATTCACCATGACATCCAACACAGACATCACATCTCTCACCCTCGCGGAGGTTTCCGCGCGCATCCACGCGCGTGATGTCTCATGCGAGGAGGTCACGCTCGCCCTTCTGGAACGCATCGAACGCCTTGAACCCACCATCAACGGCTACGTCCTTGTTCACCGTGAGCACGCGATGGCGCAGGCGCGGGCCGCGGACGCCCTGCTCGGCGCGGGCGTGGATCACGGCCCCCTGCACGGCGTCCCCATCGCCATCAAGGACCTCTACGCTGAGCGCGGCACCCCGTCGTCTGCGGGCTCCAGCATTCTTGCCGACTGGAGGCCGGACGAGGACTCGACGGCTGTCCACAAGTTGCGGCAGGCCGGCGCAATCATCATCGGCCGCGCCAACATGGATGAATTCGCCTTTGGCGGCACGACGGAGAACACGCATTACGGCGTTACCCACAACCCGTGGGACCTGGAGCGCAGCTCAGGCGGGTCATCGGGCGGCTCCGGCGCAGTGGTGGCGGCGCGGCTGGCCTACGCCGCCCTTGGCACGGACACTGCCGCATCCATCCGCAACCCGTCGCACTTCAACGGCGTCACCGGCATCAAGCCGACGTTCGGCCGTGTGAGCCGATTTGGCGTCGTGCCATTGGCGTGGACGCTTGACCACGCCGGGCCGCTCGCCCGTAGCGTGGAGGACGCCGCGCTGGTGCTCGGCGCAATCGCGGGGCATGACGGCAAGGACGAAACGACGACGCGCCGCACCGTGCCCAACTACGCCGCAAACCTGGATGGGCGGGTCGATAGACTACGCGCGGGCATCGTTCGCGGCTACTTCTGGGAGCCCATCGTCCCGGAGGTCGCGCAGTTGAACGACCAGGCATACGATGTTCTGCGCGGCCTCGGCGTGCAGCTTGAGGACATCGAACTCGACCACACGGACGTCCTCCCCGCCCTGTTTGCGACCATCGTGCCCGCGGAGGCCGCCGCCTATCATCATCGCTGGATTCGGGAGGGCAAGGGCGGCGAGTACGGCGCGGCCATCCTTGATCGCCTTATCCCCGGCTACGCCATCCCCGCCATGGACTATGTGAACGCGCAACGCGCCCGCGCCGTGTGGGAAGAAGGCGTGCGGCGCGCCCTGCAACGTTACGATGTGCTGATCATGCCGACGGTGCCCTACACGGCGGCCCGCCTCGGCCAGATCATGGTGCAGGTGGGCGACGGCGAGGAGGAAGCGTCATTCCTGCGCACGCGCAACCTCTTCCCGTTCAATCTCACCGGAATGCCCGCCCTCAGCGTCCCCATCGGATTCGATCAGGCCGGCCTACCGGCGGGAATGCAGATAGTCGCCAATGTCTGGAACGAGCAGACGGCATTCAACGTAGGCCACGCCTACCAACAAGCCACAGACTGGCACACGCGAGCGCCTGAGTTGGGCTAGCGCCTTCCGTCATTCCCGCGAAAGCGGGAATCTTGAACTCGGAATGCAACCAATCTCGTAACGCCAACCAAAGAATCCCCTCTCCCTTTGAGAGAGGGTGAGGGGGCGCCACCCGTCATTCCACGCCCCACCCGCCATTCTGCGGCCCACCCGTCATTCCGCGGCCCACCCGTCATTCCGGCGGAGGCCGGAACCCATCGCTCCCTCTGAGGGCCGCAATACCAGTACCCTTGCATTCCTAGGTATATTGCTTTACTAACTCTGCCGCATAGACTTGGCCTATGAGACTCCTGGCGAGATGGCGATGGACAATGGTGGTACCATGCGTTCTATTTGCATTGTCCTTCTTGATTGCCGGCTACCAACAACCATTCACCGCATCCCTTCGATATCGTGGCCATCAATGCCTTATACCGGTAGACGCGCACGACCCGATTGAGCAACAAACCATCGTTCAAGGAAACCGTTGAGACGATATGAACAAGGAAGTAAGACAAGACTGACATTTGGCGCGATATGAACGAGGTGGACTACATGACGAGGCACTCCTTCAATTGGTTCGAGGAATCTACCAGAAGGAAGTCGCTTGGCGAAATAATCCGAAAGAATGGGCCTCGCGGGGTTCTGTTGCTTGTGCTGACGTTCTTCCTAGCTGGCGCTTTCGTGTTGGCTGCATGTGAACCGGGTGATGGCCCATACGGGGAGAGGGCACGCGTGCAAGCTATGGCTTGGGACCACAGGGCGCCACAGTGGTTCCCGGGCGGTGATCGCATAGTGTTCAATGACAGTGGGGCAGTATACGTAATTGACTTCACCGGATCACAACTGATAAGGGTTGGCGGCAGTACCAGAACGCACCAGGATACGGCCTTTGCCCCAAGTGTGTCCCCTGATGGCTCCCGAATCGCCTACGCCCACTACACGGACAACTGGGAGATCATGACGGCAAACCCTGACGGGTCCGATCAGCGCAGACTCACGCACAACGACAATGATGACGTCGTCCCAATCTGGTTGTCAGATGGAAACTCTATCCTCTTTCTGTCGCATGTACCTTACTATTGGGGAATCAGTACCGTGGTAGTAGAGGGGTCCGATCCGCCATCTGCGCCTATGAGAGTCTCGGATGAGTACGTAGCTGCAGCCATTCTGAAGTTGTCGCCCGATGGGAATCATCTTACTTTTAGGGGTTCTATGCATGACGGCCTATATTATCCGGTAGCGCTGTATGCGAGTGAGGCGGACGGGTCCGGTTTGACGAAACTCGCGGACGGGGGGGAATCCATGAGCCACCCCGCCTGGTCGCCGGACAGCCGTCGTATAGCATTCGCGAGGGACGAGGATAATGATCGCGCCGGCCCCCCAGTGAAGATATACACGATCAGCCCTGACGGCACGGATCTGCGTAAGGTCATTGAATTCCACAGAGGAGATTATCCCTGGTCATCAAGCCTTGCATGGTCCCCTGACGGCTCTGAAATATGGTTTGGATCGTCCGTCATCGCGGCGGACGGCTCCACCATACGGATGCTCCCGGGACCTTCCGGCTTCTCGGCATGGTCTCCTGATGGTTCCAGGGTGGCGTTCCAGACCGACAAGCCATGGCGCATCCCAAGCCTATCTCCTCCTCCTCGCGACGACAAATATACGGTCGTAATCTACACCATAGCCCGGGACGGTTCAGACAGCCGAGTTCTCGTTGAACGCGATTCGGAAGGCAACATTGCCGCCGCCGGCGGCAAGCCGTTGACGGAGTATTAGGCGAAACCATGAATCGGCATTCCCACCTGGACCGCGGCAGCCCCGCGCACCTATCTCGGGTTGACGCCTAGTCCTCGATAGTCACGCTGCCCAGCGTTGTTGAGGTTCGGAGCCGCAATACCGGGCCTTCTGTGGGGTGGTTGCTGCGGACGTCCTCCACGCCGGACAATACGGACGAGCCGTTTTGGTGGATGACCCACGTTGGCGGCACGTGCAGGGTCACGCCGCCGAATGTTGCCGAAACGTTCATATCGGCCCCGTTCTCATGCAGCTGCGCCTGCCGCAGGTCGATCTCCGCGCCACCGAATGTCGCTGATACTGAGCCGCCACGAAAGGCCTGTGCTGTCACGACGCGGTTCGCGCCCGAGAACGTTGTGGATACGTCGATCATGCTCTCGTCGTCGGTCAGGACTTCGGGGTTCCCGGACATGGAGATGGGATTTATCCGCGTCCGATCTCTCCGTTGAAGCAGCAAGGTAACGCCGACAGCGACGATCAGGAGCGGCCAGTACGTCTGCATGTCCACTGCGGCGCCAAGGTTGTCGGCCAGGAAGATGGTGCCTGCCACGATGCTGACGACTCCCAACCACAGAGGTCCGCGAATAACCCACACCAAGCCCAACGCAATCAGAATCACCGGCCATAGGGTTTCCAGGACATCGAATGACAGGATGTTGCCCGCGAGTAGGGCAAGGCCCAGCGCAATCAGAACTGCGCCGGGCAGTATGCGCGCGGAACGCCTAAATTGATCTCTCATCACTTGCTCCAGTCCTGCGCCGGAATGGCCAGATTCGGCTGAAGGTCGAAATCCATGCGTCGGTTTTGGGAGCGCATGACCGCGAGTATCCTCTTACTCGTCCCGCTGCTCAAGCCCCCGCAGGAAGTCTTCCACGTCCGGGGCGAGGCGCGGCGGATCCTGTTCGTTCATCTCGCCGATCTCGCCCTGCTGCGTGCCGACCTCGGTGTCGTACGCCTCTTCAAGCTGCTTGACGAGGGAGCGGACGCGCGGCTCTCGCTGCGCCATGCGATCAATCTCCGCATACTGGCGGTCGCCGTCCTGCTCGATTTTGGTCAGGTCCTTGATTGTGAAGCCGTAGATGGGAGAAAGCAGCTTGAGCAGCTTCTCCTGTCCACGATGGTCCTCCTCAAGTCGCGCGTAGGGTGGTAGCTGGATCAGCGCCGAGAGCGTATCGACGCCACGCTTAACCAGCTCCTGTGTCGCGATTGCCATCATGCTCGTCGGGCCCTCGTAGTTTGAGGAGCGAACACCGGCGCGCTGTAGGATTGACTGCACTTCCGGGTCGGATGCCTGCCCGCTGGCCAACAGCGGCCGCGTGTGCGGGGCGGAGCCGTACATTGCTCCCACCTGGCAATAGCGCCGCACGTTCAGTCGATCCGTCAGCTCCAGCAGCGAGTCCACAAAGTCCTCTCCGTTATTGTGCGGCTCCAGGATATGCATGAAGATGAAATCGTTGTCGCCATCGCCGGTCGCATAGCGCACGATGGTGTTGGGAATCTCGACGATGCGCTCACCCTTCCGCCGGTATAGCATTGGGCGATAGCGTGTAAGGTCGTAGAACTGGCTCGGACGCGCGAGGCGGCCCAACTCCGTCGCGCTAAACTGTGATTCGAGCGTTCCGAGGGCAAGGGTGCCCACGGAGCCTACATCAATCCACGGTTGGAGGATGGCGAATATGTGCGGATCACGTAGTTGGGGTAATTCGTCACTCACTTCAAACGCGCCAATCCGCATAGTCCCTCCCAAGTTCGCTCCCCTCGTCCGCTCCCAGTCTCGGACGCCGGGCCGGGCTGCGTCTATTATAAGTGTCCCGCCGTCCAAATGCGCGGGCGTCTCTGAGCCGCCCCGATGATGCCACAGACAGCCTCCAATGGAGGCGCAGGGGATGACGCGGGAGAGCGTCCGCGCATCGTCGCTGTCCTCGCGCACCCGGACGATGAAACCTTCATCATCGGCGGCACACTCGCCCTCTACGCCGCCCGTGGCTGCGATGTCCGCGTCATCTACGGCCCCTTTGGAACGGGCGAGGACGGGTTGCCCACGCCGGAACGCCTCGCAGAGCTTGAGGCCGCGACGGGAGTCCTCGGAATCGCGGGGTGGAGTTTCCTGCCTGTGGGGGTGGACGGTTCGCGAGCGACTGACGTTGAAACACTCGCTGACGACGTAGCCACTGAATTGCACAGGCTGCGACCAAACGTCGTCATCACCTTTGACGCGACGGGTGGCACCGGCAACGTGGAGCACATGGCGATGGGCGCGGCCACGCTTCAGGCCGTCGGAGCGCAAAGTAACGTTTCCGCGCCTCCCCGTCTCTACGCCGCAGTTTTCGCCCGTCGCCAACTCGCAGCGAGTCTACGCATTGGAAGGTTGACGGGGAAACAGCAGACCGACGGCGTGCGGGACGCCCTGCATTTTGCTCAAACCTCGCAGCGTCCGACGACGTCTATTGACGTGCGCAGCGTCCTTGAGCGTCGTCGAGAGGCGGCGCGATGCTACACGACGGCGTTGGCGGAGGGGGCATGGTGGATGCGCCGATGGGAACTCTTGTCGCCCGGCCTACGCCGCCGCCTCGCCCCACAAGAGGTCTATTCCCGCCTGATACCGAGGATGCGAGATGGTGAGGCGGGGGAGACGGGGTTGTTCAGCGAGGAGTAGCCTCTCACTCCGCCCCGCCTGCCGGGGCGGGGCTTGGCGTTGGTGGCGTCGGCGTGTCGTTAGGAGCGCGTCGTTCCCGACGCAGGAGGCGGTAGACGACGGGCACGACGACGAGGGTCAGGATGGTGGAGGTCATCAGGCCGCCGATGATGACCGTCGCCAACTCCGCGCCGATGATGCCGCCGGAGTCGCCCTCTTCAAGGGCTAGCGGCAGCAGCACAAAGCTCGTCGTTAGGGCGGTCATCAGGATGGGCCGAATGCGCGCCTGTCCACCCTGAATCAGGGCTTCAGGAATTCGCAGTCCCCGCGCCCGTAGTTGATCCACAAAGGCGATCAGCACAACGGCATTCGTCACCACCAACCCGATCAACATGAGCAGCCCCATGAGCCCGGGCAGGCTGAGCGAGCGTTGTGTAATCGCGAGAGCCGCCAACGCGCCGGTGAACGCGAGCGGCACGGCAATCAGGATGATCACCGGCGTGATGAATGATCGTTGCGCCAGCAGCATGACGATGTAGACAAGCGCCGCGCCGATGGCCATGGCCAGGATCATCTGCTGGAACACTTCCTCGATATCGGAGAAAACGCCGCCGGTCTCGCGCTCCACGCCGGGCGGCAAACCCACCCCCGCCACAATCCGGTCGATCTCGGCGCTAACGGTGCGCGTATCCTGAGCCGTAATGACGCCGGAGATGGTGACGGTTCTGCGACCATCCACGCGGGTAATTGGGATGGCGGCGGCGCTGAAGGGTCCGGCCGCGGCCACATCGACGGCATCGGTGCGAACGTTGATAACGCCGTCCATGGCGCTGAGGGGGCCGATGAGGGAATCAGAGGCCTGCTTGAGGAGATCGTAGTCCTCGCTGATCAGGCGCACCTCAGCTTGGCCTGCCGGCGGGCCGCCACCCTGAGCCTGTTGGATGAAAACGGTTCGGTCCGGCCCCGCAAGCTCCGCGCGGAGCAGGTCCGCCATTGCATCGGCGTCCGTGTCTTCGGTCAGTCGCGCAGTGATGTTGATCTGGGTAAGCCCGCCTGCGGGGCCATCGAAGAAGCTGCCGCCACCGATCCGCGACGAGTAGGCGTCAACCTCTCCGGCTACGCGCAATTCCTCAAGCCGCGCCTCCGCGCTATCCAGGTAGCCCACCACGGTGTCACGCGGTGTGGTTGGCGACGCCTCTATCTCAATGGTTAGCGCATTCTGCCCGCCCCCCGGCAGGAATCCTACGGGGATCCAGATGAGCAGGAAGAGGCTGCTGACGAACAGGACAACCGCGCCGAGGATCGTGTAAAGACGGTGCCCGAGCGCCCACGTGATCATCGGCGTGTAGATGCGCACGATGCGTTGGGAGAGCAGCTCTTCCGCCGTATCCGTTGCGTGGCGCTTGATGAGCATGCTGGCCAGGACGGGCACAGCGGTCAACGCCACAACAAGCGATGCGAGCAAGGCGTAGGTGATAACGAGCGCAAACGGGAGAAAGAACTCACTGACGATGCCGCCGATGAAGCCCAGCGGCGCAAAGACGGCAATGGTCGTCAGCGTCGCGATTGTGATGGGCATAGCGACTTCCCGAGTGCCCGCGTAGGCCGCCTCCAGCCGGTTATCGCCGTCCTGGATGTGTCTATAGACGTTCTCCATAACGACGATGGAGTCATCGACGACGCGCCCCGCCGCGATGGCAAGGCCGCCAAGCGTGACGAGGTTCAGGCTCATGCCCTGCAGGTTCATAACGATAATGGCGATGAGGAGGCTTGAGGGAATTGAAATACCGGTAACGAACGTGGGACGCACGCTCAACAGGAATGCGAGGATGACCAGGATGGCGAGGGCCGCTCCAAGCGCCACCTCCCGCCCCAGCGAGTTGATGGAGTCCTCGATCTCCGGCGCCTGGTTGGAGATTTCCGTGAACTGGATATCAGCCGGGAGCCCCGTCTTGATGTCATCCAACTCTTCGAGAACGGCCTTGACCACCTCCACCGTGTTGGCGTCGGCGCTCTTGACGAAGTCGATCGTCAGGCTGGGCAACCCATTCGTTCGGCTGATGACCCCTGCCGCTCCGGCGCTCACCGGAATGTCCGCGCTGTCGACTCCCTCAACAGCGCGCAGGCGAGGCAAAACGTCACTCTCAACCAGCTCCTGCAAGTCCGACGGCGGCAGGTCGCCCAGCACCGACATCTGCAGCACCGGGAACTGCTCAAAATTAAGGCGGCTCACGCGCGGCGCGGCGACCGACGGCGGGAATTGGAGTCGCTCGATTTCCGCCCGCACCGCCGCCTCAATTGCCGGTGTGTCTGCCCCGAACTCAAACTCGGCAAATGCGACCGACAGGTTGAGGGAGGAGGTGGAGGTTACCGTAAGGACATCGTCCTGCTGTAGCAGGATTTCCTCAATGGGAATCGTCACGTCGTTCAGGACGGTCTCCGGGTCAGCCTGCGGATAGAACGTGACCACGGTGACCAACGGAAAATCGACGGACGGGAACAGTTCAACTTCCAGCCGGGTGTATGACCAGATGCCGCCCGCGATGAGAAGGGCCAGGATGACGAGCGTTACAATGCGCGCGCGCAGAGCGAGACGGGTCAGCAACATACGGAAAGAACTCCCCGGAATAAGACCACTGCTAAACGAAACAACGCGCGGACGGGGTTAATGGATAGGTCTCCCCTAGCTCCCGATGCGCTTCTCCGTCAACATGCGCTGCACGGTGATGCCGATCTGCCCCGGGCTGTCCGACACGTAGCAACCGGCATCGCGCAGGGCCTGCTTCTTGGCCTCCGCCGTCGCCGCCGTGCCCGTGATGATGGCGCCCGCGTGTCCCATGCGTCGCCCGGGAGGGGCAGTCGCGCCCGCGATGAACCCCGTTACCGGCTTGCTCATGTGGTTCTTGATGTACTCCGCGGCTTCCTGCTCTGCCGTTCCACCGATTTCGCCGATGAGCACGACAGCGTCCGTGTCAGGGTCATTCTCGAACAACTCCAGGATGTCGCGGTGGCGCATGCCGATGATAGGATCGCCGCCGACGCCAACACACGTGGACTGTCCGATGCCGAGCGCGGTCAACTGCGAGACGGCCTCATAGGTCAGCGTGCCGGAGCGTGAGATGACACCGATGCGGCCCTCCATGTGGATGTTGCCGGGAATGATGCCGACCTTTTGCTTCTCCGCGACGGAGGTCAGGCCGGGGCAGTTGGGGCCGATCAGCCGGACGCCCTTCTTGACCAGGTACTGCGCAACCTGCGCCATGTCCAGCGTCGGCAGGCCGTCCGTGATGCAGACGATCAGTTCGACGCCGCCCTCCGCAGCCTCAAGCAGCGCGTCCGTCGCGAACGCGGCGGGAACGAAGATGAGGGACACGTTTGCGCCCTCCTGTTCGACCGCCTCCGCCACGGAGTCGTACATGGGTCGATCGATGTGCGTCGTGCCGCCACGGCCCGGCGTGACGCCCGCCACGACGTTTGTGCCAAAGGCGATGCACCGCTCAGTTTGGAATGTTCCCTCGCGGCCGCTCATGCCCTGAACCAGCACGCGGGTGTTTTCGCCAACAAGAATGCTCATCTACTTGTTTCTCCTCGAACGTATTATCAGTGTTGTCGGTTTGAATTCCGGTCGCCGCGTACCCTAATTGATATCTCTAACCTTCTGCGCCGCGTCGTTGAGATCGGCGGCGACGGCGACGGGGATGTCGGAGTTGCGCAGGATCTCCGCGCCCTCCTCAGAATTCGTCCCCGTCATGCGCACGATGATGGGAACGTTCACATCGACTTCCTTATAGGCGGCGACGATGCCGTTCGCCAGAACATCGCAACGCAGGATGCCGCCAAAGACGTTGATCAGCACCTTCTTGACGTCAGGGTCGGAGACGATGATCTTGAACGCCTCAGCGACCTGCTCCTCTGTACCGCCGCCGCCAACGTCCAGGAAGTTGGCCGGAGCGTGGCCAACTTGCGCGATGACATCCATCGTGGCCATCGCGAGGCCCGCGCCGTTCACCATGCAGCCAACATCGCCGTCCAGCTTGACGTACTGCACGCCCTTGTCGTTGGCGTTCCGCTCAAGCGGGTCCTCTTGATCGGGATCGCGCAACTCAGCAAGGTCGCGGTGGCGGAAGTGGCCGTTCTCGTCCGTATCGATCTTGCCGTCTGCCGCGAGCAGCTTGCCATCGCCGGTGACGACGAGGGGATTGATCTCGATAAGGTTCAGATCCTTCTGGTTGAACGCGTTCACGACTCCGCCAAGCAGCGCGCCAAAGGGCCGTGCCAGCGCCGCATCCAGACCCAGCGCCGCGGCCACGCGACGCCCAACGAACGGCTGATAGCCGATGAGCGGATCGATGTGTACCTGCGTGATCTTCTCCGGCGAGTGCTCGGCGATCTCCTCAATCTCCATGCCGCCCGCCGCGGAGGCGATGATGACGGGCGACTTGGCCGCGCCGTCCACCGTCACGCTCAGATAGAGTTCCTGCGCGATGTCAACGGGCTCCTCAACGAGAACCGTGTTGACGGGCACACCCTGCGGGCCGGTCTGCGCCGTGACGAGGTTCGTCCCGAGCAGCCCCGCGGCGAACTCCGCCGCCTCATCCGGACTCGAAACGACCTTGACGCCTCCCGCCTTGCCGCGCCCGCCCGCATGGACCTGCGCCTTGACGACGGCCCTGCCGCCAAGCTCCTCCGCGATGGCGCGCGCCTCATCGGCGGTAGTCGCGACGCGGCCATTGGGCACAGCGACGCCGAAGGCTTTCAATATGTCTTTGGCCTGGTATTCATGAATCTTCATCCGATATGGCTCCTCATCCCCCAAGTAGTTGTATAGCCAGTGTCATACAGGGAACGGATTCGGCGCAAGCGGGGACACCATGTCGGAACGCGAACCGCCAGAAAGCCTGATAGGCCGGCAAAGCCGGAACGCGGCAAACGGACTCCATCGGCCAACCAAAGCCGGATCGCGAACTTTAAAACAAGCGGAGGGGGCGGGATTCGAACCCGCGTTGCAGGGTTACCGCAAAGCTGTTTTCAAGACAGCCGCCTTCGTCCTCTCGGCCACCCCTCCAGGGTCAGTGACAGTGCCATACCAGTATTGGAAGGGAGGGATGGGGGGTCAAGCGGAGTGGGGGGGGGGCTGGCGTATACTTCGCGGTAGAAGCCATGACCAACATTCTTCGCAAACTACGGGCACGTAGAATACCAGCCGAGGGCAGTATGGGCCTCCAGGATTGGTTTCGGCGTTTCCACTTGGACAGCGTTCGCATAGATTCTGGTGTAGCTAGATAGGCATGGCCCGCCCCGTTCGCTTCGTCGGAAAGCGTGACCGTCTGAACCGACAACCACCGGAACCCGAGAGAACGCTTGAGAGTATCGTTCAGGAGGCGGCGATCGCCGCGTTCGGGTTGGACGTTGGATCGGATGTCGCGGTCCTTGCTTCGTTGGGCCACGGGAGAGGGCAGGACGGCACGGTACACACAGTCCGGGTCGGGTATCGGTGGCTGCAAGGTGAAACTATGAAGACCCTCGTCACGAGCAGAAGCTTTGACCACATCCCCATCGGCCCGTTCGCAACTGCGTTCGTGGAACGGAAGCTCACATCCATGATTGCTGACTTGGGACCAGCCCCAACAGGGCCGATTCGCCTCTCCGCACGGCCCGGCGACAACGTCGAGATAGCGGGGGAAGCTCGCTTCGTGGACCTGCTGAGTAGCGAACGACCGGGCGAACGCTATGACGTCGCTCGGTTCGTCATCGACAACACGGCTGTTGAGCTCGCGCTCGCGTGCTTGGGGAATTCCGACAGCCGATTGGGCGAAGTCTTCCCCCTGCTTCGGCGGCTCAACTAGGGAGTACCGATCCTGCGGGCCGCTCCGCGGTCGAAAAGGACAATTCCATAGTCGTCTAATCCTTCGAGGATAGTAGCGTCAGGTCGGCGCTGTAGGCGGTTCTTCGCAGACGGGCGATAGTCCACGTAACGGTGCTCACTTAGAGTTCTCGAAGACCCTGTGACTAATACGACGAATCATACAGAGGCTTTCTGGACGCCGGACACCGGCTCTCGCGGTTCCCGTGCCAGCAGGACGATGACGCCGCCGAAGAACCAGCCCGCCCCCAGCAGCGTAAACGCAACGTCATAGTTGCCAAGCTCACTCCACATCCAGCCGGTGGCGAACGGGGTGATTGCTCCCTCTCTTTGACCCGCCCAATGCGCGCACGTACTCTCAACCTCATGGATCGTAGACGGTTCTCCCGGCTCGCCGCTGTAGCCTTGATCATTGTCGGTGTTCTGGCTCTGATCTCGTGCCAGCAGCAAGGGGAGCCGACACCTTTTCGCAGCCCGGCCACTGCGATTCCGGCAATATCAACGGCAACGCCAATCATTGAGTCTATCTCCACAGTCGTCCCGACTGAGACCCCGGCGGCAACATCCGCATCGATTACCCAACTTTCGATAGCTGTATCTGAGATTCCGGCGGTGTTGCCGAAATATGATCGCGCCGAGTGGCGGCACTGGACCGATGAGGATGGTGACTGCCAGGGCGCTCGGCAAGAGGTCCTGATAGAGGAGAGCCTAGTGGAAGTCGTGTATGAAAGCGACCGACAATGTAGGGTCAGCCGGGGACAGTGGTTTGGTTCCTATACCGGTACAACAGTCACAGAACCGGGCGAATTGGACATCGACCACTTCGTCCCGCTGGCAAACGCTCACAGGTCCGGCGGCTGGTCATGGAATCCCGAACGGAAGAAGGCTTTTGCCAACTCGCTTAGCGACCCTGACCACCTGATCGCGGTAACATTCGGCGCCAACCGTTCCAAGGGCGCCCGGGGCCCCGATGAATGGCGTCCCCCAAACGGATCCTACTGGTGCGAATACGCCATCGACTGGATCAGAATCAAACACGCATGGGATTTGACGGCAACGCCCACCGAGGCAGATGCGCTTCAAGAAATGCTGGCAACCTGCGATGAGATCGTCGAGCTGACCACAACGGTGTCCGATACATCGGCCCCTATCTCACCGGCGGACGAGGTGTACTCAACGTGTGAGGCGGCTGAGGCGGCGGGCGAATCCCGTGTACAGGGACCCTCGGGGCCAGGCAGGGGTTTCCCCTCGTGGAAGGTTCCCAGCGCCCGTGATGGCGATGGTGACGGCGTCGTTTGCGAAAGATGAAGGGGGTCTGGCACCCGTCGCCTCTTGGCAGCAATCCCCCCTAGCCCGTCCATCACCTTCGGCTTTGAGGCCAACAGTACGAATAATCCGGCGATTGACTTGAGCGTACTGAGTAGCGCGAACGACATGTCGTAGTTGCCGAGCGGTTGGCACATGGAGCCGACGGCGACCTGAACGACGTCCCAACGTACAGCCCTGGGAACCAGCTCAAATCGAATGTCTATACCTTGTCCGGGCTCAGCAGAGAGAACGCGAGGCGTGGACACATGGTCTAAATGGCATTAGCATTTTCTAAAGCGTCGCATTCGTTGTGAAAGACCACAAAAGGCGGGCAGACTCTTCGGAGAGGATAACAGTAACGTGAAAGACCAGAGCCGCGTTAACAAACGAATGCGCTCCATGCAGAATTTCATGGAAATTGCCAAGTACCTAGACTCCGGCCCACCAATCCAAGCTCCAGTCGGCCTATCACAGGCGGAATTCGATGAGATTCACGCCAAACACAATTTGGCTGGGAAATCCGTGACCCACATGCTGGATGCCAACGTTTTCGAAATATCCGTCAAGGTATTGTGGGAACTTGACCACGATGTTGATTGTAGAAACACCCACAACATCGGTGCACTTTATGCGGAACTCAGTCACAGTAGCCAGAGAGACATCAAGGAAATCTACGATGAGAAGTCTGCGAACCTAAGCAGCGTGGAAGCCACAGACAGTGAGGGCCATACGAAGCGGCTAGCTGACTTGGTCCCATTTCAGTCGCTGGATGAGGCCTTATTGGCAAATGCAGACACGATTAGGAACTTCAAATACGAGGGCAGTTTCAAAGGGAAGAGCAGCGTAATGGGTAGTGCCATGTGGGACGGCGATACTTTCTGGACACTTCCTCGCCCTGAACACCGTATTGGCGAGCGGTTACCTGAATCTCTGTATAACTACACCGCGAAGAGAGTCAGAGAGGCCAATTTCAAACAGAATTAACGCCCCACCGGCGCCCTCGGCTTTGAGGCCAGCAGCACAAGAGTTGACGCTCATTCAGTGTTGGAGGGTGGGGGTATGGGAGCAAGCGGGAACCCACGTGGGAACCCCGGGCTCGCCGCGGGGTTCTTTGACCACCCACCTGCCCCACACATAAGCTGTCCAATGTGAATAGTTTGTTCGCTCACTCCCATGTCACGTTCGTGCTCGCCGTTGCCCTGGTGTCCATTTCTCTCATCGCCTGCCAGCGAATTGATGAGGTGACGCCCACAGCGACGGCGCCGCCTACTTCACTGCCGACGGAAGCGCCAACCTATACTCCTACGCCCATGCTTACCACTACCTCTACCCCCGCTCCTCCTACGCAAACGTCCACTCCTGTTCTTCCTACACGCACACCTACACCTATCCCGCCAACAGCTACGGCCACCCCGACGCCGCCCACTCCGACGCCGACAGCCGCGCCGCACCCGGACATCCCTTCCTTGATGGCGTTGTACGAGGCGACCGACGGCCCGAACTGGATCAACTCTGAGAATTGGGGTACAGAGGAGCCTCTCGCTTCATGGTTTGGTATCACTTTTGATCAACAGAGTGACAGAGCCACAGAGGTCACCCTGAACCAGAATGGACTGTCTGGGCCGCTCCCTTCTGAGATTGGCGGCCTCGAAAAACTGGTCGTTCTCAATCTGTCCTCAAACAGGCTGACAGGGGAGATTCCGCCAGAACTGGGTATGTTGACCTCCCTCAAGAAACTTGAGCTAGGCAGTACCTTGCTATCCGGATTTATACCACCTGAATTGGGGGAATTGAATGGCCTTACTTATCTCAACCTGGAGTTTGGCCAACTGACTGGGGAACTCCCCATATCGTTAGGGCAACTCACCGCTTTACAAGACCTGTTCCTCTCTAACAATATGTTGGCGGGTGAGATCCCGGACATTTTCGGCGGTATGATCGCGCTGGCGGTTCTCTTCCTACATAGTAACAATTTCACCGGATCGCTACCTGAGTCGGTTTGCGCTCTTCCCAACCTCCATAGCATTACAATTAATCCCACTGTCGAGTTTTGCCCGCGCAATTGACTCCATCTGATGCTGCGCGTCCAATGACCGACGGTTATGCCCCGCCCCCCCCCACCATCCTGCGAGTTCGCTGACGGGATGCGAGCAGATTACTAAGAATTAACGGCGGCCTGGCTACAAACCTGCGTCCTGTCTGACACCAACCGGCGCCCGTGGCCGTGATGCCAGCAGGACGAACAGTCCGCCGACGAACCAGCCTGCGCCGAGCAGGACGAACGCCACATCGTAGTTGTTGAACCACTGCCACATCGCCCCAACGGCGAACGGGCTCACAGCCGCCGCGGCGCTTGTTGCCGGCGTCATCGCGCCACGGATCGAGCCGATGTTCTCGCGGCCAAAGTAGTGGGCCAGCGCCACGTTGACCATGGGGATGTATCCACCCATCGTCAGCCCGTACAGAACCGCGTACGTGAGCAGCATTTCCCGGCTCCCGCTAACAATCAGGATCAGCAGGCAGAGGCCGGCCGGAATCATCGCTGCGGCAAGTACCCACCGAACGTGGAATCGCTCGGCAAGGAATCCGTATACCAGCTTGCTCGGAATGGCGAACCCGGCGACGGTTGTCGCGGCGAGGGTCACTTCTCCCAGCCCGAATCCCTTGTCCTGCATAAACGCAACCTGGTGGAAAAGCGTCGCGCCCAGTGAGGCCTGGCCCAGCACCTGCGCCATAACCAGCGCCCAGAATGCCCACGTGCGAGAAGCCTCTCGCACGGTCCATGGATACTCCTCGGCCACGACGGCTTGCGGTGGAGATGGCCCTCCAACGTCTGCGGCATCCGCGCCTGCATTGCCATTCGCGGGAGCAACTCCGTCCGGCCGCAACCCGACATCGCTCGGCTGCCTACGCATCAGCAGCGCGCCGGCGGGCACAAGAACAACGATCATCCCCACGCCGAGAACGATCCATGCGGTACGCCAGTCAACCTCCGCCACCAGGAGACCGGCGATCGGCGCGATGACAAACCCGCCCATCGAAACGCCAATGGCGCTAATGCCCATGGCCCTGCCGCGCAGTCGGACGAACCACTTGGACAGCACGGACGGCCCAAGCAGTTGCCACCCGATGATGATTGAGACGACACTGAAGACTGCGCCGAACGAAAGATAGAACTGCCACATCGCCTGCGCCTGCGACGTCGCGATAAGCGCGAGTCCGGCAAGCAGGCCTCCCACTGTCAGAACAAGGCGTGGCCCTTCCCGCTTATCCAGCATCATCCCGACGAATGGCACAATCGGAATCACGGCCAGGCGAAACAGCGAGACGGATGAGAACTCCGCGCGGGAGACACCGAGCGCCTCGCTCATCGGGACGACAAAGAACGAGATTCCGTACCCGCTAATCCCCGTCGTGATCATGCTGCTCGTAAACGTCAGGCAGAGGATCATCCACCCATAGAAGAACGGGGAACGGCGGACGAGGAGGGGGGAGCGCGCCGTCTTCTGCTCCGGGAGTTCTGTGGAGGTCATGAGGCTATTGAGGTACCGGCGCGACCTCTACGCCCCTCGCCACCGGTTCTCTTGGCGACCTTGCCAACAGCACGACGGCTACACCGCGACCGATTCGTCCTCGGGCCACTCCTGCGGCTTATAGAACTGCGTGACCTTTGGACGCGGCGTGTTGTGCCGCGCTTGCCACATATCGTAATCGTGCTGAATGCCCAACCACGAATCCGCAGTTGAGCCGAACGCCTCCGCAAGGCGGATGGCCATGTCGGCCGTGATGCTCGCCTTACCGTGAATGATGTTAGACAACACGCGTGGCGACACGCATAGACCTTCCGCCGCCTGCTTGATCGTCAAGCCGAGCGGCTCCAGGCACAGATCATTGATTGAACCGCCGGGGTGCGGCGGGTTATGCATCGGCATGTGAGTCTCCTTTCTAGCGATAGTCTACATAATCAATGTCGGTTGGTTCACCGTTCTCGAAGCGAAACGTCACTCGCCAGTTGCCGGAAACCCGTACTGCATAGTAACCGGCGAGGTCGCCGGTCAGGGCATGGAGGCCAAGGCCGGGGAGGTTCATATTGCGAGGAGACTGAGCTCTGCCCAAGTGCAAGAGAATCTGATTCAACCGCCGCACATGTCGCGGATCAACACGGCTGGCGTCAGAGTTGACGTAGAGAGCGCGTAGCGCCCTGCTTCTAATTCGACGAATCATGGGGCCGGTTTGCTAGATGCCTCTCGCCACTTGTTCCCTGGGCTCCCTGGCGAGAAGGGCAATCACACCGCGACCGATTCGTCCTCGGGCCACTCCTGCGGCTTGTAGAACTGCGTGACCTTTGGACGTGGCATGTTGTGCCGCGCCTGCCACAGATCGTATGCGGCCTGCAATCTCAGCCACATCTCAGGTGTCGAACCGAACGCCTCCGTCAGCCGAATCGCCATATCGGCCGAAATGCTCGCCCGTCCGTTAATGATGTTGGACAACAAGCGCGGCGACACGCACAGACCTTCCGCCGCCTGCTTGATCGTCAAGCCCAGCGGCTCAAGGCACAAATCTTTGATTGAACCGCCGGGGTGCGGCGGATTGTGCATCGGCAAGTGAGTCTCCTTTCTAGCGATAGTCTACATAATCAATGTCGGTTGGTTCACCGTTCTCGAAGCGAAACGTCACTCGCCAGTTGCCGGAAACCCGTACTGCATAGTAACCGGCGAGGTCGCCGGTCAGGGCATGGAGGCCAAGGCCGGGGAGGTTCATATTGCGAGGAGACTGAGCTCTGCCCAAGTGCAAGAGAATCTGATTCAACCGCCGCACATGTCGCGGATCAACACGGCTGGCGTCAGAGTTGACGTAGAGAGCGCGGAGCGCCCTGCTTCTAATTCGACGAATCATGCACGGAATTATTTGCCGCTAGAGGAGATCGCCCAACCGGCTCCTTTGGCTCCCTGGCGAGAAGGGCAATCACACCGCGACCGATTCGTCCTCGGGCCACTCCTGCGGCTTGTAGAACTGCGTGACCTTTGGACGCGGCATGTTGTGCCGCGCCTGCCACAGATCGTATGCGTGTTGCATGCCGAGCCAAGTCTCGGGGGACGATCCGAACGCCTCCGTCAGCCGAATCGCCATATCGGCCGTAATGCTCGCCCGTCCGTTAATGATGTTGGACAACAAGCGCGGCGACACGCACAGACCTTCAGCGGCCTGCTTGATCGTCAAGCCCAGCGGCTCAAGGCAATCGTATCTGATCGAATCTCCGGGGTGTGGTGGATTGGCCATCAGCATAGTAGCTTCTCTCCTAGTGATAGTCTACTATCGCGAACGTGCAGTTCACGGAGCCCTCTACGCCTAATTCGACGAATCATGCACGGAACGATTTGCCGGTAGCGGAGACCGCGCGTCAGGCTCCTTTGGCTCCCTGGCCAACAGCACGATGAAGCCTCCGATGAACCAGCCCGCCCCTGCCAGCATGAAGGAAATGTCATAGTTGCCGGTTAGTTGCCACATCCAGCCGACGGCGAATGGGCTGACCGCCCCAACGATGTTGGCGAGAGGTGTGAACGCGCCACGTATCGCTCCCATGTGGTGCCGACCGAAATACTGGGCAAGCGCCACGTTCATCAGCGGCATGAATCCGCCCATCGTGAGGCCATGAACCACGGCGTAGGCCAAGAGCATCTCAATGCTGGAGCTTCCAACAAGGAGGAGGACGGACAATCCCGCCGGTATCATGGACATCGCCAAGACCAATCGCACGTGTACGCGTTCCACAATCGTTCCGTAGACGATCTTGCCCACGATGGCGAAACCCGCGAGCGTCGTCGCGGCCAGCGTGGCATCTCCCAGGCTGAAATCCTTGTCCTGCATATAAGCCACCTGGTGGAAGAGAATCGGCATCAACGAGCCGAGGGACAGAACCTGCGCGGCCAGCAGCGCCCAAAAAGCCCCGGTTCGCGCCGCCTCGCGCACCGTCCACGGGTATTCGTAGGGTTCGCCTATGGGGAATGCTTCTCTGTCATTTGTCGATGAGTCATCAGATCTCGGCTGAGTCGTCCCGATGCCGTCCGGCATCAGGCCGACGTCGCTGGGTTGCCGTCGCATGAGGAGTGCGGCTGCCGGGGTGACAATGAGGATCATTCCGATGCCGAGAATCACCCAGGCATCGCGCCATCCAAACTGCTCCACCAGTTGACCGGCTATCGGAGCAATCACGAACCCGCCGCCGGAGATGCCGATGGCGCTGATGGCCATAACGCGGGCGCGGCGCCTGACGAACCACTTGGACAGGACGGCGGGGCCGACGAGTTGCCCGCCCATCGCCATCATCGCGATACCAAAGAAGATGCCGAAGGTCAGATAGAACTGCCACATGTTCTCCACGAACGACGAGGCAATGAGTGACAGGCCGGCGGCGGTGCTTCCGATCACGATGACAAGGCGCGGGCCTTCGCGTTTGTCCACGAGCATTCCGAGGAGTGGCACGAGCGGTATCGCCGCGAGACGGAACAGGGTTATTGAGGAGAACTCCGCTCGGGTGACGCCGAGCGCCTCGCTCATTGGCACGACGAAGAATGAGAGGCCGTACCCGCTGATTCCGGCGGTGACCATGCTCGTCGAGAACGTGAGGCCAACGATAACCCAGCCGTAGAAAACCGGGCTGCGCCGAACAAGGAACGGCGGCTTGCGCTTCTGCTGCTCCGGCGGTGGTGTGAGTGTGGCTGTCATGGCAAATCCGGTGGCGACGCGCCACCACTAGCTCCCGTGCCTCCGCCGCCGGCGCGGAACACCGGAGCTACAACCGCCAACACCGCCAGGATCAGTATTGACGTTGTCCACTTCCTGTTCATCAGCGGTATGCCCTTCTCACGCGAACCACCACACTTTGCCAGGCCGTCATCGTTCTTCCCCATCAACTACCCACAGAACACCAGCAGGAAACAGTTCTTCTCCACCTGATTGACTGCCCGCAATTCCCCATCCTCGTCGCGTTCGACAATCACCTGAATGTCTGTGCCGTCCGGCGCCATGGTGTACAGCCTGTCTACGAGGTAGAGGGCGTTTGGGGAGGAGTTACCGATGACAGCAATTCTGGATCCATCCGGAGACCAGGATGCGTCCAGCCCAAGCGCAGTAAGGCGCGGAACTGAACCGTCCACTCGAACGACGTGGACCTGACTGGGGGCACCTAATCTGCTGGAACGGAAATAGCCAATAGTGGATAAGAGGAGCGAACTACCGTCAGGAGACCAGGATAGTGCACCGGTGTTGGGTTTATTCGTGTCGATGACCGCTATCTTTCGCAAGCCGGAGCCATCGACGCCAATTTCATATAGACCAAAGCCTGGACTCCCAACGACATGCCGGTATTCGGCCAGATTGTCGAGCCAATAGTCGTCAACGTACCATAGGAAGGCAATTCTCTTTCCGTCAGGAGACCAAGTAAGTTGCGTACTCAACGGGTAGACTGTCCTAGTTTGGTCGTCGCCGACAGTCGATGGGCTAAACACCGGCGTTAAATCGGATCCGTCAGCGTTGACCGTATACAGAGCCCGTGGGATAGAAGCCTCAGACACCTCGCCGCTAGGATAATCAGGGGCAAGGTAAAAGTATCGGGTAAATTCAATCGTGCCGGTGAAGGCTATCTTCTTCCCATCCGGCGACCAGACGGCCCCCGCATCGTAAAAGAAGCTCGTCGTAAGATAAAGGTCATCGGCGGCACCGGAAGCGATGCCTTCATCGGAGGCGATCATCTCGCGATTCGGAACCCTTTGTTGCGGTACGAATGTTTCCGACGTCTCATCCCAGTAAGCCCAGTCGAGAGTCTTGGGAATAGCTAACACATCAAAATCTGGCGTATTCCGAAGAATATGCTCTTGTGTCTCGGCCGGCAAATCCCAGTAAGTCCAAGAGTAAGTGTTAGGGAACACGTCAAAATCGATCGGCTCCTGCGGAAGAATCAATTTTTGATCGGAGCCGTCCGCAGCCATCGTATAGATCCCAGAGTAGTCGCGTGGCCAACTCCCGCTCCCAAACTTCATGAATGCGATTCTGGATCCGTCCGGTGACCACACGGGATTCGTGTCTTGCCTGTAGCTCTCGGTAAGACGGCGACGGTCTGTTCCGCCCAACTGCGCTGTTTCAATTTCGAAGTTTCTTTGATTGTGTGCGCTTTCTTCTGCTTCCTCTCGAGTTACCTCATGTCGCGTTGTGATGTAGACGATCCGTGTTCCATCCGGAGAGATTCTTGGTGAGTTGAAGACCTCATTGGGCCCCTCGCTCTCTAGTATGAGTTGTAGATCGGAGCCGTCCGATGTGACACGGTAGATTTCACCGCTGTCCTCGAAAATGATGTGCCGACCATCAGGCGACCACTGCAATGGGGGGCTGGAAACTATTCCACCATATATTTCGGAGTCCAAATACCCGATATCGTTCGGATCCAGGGCACATACCGGGAATCCGCCATAGCCCGTCGCAAGGAGGAGCCCGAGAATCGCCCAACGCGCCAACAGGAGCGGATTCAGGGATCGCATCGGTGCCCGCATCTTCATTTCCTAGCCGTACTCAGTTCCCTGTTCCAGGTCAAGTTCGCGGAACTCCCTGATAAAGCGCGTAGATTGCCATGATATCGAAGGGATGCGGCCAACCGTCCAACTCATTGTTAGCGCGGCGCGCTGGTTGGCTTTGGTGGGCCGGTGGTGTGAGTGTGGCTGTCATGGTTTCGTGGTGACGGCGTCCGTCAGCTCTCTTGTACCGCCTCGATGAGGCGATTCAGGCCGTCCTTGGCGTCCGCGAATAGCATCGAGGTTTTGTCGTTGTAGAAGAGCGGGTTGTCGATGCCCGCAAAACCGGGGCTCATGGATCGCTTGAGCACGATGATGTTGCGCGCGTGGTCGACGTTCAGGATGGGCATTCCATAGATAGGGCTATCGGTAGCCTCACGCGCGGACGGGTTCGTCACGTCGTTCGCGCCAACGACGATTGCAACGTCCGTGTGCTCAAACTCATCGTTGATTTGATCCAGGTCGTAGAGGCGGTCGTACGGGACATCGACCTCAGCGAGCAGCACGTTCATATGGCCGGGCATTCGTCCCGCAACGGGGTGAATTGCGTACCGGACATCGACGCCGCGTTCTTCCAGCAGGTCCGCCAAATCACGCACCTGCCGCTGCGCCTGCGCTACCGCCAGACCGTAGCCTGGAACGATGATGACGCTCTGCGCGTAGGCGAGCAGGATACCGAGGTCCTCCGGCGAGCCTTGTCGCACCGTCGCGCCCTCCGCCACGCCGCTTACTCCCGTGCCCCCGCCGCCCGCGCCAAACGCCCCAAACATCACGTTGGCGAGCGAACGGTGCATGGCGCGCGTCATGATCTGCGTCAGGATGAATCCCGCCGCGCCGACAAGCGCGCCCGCGATGATCAGGATCGGGTTGCCAAGTACGAATCCCGCCGCAGCCGCCGCAAGGCCGGAGTAGGAGTTCAGCAACGAAATAACGACCGGCATGTCAGCGCCACCAATCGGCATAACAAGTAGCACACCCAGTACGAGGCACAGGACAATCAACGCCACGAACAGGGCCGGATTGACCTCAAAGGCGATTTGGCTGACAGCGAGGGCAACAATCGCGGCAAACAGGAGCGCGCTCAGAACATTCTGTAGGGGCAGGCGGACGGCGCGTCCCGTGATGACCTCCTGCAGCTTGCCCGTCGCGATGGCGCTGCCGGACAACGTCACCGCGCCAATCAGCACGCCAAGCATGATGGTGATGGACGTATCCAACCCCATCTCCTCGCCCGCATCCCACAGCCGGAAGTACTCGGAGATGGCAATCAGGCCGGACGCCGCGCCGCCAAAGCCGTTGAACACCGCCACCATCTGCGGCACCGCCGTCATCTTCACCAAACGCGCAAACGCCACGCCGATTGCCCCACCAACCAGCACGCCCGCAACGATGAGCGGGTAGCTGATGATCTCCTCGCTGATGAGCGTCACGAGAATGGCGAGCAGCATTCCCCCCGCCGCGAGCAGGTTGCCGTTGCGCGCCGTGGCGGGCGAACCGAGATAACGCAGGCCAATAATGAACAGCGCCGCCGATACCAGGTAGGCGGACGTAATGATGAGATCGCGGTCGAGGGTCACGGCTGCCGTGTCCTATCTCGCCCGCTGCGGAACATGCGGAGCATCCGGTCAGTCACCATGAATCCGCCGACGACGTTGATGGTGGCGAGGATGACCGCGCCCAGACCGAGAATCATCGTCAGTGGCCCTTCGCTTGAACCGACGATGAGCAGCGCGCCGATGATGGTGATGCCGGAAATGGCGTTCGCGCCGGACATGAGGGGCGTGTGCAGCGTCGGCGGCACCTTCGTGATGACCTCAAACCCGACGAATCCGGCGAGCACAAACACATAAATCGCGATTAGCAGTCCGCCCTCTAGCATCGTCGATTGCCTCCTTAAGTGGGGCGCGCTACGCCGCCGGCCCCATGGCGTCGCGCGTCGCGGCGTGAACCACATCGCCGCCACGCGTGATGAGCGAATCGCGCTCGATTACATCGTCCATATCAATCACGATCTCGCCGTCCTTGATGAGCAGGTCCAAAAAGCTCTGAACGTTGCGGGAGAACATCATGCTCGCGTGGACGGGCAGCAGCGATGGCACGTTGATCGGCCCGTTGATGATGACGCCCTTGTGAACGATGACCTCGCCGGGCGATGTTAGTTCGCAGTTGCCGCCCGTCTCCGCCGCGAGATCGATGATGACCGACCCCGGCTGCATGTCCTCCACCATCTCCCGCGTGATGAGGCGCGGCGCGGGACGACCGGGCACGAGCGCCGTCGTGATAACGAAATCGGACGCGCCGACGTGCCGCCTAACCAGGGCCTGTGAGCGTTCCCGCTCCTCAGCCGTCTGCTCCCGCGCGTAGCCGCCTGCCGTCTCCGCCTGAGCGCGCTGCAACTCTTCATCCTCGATAAACGTCGCGCCCAAGCTCTGCACCTGCTCCTTAACGGCCGGGCGCACATCGAACGCGGACATGACCGCGCCGAGCCGCCGACCCGTCGCGATGGCCTGCAAACCCGCCACGCCCGCGCCGAGCACCAGCCCTCGCGCGGGGGGCATCGTCCCCGCCGCCGTCGTCATCATCGGCAGATGCTTGCCGAGCGTGTCGGCGGCCATGACGGCAGCCTTGTACCCGGCAACTGAGGCTTGCGAGGAGAGCACGTCCATAGGTTGTGCGCGAGCGATGCGTGGAATGGCATCGAGGCTGAACGCTGTGACGCCGCTCGCGGCCAGCGCCCGCACAAGATCGTGGCTAGTCAGCGGCTGTAGGACGGCGACAAGGATCTGTCCCTCACGTAGCGATGATGTTTCGTCCACGGACGGCGCGGCGACCTTGACGATGGCATCGGCGCTGGCATACACACCCGCGGCATCCGGCGCAATCTCCGCGCCTGCCTCCCTGTAAGACTCATCACCAAAGAACGCGCGCCCACCGGCTTCTGACTGAACGAGGACATCAATGCCCGCGCGGGTGAATCGCGCAACCGAAACGGGCGCAAGCGCCACACGAGCCTCTCGCTGCGCCGTCTCCACCACCACGCCAATCCGCATAAACCCCCACCCCTTTCCGTCGGTTCATGGTACTACCTGTGGTGACAAAGCAAGGAATGAACGACGCTCGCAGAGCCCGGGACGTTATACTTGTTACCAGTGGTGAATCAACGATGACGACAATAGCCGACATAAATGACCTCGCTCGAATCCTGAGAGAGCACCCGGAGTGGAGAGACACTATCCGGGGCCTCGTGCTTGGGGATGAGGTGCTCCTTCTGCCGGAGAAGCTCGCCTCGTTTATTGAAGCCACTGACCGCAACTTCCAGCTCGTACACGAACGGTTCGACCGTATGGATGAACGGTTCGACCGTATGGATGAACGGTTCGACCGTATGGATGAACGGTTCAATCGTATGGATGAACGGTTCGACCGCATGGATGAAAGGTTCAACAAGATGGACGGCAGGCTCGATAACACCGTTGGAACCTATTACGAATATAGAGCGGAAAAGATTGTGCCTTCGTTGGTTGGTCAACGTCTTGGGCTGACACGTCCCAAGGTTCTTATTGGTGGCCGACTCGGCGTGACCAGCGAGTTCATGGAGCTGGCGGATGATGCTCTCGATGAAGACCGCATCACACAAGACGAGTGGGCGGAAATTCGTACATCCGACTTGGTCTTGTCTTGCGTGCGAAGGGCAGACCGGGCTCAGGTCTATTTCGTCGCGGAAGTCTCTGTCACGACCAGTGATTCCGACATTGAACGCGCGGTTCGCCGAGCGACGATACTGACAAGCATGACCGGAAGCGATGCAATGGCCGGAATCGTCACTACCAGTCTGGATGAAGATCGGGGTGACTCCGCGCATGGTCAGGGCGTGGCTGCCCTAATCCTTGAGGAACGCTAAACCAAAGTTGCAGGCTGCCAGCCCTACTCCCGCCCAATCTCCGTGAAGCCCGTGTAGGGGCGTAGGGCTTCCGGCACTTCTATCGTGCCGTCCGCGCGTTGGTATGTTTCCATCACCGCGATCATGACGCGCGGCAGCGCGAGGCCGGAACCGTTGAGGGTATGCACGAATCGTGGACGCGCGCCCGCCTCGGCCCGGTAGCGGATATTGGCGCGGCGGGCCTGGTAATCGGACGTCGTTGAGCAGCTTGAGACCTCCAGCCACTCCCCGCAGCCCGGCGCCCACACCTCAATGTCGTAGGTCTTCGCCGCCGCCTGCCCCAAGTCCCCCGCGCACAACTCCACGATGCGGTACGTCAGGTTGAGACGCCGCAGAATCGACTCCGCGTGGCCAAGCAGAACCTCAAGTTGCTCCAATGACTGTTCCGGCTCTGTGAACTTGTAGATCTCCACCTTGTCGAATTGGTGGCCGCGCTTGATGCCGCGTATATCGCGCCCCGCGGACATCTGCTCGCGACGGAACGATGGCGTGTAGGCGACGTAGTTGATCGGCAGCATCCCCGGCTCCAGGATCTCGCCGCGGTGCATGGACGTGAGGGGCACCTCCGCCGTCGGCACCAGCCACACATCGTCATCCTCGTCGCGATAGACGTTCTCCCTGAACTTGGGCAGCTGCCCGCTCGCAAAGAGCGTCTGCTCGGTGGACACAAACGGCGGGTACACCTCTCGATAACCGTGCTCCCGCGTGTGAACGTCCAGCATCCACTGGATCAACGAGCGTTGCAGTTTTGCGCCCGACCCCGTCAGCACATAGAACCGCGATCCCGCGATGCGCGCGCCACGCTCAAAGTCGATAATGCCGAGCGCCGGCCCGAGGTCCCAATGCGCCTGCGGCTCGAAATCATAGCCGGGAATCTCCCCCCACTGCCGCGTGACGACGTTATCCTCCTCCGACGCCCCGTCCGGCACGGAGTCCTCAGGCAGGTTGGGCAGATATTGGAGGCGTTGGGTTATCTGCTCATCCACCTCAGACGTGCGCCGCGCCGCCTCATCCACCTGCTCAGAGAACTCGCGGAGAGCTTTCTGTACATCTTCGAGGAGAGCCGCGACTGGGTCTGCAGGAAGTCCCTGAGCTTCTCTCAGTACTTGATCGAAACGTGTCCTGATTTCGTTCTCCGTCGCCCTTACGTTGACTTGTGGATCCCCGCTAGAGACACCCTCTCCACGCCCAAGCAAGTCGACAACCCCTGGAGCGTCCAGAATCTCACTCGCGGAGAGATCACCCCGCCCCGCCCGACCACGCAGCATCCCAAAGGTCTTGGAGTGCGTATTCAACTGAGCACGAAGGTCATTTGCAAGAGCCTGCGCCGCGCGCCACTCGCCATCCAGCGAGGCGACCTCATCCAGCAGCGCAAGCGCCTCCGCATCGCCGCGCCGGGCAAGCGCGGCGCGGACTTCCTCATACCCCTCACGAATCCGCCGTCTATCGAGAATTGTTGCTGTCCTCCTGTGCTGCGAGACCACGTAGCGTCCCCAAAATCATAGCAGCGGGAGACGGCCTATAATTCCGAACACAGCGGGGGCCTCAGGCGTGGCGCAGGCAGACCCGCATGACTATGTGATAATGGGCACGGACAGAGTGACACCATGAGCGCTGAATTCATCGCAATAATCACCGTTGGGATAGGCTTGGCCGTGCTTGTCTCGGGACTGTTCGCATGGCTGCGCGCCGACATGGTCAGGATGGAATCCCGACTTAATGCCCGCATGGATGAGCGGATTGGCAGCTCAGAAGCCCGCATGGATGAGCGGTTTGGCAGCTCAGAAGCCCGCATGGATGAGCGGATTGGCAGCTTAGAAGCCCGCATGGATGAGCGGTTCTCCCGCATGGACGAACGATTCTCCCGCATCGAGGGCCAGATACAAATCCTGCGCGATGATGTCGCGGAGCTTCGGACAGAAGTCGTGCAACTAAGGGAGCGCATAGCCCATCTTGATGGACTGCTTCAGGGCTTGCGTGAAGCCATCTCCGCGAGAGTGCCCGGCTAGGAGCCTCCGTCTGCCCCGCCCTCCCGAATCCCCCGCGAAGGCGGGGGACCACGCCGCCCACCAAGGCAGCCATCCCCCATACGCCCCACCTCCGTCATTCCGAGCGCAGCGAGGAATCCAAATCGTCCCTATGTCATTACAATTGAATAAGGAGACCAGAGCCATGCCAACAACTGACGACGACGAAAAGATGCCCTCCATTCATCCCGGCGAAATCCTGAGCGAAGAGTTCCTTGTGCCGCTGAACATGAGCCAGTATCGACTGGCAAAGTCCATTGGCGTTGACCCACGCCGAATGCACGCCATCGTTCGCGGCGAGCGATCCATTACGGCGGAGACCGCCATGCTGCTGGGCAAGTTCTTTAACACATCCGCCGAGCTCTGGATGGGCCTTCAGACGCAATACGACCTTGAAGCGGCAACCGAGCGCATCGGCAGCAAGGTGGACGCGGTGAAGCCGTTGGAGAGGGAGTGAGGGGGGTGGCTAGCTCCCAATGGCGGACACAATAGTCAGGAAAACGAATAGTAGAATTGCTCCACCTACCACGGCTGCAATTATGCCCTTAGCCAAGTCTTTACCTTTTTCAACCCGCGTGTTTCCGAATTCATCAGTACGCACGATGTAGCGCTTCTCTCCACCGGTCAAGGCAAGGAAAATCCACACAATCCACCACCATCCGCACGTAAAGATGCCGACAAAGAAATGGAGTAGGTGATTGATAGGACCGCCACTTATCAATACGGCTTGGTAATCAGCATCCGACTCGACTTTTGCGCCGCGCATTACTTCACGAGCAACGGCATCTGCCTGCCTTTGTCGTCTACCTTCGGGTCCTGTTGGCGTACTCACTATCGTTGTTCCTTTCTCTTATCAATCAGCCCAAGAATTCAAAAGTGATTGTCCAGTCACCGGCCGAGTGCACACTAACCACTTGTATCCCTGGCGGAATTTCAAATAGGCCCGTTCCAATCCTCACTGTTGTAGAACCTGACCATTCGGACGCAATCTCATTCACTAATCCCCCGGTACCCTGTGCGAGGCCCTCGATGTTTACTATAAAATTTGTGCCTGAACAACTGCCAAAGAAACAATTTTCGTTGGAGGTCACTTCGGCTGCGACCTCATATAGCCCTTCGGACAGCATCACTACTTGGCTCTGTGTCCCTGACCCAGTGAGGAACACCGTGTTCTCATCTCGAGCTGCCGGTTGCACACCAAAGGCAGAATCGAAAGTGATAGACCAGTCGCCCTCAGCGTTCACACTGACGACTTGTGTCCCTGGCGTAACCTCAAAGAGCCCCGTCCCTATCCTCAACGTCGCAGACCCTGACCATTCGGAGGCAATCTCGTTCGCGAGACTTCCCGTACCTCCATCAACGCCTTCGATGCTTGCAATGAAGTTGGTGCCCGAACAACTACCGAATAGGCAATTCTCGTTTCCCGACACTTCCAATGCCACTATGTACAAACCTTCAACTAGGTTGACGGTTTCAACATTTGAGCCCGATCCCTCAATTGCAACGCGAATCGGTACTGGAGTGGAAGTGGGAGTCGGTGTAGGAGTAAAAGTTGGCGTGGCCGTTGGTACTAGTGTTGCTGTTGGCAAGGGCACTGGTGTAGCAGATGCCGTCGGTTCTGGCGTCGCTGTTGGCGCAGGTATCGACGTCGGTTCTGGCGTCGCCGCCGGCTCCACAGTTTCCGTCACAGATATCGTTGTCGCGGGTTGGATTGCTTCCTGAGTTGGTTGAGCCTGACTGTCCGATTCACAGCCCAGCACGACAATGGCGGTCATGCTAACCAAAACCAACAGTAAGAATTGGAAACGCTTCATTCAGGTGCCTCCCCGCGGCGTGCAGACGTTGACTGCTATTGCCAAAGGAGCCGCGGACTGCGCAAATCCGCGAGGAGACATGGCCAGCCCACGTCTCCAGCGATAGTCAATTTACGCAGCCGGTTAAAGAAACCGCCGCTCCTTTGGCACTACAAGCATGTTGACCAAGACCCTGCCTGTCAACACCCCCCACCCCACCCCCCACCCGAACGCGTGTGTCACAATGTCTCCATGTTCGATGACCAGAACCAATACCGGGGCCCCTCGCTGGATACTCAGGGCATCCTCGATGTCCTTCGCGCCCGCGATGGCTATGCGGGGCAGATTGTGCATGTGGAGTCCATGCCGCATAGCTCCGCGGCGTATCAGCCGTTGCGCGCGCCGCTGAATCGCCTGCTCAAGCACGCGCTCGATATGCGCGGCATCGATAGCTTCTACACGCACCAGGCGGAGGCCATCGACGCGCTGCGCGACGGGAAGAACGTCGTCGTCGCCACCGGCACGGCCTCCGGCAAGAGCATCTGTTACAACGTGCCTGTCCTGAACGCGTGCCTCGAATCATCGTCAGCCTCGCGCGGCGCGACGGCGCTCTACATCTTCCCCGTCAAGGCGCTGGCCAACGATCAACTCCGCGCGCTGGAGGAACTGACTGCGCCCCTGCCCACGCGCCCGCCCGCCTACACGTATGACGGAGATACGCCGCACCATGAACGCGCCGGCATTCGCAAGTCGGCCCAGCTACTATTGACGAACCCTGAGATGCTGCACGTCGGCATCCTGCCCAATCACCGGGGATGGTCGCGCTTCCTGCGACGGCTGCGCTATGTGGTCATCGATGAGGGGCACATGTATCGCGGCGTGTTCGGGTCGCACGTCGCCCTGCTCATTCGACGACTCCGCCGCATCTGTCGCAGGTACGGCGCAAACCCGCAGTTCATCGTCACGTCCGCCACGCTCGGCAATGCGCGGGAGCACGCGGAGGGTCTGACGGGCCTGCCGATGACGGCCATCACGGACGACGGCGCGCCAAGCGCGGGGCGGGAGTTCGCTCTGTGGAACCCGCCCATCATCGACGATGTCCAGTCGGCGCGGCGCAGTGTGCTGAGCGAGGGGGCGGAGCTGTTCTCGTGGCTCGTCGCGAGAGGCACGCGGACGCTGTCATTCGTTCGCACACGGCAGGCGGCGGAGTTGATGTACCGCATATCTGAGGATCAGCTTCAACGGTATGGCGCGAGCGACGCGCGGGTGAGTTCCTATCGCGCCGGTTACGTGCCGGAGGAACGCCGCGAGATCGAGGCCAGGCTATCGAGCGGCGATCTGACGGGCGTCGTGACCACAAACGCGCTGGAGTTGGGCATCGACATCGGCCACCTGGACGCGACGTTGCTGAACGGCTACCCGGGTTCGCTGGCGGCCACGTTCCAGCAGGCGGGACGCTCCGGGCGGCGCGGGGCGCGTGGCCTGTCCGTCATGCTCCTGCAGGACAACCCGTTGGAGCAGTACCTGGCGCGGCATCCTGACATCATCTTTCGGCGCGGAATGGAGCACGCGCGGATCTCAACGACGAATCCGCGAATCCTTGATCCGCACCTGGTGTGCGCCGCGTATGAGGAGCCGCTTGGGAGGATTCCGGGTGATATCGAGCTGTTTGGCGGCGAGTCCGTACTGGGCGCGGCTACCGAGCGACTCGCGGACGATAGCTTTCTCATACGCCGCGACGATAGGGGTGTGACCCGCTGGCACGCACACCCCAAGGCGGGCAACCATCCGGCGGGGGACGTGCAATTGAGGTCAGCGTCCGGCGAAAACTACATGCTCGTCGAGGAGAAGACCGGGCGCGTGCTGGAGACAATCGGCGAAGAGCACGCATTCGCCAACGCGCATGAGGGCGCGGTGTATCTGCATCGCGGCGACCAGTTCCTCGTCTCGGAACTCAATCTACAGACGAAGATCGCCACGCTCCAGACCACCAATGTGGACTACTACACGGATTCGATGGCGGACACGGAAATGACCGTGCTCGAGACACAGCAGACGAAACAGCAGGGGCCGGCGAAGGCGTCGGTCGGCCCCGTCGACGTGACGCGCACGGTCTACGCCTTCAACCGCCGTCGGCATGACCGGACGGAGCTGCTGTCCCGCGGCTATCTCGATCTGCCCCCTCGCAGCTTTGAGACAGTCGCGCTGTGGTGGACGGTGCCCACAGAGTTGATTGGGACGCTCAGGACCGGCTTTGAACAGAACTACTTCTCCACACATGACCGAGAGGACAAGAAGGCCATCGCGGAGGAGAGCGAGCGCGAGGATAAGTTCATCGCCGGCACCCTCCACGCCGCCGAACACGCCTGCATCAGCCTGCTACCCCTGTTCGCGCTGTGCGACCGCAACGACATCGGCGGCATATCAACGCCGTACCACCCAAGCACGAAAGAGGCGACGATATTCATCTACGACGGGATACCCGGAGGCGTCGGCATCGCCGAGCGAGGCTACGACATTCTGCGAGACCTCTGGCAAGCCACCCTGGACATGCTCAAAGAATGCCCCTGCGAGGAAGGCTGCCCCTCCTGCGTCCAATCCCCCAAATGCGGCAACAACAACGAACCCCTGGACAAGAGGGGGGCGGGGGTGTTGCTGGGGTTGTTGGTGGGGGAGACCCCCATTAGCGAGAGGTAGAATAGCCTATTACTGTGGAGGGATAGAAAAAATGCCAGATGCAATTGTGACAATGGTGCTCACTTTGATTGGAATCCTCAAGGGAAGGCTTGGGAAACAAAAGTCGGATGCCATCTACACTCCGAAGGAAATCGCATTGACACGGCTACAATTTGTGGAGGATATGGTGTGGTCGAATCGTCGCATAAACTACCCTGCTCTAATCAAACTGGAAATGCTCTTGCGTGGAGCCAAGAACACCGACGATCCGGCGGTGATGCGGGAACGAATGGATGCACTAGACGCCATCTGGAATGAAGGTGTCGGCAAAACGGATTAGCGCGATAATGCCGCGTGCCAATAGGAACTATGGCTAAGACAGTATGTATTTCCACCTGAGTACCTATTCTCCCCGGACATAACAGCGGAGTGGTTGGACCCCGTCGAAGTCTGGCAACAGTTCTGTCAAGAGGCACACTTGCGACACAACGGTACAATGTCCCTGCCGGTAGTCCAGGGAGAAATGGTGCCATGAACGTGGATGCGCTGTGTGAGCGGCTTTCAATGTCGCTTCCGCCCCTTTTTGAGTGTGCGCCTGCGCCACGTGAGGGCGTCCGGGTTCGTACCCCCCTGCTCTTTCCTGACGGAGGTGTAATCGACGTCTTCGTGTTGGAACGAGGTGGCGCATATACGGTCACCGATTTTGGTGACGCAGCCGGCTGGCTTGAAATGCAGACCTCCAGTCGACAGCGATCACACAAACAGCAAACCCTTATCGAGGACACGTGCCACACTTTGGGCATTGAACTCATGGGCTGGCAGCTCATCATGCGGGCAGTGCTACCCACCAACTTGGCTGATGCTGTGATGCGAATGGCACAAGCGGAGGCGCGTGTTGCGGACATCTGGTTCACGATGCGCCAGAATCCGTGGGAATCGACCGCGGATGAAGTTAACGATTGGCTAATCGGCAAGAAATTTCAGGTCGAACGGGAAGCTAAGTTTGTTGGACATTCCAATCGTCAGTGGTCGATTGACTTTCGCGCTCGCACACCTGACACAGAGTCGCTGGTGTTTCTCCTAAGTACGGGTACCCGTGGCGCGACTCGGCGCATAGTTGAGCATGTTGCTGCTGGGTGGTATGACCTTCGAAATGCGTTGTCCAATGACCGACCGATTCGGCGCATCTCGTTATTTGACGATAGTGTCGATGTATGGAGGGAAGAGGACTTTCGCCTAGTCGAGGATCAGTCCACAATTGCCCGTTGGACCAGGCCCGATGAATTCGAGGGTATTTTAACCGTCGCAAACTAGGGAACAAGACTGGAACACAGTAGATTGATGGCTTCCGATTCCTAAGCCGGAGCGCGAGCCACTGATCCCCGCTCTTCATGGGACTGCTGGACGGGTGTCTTGTGCGGCCGCACCAACTCCAATCGCCACAGCAAGATGCCGCCCCCTAACCTAGTCCTTCCAGAAGCGTTCTTCTTTGAAGCCGTAGCCGGCGTGGGTCATGCGCTCCTTGACGTCCTCAATCATGCCGGGGTGGCCGCAGGCGTAGACGACGGATGTCTCCGGATCAATGTTGTTGTCTCGTAGATAGTCCTCGATGAGGATGTTGACGCGGCCCGTCGCGCCCGTCCAGTCGGCGTTGTGGGGATCGTTCGGGCGGCTGACTGTGGGCGTGAAGTGGATGAAATCGTGCTCATCGGCCAGCGCCTGCAGCTCATCGCGATAGGCCAGTTCATGGCAGAAGCTGCCGCCATCAAGCACATGGAACTGCTTGCCCTCCGTCTCGCCCGTCATCAGGGCTTGGCGGAGAATGCTCACGGTCGGCGCGACGCCGGTGACCGTCGAGACAAACACATGCGTATCCGCCTTGCGGTCGAGCGTGAAGATACCCTTCGGCTTGGGCCGCAGCGTCAACTCTGTGCCGATATCCAGCTTGTACAGCACGGGCGTCAACTGTCCGTCCGGCGGCGGCACAAGCTCGACGAACAGCTCCAACAGCGGCTCTCCCGGCGCTGATACGATGGAGTATGGTCGCTCGATGCCCTCCGCGCCGATGGTGCAGTACTGCCCGGGCTTGAACTGGAACGGAATCGACGGCTCGAGCTTGACGATCCACAGGTCCTCGGTCAGGTCGCGCCGCTCGACGATCTTCGCCGTCGCCATTTCCTGCTGAAAACGGCGCGGCGCGCGCTCGCCCTCCTGTGATCGATCCTGTGTCGTTACCAAGTCGCCTCCCCGCTGCTTTTGACCCTCTTTTTGACGTTTTGGGCCGCTCGTTCGTTATTCTTGTCACAATTATATCGACGATGCCTAATGCCCTGCACGACGGATAGCCGCAATGAGCGTCCGTAGTGTTAAATGTGATGTACGCATGGAGCCGGCAGACAGGGGGCATGGCCATTCGCACGCGCAGCGTTAGCATCAACTCAACCGACGGAATCGTACTTGAAGGACAGCTTGACCTGCCCGATGAGGGAGTGGCGACGCCGACTGCGGGCGTCGTCATCTGTCATCCCCACCCGCAATACGGCGGCGAGATGACGAATAACATCGTGGTGGCCATATCGTCGAGCGTCGTGGCCTATGGACTCGCGGCGCTGCGATTCAACTTCCGCGGCGCAGGACGCAGCGGCGGCTCATACGACAACGGCATCGGCGAGCAGGATGACGCGCTTGCGGCTCTACAAGCCCTCGCGACGGGAGCGGTCGCGGATGAGTTGCCCGATGAGATGCGCGTCGGGCTGGCCGGGTATTCATTTGGCGGCGGCGTAGCGCTCGGCGCGGCGCGTGGAGCGCTGGGTCTGGCGGCGTTAGCGCTGATCTCTCCGGCCATCGACGATGACGCGGCGCCCGAGACTTTCGCGGCTCTCACGATGCCGAAACTCATCGCGACGGGCGAGGCGGACAACTTCGCGACGGTGGAGCGTGTGAGGAGCCTGGCAGGGCAGATGTCGGGCGCGACGGAGATCTACATCGCGCCGCAGACGGACCACTTCTGGTGGGGCGAAGAGATGAACCTGGCCCGGCGGGTGGGGGAGTTTTTGAGTTCGGCGCTGGGGCGGGTCGCGGGGTAAGTAGATTGAGGCGCATTCCTGCTTAGAGCCTTCTCTTTCGGTGTGGCATTGTCGGCACTAAATACCTCATTGATGTCTTTTTATTACATCATTAGTGTGATTACGTGATACAATGGCGCATTATCTGCGAGGAAGGGGCGCAACGGAAGATCGATGCTCTATTTGCGAGGTGGTGGCTCACTGGAATCCGAACAGACTCTACAGGCGCTCACTCGGACACGGGAGATTCTTGACCGAGGCCTGTTGGAACCTAGCGCCGTCTATGGCGCGCTCCGCCGTCATGCCATTGCCGTTAGCGCCCACTTCTCCACGCGCATCGAAGGGAACCAGCTCACGCTCGGACAAGCAGAGAGTCTTCTTCGCGGCGAGAGTGTGGGCGCGCCGTCTGACAGTTTGCAGGAGGTTCGCAACTACGCCGAGGCAATCAGCTACGTGCAGGACGTGGCAGCGAACCCGACCTCCAGCCTCACCGACGACACCATTCGAACGATCCACCACTATGTGTCAAAGTCGCTGTCCCCACTATACGCCCCGGGGCGTTACCGAACAGATCAGAATTACGTGGTCGACCGCATTAGTGGTCGCGTTGTTTTCAGGCCTCCGCCGCCCGAGGATGTCGTGCCTCTGATGACGGAATTCGTCGAATGGTTGAACACTGATGCTCTCAGGATTGAGCCCTACACACGCGCGGGGTTAGCCCATCTCAACTTCGTAGCGATCCACCCGTTTCTTGATGGCAATGGAAGATCGGCTCGCATCCTTGAGACGCTGATCCTCTACCGCAGCGGCCTCAAGTCTTATGAGCTTGTTTCACTGGAGGAGTTCTTTGGGCGTGACGCGCAGTCATATTACGCCGCTCTCAACCGCTCTCAGGGCCCCCTCTATCAGCCGCAGTTCGGCAATGTGACCCCTTGGATCGACTACTATCTGCGTGCCCACGCAACGCAGGCGGTAGCGGCGGCCAATGAATTGGAAACATATAATCGTGTGCTGCGAGCGTTCATGGATAGCTTCTCGCTTGAACCGGCCCAAGCAACTCTGGTCGAGCTTGCGTGCCGATCCGGCACGGTAACGAACAGTATCTATCGGCACATTGCGGAGGTGACATTCAATACGGCTACCCGGCACCTGACCGCCCTGGTCGACGCCAACATACTCGCGCGCGTGGGGCGTGGCAGGGCATCGCGCTATGAACCGACGGAGCGCGCCCTGGACGTGTTCCGGTCTGTTACTGAAGAACGCGTGGACGCCGAGCCACCGGATCAAGGGACATCTGCGGAGAGTCAGCCCCAGTTACTCCCGTAAGTGAATTTGCACGGAGTTACAAAGGCGCGCCCAATATTTTCCAAGAACTGACGCGGGGGCGGGCTTTCGCCCGCCCCATTTGTTCCACTCCAAACCGCAACTGCTAGGTCTCGGCAAATTGTCGGCGATTAGCTCTTACTCGGTAGCGTGGCGATGATGGGGCCGGGGCCTACGGAGGTGTTGCCGCTGGTGGAGAGAACGGACGTCAGATCGAGCTCGACGAGGTTCTCGCCGTTCTCTTGCCACTTGCGCTTCACCGTGCCGCCCGTGACGACGGTATCGCCGACGGTGCTGAACACGCGCATCCGGAACGAGCCGATCTGCTTGATCTTGCCGCCCAGCCCGATAAACTCTCGCGCGACGCGCTCCCACATGCCGTTGTGGAAGTAGTTCATGGCGTACATGTCCGCCGCGCCGCCCGCCTGCGCAACCACGGTGTTGTGGTGAATCGCGTTGAAATCGCGATTCGCGCCCGCCGCCATCACCATGCGCTGAATCGTCAGCGGATAGTGGACCGCGGGAACCTCATCACCCTCATTCACGTCCTCCCAGTAGCGTTGGAAATCCCAGTCGACGGACGGATTCGAACGAGGCTCAATCGTCCGCGCCGGCTTCTCGCCGCCTCCGGCCGCGGCTGCGGCGCCGCCCGCCTGCGGATTCGGGATGTAGGTGTAGCTGACCATCAGCTGGCGGCCCACCGGAACACCGTCCTGGTTCTGGAACATCGACTCATAGGTTAGGAACGCGCCGTCGCCGACCCTCGTCTTGCGTGGATTTACGTCAAGCAAGGTCTGTGAGACCTGCGTGACGCGCTCACCGAGGTACAGCGGCTTGAGTGTCTCGACCTCGAGGTCCGTGACGAATCCGGCGGTGCCGGGCGAGGGGACGTTCTCCGTCTTGCCAGCGCGTCCCGTGCCGGAGTTGGTAAAATGCGGATCGTCCGTCGGCCAGATCGTGCCTATCCCCGGCTCCCACATTGAGGCCGTCTGGAAGACCTGAATCATGTGCGCCGGCGCGAAGACGCCGCCATAGCCGTACTTCTGCGCGATGGCATCGTCGAAGTGCAGCGGGCAGTCGAACTCCAGCACTTCCATCTGCCGACGGATGGCGCTGCGCTCCACCGCATCGATGCCGGTCTTCGGCTCAATCATGATGTCCTTGCCGACGAATTCCCGCGTCGGACCCCAATCAAATTCTGAGTCATTGTTTGTCATCGTCTTCTCCTTACCCCTATAGGCCGTGCCTCCAAGTCAACGCCGTGAACTGCCCGTCCACGCGCCAATCACGGCAATAGTGGCGTATCACGGGCGGTGGCGCAAGCGGGTTTTCGTGGATGAACCTGGTGACCGTGACCATGAGTCGATGGTATACATTAGTTCTGTAATGACTATGCCGCTTCAACCAAGGATCTATCACATCGTCCATATCGACCGCTTGCCGTCAATTCTGACGGAGGGTGGGCTGCTCTCGGATGCCGAGGTGAGGCGGCAGAACATTGCGGGAACCGGAATTGGAGACCCGGATATCAAGGGGTTTCGCTTGACCCGACGCCTGCTGAGTCATGATGGTCTCACTGTTGGAGAGTGTGTTCCGTTCTATTTTTGTCCGCGATCTGTCCTGTTGTTTCTCAACTACACGGGCAGCAACTTGAACGTGCCTAACCGTGGCGGACAATCACGCATCATTCACCTAGAAGCGGATCTTCATCAGGCAATCGCATGGGCTGCCCAAGAAGAAAAGCGCTGGGCTTTTACGACCTCCAACGCGGCCACGCGAGCGGCGAACGACTACGCCGACTTGCGCCACCTGCACAAGATTGACTGGGGTGTCATTCAATCCAAAAGCTGGGCGGGCCAAGGCGATGTGAAGATGGCCGAGTTTCTGATTGAAGAGAGCTTCCCGTGGCATCTGTTTCGGCGCATCGGTGTGCATAACAAAGGCATCGCAGACCGAGTTTCTTCGATTTTAGCTGGCGAACTCTACAATCCAGTCGTCGAGATCAGGCGAGGTTGGTACTATTGACTGTGAGGGGGATGCTGTGCCCATTGAGTACACCAAGGGGGACATCTTTAAGGCGGACGTGGAGGCGTTGGTTAACAGCGTCAACTGCGTTGGCGTGATGGGTCGGGGTATTGCCCTTCAGTTCAAAGATAGGTTCCCCGCAAATTTCAAGGAGTACAAGGACGCGTGCGACCGTGGCAGGGTTCAACCCGGCACCATGTTCGTCACGGAAACGGACGTGGCCGAGGGGCCACGCTACATCATCAACTTTCCGTCCAAGCGGCACTGGCGGGGCAAGAGCAAAATTGAGGATATTGAAGCGGGGCTTCGATCGCTGTCGCGCGAGATACACTTGCGGAAAATAAAGTCCATCGCGATTCCCGCCCTGGCTAGCGACTTGGGTGGCCTACCGTGGCCCGTTATTCGACACAAGATTGAGTCGGCGCTTGTTCGCAACGAAGCCACACACATAATTGTATTCGAACCGGGCAGCCTACCTGCAGATGGGCGATCGAACCGCTCGACAGATCCGCCGGAAATGACGCCCGGGCGTGCAGCCCTTATAGCCCTAATGGCGCGCTACAGGAAGGCATCATTTGATCCAGCTTTGACGCTGCTCGAAATTCACAAGCTTATGTATTTTCTGCAAGAGGCGGGCGAGCCCCTGAAGCTGCGAATACTCAAGGAGCAATATGGCCCCTATGCCGCTAATCTGCGGCAGGTCCTAAGGGCGATGAACAGCCATTTCATCACTGGATATGGGGAGGGAGGAGATGCTCCCCAAAAGCCTGTCAGTCTTTTGCCCGGGGCGGAGAGGGACGCCAGGCGGTTCCTAACCTCCTCCCATGCGACCTATGGCCGCATTGAGCGAATCGCACATCTCACTGATGGCTTTGAAACTCCCTTCGGGCTTGAACTCCTGACAACAGTTCATTGGGTGGCCAAACACGAAGAGGCGGATACGGTCGAAAAGGCAATTGCGGCCACCTATGCTTGGAACGACCGCAAGAGGCAATTCTCTGAACGGCAGATACAACTTGCCTTCGATACGCTGAGCGAACAGGGCTGGATTTCCACGTCGCCTGACACGTCCGCCTGACCTACCGTCCCTCCTTTCGTGCCGCTAACACGCGCCGCTGTATCCTACTCATCGTCGTGCCATAACGGGCATCAGCGCTTATGGGGCGGATTCAGACATGAGCCGGTCTGAGAACGAGGCGCGCACTCGCGGCGGTGGCCGGAGCGCGCGACGGCGTTTCCCTATGCGCGTCGAGAGGACGGTCTTGGTACGGCGTTCCTTGCGGGTGGCACGCGGATTCAGACGCTGATCGCGACCATTCTTGCCGTAGCAGCCGCCATTGTGTTCGCCGGGCCGACGGGGATCGCGCTGCTGGCCGTGGCCGGCGCGACGGCGCTGGTCGTGGGACAGTTCGCGACGAGACGACTCGGCGGCGTGACGGGAGATGTCTACGGCGCTGTGAACGAACTGGCAACGATGGCGATGTTGGTTGCCGCGGTGCCGATGGTAGTGGGGGGCAGTGTTGAACCGCTTTCCATCAGCCTGAACATTGACCTTTGGGGCGGGGATGATTCCTATGCCCCGTAGGAGAGAACGATGGGCGCGGGACTGACACTCATCATCGGCGGAGCGCGTTCCGGCAAGAGCGCGTTTGCGGAGAAACTCGCCGAGCAGTATGACCGCGTCATATTTGTCGCGACGGCGGAGGCGCTTGACGACGAGATGCGGCAACGCATCGAGAACCACAAGCGCAATCGCCCCGCGCATTGGCACACGCTCGAAGCCCCGCGCGCTATTGTGGTAAGTCTGGATTCAGTACAGTCCGCATACGACATCCTGTTGCTCGATTGCCTGACGCTATGGATGAGCAACCTGCTGGTGGACATGGAGGGGCGCGTCGATGCCGAAAGGCGCATCGTCATAGCGTCAGAGGCGTTGCTGGCCGCATGCGCCGCCTCTGACGCCGAAGAGATCGTCGTGACAAACGAAGTTGGCAAGGGCGTCGTGCCGCCGACTGAGCTTGGCCGTGCCTACCAGGACGCGCTGGGACGGGTGAACCAGTTGTTTGCGGCGCAGGCGGAGCGTGTGTATCTGATGATGGCGGGGTTGGCGGTGGATGTGAAGGCGCTGGGCGGGAGGCCGTATCGGGATATGGAGTAGTTCTAAAAACATGCCGCGTGATATGGCCGGCGCCAGAGCCTTTAGCGTGCGAATTGTTGCCCCCGCCCTGATTACCGGAGCGGGAATCGCGATGAGCTCCACCGTGCTCGACCGCTCTGAAACCTGGCTTGGAATTCTGGTGGCGTTTGTGGCGCTAGGCGTGTCCCCGATCCTTGCAGGCTGGTTGGCGCCAAGGTTCTTCGGCGCAGCATTCATCGGCGTGATGTCTTTCCCTTTGAGTACATTTCTCAGTCTTTCTGTAGCTTTTCGTGTGTTTGGCGCAGACACTTACGATGTTGAACCCTTTCCGTTCACGATTGTCCTTTCAACGATTTATGGTGGTTTTGCATCCGTGGCATTCATTGCGGGATGGGCGGCGCGAATGGTTTGCGGCCGGTGGCGAGGATGACAGGCTTGGCGGTGGATGTGAAGGCGCTGGGAGCGAGGCCGTATCGGGACATGGGATAGGCCTGTCCCTGCTACAATCGCGGGGCGCGGACGGCCAACCGATCACGCGAACCGGAAACCGCACGAATCGACAAAGGAGTCCATAACCTCATGACCACTGAGAATCGGCCTAGCGGCCCGCCTGAGCCTGTTGATGATGAGAGCGGTGGTCAGCCTGTCTTGTATGAGAAGCGTGAGGGCGGCATCGCGGTTATCACACTGCATCGTCCGGGCGTACTCAACGCCATGAACTCCGCGTTGAGTCAGGCCCTGATGGCCGCTCTGACGGACGCCGATGCTGATGATGACGTGCGCGCTGTCATTCTACGGGGCGCGGGCAGAGCTTTTTCCGCAGGCGGGGACATCACCGAGTCATCGCGTCGCGTCCTTGCGAATGATTCGGGGGCGGAGCAAGGAGCCCCCGGCGGCGGCGCGCACTTGAAGGTGTGGGAGATGGGCAAGCCCGTCATAGCTGCTGTGCATGGATTCGCCATTGGCCTCGCGTTTGAGCTCGCCGGCATCTGTGATTTCACCGTGCTCGCGGAGGACGCAAAGGTCGGCGAGATTCAGATTCGCCACGGATACGGCCCGCCTATCTTGATGACGCCCTACGTCGTCACGCTCAAGCGCGCAAAGGAGATCCTCCTGCTCGGCGACATGGTGGATGCCAAGGACGCGCTGACCATGGGCCTGGTTAATCGCGTCGTGCCGGCGGACAAGGTCATGGAAGAGGCGGAATCCATCGCCCAGCGCATCGCCGCGTTGCCGCAGGCCACCGTCAAAATGAACAAGGCGTTGATCAATCGCTCCTATGAGATTGCCGGATTCCGGTCCGCCCTCAGCTATCGCGACGACCCTGATTTCGCCGACCTCTGGAAGACATCGCAGCAGGACGACGAGACGCGGGAACGCCTGCAAGTCCTCCAGGACAAGGGTTGGGAAGCTTTCCGCAACGAGCGCGACGCTCGTTACCACGGCCGCACAGCGGAGGAAGAGGCAAAGGCACGCGAGGGGCAGGAGTAGGCTTCCCCGTCCGAAGCGCAGCCGGGAGCGCCAACGTGTCACTGACAGTTGTCGGCATCATCCTCGGGATCATCGTCGGCCTAATCATCGGCATGACGCTGGTGCCGCTGTGGATGGGAATTGCCTTTGGCACGGTTGTTGGAGTGACCTTGACCCTCGCGCTGCAACGACAGCGCAGGGGGTGATGGGGGGGAACTGGCTTTCCCATAGGATTGCCAAAGTTCAGTCCTTGAATACGTGCTCGCGGTGATAGGCAAGAAAATCAGGGTGGGGGCCAAACTTTTCCGGTACGGCGATGGGGTGGCCATCGTAGGCGGCGATGGCCTGCGTGAAGAATCTGTCGCCTTTCGGCAAGTGACTCCGCGATATCCGAACTTTCAGATCACCATCCAGAGTTATGAGGCCCTTATCGAAAGCCTTGTCGTGCAAGACAGACAGCAATAATCCGTTGTGGGGATTCAGCCGGTTCTTCTCATCAGCGCTCCATGGCACTATATGGCTCGCAATGAGGAGCGGCTCGACCGCCAATCCAGAGATGCAACACTTGTAGTTGTAGGCACTCAAGAGGGCATCGCGGAAGAAGTCCTGCCCGACTCGCTGTGTAACGACCCCCTTCCGCTCCGTGACACGTTCCTGCATCGTTTCGCCGTCGGCAGACTCGACAGGTTCGGTATCGTCCAGTAGGCCATAACCGCGCCGAGCTTCAGACGACTCTTCGACAAAGGTTTCCCAATCTGCATTCATCTCCGCCCAGATTGCCCTATCGGGATTGGAGGCATTCCTTAGCCCGGATTGCCGCAGTGTGGGGTCTAGGCTGGCAAGGTTTCCTAGTTTCATCGCGACGGCAGCGGGGGTTCTCCCGATTGCCGCAGCCACTCGGATGACATCTTTGTTGCGGGAGTTGTATTGGCCGAACGAAATCCGGCAGTAGAGGCCGAGAACCGTAAGCAATTCCTCTCTAGTCCACTGCGTGCCAGATCGGGGAGAGCTTGCGCCTGATTCTCCGTTAGACATGCGCTAAGTATAGGTGACTGAAGGAATCCCTCGTGGTCTCTTGTTGGTGGCAATACCGGTGCGCAGCCGGGAGCGCCAACGTGTCACTGAACCTGGTCGGCATCATCCTCGGGATCGTCATCGGCCTAATTATCGGCATGACGATAGTGCCGCTGTGGATGGGCATTGTCTTCGGCACGGTTGTAGGAGTGACCCTGACCCTCGCGCTGCAACGACAGCGCAGGGGGTGATGGGGGTAGGTCAACCCTAAGACGCCGCGACCCAGCTTGAGACGGTTCAACCTCGTATTACTAGGTATTGCCCTTCAGTGACGTAAAGCCTAGCCTTGCCGCAAGAACACTGGCGAACGTGAGGGAACCATGCTCCGTACCGCCCGAATCTCCAAGAACTTGGGACTAGGTTGGCGCTTGCTGCCGACGAAAGATTATCGCCTCCGCTCCGAAGCCGCCCTCACCCACCCTGTCACACTTCTGTCATTGGCAGTTCTCCTTGTAAATGACCATCTTCTGAAATCTGTGTGGCCCGGCTCATGGGTCACAGGAAAGCTCAGTGATCTCGCCTGGCTGATCTTTGCTGTGCCGCTTTTGGCATGGCTTCTCTCACTAATTGCCCGCAGCAGCCTCTGGCAACGTTGGGCATTCTTGGCCGCCTATGCGGGACTGCCGGCTCTTTATCTAGTCTTCAACATCTTTGAGCCTGTACATGACGCTATCCTGACCACCATTACCGCCCCCTTTGGTCTCACACCGGGTTCTCCTCAGGACGCTACCGACTCAATCGTCATTCCACTGGCGCTGGTTATTACCCTCCTCGTTTGGCGAGCGAGTTCGGCAGATAAGGCGCTCGCGCGCCGCAAATGGGTTGTGCTGGTGACCGCGGCCACAGCGCTGGCAAGCGTGGCGACGTCTGTGGCCGAACCGAAAGAAGGCATTACGAACGTAATCTCAACCGAAGAGGGGGCAATCATCGCTTCTGGCTATCAAAGCGACGACGGTGGATGGACTTGGACGCCCTCAGAGCAGCGGATGAGGTATTCGGATCAGGATGGCCAGAGGGTCGAGACGCCGCGGGGCACGTACGAAATCAATAGGGCCGACATCGTCCGCATCGCTCCAGACGGTGACGGGCAGGTCGTCTATTCGGCTGATTATCTCGCGGCTGGCTCCAACCGATGGATTCAGTGGCTAGATACCGAACGATTCGGCTACAGGCTTCTCGTCACAGAACCGCAGGCTATCGCCTATGACCAACGAACCGGCAATCTCATTGTCGGCTTGGGGTTACAGGGAGTCGCCGTGGGGACGCCGGACGGGGAATGGACGCGAGTCGCTGTGAACGATTTCCGTCCAACAGACCTTTCTTTTGAAGCCAAGTTCCCGATCCTTGTGGCAACTCCAGGGTATTGGGCGGCTTCACTAGCCCTGGCTCTCTCATTGATTTCCGTTGCCCAGCTCTATTCACGGCGAGAAACCACTGAGCTAGCCTTGGGTCCGGCGATGTTTGGTGTCAGCCTGTTCGTGCTCACTTTCTTTGCGCCGATTTTGTTCTTCTTTTCTATAATTACCGTGCCGACGCTACTCATTCTTGCGGCTGTCGCGGCCGCGAAGCCGCCTGAGAGCGAGTTCCGGGCCGTCATTCTTGCTCTGCTGGCTGCCTCTGCCATAAGCGCGGCGCTCTGGGCCCTCACTCTGTTCAGTTCTCTGGAACCGGATGACTGGGTCGACGATTTCCTGCTTTACTCCGTGCTGATTGGGGCATATCTGTTTGGGTTTGCGCTCTTCATGGCCTCTTGGCAGAGCATCCCGCAGTTCTTCAGAACTGTGCCTTTCTTCGCACTTATGAATGCGCTGATATTTCTTTCGTTCATGATCTGGCTGCGCCTCGGAATCAATACCTTCGCCGCGGCACTGCTCGCCGCCGCACTTTCGGGGTCTGCCGCCTTCGTACTGTTTAATTATCTGCGATCAAAGCTCCCGCCGCTGAGCTTCGTGCCATCATCTAGCGCAACAAAACCGGACGAGGATCCGGACTCGCAGGGTTAGGGTGAGGGGACTCCCGATGGATTCCGGCCCCGTATCGGAGTACGGGGCATGCTTTCGCCGGAATGAGGGGATAGGGCTACTCGTCGTTCCCCTGTTGCGCTGTCTGCGTGCCGCCACCGCCCCCTCTTCCCCTGATCAACGCCGCGTATTGGCGGCCCCAGAGGGGGTCGTTTTCCAGGGCGGTGAAGTCTTCCTGGCCCCAGATCCAGCTGCGGACTTCTTCGTTGGCGGCTACGGCGGCTCGTAGGGCGTTCAGCGCCAGTTCCGCGCGGCCCTGTCGGCCAAGCACACGGGCGTACCAGAACAGCGCCTCGGAGGAATCGCCCGGGCGGGTCTGGACAGATGCGTTTAGAGAATCCAGCGCCTGCGTGAGCATCCCCACATCCGCAAAGGCGACGCCACGATTGTAGAGAGCATCAGCGTGATCGGGGGCGATACGGAGGGCGGAATCGAAGGAATCGATGGCCTCCATGGAGCGCCTCATCTGCGCGAGGGCGTTGCCGCGATTGTTCAGAGCGTCGGGGTCATCGGGCCGCAGCGAGAGAACACGGTTGTATGACTCCAACGCCGCGGCGTAGTCCTGCAGTTCCATATACGCGTTGCCGCGGCTGTTCTCCGCGTCCGCGTGGCGGGGCTCAATCTCAATTGCCCGCTCAAACTCTCGCAGCGAGTCGCCGAGCAAGTCTTTGCGATAGAGGACGATTCCGCGTCCGTGGTGAGCATCGGGATGCCGCTCAGCGAATTGAAGCGCGAGGTTGAAGGTTCCGAGCGCGTCATCGAGTCGGTCGAGCTGATTCAGGACGAGGCCGCGATAGACTAATGCCTCCACGTGGTCAGGCCGTCGGAGCAAGGCGTCTTGCAGGGCGACGAGGGCGTCTTCGGGTCTGCCCAAGGCAAGTAGCGCGCGGCCCTTGGCTGAGAGGGCGCGGGTGTGGCCCGGTTCAAGGGCGAGGGCGCGATCACACGCCTCAATGGCTTCTCCATACCGTTCCAGCTCGGTCAGCGTCGCGGCCACGTTGGCGTGCATCACCGGCAAGTCTTCGTGGGAATGCAGCGCCTCCTGAAAGGCGGCCAGCGCCTCCTGCGGCTGCCCGGCCAGCATGAATACGTTGCCAGCGTTGACCTTGGGTTCGATCAGTTCCGGTTCGATTTCCAGCGCGCGGCGGTAGCTGGCGAAGGCGGGCTCCATTCGGCCCAGTCGGACGAGGGCATTTCCGCGGTTGTTCAGGACTCGGGCGGGGCGGACGGAACCGAGGCGGAGCGCTCTTTCGAATGCTTCCAGCGCCTCCTCCAACCGGCCGATTTCCGCGAGCGCGGCCGCACGGCCTAAATGGGCATCGACCTGGTCCGGATCGCCTCCAACGACCCGGTCAAACGCTCGGAGGGCATCCAGTGGCTTGGCGATCGCCATCAGGGAGATGCCGCTTGCGTAGGAGACTTTTCCGATGATTTGCCGATTGCGGCGCGCATAGTCGAATGACTCGACGGCGGCATCGAATTGTCGTTGGCGCATGAGGGTCAGGCCACGCAGATACCAGATATCGGGCGCCTGCCGGTCATTTGAGCCATCCAGGGCGTACTCGTAGGCGACAAGCGCGCGGAGCCATTCGCCGGTGCTCGCCCACGCCCGTCCTTCCAGCAGCCAGTCTGAAGTCGTCTTTTCTTCCGTTGAAAGTTCCAGCAGGTGATCGAGCAGAATGCCCATCTGTTCGGCGACGTCGGGGAGACGGCTCTTCAGAATGCCGTCATTGATCCAGTCATCGCCATGCGGCCAGTCCGGTGGCGTTTCAAGGAGATCGATGGTCGTGCCCCGGAGATCGAGCAGGGGCGGCAGGCTCAATTCCCCCTCCTCCCGGCATTCGGCCTTTGTGCCCCGGCATTCGGCCCTTGTGCCCCGGCATCACTTCTGCCCTGGCCCCCCAGGATGTCATCATCAGCGAAGGGGTCTGTGTCCGGCGTTGGGGAGTTAGGCAGGGCGAACGGAGACGTGATTGGAATGTCTTCAAAGGCGTCCGAGCCATCAGCGCGCAGCCGCCTTAATTCGGCCTCCGCCTCCGCCATATAGGACGCGATTGCGTCACGCTCAATGCGGGCGATCTCCGGCCGCGCACGAATAAATCCACGGAGAACCGTGTGGTATCGCTCTGCCGCGGTGGACAGTTCGGCGGCCAGTTCGCGCCGCTCCTCCTCGCTATCGCCAAATTCGCCGGACAAACGCAGCCTGATCGCGTTCACGAGTTCACCCTGTCGTTGAACGGCGTCGGCCTCGGCAACCGCGGCCTCATGGTCCAGCTCCCTGTTGCGCAACTCCGTTTGGCTTCGGAGAGTGAGCGCGAGGATTATCAGGGCGGCGAACGCGATGAGGGTGATCACCATCGGGATGAAACCGGTAACGATTCCATTGCCGATGGTCGCAAAGGGGATGGTGATGACGCCGAAGAGGTGCAGGAGGCCGAGGATAGTAGCAATCAGGATCAGAACGATGCCGACGGCCAGAGCGAGCAGCCGCCACTCACTGAGCAGGGTTTCAGGATTGAGGAGTGTGCGTAACGTATTCACGATCCACCTGTAAGGAGAATTGGCGGCGTGGGCCGGCGTGGGTAGATATCCTGCTGAGGGCTATTTCCCGTTGTGCTCACCTTGCGATGAGTTGCTCAAACCGCGACGCGACGTCCGGGTCCGAGTACAGCGCGCCGAAGTCCGTCTCTGCCTTTGCCTGCTCGCGAAGGGCCGGGGATACTGCCACAGCCTGTCTCAGGGCATCCAGCGCGTCCGAGGTCTGTCCAAGACGGCTCTGCGCTCTGGCCTTATGGAATAGCGCGTCGGCAAAGCCGGGACGCAGGACGACGGCCCGATCAAAAGCGACGACGGCTTCCCGGAGCTGATCCAGCCGCGCCAGGGCAAAACCCCTGCCGTAGTGCGCTTCCGGTATATCGAGGCGGAGTCGTAAACACCGTTCGAAAGACTCTGCCGCCTCCTCAAACTTCCCCATGCGCGAGTACGTGACACCGCGGTTGTAGTACGCACGGGCGAATGCCGGGCGGAGACGGATGGCCTGATCGAACGAACGCAGCGCCTCGTCGTTCCGACCGGCGAGGGCAAGGGCGTTACCAAGATCGTTATGCAGGTCCGGGTTGTCTGCCAGGTACGTGCGGGCGTTTTCATATCCGTTGATCGCATCGTCAAGGCGGCCCATATCGGAGAGGGTTCGCGCGCGATCATAAATCGTTTCCCCGTCCTGGCCTTTGATGCGGAGAGCGGCGTCGAAGTCTTGAAGCGCATCTTCCAGTCTGTCCAACTCCGTGAGCACATTCCCGCGTCCGGCTAGCACCTGGGCATTGGAGTCGCCTCCTGAAGCGACAAGCGCATCGTATATTTGGAGAGATTCGCGCAGTTGGCCGGAGCGCTGTAGGGAGACCGCGCAGAGCAACCGAATCTGCGGGTCCTCCGGCAGTTCCCGGAGGGCCTGTCTGTACGCGGTTGTCGCCCGTTCGTCTTCTCCAACGGCCAGGTATGCGTTGCCGCGAAACACCCAATCCTGCGCAGAGAGTGATTCCAAGATAGAGGACCGTTCCAGCAGGATGCGCACTTCGCTGCGCTGGTTCGCTTGCAGTGCGGTCGGCGAGGCAGCATCAACGGACGCCGGCGCGCGGCTTCTGAGGGCGCGTTGCGCGCGCCACGCCTCTTCGTGGGATTCGTAAGCGAGACGTAGGCGCTCGGCCGCGGCGGAATCACCGCGGCGCTCAGCGGATGCAATCTGACGTTCAAAGCTCTGCCAGAAGTTCTGCTCTTGTTCTCCGCGAACATCCTCGCGGGTGTCACCATCGGCTGAATCAGAAGCCGGGGATGTGGAAGACTCGCCCCGGGCGACCTGTCCGCGCACGAAATTGCTGATGATCTTCGTGCGCCATTCCGCCACCGCGACCCCAACAATGACGGCCACAACAAGCACACCTATTAAGAGCGTAAAGTCCTGCATATAGGGGAAAGGGTACTCCGAGACCGTCTGAACGGCAACACGGGCGCAGCGGATTTTGGGGATCGAGGGTCCGCCGCGTGTGACATGTCAGCTTGCCAGAAGAGTACGCATGTTCGTATTGTGCGGCCATCGGATACCACACGGACAGCGCAGCGCGGAGGTGAATCGGATGGCTCTCACTTTGACGGAAGCAGGCAAGCTCTCGAACGACGTTCTGTTACAGGGCGTCATCGAAACAGTGATTAAGGATAGCCCCGTTCTACAGACGCTGCCCTTTATCGAGATCGTCGGAAACGGTCTCACGTATAACCGCGAGAAGGCAGCTCCCACAGTCGGGTTCTATGCCGTTGGCGATACGTGGGCGGAAAGCACGCCGACGTTCTCACAGTTGACGGCGACGCTCTCGATCATGGGCGGTGACGCGGACGTGGACAACTACCTGGCGACGACGCGGTCGAACATCCAGGATCTGGAGGCTGCGGTCGTTCAGTTGAAGGCCCGCGCGATACAGCACAAGTTCGAGGACACGTTCATCAACGGCGATTCGGACACTGATTCCGACGCCTTCGACGGCGTCAACATCCTGGCCACCGGAGATCAGGCCCTAACCATGGGGCAGAACGGCGGATCGCTCACGCTGGACAAGCTGGATGAGCTGATCGATGCGGTCAAGGGCGGAAAGCCGGACATGATCCTGATGAGCCGGCGTTCGCGCCGCAAGCTAAATGCGCTTGCGCGTACCTCCGGTTCGGGCGTCGTCGTCTCGGACCGCGATGAGTTTGGCCAGATGGTCCAGTACTACGACGGCATCGCAATCGGCGTGAATGACTGGATCTCGGACGCGCAGACGGTCGGCACGAGCGCGGACTGCTCCTCGGTCTTTGCGTACCAGGCAGGCGAGGGCAGCCTGGTTGGTTTGACTTCGCCGGGCGGTCTGCAGGTGGAGCCCGTCGGCAACCTGGAGACCAAGGACGCGCGGCGAACGCGGGTCAAGTGGTACGTGAGCCTGGCCCTGTTCAACACGGCCAAACTCGCCAAGCTGACCGGCGTCCGCAATTGATTTCTCGGTTCGCGCAGACGTTGGAGGTTACCAGGGTTGGTCTTCCGCGTTCCGGCGTGATTGGCGCACCAGAGTTGGGAAAACCGGTTCGCGCAGACGTTGGAGGCTACCACGGTTGGTCTTCCGCGTACGGGCGTGAACAGCCCACTGCGGTTTGAGTTGAGTAGGTCGGGGTGGGAGAAGGCAGGAGAGTAGATGAGCACGCTAAGCGAGGTGCGGGAGCGCGTGCGGCGCGATCTGCATGATGAGGACGCCACTAGCTATCGCTGGACGGATGAGGTGTTGAACCGCCACATCGAGCGAGCGTTAGCCAAGGTGTCAAAGGTCTCGCCACAGGAAAAGAAGACGGCGAAGCAGCTGGCCGGCGACAACCGGGAGGTCTCGGTGGCGGACTTGACGGACCGCGTCGTCGTGGAGGCCATCGAATATCCGGTCGGCCAGTACCCGCCGTCCCGCGTGCGATTCAATCAGTGGGGCGACACGCTGCTACTGAACCTGCCCGGCACGCCAAAGGCCGGTGAAAGCGTCACCGTGTACTACGGGGCGCTCCACCGGCTGACGAACACAGCCTCAACGCTGCCGGAGGCGCTGGAGGAGCTTGTCATCACCGGCGCGGCGGCGTATGCGGCCCTGGAATGGGCTGCCTACGCCGTCAATCGCCTGAACGTGGGCGGGCAGGATGTGTGGCGGCAGTACCTGACATGGGCGGAGGAGCGTATGGCCGACTTTGAGTTGCAGTTGGCTCGCATCGGCCGCCGCTCCGGCTTCCGCCCGCGCAACCTGTTCCATCCGGACGAGGACGGTGGCGGCGCTTCCTAAGCCGACCACCAGAACCGCGTTACAACATTCACATTCGGTGATCTGACATGCACCAATTATCTGAGACGCTCCTTGCCACACAGCGAGACGCCACGACCGTCCCGTATGTAGAGGCGACTCTTGCCCCACGGTGGGGCGGAGTGACGCAACTCCGATGGGAACGTGTTTACGCGGGGCAGGAGCCGGACGGCCCGCATGCCGCCATCGTCAGCGGGAGCAGTGGCGCATTGATTCGTGCCCGCACGCAGGCCGCGCCGAATGGTCTATTCGTGCAGCGCGCTCCTTCGCCCGATCCAACAGCCCAATTCGGATCGTGGCAGAGCCTGGGGGCGACCTCCGCTACGGGCGGTGTTGCCATCGCCGACATCGAGGGGCGAATCCATGTCTTTGACGTCGCTCCGAATGAGCGCGACATTCGTGAACGATCAAGCCGAGACGACGGCGTTACATTTGGCGCGCCACGAACGATTGCGACGGCAACCTCAGTGATGACGTCCATTGCGGCTGCATCCGGGCCGGGTGGTTCCGCCCTACTCCTGTTCACGGACTCCGCGGGCAACGTCCGTTCACTCCGGAGATCGGGCAACTCATGGTCGGGACCCACTTTGTGGACGAATTCCGTCTCGACGGTTGACGGCATTGCCTGCGCGCACATCGACGGCGACTGGGCGGTCGTGGTGTGCGGAACGCTTGCGGACGGGTCCTCCGGGGTGTGGACGTGTGCGCTGGGCGCAGGCTCGTCTCAGACGGCGGGCACGTGGTCGATGCTACGGGAGGTTATTGCATCGGTGGCCGGGGCCGACGTGACATATCGACAGCCGAGCATCTGCGTGGCGGACGGTCCGCGGATCAGCTTTGTTGAGGTGTACGGAGGGGCGACCGGCTACGCGCAGACGCTTATGACGCACGCTCCGGCCGCCGCGCGTTTCCGCGAACATCGTTGGCGAGAGCCATCGCCATTTGGCCAGACGCCCGGTGTGGGCCCAGCCCTTACCGCCAGCACGACACACGCATGGCTGACTACACCCTCCGGCGCATGGCGAGCGCGAATCGGCGCAGCGGCTTTCGATATTTCTGATTCCGTCATATATGCGGATGCGAAGGAGACACCCCGTGGCGCGTCGTTGACTCTGCGATTGGCGGAGGGGCCGAACCTTGATCCGGCAATCACCGACGGCTCCGGGCCGTTGGGGCACGAGCTCAGCATCGCATGGGGTTATGAGACGAATGGCGGACGGGAGGCCGGACAGACACAACGGTATTGGGTGCGGGAGGCGCGGCGGGAGACACGGCGGGGTAGACCCGTCACCGTGCTGGAGGCCGAGGATGCGTGGTGGTTCATGGGCAACATGCGGGCGCGCCGACAGTTGACGTGGCCCGCGCATACAGCTTCGGTTTGGAACATCCTTGGCCAGTTGCTAACGATGGCGGGCTTGTCGGCGACGCTTGCCCGTTCAAGTCCATCAATTGTCGCGACCTATCCGGCCATGACAATCTCACCGAATGAGAGCTTGGCCGTGGCCATCAACAGGCTGATGTCCCGCGTGCCGGACCTGCTGCGCTTCTCGGACGGCGTGCTCGAGGCCGTTCATGCGCGTGAGGCCGATGCCGCCGTGTACGCATATGGCGGCCCGGGCGAACACGCGTTGGTTGACGTCACCCGATCATCCACGCTTTCGCGAGTCAATCACGTTCAGGTCTACGGCGACGGGGCGATTGGGCAGGCAATCAATGAAAGCGAGTTACAGACCGTCGGCAATCTGCTCGTGCAGGTGGTCGACCGTTCCCTGACAACGGCAGAGGTGGCGACGACGCGCGCGGTGGCTGAATTGCGGTCGAGAGGCGTCTTACAGCCGTTCGCTCGCATCACAGTTCCGGTGAACTCCGGACAGGAGTTGCATGACGTTGTAACGATCACTGCGCCGTCCGTGGGCTGGGAAATGCAGCGTCTGCGAGTGGCCGGGCTGCGGACTCTCTACGATGTTGGCGGCCCACAAGCCGTCTATCGGCAAGATATTGAGTTGGGCGGGGTGTAGGTATGGAATTGCGACGCGGGACAATCAGGCGGTTCGACTCGACATCATTCGCCGCCGACGTTCAACTGGACGGCAGTGTGCCGACGTGGCTGACGGGCGCCCGCATCAGCCGAGCCATCGCCACCGCAGAGATGCTGGCCGGGCGGTCATGCATCGTCGCTTTTGCGGCGGACCCGTCCGACCCGACAGAGGCGGTGGTCATAGCAATCTACACGTAGGGCAGCGCGCCTACGAAATGTCCAGGCAGGGGCGGAGGATGGCGCTGCCGCCCAATGCCATGTGGGGAGAGCCCTGCATCATCAACGCCGCATCGTCCAGCGATTCGGCGTTGATGATGAGATAGCCGCCGATGCCAATGTCTTCCGGTTGAAAGTCGGCAACGGCGTCCATTTCTACAACCTTTCCGCCAGGCTCCAAGGGCCTGCCGGAGTCCAGCGCGCCGCTGGCAATCAGGCCACCCAGCCATGCCTGCCACTCCCCCATGTAGGCCATGGCGCCTTCGTCGCCATCCTGCGGATCCAGAGCACGTCCGATTGTCAGAACCAGGAATTGCTGCATGTTAGACCTCACCCCGTGAATGCTCTGTGTTGATGCTGTGGCAGAGGGTTCGGTCGGCCACGCCTGTATAGTATCCGCATGATTCTATTCAAGGAGCCGAGCGCGCAGTTGATTCTGCGCGGTGAGAAGTCACAGGCGCGCAAGCTGTGGGCACGAGCGCGGGCCAAAGAGGGGGCCGAGCACCTGCTCTATCGTCGGCCACCGCTGACCGGCGAAAAGCCGTTTGCCCGCATCCTTGTTACGCGTGTCTGGAAGCAGCGGATCGGCGACATGACTGCCGATGAGGCGCTCGCGGAGGGTTGGCCGGACAAGGCGGCGTGGATCGAGCAGTTCAGCGAGGGCCGCAAATTCGACCGTCCCATCGATGAGGTAGAGGTCTACGCGCTGGAGTTTGAGGTCGTGGAGCGATTCGAGGAGCCGGCCGCTACCGCGACCTCCTAGTTGCCTGTTCCCGCCTCAGAGACCAAGCCGTTCCCGAACCAGGCTTATCGTCTCTTGGAGGTCGCTTCTCGCATTTTCCATCTCGGGCCTACCCGAGAGTTCCTCAAGGGCTGGGGCGAGTCGCTCATCACCCCACTCAAGGAGCTGCCAGAGTGCCGCAATATGCGCGGGGCGCGTGTAGAAATGGTAGCCTTCATCGGCGATTTCCTCCGGCGTGCGCACGAGGTCGAGAAGATGCTGGCGAATCTCCTCTGAATCCGGGGAGAGTTGCCACTCTTCACGCGTGCCTTCTCCCAATGGGCCGGTGCTGCGATGAGCGTAAACGGGCCCTATTGGTATGGGGTCGCGGCCTGGACGATGGTAGGGATGGTTGGCGCAGTAGGTGTAGAACGGGTCAGGGATATCGAGATCACGAATCTCACAGCGGCTGGGTATTTCGTGGTTGAAGTTGGAACTGCCCCGCTCTCCCTCAAGGGAGCGGTTGAACCAGCATGTGCCGCAACAATCGGATCCGCCATTTGGCATGGTGCGGAACCCTTCTTTTAGGGCTACTCGATTGGGGCTCGCAAGATGAGGACGGGTACGCGCGCGCGCCGCATCACGCGATCCGACACGCTCCCGACGATCATGTCGCTGATCTTGCCGGCCCCGTACCGACCCATGGCAATGAGGTCGCATTCGATGGCGTCCGCCGCCTCGAGGATCACATCAGGCGTCGGGCCCCATTCCACCATCGTCGTGACTGCGAAGCCGTATTCTTCCAGATCTGCCTTGGTAGCGTTGACAATCTCGTCCGCCTCAGTGCGGACTGATGTCTCTATGCCTTCCAGGTCCTCCTGTGACGGGAGCCGCGGCACGAATCCGAGCCGGAAAGATGATGGGCCCGGCATCCGCAAATGAGCGACCGTGAGCACGGTTATCTCCACGGTGCTCGCTACTTCACCAAAGACCCGTCCAAGCCACTCCGCGGAGGAAACGTCCTGGTCAGACCCATCAACGGCCAACAGGATGCGCGTCATCAGTCATTCCTTCCACTTGCCCGTCGATCTTTGGGGTGTTGCTGTCACTTCAGTTAGTGCCATCGGTCACCGCTTCGTCAGCGTTACTACGTCTGCGTTTGCTCATGACGTATCCGGCTGCGACGCCGATGACGGGGGCTCCTGTCAGCAGCATCAAGGACGCGACAACGAGCCAATGCACGTAATCATAGCCCAGTATTTCCACGATCTTGCCTCCGCTGTTTCCGAATCGTTCAGCGTGTCGGTCACTGCGTGGTTAGACTAGCGCACCATGCCGTGCCTTGCACGTTATTGTTCCGCACCAGCCCGCCCGCGAGGCCGACCGAGCCGTGATGCGCGCCTCATGGTCACTGTTCCGAACACATGTTGCAACCTTTGCCCGGGCATGTTAGGGTCATACCGAACGCGCGTTCTCTGCCTTGCTGAGGCTAGCGCGCATGAGGGGAGGAATCGATATGACGCTAGCACGCACACGCAGTTGCGCCGTTGTCGGGTTGGAGGGCTCCATCGTGGAGGTGGAGGTGGACATTGCGCCCGGCCTACCTGCCTTTACCATCGTGGGGTTGCCTGATACGGCGGTACAGGAGGCGCGGGAACGCGTCCGGGCCGCCATCCGCAATTCCGGTTTTGAGTTTCCGCAGCGCCGCATCACTGTTTCCCTTGCGCCTGCGGATCTGAAGAAGAATGGCACGTCCTACGACCTGCCCATCGCTGCCGGCATATTGATCAGCTCCGGACAGGCGGGATCTCAGTTCTCGCTGGATGAAGTCGCCTTTCTTGGCGAGCTCTCACTCGAAGGTCAGGTGCGTCATACGCAAGGTGTTCTTCCAATGACGGCCCTTGCGCGTGAGGGTGGGCTGTCGCAGATCATCGTGCCGGCGGTTGACGCGCCTGAGGCGGCGCTGGTTGACGGTATCGAGGTGCTGCCAGCCGGCAACCTGCGCGAGCTTGTGGAACACATCAGCGGGGAGCAGGTTTTTCGGCCCTTCTACCAAACGGAGCCGCCATCCGACCCGGGCGACGCGCCGGTCCAGGGCTTTGATATGTCACTCGTTCGCGGGCAGGAAAATGTGAAACGGGCGATGGAAGTCGCGGCGGCGGGCGGGCACAACCTGGTGATGATGGGGCCACCGGGCAGCGGCAAGACGCTGCTGGCGCGAAGCCTTCCCTCCATCCTGCCGATGATGTCGCGAGAGGAATCGCTGGACGTCACGAAGATCTATAGCGTGGCGGGGCTGTTACCGCCGGAGCGGCCTCTCATCTCCGCGCGTCCGTTTCGGGCTCCGCACTACACGGTGTCCAATGCAGGGCTGGTTGGTGGTGGACATTGGCCACGGCCGGGAGAGATCACGCTTTCGCATCGGGGCGTTCTTTTCCTGGATGAGATGCCGGAGTTCGGCCATCACATCCTGGAGGTGTTACGGCAGCCGCTTGAGGACAGGGCCGTGACGATCAGCCGCGCGCAGGGGTCGATCACGTTCCCGGCGAATTTCATGCTTGTCGGCGCGATGAATCCCTGCCCGTGCGGTTTCTATGGCGACGTTGTGAAGGCGTGTTCATGCAGTCCATCGACGATCGACCGCTACCAGCGTCGTATCAGCGGGCCTCTGCTGGATCGCATCGACATTTTCGTGGACGTGCCGCGTGTCGAGTACGAGAAGCTGACGGATGAACGCATTGGAGAGACATCAGGGGTGGTCAGGGCACGAGTACAGGAAGCGCGGATCCGGCAGGGGGCGCGATTCAGCGGCACTTCGGGCGTGCTTACCAACGCGGATATGGGGCCGGTTGAGGTGCGTGAGTTTTGCGGGCTCGATGACGCATCGCACGGGTTGCTGCGGGCGGCGATGCAGCAATTGCACCTGAGCGCGCGGGGTTTTCATCGGATTCTCAAGCTGGCGCGAACGATTGCGGACCTGGCGGAGGAGCCGAGCATCACCGCGCGGCACTTGAGCGAGGCGTTGCAGTACCGGCCGCGGGAGTTGGGGGCGGCGGCTTGAGTCGCGGCGTCCGTTGAATAAGGCGTTATACTTGACCGCAAGCTGGCCAGATAGCTACGATATTGTGACAAGAGTAACGAACGAGACGCTTAAATCCGCAAAAAGGGTGGCAAAAGTGGGCTTTTGCGTAACAAGGCTGAACACACATGACTAGCAGGGACGAAACAACACTCACGCTCGAGGGCGAGCCTCGGGAGGCGTTTGGGCGGCACGTTAAGGCGCTGCGGCGCGAGGGAATCACGCCGGCCAACCTCTACGGACGGGGAGCGGAGTCGATCAGTTTTCAGGCGCAGACTCGCACGCTGGACAGGCTGGTTACTGACGGGGGGCGCGGGTCTCTGGTTGAGTTGACCATCGGCGGCGCGACTCATCAGACGCTGCTGCGAGGCTTGCAGCGCCACCCCGTGACGCGGGCGATCCTGCATGCGGATTTCTATATCGTGGAAATGACCCGGCTCATCCAGACGACGGTGCCGGTACACCTGATTGGCGATTCTCCGGCGGCGCGCCTGCCCGGCGCGGTTATTACGCACCTGACACACGAGGTCACCATCGAGTGTCTGCCAGGGAACATTCCCTCCATGGTTGAGGTGGATGTGTCCACGCTGGAGGAGTTGGAGGTGTCTCTTCACGTTTCGGACATCGTTGCGCCGGACGGGGTGCAGATTCTGACGGACTCCGAGACGATCATCGTTCGGGCGACACACTCCCGTGTGACCGCAGCGGAGGCGGCCGAAGACGCGGAGGCGGAAGAGGCCGGAGAGGCGGCCGCGGACGGCGCTACGGAGGAGTCTGCGGGCGGGGCGTAGCTGCGGGGCGGCTCATATTCGCGATCCGACTTTGACTCCTTAGGGGGTTGGTTCGCCGCGTTCCGGCCTCGGGTAGGTAGGCACGTTCTTTAGATTCCTCGCTGTGCTCGGAATGACAGAGGTGCCGCGTGACGCTCTGCCGTACTTCTGTGCTATTCTCAGATCGTGGTTCCCGCAGCAAAGGTGGTACCAAAATGGGTGAGCCAAACTTTCTGAATCGAACGTTGTTTCATGGCGATAACCTGCCGTTTTTGCGGGGGTTGAATAGCGAGTCGGTGCATCTGATTGCGACGGATCCGCCGTTCAATAAGGGGCGCGACTTTCACGCGACGCCGGACAGCCTCGCCTCCGGGGCCAAGTTCCAGGACCGCTGGAGCTGGGACGATGACGTCGAGGGCGATTGGGTCGATCAGATCACCGATGATTGGCCCAAGGTGATGAATGTCATCAACGGCTCTCGCGAGAGCTACGGGGATGATATGGGCGCGTTCCTGTGTTTCATGGCCGTCCGGCTCATCGAGATGCGTCGCGTGCTGCGCAACGACGGCAGTCTCTATCTCCACTGTGACCCGACGGCGAGTCACTATCTCAAGGCTCTTATGGATGCCATCTTCGGCAAACCAAACTTTCGCAGCGAGATTGTTTGGCAGCGCACGTCAGCCCATCCGTCGGCAAAGCGATGGGCCAACACTTACGACTTCCTGCTCTTCTACACGAAAAGAAACTCGTATATCTGGAATCCGATGTATCAGGACTCTGACGAGAATTATGTCCGTACACATTACATATACGAAGATGACCGCGGTCGTTACCGAGCCGCAGACCTTACCGGGGCCGGGGTTTCATCGGGGCCATCTGGCAGAGAGTGGAAAGGCTTCAATCCAACAAATATGGGGCGGCACTGGAGTAATGTGCCGGAGAAGCTCGACGAAATGGACGCGCAGGGGCTTATCTATTGGCCCGCAAAGAGGAATGGGTGGCCAGCCAAGAAAGTATACTGGGCCGACACTCAACGAGGCAGGCCTGTGCATTCTATGTGGCTCGATATTCCCCCAATAAACTCTCAGGCAAAGGAACGCCTTGGCTACCCCACGCAGAAGCCGCTTGCCCTGTATGAACGCATCATCAGCGCGAGTAGCAATGAGGGTGACATCGTGCTTGATCCGTTCGCGGGGTGCGCGACGACGCCTGTGGCCGCGGAGCGACTCGGTCGGCAGTGGGTTGGTATGGACATATGGGACAAGGCGCACGAGACGGTGATCGGCCGACTAGAAAAGGAAGGGCTTGCAGGGCCGGACGGTAAAACCGATCGTCTACTAACCTTTGGACAGGTTCACTACGTGACGGCACCGCCGGAGCGGACGGACGAGGCGGAGGAGGCGGTGCCGTTCCTACAAGTGACGGAACGATACAAGGAGCCTGCCGGGCCAAAGATGTCGCGTCAGGAAATGTTTGAGCACCTAATCAGGCAATATGGTCAACGCTGCCAGGGGTGCGACCGTGCCTTTGACGATCCACGCTACCTGCAGCTGGATCACAACACGCCCCGCGCGGACGGCGGGATCAATCACATCACGAATCGCGTGCTGCTGTGCGGGCCGTGCAACATGCTGAAGTCGAATATCTATACGTTGTCCGGACTTCGACGGGAGAACGGGAAGCGGGGGTATATGGCGCGGGGGTGAGGGGGCGAGGGGCAATAAGGAGTCAATTGCGTGGTCTTTCCAAATCCTAGGTACATGAGGAACTGCATCTATTGCGGGGCCCTTTTCTTCACGCATATATCGGATGCGCCCCTCTGCCCAAAGTGCTTTGAAGAGTCACGGGAAGAGTTCATGGAGAAGGGTACCCTGTTCGGAATGCGACTCATTGGGGATGACTCGACCAGTCACCTGCTCTCCCTTCATTTAGTGACGAACAAGAACGGGAATGATGCAACCGTGCATGTCGCTCGTGAACGCAATGTCATTCGCGCCCCTGAATCACCGATTAAGGCACTATGTGGCAATCGGCTAGGACACGTAAGCGGGGTTCGCCCTTTGGTTGAGCTTAATTCGGTTTCTGCTTTTGAGACCCACAAGGATGAGGCACCCAAATGGTGCCCCCCCTGCGAAAAGCGTTTTAGGAAACTAGTGGGCGGCGTACGAACCCATAACTTCGCAACAGCTATGGTCACTGGACACCCAATGGTATATGGCTATGAAGAGCCAACTAGACAGAAAGGTACAACGGATTAACCGCCCTGTGGGCGGCGTGGGCCCCCGCCTTCGCGGGGGATTCGGGGGGTGGGCGGGGGATTCGGGGGTGTGGCGGGGCATACGGGGGTGTGGCGGGGCATACGGGTGAGGCGGCGTGGGGTCTGACGGGGGGCGCGTGGCGGGCTTCTGCGGGTGGGGCGCGGGTGGGGTGTGGGGTAGTGGGCGTAGAATGGCGCATGGGGGAGGATGATATGGAGCTGTACCAGTTGGATTACGTCCTTCACGCGCCCTCTCAGGAACAGGGTGGGCTGTACATGGCCGAGATACCGAACCTTCCCGGATGCCGGGCATGGGCGGAGACCGCGAAAGAGACGCTGGCCGAACTGGGCACGGTCGCTGAGCAGTTCATTCTCTCGTACAAGGATCGGGGCAAGCCTTTGCCCGAGACGGTAGCCCCTGCAGTCGGTTCTGGATCTGAGTCTCTAGATTCCTCGCTGCGCTCGGAATGACAAGTGTGGCGAGGATAACAGGGGTGGTTCGCACGAGATCTGGGTAAATCCGGACAACAACAGTCAAACCACCGTTCCACGACACGCCAATCGGGATCTGGCCACAGGAACCGTCCAGGGGATCCGCCGGACTTGGGCATCAGCCGGCAGGAGTTTGACCGGGCGTAAACGCCAAGCAGGTGGGCCTTTGGGGGGCTCTGTGGGGGGCGGCGTGTGCCCCCGCCTTCGCGGGGGATTCGGGGGCGTGTGGCGGTACGGGGGTTGGATGCAGTCCGAGGTCTGGATTCCCGCGTTCGCGGGAATGACGGGTGGGGGGGCGGGAATGACGGGTGGGGGGAGCGGGGCGCTTGGTCGTCTTGGGGGCGGCGTGGGCCCCAGCCTTCGCGGGGGATTCGGGTGGGGGCGCGGGGGATTCGGGTGGGGGCGCGGTACGGGGGTTGGTTGCAGTCCGAGGTCTGGATTCCCGCGTTCGCGGGAATGACGGGTGGGCGGGCGGGAATCCCGATGGGTTCCGGCTTTCGCCGGAATGAGGGGTTGGAGGGCCTTTGTTTTTTGAATGGGGTTCGAATTTCTGGTAGAATATGTATAGATATGCGGTCGTATTTGAGCAGTCGTTGTTGGATGCTTGAATCGGACGCTCAGGCAGCGGGGAGAGCAGACGGCACCCAGGGCGCTTTTCGAGGCGCATATAGGTGGCGTACATATAGTGAATTCGGGTTAGCCTGCGGCGCGTCAGGTTGCCACTCTGTGAAGGGGTGAAATTGATGGTAGATCGAACAGTTCAAAGTGAAGGAGTGACCACGACGTCGGCGGATTATACGTCGCGCGACATCGAGGTCCTGGAGGGTCTAGAGGCCGTTCGTCGCCGCCCCGGCATGTACATCGGCTCCACTGATGAGCGGGGCCTGCACCACCTGATATATGAGATCGTCGATAACGCGGTCGATGAGGCGATGGCCGGCCACTGCTCGCGCATCATCGTCACTATTCTTGCAGACGGCTCGGCGCGCATCGAGGATGACGGGCGCGGGGTGCCGATCGACAAGCATCCGCAGACGGGCCTGACCGGCCTCGAAACGGTGATGACAACGCTGCACGCGGGCGGCAAGTTCGGCGGCGGGGGTTACAAGGTGTCGGGCGGCCTGCACGGCGTCGGCGCGTCCGTCGTGAACGCGCTTTCCGAGACCCTGCGCGCGGAGATTCGCCGCGACGGGCGGCTTCATGTGCAGGAGTATTCTCGCGGCGACGCCCTCAATGCGATCGAGGCAGTCGGCCCGACGGACACCACCGGCACAACTGTGTGGTTCAAGCCGGACCCGAATATCTTCACGCATGACACGTCTTTTGAGTACAGCACGCTATCGGCGCGATTCCGCGAGATGGCGTATCTGAATCCCGGGCTGGAGATCCGGTTCGTCGATGAGCGGACGGAGAAGGAGACCACGTTCTATTTCGAGGGCGGCATCCAGTCCCTCGTGCGGCATCTCAACACGTCGCGCCAGCCCCTGCATGCGAATCCAATCTACGTGGAGAAGGATGTTGAGGGGACACGCGTCGAGGTGGCGCTCCAGTACAACGACGGTTTCCAGGAGAATGTTTTTGGCTTTGCGAACTGCATCCACACGGTGGACGGCGGGACGCATCTGACGGGGTTCCGCACGGCGTTGACCCGGGCGATGAACGACTACGCGCGCAAGTTCAAGATTCTCAAGGACTCTGACTCCAACCTGCAGGGCGAGGACGTGCGTGAGGGCATTTCGGCGGTGATCAGCGTCAAGCTGGCAGAGCCGCAGTTCGAGGGTCAGACGAAGGGCAAGCTGGGCAACGCGGAGGTGAAGAACCACGTCGAGAGCTCGCTGGCCGAGGGTCTGTCCACGTACCTGGAGGAGCACCCGCAGGACGCGCGGCGCATCCTGGATAAGTGCAGGAATACGGCCGTCGCGCGGGAGGCTGCGCGCAAGGCGAAGGAGAGCGTGCAGCGCAAGGGCGTGCTGGAATCCACCACCCTGCCCGGCAAGCTGGCCGACTGCTCCGACAAGAATCCGGACAACTGTGAAATCTTCCTCGTTGAGGGCGACTCGGCCGGCGGCTCCGCCAAGGGCGGGCGCGATCGGCGGTTCCAGGCCATCCTGCCGCTCCGGGGCAAGATCCTGAACGTGCAGAAGGCGCGGCTCGACAAGGTGTACGGGCACGAGGAGATCAAGGCCATCGCATCGGCGCTGGGCGTGGGCTTTGGCGGAATCAGCGGGTACGCGAACGGCGCGGCGGACGGGGATGACGTGGCGGATGAGAACGACGGGCTGGACCTGTCCAAGCTGCGCTATAAGAAGGTCATCATCATGACGGACGCAGACGTGGACGGAGCACACATCCGGACGCTGCTGCTCACGCTGTTCTATCGCCACTTCCAGCCACTGCTGCGCGACGGAAACATCTATATCGCGCAGCCGCCGTTGTACCGTGTGCAGATTGGCCGCAACAACATTCACTGGCTCTATTCCGACCAGGAGAAGAACGACACGCTGACCAACCAGGCGCTGAAGGATATGACGATCCGTGTGAACTCCGAGTCGGACTCGGAGATTCTCTACACGGAGGAGCAGGTGCGGGATGTGCTGCCGTCCGCGCAACGGCTGGTTCGGGCGATGACGGACCTGCAGAGTTCCGGCTATGCCTGGCCTTTGCTTGCCGCGACGGCGCTGGCGGCGCGCACCGGCGAGAGGGATCTGTCCTCAGAGGAGGCGCTTCAAGAGTTGATGCGGGCGTTTGGGGAGTTGGGCAACGTGCGTATCCTGGAGTTCCAGTACGACGACACCCTCATCGCGCCACCGCCCCCGCCATCGGCGCCCGCGATCCCTGACATGCAGCAGCCATCATTGCTCGATCTCATGGCGGAGACGCCGGAGCAGCCCGTTGAGGGCGTGGATGAGGCAGACGACGGGATGGGCGACATCGCGCCGTTTCCTGCCAAGAACGGCACCTACATCCTGATCCAGGACACGGAGAGCGGCCGGACGCTTCGGCTCGACCATGAATTCTTCGACCTGGACGCGGCGCAGCGGATGACGGAGCTGGCGACGGCGCTGAGCGATCACTTGCCAAAGGTGGGCACGGTGTACAAGCGTGAGCGCGCCGTTGGGCGTTTGAACTCGATGATCGACCTGGCGGAGATCGTGGAAGATGTGTCCACGCGCGGCGTGGGCATCCAGCGGTACAAGGGCTTGGGCGAGATGAATCCCACGCAGTTGTGGGAGACGACGCTTGATCCGGAGTCCCGGACGCTGTTCAAGGTTGAGATTGAGGACGCGCAGCAGGCATCCGACCTGTTCGAGATGCTGATGGGCGAGGAGGTTCGGCCTCGAGCGACGTTCATCCGCGCCCACGCGCTGGAGGTCCAGAACCTGGACGTCTAGGGGGTGGCCCTCACCCCCGTATCAAGTACGGGGCAGGCTCTAACCCTCTCCCTAGGGAGAGGGGATTTGCGGGGGGTGGCCCATGGCCATCGTCGTCGGTTACACGGTTCTTGAGTTGCGCCTGCATGAGGCCATGTCTTTGAAGGACAAGCGGCAGGTGGTCAAGAGCGTCATCGAGCGGGTCAAGCGACGCTATAACGTTTCCATCACCGAGGTCGGCGAGCACGATTCGCCGCGCATGGCTTTGTTGGGCGTGTCATGCATCAGCACGGGGGAGGCGCAATGCCGCCGGACGCTGGATGGCGTGGCGGAGTACGTCTATGAGTCCCGGCCGGATGCGGAGGTGATGCCGCATGTGGTGGAGGTTTTTGGGGTGGGGTGATGCTTTCGAACCTTAGCTAAGCAGGGAGGTCTCGCCCCATCGCGCGGGCCCTCCGGCGCTCTGTTTTCGGAGAGCCGACAGGCTCATCACTCGACCAGTAGAGCTACATAAAAGGGGGCACCACAAATGCTAGTGATTGCAAGATCAGAAATGCGAATGGTGTCAGGTAGACCAAGTTACGTTGTGTAAGCCGATAATCATTCTCGGTATGCTGTGCACTCTGTTGCCGATCGCTGTCAGCAGTATTACGAATTAGCATCCAGGCCGATACCAAGAGGGCGGAGACACCAATAATCATTGGAATAATTGGTGGGTCTCCCAAATGGACATAGTATGAGACCAGCAGGTAGAACGCCCAGAATATGTACAGGGCAACATACACTGCCCGGATGAGCCACAGGGGCACTGTCCTTCCTGACAATCGGAGTGTTAGGTGAATCCATGGAAGCAGGAGGAGTGTCGCATAGAGTGCTCCGACCATACCGTAGTACCGCGTGTTGGTTAATCCTCGGCGGCGTGCTTGCTTCGCGGTTATAAGACCGGCAATCGGGGCCCAAACGATGCTCATCGGTATGAATAGAGTCGCCGTTAAAACCATAAGGCGAAGTGCTGTCCAGCCCAGCCAGATGAGAGTGGCACCGAGTATGCCAATATCGCTCATGATGGTCACCGTTCGGCATAAGTTTACGCTATTAACAGGTTTCGCGGTGGAGGTATGGGGAGTCACATCAGAGGGTGGGGAGGTGAGCGCGGTGGCCCTCGGGGGCCACGGGATGGATTCCGGCCTTCGCCGGAATGACGATACAGCCGGGATGGCTTCACAAACGTCGGTTGGCGCAGTGAGGTCTGGGTTCCCGATTTCACGGGAATGACGGAGGGCGGGGGGCGGAGGGCGGGCGACTCGCGAGTCGCCCTTACAGGTGGTTTTGGTGGGGAGGCGCTTTTGGATTCCTCGCTGCGCTCGGAATTACAGGGTAGGCGCGGGGGATTCGGATGGGGGCGGGCTGCCGCCGGGCGCTGGATGGGGTGGCGGAGTATGTTTATGAGTCACGGCCGGATGCGGAGGTGATGCCGCACGTGGTGGAGGTTTTGGGGGTGGGGGGGTGATTTGGGGGGGCAATATACGAGCCACCACCAACGCTTTGCCAAGCTGAAGGAATGCTACAGTCTCAATTGACCTTGGTACGTGTCAATGAGCGTAGCCAAGTAGCCAAGGGCTCTCTGGTCAATGTTCAATTGAAGGCCGTCAACAGTGGCTTGTCTTATTCGCGAATATTGTTTCTCGTCGGCTGTTTGTGCCCGAGTCGACACGAATTTGAGGGGCTTTGCCACCCTGCCTTCCACTAGACTTTGTAGTTCAGTGAGGACATCTTGGACGGCCTCGTTGGAATTTGAGCTAGCATGTTCCGCACAATGGAGGAACCCTTCAATGCGATCTAGGTTGGCCCCTAGTCGCTCGTGGACGGGTCGCTGGTCAACTTCGTTGGCCACATAGTCCACTATCTCCTTCGTCTTGAATCTCCCTGTCACCAGAGACTGGTAGTAGCGCGGGTGTTTGAACTTCATGGCGATGAGCAAAGCAAGCAGGAATGGCTGCGAATATGCCCCTATAGGAATGTTCCTTGTCAGGAGCGCAAGAAGACGGATGCCGTAATCAATGTCCCTCAGAGAAAGTCCTAGGCCGTTCCACAGTCGCGGAATGACATTCTGGAAGTTGTCATAGTCTCTATTGGGTCCACTATCATTAGCGGCTTTACTGAGGGCCTCGAACACAGGCTGCAATCCGAGAGAATTGATCAGGTGTTGCGCGAAACTTGAAGAGTCCATCTCTGGCAAATTGAATTCAAAATCAAAGAAGCGCCTTAGGTACACATCCGTCCTTATGTCGCCATACAATGAGGACAGAGACTTGCACAGTTCATCTCGGTTGATCCCAAAGACGAATACGAGGTGTGGAACATCGAAAATGTGCTTGATTCTTTCAAGCAATTCAATCGCGAATGTGGGGCGGCAACGATCCAGTTCATCAACGATAAACACTAGCGGATGTTCAGTTTCGTCAGCGACTGAGCTAGCCAGCTTGGACAAGTTTGATTTAACCCTGTCTTTCGTTACCCTCTGTTCGTGATAAGCACTCATGGGTGCCCTGTCACTCCGGCCTGCCATCTTGAGGTCAACTGGTAGCCCAAACATCTTGAGTAGATTGCCTGCATTTTGGGCAATAAGCGGAACGGCCGCATCCGCGACAGATTGAGCGAATTTCTTTAGGCGACCGTCTTGGAAGTGGTCTGACAACTGACCAATTATCGCCAGAAGCGGGTCGTCGCAGAAGTCATCTTCCCAGGCATTGAAATAGATAGCTCGATACCCTTTCTTTTCGAGGTCTTTCTGCCATCGCTGCAACATGAACGTCTTACCGGTCCCCCACTCGCCATGCAGGCTGACTGTGAGCGGCGGTTCTTGGACAGCAACAAGATTCGTCAGACGTTCCGCAATTTGCTCGCGGGCTAGCAGGTCGTCTCCCCACACATTGTCTGGATTGATCTTTGGCTCACTGCGCTTAACAGATAGCGACTGTTGGGCCGCCAGGGCTTGTTCGCGTGGATTGGTTGTCACTGCCTGCCATCCCTTCGGCGATATGCGCAATCGAGCGTTAGTTCTATAGAGTACCAGCATAACCGATCATTCCTTTCATTGTTGGCTGAGGGTGCGGTTTGGTTTCGGAATGCACCGCAGATTCTGGCCGTTCGGCCAGAATGACGGAGTGGCCCTTGGAATGGTGGGCAGTGGTGGTGCAGTGCTCTCGTTTCTCGCGATACAATTCCACTATCAAGATTGGGGAGTGAGCTTATGCCGATACAGAGGTTTGTTGTGGGGCCGATGGGGAATAACACTTATGTGGTATTTGATGAGGTTTCTAAGGAGGCGGCGATTGTTGATCCGGGGAAGGGGGCCTCGCCGGTGTTGGAGTGGGCGCGTTCTCGGGGGCTGCGGCCTCGCTATGTGCTGAATACGCACGGGCACTCCGACCACACTTTCGATAACGGGATGGCGATGCAGGAGACGGACGCGGACCTGATGATCGGCGAGCCGGACGAGGCGATGCTGGAGGCGCTGGCCAAGGGGGACGGGTGGCTGGGCAAGCCGGATTTTCCCTCGCCGATGGCGGACGCCTATTTGGAGCATGAGCAGGAGTTGGCGCTGGGGGCGACGGTGATCCGCGTGCTGCACACGCCGGGGCATACTCCGGGTAGCAGCTGCTTCGTCTATGAGGACTCCGTGTTGACGGGTGACACGTTGTTCCAGGGCTCCATCGGGAGGACGGATTTCCCCGGCGGGTCGTTTCCGGAGATCGTGAAGTCGATCGAGTCGCGGTTGTACACGCTGTCGCCGGAGACGCGGGTGCTTCCGGGGCACATGGAAGTATCCACCATCATAGATGAGAAGCTCCATAATCCATTCGTTGGCGAGGGGGCGCGGATCGATCTCACGCAGTTGGAGAAGGATTAGCACGGAATGACGGCGTAAGCATGAGCACACCGGAGCAGGAACGCGAGGGCGAGGATTCGCCGCAGCTCAGCGCACTCAAAGCGGCTCAGTTGCGTGTGAACTCGCTGCGTGCAGGGCTTGAACGACCGCCCCTGACGAACGGGGATTCCGGTGATGACTACGCGCAGGAGTTGGTGACGGCGATGAATCGGATGATGTCGCTGATTCGCCATACTACGCCGGACGACATCGCCGCCTTCGACCAGTGGCGCAATAGTTTGTAGCTTGGAATGATACACTCAAGCTAGTTACACCGTTGCGAGCACACGGAGGAGGCCGGGTATGAATTCTCTATCGACCAGCCAAGTCGCGGGCTTATCACTGATGGCGGGCGCTGTGCTGACGTTCATTGCATCTATGTTTTCTCCCGGCGGACTGATTATAGATTCGGTGGATCAGTCCAACTTTGCGGCGACATTGGAGTCGTTTGCGCTGAGTGACAGTCTGACGCACGTGACTGGGATGCTCATCATGCTCTCCTTTGTGCTGATGGCGTTTGGGTTGGCCGCGTTGCTGCGGCTGCCGCGTGAGAACGGCCTTGCGGACTTTGCGCTGAGGTTTGGCGTGGGAATTACGTTGTTCGCCTGGGGCATCTACATCATCGAGATAGGGATGCGGCACATGGCGGTGCATATCACAAAGCACGGCCTGGGACCAGACATGGATGCAATGGCGCGGGAGGACCTGGGACTGGCGGTGCTTTTGGCGATGGTTGGAGTCCATTTCGGGTTTATCGCCCTCGGCGCAGTTGGCAGCTTTCTTGTCGGACTCGCGGTCGCGGTCAGGTTCCACCAGTTCAACATATACATGATTGCGGGCTACGCCTTCGCCGCAAAGGGCGTTGCGGAGGTCATCAACCTGGCGCTGATCCAGCATCTGCACGATGTGGATTTCGGGGTTCTGACGACAGTCAGCGATTGGCTACTGTTCCTGGGCGGCGTGTGGCTGTTCATCATCGGGTACGGGATTTTCCGCGGGAAGCGGGAACTGACACCGGAGTCTGATTAGCTACGGCGACAGACGGGCGGCGGGGCATGCCGCGTACCGATTGTTGTTCGCGGTGTAGGAATGATGGGGCCTCTTGACGCAGCCACGGGCATAGTCCAGGATTGTATTAGCTTACATGTTCGCCAGCGGGCAGTCAGGCGAGCGCTACTGTGTCGGCGCCGAGTAGAATTGAGTGGTGGAGGATGATATGGCAAAGAACGGCGACAGTGATAGTGACAGAGACTCAGGGCGGGCTAACTACGCGCCGGAGTGGATCACAAAGTCGATCGACAAGGTGCCTCCATCTCAAGAGCCATTGGCACCCAATGCCGTATTTGAACAGCTTGTCGCGTTGGGTCGGGAAAATGGCAAACAGGGCACTCAGAACGGAGATTCAAACGCTCCGCAGCAATCTGACGAGAATGCATCGTTGGAACGGAGCTAATGGCGTCGCGCTAAGTCATGCCCGCATCAATTTCTGACGTTGCCCTTGTTCTCGTATTGGTTCTTCCCGGGTTTCTCTCGTACAGGACGGCGCTAGCCCGAAGCGCTGATCCCTCGCGTCGCAGCACTCTCTGGCACTTATCCGGGATGTTGGAGTATTCGGTCTACATCCACGTCGTTGGACTGGTGTTGTTCCTCGGAGCGGCCACTTTGCTTGGGTGGCTCGGGCTAATTGAGTTGCACTATTCAATACTTACGGAAGAAGGCATTCAACCGTACGTTGCAGACTATGGGATAGAGGCGCTTTCGTCCCTTTTGCTCTACATCATTTATGTCGTGGTGATGGCCGAGCTACTGGGTGAATACAGGGTGCCCCTTCGCGCAGCGGAGGGGGTTTCTGCATGTGCCAGTTGGCTGTCCAACAAAGCGCGGCCTTTCCCCAAACCGCATCCTGCGAATCCGGAGCGTCCCGTTTGGTACGACGTGTTCCATGAGGCGACGGCGGGGTATAGGGAAGGTCGTCCACAGGTGATAGTGCGGCTGAAGAGCGGCGACACTTACATTGGCGATCTCGAGTCTTACCCAGTTGTCGCCGACGATGTTGCGGAGAAGGATTTTAGCATCTCCAAGGCAGTTTGGCAGCCTTCTGAGTTTCCGGGCCAAAGCCTGGATTTGGCATTGCAACCAGGCGGTGGCATCGTCCTTATCAATACGGTGAACGTAGAGAGCATCCAAGTCTTCTACAGGTAGGCACTCCTCGTGACGGAACTTAGCCTGAGAGCCGGCATCCATCGTGGCGGCGTGGTATACACTGGAAGTGTTGCTACCGCGTCGCTGAGCGCATGGGCGCATAGCGAAAACCGACCGCATACGAAGCGCGCAAAAGTGACCTTGCTGCCATGACAACCAATAAGAAAGACTATTACGACGTTCTTGGGCTGTCTCGCGACGCCTCTCCGGAGGACGTGAAGCGGGCGTTTCGTCGTCTTGCGTTTGAGCATCACCCCGATCGCAATCGCTCCTCGGACGCCGAGCAGAAGTTCAAGGAGATCAATGAGGCGTACGAGGTTCTGCGCGACGAGAGCAAACGCTCAGCCTATGATCGCTTCGGCCATGCGGGGCTGAACGGCGGGGATGGCTTCGCCAACGGTGACGCGTTCTCCGGATTCGGCGGTTTCGGTGACATCTTTGACGCGTTCTTTGGCGGGGCGCGAGGTCGGCAGGGGCATCGCGGCGGGCCGCAGCGGGGCGATGATCTCGCCATGCGGATGCGGCTTCCCTTTGAGGACGCGGTGCGGGGCACGGACAAGGACGTGCGTGTCACGCGCGCGGAACTGTGCCAGACGTGCAAGGGCGCGGGCGCCGAGCCCGGAACGCAGCCGGAGGCGTGCCCGATGTGCAAAGGATCGGGAGAGGTTCGTCGCAGCCAGCAGAGCATCTTCGGCCAGTATGTGAACATCAGCGCCTGTACCCGTTGCCACGGTGAGGGCAAGGTCATCACCAACCCCTGCACTGAGTGCCGCGGGGCAGGCCGGATCAAGCGGGAGCTTTCCGTCCGTGTCTCCGTGCCGCCGGGAGTCGATTCCGGCAACAGGATCCGGCTCGGCGGCGAGGGGGAGGCCGGCCTGAACGGCGGGCCGCCCGGTGACCTGTATATCGAGTTGGATGTTACGCCAAGCCCGGTGTTTGAGCGGGAGGGGCGGCACTTGTTCCATCGCATACCCGTCAACATCGCGCAGGCGGCGCTGGGGGCTGAGATCACGATTCCTACTCTGGAAGGCGAGGAGCCTTTCGCCATACCGGCCGGGGTGCAGTCCGGTCAGTCGTTCCGTCTTAAGGGGCGCGGCGTTGCCGATCCCAAGAATCAGCGGGCCCGCGGCGATCTGTTTGTCGTCGCCTCTGTGCATGTCCCCGCTCGCCTCTCGGATGAACAGCGCACATTGCTTGAGCAATTGGCCTCAACGCTTCCGGCGGCTCCGGAGTCAGGGGAGGATGGGGAGCGCGATGGCAAGGGATTCATGGACTGGATCAAGAACACGTTCAGTTAGTCACCGGGGAGTAGAATAATGAACGGCGTTGAAGTGCTGACCCGAGAGATGCGCGAGATACAGGGCAGCCTGTTGCGCGAGTTGGAACCGTTGACGGAGGAGCACATCTATTACGCTCCGATACCCGGGGCGACGACCATTGCGTTTATCGCGTGGCATATCACTCGCACGCTGGACGACGCTGTGCATGACGCCATACCGGTGGCGCCGCAGCCAACACTATGGGTAGCGCGCGGCTTCCACGAGAAGTTCGGGCAGCCGGCGGAGGAAGGCACAGGCACCGGCTTCACGGGGGACCAGGTGGGGGGCTTTAAGCCGGGCCTCGAGTTGCTCCGCGAGTACGCGACGGAGGTCGGTCCGACGATCCCGGCGGCGTTCGATGGTATGACGGACGATGATCTCGATCGTGTGATGGATCAGGAGCGGCCGGACCGCACGCTGGCTCGTCGATTACAGACATTCGTCATTGGGCACACCTTTTATCACCTGGGTGAGATTCGCTATCTCAAGGGCCTACAGGGGATGCCGTTCGCGCTTTAGCGGCGACTGCGGTGAGGCTGTCTCCTTTTCGCCGTCGGGCAACAACCTCATGACAGAATCACCCGGACCCTATGACGCGCCGACACCTCGCCGCTTCTATATTCACGACGACATTTCTGAGGCCGTTAGTGAGATTTTTGGGGCGGATTCCATTGTTGCCGACCGCGTTACGGAACTCTTTGGACTCATGGAAGACCGCGATCCTGAACGTGTCCGTATACTGACGGTCGATGAGCAGATAGAGGCGCTTGTCACATCCGAGCACAATAGTGGCGGCCCTTACGACCTGACTCTCGGCATTGGCGCGGCCGGGGAGCGTGTGGCGCAACAGCTGCATGAACAGGCCGGCTGGTTCCCGCACATTCATCGCATTAACGTGACACGCCAGGAGGACGGACACGGTGGGTATACCGTCGTCAGCACCTCGTCGACGTCGTTGGAGGACCAGCTGGCAAACCTTGAGGGGGCGGAGTCCATCGCCATCGTCGATGACTCGGTATTTTCAGGGGCCACGATGCGCACTGTATTGACGGCGCTGCCGCCCGGCGCGCTGGAGAAGACGCACGCGTTCTGTCTCCAGTGCGTGGCCGAGAGCCTCGGAGGGGTCCGAGAGCTGTGCCCCGTGTCGGCGGGATTTCAGGCAAAGGGCCGCATTTTGGAGGACGTGAGTTTCATCAATGCGAGCGGCCTGGTGACACGGGTCGGCATACGGCAGCCGGGCGGGCGCTCCATGGCCTTTTATGAGAGGCCGGAGTGGATCCATGCCTGGTTTCCGGGTTACGGCGATGAGGTGATCACGCTGGCGCGCATGCTCAATGAGTTTCTGGAGCCGGAGGGCGGCGAGGTTTTGTGGTAGGTGGCCGGTGACGCGGTGAGGGGGGCGTTAGGCGTCGAGAGGGATGTACGGCAAGGCGCTGGCGAGGGGGTCGGCGGACCGATTACTTGTCCAGCACGATGGATTCAGTCAAGCGGCTCTCCCTGCCGATAAAAGATTTGGGATGCGTTTCGGCTCTCATAAACGCGAACATCGTATGCCGGTTCCCCGAGTGACACATACTTGGTCCAAAGGCGCCAAATTCTCTGCCACTGTAGATCGTGTGGGTCGATATACTGAACCGGTAAGCCAAGCGCAGTGGCATCCGCTGCGGAAATAATCGCTCCGTGACTCTGCGGTCTGTTTATCAGTGGTTCCCGCAAAGCATCAGCGAGCGCCTCGACTTCAACAGGCGTTCTCTCAGAGTTCGAGGCGAGCGCCTCATTGACCTGATCTTCGCTCCGAGTGATACCTTCGCGCGCCTCTTGGACATGAAGGGCCGTTACATCCTCCAGTAACGCGGCAAATAAGGGGAATGTCTCCGGGTGGGCTTGGATCCGCGCCTCAGCGTCCTCGACGGCAGAGATGATTGTCTTGCCGGCAGCGAACCTACCGTCTCGGAGTTGAAGTTGGGGGTCAACGGGACCAAGATCACTGGTTGCGCTCATGAGGATTTCGTTTGCGCCCAGGGCAAGTAGAGTGCCCGCGCTCTTGGCTTGATCCGGCACGATGACGGTAAGCCTCCGGCACCGGAACTGAGCTTGCCGAACCAAACGGATTGCGGTCTCGCCATCACCACCCGGCGTGGCGAGGAGCATATGGAGGTCCTCGTCCGGATTCGCGCCGTAGAGTGTCTCTTCAAAGAATGTGATGCTTTCCGGAAAAAGGAGATCAATTAGTACGACAAGGCGTGCATTGTATGTTGTTTCATAGTCCTGAATGAGGGCCTGTCGCTCATACCTTGGGGCATTCTGCGCCTCGTATAGCGGACTACGTCGCTCAAGGCTGTTCCCTTCACGAACATCAGCCACCTCAGCCTCGCCGCCGACCTTTGCCCTTTGCGGCCTTGTCCTGCCGCTCTTTCTTGGCTCTGTCGTTAGCTCTCTGGGCAGAAGCGCGTTCCTGTTTTGCGATCTCAATCTTCTCGCGCCAGTATGGGTCGTACCACATTGGGGGGGTGTGCAATGCGGCCTCTTCTTTTTCGTTCGCCATGTCCCGCCTTCAGTTCATGTCAGATTAGTACGGCCATTCTACCACTGCACAAACATTGGCATTACTACGTGGACGTAGTCTGTGCCGTCGTCGGATTGGGCCGGGCGGATGGTGCCGGGGCTGGAGGGGCCCGAGACTTCGAGCGTCGCCGTTGAGTTCAGGACTGTGAGCACGTCCTCCAGGTACTTGTAGTTGAAGGCGATGTGCGCCTCTTCGCCGCCGATGTTGGCATCTATCGTGCCCTGATGGTCGCCGATCTGGTCTGAGCGGGCCTCGAGTCGCATCGTGCCCGCCATCTCGTTCTCGCCGGGCATCATGTATATCCGCACGATGCCGTTGCCCTCACGGGCGAAAACGGCGGCAGTCTTGGTCGCGCGAAGGAGATCCGCCACTTCCACGGACGTCTTCGTGGTGGAGGATTCGGGGATGAGCTGTCGGTAGTTCGGGAAGTTGCCCTGGATGAGTTGCGAGCCGAGCACGATGTTGTTCAGGTGGAACTGAACCTGTGTCTTGGCCTGATTCACCGTGATTCGGATGGGCATCTCCTGCTCTGAGAGCATCCGATTCAGCTCCCGCAGCGAGCGGGCGGGGATGATGAGATCGACGTTCTCGCCGGCCTCTTGCGGCAGCTTTGTGGTCTGCACGGCGAGGCGGAAGCCGTCCGCGGCCGCCATCGTGATGGTGTCTCCCTCAATGGAGGTGTGGACGCCGGTCAGAACCGGGCGAGAATCCTCCGTGGCGGCGGCGATGACGACGCGGTCGATGCCGGCGCGCATGACGTCCGGCGGGACCTCCGCGTTGATGCCATCTTCCGCGACGGGCGTGGGTGGGAAGTCATCCGCATCAAGCCCGCTCATATGGGTGTTGAACCGGCCGGAGATTATGTTCATCTGCCGGGTTGCCGGATCGAGCTCAAGGTCGACACGGTCACGCTGGAGAGAGGAAATATAGTCGGAGAAGAGGCGGGCGGGAATTGCGATTGCGCCCTGTGTCTCAACGCTGGCGCTGATCCAGCATGAGATGGATAGCTCCAAGTTGGTGGCGGTGAGTCGCAGGCGCGATTCATCCGTTTGCAGCATGACGTGCGTGGTGATGGGCATCGTCGTTCGCGTTGCCACCGCCGGCATGACCGTCGCGAGCCCGCGCGCAAGATTCTCCTGGAGAACCGAGAATTTCATTGACGCTTTCTCCTAATCGAGGCCGAGCGGCCCCCCCGTATGTTGTGCGAGTATGTCGCGTTGAGCGGACGCGGGTCAAGCCTCGCAGCGGGTGAAACAGTCTATGTAGTGCATACCGGCATGGAATCATCGCATGTTGTGGGGACTTAAATCGGTTCGTTACAACACTTGGAGGGAGGCCCTAGTTTGCGTCGCACAGGGGGGCATGGACACGCTATGATGCAACGGAAAGAACGGCGTAACGACCGCTTACATGGGGGAAATAGCATGAAATTGGTGATGTACAACGATTATCGGCCCGGCTTGCTCGTAGACGGCAATGTCATCGGGCTTGGCGGGCTGGTGGAAGACTACATGGGTACTCACGTCGAGGACGTGATGATCAACCTCATTGAGGACTTTGCATCGGTTCGGGATGATCTTGAGGAACTGGCCGACTCCGGCGGTGGCGTGCCCGTATCTTCGGTGCAGCTGCGCGCTCCTCTGCCCCGGCCGCGCAAGCTCATCTGCTGCTTCGGCAATTACAAGGAGGGGCAGGATCGGGACGCTTTCGCCATCGATATGTTCCTCAAGTCGCCCGAGGCCATCATTGGGCCGGGTGACACCGTCGTGTTGCCGAATACGCCATTCACCATCTGCCACCACGAGGCGGAGTTGGCGCTGGTCATCGGCAAGCGCAGCAAGGACATCACACAGGCAGAGGCGATGGATTCCATCTTCGGGTACACGGCGTTCATGGACGTCTCACCCCGCGCCGGCATTGGCCGTGGGCCGACAATGATCCAGAAGTCGTATGACACGTGCGCGCCCATGGGCCCGTGCATCGTCACGGCGGACGAGATTGAGAACCCGCATGAGTTGGACGTCAAGTACTGGGTTGATGGGCAGCCCCGTCACGATTACAACACCAGCGACCTGGAGCACACGATTCCTGAGCTCATTGAGTGGGCGACAAAGGTTATGACCCTGCTGCCGGGCGATGTGATCGCTCTTGGCACGAACCATCAGGGCATCGGCCCGCTGCAGGACGGCGAGATGGGCACGATTGAGATCCAAGGCATCGGCGCGTTCAGCGTCAAGGTGATCGATCCGAATAAGCGCTCGTGGCCGAAGGAGATCGACCAGGAGATGGCAGGCCGCGTCCGAGAGGCGCGCCCGGCGTAGCAAGAAAATTGAGGCGATGGGCGCTCACGCTGTGAGCGCCCATCGCGGTTAACATGGGGCTGCTGTGAGTTCAACTGATGCCCTCGCCACAACAACCCGCGTTCCGGAGCAAGTCCTGCGGGAGTTCGCCATCGCCGCGTTCGCTGCGCTCGGCGTGCCGGATGAGGATGCCGCCAATGCCGCCAATACGCTGATCGAGGCGGACTTGCGTGGCATCGGCTCGCACGGGATGGCGCGGCTGGATCGCTTCTACCTGACTCCCCTGGGGAATGGGCTGGTTAATGCGACGCCGCAGTGGATCGTCCGAGCGGAGTCTCCGTCCACGGCGACGATTGATGCCGATGGCGGGCTGGGGTTGAGTGTCGGTGTCCGCGCGATAGACCTGGCCATTGAGAAGGCGCGCACGGTTGGCTCCGGGTGGGTGACGGTGGCGAATAGCCGTCATTTCGGGGCGGCGGGCGTGTACGCGACACGGGCGCTTGAGCACGACATGATCGGCATCAGCATGACGAACACGGGGCCGATCGTATTGCCGGCGGGCGGGGCTGAGCCGCGTTTGGGATCAAACCCGATTGCCGTCGCCGCGCCGACCGCGGACGGCACGCCGTTCATCTTTGACGCCGCGACGTCCGTCGTTTCGGCGGGCAAGTTTGACACGTACAACCGGCAGGGCAAGTTAGCGCCCGTGGGGTGGGGCCTGACGGACGATCTGCAGCCGATCCGCGACCCGGCGCGGGGACCGGGCGGGCGGCGAATCCTGCCACTTGGCAGCGACCTTGAGCACTCGTCCTATAAGGGGTACGGGTTGGCGATGGTCGTGGACATCCTGTCCGGCGTGTTGTCCGGCATGGGGCCGGGGCTGGCGCTAGCAGGTTCCGGGCAGGCGGGCGGTTATCAGTCCGCTCATTTCTTTGGGGCGCTACGCATCGACGCCTTCACAGACGCGGCATCGTTCAAGCAGGCCATGTCCGGCTACATGACCGCGCTACGGGAGACGCCGCCGCTGCCGGACGTGGAGGCGGTGCTTGTGCCGGGTGACATTGAGGTTGACACTATCACTGACCGTAAGACCAACGGTATACCGTTATACGCGGACTCCGTGGAGAATCTGAAGGACGTGGCGCAGAGGCTGAATCTGCGCCTTGATTTGGAATAGTACGCCGCGCGACTTCAAGCGGAGACGCGGGCGGATAAGGGGGACTGACAATGCCGCATATCAAGGCCAACGGGGTAGAACTCTTCTATGAGTTGTTTGGGGACTCATCAAAGCCGACGTTTGTGATGACGCACGGGCTGGGCGGTCATGGGCGCGGCTACGAGGAGCAGATCGAGCCGATTTCCGCCGAGTTTCAGTTGCTGCTGTGGGACATGCGGGGCTACGGGCAATCCGAGCGCGTGCCGGTGACGGAGGGCGCATACTCCCGCTGGACACACGCGAAGGACCTGTCTGAGTTGCTCAAGGCGCTGGGAATCGGCGCAGCGCATATCCACGGCCACTCGCTGGGTGGGCTGGTCTCGCAGCAGTTCGCGCTGGACTACCCGGAGCAGACGCTGTCTCTCGTTATCCAGGACACGTCGGCGGAGATCAAGCAGGAATACCTCGGCGGATGGGACGGGATGCTCAAGACCGTGCGGGAAGATGGCATTGCCGCCCTGCCTTTCGATCCTCATCGAAGTTGGGGCGATCCGTTCATCGAGTCCAATCTCGAAGATATCAGGCAGTTCACTACGGCGACGGCAGAGCGCAACGCTCCTGAGGTGTTCGCCGAGGGCGTGCGTATCTCCGGCCCGGAGCTTTCGGAGCATCCGGTCGCGCCTCAACTTGGCACCATCAGATGCCCTGTGCTCGTCATCTGCGGGGACCAGGATCGTCTGACTCCGCCGGGTGGCTCGGTGCGCATCCATCGCGCGATTCCCCAGTCGAAGCTCGTCATCATCCCGGGCGCGGGGCACTTCCCGAACGTTGAGACGACGGAGCGGTACAACGAGGAGATTCTCGCGTTCCTGCGGGAAGCGCGAACGGCATAGCACAAAGACGCCTGGACGATTGCTATTGGGGGTGTGCTTTTGATACCTACTGTCAATTGCCCTATCCCGAGCATCAGATAGCGCTGTACGGGGGGTACAGGGTATACTTAGGAAAGTTCCGACAACAGGCTATCGGCCGTAACGACACGTATCGGCATCAACTGTAGTCCGGGATAGCAGCATCAGACACGGGGAGAACCGGACATATGAGGATATACATCGGGAACCTGAACTTTCAGGCGGCGGACAACGACTTGCAGGACCTATTTGGTCAGCATGGCGAAGTTTCGTCCGCGCAGGTGGTCATTGACCGCTACTCAATGCGCTCTCGCGGGTTCGGGTTTGTGGAAATGCCGAACAGCGCCGAGGCGGAGGCAGCGATTGCTGCGCTGAACGGCCAGGAGCACCAGGGGCGCCAGCTCACAGTCAACGAGGCGCGCGATCGCCGCGATGGTGGCGGTGGTAGCGGCGGCGGTGGCGGTGGCGGTGGCCGCGATGGCGGTGGCGGCGGTGGTGGTGGCCGCGATAGTGGTGGTGGTGGTGGCGGCGGTGGTGGCCGAGGCGGACCTCGCTACTAACCCTCGCACCGGGCCGGAGAGGCCCGCCAGTTTTCCAGGATTTTTTGAATCACCGCGCGTTGCGCGGTGATTCATGGCGTCTGCCGTGTACGACACAGTTTGACCGGGAAGAGTGGTTATGTGGTCTCCTTGATCAGGCTGGGAGACGACTCACTTAGTCGGCGATGGCGCTCACCATCGGAATGGCCATTCCTGCATCAACTATCGGTTGAGCTCTTTAGATTCCTCGCTACGCTCGGAATGACAGCGTCGGCCGCACTCCGCCCCCCGCCTGCGCGGGGGATTCGGGTGGGATACGCGGGGGATTTCTGTATGGACGTGGAGGGTTCTGTATTGACGTGGGGGGCTGATAAATGGGCAACGCACCGTGATCATTGGGCGAGGCGCGGCTGGTCGTCGGCTCCTATTTCCATGACGATGCGCATGTCGTTTCAAGGTCTTTCACAGGTAGGTTCGCCGTGCGCCGGCTCATGGGGCCTGACCCCCGGCTAAGCGGAACGGTTCGTCATAGCTATCTTGGACGGCGAGGATTCGGAGATTCGTCCCGTCAATGTCTATTGTCACTACGCGAGAATACATTTCCTGATACACCGCTAATCGAGACCCGTCGGGTGACAACGCTACTTGCCCCACGTCTACCATTAACCGACGGACACCGTCAGTATCCCGTAAGTATTGGATGCCGCCATCATCCATTCGTACGGCAAGTACTTGCTTGCCGTAGCGAAATAGCAGCTCGGATCCGTTGGGTGTCCAAATGACCTGCGAAACAGCCACAAGACCGTAGTCGGTAGGCCCTATACTCCAAATCCTCCGCAGGTCCGAGCCGTCGAACTGAACGGTGTTGATCACCGCGTCCTGATTGTCAATCTGTGCGAACGCAACCCGCTGGCTATCAGGGGACCAGGAAGGCGCAGCATCTCGTCTTGTGCTTCCCGGCAACCCCTCTATCATATTTCCAATTCTGAACAGTTCGGATCCATCAGCTTTAACCGTGTAGGCGCCACGTTGACCCCGTACGCCCTGCTCGCCTTGGTTAACTACAAAAGCGAGCCGCTTGCCGTCAGGCGACCATACAGGGCACAAATGCGACGCTGATGTGGTCAGGGGTGACTTTTTGAGTCGAGCCATCCGACGACATCACATTGAGCTGCCCTCTGACGGATATCCCCTCAAAACGTATGAATACGACACGGGAACCATCCGGTGACCAAACGGGGTAATGGTCAACGTCACCATTATGCGTGATACGTTTCTGGATGTTGCCATCAAGACCCGACACTGCAATCTCGTACGTGTATTTGCTACGCTCACTGAAGTCCACTCCATCTTGAATGACGCCAACGTAGCCAGGGTATTTGCGCTCAGTGGGATACTGGCACGAGGTATAGACGATCGTTAAATTGTCAGGTGACAAATCCATGTGGAAACCATATTTGAAACGGGTGGTGTTAGGCTGTAATTGTTGTGTGTGAGATTCTACTATCTGCCTCAATTCTGTGCCATCCTCCTTTACGGCCCATATGTCACCGTGATCGCTGAATACGACTTCAGAGGTGTCATTTGCCCAGAAAATCGTATCCTCGAAATAGTCCCATTGATAATGCAGCGTCGGACCGCATTGGAAATGCGGTTCGACAATGCCATTCCACCGATCTCCCGCCGTAGTATCGCTATCCTCGCTTTGGTCCAAGCTACTCAGGGACGAGTCCTCCTGCTCAGTAGGGTCGTCACTCCCCCAATGTGCCCAGGTATCATAAACAGGAGTCGCAGTTGGTGTTGAACGCGCCTCAGGAGTTGCGGTTGATGTCGGGCGCGCCTCAGGAATTGCGGTTGATGTCGGGCGCGCCTCAGGAATTGCGGTTGGTGTTGAAACAAATACCACGGGGGTTGGCGCCACGACAGTAGTATTTGTGCCAGAAGTGTCTTCCTCCGATTTACATGCTGGCATGAGAACTGCCAAGGCAAGCACGGAAGTTACGATCAACATCGCCCACTGCTGTTTGGTCAGGGCTCTCATGCTTACAACTTTAAACAGTTCCTTTAGGGTGCAATCCTCGGATAGCGAGGGCGCAGGGGGTATTACATGGGCATTGGTCGGCAAATGGGCATCAGATTCTGGCCGACGGGGGATGGATTCCGGCCTGCGCCGGAATGAGGGATGAGAGGGCGGGGTACGGGTTAGTGTTCGGAACTGACAGCTTGGACGTTACGTTGACGCCTGGATTCCCGCTTTCGCGGGAATGACGAACACGGCGCGGGAGTTCGTTTGAGGGAGGGCAGTGGGTTCGGCCCCGGGAGGAGGGAGGGTTAGCGGGTTCGGCCCCGGGAGGAGGGAGGGCTGGCGGGTTCGGCCCCGGGAGGAGGGAGGGCAGCGGGTTCGGCCCCGGGAGTAGGAAGGGTTAGCGGGTTCGGCCGCGGGAGTAGCGGGTTCGGCCGTCCGTGCCGTCGATTGAGTAGTCCGTCAGTTCAATGATGCGGGCTTCCGGCTTCTTGCCACGCTCAACTTCCAGCATGACGACGTGACCGAGTCGCGCTTCCCGATTGTGGGGATAGGTGGCGCTGCCGCCGTTGATGATCAGCATGTCATCTTCCCAACGCACGAACTCAAAGTGGCTATCACCACAGACGACGATGTCCGGTAGCTCACCGAGATATATCTTCACCAGCTCGCTCGCGCTCCGTGTCCCCCACCCATCGATGATGTGGACGAGACCGAGCCGATAACCTTCGATTTCAAGAAACCACTTGGGCTGAATGCGCTCATGCACATCGCTCAGGCCAAAGTCGTGGTTCCCTTCAGCGGCGTACGTCGGCGCAATTTCTTCCAACCAATCCACGACGGCGGGGGTCACGAGGTCGCCCGCGTGGAGGATCATGTCCACGTCTTTGAAGGCAATCGCCACCTCAGGCCAGAGCTCCGGGATGGAGCCGGGGATGTGCGTGTCAGAGATGATTCCGATTCGTGTTGCCATACGCCTTACTGTTACTCCTAACTTATGAATTGACCGTCTGCATCGCCTCGAATACGCGCCTTGACCCGATCCAACGTTTCAGTGGGTGTTGGATCGATACCGGTAATGAGCGCGAGGTAGTAGCTCACATAGTCACCAAGTAGCACGGCTTCCAGGAGTTGTGACAGCGCCGTGCGGCCGTTCAGGGTTGGCCAGTGGACGGGCACGCCGAGTTGGCCCAGGACATCACGCGAGATGTGATAGCGGTTATGCCCTGCACTCTCGTCCGTGGTTGGCGAGCCGAGGAGGACAACGGCGAGGTTGTCACTGAGACCCGGCTGCTCAAAGCCGACGACGGCGTTGTGGTGCATCTCAGGCAGTTCTTCCGTCCATGCGGGTGATTTGGCGTTCTCGTTGAGTTGGGTCTTCCAGCGGCGGGCGGCGGAGACGAGGCCACGCGCGCTGACGATAACCGGCACACGGCCCGCGAGCTCACGCGCCAGCTCTTTGGCGGGGTTCGCGCGGCCGGCCTCGGTTCGACTACATGATGGGGCAAAGTCTGCCTGCCGCAGTTCCAATTCAGAGACCGCGCCCCGGAGCACCCACTCGGTGTTCGGTGGGGCTATGCCGAGTTCAGACAAGATGCGGAGCATCGCGCCGAGCGCGTAGGGGAGATAGGTGCGCGGCGGGCCGCCATTTTCAGGCATCATCGCGATTGGCACGTCTCGCGCCGTGGCGGCCTGGGCAAGGGGTCCGCCCCCCGTAATGGCGATGAGACGCGCGCCGCGTTCCAACGTGGCCTCCACGCCGGACAGCGCCTCCTCCGTGCGACCCGAGTGGCTCATGAGGATAACGAGGCTGTCAGGCCCGACGGCGGGATGAGCGCCATAGTCTCGAAAGACGTCAATGCGTGGGGTTGTGCCGCCTTCCGGTCTGAGGCCATCAAGCGCGCCGGCGGCGATGTCTCCGGCGATGGCGGAGCCGCCCATGCCCTGCACGACAATATGTCGGATGTCATGGAACTCGTTGGGGAGGGAAAGGGCGCCTGCACCGTCCCAGCCCTGCATGATTCGGTCAGGGAATGCCATGATGTGCCGGCCCATTCCGGAGGGATCGGCGGCGCCGTAGGGAGATAAGTCGTCCAGATCGATGGCGGTAACCTGCATGGATGTTCGCTGTCTTCGTGTTTATTGCGTACGTGGCGTGGGGAAGGGTTCCGGGAAACGCGCCGCGCTATCTGACTGCCTCTAATAGTACAGGATGAATTGCGATGGCGTTCCAGTCCGGCGTCTACATGGTCTCGCCGGGGTATTCCGCGGTCGCCGGTCGGCCCATCAACGATTGCATTGCCTCTCGGGGGTTCAGTCCCTCGTGGAGGACGCGGTGTGTTTCGAGTGTGATGGGCGTGTCCACGTTTAGGCGCTCGGCGAGCCGGATTGCAGCGGGCGTTGTGTTGTACCCTTCGCACACCTCGTTCAAGTCCTCGATGATCTGCGCGATGCCGCGCCCCCGTCCCAGTTGTTCTCCGACGCGCCTGTTGCGGGAGAGGCGGCTATAGCAGGTGGCAACGAGGTCGCCGACGCCGGCCAGCCCGGTGAAGGTCATTGGGTGCGCGCCCGCGGCGAGGCCAAGTCTCGTGATTTCGGCGATGGCGCGGGCAATGAACGCGGCCTTGGCGTTGTCGCCAAACTCCATGCCGTCGATCATGCCGGCGCCGATGGCAACGATGTTTTTGAGGGAGCCGCCAAGCTCCACTCCAACAACGTCGGCGCTGGTGTAGACGCGGAAGACGGTGGATGTCAGCGCCGCCTGGGCTCGCTCCGCCATGTCCTGTGTGGCGGAGGCAACGACCGCGGAGGACGGGAGTCCCGCGGCGACCTCATGCGACAGGTTGGGGCCGGAGATGACGCAGTATTGACGCAGGGCGTCCTGCCCCATTTCCTGCGCGAAGACTTCGCCCATGCGGGAGCCGTCCGAGCGATCGAGGCCCTTTGTTGCGCTGACGATGGCGGCATCCGGCGAGGGGTTGCCCTCTTTGAGCCGTTGAAGATTCTGCCGGAACGTTGGAGAGGGGACGCAGATGATGATGACGTCCGCATCGGAGACGGCCTGACTCATATACGGTGTGACACGGAGGTTGGGGGGGAACGGGAAGCCAACGAGGCGGTCGAGGTTCTCGCCGGCGTCATTCATACGCTGCGCGGTTTCTTCGGTGCGCGCCCACAGAAGGGTATCTGCGCCGGCGCGCGCGAGGATGAGGGCAAGCGTGGTGCCCCAACTCGTCGTGCCGATGACCGCCGCCTTGCGTGTCTGCCCGCTCACACGAAACCTCCCCTGAATTCGCTCCCGCAATTGTCCCACATTGGGGAAGGGGGGCGGGGGGATTAACGTCTTCCGGCTGTGTAATGGTCTATGACCTCAATATTGGCACGGATAACGCCGTTCTCATACACGACGAGCCTCAAGTCGCGCAGGGCATTGATGTCACGGGAGAGCGTCTTGTTGCTGACACCGCGGTAGAGGCCGGCTATGACGCTACGACCTTGCTGAATGGCAGTCATCTGTGCCTCTGAGCGGCCGATGATAAGGATCAGGTTGAGGCGTCGTAGACCCGCCGGTCGGCCAAGTCCGCCCCCGGGTGCTAACACCTCTCGCGCGTACTCATGGAACGCGGTCAACCGCGTTTCGTCAATCACGTATTGGTGGATGTCTTCAAGCTCCTGTCGCAGCCCATCCAATGCGAATCGGACGAACGGCGTCACGTCGGCGTCTGATTGGAACCGAACGTTGGTTAGCGCGCCGATATATGCGTCGCGCTCCCGATAGTAGTAGTTCGACAAGGAATAGAAGCCGCGAACGTTGACGCCTGCCTTGTACAACAGAAAACTCACCACGCCACGTGAAAGTCGGCCGTTCCCGTCACCGAAAGGGTGAATACTGACCAACAGGAAATGCGCGACGACAGCCCGCGCCACGGGATCCATCTGTGCGCCGGCCCCCCGGTTCAACCACTCAATGAACCGGGGCATGAGTTCCGGGAGCTCCGTATGTTCGGGTGGCTCGTACGTATCCATGTGGACCTGGCGCTTTCGGTATTCACCGGGCGTGTTGCCGCGATAGTCGATGTCTCGTGACAGAATCTCGTGAAACTCGCAGATGAGCGCTTCCGTCAGTTCCGTGCTGATGTCATCTTGGAGCACGTTCTCAACACGCATGAACAGGTTGTGGGCGGCGCGCGCCTCCATCTCTTCTCGAGCCCGCGCACGGGGTAGGACAGGCAGGCCTTCCGGAGAGGATATGATCTCATCCACCTCTTCGTCTGTTAGGTCCACTCCCTCAATACCGGTTGTGCCCCGCACGGCGCGCACGATATTCAGCCGGTGCAGCCGCTCCTGTGTCGTCGGAGTAAGCGGAATGCGGGCGATGCGCGGGCAATGACGTGAACCGCCTCGGTCATCCTGATGATGTCCGGGGCGTCCCGCACTGCCAGGTTGAAATTGATGCGCCATTGAAACACGGGACGCTCCTTGAAATGGGCGCGCGGACAAATGCACACACGGACATTGACGCGGACAGTGTCCACATCAGTCTACACAACGCTGTACGTGTTCACGCCGTTGGTGGCATAACGTCAATGGACACAACAGTGGACAGTGTCCACGCTGTTGTCCACCAGACGGATGATCTCAGGCGGTTGGTTCGGCGGGTTGGCCGAAGCGGCGTTCGGTGCCGCTGAGCAGTCGGCGGATGTTGTCTCGGTGGGCGTAGATGATCATGATGCCGCCCGCGACGGCGAGGGGAGCGACGATGAGGGGCACGGCGTCAAGGAACGGCGGGGCCAGTCCTATAACGGCAAAGGCGACCATGATGCCCACGCATGTCACGGTGCCAAGCAGGGAGCCGAGCGAGACGTAGCGCGTGAGGACGATGATCAGGATGCCAACAAGGGTTCCGATGATTGCGGCGGGCCAGACGAGGGCAAGCGCAGCGCCTCCGGCCGGAATCACGCCGCGCCCTCCGCCGAATCCGATGAATACTGACCAACTGTGGCCTAGAACAACGGATATCGCGCTAACGATTGCTCCGGGCGTGTCGGCGATAAATCCGCCGGCGAACACGGCCGCGGAGCCCTTGAGGAGATCAAACAAGACAACGGGAACCGTCGCCTTCCAACCAAGTGCGCGGAGAACGTTGGTCGCGCCGGTGCGTCCACTCCCGGTTTGCCGGACATCGACGCCGCCAAACACGCGGCCCACGATGAGGCCGACAGGCACCGCGCCGAGCAGGTAGCTGCCGAGAGCGGCGGCGATGGTCAGCGCGATGCCTATCAGCGTTATGTCGTCAAGGAAGTCCATTAGTCCGGCTCGTCTCTATTGTGATCCCGACCGCGGAAGATGAGGCGGATAGACGTGCCTTCAAAGCCGAACTTACGTCTGAGCACGTTCTCCAGGTAGCGGCGGTAGGAGAAGTGGATCAGCGTCGGATAGTTGGCGAAGAAGACGAAGGTGGGCGGATTCACCTCGGCTTGCGTCGCGTAGTAGATTTGCAGTCGCCTGCGGCCGGAGGATGGGGGCGGATGCTCGGCAAGCGCATCGATGAGAGCGCGGTTGAGTTGAGCGGTCGTTACACGCGTCATGCGCTCCATCTGGATTTGCGCGACTACATCCAACACTGCGCGGACGCCGCGGCCCCGTAGCGCCGAGGTGAACAGGATCGGCATCGAGGGAAAGAACTTTAGGCGACCACGGATAATCTGTTCGACCTCCGCGCGGTCAATCTCATCCTCTTGCGCAAGGTCCCACTTGTTGATGACCAACGCGAGGCCCTTGTGGGCCTGTTGGACGAAGCCGGCGACGTGGAGGTCCTGCGCCGTCAGATATTCGGTTGCGTCCACGACGAGCACTGCCACGTCCGCCCGCTCAATGGCCTGCATTGCGCGGGCGACGCTGAATCGCTCCACGCCGCGCTCAATGTGGCCTCGACGGCGCATACCCGCCGTATCAATCAGCAGGTACTTGCGGTTCTCGTACTCAAAGAGTGTGTCGACTGCGTCACGCGTCGTGCCGGGCTCATCGCGGACCATGGCGCGTTCCTGGCCGAGGATTGAATTGAGAAGCGAGGATTTGCCGACGTTCGGGCGGCCCACGATGGCGACGGGAATCGCGCCCTCGGGAATCGGCGGAGGGGCCTCGGGCTCCGGCAGCGCGGCCATGATGCTGTCCCACAGCTCATTCATACCCCGGCCGTGCTGGGCGCTGACGATGACGGGATCGCCCATGCCGATCTCGTAGAACTCCGCCGCGAGCCGCTCGCGCTGCATGTTGTCGGCCTTGTTGGCGATCAACACGATGGGCTTGGACACACGGCGCAGAAGGTCCGCGACTTCCTCATCGGCGGGCAGCAACCCGGCGTTTACATCGACGACGAAGACGAGCACGTCGGCTTCGCTAAGGGCGACGGACACCTGTTCACGGATCGCGCCGACCATGCCCTGCTCCTCGCCGAGGATCAGGCCGCCGGTGTCGATGAGGGCGAGGGTGCGGTCATCACGGGTCACGTAGGCTGTGACGCGGTCACGGGTCGTGCCCGGCTCGTCCGCGACGATGGCGATACGCTCGGCCACCATGCGGTTGAAGAGGGACGATTTGCCGACGTTTGGACGCCCGACGATGGCGACCGCGGGTAGGCCGCTTGGCAGTCCGGTGCGTGTTTCAACAAGTGCGGTCATGTGGTTCTTCCTATGAGGGGAATGGTATTGCGCCGAGAAGCATCGCGATAAGCGCGGCCTGGGCGTGCATTCGATTTTCGGCCTGGTCAAAGACGATGGAGCGGGGATGCTCGATCATCTGCTCGCTGATTTCCTCGCCACGGTGGGCGGGGAGGTCGTGCATGAATACGGCATCGGGGCGGGCAAGCTCCATTAGCTGTGGCGAGACTTGGTGGCCCTGAAAGTCCCGTGACCTCTGCTCTCTCTCCGTCTCCTGTCCCATGCTTGCCCACACATCCGTGTAGACGACGTCCGCGCCGTTGACGGCATCACGGGGTTCAATGAATAGTTCCGGCCCCGTTCCGCCGTTGCCTGCAAGCGCAGTGGCTTGTCGGACAATATCACGCGGCAGCTCATACCCGATCGGTGACGCGATGCGGAACTTTGCCCCGACCAGCGCGCAGCCGAGGGCGAGGCTTGCGGCGACGTTGTTGCCATCCCCAATGAACGCTACTGTGACACCCTGCAAGCCGCCCTTGTGCTCTCGGATGGTCTGCAGATCGGCGAGGGTCTGGCAGGGGTGCTCGATGTCTGAAAGGGCGTTGATGACGGGAACATCGGCTGAGTTGGCCAGGTCCACGAGGGTTTGGTGGACGTTGACGCGGGCGGCGATGACGTCCGCATAGCGGCTGAGAACGCGGGCCACATCTTCCGGCGGCTCACGACCTCCGATTCCGATTTCCTGCGGCAACATGCTCAGGCTGTGGCCGCCCATCTTACGCATCCCCAATTCAAAGCTGACGCGGGTGCGGAGGGACGGCTTTTCCAGCAAGAGGACAAGGCTGCGCCCTCTCACGTCCGGGCGCAGTTCGCCCGTCCTGATGGCGATGGCGGCGTCCAGGACGGCCTGAACCTCGACGGCTGCCAGGTCCGCCATGGACAGGAAATCGCGATGCGTGATGGTTTCGGCTACGGTCATGGTCTCTGTATTCTACCGCGTAGCTAAGGGCATCCCCTGTCTCCACCTAACTTCTCGCGTGCGGGAGGCGTTCCGTGTCCGTATGCTGATAGGCGTAGCACAACAGGGAAGCAATCCAAAGCAGGTAGCCCAATGACCAGATTCAGCGCGCGATTCACCCGAATGTTGCCCCTCATTGCAGTGGCGGCTGTCATCCTGACAACGCTCATCGCCGCGTGCGAGGGGGGGACCGTGACAGTCGAATTGCCGACTGTTGAAGTGGAATCATCAGATGGCGGGGGCGGGCTGACTATCACGACGGGGGGGCAGTCCACAACGATAGCTCCTTCCGCAGGCGTCACGATCACGCTGGGGGATGGAACCGTCGCGCGGTACCTGGTGCAGGAGCAATTCGCCAACGTGGACCTGCCCAACGATGCCATCGGCGAGACTTCGGACGTAACCGGCACGTTCGCGTTCTCCCGCGACGGCGAGATTGTGGCGTCCGGGTCACGCATCGTCATGAACGCGGCCAACCTACGCAGCGACGAGCCGCGCCGCGATAACTATCTTGGTGACAATGCAATTGAAACGAACACCTATCCGGAGATCATCTTTGTCGCGACGGACATCAGCAGGCTTGAGTGGCCCCTGCCCACATCCGGCGAGACCACCTTCATCATCGAGGGCGATCTGACCGTGCGAGATGTCACGCGGCCCGTGGTGTGGGAGGCGACGGCGACGTTCAACGGCAACAGCGTGACCGGCAAGGCGGAGACAAACTTCACGTTCGGCGAATTCGAGATGGAAGTGCCGGAGCTCTTCTTCCTAATCAGCATCGATGACAACATCCGGCTAGAGCTGGATTTTGTTGCGGGGTGGTGATGGGGGTCTGGTAGCAAACACGGAGCCTTTCTCGATTCTGGCAACACGGCTGACCTATAGGAGGAGACTTGACCGGTGTCATCCGTATCGGAGATTCAGAAGGCGATCATCGGCCTTTCCAGGGACGACTACCAGCAACTGAGGCGATGGCTTTACGAATACGATTGGCCAGAGTGGAATCGGCAAATCGAAACAGACTCTGTCGATGGCAAGCTGGACTCATTGGCGGCGCAGGCGCAGGAGGCGAAGCGGCGGGGGGCGCTGAAAGACCTTTAGCGCAGCGGCCGGCGTCTGAACTTGGTCGCTCTGTGCCTGCAGTTCTCCGCTTGTAAGTGATTTCTGCTAATGGGGATCTGAGATTCCCCGAGTCTCGTCAATCAACTCTTCCAATGCTGTAAAGCACGGATATGCTCGAATTTTCCAGTCGCTTCCCGTATCGTGCAGCAATTGCACCACTGTCTTTATGAGATTCATTGATTCATTGGCTACCAACTCAATACAGGCCGCCAACTGCTGTCTGTCGTAATCGGAGTCAAGGCTCAAGTGAGGCAAATTCTCGCCATCCCACGTGACGAGAGTTTGCAGTCCGGTGCTTCTGGGGTGTGTTGCGTAAACGCTGACAGCATCATAGGTTCTCTTCCATGCCTCAGCGGCTTCGGGAGATATGCGTGCTGACATAGCACCATAGCTGAGATCGTCCCTTCCCAGCCGAACTTTGTCATTCGGATCCCCGTGGAGCAAGAGTTCCAGGGTCTTGGGGCAAACCTCAACGTCTTCCGCAATCAGCATTTCTTCCATTGCTATGCGAATGAGGCTCGCAGCCTGTTGATAGTAACCGCGCTCCAGCACCCTGATGGCCATGTGAAGGCTCCTGAACGTCCGTGTTGCCAAGAACAATCGTGCACTCTCCATTTCCCCGTCAGGCCAACCCTTGAATTCTGAAAAGTCGTTCAGGCCCTGGATAACTTGGTCCAAGGCAGTCTCAATTGTCCTAAACCAGCCTTGGTGTTCGCTGCGGATTTTCTCCGCAAGATCCGTATCGCTTGCGGCTAGTGAAGCGTAGATTTTGTTGTTCATCTCTTCCCATCCATGCACAGTTTCGGAACGCCAGTTTTGATCGATATGGGCACCCTGTCAACTTCTCCCACCCCCTACAATCAATGGGACACCTAGGGGGTTGAATACGCGCCATGCCGCCGCAGTTGATTACGACCATCGCTGAGTTTCGTGAAATCCGACAGGCATCCCGCCTCGCGGGGTCGCTTGGGTTTGTGCCTACTATGGGGTATCTCCATGAGGGGCATGTCGCGCTTGTGCGGCGGGCGCGGGAGGAGAACGGGGTCGTCGCGGCTTCTATCTTTGTGAATCCGGCGCAGTTTTCTCCGAACGAGGATTTTTCTGCTTATCCGCGCGACCTTGAGCGGGACCTGGCGATGTTGGATGCTGCGGGGTGCGACCTGGTCTTTCATCCCTCGCCGGATGAGATGTACCCGCCGCCGGAACAGGACGTCTACGTCGTTCCCGGGGGTATTGCTGACCGGCTTGAGGGGGCGGCGAGGCCCGGCCATTTCACGGGGGTCGCGACTGTCGTGCTCAAGCTACTTAATATCGTGCAGCCGGATCGATCTTATTTTGGCCAGAAGGACGGGCAGCAGGTTGCCGTTGTGCGGCGCATGGTTCGCGATCTCAATGTGCCCGGCGAGATCGTCGTCGTGCCGACGGTGCGAGAGGCGGACGGCCTTGCGATGTCGAGCCGTAACAAGTATCTGACGCCTGAGGAGCGCAATGCCGCGCCGGTGGTGTATCGGGCGTTGACGGCGGCGATGGAGTCGTATCGTTCCGGTGAGACAGGGGCCGGGGCATTGCGCGAGACCATCGAATCCACCCTGGCCGCCGAGTCGCTCGTAGCCGCCATCGACTATGTTTCCGTCGCCGATGCGCTCACGCTAGCGGAGATTGAGGGCGATGCGGCGGAGGGGGCGATGGCATCCACGGCCGTGCGTTTCGGCAAGACGCGGCTCTTGGACAACGTCATCCTTTCACACAGCGAGAAAGGCAACGTATGAGAGCGCCGATGGACTGGGATGAGCTGACGCGTGAGGCGGCGGCGCTGCGCGGGGAACGATCCGTGACAGCTTCGACCATCGCGACGCGTGGCGCTCAGCTGCTTCATCGGGCGTTGACGGAGATGTATATCGGCGAACCGGAGCCTTTGCGGGAAATCGCGCACATGATTGCGGAGGCAAGGCCGGAGGTCGTGGCGATACGGAACGTGGGCGTGTCCGCCTATCGGACGGCACGGGAGGCGCGATCCGGGGATCGCATGGCGGCGGCGGCTCGGAGCGTCGCGCGCCTGGGGCGGCTGTTGGGGGATACGCCTGCGTCGCTTGCGAAGCGGGGGCAGCCGCTCCTAGTGGAAGCCGAGGTTGTGACGACGTTTGGCCGATCAGAGAGCGTGCGCTCGGCTATCACGCTGGCGGGAGATGGCATCAGAGAGACGCGCCGCATCCCCTCGTTGAATGGCTCAACCCCTGACAATCCGGCTGACATCGGCGCTGCGCTGGATGGCTGCGATATCGTGCTGCTGGGTTGCACAGCGTTCTTGGCGGACGGGTCGATGGCGGCGGATGCGGGGACGCTGGCGCTGGTGGAGGCCGCGGCGAAACACGACCCGCCCGTGCCGGTTCACTTCTTCGCGGACACGCTGAAACTTGCGCCATGGCTGCCGGAAACACAGGGCGGTGCGCCTTCCCCCAATCTGGACATCATTCCGGCGGAATACGTCGATCATGTCATCACAGAGGACGGAATCCGCCGGCCGGGGCAGTTGCTACAGGCGGCGGCGGACCTGGCGAGCTGGTGGCGGATGCTAGAGACGCCGGGGGGGTGAGGGGCGGGCGAATGCGTTCAGAGATTCGTCAGGACATAGGATTCGACGGGGGTGTGTCTGGCGAGGGTGTGGAAATCGCCATTCTGGTGGAGTATGCGCGCACCGATACGCACGGCTATGGCACCAATAAGGCAGTCAATCATGCTTCGCACGGTTTCGCCGTGACGCCGACATAGGCGGTAAAGCGCCGCCGCATCTTCATAGTCTTCCGGCCTCATTGGAAGGTTAACGGCTCGATCCAACACGCGGATCAAGGAGTCGAGTTCATGTTCGCTGCGCGCGCCCGCCAAAAGCTCCATCCGAACCACGTCACATACAGCAAGTTCCTCGCCTGACAACGCCTGCAGTTCTCTGCAAACGGCGGAGCCGGTGTCGCGCGTGTATTCGACCCATGCGGACGTATCCACCAAAATCATGTGCTAGCAGCCACTTCAAATGTTGCCTGCGCGACCGTTTGAATCGTCGTCAACGGCAACAGATGATTCCGGCTGTAAACCGCGCAGAGGCTCGTCATCGGGGCGGTTTAGCCACGCTTCGAGCGCAGGATCGTGCCCCCGCATCTCTTCGAGATTGCCCCCCCAGCCGATGCCTTCGAGGGCAAGGACTTCTTCTCGTGTAGGACGCCTGACGGGTACGAGTGGTCTGCTTAGCCACTCTTCACGCGTAGGGGGGCTATCAAGATCAGTGTCCCCTCGCATTCTCCGAGTTTCCTCAATTGTGGCCCGTCGATACGTGAAGTCCTCTTGCGCCGCCGATTCCCGGGAGGCCCGAGCGCGCTGAATCTCGTCCGGGTCCCCTTCCCGACCTGTGCTATAGAGCGCACGAACCTCCTGGAGAGTCGGTCCGTCAACCGACACTCTGCGAAGGGCATAGTTAACCGCCTCGCGCTTGGTCGATAGGCCGTAACGCCGCATCACCTCAGCGCATGCTTCGTCGTCGATATCTATGTTTGTGCGTGTCATACACACAGGATACACCAAGCCCTTATCGGCCGATGATTGGGGCGCGGCAGATTTCAGGCATTGCGCAGAAGCGCGGCAGCCTTGGGCATCACTTCCTCGATCGATTTGCCAGTGAGTTGCATGTACAACGCATACTCGCAGAGGTCGATGTCGTCCTCCCAAGAGATGGAATCAAAATCTGAAATGTGAACCGCTTCAAAGAACGCGCGATCTTCCCACGCCTTGAACACGCCTTTGCCCTGGAGATGGGACAGATCCACCTCGCCTGCGGAGCCGTCGTCGTAGCTCAGCCAAATACGAAATCCTTCCCGCGGCTCGACGGCAATCGGCCGTGGGACAAAAGTCACATTCGCGTAGCGCCAAGAATCTGAATCCATGCCAGCAGTATACGCCCGGCACGGGGCCGGGAACTCCTGCCTACAGCGTTAGGCGGGAGTAGAGCTGGGGGAGGCGTTTGGGGAGGAGTTGGATGTCTGCGAGGACTTCGTAGGGGAGGTCTCCGCACATTTCTTTCATGTAGTCGTGGCCGGCGCGGTCGACCGTCAGCAGAAACGGGATGATGCCCTTGGCCTTGGCCTCCAGGAGTGCCATGTGCGTGTCCTGCACGGCGTATTCCTTTTCCGCGCCCTCTCGACTGTAGCCACGATCTTGCGGGCGACCATCGGAGATCAGGAACAGCACCTTGGTCTTGGCGCTTGCGGCATCCAGCTTGGCGACCGCGTGACGGATCGCCGGGCCCATGCGTGTGGCGTGCAGGGGCGTGATTCCGTCGATGCGCCTGGTGACGCGGTCTGAGAATGGCTCCTCAAGGCCTTTGATGCTGTAGAACTCGACGTTTTCACGTCCATAGCCCGAGAAGCCGTAGATGCCGTACTGGTCGCCGATGGATTCCAGCGCCCGAATCAGGAGAACCGTCGATTCCTTTTCCAGGTCGATGATGCGGAGGTAGGAGCGCTTCTGTTGCTCACGGCGTGACCGCAGCCAGAACAGGTATTGGCGGGGATCGTCCGGGATGTCCTCATCGTCATCGTCGATGTCGGAGCGTTCTTCTATGGCCTCTGCGGTGGAGGCGCTCATATCCAGCAGGAAGATAACGGCGACGTCGCGCTCGGTCTTGTTGCGCCGCCAGTAGACCTTGTCGTCCGGAGTTCCGCCGGCCTTGCGCTGCACGACGGCATCGATGACAGCGTCGAGATCAAACTCTTCGCCGTCCGTCAGGCGCTTCTCCTTGCGGTACGTTTCCGGCACCATCATCTCGAACTGCCGCCGCACCTCATTGATCAGGCCGGCGTGCCGCTCAATGGTCTCGTTATAGAAATCCGCTGAGCCCTCTTGCATGGTGGTTTCGCGCACACGGCACCACGCGGGCTTGTAGTCGAGGGCGACGAAGTCCCACTCATCGTAGAGGGCAGTCCGTTCCTCTTCCGGCAGCGGTTCTTCGCTATCCTCGCCTTCAGCGCCGCCTGCGCCGACCTCACCCATTTCGTCCTTGAATTCGGCGTCGGGTCCCTCGATGGCCTCGCTCATCAGGCTGGAGATAAAGAGGCCGCTGGGGTCATCGATATCACCCTCGACAACGCTTGAGAGATCGATTTCGGCGCTCTTTTCGAGGAGTTGGCGCACCATTTCCTCAGTGAGCGGCGGCGCTTGCACGCTGTCCTCCGCGCGCTGTTGCCCCTTGCGGAGGTTGGCGATTGTCTGGACGAGTTCCGGCTTGAAATCGCCGCGGTAGTCGACGTCCTCCGGGGACTGGTACGGAACATCCTGCTCGGTGCCGCTGCCGGGCACAAATTCTTCGCCGCCCTGTTGCGCGCTATCGGCTTCCTGGAAACCCTCCGCCCCTTCGCCGCCGAGCTCATCGAGTTCCATCTCGTCCCAATCAAGATCGGGTTGGGGCGCGGTGTTGGGCACCTTGATCAGCAGGCGGTAGAGGATGACTGTAGCCTCTGCGGAGTCTTCGACGGTGGCTTCGTCATGACGAAGCCGGTAGAGGATGCCCGCCATGCGATCGACGACGTCACGCACGTTCTGGGGCACGGGGATCTTCTTGTCCCTCTCCAGCAGTGTCATGCGGATAAGCAGCTCAATGAGCGCCTCCCGGAGTGGCAGTTGCTGGGGAGCGGGGCGGCCAATGACGGCGGCGGCCTGCACCATGCCGTAGGCGTGGCGGAGCCCCCGGTAATGCCCCTTAACAAGGTGATCGATTCGCGCGTCTTCCAGTGCGCCAAAGAGGTCTGACGCGAGGCGGCGCTCGGGAAAGAGATCAAAGAATCGCTCGAAATCGGAGAGGACGCCGACGACGGTGCCGGTCATCTCCGGGTTGGGGGCGACGGCGACGCGCTCTTGCGGCGAGCCGCTGGCGCTCTGTTCGGCCAGGGACGCCTCAATGGCCGGGCGCGTTGTGGGGAAAATCCAGCCGGCACGGTTGAACGCAAAGTCGAAACTGTGGAACTCAAGGTGACCGGTCTGGTGCGTGCAGAGCACCTTGAACCAGCCGAAATTATCGTCTTTCGTCTCAAAGAGGGCGATCTCCGGCGGGAGGAAGATGTTCGTGCCGTCCGTGGAGGCACGGTCTTCCGTCGCCCAGCCGATGCTGCGGTTGGCGAGTTCAGGCGTCGGGCGGAGCTGCATATTGCCACCCGTCAGACCGCGGGCGTACATCTGCAGGATGGGCGCAATGTCATCGAGGCTGATAGTGGCGGAGAGTTCCTGGAGCAGTGCCTCGCCGCGGGATGACTCCAGCTTGAAGAAGGCGATGCCAGCGGCCTCATTCCGCTCAAGCAAGCTGACGCCCTCGGTGAACCAGCGGCTCAGGTTGTCGTCGTCGATGCGTTTCAGGACGAGGGGGGTGGCGCGCAGGAACTCGACGCCGGCCTCCTGAGAGAGGCCGCACAGCACTTCGAAATCATCCAGCACTTGCCGGTGCAAGAACAGGGGGAGGTCGCTGATGGCGCGGGAGCCTTCGGCAAGGAAAGATAGGTAGCGCTTTCCGCCGTCGTTTTCCAGGTTGATGGCAAAGGACAGAAAGCGTTCGCGTTCAGGGCGGGCGATGCGTGGCAGTGCGATGGCAGCGGCGCGTTGCGTCTCCTTGGCGTACTTCCAGTTGCGGCCGGCGGTGGCGTCAAGCAGCGCGAGATAGCTATCGATGGTCTCGTTGTCCACATACGGCAATGAGTCCGAGGCCATGGTGAGGCACTCTTCTGCGAGTTCGCTGGAGTGCTGCGCGACGCGGTCGAGGAAGTTGGCAAAGGTCGCGAGATCGCTCAGTCGAACGTGATCAAGGAGGCCGGGGCTGAGCTCGAAGAATCGGGCCGCGAGCGCGCCGGACTTCCATGTGCCGTGGAAAAGCGTCTCGCCTGCCGAGATCCAGGCCGGAAGGCGTTGCACATCGTGCCGTTCCAGGAACGAGGCGCTGGCCCTGAAGTAGGAGGAGGCAAGGGCGGCTGAGTGCCCGGACAGCGACCGACCGATCTCATACCATTGCTGCGCGTCCTGCGGCCTCTCCAGCGCGTCCAGGACGGCGGGGGATGAGCGGACATACTCGGCCGCCGCTTCCCACGCTCTAAAAGATGCGCCGGCAATGTCCAGGGCGGCGGACAGCCACTCCTTGTACAAGTCGTCGCTGCCCAGACGATGTTCCACGTGGACAGTCGCGCCGTGATAGGCCTGCCCGACCGCGGCGGGCAGAGCCAGCAATTCGGCAATCAACTCATCGCGCGTTTGCGACGGGTTGCCTGTTTCACCTTGTTCCGTTGTCATTCGTTCCCAGGGGTTGCCGTGGCGGTGAGCCGGCGCACAAACGCAGCCAGTCCGTCGCCTCTATTCAAAGATGCTTGTCGAAATCTCTCGAATACTGCGTTGGACGGACGGATCATCCGTGAGGGCGTCGGAGATGGCCACATCGCAGGCGCGGCGGGGCGCGACGCCTCGAGAAATCAGCTTCCCGGCGTAGATCAGCAGGCGCGTGGAGACGCCCTCCTGCAGGCCGTGCTCCTTGAGGTTGCGGACTTTCTCGCCGAGGCGGGCCAGCAGGTCAGCGGAGTCTTCGTCGACGCCGCTCTCGGACTGAATGATCTGCGCCTCCGCCTCACGGTGGGGATACGTGAACTCCATTGCGACGAATCGCTGCCGCGTGGACTGCTTGAGATCCTTGAGCGCGCTCTGGTAGCCGGGGTTGTAGGAGATGACCAACAAGAACCCGTCCGCAGCCTCCAGAATCTGCCCGCGCTTTTCGACAGGTAGGAGGCGGCGGTGGTCAGTCAGCGGGTGAATGAGAACAGTGGTGTCCTTGCGAGCTTCCACGACCTCGTCCAGGTAGCAGATTGCGCCGGTCTTGACGGCGCGGGTGAGGGGGCCGTCAACCCACTTGGTCTCATCGCCCTCAAGCAGGAACCGGCCAACGAGGTCGCTCGCGGTGAGGTCCTCATGCGCGGCGATGGTGACGAGCGCCTTGCCGTGCGTGTTTCCCTTGCCGTCCCGCCGCATTGTCGTGATGGGGCGGCCAAGCCGCCACGCCATGTATTCGATAAAGCGGGTCTTTCCGCAGCCCGTCGGGCCCTTGAGGATGACGGGGATCTTCTCTTGATACGCCGCCGTGAATATGTCAACTTCATCGCTGAGGGGCAAGTAGTACGGCTCACTGTCGATGGTGTATTCCTCGATCTCGTACTCGGCGTACGACATCACAGTGGCGTCTTTGAGTGTCTGCTGTTCGGTCATTCCAATCCCTTTTAGTAGTGTCGGTTTCTTCAGTTTGGCTGCCTAGAGGAACGGCCTGATGCGCGCGTGCCAGAGCTCGCCGACGCGGACGCGCAACTCTTCGATTGTGCCGGTGTTCTGCAGCAGGACGTCGGCGTAGTCCGATCGTTCCGCATTGGACAGTTGTGCGTTGATGCGCTGCCGGGCCTGTTCTTCCGTCAGGCTGTTGCGTGACTGGAGGCGCGAGATGGCGTCCTCCTCCGTTGCCTGGGTGACCCAGAGCTCATCACAGAGGTCAGTCCAGCCCGCTTCAATCATGATGGCCGCCTCCAAGACGGCAATCTTCGCGCCCTCTTCTCGCAGCCCGGCAATGCGCTGCTCGGCCAGCGCGCGAATGCGTGGCCATGTGATTTCATTGAGCGCCTTGAGCTCCTCCGGGTCCGCAAAGACGATTGCGCCGAGCTTGCGGCGATCGATCTCCCGCGTATCCGGATTCTTCAGGTCGTCGCCCCACCGGGCCAGGATGTCCTTCCATGCGTCGGTGTCCGGCAAGTAGGCCTGATGCCCAAGCTCATCACCGCTGATGATGGTGGCATCGTATTCATCGCGCAGGATCTCATTCACCAGGCTCTTGCCGCTGGCGATCCCGCCTGTCAGGCCAATGACCTGCATTGCACAACCCCCTCAACGACCGGGCGCTGCCCGGGCTCCCTGTGAGCGCATTCGCGCCCGAACTAGTAGTATACGGCACCTTTCCCGTCCCACGCATAGGGGGCACTCGTGTGTCGCATATACACATAAGGGATAATCAGGTATGGCACAGTCAACGCCCGAGGATACGACGCGCACAGAAAGCACGGATGGCAACCGCCCCACGCGGCGGCAGTCGGACGCGCTGCGAGAATTGCCGAGCGTGGATCGGCTTCTGGGCAGCGAGGCGCTTGGAACGCTGGCGGAGGACGTGGGCGTGGAGTCCGTGACGCACGCGGCCCGGGAGGCCATCGATGCGGCGCGCGGGGCCATTCTTGGGGGCGAGACAGACAGCGCGCCCGACATTGAGACTCTCACTGAGCACGTTACGGCGGCAATCGCCGATCTACTCGGGCCGAGGCCGCGTCGCGTCATCAATGCGGCCGGTGTCATCATCCACACGAACCTGGGACGGGCGCCCTTGAGTCAGGCCGCCATCGCGGCGATGACGGAGGTGGCGCGCGGTTATTCCAATCTTGAATACGATCTGGGGGCAGGCGAACGTGGCTCCCGCCACGCGCATCCCGAGCGGCTGCTGCGATTTCTGACGGGCGCTGAGGCCGCGATTGTCGTCAACAACAACGCTTCCGCAGTGCTTCTTGCCCTCGCGGCGATTGCATCGGGACGTGAGGTTATCGTTTCGCGCGGCGAGGCCGTGGAAATCGGAGGCAGGTTCCGTATCCCGGATGTCCTCCGGCAAAGCGGGGCGATCCTGGTCGAGGTCGGAACGACGAATCGCACGTACCCAGCCGATTACGCGGATGCCATCACGGACAACACCGGCGCGCTTTTGCGTGTGCATCGCAGCAACTTTGTCATCATCGGCTTTACGAACACGCCGGACGCGGCGGAGATCGCGGACATCGCTCACGCGCATGACGCGCCGCTTATCAACGACCTCGGCTCTGGTTGCCTACTTGATACCGCGCAATTCGGACTTGCGCCGGAGCCGACGGTGCGTGATGCACTGGAGCGGGAACGTTCCGACCTTGCGTTGTTCTCCGGCGACAAGCTGTTGGGCGGCCCACAAGCGGGCATCGCGGTTGGCCGCAAGGATCTTATCGACAAGATGAAGAGTCACCCCCTCGCCCGCGCCGTCCGCATCGACAAGCTGGACCTCGCCGCGCTGACGGCAACATTGCAGGCGTATGCGCGTGGCACGGCGCTGCAAGAGGTTCCGGTGTGGCGCATGATCTCCGCAGACATGGCCGCCCTGGACGAGCGCGCGCTGCGGTGGCGGGAGGAGATCGGCGGAGACGGGCTGCGTGTCGTGGAGGCGGAGACGGCGGTTGGCGGGGGGAGTCTGCCGGGCGGGACGCTGCTGACACGGGCGCTGGCCATCGAGCCGGAGCGGTTCAACGCGGACGCGATTTCCGAGCGGCTGCGCACGTCAGCGAGCCACACGGCAGTCATCGGCCGCATCGAGGATGACCGCTTCCTGCTTGATCCGCGCACCGTCCTTCCGGAAGAGGACGATGAGTTAATCGCAGCGGTGCGCGCTGCGTTGGCGGGGGAGTAGGGTTCATGGCGATGACTGCAGATGCTAGACGCATCTTTGAGGATGCCCGACTGATGAGCGACGCTGCCCGGACGCTGTTGGCCGGAGGCGACATTCGGGATGCCGCTGAGAAGGCGTGGCGCTCAATAAAACGCGCGGCGGACGCGCTCATAGCGGCCCGCACAGGGACGGAGCCGAGGACATCCGGGCAGACAGTCAGAGGTCTAAGAGCGCTTGCGGCGAGGGATTCCTCTCTCAGGAGCACAGTAGTTACTTACATAGAGAATCAGCGAGTCCTGCACGGCGATTGCTTCTATCGCGGCAACTGCGGACCACCCGCAAACGTTTCAGCCATGATTGAAGACGCCGGGCGATTTGTTTTTCAGGTTGAGCAGTATGCGGGGGAGTAGAATAAGAGTCGGAGTATGTTTGGAAGCGGGTAGCTATGGCCATCACGACTGAAGTGGGGCGGCTCTTTGAGGAGGCGCGCTTGATGAAGAATGCAGCGCTTACCCTCATGCACACCGGTGATATTCGGGAGGCTGCCGGAAAGGCGGCTGAATCGATGACGCTTGCTGTTGGTGGCATGCTTGTAGCTCGCACCGGGCAGAAGGAAACAACGTCGGGATGGATTTCGTGGGGATTCAAGAAGATTGGCGACAGCCTCGAAATAGAGACGATTCGGGAAGCCTATTTCTGGAACTCCGGCGTCCTGTTGGAAGGATGCTATGAAAACGGTGACTGCAGCCCTATCGAGGAAATCATCAAAGTGATCCGTGAGACGGATCGGTTCATCGCCGATGCTGAGCGTCTCGCCGGAGAGCAGTAGCAACCTGTCTTGGTAGAGCCCGGAACCAACGTTTCGCCTACGGCCTACATCCGCGCCGGGTATGTCGCTATCGTTGGTCGGCCTAATGTTGGCAAATCGACGCTGGTCAATACGTTGGTCGGGACGCAGCTGACCGCCGTTAGTCCGAAGCCTCAAACATCTCGTTATCGAATTCTTGCCGTTCTCCACGGCGACGGCTTTCAGGTCGGGCTGCTGGATACACCGGGCCGGCCGGCCGAGCCGCGTGTGGATGCGCTGAGCCGCCGCATGTTGCGGGAGACACGGCAGGCGTTGGAAATCGCAGACCTGGCCGTGCTGATATCCGCGCCACGGGAACCGGGCGATGTGGAAGAGACGCTGCTGGACGAGATCAAGGGACAGGATTTGCCGGTCATCGTCGCGATCAACAAGCTGGATACGGTACGAAAGAGCGTCATGTTGCCCGTCATCGAGGCCTACAACGATCTTTACTCCGCGTTTCGTGACATCGTGCCCATCAGCGCCCAAACGGGCGACGGCCTGGAGCTGCTTTTGGAGCGAATCATCGCCAACCTGCCCGAGCAGGATCCGCTGTTCGATCCCTCTACACTCTCGGATCGCTCGGATTCGTTCCTGATCTCGGAGTTAATCCGCGAGGGCGTGTTTGCCGTGTATGGCGACGAGGTGCCATACGCGACGGCTGTCGAGGTGGAAACGCACACACCGCAGGACCCGGAGCATGGCGGCAAGGACTTTATCGAGGCGAGCGTGTATGTGGAACGTGTCTCTCAGAGGGGCATCGTCGTTGGAAAGGGCGGACAGTCACTCAAGGAGGTGGGCGTGCATGTGCGGCCACTCATCGAGGATTTGCTGGGCAGGCCGGTCATGCTGACCCTGTGGGCACGGACGCGGCCTCGCTGGCGGCGGGACGACCGGTTTCTCAGGACGCTTGAGGAGTAGCCGCCGCGCCTTGTCCGTATAGGCGGCGCCCGGTGATGTATTTGACGACCGGGTCCGGCACGACGCCGCTGAGGCTCGCGCCACTCGCCAGCAGCTGCCTGACCCTGGACGAGCTGATGTCCATTCGCGGCGCGTCCTCCAGGATGGTGACCTTGTCTCTCAGCCCGGGAATCGTGTCGTAGGCCGCCGTCAGATCGGGGCGTCCCGTCTGGCTCATGCGGGGCATGGCGATGAACTCGCATAGGGTCACGAGCTCCTGTGGCCTGTGCCAGCGGGGGAGGTCGGCTACGGCGTCTTCGCCGAGGATGAAGAAGAACTCGGTGTCAGGCGGCGACTTCTCGCGGAGGATACGGAGGGTGTCCACGGTGTAGGAGGGGCCGGGGCGCGTCACTTCCACGTCGGAGACCACAAACGTGGCCTCCGCGCCTACCAGAAGGTGAGTCATGGCGAGGCGGTGCGTGGCGAGGGCAACATCCTGCCCCTCCTTGAGCCACTGTTCACCCGCGGGCACGAAGAGCACTCTGTCCAGTCCGACACGCGCCCCGGCCTCTTGCGCGATCATCAGATGGCCGGCGTGGGGAGGATCGAAACTGCCGCCGAGCACACCCACGCGACTCAACGCCACATCACCTCGGTCGCACCGATGAGTACCCAGTCGCCGGGTTCCGCGCCCGCCCGTTCGAGGGCTTCGATTGCGCCCATGTGGCCGAGTTCGCGCCAGAATTGGGCGGCCACACCCATGTCGCCGAGGTCTATGCCGTCCGCGATGCGTTCGATGCGCGGGTGGAACAGCCGCCAGACGCCCTCTTCCTCTGCCTGCACGACCGGCATGATGCGGGCGGGTTCCGGCCGCAGGATGACTTCCGGCTCAGGCCGCTCGGTGACCGGGGCGCGCTTACGTTCCTCACGCTCGGCCTCCACACGGCTGAACGCGACTCGCATCAACTCCGTCACACCGTCGCCCGTTGCGGCGGACACGGCATGCACTTCGTCAACGCCCTGCGCCGCGAACGCCTCCCTGAACTCCTGCAGCCGCTCGCGGGCTTCCGGGATGTCCACCTTGTTGATGGCGACAATTTGCGGCTTCTCTTCAAGGCGCGCTTCGTGGAGCGCCAACTCGTTGTTGATGCCCTGCCATGCTTCCAGCACGTCCGGCAGGCTTCCATCGATGATGTGGATCAGGACCGCGGTGCGCTCCACATGACGGAGGAACTGGTCACCGAGGCCCTTGCCATCATGCGCCCCCTCAATCAGGCCGGGGATATCAGCAAGCACAAAGCTGTTCCAGCCAATATCCACGACACCAAGGTTTGGCTCGGTGGTCGTGAAGGCGTAGGCCGCCACACGCGGATTCGCGCCGGAGCCGCTCGCCAACAGGCTGGACTTACCGGCGTTCGGCAGTCCGACGAGTCCGACATCGGCAAGGAGCTTGAGATCGAGTTGAACATCGACTTCTTCGCCGATCTCGCCACTCTCAGCCAGTCGCGGCGCGCGATTCGTGGAGGTTGAGAACTTCGAGTTGCCACGGCCGCCGCCGCCGCCGTTCGACACGGTCACGCTGGCGCCTTCAGTTTCCAGGTCAACCGTCCCTGATGTCTTCTCACCCGTCCACGCAACGATCGTTCCGACAGGCACCATCAACACAAGGTCTGAGCCCATTTTGCCCGTCCGCTTCCTACCACGACCCGGCTCTCCATTCTGAGCGGCATAGCGAATACGACGCCCGTACTCCTGCAGGGTCATCAGATTCTCGTCAGCGCGGATGATAACGGAGCCGCCAACGCCGCCGTCGCCGCCGTCCGGCCCACCAAAAGGCACGTACTTCTCTCGCCGAAACGAGACAGCGCCGCGTCCACCGTTTCCACCGTTCACGTGGATGGTAACTTGATCAATCATTCCTTCAGGATATATGTAGTTGGTTTGTTATACCTATCTTTACGCTGTGGAAGCTGTGTACGGCGTAGCTGCGTGGCTAGGGGAAAAGGTGTGGACGCCCAGTGGGAAGCGCGTGGAAAACCTGTGGAAAGGGGCGCGTGGAGGGATGGGCCGGTGGAAAAAGGAGTCTATCGCTGGGTGAGAGTGGAGGAGGCAATCTGAATGATTGCCTCGGCGTCGGCGCGGAGCCGGGCGTCGGTGGAAAGCTGCTGCTGCATGCGGCGGATGCTGTGCATGACGGTGGTGTGGTCGCGGTTGTCGAACGACCTTCCAATCTGGGCAAGGGATAGGTTGCTGTGACGACTGGCGAGAAAGATGGCCAGGTGGCGGGTGGCCGCGGCAGGCCGCGTGCGACTGCGGCCGATGATTTCGGCGGGATCGAGTTGGCGATAGGCAGCCGTCGCTCGAATGATGGCTTCGATGGTGAGTGTGGCGGCCTGGGCAGGCGCAACGGCAGTGGAAAGGCCGAGCCTTGCCAGATCCAGCGTGAGTGGTTCATTGAGCAATGTTGCCTGCGCAATGACCCTGGTCAGTTCGCCTTCCATCTGACTCACGCTCGAGAATGGGCGTGACGCGAGGTATGCCAGCACGTCGTCCGGTGTCTCGGTGTCATAGCGTGATGCCTTGAATGCCAGGATGTTGAGGCGTGTGCGGGGATCGGGAGGCCGAATATCGATCGGGAGGCCGGCCCGGAGCCGCGCGGCCAGGCGCGGATTGTTGAACTGGAGCGCGTCCGGAGCCCTGTCCGCTGAGACGACGACCTGTTGGCCTGCGCGCATGAGCGCCCCGCACGTGTGCAACAGCGCCTCTTCGCTCTTGACCTTCCCGCAGATGAATTGCACATCGTCGATGACGAGGATGTCCGGGGAGCGGTAGAGTTCCCGGAATCGCGCCGTCGTCTTGTTCTGGACGGATGTCACGTAATCGTGGACGAATTGCTCAGCCGTGGCGAGCAGGGTTGTCCGGGCATGGCCCTGCGCCGCGTGGGCGATGGCGTGCAGCAGGTGAGTCTTGCCAAGGCCCGGCGGACTGTACAGAACCAGCGGGTTGTAGTCTCGTACGCGATCCGAGGCGACCTTGGTGGCGGCGGCGTATGCGAGCTTTGTGTTATCGCCGACGACAAAGCGGTCGAATGTGAATTGTGGATCGGGCCGCGCGCCGATGAGGTATGAGGTGCCGCCGCGTGACGGCCGTTGGGAGGCCGTGTTGTCAATCTGCGCGTCTGCGCCAACCTGCTCGGGCTCAATGGCCGGCGTCTGAAGGCCGTCACTGACGACCTCAAGAATGACGCGAACGGGCCTTTGTCGGACCTCTGAGACGGCGCGCTCCATCATGGGGAGCAGGGAGCCCTGCAGCCAGTGCTGGGCGTATTCGGTCTGGACGGAAATGACGATTTCGTCATCGTCGAGGGAGACGCCATCTGTGCTGTCGAGCCACGTTGCATATGCGGCTGCGCTCATCTGTGGGCGAAGTCGGCCCAAGGCCTCCTCCCAGACGTCACGCGCAGACCGATACTCCATCGTAATGGTGTCCCCTCCCCCCCACGCTAGCGCCCCCGGACCCTCTACGCGGCACTCTCCGTCAACGTGGAGGGCACGCGGTAGATGGGTAAGGTCAGGGGAACACTCAGCCGTAAGAACCACGTTAGCACCCGCCCAACGCGGGGCGTCGATACGGTAGAACGGCAAACCGTCATGGTGCCAGCGGCTGCGCCAATGGGCGGCGATGTCGCGCCATTGCGGCAGGCTCGCAATAGCTCAATAATCCGATGGTACCCATAGCCGCAACCCGCCAACGGACGAGGGAAATGACACCAAAACCGCGCATCATCTTCTGCGGCACTGCGGCATTCGCTGTGCCGACGCTTGACGCCCTTATGACCTCGGAGCGTAGGCCGGTGGCTGTTTACACGCGCGCGGATCAACCGGCCGGCCGGGGTCGTCGCGCGAGACAGTCACCCGTCAAGGAGCGCGCTCTCCAATACGGTCTTGATGTCAACGAGCCGCGCACGCTGCGTTCGGCGGAAGAGGCGGAGCGGTTGCGCGCGCTTGAGCCGACCGTGATCGTTACGGCGGCTTACGGACTCATCTTTCCACCGGACGTGCTCGCTATTCCGTCACGTGGCGCGCTGAACGTGCATCCCTCCCTGTTGCCGCGCTACCGGGGACCGGCGCCGGTGGTCTGGACACTGCTGGAGGGCGACGAGAACGCGGGTGTGAGCATTTTCCTGCTCGAAGAGGGTGTCGATACGGGCCCGCTGCTGGGTCAGAGAGTGGTGCCCATACGGGCGGGAGAGACGGCAGGAGAACTGACGGATCGGCTAGCGCAGATTGGCGCGGGACTGCTTGTGGAGACGCTTGCGGGTTGGCTTGAGGGCTCACTGACGCCGTCGCCGCAGGATGACAGCCTCGCGGTGCAGTCACGTTTGCTTGCAAAGGCGGACGGGGAAATCGGCTTTGATCGCAGCGCAATTGACCTGGAGCGGCACGTGCTGGCGATGACGCCCTGGCCGGGGGCGTTCACGGCGCTGGGAGGTAAACGGCTGGGCATTCTGCGGGCCGTCGCCCTGCCGGAGGAGTATGACGCGCGCGGCACCCCTCCGGGCCGCGTCGTGCGTCTGCGGCGGTCTGAGGACGGCGGCGGGGCCGGCGTCGCGATTGGCACGGGCGAGGGGCTGCTGGAGCTGCTGGATGTGCAGGCGGAGGGGCGGCGGGCCATGCCGGCGCGGGAGTTTTTGCGTGGGCGGCCGGACTTTATCGGGGAGACGCTGCCGAGTTAGCAGCGGTTGGTGTGTAGAATAGTGCGCGGAGACCCATAGCAGGGAGCATAAGATGGCAACGACGCGATCAGGGCAAACGACCGCCGGGGTTCGCCCCATGACGGCAGACGAGTTGTTTAAGCTGCCGAAGGATGAAGCGCGGGGCGAGTTGATTCAGGGGGTATTCTATCCGGCCATGCCAACGGGAGGGAGACACGGGGAGATCGAAGCGCTCTTGGCTTGGCGACTCTTGAATGTCGTTCAGCCTTCTGGAAGAGGCAGGGTGATGACGGGAGACCCCGGCATCGTTCTGGAACGCGGACCGGATACCGTCCGCGCGCCGGACGTCGCGTATTTCTCGGCGGAGCGTCTTCCGCCGGAAACGGATATCACCAGATTTCTTGATGCTGTCCCGGATCTTGCCGTGGAGATTGTCTCACCGTCAAATCGACCATCCGAAATTCGTGAGAAGGCAGAGATGTGGACGTCGTTCGGCGCTCGTCTCGTTTGGGTGGTGTGGCCCGAGACCATGACGGTTGATGTCTATCGTCCCGAGGAGTCCGTTGTCACGCTCGGCGCGGAGGATACGTTGACGGGAGAGGATGTGCTGCCTGAGTTTTCCTGCCCTGTACGCGAGATATTCGGGTAAAGACACGCTCCTTCCGGCGGCAGTGGGTGGCCGGACTTTATCGAGGCGACGCTGCCGAGTTAGGGAATGGTTGGCGGCCCACCGTGCCGCGAGATGGATTCCGGCCTTCGCCGGAATGACGGACGGGAATGATATTTCTTACCCTGCTTTTTCCACGCCGATGGTGACCGTGTCCTCATCCAGTTTTACGGTGTTGGTGGTGACGCCGTCGCCCGGTGCGGTCTGCAGGATGTCGATGGAGAGGGTCTCCTGACGCACGTAGTCGCCGAAATCTGTTAGCGCGCCCGCTACCATTTCGCCGTCGCCGGAGATGTAGGCCGTGATGCGGTCTGCAACGTCGAGGCCCGCCGTGCGACGTAGTTCTTGCAGGTGACGGACCAGTTCACGGGCCAAGCCCTCGCGGGCCAGTTCCCTTGTGATCTCCGTGTTTAGCGCCAGGGAGTAGATGCCCTCCGCGCCGGAGAGGAAACCCGCTCTGTCCGACGTATCGACAAGCAGGTCCTCGTGTGACAACTCGAACCCGGCCATGTCTTGCGACTGCTCATTGCGGACGCGCGCCGCTACTGCGTTCAGGTCGGCATCGGAGAGGCTCTCGATGTGGGCGGTCAGTTTCGGCAGGTCGCCGCCGAGACGACGCCCGAGGTTCTGCAGGTTGGGGCGGACGCGGGCTGAGAGGAAGGCGGACCCGTCATCGACGGCGCGGACGGCCTTGACGTTCAGCTCCTCCATGAGTTGATCCTCGATGCGGCTCAGTGATTCACGCTCGGCTCGCCCGGGCAGCATGACCAGCATCTCCTGCAAGGGTTGCCGCACCTTGATTTGGGCGCGGCCCCGAACTCCGCGTCCGAGGCTTGAGAGACGCATCGCCAGGCGCACGTCGTCCTCCACCACGGTGTCGCGCATGGAATCGTTTGCGGTTGGCCACTTGCCGAGGTGGACGCTCTCCTCGACAGGATTCTCGGCCTCGCCATCCATTTCGCCTGCCGACATAGGCACCAACAGCACATCACCCTTGTCATCTGGCGAGGTGTCACTGAGCCATTCACCTTGCCCCGTCAGGTTCAGATACATGTGCTCCGCTACGAACGGCGTGAACGGAGCAAGCAGGCGGGAGATCGTCGTCAGCGCCTCATACAGCGTGTGATAGGCCGCCGCCTTGTCTGAATCGTTGTCGGACTTCCAGAAGCGACGGCGGTTGCGTCGCACGTACCACGTTGAAAGCTCATCGACGAACGACTCGATGGCGTGTGTTGCCTCCATGACCTCGTACCGCTCCATGGCGTCCGTGACCGTGGAGATGAGTCCCTGCAGGCGGGAGACGAGCCAGCGGTCGAGCAGGGGACGGTCCGAAAGCGCAGGGGCGGGCGTGGTCGCTGGATCAAAGCCGTCTACGTTCGCGTACGTCACAAAGAAGCTGTAGGTATTCCACAGGGGCAGCAGGAAACGCCGGACTGTGTCGCCGACAAGATTCTCCGAGAAGCGTCGAGCGTTGCCCGGGGTGGAGGCCGTGTACATGTACCAGCGGAGGGCGTCCGCGCCGCGGGCGTCCAGGATCTCCCACGGCTCCACGACGTTGCCGCGCGATTTGGACATCTTCTCGCCGGCCTCGTCGAGGATGTGGCCGAGTGAGAGGACATTCTTGTACGCGGGCCTGTCAAAGAGCAGGACGGCGAGCGCGTGCAGGGTGTAGAACCATCCGCGTGTCTGGTCGACGCCCTCGCAGATGTAGTCCGCCATCTGTTGCTGCTCGAACACTTCGGCGTTCTCGAATGGGTAGTGCCATTGGGCGACGGGCATTGCGCCGGAGTCGAACCACGCGTCCATGACTTCCGGGATACGGCGCTTTCGTCCGCCACATGAGGCGCAGGCAAAGGTAACGTCATCAATGAAGGGCCGGTGGAGGTCTATGCCGGCCTCGTAGCCCTCAAGGCCGGCTTGCCCGGCCAGTTCCTCGATGCTACCGATGGCCGTGGAATCGCCACATCCGTCGCAGAGCCAGAGCGGGATGGGCGTGCCCCAATAGCGCTCGCGGGACAGCGCCCAATCGACGTTGTTCTGGAGCCACTCGCCGAATCGGCCCTCGCCGATGTGCTCAGGCACCCAGCCGATCTCGCGATTGGCGGAGATGAGCCTGTCCTTGAGCGCCGTTGTGCGGATGTACCAGGACTCTTTGGCGTAGTAGAGGAGCGGCGCATCGCACCGCCAGCAGAATGGATACGTGTGCGTGATCGTGCCGCTGCGGAACAGTAGGCCGCGTCGCCGCAGGTCCTCCGTGATGTCCGGATCGGCGTCCTTGAAGAACTTTCCTGACCAGGGCGCGCCGTCGAATTCAGTCACTGCGCCGTCGATGTTCACGGTGTGGACGACAGGCAGGCCCTCTTCCCGGCCAACGTTCAGGTCTTCCGCGCCGTAAGCGGGCGCGATATGGACGATGCCCGTGCCCTCGGTGAGGAGGACGAAATCGGCGGCGACGACCTTGCCCTCGTATCCGTCCGGCACGGCGTAATCAAAAAGTGGCTCATAGATGAGGCCGACGAGGTCGCGGCCCGTAATCGTGCCCAGAGCCTCATACGGCTCCTCAACAGCTTGGTCGATGAGCGCCTCGGCGAGGATCAGGCGCTCCGGCTCGCCGTTCAGCCCCCATGGGCCCTCGACAATGACGTACTGCGCTCCAACGGCGACGGCCAGGCCGGTGTTGCCGGGGAGCGTCCATGGCGTCGTTGTCCATGCCAGCAAGTAGGCGGGAATGTCGGAGTCGCCTAACAGGTCACGCGACTTGTCGGTGTCCTTGATGCGGAACTTTACGTGGACGGACGGATCCTCCGTGTCGTCCTTGTAGCCCTGCGCGACCTCATGCGAGCTGAGGGACGTGACGCAGCGTGGGCAGTGCGGCGTGACACGGTAGCCCTGGTAAATGAGTTCCTTGTTCCAGAGTTGGTTGAAGATCCACCAGCCGGATTCGATGTAGTCGTTGGAGTAGGTGACATACGGGTCGTCCATATCGACCCAGTAGGCGATGCGCTCCGAGAGGTTCTCCCATTCCTGAACGTAGCGGAAGACGCTTTCCTTGCACTTCTCATTGAACTCGGCGATGCCGTAGGCCTCGATGTCGCGCTTGGAGGTCAGATTGAGCTCAGCCTCGACGGCAAGCTCCACGGGGAGGCCGTGCGTGTCCCAGCCGCCCTTGCGGGGAACCTGGTAGCCCTGCATGGTTTTGAAGCGGGGAATGACGTCCTTGAAGACGCGGGCGAGGACGTGGTGGACGCCGGGAGCGCCGTTCGCGGTGGGCGGCCCCTCAAAGAAGGTGAAGATCGGGCCGTTCTCGCGCTCCTTCATCGAGCGCCTGAAGATATCGTTGTCCTTCCAGAATTGGAGGATGTCGGCCTCCATGTCCGGAAACGAGACCCTGCTTGATACGGGCGAAAATGGCATCTGCCTTCTACCTGCCTGCACTTCTCTTAGTGGTGTGGATTCTCAGGACGTTCTCGAATAGACATCCATTGTGGAAAACGGCAATCGGCAACGTCAAGCGTTCGCCTGCCATTGTCATTCTGAACGGAGTGGAGCGGAGTGAAGAATCCGGGGCGGAGGTCAGAAATTCCATCCCGCCCTACCAATCACCGCTTTAGATTCCTCGCTGCACTCGGAATGACGGAGTCGATCCCCGTCGGCGGCCTGTGACGCTCCGTCACCACGATGTGGGGCTTTGCGGCGGCATCGCTGCGGGTTCGTCATCCGGCAGTCGCCCGAAGGCGAAATAGGCGAGCGCGCCGGGGAGGAACAGCAAGATGACGGCGACCCAGAGCCATCGATTGTCGCCCCGTACGCGCTTGCGTTTGCCCAGATCGCGTCCTGCGGCTATCTGAACACCTATCTGCACTGCGACATAGAGCAGGATGACGGCAAGCCAGAAGATGGTGGATGACATGGGGTCAGAGAGGTATAGAGACTATTCTGCGGTGACAGCGGTGCCGTAGGCGAGAAGTTCCGCGGCGCCGGACATGACCATGGACGTGGAGAATCGGACGGCGGTCACCGCGTTCGCGCCCATCTCCTCCGCGCGGGCCGTCATGCGGCCGAGCGCCTCTTGTCGCGATCGGGCCATGAGCTGCGCGTATTCCGGCACCTCGCCACCGACGATGTTTCTGAACGTCGCGGTGATGTCTCGGCCGATGTTACGGGCGCGCACGGAGTTGCCGTACACGATTCCCTGGGTGGACGTGATGGTCATTCCGGGGATGTCGTCTGATGTCACGGTAATCATGGTTGGGCCTCCTCATAGCGGCGGACGTCAGGATTGCGTCTTTCTCTGATCCGGTCCCAGATAGCCTTGACCAGCAGAACCAGCGCGCCAACGACGACGGTAGGCAGGCCGATTCTCATGATGATGGGCGCCTCATCGGTGAGAATGACGAAACGCAGAAGCGCGTACGCCCCATATCCGCCAATCATGACGACGCCCACCAGCAGAAGTGTCAGTCCCAGCTTCACCCCGGCCTCCTCCTCAAGATACTCACGAGTCTCGCAAGGAATATGATACGCGCTTGTTTGCCTGCATCGGAGGTTGGTAGCTCCCCACCCTAACCCGCGGAGGGGTGAGATTATAGCGCGGCGGCGATGGCCTCCCGCGTTGGGATGTCTTCAAGGGAGAATCGGGGTGTCGGGGGGAGGAGAGTTGCGGTTGCTGCGGCGAAACCGGACGCTTTTACCGCGTCACGCGTTTCAGTGAGGCGCACGAGGAAGGCGGCGGCGGTGGCGGCCAGGACCGGGGGATTGGCCTCGCGCCTCACGCGTGGGTCGGACGCGATGTCTCGCCATGCTCCTTGCCACCACAGGCGTAGGCCGGCCGTTAGGCCGAGCGAGAGGGCGATGGGCGCGGCGATGCGGCCGGTCTGCGCGTCAGGCTCAGCAAAAAAGAGCGCGCCGGCGCCCGGGGCCAAGGGGGATGGCTGATGGCCGGCTGTTTCGGATCCGCGCGCGATGAGGCCGATGAGAGATCGACCGAATCTGCCCAGCATGGCCGAATCGACTTCGTCGTCGGATTGGGCTGCAAGAACGATCTCCGCGTCCAGCCATGACCAGGGAATGTGCTCTGCCCTCAGTTGCGGGGGGCCGAAGGCTACTTCAACACCCACCGAGACGAGCGTTTCGCGTTCGTAAGCAGGCAACGAGTCTGCGACCAGGACACCGGCAGAGCGGCCAAGGCGCACGGCGGTAAGCGCGGCGAATGTGGCGGGTGACGTAGGGCCACCGATGGCCACGAAATCAGGAGTGTTGCCGGTCACGGGAGTATGGCCGCAGGAGCGGTAGGCAGCGCCATAACGCTATTGTTCCCGCATTCGCGGGAATGACGGGTAGGAAGGCGGGAATGACGACAAAGGGAGCGAGAGTGACGACAAGGGGGCGAGAATGACGAGTAGGGCTAGCTGGGGGGAGGCTTCGTGTCCTCTTCATCGTCTTCATAGTCATCCTCATCCTCGTCATCATAGTCGTCGTCATCATCATCGTCATAGTCGTCGTCGTCATCATAGTCGTCGTCATCATCATCGAAGTCGTCGTCGTCCTCGTAGTCATCTTCATCCGTAGCCGAGGTAGGCGGCGGCGGAGGGGCCTGCGCCTCAGCGCGTTCACCGGCGCGTTGGCCGCCGGCGCCCCGGGGCGCTTGCTGGATGGTGACACGGCGGTTCTCACCGTGCCCCGTGCTACCGGTGACGACATGCGGATTCTCAGCAAGTGTCATGTGGATGATGCGACGATCCGCGGGCGACATGGGGTCAAGGGTGATGGGCCGCCTTCGCCGTCGCACGTGATCCGCCGCGCGCTCGGCAATCTGTTGCAGTCGTTCGATGTGGCGCTGCTGATACCCCTCCACGTCGATGCGGAGAGGGACATAGTGGCCGACTGTGCGCGAGACGATGGTGTTGAGGAGCATCTGCACATGGCGGAGGGTTTGGCCCCGTCGTCCGATGAGCAGGCCGGCGTCCTCTCGCTCCACGTCCAGCACAATGGGATCGCCGGGTTCGGAGGGGCGTGCGGGATCGCTCCCGGGGACATAGACGGAGATATCCGCTTCGACATCCATAAGCCGAAGTAGCTCGGCGAGAATGTCTCTCGCGCTGTCCGCGTCCTCCGAGAGGGACTCGAAAGAGGCGGACTCCTGGTCTCCGCCCACTTGTTTGACAATCAGACGGACCCGAGCGTCCTCCGAACGGATCCCGAGCAGGCCTGAGCGACCTTCGTTAAGAACGTCGACGTCGACGTCGTCGCGATCGAGACCGAGCTCGTCGAGTCCTCGCCGGATCGCTTCCTCGACTGTCCTCCCCGTCCATTCCAGACTCTGACTCATTTTCTGACCTCGTCTCCACTTGTGGTACTTGAGGGGCTGCTGCTGAGAGACTCAATCGTGGCCTACCGGGCAGTAGATTGCCCCATCCGGATACGAATCCCTGCAACGCGATTGTTATGAAGTTAGAGACGAACCAGTATAGGGCTAACCCTGATGGGAAAGTAAAGGCAAGGAACCCCAGCATGATGGGAAACAGGAACAACATGATCTGTTGCTGCTGCCTCTGCTGGTCGGACATCGCGGGCGGCTGCATGATGCGTTGTTGGGCCCATGTGGATGCTGCGACAAGCAGGGGCATGAGTGGCGTGGGATCAGGCGCGGAGAGGTCCAGGGTGCCGAGAATCCACGGCATATCCGTGTTCAGGGGCAACACCTCGCCGCCCACCGGCGACCATGAATAGAGGCGTTGAGACAGGTACACGAAGCTGCCGGGCAGGTTGCCCAACCCCTTGATGATCGCCCAGTACAGCCCGATCCAGATTGGGAACTGCACCACCATCGGCCCCAGGCACCCGAGAGGGCTGACGCCCGCCTCACGGTACATCTTCATCGTTTCGCGTTGCTGAAGCTGGGGTTGTTCTTGAAACGGTTGCGGATCTCCTGCATCTGCGGCTGTAGGGCCTGCATCCTGGCCGACGATTTCAGCTGCTTGAGGGTCAGCGGGTAGAATGCCACGCGAACGATGACGGTGAGCGCGATGATGGCGAGCGCCATGCTTTCAAACAGCACGTCATAGAGGAACACCAGCCCGTTCAGCATCGGCTGAAGGAGCAGGAAGATAAATATGTCGCCTAAGACTTCAAGCATTGTCGGCGCCTAATTCTCCAAAGGGAATACCCGCACGGGCTGCCTTAGTGAGGGCGAGGCACGATAAATCGCGCCGTCCTGCGCAAAGAACAGCGCATCGCTCTCGCCGAACGTCACGATAGGGGCGTATACGGCGTCCGGCAGTTTCCCGCCCACGATGCCCTGACCGGTTACGGGGTCAATCCACCACGTTTCCTTTTCTTCATTGGCCACGATGATCCGATTGCCTACCAACGCCGGCTGGCTCCGAATCGCGCCGCCGGTGACGAGACGGTCTGCCACGGGCCTACCGGTCGAGGCGTCCAGGATGTAGAGGGAGTGATCCAGCGATGGGGCGTACAGACGGTCGCCGATTAGAAGAGGAGCCGCCCAGAACCAATTGTCTGCGGTGAACGGCGACTCCCAGCGTGGCCGCCCCGTTCTTGCGTCGAGGGCGTACAAATTGCGATCAAATGAACCGACGTACAGCGTGCCGGCGTCGGATAGTGTCATGCCTCCGATGCCGGCCCCGGCCTCATGCCGCCATGCTTCGGAGCCGCCGGAGTTCCCGAGTGTCACGGCGTGGAGGATGCCGCGTAGGGTGCCGACGTACGCGAGGCCGTCTCCAAGAATCGGGGCCTCCCAGATCTCACCGTCGGCCTCAAATGTCCATTGAATGGCAGCGTTTGACGCGTCCAATGAGTAGAGCGTGCCACCCTCGGTGCCGATGAGGATTGCGCCGTCCGTGGTCAGAGTGGGTCCGCCGACGATGGCGGAATCCGCCTCAAAGAAGGGCGCGCATGGGGACTCTGACTCCGGGAGCAGGGAATTCGGCGTAACGGCGTACAAAATGCCATCGAAGCCGCCCGCATAGATGCGCCCGTCATGAATCAGTGGCGTACCGTAGATTGCGCGGACGCTGTTACGTCCCTCACCCGTCTCGCAGCGTCCGAGTTCCTGGCCGGTGATGATGTTACCGACGACGATATGGCCGGTCTGTGTGCCGAGGACGACGGTCTCATCGTCGAGGAATACGGGGGCGGCCCAGACCGTTGTGGAGAAGAGGCTGCCAGCCGTGCAGCCACCTGCCGTGAGCAGCGCAAGCGCGGCGATGAGCAGGATGAGTGGCCTCAGTGTCGTGGAGCGCATGTGAAAGAGCGGCACAGGCAAAGCAAATAATTTACGGGACAGGGTCATAGCCCCCTTCCCGGAACGGATGGCATCGAGCCAGCCGCCTTGCGGCTATCACAGTGCCGCGAATGGCGCCGTGGCGTTCTATGGCTTCCCGCGCATATACAGAGCACGTAGGCTCATAGCGGCACGCGGCAGGTAGCAGCGGCGATAGGATCAGCTTGTATAGCCGAAGGAGACCGAGTGCGATGATTGTCATTGGCGTAGCTCAGTCTTGCTGCGGTGATGGATTCTGGTCGGCTGGGAGCTCAGAGCGCGTGCCGTGCCGCAGGGCGGCGCGTTTGAGCACATCTGCGACGGCCTTTTCGATGCTTTGATAGTCCGCATCTGCGATTTTGGGCCGCGCGATGAAGACCAGATCGATGGCGGCTTCACGCGGGCCAAGCTTGCGGACGGCTTCACGGAGGCGTCGCTTCACTGAGTTGCGTCGCACCGCGCCGCCGACCCTCTTGCTGACGGCGTAGCCGGCGCGCATGGTGTCCAGATCATTGGGCGCGTAGCGGAGGACGACGAGATCGTTCGCCCGCCCCTTGCCGATATCGGACACGCGCGCAAAATCAGAACGCCGACGCAGACGCGAGTCGGTCGTGCGGATCATGGCGGGGCTGCTAGACGCTGAGGCGATGACGGCCCTTGGCGCGGCGTCGCGCGACAACGTTTCGGCCGCCGGGGTCTCTCATGCGGTGTCGGAAGCCGTGGACGCGCTTACGGCGTCGCACCTTAGGTTGATAGGTTCTCTTGGGCATAACAGATAGCAGTATAGGGTGGGGAGCGGTAGAGGGGCAAGGATGGGGGGCGGCGTCAACTAGCCCTGCCTGAGCATTAGAGGTCCTTAGGCGAGTCGATATGCGTAGCCATGTCCATTAATTCCCGCACCTCACCGACAGCCGTTGAAGCCTCGTGGTCTGTGATGTGTGGCTTGAGCCGCTGCAGTTCGCTAGGAACCTCCTCATCTCTTAGAGAAGGCTCTGAGACATGCTGCAAGTAATATGCAGTCGCGACGCGCTCTAGCTGCTTAACTGTCCGTGCTGAAATGTGTTCAGAGACAAATTGTATGCTGCTATCGAATTCGGCACCGGCCAACTTATCAACAGCTACGCTCCTGTCGACAGATAGAGACGCACCATAGCCGGGATTTGGTTCCACATCCAACTTACGCCGCGCCCGCAAGCGAGTCAGGTCGTCTCGAAGACCGAAAGAATATGGACCATGCAGATGGAGGACGAATCGGTAACCCAGCTTCACCCCCAGAAGGTGCTGGAGAAAAAACGCCGACTTCTGAATGTGTGTCTCTCCACCCCAGCTGCCGGACTCGCGCATCTGTGCCACAAGCCTGAGAATGATGCCATCCCGATCGTTGCCCGTCATTGACTGAATGTCGGGGGTTCCCATGTTTGCTCCTTACTAATCTTGACTCCGCCGTTCTACTAGATGTTGCCATCGCTTCCCAAGAGTGTTCGCGCCTCAGTTAGATGGTTGCGGTCAACAAAGATGTGTCCCACGTCGGCAATTGGAACGCTGGCGAATGTTTGCGAAAGATTGCCTGGTGATTGGACAGAAAGATCTGGCATCAATACTGGAAACTCAACAACGGGGTTGGACCATCGGGAACGTGAGCGAACCCTCACGTCGTATTCTCCAAACTGTTGCTGTAGGACTGTGGCCATGCTCACAAGAGCCTCGTTATCCTCTGTTTGCTGGGCAGGGGTGACCGAGTCGACGCGACGAAAATGATCTCGGTGGAGGATACGTCTTGCAGCATCGTGGCTTGGCGAGCTAAGATCCCGATCCGCATTCTGCATCGCAAGTAGAACCTCACTATCAGTGAGGTCTTTGACTTTGTCCCAACTGATGGGCCCTTCGATCTGTCCTAGCCGAGATAGCATGAAGTCCTGGAGGTGCTCGTCATACGCCAGCCTTACGTGATGGTAGTACACCTGCATGAACATAAAGTAGCGCGCAAGGATAAGGGCCTCCGCTGCATAGAGTCCCCCAAACTCAATACCAAGCTCGGCAGATTCAAGGTCAGAATGCGGTGCTCTCAGTGCCCTCATAGTGTCGAGTAGTCTCAAGTGGTCAAAGCGACCATAAGCGACGCCGACGTGAAGAGAATCGCGAAGCAAGTAATCCATTCGATCCACACCCAGCGCATCGTGACCGATTATGTCATGGAGAAATCGCTCCCAATCCGTAAAACTGACGTCGGGTAGAAATTCTTGTCCAACGGCAACCTTTGCCACGTCTAAGGCACGCACAGGTGGTGTCATGCCTTTCCAGAGATGTGCCATCTCTTTGCCCGTGATTAATGCAGCCGTCACGTGTTCATGGGACATTCCGGAAGGCAGGACAGTTTTCTCAGTGGCATGAGAAAATGGTAAGTGACCAATGTCGTGACATAAGCCTGCCAGCCGAACGACTTTCCGCCAGTACAGTCGGTCGGAATCGTCAACAGGAAGATTGAGGATGCCGATTGTGCCTGGCGCATTGCGATTTGATAGAATGTTGTCATATACTCGCCCCGCTAGTTCCATGACTCCAAGGCTGTGCTCAAAGCGCTTGTGGGTTGCACCGGGGTAAACTAAGTAAGTCAGGGCGAGTTGGTGGATGTCCCGGAGACGCTGAAGAAACTCTGAGTCAAGTACAGCCCATTCGTCTCGCTCCGCGCGAGCGAACCCATGAACTGGGTCTCTGATCTCTCGGTACTGCCGCTGGCGAGTCGTCAAGATCCTCCCCTTCACCCGACGCCGTGTTTCATCAGCATACCGAACGTTTGTACCGACGGCAACACAGGCGATCCCCCCCTTTGTGCAACCCTTCACAATCTCGCAGGAATTTGTACTATGGGGCGTACCGGACTGTATGGCCCACGCCAATCTCAGGGAGGCTCAGTGTCCCAACAACGCAACGCTGTCATTGATGTCCGTAGTCTCGTGAAGGTTTATCCGGGTGGGACGCGCGCTGTTGATGGTATCGATTTTGCCGTGCATGAGGGGGAGTTCTTTGGGTTTCTTGGGCCCAACGGCGCCGGTAAGAGCACGGCTCTGAAGATTCTTTCGACGCTCCTCAAGAAGACGTCCGGCAACGTATCGGTCGCCGGCTATGATGTCGACCATCAGGCCGAACAGATTCGGCGCAGCGTTGGTGTCGCGATGCAGACGGCCGGTCTTGATGATCTCGCCAAGGCGCATGATTTTCTGACGCTACAGGGCCGCCTCTACGGGCTGCGCAGTTCGGAGGCGCGAGCGCGTTCCGCGGAGCTGTTGGATTTCATCGGGCTTTCGAATGTCGCGGACAAGAAGATTGGGACGTTCTCCGGCGGGATGCGGCGGAGACTGGACCTTGTAGCAACGCTCGTGCATCGGCCCAAGGTGTTGTTTCTGGATGAGCCGACGACCGGCCTCGATCCGCAGAGCCGTATCACCCTGTGGGATCACCTGCGCCAACTGAACTCCGACGAGGGAGTCACCATCATCCTGACGACGCAGATGATGGATGAGGCGGATCGCCTCTGTGGGCGGCTGGCGATCATCGACCACGGCAAGATCGTCGCGGAAGGCTCGCCGCGTGAACTTAAGGAGCAGATTGGGGGTGATGTCGTGACGATTATCATCTCCGGCCCGGAGTCAGAGGAGGAGCGGGAGCCGATTATCGTTCGGGCGCAGGAACTCGTGGATCAACAGGAAAACGTCTCCACGACAGCGCGCATGCAAGACGGAATCGCCGTGACTGTTCAGGATGGCGGCGCGGCTGTGCCCGGCCTCATGCGACTACTTGCGGACAACGATGTGCCGGTTTCGAACCTGTCGGTGGCGAGTCCGACGCTGGATGATGTGTTCTTACAGTACACAGGCCGGATGATCCGCGATGAGGAGACGGGCGGCGACGAGATGAACAATGCGTTCCGGCCCTGGCTCGGGCTGAGCGACGGTAGATAAGCCTGATGGTCAGCCTCGCCCTGCAGACGTGGTACATCTATCTGCGCAACCTGCGCGCGTGGGTGACGCAACCGGGCCAAGTTTTGCCCTCTATCTTCATCAATATCGTCTTTATGGTCGTATTCGTCGCGGCCTTCGACAACGTCTCCATGTTGCCCGGATTTCCAACCGAGAGTTATGTGACGTATCTCATGCCGATGATCATCGTGCAGGCGATGATCTTTAGCGGCATCGACGCCGGGTTCAACCTATTGACGGACGATCTGTCGGGCTACCTGAACAAGCTTCTCCTGGCGCCCATTTACCGCATTTCGATCCTGCTCGGCGTGCTTCTCGTGTCTGCGACGCGCGGCGCAATCCAGGGAGTGACGATCGTCATCGTGGGCATCATCATGGGGGCATCGCCGGAGTCCGGCATTTTGGGGCTGCTGGCCATCATGTTGCTGGGAACGATTTTTGGCGTCGCGTGGTCATGCCTGGGGCTGATTATCGCGATAAGGACGCGGAGCGTTCAGGTGACGCAATCAATGTTCATCTTCTTCGTCCCGGCGGTCTTTGTGACCACGGCGTTCATGCCGAAGGAACTCATGGCGGATTGGTTCCAAATCGCCGTGTCCGTGAACCCCGTGAACTATGTGTTGGAGGCGATTCGCGCCATCGTCATCGTCGGTTGGGTGTGGAGCGATATCCTGCCCGGACTGGCGATTCTGCTCGTAATGACGGCCGCAGCGCTGACTGCCACGACGATTTTGTATCGGCGGGCGACGGCTTAGAGGGCGGGCCGCATGTAAGCTGGGTTAACTACCAGCGATTGCTGAGAAAACTTTCGGAGGGCACGATGAGGCCAATTGACGCAGCGGGGAAGAGCGTCCGGCAGTTGCTGCAAGGCATGAAGTACTCAATCGACTACTACCAGCGTGAATACCGGTGGGAAGAAAAGCAAGTTCGTGAGTTGATGGACGATCTGACCGAGAAGTTCCTTGAGGAGTACGGAAGCGATATTACTCGGGCTGCAGTCAAAGAGTTTCCTCACTACTTTCTTGGCTCCATCATCGTCAGCCAAAGGGGAACCGACAGATTTATTATTGATGGGCAGCAGCGACTGACGACCCTCACCCTCCTGCTGATCGCCTTGCGCAACCTTCAACATGATCGAGATGGAGCCGTGCCCATCGACACCCTGATCTTCTCGGAACAATACGGCATAAAGACGTTCAACTTGGACGTCGACGAGAGAGAACCATGCATGAGGGCGTTGTTTGACGGCGACCCTTACGATCCCAACGACCAAGGCGAATCGGTCGAGAATCTGTTTGGCCGCTATCAGGACATTGAATCGCATTTCCCCGACGAGCTACGTGAGGAAGCCCTGCCTTATTTTGTTGACTGGCTAGTCGATAACGTCGACCTTGTCGAGATAACCGCCTACGACGACGCAGAGGCGTACACAATCTTCGAAACGATGAATGACCGCGGACTGTCGCTGAACCCCACGGAGATGTTGAAAGGCTATTTGCTCGCAAACATGGAGCAAGGCCGACGCATAGGGGTGAATGAATTGTGGCGACGACGCGTTACAGAACTGAGCGAGAGGGGGGACGAACACGGCTCCGACTTTTTCAAGGCGTGGTTGCGGAGCCAACATGCTGAATCGATTCGTGAGCGACGAAAGGGCGCCGTTCCTCTAGACTTCGAACAAATCGGCACCGAATTTCATCGATGGGTCCGCAATACGAAAGATAAGCTTGGATTGGGCGGGCCGACAGAATTCTTGGATTTTGTCGGCCGCGATTTCCACTTCTATAGCACACAGTATCTGCGGGTGCGCGCTGCGCAGGAAAACTTGGTTAGCGGCCTCGAGCATATCCACTACAACGCTGGGCACGGATTCACTCTCCAGGACATGCTCCTCCTCGCCCCGTTGCGGACTGGGGACAAAGAGGAGACGATCATGCTCAAGCTACGGCTCGTAGCACGTTTCGTCGATATCTTAATTACTTGGCGGATATGGAACTTCCGCTCAATCGCGTATTCCACCATGCAGTACGCGATGTTTGTCGTTATGCGTGAGATTCGTGGCCTAGATCCGGACAGCCTGGCCCAGACTCTCCATGACCGCCTGGAACACCAGGGCAGTGAAGGTGGGACGTTTACGACCAACGACCGACTCTCGGTTCACCAGCAAAACCGCTACGCCTTGCATCGACTCTTGGCACGGATAACCGATTTCATCGAGACAGAATCGGGGCAACCGTCGCGATACCACGAGTATGTCGCCTGGGGGAATGCACGCTACGAGGTGGAACACATCTGGGCCAATCATTATGACCAACACGAAGACGAGTTCGATCACCAAGCGAACTTCTTGGAGCAACGGGACAGGATAGGCGGACTCCTGCTCCTGCCGAAGCGATTCAACGCTAGTTACGGCGATCTGCCCTACGGGGAGAAGCTGCCACACTATAATTCGCAGAACCTTCTGGCGCGCTCCCTGCATGAGTTGGCGTATAAGAATAACCCGGGGTTTCTAGACTTCATTGAGCGGAGCAACTTGCCATTCCGTGCGCATCAAGAGTTCAATCGAAACGACATGGAAGAACGAGGTAAGTTGTACCAGCAGTTGGCGGCACTGATTTGGAATCCCGACGACCTTTTGCGTGAAGTTGGCGCGCCGACACCTAGCAGTTGAAGGCCACTTTTTGGCGGCGCTTACCGCGACGACGATCCTGTACCGCCGCGCAACTGCCTAGAACCTGCCCCTCTTCACGCCCTCCCGCCATGCCATAACCATTGCGCCAATCACCACGACGCTGAACCATGTTATTGAGCGATCTAGCGCCGTCAGCACGACGGCGTCCTCCAGCGCTACCCACGGCAGCAGCAGTCCCACCATGCCCGCCTCCGCGACTCCGAGGCCGCCCGGTGTGGACGGAATCGCTGTAATCAAGTTGTGGGCTAACGCGACGAAGGCAATCACGGGCAGCGGGACGTCAAGACCGAGCGCCCAGGTGACCAGCGCGAGACGCACGCCCTCCGCCGCCCACCCGCTGACGCTGAGGATGGTGACGGGCCAGAGTCTACCGCTGAGGCTGAGCAGAGCGCCAACGCGAAGCCGCTCCAGCCAGTCCCGAATTGATCCGGGCAGTCGCGCGGTGACACGTTGTCCAAAGAGCGCCATGCCGACCACCAGGAAGATGCCTCCTCCCCCAATGAGCACGGTGAGGCCAATGATGGCCGTGGTCACGCCGCTCGCGTCCACCCAGAGGAGGGCGCCGATGGGGAGAAGGATGGCGGCGAACGTCACCACGTCCAGGACTCGCTCTGCAAGGACCGTGCCGAGAATTCTGGGATAGGACTGATTCTCGTGTTGGCGAGACACGAGGTAGGCGCGGTACGGATCGCCCATGCGGAACCATGCGACGGCATTCACAAACCAGCCGAGAAGGATGACCTCTGAGAAGGCGCGTGTGGATGGCAGCGGGATGGGATTATCGGTCACCGCCTGCACGTTCTTGATGAGGATTCGCCAGCGGAGTCCCCGGAGGGGGAAATTGACATAGTAAGCAAGCAGGGCGGCGACAACGAGCAGCAGGTTGGCATCGCCGACAGCCGCGACCATGCTCGACACGTCGACGCCTGCGCCCCAGCCAAGCGCAACAAGCAAGAGGACAGCCGCGCCGAACGAAATCAGCGTCGCGGGATGGAGAATGCGGTGGCGCAGGCTCCGAGGGGGCGAGTTGGCGGGTTCAAGCTGAGTCACGTCTTGCAGGATAGACGAATGGCCGGGGTGTGGGAGGGATGGGCCCCCGCCTTCGCGGGGGATACGGATGAAAGTTGGCGGGGGATACGGGTTGTTACAGCGTACAGCGGGCGGGGGACACGGATTGCTACAGCGGGCGTTGTGCGGGGACGCCGTTGCGGCGGGGGTACTGATAGGGCGTCGGGGCGGACTTGCGGATCACGACAAGTTGGTGGTTGGCGGAGATGGGGGTATCGGGGTTGGGCGGGATGATTTCCTCGGTTTCTCCACCGAGCGTTGAGAGCGCGTTTGATGCGTCGTCTATTTCCTGCTCGGCGTCCGCCCCTTTGGAGGCGATGACGACGCCGTCGACGCGGACAAACGGCAGGCACAACTCCACGAGTGTCGGCAGAGGAGCAAGCGCGCGGGCCGTTGCGATGTCGTAGACCTCACGGTGCTCGGGGTCATGCGCCAGGTCTTCTGCGCGGCCCTGAAAAGCGTGGCAATTCCTGAGGCCGAGCTGCCCGATGATGTGTTCAAGGAACCGAACCTTCTTGCCCGTGGCCTCAACGAGCGTGACATCCAGCCGCGGGAAGGCGATGGCAAGGGGCACGCCGGGGAAGCCGCCGCCGGAGCCGATGTCGACAATCCGTAGGTCCACGGTCGCGGGCAACGCACCGGCGCACCACAGGCTTTCGAGGAACAGCCGCGTCTCCACCTCCTGTGGCTCTGCAATGGAGGTCAAATTGGCGCGTCGCGTGTTCCACGCCAGCAGTTCATCGCGGTAAACGCGAAAGGAGTCCAGTTGAAGCTCCGTGAGAGGCGCGCCGAGGGGTCCCGCCCATTCTCGTAGCAGGGGGAGTTCATCGGCGGGGGCGTGTAAGGCGTCCGGTTCAGGATTGGTGCTCATACGTAGAACGTTAGCAGGCTGGCCGTCCTCATGTTGCCGGATGGCGATCATTCCGGTTCGACAGTACTGATGGCGCGAAAAACGCAGCCGACTGTGGCCCTGGCGAAACAGGGCCGTGTCCGGCGACGCGCATCGGCGTATCGTATCCCTAACGTATTGTCTGAATGATGAGGGCGGAATGGAGGGGATTTGGCATGTCAACTGAACAGGATCGAATGCGGAGAGACATAGCAATGCGCGCGTCCGACGCGGGGCCGCTTGCGAGACGCCTCAATGCGCTTGCCGTGTACAAGCGGCCCTTTGAGCAGCCGGGCTTCGAGTTCGGGGAGTGGGTCGATCAGGAAGGGCGCGGAAGATGGTACCGGCTCTCTCGCGTCGGACGTGATTTCCTCGAATACTGCAATGACAACGGTTGGGTGCAGGGATTTGAATGGGCGGAGTGGAAAGCCACGCCCCAAGCGCAGCGGTTCGTGGCCGATCACGCAGTCGTCGCCGATGCCAGCCCGTTAGACCTCAGTCGTCTGATAACGGTGCTTGTTCGGCAGGATCGCCTCGATGAGGGTTATCTTGGCGCGGCGTATGAGTCCGGCCTCGTTACCGCCATCGTGCGGCGCGCCTCCGCGCTGCTGGCAGACCCGCCAACCGAGGGTGATGAGACGGACTGGCCGACGTGGTGGGGCATGGATCAGACCGAGCGCCGGGAGATTGACGCCAAGTTCCAGAAGCAGGGCTAGTCCCGCTCCCAAACCAGGAACTTTTCCAGCAGGTATAGGCTGCCAGTTCGCGGGCAGGAGCCAGCATGTCTGAACGGCGAATGACCGGGCGGGTCTGGGAGATCGTCGAGAGCGGCCGGGACGCGGACAGAGCGAGCGCTGCCTTTGATCTGTTCATCCTCACGTCTATCGTCGTCAGCATTGTCGGGCTCGTCCTCGGGACGGTTGAGCGCTACGATGCCCGCGCCCACGAGCTCTTTGTCGCCATTGAGGTCGTCACCGTTGGAATCTTTACCGTGGAATGGCTACTGCGCGCGTGGGGCTGCGTCGATAACCCGTCCGGCAGGTACAGTCATCCACTCTGGGGCCGCATGAGGTATGCCGTATCGCCCATGGCGTTGGTGGACCTGCTGGCGATCCTGCCGTTCTACATCGTGTTGGTCGTGCCGATCGCGGGGCTTGACCTGCGTTTCCTGCGTGTCGTGCGGCTCGCCGCGCGCGTCGCCCGTCTGGGCCGCTATTCCACGACGATTTCGATCCTGGGTCGCGTTCTGCGCAATACGAGAGGTGAGTTGGTAGCCGTGTTTGGCGTCATGGCGCTATTGCTCTTGATCGCGTCGTCGCTGATGTACTTCGCCGAGAATAAGGCGCAACCCGAAACCTTTGCGAGCATTCCGGCCTCCATGTGGTGGGCCATCATCACGATTACGACGGTTGGCTATGGGGACGCGATTCCCGTGACGACGTTTGGCAGGGTCCTGACTGCATCGCTGGCCGTACTTGGAATCGGGTTGATTGCGCTTCCTGCAGGTATCCTGGGCAACGGCTTTGTGGAGGAGACGCGGCGCAGCAGAGAATCAGCAGCCGGCCTGTGTCCCCACTGCGGCCAGCCGATGAACGCGGCAGCGCCACGCGACTGACTCAAGGTCAGGAAGGCCAACGAATGAGTAGAGTGGTGGATATGGGCAATCCGGATAGACGAAGGCTGATAGCGTTCGGCCTCATCGCGGTGGCGCTGCTGCTTACGTTGGGCTGCACGAGGGTGGATGAGGTTACGCCCCCGCCGCCGCCTGAGATTTTCACAGCAGTGACGGACACGCCTTTCCCCACTCCAACCCCCACGCCGGATATCGATTATCGGCAGTGTGAGGTTGGACTTCGGCTGAATCCGGGTGAAGGCTGCTTCTATAACGATCAGGGATGGGCGGATTTCACTCTCGCAGTGCAACCGGATGGCATCGCAGTCCTGGACGGCGATATCGGCCCTATGTCGGTGTCCAACAGGAGAGCGGAACCCGGCGAGAAGCTCTGCCCATGCGACCTGCATACGGAGCCGCGAGGGCAAAGCCGCGTCGTTACTGCGCTGCCTTACCCAATGACGATAAGGCGATATGACCGCCTCGCCGTGCCCCCTTCACCATTTCTCGGCGAGTGTCTGGTCGGCATGGAGGTGGAGACGGGCGAGCTTTGTGTCTACCCGGGCAGCGTGTGCGCATTTGAGGTGACGGTTGACGGCGTTGGGAATTTCCTCGCGATGTCCGATGCCGAGCGCATTGAAGCGAATGATGTGATCAATGGCGAACTGACCTATAACTTCCTTGCAGAGGGGTCGGAGAAGGTCTGGACTATTCAGAGTGTGCCGCCGCCAAGAAGAGACGATTTTATGGGCGAGCGTGTCGACTGTCCACCGGATGAGCAAGTTGCGGGACTCGCAGATGCTATCTGGAGGCACGACATTGCTCAAGCACAACGCTTGATTGACAGTGGCGCCAACGTCAACGCTCTACAGCAATATGGATGGCGGCTACTTGAGGTTGCAGTCCGATATTCCGATGACTACGAAAGCGCAAAGATGGTGGAGAGACTGATTGCTGCAGGCGCGGACGTGAATGCCATCAGCGCCCACGGAGACCCAATTCTCCGATCGGCAGCGAGAGACGAGACAATTGATGCGCTGAAACTTCTTCTGGACGCGGGAGCGGACCCGAACGCGCGTGACGGCCTGGGGGGCCCGATTCTGGACACAGCCATCGGAAATGAGGCGGAGGATGCCGTTCGGCTCCTTGTGGAAGTTGGAGCGGACATAGATGCTCAGGATTATAAAGGTGCCCCGATGCTCCTTGCACCGCTCATATTCGGCAAAAGCGATATCATCCGGGTTTTGGCAGATCTGGGCGCCGATGTGCATGCGGTAGACCGCTCCGGCCGGCCATTGCTCTTCACCGCTTATGGGGAAGGAGCTGAGATGATGCAGTTGATGTTGGATGCCGGAGCAGATGCTAATGCCCGTAGTTGGTACGGCCCACCAATCCTGTCGTCCATTGCCGAGTCCGAGCATCCAGACCTTGTGAGGTTGCTCCTTGATGCGGGGGCAGATCCTGATGCGTGCGATTCGCGCGGCGGGGTACCGCTGTTCTACGCGATTCGATCCGGCCAGGTCGAGAATGTGCAAGCATTAGTCGAAAGCGGCGCGAACGTGAATGTCTTTGATAGAGAGGGGGGTCCGCTCTTGGTGAGAGCACTGCGTATAGGGATCGACTCTATCGTGCGCATCTTCGTCAATGCCGGGGCGGATGTGAACGCCATTGATTCTGACGGAAAGACGATGCTGGAGCTTGCCCGCCAAGTCTCCTCCGGGGCCATCGTGCAGTATCTGATTGATTCGGGGGCGGAGTAGGATTGCGACTGGGATACTCGGGGAAAATGTGGGAATGAAATCCATTGTGATTCCGGCTGTCGCCCTGGTGATGTTATTCGGCCTGTTGGCGTGTACGCGTATTGATGAGGCGCAAACGCCGACGGCTGAAACAGTCCCAGGCGTGACGAACACGACGCAGCTTGCGACACGTGTACCGGAAACAGTGACACAAGCCCCGGTAGTCCTGGCCGGTACGCCGGTTCCTTTGGCCCCCACATCGACTCCCCCGCCACCGACGCCCACGAGGGTGCCCATTGAGATCCAGTATGAGTGCGCAGTCGGGCTTCTTCTGGAACCGGGGGAGGCGTGCTCATATCTGGACGAAAATAGGAGCAATTTTGTGCTCGCCGTTCGGGGGGACGGGTCAACATTGCTGGATGGAAGAGTAGGGCCGCTCTGGCTGATTGACAGGACAGTGGAACCCGGCGACAAGGTTTGCGTCTGTGGCCTGACAACGGAATCGGATGGGCTTAACCGCACGATAACAGCCTTGCCGCAACCGATACCCACTTTCCAGATTGAGCGATTTGTCCTGCCGCCCTCACCGTATCTTGGGCAGTGTGTTGTCGGGATGGACGTGGAGGCGGGCGAGCTCTGCTGGTACCCCGGGAGCGATTGCCTATTTGAGGTCACAGCCAATGGCATGGGGCATTTCCTCACCGTTTCAGATTCGGGGCGAATTGAAATGAGCGGCGTGACCAAGGGTGAACTGACCTTTGATTTTTTGGCCGTTGGATCGGGCGGGAGGTGGAACATCAGAGATGTGGCCGAGCCAACGCGGGAGACGTCTCGCGTTTACTGTCCTGCGAATCAGGATGTGGAGGATTTTGTTCGCGCCATTCAGACCGGCGATATCGCCAGCGTGCAACGCTACATTGACGATGGTGCAAATCTCGACGTTCGTGATCATATATACGGCCGGCCCCTCCTGGAGATTGCGGCCATTGCGGCAGATGAAGGCGGGAAGATTGAGATTGTACAGATGCTCATCGACGCCGGCGCCGATGTTGATCTTCGGGATGCCATGGGAAGTCCGATCGTTCATGGCGCCGCTATTTGGGGTTCCCTTGATAGCCTGCGAACCCTGCTCCGGGCGGGCGCAGATCCGAACGCCCGCGACGCACATGGGTATTCGGCCGTACAGCGCGCCTTCCAGACCGAAGACGCAGAGGTCATTCAAGTGCTGGTGGATGGCGGCGGAGAAGTTAATGCCAGGGATCATGCCGGGAACGCCCTGTTGGTTCGCCCGCTCGTATTCAAGGACATAGAAATCGTTAGGGTACTTATTGAAGCGGGCGCCGATGTACACGCCTTTGATCGGTCGGGTGAGCCGCTGCTGAGTGCCGCAGTGGCCGGCGGTGTTGAGAAGGTACGCATGATGGTCGAGGCGGGAGCGGACGTGAATGCCCGCTCTTCGCGCGGCACGCCGGTGTTGTCTCTGGCCGCAGAATTCGACAATGGGGACGAGATACGTTTTCTCATTGAGCATGGAGCGGATCCTGATGCATGTGATAGGTCCGGAAATCCGCCCCTCGCGGTCGCGATCCGCGTCGGATCAGCCCCAAACGCGCGGGCGCTCGTTGATGGAGGCGCGAATGTGGATGCGTATGACGCCAATGGCGACTCCCTACTGGCCGCCGCGACCCTCAAGGGGGATATGGTGTTGACGGACATCCTTGTCAAAGCAGGAGCCAATGTGGGCGCAATTGATTCCGAAGGTAGAACCATCCTGGAAATTGCCCAACGGGTTGGCTCTCCGGCCATCGTGCAGTACCTAATAGACGCGGGGGCGGAGTAGCGGTTGCGCCATATTCCCTAACCTTCCCCCATCGAGGGGAAGGGATTTATACGCGTAGTGGCCCGCGTCATTGCGTATAATTCCGTCAAGAATGATGAAACTGTGGTCCAGGGGCGTGAGGTGAACTCAATGATTGAACTCAAGGTCGTCGTGTCTGAGTCGTATGCGGATAAACTGCGAGAGGCGATGGAGGCTGATGCCGATAGCTGCTGCGGTGACGCCTCAGCACTGGCCGCCTATCCCGCCGAGGTGCTGGAGAAACTGCCGGGCAGCGTGGCGACCTTTGGGTGCGGCAACCCCGTTGCACTGGCCGGCATACGGCCTGGTGAGACGGTGCTGGATCTGGGCAGCGGCGCGGGCCTCGACTGCTTTCTCGCCGCGGAACAGGTTGGCGAACAAGGGATGGTCATCGGCGTGGACTTCACGCAGGACATGATCGATAAGGCTGAAGAGAATGCCCGGAAGATGGGTCTCGGCAACGTGACCTTCAAGCATGGGGACATCGAATCACTCCCACTGGTGGACTCCACGGTTGATGTGGTCATGTCCAACTGTGTTATCAATCTCGCGCCGGACAAGGACGCTGTGTTCCGCGAGGCGTTTCGAGCGCTGCGGCCCGGCGGGCGGCTGATGGTATCGGACATCGTGCTATCGCGGCCTGCGACGGAGACTGAGAAGCAGGACATGGCGCTGCTGACGGGGTGCGTCTCCGGCTCGCTGCCGGACACGGAATACGCCGACACGATTCGTCGGGCGGGCTTTGCGGACGTGACGGTGGAGAGCGCGCCGCAAGCAGAGGAGATGATCGAGGGGCAGTTCTGGTACAGCGCGACCATCTCCGGCGTGAAGCGGTAGACTGGCAACATCTCAGCCCGACTGGGACTCCCGGCATTCCGCCGCCCCCGGTTAGAGTGATCCTCATGCGTAATGTGAGTCGACGCGGCGCCGTTGCTATCGTGGCAGTCGGATTATTGCTGGCGACACTCATCGGCTGCACCAGGATTGATGAGGTTACGGCGACACCCGCAGTGATCCCGTCCGCCAACCCCACACCGCCGGTGCACACTGCAATATCAAGCCCGGCACTATCAACACCAAGGCCGACGCCGTTGCCGGAGTGCGAGGTTGGTCTGCGACTCGTACCGGGAGAAGGCTGCACATATAGGAACAACTCGAGCAGCTCATTTGAGTTGGAAATCCTGGAGAACGGCAATGCGGCGATTGATGGCACTGTCAGTGGGCGCCGATTCGCCTCCCGGATAGTTGGTCCGCAAGAGGAGTTATGTATCTGTGATCTCAAGACTGAGAACGACGGGACCGGTCGAATCATTGTGGCCCTCCCACAGTGGCCGCCGGTGGATAGAAGTGAGCGCCCACCGCCGCTGCGTGAGCCGTTTGAAGGAGATTGTCGGAATGGACTGGTTGTCCTCCACGGAGAAATCTGCAGGTTCCCTGAGACATATTGCTTCTTTGACGTGACTTCTGACGGTCTGGGCCGATTCGCAACGGTATCGGACAGGGAGCGAATCGATGTGAAGGACATCGATCTGGGTGAAAAGACCATCAGCTTTGCGGCGGCCTTCTCCGAAGGACGATGGACTATCGAACACCTCTCGCGAGTAATTGTCGAGAGGGGCGGCGATGACCGGTCGGAATGTATCGCCGACCCTCTCGTGGTCGAGCTGACTGAGGCGGCCAGGCGCGGAGATGCCGCCACAATTCGACGACTGATCTCAGAGGAGGTGGATGTGAACGGCAGGGCTGTAAGCGGCAACAGCGCCCTCTGGTATGCAGCGGCGAGGCGAGAGGATATCGACATAACGCAGACACTGCTTGAAGCGGGGGCAGATCCGGGCCTGCGTGATTGGAACGGAAACCCGGTGCTATCCGACGTGATATGGAACGAGAATCTGACAATGTTGAAGCTGTTGGTGGAGTCGGGCGCAAATGTCAACGGAACCGACCGCTACGGTAGTCCTCCTCTCGATCCGGCTGTCTCCAGAGGAAATATCGAGATTCTCCAGTACCTTGTCGATTCCGGAGCAGATGTTAATCAACAAACGTGGGGAGGATCGCTGCTGAGTAGGGCCCGGAAGTCCGTTGAGATAACGCGTTTCCTCATCGACAATGGCGCGGACGTAAACGCACTAAACAGTCATGGGAATGCCGTGCTGGTCCGCGCTTTGCACGGGGATAATGTCGAGACCCTGAAGTTGATTCTTGACGCGGGCGCGAACCCGGATGCCGAAAGTGAACTTGGCAACCCCGCGCTCAAGATTGCGGTGGAATCCGGATCGATTGAGAAGGCGCGAGCCTTGCTGGAAGCAGGCGCTAACCCCGACGGATGCGGGGCTGACGGCAGATCGCCCCTTAGTCGGGCAATCGAATCCCGCAACCTGGAAATGGTCACATTGCTTGTCAAAGCAGAGGCTGATGTGAATGACTTTGTGACAGGCGGACAGACGATGCTCGAACACGCTGGTCGGATCTCGTCGCCTGAGATTGTCCAGTACCTGATTGACGCCGGCGCGGAGTAGGCTCTCCGACTCGCTTGGTTGGCACGATAGCGAGGCTTAGCGCGCTTGGCGCATGAGCGGTCCCGGCATTCCGTATACTTTCCATAGATTTCGCGGCGTATTGACCGCGAGCGGGCACACACGGGGAAGGAACATCTCAAAATGGCAACCACTGAGCATCGCGTTATCGGACAGCCGGTTGGTCGCGCGGACGGGCCTGAGAAGGTCACCGGCATGGGCAAGTATTCTATCGACATCGTTCCGGCGGGAACGCTTTGGTGCAAGGTGCTGCGCTCTCCGTATGCCCACGCCCGCATCGTCTCCATTGACGCCTCCGAGGCGCTCGCGCTGCCCGGCGTCCACGCCGTCATCACTGGCAAGGACGTAGAGGGCCAGCGATGGGGCAAGACCATCCAGGATGAGCCAATCCTGGCGTGGGATCGCGCGCTGTACATCGGTGACAAGGTCGCGGCCGTCGCCGCGGACGATGAGGAGACCGCCGAGCAGGCGCTGGGCCTCATCGACGTCGTATATGAGGAGTTGCCCGCCGTTGTGACCATTGCCGAGGGGCGCGCCGCGAATGCCCCGATCCTCCACCCCGATTTCAATACGTACGGTGGCGTCACGGACCCGCTGGACGGGCCGTCCAACCTGGTTGTTCATAACAACTGGACCAAGGGCGACGTCGCGCAAGGCATGGCCGAGGCCGACGTCATCGTCGAGCGCGACTTTGAGACGTCCCGTACACACCAACTCTATTTGGAGCCGCACAACTGCGTCGTTGCCATCGACGACGATGGCACGGTGCAGACGTGGGTCGGCACAAAGTCGCCGATGTCCAATCGCATGTCGATCGCGACGTTAACGGGCCGCGAGGCCTCGCAGGTCGTGATCAACTTTGCATACGTGGGCGGCGATTTCGGCGGCAAGGGCGACATCGTTGGCGTGCCAATCTGCTATGCGCTCGCGGAGAAGACGGGGCGACCGGTCAAGTTCGCAATGGACTACTCCGAGGAGCTGATGGCAATGAACCCCCGCCACCCCTCCGAGATCCACGTCAAGGTTGGTGTGAAGCGCGACGGGACAATCACGGCGTGGGAATCTGACATCTATTTCAACGCGGGCGCCTATCGGGCGTATTCGCCGAGCGGCAGCCTGCCCGGCGCGAATGAGGTGGCGGGGCCGTATCGCATTCCGCACACGCGGATCGATAGCTGGCAGGTGGCGACGAATACGGTGCCCGGCGGGTTCCAGCGCGGGCCCGGCGAGGTTCAGGGCATATTTGCGGGCGAATCCATAATGGACATCATCGCGGAAGAGCTTGGCATGGATCCGGTGGAGTTCCGCCTCAAGAACGTCGTGCATGAGGGCGACGAGACGCCGACCGGACACGTGTTCACCGGCATCATCGCCGACCAGATCATTGAGGAGGCCGCGCGCGCAGGCAAGATGGCAGAGCCTCGCCCGGCGAACGTGGGCCGCGGCATCGCCTATGGCCATCGGCCGCAATTCGGCGGCCTGACGCAGTCGGTCGTCATTGTTGAGGAGGACGGCGGCCTGACGGCGCGCACGTCATTCTTTGACCCCGGCACCGGCGTGAACACGATCATTCGCCAAACGGTCGCCGAGGAGATGCAGGTGGAGATCGAGCGCGTCAAAGTCGTGCCGTTCAGCACGGATGAGATGGACGCCGGCGTGTTCGACCTGGGCTTTGGCGGTTCTCGCGCATCGATGGTCGGGCCCATGGCCGCGACGGAGGCCTCGGAGGAGGTCAAGACGACACTCAAGCGGCTGGCTGCGGAGTTCAATGGCTGGGATGAGTCTGTTGTGGAGTATTCGAACGGCGCGTTGGTCAATTCCCGCACGAATGAGAGCATCCCGATGGAGGACATCGTGCGTCGGAGCGGCGAGCCTGTTTCGGGCCGCAACAAGATACCGGAAGGCGGGCCGCTGATGAGGTCGCCGATGACATCCTTCGTCGCGCAGGTCGCTGAGGTCAGCGTGGATACGGACACGGGTCGGGTGACAGTTGAGAAGGTGACGGCGGTGCATGACGTGGGTCGCGTGCTGAACCCCATTGGGTTCCACGGGCAGGTGGAGGGCGGCTTGGTTCAGGCGTTGGGCCACGCGATGATGGAGAACCTGACGGTGGATGAGTCCGGGCGCATCGCCAACCCGTCGCTCGCGGACTACAAAGCGCCGACGCAGCCGGACATCCCGGAGCTGGAGACGATCTTGGTGGAGGCGCCGAGCGGCTGGGGCAATTACAACATCAAGGCCGTCGGCGAGCACTCCAACATCACGACAGCGGCGGCGATCGCCAACGCGGTCTACGATGCGGTGGGGGTGCGGCCTTATGCGATTCCGATTCATCCGGAGAAGCTGCTGGGGGGGTTGAGGGAGAGGGGTGGGTAATAAAGAGAGGCTTTACCAAGCGGCAACGGGAAGGTATTCGCAAAATGACTGCAGAGATCTTGATTATGAACGCGGGCGCTGTGGCGCTGGCGGCCGACAGTGCAGCGACCTCCACCCATGGAGGCGGTCGAGAGAAAGTCTTTTCTTCGGACAACAAGATACTTGAACTTACCGATGGCTCTCCCGTAGGAATTATGACCTATGGGTCGGCGTCATTCATGTCAATACCGTGGGAGACGGTAGTTGGAGAATATCGGCGGCGGCATGGAGGGGAGGTATTTCCTCAACTGCGGGACTATATGGACGCATTCCTTGGGTTCCTCAGAGAAGGAATGGCGAAAGACATATCGCTGGAACGACAAGAGACCTTTTTGCTTGGAACCGCTCATGACGTATTCGAGTGGATAGCCAGTAAAGCTCAAGAAGAGGAAGACTCAGAAGAGTTGATCGAGCTTGAGGACGAAGACAACGCGAGAATGGGCGACCTAAAGGAGAAGCTTGCATCTAGGAAGCAGGGGATTATCACGGAAATAGTGAATTATGTCCATCAGCGCATCCAAGAAGCAGAGCGAGTGTCCGAGACGACAGAGGAGATCATTCAACAAGGCAACAGCGTCGTCAAACAAGCCCTTCCAGAGCTATTCGAAATGTTCGACTTCGATGTGGACAGCAGTTACGCAGGGCAGCTGGAGGATATAGCTTACGCAAGTATTGCATCGATGACCGATGATTTGGCTGGACCCGAGGCAGACTTTTCATCCGGAATCGTCCTAGCCGGATTTGGGGATGACAACTTGTTTCCGGGTTATATCAATGTAGAGATAGAAGGCATTTATGGGGGCATGCTGAAGTGGATAGAAAAGGAGGAAGTGCAAATTGCAATGCCGCCCAAAGCCTCCATAGCAGGTTTCGCCCAGCTGGACCCATACTTGTTGACTGCCGGACTGGATACCGTTCATGTCGGTGTTATTGCAGCACTCGCAAGAGGACTTCTTGTGGAATATACAAAGCAGCTTGTGGGAGAGTTCTCTGGTTCGAGCGGACTTGAGCTAGAGAAGCGCGCGGAAGAAAAAGACGACCAAATTGAGAGCGTCGTAGAAGGGTTGGTCGAAGCAATTGATGAGTATCTAAGGAAGGATCCCGGAGGTCCAATTGATGACGCCCTTGAAGTTGTAAGTGTGCTGCCCAAGGATCAATTGGCAGACGTGGCTGGAGCAGCCATCAGTTTCACTTCACTAAGACGCCGTGTCTCCCTTGAGACCGAGACCGTCGGTGGCCCTACTGATGTCGCCCTAATCACGAAGGGTGACGGGCTTGTTTGGATTAAGAGGAAGCAGTATTTTGAGGCGGGCTTGAATCCGGAATATTTGGCCCGAGTGTCACAGAAAGGTGTGACGAAATGACTACAAAGAGACGCAGCAGAGATCGAAGATACGGGCCCAACCAGATTGGTGGGCGGCCTCTCCCGCCGCTGACACCTGAAGAGAAAGAGAGGCATGAGAAGTTCCTAGCTGAAGTGAGAGAGGCCAGCAAGGAATCTCGGGTGCGCATCGGCGAAGCTATAAAGAAGGCTGTCCACGAAGCTCTTGAGGCGGCCGGAGAAGAGTCGGATTCAGAGAGCTAGTCGCGCTCCATTTGTCCGCCTGACTGTCATCCCTGCCCCACCCGCGTCCACACCAACCCGTCCACCTGCTCGAAGTGGTGGTCTGCTGAGATCAGTTCAGCGCCGGTTTCCATGGCGTGGGCGGCGATCCACATGTCGTTTGTCGGGATGGGACGGCCTTTGGCCCGCAAAGCTGTAGCGATCCTGGAATACCAATCCGCGGTCGTGGCGCTGACATCGATTACGGTCACACTTTCCGCACTAAGAAATCGAGCCAGAGTGTCGCTATTGGAACGGAATCTTGTACCAAAGCGGAATCCCTGGAACAATTCACCGAGCACAATCGTGGACATAAGTACTTCGTCTGCCGCCTCGACACGTTCGACAAGCTCCCTATTGGACTGCGCGAAGAAAGTATACGCATTGGTGTCAAGCAGAATTCTCACTGCCACTTTTCCTCGTCGATGACATGGAAATACGCGACAGCCTCTCGGATATTCTCAGCATCCTCTCGGGTCATTGTGCCGGCGACGATGCTGGAGAGAGTGGGCTCGCGATCCGCGGATCGTTTGTCGCCACGAGACTTATTCGAATGCGGCAAGCCTGCTCCCTTGCGCAGCAATTGTCGAGCAGCGCGGCTGAGTGAGATTCCCTGCGCTTGGGCGATGCGTTGCAGGTGCTCACTCAGATCCTCTTCGAGGCCTCGTACCGTGAGTTGTTTCATCCAAGCTCACCTCCCCGACTGTAATTGACGTTGCCTTGATCTAGTCCAATCATTCTGTGCATGACACAACAAGCGGTCAACAATCATCTCCCAACTCTCGCCCGTGCCATACTCATAGCAGCATTGGCATTTGGCGCGCTAGCGGCACGCGGGGGAGAGAGTGGATCATGGCACCTGTTCGGATTGGCGTTATTGGCGTTGGGTTTGGCGCGACGGTTCATATCCCGGGTTTTCAGTCTGAGGGAGTGGAGGTCGTTGCTGTCTCCGCGAGTCGGCAGGAACGAGCTCAGGATGCCGCTGAGAAGTTCGGCATTTCACACGCTTTCACTGACTATCGCGAGCTCATCGCCCATCCGGATGTCGACGCCGTCAGCGTCGTCACCGCGCCCAATCTGCACTATGAGATGACGAAGGCTGCTCTTGAGGCCGGCAAGCATGTGATGTGCGAGAAGCCGTTCACGACGAACGCCGCGGACGCGGAGGAGCTTCTCGCCATGGCGAACGAGCGAGGCTTGACGCACATGATCGCGCATGAGTTTCGGTATGCGCCGGAGAGGGCCTACGCACGGCAACTCATCGATGAGGGCCAGATCGGCGATCCGCGGCATATATCCGCCTCCCTGCATCTGCGGTTCGCCCGCCGCCCGGGAGCGACGCCTGTTGCGCCGTCCGTCGGCAGTGGAGGGATGCTCGGCGGGCTCGGTTCCCACTTCATCGACGGCATGCGCCACTGGTTCGGCGATGTGTCGCGCGTCAGAGGGGACTTGCATGGTAACGTGCCCGATGGATTCAGCCTTGCCGACACAAACAACGCCTTTGGGGTGCATCTGGACTTCGCCAATGGAGCGTGGGGAACGCTGACGTGCAGCCTCAACTCTCCGCTGGGACAGGGCGGGTCGATCCAGATCTACGGCACGGAGGGCTCCATTCACTTAAGCCAGACGGGTCCAAACCCTGCGCCGGAGGGTATCGTCCGCATCGGGCGGCTCGGCGATGATTCTCGTGAACTGCGCACGGTTCCCATACCTGAAGAACTGCACCCATTCGACGATGATCGTGATCATCGACTGCTGCCGTTCCGGCTAGAGGTTCAGGACTTCGTGAGGGGTATCGAGAGCGGAGAGTCACCCGCGCCGAATTTCCGCGATGGCCTGCAGTGCCAGCGTGTCCTGGACGCGATCCAAGAGTCGCACGCGACGGGCGCGGCGGTGGACGTCGCAACCGGCTAACTCACATAGGCGCCGTCGCTTGGCGGAATGATGTCTGGAAGGGTGTAGACTCACTGCGTGAAAGGCCAGACGGCGTCCAATGGGCGCGGGAGGGTGTCATGGGCGTAAGACAGATTGCGGGTGTGTACCTCATTGCGATGAGCCTCGCTGTGGGGATGTTTTTTGTCATCAGCTCGTTCTTTGATGCGAATGACACGTTTGACGTCCAGAGTGTCTGGATCGTGCTTGATGTGCTGATGGCCGTTGGGCTGGCAATCGGACTCGTCCTGCTTTACATGGACAAGATGGAGGAGAGACGACAGCACGCTGCCGGACAGGGTGACATCCGTCGATATATTGCGATCAACGCGACGTTCTACGTGACCGCTGCTGTCGCGATCCTGTTCCTGCACAACTGGTTCAACCTGCTGGCCAACGGCGCAGAGGCCCTTTCAGGCGACACGACGTACTGGACTATCTGGGCTGTGGTGGATACCGTTGTGCCACTGGTTCTTGGCGTGACGGGGCTGAGGCAGTTGCGGGGGGCGGCTGGGGTGTAGGAGGGGCGCGTTTTGCCCGCGATCCCGTAGGCGTTCCCTCACCACAGCCTTTGGATGCCGTAGGAGTCAAAGCGGCTTTCGTTTGAGATGAGTGTGAGGTTGTTGGTGAGGGCCTGCGCAATGAGTATCCTGTCAAAGGGATCACGATGGTGACCGGGCAGAGCGCCTGCGCGAGCAGCATCTGCGAGTGAAAGCGAAAGTTCAGCGAATCCTTCGTTGGCGATGGCCGCCCCGACGTCACCGACGAATGCGTTCGCCGCTGCCAGCTTTCCCAGACGGTGCTTGGTGGTGATTTCAAACGCCGTTATCGCGCTGACAAAAATATCATTCGATTCGTCACTGATGGCATTGCGGGCGACTTCGGACAATTGGCGGTTGTTATCGGTAAGCCACCAAATCAGGGCGTGGGTGTCGAGCAGGATTCGCAATCGCAGCTACCTGTGCCTTCCCACAGGGCCAACTCGTCTTCGGGGAGGGGCTCGAAAAAGCTCTCGCCAATCTCGATCTTGCCCTTCCATCTACCCGGCTGACGAAGGCCACGCCGTTGCACGCGCTCAAGACGCGCCACCGGCTTGCCGTTGCGGGCTATGACGACCTCTTCCCCTGCCTCAACGCGCGCCAGCAGGCGAGACAGGTTGGTTTTGGCTTCGTGAACGTTTACGGTGACCATGGGTGACTCCTTAGCTAATAGTATGAATAAGATTCGCGGTGGTCAACGTAGTAGGGACCTGTCGCGACACGCTCTTACCCGTACTGCGCCGTGTAGGTGGTCTAGCGGGGCAAGCCGAGGCCGCGTTGGGCGATTATGTTGCGCTGCACCTCGTCCGTGCCGCCGCCGATGGCAAGGCCTCGGGTGAGCCACGCGTTTGCGCCGAGGAATCCGTTCATTGGCGCGAAGCGGCTGCCGCGCGGCGCGATGATCGCGTCGTCTCCGGCAAGGGTCGCGAGACCGTTGTACACGTTCCAGCCCACCTCATCGCCGGTGACCTTGACCATTGAGGCTTCCTTGTCCGGCACCTGCCCCTGCGTTTGCAGCCACGCGACTCGATAACAGAGCATCCGCGTCGTTTCCACCTGCACCCTTAGGTCCGCCAGCTTGTGCCGCGCGACGGGGTTGTCCAGCAGCGAATGGCCGTCGGCTGACGGACGGTCTCGGTACGCCTCGATGAATTGCTCCATGTAGCGCTGCAGGCGGGCCGGTATCTCCACCTGTGACCGCTCGAAGCTCAGTGTCGTCATCGCCGTATAGAAACCGCGGTTAAGCTCGCCGATGAGATTGCGCTTGGGAATGCGCACGTCCTCCAGGAACACCTCGCTCCAGCGCCACCGGCCGAGGCCGTCGTACAGCGGTCGGAGCGTGATACCAGGGTCGTTCATATCGATGATGAAGTAGGAGATGCCGCGGTGCTTGGGCGCTGTCGGGTCTGTGCGAACCAGGTAGTGGCCCCAATCCGCCCATCGTCCTTCGGAGTTCCAAATTTTCTGGCCGCTGAGGACGAAATCGTCGCCATCCTCCACGGCGCGCGTCTGCACGTTGGCGAGATCGGAACCGGCGTTTGGCTCGGAGAATCCCTGCGAGAGGTGGTGGATTTCACCGCTTGCGATGCGTGGCAGGAAGAAGTCCCGTTGCCAGTCCGCGCCGTGCATCATCAACATGGGCGCGAACATGCCGCCACCGAGAATCTCCGGCGAGCCGGCATAGGCCATCGCCTCGCGATACGCCAATTGTGTGCTCAGCGGCGCGCCCCATCCGCCAAACTCCCTGGGCCAGTGCATCGTGAACCAGCCCTTCTCGGCCAGTTTCTTGGCGTACGCGTGCATTCGCTCTTCCTCATCGACGTCATCGACGTCGTACGAGGCGACGATCATGCTGTATGCGTCCTTATCGTTGTGCTCCCACTCCTGCCGGACGAACTCTGTCGCCTCAGCGCGCAGGGCCTCCTCCTCGGCGGTAAATCGAAAGTCCATCGTCCTACCCCCCGTCCATCGCGTGTCTAACGCTGCCTGAACGCTCCGCGGATCGTGTCGTCCGGGAACAGCGCCGGAACCTGTCCGTCAGCCGCGTAGTTGTACAGAGCGGCCTTGTAGATGCCGCTGAGCGTGGCAAAGATCAGCGAGACACCCGCGACCAGCACAACGCCGATGACAATGGCTACCACAATGCCGATCGTGCCCAGTAGAGAAAGCACGAGGAATAGCAGGACCGCAATGCCCACCGCCAGCAGGGTGGCGAGGAGCTGCATTATCCCCAGACCAAAGTTTCCGATGACTTGTTCTCCCCACGTTCGTCGCAGCAGGCTCAGGGAGGTCTTTAGCGAATCGATGAGGCCGCGGTGTTCAATGACGATGAGCGGCACGACGAAGAACGTAATGAGAGACCATGCGGCTCCGATAAGAGAAATGATTATCTGACCGATGATGCCCATAACGCCGCCCCGCTCCCGTGCCTGGCTGGACAGGATCTGCAGGATGAGGCCGACGGTTGCGGCAACCACCGCCCACATGAAGATCGTGACAATCCGCTTGGATGCGCCGGCCAGCCCGGAGCGGATGTTGGGGTCGCCTCCCTCAAGCCGTTCATGCGCGGCAAAAACGAGGGCAGAGTTGAAAAAGATGATGACGAAATAGGAGGCGACGTAGAAGCCAAATACGGCGATCAGGTCAATGGCGGAGTACGCGCCATCCTCCAACCTCTCGAAGGAACCGATGCCGAATGTGATGCCAAAGAACGTCAGCGTCACAAAGACGAGGCCAATCGTGGAGAAGACCGGGAAGAAGATCAGTTCCTTGTCAGCGCCCAGGACGTGGAGGCAAATTTTGAAGAGTTGCCAGCTCCTGCCTATCGTTGCGAACATCTCTTCACACCTCTTTCCGCTTCAGTCACACGCAGTCAATGATACATCGCCGCCCGCTGGGGACGTGTGTTTGCAAACCCCGATAAGCTGGGAGTGTGTTTAGTTCCCTCATTGACCGTGGACGGCGACTTGTACAAGCCATCCTCCTCATACTCGAAAGCTTCGAACCGACGGCCGTTGTCATCGTGATGATTCGGAACGCCGGCGCCCACGGCGTTGGCGATATGGCGGCAGCCGTCGGCTACTACGGCGTGCTCGCAATCTTTCCCATGATCCTTGTTACCATCACGCTACTGAGCTACTTCCTTGACCCGGAGACTGTCGTGATGGAGGTGCAATTCATCGTCTCTCGCTACCTGCCGGTGGAAGAGGCGCTCGTCGACGACAACGTCGATACCATCCTGAGTTCACGGGGCGCGATTGGAATCGTCTCGTTACTCGCGTTGGCGTGGTCCGGCAGTAATGTCTTTGGCGCGCTGACCCGGTTCATGGATCGCGCGTGGGGCGTCGCCAACCCACACGCCTTCCACCTGGTGCGAATCAAGTCCCTCACTATGGTTGTTAGCGTCAGCGGCCTGTTGCTGCTTTCACTCGGTTCATCATGGCTTGTGCATGCCGCAGAGGAGTTAACCACGAACGGCGCGATTGGTTCCCTCGCCGGTGTTGTTCATTCAGAAGAGAAGATCTTCCTGGGCATCGCCTCACTGTTCGGCGCGATGCTTGCCGCCCTCATGTTGTATCGGTGGCTGCCGAGCGACCGCACTCCATGGAAATACGCCATCCCCGCGGCGGTCATCGCGGGCATCTCGCTGGAAATCATCAAGAACCTGTTCCTCTTCTACCTGACGAACTTCGGCAGCTTTGACGCCGTGTACGGCTCACTCGCCTCGGTTGTCATTCTGCTGACGTGGATCTACGTGACGGCGTTGGTCATCCTTGTGGTGGCGGAGCTTGGCGGGGCGCTACGAGAAGTGGGCGCACGCAGGCAACAAGGTTACCAGCCGCTATAAAACGGGCCTCGCTACCGCATCAGTTGACGTGGTGATCCAGGCCCACGTAGGCGTCGATGAATGTGCGGATTCGTTCCTCATCGAACTCATCGAACGTGTCAAGGCGAGTCCACGCCGTTAGGGCGATGCGGCGGCTTTGACTCGTGATGGGATCCGTGATGCCGGAATATGGCCCCATGAGGACGCGGCCATCGGGCCCTGCCAGGTATTCGTTGACGATGTCGGACAGCTGGGCAACCAGCTCGTCACAGCCGTCCGGGCAGTCATATTGGATGTTGACGTGTCCGTCCTCGAGGTTATGAATCTGCACCTCGTCCGGCACCTGTTCCGGATAGATATCGCCGGGCGCCAGGTACGACATATGCGAGCCGGACGTTGGCGGCGATGAGTTGTACCGCTCATGAGGCTGATCCTCCGCCGCCAGATGGGAATTGCCCTGGCTCTCCAGGACAAAGCCGGGCTCCTCATGCAGGAGCTCCTGCAGAACAAGGAGCGCCCCGATGAGTAAGACTCCGGCGAGCGTCGCCGCGATGATGATCATTCCGCTTCGGCTGCCGCCGCCCGCATCAATGGCGTTTCGTCGTCGTGACAACTGGTTGTTTCTCCGTATTCGAGCGCGTCGTGCCTCTATGATAGACAATTGTACCGGCAGAACTCTCGCCTCATACGTCGACTCGCGCTGTAGGGGTGGCAAACAGCCGGAACTTTTTGTCCGAACGGAATCGTGATCCTATCTGGATTAGACCAGATATTCCATTGACCTGGTTTTAGACTGATATTAAACTTTGGGGTCATGTGAAGCCATGCGAATCACTGCAGGTACCGCACGAGGGATTGAATTGCGTGTGCCGCGAGATTGGCAGGGTCGTCCGACAACGGACAGGGTGCGTGGAGCGATGTTCTCCATGCTGGAAGCGCGGGAAACGGTGAGGAATCGGCGAGTGTTAGATCTGTTCGCAGGGACAGGCGCCCTGGGTATTGAGGCATTGAGCCGCGGCGCGGCTTCGGCCGTTTGTGTGGAACGCAGCGCGCGACAGTGCGCTGCCATCCGCGAAAACGCTGAGCGGGCCGGCCTGGCTGACGGCCTGACTGTGCTCTCCATGCCCGTCGCCCGCGCTATTTCCACGCTTGAGGGGCCATTCGGCCTCGTCTTTATGGACCCGCCGTACGACGACACAGACGCAATTCCATCGACCGTTGACACTCTTCTGACCACAGGCAACCTCTTGAGCGATGACGCTGTGCTTGTCCTGGAGTACCCCAGACGCTCTCCGGCCAACCTGGAAGCCATTGCGCTTGAAGAGATAGCAACGAGGCGCTATGGCGACACGATGGTCTCGCTGCTAATGAAGGATTCAGCCGGAGCGGAACTCTCGCGGGAGGGGCTTTCATGACGAAGGCCATCTACCCAGGGAGCTTTGACCCGATGACGTCGGGACATGCCGGCATCGCGGAGCGGGCCGCCCGCCTCTTTGAAGAGGTGATCATCTGCGTCTACGACAGCCCATTGTCCAAGAGCCTGATGTTCAGCACGGAGGAACGCGTGGCGCTTGCGGAGGCATCCTTGAGCGACATCGCCAACGTGCGCGTCACCACGTATGCACGTGATCTGACCGTGAATCTCGCCCGGCAACTCGGCGCTGTGGCGATGATTCGGGGTTTGCGAAACGGAGCGGACCTCGTTTCGGAAATGGAGCTCGCCCAGATGAATCGTCAACTCGATCCTGAGATTGAGAGCGTATTCATCATGACGGCGGCGGAGCACCAGTTTGTGAGTTCAAGTCTTTTGAAAGAGGCCGCCTCACTCGGCGGTGACATCAGCGGCCTCGTTTCACCGGCAGTCGCGGAGGCTTTGCGGCAGAAACGCCACATTTGATGGACTAATATACCTGCCTGATCTGCGGATTGGGCGACAGACGGATAGGGAAGCGCGGGAGAAAGAGGCAAGGGAACGCCGAAAGCAGGAGGTGACCTGATGCAGTTCCTTGAGATGATTGATGCCCTGGAGGACATGGCGGAAGATGCGCGCCGTGTTCCGGGAACCGGACGGATCATGGTGGATCGCGATGAGTTGGCGCGGCTCATCGACCGGATGCGGGCGACCGCTCCGGCCGAGCTCCGCGAGGCCGACGAGATTCGCGAACGCGGCGAGTCGATCGTCAATGAGGCCTACGTCTTCGCAAAGAAGATGAAGGCCAAGACGGAAGAGGATCATCGCACCGCCATCCAGCAGAGCGCCATCGTCGGCGAGGCGGAGACGCAAGCGGAGGATATCCGCAAGAACGCGGAGCGAGAGGCCGATCGGATGAAGCAGCGCATCGAGGGCGATGCGGCCCGCCTCATCAAGGACTCGGATGTCTACGCGGCACAGGCGCTTGAGCGCCTGTCCACACACCTTGACCAGGTGACGCAGAACATCCAGGACCTCCACAAGGAGGCGATGGAGCTGAAGGGCGCAATCGAGAACGGCCTGCGCTACCTCGGCGCGCGCCACTCCGCAGCCAATGGCAACGGGGCCAAGAAGCGCCGCAGGGCCAACGGCGCGACGAACGGCCACGCCAACGGCAAGGCGAAAGGCTCCGACGGTTCAGAAGGCGCGAAGTCCCTGAATCAGGAAGAGTTGGTTACGCTCGCGAGTGGTCGCAACTCCTAGCCAACCAACCCCTCCTACGGTTCGGCGTCAAAGAGCGAGTGGTCGGTACCGGAAGGCTGCGCCGTTCAGCGCAGCCTTCCGGCCGCCACTGTATTCTTGCGGCTTTGTGGATTCCCGCCGTGTATCGAGCACGGTGACGGCTCTTAGCCGGAAAGACGAGTGGCGGCCAGAGTGTAGCCGATAAGCTTGTACGTCAGCCGCGCGGCGGTGAATGCGGCGTGCGCCGGACCCTCGTTCGGGGCCAGTTCCATGACGTCGAAAGCGACGATGCGTGATCGCCCTGCGACGGCCCGCAGGATGTTGAGCGTCTCCTGCCACGACAGTCCGCCCGGCTCCGGTGTGCCAACAGCGGGCATGATCGCAGGGTCCAAGGCGTCCAGGTCCACGGTCACATAGACCGTGTCGCCCAGTCCCGCCAGGAGTTCCTCAATGGCGGCATGATCCGTGTACATGCCCGGCGTGTAGAGATGCACGCCGGCTGCGCCGGTGTCACGTATGTGCTCGATCTCCTCGCGGCTGATGCTGCGGATGCCGGCCTGGATGACATTGCCGATGCCTGTAACCTCCCGCACGCGCCGCATCACGCAGGCGTGACTATAGCGGCTGCCCTGGTAGGTGTCGCGCATATCCGCATGGGCATCAAGCTGGAGAACGGACAGGCCCGGGTAACGCCGTGAGAGCGCTCTGACCGCGCCTATGGTGAGCGAGTGCTCACCGCCGAGCATGACCGGTACTTTGCCGGCCTCCGCAAGCGCTCCAACGGCCTGCTCCACACGCGCGATATTGGCCTCCGGGCCTGAGACGTTCGGCTCTAACGCCGGCAGCGTCGTGATGCCCCATTTCGATGGCTCAAGGTCGAGGTCAGGTTCATAGAGTTCGAGATAGCGGGACGCCTCAATGATGGCGCGTGGGCCGTCACGCGCGCCTGCGCGGTAGGAAACGGTTCCATCGTAGGGGGCGGGCAGGATGGCGACTGCGGCGCTCGTGAAATCAGCATCGGGGCCGTCGAGAGCCGCAAAGCTCCAGGGAAACGCGCCGCCGTCCGGAGTAAGAGTCATTTTAGTCAGTCAGGGCGCGGATTGGAGCGACGCGCGCCAAAGATGCATCCGCGCTTGATTGCCGTTCAGACCGGTGTGGGGTTAGGCGCTGCGCCCGCGCCGCTCAACTCCGGTTGAGCCTTCTTGTCCACGAACTCCTCCAGTCCTCGATCAAGCACCTGTGTCTTCACGTCCGTGATCCCGAAGCGCCCTCGAAGTTCATTGACGGCGAGTTCGGCGTCGAACGTCTTGCATGAAAAAATGTCGACGTTGAGATAGCCCCTGTCGGGAAAGGTGTGGACGCTGATGTGGCTCTCCGCGATGAGCACAAAGCCGGACACTCCCCAGTCGGTCGGAACACGGCCCTCTGTGTAGCGATGCACCAGCGGCTCAGAGATCTTGGTCATCCCGATGGCATCGGGGTAAGTGTCCAGCAGCTCACGGACGAGCGATTCGTCCTGAAGCCTGTGGGCGTCCGCCCCGTACCCATCCATGACAAGGTGCATCTGCGGGTTCTCCTCCAACAATAAGATGAATAGCGGCCGGAAAACCGACCGCGGGGGATGTGTTTACGGCCACCGCCCGTCCCCCACATGAGCGCGGCTTATTGCCATAGCCGATGGAAAGCATAGCAAACGCATGCTTAGGGAGACAAGAGACTCTATGGATGCGATGAGGTCGCCAATTGAGCCAAAACCTACCTCAACGGCAGTAGGTTACCAAGTCAGCCAGACGTGATCATAGCGGTTCTGGGGACCATACTCGGCCAGGTAATCGATTGCGGGCATGAGCCCCCGCACCCTTGCGCCGAAGACGGGAAGATAGGAATCGTGGGCAATGAAGATGGCGCCGCTCTCCCGTAGCGCAAGTTCCAGAGCAAGCCAGGCCACCTGCTTACGAACCTCCAAATCAAGAGTTCTCTCTTCTTCAAAAAACAGGCGGCCAAACTCCTCGCTAAAAAAACCGCTGTAGTTTCGAGGGGCTTGTTCATGAAAGAACTCCGTAAGGACAAACTGATGATCCACACCGGCAATCGAGGATTCGCGCATTCCCGCATCGAAGTCGCCGCTTGACCAGTGCTCAACAGCCGCCTCTGTGGTCAAGGGCAGGAACTCCACTTTGATGCCAATCTCAGCAAGGTCGCGAGCGAGTACCTCAGCGCCTCTCTCGTTCCCTTCCACGAAGCTCAAGGTCAAAACGAGGTCCGTAGAATCTGTCTCACTGTTCCAGTAGCCTGCCTCACGGAGAATCTCCCGGGCGCGCTCTTTATCCTCAGCAGGCGTTGTTGCGCCAATGACGTCGCCGTACCCAGGAACCTGCGCGCAACGTTCTGCCGGCAATGCCCAGCCGGTGGGGAGGTAGAATCCGCAGCCGGCGGGAAGAACGGACCAGTTGTCGGTTGCTTCAGTCAAATATCGTTGGTTATCGATTGCCAGCGCCACTGCCTCAATAATGCTTGAGTCATTCCAGGGCTGGCGTTGCTGGTTGAGGAACAGTACGGGGTTCAGGGACGCCGCAGTTACCCTGGGCCACACTTGACAGACTTCGGGGTCGCACTCGTTGAGTAGCGAATCCCCTTCCGTTCCGGTGTAGCCGTGTGGGTCGCCAACATCAATCGTGCCGGTGGATAGGGCGGCAATCATCGAGGCGCGGCTCATTCGAATCATTTCGATACCGTCAAGGTAAGGGAAAGGCGCGTCCCAATAGTCGGCTCTGCGTTCAAACTCGTACAACTCATGCGGCACCCACCGCGCAATGTGAAAAGGGCCGCTAACGACGGAAGGGATCTCTTCGCGGAGTAAAGAGAGGTCCGTTCCTTCATACACATGAGCCGGCCTGATGATGTGATGGGGAAGCCCTATTGCTTCGATGAGTCCCGGATCCGGGACCTCCGTGTGGAAAATGATGTCCAAATCGCTTTCACAAGTAATCTGTTGGATGCTATCCAGGTGTGGCGCAGTAATTCCGCGGTCCATGTTTGCCCCAGTGCGCAGCATGTCAAATGACCATTTGACGTCCCTGCAGGTGATTGGCACCCCGTCTGACCACGTGATGTGGTCGTGCATTTCGAATGTCAACGTTGTCCCGTCCTCTGATAACTCCCATCCGGCGGCTATGTCCGGCCACAACTCGAAGAAAGCATAGTAGTAGTTGAAGTCATATTCGCTGCCCCAGGTCCGTGGGCGGATAAGCATGTTGTGGAGGGGATGCATGGCCTTGAACGCCACGCCGCCGGTTTCCTCCCACGTATTGAATGAGGGGCCTTCCTCGTTGAAAGCGACGTTGAGGTACCCGCCAAAACAACTGTCAGGGTCTAATGAGATTCCACTTACACTGTATCCATAGTGGTTCGACGGTGCGGGCCGCAAGCCTTCCGTAGAGCCGATAGGGGCGCAATTCGAGTCGTCCGCCGTCGGCTGAGGCGCAGGAGTACGTGTTGGAAATCTCGTGGGGTTTGCCGCAGGAGTACTCGCCTCAAAGGTGGGAGTGACTATGATCACGTCATTCGGAACCGGCTCGCAGCCCAGGGCAAGCAGGAACGGCGTGAGCATGACCAGGGCGATGACAATGAAACGGCGTGCTGCCACTTTGGGCTCCTAATCAATTTCACCGGATGCCACGAGTATGTCGACGCTGCGATTTTCGTCAACCCTAGTAATGCTAGGGTGCGAAAGAGGCCGTGGGTCCGTTGTGGCTACAGGCTGCTCATGCAGCGCGCCTACGCTGGCGCTTCCGTCCGCCGTACTATCGTCTCCCGCGCGAAGAACCAGAAGATGAGCATGATGACGCCCATGGCCACAGCCGTGCCGTAAAGGGCCTCCATGCTGCCAAAGTTGTCGCTGATGTAGCCGAGGATGGGCCCGCCGCTCATGAGGGCGATGTCGCCAATCGTCCTCGCCATGCCCTGTGCCGTGGCCTGCCGCTCCGTTGGACTCACGTCTGCGACATATGCGATTGGCACCGGTCCCGATGCGCCCTGCGCCATTCCAAAGATGAAGATGCCGATGGCAAAGACGCCGGCGGCTGAGAGGATCCACACCGGCGTGCTGTAGCCAAGAATAATCAGACACACGACATATAGGACCATGCCGGGCACGATGATGCTTTTGCGGCCGAATCGATCGGATATCGCACCGACGAACGGCAGGACAAGCAGGGATGCGAGGGCTGGCAGCGTCTGCATGACGCCGACGAAAGCCTCGGACAAGCCAAGATCCTCCTTCGCGATGACGGGAAAGAGGCTAAAGAGCCCGCCTCCCCTGATGAAGAACGCACCGATGAAAATCAGCATGATGAGCACGTAGCCGCGACTGAGCATGAAGCTGAACTGCCGGAAGCCGGCCAACGGCGGCGAACTCGCGCCGGACTCACGTTGCTGCTCAACCTCCGCATCCGGGTCCTGCTGGGTCGGCATCAAGCGCCCCCTTGTTTCCGGGACCATGAGTAATGTCCATAGCGCGCTTGTTACAGAGACGACGCCTATGACGTAGAACGGGATGCGGAGTCCCCAGAACTGTGCAATGAGACCTCCAATAAACGGCCCGAGTGTGATTCCGAATATAAAACTCCATTGGAAGACACTCATGAGGCGAGCTCTATTAGCCGGGGTGCTTAGATCCGCCGTCGTGGCGATTCCCACCGTGATGAACGCGCCGGAGCCAATCCCGGCGATGAAGCGAAAGGCCATCAGCGGCAGCAACGAGTCAGCGCTTGCGGAGAGAACGTAGCCTGTCGCGGCGAATAGCCCCCCGGCGATCAGAACCCATCGTCGCCCAACCCGGTTTGAGATCATCGCGGAGGGAACATTGGTGAAAACGCGAGCGAATGCGAATGCGGACACGGTGAATCCGACCTGCGCCAGGGTCAAACCGAGTTCACGGCCGTAGAGCGGGTAAGTAAAGATAGAAACGCCCTGGCCGAGGGTGAACAAAAACGTCGCGAAGCCGACGTAAACGACGGCTCGATGTTCATTCAAGAGCGCGATGAGGCGCGAGGAATGCACTTGAGGGACAACTCCGAAAGGTACACCTGTGGCGGCGCCTGCTATTGTAACTGACGATGAGCAGGCCGATAGTCCCACCGCCGACGCGCACTCCCCTGGAGTCCGTGATCCGAGAGATCGCGCCCGTCGCGCTGATTCTCATCGGCGCGCTGGGCGGCATCGCGTGGTCGATTGCCTTTGGCGGACGGCTCTATTCGTCTCCGCCATATCTATTTATGACCGGCATCGCGATGGCCATCGGCCTGTTGCTTGCCATGCGCGGAGCGCCTCGCTGGGGCTACCCCTGGATGGCGATAGGAATCGTCGGGACACAGGCGGTGCTGTGGGCGCTTGTCGCCTCGGACGGTGAAACGACGTCGCCGACACCGGCGATTGCCGTGGCCTCGCTCGGGGGGCCGATTCTTGCCGCGGTCGTCGGCGGTGCAATTGCGACACGCAGCTGGGGAGACAGCGCGTTCTTTGCGGGGCTGTACCTTGCAGGCGCTTACATTGCCCTGCCAATCATCCTCTTGCCACCGGAGAGCGGCGCGCGAACAGATATCGAGACGTCGCGCGCTCTTGTGGCCATCGGTCAAGCGGCTCTGACTGCCGCCGCAATCTTGCTTTGGAATCGTGACCGCGTGTCGAACGCGGTGGGAGCTCTGGCGGCTGTCGTGCTTCTTTCCGGCATCTCAGCGGGGATCCTGGTGCCGGGTTCACGTGACGATGTGCCGGAGGAGCTTGCGACATTCCTGGGCGCGGCGCAGGGGCCGTTCCGTATCGCGATTCTTATCGTCCTGATCTCGTTCGCCATCGGCGCCGCGCGTCGATTTCTCTCCGGTCGCGGCATTCTCGCCGCTCTACCTCCGCCCACGCACCCGGATGAAGATGTAGAGGACGAGTATGGGCGCACGTCCCTTTTCCCGCAGCCCGGCATCGAGCCTGCGGAAGAGGCGAACTCGGTTGAGGACACGGAGACGGAGGACGATGCCCGGCCTGAACGCCCCACCCGCCGCCGCAGGAGACGCAGACGGGGAGGCCAAAGGCGGCCGCGCGACAGCTAGCACCGGAGCCACCACCGGATTCACTCACGGCAACAGGATACGGCCGTGAAACGAGCGTGAAACAAACTTGAAATGAAATGGACACATCCTTATGCTTCCTAATACAAAACCGCGAAATGAACTTGAAATGAGCGCGAAATGAGACGAAAATGAGACGGTAATGAACTCGCAGCCAATTGCCCGCTACTCCTTGCCCAGCCAGTGGGTTCGATATGACATTGCGGCCGTGGCAGGTCCACTCATCGAGGCAAAGACTGCCGCGCAGGTTCTCAGCCGGCTACCGTATCTGCCCCAGTGGATCGCCGAGGCTCACAAGGAACAGTTGCGACTTGAGGCTGTGGGCACAACACGCATTGAGGGCGCGCAGTTCACTCCGCGGGAGGAAGAAGAGGCGCTGTCAGTCGGTGAGGATGCCCGAGCTGCCCTGACTCACTCACAGCGGCAACTCCGCGCCGCCAGCGATACGTATGCGTGGATGCGCGAACAGTCTGCCCATAGACCGGTGACTGCCGATCTGATTCTTGATATCCACCGTCGCATTGTCACCGGCTGCGATGATGACCACTGTGAGCCCGGCGCGCTGCGTCGATCTGACAATAACGTGACGTTTGGCAATCCTCAGTGCCGGGGAGCAGAGGGCGGTGACTCGGTGTCGGCGGCGTTTGAGCAACTCTGCGGCCCAATCGGCCGTGAATTTCAGGGCCATGACCGCATCGTCCAGGCGGTGGCGGCTCACTATCACCTCGGCGCGATGCACCCGTTTGGAGACGGCAATGGCCGAACAGCCCGGGCTGTCGAGGCGTTTATGCTGCGCGAGGCCGGAGTCAATGAAATGGTCATGGTCAGCCTTTCCAACTTCTACTACGAGCATCAGGCGGAATACCTTGCGGCTCTCTACGAATCCCGCATTAGAGACCACGACCTGACTCCAATTCTGACGTTCGCCCTCCGTGCGATCGCTGAGCGCTGCAATGCACTTGGGGGCCAGATTACAGAGCAGAACAATAGGATCCTCTTCCGCGAATTTGCTCGCTCACTATATGGCCGCCTGATGAATCCGAGGAAGCGCGTCTTGGCTCTTAGGCAACTGAAATTACTTGATGCATTGCTGGATTCAGGCCCTCTAGGTCCCGAAGAGCTGGTTGATGTACTGCTTCCGTCCTATCTGGAACTGAAACATGCCGATCGCGCGCTGGAACGAGATGTGAATTGGCTGATCGAGTCCGGCTCCATTTTCGTGCATGGGCGGCGCTTCTCAATCAATCTGGATTGGCCCCGTCAGATTTCCGAAAGCGAACACTTCGCGAAACTGGAACAATTCCCGCGAGCAGCATCTTCCAGGAATCCTGATGCCGCAGAGCTGGCCCGCCTGCTAGGCAGACGCCGCCGGTAGGCGAGTTCCACGCCCTTTCGTCCCATGCCCCCGCATGACGCGGCGGCGCCGTACACCGCATAATCAGTCATCGCGTTAGGTTGAGGAGTAGCGGCCGAGTTGGAGAATGTTCCAAGTAGTGACGAGAACGGGGAGCCGCCGCGTCGTCGCAGGCGAAGCCGTTATTTCTATGGCTGGAACATCGTCGCCGCCTCGTTTATGGCGCACCTTGCCTATGCCGAGCAGTTCTCATCGACGCTGGGTCTGTTCTTCCAGCCGCTGAAGGGCGAGTTTGGCTGGGGTTATACACAGATAGCGGCCGTCCAGACGATCTCTCGTTTCGTTGAAGCGGGTACTGCCCCGCTCATTGGCCCGCTGGTGGATCGGTTTGGAGCACGTACCCTGTTGCCCGTGGGCGCTCTCATCGCAGGTACGGCCCTGGTGGGAGTGACGTTCGTCGATTCCCTCTGGCAGTTCTACCTGGTGCGTGGATTCGTCGCTGCCATCGGCTTCACATTGATGGGCAGCCTCGTAACGAGTGTAGCGATCAATAACTGGTTCATACGGATGCGCGGGCGGGCGCTGGCGATCTCCAACACCGGCGCGAGCATCAGCAATGTCGTTATGATCCCCGTCGCCGTGTACGTCATCGCCGAATTCGGCTGGCGGGAGATGTTCTGGATCTTCGCCATCCTCACCTGGGTCGTAGTGCTTGCGCCGTCGACGATACTCATCCGGCGGCGACCGGAGGATATGGGCCTGCGGCCGGACGGCGTCGAGGATATGGCCTCTGTTGCCCCATCGGCGAGCGGATTCGCAGGCCACGCCGTACCGGTCACGCCACAACGGGCGGAACCGATGCGGGAACCCCAGTGGACACGCAGGGAGGCCCTGAAGACGCCGGCCTTCTGGCTCATTGCGGGCTGCTTTGCCATCGCGAGCTTCGCATTCCAGGGTATCAACATATCGCTTGCCCCCTACCTCCAGGATCTGGGCTACGAAGAGGCCTTCCTGGCGGCAGCGCTGACAACGCGCGCCATCGTCATGGCGGTGACGCTGCCGGCCGTGGGCGTCCTTGCGGAGCGGGCCAGCATCGGCCCCATCCGTGCGATGCCATTCGTGCTCCAGGGGATTGGTTCCACGTTGTTCCTCTTTGCCGACAACGTTTATCTGCTGTTCCTCGCGTTGATTGTCTACGGCATGGGGATTACAAGCCTGGGAGTGACGCAGGAAGTGCTGTGGGCTAACTCCTTCGGTCGCCTGAGCCTCGGCTCCGTACGATCAGCCGGGTTCGTAATCACGTTCGGAATTGGCTCGACCGGCCCCATCGTCATGAATTATATTCGTGACGAACTGGGCTCATATCAGCCTGCATTCGCCCTGTTCATTGTGTTCTTCGTCGTCAGCGCCATCCTGGTTCTGTTCCTCCGCCCGCCGACCCCGCCACGCTATGTGGACGCGGCGCAAATGAGCACAACTGACGGCCCGGGACCACATTAGTCCCGACAACAAGCGTAGGTAGATCCCCACGCCGGAACGCGGCAGGCCGACTAATTCCGTAGCCGAGGGCCTGCGCGAACTTTAAAATACATGGGGTGGGTGATGGGATTCGAACCCACGATCTCCAGGGCCACAACCTGGTGCCTTAAACCTAACTAGGCCACACCCACCATGCGGCCAACTCATATGCCCCGCGTCACCGGTGTACTCACCATTGCAGGGCTCAAACGCGCAATTGCGACGTTGGCCGATATTCCAGTCTAGCAACGGCGCTATAGCGCGGCAAGGAATGGGTGGGCATGGCGGCGCTCCACCGTCCCCCCTATGCTGAAACCGGAAGATGCCGGGGCAGCCGATGGGGGTGACATATGACCGATGCGAATGGGGTGGCCGGGCAGGATAACCGCGCGTTTCAGACGCTGGTGGACATCGTAGCCCGGCTCCGCGCGCCAGACGGCTGTCCGTGGGATCGCGAACAGACGCATCAGTCGCTCACCCCGTACCTGATTGAGGAGACGTATGAGGCCGTCGAGGAGATCGACGCCAACTCCATGCCGGGCCTCCGCGAGGAGTTGGGCGATGTCCTCCTTCAGGTCATGCTGCACAGTGAAATCGCATCAGAGGGCGGGCACTTCACTGTCGACGATGTTATCGAGGGTCTGGTCAACAAGCTCATCCGCCGCCACCCCCACGTCTTTGGTGACGCGGATGCGCGAACGGCGGAGGAGGTTGCCGCGCGGTGGGAGGTGCTCAAAAGCGAGGAACGGCACGGCGCATCGCTGATGGAGGGCGTGCCCGCGAACCTGCCGGCCCTGACATATGCGCAGCGGACGCAGGGTCGTGCCGCGAACGTCGGGTTTGATTGGCCGAATATCGATGGCGTCCTTGCCAAGGTTGCGGAGGAGGCCACGGAGCTCGCGGAGGTGACAGGCACGGAGAGCAACGATGACGTCACGGATGCTCACGCCGCGCAGGAATGGGAGATGGGCGATCTGCTGTTCAGTCTGGTTAATCTCGCGCGGCGAATGGACATCGACGCGGAGGGCGCGTTGCGGCACGCAAACCGTCGATTTGTGTCGAGATTCCGGCACATGGAGGACACGGCCCGCGAACGCGGCGAGGAGTTCTCGGCCATGTCACCGGAGCAGATGGACGGCCTGTGGGAGGAGGCGAAGCAAAGCGAGGGCAAGTTGTGATACGCTTGTTCTAAACCAATGGGGAAGGCACGTGAGTACTACCAACGTCAAACAGATCTTGTGCCTTGCGAATTCACGCAAGTATGGGGGCAGATGCATAGTCGGCAAAGAGATGATGCCTGACCGAACGCTGGCATGGGTTCGTCCCGTCAGCGACACAGAAAAGGGCGAAGTCATGCCGGAAGAAATGCGGTACGCCGACGGCACGGAACCGGCGCTCCTTGATGTGATTGAAGTGCCCGTCAGCGGGCCTCTGCCACTGCCGTACCAGCCTGAGAACTGGCTGGTTGGGCCGGGTCAATGGCGCAAGGATCGCCGGGCAGACGTCAGCAACATTGACCGCTGGGTCGACCCTGCGGAACCTCTTTGGGAGAACGGCAACGATTCCGCGCGGGGCAAGAATGATCGTTTCCTTTACGACCCCGAGAAGAAGCTATCCGACTCTGCGCGTTTCATCGGAGTTCCTGCCATGGAAGTCAGGGTGACCGAACATACTAACGATGAGGGCCGGACAAATCTGCAGCTAAGGGGCGCGTTCACGTATGAGAATGAGAGCTACGTCCTCCGCATAACTGATGTCGAGTATGAGGATCGCTTTCAGCAAGAAGGAGTTGGAACCTATGGGTTGGGCAAGTCATATCTGACCGTAACTGTCGGTGAGCCGTTTAGGCGTGTGCCGGGCGAGCCGGAGTACCACTACAAGCTCATTGCGGCGATAATCGAGGCCTGAGGGGGGCGATATGGGCACAACGGCCTGGCCGGTTTGTACGATAGGTCACTCCAATCATTCTGCGGAGGAGTTTGTTGAGATGCTTGGCGCAAGCGGCGTGGATTTGGTCGTGGATGTCCGCTCCGCTCCCCGCAGCCGTTGGGTTCCGCACTTCAACCCGGACAGCCTGGAGCCTATCCTTGAACACGCTGGAATCGAATACTCATTTATGGGCGTGGAACTTGGCGGGCGACCGGCTGACCGTTCCTCCTACGATGCTGATGGGCGTGTCTCATATGAACGCGCCGCTATGTCTGACGACTTCTGCGATGGCATTGCCCTCTTGATTCGACAGGCGGATGAGCGTCGCATTGCGCTGCTTTGCATGGAAAAAGACCCGCTTGAATGTCACCGTGCACTGCTTGTGGCGCGTGCGCTTGCGGAACAGGGAGTGGATGTGCAGCATATCCTGCCTGATGGCGCAGTCGAGAGCCATGAAACGCTGATGAATCGGTTGCTGGAATCCCAGGGCCTGCCACCGCAGCCGGATCTCTTTCGCACTCGCGAGGATGTCATCGCTGACGCCATCCGCCAACAGGCAGGTCGGGTTGCATACGTGGCCGAGGGTCGGCAGGAATACACAGAGGCGCATTGAGTCGGCCCGTGCGCGTCTACACGATTGGCTTCACCAAGAAATCGGCCGAGTCTTTCTTCGACTTGCTGCTAGGCTCCGGCGCGAAACGTCTCATCGATATCAGGCTCAACAACGTTTCCCAGCTCGCCGGGTTCGCCAAACGGGATGACCTGGCCTACTTTCTTCGGCACATTTGCCGCATGGACTATGAGCACATGCCTGAACTCGCGCCGACGCAGGAGATGCTGAAAGCGTATCGAGACGGGCAGGTGAACTGGGACGAGTACGAGCGGCGCTTTCTGACCCTCATGGCAGAGCGTGGCGTGGAGAAGCTACCCATCAAAGAGCTGATGACAGACGCCTGCCTGCTGTGCAGCGAGGAAACCCCGGATCAATGCCACCGCCGTCTCGTCGCAGAATACTTGCAAAGGCAGTGGGGAGACGTGGAGATCATCCACCTCGGTTGAACCGGAACGTCCCGCATGACGGCCAGCCCATCGCGGGATACAATGGGTTGTACGCGCCCGCGAGACGGCTCGTCTGAGGGGCTGATCCCGCACGGCGGGTCAAGATGGGGCATTAGCTCAGGTGGTTAGAGCGCAGTCCTGATAAGACTGAGGTCCCTGGTTCGAGTCCAGGATGCCCCACCAAACTGGTCGAAATCGAGAGCCTTCGACATTGCCTTCAATTTGGCGATGTAATCAGCCTCTCGCCTGACCTGGCAGTGTAACTTGCCGCAAGACAAACGTCCGGTCAGTCCGGTAGCGGATGGAACTCCGTAGAAACCCACGCCGGGCCGGCGTGGGCTTTTCTTTGTGGCGCGCTTCTGACCTGGATACCCGACTCTCTGCCGTCCTTGCCCTGACTGACCTGTGAAGAACTTTCCTAGCTGCCCAGTCTTGTGTTAAATTCATCTTCCCCCCTTTGTTCGCAGGAGTGTGCATGATGAATGTCATCTGGATTGTTGCAGATACTTTTCGCAGGGATCACGTAGGCGCTTACGGCAACCCGACGATCAGAACACCCTCCCTGGATGGGCTGGCGGAAGAGGCGGTTCGGTTCGACCGACACTACTCCGCCGGATTCCCGACCATGCCCTCCAGGGCAGACCACCAGACGGGACGCTGGACAATGTCCTTTATGGGATGGCAGCCTCTGCCAGCGGAGGTAACCACGCTGGCGGAGATACTGGCAAAAAATGGCCTTCACACGGCGGCTTCTGTGGACACGCCCTACTACCTTAGGAATGGAATGAACTACGACCGGGGCTTTCAGTCATTCTTCATGAACACCGGACAAGACACCCTGTGGTCGTTGATTCCAGAGCCTGGCTATCACAATGAAGCATTGGACATCAGGGATAGGTGGCGCTTTGAATCGGACAGGAATGCGCCGAAGACATTTAGGACTGCCATACAGTGGCTGGAGAACCACTACAAGGAGGATTTCTTTCTGTATGTGGACACATGGGACCCCCACGAACCCTGGGACGCCCCTCCCTATTACACAGAACTCTATTGGCCGGATTACGACGGCGAACTGGTGCTCCCCGTGTACGGGAACTGGCATGATGTGCCGGGATACGAAGAGGAGAGGCTTCGCAAGGGGCACGCCACCTATTGCGGCGAGATCACCATGGTCGACACCTGGCTGGGCTATCTTCTGAAATCTGTTGAGAACATGGGAATTGCGGACAAGACAGTTGTCATTTTCACAACAGACCATGGATTCTACTTCGGAGAGCATGGAGGTCTCTTCGGCAAAATGAGCTCTGACAAGTACCCGGACGGAACGCTTCGTCCATATGACGAACCGGGTTCGCAGTGGAGCTACTCTCCGCTATTTGAGGAACTCGTTCATTTGCCTCTTCTAATCCGTGCCCCTGGAGTATCTCCCGGTGCGTACAGCGGCTTGAGTTCCGCAATTGATGTGATGCCCACGGTGCTCGATCTGCTAGGTCTGGCCATCCCGGACTTCGTTCAGGGCCGCTCACTTGCGCCTGCCTTGGGCGACCCCACGCAATCAGGACGCAACTATGTGATCAGCAGCATCCCATTCGCCAATCCGGGCGACGCGGTCCAATCAGTAGACAACTTCCTCCGCGACCTCAAGGATCCTCCGGTCACGACCGTCACTGCGGGACATTGGAGCCTGCTATACAGCCCTGACCCAGGAATGTCTCAGCTATACAATCTGGCATCCGATCCCCAACAGCTCGACAACGTGATAGGGGAGCACATGGACGAAGCGCGGGAGATACATCGGCTTCTGGTCGAGTTCATGCGCGAGAACGAGGTGCCCGAACGTCTGCTTCAGCCACGGTTGGAACTGCGGATTTAGTTTCGTTGCCGGCCACTGGGGTCTCTATTATCTGGCCCACGTCCTCTACTGTATCGAGGTTGAACCTGATGTTGTTCTTGTGCCACAGCTCACGCTGCTTTCGCACTATGACTCGATTGCCCAAGGCGACATCTAGCACTTCTATGACCAGAGGATCGTGTATTGGCCAAAGCTGAAACTGGCTGACCCGGGTGTCTGCCTCTTGGGGATCTCGGTAATAGATCAGTTCCCTCTTCTCACCTTCAACACGGAGTTTGAGTCGCCGTGTGCCCTTATCCTCTGCAAGGGCTGGCAAGTGGTAATAGTAGTCAACCTGTTCCTTAGCCTCGACAAAGGTTGCCCCATGATCTCGAAGAACGTGACGCACCGGCGCAAAGTCTGGGCAGTACGCCTTTATTTCTCGGTTCAGATGCACACTCAGCCGCAATACCCCGATATTCGTGACTGTCTATGCAGGTACTCTTCAGATTTCGAGAGACTTGGAAGGCTATTGTTCGTCTAAGGGGCGCTGGCGCGGCCCTGGGTCCCCCGGCGAGCACCGGCGTCAGACAGGTGCTGTCCTGAGTTGTAACATATTGCGGCGCGCGAGTGGATTCACCGGTGAGACGCGCCGTTGTTTCCCGCAGATCGGTTTGCCCCCTCACGCCGTCTCGTGAATACTTGCCGCGCAAGGCGGCGGCTCTTGTATTTGATTGCTTCGGCAGTTGCAGAGCTGGCATACAGGCAGCGAATCGAGGACGTGCCCATGAAACTCGTCAACTGGAATGTGGAGTGGGCGGGGCCCAAGTCGCCGCGAACGGCCGAGATTCTCAGCCGTATTGACTCGCATGATTCCGAAATTATCTGCCTCACTGAGGCGCATAAGGAGTTGCTCGCGGGGCGTGGCCACACCATCACCGCTCAGGCCGACTATGGGTATGGCGTCAATGAGAATCGACGCAAGGTCATGCTGTGGTCGAGGGCGCCGTGGGAGCGCGTCGATGATCTGGGGCTGGATTCGCTGACACCGGGGCGGTTTGTCTCGGGAGTCACACAGACTTCTCTTGGCGATGTGACGGTCATGGGCATCTGTATTCCATGGTTCGGGTCACGGACACAGGCCAACCGTGGATCGGAGCGCAAGCTGCGATGGCAGGATCATGAGGAGTACCTGGGCGGGCTAACTGAGCTTCTGCGCGCCGCGCACACGAGACGCCTCATAGTGCTGGGCGACTTCAATCAGGTTATCGGGGCGGGCAGCCGCGCACGGCGCGATCTTCGGGAGCCACTGATGAACGCATTCCCGTCCGGTATGAGAATCATCACGGCGGACGTGGCCTTTGAAGGGCGTAAGAGCATCGATCACATCGTCATCAGTGAGGACATGGCGGTCGATTCCCTTTACCCAATCAGTAATGTCCACGACGGCAAAAGGCTCTCAGACCACTTTGGAATAGCAGCCGAACTCTCGTTTAGGTAGAGCCGATAGGCCTTGCTGACAGATTGGACAGGGTCATACGAGGACTGTTCATCCCCGATGACCAGGGCCGATGATTTAGGGACCTTGGGGCGCGCTGTTTCCACGGATATACGACAGTTGGCGGTCTTCTGAGGCAGAACCTGCGATGGTAGTCAATTCTGTTTCGTCCGTTGCCCAGGGAACGTTTTCCGTCTGGTAATCGTATTCTTAAAGGGATGCGGAAGGCGCATGACGCAGTAGTGCAGGCGGGCCTTCCTGCGGCAGCGACGATTTCCCCTTAGAAATGAGGATGGCTAGTGGATAAGGATTCACAGCAAGGGACCAGGATTGAAGGGGAGACGTAAATGCTGAACAGACTCTGGGCCTCCGGTTTGTTGGCAGGTGTCATCGTTGCCCTCGTGGGCCTTGCTGCGGCTGAATCAGCGTTGGCGTGCGGCGGATTCTTCTGCGTAAATACCCCCGTCGACCAGAACGCGGAGCGCATCATCTTCACCCAAAATAGGGACGGCACGGTGTCTGCCTACGTGCAGATAGAGTACACGGGCTCAGCCCCGGACTTCTCCTGGATTCTACCCTTGCCGGAGGCCATCGACGCCGAGGCCATCGAGGTGCCGGAGGACGCGATGGCGGCATTCTTAGAGCTTGAGGCAGCCACTGACCCGGTGTTCATTCCGCCTCCAATGCCCGAGTGTGTCACTAATGCCACATCCGAGGCGATGATGGTGGTTGACTTCGACGCGGTAGAGGTCTTTGCCAGCGGAGAGGTGGGACCATATGGCTTCGACGTGGTGGGCTCGGAAGACCCCGATGCGCTGGTGATATGGCTGAGAGAGAACAACTATCGCGTTACTGAGGCGATGGAGCCGCTGATAGACCTGTACGTAGAGGAGGGATTCGTGTTCCTGGCCATGAAGTTGCGACCCGGCCAGGGGGTGCAGGATGTTGAACCCGTCAAGGTGACCTATCCATCCAGCAGTCCCATGATTCCACTGCGGCTAACGGCCGTTGCGGCCAACCCGAATATGGCGGTCATAACGTGGATCTATGCCGATAGGCAGGCTGTTCCCGTCAACTATGCGAAGATGGAGATTCCCAACGAGGAGCTGATCTTCTTTGGGCGTGGCGGAAGCAACAACTATCGGCAGCTGATGAGCCAAAAGGCCGATGAATACGGGGGACAGGCCTTCATCACCGAGTATGCCGCGCCGACTAGGGAGCTGGTCGTGGCGCATCCGCTGTTGCAAGACCTGTCCAGCCGATACGCTTACGTGACGCGCCTGAATACCGTCATCTCACCTGAGGAGATGACGGTCGACCCCATCTTCGACTACGACAGTCAACTCAAGGACGTGTCCAACATACGCGACCTGAGCGACATGAAGGGGGTCTTCGCGTGCGACAGGTCGGCGCGCGTGAGCGGCTTCACTGACATCTTTGGTGAGAGTTCAGCCTCCGAAAGTTTGCTGTCGGTCGGTACGCTAATCATAGGGATAGGCATAGGCATAGGCGGTGGCGGCGTCCTGGGCGTGATGGCGCTTGCATACCTGGGTGTCGTCCAACGCCGGCGTCGCGAGGGCTAATGGACTGGGTTCAACTGCGAATCCTGGCCTCCGCCCTGCTATAAATGATTTGCAGCGTCAGCTTGCTGCATTAGGGAGAGTGAGCGAGGTAGCTGTCTCGGTATCAACGGCAGCTTGACCTCTCACGACACTGTGTGAATACTGACCGTGCAAATCTATGCGTAATCCAATTGGCGAGTGGTTGTCAGGAGCAATGATGGCGCGGCCTATGCCGGTAGTTCTGACAGCTGTTGCGGTGCTGTTTGCGCTGAGCTTTGCGTGTGGCGAGGCGACTCCCGTGCCTGTAGACACGGTGGAGTCGCGTCCTACTGAGACTCCTGTTCCGACTGCTGAGTCAACCCAAGAGGCTCCGGCTACGGCAACCGCCACGCCGATACGGGCCGACGCAGCGCCAACCGCGCTGCCGAGCCAGGCGAACGCAACTGGTACGCCAACATCTGAGACTTCTTCCGACCCTCGCTTGCAAGAAAATGTACTCAGTTCAGATGAGCCTGCGCCACCGATGTGCAGCCCTTCAGACCCGAATGTGGTTACGACCTCCTCGCCCGCATCCCAGCCCCTGCGTGAGGGCACAGAGTCTCTTGCGACAGGTGTAGTGCATGTAGGATTTCCAGCCTGGGTAGACGATTGCCCGAAACTTGCTACGTCGATTTTGGGCTCTGATGTTATCGCTCGGGTCCGCTTCGTGCATTTGGACTCCGCAATAGAAGAAAGAGAATCGTTGGGATTTTTTGTGGACCTGAAATATACGTTCGAGGCACTGGAGTACCTGAAGGGCAGCGGGCCGGAGCAGATCGTCGTGCGCCTAAACAGTGGCCCCACATACGAGGCATTTCCTGACTGGCTAGGGTATCGAACTGAGGGAGAGGCGCGACAGCTAGAGTCCAGCTGGCATAGTCGCAACCTCGTAAAGGCACACAGAGCCAGTGATGCGATACTTCTTGTCGCTAGACCAGGTGCGGATGGAGTCTACTCCTTCACAGCCTCGGATAGGGGAAGAGGTTATGGAGGGGAACCAATTATGGGGGAAACGTGGCTCAGGGAATCCGGGCTCGACACCTATATTCATGGATTTGCGGACGGAGCCGACGCTCAGATTTCGTTGACTGACCTGACCACCCTCATATTCAGCTTCGAGTCCATTCCAGGAAGCAAGTATTCCTCATGCGTCTATGTCGCACTGTCAATCAGGCAGCAGGTGAGGGAGCAGATTCTCGGAACCTACCGGAGACTGACTCTCGGCGGCTACACAGATCCCATCCCTTTCCCGAAGTACTCCGTTACACTCGATCCTGAAAATCCTTTCGGATTCCCACTCAGGTTGGAACGCCCGCCATATGCTCAGCCAAGATGCAGTCACTATTGGCTCGATGGGCCGGACAAAGAATTGTTCGCCACGCGTACGCGCTTTGTCGTGGGCACAACATTGGAAATTATTAGCATGACCACATCGCTGCCCCCGGGGCAATACCATGTGCACTATGGCCAGTACCATACGTCAATCTCCGATAGCGCGACAGTCGAACGCAATGCGAATTCATGGGCAACTTGGGACGTTCTCGAATTGGTCATCACAGTTCCGGAGTAAATGGCACCCGCCTGCCCCTCTCGTCCTGCTATAATCAAATTGCAGCGTCAGTTCGCTGTCTGGGGTGAGCGAACCCGATGGGTGGTGGTCTGAACAAGGCCGTCCGGTGGGGTTGTATCCGCAGCCAGTGCGATGAGCGCTGCGTTTGTTGCGCCCAAAATGGACTATTCGCGCAGAAGGGGTAGGAGTCTATGACAACAGAGACAGTAGCTCGCGTGCCCGTAGCCGTCACGATCAACGGCACGGAGTATTCGGCGGAGGTTCCGCCGCGACGAACACTCGTCGATTTCATTCGATATGATCTCGGCCTCACGGGGACCAAGGAAGCATGCAGCGTCGGCGTGTGCGGCATCTGCACCGTCGAGATGAACGGCGCCATCGTTTCCTCATGCATTCTGCTGGCTGTTCAGGCGAACGGCTCGGACATCACGACAATCGAGGGCGTGGCGGACGGCGAAAAGTTGCACCCGCTGCAAGAAGCCTTCATGAACTTTGGCGGTTTCCAGTGCGGCATCTGCACGCCGGGCCAGATCATGGCCTCCCGCGCGCTGCTCGAGCAAAATCCCGATCCCACCGAGGACGAGATAAAGGACTGGATGATGGGCAACCTGTGCCGCTGCACGGGTTACTACAAGATCATTGAATCAATCCAGAAGGCCGGCGAAGTAATCCGGCTGGGCAACTAGGGGAGCGTGAAATGAGAGACTTCCAATTCCACACGCCCTCAACGCTCGCGGAGGCCCACAGCCTTCTCGGCGAGTACGGTGAGGAGGCACGCGTCCTCTCCGGCGGCACCGGCCTCATCAACATGATGAAGCAAGACCTTATCTACGTTGACCACCTCGTCAGCCTGCAGAACGTCGGTGGCCTCAACTACATCCGCTCGACGGGTGAGGGCCTGCAGATTGGCGGCCGCACGACGCAGCAGGAGATGGCTACTTCAAGCGTCGTCCATGAGAACAACCCGCTTTTGAATGAGACGTATGGCGAGGTGGCGACGGTTCGTGTGCGAAACTCGGCCACCGTCGGTGGCGGCGTCGCGCATGGCGATCCGGCGCAAGACCCGCCTCCCACGCTTCTGGTGCTCGATGCGAGTGTCCACGTCGCCTCGGCGAACGGCGAGCGTACCGTCAAGGTTCGCGACGGCTGGTTCGTCGACTACTACACGACAGGCGTTGAAGAGGGCGAGATCGTGACGGGCATCACCGTCCCCGGCGCTCCGGCCAATGCAAAGACCGCGTACATCAAGTTCCTGCCACGCACGGCGGACGACTACCCGACCGTTGCCGTCTCCGCGCTTGGCGTCGTTGACGGCGGCGTCGTGACTGACGTTCGCGTCGGCCTTGGCGCGGTCAATTCAACCGCGGTGTATGCGGAGAGCGTTGCAGGCGTGCTGATGGGCAAGGCCCCGACGGCTGACCTGGTGCGTGAGGCGGCTGAGACGGTGCGCGATCTCTGCGCCCCGACGCCCGATTTCCGCGGCTCTGCGGAGTACAAGACGGATATGGCGGTTGTGTTCACACGCCGCGCGCTGACTCGCGTCCTTGGGCTTTAGTAGAAGCCGGCCAACACCGGCGAAAGGGAATCCTACGGAATGAAGATCGAACAGGAATCAAAGGTATCCGCATCGCGAGAGCGAATCTGGAGCCTGCTGGAAGACGTGCCGCGTGCCGCGGCGCTGATTCCGGGTGTGAGTGACGTTGTGGAGACAGGCCCCAACACGTTCTCCGGGAAGATGCAGACGCGCGTCGGCCCGATGAAGATCACCCTGGATGGCGAACTGACCACGACGCAGAATGCCGAGGACTTTACATGGCGGATCGAGGGCAACGCCAAGGCGCTGGCCGGTGGCGGGCTGCGTGTCATCGTTGACGCGGCCGTTGCCGAAGGGGACGCGAACAGCTCCACGCTCACCGTCGCGACGGACATCCAGTTCATGGGCAAGCTGGGCACGATGGGACAGCCGTTCATCCGCTCCAAGGCCAACTCCCAGATGAAAGACTTCATCAAGAACCTGGAAAAGGAACTCAAGCAGTAGTTCCCAGGTTCGCGATTCCTTCACTGTCGGCTGCCAACTCTCGCAGCCGACGATCAGATATCGTTCTGGCATACTGAAACGCGGTGATGAACCGTGAGGACGTTTCCAGGGTGCAAGGGGGGAACAGGATGAAGCGGCAGTTTTTGGCGAGCGTGTACCAAGAAGGCGATTGGTTCATCGCCGAGGCCCATGAAGTAGCGGTCGCAAGTCAGGGCAAGACCGAAGAGGAAGCCCTGGCTAATCTCAAAGAGGCGTTAGAGCTCTACTTTGAGCCACCAGTAGCAACGAAGATTCCCAAACAGACGCTTATTGAGGTAGATATTGCAGCCGATTCGGCCGCTCTCCTTTCGTGAAGTTGCCCGAAAGCTGCGCGCCGCCGGATTTTCCGAATTGAGCCAAAGAGGAAGCCATGTCAAATTCAGGAAGTTGAATGGTGGGGGCGCAGTAACGGTGATGGTGCCGCGGCATCGAGAAATTGCAATCGGGACACTTCGAGACATCATCAAACAGGCAGGCCTTTCCCGCCGCGAATTTTGGGATTTATAACACCCGCCTACCTTTCAATGTTACGTCCGTGTAAGCTGTAGGCGGAGTTGGCTATGACTACTGATGGCGAAGGACAATCCCTTATCACCGACGCGATGCGCGCGTGGGTTGGATCAAAGGCGCCGCCTCTCACATCGCCCCCCATCTCTGAGAGCGATATTCGCCGCGCCGCCATCGCCATCTACTGGCCGGAAGTTCCGCCCGCAGTCTATTGGGACGCGGTACACGCAGCGACGACGCGCTGGGGCGGCATCATCGCGCCAGAGGAGTTCAATCCCTTTGCGTGGATGATTGGCCGGGCCCACGTCGGTCCACAGCCGGATCGCCTGAGCGATGAGCAAACCTCGCTCGAGGATGCGCGTAACCTGCGGCCACCCGGAGCGCCGCCGCGTTTCCTGTTCGGCGGCGTCGACAGCACGTATCACGCCCGCATGCGACCCGGTGACGTCATTACCAGCGTAATCACAGCAACGGATGTCTACGAACGTTCCGGCAGCATCGGCCCCATGCTCTTCTACATCACGGAAGAGACGTGGACGAAACAGAACGGCGAGGTCGTCAAGACGACCCGCACGACGAACATCGCGTGGTAGTCGGGATCGGAGACTGGCAATGACGACGGACACCGAGACTCCGTATTGGGACGACATAGAGGTCGGGCAAGAACTGCCGCCGTTCGAGCGCATGACTGACCTGATGAACTGGAATCGGTGGGCGGCGACGTATGACGAATTCGTGCCCTACCACATGGACGATGAGGGCGCGAAGGAGAACGGCCAACTGGCCGTCATCGGTCAGGGTCGCATCCGCGTTTCCTATCTCCACACGCTGGTTCGCAACTGGATCGGCGAGGAGGGCGTCATCCTGACACTGAACGCCCAACTACGAGGGATCAACTTCAAGAACGATGTGTTGACGTGTACGGGTCGTGTTTCAGACAAGCGCATAGATGACGATGGCCAACACGTCGTTGACCTTGAGATGCTGATTACGAACCAGAAGGGCGAGAAGGTCACCCCGGGCACGGCGACGGTGATGCTGCCGAAGCGCGAGGGCTAGAGCGCGCCAAATTTGCCTGCCTCACGATGACGACTTGCACCGAATGACGAATCTGCATAGGGTATGGCCATGGATAAAGAAATAAAACTCGATGCCGAGACCAGCCAGCGCGTCCGAAAGAGGATGAAGTCCGGACTCTACTCAAATGAGACGGAGGTTGTAAACACGGCCCTCAGCTTCATTGAGGAGTATGGCGAGGCATATGAGCGAGAAATTGCCGAATTCCGCGAGAGCATCAAACAGACTATTGAGCGGTCAGATCGTGAGGGAACGATACCTGCCGATGTTGTCTTTGAGCGGCTGTTGAAGCGCAACGATGAGTGGGCCAAGCGCTCAGAATGAGCCTCTGTGTCTTCTCCGCATCCGCTGACGCCGACCTCATTCAGATTCACGACTATATTGCACAGGATAATGTAGTCGCCGCCCGAAGCGTTGTCATCCGAATCCGCGAGCGCTGCGTTACTCTTGCCGATACGCCACTGATAGGCCGGGCCAGACCAGAAATTGGCGCAGAATCCCGCTCGATCCCTTTTCGCGGAACGCCCTATACAATCGTCTATCGGCCAATCAATAACGGCATAGAGATCCTGCGCATTCGACATGGGCGGCAGGACTTGCCTGGCCCCGGAGCTTAGGGACGAGACCACTCACTTGGCTGCCCCTCTGAGCCACGAAGGCCGACTGAAGCTCAGACGGCGGTCATAGCCAGAACCCCAACTCCTCCGCCATCGTCTTGGCATTCGCCCCTGCGATAATCCGCCCATCAATGACCGCCACAGGCCGCTTCCAATAACGCGGTTCCTCAACGAGCAGATCAAGAATCTCGCCCTCGGTCAGCGAGTCGACGTTTATTCCGTTCTTGCGCACTGACGCGGATCTCGGATTGAAGATAGCGCTCGGCGGCTCACCGTTGAGGAGAGAAACAATCTCATCCCGTGTCATCCGCTCCTTGAAGAAGTCACGTTCGGCAAACTCATGTCCCGCTTGCGAAAGCGCCGCTTTCGCTGTCCTGCACGTCCCTCAAGTCGCCCAGTGATAGAAGGTGATGTTTGGCATGGTGCGGGCTCCTTTGCGAACTAGTGGCCATCGTACATGGTTCAGTTCCTGGTCAGGCGCCACTGGATCAGGCCGGCCTCGTAGGTGACGCAGTCGACGGTCTTGAACGCTGCCCGGCGCGCGCCCGGAGCGAATAGCGGGATGCCATTTCCGAGCACAATGGGAAAGACGGTCAGGATGATGCCATCGACCAGGTCCGCGTTGAGCATGATGGTGTTGATCTGCCCGCCGCCGACGAGCCAGATATTCTTGCCTTCATGTTCCTTGAGGTGGCGGACAAAGGCGGCGATGTCATCTGAGATAAACCGAACGTGCTCGGTGTTGGGGAGGTCACGGTTTCGCGTGAAGACGTAGTTGGCCTTTTCGGGGTACGGAAACTCCTCGACAGTCTGCGTAATCTCGTAGGTAGCGCGCCCCATCAACGTTGTGTCGATGGAGTCATAGAAATCTCCATAGCCGTAATCCAGATCACCCGCCGCATCCAGCCAATCAATCTCCCCATTCGGCCCGGCAATAAACCCATCCAGGCTAGCGGCAATGTAGAGGTGGAGTTGGCGCATGATGCGTCGTGGTCACGCCAATCAACCGCCGGCAACTCAGGTGGCTCTGACGGCCGACAGGCTGTCGCCCGCGATGACCGCGCGTGCGTACGCAGTGGAAGCGCGGATATCATCAGGTTCGAGCCTAGGATAATCGTCCAGGATGTTCTCCACGGATTCGCCCTGACTCAGAAGGCTCAGGATTAGCTCCACCGATATGCGCATGTCACGAATGATTGGCTTGCCGCCGAAGACGTCAGGACGGGCCGTAATGCGCATAAGCAATTCGTCGTTCCCGTCCACTGGAGCCTCTTTTCCTGGACCCTTCTTGCTATCGGCTACGCCGCTTTCGCCATCTTACACGTCCCTCAGGTCGTCCAGTGATTGAGGGTGATGTTTGGCATGATTGACTCCTTTGTGCAGACTAATGGTACATGGAGTGGGGACAGGAACTCACCGCAATAGTGTTCTTTCTGTATGCTATTGTGTCTTGGCAGCGACATGGCTCGACGAAGACACTGCAGGAGGATTACCGTCGCAACGCGCATTGACATTACATTTGAGGGTCCAGGAATTGATGCCGAACGAGGAGTGTCCTTAGAGGATTTTCAGAGGACGGTCGACCATCTTCAAAGGGCCCTCCGGTTCACGATTGCCGACATGATAGGCGTTGATATATCGCAAGGTCGTCCACCGGATGCCGTGCGAGATCAGGGCGCTCTGCGGCTCGTTGCAACTTCGCCAGGATCATTAGTGGCGCATTTTGATGTAGGCCCCGCACTTGAAGGGCAGATTCCCATGGACGACCTGTCCGGTGAAGCTGTCATAGCCCTGCTGGAATCAGAAGAAAACAATGGTGCCGGGATGCCGCAGCCAGCAACCGACGAAATCAGGCTCTTAGGTGAGAGGCTATCCTCGGACATTTCAGCGGTGTCTATCGCAACTGCCAAGTCAGGTAAGAAACTCCGACTTGGTCGTACGGTGGCACACCGAACGACACAAGCAAGCGAAGAGGTAGACGCAACACTTTACGGCTGGCTGCGTGAAGTGAATTGGGCAAAGGGGACAGCGCAGCTTCATGACTATTTGGGCGATGGCTACATCAGCCTAACGTTTGGCGAAGCACTTGCCCTCGCTATGCGCCAGCTTGCCACCGAATCCGTCCGGGTCATAGGTAAAGGTCAATTCGACCGGGATGACTCGTGGTCAAAGTTCACTGTCAACGATGTAACTGCGGCCTCCGGTCGGCACGGCCCGTTCAGCATGGAAGCGTTCTTGGAGAATCCCAGCCCGAAGATATTTGGAGTTGGTCCACCTCCACCACAGATTCAGTTAACCGAAGAAGAGTTTGATTCTTTCGTCAACGCTGTCAAAGAAGGTAGACAAGCGTGACGCTATCACAAGCAACTAATCTAGTCGTCCTTGATACGAGTGTCGCTTCTCTATTGATCAGGGAGCAACGAACGGGGACCAGGCCCTACACAGAAGCTCTGCACGGAAAGGTCACTGCCATTTCCTTCCAGACGATTGACGAATTGTGGTTCGGTGCATTGAAGGACGATTGGGGCGACAAGCGACGCAATCAACTTGACATGCACATTTGGCGTCATGAAGTCATTGAATCGTCGCCAGAATTGGCCAAAATCTCAGCGAGCCTCAGATTAATTCGAGAACGTGTAGGTCGGAGGCTGGAGACTGCCGACGCTTGGATAGCCGCCACGGCGCTGCTACTCAAATGCCCGCTAGCTTCCACAGATGGAGACTTTGAAGACATCCCCGGGCTCGAGATCTTTACGCCACCACTTCTTTAGTACTACATCCCCCCCCTACCGCAAAATCCCCTCCGCCGTGAGTTCCGCTATCTCTGTCTCTGTTAGGCCGAGGATTTGCTTGTAGACGCGGTCGTTGTCCTGGCCCATGAGGGGGGTGGAGTCGGTGGCCCAGCCGGGGGTGTCGCTGAGGTGAACGGAGAGGCCCGGGTGTTGCAAGGTGCCCCACCACTCGGGGTCGTGGTGCGCGGTGACGATTGTGCCGCGATGCCGCAGTTGCGGGTCTCGCAGCAGCTCCAGCGGGTTTTGCACGGCGCCGCAGGGGATGCCGAGCGGCTGGAGTAGCATCTGTGTCTGCCCCGCCCAACGCGTTGCCGTCCACTCTCCTATCCGCTCATCCAGGTCCGCACGATTGGCCAGTCGGCCTGCGTGAGTCTCGAATCGGGCATCGTGCGCCCACGTGGGATTATCCATCGCGCCCACAAGCCTCGCCCATTGGGCGTCATTCTCAATGGCGATGGAGATCCAGGCGTCAAAGCCGATGCAGGGGTAGACGCCGTGGGGCGCGTATACGTCGCTGGCATTGCCCCGCGCCTGGGGACTCACGCCGTTTACCAGATATGAGAGCATCTCCGGCCCTAGCATGCCCACGAGACCCTCCACGTGTGAGCTCTCGATGTGCTGACCCTGCCCAGTCTGGTCGCGGTGCTCCAGCGCCATGACAACGGCCATCGCCGCCTGCGCGCCCAACACAAAATCAGAATAGGCATTCTTGGGGCGGGTATCGATATCGCTCTCCGGGTGCCCCCACATATAGGAGAGTCCACCGAATGACATGAGTATCTGGCCGAACGCCGGGCGGTCCTTCATGGGCCCGGTCGTACCGTACCCGGACATAGATGCCATAATCACATTTGGCCTGATCTTGCGTAGCTCCTCATAGGACAGGCCCATGCGCTCCATCACCGTGGGGCGGAAGTTCTCAAAGACGACATCGGATTGGGCGACCAGGCGCTTGATGAGCGCCACGCCCTCAGGCGAGCGCATGTCAATGGTGCATGCAAGCTTGTTGCGATTCAGTTCCGGAAAGTTTGGCTGGCGAGGCTGACGAAAGGCGGGCAATTCCTCCGACTCCAGCCGTATGACCTCCGCGCCATGGAACGCCAGCAGCATCGTCCCAAAGGGGCCAGCAAACACGCGGCTCAGGTCGACAATGCGCACTCCCTCCAGAGGCTGCTTGCGGCGATCCGTCATGCGCGCGACAAACGTCGACGCATCAAACGGCGCCGACGACAGGCCCTTGATCATCTCCCGGACTTCATCGCCGTGCTCGTCAATGCGCGGGGCCGGTCGGCTGATCACCCACGGGGTCTCGCTAAAGCGATACGGCGCGCCAGGCGCTCGGTAGTCACCAATGACGGGGTGGTTTGCATTGATAATGAAGCCGCGTTCACGCGTATGGGGGTGCTCGGCAAACTCGGCCATTGATGAGACCGGGGACAACGGGATATTGTGCCGCGCCGCGCCGGCATCAATCTCGGCCACGGTTCGCGTCGCGAAAAAGTCCCTTAGCTTTCCGTCGACCAGATCAAAGTTGTCGCGCCGAAAGTTGACGTCATCCCAGACAGCATCGTCAAAGGACGGGTCCTGCATCCACGCCGTCACGAGGCCGCGGAATTGCGAATCTGTTGAGGGGAATACCTGTATGATGCCGTCCGCGCAATAGTAAATGCTGCCGATGCCGGTGGAAGCCTTGCCGGGCCGTCTGAATACCTCGTTGCGCCCGCTAATGCGCGACACGCTGCCGCTTACGAGCTGCCAGACGCCAACGTCGTGTCGTGAGACATCAATGTGCTGGCCCCGGGCCGACCATCGCCGTTCCCGCAACGCCATCAGAATTCCCAGGACAAGGTGCATTGATCCGATTCGCGCCGTTGCGTCTCCGGGAACCATGGCCGGGGCGCGTTCGTCGTCCCCATAGACCCACGGATCGCCCGCCAGCGACTGGATCGTCAGCTCCGTCGCAGCGTAGTCCCTGTACGGCCCGGATTGGCCGAACGGCGTCAGGGAGCCGTAGACGAGGCGCGGATTGATAGCAGAGAGGTCTGCATATGCGAGGCCGCGCTCCGTGAGCCGGCCGGGTGGATACGACTCAATCAGCGCATCTGCCCATGACGCGAGCCGCTTGATGGCCTCCTGCCCCTCGGTCGTCTCAATGTCCAGCGTGACGGATCGCTTATTGATGTTGTGGTCGAGGAAGACGAGGCTGTGATCGGAATCTTTGACGTCGTGCGCAAACGGGCCAGTGTCCCGCGCGCCAACCCCGCCGGGCGGCTCAACGAGAATTACGTCCGCCCCCATATCGCCGAGCAGACGACCGGCAAGGGCCGTCGCCCCGCTCCCCCCGCCAAGCTCAACGACCTTTAGATGACCGAGTGCCGTCTGGTTGCTGTTTGTTGTAGTTGTCATGGCGCTCACTGTGCCATATGGATGCCATCGCGGGCAATGTCGATAGGCTTCAGGGCATGCTTGGATCGACGCTGATTCAGCCGGCTGTCGGCTCAGCAATCTCGTTCAACAAGCCAATATCGCTGAACGTCAGTTCACTGACGGCTAAGACTTTGGAGAGGTCTCCATCGTTGCCGTCTGCCTGTAAATAAGTCGTTCGATGGCGCAAAAGCGTAGCAGATCCCTCATCGAACCAAATGTCCATACGTCCCTCACTGGGAGTAAGAGTGAGCTGCCTTGAATAGCGCCTAACGTTGTCCATTTCAGTTGGCGTGTCCTCCCAGCCTAAAGCGAAGTCGTCCTGTTCGGCCAACTCCTCGACGGTGGGGCGCCAGGCAGCCAGACTGTCCACAACGGCAAGAGTGTGTACATCTACCGCACTTGCCTCCTCAACCGTCCATGTTCCAGATTCACTGTTTGCCCCGGTTAGTCTGATGTTGTCCCTCGTATAGACTCGGTCGTCAATGTGAATCTGTTCAATGTCGACTTCATATGCAGGCAACCGTTGAACCTCTACCGGCGTTTCAGTTATTGTGACTTCTTGCGAAGATTCGGCGAAATACACCACCCGCAATCTACTAGCCGCCGGAGAACTCTCCATCTCGGCGATCCATATAGTGCCCGGGTCACCGGGTTCCGCGGCCACAATCGTAACCTTGTAATGGCCGCGGTCGAGCTCGCCGCATGTCTGCGACAGGGCCTCTGCAACTGAGAAGCCGCCCTCTGAGTCACGGGAACTCCAAATGAGGAACGCCAATAGCGCGACAAACGCAATGGCTAAAGCCGCAACGAATGCTATCTTGCGTGAGTAAGTTATGGCGCTCAATGTGCCACCTTTCTCTCGGTTCGCGCAACGCTTGGGCCGCTGACGCCGTGGTTGCCGCGTTCCGGCTATGCGGGCGTGGGGCGTATCCTTGCGGTGTACGCAATGCGTATTTGGAGGGCAGCGATATGAGCCGGACGATAAGCCTGGCTGCGTTGGGGTTAGTCGTCTTGGCGGCATCGCTCAGCCTTGCCTGCGGGCCGGCCTCAGACGCGCCGGAGCTCACCCCTGCCACTACCGTTCCACAGGCGACTTCCATATCCAAATCTCCCAAAGAGGCCCTCGATTCGCTCGGAGCGGAAAGCGTGTCGGTCAACTCCTTCAGGGTGACCGAGACACAGGTTAACTCGGGAGTCGAGCGAGACGTTCCATGGACCAAGACGAGCAGGATGGTTGTGGAATACCAGGCACCCGATCGACAAAGAACTGTGATTCTCGCAGTGGAATACGTCCGCGACATGGACGGGGACGGCGTCTTTGAAGCCGTGACCGGAGGTAGTAGCTGCGAAACACAGGAAGCCGTAACAATCGCGACAACATTCTACGAGAGGTGCGATTCTGAGCCGTGGACTCTCACGGAAGGAACGCGTGCCTACGTTGTGCCGATCCGGATTGCCGACGATCTCCTCTTCATGGTGAGAGAGCTTGAAGAATTGCGCCTCCTTGCTACGGAAATGATTGATGGCCGCCCCATGTTGGTTCTTGAAGGAAGAATGACGGAAATCCCACGGGAAATGGGTGACGCAACACGCACCGTCTGGATCGACATCGAGATAGGATTGGTACGCCGAATAGTCGAGACCATCCGGTTTGAGAATGAGGACATAGTCGCAACCGCCGACTACACTGACTACGGCAACGTCACCATCGAAGAGCCGGTGGTGAGTTAGGCCGCCTAACACCTCGCCCCGCTTGGCGTATCCTTGCGGTGTAATACGTCGAAATAGGCGGGAGGCGGCAGATAGATGGCAAGCGAGGCGGCTAAGGCCGCGCGGGAACTCATCGGGCGCGTGACGGAGCCGGAGTCGCGGCCGCCTATCACATTCGATGAGGTTGCCCGGTACGCCTATGCAGTCGATGACGCGCGGCCTGCCTACATCGATGAGCAGGCCGCCAATGACGGCCCGTATGGCGGCATCGTTGCCCCGCCCTTGTTCACGGGGTTTACCAGCTTTCCGCCGACGGCCATCGCCGATCTGAGGCCGGACGGCCTGCCTGCCGCTCGCGACGATCCCCTGCAACTACGCATCCCCGGGGCGCAATCCCGGTACACGGGTACGGACGTGACGTTCATTGAGCCGATCAGGCCCGGCGACGTGCTGACTCGTCAATCAACTGTTGTCGGCGTGGAGGAGAAGCAGGGACGATCCGGCGCGATGATCTTCACCACCAAGGAAATGACCATCACGAATCAGCACGGGCGCACGGTGATGATCGACCGCACGACAACGGCCACCGTGCCACAGCCGACGTCATCGGACGGCGCGGGCCGGGCGTGGGACGACCTGGAGCTTGGGAACGGCGCGCAGGCGAAACCCGCCGATCCGCCGCAGTGGACAGACGCTCCGGTCTGGGAGGACGTTCACGAGGGCGATGAGCTTGTGCCCCATCCGCGATTTATCTCAACTGTGCAGGTCTTCTTCTACGGCCTCGTCAAGACGAACAGCCACCTGATCCACTACGATCGCGCCTACGCTGAGGTTGAGGGCCTGCCGGAGCGTGTCTCGCAAGGCGACCTGCTGTCAGACATGCTGTGCCAGACGGCGACGCGGTGGATGGGACGGCGCGGCATCCTGCGCCACTATCGAGGAGAAAACCGCTCCCCCGGCTTCATCGGCGAGACGATCACGCACTACGGCCGTGTCACCCGAACATGGCGAGATGAGGACGGCGCCCCCCTCGTGGAACTCGCCCTATGGAGCGAGGGCAGCGGCGGCCGCCCCTGCGTCCGCGGCTCGGCCATCGTGCAGCTGCCGGTGCGCTAGACAGATGTCGCATGCGATACTTGAGCAATGGAGAGACCAGAGCTTGAGTACACCCTCCATGCCCGGGAAAGGATGACAGAGCAGCGCATTCTCATAGAATGGGTAGAGCTATATTGGATCCGGTTCGGAGGGAGCCAGACCCCAACGACTCAGACATCGAACGATTCTACGAACGAGTCCCGGATAAAGACAACTATTTCCGCGTCGCTGTGAATACCCACGTAATGCCCTGGCGAATCGTGACAGTACACTTCGACTGGAGAATGAGAGGTTTTCGATGAAGCTGCGAATTGATAAAGAGGCAGGCGCCCTCTATCTGGGAATCTGTCAATCCGAGATTATTGAGTCGGAGGAGGTCGCGCCCGGCATTATCCTCGACTACAACGAGCAGAAGGAAGTCGTCGGCATTGAGGTCTTGTACCTGACCAAAGACTTCCGGAAGGCTGACCTCGACAACCTCGAGCTCAAGACCGTCTAATCCCCGAGCACGAGCGCCAGGCTTAGATCAAGATGTCAGCGGCCAACGCAACGTTCTTCCAGCTTCTTCTGGACTACAGCCAATGGGCCAACGGCCAGGTAATGGATCGCGCCCGTCAGGCTAGCGAGTCCGACTATTTGGCGGACGTTGACGGCCTCAGCTTCGGCAGCCTGCACGCCACGCTCATCCATATCATGACCAGCGAAATCATCTGGATAGCGCGCTGGACAGGAGAGACGCCGCCGGAATGGGTCGCCAAGGTCAGGCAGTCCGAGGAAATCGCCGGGGAAGAAATCCCCTCGCTCGCGGCGCTTTCGGAACTGTGGCAAGAGAATAGCCACCGCTTCCGGAATTTCGCCCAGGCATTAACGGACGAGACCGTCGCCGCCCGACTTGCCTATCGCGACCTTTCAGGCAACGATTCCGTGCAGCCCCTGAGGGAACTCATCGCTCACGTAGTCAATCACGGGACGCAATATCGGGCAGAGGCATCCGTCCGACTAACCCAATTGGGGTTATCGCCGGGTGACATGGACTTCGTTGCGTTCGCCCGTCGTAATTAGCCCCACTCCAACTCATCCAGGCCAAAGGCGGGGCCGTCTATGCACGCGAGGCGCGGGCCGCTTCCGGTTTGGACTGTGCATTCGCCGCACTCGCCGTTTCGGCAACCCATGCGAGGCAGCATCAGGACGGTCGTCGGAATCGTCAGCAGGCCATCTTTGCGCATCCGCGCAAGGTTCTGAAGCATAGACGATGGGCCTGCCGCGATGAGAATGTCAGCATCGTCCTGAACCTGCGGTAACAGGTGCGTGACGGGCGCGCGCACGCCGGCGGAGCCGTCATCCGTCGCCGTCATCTCCCGCACACCCTCCGGCAATAGGCGTGAAGGATAGAGCTGCCACGCGTTCTCCGCGCCCGCCATCAGCGTCACGCGGACACCGCGCTCCGCCGTTTCACGCAGCACGGCGATAAGAGTCGCGATGCCGCTGCCCTGCGCTATAAATGCAACATGCCGCGCGGCAGGATCAATCGTGACGGGTGTACCCAGGGGCCCCCTGATGGCCCATTCGAGGCCGGTCGGTGTAGACGTAATTTCGGATTCGTAGCCGACAGCCGTGATTGCGAGCACCGATACTACGCCGCTCTCCGCGTCGACTGAGTGGATTGGATAGGGCTGCGGGTCAAAAGGCAGCGTTTGCGCGCGGCCATCGTCGCCCACCAAGCCTTGCGTTATGGGCCCTCTTCTCTGTACGAACTGACCCGGCCGAGCGGCCCGCGCGATCTTGGACGAATTAATCCGGACAAGAATCATGCCCTGTGCGATCGTCTCGAAGTCAGCCATAGAGATGCAGGTTGAGCGCAGTGATGGCGCCCCGTTACAGGGCCGGCCTGCCATTCACATACTCGTCCAGCCGCATGATGCTGTAGTCGCCCGCCTCCGCCCCGCGCGTCACGGAATCAACCGCCACGCGGAACGTATCGAGGCTCGTATAGCAGGGGATGCCCTGTTCAGTGGCGGCGCGGCGAATCTCAAAGCCGTCACGAAGGGGCACGCGGTTGCCGGACATCGTGTTCACGACTGCGTGGACAAGGCCATCACGAATCAGGTCGGTTGTCGTGACCTCGTCGCCGTCGCCCTCGCTGACCTTTGCAGGCACTCCCGCGACCTCAATACCGACGGCACGCAAAATCGTTGCTGTTCCCTCAGTCGCATAGACATCGTAGCCGTGCGCTGCCAGTCGCCGGGTTATCGGGACGATTTCCGTCTTGTCGCGGTCGGACACGCTGACAAGGATTCCGCCGGACTGTGGCAGCATGAGCCGCGCGGCCTGCAGCGCTTTTGTGAGGGCCGGCGCCAGGGCGACGTCGATTCCCATAACCTCACCGGTGGACTTCATTTCCGGGCCGAGATACGTATCGACGCCGATGAGCTTTGACATGGATGAGACGGGCGCCTTGACGGCCACGAGCGGCTTCTTGGGCCTAACCCCGCTCTCGTAGCCCAGCTCTTTGAGCGTGCGGCCCATCATGACGCGCGTGGCCAGGTTGACCAGCGGAACGTCCGTCACCTTGGAGATGAACGGCACCGTGCGGCTTGAGCGAACGTTGACCTCCAGCACGTAGACCGTCGAAGGCGCAGGCGTGCCGTCCTGGCTCTCGTTCCGTGCCACGACGAACTGGATGTTCATCAGGCCGATAATGCCAAATGCACGGCCGAGCTGGATCGTGTAGTCGACGATCTGACGCTCATCGTCCTCGGTGAGTGAAATGGCTGGGTAGACGGCCATGGAGTCGCCGCTGTGGACACCCGCGCGCTCAATGTGCTCCATGATCCCCGGGATCAGCACGTCCACGCCGTCGCTAACGGCGTCGACCTCGACCTCCATGCCCTCCAGGAACTTGTCCACCTGGATGGGCCTGCCGTGCCCCATCTCGGACATGTTGGCCATCACATAGCGCGTGAACTCCGCCGGGGTGTGGATAATCTCCATCGCGCGGCCGCCAAGCACGTAGCTGGGCCTCACGAGAATCGGATAGCCGATGGCGTTCGCGACGGCCAACCCCTCTTCGATGGTCGTCACGCCTGCTCCGGGCGGGCGGGGGATGCCGAGCGTCGTTACGAACTCGTCGAATCGCTGACGGTCCTCAGCCTGATCGACGGTGGCAGGCGGCGTGCCGAGGATCTTAAAGGCGCGCCTGTGGAGGGGACCAATCAGGTTGATCGCCGTCTGTCCGCCGAACTGCGCCGCCGTTGACGGGAAGACATCCTCCCCACCTACCTCGACGCGCTCATTCTCCAGGACACACGCGACACCCTCCTCATCCAACGGCTCGAAATAGAGGCGGCTAGAGGTGTCAAAGTCCGTTGACACGGTTTCCGGGTTGGAATTAATGATGATACTTGCTGTGCCCTCGTCCTGAAGCGCCCATGCGGCGTGAACCGAGCAGTAGTCAAACTCGATTCCCTGCCCAATACGGATCGGCCCGCTTCCAATCACCACGGCGGATTTGCCCTCAAGCGGCAGGGCCTCGTTTTCCTCTTCATAGGTCGAATAGAAATAGGGCGTGGCGGCGTCAAACTCCGCCGCGCACGTGTCCACCATCTTGTAGACGGGCCGAATGCCCCACTCCTGCCGCAGCTCATGCACCTGCTCAGGTAGCCGATCCGCCAGTGTGCTGATCTGGGTATCGGAGAAACCGGCGCGCTTCACATCGCGCAGCAGGCGGGGAGTCAGCGGCTCCGCAAGCAACCTGTTCTCCATCGCGACGATGGCGTTGAGCTTGTACAGGAACCATGGATCAATGCCCGTCTTGACTGATAGATCTTCCAGCGACACGCCACGCCGCAGCGCCGCCATCAGCGCCCAGAGACGCTGATCGTTCGGGTGCAGGGGCAGCTCGGCAAGTGGGTCGGAGATTGTGCTCCATGTCCGATGCTCCCATAGCAAGTTGTCTCCCGTTACCTCCAGCGAACGCACCGCCTTTTGCAGAGCCGACTCGAATGAGCGGTCGATGGCCATGACCTCGCCCGTGGCCTTCATCTGCGTCCCGAGAGACCGGTCGCCGGACGGAAACTTGTCAAAGGGCCAGCGCGGTATCTTCACGACGCAATAATCGAGCGCGGGCTCAAATGCCGCCGTCGTGACCTGCGTGACCGCATTGGGAATCTCATCCAGCCGCTTGCCGACGGCGATTTTGGCGGCTACGCGGGCGATGGGATAGCCGGTCGCCTTGGATGCGAGGGCGGAGGAGCGGCTGACGCGCGGGTTGACCTCAATCACGTAGTAGGGAGACGCGGAATAATCTGCGTTATCTCCCTTGCCGGCAACTGTTGGATGTGGCTCCAGCGCAAGCTGCACGTTGCAGCCGCCCTCGATGCCCAGCGCGGAGATAATCTTTAGGCTGGCGGAGCGGAGCATCTGGTACTCCTTGTCCGTCAGCGTCTGGCTGGGCGCAACGACGATGCTATCGCCGGTATGAACGCCCATTGGGTCCAGGTTTTCCATGTTGCAGACGGTGATGCAGGTATTTGTCCCATCCCGCATCACCTCATACTCGATCTCTTTCCAGCCAATCAGGCTGCGCTCAACCAGCACCTGCCCAATCGGGCTGTGAGACAGCCCCGTCCGCGCCTGCGCATCCAACTGCTCCTGCGTGTAGGCGATGCCGCCCCCCGTGCCGCCGAGCGTGTAGGCGGGGCGAATGACGACGGGGAGGCCGAGCCGCTCCACAACCCTGCGGGCGCCCTCAACCGTCGTGACGACCTCGCTCTCAGGCGCAGGCTCGCCGATGCTCTCCAGCATGGATCGAAAAAGGTTGCGATCCTCCGCCGTGCGGATAGCTTCTAACGGAGTGCCCAATAATCTGACGCCGAAGCGTTCCAGCACTCCCGCATCCGCAAGGTCAACGGCGAGGTTGAGGCCGGTCTGCCCGCCAAGCGTCGGCAGTAGTCCGTCAGGCCGCTCACGCTCAATAACGCGCGTGACGGCTTCGACTGTCAGGGGCTCGATATAGACCACATCCGCGATCTCATGGTCGGTCATGATCGTGGCGGGGTTCGAGTTGACGAGGATGGACGTCACGCCCTCCTCACGGAGAGCGCGGCACGCCTGCGTGCCGGCGTAATCAAACTCGGCGGCCTGACCGATGACAATCGGCCCGCTGCCGAGTACAAGGACGCGCGATGGGCGCTCAAGGCCGGCCGTCATGCCGCCCTCCCGCCGGGAATGACCATGCTTGACGCAGACACAAACTCATGCGCCCCGGCAAAGTGAGCCGGGACGCATGACTTGTGAACAGTCGAGGTGTTTAGCTGAAGAAGCTGAAGACCGACGGGCCCGCGACGATTCCCCAGAACACGATCCACGCTCCGATAAAGAGGAGCGGGATGATCGACCAGGCCGTGTCCTCGCCGGGCACGAAGCTCTGGCGAACGGTGATCGACCGAAGGAAATCGGCCAGATCCGCTCGTAACTCCGGGTCGTCGCCCGCTTCCTGTTGCGCGAACTCGCGAATGCGATCCCTCTTTCGTGGCGCGCGTGATGCGGCCAGATAGAACTCCATTCGCATTCCAAGATCGCGCTCGATCTCGCGCTTCCGATGCTGAACGACTGTCAAAGCGTTCAGCATGTTGCGGAGCATTCCCCACCAGATGAGTGTCAGCCCAACTGAGAGGAACGAAACAAAGCTGACAATCTCCGTGCGTAGCTCGTGACCGGCCAGCCCCATGGGCAGAACCGCCATACCAAACATCGAGAGTGTTATGAGCACCAAACCGGACAGCCAGATCCACTGATGCTGGTGTACCCAGAATGAGTCGAGTATCTCGTACTCCACCAGCTGCGATTGCCGACGCTGGGGTTCTGAGGGTGTAGGCATTATGCCCCGGTCCAGTGGCGCTTCCATTTCCAGCACCATCGAAGCCTCCTTCTTGGCCACATGTCGTGAGATACGACAAGGGCCTACAAACCAATTCCGCTTTACCCGCGCTTCGCGACACTATACCCTACCTGTATTCTCGAATCAAGTCTAAGAACCGGTCAAAAAGATACTCGTTGTCCAACGGCCCCGGTGACGCCTCTGAGTGGAATTGGATTGTCAACAGGGGCATCTCACGGTGAGTCAGCCCCTCAATCGTGTTGTCGTTCAGGTTCAGGTGACTCACGTTCAGCCCCGGCGGCAGGCCGTCCGCATCCACCGCGTAGCCGTGATTCTGCGCCGTGATCGTTACGCGATCCGTCGCCAGGTCCTTGACCGGATGATTTCCGCCCCGGTGTCCAAACTTGAGCTTGTATGTCCGCCCGCCAAGTGCGCGCGCGACCACTTGATGCCCCAGGCAGATGCCCATCACGGGAAGCCGTCCGAGCAGCCCGCTCGCCGTCTGCACCACGTTGTCCAGGTGCGCCGGATCACCCGGCCCCGGCGACAGCACAACGCCGGAGGGCTGCAATGACATCAGATCATCAAGTGGCGTGGAGCTTGGCACGACCGTTACCGCGCAGCCGCGCTGCCGTAGCAGACGAAGGATGTTGTACTTCAGGCCCTCATCGAGGACGACGATGTGCGGCGCGTCAGGTAGCAACTCCCCCGGCCCGTCCGTCCATTCGTACGGAGATGCGGTGACGACTTCGCTGACGAGATCAAGGCTGCCATAGTCCGGCGCGCGTCGTAGCCGCTCAAGCGCCTCCTCCGGCGTCCCGTCCGTGGTGACAATGCCCATCATGACGCCGGCCATGCGCAGGCGTCGCGTGAGCGCGCGCGTGTCCACACCATAGATGCCCGGCACACCTTCATCCCGCAGAAAGTCATCCAGCGTGCGCGTTGAGAGCCGATTGCTCGGCTGATCACACGCCTCGCGCACGACGAAGCCCCGCACCTGGATACGCGACGATTCCACGTCACGGTCATTGATCCCGTAATTGCCCTGTAATGGATACGTCGGAACGAGGATTTGGCCGCCATAGGAGGGATCGGTCAGCATCTCCTGATAACCGACCATCGACGTGTTAAAGACGACCTCGCCGATTGACTCGGCGCCCACGGCTCCGAACGCGTAGCCGCGGTGGACACTGCCGTCCTCAAGAACGAGGAATGCTTCCCGTTCCTCCGACTGCCCCCGTGTCGTCATGGTCGTGTGGCCTCCTGCCGCGCCGCGTCCGGCGTGTCGGAATAAACAAGCTGCCCACCCACGAATGTGTGGATGACCATGCCACGCAGTTCACAGCCCTCCAACGGCGTGTTTTTGCCGAGAGAGGCGAACTCTCCCGACCGCACCGTCCAAACTCGATCAGGGTCAAGCACGACGATGTCCGCTGCTGCCCCCGGCGTTAGGCCCCGCAGGCCCTCTGCGTCCGCCGGCGCGCCGATAACATTCACGGGGCCGAGTGTCAGCCGCGCGATCAACGTCGCAGCGTCCAGCTGCCCCGTGTGAACGAGTGCTGTCATCAGCAATCCAAACGTCGTCTCAATGCCTGAGATGCCCGGCGCTGCTTCTGCAAACCCACCGGATTTATCGCTCGCCGCGTGCGGCGCATGATCCGTCGCTATCGCGTCAATGACCCCGTCCCGTAGGGCCTCAACAAGCGCGTTCACATGCTCCTCTGAGCGCAGTGGCGGATTGACGCGGAGTGACGTGTCGGCCACTGCGCCATCGGGCCATCCGTATTGCCGCCCCCGCTCGCCGAGCAGTGCCCGGTCCGTCAGTGTCAGATGGTGTGGGGTGACCTCCGCGGTCACGGTCAGGCCACGTTCTCGCGCAGAGCGCAGTAGCTTCACCGCCCCCGCGGTTGACGCATGAGCGACGTGCAGACGCCCGCCTGTCTCGGCCAGGAGCTGTAAGTCGCGTTCGATGATATTCGTCTCAGCTTCGGCGGACGCAGCGGGCAGGCCGAGTTGCGCGGCAGCCTCGCCCTCGTGCGCGATCGCGTTCCCAATTACAGCCGGGTCTTCTGAATGCTGGCTGAGAGACAGCCCGAGCCGCGCGGACTCGCGCAGAGCCGCCCTCATCAGGTCGTTATCCACAACGGCTGATCCATCGTCGCTGAATAATGCAGCGCCCGCTGTCGCAAGGCCGCCCAGATCCGAGAGTTCCCGACCGGCGCGGCCCAATGTAATGGTTCCGATAGGGAGCACGCGGACGACGGCGACTTCCCGGGCTCGCTCGGCAACATAGGCCACGCGCTCCGTGGAATCGATGGCGGGTTCCGTGTTGGGCATCGCGCAGACGGTTGTGAATCCGCCGCGCGCCGCGGCGCGCGTGCCGGTCTCAATAGTCTCTTTGTACTCTTGCCCCGGTTCGCGAAGATGGCAGTGGAGATCGATGAAGCCCGGCGCAACAATCATCCCTGTCGCGTCAATGATCTGCGTGCCATGGGGCACACCGTACGCGCCGTCTCCCGCAAATCGCGTCCATGCGACTCGCCCATCCTGCACCAGAACATCTGCGATAGAGTCCAGTCCCTGCCACGGATCAATAACGCGCCCACCGGTGATGAGAACAGGCCCCGGAATTGTGGATGTCACGACACTACCCTCGAAAAAGGGCATTCAAGTCAAGCTGCTCAATGAATGCATTGTCGTGATAATGAGGCCTTTGCAGGCGCGGCGTCGCGATGCCCAAACGTGTTGACAATGGAAGCTGTCCAGACTCGCTCCAACGTGAATCAAGTCTAGCGTTCGGCCACGTATTCCCGCAAGCGAAGCGGCTTAGGCGCTGCGGTCGGTTCCGCAGGCAGCCCCTCTCTCACATTCCGGCCCTCCGTGACATACTGGACACTGCATTGTCGTGCTCGTTGGCACGGCGAAGAGCAACCTGAAACATGACAAAGCGTATTCAAGAACAGGGCCTTACTTTCGTAGCGGCGGTCGTTGGACCGGGACGCGTCGTATTGCTGGCAGCCGTGCTGGCACTTATGATCGGGATGGCTGGCGCGTGTAATGGCAGCTCAACCGCCGGGGATCGTGGCCTGATACCAAGCACAAGCCCCACTCCTCGGCCAACGCTGTCGCCGGCTGACGCAACGCCAACGTCTGCGCCGGGCACGTTTGCAGTCGTCGATGGCGTCAACGTATATGAGGAGCTTCCGCCACTCGGCGTGAATATCACACAGTGGCGTGAGACCGACTTCCACCGCTTTACTGTGGATCCTGATGAGATCATCTCCGGCGGACCCGGTCGGAACGGCGTCCCTCCCATCTACCAGCCGCGATTCATCTCAGTCATTGAGGCTGCCACGCTTCCCTGGATGACGGGCGACCACCCTGTTGCCGTCGTGGAAGTGAAAGGCGACGCCCGCGCCTATCCACTCGGCATACTGACGTTCCATGAGGTCGTCAATGATGTTATCGGCGGCGTTCCGGTCTTGGTCACATACTGCCCGTTGTGCTACACGACGCTGGCTTTCAACCGCGTCGTCGATGGTGTCGAACTGAACTTTGGCACGACGGGCAACGTCCGCCTCTCCAACCTGGTGATGTGGGACGATCAAACAGAATCGTGGTGGCAACAGGCGGACGGACAGGCCATAGTCGGCGCGGCAGCCGGACAGCGGCTGGAGTACATCCCCGCCTATACGACCTCATTTCGCGAGTTTGTTCGCTCCTACCCGGAAGGCGTCGTTCTGTCACCGGGGAGTGGCAGCCCGGAGTTCTGGCCGATCTACGGCGGCTCGCAATACGCCGGCTACGATTCCCCCAACAACCCCCCATCCCTTTTCCTCGGCCAACCGGATGAACGTTTGAGCCCGACGGAACGCATCCTGGGGGTGGAGGTTGGCGATGAGGTCGTCGCGTTCCCCTTTGGCAGGCTGAGGCAGCAGCAGGTCGTCAATACGGAGATTGGCGGAGAGCCGGTCGTCGTGTTCTGGAAGAGCGGCACGCGCTCCGCGTTGGATGAAGAAGTCATCGCCGACTCGCATGACCCCGGTTCAGCGGCCGCGTTCAGCCGCCGTGTAGGGGATCAAATCCTGGAGTTTGAGGCTGCGGGAGAATTCTTCCGCGATACGGAGACCGGCACGCTGTGGACGCTGTTAGGTATCGGCGATGAGGGTGAGCTTGGCGGTCAAAGGCTGAACCCGGTCAAGGCGGACAACGGCCTCTGGTTCGCCTGGGCGGCTTTCAAACCGGAGACGGAGATTTACGCAGGAACATAAGGGTCAGGCGTCGTTGGCGCCGGCGTCCGCACGCGTACCAGGTAGATGAGTGGGAATAGAGCACCAAGAACGAGGACACCCAAAACCATGAATCCTGTAGTGATCGCAATCTCGACAATCGTCGGTTCGAGGAAGAATATGATTGCCGCAGGTAATACCGCCGACAACAGGGCCATATAAGCAAACAACCCCGCTATGGCGCGCCACTGGAACGTCGGGCTACGTAACGTGAAATTACCCAATAGCCAAACTCCTAATAAGGCGAGAGGGAGAACGATTAGAAAATTTTCTGCCAGCCCGACTAAGGCGACAATCGATGCCGCTGTTGCTCCTGTGATTCCCAGCAAGCTGTCCAAGGGAAAGCCCCGATTCAACAGGGTTCGAAACGGCCCATCCCCCGAGGCAAAGGCCAAGGTTCCTATCATGACGAGAAAGTAGGCGTGACGCAGGCCGAATCTTGAGGCTTGACGAGCGAACCACAAGGTGATGCCCAGACTCAAAAGCGTCAGCACCAACGTCGCTGGCAATATCGATAGCGGCCATGTAGGAACCAAGGGCAGCAACACTCCGGGCGTCCCTAATCTGTTGGTGATCTGTAGGGAACCCACGATGAACGACCCAAGAATTGCCACAGCTATCGAAACGATGGTGTACGCGCAAAGGAGTGAAAGGAACTCTACCCCCTCCAGTCTGCGCAACCGCCTGTATACAGCGATGAGTAGCAGGATGACCACTCCACCTGAAATTGCGCCGGCAATAGGCTGGTGAAAGGCAGCAATTGTGCCTTCGTTGAGTGACGAGAAGTATAGGAATATTGCGACGAACAGCTGTGCGATTAGTCCGACCACGGCTCCGACAAGGGGAACCCAGAGGAGAATCACTGATTCCCAGCGGTACATTCCGAAGAAGCGCCTCAAAGCAGGTCTCCCTTCCCGGGCGAGCATACACACTTGCGCCCTGCTGCGCACCGGCGGCGAACCCGTCGTCGTGTTCTGGAAGTCCGGCACACGCTCTGCCCTGGATGAGGAAATCATCGCTGATTCGCATGATCCCGGTTCAGCCGCCGCGTTCAGCCGCCGGGTGGGTGAACGCATCCTCGAGTTTGAGCCGGACGGTGAATTCTTCCGCGACACGGAAACCGGCACCCTGTGGACGCTGTTGGGTGTCGCCGGTCAAGGCGGACAACGGCCTCTGGTTTGCCTGGGCCGCGTTCAAGCCGGAGACGGAGATTTATGGGGGGTAGGTAGCAGCCCCCATATTTCTTGTGGGTGTTCAAGTCGTCAGCTTCTCAATGTCAGACTCCCTCATCAGTGCCTCGTAGATCCGAACCATCGCCTCCGTGTCCCGGGCACAGTAGGTGAGTAACGAGCCTCTGATCATCGCGGCGTCGGATTCTGACATGTCACCCGTGAGCAGATGCTGATACGCAGCCGAGGCGGCGAGGCCGTCCGCTATGTCGAGTTCGTCGTAGGAGAGCTCAGGCGCGAGGGTGGGCGCAACCGACTTTATCGAAAAACTGCCGTGGAACTCCGGGTGATAATAGGTGTCCCTGACGATCAGCAGAAGGTCGACCAACCTCTCGATGAGGGAGAGCAGCGGAGCCCGGTATTGGGGGAACCCGTCTGCAAGCTGTCGGAGTACCCTCTCCTCATAGCCGGAGTAGACGACGATTGAGCCACTGATGGGGAGAACCTCAAGCAGGTTGATAATGAACGGCTCTCTGGGGTCTCCGGGGCCATCATGCAGGAATTCGCTGTGCGACATGGAGCCATCGGACTCTCGTGCGTGCAGCGACCACTGAAATGGGATCTGTTGGTACGGCCTTGTTCCGACGAACATCGGGACGGGAGAGCCCATCGTCTCGAAGTCCACGAACGATGCTGGAAAGCTGATCTTGGACAATCGCGGTCCAAGGTCGAGGCCAACGTAGGGTTGTCCGGTGATCACGCTGTCTCTGACGCGGCCTTGGAGAGCAGTGAGGCCGCCAATATCAGGCGGAATGCCCCCAATATTCGAGAGGCCGAGCGCCTTGAGCCGCCCCTCGTCTTTCTGTGAGAGCCGTGGTAACTCTCCAATGGGATGTTCGTGCTCGCCTACGTGGCAATGACTATAGAACGGACAAAGATAGGGAGATGTGCAGTGTCTGCCGGTCTCGATATCCGGCGCGTCAGCCTGTCCGAGAGTCTCCCACATCTCAGCAAGCTTCTCAGGCGCGATGTCCGCGAGATAGCTCCGCGCCCTGTCCGTGACGTCCTCCAAGGCAAACAGGCGGGTCAGGTCGTGGTCACCTCCCTGGTACACGTAAGAGTTGTCGATGTGCATCAGGTAAGCCCGCCGGATCGGGACTCCGGTTCCCTCGACGACGTGCATTTGGATGGCCACATCGGGTAGGTGCTCCCGTGCCTTGAAACTTGCGGAGGACTTGACCTCGATGAGGTCGAAGCCCTGGCCAACGTCGGCCCTGGCCAGAATGTCGACCCTCGTCCTGATGCCTTCGAACGAGAAGGCCGCCTCATACAAGGCAGGTACGAAGGCGTCAGACAACAATGCCCGCGTCGCGTCCTGCGCCTTCTCTTGCTCGAAGTACTCTTCCGCAATTAGAGTGCCGCCCGGAAAGCGCTGCCGAGCGAGTTCCCCAACGGCGTTCCCAATGTCAAAGACCGCCTGCTGGCTCGGCTCAACCGGATCAGCGAGCTCGCGATGGTGCACATCCAGATAGATGCGCTTCAGGCACTGTAGACCGGCCATGTATCTGGACTTTGAGAGTTGGGGCGGATGCTGTGCGGTCATTGTCTTTGCCTGCTTGGCGCAATCATACTAGCTAAGCACAGGCAAACAGTCGTCCCCGCAGCCCCCTACATAGCGAGCATTTCCTGCCGAAAAATGCTAGACTGGATGTACGAATTACATAGGATTCCCGACGTTTCTTTGCGCCTGACTGCCCGTCGGCCCGGGATGGAGGCGATTACATATGGTTGAGCGTTCCGTAGCACTCGAACGCCAGATGCGCGAGGCGTACCTCGACTACGCGATGAGTGTCATTGTCTCGCGCGCCCTGCCGGACGTGCGTGACGGTCTCAAACCTGTCCAGCGTCGCGTGCTCTACGCCATGTATGACCAGGGCATGCGCAACAACTCCCCTTATCGCAAGAGCGCCCGCGTCGTCGGTGATGTCATCGCCAAGTACCATCCCCACGGGGATTCCCCCGTGTATGAGGCCCTCGTGCGTCTCGCGCAGTCGTTCTCGCTGCGCTACCCCCTCGTCGATGGGCAGGGCAACTTCGGCTCCGTCGATAACGATCCCCCTGCGGCCATGCGCTACACGGAGGCGCGGCTGACCAGTATTGCAGAGGAGATGATAGTCGACATCGATCGGCAGACAGTCGCCTTTGCGGAGAACTTTGACGGCTCAGAGCGTGAACCCGTCGTCCTGCCGGCGCGTCTCCCCAACCTGCTAGTCAATGGCACCGCCGGCATCGCCGTCGGCATGGCCACCAACATGCCTCCGCACAACCTCAGAGAAGTGTGCGACGCAATTCTCTTTGCTCTCAGCCGATGGCAGGAGACGCCGGACGGCGGTGACTTTGATGCGACGCTGGACGAGCTGCATGAGTTCATCAAGGGCCCGGACTTTCCGACGGCAGGCATCATCCGCGGCACGGAGGGCGTTCGTAGCGCCTACGCCACCGGACGCGGCCGTGTGATCATCGAGGCCCGCGCCGAGATCCAGGACATGGAGAACCGTGGACAACGCTCGCAGATCGTCATTACAGAGCTTCCCTACCAGGTCAACAAGGCCGCAATGGTTGAGAAGATGGCGGACCTCGTCCGCAGCAAACGACTCGATGGCATCAGCGAAATACGCGATGAGTCGGACCGCGACGGCATGCGGGTCGTAATCGAGCTACGGCGTGACGCCGCGCCGCACATTGTGCTCAACAACTTGTATGAGCACACCGCCATGCGCACGTCCTTCTCCATCAACGCCCTTGCGCTGGTTGACGGGCAGCCGCAGATTCTGCCGCTCCGGCAGATCATCCACCACTTCATCCGATTCCGACGTGAAGTCGTCATCAACCGGACGCGCTATGAACTGCGACGAGCGCAGGATCGCGCGCACGTACTGGAAGGCTTGCGCATCGCCCTCGACAACCTCGATGAGGTCATCGCTGTCATCCGCAACGCCGAATCCGCAGACACGGCGCGTTTCACGCTCATTGAGCGCTACGTACTCTCCCAGCGGCAGGCGCAGGCGATCCTTGATATGCAACTGCGTCGCTTGGCCGCCCTTGAGAGTCAGGCCATCGTTGACGAATTGGAGGAATTGCGGGGGCGCATCGCAGAACTCGAGTCAGTTTTGGCCGACCCGACGCGCATCACCTCTGTTGTCCGTGAGGAGACAGAAGAGATCAAGGAAAAGCACGGAGACGAGCGCAGCACGGAGATCGATGAGAACGAGCTCGGCGCGGTGCGCCGCGAAGATCTGATTCCGCATCAGGAAGTCGTTGTCACGATCAGCCAACGCGGCTACATCAAGCGAGTGTTGGCCGGCGCATATCGTGTTCAAAAGCGGGGTGGGCGAGGCATCACGGGCGTGACAACACGCGAAGAGGATGCCGTGCGGCATCTGCTGGTGTGTGACACGCACGACACACTGCTCTTTTTCACCAATCGAGGCCGGGTCACAACGCTACGGTGCTTTGATCTGCCGGCGGAGGCCTCACGCACGGCGCGCGGCATACCCGTTGCCAATCTCTTCCAGCAGGGCAGCGCCCTCGCGCCAAATGAGCGCGTGACGACGGTCATGGCGACGTCAGACCTCTCCGAGCACGATTACCTGGTCTTTGCCACCCGCAGGGGTGAGGTGAAGCGGACGCCTCTTGAGCGATTCGTCCGCATTCGCAGCACCGGCAAGAAGGCCATGGACCTTGAAGAGAACGATGACCTCGTCGCTGTCATCCTGGCCAAGGACAATGATGACGTCTTCTTCGTTACTGAGTTGGGACGCGCGCTCAAGTTCTCAACGAACGTGCTCACGCCACGCTCCGCGACGGCGGGCGGCGTGCGAGGAATCCGTCTCCAGCCCGGCGACAACGTCATCGGCGCTGCCGTCAACGATCCCGAGGGCTACCTTCTGGTAGTGGCAGCCAAGGGCTCCGGCAAGATTACCCGGACCAGCGACTATATGCCGCATGGGAGAGGCACCGGCGGACAGCTTACGTTCAAGGTTAATCGGACACGCACCGGCCCGCTGGTCGGTATTGCTGTTGTGAGCAATAAAGAGCAAATGATGTTCATCTCGTCCGGCGGTATCGTCATTCGCACAACGCTGGAGGAGATCCGGCCGCGTGGCCGCAACACCGGAGGTGTTCGGGTAATGAACCTGGACTCTGACGACGAAGTGGCCGCCATCGCCCAATTCCCGGAGCCGGAGGAGCCGATCCCGGCCCCACCCGCTCCAAACGGCTCAGGCGGAAAGAATGGCGCCAAGCCCAGGGCGAAGGGCGGAACGTCGGCCAAAGGCCGCGCGAACGGCAAGACACCGTCCGCGGAGGCAGAAGGTGAGGCCACCGCGATAGTAGAGGAAGCCGCTGAGGAGGACGTGGAGGACATTGAGACTGCGGAGGACATCCTGGACATCGCCGAGGACGTGGTGGATGAGGATGACGCTGATGTGGACTCAGATGAGGATGAGGCTGAGGACGCCGACGAGGATGAGGAGGATTAGGCCTACCTCGGCCAACTACTCCTCCGCGAACAGCTCCAGGTAGTAGTCGATAGTCTCATCTTCGTAGAAGAACCCTTCGGGGTCCCACTCCGTGTTGATGCTTGCCCGGGGCGTAAGATCTTCTATCTGTCCGCTGACGCGAAGAGGGTCATCCTCATGCGGATTGTAGATGAGGAGTCTCTCCCCATCCTGTACCTCGCACTTCTCCCAGAACCGTCTTCCAAGACCGGCCTCACACTCCGTCTGCACCAGATTCGGGTAGTCGAGATAGTCCTCGGCATCGATTGCCAGCGGAAGAACTGCATATCGAAATTCATTCTCTGAGTTCTCGTTCTCAAAGCTGAGGGTGTATGTTCCGCTTGAGCAGATTGGGATCTCCCAATACGAACCGGGCGCGAGAACCCTTTCAAGCTCCTCATCAACCGCAAAGCGGGTGTCCGTAGGCGGATACATGATGTTCATACGATCGGCGCTGTGACTGTAGCCGAATGTGTGACCCAACTCATGCCACACAATGCGTCGGACGGTTTCCGCGTCAAATGCCTGCCATGAGCCGAGACAGTTTGTCTTGCCTAATCCTACGTTGATGACAGTCTGATTGATGGCTAATCCGTGGATATGGTCATCGTAGTCGCGCGCCCACTTCACGAGAATGTCAGCATCAGCCTCAACGCTTGTCTGCATGATGCGCGTGCCATAGAGGTCAAAATCCTCCAACGCCTCGACGATGCCTGCGACGGCGCCATCGACTTCACCGGCTGCATAGGTTGGCAGAGGATCGACAAAGAACCGTACTTCTCCGGTGGCGATTGCCAGTAGCGTTGGGCTGGTTCGGGCAAGTCGGAGCGCCGTTGCCTTTTCCACCTCCTCCGGTTGCTCACCCGGTGGCTGCATTTCCGGATCAGGGAGTTCGACATCCGTTTCCGAGAGTTCGGCCTCGGCCGTGGCGAGTGCCTGCGCCGCCAATTCGGCTCGTCGCTCAGCAGCCCGGGTGTCTGCCTCGGCCACCCGGCGTTCAGCGACGGCGGTGGCGCGTAGCTGAGATTCCCGTTCCGCTCGCTGCTCGGCGGCTGAGGCATCATCAGCAGCCTGGCTGAGATCGGCCTCGGCCGTGGCCTTCAGAGTGACTGCGTTTTGCGCCCGCGTCTCTGCGGATAGAAGGACGGACTCCGCTTGCTGCCGTGCAGCCCGTTCGCGTTCCTCAGCAGCCTCAGCCGCGATCCGCGCTTCCTGCTCCGCGCCAAGGTCGGAGGAGATGGCCACCAACCAAACAAGCAACCCAAGCGCAAGAAGGCCGAACAAAACGCTCAGGATCAAGCCATACCCAATTCGAGACCGAGGAGTGCTCTCCATCACCTGCCCACATTACTGCAAACCCCATATTTGTGGCAGGGGGGCGGCGAGAGCGCGTAAGAGGGCTCATACCCTTTGACCCGACACATTGCAGATGGTTGGTAGGAGGGTGTGCTATTCGTCCTGGACCACATAGTCTGCTGAGTCTTCAGCAATTCGCGAACTGCCAGCGTCGGGCATTTCTTCAAGAGTCAATTGGCGGCTGTTACGTGCCTTTCTGACTCGGGCCTTTTCTAAGATGAACGCGTTTGGGTCGACTCCTTCGAGGGCCAGCCTATTGCGGGCGGTCAGAGAGTAGCCCGAATTGAGGTCTATGCCAATGAAATGGCGCCCACTTGCTTTAGCCGCAAGGCAAGAAGCTCCCGTGCCATTGAACATATCTAGGACGATGTCACCTTCAAAACCCGTTTCATCCGAGCGTGCAAACGTGTACATCTTGATAAGTCGCAGAGGAAGCGCTACCGGGAACGGAGCAGGATGACCTCCAGCCCGCGTCACGTCTTCAGGATATATGGGCCATACCTGCATGGTCAGATTCAACCACTCTGGCTGCGTTAACTTGCTCATCTCCTTGGATTTTTGGTCCAGCTTTGGCGGCTCACCATCCTTTACGAAGACGTTGATAAACTCAATGGTGTTGTCTTCGTAGATGTTGGGTGGGTACGGGTAGCTCCCGAACATCTTAACTGTTGTCTGCTTTTGCCACACAAACAGGCTGAGCCGATTCAGAGTCGGCACATGGCTCAGAATTGTGCGTTCGATATCCGCGGAGATGTTCTTTAGGTGACGTGTATGCTGATTGCCGATAACACGTTTAGGTATGGGCATGATTGGGGTAACGATGGCTAGCTTGCCATTTGGGATTAAGACCCGCTGAGTTTCCTTCCAAACTTCGAGCAATTGCTCAAGATAAGTCTCATAGTCTGTTTGGCCAATCTCACCATGGTCAATGCCGTAGTTGACAACATCCCAGTAAGGAGGACTGGTCACGGCTAGCGCAACGGAAGAACTCGGCAGCTGCCGCAATGTCTCTAGGGCGTCCCCAGCGACAACCTTATCCAGATGAGCTGTGGGCCACTCCGAGCCTTCAGGAATTCTCAAGAGTGAAGCCATGTTTCTTGAAGCCAATGAATTTCTCCACATCCGGTTTCAATAGGCCGATTCGGGAGTACCTTGCCGAATCAGGGAAGGCAGAGGCCAGTATGATACCCCTGACGTTGGGGCTGAGGTTTCGGCTGACCCAGCCAATATAACGTAGTATTTGTCCAAACACTGCATCGGCGGCTTCTGCAGCCTTGACCTCCACGACTACATATTCCCCGTCCGCTGACTGGCAGAGCAAGTCTATCCTCCCGATCGGTGTGCTGTACTGGCGACCATCGGGAACAAGCGTCAAACCCGATTCAATCAGGCGCGTGCGACGCACGTAGAAGTCCTCGATTCCTTTCTCCACTTCCATCCGCTGCAACTCCGCTGCCTCGGTAGGTGTAACATGTCGCCTACCTTGTTCGGCAATCCGCTTGGCTTGACGGCGCCCCTTCGTCTTCTCGATCTCATTGGTTAGGAAAGTGAACCATGAGGGTTCCTGCTCGGGGTCCCCAAAGTACGCGAACCAATCAGCGGCATTGTCGAAGACTGTCACCTGCCGCACTGCCTCGGATGACTCTACAATGCGCTTAACAAGGTCAAGGTCGAGGGCAACTATACCCCCACGTTCGTCGGATTGCCCCAAGTATTCCGGATATGCGAGAAAACTCCGCTGATAACTGGAGTTGAGCTTTATCCGGGTGTATCTCTCGGCCGACCTCGTCGACATGTGAAGCCGTCTAAGCAGTTGTCGGCGCTCCTCTTCTGTGAGGTCACGCCATGTAAGGACGTATCTGACTATCCGGTCAAGGTCGCCGTGCTGCAACGCCAGATTTACAAAGAGATTGTGCTCTTCCACCGTGACGTGACCATTGGTCTTCGCGAGCACTTCCAGCAAGAAAGTGTGTGGGACCAAGCCCTTGAACCCCTTTGCATAAAGCGTGTTAAGGCTAGGGTTCGGGTATTGATATCTGGCGACCTGTCGGCTCAGCAACTGGCGAGGCGTTTCATCAACAAGGAGTTGCGTGCCCGCGGCAGTCAAGATCAGTTCTTGCCCATCCTGCATCCAGACTAAACCGAGCAACTCGAGCAGCTTTTTCCATATACGGACCAATGCAGTCCGATTCTGCAGTTCGCTGTCCTGACTGGTCGGAGCGAATACATGCAGCTCTTGTGCCCTAGTTAAAATTGCATCCTGAGTATCCTGGTTCCACTTAAGCCCTGCGAACTCATCCCCTATGAGGCGCGTAACTGCTTTGATGGCGGCGATGTTGCCGTCTGACAACACTCGCGCCTTCGGGATATACCAGTACGTATCTGAGCGAGAGTATTCGCGCAGAAACCGGTTCAGTTCTATTCTGAAGGGAAAATTCGCCGGTAGTTGTGTCATGACTTGTCTACTGTAATTGGCGTGTGCATAGCTTCAAAAGTCGCTGCCCCTACTCCCCCGCCAACTCCCTCAGCCCCCACAACACCCTCTCCGGCGTGAAGGGGGTTTGGTGGAGCCGGACGCCTGTCGCGTGGTAAATGGCGTTGCCTATTGCGCCGACGGGGGTGACGAGTGGTATCTCACCGACGCCGCGCGCGCCGTGCGGGCCGGACGGGTTCGGCGTTGACACGATGACCGGCTCAATCATGGGAACGTCCAGCGTCGTCGGCATCCGGTAGTCGAGGAAGTTCGGGTTGCGGATCATGCCTGTCGCCACATCGACGTCGTAGACCTCCCACAGCGCCCAACCGATGCCCTGCGCCGCGCCGCCCTGCATCTGCCCTTCCACCGACATCGGATTGATTGCGTTGCCGGGGTCCTGGAAGATCGTGAACCGCTTGATTTCCGTGCGGCCCGTGTCCTTATCGACCGCCACCTCTGCAATGGACGCAGCGGACGTTGGCGCGGCAGGCAGGCCCGTCGCCATGCCGATGCCCTTGAGCTTCTCGTCCTCATTAGCCTCAACAGCGGCCTTGCACACATCAGCCAGTGTCACCGAACGGTCAGCGTCTCGCGCGGTAAATGTCTGCTCGGCATAATCCACGTACTCGGCGTCGACACGCAGCATCTCCGCCGCCACGGCGCGGAGCTTCTCCAGGGCATCGTGGGCAGCGAGCAACACCGCCGTGCCTGTCGTGAGCGTCGTGCGGCTGCCGAACGAGCCGTCCGTGTGGCCGACAGAATCCGTATCGCCGCTGATGACGTTGATCTGCTCCATCTCGACGCCGAGTTCTTCGGCGGCGAACTGCGCCATCGTCGTGCGCGTGCCCGTTAGGTCTACCGAGCCCGTCGTCACCTCGAACGTGGCGTCCGGGTTGACGACGATTTCTGCGCTTGAGGTGAGGGTTGCTCCACCCCAATACGCTGCCGCAAAACCCCGACCGTGGCCCTCCGGCAACGGATCAGTCCATGCGGGATGCTCCTTGGCTGCGAGCAGGATCTTCTTGAGTCCCCACACCGGCATGTTCAAGCCGTTGGGGAGCGGATCGCCCTCCTCCGTCACGTTCTTTAGGCGCAGGTCGATGGGGTCCATCCCCAACTCCTCCGCCAGCTCATCCATCACAACCTCGGTCGGGTAGTTGCCGATGGGGCCGCTCGGCGCGCGGTACGCCATCGCGACGGGCTTATTCGTCACAACGTCATAGGCGTCTACATATAAGTGCGGGAATCGGTAGTGCGATGCGCCGGTGAGCGCGGCTGTGGCGGAGTGTGTGAATCCCGTCATCGCGCCCGTGTCGAGCAGATAGCGGCCCTCGAATGCCTTGAGCGTCCCGTCGCGCATCGCGCCTATGCGGAGTCGGATCACATGGGCGCATGTTGGACCGGAGGCTCGAAAGACCTCTTCTCGTGCCAGAACCAGCTTGACCGGCCGGCGCGCTTTCATCGCCAACAGTGCCGTGACGAACTCGATGCCCAGCCCCGCCTTGCCGCCGAATCCGCCGCCGATCTCCAGCGGCACAACGGTGATCATCTCCTGCGGCAATCCCAGAATGATAGAGAGCGTATCGCGCAGGTTGAAGCTGATCTGACTTGAGGAATAGACGGTCAGGTGGCCGTCGTCGCCCACGTCCACGGTGCATGCCTGCGGCTCAAGGTAGCCCTGATGCACCGTGCCGCCCCGGAACGTGCGCTCAATAACGATGTCCGATTCTGCAAAGCCCTGTTCTACGTCGCCGCGACTCAGTTCAACTCGGCGCGCGATGTTACTGGGTTTGTCTGATGGCCCGCCGGCGAACTCCCACGTATAGAGGTCATCGTGGACAAGCGAGGAATCGGGCCGGACGGCGCGCTCCACTTCAACGACGGGCTCGATAGGTTCGTACTCGACCTTAACCAACGCGGCGGCTTCCTCCGCAATCGTGGCATCGTCCGCCGCGATGGCGGCGACGGCCTGCCAGTGGTAGAAGATGCGATCCTCCGCCATCTGCATTCGACGCTGATCGCGCGGCGTCATGGTGATTTCGCCGCCGACGGCCTGGTTGCTCATTGCGATGTAGGGGAAATCGGCGGACGTGACGACGGCGCGGACGCCGGGCATGGCGACGGCCTTAGACACGTCGATGCTGAGAATGCGCGCGTTCGCGTGGGGGCTGCGGACCAACTTGGCGTAGAGGGTGCCCTTTGTGGTGTGGTCAGCGCCGAACACGGCGGCGCCGATGAGCCGCTCGGCGCTATCGACGCGCTGAACGCCCCGCCCAACGATGCGGGTTCCTTCTTGCCGAGTCTGGGTCATCTGGATTGTCCTCCGAGGCTAGAGATGGGATACCGTCATACGGACAGATACTCGTCGCGAATATAGAGAAGGCGTATGATTCCAGGCCCCTTCCTGGAAGAGCCAAAGTAGGAACTGCACGCCTCTCGAACGTTGTGGCGCAGTTCCTTCACAGATTTCGCTTGCGCGGTAATCTCATGCCCGTGGGCGACCGCCGTGTAGTAGCCGTCAAGCTCATCCTGTGTGACCTCGAAAACAATCTCCGATTTGCCTTGAGGCATGTCTAGTCCCCTTACTGTGCGCATTGTATCCGCTCACAACCGCAGTTGGCCCAATAGATCAGGGAGGCTAAGGTCATGGTGGTCGGCGATGTTTCTGAGTATTGTGCGCAAGGTTCCAATGGCAATCTCCCGATGCATGGGGATGCTTTCAGAGTGCTCGCCGTTTACTAGCGTTCTGACCCGAACGTGCGAACCATGTTGGCGCACGGGTTCGTATCCTAACCGGCGGAGAGCTTGGACAAGTGTCGCGCCGCTTACGTCACGCGGCACAGTCAAAGATTAAAGACTTCTTCTCGAACAAAATGGAGGCGTATGGTCTCCGGCATCTCCATAGATGAATCGAAATGGACGTTGACAACTTCGCAGACATTGGCGCGCAGTTCTTCAAGAGTGCGTCCCTGGGTCGTGATTCCAAAACCGAGAGCGGCGGCCGTGTAATACCCGTCCAATTCGTCATGAGTGACCTCGAAGATGAGATCTGATGCGCGTCCCGCCATTGGGCAGTCCCTCCTCTTGTCGCATTGTACCCAATTGGGGGCGGGTCGCGTGGCGGAAAGCGGTATAGCATAGAGACATGAGTTTAACGCCCCTTGAGAACGGCTCCGTCACCTCGCCGCGCGGATTCCGCGCCGGCGCGGTTCATGCTGGCATTCGCTCCGATACGCCGGAGGACGTGTTCGACGTGACTATTCTCGCGGCGGATGGCGAGACGACGGGCGCGGCGGTCTTCACGAAAAACAAGGTGACAGCTGCGCCGGTCATCGTCAGCCGAGAACATATTGGACGCGCCTCTCCCCGCGCCGTTGTCGTCAATAGCGGCAACGCCAACGCGGCCGTCGGGGAGCAGGGCATGATCGATGCCCGCGCATCCGCCGAAATGGTCGCCGCCAAGCTCGGTCTGCGCCCGGAAGAGGTGCTCGTCTGTAGCACCGGCGTTATTGGCGTTCCGATGCCGATGGACATCATGCGGGGCGGAATCGAGGCCGTAGAGCTCAGCGAGGATAGCGGGCACAACTTCGCCCTCGCCATCATGACGACGGACCTGCAGTCCAAGGAGAGCGCCGTCACCGTGGACATCGGCGGGCGGACGGTCACAGTAGCCGGGACAACAAAGGGCTCCGGCATGATTCACCCGGATATGGCGACGATGCTTGCGTTCATCACGACGGACGCCGCTATCGAGCAGGGTTGCCTGGATCGCATTATCAAGCGGGCCGTTGGCCGCTCCTTCAACATGATTAGCGTCGATGGCGACACGTCTACCAATGACACGTTCATCGTGATTGCGAATGGGCAGACAGGAAACGATCCGATAGCCGGCGGAGAAGATGAGGCGCTCATAGAGGAGGCTATCACTCACGTCGCGACCGAGTTGGCGAAAGCCATCGTCCGCGATGGAGAGGGCGCAACAACGCTGATTGAGATCAACGTGACGGGCGCGCAGAGCGATGACGACGCCCGGCAGGCCGCCCGCGTCATTTCCACGTCGCCGCTCGTCAAGACGGCAGTCTTTGGCAATGACCCAAATTGGGGACGCGTGATGATGGCGCTTGGCCGCAGCGGAATCGAGATGCAGGAATCCCGTGTCACGCTGTATTTCAACGACATCTGCGTGCTGGAGAAGGGGCAGGCCGTGCCCTTTGACCGCGATGAGGCCGTCGAGCGCATGAAGCAACCCGAAGTGCGTTTTGACATCTCCCTGGCTCTGGCCGATGGCTCAGCGACGGCGTGGACGTGCGATTTCTCCTACGAATACGTGCGCATCAATGGCGAGTACACCACCTGATCCGGCGCGAAGGACTCCAACGCCCCGCCGTAATCCGTACTCTGGTAGTCTGAATGGTGCTTTGGTACGCGGCTGAATCGAAAAGGTGATGGCAGAAAACGCGCGAATTGTGGTCAAAATCGGCGGAAACGCCCTCGGGCCTGAGGACACCACGTTCCAGGATTTGGTCGCCGTGCAGCAGAGAGGCGTGTGGCCCGTCGTTGTTCATGGCGGCGGCCCCCTGATCTCCCAATGGCTTGATCAGCTGGGCGTGGAATCCACCTTTGTGCGCGGTCTCCGCGTCACGAATGAGGACGCGCTTGATGTCGTCACCGCCGTGTTATGCGGTCTCGTCAATACGCGTATCGTCGCCGCAATAGGCGCAGCGGGTGGTCGCGGTGTGGGTCTGTCGGGCGCGGATGGCGCGGTCATTGCCGCCGAGGTCAAGGATCCGGAGTTGGGCCGCGTCGGCGAGGTGGCCGCCGTGCAGACCGATCTCATCATCGGCTTGCTGCACCACGATTTCATTCCCGTCTTCTCCCCGGTGTCCGTCGATGCAAATGACAAGGGGCGGCTGCTGAACGTCAATGCTGACTCCGTGGCCGGCGCGCTTGCCGGCGCGCTTGAGGCGGACCGCGTCATCTTCATGACCGATGTGCCCGGCGTACTGGACAAGGACGGCGAAGTGCTGCCCACGCTGACTGAATCCCGTGTACGTGAACTCATCGACGACGGCGTGATTACAGGTGGAATGATCCCAAAGGTAACGGCCTGTCTGAACGCGCTTACTCACGCGCAGGCGGCGCAAATCATTGATGGCCGCGCGCCGAACGCCCTGCGTGACGCCCTTGAACACAACACCGGCACGCGCATTATGCAAGAGACCCATACGGCCGTAACGGCAGGAGCGATAGCTTGAGCTTCCTCGACGAATTTGAACGGCGAGAGCCGCCCCGCCTCTCTTCCATCCTGAATTGGGCCATTCCGCTCGGGCTGCTGCTATTGCTCTGGATAGGCGGCTCGATCTTTGCTAACATCTACGTCGATTGGCTCTGGTTCGATAACCTTGGCTATCTCTCGGTCTTCACGACCATCCTCACGGCGCGCGTCGTCCTCTTTGTGCTTGGCGCGCTGGTCTTTGCCGCGGTGTTCGCCGTCAACATTTTCCTTGCCGAGCGCTACTCCCCGAAGGGCATCTCGCCGGAGGCGGCGCTCAATATCCCGTTAGAGGCGCTGACGTGGGCGCGCAGGCTTGTTATCATCGGCCTCATCGTCGCCGGCGTCCTGTTGTCGATCGTCTTTGGCGCTGCGGCATCGGGGTATTGGGAAACGACACTGCGTTTCTCCAATGCAGAGATGTTCGGCTTGACCGATCCGCTCTACAACCGTGATGTGGCGACCTATCTCTTTGATTTGCCGTTCTATCGATTCCTGCAGGGCTGGGGACTTGGTGTCGTTATCGTCAACGCCCTCTTTGCCGTTGGCATCTATGCGATCAACTTCGCATTGGGCGGATTCCAGTTCACGCTGTCGCCGACTCTCCGCGCGCACCTATCCGCTCTGGGCATCATCTTCTTCCTCCTGCTCTCCATTGGTTACTGGCTCAGCCTGCAAGAACTGCTCTACTCGGCCCGTGGCGCGGCCTATGGCGCGGCGTACACCGATGTCGCCGTTCGTATACCCGCTCTCAATGTCCTGATAGTCGTCAGCATCATTGTCGCTATTGTGCTCGCTGCAAACGCCTTCCTTCGGTGGCAGAGCCTACCACTCGCCGCCATCGGCGTCTGGTTCCTTGTTCTAACCGTCGGGACCGGCCTGTTACCCGCCGCCGTTCAGCGGTTCCAGGTGCAACCAAACGAGTTCCAACTCGAAGGAAAATACATCGAGCGCAGCATCGAAATGACGCGAGAAGGCTTTGCCCTTAACCGCATTGAGGAGCAACCCTACGACTCAAGCGAGGACAGCATTACCCCCGAAATCGTTGACGTTAACCCGGGCACGTTCGAAAACATCCGTTTGTGGGACCATCGCCCTCTGCGTGACGTCTACAACCAGATTCAGTTCTTCCGACTTCAGTACTCATTCCTGGACATCGACATCGACCGGTACACGATTGACGGCGACTATCGACAGGTGATGGTCGGAACGCGCGAACTCGTTCAATCCCAACTGGATCCGGACGCGCAGACGTGGGTCAACGAAAGGCTCCAGTACACACACGGCTACGGCGCGGCCATGAGCCCTGTGACAGAATTCACGCAGGACGGGCTGCCGGAGTTCTTCCTAAAGGACATACCCCCGGCGCCGGTCACAGGCGCGCCGCCGCTGGAAGTTCCGCAGGTCTATTTTGGCGAGGCGACGGATGATTGGGTCATCGTTCGGAGCACGACTCCTGAATTTGACCATCCGACGGATGCCGTCCTACCCGTCTACCGCTCCTTTGAGGGGGAAGGCGTATCCATCAATGGTCTGTTGAACCGCATTCTCTTCGCGTGGCGCTTCACCGACCTCAATATCCTGATTACGGGAGCAATCACAGAAGACAGCCAGATTCTCTATTACCGCCACATCCAGGACCGCGTCAGCCACCTCGCGCCGTTCCTTGAGCTCGACGCGGATCCCTATGCCGTCGTCGCGGACGGCAAACTCTACTGGATCCAGGACGCGTACACCATCAGCGATCGCTTCCCGTACTCGGAGCCATCTCCGGCCGGCTTCAACTACATCCGCAACAGTGTCAAGGCCGTCATTGACGCCTACGACGGTTCCGTGGATCTGTACATCGCGGACGAATCAGACGGCATCATAAGAACCTATGAAAATGTCTTCCCTGACCTCTTCAAGCCCATGAGTGAAATGCCGGAGTCGCTGCGCTCCCATCTCCGCTATCCGGAAGACTTCTTCACCATCCAGGCGGACAAGTATCTCAAGTTCCACATGACCGATCCGCAGGTCTTCTACAACCAGGAGGATCTGTGGAACTTCCCGCTGGAACTCTTCTTCAGCGCCTCTTCGCAGCCCATGGAGCCGTACTACCTGATCATGGGCCTGCCCGGCGAAGAGCAGGAGGAATTCGTCCTTATCATGCCGTTCACGCCGGACGGCAAGCCGAACCTCGTCGGATGGCTGGCCGCGCGCAACGATGGCGAACACTACGGCTCACTCATCGCCTACACGTTCCCGAAGGAACGACAGATTGATGGCCCGCAACAGGTGGAAGCGCGCATCACAACGAACCCGGATATCTCCCAGCAGTTCACACTATGGGATCAAGCAGGTTCCAATGTCCTGCGCGGCAACCTGCTCGTCATTCCCGTCGGACAAAACATCATCTACGCGGAGCCGATCTACCTCAAGGCTGAGGACATCGATTACCCGCAACTGACCCGCGTCGTGCTCGTACAACAGGGCGAAGAGCCCGTGATGTTGCCGTCGCTCAGCCAGTCCCTAAACAACTTCCTGGCCCGAGAGGGAGGCACGACCGCTCTCCGGGAGTCGCAGACGCCAACCACCAGCGCTGATGGAATTACGCCATTGACCATCATTCAGCGCCTGCGCTCTGAGTTGGAACGGATCCGGGATTCGGCGGCCGAACTCACAGAGCAGATTGAGGATATCTCCCGAACGCTAGATGAGGCCCTCGAAGACGAAGGGCGCCGGAACGAGGCGAACGCCTAGCTGACCGGCACGCCCTCCGCTTCTGCCGCCCGCATCATAGCTTGGTCAAGCGTAGCCAGCGCGGCATCAAGCCGCACCGCCAGTTCGACATAGACGGCATCGTAATAGGTTAGGCCGTGCCGCCGCGCGAAAGGCAGGACGGCCTCAAATTCCAACGATTCGTCAGTCTGAACAGGGAGTTCAATCAATGAATCAAGACCATTTGCAGTGTCCGCCTGATCTATGCGGCCCTGTCGTTCGGCCATCAGAAGACTGTTCCTGACCTCGTAGTGCCATAGTTGCGGCACCCACGCGCCTACCGATACTACGGCCGCCATCGAACGGTCTACTCGCTCCCGCTCTTCGTTCTCACCTAAGAGCCTAGCGATGATTACCGATGCATCGAGAACAATGCCACTCACTAGGCGCGGCCCTCGTGGATCCACTCAAGTATTTCTTCCACAGTTACTTGCACGCGGGGTAATTTAGCAGCCTTTCTGTTGAACCTCTCGACGGCCGCCGTGCGCCGCGCCAACGCCTCCTCCGGCGTTTCCTCTTCTTCGAGTTTTGCGCCGTTAGGCTCCGGGGGCGTTAGGAGCGCGACCTGCTTGCCGTTCTTGGTGATGGCAAGGGTGTCGCCCCGCTCAATCTCGCGCAGCAACTCAGGCAGGCGCTCCTGCGCCTCTGACAGGCTGACTTCTCGCTCACTCATCGCAATCATCCTCGGCGGCTAATTTGCACAACTCAGTATACGGAGCTAGGCGATCGGCCGCCGTTCCGTTCCCTCCGCGCGTAGCGCCCGCAGCAGGTTGGCCGGTTCTTCCACTGTTCGCTCGTCATTCCCGGCCTCCCTTGCGCGCGCCCTGTCGCCTGGCACTCCTAAGCGGTACGATAGCCTATACAGGAGCCGCGACGAACATTCGCGGAACTCAATTTATATCCACTGACGGCAATGGAGCGAACCACATGACGACATCCAAAGACTGGCAACAGGTAGAGTCCGAGTACTACATGCAGACGGTGCGCCGCGTCCCCGTGACGTTAGTGCGGGGTAAGGACAGCACGGTCTGGGACGATCAGGGCCGTGAGTACCTGGACTTCGTCGGCGGCTGGGCAACCGCAACCCTCGGCCATTCCCACCCCGCCATGGTGCAGGCTATCTCTGAGCAGGCTGCCACGCTGATTCAAACATCAAACGCCTTCTACACCATCCCGCAGATTGAGCTCGCGCAGCTGCTCATCGATAATTCCTGCATGGATCGCGTCTTCTTCTGCAACAGCGGCGCGGAGGCCGTTGAGGGCGCCATCAAGGTAGCCCGCCGCTACGGCGTGCTCAACAAGGACGGCGCATATGAGATCATCACCGCCCTGGAGTCGTTCCATGGCCGCACGATGACGACTGTCGCCGCGACCGGTCAGCCACACTACCAGGACGGATTCCGCCCCCTCACGCCCGGCTTTGTACATGTGCCGTTCAACGACATGGCGGCAATCCGTGAGGCAACAACGGAGCGCACCGTCGCCGTCATGATTGAGCCGGTCCAGGGTGAGGGTGGAGTCAACGTCCCCGATCCGGACTATCTCACCTCTGTCCGCGCGTGGTGCGACGAGAACAAATTGCTTCTCATTCTTGATGAAGTGCAGACGGGCATCGGCCGGCTTGGCCACCTCTTCGGCTATCAGGCATTTGGCGTTGAGCCGGATGTGATGACGCTGGCCAAGGGACTGGGCGGCGGCGTGCCCATCGGCGCATTTCTCACAAAGACTCATGCTGATGCGCTTACCTACGGCGACCACGGTTCCACCTACGGCGGCAACGTTCTCACGACCGCGGCTGCGCTCGCCGTGATTCGCACCGTGCTGGCAGAGGACATACCCGGCCGCGTCCGCGCGTCCGGCGAACGGCTGCTTGGCGCGCTCAAGGCCGTCGCAGACCGCCATTCATCCATAACGGACGTGCGTGGTATGGGCCTGCTCGTCGCTGTCCAATTTACGGAGGAGATCGCCGGTGATCTGCTAACTGCCTGTCTAGAGCGCGGAATGCTGGTCAACCGCGTCCGCCCGAACGCCCTGCGCCTCATGCCTCCCTTGACACTTTCAGACGATGATATGGACAAGGGCGTGGCCATCCTGGAGGACGCGATAACGGCAGTGACGGGATAGACGCGCCGGTACACGGCTTTGTCAAACGTGCCATCCGGGCCTCTGGAAGTCCTCCAAACGGAGGAGTTTTCACGGTGGTTTGCGGGGCTCAGGGATAGGCAAGCCCAGTACCGTGTAAGCTCCCGGATTCGCCGGCTCACCGTCGGACATTTCGGAGATGTGCGTTCCGTGGGTGGGGGAGTCTCTGAAATGAGAATCCACTACGGCCCTGGCTACCGCATATACTATCTTCTGAGAGGCTCTGCGGTTGTCATTCTCTTGGCGGGTGGAGACAAGAGTAATCAACCGGATGACATACAACGAGCACGAGGCCTTGCGCTTGACCCGGGAGTGTTGGAGGAACGGCTATGGTAAAGCAGAAGCTCCGCCGGTGGGATCCTGCGGAGGGGCTGAACTCCGAAGAGGATTGGGTTGGATACCTTCAAGCGGGCCTTGAGGAGAACCACACTGCCACAGTTCTCGGAATTCTCGGCGACATTGCCCGGTCAAAGGGGAAGGAACGGGAGGTCGTAGAGGCGGGGTTGCACCCCGAATATCTCATAGTAGGCTCACAATTCCAAGAGGAGCCTGATCTCTCGACTCTACTTGCCATCATCAGGGTCCTCGGCCTCCGCCTCCACGCCGGAACGGCGTCAAGTCCCACCCCTTAGCCCCGATTTTGGCGTGGCTTTCCGACCTGAGATTTGGTATCCTTAACCCTGTTTGCTGCGGCAGTGTCCGGAGAGCAAGACGTGATACCCACCGGAAGGTGAGAGTGGACGACGATAAACTGCACGACGCTTGTGGCGTCGTCGGTATCTACCTACCGGGCGGGGACGCTGCGCGGGCTGCCTTTTTCGGTATCTTCTCCCTTCAACATCGCGGTCAGGAAAGCGCCGGCATCGCCACTTCTGACGATGATCAGGAACTCCACCTCTATCGTGGGCTCGGTCTCGTTAATCGTGTCTTTGATGAGAAGACGCTGAACGTCATCCCCGGCAGCCTCGCCATCGGCCATACGCGATACTCCACAACCGGCAGTTCCACGCTCGCCAACGCTCAGCCGATACCCGCCAACGGCCCACTTGGCGAGGTTCTTGTCTCCCATAACGGAAACATCGTCAATGCCGAGTTGCTGCGGCATGAAGCGCTTGAACTGGGCGCGCAATTCGTCACGACAACCGACTCAGAAGTCATCGCCCAACTCATCGCCGTCCTTCCTGGCGAAACGTGGGAAGAGAAGATCGCGGCGGCAATGCTCCGCCTTGAGGGCGCATACAGCCTGACTTTGCTCACGAAGGACGCCATCTATGCCGTCCGTGACCCCCACGGCTTCCGTCCCCTCAGCCTTGGCCGACTTGGCGAGTCCGGCTGGATGGCTGCTTCCGAGACGTGCGCGTTGGAAAACGTTGGCGCGGACTTTGACCGAGATATAGAGCCCGGTGAGATCGTCCGCATCGACGCCACCGGCGTCCATTCCACCTTGGGCCGCCGAGAGACTAAAGCACTCTGCATCTTTGAGCACATCTATTTCTCACGCCCCGACTCCATCCTTGAAGGTAGGCGAGTGTACCTGAGCCGCGAGACGATGGGTAAGGAACTTGCGCGGATGCACCCTGTTGAGGCGGACATCGTCAGCGCCGTCCCGGACTCCGCCATCGCTGCCGGTATCGGCTACGCGCACGGCTCTGGCATCCCTTTCTACGAGACATTGGTCAAGAATCGCTACGTCGGCCGGACGTTTATTCAGCCCGACCAGCGTCTGCGAGACGAGGGTGTGCGCCTTAAGTTGACGCCGTTGCGAGAGGTCATTGAGGGCAAGCGCCTCGTCATGGTGGACGACAGCATCGTCCGAGGCACGACGACCCGCCGCCTCGTCGACCTCCTCCGCAGTTCGGGCGCAAAGGAGATTCACCTCCGCGTCTGTGCGCCCCCCATCCGCTACCCCTGCCACTACGGTATTGACATGCCAAACCGTGCGGAACTTCTCGCGGCGTATAGCTCCGTTGAAGAAATTCGCGATGAACTCGGCGTCGAGAGCATTGGGTTCCTCGATGTTCCGAGCTTGTACCGCTCTGTCGCACAGGAGGGGCCGGGATTCTGCACGGCTTGCTTTACCGGCGAATACACGGTCCCGGTCCAGGTGCAGCTCGACAAATTCTCATTGGAGCGCCTCCCCCTGCGTGTCTGACTCGGATTCCAACTACGCGGCAGCCGGGGTGAACATCGGCGCAGGGCAGGAGGCCGTGCGCCTCATGCGCCCCTTCGCACAGTCCACCTACAACAGCCGTGTGCTGGGCGACATTGGCGGATTTGGCGGCCTTTTCAAGCTTGATTCCTACCGTGAACCGATCCTCGTCGCCAGCACTGACGGTGTCGGCACAAAGATCAACATTGCAATGCAGGCCGGATCCTTTGCAGGTGTCGGCGCGGATCTTGTCAATCACTGCATCAACGACATCTGGGTGCAGGGCGCCGATCCGTTGTTCTTCATGGACTACATCGCTGCGGACAAATTGAACCCGCCGGATGCCGCCGACCTTGTGCGTGGAATGGCCGAGGCGTGTGGCGCCGTCGGTTGCGCCCTGATTGGTGGCGAAACCGCGGAAATGCCCGGTACGTATCGCGAAGGCCACTACGATGTTGCAGGCTTCATCGTCGGCGCGGTGGAACGTTGGGATCTGATAGACGGCTCCGGCATTCGCGAGGGCGATGTCCTTGTCGGTCTGCCCTCATCCGGCCTCCACACCAACGGCTACTCCCTGGCCCGCCGCGTCTTTGACCTTGACGACCATCCTGAGCGGCTTTCCGAAAAGCCGACAGAGCTCGGCGGCGAAACGCTCGGTGATTCCCTCCTCGCGATTCACAGGCCCTATTACCATGAACTCAAGCCCGTCCGACGCCGAATCCGTGGCCTCATCCACATCACGGGCGGCGGCTACCAGGACAACGTGCCGCGCGTCTTGCCGGACAACCTGAGAGCAACCATCGACTGCACCGCGTGGGATGTGCCCCCCATCTTCCGCCTCATCCGGGATCGCGGCGAGATTCCCCAGGCCGAAATGTACGGAGTGTTCAACATGGGCATGGGCATGATCGCCGTCGTTCGGCCACAGGATGCGTCCCTCGTCATGTCCGTCATGGAGGGCAGCGCCCAGATTGGCACAATTGAGGAACGCCCGCCGGACGGAGAGCGCGTCATTCTGAACATGGAGCCGTCATGACCTTTCGAGCTATCATCGCCCCCTCGAACAAAGACGGCGCAGACGATTTCGCCCGTGGCCTGACTGACCTCGGATGGGAGGTCTACGCCACCGGCGGCACACATCGCTTCCTGACCGGCGCCGGCATCGCCGCGCAGCATATCGAGGCCCTGACCGGCTTTCCGGAGATACTAGATGGCCGCGTCAAGACCCTCCATCCCCGCGTCCACGGCGGCATTCTTGCCCGACGCGAAGATCCCTCCCACGTGGCACAGATGGAGGAGCACGGCATCGGCACGATCGACCTCGTTGCCGTTAACCTCTACCCGTTTGCCGAGACCGTCTCGAAGCCCGATGTCACGCTGATGGAGGCGCTGGAGCAGATCGATATTGGCGGCCCGACGATGGTCCGCGCCGCCGCCAAGAACTTTCCCGCCGTCATCGTGCTGATTGATCCCGCCGACTACGCGCCCGTGCTGAACATGCTGCGCGCCGGTATCGTGCCGCTTGAGAACCGTCGCCGGCTCGCCCGCAAGGCCTTTGAACACGTCTCCGCATACGACACGATCATCGCAAACTACCTTACGCGTGATATGGGCGCCGCGGGCATGGACGATGAATCAGCCGCGTTGCCGGCTGAGCGCGTGCTGCCCCTGCAATCCATTCAGAGCCTCCGCTACGGCGAGAACCCCCATCAGGCCGGCGCGCTCTACCGCATCATTGATCCTGGCCGCGCCGTGGAGGGCATCCCGTCCGCCCGCCAAATCCATGGTCGTGAGATGTCCTTCAACAACATCCTTGACGCGGACGCCGCCTGGAACGTCGTCTGTGATTTCCCGGACGGCCCAACCGTCGCCATCATCAAGCACGGCAACCCGTGTGGCCTCGCGACCGCGCCGGACCTTGCCACTGCGTTCAGCCGCGCCCTTGCCGGTGACTCCGTCTCCGCGTTCGGAGGCATCATCGCCGCCAACCGACCAATGGACCGCGCGACGGCGGAGGCGATCAATGAGGCGTTCTATGAGATCGTCATCGCGCCATCCTATGACGACGATGCCCTCTCCGTGCTCACCCAGAAGCGCAACCTGCGCCTGCTGACAATGGGCGATGCCACACCCGCCGGCCCCTCGCTTGATATCCGCACCGTGCGTGGTGGATTCCTCGTGCAGGCGGCAGACATGGGCGAGGCGGGTGAGTGGCAGACCGTCACCGATCGCGCGCCGACCGACGCCGAACTCGCCGATCTCCGCTTCGCGTGGAAAGCAGCCCGCCATGTGAAATCCAACGCCATTGTCATCGTGAAAGACGGCGCGTTGCTTGGGATGGGCGCGGGTCAGCCAAATCGTCTCGTCAGTGTGGAACTCGCGCTGCAACTGGCCGGGGATGAATCGCGGGGCGCAGTCCTGGCCTCAGATGCCTTTTTCCCGTTCGCGGACGGGTTGGAGATGGGGCTGAACGGCGGCGTCACGGCAGTCGTGCAGCCCGGCGGCTCCGTCCGAGATGAAGAGGTCATCGCCGCCGCCAACCAAGCGGACGCTGCCATGGTCTTCACCGGCATCCGTCACTTCCGACACTGAGGAGCGGCCATGACCTCCACGCTACCAGGAGAGCCGGATTCCCGCCCATCCGCCGATATCATCATCCCCGTCTACAACGAGGAACACTCCCTGCCGGTCTGCCTGGAACGCCTACTACCGTTCTGCCGCGAGAACCTGATCGACTACCGCTGGCGCGTCGTCATCGCGGACAACGGTTCCATCGATGGCACGTTTGAGGTGGCAACGCAACTCTCACAGCAATACGAGGGCGAGGTCGGTGTCGTTCACCTGGAGCAGAAGGGCCGAGGGCGCGCGCTCAAGCGGGCGTGGAGCGAGAGCGACGCCGATATCCGCGCCTACATGGACGTTGACCTCTCGACGGACATCAACCGCATCCCCGACCTGCTCGGCGCAATCAGGGACGGCCACGACGTCGCGACAGGCTCCCGCCTCAAGCGCGGCGCGGAAACGACGCGATCATTCAAGCGAGAGTTCGTGTCCCGCTCCTACAACCTGATGATCAAGTCGGTCTTCTGGAGCAGCTTCTCGGACGCGCAATGCGGCTTCAAGGCCATCAGCCGACGCGCGGCGGACGACCTGCTGCCCCTCATCAAAGACAACGCATGGTTCTTCGACACAGAACTCCTACTGATAGCCGAAAAAAACGGCTACCGCATCGCGGACTTCCCCGTAGCATGGGAAGAAGACGCCGACACCCGAGTCAAGATAGTCTCCACAGCCTGGGAAGACATCAAGGGTTTGGCACGATTGAGGTTTAGGGGAAGGCCGAGGGTGGGGTGAGGGGGCCAAAGGCATTCAGGACACGAACCTGACGACTGTCCCGTCCGGGAAGAACCCCCTTTTCTTTCGAGGACTAGAGACGACTTCGACCCGACCAGCATCCTCCATTGGCTTGAGTGTCCTTCTCTTGAGCTGGCCAGAATAGAAATCGGTTTCATCGGACTTGATGAATGCCTCTAACGCCTCAATACGTACCGGGGCGTCTAGGCCAAATCGACTAAGCAACTCATTCTCTAGAGCATCCAGGTCTGCCAAGGCGTTATCAAAGGCAAGTTGACCGGAACGTGCGCCACGGAATTGGTAGTTGCCGAAGGGGTCTACTTTCCATATGGCCTGTTTCATCAAGTCGCAGGCATCAAGGTTCTTAGTGCCAAAGAATATCGAGTAAACGTGTCGATTTCCGTCGTACAGTTCGAAATGTACTATGTAACGTGCCCCCGCCTTCTTCAATTGGTTCGCATATAGGTCTTGTAGAAATCGCTTGTTCTCATGAGCGTCATTTGTGTCCCTAGCCTCTCTCCACCTCTCGGTTCCAAACAAGGAGTCCAAGTGAGGCTCAAACTCGGGGCGCCCGATGAATCTCCTAATGAACTCGTACATGAATGAGACATAAACTTCCGATTTCGGATTCTTCAGAATTCGTTCAATAACGCTCATGGGAGTGTCAGAGACACCAAATGGATCTATCATCACAAAGGCAGGAGCAAGTATTCTTCGTTGCGCGTCGATGTTGTCAAGCACCTCGGTCAGTGTTTCTTCGAAGGCTGAAGTGATGACTTGCTGCTTTACAATTGGCGGGGGTGTAAAGTCTTGTTCCTTGAGCAGGGCTCTCAGATAATCGGCCCGTGCGGTGTCCTTCTCAATGAAGAGAAACACAACCTCAGCTTTCAGGGCGATCTTGGCTCTATGCTCACGTAGTGCATTGAGGGCTATGATTGGGGATCCGTCCTCGCCTCCCTCATATCTGCCTGGGCCGGCAAAGCCGTCTATGAATAGCAGTCTGTCGTTCTTGAGCCCTAACTTGGGCAACCAACCTTCTAGGTACTTTCGGAGTACTAAGTGCTTGCCTCTAGTGTGCGGTTCCAATTGCCATAGTGGAGTTCGTGGAGGCATGTCAGGTGGTAGATAGTGCTGCGGGATACTGCTGCCAAAGTTCGCCTTCGAGTAGAGCCTCTTCCCCCGACCGTTTCCCCCGCCGGCCGCCCCATTGTTTGAAGAAGAAGGCCACTTTGGTGTCAAAGGATTGGTCTCGCAGGCCGAGTGGCCACTCCTCTTCCATCGGACGCGCTCGTGGCCCGCTCTCGCCGCCGACGATAACCCACTGGAGCGTGCCGTCGCATAGCCACTCTGTGAGGTCGAGTGAGTCTAGCAACGGCTCCGCAGACACGAATCGTATCTCCGCCGGTATGCGGCCTAACACCGTCAGGCGCGGCGCGTATTTCTGGTTCTCAACCGATGTCCCGATCCATACGTTCTTCGGCCATTCGCCGAATTCTTGCTTGCCGCACTTTTCCCACCACCCGACGGCAAGGCCGGGCCGTTTGGTCAGCACCTGGAAGATGTGTTGATCCGCCTCGCGCATGACCTTAAACACATCCGTAATGAATTCAAACGGTACCTGCTTGTGAAAGAGGTCGGACATGCTGTTCACAAAGACACGTCGCGGCTTGGCCCACGTTAGGGGCGCGTTCAGGCGGTTCGGTAGCATCTGCACGGTGTCCGGCGTGGCCTCGTACCCGGGGACGCCCATCGCGTGGAGGCGTGGATAGAGAGCGAACATGTAGCAGTTGTCGCAGCCGGGGGAAACGCGAGAGCAGCCCGTTACCGGGTTCCACGTCTCGTCCGTCCACTCAATCGACGATGCCACGTCGCGCCCCCTTAGTTGCTGGTGAGAGCCCGGGGCGAATGATAGAACATATGTATTATACTGTCAATAGCGCCTACGAGCTGCCCGGTGGTGGCAGGAACGCAATCAGCCCGCTCAGCGCGAGCGCCACGGCGAGGAAGACCATCACGGAGAAGACGAGTATCTGGCCCACCGACCATCGTTGTCGCTTGCGCCCGCGCGACCTGTTGCGCTGCTGGTTGATTCGCATTCCCGCGGGCGCATCCGGGGTGGCATTGCTCTGCACGCGTAACCGCTCCAGGAACGAACGCCGTTCTTGCCGATTGCCGCCCTGGTTAGCCTCGTTGCCGCGTCCGCGTCCATTTTGGCCGCCGCCGCCCGACCTCGGTGTCTGTCCTCGTCGTCTGCTCATGCCTCAATAGTACCCTAGTCGTCGATCCCTACTTCACAGGCGTAACGGCCGCGGCGACTGCCACACCCGTCAGCCACAGTATCTGGCCCGTCTCCGTGTCGCACACGATGGGGATATTCTCCCTCCATGCGCGTGGAATCTTGCGATCAACAAATACGTCCTGAACCTTGCGATGGCCACCGGATAGCCGAATGCGGTCTCCGCTCTCGCGAGTCCGCACGAGCAGTTGCCGTTGCCCGTCCCCTTGTGGAACGATGGCTACCAGCGACCCCGGCAGCAGTTCCGCCCCCACTCCCGATGCGCGCAACTCGATGCCGCACTCCGTCGGTCGCGCCGTGAACGTCCACCCACCGGCCTGCGTCTCCCCGTCAATGCACAACTCCGCCGCTGCCACGCGGGCAATGGGGATGGGCGGCGCCCCGATACTGAGAACAGCCTGTGAGCCGCTCAGGCACGTCATCCGCAACCCTCGCGGCAACGTAATCCCCGAGCCCGTCTGACCGTCCACGATCAACTCATCCATCGCCACATAGTTGGCGCGACTCAGCCCTTCAGCCGAACCGAGTAGCGCAATGACGGCTCGCTCAAGCGCCACATGTCGCAGCGCGACGTGCGCCCCACGCATCACACCACGGTCAATGCGAATGGAATGATCGTCCGCCGCCGTATCACACGCATCTCGCCACACATCGTCCGCCTGCGACTCCAGGTACTCCAGCGCCAGCCGGGCATCCTCCGAGGCCCGCGCAACGGCCTCTGCTGCGCCGGTTCGGATGTCCTCCAGCAACGGCAGAAGCTCATGCCGCACTCGATTTCGCAGATGCGCCGGGTCCGTGTTGCTCGCGTCCTCTCGCGGTCGTAGCCGCCTTTCCCGCAGATAGTTCATCACCTCGGCGCGCGTCATGCTCAGCAGCGGACGAATGATGGGAACCCGTTTGCCGTCGGGCAGCATGAATGCCGATTCCGCTTGCTCGGCCATCCCCGCCAGCCCGCGCAGACCCGCCCCGCGCAGCAAATTCAACAGAGCCGTTTCGACGTGATCATCCGCCGTGTGTCCTAATACGATGGCCTCCGCGCCCGTCGCGGTCGCCTCCTCCAGGAAGACGGTGTGCCTTGCCTTACGCGCCGCCTCCTCAATGGACAGCCGCTCCTCGCGCCGCAAGGCGTCCACGTCCACGCGACGCACCGTCACGGGCACATTCCATCGCGCGCACAGCCGCCGCACATAGGCCGCGTCTCCCCGCGCCTCCGGTCTCAGGCCGTGATCCACATGCGTGACGTGTAGCTCAATCTCGCACGACTCTCGTAACTCAACGAGGCTGGAAAGTAGCGCCGTCGAATCCGGCCCGCCGGAGACGCCCGCAAGCAGCCGCGCCCCGCGCCCAACATAGCCGCCGGACTCCAGCGCGCGCCGGATGTTCTCGATGAGGGCCGATTCCCCCGGCCCGTTGCCCCTGGGCATAACGGACTAGTCGCCGTGGATAGTTGGCGCGACGTTCAGGCTCGTCAGCGCCCACTGCACCTCATCCGCCGGCCCGATGACGTTTGGCGTGCGCGAAACAAGGAGGCTGAAAGAGCCCGGCGTGATCCGCAGCCGCCCGTAATTGGACAGCGGCATCCCCAGCGCCCGGCACATGACCGAATACAGCGCAAAGGCGTGTGAGACGACGATCACATTGTCCTGCGGCCCATGTGACCGCGCGATGGTCTCCACAATCGCCCACGCGCGGTCCTGGAGCGCCTCCAACGTCTCGCCCCCGTCCGGGAACTGCGCCGTGGCCGGATCGCGCGTCCAGTGCTCAAAGAAATCCGGGAACAACTCGCGCATCTCCCGCAGCGGCGCGCCGTCCAGCCCGCCAAAGTCCAGCTCACGCAGGTCATCCTCAGCCGTCACGGAAAGCCCGTGTGACGAGGCGATTGCCTCTGCGGTCAGCGCCGCCCTCCGTGAAGAACTCGACATAACTGCCGTCACACGCAGAGACCCGAAATGGTCAGCAAGCGCCCGTGACTGCGCGATACCGGCATCATTGAGCGGGATATCGGCCCGCCCCTGCGCGCGTCCGTCGCGATTCCACTCCGTCTCGCCGTGCCGAACCAGGTAGAGGTTCATCGCGCCAATTCCGCCTCTTCATCCTCATCCTGGTTCTGCCATGCCGTGTATACGGCTTGCACGAGAGCAGTCAAGCTCTGTTTGTGAGTCTCCCATTCTTGCGGGGTCAGGTGGAAATGAATATCTGTCCTGGGATCTTCCACGGGTTCTCGGCCTCGCTCTGTTACATATCGAATCTTGCTTACTGGCTCTCTGAACTCATCCAAGCACAATGCCTTGGTGTGAGCGAAGAAGGCGATACTTATTGTTTCCTTTTTCCACGCATCAATGCGCGCATATTGTCTGGAACGATCCAGTCGGATACCAATTCCGCGGGCGAATGAGAGTTCTGTCGATGTAGGCCATTTCTCATTGAACATGCCACGAACGTCATCGACGAAATCACGCACCCCAAACCTTGATACTCTCTCGTCGAAGTCCCGATCCAACTCCTCCTGAGTCCGACGTCGCCTTGTCGAGCGACGCGAGGGTTCCTCGGCTGCTTCCACTTCCACTTGCTTGGCAAGGATAGTCTTGCCGTCGTAGTCGAAGGCATGAAAGGTCAGCAGCGAGATGTCCATGCCGCTGTTCTGGGCCAAGAACCTCACCATGCGTTCCGTCCGGTCGTCCGCTCCCAGCCCGACCAGGAACATGCGCAGCGGTTTCAGCGACTCCAACTCACCAAAACCCTCGCTGTTGTACCACTCTTGAAAGTTCTCGATTTTGTCAATGTCGTGAGCGCCCGACCTTTCTGAGATGCGGTCAGCGAGGGCATCGAGATCCAGACTGTCGAGGTCGGATGCGTAATCTATGATTTGCGCGACGGCTTCACGCAACAGCTTCCCACGCTTTAACTCGAACACGACCAGCCTGCCGTCCGAATCTACGCCAAGCAGATCAAGGGGTCCGCCTTCGGTGGGAGTCTGCCGTCCTACAAGTGTTACGCCATCGATCAGCAGGTTCGGGTTCTTGACGAGGGTATCTTCGAAGAACCCCTCGGACTCCAACCGGCTGTTCAAACCCAGGGGCTTAGCCTGCGTTCCGTCCAGTTCCCATAGTTTGATGTCCTCCATCAATTCCTCCCGAGAGAGTTCGTCATCCCTCTCACTTGCCGTCCTCCGTCCGCACGGTCACTTCATCGATGCGGGCGCCCTGGACCTGCGCCACAGTGATCTCATACCGCCCGTGAACGATGGCCTCCCCCTCTTCCGGAATCCTGCCCAGTTGCTTGAGCACGAATCCGGCGATGGTCTCATACTCCCCATCACCGTCGGGCAGGTGGATATTCAATTGCTCTGCCAGCTCATCAATGTGCATGATGCCGTCCACACGCACCGTCTGCTCATCGACGGCCTCAAACGTCTGCGGGTCGCCGGGATCATCCACACGTCCGACGATCAACTCGATGGCGCGGCTGAGGACCACGAGGCCTGAAATATCACCGAACTCATCGACGACCATGACCATGCGCGACCGCTGCGCACGCATCTCATCCATGAGATCATCGATGCGCTTGGTCTCCGGCACATAGTGCGTCTCCCGCAGGTCTGTCGTGATGGAACTGTTCATCGTGAGTTCGCCCATCGCGTGTTTGTGCAACACGCTCTTGATTGAGAGGATGCCCTCCACACCGTCCGGCTCGTCCGCTTGAACGGGGAAGTGCGAGTGGGAGTGTCGCGCGTAGATATCAAGGAATTCAGCGAGCGTCGTGCCGTTTCGCACCCAGATAACCTCCGTGCGCGGCGTCATGATCTCTCTCACCATCCGGTCACCAAACTGGAACACCTTCTGGACCATCTGCGCCTCGCGCGCCTCCACGGTTCCCTGTTCCACGCCTGTCCGGATCATCGTGCTTAGTTCCTGCGTGTCCACCACCGCGCGACGTGTCCCACCCGTTAGCCATGCCACGAGGCCCGCAAACATCGTGAAGCCGAACGTGACGGGCGCGAGAATGAACGACAATAGTCGGAACGGCGGCGCAAGGAGCACCATCACGCGTTCCGCGTGACGCGCCCCAATCGTCTTTGGCGTAATCTCCGAGAAGATGAGCAGGGCAATCGTCGTAACGATCGTCGCCGCGACGAGGCCTTGCTCCGAGTTTTCAAGCAACGTCAGTGCAATGCTCGTCGCGATGGCTGCCGCCGCCGTGTTCATGAGGTTGTTGCCGACCAGCAGCGTTGAAAGGAATCGCTCCGGCCTCTCCTTCATCCGCGTCGCGATCCGCGCCCCCCTGGACCCCGCCTCCGCCCGGTACCGAAGGCGGTGCGGCTGAGACGCGAGGAAGGCCGCCTCGGTTCCGGAAAAGATCGCCGAAAGAAGAAAGGAGAGCCCCAAAAGCACAAGGCTGATGGTCTCGACATCCTGCATATGTGTGCGACCTCCCTCTCTTGGGGGACTACTGCGGGTTCAGGTGTATTCTACAACCCGCGCCGTTGTCTCTCCTGTTTAGCCGCCACTACCGCCCCTAGCACGTGCTGCTATCATTAAGATGAGTGGTAGTCAAAGGCGTGGGGAATGGTCGGATGGCAACATATACAACCGCAAGTTTCAGCATAGCGGGCGGCGAGGCCCAACCAATGGCGCCGTACATCCGTGTCTGGGAAGACCGGCGACGGGATGGTATTGACGCAGTCTATGGACTCGTTCAAGTAGTGGCCGGTCCCTCTGTCGCGGTTTCTGACATCGTTTGGGAAGCGCTGGAGGACGGCCTCAAGGCTCAGCGCAGTTTCACGACGACTCGTTACCTCCAGAACGCGATCGAGGCCGTCCAGTCAAGCCTCGGCAGGTACTCCGTGCGCGGGTGGCGCGCCGGCGCCGTCCTGGCCGCAGTGACCGGCAATGATGTTTACCTGGCGTGGGCCGGCCCCGCCGTGTCCTGGGTCGTTACCAAAGACCAAATCTACTATCCCGGCTACGTCAACCCTGACAAGGCGGGTGGCGCCCTGGGTGAAGAGGGCGAGGTCCCAATCTACGTGGCCCATGAGCAGGTTGAAGAGGGCGACGTTATCATCCTCGGATGGTCTCAATTGGCGGAAGTGATTGAAGAAGATCACGTCACGACGCTCATCAAGTCCGGCATCGAACCCGCGATGCGCTCCCTCTACCGTATGGCAGGCGAAAAGGGTGAGTTCGCTATGTTGATGCTGCAACTCAACGCGGCCTGAACCGCCTAAGCGCCACGGTAAACGTGCGCGGCGACGCCGCACTACCATGAAAATCCTCGGCATTGAGTCGTCCTGCGACGAGACCGGCATCGCCATTGTCGAAGATGGTCGGCGCGTCATTGTTCAGGGCCTCTCCTCACAGGCGGACATCCATGCGCGATTCGGCGGCGTTGTGCCGGAGATTGCCTCCCGCCAACACCTCCTCACCTTTCCATCTTTGCTGCGTGACGTCATGCAGCGGCATGATGGCGACCTGAATCTGGATGCCATCGCCGTTACATACGGCCCGGGCCTCGCAGGGTCGCTACTCGTGGGCGTCAACTTTGCCAAGGCGCTAGCTATGGTGTGGAATCTCCCGCTCTATGGCGTCCATCACCTTGAAGGCCACGTCTACGCCAACTGGATTGCGGATGGGCAGTGGGACGGCGAAGAAAGAGGCGATCCCATTTTGCCCGCAGTCGCCCTCATCGTCTCCGGCGGTCACACGGACATCGTTCTGATTGAGACACACGGGCAATATCGACTCCTGAGCGAGACACGGGACGATGCCGCCGGCGAGGCTTTTGACAAGGTCGCCCGACTGCTTGGTCTCGGTTATCCCGGGGGGCCTATCATCGAGCGCGTCGCGCGAGACGCGACAGACCCTGTACGATTTCCCAGCCCAATGATCCGCGATTCCTGGGATTTCAGTTTCAGCGGCCTCAAGACGGCCGTGTTGCGCGTGGTCAACGAACGCGGGGGCACAGAGGCTCTATCTCAAGAGGACGTCGCCAACATAGCCGCCGGCTTTCAGCAGACTGCCGTCACCGGCCTCGCGGATCGCCTGCTGGAAGTGGCGCGTGCCACGAAAGCGAAATCCGTCATGCTCTCAGGCGGCGTCGCGGCCAACGGCGCTTTGGGCGAAGAAGTCCTGCGCAAGGCTGACATGCCCGTCTGGCGGCCACGTCCCGGCCTCTGCACGGACAACGGAGTCATGATCGCCGCCCGCGCCGCGTTCGTCATCGAGCAGGGGGCTCAGCCCGATGACGGCAGCCTGGATGCCGTGCCCGGCCTCAGAGTTACTGCGTGACCCCGAGTTACCCGCGCCCTAAGTAGGGCTGTTGAACCGGCAGAATGGTCGCTTCGAGCATATTGACATCCGGCGGCAGCACGGCCATTGCCAATGCCACACTGGCGAGATCGTCCGTCGACATCCTCGCCTGTTCGTCCCGGGATTCGTTCCATTCCACCGCAACGACTCCGGGGTGAATCGCGCTCGCTGAGATGCCATACTCCCGCCCTTCGAGCGCCGTCGACTTTGTGAGGCCAATGATTCCGTGCTTGGAGGTGGCGTAGGGGGCAGAGTTCATCCTGGGCATATTCGACGAGATGCTGCCGATGTTGATGATCCGTCCGCTCCTCTGCGGCTTCATGATCCTCATGGCTTCTCTTGTGCAGAGAAAAACGCCGGTTAGGTTGACGTTCATGACCTTCATCCACGTTTCCAACGAAATCTCTTCGAGAGGGCCGCCGTCGAACACCCCGGAGTTATTCACGAGGATGTCGAGTTTTCCATAGTCCGTCATTGTCGTCTCGAACAGCCTCTTGACTTGCTCCTCGCTGGTCACGTCCGTCTGGATCACGTTGGTGGGAGATCCGTATCCGCGCATCTCCTCGGCGCTGTCGTTGAGACGGTCAAGTTGTCGCGCAGCCAGAATAAGGGTCGCTCCCTCCTTGGCGAAGGCGCGCGCAATCCCTTTTCCGATGCCCGTGCCCCCTCCCGTAATGATGCAGACCTTGCCTTCGAGCTGTCCCATGTGTTCCCCTCCCCCTTGAGTGACCTTACAGGCGGTTAATGTAACAGGCCCCCGCTCACCGTACGGTGAGCGGGGGCCTGCGTTTTGACCCACTCGGACTCGAATGCGTTTGCTGAGGGCTTTAGTCTTCAGTGGTGTAATCCACATCCAACTCAAACTCAGTTCCCTTCAAGACCTCAGCAAGGGTTGGGAGCCATATGCGGTGCGCCCATCCAGCTTCCATACCCATAGTGCCCTCGGTGCCCTCAATGTCCAGAACAATGAATTCTAATTCCATTAGTCCACCATCAAGCACCGGATGAAAGAAAACCATCCCCTGTCCATCATCGAAGACCAGATTATCGTGGTCATCAGGGTCGGGGCGCAACAAGAAGTCTAAGCGACGATAGGCCTCATGATGTGCTCCCCGGGGGATTTGCATCTAGGCCGCCAACGCCTCAGCTTCCGTTTCGGGCCTCCAACTACTCTCCATCAACCCTGCATGTCGGTTAGCCCTGCTGCCCATAGATGGCCCGGCAAGATACTCTATGGGGCCTTTGCCGGAGGGATATCTGGATTCCGGGTACCACTCAACCTCGGCCGCGTTAAGAAACTTCTCCAGCGTGCCGTTCTCTCGACGCACACGCACGAATGTGACGAATAGGCGCTTTAGCGAATCTAGGGCTTCCTCGCGCGTTCCGCCAAAGGACGTCAGCCCCAGTTCGGGAAAGCGCGCAGCGAAACGACCGTTCTCCTGGTCACGATAGAAGGACGGCTCTAACAGAACTATCACGCGATCCATAGGACACCTCTTTGTAAATACTTTCCCTACGCACGCCATTCTAGCCCACTTGGAGCGTGGGCAAAAACTGCTGCTGACACCAGCCACAATCCCACCGTTGGCGTACAGTTCCCACCTGTCTGCACTCAGGATTGGCCGTCCCGGATGCTCCACCCATCATACCAGCGGCTTAGGGGTTCGTCATTGCAGGAATCGTATCAGCCACAATCGGTGGGTAGTGTCGTGCCTTTTAAGCACAAACAAGAGCCCCCGCTCACCGTACGGTGAGCGGGGGCCTGCGTTTTCTCGATCGAACCGCTTTGGCCTAGTAGTCCATGGGAGGCTGGGCGGCCATCATCGGATTGTCCTCCGGGATGTCCGTTACCAGCGACTCTGTCGTCAGGACCATGGCGGCGATGGACGCGGCGTTTTCGAGCGCGGTGCGTGTCACCTTGACGGGATCGATGATCCCGCGCTCAACCATGTTGCCGTACTCATCCATGTTGCCGTCGTAGCCCTCGCCGGGACCGAGGCGGCGAACGGCGTCAACGATGACTGAACCTTCCTTGCCGGCGTTCTCCGCGATCATCCGCATCGGCTCTTCGAGCGCGCGGCGGACTATCGCAACACCTGTGGCCTCATCGCCGTTCAGCTCGATGCCGTCGAGAGCGCTGGCTGCGTGCAGCAGGGAGACTCCGCCACCGGGGACGATGCCCTCTTCAACAGCGGCGCGCGTGGCGGACAGGGCGTCCTCAACGCGCATCTTTTTGTTCTTGAGCTCCACCTCTGTGGCCGCGCCGACGCGAACGATGGCAACGCCACCGGCCAGCTTGCCGATGCGCTCCTGTAGCTTCTCGCGGTCATACTCGGAACCGGACTCATCCATCTGGGCCTTGAGCTGCGCGATGCGCATCTGAATCGCCTCATCGCTGCCCGCGCCCTCAATGATTGTCGTGTTGTCCTTATCAGCCACGACGCGGCGAGCCCTGCCGAAATCGGTTGGCTCAACGTTGTCCAGCTTCTTGCCAATCTCTTCGCTGATCACCTCGCCGCCCGTCAGGATGGCCATGTCCTCAAGCATCGCCTTGCGGCGATCGCCGAAGCCGGGCGCCTTTACGGCCAGGCAGTTCACCGCGCCGCGCAGCTTGTTGACAACCAGCGTCGCTAGCGCCTCGCCCTCGATATCCTCGGCGATGATGATGACGTTCTTGGAAATCGCGATGGCCTTCTCAAGCGCCGGGACGATCTCGCTCACGGACGATACCTTCTTGTCCGTGATGATCAGGATCGCATCGTCTATGACCGACTCCATGCGCTCCGAGTTCGTAACGAAGTAGGGAGAGACGTAGCCACGATCGAACTGCATGCCCTCGACGTATTCCGTCTCATACTGGATGCCGCGGGACTCCTCGACGGTGATGACGCCGTCCTTGCCCACCTTCTCCATGACCTCCGCAATCAGGTTGCCGATCTCCGTATCGGATGCGGAGATTGAAGCGACCTGTGCAATCTGCTCTCGCCCCGTGACCGGGATCGCGAGGCCCTTGAGAGCCGCGACTGCGGAGTTGGTGGCCGCCGTGATGCCGCGCTGCAACACCATGGGGTTCGCGCCTGCCGCGACGTTCTTCATGCCCTCATGGATGATGGACTGCGCGAGAACCGTGGCCGTCGTGGTCCCGTCTCCCGCGATATCGTTGGTCTTGGACGCTGCCTCTTTTACGAGCTGCGCGCCCATGTTCTCGAACGGATCCTTCAGGTCGATCTCCTTGGCGATGGAAACGCCGTCAGAGCTGACAGTCGGAGGCCCGAACTTCTTATCAAGGACGACGTTGCGTCCGCGCGGGCCAAGAGTAATCTTGACCGCGTCCGCTACGGCGTCAACGCCTCTACGCAGCGCACGCCGCGCGTCCTCACCAAATACGAGCTGCTTTGCCATTGAGTATGCCTCCTGTGCTTTTCGAACCTGTGTTTAACTGATCTTCGCCAGAATGTCGGACTCGCGGAGCACCAGGAAATCATCCTCGTCTTCCTTGAGCTCGGTTCCCGCGTACTTCGCGAACAGAACCTTGTCGCCGACGCTGAGCTCCAATGGGATCCGGTTGCCCTCTTCGGTCAGGCGTCCCGGGCCGGCTGCAATGACCTCGCCCTCCTGCGGACGCTCTCTCGCCGTGTCCGGCAGAACCAGCCCTCCCTTGGAGACCTCCTCCTGCTCACTCGGCTTGATCAGAATCCGATCCCCCAACGGCTGAAATGTCCGTGTCATACCTCTCTCTATCCCTCCTCTTACGATGATTTTCGCAAAATTAGCACTCTCACACTGAGACTGCTAACACGCGCAGTATACGCATGTAAACGCCCCCTACGCAAGAGTCCTCAATGCCCTGTCATTCCGAGCGTAACGAGGAATCTGCCGGCTTCAGTTGCACAGTAAACTTCTGCAAATCTGCGGTCGCCATTTGCAATCTGCACAATAGGGCGTAGTCGCTATCCGAACAGTTGCACGATAGCAGCCACAATGCCTGCTATCGCGCCCAGGCCTAGCAACTGCAGAGTCACCATCCATTTGATCAATCGCGATTCCAACTCCGCCAGATCAGCCTTTGTGCTGAACTGATCCAGCTTGCCCTCGATGAAACTAACGCGCTGTTCAACCGATGTCACCGGTTCCGCTCCTTTGCAACTGCTTCCTCACCAATTGTACGCCCAGCATCGTGGAGTTGACGGTCGGCCACCTCGAACCCGTCTACACAGCCTCAACGACCAGCGCGATTCCCTGCCCGCCGCCGATGCACAGCGACGCCATCCCGAACTGCGCCTCGCGTCGCCCCATCTCATGCAGCAGCGTCACGAGGATGCGCGTGCCGGACGCCCCGATGGGGTGCCCAATAGCGATCGCGCCGCCGTTGACGTTGACGATGTCCGGGTTCAACTCAAGCTCTCGCGTGACGGCAACGGACTGCGCCGCGAACGCCTCGTTCAGCTCGATCAAGTCGATGTCCTGGATCGTCAGACCGGCGTGGCGGACTGCCCTCTGCATGGCGGTGATGGGGCCGATGCCCATGATGCGGGGATCGACGCCTGCCGAGGCATACCCGCGCACACGAGCCAACGGCTTGAGACCGTGTTCCTGCGCGAACTCCTCCGAAACGACGATTGTCGTCGCCGCCCCGTCGTTGATGCCGGACGCGTTGCCCGCCGTCACCGTGCCGTTGTCCTGGGTGAACGCGGGGCGCAGTCGGCCCAGCGTCTCCGAGGTGGAATCGGGTCGCGGATACTCATCCGTATTGACGACAGTCGGATCGCCGCGCCGCTGTGGAATCTCCACGTTGACGATCTCGTCCGCGAACCGGCCGTTCTTCATCGCCTCGCCGGCACGGCGCTGCGACTCGCCGGAGAACGCGTCCTGATCCTCGCGCGTCACGCCATATTCGGCAGCCACATTCTCGGCAGTGATGCCCATGTGACAGTCCTCCATGGCGCACCACAGCCCATCGTTAACGGTCGCGTCCACCAGCTCAGCGTTGCCGAGCCGGTAGCCATAGCGACCGTTCTGCACAAGGTACGGGCCTGCGCTCATGTTCTCCATGCCGCCCGCCACGATGTACTGCGAATCACCCGCCCGAATCGCCTGGGAGGCGAGGATGACGGTCTTGAGGCCGGAGCCGCAGACCTTGTTAATGGTCGTCGCGGGCACACTGACGGGCAGACCGCCCAGGATGGCGGACTGCCGGGCCGGATTTTGACCCAATCCCGCCTGAATGACGTTGCCCATCAGGACCTCGTCCGGCTGGATGTCATCAGGCACGCCGGCGCGCTTGATGGCCTCCGCGATTGTGATTGCGCCCAGCTTTGGAGCGGCCACGCTTGAAAGGCCGCCGCCCATTGTTCCCACCGCAGTTCGCACTGCGCTCACGATTACTGCATCGCTCATAATCAATATCCTCCTGGCTTGTCCCTGATAACCGCCGGAGTCTTAGCGGTAGTACATCCCGCCGTTGACGTCAATCGTCGCGCCGGTCATGTATGTCGCCTCGCTCACAATGAACCGAACGACCTTCGCGATCTCTTCAACCTCTCCGAGGCGGCCAAGAGTGGCTTCCTTCTTGAGGTTCTCCTTCATCTCCGGCGTCAGGCCGGAAATCATGTCCGTGTCTACGAAACCGGGCGCGATGGCGTTGACCTGGATGTTGGTTCGCCCGCCCTCGCGCGCTGCCGTCTTGGTGAATCCAAGCAGGCCCGCCTTGGCCGTCGCATAGTTGATGAGACCGAGCCTGCCGGCCTCACCGACGATGGAGCTGATGTTGACGATGTGGCCGCCACCGGCCTCACCCATGATGTTCCACACCTTCTTGGTCACGTTAAACGTTCCTGTCAGGTTGACCTCAATGACGCGATCCCAGTCCTCAAAGGCCATATTCCTGAGCGTGCGATCCGCCGTTGCGCCGGCGTTGTTGATCAGGATGGTGACCGGCCCGTGGTCGGACACAATCTGATCGATCTGCTTGTCGACCGCGTCACGGTCTGAAATATCAAACTGATACGCGCCCGCCTTGCCGCCTGCGGATGTGATCTCGCTGACCACAGAATTCGCTGCGTCCGCGTTTGCGTTGTAGTTCACCGCAACCGCCGCGCCATTCGCCGCAAGCTCGATTGCCGTTGCGCGGCCAATGCCGCGTGACCCGCCTGTGACCAATGCCACCTTGCCGTCCAAGAGTCCTGCCATCGTTCCTACCCCCTGTTCCTTTGCTCTTCTTTCACCATTCCATGCCCGACAGTAACGGGCGTTTAATGTTCAGTCTACAAATAAGTTGGCGTTACACCTCAACCGGCGGCGTGTACTCGCCGAATACGTCTCGCAGCGCGGTGGATATCTCTCCCGTCGTGGCATACGCCCGCACCGCAGCCAGAATCGGCTGCATGAGGTCGCCATCGCCCCGCGCGGCTGCGCGCAATCCCTCGAGTGTATTGGTGACATCCTCTGCGCTCCGCTCGCCGCGCACGCGCTCCAGCGATTGGTGCTGCTCCGCCACGACGCGATTGTCCACGCGGAATACTTGCAACGAGGTGTCCTCGTTACCGTCCGTGAAGGAGTTCACGCCGACAACGACCTGTTCACCATTCTCGATGGACAGCTGTGTCTCATACGAGGCCTGCGCGATTTCCTTCTGAATGTCGCCGTTCTCAATCGCCGTCACCGCGCCGCCCATGTCCTCGATCTGGCGCATGTACTGCCACGCCTTTTCCTCGAGGCTATTGGTCAACCATTCGATGTAGTAGGAACCCGCGAGTGGGTCAACGGTGTCCGTGACGCCCGTCTCATGCGCCAGGATCTGCTGCGTTCGCAGGGCAACGCGCTGCGCCTCATCCGTCGGAATGCCAAGCGCCTCGTCGTAGCAGGACAGCGCGAGGCTCTGCACGCCGCCCAGCACCGCCGCCATGGCCTGGTACGCCGCCCGAACAATGTTGTTCTGCGGCTGCTGCGCCGTCAACGTCGAGCCGCCCGTCTGCGTGTGCGTGCGCAGCATCCACGAGCGTGGGTCCTGCGCGCCAAATCGTTCCTTCATGATCCGCGCCCACATGCGGCGCAGCGCCCGGTACTTGGCGACCTCTTCCATGAAATTGTTGTGCGTATTGAAAATCCACGAAACGCGCGGGCCCCAGGAATCCGCGCCAACGCCGCGTTCCGTGAATGCTTCTCCGTATGCGATGGCGTTAGCGAAGGTGAACGCAATTTCCTGCGCCGCCGTGCTGCCGGCGTCACGCATGTGATAACCACTGATGGAGATGCTGTTGAATCGGGGCATCTCCCGCGCGCAATAGCCAACAAGGTCAGCCGCGAGACGCAGGGACGGCCCCGGCGGATAGATATACGTGCCCCGGGCGATGTACTCCTTGAGCACATCGTTCTGCGCCGTGCCCGTCAGCGCGGCAGGCGCATGGCCCTGCTGCTCACCAACCGCGACGTACATCGCGACGAGTAGCGCGGCCGGCGAGTTGATCGTCATGGACGTGCTGACCTTGTCCAGCGGGATGTCCTTGAACATCAACTCCATGTCGCGCAGCGAGTCGATCGCGACGCCGACCTTGCCAACCTCGCCAAGCGAGTGCGTATCGTCGGAGTCATAACCAAGCTGCGTCGGCAGATCAAACGCGACGGAAAGCCCCGTCTGTCCCTGCTCCAGTAGATAGCGGAATCGCTCATTGGATTCCGTCGGCGTGCCGAAACCGGCGTACTGCCGCATGGACCACAGTCGGCCGCGATACATGGTGGGCTGTACGCCGCGCGTAAACGGGTATTCCCCGGGGAAGCCCACATCCTGGAGATAGTCGACATCTGCCACGCTGTCCGGACCATACGCGCGGCTGATGTCCTCGATGGAATCCGTATCGAAAGACTCCTTGCGCTCACGAGCGCCGGCCGTCTTTTCCTCCCACGCCGCTTGCGCTGCCCTGATATCCGTCTCTGAGGGTGTTGCCATAATTACGCCCCTAGCCTTCGCTATCCTCCGGCTTTCGCGGAATGAGCACGCTCCGCTTGAACGTCATCACCATTTCCTTACGCTGATTGGTCGCGCGGGTCTCAACGGTCACGACACCCCGATCCGGTCGCGTTTCGCTGGGCCGCACGGAGAGCACTTCGGTCTCTGCATAGATGGTATCCCCATGGAATGTCGGCTTGTGGAACCGTATCTCATCAAGGCCGAGGTTGGCGATGGCGCGCCCTGAAACGTCCGGCACGCTCAACCCAAACGCAATATCCACAACGAGGTTCCCGACGACGACATTCTGTCCGAACTGGCTGTTCCGCCCGAACTCCTCATCGATGTGCAGTGGATGGTGATTCATCGTCAACATGCAGAACGCGATATTGTCCGCCTGCGTGATTGTCCTGCCGGGCCAGTGCTTGTACACCGCCCCCTCTTCAAACTCCTCGAGGTATCGTCCGAATTGCATCAGGCCTTCTCCCGCTCTTAGTTCACCGAGTAGCGTTGCAATACGCTGCGCGCAATGATTGTACGTTGAATCTCGTTGGTGCCTTCATAGATCATCATGCCGGGCGCATCGCGGAAGTACCGCTCCACCGGCAGTTCCTTTGTATAGCCTATCCCGCCGTGGATGCGCATGGACTCCAGCGTCGCCTCCGTCGCGACTTCCGTCGCGAACAGCTTGGCCATACCGACCTCCGTATCGGCGCGGCCGCCCTGGTCCTTAACCCCCGCGGCCCACCGCGCAAGGAGGCGCGCCGCCGTGATATTCGTATACATATCCGCCAGCTTGAGCTGAATGGCCTGGTGCTCGCCGATGGGCTTGCCAAAGGCCTGTCGCTGCTGGGCATAGGTGACTGCGGCCTCGAATGCCGCCCGTGCCACGCCGACAGCCCGCGCTGCCGTGTTGACACGACCAACCTCGACGCCGCTCAGTATCTGGAAGAACCCCTGTCCCTCCTCGCCGCCGAGCAGATTGTCCGCCGGCACGCGCAGATCATCCATCGATAGCTCGGACGCTTCGATTCCCTTGTAGCCGAGCTTCTCGATGTCTCGTGTTACCACAAACCCGGGATAGTCCGGCTGCACAAGGAGGCAGGAGATACCGCGATAACGTGGATCAGCACGTGGATCGGTCTTGACCGCCATCGCGAAAAGGCCGCCGCGCCGTCCGTTGCTCACAAACAGCTTTGACCCGTTCACGACGTAGTCGTCGCCGTCGCGGACGGCCACGCTCTGGATTGCCTGCACATCGGATCCGGCATTGGGTTCGGTGATCGTCAGCGCCCCCCGCCGCTCTGCCGTCGCCAGCTGCGGCATGTATCGCTTCTTCTGATCATCCGTGCCGAATGTGGCGACCAGGTGCGTGATGATGACGTGCGTGTTGAGAATACCGCCGAGGCTCATCCACCCCCGCGCAAGTTCCTCAACCACACCGGAATAACTGACATACGTCGCGCCGATGCCGCCGTGTTCCTGCGGCACCATGAGCTCGAACAGCCCGAGTTCGCGCATCCCTTGCACGAGCTGGTCAGGGAAGGTGTTGTTGTGCTCCAGCTCATCGACGACGGGCATGACCTCGCGGTCCACCCAGCGGCGTACCTCCGCCGCGATGGCGTCCTGCGGTTCGATAACGGGATCAGGCATAGCGATGCAGGACGCCGGTCTCCCTAGGCGACGTGTCGGCCTGCTTGCCGCAACACGTCGTAGCCGGTGATCTCCGCATGGCGCGCAGCGTGCGCCGAAAGCCAATCGGCCTCAACCTTGCCCGCCTGCGCCGCCTTGGCCAACAGCACCAGGTAGCCCTTGGCTGTCGCCTCATCGACGAACTCGCCCGTCTCCTCAAAGACAAACGCCCCGCCGCCCCGCTCGTGGTAGTTGTCGATCAGTCGTCTTGCGTATTCCGTAAGGGAATCGCTCGGCGTAAAGGCCATGTTGGCCATCGGGGCCTGCTGTGGGTGGATGATCCACGTGCCGTCCATGCCCAGGTTCGCCGCCTCCACGTTCTTCAGCAGCAGCGCCTCATTGATTTTCGCGGTGTCCTCTTCGGATGTATCGCGCCTTACGAGCGTGAAGAACACGTTGTCGATGGCGTGCAGGCCCGCCGCCTTTGCGGCGATAGCCATGTGCTGCTTGGCGTAGTGGAAGTTCTTGTTCTGGTCCTCCACCACATCCACGACCCCCATGACTGCCGCGAAATCAGCAATCCCGAAGATCAACCCCGCCATCCGCGACGATGCCGTCGCGATTTGGCTGACGTTCACCATCGCCTCAGGCGTCTCAATGAGGATCTCGATGCTGACCTTCGTCGTCCATCCCGCCTCAAGCTCGAGCGCGTCGAGCAGGCGTGAGACGTAAATCACGTCCTCCGGCCCCGTCACCTTCGGCAGGATGATGCCGTGGAACTTGTCCACCGCGCCGCGCATGATCGTCTCGATATCGCCCAGGAAAAATCGTGAATGAATATTGTTGGGGCGGAACGTGACGACCTTATTGCCGTAGTCGAGCGTATTGAACGCTTCCGTGATGGTATTGCGGGACTGCTCGCCCTTGAACTCGTAGGGGCAGGCGTCTTCGAGGTCGGCCATCACATGATCCACGGCCGCGTTCGACGCGTTCTCATGCATCCGCATGTTGTGGCCGGGATACGTCATCTCCGTCCGCGGAACGACGATTCGATTGCCCTGGTCAAGAACAAACATCTGCAAAGGCCTCCTGGAACCGAATCGATAGCCACGCCGCGGCGCTTGCGCCCCGACATTCGGCTCTCTTCTTATTCGTCACGCAACGAGTCGAGGAGCACCTGCGCCTCGCCCGTTAGAATTGTCTCCTGATTCTGATTTGCGCACGTTGTTGAAATAGTAGCCCTGCGCCGCTCGACGTCCAACGCGGTTACCTCAAGTGTGGCGGTAATCGTGTCGTCCAGCATCACGGGCCGTTGAAACTGGAGAGTCTGTCCAAGGTAGATGGCGATGCCGTTCGGCACGAGCTTCGTTCCAATAGCGGCGGAAATAACACCCGCTGTCAGAATCCCATGCGCCACACGCCGGCCAAAGCGAGATCGCTGCGCGGTGGCGTCATCAAGATGAAGTGGCTGATCGTCTCCGGACGCCTCCGCAAAGAGTTCAACGTCGCGCGCCGTGATCTGCTTGGTGAACGTCACGACGCGTCCCACGGACACGCCCAAAACCTCATCCGCCAATTGCTACCCCCTTTGCGCAAGGCGACCCAAGCTTCCCCACCCTTGGTTCATGCCGCCCTTGGCATATTCGAGCGAATCGTATCGTACCATGCGCGCCCCGCCCCCGTCATTTTCGTATCTGTATGTGCCGCTCGCAGCATTCCGCGTTACACTGTGTTGTTAGTCTGGCCGGCGCAGCGACAGGGCATCGTGAATCGCACGGGAAAGCGCCCCGCAGTCGGTCCGGAGGAGTACGGGTGTGAACGCTCTACGCGGCATGACATTGGCCTGCCTGACGATGCTTGTACTCGTCGGCGTGGCCGGCGGCACGAGTGATCAAACTAATGCCAATCGCAGTCTATGGACCGTCTACAACGTTGAAAACACCAGCATGGCCAGCTGGCACCTGACTGAAGTTTATGAGGACATCCACGGGCGCATGTGGTTCGCCGCCTTCGACAACGGCGCATCTATGTATGACGATGGCGCTCTTATCACATACAACGCCGATAATAGCTCCATCACCGCCCGCACAACGTCCTTTATCTATCACCCGCACGGCTCCGTTTGGGTTGGCACGGAAGAGGGGATCGCCGTGCTGGATAACGGCCAATGGTCGCGCCTTGATGAGAACGGCGACCTCGGTCTGGACGATGTTTTCATCTCGGCCCTTTACGTTGACAGCCAGGATCGGATATGGGTCGGCACGTGGGGCGAGGGCATCCGGCTCGTCGTGGACGGCGAATGGACGACCTATCGAACCGATCACGGCCTCCCCGATGACCGTATCTGGACGTTCTATGAGGACAGTTCCGGACGTGTTTGGGTCGGCTCAAAGAGCGGCGTCGTCGTCTTTAACTCTGACGGCAGCCGCACCATCTTCACGAAGGACAACAGCCCCTTGGCAGCAGACGAAGTCCGCGTCTTCCTTGAAGATTCAAAGGGTGATCTCTACATCGGCTCATATGGCGGCGGCATGAACGTCGTGCAGGCCGATGGTGAGTGGCGCGAGGAGCCGTACACCGTGAAGCAAGGTATGCCCTCAAACTTTGTGACCGCCCTTGCGATTCAACCGCCGGATCAGGACTCCCTCAATGAGCCCGAACGCCTTTGGATCGGTACTGAGGCGGGCCTCGTCAACTTCGATGGCACGTCCTTCTCCGACCCCATGAAAGTTCAGATTCGCAAACTGTCACACCATTTCATTGAAGACCTCCATGTCGATGACGAAGGAACGCTCTGGATCGTCACATACGGTGGCGCCGTGACCATGTACGACACGGCGGACGAGACCTACACATACTTGTTCCCGACGGAGACCGGGCTTGCCGCCAATGACGTCTACGGCCTGCTTGAAGACAGCCAGGGGAATATCTGGGTCGGAACATCTCGCGGCCTCAGCAAGTTTGACGGGCGCGCATGGGAGACATTCATCCCGGATAACAGCGACCTCACCTATCGCTACGTCAACGGCCTCGCGGAAGACAAACAGGGACGCATCTGGATTTCCACTCTGAAAGGCGGCTCCGTCTATAACCATGGCGAATGGATAACCTATGACCGGTTCGGCGATGTCGATGGCGAGCAACGCCTACCCAGCAACTCCCTCTTCAACGTCTATTACGACAGCCAGGATCGTGTCTGGTACGCCACCGGCCTCGGCGCGGCGGTGCTCGAGGACGGCGAATGGACGCTCTATAACCGCGGCGACGGTCTCAACACCAACATCATCAGCGTCGTCACGGAGGACTCTATGGGCCGGGTTTGGCTCACACACTGGCAGGGCATCAACATCTTCGACAACGGCATTTGGAACAGCCTCCGTACCAACAACGCCGATATCCGCACCGACCTCGTCCTCGCATCCCGAGAGGACAGCCAGGGACGCATGTGGTTCGGCACGATCGGTGACGGCGTCGCTATCTATGACGGTCAGCGCTGGACGAAGCTCAACCGGACCAATGGCGGCCTTTCGAACGATAACGTTCGCGCCCTCACAGAGGATCAGGCGACCGGCCGCTATTGGGTCGGCACGGACGGAGGCCTCAATGGCCTTCTCAACGACGAACTCTGGATGGTCTATACGGCGGAATCAACGCCGCTACCCCATAACACAATCAGGGAACTACTGATTGATCGCCATGGAAACCTGTGGGTCGGCACAATGGACGGCGTCGCGGTCTTCCACCCGGGAGAGGATTTCCCGTTGCTGGACACCGCCACTACTCTCAAGCCGTGGAGAGAGGCCGCTCGAAAGGACGTAGGATCCGGCAACCAGGGCGACCTGATCAACCGGCGTCACGTCACCCAGTGAACGCGCCCGTCCTTCCGGCGAAAGTGGGAATCCATACGGCGCGCAACGCCGCCACTGAGAACGAGTGAGAGCGAACCCGGGCTACTGCGCCGCGACCGGCTCAGCCCGGCCGTTTGACGTTGACTCTTCCGGATTCCGCGTTGGTCGCCGCGTCGTACCGCTCGTCGGACGACGACGCCGCTTCCTCACCGGCTCCTTGTTCACCCATAGGTCTTCCTGCGTCAACAATTCCGGCGTCAGAAGTGTGCGCAAGTCCGCCTTCTGCCACAGATCGGGCGACTGATTGGACTCAAACGTCACGACTTGCACGTACTTGCCCAGGTTCTTGAGCGTCTGGATGGCGTACGCGAAGTCTCCGTCTCCGGACACCAGCACGGCCATGTCGTAGTAGTCCTGCCACGCGTAATACAGCAGGTCCGTGGCGAGCATGATATCCACGCCCTTTTCGACGACCTGTCCGTCACGTATCCGTGTCGTCCCGAAGCGCGTCTCAACGTAAGGGATCAGATGCAGAGCTTGCAAGAATCGCTGTTGCTGCTGGAACTCCGTAGGCCGCCGTTTTTCATCCTGGATGATGTTGTAGTAGTACGTCCGAAAGAGCGGACGTTCGCCTGCGATCCACTGGATGAAGGCCGCGAAATCCAGGTCGGTGCGGCTACAGGATTCTTCTAGGGCGTGATATAGGTTGCTGCCGTCAATGAAGATAGCGATGCGCTCGCTGCCCTCGCGCCAAGGGCGGAACTCGTCAGCCGACGCGAGTGGGCGTGTTTTTTCAGGGGCCGTAGGGCACCTCCTCAATATAGGAACAGTTCATTGGAATCGTTTCGAAAAACTGCTCAAGAACAGTATACCCTAATCAGCGCAAACCCCCGCGAAAGCCCCGGCAGAGGGTTCTCAGATCAGGCTCTTTGACTGTCCGCCGTCGATGTTGATGGTCGTGCCGGTCAGGAACCCGGCGCGTTCTGAGCACAGGAACGCGATGAGATCGCCGACGGGTTCCGGCCAGCCGAATCGGCCCATCGGCAAGTTGTTCTCGATGAAATCCTTGACGACCTCCGGCTCGTTCTGTGTCTGGAAGCGGTCCCAGCTGCCTGTCGGAAACGCGACGGAGCCGGGCGCGACGGAGTTGATCAGGATGCCGTCCTTCGCGTAGCTCAGCGCCGTGCTCTTGGTGAAGGCGATCAGGGCGGCCTTGGTCGTCATATACGCAACGCCGCCGCCATGCTCGCGCCCCCATATCGAAGACACGTTGACGATGCGTCCCCACTGCCTCTCCTGCATCCCGGGCAGAGTCAGACGGCTGAGACGGATGGGCGCCATGACGTTCAACGCCCACAGGTCTGACCATTCCTCTTCGCCGATAGCAAGGACATCCCCGCGCCGGCTTGCGCCTGCGTTGTTCACAAGGATGTCTATGGGGCCGAGTTGGTGAACGATAGCCTCATGGAGCTGTTCGAATGATGCCGGATCGGTAATGTCGGCGGCGATTGCGGCGGCTGAGGGAGCGCCCGCGGCTGTCAGTTCAGGCAGGACAGCATCCAGGTTTTCCTGTGTGCGAGCGCAGATAGCGACTTTCGCGCCCTCTGCTGCGAGGCTCAGCGCTGCCTGCCTGCCAAGCCCACGACTGCCGCCCGTGACAAGCGCAACCTTACCGGCAATTCCCAGATCCATATCGTGTTGCCTCCCCGCTCTTGGCTACAGCCCCTCGGATGCGTTGGCCGCCAGATGCCTCCAGATGCCACCCACCGCCGCCTGCGCGCGTGTGCCGCTCACAAGCTCCTTGAAGTGCGGCAGCTCCGCAGTCGGGGGCTGTGAATTGCTCTCCGCAATTTGTGCTTCGGTAATGCGAGCGTGGTCGGGCCCCGCGGCGGCATAGGCGTACCAGTTCATGCGCGCCTGCTCCTCCAAATGCGCCATGTTCATCACAGCGCCACCTGTGGATGTGCCGACGGCCACCGCGCCATGGCCTTGCAAGGTGAGAACCGTCGCATCACCAAGCGCCTCCGCCACGCCAACGCCATCCTCCTCTGTGAGGATGAGCCTGCTGTGGGGAAACACAGGCACCGGCTGCTCGACGAGTTCCATACCTTCACGGCACATCGGCACAAGAGTGACGCCGAGGATGCCCATGACGATGGCGTAGCGAGGGTGGACATGCACGATGGACTGCACATCAGGCCGCGCCTTATAGATGCAGGAGTGAATCTTGACCTCAAAGCACTGTGTGATGCCATCCGGGCCGCCGATCTTGAACCCGTCCAGATCACACACGACCATGCCCTCCGGCTCCACGCGGGCAAGCGCGTCGATCGCATAGCCGCGCCCCTTGACGACGAACTTCTCCGGATCATCCGGCACACGCATGCTGACGTGGCCAAGCGAGCCAAGCACCCCGGACGCAAGCCCGATATCCGGCAAAACACGATTCGCGATAGCCACCTCACGCTTAACATCATCCAACAGCATCGTCATGAGTCATCCCCCCTTAGCCTTCAAACAAAGGTATGGGCAAATCGTACGTGGACGGCGCGCCGCGCGTAAAGCGGTGCGAACTGGAAAGCGTGGATAGAAAGGCTATCGCCTGCGCGCCTCACCGAATCTCGGATGCATCAATCCTCGGCTGTCTCACTCGGAGGGGTGGTTGGCCCTCCAGGCCATCCAACCGAAGCAAGCCTGTGTCCATAGTTTCGATTATAGGGATGTTGAGTGTGACAGCCGTTGCCAGGTGGGTGGCGTCTAAAGGGCGGAGACCGAGGCTGTTCCCATATTGTCGTACGAGGCGACGCGCATTGGCAGCAATGTTGTAGTCGATTGCAGCCGGAACAATGTAATTGTTCGCGAAAAAGTCTCTAATGATTCCTTCTGCTGCATCGCTGTCGAGGCCGCCAATATAGGCCACCTCTACAGTGGCGAGCGATGATACGACAATAGTGAGGGCGCCTTGTTCCCCCTGCTCAATCAGGTCCAGGAGAACATCTCGATATGCGATCTCGTTCCCCAGATAGGCAATGATGACGGAAGAATCCCAAACGCGAATGTCACGCTGCGCTGTCATTCAGGGTCGTAACCCCTGATCTTGCGCAAGAATGCAGCGGCGCCGATGCGCTGCACCTCAGGATCGGCCAGAGCGCCAAAAAGCTCTTTCATGGGACGGGTCGGCGACTGTACTTCTTCTATGTGGCCTACCTGAAGAATCATGCTCGGAACACCATCTGCGGAGTAGCACACCTCGCCGCTTACGCGGACCCTTTTCGATAGCATCGCATTGGCCTCTTCCAGCCAATGCGATTCGGAGGGCAGCATGCACTTGATACGCTTTCCCCAAAGGCGCTCCTTGATGGTCACGTAGAGGGCATCGCCGCCATGTACAGACACCAATTCACCCTCAAGCGAACCGAGTTCCCGGTGCTCTGTGGTTAGTGCGTTCTCTGTATCGGTCATCGTTGAACCTCGCGGCGTCAGAGAGCGGCCTCGCCGCCCATGCGCTCCGTTGTTGCGATATCCATTCTACATCCACCCTTTATTTATTGCGGTTGTGGGTGGGATTTCAGAACCTCGCCGAAACCCCATCCAACGCCGCCATATCCCCCTCCGCAAGTGTCCACCCCAGCGCGCCTGCGTTGTCCATGGCCTGCTGGGCGGTCTTGGCACCCGGAATCGGTACACTCCCCTTCTGGATGAGCCATCGGAGCGCGACTTGGGCCGGGGTCTTACCCTCGTTTTGCTCGCCTACTTCACGCAACACGTCCACTATCGGCTGCACTTGTACCACCTTCTTGCGCAGCCGCCATCCTCGATAGCCTCCCGGCTTGCTGTCCGGTGTGTACTTGCCCGTCAACAGGCCCTCCGCAATGGGACTGTAGGCGATGACGGTCACGCCCAATTCTTCACATGCCTTGAGCAACCCCTCGTGTTCGATATGGCGGTCAAGCAAGCTATATGGCAGCTGATTGGAGGCGAGCGGAATGCCTGCTCGAGACAGAAGCTCATGCGCGCGCCGCATCAGATCGGCATCGAAGTTGGAAACCCCGACCGCGCCAATCAGGCCCTCGCCGTGCGCCCGGATGAGACCGTTCACCCATTGCCCAAGCCGCAGGCGAGCCGGCACGACCGGCCAATGGATCTGGTACAGACCGACGCGCTCGACAGCAAGCCGCCGCAGGCTCTTCTTGAGGGCGCGTGAAACATCGCCGGGCCTGACGCGCCACGGCAGCGGCATATACTTCGTTGCGATAAAGGGCAGTTGCGTCGTCTCGCCGATGTCGGCGTCTTTCGCGAGTTCCCCTGTCAGCTTGCCGAGGATTCGCTCCGATTCCCCCAGCCCGTACACCTCGGCCGTATCGAACAGTGTGACACCGGCATCGAGCGATGCGCGAAACGCCCCCCGCACATCATCCTCGCCATACGACTTCCCATAACCCCAATACCACCGAGACCCCCACGGCCAAACCCCAACGCCAAGGGGCGCAATATTGATGCCAAGTTCAGGAGGGCCGAATGGGCGTGTTTCGGTCATCTGATTTGGTAATTATGTAGGACGAACCGTAGTCTTCTAATCCCACAATCGATACTGCCCATCAGCAGTGCGGTTGTATTTCGGCAGACTACCAGTCCTTTGTCGATAGCCCTGTATCTTTTTGGCCTCGAGACGCTGTGCGGCCTGTCTCGACATGGTTTTGGACTCCACCTTGAGTTTCCCGCCCTTCGTTAATTTGCCGGACTTGGCATGTTCCGCCGCCCTTCGCGCTGGATTGTTGGTAGAGCCCACGTAAGTCCGTTTCCCTTTTGAGTCGTACAGAGAATAGACCTTCACACTCTTGGAGGACTTGCTGCTCGTTGACCGCTTTCCTCCGCCCCGCGAAATGGGCCTAGAGGAGCCTCTCCCAATGGACGCCCTACCAGAGCGAGATGTGCCACCCTTAAACCCACCTCTGAATCCAAAGCGTGCCATCGGCTGTGCCTCCCTTCCTAAAGCACTTGCAAGACGACCGTGTACTCTCCGCCGGAACCATCCCTTCTCTCAGTTGTCCGTTCAAGAATGCCTACATCGACTATGTGTGGCTCTGTAGGCAGGAAGCTCCCAGGGAGATGCCGATATCCGGAATTCGCACGATCTCCATCTCCAGTACCTCTCTCATCTCTTAGGGGCAGGAATGTGAGATTTCTCACGGATGGCAAGTCGCCCTCAAATGCGGTGAGGAACTTATGGCCGTCCATAAACCCTAGATACCATGATTCTCTCACCAATGACCTTGCACCCAGAACGATGGTGTCGTTCGGAGTTCCGTCCTCGTCTGGCGGTCTTTGTTCGAATGAGAACGTGTCCACCAAAGCTGTGATGTCGATTGGTTCACCTTGCAGGTCGGAGAGGATAACACCTCCGTACACGCCCTTACCTGGAACAACAAAGTTCATGGCTTCTTCCTTTCGGGAATTGGATAAGAGTCAATATAGTTCCCACTGTTTTCCCAACCTACCCCCGCGCCATCCACCGCAGCACCGGCCGGCGGGCTGCCAGCGCCTCATCTATGCGACGCACCGGCGTGTTGTGCGGGGCCGATCGAACCAGCTCCGGGTTCTCCTCCGCCTCTCGGGCGATGGATATCATCGCATCGATGAACGCATCCAGCGTTTCACGACTCTCCGTTTCGGTCGGCTCTATCATCAGCGCCTCTTCTACGATGAGGGGGAAATAGACCGTCGGCGCGTAGAATCCGTGGTCGAGTAGCCGCTTGCAGATATCACCCGCTCGCACGTCATTCTGACGCCGCTGCTTGGTAGCGGAAAAGACGGCCTCGTGCATGCAAATACGATCGTATTGCAGATTGTAAGAGTCCTTGAGTCGGACGCGGATGTAGTTGGCGTTCAGGACGGCAGCCCCGCTGACCTCTTTCAGGCCATCCGCCCCATGCATCCGGAAATAGGTGTAGGCGCGCAAAAGGACGCCGACGTTGCCCGCCGCGGAGCCGATGCGACCCACCGACTGTGCGGGAGCGGCCAGGTGGAAGAGTCCATCTTCCCGCTGTTCAACGTGCGGTGTCGGCAGGAACTCCGCCAGCTGCTCCTTGACGCAGACAGGGCCTGCGCCGGGCCCGCCGCCGCCGTGCGGTGTCGAGAACGTCTTGTGAACGTTGATATGCACGATGTCAAAGCCCAGATCGCCCAACCGAGCCCGTCCCAGCAGCGCGTTTAGATTCGCCCCGTCGCCGTACACCAGCCCCCCCGCCTCATGGACAAGTCGGCAAATCTCCGCCGTCTGAGGATCGAATAGCCCCAGCGTCGTCGGCATCGTCAGCATGATGCCCGCGACCTCAGGCCCCAACAGCGGGCGGAGCGCGTCCATGTCAATGTTGCCGACGGGATCGGTCGGCACAGTCAGGAGCGTGAAACCGGCCATCGCAGCAGACGCCGGGTTCGTTCCGTGTGAGGAGTCCGGCGAGAGGACCACGGTGCGCTTACTGTCGTTTCGGCTGCGATGCCAGGCGCGGAAGAGCAGCATCCCCGTCAGTTCGCCGTGCGCGCCGGCGGACGGCGCAAGGCTGGTCGCGTCCATCCCCACAACACTGGCCAGCATCTCCTGCAGGCTGTAGAGCGCTCCGAGCGTGCCTGCGCTGACTTCAGGAGGCAGATAGGGGTGCGCGTTCGCGAAACCGGGCATTCCTGCAACCGTCTCATTGACCCGTGGGTTGTATTTCATCGTGCAGGAGCCGAGCGGGTAGAAGGTGGTATCGACCGCATAGTTTGACTGGCTGATGCGCGTGAAATAGCGCACCACATCCAGTTCACTGATCTCGGGCAGGAGCAGTTCTTTGCGCAACGTTGTGTCAGGAAGCGGCGGCGCCACCGGTGTGACCGCGGGAGTGGGCGTCGTTACCCCCCGCCGCGCCGGTCGTGAAATATCGAGCAGCAATGCGACGCGCTTTTCAGCCGCATCACCGATGGCCAGAAGGACCTCGCCGCCGGCCGCCGGCGTTTCGATTGCCGGCCAATCCGAGAGACTCGCAGCCATCGTTTTTCCGTGGTCATCCGCCTCTGCGGATACGTCCGCGATACCGGCAAGAGCGCCGACAAGCCGATTAATATCAGACGTCGTCGACGTTTCCGTGATGCAGAGAAGGAGACCGTTCGGCACACGGTCGGATACATCGATGCCGCCGATGATCCCATGCCCGTCCCAGAGGCGCTGATTTACCTCCGCAGGCGACACCGGACACTCGACCACGAATTCCTTGATAAATAGCGCGTCATCGCCGCCGTGAACGGAAAAACCTGGCAGCCTGCTTATCCGTCTCGCCGCATCATGGGTGGCCTGATAGCAGTTGAATGCCACCTCCCGCAGCCCTTGCGGGCCGAGAGCAGCGGTATGGACTGCGACGGCGATGGCGGCGAGCGTCTCCGCCGTGCAGATATTGGACGTGGCCTTCTCGCGACGGATGTGCTGCTCGCGCGTCTGCAACGTGAGCACGAATGCGTCGCGCCCGTCGACGTCCACGCTGCGACCTACAATACGGCCCGGCATCTGACGCAGAAATTCGTTGCGGGAGGCGAAGAATCCCACGCCCGGCCCGCCGAATCCCAGCGCGATACCCAGCGGTTGACCTTCCGCAACAACGATGTCCGCGCCGTATTCGCCCGGCGGCCTGATCAGCGCCAACGAGATTGGCTCCACTGCCACAACGAGCAGCCCGCCGCGAGCGTGAACGGCGTCGGCAAGCGCATCGGGGTTGTCATCTATGAGGCCATCATATGATGGTTGTTGGATGATCAGGCAGGCAAGCTCGCCATCGGGCGCGTCATCCAGCCCGTCGATGACCGTGATTTCCTGCGCGCCGACGTAGGTCTCAAGCGCGGCCCTATAGAGCGGCGAGACACTCTCATGGACAGCGACCGTGCGCCGACGTGTGAGGCGGCACGCCATCAACGCCGCCTCTGCCAGCGCGCTCGCGCCGTCGTACATCCCGGTGTTGGATGCGTCCATGCCGGTCAGTTCACAGACGACGGTCTGGAACTCAAAGAGGGCCTGTAGAATGCCCTGGCTCGCCTCGGGCTGATAGGGCGTGTAGGGAGTCAGAAACTCGCCGCGCGATATGATCGCTCCTACGACGCTCGGCACAAAGTGACGCGCATATCCGCCGCCGAGGAAGGATGGGGCCGCGTCTGCAGACACATTCATGGCAGCCAGGTGTCCCATATGCGAGACGACATCGTGCTCGGACAACGCCGGAGGCAGATCCAATTGCGGGTTGCGGAACTCAGCGGGAATATCCGCAAACAGATCATCAACGTCGTTGACGCCAATCACGCCGAGCATATGCTGCCGATCGGCAGCGGTCATAGGAACGAATGGGGCCGGATTGCGCTGTTCAGTCACCGCCGGAAAGCTCCCCGAGGAAGGTCTGATATTCGTTGTGAGAGAGCAGGCTCTGGAGCTCACGGGTATCTCCGATGGTGACGCGCACCATCCAGCCCTCGCCATACGGGTCCTCGTTTACCAGTTCGGGCTTGTCCTCTAACGCGGAGTTGACCTCGGCGACGCTGCCGCTGATGGGAGAAAAAAGATCGGACACCGACTTGACGGACTCAATTTCGCCGAACGTCCGGAATTGCGTCAGAGACGCGCCCTCATCGGGTAGGTCGACATAGACGACATCGCCGAGTTCACCCTGCGCATAGTCTGTGACGCCTATCGTGGCGGAGTTCGGATCGGCCTCGTCACGCGCCACCCACTCATGTTCACGACTGAATAGCAGATTGGCCGGGTCAAATGGCATGTTACGTCCCTCCATCATTGCGTCTCCCCGAGCGGCGGATCAGCAAATTGCCCACTTATTCTAGCGGCTGTCGCCACAGATTTGCCGCAATTCCCGGCGTGGCGTCATTAGCCGCGATGCGCCCGTAGGAACGGCAGCGAGGTTGTCGTTGCGCTGACGATGCGGCCACGAATGTCCACATCCACTGTGTTTCCGGGTTCAGATAAGTTCGTCGGCAGATAGGCAAGGCCGATGCTGTAGCCAAGTTCCTGCGAATACACGCCGCTGGTGATAACGGATTCCCCGCCGTTAGTGTGGACCGTGTACCCGTGGCGCGGGGCTGAACGGCCATCGACAGTGAGTCCGGTGATGCGCTTGGCGACACCGCTTGCCGATTGCGCGCGCAGCGCCTCAACCCCGATGAACTCCTTGTCCAGGTCGACAAAGCGATCGAGCCCCGCCTCAAGCGGCGTCACGGTGTCGTCCATATCTTGCCCGTAAAGCATCAGGCCGGCCTCCAAACGCAAAACATCGCGCGCCGCCAAGCCGCACGGAGCAACATCGCGCTCTTCATTCAGCGTCCGCCAAACGCGCCCAACGTCAGCCGATGGAAGGATGACCTCAAAACCGTCCTCGCCCGTATAGCCGGTACGTGAAATGAGGGCGGAAGACCCTGCGATTTTTGCGGCGCGACACGCAAATCGACCCAATTCAGCGAGGGGTAGATCGCAAACAGGTTGCAAAGCATCAACGGCGCCCGGTCCTTGCACGGCAATCATGGACGTTTCGTCGCGCTGAGGCGTCACTCTTGTCTGGCCGGCGTGCTGAGTCACCCAACCAAGAATTCGATCCCAACTGGCAGCGTTGCAGACCATCAGGAACTCGTCGTCTGCCAGCCGCATGACGACAACATCGTCGAGGATGCCGCCCGCCTCGTTGCAGATAAGGCCATAGCGAGCGCGCCCAACCCGCAGCTTGCCGATATTGCTGGTGACGACGCCATCAAGCGCGGTGGCCGTGCGCTCCCCGCTCAGGCGAATACGCCCCATGTGGGAGACATCAAACATGCCGACCTGCCGCCGAACCGCCGCGTGTTCGGCCAAAACGCCGTTCGAATACTGGACCGGCATATCCCACCCGCCAAACTCGACGATGCGCGCGCCAAGCGCAACGTGGGCGTCGTAGAGGGGTGTGCGGAGCATGGTCATAGTTCCAGGAAATCTTGTGGACTAATCGCAAAGTCCGGCGCGTTCCGCAGTAGTCGTTGATCCAGTGTCACCAGCGGCGTCTCAAGCCGCCTCACCAAGGCAAGGTAGATGGCGTCATACGCCGATAGACTGTATTCGATGGCAACGTCGAGCGCATCGGGAAGCGCATCGGCATCGTCTGGGTCTACGTAGCCATACTCTTGAGGACGAATGACGAGTAATGGCGCAGTCCGAATGTGGGCACGGGCACGCTCTAAGCTCAACTCGCCGGCACGAATGTGGCTAAGTAACGCGCTGCGAATCTCGACCCAAAAGATATCCGGCACGAGCCAATCCCCGTCCCGTTCCAGAACTCTATCAATGTGTTCCGCGTATTGCCCACGCATCAGTAGACGCGCCACGATGTTCGCGTCAACGATGATCATTCACGCCCCTCGCGAATCATCTTGTAGAGAGTCTCGTTATCGGGATCGAAGCCCGGACCTTCCGGAGCCACCGCATCCCGCAGAGCCAACAGACGCTTCGTTCGCTGTTCCCTGGTTTCGCCCGGCTGCGGGTGCATGAATTCCTCGAAACGGTCCCCCAAAAGGGCTCTCAGCTCGCCGTCCCCTTCCGCGTCGACAGGCACATCGTAGTAGTGGTACCACCGCTTGGACGAGGGTGTGATCAGGGGTCTCTTCTTTGCACCGAGTTGATGGCTTGTCCCGAACCTCTCACGCATGGCATTGATGCGATTCCGACGTTCTTCCCCGGTCTCACTGGATTCACCCTGATCGGGATTCCCTGCGTCCAATTGGGCGTTCCCCACCCGCTCCCGCAACTCCTCTTCCTGCGCGGCCTCCTCAGGCGTCATTTCGGGGGCGAAGTCTTCCATCTCATAGAGAGGGCGAATCTCCAACTCGCTCATGCCCGGCATCGGCTGCGGACAGCGCTTTACCCACGCGATTGCCTCATCCATGTCCTTCACCTGCCAGATCCAGAAACCGGCAATGAGTTGGTTCGTTTCGGGGAAAGGGCCATCCGTGACGGTGTTCTCCACGCCATCGAGAGCGACGCGCTTTCCGTGCTCAGACGGCTTGATTCCCTCGCCGCCCAGCATCACGCCCGCCTCGACCAACTCCTGGTTGTACTTGCCCATGGCCTCCAGCAGTTCAGTGGGCGGCATGATTTCCGCCTCGCTCTCGGCGGTGGCCTTTATCAGCACCATGACACGCATCGGCTCGTTCGCTCCTGTCCAATGTCCTCTGTCCTGCCATGATACCGATATGGCAGAAGGCTGCTCGAATGTTGCCCGGCCACCACTTGACGATAGTTCGCCAATGCTGCGAACCTAGCGCAGGTACGGCTTCTCGTGTGAGAGGCAAGAGAGTGTGGGGGTAAAAATGGCTGATTACGCAAATCCGAACGCATTGGTAGACACGGAGTGGGTCGCGCAGAACCTGGACGCGCCCGGGGTGCGACTCGTTGAGGTCGACGTTGATACGGCAGCCTATGACCAGGGACACGCGCCCGGCGCCGTCGGCTGGAACTGGAAATCCCAGCTCCAGGAATCCGTCGTGAGGGACGTTGTGGAGAAGGGCGAGTTTGAGAAGCTGCTGGGCGAGTCCGGCATCGGCAATGACACGCGCGTCATCCTGTACGGCGACAACAACAACTGGTTCGCCGCGTGGGCCTACTGGCAGTTGAAGTACTACGGCCACGAGAACGTACAGTTGATGAACGGCGGTCGCGCCAAGTGGCTGGCGGAGAATCGCCCGACGACAACGGACGTCCCATCCCATGCCGCTCAATCCTATGCGGCGCAGAATCCCGACACTTCCATTCGCGCGATGCGCGACGAGGTGAGTGCCGCCCTCGGCTCATCGGTGCTCGTGGACGTTCGTTCGCCCGCAGAGTTCAGCGGTGAGCTACTCGCCCCCGCAAACCTGCCGCAGGAAGGCTCGCAGCGCGGCGGCCACATCCCGGGCGCGGTGAACATCGGCTGGGCGCAGGCCGTCAACGAGGACAGCACGTTCAAGACCGCTGATGAACTCAACGAGATCTACGGCGGGCGCGGCGTGACGGCGGACAAAGACGTCATCGCGTATTGCCGCATCGGTGAGCGCTCCTCCCATACGTGGTTCGTCCTCAAGGAGCTGCTTGGCTACGAGAACATCCGCAACTACGATGGCTCATGGACGGAGTGGGGCAGCGGCGTCGGCCTCCCGATCGAACGCTGATCTCGTTGACGCGTCCCCAAGCGCCGATTACGCGTGGCACACTTCGTCGCGCCGACTACGGCTGCGCGCAACGCGCCACGGAGCGTGAGAGTTGGTGACCGCTGCGCGACTGTACCGCAACGCGACCGGCCTGTCTGAAATCGGCGAGTTGCTACAACCGGCGGACACTGTTCTTGCCGGAGAGATTCCGATGGCCGCGCTGACGGAGGCGGATCGGCTGCGTTTGCTCGCCTATCCTGCCTCGCTCGCTAGGCGGATACGCAGACACTCGCAATCTGCCACGTTGCGCGTCGTCTTCGTCGTGCCTGATTGGGCCACGGACGATGCCACCACCGCGCCGGGCCGCCCCTACAACCTGACCCCCCACGGCAAGACCTACGGCCGTCAGTCGGATCCGGAATCTTGTGATGAGTCGCGCGCCCTCCATTGGGAGGCGCTATTCGACGCGCATGTGGAAGAACTGAAGGACGCAGCCCGGGCGGCGGACGTGGAGATCGTTCGCGCCTCCGAACTCGTCAAGGAGCCGGGGTTTCGCTCCGTGCTGCGACTGGCGCTGCGTTCCTCCTCGCAGATCGTGGAATCAATACGCGAATCAGGAGCGGCAACGGAAATCGATGATGAGCCATTGCAATTCGCAGGCGCGGAGTGCCGCGTATGCGGTTCAATCCGCGGAACGACCGATTACGATGCCGACTGGGATCGCGCCCAGTTCCACTGCGAGGACTGTGGGAACGCGCAAGAGGCGGACATTCGCGAGCAGCCCATGTGGATGCAGGAAGACCTGCTCCGTGCCGCCGTCATAGCCGCCCTCGATCCCGCTGTCGTCATCCGCCGCCCCGGCGCAAAGTGGGACGCCCGCGAGAATCTGATTGACTCCCTCCTGATGCTCGCCATTGGTGAGGACGCGCAGCCGCCCACCCGGCTGGCCCCCCCAAGCTTGGACAGCGAACAGGGCGGCACCCCCCTCAAAGACCTAATCACCATGGCCGATGAGTGGGACGAGGACTTCGTGGAGCTGCCGTAGGGCGCACTACAATAGTCAAGCCACGCGATGCCAAGATGTGATCATGAACGAAGCCACGGCGCGGATAAAGATCAACCGACTGCTGGAGAACACGGGCTGGCGCTTCTTTCCGGAAGGAAACAGCCCCGCGAACGTTCAGCTTGAGGCTGGCGTTGCAATCAAACAGTCAGACCTTGAGGGGCTCGGGGACGACTTCGAGAAGAGTGGCAAGGGTTTCGTCGACTATTTGCTCTTGGACGAGAGAGGGTTCCCGTTCATTGTCCTGGAGGCCAAATCGGAGGAGAAACAACCTCTTGTCGGGAAAGAGCAAGCCCGGAAGTATGCTCGTTCCCAGAACTGTCGATTCATCATACTCTCCAACGGCAACCTCCACTACTTCTGGGATCTGGAGCGCGGGAACCCGTACATCATCACCGTGTTTCCCAGCCCGGAATCGGTGGACGGCTATCGCAGAGTCCAGCCGGAACCCGTTCGGCTCATTGACGAGCGGGTTGGCGATGATTACATCGTCCTCACACAGCGGCCCAACTACGCCTCGGAAGCGGCGTGGAAAAATGAGACTGAGCGCCCGAATTTCATACGCGTCAACAACCTCCGCTTCCTACGCCCGTACCAACTGCGGGCGATCCACGCCCTGCAGCGCGCCGTGAAAGACGGCAATGACCGGTTCCTGTTTGAGATGGCCACGGGCACGGGCAAGACGCTGACTGCCGCCGCCATCATCAAACTGTTCCTCCGCACCGGCAACGCCTCAAGAGTGCTGTTCCTGGTTGACCGCCTCGAACTTGAAGAGCAGGCTCGCAAAGTCTTTACCAACCTCCTCTCAGCAGACGTCCGCACCGTCGTCTACAAGGAAAGGCGCGACGACTGGCGCTCTGCGGAGATCGTCGTCACCACAGTTCAGTCGTTGTTGTTCAACAACAAGTACCAGTCCCTCTTCTCACCCACCGACTTTGACCTTGTGATTTCTGACGAAGCTCATCGCTCAATCAGCGGGAATGCCCGCGCCGTGTTTGACTACTTTGTCGGCTACAAACTCGGCCTCACCGCCACCCCGCGCGACTACTTGCGCGGCTCAGACCCCTCAAACCCCAACGTCCATGATCCGCGTGAGGCGGAGCGCAGGCTGCTGCTCGATACCTACCGCACGTTCGGGTGTGAAAGCGGGGAGCCAACCTTCCGCTACTCCCTGATTGATGGCGTCAATGACGGCTACCTGATCAACCCGACGGTGGTGGACGCCCGGACGGACGTGACAACGCAGCTGCTTGCGAATGAGGGATTCGTCGTGACCGTTCAGGATGACACCGGCGAGGACCGCGAGGAGTCCTACCGCCAGAGCCAATTTGAGAAGGGATTCTTCTCGGACGCGACCAATCGACTCTTCTGCGAGACCTTCCTTCAGAATGCGCTGCGTGACCCCGTCAGCGGGGAAATCGGCAAGTCCATCCTCTTCGCCGTCAGCCAGAACCACGCTGCGCGGCTTGCGCAGACCCTCAACGAAATGGCCGACGTCCTGTTTCCTGGTAAGTATCAGTCCGACTTCGCGGTGCAGGTAACGTCGCATGTTTCGGACGCGCAGCAATTCGCCATCAACTTTGCCAATAACAACCTCAAGGGAACCGCCAACGTTATGTCGGAATACCGCACGTCCAAGGCCCGCATCTGTGTCACCGTCGGCATGATGACGACGGGCTACGACTGCACCGACATTCTGAATCTTGGCCTGTTCCGCCCTATCTTCTCCCCCACCGATTTCATCCAGATCAAGGGGCGCGGCACCCGCAAACACGATTTCCGGGATGAACTCACAGACCCGCGGATCGCTGAGGACATCGCGCAGCCTGAGAAAGAGACCTTCAAACTCTTTGATTTCTTCGCTAACTGCGACTACTTTGAGACAGAGTTCAACTATGACGAGGTTTTGCAACTGCCCCGCTCCGAACCGCATAGGGGCGGCTCCGACGTAGAGCCCGCGACGGTTGTGCAGCGCCTCCTTGGCGGCTTCCAACATCTTGGGCCGGACGCGCTTGTCACGCTTCGTGAAGAGGCCGTCGGCTTGCGGGGCATGAAGATCGACAGAATGTTCTTTGACCGTTTCGCGGACAGTGTGCGTGAGGATGAGAACGTCAAACAGGCCATCGAGGCCGGCCAGTGGGATCGGGTGATTGATTACGTGAACAAAGAGGTGTTTGACAAACCGGAGGAGTACTACACTCTCGAAAAACTCCGCAAGTCTGCAGACGTAGACCGCCGCGTCAGCCTGCGCGAAATCCTCGAAAAGGTCTTTGGCCTCATTCCCAGCTTTAAATCCAAAGACCAGCTCCTGGAAGATGAGTTCAATAAGTTTGTGGCAGACTACAAGCCTGACCGCGCCCAATCAATCATCGCCATCAAAAACTACTTCAAGGCATATGCCACAGACCCACACATGCGGGACATTGTCGACGGGCGGCAATTCGCGCTGCTCGCCACGCACGCCGGGTTCTCGCTCCAGGACTTCCGCGCCGTGCCGCGGAGATACCGGAGCCTTGTGCCGGAATACATCAAGGACTATGTGTCCCTCAACCAATTCGTCGCATAGGAGAAACCATGCTGGACGCTGAAACCAAACGCCGAATTGACACCGCCAGAGACATCCTGGTCGGCAAGGTGCCGGACCCCAAGAGCCAGGTGGAGCAGATCACCATCGCTCTCATGTACAAGTTCATGGACGACGTGGACGCGCAGAGCGAGGAGCTGGGTGGCGAGAGGACATTCTTGGCAGGCGAATTCACCCGCTACGGCTGGGCGAAACTGATGAGCCCGGGCCTCGGCGGCCACGAAACGCTGAACCTCTACGCTGAGGCAATCGCCAGAATGCCGGAGAATCCCGGCATCCCGCAGCTGTTCCGGGACATCTTTCGCAACACCTTCCTGCCGTATCGTGATCCGGAAACGCTCCGCGAGTTCCTGAAGATCATCAATGAGTTCTCCTACGAAAACTCGGAGCGGCTCGGCGACGCCTATGAGTACCTGCTGTCCGTTCTCGACGTGCAGGGCGACGCGGGGCAGTTCCGCACCCCGCGCCACATTATCGACTTCATCGTCGCCATCGTTGACCCGAAAAAGGACGAGGTGATTCTGGATCCCGCCTGCGGCACCGCCGGATTCCTCATCTCCGCCTACAAGCACGTGCTCGCCGCCAACTCAGACGCGGACGGCACAAGCCTGCTTACGCCCGACGAGCAGAAGACGTTGACCGCCAACGTTCACGGCTATGACATCTCCCCGGACATGGTGCGCCTGTCACGCGTCAATATGTACCTGCACGACTTTGTGAACCCGACATTGCCGAGTACGACACCCTCACGAGCGACGATCGTTGGAATGAGCGCGCCGACGTCATCCTGGCCAACCCGCCATTCATGTCGCCGAAAGGCGGCATCCGCCCCCACAACCGCTTCTCCATTCAGGCCAAGCGCAGCGAGGTGCTGTTCGCGGACTACATGGCGGAGCATTTGACGCCCGGCGGCCGCGCCGGATTCATCGTGCCGGAGGGCGTCATCTTCCAGAGCCAGAAGGCGCACACCCAATTACGCAAGATGCTGGTGGAGAATTATCTGGTGGCAGTCGTCTCACTCCCCGCAGGGGTTTTCAACCCCTACTCCGGCGTCAAGACCTCGATCCTCATCCTCGATCCCGCACTGGCCAAACGCTCCAGTCACGTTGGCTTTTTCAAGATCGAAAATGATGGCTTCGATAAGGGCGCCCAGCGCCGCCCTATCGCCCACAATGACCTCCCTCAAGCCCTGGACGACGTACAGGAGTTCCTACGCCGCCTCCGGGAGGGAGAAACGTTGGACGACTACGCCCCCGCGCAGGGACTCATAGTCCCCAAAGAACGCCTGGCGGCGGACGATGCGTACAACCTGAGCATGGAGCGGTATCGGGAGGTAGTGGCTTCAAAGTCCTTCTATCCACTTGTTCCAGTTGGAACATTCTACAGAAAAAAGATTACTTCGTTTGATCCTCGTTCAAAACCAGAAGATAATTTTGAGCTGTGGAGTATACCGGCCTTTGACAAAGGAGAGCCCGAGATTCTTAAGGGTTCTGAAATTGGTTCACCCAAAAAGCTGGTTTATATCAATGACGTTCTTCTTTCGCGAATCATTCCACACATTAGAAGATCATGGATTGTTAAGAAAAACGCCAATGATTATCGCAAAGTCGCTTCAACAGAATGGATAATTTTTGCAAGTGATGAATTTGTTCCAGAGTTTCTCCGGCGCATCATCACCTCGGATGTTTTCCACGACCAATTTATGAAGACTATTACTGGGGTAGGTGGATCACTTTCCCGTGCCAATCCAAAAGCTGTTGCAAACATCCAGATCCCCCTCCCCCCTCTTGAAATCCAGCGCGAGATCGTCGAAGAGATTGAGGGCTATCAGCGCGTGATTGACGGCGCGCGGGCCGTGGTGGACAACTGGCGGGCGCGCGTTGACGTGGATCCGGCGTGGCCGGTGGTGGAGCTGGGAGAGGTCTGCGTGATAGAACGTGGCGCGTCACCGAGGCCAATTCGAGAATTCGTCACAGATTCCCCTGTCGGTGTCAACTGGGTGAAGATTGGGGATGTTGCAGTTGGTTCAAAGTACATCACGGAGACAAAGGAACGGATCACCTCTGAAGGTGCAGCATTGTCAAGACGAGTAAAGCCGGGGGATCTGATTCTGTCCAATTCAATGAGTTTTGGCAGGCCCTACATATTGGCAATCGAAGGCTGCATACACGACGGTTGGCTTCTATTGCGTGATCTCGCAGAATCGGTAGACAGGGATTTTCTGTATCACATTCTTGGCGCAGACATGGTGGCGGAGCAATTTAGCCTCGCTGCAACGGGAGGAGTTGTCAATAACCTCAACAGCAAAATCGTTCGGGGTGCCGAAATCCCACTCCCACCACTCACTACACAGCAAGCTATCGTCGCGGAGATCGAACGCGAACAGGCCATCGTGGATTCCAACCGTGAACTGATCGAACGCTTCGAGAAGAAGATTGAGGCCGCCATCGGCCGTGTCTGGAACGAGTGACCCCCCTACCCCCCATACGCAATACTCTCCAAATCCTCAATGCGCCCGTCTTCCGTGAAACGCCACACGCCGATAAAACCGCGGCGCAGGTCACCATGCTCATCCCACTCCAAGACACCCGATGTCCCCTTGTAATCGATGTCCTTTCCCTCACCTAGCAGCGCCAACGCATCGGCGATGCCGTCAGGAGTGCCCGGAATGGGGTCGCCCGGCGATTCGGCTATTTCCCGCAACCGGTCGCGAATTGCCTCCCCATCGACGCTTCCCGCCGCCTGTGCCGCCAGCGCGATCGCCACCGTAGCGTCGTACGTCTCCTTGACGTATGCGAGAACCGGCAGTTCGCCGTACGCGGCGATGTAGGAATCGTCCCAATCCTCGGTCGCGGAGTTGTGCGGGGCGCGGGCGCTCCCAGTTCCGTACATGCCCGCCACCTTGTCGATGCCAATCTCCTGCGCAATGCTCAGACGCTTGGCGGCATCGGCGAAGACAAAGTCCTTGTACGTGCCGCCATCAATGGCCTGTCTAACGAGATCAATGGTCAAACCTTCGAATGCGATGACGACCAGGGCTTGCGCGCCACCACGAGCAGACTCGTTCAGCGCTGTGCCGAGGTCTGTCTCGCCGGGATCAACGGGAACGGAAGTCAGCGTGCCGTCCCATGAGGCTGCAAAAGCCTGTGCCAGCCCCGCCCCGTACGCGTCATCCTGGTAGATCAACCCCACGTTGTCGAAGCTCTGCCGACTCGTAATGTCCGCCAGAACGGGACCTTGCGCCACGTCCGAGAGAGCCGTCCTGAAGAAGTAGCCGTTGTCGTCGACATCGGTCAACTGAGGCGACGTCGCTGAAGAGCTGACCGTTGGAACACGCAACGTTGCGGAGATCGTCTCCGAGATTGGAAGAGCGGCGGAACTGGCATTTGGACCCACGATGGCGTGGGCGCCTTCGACCTCAACGAGATGCCGTGCCTGCTCAACAGCCGTGTCAGGGTTCCCCGTCGAGTCAACAACCACACCCGTCACAGGCATCCCAAACACGCCCCCACCCTCGTTGATGTGACGTAATGCGAGATCAAAGGCCCGTTGGCGGTCTGCTGACGCTTCCGCCGAGCCGGTGAAGTTCAGCAGCAGGCCGATTTTCAGTGGAGTAACAGCAGGTTGCTCTTCCGACGACGGCCCATCGCATCCTGCGCCCACAACAGCTACGAGGAGAAGCGCAAGGACGCCAATTATCATCACTCCCTGTCTGCGAAACAGCGAGTACATGCGGTTTGAGAGCAGCGTTATCATGCGGGCCTCCGGCGCCGACGTGGTGACGAACCGGTCACTGGCAATCTTACCCTGTCACGCTGCTAGACTCATTTCATGAGCCATTTTCACTCGGACTCTGAGCCGTCATGACAGTCTCCGCTGAGACCCTCGCCGAACTCTCGCTGTCCCATGACGAATACGACGAAATCGTTCGCCGTATGGATCGTGAGCCGAACGAGGTCGAGCTAGGCATGTTCGGCATCCTCTGGAGCGAGCACTGCGGTTATAAGCACTCCCGGCTCCTGCTGCGTCAGCTACCTAGCGAAGCCCCGTGGGTACTGATCGGCCCCGGAGAGGAGAACGCGGGAGCGGTGTCAATCGGCGACGGCCTCGCTATCGTCATGAAAGTGGAGTCCCACAACCACCCGTCCGCCATTGAGCCCTACCAGGGCGCGGCGACGGGCGTCGGCGGCATCATTCGTGACATCTTTAGCATGGGCGCGCGGCCCATCGCCCTCCTCAACGCCCTCTTCTTCGGCCCATTGGAGGAGCGCGCCCGCAACCGCTACCTCTTTGAGGGTGTTGTCGCCGGCATCGGCGGGTACGGCAATTGCATCGGCATCCCGGACGTTGCAGGGCAGGTGACATTCGCGCCCTCCTACTCCGCCAACCCGCTCGTCAACGCCATGTGCGTCGGCATCGCTCGTGAGGACGAAATCATCCGCGCGAGCACCGGCGGCGCGGGCAACGTGATGCTCCTCGTCGGCGCAGACACCGGCCGCGACGGCATCCACGGCGCAACCTTCGCCTCCGTCGACCTGTCCGAGGAGTCCGCGGAGCGCCGCCCCGCTGTCCAGGTGGGCAACCCGTTCCTTGAGAAGTTGGTTCTTGAGGGGTGTCTTGAGATCGCAGCCGCGGGTCTGCTGGTCGGGATGCAGGACCTCGGCGCGGGCGGTCTCACAAGCGCCGTCATTGAATGCGCCGCGCGGGCCAATACAGGCGTAGACATTGATGTGGCGAGAGTTCCCCGCCGCGAAGAGGCTATGACTCCCTACGAAGTCATGCTGTCAGAGTCGCAGGAGCGGATGCTGTTAGTCGTGCCGCCGGAAAACGTCGCCGCCACCCGCGCAATCTGTGACAAGTGGGAGTTGGCCTGCGACGAGATCGGCGTCGTCACGGACGGCGACCGCGCCATCATCCGTGACAACGGCGTCATCGTTGGCGACATGCCGATTGCCGGCCTGACTGATCCCCCCGTCTATGAACTCGCCGGCACGGAGAATCCGGAAGTTGCCGCCCTACGCGAACGCGATCTGACCGATCTCCCACAACCATCAGACTGGAACGACACCCTACTCCAAATGCTCGCCGCCCCCTCCCTTGCAAGCAAGCGCCCCGTCTACCGCCAATACGACCACCAGGTTGGCAACAACACCGTCCTCTCGCCCGGCCAGGCAGACGCCGCCGTGCTGCGCATCAAGGGAACGAACAAGGGCATCGCCCTAACCATCGACGTCAATCCCCGCGCCTGCTACCTGGCTCCGTATGTGGGTGGCGCGCTCGCCGTTGTTGAAGCAGCGCGCAATCTCTCGTGTGTGGGCGCGCGCCCGCTGGCAATCACCGACTGCCTCAACTTCGGCAATCCGGAACGCGCTCCGATTGCATGGCAACTCCAACAGGCCGTTCGTGGCATGGCCGATGCCTGCCGCGCTCTCAACATCCCCGTCATCAGCGGAAACGTCAGCCTCTACAACGAATCCGTCGAGGGGCCCATTGACCCAACGCCGACGGTGGGCATGGTTGGCGTGCTTGATGACCTCTCCGCGCGAGCCGGGGCAGGCTTCCACGACGAGGGAGACCGCATTGTGCTTCTGGGCGCTCCGGGCGTGGAGCTACCCGTTTCTGCATTGGGCGGGAGCGAGTATCTCTCAAGAATCCACGTCACTGTAGCGGGGCGACCCACCATTGATCTTGAAGCTGAGGTCAAGACCCAGGCCCTCGTCCGGGACGCTATCGGTCAGGGATTGATCAAGTCGGCTCACGATGTCTCAGAGGGCGGCCTGGCCGTGGCAGTGGCCGAGTCTTGCGTGATCGGCAGTATCGGCGCGACCCTTGACCTTGACCTGCCCGGCGATGCCCGAATTGACGCCGCGCTATTTGGGGAAGCGCCCGCGCATATTGTCGCCTCCGGCGCTCCCGCTTTCATCGACGCCCTCCGTGCCCTGTGCAATGAGCGCGGAGTGCCAATGCGCGAGATAGGCGCGGTTGGCGGCGACGCCCTGAGAATCACCGGCCTCATTGATGTGCAACTGGCTGACGTGTCTGCCAACTGGGAAGGCGCGCTGCTCGGCTGACGCCTCCGCTCCACGCCCCCCGTGCCCCAATCCCCGTATACTGGACGCCGAATGTAGACCACATTTCGGATAGGAGGGGCACGATGGCAGATTCAGACGAAAAGGACAGCCCCATCAACGAACCGACGCCCGGCAAACGGAAAAAGCAAAAGCTCGACCTCGAACTGCTCGATAAAGGCACCCTGTTGGAGGATACCGAGCCTCTGCCAGCGACTCTCGGTGAATACATCCTAACCATGCGCAGTAGGTTGTTGAGACGGCTCGGACTCCGCGATGACGTTGAATACGACCCTGATCCATTCGAAGAGTTCTATAGCCAGTTTGAGCCGAAAGTGAACAGCGCCTCGGGCGATAAAGAGGCGTCACCTGGTGACTAGCTTTCTAATCGATTCAAATGTGATTTCGGAGGCAGTCAAACCGATAAACGACCCCAAAGTCCTGCGCTTTCTAGCCGACAATCTGGAGGACATCTGGGTGCCGACCGTGGGCATCTACGAAGTCCTGTACGGCGTGGAGAATATGCCGCGCGGTCGCCGTCGTGACGACTTTCAGAGGGATTATGATGACCTCTTTGCACTGTTTGGCGAGCGCATCATGCCCTTTGACGAACAGAGTGCGCGCTGGGCTGCAAGATTCCGCTCGGCGTCCGAGCGCGCAGGCAGGGAAATCAAATGGGCGGATCCAATGATCGCAGGCACAGCCCGCTCCCACGGCCTCACCATCGCCACGCGCAACGTTGATGACTTTGAGCTGCTCGACGTAGACGTGGTCAATCCGTGGGAACCAAGCTGAATTCAAACGTCCACTGTGCCCCGACGTATACTGGACGCCGAACATGGACTACATTGCGGCTGGGGGGGGCACGATGGCCGAAGCGAAGAATGACCGCGTCTGGACGGTAGCCGAAGCCAAGTCCCACCTGTCGGAGATTCTCCGCCTTGCAGAGACCGAGGGGCCGCAACGCATCGGCAAGCGCCACGGCTTCGTCGTGATGCCCGCAGACAACGGGCAAGAGGGCGGCCAGGGAGACCCGGGCGGGCAAATGCCCATCAATGAATGGATGCTCAAGAACCTCACCAAACATGCCGTGGACGTTGCTTTGCCTAACAGGGGAGGCTATCGACCGATCCCATTCTGGGATTACGCGACCGATGCGGACTACAATTCGAAGAAGAATGACTGCGTTCCTTGTCGATACTAACGTCATCTCTGAGTTGGTCAGCACGCAGAAAGACCCCAGAGTCCTGCGGTTCGTTGCTGAGAATGCCGACCTCCGGTTGTCCACGCTGGTAATCCATGAACTGCGCTACGGAGTCGAGCACATGCCGAGCGGCAGGCGCAGAGACGACCTCCACGTAAGCTATGAAACACTCTTTGCCCAGTTTGAGAACAGGATCCTGCCCTTTGATCGTGCCAGCGCCGAGTGGGCCGCTCGTTTCCGAATAGTTAGAGAGCGTGAGGGTAGGAGCGTCGATTTGGTGGATGCCCTCATCGCCGGAACCGCCCGAGCCAATTGTCTCGCCGTCGCCACTCGAAATACCGCTCATTCCAATCTGTGGGATATTGACGTAATCAACCCTTGGGAAACGGGGTAGCCACGCTTGCGCCACAGCGCCCGTGAATTCGCGCAAACCGGCCCGCCGACCCTTTACGCCCGCCCCACGCGGCTAGTACCCTAAACTGTCCCTTTGCGGTGGGGCTGCGATTGGGGCAAAACTGCCAATTTGACGCGAGGGAACACACGTTCTATTATTGCTGAGAGGACTTGCCATGAAGGTTGTATTGATCGATGAGGCGCCGGGTCTGGGCATCGCCGGGGATGTCTGTGATGTCAAAGACGGCTTCGCCCGCAACTACCTGTTCCCCAAGCAACTTGCCGTTCTTGCGACGCCGCAAGAATTGTCCCGAGCCGATTCCCGCCGTCGCGTTGAAGTCGTGCGCCGCACCAAGCTCAATCTGGAGATGGAGACCGTCGGTGAGCGGCTTGCTGAAGAGCGCCTGCTCATTGCCGTCCGCGTCGGCCCTGGCGGCCGCCTGTACGGCAGTGTGACCACTACGGAGATCGCAGAGGCTCTCAATAAGGCGATGGGCGTCGACATCGACCGCCGCGCCATCAACCTCGCGCAGCCCATTCGCGAGCTAGGGCGCCATCAGACGCCGGTGCGTCTCGCGCCGGACGTCATTCCCAACGTCACAATCATTGTCTATGCCGAGGGCGCCGAGCCGCCGCCTGTTGTTGAGGAAACACCGGAAGAGGAACAAGAAGAGGGCGCGGAGGCTGCAACCGACGAAATGACTGAGACGACCGAGGCAGTTGAGACAGCCAAGGTTGTCGGGGACGCCCCCGTCGCGGAAGAGCCAACAGCGGAGGATAGCGGGGAGGAAACGACCGCCTCCGTTGTGCCCGATGACGGAGAGACTGACACCACCAATGTGGAAAACGAAGAGGAATAAGCTCGGACACCCGTCCGGGCCTATGTGTGCCACACGTAGCGGACGGGGCCGGGGTGTTTTGTCGTGTACACCGAACAGCTACCGCCGCATGATGATGAAGCAGAAGAGGCCGTCCTCGGCTCACTGCTGATTGACGGCGATGCCGTCTCCGGTGTGCAGGTCATCCTGCAATCCTCTGATTTCTTTCGACAGAAGCACGCGTGGATCTTTGACGCCTGCCTCACTCTTTTTGTCCGCAATGACCCCATAAGTCAGATAAGCGTCGCGGACGAACTCGGCCGCCACCAGCGCCTTGAGGAAGTTGGCGGCCTGCCGTTCCTCAGCCACCTCATCGCCGTCGTCCCAACGTCCGTCTATGCGGACAACTACGCCCGTGTCGTACGGCGGCTTTCAATTCACCGACAGTTGATTGCCGCAGGCGCGCAGATTGCGGATATCGGAACCCGGGCAGAAGAGGACGAAGAGGAATCCCTCCGCAAGGCCGAGGAACTCCTGTACCGCATGCGGCTCGGCCAAAACTCACGCGATCTTGAGTCACTTCGAGACATCCTCGACAAATACGTAGAAGAGAGTGAAGAGAATATTGCCGGCCGGGGCGGCGGCATTGAGAGCGGATTCGTGGATCTAGATCGGCAGCTTGGCGGCGGCTTCCAGCCCTCAGACCTGCTCATCCTTGCGGCGCGGCCGGGCGTCGGCAAGAGCGCCTTTGCCTTAAACGTCGCCAAGTCAGCGGCATCTGTACCCCACCCCGACGGTCGGCCCAGAATCGTCGCGTTCTTCAGCCTTGAAATGGCTTCCGCCCAGGTCGTGGAACGCCTCCTGGCCGGCGAGTCCGGCATTAACTCAACCCGTATCCGCACGCGCATGTGGACCGATTACGAAGAGGGCGCAATCATGAACGCCGTGGGACGGTTGGCCGTTCTTCCCTTGTACATAGATGACTCAGTCACTCTCGGCATTGTGGAGCTTCGATCCAAGGCGAGGCGACTCTCTCTTGAAGAGGGACTCGACCTCATCGTTGTCGACTATATGCAGTTGATGACAGGCGCAAACTTCGCCGGTAATCGGGTGCAGGAGATCAGCGAGATATCCCGCTCGCTCAAGGCACTGGCGCGTGACCTTGCTGTTCCGGTGTTGGCCCTCTCACAGCTCTCTCGCGCCGTTGAGAACCGCCCTCGGCACGAGCCGCTTCTTTCAGACCTCCGCGAGAGCGGCGCGATCGAGCAGGATGCGGACGTGGTGATGTTTCTCTACCGCGCGGATATGGTCTACACCGGTGAGGAGTGGGAACGCCAGCACCCGGATCAGGAGTACCCACGAGGAATCGCGGACGTCATCATCGCCAAACACCGCAATGGCCCGACCGGCCGCATGCAGGTGGTCTTTGAGGAACAGACGACAACGTTCCGAAGCGCGGCGCGGGCCGGCCCGGATGGCTACTACTAGGGTGATGAACAAACGGGATATGTAGCCATGAGCCATCTTGAGGACTTTCAGGGGTTTCCGATTTCCGTGTGGTCTGCAGTTATGCATGCCGTTAATTTGACGCAAAGGAACGATTGTTCTATCATTGCCGAAAAAGAAACGGATGTACTAGCTGGCCATGCAAGAACTGCAAGATTTCACAGGGTTTCCGACGCCGACACAGGCGACGCCAGTGCCGGAGGTATTTTTTGCGGAAATCTTGCCGCGCCTCACAAATCTCGCGGAGATCAAAATATTTCTCATCGCCTTGCGGCGCATTCGCAACCGCAAAGGGGCGATTCGGACTGTCACCGCTGTCGAACTGTCCGACGCGCCGGAACTTGGCGCGCTAACGGAATCGGCGGAAGGCTACTCGCTAGAATCGCGCCAGGATCGTCTCGATATCGTCCGACGCGTGATGTCCGAATCTGTGGAATCGAGCATTTTCTTGGAGGTATCGCTATCGGACGGTGACGTGGCATATTTTGTGAACGACTCTGAGGGCCGACGGGCCTTTGAGCGCGTGAGGGCGGGCGACGCCACGTTGGCGGTGGGGCCGACGCGGACAGATACTGAGGCCCCCCCGCCCAAGCCGGGCGAGATTTTCCGGCTGTACGAGGACACCATAGGGCCGATACCGGGGGCAGGGATCGCGGAGGAACTTTCAGAGGCGGAGCAAGAGTTCCCGGCCGAGTTGATTCGGGAGGCCTTTAAAGAAGCTGCCGCGCAGAATGCCCGCAGTTGGGCGTATGTCCGCGCAGTCCTCCGCAAATGGAAAGACAGAGGTAGGGGAGATGGAACGACTCAGCGAGGTCCTGCGAAGGACCGCTACCGTGGGGGACAGTACGGACAAATCGTCCGCTGGCGCTGACTCTCAGAAGGACAAGGCGTCCAATCAGGGCGGCACATCGACTAACGACCCCGCGTCGGGCGTTGAACGCTGCCCCGTATGCGACGGCTTGGGGTGGGTCAGCCGTGAGCTGCCGCTTGATGACCCCGAGTTCGGCCAACTGATTCCCTGCGCTTGCCGCGCCGAAGACCTCAAGCGCGAACGGTTTGGGCGTTTGCAGCGTTACGGGCAGCTTGAGCCGTATGCCCACATCAACTTTGAGACTATTGAGGCAGAGCTGGCGCAATCGTCGGCGACTGCCCGGCATGGGACGTATGCGGAGGCCCTTAAGACAGCGCGGAAATATGCGGTCGAGCCGGATGGCTGGCTTGTCCTGCACGGCCCGTCCGGCAGTGGCAAGACGCATTTGGCCGCGGCAGTCGCCAATGAGGTCATCAGCCGAGGCCTCCCCGCCTTGCTCCTCTCCGTGCCAGATTTCCTTGACTACCTCCGCGCCGCGTACGCTCCGGAGGCAGACGCCCCCTTCGACTCGCTCTTTGAGCAGGTCAAAGAAGCGCCGATGCTCATTCTCGATGATCTCGGCGCGCATGCCTCTACTCAATGGGCGCAGGAAAAGCTGTTCCAGGTTCTCAATCACCGTTTCATCGAGCGCCTGCCGACAGTCGTCACACTCAGCAGACCGCTGATGGAGATGGAGCCGCAATTCCTCAGCAGACTCACAGACCCCGGCCTGGCAACAGTGCTCGCGGTTGGCGCTGTGAGCAGCCGCCTCCGCGCCACAGACGCGCTCGACTTGCCGCTTCTCCGCGAAATGACATTTGAGAGCTTCGATGCGCTAAGGCATAACAAGCAGACGAACCTTCAGCATCAAAGTGTGGAGGGGGCGCTAAAGGCGGCGCGGTTTTTCGCCCAGCAGCCAGGAGATTGGATAGTCTTCATGGGCGAAAATGGCGTCGGCAAAACCCATTTGGCTGCGGCAATCGCCAACTACTGCCGTGATGATGGGCTGGATATGCTGTTCGTCGTCGTGGCTGACCTCCTCGACCACCTGCGCTACACATTCGGTCCGCAGAGCGACGTGTCATATGACGAACTGTTTGAGGGCGTGCGCACGGTGCCGCTGCTCGTGCTGGACGATCTGGGCGCTCATACAACGACGCCGTGGGCGCAGGAGAAACTGTTCCAGATCATCAACTATCGTTTCAATGCGCGATTGGCCACTGTGGTGACGATGAACATCTCTCTTGATGAACTGGCGCAGGACGAGCCGCGCGTCGCGTCGCGCCTAAGCCACAGGTTTTTTAGCCAGGTTATCCACATCGACACACCCAGTTATTTGTTGCGGCCCGGCATCGCACAACCTCTAGCAGAGTCGCGGTCACGACGCGGACGCGGCTAGAATTGGGCAATGACCAGTCCTTTCCGAGCGCCCTGCATCTTCTGTGAAATCATTGCGGGCCGTGAGCCGGCCGAGGTGTGGCACGAAGACGACCACCTGATTGTCTTTGTGAACCACCTCCGCTGGCTGCCCATTCAATTGCTCATCGTCCCTAAAGAGCACAAGACACAGGAGCGGTTCTGGAAAGAAGATATGGAACGTGCCTCCGCCCTCGCCGTTGAGCTTGGCAAGGAACACGCGCCGGGCGGATTCCGTGTGCTCTCAAATTTCGGTGAAGACGGCATGCAGTCCCAGCCCCATGGGCACCTGCACTTGCTGGGCGGCAGGCAGTTGGGCATGTACGTGGAGGCTGCGCGCCGTCCGCAGTTTTGGGCATGACGCTCTCCACGACCATCGCGCATGGGCGTCTGCATCTTCTGGACGGAACGCCAATGGGCGTCCATGTGTGATTTAAGGCACAAGTTACGATAAACGCCATCTACATGGAGGGCACGTCATTCGCGGTTCTCGCCGCGCCCCAAAAGGGGATTGACACCCACTCTGGACGGCGTGTACCGTTTTCTATTGAAATGACTACAATTCTCCTCTCAAAGGAGCGCCGGATTCGTGACTGAAATCGATCCGCAGCCGCTGACGTCTGCCGATTGGGACCAGGTGCAAACCACTCTGGTGTACCTGTGGATTCTTTGGCTTGCGGTCGTCACGGCGGCGCTTTCCATGCTCGTTGCCCACGCCGTCATTCCATCGCTCGCCACCACCGGGCATATCGGCCCGCAGGTTGAGCGTGTTCGCCCCGTCTTCTATGGGGTAGCGGCGCTGGCTACTGCGGTGTCGCTCTTCACCTTCATGGGCTTTCTGAATGAATCCGAAGTTCTCCGGACCATCTACACGAAGGTCTGGATCTAGGGCCGGGCCGAAAATAGATGCGTGCTCGATTAGGGACTATGCCCATCCGGGTTGCCGGAATCCTTATTGCAATACCACTTGCCCTGATTGTCGTTGCGATTGTTGCCTTCGCGGGCGGCACGGCAGCGCTCGGCGCCGTCTATCCGGTGCCGGAGAACGAGATGGAGTTCCCGCACAATCAACATGTGACTACGCTGGGCCTGGAGTGCGAATTCTGTCACCGGGCCGCCGATTCTTCGCGGACGGCGACCGTGCCCTCTGTCGAACAGTGCATGTTCTGCCACAAGACCGTGGGCACGAGCAGTGAGAACCTCGCGCCTCTGCGGGCGGCGTGGGAGTCCGGCGAGCCGCTGGACTGGATTCGACAGCACCGTCTGCCCGACCACACGCAATTCAGGCATGAGCCGCATATCACGGCCGGGTTTGATTGCTCCGAGTGCCACGGCGATGTGGGAAGCATGAGGCAGGTTGAGCAGGTTCGGATTCTCAAGATGGGTGATTGCGTCGGGTGTCACAAGGAAAACAGCGCGCCAACGACATGTTCAACATGTCACTCTTGAGCAAGTAAGAGAGAGCGGGACGGAAAACTCACGATGGATCTGACAAGGCGGGACTTTCTGAGGGTAGCCGGGGCCACATCTGTGGCCGGTGTGCTCTTTGCCGGTTGCGCCATCCCGGAGCGAGAGATCATCAAGCAGAGTCCGCGTGACCTGCCTGAGGACCTCGCGCAGGGCCTCGAAGACATGTACGCCACGGCGTGTGTTTCTTGCGGTGAGGGTCATGGCATCCTCGTCCGCGTCGCTGAGGGCCGCGCCAAGAAGATCGAGGGCAACCCCGATCATCCGCTCAATCGTGGAGCCCTCCTCCCCGGTTGCCTCGCCGGTGTGCAGTCCCTTTACCATCCGGACAGGTTCAGCGGCCCCATGGCGGGAGGTCAGAGCATCACATGGGCGAACGGGCTTTCACGCCTCAATTCGTTGCTGGACGGCGCGGACGCCTCCCGGACGCTGCTCATCACCCGCCCGAACCGCGGCCATCTTGGAGCCGTCATCCATGAGTTCGCTCAGGGCGCCGGAATTCGCCATCTGCAATTGGAGCCACTGGAGAACACCGCTGTTCGCCAGGCCGCGAAAGACGTGTTCGGACAGGATCAATTCCCCTTCTTTGATATTGCCAACGCTGGCTCCTTGCTCTCCATCGGAGCGGATTTCCTGGAGTCATGGCTCGCGCCGATACACTACAGCCGTGCCTATGGTAATTTCCGGCGTGGTGAGGGCAGGAGCCGGGGTACCCATATCCACGCCGGCACACGCTATTCCATGACCGCCGCGAATGCAGACACGTGGCTGCCAATCGCTCCCGGGCGTGAGGGCATCCTGGCACTGAGCATCGCCTACGTTCTGGCCCATGAAGGGCTGGCCGATGAGGCCACTGTGAACGCGATGACAGGCGGCCTGGGAGAGGTCGCCCTCGCCCCGTACCGCCCTGATGCCTTAGCAGACCAACTTGGAGCGACACCCGGTGTCATCACCGGCCAAATGATCACAGATATAGCCCGCAACCTCGCATCGCACGGCCCGACCGTCGTGCTCGTTGGCGGTTCCGCCGCAGCGCAACCCAATGGCCTGTTCAACGCAAAGGCAGGGATGATCCTGAATGGCGTGCTCGGCAGTGTCGGGCGGCGCGGCGGGGTGCAATTCAACCAGGAACCGTCACTGCCTGAGTTGCAAGGCTTGCCAAGTCCGACGACATATTCGGAGTGGCGTGACGTTCGCGACCGTCTGGATCGGGGCGATATTGACCTCGTCCTCGTGGACGGCGCGAACCCTGTCCATGCGTTGGCGAGCCTCAAGTTTGGGCAGGCTCTCAGACGCGCCCGTAACGTCGTCAGTTTCTCGTACGAGTCGAACGAAACTACGGCGATGGCCGATCTGGTCTTGCCCGACCAGCACTATTTGGAATCCTGGGGCACGGACGTCCCCAACCCCGGCCCCGGTTACGAGGTTCTAACCGTGCAGCAGCCCGTTGCCGCGCCCCTCATCGATAGTTCACGTCGTGTTGTATATGACTCACGCGCGCTTGGGGATGTGCTCATCTCCGTAATGCAGTCACGCGGCATCAGCCGCGCGACGCGGGGCGACAGCATGGAGCAGGTCGTATTGAACGCGCTTGCGAATTTGCATGCCGCAAATCCCGGCCGAGGCTCCGTACAAGGCTCGACGCTAGCGGCTTTCACGACCGGTGTGTTGCAGCGTGGCGGGTGGTGGAACATCGGCGGCCGAGGCGTGACGCTCTGGCAAAGACCGCTGTTCGACTTCGGCCCCGGGCTGGCCGATATGCCGGAACGAATTGCCGAACACACCGATCGGTATCACCTCATCCCCTTCGCAAGCTCAACTGTTGGCGACGGAAGTTCCGGGCATCTGCCCTGGACTCAGTCCGCGCCGGACCCGGTGACGTCAATGGTCTGGCACAGCTGGGTCGAGGTGAACAGTCGCGAAGCGGCGCGGCTCGGCTTGCGAGATGGTGATCTCGTTGAATTGCAATCCGAGAACGGCGCGGTCGAGGTTCCTGTCTATTTCCACCCCGGCATCCCGCCCAACGTCGTCTCTGTGCCCTTTGGCCGCGGACGAGCATATTCCGGCCGATACGGCGACAACCCCAATGGCAACGTCGCAACTGTGCTGGGAGACGTCGAGGTTGAAGGCACAGGTTCGCTCGCGTGGGGCGCGACAACGGTGACTATTCGCCCGCTGGGCCGCCGTATGCGCATGGCGCGCATGGAGGGCGGCTTCACAGGGGAACAGCTTGAGGGAACACACATCATCCAGCTCGAGTACACCTAATCAGAGAAGGCGACGGAGAGTACCACGATGACAATGGGTAACTACAAATGGGGCATGGCGATCGACATAGACGCCTGCACGGGTTGTCAGGCGTGCGTGATTGCATGCGCCGCGGAGAACAACCTGCCTATCAACCTGGAGCGTGATTTCACAGAGCGGCGCGCCCTCGCCTGGATTCGCATTGAGCGCTACTGGGAGGGCGAATACCCCAACGTGAAGGCGCATTTCCTGCCCGTCCTCTGCCAGCACTGCGGCAACGCCCCGTGCGAACCCGTCTGCCCCGTTTATGCCACGTATCACAGCCCCGCCGGCCTCAACGTGCAGGTGTACAACCGCTGCGTCGGCACCCGCTATTGCGCCAACAACTGCCCCTACCATGCGCGGTTCTTCAACTACCGCCGACCCACGTGGCCGGAGACGTTCCACAACTATCTGAACCCGGATGTCACAGTGCGCGAACGCGGAATCATGGAGAAATGCACCTTCTGCATTCAGCGCATCAACGCCGCCGTGCGCATCGCCAAGCGCACGGGCACGAGCGCGCCCGACCACTTCATGACGGCATGCGAGCAGGCGTGCCCGACGGACGCGCTGACGTTCGGCAACCTGAACGATCCGAACAGCCATGTCTCGCAGCTGTTCGCCGATGAATCCCGCGCGTACACGTTGCAGGAGGCCATCGGCACAGAGCCCAACGTCCGCTATCTCAAGGGCGTGGCGACGTCGAAAGCCGGTTCGGACGAGATGGCCGCGGCGGCCCACTGAGCCGTGACAAGAGTAACGAACGCGTAAGCAAAATCGACCAAAGAGGAGAGGATGCAAAGCACCCACAATGGTCATGAGGCACCCGGGCCTCCCGCGACACAGGAAGAGCTGACCGAAGAGCTCATCCATAAGGCGCGGGTGGCGGGCCCCACGATGCGCAAGGCGATGTGGATCCTCGCCGGACTCGCGGCGCTTGGCATCATCGCAGCCGTCATCATGATGTTGGGCGGTATCGACGACCACACGCAGTGGAGCTATTACGCCGTCGCGTATTTCTACGTCTTCTCCCTCGTGATGGGCATCCCGATAGCCTCCATCGGCTTGCGATTTGCCCGCGCGCAGTGGCGCAGGCCGACGAGCCGCGCGGCCGAACTCTTCGCGCTGGCAGGGCCTGTCATGCTTCTATTCTTCCTGCCGATTATGGCCGCGCACCCGGGCCTTGAGGGCCGCAGAAGCCTCTGGATGGATTGGCAGCTTGGCCCGTGGTTGCCCGACCTGTTGATGCTGACCGCGCTCGTGGGCATCGGCCTCATTTTCGTCTACACGTCCGCGCTTCCCGACCTTGCCGCCGTGCGTGACCACGGCAGCGGGCGCTCCCGCGGCATCGCCGGGTCGCTGGCATACGGCTGGATCGGCACAGCTCGGCAGTGGGCGATGCACAAGTCCGCGCTCGGCATCCTGGGCGCGATGTATATCTCCGCATACGCCATGACGCACACGGTATTGGCAACCGACTTTGCGATGGTGCTGGTGCCGGGTTGGAAGGATCCAATCTTCCCCGCATTCCACGCCGTCACCGGCCTGCAGATGGGTCTTGGCCTCTTTATCGTCGTGCAATTCGCTCTGCGCAAATGGGGCGGCTTTGGGCGCTACTTTGAGCTTGAGCAATTCTGGGCATACGGCCGCCTGCTCCTGGCGCTGACGTTGTTCTGGTTCTACTTCTTCTGGAGCGGATTCATCCTGTTCTGGTACGGGCGGCTGCCACATGAGCAGCAAGTCATTGCCCTTCTGGCCTTTGGCGATCCCGCAGTCGAGAATCTCCTGGCGCGTCCCCAGTTATGGATGTTCGTGGGCGCGATTGGACTCTCATTCATCGGCGCGTTCCTGCTGATCATGTGGAACCCGGTGCGACGCAGCATCCTTGGCCCGGCCGTCGTGGGTGTCGTTATCATCGTCGGCAACTTCTTCGACAGGCTGCGAATCTATGCAAATACCTGGGCGGTGGATCAGGTGGGTGGCCACAAGTTGGAGGAGATACCACAAGTCGGCTACCCGGGAATACTCGAATTGCTGGTGCTTGTCGGGATGCTTTCCGCCGTTGCCCTGTTGATTCTATTGGCAACACGAGTGGTGCCGTTCGTGTCCCTGTGGGAAACGCGAGAGGCGCTGCTGCTGCGCGTGGTGAGGCCATTCGGTGTTGGACACGTGCACGTTGTGGCGAAACCGGACTAGTGGAGAGACGGAGTAATGCAAGATCGACCGGTCCTGACGGCCAGCCAGATCAACGACGAGTTGCTCTGGCCGGTCTTTGAACTGCGGAGGCGGCATGTGCTTGCCTTCCTGCCGCCGTTCATCCTCGTCATGGCAGGCGCCATTGCCATCACGATTCTAGTCTGGCAGGGACTGTGGATCACAGGATTGCAGCGCCCCGCATTCTGGGGATTCTTCATCGTCAACTTCGTGTTCTGGATTGGTGTCAGCCACGCCGGAACGATGATCTCCTCCATCCTGCGTCTGACGCAGGCGGAATGGAAACGGCCAATCACGCGCGCGGCGGAGGTGATGACGGTCTTCGCGCTCGTCACCTCTCTAATTCACCCCGTCATCCACGCGGGACGCCCGTGGCGCATCATTTACTGGCTGCTGCCCTACGATTTCACGCGCGGCATATGGCCGGACGTGCGCTCCCCGCTGGTGTGGGACCCCGTCGCCATCACGACGTATCTGACAGGCAGCATTCTCTTCGTCTTTACGGCGCTCATCCCGGACTTCGCGATCATCCGCGATCAGAGTACCGGAATGCGCCGTACTATCTACGGAATGTTGGCCATGGGCTGGCGCGGCACTCCGCGGCAGTGGCAATTGCAGGGCATCTTCGGCATCCTGATGTCCGCCCTGATTCTCCCTGTCTTCGTTTCCGTCCACAGCATCGTGTCGTGGGACTTCGCGGCGTCCGTGGTGCCTGCGTGGCACGTGACGGTCTACGCGCCGTACTTCGTCATTGGAGCGGTCCACTCCGGCGTGTCCATGGTGTTGACGCTCATGGCATTCATGCGCTGGATCTTCAAGCTGGAGAACTTCATCTGGGAAGACCACTTTGACGCGGTCGGCCGGCTGCTTATCTTCATCGCGACGGCGTGGCTGTTCTTCTTCTTCCTGGACTTCGCCTTCTCCTTCTACTCAAGAGAGGAGCAGGAGCTGGCAGTCATGGAACGCCGCCTGTTCCAGTGGCCATTCAACGCCATCACCATAATCATGATTCTGACCTCATACGTAATACCGATACCGTTATGGTTGAATCGGAAGGTCCGCCGGAACATCGCACTAATGTTCTGGACGTCGATCCTGGTCAACATCGGTATGTGGCTGGAGAGGTTCTTCCTCATCATCCCGGCCATCGAACGGAAACAGGAGCTGACATTCTTATGGGCGAACTATGTCCCGAGCCTGACGGAGAGCGTCATCGTTCTTGCATCATTCGGGATGGTGGCGATGCTGCTCATCCTATTTGCCAAGCTGGTGCCATTAGTGCCGGCGTGGGAACAGAAGGAGGGGCAGGTGTTCCGGTCTGAGATTCAGATCGGCGAAGTGACCGTGCCTGCCATCGTACGAGAATCAGAGGAGCCGCGCGCCTGGTAGGCGCGCAAGTGGGAGCGGAATCAATGGCGAACCAAAGTGTTCTCGGTTTGTACAGCAATGCGGATACCGCAGCGGAGGCGGCGCGCAACCTGAGAGCGGCCGGCTTTACCAGTGATGACTATGAGGTGATGACGGGCAACCCCTATCCGGAGGGCGCGTTCGGAGAGCACGTCAAGAAGAACAAGCTCTTCCGGTTCTCCCTGTTCGGCGCATTCATCGGGTTCATTACCGCGTTCCTCTTCGTCTTCGCAACTCAGGCCGCATTCCCGCTGGTCACGGGTGGTAAGCCCATCCTCGCCATTCCCGCGAGCATGATCATCATGTACGAATTCACACTGCTGCTCGCGATGATCTTCACAGTCATCGGCGTCATCTTTGAGAGTCGTTTGCCCCGACCCGGTGGTGAAGGCCCGCTCTACGACACGCGCATCACCCTCGGCTACATCGGGCTTCTCGTCACGGTGGACGCGGAGAGGATCAGCAACGCGCAGGAGGCCCTCCAGAGCGGCGGCGCAGAAGAAGTCATTAACGAGCCCGCGTAGAAGCGGTTGAACTAAAGCAACGAAACGACAGACAGGCGCAGCAATGCAGAGAGCACGAAACAAGTTGAGTTGGCCGACGAGGCGAGTGGGCGTTCTTACGCTCGCTGTAATCGCTGTCGCCCTTATCGCGCTAACCGGTTGCTCGACGGGCGCCTATCCCGTGGACTTTTTCCAGGAGATGCACTACTCGCCGGCGGTGCGCAAACAGGAAGGGCCCTCCATGTCCATCAGGCCCGGCACGGTCGCATTCAACAGCGGCGGCGCGCCGGAAGAACAGCTGAACGCCGACCTACGGCTGGAGCACTTCGACCTGATGCCGGACACGGAACTCAATGCCATCGATGGCAGCCCAATCGTGGTCACACCGGAGATTCTGGAATACGGTAATTTCCTCTTCCAGCGCAATTGCTCCATGTGCCACGGCGATGCCGGTGACGGCGAGGGCCTACGGCAAGTGACACTCGCGTTCGAGGCCGCAGGCGTCAACGTGCCCAAGAACCTGACCGAAGAGGACACGCAGGCGCGGACCCCGGGTGATCTCTATCGCATCATCAGCCGCGGCAACGGCGATTTCCCGACCCCCGCGTGGGCTGATAACCCCGCCGCGTTTGAGGGCATGACCAACATGCCCCGATTCGCCCTGCTCCTCTCCCCCGCCGAACGCTGGATGCTAGTAGCCCACATCCGAACGCTGGATAACTAGGCGAGCGGGGGCAGATCAGGTAGCGGTCAGCGGAGCCGTAGTCGGCTGGCGTGAATTAAGCGACGACCAAAAGAATCGACGACAAGGCGCAGCCCTTCCAGCGCATAGGCGCCCAGAATCGGCTGGATGTCTTCCGGACCATAGACTATCTTTGTTGGCGTTGAGCGCCCATCGATAAGAATCCTCGCGTCAGCAATGTCTTGCCAGATGACACGGCCATCCGCCAACTCAAAATCGTCGCCGTCAGTAGGTTCGATTCCCATCTCATGGAGGCTTGACCCCGGAACCCCGGAATACGTGGATCCCGTGTCTACAAGACCCACAAACTCTCGTGCGTCCCCACCCTGGAGACCCTCTACCCGAAACCCTACCTTGAACGTACCCATCTACTACTCCTGCGCTTTCCCAATCCAATCTAGTGTACGCCCAAGGAGCCACGCTCAAGACAACAACCGGTCGCCGCATCCACCGCAGTACGTGGACGGTGGGGCGGCGCGACGGCAGTTCCCACAGATCAATGTCGAGAGCTCTGTTACCGCCACACCAACTCCGCACGCGTTGCAGTAACGGTTAGATACGCGCGTGGGAGTGTCACAGTTAGCGCAGACGACCAGCGGGACGTTGCGCCGATAGCGGAACGGCGACGCGCTCTGAGTACGCTTGAACTCGCGGTAAGCGCGGGTCGCCCCGACAAGAACGATTATTGCCCCCCACAGGAGACCAAGTGGTAGGGAGACTGCCACATTGAACAAGCCGTGCAACAGGGCTGCGAGGCCGAGTCCGCGCCAGACGAGTCGCGCATCGCCGCCCTCATGCCTCAGGCCCAGCGCATAGCCCCACAGGCTGCCGAAGATGAGATGGCCGAGTGTCGATAGTGGAGCGCGGATAATCATGACCTCCGGGCCGTAGTCCAAGATGTACAAGAGGTTCTCCAGTGAGGCGAATCCGAGGCTGGCCGCGGCCGCGTGGACGAGACCGTCCATCGGCTCCTCGAAATAGGGGGAACGATACGCCCGTAGCCTTACCGCGAGGAACTTGCAGGTCTCCTCCACCGGCCCCACAACGCCCAACATGACGAGGCTTATGACGGCGATTGAAACGCCTCGGTTCAGCGCGCCATCGGGGATGATTAAGAACTCGAGAATTCCGGCCGGGATGACCGAGAACATCCCGAGAACAAAGCTCCACGCGATGAGCCGGCGTGGTGCGGGGTGGTATCGATCCAGTCGTGTGTAGAACCAGAGCCAGAACAGGCCAGGCGCAACGGCCAGAAACGGAAACGCAAGCCAGGCCATGGGGGCCGTCAGTTTCTCTTTAGGGCACCCAATGCAGTTGCCACTAGTCCGTACTTAGGATTTCCGCTCGCGTTTAGCAATCATTCTTCCCAATCCTATGACTGCGCCCACCAACAACAATGTCAGAATTGTAAGCCCGGGCACGTCAGTCGACGTGAAAAACCGCAAGTATAGGGAAGCCATTGCCACTGCCAAACCTACGAAAATCAAAACCAAACGCATTAGCCTCAACAATATTGGATTTCTCGAAGGACCGAATTCAGCCTTTTCATTGAGCGGCAGGCCGCAGTTGACGCAGAACTGGGCCATGGCATCGTTACGGAATTGGCAGCGCGGGCAAGTCTGACTAATAGGCAACTGCCTCTGGTGAGCGAGGTCATTGAGTGGCATGTGCCTATCTCGAGGCGTGTTGGGTTCTCTGTTGCCTCGGTGCTGCGACTCGGACGAAGTGAGATCAGCGCCTTCCTGCACATATGCCGGGACAATAGGACCCGCAGGATTGCGCGGGGTCGGTTCAGTATTTCTGAGTGGTGAGGGGTTGGGCGTAGTGAGGTCAGCACCCTCGCGTTCATATGCAGGGATAAGCGGGCCTGCGGGCTCGGTTGGTTCTACAGTCGCCTGTGGGCTCTCGCCAAGTGGCGTACCGCACATCACGCAGAACGCGGCATCGGATTGATTCCCGTGTTGGCAGGCCGGACATATGGCTCGGAGTGATGTCCCACATGAGGCACAGAAGAGCCACTCGTGCTCGTTCTCGTGTCCGCACGATGGACAGGCAGACGTATGTGAAGGCTGCAAGGTCTTGTCTTGGTCGTTGGCAGGTTAGCGGGATCGCCTACCTACCCCGGTCCCGGATGCGCCGCCTCCGTCATGCGGGTTTGTAGCGCCGCCAGGGTGGATGAGAGCGCGACCGGGTACGTCGCGGCGCCGGTCAGTGCCTTGACCTCTTCCGGCAGGGCAGCGAATCCCTGGCGGAAGAGTGTCCGCGATTCTGCCAAAGTTGGGTGAGGACGCAGTGTCCCGCCGTCTGTCATAACGTCCTGCAGGAGCGGCGTGGCCCCCTCGGACTCCGGCTCATCGGCGATGGCGATTACGTCACGCTCAAAGTTGCCGTCCGCATCGGCGTATCGATAAATCTGCTTGCGGCCCGGAAGCGTCTCCTTGCCGACGCTCAGCTTGAGGACCGGCTCGCCTGCGTACTCCACCAGCTTGTACACCGAGTCCGTCCACGGCGCGTCAGCCGATGACCCAATGCGCGTTCCGACCCCAAAGCCGGCTATCGGCGCGCCTGCGTCCAGCAACCCGGCGATCACGAACTCGTCCAGTTCTCCGCTTGCGACGATATCCACGTCTTGCAGCCCGGCCCCGTCCAACATGGCGCGCACGCGGCGTGACAGGTTCAGCAGATCACCGCTGTCCAGCCGCACCGCTCCAAGCCGATGCCCGGCGTCCTTCATCTCCAGCGCGACGGTGATGGCGTTGCGCGCCCCCTCGATGGGGTCATAGGTATCGATGAGGAACGTGGATGCGTCCGGGAATGAGCGGGCAAATGCGCGAAAAGCATCAAGCTCCGTGGGAAACGAGCCGACGAATGAGTGCGCCATCGTGCCCATGGGGGTGAGTCCGTGCTGCGCGGCGGCCAGGACATTCCCCGTGCCGGCAAAGCCCGTCATGGATCCGACGCGCGCCATCTGTCCGGCGGCATCGATACCGGGGGCGCGGCGGGAGCCGTAGTAGGTCACGGGCCGCCCCCGCGCCGCGTACATCGCGCGCGCCGCCTTTGTCGCCAGCATCGTCTGCAGGCTGACGCGATTGATCACATAGTTTTCGAGTATCTGGCACTCGATGACGGGGCCGGTGATCTCCATCACGGGCTCGCCGGCAAAGAAAATGTCGCCTTCCCGCATGGCCCGAACGTCACCGGTGAAGCGCAACCCTGAAAGGAACTCCAGGAAACCACCGTCAAACCGGCCCAGGGAGCCGAGATAGGCGATATCCGCCTCAGTGAATCGAAAATCGGTCAGGTAGTCCAGGATGTCATGCACACCAGCAAGGACAAAGTAAGACCGATTCGGCGGGAACCTCCTGATAAAGAGGCTGAACGTGGCGTTTTTCGCGTTGCCGCTCTGCCACCAGGCCTGGGCCATGGTCAGCTCATAGAGGGCAGTGAAGAGAGCGAGACTCAGGCCGGAACTATTCGTCGCGCCTCGAGCTGACATTGCGCCGCCCGGTCGTGCCGCTGTGTTCAAGGCCTCACCCCCGGGGGTCCGATGTTACGATGCGCGTGCCTGTGTCTCGTTTCCCGCAGCAGAGTGCGATCGACAACGTTGCCCGGCTACGATTCGGTTTCCGGAGCGGCCAGCGATCCAATGTACACGATTGAGTTGAACAAAACGACTACAGTGAATCCGATCAGGAAGCCTGTAACGACATCCGCCCCCGCCTGGAGAGAACTGTACATGTAATGTCGGATTAGAATGGTAGCAAGCATTGTGCCCACAAGGAGGCTAACGTCGACGGTAAGAAGCCGTAGCTTGGCCTCCAGGCCAACAATGAAGAACACATAGACAGTGTAGAGAAGATTCACTCGCGCAGACCTCGCCGGATTTAGAGTGCCAAACAACTATGGATTTCAAGCTAGATGATACCCGCGCAGAGAGAAGACGGTCAAGGCAAGGGGGCCTCGGCATGACGCGTTTCCTTTCCGGATCGGCAGCGCTGCTACTGATTGCCGTCACCGTCCTGGCAGGCGCGTGCGGCGAGCGTGTTACTCCCATTCCCACCACTCCTGGGCAGGCGCCCGGAGAAGTGCCATTCTCGGTGTCCTCGCCGTCCGCGGTGGCATCGTCAACTGCTGTTCCAACGCGAGCGCCCATCAGGCCACGCGAGGCGCGGCCACTCAACACAGTCGAACTCATGGAGGCCTTGAACCTCGTCTTGTACGAGCGGCCGGATGTAAATGCTGATCCCGGCCTGGATGCGTTCATCGCCCCTGGGCTTGAACAGATCCGGCTGACTGCTGATCCGAACAACGCGGCGTTCTTGGTCGACATGCTTGCCATCCCGCCTTACGGGGCAATATATCGGCGGCATATCGGTGATGCGCTCCAGGATTTGACCGGCCAGAGAACAATCGGGACGGACTGGTTCGAATGGCTAACGTGGCTGGAGGCACATCCTGAGCTCGAACCGCCCGCTGCGTATTTCTGGTGGAAGGGAGAGCTGCTAAGCACCGTTGATCCGCGATTCAGGGAGTTTTTCCCGGAGAACGGCGCTCCGCACGCTATTCGCCTGGAGGAGATTGCGTGGGGCGGCGTGGCCGCATTCGATGGTATCCCCTCGCTCGATAACCCCGAAGTTGTCGCGGCGCATAACGCACGGTATCTGGACCATGACGAGCAGGTATTCGGTGTGTTCCTCAACGGAGAGGCCCGCGCATACCCGCTGCGAATTATGAACTGGCATGAGATGACGAACGATGTGGTCGGCGGCCAGCCGTTTGCGCTAGCCTATTGCACGCTATGCGGCTCCGGCATCCTCTTCGACACGCGGCGGGGCGATGGTCAGGAGCCGTACAGGTTCGGATCGTCGGGGCTACTCTATCGCTCAAACAAGCTCATGTATGACAGCGACACTAACAGCCTGTGGAACCAATTCACAGGCCGACCCGTCGTCGGCGAGTTGGTTGGCGAGAACATCGAGCTGCCGATCCTCCCCGTCATGCTGACAACGTGGGGTGAGTGGAACAGGCAACATCCAAGCACCACGGTCCTCTCTCTCAACACGGGTCATGATCGCCCCTATGAGAAGCCTGGAACTCCCGGCGCGGCGTACTTTGACTACTTCTCCAGCCCCAGCCTGATGTTCCCCAACGGCTCCGGCGCCAATGACGGACGTCTACTGCCAAAGTCGCAGGTGTTTGTAGCGGTGCTGGACGGCGGCGAAAGCAAGGCCTATCCGCTGGAACTTCTCGGTGAATCGGCCGTCATCAACGACGCTGTTAGCGATGTCCCTGTCGTCCTGGTCACGGACGCAGGCGGGGGTGTGCAAGCGTTCTTGCGCGAGAACCGAACCTACACGCTTGCCGCAGACGGCGGCCTCATCGATGAACAGGGCCAAGCGTGGCGAGTGACGCCCGATGGTTTGAGCGGACCAAGCGGTGAACTCGCGTTGCGAGTCTCCGGCCACGTAGCCTTCTGGTTCGGCTACGCCTCGTTCAGGCCGGACGGGGAGTTGTATACGGGGGGATGAGGGCAGGCGATTCGCACTTCACGGTACTGACATCTTCTTCAGTTGTGCGAACATAAGGTTGAGTGTCGTCCATACTGGATTTGATCTGCGGGCACGACAGACTTACTGAACGGAGAAGGGGGACGCAATGGCACATTCTCTTGCCTTTGCGTTCAACCCATGATGTCGCTGTAGACAGAGAGCATGTCACGCAGATAACTAAGCGTACAGTGGAAAATGCCAAGCAAATACTCCGTGTGGGTTACTCTAATCTTGGTTCGATTCAGGGACGGCTGGAGGCAATCAATATTCACCATAGCCCACTAGGGACTGTGTGGGACAGAGTAAGTGGCGCTCCTGTGCGTTTTCGCTTTGCGAGGCACGACATCGACGAGGTGAAATCTCTTGTAGACAAGCGAGTCATGATTAGCGGCAACGTTTCCTACTTCGCAAACGGGACACCACGCGCGATAGCGGACGTCATCTCGATAGAAAATGCAACCTACGACGACCGTCTTCCCACCGCTGCATTCGGATCGATCCCGGACGCGGGCATCAGGGAGATGGGGGCTGCGGCAGCATTCCGATCTGCGTGGGAGCGCAGGGAAAGTTAGAGATGCCATCCCCAAGACGCCTCTGGGATTCCAACAAAGTCCTCGATTACCTTGGCGGACGTGACGAACACATGGAGGCCATGGCAGGAAATGCTTGGGCAAGGCACACAAGGGAATCTTGAGATTGTTGTTTCGACTTTGGCTATAGCAGAAGTGGCGTATCTTGACGGTTTCACTGATGAGCGGGCAGAACAAAGGATACGTGAGTTCTTTGGGCGCGAATACGTGATCGTAGCCGCTATTGACGAGCGCGGCGGAGAGGTGACGCAAGGAGTCGTAAGGAATTACCATCGCCAAGGGAGGGTCAATCCGAGGGATGCACTGCATTTGGCGACGGCAATCAGGTACGGTGTACCTATTGTAGAAACCACAGATAAAGGGTTTCTTTTCTTCGATAGGCTCGAGGGTGAACCTGCGGTACGGGTGCGCCACCCGTTATATGAGGGCAACCTGCCCCTTCCGGGCGTGTAGCTAATCACTCCGGGGCCTGCCAGTCACTTGTGGTCGTCTATTGCTTCCGCCAAGCTCCCGGCCTCCATCTCCGTCCCCCGCGTCTCCTGCCACGTCGCATTCTGGTTCGGCTACGCGTCCTTCAGGCCGAACGGGGAGTTGTACGGATGGTGACGGTGGCCATGATGGCTGTGGCGTGTTCATCCTAAACTCCGGCGAGTGTGAGGATCTGGCATTAAGTCGCTTTTGGTTAACCAAGCAGCTCGGAGAGGATTCGCTGGTATACCGCTGTGGTTGGGGTGTCAAAGCAGACGAAGGTTACTCTGTACGGCGTTGTGTTGGTTGAGAGGTGCGTCAGGATAGTGTCGACGGCAATTCGGGTGGCGTTTTCGAGCGGGTAGCCATAGGCGCCGGTGCTGATGGCGGGGAATGCGATGCTCGTGATTCCGTGTTCAACCGCGAGTTGAAGGCTCGAATGGTAGGCGCTGGTAAGCAGGGCATCTTCTCCACGGTCTCCGCCCGCCCAGACCGGACCAACAGCGTGAATGACGCAGCGCGCGGGCAGATTGAACCCTTCAGTGATGCGCGCCTCCCCTGTCGGGCATCCGCCGAGGCTCCTGCAGGCATCCAGTAATTCAGCGCCGGCGGCGCGGTGGATTGCGCCGTCCACGCCGCCTCCGCCGAGCAACGATGAGTTGGCGGCGTTCACGATAGCGTCGACCCGCTGCCGCGTGATGTCGCCCTGCTCAATCACGATGCGGCTCTGGATCATGGTGTGGGCTCTGCGCCGTCCAGGTGAGCCTGCTCTTTGGCGCGCTCCTTCTCTATCTGGTAGTGGATGTGTGCCCGCAGGGCTTCATTGATCCGCGTTTGATAGCCGCGACCGTCATCCGACTGCGCCTTGAACCATGCCAGGATGCCCGCATCCAGCCGCAGCGTTACCTGCTTCTTGATGACGCGGTACTTGTAGAACATGCCCCGCCGTGCTCCGGAGAAGTCCGTCGTCTCCGGGATGTCGCTGTAGTCAATATCGTCATCTGACATCTGTGCAAGGGCCTTCATTTCCTCTCGAACGAAGCGAGACAATGGTTGCCTATCCTTGTTCATATATCCTCCTTTCATGTGCGTCGGCTCGGCGAGCACTGATGAGACGTCCAATGAATAATCCGGTCTCAGGTTCGCGCTCTGGCAAGGTATGGACAACTACGGTAAGCACTCCTGCTATTAGACCGAATGTCCTCCATCTGCTTTCGAACGGATAGGGGTCCTCCTCGCTCACAAGGAAAGGGTCGTCGAAGATAATCTCCGCCGTCGATAGGCTGATCCCATGCCGTCGCCGATTCGCCTCATCCTTGCCCGGATCCCACGTCCAAATGACAAACTCATTCACTATGCACCTACATAACTGTAACTACACAAGTGTCGTTACGCAAGCAAGGCGGCGCAGCCGGCTGAATGGCTAGCTGCGGCTTGCCAACGCAATCTCTTCTTGAACGCTCGTATCCGCCTCCGCCTCAAGCGCCTCCGATAGCGCCGCCACCGCCTCCTCCGTCCCAATACAACCCAGCGCCCACGCCGCATGGCCACGCACGATGGGCGAGGAATCCTCTCGCAGGACGCGCGTAAGGGGGGTAACCGTCGTAGGATCGGCTATGTTGCCCAATGCGACACACACGTTACGGCGCATTCCCTCCGGCTTGGCGCGCAGCACGGCGCTCTGCCGGAAACGCTCGCGGAAACCGTCATCGTCGAGTGTCAGAAGCCCTATCAGCTCCGGCCGGGCGCGGTTTTCCGCGTCTCGTGTCAGCTCCCTGTACGCCGCTCCAACCTGCGCCTTGCGATTCACCGGGCACACGTCCTGGCATATATCGCAGCCGAATATCCAGTCGCCAATCAATGGCCGCAGTTCACGCGGAATTGGCCCTCGATTCTCAATCGTCAGATAGGAAATGCACTTCGTGTTGTCGAGCACGTACGGCGCGACGATGGCACCCGTCGGGCAGGCCTCCACGCAGATGTTGCACGCCCCGCACGTCTTCTTGAGTGGCTCGTCAGGCACGATATCAAGCGTCGTGATGACCTGCGCCAGCAGCATCCATGATCCCTGCGACGTCAGGATGTTCGTGTTCTTGCCGAACCAGCCGACACCCGCCCGTTCCGCAACGGCGCGGTCAAGCATCGGCCCCGTGTCCGTGTACCAGCGCGTGCCGATGTCCGGGACACCTGTAGCCTCCGGCAGCGTCTCAATGAAAGCGCGAACCTTGCGAGCAAAGACGCGGTGGTAGTCCTCACCCCACGCATATTTCGCGATGCGTCCACGCGGGAGGGAATCATCCGGCTCCCCGATGTCCCCATAGTGATGGCTCAGAGCGAGGGAGATAATCGAACGAGCGCCGGACAGCATAGTTGCCGGATCCATGCCGCGCTCGACGCGTTCCTCCGTGAACCACGGCAGGCCGTCCATCAGGCCCTCAGAAACGCGCTCTTTGGCCGTCGCCCCCCGCTCTCGAAAGACATCCGCGGACGCGATGCCGACCACGTCAAAGCCCGCTTGAGAAGCGGCATCCTTGACAGCTTGCGCCAGACTCTCACGTTCACTGCTACGATTCATACGTGATTGTTGCACGATTGAGCATCCATTCTGACTCCAATACGGAGTTACGCTGAACGGAGTCCCCGGATTGGTTTCTGTCGATCCCACCGCCCGCATTTTCCTCGTCAACGTCGGCGTGAACGCCTCTCACGGCGCGCTCCGAAGTCCTATCTTTCCTGACGGGACGTTTGAGTTCCTGCCCATCCCGGAGGAGCGGCGGCTATGGTCGCCAACGCTGCCCGCGTACCCCAAGCTGGAGGCATACAACGATCAGGACAAAACCCTCGCAGACTTCGCGCCCGTCTCACGATGGAATGACCGCTTGCACGATGACCCGGAGTTCCGCACGTTCACCTACGGCGACGATCCGCAGAGGACAGGCCGCGGCGCCGGGCTGAAGCCGTGCGGCCCCGGCGACTACCTGCTATTCCTCGCTCGGCTCGTTCCGCACGACGGTGTTGGCAGATTCAATGGCGAGCCGGGTTTCTATCTAATCGCATTCTTCCGCGTAACGGACGTGCTCCAGGACGTAACCGAATTCCCCAGGGGGCGGGACTTCACGATATTCGGCGCGAACGCCCATATCCGCCGCGCCGCCTATCACGTCCGCGCGCTCGACAAGTTTTGGGTCTGGAAAGGCGACCTCAACGCCTCCCAACGGCTACCAATAGCCGTGCCGCTTGATAGGCACTTGGCGGAGGCGACCCTGCTCGATGCGCGAGGCCGCCCATGGAATTGGGACAATGGCCGCACCGAGCTACAGACCATCGGCTCCTACACGCGCTCCGGCCGGCTTGTCATTGATCCCTCGTCACCGGACGGCAGGGCGCGGTCACAGAGATTGTGGGAGGCAGTGGCGGGGCGAAACCCGGAGATTCGCTTGGGCTAGCGTCCCGGTTGGCGCCCCGGATTCGCGCGGTTGACCGTTCTCGCCCCTATACTTAACCTGTGCTGCCATGACTACTGATTTCTCACCCTTCACTATTCGCGCCCCTGCCTCGACGGCTAACTTTGGCTCTGCCTTTGATGCTGTCGGCATGGCGCTTGATTTGTGGCTTGAGGTCCGTGTTGAGCCCGCCGCTGAAAACGCCATCATCATGCAAGGGGAGGGCGCAGATCAGCTGGCCGACGCAGCCGACCAGAACCTTATTATTCGGGCCGCCGCGCTTGGGGCATCCCGCCTCGGTGTGGAGTTGCCCACCTTGCGCGTGACCGCTCAGAACGGCATTCCCCTGGCTCGCGGGCTCGGCAGCAGCGCCGCCGCAATCGCCACCGGCCTGCTCATCGCAAACACACTGGCCGGCGCCGACCGCGAAACCGACGATATGTTGGCGGACGCCACGCAGTTGGAAGGGCATCCGGACAATGCGGCGCCGGCCCTGATGGGCGGCACGTGTGTCGCCGTCATTTCAGAGGACGGGCAACCTGTTGCGCGGCAGCTTGAGTTCCCGAACGATCTGAGTTGCATCGCGTTCGTGCCGGATGTGGAGCTATCGACTGCGAAGGCGCGTGCCGTGCTTCCCCGTAACGTTCCCCTGCGCGATGCCTCATTCAATGTCGCAAGGACGGCGCTGCTCATCCGCACATTTATGACCCATCATTGGAACGATCTCGCACTGGCCACGGAGGATCGACTGCACCAGCCGTATCGCGCCGACCTTGTGCCCGGCATGGCCCCACTTACCCACGCGGCAAAAGCGGCAGGCGCGTACACGGCTTTTCTCTCCGGAGCGGGCCCGACGATCCTGGCGATGAGTTCGCCTCAGTACACAGCAGCCGTCGCGACGGCGATGACCGAGGCGGCGCATTCGTTGGACATCCCCGGGCGCGCCCTGATCCTTGCGCCGTCTGAGCGCGGCGCTCACATCGTTTCGGAGTCGTAGCGCCGATGCTCAGGATCCAGAAGTACGGCGGAAGTTCCGTCGCGTCCGCCGACCACATCAAGCGCGTCGCGTCGCGGATCGCAAGGGATCGCGAGGCGGGAGACGACCTCGTCGTTGTCGTATCCGCCATGGGCCAGACGACGAATCAACTCATCGAACTCAGCCGCAGCGTTTCCACCAATCCCGCGCCGCGAGAAATGGACCTGCTGCTGTCCACCGGCGAGCTTATCTCAGGCGCGTTGTTGGCCATGGCGCTGCGGGAGATGGGACTTGGCGCAGTAAGCCTCAGCGGCTTTCAGGCCGGCATCCGCACGGACACGGACTTCTCACGCGCCCGCATCACGCAGATTGAACCCAAGCGACTTCAGGATGAGATCGGCCGCGGCAACATCGTCATCGTGGCCGGGTTCCAGGGCACGACGGACGACATGGAGATAACGACGCTCGGTCGTGGCGGTTCGGACACAACTGCCGTCGCCTTAGCCGCCGAGCTCCGCGCGCCCGTCTGTGAAATATATACGGACGTGGACGGCATCTACACCGCCGATCCGCGCATCGTGCCTGACGCGCGACGCTTGGCGGACATCAACTACGATGAGATGCTGGAAATGGCGAGTGAGGGCGCGCGCGTCATGCACAACCGCGCCGTCGAACTCGGCTGGGTCTACGATGTGCCCATCCTTGTGGCCTCAAGCCTGACCGATAAGCCGACCGGCACGCGCATTCACGGAGGAGAACTGATGGAGAATCGCAACAAGGTTCGCGGCATCGCGCATGACGCCGGCATCGCGCGTGTCACGCTGCTCGGCGTGCCGGATAGACCGGGCATCGCCGCGCAGGTCTTCTCCCCGCTCGCCGACGCCGGCATCAGCGTCGATATCATCGTCCAGAACGCGGGGCAGCACGGTCTGAGCGATCTCTCTTTCACCGTGACCCGCGACCAATTGACCGAGACCCTGGAGCGAACGCGGGCCATGCAGGCGGAGCTTGGCGCCACTGACGTAACGGCGGACGAATATCTGGCGAAGGTCAGCATTGTCGGCGCCGGCCTGACGAACGCGCCCGGCTACGCGGGCGCAATGTTCCGCGCTCTTCGAGACGCCCAGGTGAACATCGAGATGATCACGACGGCGGAGATCAGCATCACCTGCGTCGTTCATCAGGACAGCGTGGAGGACGCCGTCCGCGCCCTGCATCGCGCGTTCAGCCTGGAAACGCCGGACGAAATACCTCTCTAGCGCGATGCGAGGCGTCCCGTGACTGAACCGGCCGCGCCATCGCTGTCCGTCATTGTCCCCGTCTACAACGAGGAGACACGACTGCCCGCCGCCCTCGACGAGGTAACAGCCTACCTTGACGCCCACTACCCCGACGCGGAGCTCATCATCGCCAGCGACGGCAGCACGGACGCCACGGAGTCCATCACACGGGAGTTTGCAGAACAGTCGCCGCGCGTTCGGCTGCTCTCACTGCCGCATCGGGGCAAAGGTCACGCCGTGAAGCGGGGAATGCTGGAGGCGAAAGGCGCAGTGCGACTGTTCATGGACGTTGACCTGGCTGTGCCGGTGGAGACCATCGCCCCGTTTGTCGAAGACACGCACGAGGTGCCCATCGTGATTGGTTCCCGGTCGATAGAGGGGGCAAAACGCAGCGGCGAGCCTCTTTCACGCCGCCTTGGCGGACGGGTAGTGAGCCGTGCGACGCGCCTGGTTCTGGGCCTGTCCGTTGCCGATACGCAATGCGGATTCAAGGCATTCAGAGATTATGCCGCGGAGATTCTCTTCGCAGGACAACGCGTTGACGGATTCGCCTTCGACGCGGAGATCCTCTACTTGGCGCGCCGATGGAATCTGCGCGTCATCGAACGCCCCGTCACATGGCGCTACGGCGAAATGAGCACCGTCCGCCTCCGCCACGGCCCCCAAACCCTGGCGGAAATAGTACGGATCAGACTGCGGGGAATGCCCAAGAACGTAGCCATGCTAGGCCGGGATGAGTAAACCCTCAAACACGCTCGCTGAAATCCTTGATGGCAACGGCAAGGCATTGATCCAGCCAGTGGTCGAACAACTCTCTCGCTTGGTCAACTATAGTTCTGTGGGAAAACACAAAAGGCTCCAACGAACAAGGGATGTGAGACTCTCTCGGACCCTCGTCATTGTCAGGATTACTGACGGATTCGAGGGTTGCAAATGCTATGGCCTGCATTATCCCTGACGGAACGCGGCCCACGTGGTGGCACGAAACAACGAAGCTTAATCGCAACTGGTCGGTACGGATTGTTGCTTTTACGAAATAGTGATCCTCTTCAAAATTAGCGAATGACTTGGCATCTTGGGCAGCATCAACGATTTGCCACCTGTACCAGTGGGGATTACCCTCATCGGTGCCGCCATCGAACAGGGCCACATCTGCTGCACTCAATGGCGTCAGCGCATCCTTGAGGCGTAACAAAGTCCTCTCGATGGTGGTATGCGCAACTCCTCTAAAGTCTCTTGCATTGGCGTTCACTTGTGAGAGGTCAACCTGTCTCTTCTTGCTCCTCTGCTTAAATCTGTCAGAGAGCGCGTCAATCATCGCATCAGTAACAGACCTTTGATAACTTTCTTCGCTGTCGGCGTCGATACTGAGGGCTTGAAGGATGGCCGTCTTTTCAAGACGGACAAACAGGGACACAAGTGGTTGCAAATCACCGCCGTCGGCACTTTCAAGAGCTTTTATGTAGTCAGTTCTCCCGCTTCGGTCAATAACCAAAGGGAATAGCTCGCTTCGCAGCAAGAGAAGGGTTGTTAGAGTACGAGCAACGCGACCGTTACCGTCGGGGTACGGGTGAATTTGCGTGAATCGGTGGTGGAACCATGCAGCGACGACGATCGGGTCTTCATCCTCATAGCTCCGCAGATAGTCCAGGAGTCGATCCACCTCGGAGTCAACTTGGACGGGAGGGCAGTATTCGTGAACGAGCCCGTCTGGCCGTGTTGGGTTATTCGGAAGCAATTTAAACTTTCCGCGGTCAAGTGGCACTTCGCGGCGCATGCCCAATTGATCTACAGCAGTATAAGTTTGCTGATTTCTTGTCAGCACGGCATGGACTTGGTGCATGAAACCCCGAGTAAGGTCACGTTGTTGCCCAATCCCGTCCATCACAAGTGTTATTGCTGCCTCGTGATCGCGAAGAATATCAATGAGACGGGCAGGTTCTATGTTCGTACTAGCGTTGGAGACGTGTTCTTCCAGAAATCCTTCGGCGACAAGCGTCTCGGTCGTTCCCAGTTCGAGTTCATACAGGTGTTCGATTATTCCTGTTTCTATGCTGAGGCGCCTCACCAGTCTCTCGTTGAATTCCTTCAAATTTACAGGGCCCGACTCCTGAAGTCGTGATCGAGCATCACGCCACGCCTCCCGGAGCGATTCGATCTCCTCCGATTTCAAGCCTCTTTCTTTGTCGCTCAAAGGCTCAATCGGTTTCCACGGATATACTTGCAAAGCACCTATCCTCCAAACAACGATGAATATCATTCATTCCGTGCTACACGCCTGATTATACGCGCCAAAGCCCGCCCCCCCTCCCCTTCCCCTTGACACCTGGTAGACAATAGGTTTTGGACTGAGTTCGAGAAACTGCCGCTCGGTCAGCGCGGGGAGGCGGCAGGGACAGCGACTCGGCGGCTATCCGCGTCGATGCGTCGTCAGGCGTCTGTTAAGGCAGTCCGGCGAGGCAGTGCGACGCGCGCAGTAGGCTCGATTTGAGCATCCTGCGTAGCCGCTTGCCGTTCGTTGTGTCCTGTCTGCGGGCGCCCGCGCTCTGTACGGCGAATTGCGCAGGAGCATCGGAACGCGGAAAGCAGGTCATCGGCCATGACAGCGACACGAGTTGACGAACGTTCACAGACCCGTGAAATCAAGACACAGACCGAGGCAGCGGTCGCATTCGCCCTCAATCAAGACTGGCGGCAAGCCGTCGATGCCAACGTGGCCGTTCTCCGGCTGGGGCCAAACAACATCGAGGCGCTGAACCGGCTGGCCAAGGCGCTGCTTGAACTCGGCGAACTCACTGAGACGCGGGATGTCATCGAGGTCGCTCTGAGGATCGATCCCGCAAACACCATTGCCCACCGCAACCGCGACCGTCTCGAGCGCGCGGAAGCCGTTACCAAGCCCGCCTCATCCGAACAGGCAAACGGCGCGAGCCCATCCGAACCTGTTACTGCCGTCAGCGAAGCCGCTGCAACATATGGTACTCAGAGCACCGTAGCCGGCCCTGACTCACCCGCCCGCCACGTCTATTCAGGCCACCTGCTGATGAACGAAACGGGCAAGAGCACAATCGCGACCCTTATCGACGCAACCGACCGCACCGCCGTCGGCCACCTGAGCAGCGGCGAGGCCCTGACGCTCAGTCGGGAGGGCAACAGGCTCCTGCTGCATTCCTGCCGTGGGGAGCCGGTGGGTCGTGTCCATCCACGACTTGCCCAGCGAATTCTCACCCTTATAGACGCCGGCAATCGCTACGAAGCCGCGTTCCTGCGCGACCATCCCGCTGAGGGCGTGCAGGTCATTATCGGCGAGGTGTATCAGCACCCCTCCCAGCACGGTCGTCCCTCATTCATGTCTTCCGGCGCATCGGGCTTTCGCGGGTACGTGCGCAGCAACCATGAGCTCGTGGACAGCGGCCTCGGCGGCCCGCCCGCCCGTAACACCTCCGACGACGAGGAGGATCCCCCGGAGTTTGAAGCCCTCGTCCGCGCCCACGACCGCGGCGAACTGGACGGACGTCAGGGCCCCTCAGCCGACGACCTCAATTAGCCCCACTGCTTCACCACGCAACCCCCCGGTATCTCTGGCAACGAGCGAACGCGTGTGCCAAACTAGTGACGTGCCTAAACGTGGGCACGTCGCAGTGGCGGACGGAAACGGGGCGCACTCAGCAATGGACATCATCGGGTTGGGAATTGGGGCGATTGGCGCTGTAATTGGCGGCATTGTAGTCGGCATCATTGTTTATTCATGGCGGGAGGGCAAGAGAAATACGGATGTCGCGCTCCTGCAAGGGCAGCTTGAGAGAGCCCAGGACACTGAGGCGCTGCTAGAGACGGCGAAGACGGAACTCAAGACCGTCTTTCAGGCTTCAGCAGGACAAGCGCTACAGGCCAACAACGAGCAATTCCTTACGCTGGCGGAGCAGAACTTCAAGGTCGCAAAGGCCGAGCTTGAGGAGCAGAAGCGCCATTTCGAGGAATTGGTCGAGCCTCTGTCCAGAGACTACGCCAGGCTCAATCCAAACATTGCGTTGCTAATGGAGGCGAATCGAGCCGTTGCCGTGGAGACAAAAGGCCTGAAAGATGCCCTTACTGACAACCGGCAGATTGGTGCGTGGGGCGAAATTCAACTCCGCAAAGTCATCGAACTTGCCAACATGGTGGATTATTGCGACTTTAGCGAGCAGGAATCAGTCGACGACGGCAGCGGGAGGCCGGACGTAACTGTGCATCTGCCGGACAATCGCGCAATTGTCATAGATTCAAAGGCGAGCACGGCGGCATACCTTGAAGCGCAGGAAGCGAATGACGAATCCGTAGCCAACATGGCGCTGGTCCGCCACGCCGGCGCCATGCGCTCCAAGGTAGATGACCTGGCCAAAAGAGACTACGGAACAAAGGTTAGCGGCTCACTCGACTTCGTCGTGATGTTTGTGCCGGGGGATCAATTCCTTGCGGCCGCGCTACGGGCGCGCAACGATCTTGTCGAGTATGCGATGAGCAAGCGCGTTGCAATAGCAACTCCGAGCTCCCTTATTGCACTGTTGTGGGCCGTCGCGAACGGCTGGGAACGGCAACGACTCGCGGAGAATGCCGAGGAGATTCGCAAAGCGGGCGTGGAGATGCACAACCGCCTCCAAACGTTTATGGGTCACTACAAGAAAGCCGGTGAACAGCTGCGCCGTGCCGCACAGTCATTCAATGACTCAATCGGTTCATTCGACCGAAACGTCATGCGCCAGGCGCGGCGGTTTGAGGAGCTACCGGGCGTTAGTCCGAACCAGGACGCACTCCCTGAGTACATTGAGGTTGAAGTCCGTGAATCCGCGTACGGCGTTGGTGAAGACACCGCCGCTACCCAAGACAAGAACGAGACCGCCTAGCCGCCGTGCTACGCTTTTGGTGGCATGGCTCAGATAGACAGTGTTTCACACGTAGGGGTGGACGGCTCCGGCGCGGATAGCGCCGTCAAGCCCGTCGTCGCCCAGAGGCTCGTCAAGGAGTACGGCGATCTTGTCGCCGTTCGCGGCATCGATTTCGAGGTGCGGCCGGGCGAGTGCTTTGGCTTTCTCGGCCCCAACGGCGCGGGCAAGACCAGCACAATGCGCATGATTGCCTGCGTCTCGCCCGTCACCTCGGGAACCCTGCTCGTAAACGGCCTGCCCGTCCAAACCCAGGCGCGTGCCATCAAGTCCACCATTGGCATCGTGCCGCAGGGCGACAACCTGGACGATGAGCTGACCGTCATCGACAACCTTCGCCTCTACGCCGGCTATTTCGGCATCAGCGGACCGGAAGCGCGCGCCCGCGCAATGAACGCCCTGGAGCTGTTTCAGCTGGCGGATCGCGCCGGCTCCAAGGTTGATGAACTCTCCGGCGGCATGAAGCGCCGCCTGCTCATCGCGCGCGGCCTCATCAATGAGCCGTCCCTCCTCGTGCTGGATGAACCGACGACAGGATTGGACCCGCAGGCGCGCCACCTGGTCTGGCGCACCCTGCGTCGCCTCAAAGAACAAGGTGTCACCATGCTTCTCACGACACACTACATGGACGAGGCGGCAACGCTGTGCGACCGCCTGATCGTGATGCACGAGGGCCGCATCCTTGGGGAGGGGTCTCCCGCCGAACTGATCCTGCGCACAGCGGGCGAGACCGTCATCGAGGCGCAGTCTCTTGACCCTGCCGCCCTTGAGAATGTCGCCGAATTTCTACTCGACACGGGCGCGGAGATTGAGCGGACATCGGACTCCGTACACGCGTTTGGCCTTGATGGCATCGACCTCAGCGCGCAACCTCTCCAGGATGCCCGCGCCTATTCCCGCCCTGCCAACCTTGAGGACGTCTTCCTGCGGCTGACGGGTCGAGGGCTGGAGGAATAAAACCATGATCCTCACGCCTGAGAGAGTCCCCTTTGGTTTCCGCGTCTGGCGCCGCAACTTCACAGTGTTCAAGAAGTTCGCGTTGGCGGAGGTAGGGCCGCTGTTCGTGGAGCCGCTCGTCGTGCTGGGCGCGATGGGCTTGGGACTTGGGGCATATGTCACGCTCAGCGGCGACACGAGCTATGTTCAATTCATCGGCCCCGGCATCATCGGCGGCTACTCACTGTTTGCCGCATTCTTTGAATGTACCTACGGCTCCTACACCCGCATGGCGATTCGCGGCCTGTACGAGGCGATGATCTCCACGCCCTTATCCATCGAAGACGTCATCACCGGCGAGGTCTTATGGGGCGCGACGCGCTCCCTATTCAGCGCCACCGTCATCCTTTTCGTCCTGTCGCTGATGGGATTTGTCGACTCGCCGCTCGCCATTTTCATTCCACCGCTGGCGTTCCTGGGCGGCATCCTGTTCTCCTCGATGGCGTTGCTGGTCACCGCCCACGCGCCATCGTTCTGGACCTTCAACTACGCGATCACGATGGGTGTCATGCCGATGTACTTCTTCGGCGGCGTGTTCTTCCCGCTGGAAAGATACCCGGACATCGTGCGGGAGGTGGCTTGGATAATTCCCCTAACACCATACGTTGCAGTCGTGCGTGAACTCGTCACAGGGAACCTATCTATGACGTCCGTGTACTCCCTGCTGTATCTGACCGTGCTCGGCATCGGCTTCTACTACCTGGCCGTCGCGCGCATGAAAGCGCGGTTGATTCGGTAGGAGCCCCCTCCGGTTGTCATTCCGAACGGAGCGCAGCGCAGTGAGGAATCTAGGAACTCCCCTGCAATTCCACCCTGTCTCGTCCGTCACCGCTTTAGATTCCTCGCTCCGCTCGGAATGACAGGGGAAGGGATGCCGGTAGGACGGGTGGAGCGCGGGAGTGTATAATCTTTTTCCAGCAAACGGAGCCAATGATGACGACACCAGGTCAAAACTCACTCCCTACCGACCTGACAACGGATCGTTCCTTACTACCCGCTCCGGACACTCGGAGAAGTAGGATTGCAACGCTTAGTCGGATGGCGGAGCAGCGGGTTGCCGAACTTAAGGCGCAACTTGAACTTGTCCCCAATGACATCAGATTGAAGAGCAAGCTACACGAGGCTGAGGCCGTATTGCGTAACGTGGAAGAACACGGCCTTGAAGAATTGGGTGTAGCAGTCGATGAAGTTCGCCATCGCATGGAAGTGCCAGCGCAAACAGCTAGACAAGGTAGGGAGATCGGAAAAACTGAACTAGATTTGACAAGAATCCAAGTCAGCCGGCTTTGGGAAGAAGTCTTGCAGATTCCCAGAGATATGGATGATTTACAGGATTCTGAAATCTATTGGCAATCGCTAGTTGGTCGCGGGCGCGAATTTGAGATTGCGGTCGGGAAACTCTTTGCCAACTTAGGGTTTGACGTGGTGGTGACCAAAGAGTCTGGTGACGAAGGAGTGGACGTACGTGTTGAAGGAGATGGAGAAACTATGGTTGTCCAATGCAAGGCACAACAAAATCGTGTTAGTACCGGCATCCTGCGCGAACTCGCACGAGTAAGGACAGCCCAAAAGGCACATCGAGCGGCATGTGCGACAACTAGTGGTTTCGCGGATAGGGCCCAGCGTTTTGCGGTGCGAGCGGATATCTATTTGTTTTCGCCAGCCGAACTTGCTGAGTTAGGATCAAGCGCCAAGCAAGGTATGGATTTCCTGCGGGGAAACTTGGTGATAGAAACGGATGATGCGCCATATTGCCCAGATTGCGGGAGGTTGATGAGGAAACAACTGCCGCACCATCGTATAGAGCCATTCTGGGGCTGCTCGGACTATCCACGATGCGAGGGATTTAGGCCGATTTCGGCTAATGCCTAATCACTCCGGCCAAGAATCTGACAAGCCCAGCACTTCGTTCACCGTGCGTGTGGATATCACAGCCCCGCCAAGTATTGGAGTACCTCTTCTTTCTGCCGCATCGTGAAGACACGGCATCCGTAATCTTCGGCGACTTTGGTCTTGCGCAGTAGTTCGGCCAGATAGTTCTCTGTCAAGAACACGTCCGCGTACGGCACAACGGTCGCGGCTATGTCGAAGTCTGCCAACAATGAGTTTTCAGGTCTCCGTTCTGGCGCGAAGACGATGTCCGAAGCCATTAACTTGGCGCGAACGGAGAGGAAAGGCGCATTCAAGAATTCATTGGACGCCAGAAACGTCCCAATTCCTCCAGCCTTATCACAGAGTTTTCCGACTTCAATCAGTCGTAGGCGCTGTTCCTGAAAATTCATTGCTCGGATGGGGTCCCACACGGGGTACGCTTGTTTTAGGAGCGCTTCAGCATCTTCAATGGCGTAGTAGTGTTCCTGAAGGATCTGAATCCTGCTAGCCGTCACTTCATCTTTGTAGCTCATATAACTAGCCCGAGATTCTTTGTACTGCGCGTACATGGGTGTACTAACCTTTTCCCTGATTCGCCGATCTTCTTCAACTAGCTTCTGTAGCGTCAGGAACACTTCTATTCCTCCATTGGATCTTGGTAAAGAAGTCTCAGGAAAATCCGGATCGTGGTTGAATGGGATTGCCCACCAAGGTCGGACGGGTATTGATTCACGGGCAAATGACAATGCCGCCTCCATGATTTGAGCATGACAGATCTCATGACTAGGATTGAACGAAAATCCTCGACTGAGAAAACCATCCATGCTTCTGAAATCTGTGTTCTGCTTTGCACTTAGATTGCTTTCGCTCTCATGGAACGAAGCTGTTGGACAGACAATCTTGCCCTCTGTTATTGCGCGCTCAAGAGCTTCGAATAGCTCGCCGTAGTATGCCTTGTCGACACGAGTGTCCTCAGCAAGATGAGCCTTGGTTAAATCACTCAGCCAGTTCTGATCCAAGTAAATAATCTTCTTCATGCCGTGCTTCAGCAACACTTCTACCCTTTACCCCCGCACGCGGTACTTGAAGCCGTACTGCTCCTCTAGTCTGTGCATAGTGTAGACGTTTGCAGGGAAGAATGCGAACATATGCACGCTGTTTAGCCCCGCCTGAGCCCCGCCCGATGGAGTCCGGCGTACGCGCTCGTCATTCCGGCGAAGGCTGAAATGTCAGGGCGGTCAACGTCCGTCATCCTACCCATCCCCATACGCCCGCGGGCCGCTGGCCTGCTGTATCTCATATATGACCCGCGTCTGGCGATCAAACGTCGCCTTAACCCACATGCCCTCCTGCATCCAGTCGTAACCGCCGCGCCGCAGCGGGGCAGGATTGAGCCGGTAGCGGATTCCGCTGATAATAATCACGAGAACGGAGTTGAATTTCGGATTGCCCCCCAGGCCTGAGACCGAGCCCTCGATCTCAACGTCCTCCATGGCCATCCGGTCGATGCGACCCTCCAGCTCGGCGGGTTCAAGCAGAGGTCCTGCGGGAAGCGGCGCCGGCGGGATTTCAGGCCTTGTGCGACGAAACAGGATGACCAACCCGATGGTGAACAGGATCGGCAGCCCGATGAGCAGCACGATGTGCAGATAGCCGGTGAGGATGACAACAAAAACCGCGACGATAACGATAGTCGCGAATACCCAAGAGCCCGGCTGCATCTCAGCGACCTCCCTCGCGCCAGCAGGGCATCGTCCGCCCAAACCATCGCCACGCTATAGTTGCACTAATGGTTGACTCCAACGTCTCTGAGGGCGCGTCCCGCGCGGCTCCCCCATATCGATTCGTCATTTACGCCCTCGTCGTTCTCATGAACTTCACGCTGGGTGTCTCGTTTCTCGCCCCCGCGTCCCTGCTGCCGCTGATCACGGATGAATACAACCTTTCACATTCGGGCGGCGCATTTGTGGTCACGAGCATCACCTTAGTGTTCATGGCTGGCAGCCTTCCTGCCGCCATCATAGTCTCACGGTGGAACACTCGCGCAGTCTACGGCATCGGCTGGGCGCTCATGGGCTGCGCGGCGCTGACGCCGTTCGTCGGCGGTTTCTGGGCGCTCATCGGTCTGCGCCTCGTGCAGGGACTCGGCGCATCCGTGCTCACGCCGCTTACCGCCGGCATCATCATGCGATGGGCGCCGGTGCGAGAGGTGCCCATCGTCAATGCCATATCACTTGCCACACTGACAGTCGGCTTGGGCGCGGCCCTTTATCTTGGACCAATATTCGCAGGCGCGGTTGGTTGGCGGTGGGCCATCGGCATTGAGGGGCTTATTACCCTTGCCGGCGCGGTTCTCTGGCTCGTCTTGTGGCGAGAACGACGGGTCGAAAGAGTGATCGGCGCGGAGCCTGTGACAATGGCCGCGATTGTATCGGTGCTGCGGCGGCGTGAGACGTGGCTCCTTGCCCTTGCGGTCGTTGGCCCGTGGGCACAATTCAACACACTCAGCACCTTTCTGCCGACGTTCTTTGAAGACGTGCGGGGACTCAGCCTGCAGGCGGCGGGAATCCTGGCCGCCGTGTTCGCCTTCGCCGGTATACCCGCCAACATTCTCGGCGGCCTCATTGCGACAGTTACGGGGCGCAGACGGCCGATCCTCATATGGTCAGGGCTACTCATTGGCGCAGCGGGGATGACAACCCTATACGCGCCGGTCGGAATCGTTCTCTTTATGGCGGTGGCGACCGCCGGTTTCCTGCAATGGGTGTATGAGCCGACGCTATTCACAGTGCCGATTGAGCTGCGCGGGTCGTCCCCCGAGCGCGCCGGCGCAATCTGGGCCGCGATTCTCACGACAGGCAACGCATCAAGCTTTGTCGCGCCCATCGTAGCCGGATACATCATTGATGGAACCGGCAGCTTTATCCTGGGCATCGGGAGCATCGCCGTCTTTTCCTTCACCATGTTCTTCGCGGCCATGTTCCTGCCCGAAACAGGGCCGGGCAGACTCAATGCGCCCAGACCTCACAACTAAGCTCACGCTAGCCGTAGTGCTACACTGAAAACGACCACTCTGCCTATAGCTGAAACCCCTATGGAGTTCATTGCATGACGTCATCGTCGCGTTCGTCCCTGCTGGGACCAACCCCCGCCGCGCGACTGTATTTCCAGCAGTTCCTGGGCGAGCTTGCCCAGATGTCCGCCGCCGACATGAGCCTCGTTTCCGCAATCGAGCCGCTGGAAGCGGAGGCCCTGACGGAGGTCGGCACGGCGCTCTACGAGGCGATAGGAGCGGGAGACGCGCCTTTGTCCGGCGATGTGGCCTCGGCGTACCTTCCCACCGGTCTTGATGCTGCGGCGTTGCGCACGGCACTCTATGTCACACTGGTCAACTCCGTTGCCCGTGAACTCGCGATCGAAACACCGATGGAGTCGCGGGCCGCGCAGGGAGTCGCAATCGCGGGCACAACACTCCCGCGCCTTGCCCATGATCACCTCGTTCTCTGCGGACGATTCTCACTGGATACGATTCAGTCGCCCAAGCCGCCTGACTCGTTCCAGGGCATTCTCGACCTAACCGTGGAGCGGCTGTCGTCCCTGGTAGAGCTGGCCTCGCAGGCGATGATGGGCGCGGACGTTGATCCGTTCGAGACATTCGACCACAAGGACTGCGAGAAATGCGGTCACTTGCTTCAACTGCATGTCGGCTTTGAGAGTTGGGACGACGTTATGGCCGAGCACAACGCGTGGTGCCCCGGCCGCCGCGAGTCCTGATGGCTGCTGACCGGAATACGTCCTGCCCATGACCGAATCTTCCGCCGTCCGCGTCACAGCCCTGCTGCTGGGACAGGACTCATTCCGCGATGAGCGTGGGCGAGCGCATGTCATCGGCATCTTTGACACCGTCGGCTCCCAACAGTTTCCGATGGCGTTCCAGTTCTCCATCTATTGCCGCCTGCACGGCGAGGGCTCGCATGAACTGATACTGCGCGTTCTGGATCCGAACGGCATGGAGATCGTCCGCAGCGAGCCCATCATGGCCAACCTGCTGCCCATACAGGGCCACCAGTTCTTCATGAGCATCGGCATTCAGGCCGAGAATGACGGCCTCTTTCTCGTGCAGGCCGTCGTGGATGGGAACGTCGAACAGGAAGCGCCGCTCCTCGTGGAGCCCGGGGAGGATGAATGGCACCAGGGCCACGAGACTCCCATCGGATTGCAGCCTCCGCCCTCCTAGCGACGAGGCCCGCCCATGATCGGCATCGACACCGGCGGCACATTCACTGACCTGATACACGTCGGCGCGGACGGCTCAGTCCGCATGATCAAGGCGCCCTCCACGCCTGCCGATCCCGCCCAGTCCTTCCTGCGCGGCGTCCGTGAGATAAGCGATGGCGTGACTGACGCCGATATCGTGCACGGTTGCACCGTCGGCACGAACGCCGTCCTGGAGCTACGTGGAGCGCGGACAGCCCTTGTCACAACGCGTGGCATGGCGGACGTCATCGAGATCGGCAGGCAGGCGCGCAACGAACTGTACAGCCTGAACGTCACTCGCCCCACGCCCCTTGTTCCGCGCGAGTTGCGTTTCGAGGTGGATGAGCGTGTAACGGCTGAGGGCGATGTGCTGCGCGCGCCTGACAACGGTGAGCTTGACGCGCTTGCCGAGGCAATCATCGCCACGGACGCGGAATCCGTAGCCGTCGTCTTACTCTTTTCCTTCCTGCGGCCCGAGCATGAGCGGCGCATCGCGGAAACATTGCGGCGTCGGTTGCCTGCAAACATCCCAATCTCACTCTCAAGCGATGTTGCGCCCGAGTTCCGCGAGTTTGAGCGAACGACCACCACCGTCCTCAACGCCTATGTTTCACCCGTCATGCGCGCCTATCTGAGCCGCATTAATGAGGCCGTGTCGTCCGCCGTCCGAATCATGTCATCCACCGGCGGCAGCATGACCATTGATCAGGCGCGCGATTTCCCCGTGCAGACGTTGTTGAGCGGGCCTGCAGGGGGCGTCGTCGGCGCTTTCAAAGTGGCGCAGGCGGCGGGATTCGACAGGATCATCACCCTGGACATGGGCGGCACATCTACTGACGTCTCGCTCTGCGACGCGGAGATTCAACGGACATCGGAGGGCAGCATCGGCGGCTACCCGATCAGGGTTCCTATCGTCGATATTCACACGGTTGGCGCAGGCGGCGGCTCACTCGCGGCGGTCGATGCGGGCGGCGCGCTGACAGTCGGGCCGCAGTCCGCCGGCGCAGACCCGGGGCCGGCCGCATATGGTCGTGGCGGCGGACCAACCGTCACGGATGCCAATATCGTGCTTGGCCGGCTGCCGGCGGACAGGCCGCTTGCAGGAAGACTCTCGCTGGACGGCGGGGCGGCGCTGGCTGCGTTGGGCGGCATTGCTGAACAACTCGACATAACTCCTGAACAAGCGGCGCTCGGCATCGCCCGTGTCGCCAACGCGAACATGGAGCAGGCGCTCCGCGTCGTCTCGCTGGAGCGCGGCCATGATCCCCGTGATTTCACCCTCGTTGCGTTCGGCGGCGCAGGCCCGCTCCACGCCTGCGAACTCGCGGACGGGCTCGGCATTCGCACCGTCCTCATCCCGCGACTCCCCGGCGCGCTCTCCGCGTGGGGAATGTTGAACGTCGATATCACGCGCGACTACTCCCGCACCGTCATGCGCGACCTGTCAGACACAACGGAGCCGGAGCTTGACCGCCTGTTGGGTGACATTGAGCAGGACGCCCGAGCAGACCTTGAGTCGGCCGGGCTATCCGCCACCCCGGCGATATTTTCCGCTTCGGCAGATATTCGCTATCGAGGGCAAGGCTACGAACTTGCGATCCCGCTTGAGTCGGATGACGGCCAAACTCTTGAAGACCGCTTTCACGCCGCCCACCAACGCCGCTTTGACCACAGCCATTCGGACTGGGCTACTGAGCTTGTCACCCTCCGCCTCCGCGCCACCATCCCCGTCCCACGTCCCCAACTGCCCGCAACAGAGTCAGGCGGCGGCCCTGATGCCTCACACGCCCTCCTCGGCAACACAACCCTCGTTACCGACACCGGCGAGGCCGAGGCTCCCCTCTATGACCGTGAGGCGCTGTTGCCTAACAACCGGATCAATGGCCCCGCCGTCCTTGCGCAGACAGACTCAACGACATTCCTGCCGCCATCGTGGTCGGCGCGAGTCGACTCCCACCTCAACCTGATCCTGGAGCGATCGCCATGAGCGTGGACGCAATCTCCCTGGAGGTTTTCCGGCGGCTCTTTGCCTCCATAGCGGAAGAGATGGGCGCGGTGCTGGGGCGCACGGCGTGGTCGCCCAACATCAAGGAGCGCCGCGATTACTCGTGCGCCGTGTTCGACGCGGCAGGCCGCATTCTGGCGCAGGCAGAGCACATCCCCGTGCATCTCGGCGCGATGCCCGCCTCCGTTCGAGCCGCCATCGACCGGTTCGATTCATTCGAGCCCGGCGACCTCATCGCCCTCAATGATCCCTACTTGGGCGGCACACATCTTCCTGACTTGACCCTCATCTCACCCGTATTCATTCCTGACGACGTGTCTGATGCCCAGCCCGGCGCTCTCGCCGGTTTCGTCGCAACCCGCGCCCACCACGCCGATGTCGGCGGCATGGCCCCCGGCTCAATGCCCGCCTCCACGTCCATTTACCAGGAAGGGTTCATCATCCCGCCCATCAAGCTCGCCCGCGCCGGCGCGTTGAATGAAGAGGCTATCGAGCTATTCATGCGTAACGTGCGCACGCCGGATGAACGTCGTGGCGATCTTGCCGCGCAGATCGCCGCCAACCGCATCGGCGAGGGTCGATACACCGGCCTCATCACCCGCTACGGCTGGCAGACGGTTACGGAGCACGGCGAGGCCCTGATCGACTACGCCGAGCGTCTCGTACGCAGCGCCCTCCGCGAGATTCCGGCAGGGCAGTTCACATTCACCGACGACATGGAACCGCCGACGCCCGGCGCGGAACGCCCCCGCATCGCCGTCACCATCAGCAGCGACGGCAAGGGCGCGCTGACAGTCGATTTCACCGGCACATCACCTGAGCAGCCCCTGAGCAACATCAACGCCGTGCGGGCTGTCACCGTCTCCGCCGTCCAGTACTGTGTCCGATGCCTCGCAGGCCCACGCGCCCCCGCCAACCACGGCTCATTCGCATCGGTGGAGGTGATCACGCCGGAGGGTTCGCTGGTCAATCCGCGTCCGCCCCGCGCAGTCGCGGCTGGCAACGTGGAAACATCCCAGCGCATCGTCGATGTCGTCTTTGGCGCGCTCGCTCCCGTCCTCCCCCAAAAAATCCCCGCCGCGAGCCAGGGAACCATGAACAACGTCACCATCGGCGGCGCTGATCCCCGCACCGGCCAGCCATACGCCTACTATGAAACGCTCGCGGGCGGGGTTGGCGCGAGTCCCGAAGGGCCGGGCGAATCCGCCATCCACAGCCACATGACCAACACCCTCAACACGCCCATCGAGGCGCTCGAATACCAGTACCCGTTTCGCGTGCTTGAGTACGGCGTGCGTCGCGGCTCCGGCGGCGATGGCCGATTCCGCGGCGGCGATGGTCTGATCCGCACAGTGGAGTTCCTGGGCGACGCCACGGTCTCTTTGCTAACAGAGAGGCGTTCTCGTGGCGCATGGGGCCTCGCGGGAGGCGGTGACGGCGCGCCCGGAAGAAACACGATGCGTAGAATGGATGAGGACACGGAAAATACCCTGCCGGCCAGCGTCACCATTGACGTTTATGCTGGCGACAGGCTTACCATTGAGACACCCGGTGGCGGCGGCTGGGGCGAGCCATAGGCGGAGGAGGCGGAATCGTGACCCTACGAATGCAGTCAATGCCCGGATTGCTGATCGGCGCGTTGCTCATGGCGGCCCTGATGATGCTCGCCGTCGCGTGTGGCACGAAGGCGGCGGAAGACACGCCTGCGGAGCCGCCCGCCGATACGCCAACCGATGCCGCGCCCGAACTCGGCAACCGCGTCGGCAACCTCGCGCCGGACTTCACCATCACCACGACATCCGGCGTCACACGCTCCCTTACCGATTTCAAACAGGCCAACCAGCCAGTCGTCGTCTACTTCTTCGCAAGTTGGTGACCGTCTTGCCGGTCCGAGTTGCGGACCATCAAGGATGTGTACCCCGACTTCCAGGATGATGTCGCCTTCATCGCCGTTGATGTAGACCCGTCCGAGTCCGCCGAGACGATAGATGGCTATGCCGCGCAGCAGGGCTACACGTGGGATATGGCGATTCATCATGCGGACGTCATGAGCGACTTTGGCATCAGCCGCCAACCGTCCAAAGTTCTAATCGATGGAAACGGAATCATCACGCTGCGCGGCACACCCGGCTCGTCGTCCGCCAACACATGGCGCGAGGCCCTAGAGGCCGTGACGGCGTAAGCTGCCACGCCGGACAACTGAGATGTCACTCGCCCCGCTACAGCGTCGATTCTCGCGAGGATTCGCATTAGCCATTGCCGCCGCAGTGGTCGTGGTTGGAGTGGCGGCGTGCCAAAACATGGGGGACGACGTTATCATTCCGTCACCGCCGAGCGATACAGTGACCCCTACGACGGTCGCGCCCATTCAGACAAGTCCCACTAACACATCGGTGCCTGTCCCTCCGACGCCAACGTCCACGTCTGTTTCAGACGCGACACTCATCGATCCAACAGTCAGCGGCAGCGGCACCCTTGAAGCCACGCCTACGGCTGTAGCGACAAGGCTGGCTCATCCGGCCACCACACCAGCAGCGCCACCGGCGGATACCCCAACCACGGTGCCTCTAACCCCCGTTCCGCCAACCGCCATCCCGCCGACAAACACACCGACCCCGTCGCCGCCCCAGTCCGGCAACCGCGTCGGCCAATCCGCGCCGGACTTTGAAGTGACGACCATTGATGGCATCACCCGCTCCCTAACGGACTTCAAACAGGCCAGCCAGCCCGTCGTCCTATATTTCTTCGCAAGCTGGTGACCGACATGTCAGTTCGAGTTACGGACTCTCAAAAGCATCTACCCGGACTATGAAGGCCGGGTGACCATACTCGGCGTCGAGCAAGACCCAACCGAGGGTGCGAGCAAGATCCGTGAATTTGCAGGGAAAAACGGCTACATGTGGGAAATGGCGGTATTCGACGCCGATATAGTCCTCGAATACCGCATCCTCCAACAGTCATCAAAGGTCGTCATCAACGCCAACGGAGTCATCACCTACCGGGGCGGCTACGGCAGCCTCTCCCCCACCAAATGGCGAGAAGTACTGGATGAGGTGGCAGGGTAGGGTAGCGGGCAAGCCGTGTAGAATTGCGTCATGGTCCTATTCAGCACAAAACTAACCATCGCAAGTCTCTCGGGACAGGATTCCCGTGAGGTAGAGGCTCTTGTGGGCACGGGAGCCCGCTATTCAATGCTGCCCGGCAACATGTTGCGTGACCTGGGCATCAACGTCGTGCGAGTGGGACAATTCGCGATGGCAGATGGACGTGTGCATGAGTTGCCCGTCGGCGAAGCGCGCATAGCAATAAACGGCGGCAACGCGCCGACATTCGTCATCTTCGGTCCGGACGACAGCGAGCCACTCTTGGGCGCCTACACACTAGAAGGGCTCGAACTAATCGTCGATCCCGTCCACAAACAACTAATGCCGGCCGCCGGCCCGTATCACCTGTAGGGGTCAGGCCGGCCCTTTCACCCCCCCATCTTTCCCGCAAAAAGCTCGCCCTGTCCTTGATACGGCGACAGCCCTTTTTTGCCACCCCGCCTTGACCCAAGCAAAACACCTGTCCTATAGTCACCCCAAGCGACAACTACCCTACAGTCCGGAACGCGAAGATCGACGTGTATCGGCTGCTCAGGGTAGAACGCGAAGTTCAGAAATACCCCCGGCGGCACAGCGCGCTAGCAGCCGCGCCGCCACCACCATCCCCGGGAGCGCAAATAAGGAGGGCGCTCCCTGCAAGGGAACGCATCGCTGTCAAGAGATCCTCTAGTGACCTGGCAGGGAACCACGGCTGAACCACCAACCCGGTGGACGCGACGGTGGGCTGCCGGAAGCGTGAAGCGGCCTCATCACATGCCATGACCCTGGCGAGGCTGTCCGACGATACCGTGCTCGACGCGGGTCAGATGCCATTGCGGCAATGACATCGAGCGCATGGCGCACAGTTGCGACGTGGCAAACGCGACCGTGCGAGCATGGATCCCACCCCTTGCGCCTAAGAGCGTGACGAGGGTGAGGGACGAATCTCCCGACCGGCGCCTTTGTGCGCCCAGCGGGAGACCGGGTACATGGCCGATGCCACAATGTCGGCCCGTGCCCACCCCGAACGGCAACTGCTGGCGCAGCCGAACCCGCTCAGCGTCAGGCGTCCCCTGTACGCGCACCTGGCACGGAGAGCCGGACCGCGGCAGACCAACTGGGAGGTCGGCCGCCCCGGAACGCGATCTCTACAAACGCGCCGCCGCCCGCCCAGATCGACCAGCAGCCAGGAACCGACAGCGATGCGTTCCCCCAAGACCCAATCGACAAGAAACGAAAGGAGACCCGAACAGCCCACTACAACAGACGATTCGGTGTAGCGCGGCCCCCCCGTCACAGCCTTAGCTTCGCGGGAATCAGGGCGCCGGCGACAGGGTCAACGGCGAGTTCCAGTTGTTCCAGGGTGAACACACCGATGAGTGGCGCCGCAGCGTCGTCACCAAATATGACCGGCGTGGTCTGGGCAAAGCCGTTTATGCGAACGACCGCCTCTCCTCGCGCGTACTGAACGGTCTCCCCGCTCGCCAGCTGAAATTCAGACGTGCGCGTCGGCTCAACCCCCAACTCCCGCAGCATCGCGCCGGGGAGAAATGTGTACGTCGCGCCGGTGTCCACCATGGCTTCGACTTCTGTCGAGCGAGTGCCATCGACGTTGGCGATTTCCGTCCTTACATGCACATGTCCCATGTCGATATTATAGCCACTCCTGCGGGGCGGCCTTCTCCTCTGAATTCCCGATCAAGTCGGCAATGACGTGGCTTGCCTACACCCCCAAAAACTCCCGCGTCACGGCGATGAACTCCTGTGGCTTGTCCACCGTTACGACGTGGCCCGCCTCCGGCACATCCACCCATGACAGGTTTTTAGCCGTCGCAATCATCTTGTCCTTGAGTTTGTCATCGAGCAGGGGGCTCTCCAGCCCGCGCACCTCGAGGATTGGTTGCTCGATGGTCTCCAGCGCCTTCCAGTAGCGGTTGATCAGCGTCTCATCCGTGCCGTCCGCGAGCGGGACGTTGTATAGGGCCTCGTCCGCCTTCCACGTCCATGCGCCGTCCGACGTCTGCTTCAGCTTGTCCTCAGTGTCCTTGCGAAGCCGCTCATCCGATGCCCAGGGGTTGCCGGAACGCGCCGACGCGACAGCCTCATCGACACTGGCAAACGACATGGGCGTCGGCGGGCGATTGCCCCACTCCTGCTGCGCCCTCTCGCTCGATTCCGGCCCGATGTCGACGATGACGATGCGCTCCACCTTCTCAGGGTGCTTCTCGCCCGTGTAGAGCAGAGAATGCCAGCCGCCCATCGAGAGGCCGACCAGCACGAACCGATCAAACCCCAGCGCCACGACCAGCTCATCCAGATCCTCAACGAATCGATCGCGCATGTAGCCGGTTGAGGCATGTTCACTGCCACCGTGGCCGCGCTGATCGATGGTGACGACGTGGAAATTGGGCGCCATCGCCTCCGCAAACTCATCCCAGATATGGGCCTGCCCCGTGTGTCCATGCAGGCACACCATCGGCATCTTGCCCTCAGTCCCGTAATCGAAATAGCGGAGCTTCACCCCATTGACGGTGACAAACTTCTCCTGAACCTGCGTTGCGGTCATCTTGAAACCCTCCTACCCCAATCCCCGTACACTCTCCGAAACCAACGTCGCCATTGTAGCAAGCGCGACGGTGAGAGGTGGCACCCCCCGCCCCCTCATTCCGGCGAAAGCCGGAATCCATCCTCCCTGCCCCCCAACCCCGTCATTCCCGTGCTTGACACGGGAATCCATCACGGCGTAAGCAGCGCCAAATACGGTAGAATATCAGCCATGACCACCGAATCCCGCGCCATCGCAATGCTGATTGACGGCGATAACGCCCAGCCAAAACTGATCGAGCATGTTTTGGCTGAAGCTGCCAAGTACGGCCAGGTAACAACCCGCCGCATTTATGGTGACTGGACTGAGCAAAACATGTCCGGCTGGAAGAACGTTCTTCACACTCATGCCCTCCAGCCTATGCAGCAATTCCGATATACAACCGGCAAGAATGCCACCGACAGCGCACTAATCATCGACGCCATGGACATCTTGCATAGCGGCACTGTTCAAGGATTCTGCATCGTCTCCAGCGATAGCGATTACACCCGATTGGCCACTCGTATACGTGAGAAAGGACTCTTTGTGATGGGCATGGGCAGGTTCCAGACGCCTGAGGCGTTTGTCAAAGCCTGCGAGGTGTTTGTGTATGTGGAGAACCTGGGCCCGCAGAACAGGTCTAAAGCCAAAGAGACCGATCAAATCGATACGGAAGAGGCTCCTGCATGGGCTGTGATGGTTACTCGGGCAATAGAGGAAACCGTACAGGAAGATGGTTGGTCCCACTTGGGAGCTGTCGGTAACTACCTAAGGAAAATTGACCCCGCGTTCGATCCCCGCACTTACGGCCACAAACAACTTTCGCAACTTATCAAGAGTAACGAAGATCTGTTTGAACTCCGTCAGACTAAGCCTCGTGGCGGCGCTACCGTCTTCCACGTAAGGCTGAAGACGTAGCCAGCCCCCTACTCCCCCCACACGCTCGTGTCCGGGAACAAATCTACCCATGCGAACCAGAATGAGGGCGTTGTCGGAATCTGAACCAGCTTCGCGCCTTCTAGCGGGCCTGAGATTGCCTCGCCGGTGCCCGCGCTCCACACCGTCCCCGTCTCCCGATCCCGCATCACCGTCCCCGATGTCGCGGGCGCGGATCGTAGCTGCGCCGCGTTTGCGCTCTCAAACGTCAGGATATCCGGCGCGTTCATGCCGAACGGGCCGAGGGCAATCTCATACGCCGCGTCATCGAGTACCCGACTCCACGCCGCTGCAAACCCCGCATCCGGCTCATGGATAACAACCACTTCCAGGCCGCCGAGCGAATCGTTCACAATCGGCGTCTCAGCCAGATCGTTGTAGGCATAGGCGCGCTTTGCCGTCCCGATCTCGACGCCGAGCACAAAATCCTTCACGCCCAGCCTGTTATCGCGGACCTTTCGTCCCAGCACCCCGAGTTGCGAGCCCGTGTAATAGGTTTCGTAGTTATCCACCCGGTACAGGCCGCGCTTATCCAGCACCTGCGTATCCGGGTACAGACCCTTCCACGCCTCCCATGACATCAGCCGCGATGCTACAAGCTCCAGGCTTGCGCCCTCATGCGGGCCTGAGATGGCAATGCCGTAGGCCTGGCTCCACTCGGAATCCGTCTGGTCATCGAACATGACCAGATTATTCAGGATGAGCTTGCCGGACACGCCAAACGTCAGCAGTTCCCCGTCCACCTCTCGGCCATACACGATGGCCGTGTAGCAGAGTGGTCACCACGTGACCGCTAGTGGCGCGCCTCCTACAGTGTCATTGACGATTTCATGGCGACTGAGCATCGCCGTCGGATACGCGCGGGCGTCACCATCGATTTCCACGCCGATGATCGGCTCATCCGCGTTCATCCACGCCTCCGCGTCCGCCGCGTTCACAAGCTCCGGCGAGCGTATCGCGGGGATCCCGTCCTTGCCCAGCAGCGTCACGACGTTCAAGTCGCGTTCCAACACGCGAGGCGCCGATGTTGGCCCCGATGGCGCGGTTGATGTCGTCTCGACTGAACTCTGCGGCGTTTCCGTCGCATCACGCGGGGTTGCGGTCGGGAACGCATCGGAGACCGGGTCAGCCTCGTACGTGACCTGGATGGTTTCCTCTTCAACGCCGCCGATGTTGCAGCCGGCCAGGATAATGATGGCGGCGGCGCCAAGGCTTGCGGCGGACGTTACGACCAAGCCGCGCAGGAAAGCTCGTGTCGGTTTCATACCCTCAGTCTACGAGCATAATGACGACAATTGCTGCGCCGAGGCTCGCGGCGGAGGTGACTACAGCTGAACGGATGAGACCTTTAATGTGTTCCATACCCACAGTTTAATACCGTGCTCCAAATCCCAAGCGGCCCCATAAGCCGGAACGCGGCGGACCAACTCCACAGGCCAACCAAATCCCAAGTGGCCCCATAAGCGGGAACGCGTTGAACCAACTCCACAGACCAACCAAACCCCGATCGCGAACAGAGAAATCACGTTGACGCTGTTAGCGGACGGCTCCTATCCTGAGCGTGACCAAGCAAGCCCATGAAATGAGGAAGCCATGACGAATGGGACAGGCGGAGACGGCAGAACGGGCGCACTCCACGGACTGACCGTGCTGGACCTCACAGGGCCGGAGGGGCAGCCGTGCGGACGCATCCTTGCCGATCTTGGCGCGGATGTCATCCTCATTGAGCCGCCGTCCGGTAGCCCATCGCGGCGTATGGCCCCATTCGCGCATGGCGAGCCGGGCCCTGACCGCAGCCTCTTCTTCGTCCATTTCAATACGAATAAGCGCGGAATCACCCTTGATCTCGACGCGGAGACTGATCGCGCCCGATTTCTTGAGCTGGTCAAGAACGCAGATGTCGTGCTGGAATCCGGCCACCCGGGCGAGATGGAAGCGCGCGGTCTGGGCTATGACGATCTCGCCGCAGTAAATCCCGGCATCATCGTCACCTCCATCACACCCTACGGCCGCACAGGGCCGTACCGCGACTTTGTGGGCGCGGACATCGCCGTCACCGCGTTGGGCGGCTCCGCCTACGGGGAAGGTGAAGCAGAGGGCCCCCCTGTCACCATGCCCCGCTACCAGGGTTTCCAGTTGAGTTCCATCCATGCCGCGTTCGGAACATTGATCGCCCTCTGGCGCCGGCGTACCACGGGGCGCGGACAGCATCTCGATGTCTCCATGACGGAGGTGCTCGCGCATAAGACAATGAATCTCATGCGCTATGCCGCGATGAGCGAGGTCATGCCGCGACGCGGCAGCAAGGGCGGAATCGGCCCTACCCAGTATTTCCAGGCATCTGATGGTGTGTGGGTGCAGCTCGCGCTGACCTCGCCGAGACAATGGGTGGAATTCGCCAACTGGGTCAACCACCCGATGCTGCTTGACCCCGCCCTGCGCGAGTTGAGCGCGAGGGACGGTATAGCAGACGAGATTACGGCCATGGCCGGGGAATTCATCAGCAAAATGACGGCCGATGAGTACTTGAGCGGCGGCGTGGAGAGGCGCGTCACCGTCGCCCCCGCAAACTCACCGGCGGATTTTGCTGCGCACCCGCACGCGGAGACCTACGGATTCTTCTCCCCGATGGAGCATCCCGTCCTGGGCAGATATATGATTCCGGGCGGGACGGCACGTTTCGGCGCCAGCCCCCTGAGCGTCCGCCGACCCGCGCCCACGCTGGGTCAGCACCAGGATGAAATACTTGGGGCTGCGACTTCGGAGCGCGTGGCTGTTCCCGTTGGCGCCTCAAACGGGGCACAGGAATCCCGCCTCCCGCTGGACGGCGTACGGATTCTGGCATTCGAACGCGTTTGGGCTGCACCGTTCGGCACGCGATTCATCGCCGACTATGGCGCGGACGTCATCAAGGTTGAATCCACCAAGTTCCCGGACGGGCGCGTTCACGACCGTGAGCACAACCCAACGGCATGGCGCAGTACCAACGCCGCTTACGGCGAGAACAACCGCAACAAACGATCAATCGCGATTGATCTGCACATGCCGGAGGGGCAGGAATTGTTCAAGCGACTTGCAGCCGAGGCAGATGTCGTTGTGGAGAACAACGCGCCCGGCGCGATAGACCGTTTCGGCATCAACTATGACGTGCTTAGACAGGTCAACCCGAACCTCATCATGGTCAGCTGCCCCGGCTACGGCGCGATGGGGCCGATGAGGAACTTCACCGCCGTCGGACAGTGCCTGACCTCATTCACCGGGCTGGGATATCTGTGGGCTCAGCCGGACGCGGCGTGGCCTGCTCGCGGAAGAAACGCCTACCCGGACTTCATCACGGCAGGCAACCTTGCACTCTCTATCATGGCTGCGCTTCACTACCGTGACCGCACCGGAGAGGGGCAGTACATCGAGATTCCGCAATTCCAGGCCGCCGCGAGCATGATCGGCATGGCGTTTCTTGAGACGCAGTTCGGCGCGGAGTCCGCGGAGGCATGGGGAAACCGCGATCCGAACGCCGCGCCGCAGGGCATCTATCAGTGCGGCGGCGGTGATCGCTGGTGCGCCATCTCATGCCCGGACGACGACGATGCATCATGGAACGCATTGGCCGACGTGATCGAGCGGCCGGAGCTTGCCGATGACCCTCGTTTCGCCACGTTTGCGGATCGGCAGGCCAACCACGATGCCCTTGATGCGGAAATATCCGCGTGGACGCTAACGCGCTCCGCGCACCAGGTCATGTATGCGTGCCAGCGCGCCGGCATTGCCGCGGGCATGGTGGCTACAGGCGAGGACCTGTATACGGATCCACAGCTGCGCTCCCGTGGGTATGTCGTTGAGGTGAATCACAACGTGCCCGGCCCCATCGAGCACCCGGGCATGACCGTGAATTTCAGTGAGTCGCCCGGCGGCATCCGTATGGGCGCTCCCACGCCCGGTATGCACACGCGAGAAGTGCTGACGGGCATTCTGGGCATGTCCGACGAGGAATATGGCCGGTATGAGGAGTCCGGCGCTCTCAGCTAGCGCCGCATCTGTGCAACCTCACATCACTCCCGTCGACAATGCGCGATGACTAGCGGGCGACTTCCCCGGCAGATGACGGTCGTCCCGGCCTATAAGCTGGAGGGCTATTTCGCGGAACAGGCGCTCAACCAGGTCGAGCAACCCCCGCTGGAGCTGTTCAAGCAGCGGCTGCGGCTGTATGTGCGCCGTCTCCTGGCCGGAGAACAGCCCGCCTTCATCGACATCGGTGAGCGATGGACATTGACCCAGACGGGCGATCCCGAACTCAATGCGTTTATCCGCGCCGTCAACGCCACGGACGCCGTCGCGCCGCGCGGCATCGTTGAACAGACCCTTGTCAGGTGCTCACAGGAGCTGCCGAGGCCTGATTTGTCGTCGCGCGTCGTCATCCTGATGGGTGACGGCGAAAGTCGGGGCCTAACGCAGGCCATGCAGTACGCGAACGGCGTCAGCCTCGGCTCGGGAGTTGCACTACTATTCCTCTGGCCCGCGCACAACTGGCAGGAGACGCTGGCCTACATCACAGCCCATGAATACGTGCACCTCGTGCGAAACCGACTCTTCCCGCGCGGCCTAACCGGCGGCCGCATGATCTACGTCAAGAACGACGAGCCGGATACACTTCTTGACGCGATGGTAACGGAAGGAATTGCGGATGTCTTTGCAGGCGGCATCGTGCCGGAGCATCTGCCGCATTGGACGTCGGCCCTCCCTCCTGAAATCGAAAAGGCCATCTGGCCAAACGTGGAAAGCCGCCTTAACGAAACCGACCCATTGGAAATCCGCCGCTACCTCTTCGGTGATGGCGACCGTGTGCCTGTATGGACCGGCCACGCCATCGGCCACGCCATCGTGCAGTCATATATGACCACGCATCCGGAGGCGCGCATCGCCTCAATTATCGGCTTGCCTGTGCGTACTCTCTTTGAACAGAGCGGCTACCGGCCCGGCGAGATCCCGCCGGAGCCCTCTACCCCCTAACCCGTCCGTCATTCCCTCTAACCCGTCCGTCATTCCCGCGAAAGCGGGAACCCGGGCGCATCTCGCCCCAGCCCACCCTCCGGCGCAAAAAAAGCGAGAGGGCCGCGGCATCTGCCACGACCCTCTCAATCATGCCCTTGGGCGTCGCCTGCCTGCCTTGCCTCGCGCAAATGGACGAAGCGCGAGGCGGGGAGGAGTGGCAGGTCAGACTATGACGCCCTCCGTGCCTGCTTATTTACGCCAGCCGTGGTGGCCAATTCCTCGATGCTTGCCAAACCCACGACCGACTGCGACGCCGTCCGGCCTGTCGTCGTGCCACGTCAGGTACTCATCAGCCTCGTCCTGTGTGATCTTGCCGGCCTCGACTGCGGCGTCCAGATGCCCTTCGAGCTTCTCGCGGTGGGCCTCTTCCCACTTCTCCTGCCAGGCCGCCCGCGTCTCGTCACGCGCCGTCTCAATCGCCGAGCGTACGGTGTCCTCATCCTCATCGAGGATTTCGGCAACGCGCGCTACAAAATCGTCGAAGAAGGCGCTCTTGTCCGCCGTCGTCTCCTCGTCATTGGTTGTGGCCTCCTGCGCGATGACGGCGCCGCCCGCGATGCCCAGCGCCAGGAGCGCCGTCAGGGCCCCGACAATAAGAAATACCCGCCTCTTCACTCCGTGATCCTCCTCGATAATTCGCTGGCCCTGCCGTCCCCGCGTGGTCGCTTCTGTTTGGTCCGACACTGCGACCGGTCAAAGACAACAACGCCACTGCCTCCCACAGGGTTAGCACCTCCACGCTCTCGTCGCCGGAACGCGACCTGCCACAAAACCCGCTAAGCCGGAATGCGGAGGCCAACACCCGCAACAATTCAACGACGATCGCGAACCGGAAAAGACATTTGACCGACTTTGCGGTGCATAACTAGAATGATTCTCACCCGCCAGATGCCGAGACATCGCGGCGAAGGCGGGCGACAACTGCTATTGGGCGGTTAGCTCAGTTGGTTAGAGCGCAGCGTTGACATCGCTGAGGCCAGAGGTTCAAGTCCTCTATCGCCCACCCAACTCCGAATGCCCCAAAGAGACAAACTCAGCATTGCCCAGCGGCGCCTCAAAGTAGAATCAGATGAGGCGATGACATCGGAAACACGAATTCCAGGCTTAGATCTGAGATTCATATATGACCAATGAACTCCCTCTGTGGTTGATCGTTTCCGGCCCGCCGGCAGCAGGCAAGACAACGATGGCCAGGCGGATAGCCCAGGATCTGCGGCTTCCTTTAATCGAAAAGGATGCCCTTAAGGATGCTCTTTATAAAGCCATGGGCTTTGGCGATCAAGACTGGTCTCGGCAATTTGGAATAGCCGCGATCAGCTTGTTATTTCTCACAGCCGATCGAATGTTGCAGGCGGGGTCATCGCCTATAACCGAGAGCAATTTCTGCAGACAGTTGTCCTCCGGGCAAGCCGGCGAAATCGCGGTTAGAACCAGGGCAAAGGTCGTGCAAGTACATTGCTCGGCCCCTCCGGACACGTTGGTGACACGCAAAGCTGCTCGCTTTACCCCTGCCGGACTGCGCCCGGGTCACCATGTGATGCCCTCCGAAGAACTGTTGGGAGGAATTAGAGCTGGGACTTGGGAGCTGCTGGATATTCCCTCAACGATCATTCGTGTGGACACTTCCAGTTCCTTTGACTACACGAATATCCTGCGAAACATCTGTCAGGAGGCGCCCCATATTAGCCACACTAAACAGTAACGTTGCCCACGCCTGTTCCCTGCGGCTGCATCCTGTGGACAGTATGATAGTTCCAGAAGAACGATATGTTATTTGCATCTGACATCGGTAAAGGCTACTCAGGCAGGACCCTGTTCAGCGGTCTAACGCTAAACGTTGACGTCGGCGACCGTATTGCGCTGGTAGGCCCAAACGGCTCAGGGAAGACCACGCTCCTGGATATCCTGGCAGGCGACGTCGCCCCTGAAACAGGCAGCGTCTCCAGGCGGCGCAACGTCTCTCTGGGCTACCTCAAGCAAGAGCCTCCGTCCTTTTCCCACAAGCCTCTGCTCCAGGAAATGCTGGACGCGAACTCGGAAGTGAATGCTCTCGTGGGCGAGATCTCCGCCACACGGGAGGCCTTGTCATCCGGGGGCGACCATGTGCGCGAGAACAATCTCCTGGATCGCCTCGGCGCGCTTGATATGGCGTTGGAAGCCGCCGGAGGAGAGGATCGTGAGCACGAGGCCAAATCGGTCCTCTCAGGTCTCGGGTTCAAGCAGAGCGACTTTCTTCGGCCCATGAGTGAGTTCAGCGGCGGCTGGGTCATGCGGGCGAGCCTTGCCAGGATTCTGTTCAGGAAGCCTAATCTCCTGCTCCTTGATGAGCCCACCAACCACCTTGACCTTGATGCCAACCTGTGGTTTGAGAAGTACCTGGACTCCTTTACAGGCGGCGTGCTCGTAACCTCTCACGACCGCGCTTTTCTGAACCAGACAGCAACCAGGGTTCTTGCCATTGAGCCGGACGAGGTCGTGCTTCGCCGCGGCAACTATGACGATTACCTTGCGGCGCGCGAGCGTTCGCTCCAGCTAAAGCGGACTGCCTCCGCCAGGCAGGAGCGCGAGATGCAGAAGCAGATGCGCTTTGTGGAACAGTTTCGAGCCAAGGCGACGAAGGCCAGACAGGTGCAAAGCCGTCTGAAGCAACTGGAGAAGGTGCAGACTGTCACGTTGCCAAGAGCGACCAAAAAGGTCCGTTATTCGTTCCCGGCGCCGCCGCGCAGCGGTTCCGAGCCGATATCGCTAATCAATGTACGCAAGGCCTACGGCGATAACGTGGTCTACCACGGCATGAACCTGACACTCTCCCGGGGCGACCGCGTTGCATTGGTCGGACCGAATGGCGCCGGGAAGACCACGATGTTGAAGATACTTGCCAACGTCATCCCGGTGGATGAGGGGGAAAGAAAGACCGGCCATAACGTCGTCACGACCTACTACGCGCAGCACGTTCTTGAACTCCTCAACCCGCAAAATACGCTCCTTGGGGAGCTGCGGAAATCGGCGCCAATGGAGTCGGAGCAGAACCTGCGCGCCACCCTTGGCGGCTTCTTGTTCAGCGGCGACGATGTACGCAAGCCTATTTCCGTGCTGTCCGGCGGCGAAAAGGCTCGCGTGGCCCTGGCCAAGTTACTGCTCCAGCCAAGCAACCTGCTTCTCATGGATGAGCCGACAAATCACTTGGACATCGTCTCCAGGGAGATTCTCGCGGACGCCCTTGGCGATTACCAGGGAACTATCTGCTTCATCACCCACGATCGCACTCTCATACACCAGGTTGCCAACAAAATCGTCGAGATAGACGGCGGCCGGCTTGCCGTTTTCCCGGGGGGCTATGACGCTTACTTGTATCGAAAGCAGACCGAAACCGAACAGGGAACCCCCAACTCAAATGGAAACCGCACGGACAACGAGTCGTTAGAACAGGACTCATTGAAGAGCCTTTCAGTTGGGCCGGTCGGCGTCGGGAAAGAGCAGCGCCGGTCGCTAAGCAAAGAGGCGCGCAGACTCGCGACGCGAATTAAGAATATCGACGCCTCCCTGGCTGACCGCGAGACTCGCCTGGCGGAGTTGGAGGCCATGTTCTCAAGCCCCGCCCAGTTTGACGGGCCTGCCCAAATTGCCGCCTCAGGGGAGCAATACCGCGTGCTCAAGGAAGAGACTCAGTCCCTTTGGGAGGAGTGGGAAAGCTTAACCCTGAAGGCGGAGAACATAGACAGCATGTTGACGACGCTGAACACCGGCTAGACATGCGCAGCGAGTGTAGAAGCCTGGCAGATCTCCGTAAACGCCCACGAATTCGCTGTCTGCGGAGATGAACAATACCTCCCGGCTGTCTTACTCCGGATAGCTCCAACACTGTTCCCTGACCCCTCTCCGCGCCCTGCTTGATCCCGTGCCCCGGCCCGGAGCCCGGACATTCTCATCCTGAGTCACAAAGGGTCCACGCAATGGAATCCGGAAGTCAGTCCGGCGATACGCCGGCCAGGGGCATTCATGCGGCCTGGCCCACACGTATCGGGTGAGGAAACGGCTGGTTGAACAGATAGCCCTTTTCATTGAAAGGAATTCGATCCGGCTGCGTATTGCTCGCGACGTCAGTGGCGCGCGTCGTGATCGTGTGCTCACCGGGCTCAGCGTCCCACGCGAATTCAAACCGCGCCCATGAAAGGTCCGGCTGCTGGCCCGCCAGTTCCGCCTCGTTCCAGGCTCCCCCGCCGTCTGAACTCCATTCCACGCGGGAGATCTTTCCTGAAGGCGAGTGCGCGTAGCCGTGAATGCGGCGGCGCCCCGACGAAAGTTCCGCCGGCCGCTATTGGCCGGGGTCAGGTCTACGACGAACTCGATAGATCGCAATACTTTCCTGCCAAGGCGTATCTGTCCTGGTATGAGGGCCACACGGAGACTGGAGCGGCTGTCGTCGGATCGTCCAACATGACCCTCGCCGGATTCAGCGGCAACACGGATCTCAACATGCGCGTGACGGGCGACGCCCAGATGGAGGCATTGCGCGACTGGTTCGAGAACCTGTGGCAGGACTCTAAGTACATCGCGGAAGCACTAGTCAATGAACTGGATGAATCATGTCCGATAGCGCAGACGCCGCCCTACCTCGTCGAACTCAAGGCTCTGTATGAGTTGTACTACAGCGACGTTGGCCCAACGCAATTGCCCCTCCAGCCCCGGCGCGGCCAACTGGCGAATTTTCAGCTCGATTCAGTGAACCGTGGACTGGCCATGGTCGATGCCAAAGACTGCTGCAACATCGGGGACGTGGTGGGGTTTGGCAAGACTTTCATCGGCGTGGAACTGCTGAGACAGATGCGCGTCAGTTACCCGAACGATGGGCTCCCACTAATTCTCTGCCCCGCCGGGCTTATCCTCATGTGGCGCAGAATGAACGAAGAGAATGGCCTCGAGGCTATAGCTTTTGGCGGCAGCTACTGCTCCAGCCAATCCCTTACCACACCACCACCAACTGAAACACGCGCTCAGTTCGCAGTATTGACTGCTTTCGCCCACCACGACGTACTGAATTGCGAAACCCGTCCGTTTAGAGCCACCTTTGCGATGCCCGCTTCTCCTATCGGGCAGTCATCCATAGCAGGCCAACCTGAAAAATCGCTTCCAACTAGCGCCTTCTTCGGATGAACTCTGCGGCGGCCAGTACGGCGCCAAGGACAATGACTACGACGAGGAGCCATTGCAGGGGCGACGGGACTGTTGAATCCTCGGTCGATTCTGGTACCGCCACGTTGGTTTCAGCCTGCCGTGGCGCGGCTGTCGGCTCCTGTGCGATCACTGTTGGCCTGGCTGTTGGCTCGGGCGTGGCAGTCGGGACTGCTGTTGGCGTTACAGTCGGCTCCGGCGTGGCAGTCGGAACCGGTGTTGGTGTGGCAGTAGGAGTCGGCGTGGGAATTGGGGTGGGCGTGGGCGATGGCACGAGGATGGGTGTTGCAGTAGAGGCGGTGAGTATGTTTCCTGCGCCGTATCCGTCCGAATAAAAGACGGTCACCCGCAATCGTGCTGTAGCATCGCTCGTCGAGGGTGTGTATACCGACGAGACCATAAACCCTGGCTCTCCGTCGCTCTCCTCGATCAGTGAACCAACTGTATCGCCTACGGGCGACCACTCATTTCCATCGGCTGAGACGGACCATTGCCACTGGACATTCGCAAGGGAACCGTCAGCGTCCGTCAGCACCGTGCGAACCGGCTCGCCAACCACGACTTGCTCCGCATCAATAGTCAGAGTTCCCGGTTCGTCAACATTGGTGACACGAATTGTGACGTCGCGGGACTTGTCGTCCACGCGATCCATCGCATTCACCGTCAAATCGTACTTGTTACCGCCTCCCGTGCTCTGAGGATTCTCAAAATCGGGCGGCGTCAGGAATGTGAGGCTGCCATCCACCGCCAGCATAAAGAGCGCAGCGTCCCGTCCGGCTAATGAGAGTGTCGCCACCCTACCTTCCGGGCTGACGGCCGAATAAACGCCCAGAACGGCCGATTCGTTCTCTGCCGCCGTAACGTTAGATGGCCCCTTCAGCACGGGGGGCTCATCCGAGTTGACAATGTTAACGGTGACCTCGATACGCGCCTCGCCCCGGCCGTCCGAGACCACGACTTCAAACACATACTCCTTACGTGTCTCGAAATCCAGCCACGAGCGAGTTCGTAGCTGCCCCGAGTCCTCGTCGATTTCAAAATGGCGGCTGTCGGGCCCCTCCAGTGAATACATCAACCTGTCGTCATCACGGTCACGCGCCTCGAAAGGTTCTTCAATCTCCCTTCCCGGCTCAGCCGATTCGAGAATCAAGAATGTCACCGGCTCACCATCCCTGAAAACCGGTAGACGATTTCGTTGCCTTGACGACGAACCCGAGCTGCCACCCGGCGGAGGTGGCGGCGGCGGAGGTGGCGGTGGCGGCGGCGGCGGAGGTGGCGGTGGCGGTGGTGGTGGCGTCGGCGGCGGAGGTGGTGGCGGAGGTGGCGTCGGCGGCGGCGGAGGTGGCGGTGGTGGTGGTGGCGGCGGTGGCGGCGGAGGTGGAGACAGGGTATCCACGAACAACTCATCCCCCGTAATCCTGCGGTAGCCATTGATTGCGATGACACGGAATCCGTAGCTCTTCCCGGGGGACAGTGCAGTGAAGGTCACCGTCGTTACGGAGCCGTTGGTTTCAAGTGCTCCGATCCATCCGGAGGTACCATCCACGTTCCGTTGCACAGAAAACAGGTCAACATTCCCGGCTTCACCAGCCGGTACGTCCCACTCCAGGGTCATGGAGGTTTGCGTTACGGTTGTGGCCCGCAAATTGGTAGGCTGAGGGGGCATCGCCGGCGGTGCTGGGGCATCTTGCGATGAGGGACACCGGGCCCTCCAATCATTCGCGGGTAGGTACTTGAGGAGAATCGTGTGGATGCGAAGGTCGTGTTGCGCCAGTGATTCCCGATTCTGCCTGACGCCCGCTGTTCTGCCGGAAAAGTAGAACTCCACAGCCTCCGCAAAGTACTCACCCACGTCTGCGTTGCTATAAGTGCCATCCCACAGTCCCGCTCCTTTGGCTGCCGTATACGCATCCTCAGTCTCAGTGTACTGAGCGGTAGTGAGTCCCCGCCTGTGAATCGCGTGGCCAAACTCATGGATGAACGAGTCATAGAGCGCATATAGCCTACGGGCCTCTCCCGGGTAGCAAAGGAGGTTTTCCTCGTCCGACCAGGCTTGTCGAGTGTTGTTTGCGTAGGAGGCTTTGGTGCCCGGCGTGGAGGCTGCCTTCAAGACGTGATGCACCTTCGCCTGCGCCATCCTCTCGTGAACGTCAGGGTGAGCAGCCAGCATGTTCATGATGTGGTTCCATGCTAGCTTGATGGCGAAGTCGGACACTTCGTTTGATCCAACGATGCCGATTCCACCGGCGGCGCAGTGTTTGGCAAACCCTGCAAGTTCTTGCGGCGGCGCCGCCACAACGCATCCGTCCGTTCCAACGATGGGCGCGGGCGTCACCAACAGTTCATCTGACCAATTCGACGTCCCATCCGTGTTGGACGCGTTCACCCGGAAGTAGTAGTTCAATGGATACGGCAGACCGCTCACCTCTGCTGAGGAGCCGGTGACCGTCACGGAGGCGTCCCCGGAAGGAAGAATCGTCCACTCCGAAACATGGGCGTGGCGGTAGCTGACCTGATAGGAATCGGCGCCGGTCGAGTCATCCCAGTCCAGATCGACTGATTCGTCGTCTTGTAACGCGCCGGTCAGACCGGCCGGCATGTCAGGGACAGTACCCTGCGCAGCCAGGGGAATAACCAGGTATCCCGCCAATACGGCCAGTGCGAGTATCGCAGCAGCGCGCGCCAATCCCTTTCGGGGCCAATGCCGAAATCCCAAGGCTTCCACGTTCACGATGCCTGCTTGACCGGCCCTCTCGCGCGCGCTTGGTCATCTACGCCTGTAGGTCAGCTGCGGTAGTGCCTGCTGTTCGCAACACTCATACTAGCGAATCAACCGTGTACTGGCTACTACCGACTCCTTCCACAACCATCGCCGGAACGCGAACTGAGAAAACAATTTGACCGACTTTGTGGTGCATAATTAGAATGATTCTCACCCGTATGGAGCCGTGTGAACGTGGCGCAAACGGGTGAACGAGTGTCATGGGCGGTTAGCTCAGTTGGTTAGAGCGCAGCGTTGACATCGCTGAGGCCAGAGGTTCAAGTCCTCTATCGCCCACCATATTTCTTGCGTTTGGCTGGCCGATCAACATGTCGGCGCAACCGGATAACAAACGGGAGCGACCTATAACCACATGGCGGATGCGCGGCTTCACCACGGGTATTCTGGTTACTATTGCGGTCGCCGCTTTTGCCTTGGCGTCAGCGTGAGGCGATCCTGAGGCCACGCCCACACCGCAGCCAACCGCCACACCGCAACCGGCGGCCACACCCGCGCCAACCGCGACTCCATCCCCCACGGCCACCCCTCACCCCGGCGGAAGTCTATTAAATCGTCACGCCGTCCCTCGTCAGCGTGGAGACGCCCGTCACACGCGGCACCGGAGTGCTCATCGAAGGCGGATACATAATCGCAAACGCCCACGTCCTGCTGCCGTACTCCACAGCCCACGTCACCTTTCGAGACGGGAGCGAAATTGTGGACGCGCCGGTTGCGCACGTTGACTACCTGACAAACACCGCAGTCCTCGGACCTGTTATTACGTCAGCGCCATCGGTGTCAATTGCGGAGGATTACAGTCCCGGAATCGGCGAGGCCGTCTATCTCCTCGCCCACCAATGGCACGATGGGGCGAGCGAGGCGCCGACAATGACACAGGGGATCGTTTCCGGGCTTGCGGAGTGGTCGCCCGCTGACCTTACGCTCATCCAGTCACAAGCCTCATTGGGCCGCAAGGGGGCATGGATAGCCCATCCCTGTTTTACCCAATGAGCGAATCAAGACTGGTAGGCTCAGTTAGATTCGGGGGCAGAGAATATCGGAGTTACAATGGGGTTGATACGAAAAAGGTCAGACAGTATGGCAACCGAGAAGAATAAACGTGGACGCCCACTAGGGCGCAAGTACCCGCCACGCATAGATGCGACGCCGGACGAGATGGCCCGCGCCATGCTCTCAGGCTGGCCAGAGGAAACCGTCCCTAAAACCTACGCCTGCTCCAACTGTGGGCGTGAGGTCAGCTATCCCGAAACGCTATATGACGATGGGCGCTGCGAGGACTGTTGGGGGAATGATGCTTGAACCAGCCGATCAAGTCCGAACGCTACGGGATGAGTTTGCGGCTCGCGCAATGCAGGGGCTTATTGGCGCTGCGGCGACGAACGATAGGCAGGGTCTAACTGCGATACGCGCTATAGCCAAACGGAAAGATGACATTGCACAGCGTGCCTATGAGATTGCTGACGCCATGCTGGAAGCGAGAAGCGCCTCCGCGCCCTAGTGTGCATACGTATATAATTCCCTTCCGAAAACCTGTTCCTCGTTGTGCGTGATGACGGCCCGTAGGTGCTCCGCTCCATACGCGTTCCGCAGGCTACCTCCTCACCGTACACAGAGATGAAGCCGCCGAAGGCGACGAATCGAGCGAATCAGCGTAGGGTGTACACTCTAGCTGACACCCCTGACGCAAACGGCGGTGGGGTTCCGGGCTTTTTGTGCCCTCCCTCCAACCGTGAAGCGCACCGCTGCGCCCAGAGCCAATGGCATGGAGGAAGAAATGAAGAAACCGATTCTCGCATCCCTCTTGCTCGTCATGTCCAGTTTGTTGCTCGTTGGTGTGGCGGCCGCCTGCAATGGCGAAGAGGAGCCCGAGACCTACCGCATCGGCGTGATGGAAGCCCTCACGGGACCCGGTGAGACATACGGCACGGTCGCGAACCAGGCCAAGCAATTAGCCGTCGATGAGATCAATGCGGCAGGCGGTATCAACGGTACGCCACTTGAGTTGGTCGTCGAAGACTCCAAGTGCAACGCGCCTGACGCTATCACCGCCTATAACAAGCTGACGGACGTCGATGGCATCAAGATCATCTTGGGCACGTCGTGCAGCGGAGCGTTGCTGGGTGTTGCGCCGCTGGCGGAAGAGGACGGAATCATCATGTTCTCCGCCCTAGCCACAAGCCCTGACATTGCCAACTCGGGCGACTACATCTTCCGGAACTCGATCAACGACGCCAAGCTCGGCATCGATGGTGGCGATCTTCTCTGGGCCGATGGAATTCGGACACTGGTAGCGATCTCAGAGTCGACTGACTACGCTGAGGGCGTGCGACGCGCGATTTCAGCGCAGTTTGAAGCGCGCGGCGGGCAGGTTGTTGGCACAGAACGCTACCTCACCGATACGCTGGATTTCAGAACACAGTTGACGTTGCTTGCCGGCCTAAATGCGGATGCGCTGCTCGTTACTGCGCAGGCGGAGGCAAGCGCCGGCGCGATCATCAAGCAAGCTCGTGAGGTCGGCTACACGGGCCCCATATACGGTGATGTCGTTGTGGTCGGAACTACGGCGCTGGCGGTTGCCGGTGACGCGGCCACGGGCGTCAAGGGAATCATCGCCGACCTCGACCCCTCTGTCGAAAAGGGACAGACTGTCCTTGCGGACTTCAGGGCGCGCTATGACTACGTGACACTGCCATATTTCCTCGGCTCCGCCTACGACACCGTCCACATCGCCGCGGAGTGTCTCAAAGAGACGGAGGACGATCAGGACGCTGATGGATTCCGCGACTGCCTCTACGACATAACGTGGAGTGGCGCTATCGGCGACAATTATTCCTTCGACGAGCGAGGCGAGGTCGTTGGCCTTGCCAACATCGTTGTTGAAGTACTGCCCGTCGCAGAGCGCACGCAAGACAACCTGGGTTACCGCGTCCTTGACCCTGCGCCGACTCCATAACTAATCGTCGAGAAGTATAACCGGGCGGCGCTCCCAAGAAGGGAGCGCCGCCCGGTTTCATCTACGCTCCGGCGCTGTGCTCCTCAACCGGCTCCACGCGAAGATCCGGAAGCCACCTCAGGAATGGCGGGAGATACCAGTTCCGCGCCCCCAGCATCTCCATCGTTGCCGGCACGAGCACTGACCGTACCAGTGTCGCGTCAAGGAAAATCGCAACCGAAAGACCAAAGCCGACCTGTTGATTGATGATGGTCTGTCCTGATGCGAACGCTCCAAACACAGCCACCATGATCAACGCCGCGCCGGTGATCATCCCCGCCGTCTCACGCAACCCAAAGGCCACCGCCTCCCGATTGTTGCCGGTCTGGTCAAACCGCTCACGGATGCGGCTCAGCAAGAAGACATGGTAGTCCATAGACAACCCGAACAGGATCGAGAACAGGAAAAGCGGGATCCAGACGTCGATGACCTCCGCCTCCTGGAACCCGAGCAGATCCCTGCCATAGCCCTTCTGAAAGACCAGTACCAGCAAGCCGTAGGCCGTGCCCACGGACAGCAGGTTCATAAACACGGCCTTGATTGGAATGACTATTGAACGGAAGACCAGCATCAGGATGAGGAAGCTCACGCCGAGGACAAAAGCAAAGACGAGGGGTGTGTAACGGCTCACGACGTCAAAAACATCGGCGGCCTCAGCCGCGCGGCCACCAACGAGGACCTCCGCGTCCACGCCCCCAAACGCCGCCGGTATATGCGTGTCTCGTATAGTGTTGACCGCCTCCACAGCGGATCGGCTGGCCGGCTCACCCGGAATGACAACCTGGATAAGCGCGAGGTCATTGGCCGCATTGGCTGTCAGCCGAGGCGGCCATGGCAAAGCGGGGTCGGCTACGATGGCCGCTTGCAGCCGCTCCATAGCGCTTATGACCTCAGGCGAGGAAAGATCCCCGTCAACGACTACCTGTGTCGGGTTTATCAGCCCAAAAGAGAACTGCTCCTCCATCACAAAGAAGGCCTCACGCGTCTCGGATTCCTCCGGGAAGGTATCCACGCCGCTCAGGCCCGTCTGAATATCGAAATAGAAATACGTGGCGACAATCATCGGCACGCCAACAACAATGACGCTGATTATCGGATATCGCGTCACAATCTCTGTTACGCGCTCCCAGAATCCGTGCTCTTGCGCGTCCACGGACGCGCGGCTCTTCGCGCCAATCTTCGGAATGGACAAGGTATTGATGCGCCGCCCCATCATCGCGATGATCGCCGGCAACAGGGTCAATGTGGCGGCCATCGCGATGATGACGACAAGGATTGCGCCAATGGCCAACGACTGGAAGAAGCTGAACGGCACGATGAACATGCCGCAGAGCGCGACAACGACCGTTGTGCCACTGAATAGCACTGTCCGCCCCGCCGTTGCGCCCGAACGTGCCGCGGCCTCAAATGGCGTCAGGCCCCGCTCCATCTCCTCCCTGAATCGCGAAATGATGATCAGCGAGTAATCGATTCCTACGGCCAGGCCGATCATCGTAATCATCAGTGTGACGAAGAAAACTAACTCATAGACCTGTCCAATCAGCGCTGCAAGGCCGAGCGCCGTGACCACGCAGATCAGCGATAGGACGACGGGCACAAGCGCCGCCGCCACCGCGCCAAACAACACCACCAGGATGATGAGAGCCACGGGAATCCCAACTCGTTCGCCCTGTTGCAAGTCCCTCTCAGAGAGTTCGTTGCGTTCGAGAGAGATGCTGGCATCGCCCACGGTGAGAACTCGGAATCCGTCGCGGCCATTCGTCTCCTCTACAAGGTCAAGGAGGAGGTGAGCGTTTTCTTCCGCCTGCTCCAAATCGCCTGTCATGTTGACCGGAATTAGCGTCGTGCGGCGGTCCTGGGAAACCAGCACCGCTGCTTCGAGCGGCAGGATTGGGGCTAACAGGTAGTAGTTGGCAGTCTGCGAGACCACATCCGGCCCGAGCCCAGTAATCGAGGCGGTGAGCGACATGACGCGAGCCTGGAATGCCTGATCATCGGCCGTCAGCGTTTCCGACTGGACAATGACGAACTCCGTGATTGGCTTGGGGCCGCGAAGTCGATCCTCCAACAATTTCTCCGCCCGCTCGGACTCCACGCTGCCGCCCATCCTGAATTCCGTCGTCGTGGCGCTGTCCAGATACTGACCACTGAGGGCGACGCCCACGATTGCAGCAGCCACCCATAAGAGAATTGTGAGTATCGGCCTGCGGGCGCTGATGCGCGCGAGTCTTTCAGTCATGAGGACGCCCCTCCCGGGAGATGCCTTGTCCGTGGGGTGTAACGCCCTTAATGTGCATCGCTACCTGGCGGCGATGCAAGCGATGCCCGGTTCGAGAGGGGAGTCTTCGGCTATGCCTGCCCCAATGACGCGACACTGAACACGACGGAGAACGGCTTGCAGTAGATGACGACGCTACCCGCCGCCGAAACGTCATAACCCGTCGGTATCGAGTAGTTCTGGTCTCCACGGTTCCCCTTGAGGGGGCCGAGGTCAACGTATCCCGCCTGCTTAACGTCCGGTGAGCGCATTGGGTCCGGGTGCGGTGAGAGGATCACGTGCAGGGCCGGCCCGTTCGTTACGTTCAGATCCTCTAGCCGCAAAAGCAGACCCCCGCCCGGCGCGGAGTAGATCGTCGCATTCCCGCTTCCCCTGTGAAAACTGTCGGCATCCCTAAAGCTGCCGACCCTCAGCGCAACCGGCGCGCCCTGTTGTTCCACGATGGCAGCCATGGCGGGAGCAATCATATCCGCCGCCAGCTCGAGCGATGCATCATCAGAGCCTGTGGCCCCCAGTGCCATGCCCTCCATCATGTTGGACATGGTTTCACTGTCCATGGCTGTGACGGGCGTGCCCGCCACAATCATTGACGACGCGCTCATCGACGATGTGGACGGCATCTCCTCCACCATGACCGAATCATCCACCATCGCCATGCCGGCCATCGCGCCCTCCACGTCGGAACGCTCCATGCCGTCCGGTACAACGGCCTGTGCGGCAAACGGAAACTCCTCTTCAACCGTGACGTTGATGAAGAGGGGCGAGGCGAGCGACCACGTCAGGAACAGACCGATGAGAACGATGGGAGCGCCGCCAATCGCAAATGGCACTCGATGTTCCCACATGTAGCGGTGCCACCCCTGCCGGTATACCAGGGCAACGATACCCGCCGAGAGCAGGATGACGCCGAGACCGATAATCCACCGGTACTCGTACAGGTCTGCCAGCGCGCGTTCGAGGTCGCCAAACGTGGCCATCGAAGTAGATCCTTTCTGTCCTTTGGATTCCTTACCACCATCGTAGCCCCCAAACCAATCTCAGGTCGCATTTCGCGGGCGACCGTTGCGTCGCTGGTTTATCATTTAATGGCCGTCAAGGTGGCGGCAGGGAAGCGCAGGGAAGTAGGAGGCCAACGGTATGGTTGTCGCATTGCGCCCGGAAATCGTTGACATCGGCGATTCAGGGCTTCGTTCATTGTTTGAATCATTGGATGAGGAACATCAGACGAACGTTGTCAGATGGTCGCTCGCCAACAGAACAAGGGTCTCGGAAGGGGCCAGGGTCGCCCTCAACAACGCCCTCATAGGTAATGTGTCCGTTCGCGGATTCCGTGAATCCAGTGTTCCGGACGCCCCCGCCATCATGCTCATCCAGCCCGTCCGCAAGGCGGCGCTCGTCGTCGCCCCAATCGCGGAGGCTGTCCTGACGGTGTGGCAGGAATCCCGATTGGAACTTGGCGCGGTCGTCGAGGCGGTCTTGAATCAGCCCGACGTAGAGATTGAGGCCGACGAGTCCGATGGCATGGTGGCCACCGACGATTCCCCTCACGACGACGTTCCGGCGGCAATCACTGCGGCGAATCCACAGTACTCGGCTGACGACGTGAATCTGATGGTCGCATTGACCTTTCGGGACATCGCGCAACAGGCGGAAGACGAGCAACCGGAGGAGTCTGCTGAGCCCACAGAGGCCCAGCGGATGTTTGACGATTTCCTTGGCGCGCTCCGTTCCCTGCCGTCTGACTGCCCGGAGTGGGACGCCTCGCTCACGCAGCTCATGCACGATGTAACTGAACTTCGAGTTGACAAGACCAGGGAGAATGAGCACGCAACCGGCATCGGCAGCCGCATCGCGGAAGTGCTAGACGCTCATGACGAACTGCTTGCGTTCTTTGAGTGGGACGGCGCCGAAAGGCTGCCGCATAGAACCGGGCCGTGGGCGGACGCCGCATTGGTGCGTGACGCCCTCGACACTCTGGCAGAACTCCTCGAACGCTACGAGGCGCTGCGAGAGACGGGGGCAACCTATAGCGAGGAGGCCCGACGAACCGCAGAACGGGTCGCGCTCCGCGAGCAGATCATCGGGGCGCTGGACACTCTGGAAGACACGGCAACACTCGTCGAACCGGAGCCGATCATCGAGGAGATCATCCCGTCCGATGACGAGACCACGGATGAGGAAATCCCTGCGCCTGCCCCCACAGATGGGGCGGACCATTTTGAGAGGCAGTTCCTCCGCGAAATGGTGGAGGCTTTGCAGCGAGAGAACTATGAGTTGAAGTCGGTGACACAGGCTGCGACGAAGGACTACCAGGATCTCAAGCAGGAACACCGGGAACTGCGCTACGAGGCCGAATCGACCCGGCTCAGCTACATCGACGCTCAAAAGACGGAGGAAGAGACCCTGGAGGCCCCCCCGGATTTCGGTGATGTGGCCTCTGTACTGGAATTCGTCGAGAATCGGTGGTCACACGGACTCAGTCTCGCCCTCAACAACAGTTCAGATCGGAAGATGTATTTCGATCAGCCCAACCAGGTCTACAGCGCGCTTGAGTGGCTAGCCACCACATATCGCGATTCCAGGACGGGTGAAAAACCCGTCGGAAACCTGGATGTCTCCCTGTTCACGACCTGTGGCTGGCGCTACCGACCCTTCCAGTCTGACATCACCGTCGGCAAGTATCGCTCCGACTACGAGACGGCCGACGATGGCCGGAAGTACATGTTGGAGGAGCACATCGGCCGGGGCACCGGTCGCACGCCGGGGCAGATTCGCCTCGCGTTTGCCTGGGACGAGGAGCGCAAGATGGTGATCGTCGGCTACATCGGCCGCCATCAGCGCACCGGCGCAAGCTAGTTCACCGCCCGTCATTCCCGCGAAAGCGGGAATCCAGAGCAAGCCTGTCGTGGGCGGCTAGAATAGCCGCCCACGACTCTTTCTGTTTCGCTCGCCAACCAACGTCACGGCGTATACTTGGAGTACGGAGACTTGGACACAATGACGACCATCAACGACATATCGGATTTTGCTCGAATCCTCAGAGAGCACCCGGAATGGAGAGAAACCGTTCGCGGGCTGGTTCTTGGCGAAGAGGTTTCCCAATTGCCGCAGAAGCTGGCCTCCTTCATTGAGGCCACGCACGAAAACTTTCGTCTTGTCCACGAACGCATGGAAAGATTTGAAACCGGCCAACAATGAGTTGCGCACCAGCGTTGGTGGAATCCGCAACGACGTTGCTGAAATCCGTGCCGACATGAACAGATTGATTGGCAGGCTCGACATTGGATTGGAGTTCAATTACGAGTCTCGTGTCGAGAAGGTTTTTCTTGGAATTGCGAAGCAACGACTTGGGTTGTCACGACCTCGTGTCCTCGTAGGTGGGCGAACTGGATTTAGCACAGAATTGAGTGATCTGCTGGAAGATGCCGTCGACGACGAGCGCCTTACTGTGGACGAGTTTGCAGATGTCTACCAGATTGACCTCGTCTCTGCCTGCCGAAGAGACTCCGATCAGGCACAGGTGTATTTCGCCGCCGAGATCTCTATCACGGCCAGCGACAGCGACATCGAACGCGTGGTAAGGCGATCCGAACTCCTGGCCAAAGTCACGGGGCGGAATGTTATTCCCGGAATCGTTAGCGCAAGTGTTGATGCGGAGCGACAAGACCTGGCTCAACAGCAGGGTGTCTCCGTTTTGGCAATCGCCGAATCCTGACCGCCCAAGCCGGAACGCGGCCCCCCCCCACCACCATCAACAGCACGACAACCGGCGCGAAGCCCTCAAAAAACTTGCGGGGAGGGTATGGCGGGTTTACCATAAACCGTCACCGCTCATGTGGGTGACGCGTGAGGCGCGAGAATACGTGGCCGAACGCGGCGTGGTGATCTGGGGAGAGAGGATGAGATTATGGATCGGCTAAATTCGCCGCTCACTGAATTACTTGGTATCAAGTACCCGATACTGCTGGCGGGCATGTCGCTTGGCATGGATGACCGTATGCCCAGCCCGCCACGACTGGCGGCAGCCGTCACGGACGCCGGTGGTCTTGGCGTGATGGGATGCGGCAGCCGCAAACCGGACACAATCGACCGCTGCATCAAAGAGTTCAAACAGCTCACAAGCGGGCCGTTGGGCATCGACCTGCTGTTGCCCGCCACGATGGCGGAGATGGGCGCGCAGGACACAAAGGCGATGGTTCGAGAACGGCTCGAACGCGACCATCCGCAGCACGTCGGCTTCGTCAAGGAGCTGATGCAGGAGCACAACCTGCCGGATGTCGCGCTTGCGGATGATAGTGCGGAGGCCATGTCGCCGGACCTCCTACGTCGCCAATTCGAGGTCGTCGCGGATCACAACGTGCCCATCTTTGTGGCCGGTCTTGGCGATCCCGCGATGATTATGGACGTGGCCCGCGCGCACGGCATGAAAGTGGGCGGCGTCGTCGGCGCAGTTCGACACGCACAGCGCCAGAAGGCCGCGGGCGTCGATTTCATGATCGCCCAGGGAACCGAGGCGGGTGGCCATACCGGCAATATCGCCACGTTCCCGCTCGTTCCGCAGGTGGCTGAAACCGTCGCGCCCACACCCGTGCTTGCAGCGGGCGGCGTCGGCTCGGGCCGGCAAATTGCCGCGGCGTTCGCGCTCGGCGCGCAGGGTGTATGGGTCGGCTCGGCATTCCTGGTGGCAGAGGAAAACGGCATCCCGGTCGAGCATCAGGAACAGATTGTCGGTGGGCGCTCTGAGGACTTTACACTGACCAAGTTCAACACCGGCAAGCAGTCTCGCAGCTACAAGACGCCCATCAAGGAAGCATGGGGACAGTCCGGGCTTGACCCGCTGCCGATGCCGCTGCAGGGCATCTTGATGGAGCCGCTGTACGCAGGCGCGCGTCAGTCAGGCCGCCTGGACATCGACGCCGCGAGCGCCGGACAGGTTGGCGGAATGCTCAAGGCCCGCCGCCCCGCCCGTGAAATCCTGCTGGACATGGTTAATGAAGCCGAGGAAACCATTGAGCGTATGCGAGGCAACCTGCGCTAGGCGAAATAGTCTCAGGGGCGTCAAAAACAGAAATGCAGATAGAGAAACCACAAAGAAAATAGGGGAGGACAAAATGGCAAACAGACTTCAAACACCGCTCTGCGACACGCTCGGCATGGAATATCCGATACTCCTGGCCGGTATGGCCGTGGGAGGCAGTCAGGACGTTGCGCCGACGCCCGTCGCGATGGTCGCGGCCATCACCAACGCCGGCGGACTCGGCGTGCTCGGTGACAACTTCCGCAATCTGGATGAGATGGACGCTGGTATCCGCGAACTCAAGTCGCTCGTAGGCGACAGGCCGTACGGCATGGATTTCCTCGTTCCCGCCACGCGCGCCGAGGTGACCGCCGCAAGCAATCGAGATCTGTACGCGCAGGTTGCGCCGCAGTATCCGCGGCACGTGGCCCTCGTGCAAGAGCTCTTGGAAGAGCACGGCTTCGAGGCGGAGGATGTCTCCGAGCGTGAGCCTATGTCCACCGAGCTGCTCAACAAGAAGTTTGAGATCGTTCTGGACAACAAGGTGCCCCTGTTCGCCGCCGCAACCGGCGAGCCGCCGGAGTGGTTCGCGGAGCAGGCCCATGCGCAAGGCATGTTGCTCATCGGCATGACGGGCGCAGTTCGACACGCGCAGCGACAGGTTGCCGCCGGCGTGGACATCATCACCGCGCAGGGCACGGAGGCGGGCGGTCACACAGGCAACATCTCAACATTCGTGTTGGTGCCGCAGGTCGTCGATGAAGTCGCCCCGAGGCCCGTTCTCGCGGCGGGAGGCATCGGCACCGGTCGCCACGTAGCGGCCGCGCTCGCGCTTGGCGCGCAAGGCGTTTGGGTCGGCACTGCGTTCCTCGTCGCAGAGGAGAACCACATTCCGGAGGCGCACCAGGAGCAAATTCTTGGTGGCCGCTCCGATGAGTTCACCACGAGCAAATTCTCATCCGGCAAGCAGCAGCGCTCGTATCAGAACGCCGTGAAGCTGAAGTGGGCGGCCTCCGGGCTGGATGCGCTCCCGATGCCGCTGCAGGGCCTGATCCAGGAGCCGTTCACCCGAGCCGCGCGCAAGGCGGGGCGACTGGACCTCATCGGCAACCCGGCCGGCCAGATCAGCGGCATGCTGAAGGAGAAGAAGCCGGCGCTCCAGATCCTGATGGACATGGTAAACGAAGCCGAAGAGACCATAGAGCAGTTGCAGGGCAACCTGCGGTAGGGCTAGCCTCGAAACAGACTCAGCAGAAAGCGCCCCGGCGGGTTCATACCCGCCGGGGCGCTGTTCGTATCAGTGAAGTGCTGCTCAACGTTTCTTGCGGCGCAATTGCCTTGCCACCGTGATGACTACCGGCTCATCTGCAGAAACCACGATGTAACAGCCATTTGCCTGTTCTGCCATTTCGGCCGCCAATTGTGACCCCACGGCCTTAGTCATTCGCCGCCTCGCTTTGTTATCCAGGCTAAAGGCCAGCCCACCATCGCTCCATTCGCGTGAGCCGAACTTGTACAGCACATCGATGACCTCGCGTGATATGCCTCGCTGCTGAGAACGAATCATCGCGTGTTCGCTGATTGTCAGAAGTGGCCGTGCATCTGCGCCTGGTTGATTACTTGCCACGACTCCATATACTCCCTTTCCCTGCCCAATGGACCCTGCCTGCCGCTGCGGTTCTATAGGCTAACAATTATGGATACATCCGTCAATGGTGATACAATGTGTTATGGATGTTACTCACACAGACAAGGATGAAACAAATCCGTGACAACAGAGGAGCGGGACAGGTATGAGTTCCGGCACCAGGCGCTTGTGGAGCTTAGAACAAAACTGGAGCTAAAACAGACCGCAATGGCCGAATTGCTCGGTGTCCCACAGAATACCTTGTCTCGATGGGAGACGGGCGCAACTCCTCCCGATGCCAAGAACTTGGCGAAGTTCTACAGCATTGCGACGGAACGCAAATTCACACCGGAGTTCTTTAGAAGGAGGCGGCCAATGGCCAAGAAGACGACTGGACGGACACGACTATTAGTTTTCTGGGACTTCCAAAACGTAGGAAGAGCAGCCAATAGAGTTCAGGGTGTAAGTGACGGAATCAGGACTGCCTTACAAAAACGTTTTATCGGTACCTCATATCAGAGGTTCAAGGCTTTTGCCGGAGTGAACCAGGCTGCGGCAACCGAAAATCTTACGGAAACCGGGTGGCGTGTATGGGAAGACGACATCAATATGGACGAGGAACTCATTTCCCAGGTCAGAAGTGACTGTGGCCAAGAGCCGCAAGAAACAATACTCGTCTTCATTGCGAAGGATCGGGACTATTCAGAAGTCATTCAAAATCTCAAGGAACAGGATGTTGACGTCTACCTTGGCGACCTTGATGGGAACCTTGGTGCCCAACTTAAGAGGGCCGTAGGTGAAGGGCACGTGATTAACCTGCGGAATGCCTGAGTGTTGCTACACGTGAAACGGCCCCACATCCCGTGCAAGCCGTTCATTTGGGACATCGACGACGAGCTCCAGTTCTTGCAGGGTTATCGCGCCAAGCATTGCTTGGCATCCGTCCGGGCCGAAGATGACCTGCGTTGCCACATCCATTCCGTTCACCGCAACGCGCGTTTCACCTACGGGCATCTCAACCACGCGGCCATCGGCCATCTCAAATTGGCCCGTCCATCTAACGGGTGTCTGCATCTGCCGCAGCAGGTCGCCGGGCAGCATTGTACGCCGCGATCCGGTGTCCACAAGGGCATCAACGTCCCGCTCATTCTCACCGGAGAGATTGGAAATGGTCATTCGCACTTCGAACTGTCCCATATTCCGATTGTACAGCGAGTTGACCTTCGTGGCTCTCGGAACCGAGGAGCCCGCCCCCCTACAACCGCTCCAACCCCAGCGCAATCTTGTCCCGCGCGCTCAGATCCGCCGAGCCGTCGTCCATGCTACGCGCCGGCGCTCCCGCCGGTATCCGTCCAACGACAGGCTCGGTGTCCTGCCCCGTCGCATCACCGTCATCGGACCGCTCAGTACCCCGGCTAGCGGATTCCATCCCCTCCAGCAATCGGGAACGCACCTGCTCGACAACGCCCTTCGCCTTTGCGAGTGAGGCCTCCAGCTCCTCCGCCGACTCCCCACCGACGAGATCGCCCGGCACCTCCGGCGCGGCATCCAACAACGCCAGTCGGTATCGCGATACCGTCGACGAGAGCTCCCGCTCCAGCGAGATCACCTGCTCTTCAAGCGCGGACACTCGCTCATCCCGCGCCGCCAACTCAGACTGTAAGTCGTCTACGGACGTCTGCACCTCCGTCGATGCCTCTCCGCTGTCCGACTCCGCGTGCCCGTCAGCGTCTCCGCCAGCCTGTTCAGTAGCGGCTTCCTGCCGGCGCTCCTCATCAACACTGGTCGCCTCATTCTCATTCGTCGTGGTCATGGCAATATCCCCCATCGGTTTGTGCTTGGTCGTCCGTTGGGGTTGTAACGCGAACGTCACGCAGGGCGCAAACGGAGATGTCACATGGGAGGGTGTCCAACCCGAATCCCCCGCGAAGGCGGGGGCCCATGCGGCCTCTTAGGGCCGCCTTCGACCAATCAAGTCGAGCGATCCGTGGAAACTAAGGCGAAACGGGGAAAGGCGTAACCGAAATGGACCGCGCCCCGTCAGGGTCCGAAAACTCCACGATCGACGATAGCCCCACCCACGTCGGCGAACCCGGGTAATACGCCACCACATTGCCCTCGCTGATGTTCATGTGCGCGTCCCAGTGGCCAAGAGCCACGTAATCGCGACCGCAGTCCGCTATCTCCTTCGGATAGATGGGATATGACCGCCCCGCGTCCGCCTGATCGCGCACATAGTGGCCGTGTCCGATGGCGATCTGCCACGGCTCCGGCCCCCGCGGCGGCGGCTCCTTGAGCGGGTACAGCCCGACATCGTCATAGCTGACGTGCGGCTTGCCCCACACGGCAAGGCCCAACTCCGGGTACGTCACCGTCTCACCCTTGGGGTCCTTGATCAGATAAACATTGGGCGTCCGACCCTCCAGATCCATCCGCCAGTAGACGGAGTTCAGCTCCAATGGATCGTGATTGCCGGGCAGGATGACCGTCGGCATCGGCAGCCGTTCCAACTGCTCCATCACATAATCGGCCACCTCCGCCTTGATGCGGTTGTGGTCGAAGAAATCACCCGCGATGAGGACGGCGTCCACCTTCTCCTCAAGCGCCCGATCGACGACGATCTTGAACGCGTGCAAGCACTTGCGGGGCTGCGGCGACCACCGCTCGGTGAATGCGCCAATATGCACGTCCGACGTATGGAGAATGCGTACTTTGTCTCTCGACATCTTGAAATGGAACGATGGCCGCTAAGCCGTCGTCAACTCCATTGGTGAGTGGTGCCGGGGGAGGGGCTCGAACCCACACTCCCTTATCGGGAAGCGGATTTTAAGTCCGCCGCGTCTGCCATTCCGCCACCCCGGCACGTGATTTGACTCACATAACCGGGGAGACCCTTCGGTGTTGTGTGCTGACATAGTGGCCACCCGTGCGCTCAGCCTTGTCTCAGGCTGCCTGCGCCTTGTTCAGAAGACGTGCCAGGCGGCTCTTGCGACGATCCGCGTTCCTCCCGTGCAGCGTCCCTTTGCCCTTGGCGCGATCAAGCGCCATCATCGCGCCACGCACAGTGTCCTGCGCGTCCTGCGAGCCCTCTGCGATGGACTCACGCGCCCGGCGGATCAACGTCCTGATCGTCCGATTCCTCTGGCGATTAATGTCCCGCTTCTTGATTGACCGTCGATGCGCCTTCTCTGCTGAGATACCCTTTGCCACGTTCTTCGTACTCCTCGTTATCCCTTACGTTCCTTGCTGCTTTGCGGCTTTCCGCCCTGTGCCGCCCGCGCCGTTCCTCCGTTTTGCTGTCCGGAGCCCCGACCCCCGCGCGGGCTGTGCGTTGATGTCCGGTACACATTGATGACGCCCTGCAGGTCCTCCAGACGCGACACCATCCGGCTGATTTGCGGCAGGCCGCTTGCTTCAACCGTGAGCGTTATCGTAACTGTGGAATCAGCATTGTGTCTATCACGCACCCCGGTGATGTTGATGTGATCGGCTGACACCAGTGTCGTAATGTCGCGCAAAAGCCCGACGCGATCCATCGATGAAATAACGACGCTTGATGGGAATTTCTGCTCGAAATCCGGCCAGCTCACGTCCATCAGGCGCTCCGGCTCGTCCTCATTCCGAATATTGGCGCAGTCCTGCCGATGCACGGTGACGCCCCGATTGCGTGTGATAAACCCAACGATCTCTTCGCCCGGCATTGGGCGGCAGCACGGCGCGGATCGAGCAGGCGTCGCGCCCAAACCCTGCACGTTCACCGAAAGCTCCCCGCTCGACTGACGGACAGGGATCGTGTCCGCCTCTTCCTTTGGCGGCGCGAGTCGACCCGCAATCTGATTGACGCCGACCTGTCCCGTTCCCAGCGCCAGGATGAACTCATCCGCCGTCTGATAGCCGAACAACGTCGCGAGATGCTGCGGATCCAGCGGCACACCCAGCCGTCGCGTCTCCCGTTCCAACAATTGACGCCCGCGCGTCGTGCTCTCTGAACGCTCCTGCACGCGGAACCAGTGCCGAATCTTGGATCGCGCCAGTTCCGTTCGCACGTACCCCAGGTCGGGGTTCAGCCAGTCGAGACTCGGCCCTTTCGGCTGCTTTGACGAAATAATCTCGATCGTGTCGCCGTTCTTCAACGTGTAACTCAACGACACCATCCGCCCGTTAACCTTCGAGCCTGCCGTCCCATAACCGAGATCCGTATGGATACGGAACGCGAAGTCCAGTGGCGTCGAGCCTGCCGGCAGCTCCCGAATCTCACCGCGCGGCGTGTACACATAAACCTGGTCGACGAGAATCTCGCGCTTGAGCTGATCCACGAACTCCTGCGCGCCGATCACGTCCCGCTGCCAGTCCAACAGCTGCCGCAACCACGTGATCCGGTCGTCGAACTGACCGCCCCCCGCGCCTTCCTTGTAGCGCCAGTGAGCCGCGATGCCATACTCCGCCGTCTCGTGCATCTCCACCGTTCGAATCTGCACCTCAAGCGGATCGCCGTCCGGCGTCACGACTGTTGTGTGGAGCGACTGATACCCTGATTCGCGAGGGTTGGCGATATAGTCATCGAATTGGCCGGGCAGGGGCCGCCACATGCCATGCACGATGCCAAGCACCCCGTAGCAGTCCTGCACGTCCTTCACCACGACGCGCACGGCCTGCAGATCGTTGATGTCCTCGAACTCCCGCCCCATCTCCCGGTATCGTTCCATCTTCTGCGCGATGCTATAGACGCTCTTGGTTCTGCCGGAGATTTCGATGTTCTTGTATCCCTGCGCCGTCAGCGTCTCAGTCAGCACGCTCAGCGCCTCGCGCACCCCCGTCTCCCGCTCCGTCAGCCGCGTCGCCACCAGGTTCGCAACGCGCCGATGCCGCGCAGGCTCCAGGTGCGTAAACGACAGATCATTCAACTCGGACTCGATACTGTCGATGCCCAGCCGATGCGCGAGCGGCGCAAAAATATCTCGAGTCTCCAGCGATATTCGATTACGCTGTTCCGGCAGCAGCGCATCCAGCGTCCTCATATTGTGCAGGCGGTCCGCCAGCTTGATGAGCACCACGCGCACGTCCTGCGCCATCGCGACGAGCATCTTGCGCAGGCTCTCCGCCTGGAAAACGCTCGCGTGTGACGGTTGCGCCGCCGCCTCTCCCCCCGCGCCCTGCTGCGGTTGCGCGGCGAGCCGGGACAGCTTCGTCACGCCGTCCACAAGCCCCGCGACCTCTGCCCCGAAAAGCCCCACCATCTCATCGAGAGTCATGGGAGAGTCCTCGACGACGTCATGCAGCAGCGCCGCCTGCAACGTCGGCGCGTCCAGCATCTCGATATCGGTCAGGATGAGCGCCGTCTCTAGCGGATGACAGATATACGGATCGCCGGACCTGCGGAACTGCCCCTCATGGGCGCGCTCAGCCGTCTCAAACGCCGTGCGAATAGATTCAATCCGCTCCGCCGGCAGCCGATGCGCCCGCAACCGAGCCTCAAGCTCCCCAAATCCCACCCGCGATGTATCCCCCGTGGAGGAATCCCCAGACGCAGAATCAACCACCGCAACGCCGCCCGTAGGTGTCGCAGCGTCCGCAGAAGAATCGTTGTCAGTAGCAGGCCGTGTAGCTGCCATCACCGCTACAGTTTACAGCGTTCGGCATACTAGGCGGCGGAAGCAAGAACTCCGATGGCGGTAGGCATAGAAAACGAACAACCACCCACGCCCCGCATCCCATCCCCGTCATTCCCGCGAAAGCGGGAATCTTGATCTCCATTTCCCAACCAAACCCCGTAACGCCAACCCTATCCATTTGCCTGTCATTCCGAGCGCAGCGAGGAATCCAAAGCCTCAAATGGCTACAACGCCGGAACCCGTGACTAACCTGAACTCTTCAATCGACGTGCAATATCCCGCACCTGCTCAAGCACCTCCTCAAGTGGTAGTGAAATGTCCAGGGCAACCACTGACAGCCGCTTGCCAGCATAGTTGACGGCGTACGTGCGTGGCTCAGCCTTGTCTTGCGCGTAGATAAGCGTTCCACCCGGCAGATCCAAGGCCGTCGCATAGGCCAGAAGTTGGTAAAGATCGGCATTCGGGGCGGAGCGGTCCGCCAGGTTCTTATATTTAGCATCGCCGACGAATGTGCAAATGCCGTCCTGCCACCACGTCAGATCAGGCTCAAGCCTGACGCCCCGCCCCTCATCCAGAAAGAGGCTGCGTTGGCCTGAAAGCTCCTTGTCTGAGCGGAGCGTGCCAGTAGTGTCTTTCAGTTCTTCCCGAAGGGCCGTCGTCACGAACTCCTGGAACACGACATTCATGTCCATCAGGAAACCGGAGGCGCGAATCCCGCCACGCTCAGACTCGAATGCGCCGTGTCTTAGGATGAGCTGCGAAAGGGCAATCACATCGCTGTAGTGCTCATTGAGACGATTCATGGTGACGGGTGGCACGCTACGAGGCGAGAACTCCTTGTATGAAACGTTGTCCAACATCCCGGCAATCCATCCGAGGCCGCGGCGAGCCTGAGCGGAGCGGAGAGGGAGTCGGCCAATTCTATACGCCGCCGCCTTCACGAGCCTATTCTCCAGGATGTCGTCTGTGAATTCGTTATACCGAACCTCGACCGGTGGCGCGATTCCGTACCTGCTGCGTATCTGATCGGCAAAACGAATGCGACCGCGCACAGTCTGCAGAGCTTCTTCTCTTGCGCGGTACCCGTGCAGCAGCCCGCGAGTGAAGGCTCTTCTTGCCGCATTTCCTAACGCCAACGCCAGCGCGTCCGGCAGGGTCACACGTTCGCCAAAATCAAAGAGTCGGTCAACTTGTGGCTTGTACGCCCCTATCGCGTAGCAAGCCAGCGACAGCAATTGTGGGATGTCGATCTTTGGTTGAATCAGGACTGACAGATCGCCAATTTCAACCGCGCCCACTCTGGACCCGGCCTTTAGAAAATACCTATCCTCAGCGCCCTCCACCGGCTTGATCGAATCTAGAGACAGACTGGCGGATAGCGCGTCCCGTTCGTCTACGGAGAGTTGATACGGCCCGCGTTCTTGATATTCCGCAAGGTCGATCTGGCGCTTCATTTATCGCGTCGGCTTAATCCTCGGAGGCAGCCGCATCCTCGCCACGATCCACGCTCACGTCAGCGTCATCCGACTGAGCCAGGCTCCGATTTACCTCACGGCGCAGACTATCCAGACTGAATTCATCCGACACTGCATTGCCGCCGAAACGCCGTTCCTCGATGTACGGAAGAACACTGTGCTTCCAAATTCGCTCGACCGTCTCCTCACCCAGATCATCCCGCATGAAATAGCTTGGCCCGATAGCGGCATGACGGTCTTCCCTGAGCTTTTCATTGGCAGCTTCAACCACATCGGCAACCCAAAGCATTTCCTCGAGACCTTGCGCTTCCAAGTACTTTCTGAGGACGCTTCGCACCGGCTCGATGTCGGGATGAAATTCGACAAAGTAGAATCGTCGCCGCAAAGCAAGATCGACGAGTGCGATTGACCGGTCAGCAGTGTTCATGGTGCCAATGATGAACAGGTTCTTGGGGAGCGAGAACGGCTTGTCATCATATTGCAGGTTGATTTGCTTGTCGCGGTATTCCAGCAGAAAATACAGTTCGCCAAACACGTTGGCGATGTTACCGCGGTTGATCTCATCAATGATCAGGTAATGGTTGGCGTTCGGTTCTTGCCGTGCCTGCTCTGCTGCCCTCAGGAGCGGACCATCGCGTAGCTCAAAGCCGGGCTGCCCGTCCCTCAAAGTGGGCCGATAACCCTGCACAAAGTCCTCATAGGAATAAGACGGGTGGAACTGCACCAACGTCACACACTCCGGCGAACCCGCCAGATGCTCCGCTAACGCCTGCGCCACATACGTCTTGCCTGTCCCCGGCGGCCCCTGGAAAATCACCTGCTTCTTCTCATCCAGCAGCGTCTCGATGTTCTGCAGGAACTCAGTCGGGAGGTAGAGACTGGCGGCGAGGTCCGGGAGAGAAGATTCGGCCTCAACCTGCTCCAGGCGGGGAGCGTAAATGTTATTTTCTTCTTCTAGTACGCGGCCGCCCCAGTCTTGAGGATTTGCCACTTGCCACACTACTGATTGCGCTTTGAGGCGACTGTTGAGATCAACACTTCGCTTGCTAGCTTCTGCAATAAAGCGATCGAGGAAGCCTAGCGCGTGCTCGTATCGCCCTGCTTCGTCCGCGTCATTAGCGGCCCTCGCATATCCAGTTCGATCGTAAGCTCTATTGAACGGCCGAGTGTTGAACGGCGGATAATCTTCCACATCTATGCCCATGAGAAGGAAAGCGATGAAGGTTGTCAATGAGCCCACGCCTAGGGTTAGTAGATAATCAGGTACGTACTCCCTAAAGCCGCGAATTCGTTCAGCGACGGGAATCTGGTTATCGGTCCACAAAACACTCAGCGCTTCATGGGCTTCAACTGGCTGTTGACCATACCACCTTCGAAATCCATTTATTGCCCTAAAGTTCACAGGATGACCCTGTCTAGGCCTCAATGGAAGAAACAGAGGATCAATCCAATTGGCGTAACCCTTCAAGATGGCGTTCCGTGCTTGTCCTAGCAGTCCCCCTATCTCGCGCTTATAGTTCAGTTCGTATTCTTCAAGCGTACCCGTCGCCAAGTACGTCTTCGCGGCCGCGACGTATTCATCCCACAGTTGGGTTTCTTCTGCTGTGGTCACTTGTCGGCTCCCGGGTTCTTAGGCGTCACGATCCACTCCGCCGCCGCGCAACCCCCACCATCCCCAGCAGCAGCCCCACGATGATTAGCATGTCTGCTGATGGCGCGCCGAAGCCGCAGCCGCCGGACTTATCGCCACCGCCGTCCACAGGCGTCGTGGTTGTGCCATCGCCCGTGTCCGTCGTCGTGCCGGTGGCCGATGCCTCCACCGTTAGCACGCGTTCTGACACCGTCGAAAGCTCATCGCTATATGCGGTGATGGATAGTCGATACAGGCCGGGTATAAGCGCCGCCGTCTCACCTGCCGAGAACGGCACGACAAACCCGCCGTCCGCCGCCGTCGCGTCGCCCGACTTGACGATGTTCCCCGTCGCCGGGTCCGACCACACGTAGCGCACGCCCAACTCGCCCGGCCCCTCAACGTTCACGCTCACATCCAGCGCCTGCCCGATGGCGATGCCGCTGACGCTTTCCGGCTCGACGCTGATCGGATCAGCCGCGCCGAAATACCAATCGCCGGGCTTGAACGGATAGTTCTCATCGCGGAACGCCTTGAGTTCGGCGAACTGCGCCGGCGGATCAAACCGCTCCAGGTAGAACGGCCCGTTGCTGATCACCATCAGATTGCGCTCATCAAACCATGCCTGCGCGGCCTGGTATCGCCCCAGTGCCTCCGCCTCCGTCACCAGGGTTTCCCCGCCAATGGTCAGCGCCGCCGTCGGAACGAATCCCTCCCGCTCGAACTGCGCAAGCGTCCTGTCCACCGTGCGCGCGTCGCGATCCTGCACCAGGCTGAGCCATGGCACGCCGAATCGTTGCGCGGACGTATCGCTGTAGGCGGCGCGGCGCTGGTCGAATACGATGTCATCCATCGCCGCCAGAACCTCCCACGGCATTGTCATGCTGCCCGGCACGGCGTACTCGGCGATGTAATCGTCCACAAAGTGCCAGTAGTCCACATAGACCTCGATGCGGTTCTCATCCAGCACCCGGAATCCACGAACCGTGTCGAGCAGCGGTCTGGAGACCGTCGATAGCGCGAACTCCACCTGCGACTTCTCCGGCCCGTACACCATGTCAAACGTCTGATAGATGTCATAGACCAGATCCGCCATCGTGATCTGCTGCCCGTGATGCCACGGCGCCTGGAAGAACTTGCTGTAATCGAATGTGACCTTTGACGTTGCCTCTATGCCGGAGCCCACGCCTGTCCACTCTCCCGCATTCGCGTCCCAAATCTGCGTGTCCGCAGGCACAGCCAGCTTGCCGTTCGGCCCCGACGTCTCAACGTCATAGGTGGCGCGCATTGCGATGGGGATTCCCGTAAACGGATGGCGTGTCATAGCCGGATCGGCGAGGTTGCGCCACACGTCGCTGCTATAAATATCCCCGAAGCCGGACACCGGATTCCATGTGCTGCGCTCCGTCCACACCCACAGGTGCCCGACGGTCAGCGTGTCCTCTCCCGGCACGTACGCCTCGCGGAACGTCCATTGCAACTTCGGCCCCGCCGCCACGTCCTCCGTCACACCCACGATGCCTGAGCTTGCCGGGAACGTCGTAATGATCGTAGCCAGCCAGACGCGGACGGATTCCTCCACCGATACCCGCGTCGCCTCCTGGTACAGCGCGTTCCGTTCCGCCTTATCCTGGAAATCGCCGCGGAAAATCCGCTGCCCCAGGTCATCCAGCCGCGCGTTCTCGTACTGCCAGAGTCCCGATTCCTGCCAGCCCGGCATATTTCCGAGCCACGGCGCGGCCATCTGATTGATCGTCGCGGAATCATAGCGTTCCGCCGCCCCGCGTCCCCATCCCTCCGTGTACATGTGCCACTCAAATAGCTGTGGGTCTGTGCTGTAGACCGTCAGAATTGCCGGCGCGAACTGGTGATAGATCGGCGCGATAAGAAATCCTGCGCTCTCCAGCTCGGCGCGAATCAGGTCGCCCACGTCGCGACGTTCATCCTCCACGCGAATGATGAACTTCAGTCGAATAGGCTCCCCGTCATAGTTCCAGACCCCGTCCACCATGCTTGCCCCGGCCGCCGTCATCGCCAACGCTATCGTCGCCCGCGCCCGCTCCGGGTCATATGCGAGGTCCTGCCGCGCCAACATCTCCGCAACGACCGTGTAATCGAAGTCGAATGGGTTGACGTGTGTATACATCGGACGCGCGAGGCCCTTGTAGATCTCCTGCGTAATGAACTCGCGATTGACCAGGTGATGGATGGCGCGCCGCACCTCCGTCAGCGAGAACGGATTCAGCTGACCTTCGGGCGCGGGCGCCGGATTCAGTATCAGCGAAATCGTCGAGGCCGGAGCCTCATACAACTCGATTGAGTCATCACCCCGCAGCGCCTGCGCAGCATCCGTCTTGAGATTGAAGATGTACATATCCATCTCATCTCGTTGCAACTCCTGCGGCGCGAGGTCAACGTTGAACGAGCGGTAATGGATCGTATCGACAGCCGGCCCGGGCTGCTCATGCGGCGCGTCGTACTCATCTGGACTCTGCGCGAGGACAGAGCCGCCCCCCGCAATCACGCCCAGCGTCAACACCACAGCCAACACTGTTGCCAACCGTAAAGAGCGGCCGACGCGGAAACGGTTCATGACCGAAAGCCTACCCATCGGCCTCGCCTCCGTCGCTGTCGTTCTCGCGCCGTCGTCTGCGCGAATTCAGTTGCGCCGCCCCGATGATGCCCAGCGCAAGCAAACCGACAAGGGCCATGTCCGCCGTCGCGTTGCCCGTGCTGCACCCGCCGGACTCGTCGTCACCGCCACTCTCGCCCGACTCGATTCGATCCAGCGCCTCCTGGATGCTTGCCAACGTGTCAGAGCTGAGCGCGTTCTTGATGTCCTCGATGTCTGCTGCGGTTTGCTGGAGGTTGTCAAAGCCGAATTCGTTATAGAACGATGCCGTCGCCGCGTTGCCGGAAGCGTCAAACACGCCAACGGACTGCGCCCCCTCTCCCGCAGTTGGGAAGAAGAGCTGCGTTGTGAATCGCCCCTCATCATTCGACTCGATGGTGGATACGAGGACTCCGCTAACGAGAATGAATATGTCCTGATCGGCCTGGAAATTGAAACCCTGAATTGTCACCGTCGTGGCCGATGCCCCGCGTGACGGCGAAAGGAAGATCGATGGACTTGGCATCTGCCGCATCCGCGCAAAGCCGATCTTCTGATTCGTCCCCTGGAACTCGCCAAGACGTGTATCCGCCCACACCATGTAGACGTCCTCATCCGTCGCCGCCAACCCGAAGTAGTCGCCGATGAACTGTCCGCCGGGGAAGCCGTAGTTCGGGTTCGATGCGGAGTCCGTCACACGGGAATTGATGCCGAACGACTCTCCCTGATCCTCGGAGACCGCGTAATAGATGTGATAACGAAGATCGATGCCCGGATCGTCGCGCGTGTCTCCCCACATCACGTGAACCTTCCCATTTGGAGAAACATCGACCGCCGGGAAGAACTGGATACCCGATGTTCGATCATCATTGATCTGGAGCGGCCTGCTCCACGTCCGCCCTTCGTCCATTGAACGCACCATCATCACGTCCGAGTCGTCCGACGGATCACCCGCCGGCGCGGCGCAGAACACCATATACAACTCGCCATTCGGCCCAATGGCGATGCGAGAAAACGTCGAGCCCCAGAAGCGATAGAAGCTGCTGCGTGGCGAGAACCCAAGCTCAAGGTAATTCGTCGCCCGTTGTCCGTCAGTGAATGTGTCACCGCCGTCGTCCGATCGCGCCACGAACATCTGCGCAATACCCTCAAACGGCCCGTCGTCCGTCGAGTCCATCCACGAAACGTATACGCTCCCGTCCGTATGCGTCGCCACATAGGACCCCTGCAAAATCCGCTTCAGGCTCTCAATGACCTGCCCGCCCGGAATCGTATCCGGCGACTGTAGCTGGCTTGGAGCGTCATTCAGGTTCTCCTGATCGGACCCCCCGAACTCGAAGACCTGCCGAATGATTGGACTGACCACCATGGGGTCTGACCAACTTATGCCCCCGTCCTCCGATTTCACCATCTCAATGGTCGTCTCAAGAACGGGATTGCTCAGGAACGCGAGTTCATCCGTGTACGAGATCCGATACGTCGTGTTGAAATGCGTATACGTGATGTAAATGATGTCTGAATCGGGGTCATCCGAATTCGGCCCGACGGCCAGCCACGGCTTGTCCAGGAAACCGATGGCCACCGTGCCGCGCGTCCGCCCCAACTGGTCGATTGTGAAATCGGACGACACCTGGCTCCGCACCGCCGGTGTGCCCTCCGTCCATGTGAATCCGCCATCGCTCGATGTGCTCAGCGCCATGCTGGACACAACTGCGGTACCCAACAGGTTCCCAACCGTGAACTCCTCAATGTCCAGCGAGATGAACGTTACGAATGCCGAACCCTCGCGATCGAATGCCAGCACCGGGTCGCCGCCGCTACCCAGCTCCTCGCGGGGACGCTTGATCACTGCCGGCCCTTCCCACGTCACTCCCCCGTCATACGTCACATACGTCGTGACGCCCGGGAAGTTATAGTCGATCATGCCCGCGATGATGTGGTCGGAATCGAACGGATCAACTGCCAGATGCGGCTCTGTCTGCAACGGCGCAGTGCTGAAATCCGTCGGGATCAAGATGTTCCGACTGAATCGCGCCGAAGGATCACGGTAGGGGACGAGCACGCCACCCTGTCTGGCAGGCGAGGCCTGTCCTGATGCTACTGGTCCACTGCGCGCCTCACTACCGCCGATCCCGCCCGTCTGCGCGTCAAGCCCCTGCGCCATCAGCGACACGCGGCCGGACAGCAGCTTCGCCGTCTGATCCCGGAACGCCAAAACGTCCGGCGCCAAGTACGGATAATCCGGCGTCAGGATGCCGGGAGACCCCAGCACACGGCCCTCTCCGTCCTGTGCCGCCGCAAACCCTGCCGGTGACACAACTAACATGACGGCCATCATGGCCGTTAGTACAAGTAGTCGGGTTGGATTCCGCCACATTAGATCATTACCTCCGCGGGACTGGCTCGGCGCGCGTCAAATATCTGTGAAAGGTCGGTCCCGTTATGCTCAGTTGGTCGCGGAACACGACTCGTATCATAATAGGTGCATCGTTGATCTTGCATCACTCACTCGCTCTCCGATTTATATTCAACAGGAGGAACCTGTCTGTGCCAAATCTCGTTCACGGTCGCACTACGCCGCGCGCCATGTTTGTGGCCTTTACGCTTGCCTTCAGTCTGCTGCTTCTGCTGGCCGCCTGTAATGGGGACGATGAAGCGACTTCGCTCCCGGAGACTGTCGTGCCCGCAACGGCCACGCCAACCGCGACGGCGGCGGCGGCCGCTACCGCCACTCCCGTGTCAACACCCACTCCCGCAACCGTTCCTGCCATCGCCACACCGACTCAAACGGATGACGGCGCCGAAACGGAAGCAGTCATCTCCTCAGATTTGGTGACCTACACGGATGGCCTCTATGGCTACGCCCTGCAGGTGCCGGAAGCATGGATCGGTGAGCGTCCCTCAAGTGGGCTCCTCAGCATTGTGAATGTCTTTGAAACCGGAAACGAAGATATCCACGCCCAAACGATTGTCCTCTTCAGCGCCGAGCCAATCCATGCTGCTGAGATTGCACAGGAGCAAATCACCCCCTTGGCCGGCCTGAGTGGATTCCGAACCATCACCGAGGCTGACATCACCCTGGATGACGGCGCCGAGGCCCATCAGGTTTTCTACGGCTACGGCACGGGATCGAACGAGCAGCGTGGCGCAGTCACCTTCGTGACGCGCGGAACCACGGCGATGGGTGTCCAGACGGAGGCCCCCCGCACCGTCTACGAACGCAACTTTGACGTTCTCGATACCGTGTCCACAAGCATCCGGCCTGTGGCCCCCCAGCCCTTCGGAGCGCCCCGTGATGAAACCCTCGTCCTTTATCTGGACGGTGGCCCGATAACCCTCGACCCCGGTGTGTCGACAGATGCCAGCTCCTCCCAGTACATACGCCAGATATTCAGCGGACTCGTTCGCTTGAATGCGGACTTGATACCGGAGCCTGACCTCGCCACATGGGAGGTATCGGAAGATGGCACGGTCTACACCTTCACAATCAAGGACGGCGCTCAATTCCACGACGGCACAGCCGTCACCGCCCAGGACATCGTCTTCTCATGGGAGCGCGCGCTCAATCGCAACCTGACCGCCGTCGGCAGCAGCGGTTCAACCTATCTGGATGACATCGTTGGCGCAAGGGCGTATGCCGCCGGAGAGGCGGATTCCGTCACCGGCCTTGATGCCACGGACGATTCCACCCTTGTCGTCACCATTGATGAGCCCAAGAGCTACTTCATCTCCAAGCTCACGCACTCCTCCGCCTACCTCGTCCTGGAATCCAACGTCCCCGAGCCTCCGAGTCCGCGTCTCATCGAGGAGGAAGAAGAGATGGACGGTGAGGAAGAGGAAGACACTCCGGCTGAACAAACTGAAGAGGAAGACGCCGAGGATGTAGAGCCTTCGGATCCCTGGTATTACACCTCAATCGGCACGGGCCCGTATCGGCTCGCCCACTATGAGCGGTCCCGCGTTGCTCATCTCACCGCGTTTGAGGGCTATGTCGGCCCGCCCACCACGGTTGGCAATCTCGTTTTCCGTTTCCACGCCGGCATCCCGGCTGCAATGGTGGAAGAGGGGTTTGCCGACGCGACGACATTCATATACGCGGGCGACTATGACGAACTTGTAGAAGAGGCGAGCCCTCTTGTTGACAAGATCACCAGCACGGACGCCCTCAGCATCTCGTACCTGGCATTCAACACAGTTGTTGAGCCCTTCAATGATCCCGATGTGCGTCGAGCATTCCTCTGGGCCGTGGATCGCGAAGCCATCTTTGAGGAACATGCAGGCTCAGACATACGCCTCGCCCACGGATTCATGCCGCCCGGCCTGCCCGGCTACGACGAAGACATCGCCGAAATCGCGTACAACCCTGTCGCTGCCAAAGAACTCCTTGACGGCACTGATTTTGGTCAACTCGGAGACGAGCAACCCGCCATCTTCATTGTGGGCCGCAGAGAAGCCGGCCCAATCACGCGTGCGATCATGAATCAGTGGCAAGAAAACCTTGAAGTGCGCATCGTGTATCGCGCCGCCGGCCAGGCATACTTCTACCAATTGCCATCGATCCTTGAGATCGGCTTCAACATCTATAGCTATGGCTGGCTCGCCGACTACCCGGACCCCCACAACTTCCTCGATGTCCTCTTCCATACCGAGTCGCAGAACAACGACGGCAAGGCTGGCTCAGACGCCATCGATGACCTACTCGAACAGGCCCGAACCGCGGGCGATGACCGCCTTGAGCAGTACCGGGAAATCGAACGCAGAATGGTGCAGGAGGCCGTCGCGTTCCCACTCTACTTCGGCAGCGACTACATCCTGGTATCAGACCGCGTAAAGAACCTCACCCTCGATTCGCAGGGCTTCCTCAGGCTGGAAAACGTCGAACTTGATTCCGAGTAAACCAGGCAACACAAAAGGAGAGTCAGATGCCCCGCCCAATCGCCCACTTTGAGATTGCAGCCCGGGACGCGCAGACATTACAGGCCTTTTACGGCGCGCTCTTTGAGTGGGACATCGACGCCGACAACCCCATGTCCTACGGCCTCGTCACCGCAAAGGACGACGATCAGGGCATCGACGGCGCGATCTACAACCACAACCCTGAAGACGAGAACGATCGCCCCGGAATCCGCCTCTACATGCAGGTTGACGATGCCGACGCCTACGCGGCGCGCGCCGAAGAGCTCGGCGGCAAATCCATGGGCCCGGCGCAGGAAGTCCCGGGCTTCGGCATCAAGGTTGGCGGCCTCGTAGACCCCGAGGGCAACATAATAGGCGTCATCCAGGCCCTGGAAGAGTAGGGGCGGTTCCCGAACCGCCCACCCCATCCGTCATACCGCCCACTCGTCGTTCCCCCCCCCGCATCTGTCATTCCGAGCGCAGAGAGGAATCCAAAAGCTCCATTACGCAACCAAACCCCTTAACACCATCCAGTGAATCTGCCCTCGCTCCCGGGGGTAGTGCCACGGCGGCAGGACATCGCCCCAAAGGCGACCCCAATAGTAGTGTGCGGAAAAATCATGGAGGCGACGGCGGGATTCGAACCCACGAATAGGGGATTTGCAGTCCCCCGCCTTAAACCACTTGGCTACGTCGCCCCGGTTCCGGCTATCTGCCGTATACCTGACAGAGTATCTATCTTAGCCCCGTTGTCGAGGGTGTGGTGCCGAGGAGGAGATTTGAACTCCTACGAGCTTTCGCCCACTGCCCCCTCAAGACAGCGTGTCTACCAATTCCACCACCTCGGCATTTGACCCGGCGCGGTATCTTCCGCGGGCCTCGCCCTCTGACAACACGATGACAGCCTAACGGCTCTCACGTTGGGAGCGCTGGCAGGAGCGGAGGGATTCGAACCCCCGGCCAACGGTTTTGGAGACCGTCGCTCTTCCGGGCTGAGCTACGCTCCTAACACCCGCGCCACGCAATTATGCCGAGCACGCCGCAGAGCGTCAAACGGCCAAAAGCGATTTCCCAAGAGGCCGTGCGTGTTTTGAGCACAGAAAGGAACACGCGTGCTATCATAGCATTTTAGTGGGCGGGCTACCTGACTGAGTATCTGCATCTTATGGCCAAATACGATTACATCTTTGTTGACGAATCTGGCGATCCTGGCTACGCAGTGCATCCACAGACGGGCGCGCTCCTTAGCAGCCCCTCCTTCGCTATGGCCGCTCTGCACGTGACGGATGACTCCTATCAAGGCATTGTCCGGCATATGGCAGCATTCCGTTACTTGCGCCGTCTATCGCGGGAGCTGAAAATCCCGGTTGGGAAACCGGAGTTTGACCGTCTCATGGATCCCATTCAGACGTTAGCAGAGGGCGGTGAAGCCATTTCAGCTTCAGCAGTCTACTTGGACAAAGAAACGTTCAGTGGCCCTTATCTTCGCCCGGACAGCCCGCGTGGCCAGGACGCGCGTCGCTTCTGGAACTTTGCTCTCCGCCGTCTACTTGAGTGGCACTTTGCTGCAAATCCCCTCATCTCCGAGAGGTACGATCTGGTGCTCGACCGCATCGAAATGTCCCGCGCTCAGAAAGCAGAACTTGAGGAATACCTCGATCGAAACCTGAGAATACCCACCCCGGTCAACGTCACCCTCGCCTCCTCTCTTTACGTGGAAGCCTTGCAAGTGGTCCATCACATCGCGAACGCCCATGGAACCGAAGAACCAAGTGGAACCAAGCATGGTTTATTCAGGTTCGTCCGCGCCCTCGACATTACGGGTGACTAAGTGACGCAACGGGCCAGGAGGGCGGGTTTAAGAGAGGACGGGGTCGGGACAAGGCTCCGTTTTTCAGGATCCTCGCCCGACCCCACTACAATCTCTACTATAGTCCGCTGCTAGTCTAAGTCAACTCCCGCTGACAGTCCTCTTCAGTAATTTGATTCATTGTGGTCATATTGCTCGCTGTTCCGCCCGCTCCTTCCCCTCTTCCCCGTACAAATGGCACTCCACCGTACGCCCCGGCTCTATCTCCACCAGCGGTGGCGGCACAACGTCGCACAGCCCTGCCATGAACGCCGGGCAGCGAGGATGGAAGCGGCACCCGCTCGGCACGTTCGCCGGACTTGGAGCCTCTCCGGGCAGCACGATTCGCTCCGCGAGCCGATTCGCCGGATCAGGCTCCGGCACCGCGTTCAATAGCCCCTGCGTATACGGATGCAGCGGATTGTTGATCAAATCCACCGTCGGCCCGTGTTCGACTATGCGCCCCAAATACATGACCGCAGCCGTCGGTGCAAAGTGCCGCGCCGTCGCGATGTCGTGCGTGATGTACAGATAGCCGATGTGATGCCGCTCTTGTAGCTCCCGCAACAGCAACAGAATCTCGGCCCGGCTCGAAGCGTCAATCATCGAGACCGGCTCATCCGCCAACATATAGTCCGGCGTCAGCACCAACGCCCGCGCGATGCCCACCCGCTGCCGCTGTCCGCCCGACAGCAGATGTGGAAATTGGTTCAGGAAGTCGCTTGCCGGCCGCATCCGCACCTCTTCCAGCGCCCACACCACGCGTTCCAGCCGCTCCGATCCCGACCCCGCCCCATGGATAACCAGCGGCTCCTCCACGATCTGCCGAATCGTCATGTACGGATCGAGACTCGTGAACGGGTCCTGGAATATCCCCTGCGCCCGCCGTCGAAAGCCCTTGAGCCGCTTCTCCTGTATCTCAGTGATGTCCTCACCATCGAAGATCACTCTGCCCGCCGTCGGCTCCAACAGCCGCAACGACACACGCCCCAGCGTCGTCTTGCCCGACCCCGACTCACCCACGACCGCGATCGTCTCTTCCCGATCCAGTGAGAGCGTCACCCCGTCCAGCGCCCGAACCGTCGTCGTGCGGAACCCGCGCCCGCGTGACTTGAAGTGCATCGCAACGTCGCGCAACTCCAGCATTGGGACCGCGCCGGATGCGGCATTCGTAGAACGCGTTGTCGTGAACGTCATTGAGTGGCCTCATCCAGCAGCCAGCACGCCGCAAGAGATTGCCCGCCCGCCGTCACAAAACCGCGCGGGTCCTCAACGCGACACCGATCCATCGCGAATTGGCAACGCGGATGGAACCGGCAACCCGGCGGCGGATCGGACAAATCCGGCGGCGCGCCCGGGATGAACTCCAACGGATCATCCGACCGCAGGCGCGGAATCGCCGCCAACAGCTTCTGCGTGTACGGATGCGATGGCGAACCCAACACCTCCTCCGACGGCCCAATCTCCACCAGCCGCCCCGCGTACATCACCGCAATGTCGTCTGCCAGATCGCTCGCCAACGCGATGTCGTGGCTGATGAAAATCGAAGAGATGCCCAGATTCGACTTGAGCCGCTTGAACAGGTTCATGATCTGCGCCTGTACGCCGACGTCCAGCGCTGACGTCGGCTCATCCAGCAGAATCAGCGCCGGATCGAGCGCCAGCGCCGACGCCACCGCGATCCGCTGTTTCATTCCCCCGCTCAGCTCATGCGGATAGCGATTGAACGTCTCCGGTGGCAGCCGCACAAGCTCCAACAGCTCGCGCGTCCGCTCGTCCGCCTCGCGGCGCGACTGCCCCCCGCGCGACGTGAACACCTCTCGAATCTGATGCCCAACCTTGTAGATAGGATTCAGAGACTCCGTTGCCCCCTGGAACACCATCGAAATCTGACGCCACCGCACCCTTTCCCGAAACTCCCCGTCACTCAGCGCCATGCAGTCAGCCCCGTTCAGCGTGATCTGCCCCTCAAACCGCGACACGTTGCGCGGTAGCAGACGCAGCAGGGCAAGGGCGAGGCTCGTCTTGCCGGAACCCGACTCGCCGACGATGGCCAGTGTCTTACCGGCCTCCAGGTCGAACGACACACCGTCCACTGCATGAACGTCGCCACGATCCGCCGCGTAGGATAGCCGCAGATCGCGCACCGTCAGGACAGGCCCACTGCTCGTTGGCCGAGTGCTCATGTCGCCGTCTCCCGCAAGCGCGGATTCAGCACCGGCTCCATCGCGAGGGCAATGAGCACAAAAGTCATGGCGGTAATCACGATGAGAATGCCGGGCGGCAGTATCCACCACCAATAGCCGATGAAGATCGCGCCCGTCCGGAACCCCTGCTCAAGAATCTGTCCCCATGTCGGCAGCGATGGATCACCAAGCCCAAGGAAGCTCAGCCCCGCCTCCGCGAGAATCGCCGCCGGCGTGAAGAAAATCATCTGTGCCACGATGAACGGCGCCATCTGGAAAAATACGTGCCGGAACATGATCCGCCACCGTGACGCCCCCAGCGCCTGCGTCGCCTCCACCAGCTGCCCCGACCGCACCTGCAACACCATGGACCGCAAAATAATCGTTAGCCCCGGCCACCCGAATATCACGAGGATCGTCATCACCAGCCACAACTTCTGCCCCAACACGAATATCAGGAAGATCAATATCGGCAGCAGCGGGATATTCGTCATCACGTCGGCCAGCCGCTGTATCACCGTGTCCGTCTTGCCGCCTGAAAACCCGCTCAATATCCCAAAGAACGTACCCAGGATCGTGGCCGCTACGCTCGTCAGCACCCCAATCAACAGCGCGACCGGAAAGCCGAACAGCAGCCCCGTCGCAAGATTGCGCCCCTGCGTATCCGTTCCCATCAGCCCGAACACACCGCCCGCCGCCACGAAGCGCACGTTCTCCACCGAGTCCCGCGCGTCGTAGGTAATAACCCGAATCGTTGCCGTGTACTCCCCCGTCAGCGGCGCGAAATTCGTGCCCCCGTCCCCCGTCGGCGTCCCGAACAGCGCCGCCTCCAGATTCCCCTGCATCTCCGCCGCGCTCAGGTGCAACCCAAACTCCCGCTGCAAAAACTCGGAGGCTGTGGTGAGGGCATTGGTGTCTCCGGACAGATAGATGCGGCGCGGCTCATTCGCGAATCGCGTCACCGGCGGCGTCTCGTCGGGTCTTGCCCCGCGAACGACCTCCTGCAATATCGTAGCCGAGCGCCCGTCAGGCCGCGATAACGTCATCGAAATCACCGGTGGCCGCTCATAGAACGTCACTTTCCCGATGGACACGGAAAGGAATGTCGGCGGCGCTTCCGCTTCGTGGTCGAACGTGAACGAATACAATCGTGTGGTCGCCGGGCCGGTCACGATCTCTTGCGCGGGCGTCTCGGCGTCAAATACGCGATGGCGTGGCGCTTGATTACCGGCGAGATTCGTCCACGCGGGCGGCACCGCCTTTGGGTTGTCCGCCCATGCGATCGGGTTATTCCAGAACCGCAGACCGAAATCCAGCGGATAGAAGAACGGCACCATCACGGAAATAAAAACCAACATGGCCAGCATCGCCAGGCCCACGCGACCGGAGCCTGACCTCAGTACGACGCGGAGCGCCTCCCCCGGCCTCATTGCGACGTGTACCTCACGCGCGGATCAAGCACCACGTACAGCACCTCCAGCACAAACCGCGCCGTCACGTACATCAACGTGAAGAGGAACGTCAGCGCCACGATGACGGCCTCATCCGCCGTCGTGATCGCGTCGAAATACAGCCGCCCCATCCCCGGCCAGTTGAACACCGTCTCCGTCAGGATCGCCCCGCCGATGGAACCCGTCAGCGCGAGGATGATATTCGTCGCGATCGGCGGCGCGGCGACGCGCAGTATGTGCCGCCGCATCACCTGTCCTTCCGGTATCCCTCGCGCCCGCGCCGCCGTCACATGGAACTCCTGCGCCGTATTCAGCAACATCGTCCGCACCACGTACGTCCACGCGCCCACGGAGACCAGCACAAGCGTCAATATCGGCAGCGCCGCGTGCCACAAAAGGTCCATGAACCGCAGCAGCCCCCCATCCGGCGGCGGCGAACTGTATAGCCCGCCGGATGGAAAGATTCGCAGCTGGAACGACAGCACGAGAATGAGCAGGATGCCCGCCCACCACGCCGGCAGCGCATTCGACGCCGCAGCCAAATACGACGCGAGCCGATCCCCCCGCGTCCCCACACGCGTCGCCAGCTTTGCTCCCAGCCATAAGCCGATGATCGCCGTAATGATCAACGACGTCGTCACCAGCATGATCGAGTACGGCACCCGCTCCAGCACGATGTCCGTCACACGAGACGATCCGTCAAAGCTCCGTAAGTTGCGCGCCGACCCAAGATCAAGCGTCAGAACGCGCCCAACCATCCCCGGGAGCCGCGTGTACCAGGAGCGATCCAGCCCATAGAACTCCTCGAGCTCTACCCGCCGCTCCCGCAGCGTCTCCTCGAGCCTCTCCGGATCCTTGATTGTCTCAGCCAGCCCCTGCCGCGTTCCCCGCATCTCCTCGGACACGATGGCCGTCAACATGCGGTCAGAAAACCCCGTCGCGCCAAGCGTCACGACGACCAGCAAAAGGACGATAAACAACACGCCCACAAGGCTGAGCGCGCGAAGTCCGAGTGTGTAAGCAAGCGCCATTATGTATTTGAGATAGATACAGGGCCAAATCGTCTAACCAGCATACCCCGCAATCCCCTGTCATTCTGAGCGATGCGAAGAATCTGCACCCTCTCCCTCCGCCGATGAGGCCGATCCGCTGCCCCGAAGGCGCGGCCCGAGAACTCGACCACCTCGGGACCTCGTACTGCGGGGAAGAGAGCGTGGCCGCTCCCGACGTGGCACACGCATAGCGCTTGTTCCCACTTTTGGCATCCGTATACTGATGGTGTTTGGCTACCAACGTCGTGGGCATAGCCGGGACATCGAACCCGTGAGCTGCTGAGGGGGATTGGATCACTGCTCGCAGTGGAAAACGTTGATGTCCAGATACGCTCCACCAATCCTCGCCCTGATTGCAGCGATTCTACTGCTCGCGGCGTGTGATGACGGACAGTCCACTTCGCCGTACTCCGGATACCTTGAGGAAGAAATACCCCCCCTGCACGCCGGTGGAAGGCTCTGCCTTGGATCCCTGCGAGCCTGACGTGTACTGGCTGGCCGACGGAGTCCTTACTCCCAACTTCCTGCCGATGCGGTCTTTCCTTGAGCCCTTTTCCCCTAGCACGGCCTGGGTCAACTCTATTGTACTGCGCGGCACTTACCTCCCCGGCACGGTTCGGTGCAACGTTTCAGACGCCCGATTTCGCTGGCCTCCAGACGACAACACGAACGATGAGTCTGAATGGATACACGCTACTGCGACCAGGTGTTACGTGGGCGTGCGTGTGAATTCCGACGTCCTCGGCTCTGGACCGCCTATTCTTACAGTCCTGGTGGATGAGAGTTCCTATTCGTATTCTCCTGCAGAAATAAGTGAAGAGGAAAGGCAAGAGCACGCGCGGGGATCGCGAATCTATAACGAACGGAGGTTCGTTGAAGGTGGATACTTCAGTTCCGCCGCCGGTATTGCGCCGGGCGGGATTGAAGGCGCTGAGGTTATCTTGTTCATCGGCCCGTGGTATGACGCCTCGGCCGAGGCATGGGAGCTCTTCAACGCGGTAGAGACGTGGGAGGAGTTCATTACTTGGGATGTAGAGCGGCAGGAGGACGGCTCTGTGATCGCCGTTCATCCTCTTAGAGACTTGTGGAGAGCTTATTCCGACGACTATAGGACTTACCGCTCCCAACTGGGGATGGAACTCCCCGCCTTTAGACGGGCAGTGACGGAGGCCCACCAGGAGCGCGTCACCGAATACAGCGGGCGAATCGGCGCCGATGAAGACCTGCCCTTGCTGATCACTGACGCCAATCAACTGAGTCAGTTCTACAGAGATACCGGCGCCTACAACCACTCTGACGGCCCGCCTGTGCAACCACCGCCGCCATGTGGACTCATCGTATCCAACCAGCTCGACAATCCCGGCCTCATGACCGACTGCTTTGCGCTCCTGGCGGCCAAGGACACACTCCGGGGAACCGCCACGCTGAACTGGGGCCTGGACAAATCCATCGCTAACTGGAACGGCGTAACCGTCGAGGGAACGCCGATTCGGGTAACAAAGCTGGTGCTGACAAACAAGAGCCTCACGGGGAACATTCCGCCGGAAGTGGGACAGCTATCAGGCCTGGATGAGATTCGCCTGGCGAGGAACTCCCTCACCGGTTGCATCCCCATCGCCCTGGAGAACGTGCCCACAAACGACCTGGCATCGCTGAACCTGCCCTATTGCTAGCCGCCGCCGTCGCAGGGTTGATGGCTTTGAGGCGAGCTCCCGTCGCGTTACAATGAAACGAAGATGCTCAGGCACGCGCCACCAATCCTCGTCCTACTTGCAGCGCTTCTCCTGCTCACCGGCTGCGGCACAGCTGCGCCCGAACCTGTGCCGCCTTCTAGCCCCACGCCGACACTCAGGCCAGTCACTGACCCTACGCCTACCGCGGTATCCACGCCCACGCCAACCTCTGCCCCGGCAATTGCGGGAGTGGCCTGCAATCTGATATACACACCGTTTGACGCCATGGTGACAGGAGCGGCGCTATTCACGGGATTGAAAGCAGAGTTTCGATACTCGGGGAGCGACGAGCACTTCCTGACGACGTTTAGCGACCCCGAAGGCGTCCTATTGGGCAAGGACGAACACATATTTAAGGACGACACGTATTACTCCCGGGAAAGCGCGCCGGGCAAACCCGAGGTCTACGGCGAATGGGGTGTTCATACCAACGTTCGTCAGTTGTTCACCCGACCGATATGTCTGGACCCGAGCAGCGTCGAAGAAGCAGCCTCCGGCTCATCTGATGAGCCGCACTATGTGTCCGAAAGATTCCTGTCTGAACAAGAGGGAGCCACGCGGGTCGAGTACTGGGCCGATTCCGCAGGGTGGCCAATTCGGGGCCGCAGAACGTTTTTTCCACCGGGATACGACGGCTCGTCTAATACTGAAATTCGCGTTGTGGAGTACACGTACTCCGGCTACGGCGAACCCAACATCATCGAAGCGCCGTGCGCCCGCGCAATACCGCATGAGGCCGACAATCCCGGCCTCATGCGTGACTGCATATACCTGCTCACCGTGAAAGACTACCTTGGGGGCGCGGAGGTCCTCAACTGGAGTCTGGACACCCCTATTACAAGTTGGGAAGGGGTGACGATGGAGGGGACCCCACAGCGAATTACAAGGCTCCTGTTGCCCAATCGACGCCTGATGGGATTTATGTCCATCCAGCTGCGGTACCTCTCCGCTCTGACGCACCTGGATCTAAGCCACAACGCCTTGACCGGGGAGATGTTGAGGGGGCTCGCACAGTGGTCAAATCTTCAGGAATTCCGGCTCTCAGACAACAGCCTGACGGGCACAATACTCCCCGCAGTGGGCAATCTCGCCATGCTAAATACCCTGTCCCTTTCGGGCAACAACTTCACCGGCTGCATCCCGCTGGCGCTCCGGGGCGTGGCCATCAACGACCTCTCTGCCCTCAATCTGCCCTACTGCGAGCCGTCGCCGTCTCAGGGTTGACGGCCGGCTCGGCAGCGACGACGGGGAGAGGGTCAGGGTGAGTCCCTCCATTAGTGAACAAACGCACAATGTTGACACCGTATGCCCTCATGGGTAAAGTTCCGATTGAAGGGGCTACGGCCCCAAAGACCCGGCCCCTCGGGAGCCGGCATGAAGGAGGGAAAGACGACATGATGCGTATCTACGCGGAGTACGTCACACGGAAGTTCCCTTACGCAAGCCTCGCTGTCGAGAGGATCGGCTGAGCCGCTGAGCGGCATCAGATCAGCCACCCCGACATAGCGGGGCAAACAGGGCGGCAAGTGGCGCCCACTTTATGCGCTGCCGCGCGACACCAAAAGACGGCCGTCAAAGTGGTGAAGCGGGTGGATTAGCAGGAGCGCCCAAACAAACCGCCCGAAGAAACGATGCGATCGCACGACAGGCTCGGACCTTGAAAAAGTCCGGGCCTGTTGCTTTATCAAGCACTAGCTACGCGGAAGGGGCTACCGAGGCCGGAACGCGGCAAACCGACCTCTTCAAAAGCAGAGGCTAGGCGCGAACTTCAAAAAAAGCTATTCGCCGAAGGCTTGTCCGTCGCCCTTCTCGAACGCCGCGATGATCAGCACCAGCACCACCAGCACAACGCCGACCCACATCAGCGTCTGCGTCATATCAGAGCCGCGACGACGCCGGTAGATCATGACGCCCCGCCCGCGATAGCCGGCACGATGACGATCTCATCGCCGTCCTTGACCATAGTCTCAAGCCCGCGCAGGTACTGGATATCGTTGTCGTTCAGGAAGATGGAGATGAACGGGTGAATATCCCCCGTCACGTCGTCCAACACACGTGCCTTGATGCCCGGAAAGCGAGCTTCCAACACCTCAAGCGCATCCGTCAGCGGCCCGGATGGCACGTCTATACGATCGACGCCATCCGTGATGCGCCGCATCGCTGTAGGAACCTTCAAACTTGCCGCCATGTTCTCGCTGACCACCCTTCGGCTGGATCTGCCGCGTTTAGTATATCGCCTACTGCCAGGCGCTAGTCGGATTCCGTATCAAGCCGTAGTGACGCGGAGTTCAGGCAATAGCGCAAGCCGGTCGGCGCAGGCCCGTCCGGGAAGATGTGTCCCAGGTGCGCGTCACAGTTCCCGCACATCACCTCGGTCCGAACCATGCCGAGGGCTCGGTCCTCCTCCTCCTTGACGACCGCGCCCTCCAGCGGCTGGTAAAAGCTCGGCCATCCCGTGCCGGAGTCGTACTTCGTCTCGGAACTGAACAGAGGCGTATCGCAGCAGATGCACCGATACACGCCGGGCTCATGCTCATTCCAATAGAGTCCCGTGAACGGCGGCTCCGTACCCTTCTCCCGCGCCACATGGTACTGAATGTCCGTCAACTTCTCGCGATACTGCCCATCATCCGTCGTGCTCATTACCTCTCCTCCGCCTCGGCGTCCCGTCACACCCGCCATCGGGCCTGTCACCCGCCATCGGGCCTGTCACCCGTCAATCCGGCCGCACCGTCATTCCCGCCACCCACCCGTCATTCCCGCGAAGGCGGGAATCTTCACCTCAATTTCGTGGCCCAACTCCGCCTCGCCGCACCTATACCCGCAAATCCGCCAGATACTTCGCGCGGAACTTCGCCACCTTCGGCTCGATGATCACCTGGCAATACGACGCGCCCGGATTGCTGCGGAAGTACTGCTGGTGGTAATCCTCCCCTGAATAAAACACCTCCAGAGGCTCCACCTGCGTCACGATCGGCTCCCGATACAACCCCTCGTCGACAACACGCTTGATCGCCGCCTCGGCCTCCGCCTTCTGATCATCATCGTGGTACAAGATGATCGAACGATACTGCGTGCCGACGTCATACCCCTGCCGATTCAGCGTCGTTGGGTCATGGATCGTGAAGAAAATATCGAGCACATGGTCAAGGGAAACGACCTCCGGGTCGAACGTGACCTGCGTCACCTCCGCGTGGCCGGTCGTTCCCATGCAGACCTGCTCATAGCTTGGATTCGCCACATGCCCGCCCGCATAGCCGGACACGACACTCTCGACGCCCTTCACCAGCTCATACACGGCCTCAAGGCACCAGAAGCACCCGCCGCCGAGCGTGGCCACCTGCAACTGCCGTCCACCGTCTCCGCTTCCGTTTACCATGTCATTTATCCTTTCCGGGATCGCAACCAAATCCGCCGACTCGTTCGATGTCGTCCATAACTACATCATACGAATCTGACCAATCACGTGGAGCGTATTCGCCCACCAAAACCCCCGTCGTTCGCGCTGTCCCACGCGTGATTCCCGCGAAAGCGCAAAACTACGCGTGCGTAGCCGCCAACAGATCCCCGTGCTCCTTGCTACCCTCTTCCAGCGCGGCGAGAATCGCGTTCACCAACTCCTGTGCCGACTCCGCGCTGATCTCCACGGCAACCCGAGCGTCCGGCCCCGCGTTCTCATTTACAAAGTCGATGTTGAGGCTGTGCTCCATGAACGCGTGGGCGGGATGGTCGTAGCACACGTTCGCCTTCGTTACGGGTATCCAACCGCCCGCGGCCTTCCCGCTCCCATTCAGCTTTGCCGTCTGAACAATCCAGGTACACATGAAGTTTGTCTCCTGTTGCGTTTCGATAGGGTGCGTTCCGGCTCAGGCAGAGAGATGCTGCTCGAAGAAGTGGAAGAGCTTCTCCCACCCGTCCAGCGCCTGCTCGATGCGGTAATTCGGCCGATCGTGGTAGAAGAAACCATGTCCCGCGCCGTCATAGCGATGGAACTCGTAATCCTTCCCGTGCTCCTTCAGCGCCTCTTCAAGCGCGTTGACGTGCGCCGGCGTCGGATTCATGTCGTCGTTGCCGAACAGACCGAGGATCGGCGCGCTCAGGTTCGGCGTGTAATCGATTGGCGCGACGGGCATCTTTTCCGACTTCTCATCGTCGGTCATCACCACGCGTCCGCCCCAGCAGTTCACGACGGCATCGAACCGCGCATCCGGATTGAATCCGCCCGCGCATCCTGCCAGGTAGGCCTGTCGTCCGCCTGAGCATGTGCCGAACACCCCAACCTTGCCGTTCGTCTGCGGCAGCGCCCGGAGGAACTGCATCGATCCCACGATGTCGCCCACGGCCTGTTCATCCGCCACACCGCCGGCTGCCCTCACCGCAGCAGCAACGTCATCCGCGCTGCCGCTACCCTCGCGCTCATACAGATTCGGCGAGATGGCCAAATAGCCGTGATGCGCGAACTTGCGCGTCGCCTCCCGATACCACTCATCCCACCCGGGCGCGTGGTGGATCAAAACGACCCCAGGAAACGGCCCCGGCCCAAGCGGCCGAGCGAAATACGCCGAAATGGCATCGCCGTTGTGACCCTTCACCGTCGTGATCTCCGCAATCATGCCCTCGTAATCAGCCATGAAATCCCCCCAAACTAAATTTGCTCTCCCGCCGCTCATGCAGCTAACCCGCCCGCGACGACCATCGCCGACGATGGCCCACCGCCCGCCCATGTTGCCCCTTTTGCCCGCCCCCCCGCAAGCCGCCGCGCTCCCCCGCCCCCACCGTCATTCCCGCCCCCACTCCGTCATTCCCGCGAACGCGGGAATCTTAACCTCCATTCCCCAACCAACCCTAAAAACGCCAACCCATCACAATCGGCATGTCCTCCTGACTCAGTCCGCATGCCGTTCCCGCCCCTCAACATGTCATTCTGAGCGCAGCGAAGAATCCAAAGCCTCCATTGCGCCGTCGCACTCATCCCCGCCAAACCCGCGTCATGCACCAATCATCTTGGCTTCATGAAGACTTCATGCTATCTTCACTACATGCCTAATCTTCAAGTAAGAAACATACCGGACGACCTCCACAAACGCCTTCGCCGCCTTGCGCAGGAGAACAACTCCAGCATGAGCGCAATCGTCCTCACCGCCGTCGAGCGCGAGCTGAAGCGCCGGGAGTGGCAGGAGCGTTGGGCTCAACTCCCAACGACGGATCTGGGCGTCGACGCGGCAACGTTGATTGCGGAAGCGCGCGCCGAGCGCGACGCAGAGTTGTTCGGCGCGAAACCGCAGTGACCGACTATGTCATTGATGCGTCCGTGGCGGTCGAGTATCTCCTGAAAACGCCCGTCGGCTTAACGGTGGCCGACATAATCGACAACGCGTCGTTGGTTGCGCCCGAGTTGATCGACGCGGAAGTTTTGTCAACGCTTCGGGGAGAAGTGCTGGGCGGCAGGCTGGAAGAGGCAAGAGCGCGGCTAATTATTGGCGTTCTGCTCTTGTGGCCCATTGAACGCATATCTCATCGAATCCTTGCGCCGTTGGCCTGGGAGCACTACCAAAACATCAGCGCCTATGACGCCTTTTACGTTGCTGCCGCCCGCGCTCGGGACCTCCCCCTAATAACCGCCGATGGCCGTCTATCAAGAGCATCCGGCCTCGGCATCGTCGTGCAGCACGTTCACATGGGATGATGATGCTATTACCGTGTGGCTTGGGACAGCCGAACTCAAAGGAATGGCCGAGGAGCCATGGCAGGAACATCGTCTGGAACTACAAACTAGGCGGCTATCAAGTCCTCAAGAAATGGCTCTCCTACCGCGAGCACAAAATCCTAACCCGCCCCCTCAACCTCGATGAAGTCCAACACTTCTACAACACCGCCCGCCGCATCGCCGCGATATTGGAATTGACGGCGGGTAATGACGTCGCCGAACAGGTTCAAGCACAGGATCGGTAAAGGGGGAGGTCAGGTAGATGCCTATTGATTTATCGTTTCTGGAGTCTCTGCTGCATGAACCTGAGGGGACGGCCCTAGATTTCAAGTCAGAACAGTATCCCTTTGCTAATGCGGATATCGGTGCGAAGGCCGAGCTACTGAAGGACATACTGGCCTTCGCCAATTCATGGCGACGAACAACGGCGTACATCCTTATTGGAGTAAAGGAGGCCAAGGGTGGGCGCAGTGAGGTGGTCGGCGTTCAGGATCACTTGGACGATTCTAACCTTCAACAGTTCGTCAACGGTAAGACGCAGCGCCATGTTGATTTCTCCTACTACGCGGTTCCGATAGAGGGCGTCTCTATCGGGGTCATTGAAATCCCGCAACAGCATCGCCCCACATACCTAAAGCAAAAGTTTGGCAAATTGGGTGCGAACAACGTCTTCATAAGAGGCGGCAGCTCAACAAGAGTTGCAAACCCTGATGAGATAGCGAAAATGGGCGCCGAGGTTGCCGCCGAACTCACACCTGATCTCTCGCTCCAGTGGGCCGACAACAGAAAAAGGGAAGTCCTGCCATCGCCCCACGCCGTTCGGTCACAAATCCTTGAACCGCGACTCGCTGATAGCATATTCCCGCAACAGCGCCGCTCCTTTTTGAGCATAGACCCCCTAATCAACAACAATTATCCGCGGGAAGTGATCTTGTACGCTGCCGAGAGGGCACTCGTCAATTCGGTTGGCCTGCGACTCGAAAACACAAGCGATGTACCAGCTCGACAAGTGCGCTTTGTCGGTCACGCCACCAAGACTGAAGGGCTAATCATCAAAGACTGGTATAGTAATCCCCCATCAAGAACACCCTTCGGCAATATACATGGGCTGGCCGCAAGTAGTCCCGATGACATAGACATTAAGGTCAGGGAACTCACTGACCGCTGGGAGATTGAAATCGACTTCGGAAATGTCCGCCCGAGTGACTATGCATGGACGGACAATGAGCTGTTTGTTGGATCTACTGAGCCTTGCACTGTAGTGTTGCAAGGGGAGCTTCGCGGTGACAATTTACCGAAGCCAATAGAGTGCGAATTGGAGTTACGGGTAGAGGTAGAACGCAGAGCTATGGAACCGGCCGACCTTCTTCCGTATCTCGATTCAGAGTGAAAAATTAGACTCTCTCGTCCCCCTACGGGTCGTGGCCTCCTTGCCGATGGTAAAGTTAGGGGATCATCAGGGCCGTATCGCCGAATGTCAAGAGATCCATGAACCAGCAAGAATTCCCCAAGGAAGTCAACGGCAGAGGCCGTTTGGCGGGCACAATCGACAACGCGTCGTTGGCTGCGCCTGAATTGATTGACGCGGAAGTTTTGTCGGTGTTGCGGAGACAAGTGCTGGGCGGCAAGCTGGAAGAGGCGAGAGCGCGGCTGCCCATTAGCGCTTTGCTCTTGTGGCCCATTGAACGCATATCTCATCGCATCCTTGCGCCGTTGGCGTGGGAGCACTACCAAAACATCAGCGCCTATGACGCCCTTTATGTTGCTGCCGCCCGTGCTCGGAACCTCCCCCTGCTGACTGTCGACGCTCGGCTTTCCCGAGCATCAGGCTTGGATATCGTCATCCAGCACGTTCACATGGGCTGATTCAGCCCCCGTGCGCTAGACTCAAACTAGACAAACTCTCGCGGCCACGCCACGCCGCGTTACAGGGGGGGCACGGCATGACTACTGAATACAAGGTGATCGGCAAATCCGTCCGCGCCGTCGATGGGCCGGACAAGGTCACTGGCCGCGCCCGCTACGCCCTTGATATAGCCCCCCCCAACGCCCTCCGGCTCAAATACCTCCGCTCTCCCGTCCCCCACGCGCGCGTCCTCAACATCGATGCCTCTCGCGCCCTCGCCTTGCCCGGCGTCCACGGCGTCCTCACCGGCGATGATGTTCCTGACCAACGCGCCGGCAACCTCTATGTGGACGAACCGATCCTCGCCTCCGCCGATCGCGTCCGATTCATCGGTGATAAGGTCGCCGCCGTCGTCGCCGACGATAATGACATCGCCGAAGCAGCCCTCAGCCTCATCGACGTCACCTACGAAGAACTGCCCGCGCTGCTTGACCCCGAAGAAGCCTCCAAGCCCGACGCCATCCTCATCCACCCCGACTACAACGAGTACCGCGGCGTCGAGCAGCTTGAGCAACTCAGCAACAACTACGGCCGCATGGTTCACGAATGGGGCGATGTCGATGCCGCGTTCCGTGACGCCGAGGTGGTCGTGGAGCGAGAGTTCCGCACCCCCCGCGTCCATCAGGTCTACCTGGAGCCGCACACTGCCGTTGTCGACATCGACGATGAGGGACGCGCCCATATATGGATGTCCTGCCAGATGCCGACCGGCCGCCGCCCCCACTTGGCCCGCGTCATGGGCCTCCCGCGCGACGATGTGATAATCCATCCCGCGCCCCTTGGAGGATCATTCGGTGGCAAAATGGATCCAACCGGCGTCGTCGTTGGCTACCTGCTCGCCAAGAAGACCGGCCACCCCGTCAAGTGGGTCATGGACTACGCGGAAGAGTTCACCGCCATGAACCCCCGCCACCCCTCCGTCGTGCGAGTGCGCGTCGGCGCGAAAAAGGACGGCACGATCACCGCATGGGACGCGGAGGGCTACTTCGCCACCGGCGCCTATGCCGCCTATGCCCCCGTTCCTGCCTATGGCGGCCTCTTGCGCACGTCCATGGTGGAGCCGTACCGCGTCGACAACGTCCGCATCATCTCCAACCAGGTCTATACAAACACCGTCCCGTGCGGCTACTTCCGAGGCCCCGGCCTGATGCAATCCGTCTTCGCATCTGAGTCCATCATAGATGACCTTGCCCACAAGCTCGGCATCGATCCATACGAACTGCGATTGCGAAACGTCGTTCACTCTTCCGGCGATGCTCACCCTGACCGAGGCTGGAGCCCCGTCGCCACCCCCGGCGCGGACGGCTACCAGAGTATGAGAGCAGAGGAAATCCTGCGCGCCGCCGCGGACGCCGCCGACTATGCCACGCCTGCGCCGCCCAACGTGGGACGCGGCATCGCCCTGCACGGACAGACCGATACCGGCTTTGACGCCCCCGCCGCCGTCAACATCCACCCCGATGGCCGTGTCATCGTCAACACCATGACCTATGATCCCGGCGTCGGAACCGGCACCATCCTCGCGCAGATCGTCGCCGAGGAACTCGGCCTGCCCATCGACCGTGTCACTGTCGAGACCTGGTCCACTGAGGCCGGTGTGCGTGACTGGGGCATCGGCGGTCAGCGTGGCGCGCGAGTATCGAGCCGCGCCGCCTATGAGGCCAGCCAGGAAGCCAAGCGCAACCTGCGCCGACTCGCCGCCGAGTTCTACGGCTGGACGGAAGAGTCCATCGAGTTCAAGGACGGCCAGGTATCCGGCGAAGGCCGCGCCGCCGCCGTCGCCATCGAAGAAATCGCCACAAGGGCAGGGGAGCCCGTCGGCGGACAGGTAACGGTCGACGAGGGCGATAGCAGCCCCTACATCTCATTTGGCACACACATCGCCGAGGTTGAGGTCGATCCCGAGACCGGCGAAGTCACGTTGCTCCGATACACGGCTGCCCATGAAACGGGCCGCGTCCTCAACCCCATGGGATTCGTCGGCCAGATCGAGGGCGGCTCCGTGCAGGGCATCGGCCACGCGCTGTCCGAGGAGCTTGTTGAGCAGGACGGCAGCATCGCCAACCCCTCATTCGCCGAATACAAACTCCAGACCCACCGCGACGCCGCGCGCATGGACGTCGTCGTGCTCGAATCGGAAACCGGCCACGGCCCTTACCAGGTGCGCGGCATCGGCGACACCCCCATCGTCCTCTCCTCGCCCGCCATCGCCAACGCCGTCGCCGCCGCCTCCGGCGCGCGCATCACCCACCTCCCCATAACAGCAGAAAAGGTCTACCGCGCCCTCCACGATCCCGAGTAGACACCGACACAAGTTCACCCACCGAGCGGGATACTTCTGCACCCACCGTCTTTGACATATGTACTGGCGCTGAGTAGCGTTGCGGGATGGACATAGTTCGGGCACACCAACCGATCAAAGGTCACAGTGTGCGTGGAAGCGCGCAACGAGCGGCGCTGCTCCTTGTCATCGCGCTAGGCCTCTTCGCTCTGCCTGCGGCTTGCGATGGCGATGAAGAGCCGACGATAACGCCCCCACCCACGATGACCGCCACACCCGCGCCCACATCGACCGCGATACCCACGCCAACGCCGATACCTGCGCCCACTCAGATGGCAATTCCTATGTCTGTAGATAGGCCGGTGCTTGAAGCGCTCTACTTATCGACCAAGGGAGACAACTGGAAACGCAATGATAACTGGCTAACCGACGCTCCTCTCGGAGAATGGTATGGCGTGACCGCCGACGAAACGGGGCGCGTCGTAGAAGTGGACATTGGTGACAATTGGTTAGTTGGTTCCCTCCCACCGGAAATGGGCAGCTTAACCAACCTGAGAAAGTTGCTGCTTTCGCACAACTACTTGGGCGGAGAGATCCCACCGGAATTGGGCCAACTGTCGAACCTTACTCATATGTATCTCCGGTTCACCCATTTGAGTGGTGAGATTCCAGGGGAATTCACCAACCTGGAAAACCTGCAAGAACTCATATTGTCCCAAAACCTGCTGAGCGGGGACATTCCCATGGAACTTACCGAACTGACAGGTTTGAGAGTGCTGCTTTTGGACGGCAACGATTTTGAGGGACAGATTCCGCCGAGCATTGGCAGACTAACCGGCTTGACGATTCTGTCGCTAGGTGCTAACAACCTGGAAGGATCGATACCGGTGGAACTGACTAGGCTGACGCAGCTAGAGGAACTGGCGCTGTACAGTAATCAATTGGGTGGCGAAATACCGGTTGCACTCACTCGACTGGCCAACTTGAAATCGTTGAACCTGAGCTCCAATCAATTTAGCGGTGAGATTCCGCCTGAACTTGCGCACTGGCCCAATTTGCAGTCATTGAATCTGAGCACAAATCAATTGAGTGGTGAGATACCGCCTGAACTTGGGAAAATGACCAACTTGCGATCTCTGGATCTGAGCATAAACCAGTTGAGCGGCGAAATACCCGATGAGCTCTTGAACTTGTCCAATCTCGAATTGTTGTCACTCGCGGAGAACCAATTGACCGGGGAAATCTCCCCGGAAATTGACAGGTTGGCCAATCTAGTGTTTCTGAGTCTCTCACTCAACGAACTGACAGGAGAGATACCGAAGCAACTGGCAAACCTGAATGACCTGGAGTCCCTCGGCATCGAGGGAAATCGAATTCATGGAAATATACCGGCGGAACTTGGTTTGCTGTCCAACCTGACGTCGTTGAACCTTGGCGGGAACGACCTTAGCGGAGAGATACCACCAGAACTAGGAAACCTGACCAGCTTGACCTGGGCGTCCTTTAGCCACAACGATTTGAGCGGTGCTATACCAAAGGAACTTGCCCGCCTGACCAATTTGGAAACATTAATCCTTTCCAACAACGACTTGAGCGGAGAGCTGCCACCTGAATTGGGTAACCTGGCCAATCTCATGGCACTGTTTCTCCGAGGCAATGCGCTGAGCGGAGAAATACCGGAACATGTGGGCAACTTGACCAGTCTGAAATCGTTGGTCCTCTCCAATAACGAGTTCACGGGAGAAATACCAGCGCGTCTCGCAGACCTGGTCAACTTAACGTGGCTTGAAATTAGCGGAAACCAAATTGTGGGCTGTATACCCTCTGAGTTGAGAAATATCAGGGCGAATGATTTCGAAAAGCTATATCTGCCATTCTGCGAGAACGCCCCATGACCCGCACACCCAATTATGCGATGCTTACAACCTGACGTATCCCGCCTTTCGAGCGGCGCAATGTGCCGCCCCGCCACCAACCAACCCAAGGAGCAACAACCCCATGAAAGCAGTCCAAATAACCCAATACGGCGGGCCCGATGTCCTCACCTACACGGACGTCGAGGATCCCGCCCCCGGCCCCGGCGAGGCCATCGTCCAACTCGCCGCATCCGGCATCAACTACATGGACGTGTACGGCCGCACCGACCTCTACGGCACCGGCCAACTCCCCGCAATCCTTGACCAACAAACCGCCGCTGAGTAGCGTTGCGGGATGGATGTAGTTCGAAGAAACGAACCGATCAAAGGTCACAGCGTGCGTCGAAACGCGCAACGAGTGGCGCTGCTCCTTGTCATCGCGCTCGCCTTTTCGATTGCGCTCATCGCCTGCGGCAGGCCCCTCCCAACCCCCACGCCAACAGCAACACCGCCGCCCACAGTGACCGCCGTGCCCACACGTATACCACCGCCGCCGACTGTCACCTCAACAGTCGTCCCCACTCCAACGTTGGTTCCCATAGACGAGAGGCCTTTTCTGGAGGCGTTCTATTTGTCGACCGACGGCGGTAACTGGACACGCAACGACAATTGGTTGACCGATGCCCCATTGGGAGAGTGGTATGGCGTTACCACCAACGACATGGGGCGCGTCACTACTTTATTCTTGGCAGAAAATGAACTGAACGGCGAGATCCCGGCGGAGTTGGGCAACCTGACCAATCTCACGGAGTTGTATCTCAATGACAACCAGTTGACCGGAGAGATACCATCGGAACTGGGCAACCTGACCAATCTCACAGTGTTGGTTCTCGAAAACAACCAGTTGAGCGGAGAGATACCATCGGAACTGGACAACCTGACCAACCTGAAATGGTTGATTCTCGCAAATAACCGGTTGACCGGAGAGATACCATCGGAACTGGGCAACCTGACCAACCTGAACTGGTTGTATCTCTCAAACAACCAGTTGACCGGAGGGATACCATCGGAACTGGGCAATTTGACCAACGTGAACTGGTTGTATCTGGATCACAACCAGTTGACCGGAGAGATACCATCGGAACTGGGCAACCTGACCAACCTGAAATGGTTGATTCTCGCAAACAACCAGTTGACCGGAGAGATACCATCGGAACTGGGCAACCTGACCAATCTCACAGGGTTGGTTCTCCGAAGCAACGAGTTGAGCGGAGAGATTCCGGTGGAACTAGGCAATCTGACCAACCTGAACTGGTTGTATTTGGATTACAACCGGTTGACCGGAGAGATACCATCGGAACTGGGCAATTTGACCAACGTGGAGTCGCTCCTACTATCCGAAAACCAACTGACGGGCCAAATACCTGTGGAACTGACAACTCTGACCCGACTCGACGACTTTAGGCTACAAGACAACCAAATATCTGGCGAGATTCCAAAGGAATTGGGAAACCTAGTCAACCTGACGCGTCTAAACCTGTCGGAGAATGAGTTGAGTGGTCCAATCCCGACTGAATTGGGCAAATTGACCAGCTTGGAATACCTCGACCTCAAGAAGAACCAATTGAGCGGCGAGATTCCCCCGGAACTGGTTAACTTGACCAATTTGAAAGAACTTTACCTCCGAAACAATCTGCTCACAGGGTGCGCTCCTGCTAGCTGGCGGAGGGCGCCAATTAGTAATTGGCATCCTAGCGTGCCATACTGCGAAGTGACTGATCCCGCCCCCTGAGCAACGTTGAACAACAATGAGACAGCGGCGCTCAGCCTAAGCCGCCCCCGCCATCCTTGACCACCACACCGCCACTGAGTAGCGTTGCGAGATGGACATGATTCGGGCACACCAACCGATCAAGGGTCAAAGCGTGCGTGGAAACGCGCAACGAACGGCGCTGCTCCTTGCCATCGCGTTCGCCTTTGCGATTGCCCTCATCGCCTGCGGCAGGCCACTGCCAACCCCCACGCCTCCGCCCACTGAAACGCCGACTGAAACTCCAATCCCCTCTCCAACGGCGACACCTCCGCCCCCCACCCGCACCGCAACCCCCTCACCCACACAAATCCCACCGCCACCCACCGGAACGTCAACAGTCGTCCCCACACCAACGCTGACCCCCATAGATGAGAGAATCATCCTGGAGATTCTCTACGCCGAAACGAATGGGCGTAACTGGTGGTTCAAAGGTAACTGGCTGACCAATGCTCCTCTTGGAGAGTGGTATGGCGTTACCACCAACGACGCGGGGCATGTTACGGAGTTGAACCTGCTATCAAACACGCTCCGGGGCGAGATCCCTCCTGAACTGGCGGGATTGTCGAAACTAACCAAGTTGCGACTGGGAGATATGCCGCCCCGCGATAGGCCGTGTTTACTCAGTCTGAACGGCCTGATTGGAATAGGTCACTGTGAGAACGAACTAACTGGAGAAATTCCCGCAGAATTGGGTCGCTTGACTAAACTCACAGAATTGCATCTAGCTGAAGGCCAACTGTCCGGGAAGATTCCGGAAGAACTAAGTGCCCTCAAGAACTTGAGATATCTAACCCTGGCTTTCAACGAATTGAGCGGAGAGATTCCACCTGAATTAGGCGATCTGACCAACTTGACAACGCTGTACTTAAATCACAATGAGCTGACCGGTCCAATCCCGTCGGAACTGGGCAACATGACTAACCTCAGAGTATTGGTTCTTTATGTCAACGAATTGACCGGTGAGATTCCTGTGGAACTGGGCAATTTGACAAACCTTAGAGAACTGTCCATCGGCTCAAATCTGTTGACGGGTGGGATACCGCCAGAACTGGCAAAGTTAACCAACTTGGAAAGTCTCGGGATTTCAGGAACAGGGGTGAGTGGTTCGATTCCGTCGGCACTGGGTAACTTGGTCAACTTGGAAATGTTGTCGCTCGGCGGGGGTCAACTGACGGGGCAGATACCGGCGCAACTGGGAACTCTGACCAAACTGAGATGGCTATGGCTCGGTCTAAACGCGCTGAACGGTCCAATCCCAGGGGAATTGGGAAACCTCATCAACTTGACCCATTTATTCCTACACGAAAACGAGTTGAGTGGTCCAATACCTGCAGAGTTGGGCAACTTGATCAAACTTGAATGGTTGGAACTTGAAGATAATCAACTTACTGGGGAGATCCCCCCGGAATTGGGTAACTTGACCAATTTGAAAGAACTCTACTTGGAAAAGAATCAGCTCACAGGGTGTGCCCCTGCTAGCTGGCGGAAGTTTCCGAGCTACAATTGGAACCCTAGCGTGCCATACTGCGAAGTGACTGATCCCGCGTCCTCCCCATGACCCCCACCCCCAATTATGCGATGCTTACCGTCTAACCCAACCACAAGGAGCACCAACCCCATGAAAGCAGTCCAGATCACCCAATACGGCGGCCCCGAGGTTCTCACCTACGCGGACGTCGCCGATCCCACCCCCGGCCCCGGCGAGGCCGTCGTCCAGCTCGCCGCATCCGGCATCAACTACATGGACGTCTATGGCCGCACCGGCCTCTACGGCACCGGCCAACTCCCCGCCATCCTCGGCGGCGAGGGCGCGGGAACCGTCGTGGAGGTTGGGCCGGACGTCACTAGTCCCGCCGTTGGCGATATCGTCGCCTATACCGGCGCGTCCCAATCCTACGCCGAGCGCGTCGTCGTTCCGGCAGATCGCCTCATCACGCTGCCGAACGGCATCACGGCAGAGCAGGGCGCGGCCGCCATGCTCCAGGGCATGACCGCCCACTACCTCTCACATTCCACATATCCCCTCGGCCCCGACGATACGGCTCTTGTCCACGCGGGCGCGGGCGGCGTCGGCCTGCTCCTCATCCAGATGGCCAAGATGCGCGGCGCGATGGTCATCACCACCGTCTCGACGGAGGAAAAGGCGGAGCTTGCGCGAGACGCCGGCGCAGACCACGTCGTCCTCTACACCCAGGACGATTTCCACGAAGCCGTCATGCGCATCACCGACGGCGCGGGCTGCCAGGTGGCCTACGACTCCGTTGGCGCAACGACATACGAGGGCTCGATGGCCAGCCTTGCCCTGCGCGGCTACCTCGTCATGTACGGCCAATCCAGCGGCGTCGTGCCGCCGATCGCTCCGCTCGCCCTCAACGCCAAGTCCCTCTACCTGACGAGACCCTCCCTCTTCAACTACACCGTCACCAGGGAAGACCTCGAATGGCGCGCGAGCGATGTTCTGGGCTGGATCGCCAACGGCAAACTCTCCCTCCGCATCTCGGAGCGATTTCCGCTACAGGACGCCGCCGAAGCCCACCGCCGCCTCGAATCCCGCCAAACCACCGGCAAACTCCTCCTCATCCCCTAGCCGTCCTCCTACAAGAATCCTCTCTCCCTCTTTCACCCGTGACCTACGCGAAGGCGAGGGTAGGGTGGTGGGGCGTCCTTTATTGGGGGACGCCGCTCATGCGCCTCATGAGCCCGTCGCGTACCCTCTAACTCATGACCGCCGAAGAACTCATCATCTCCGCCGTTCGCATCGCGGGCGCGCTCCTCGTCCTCCGATGGGCGTTCGCCGGCGCCATCGCCGCCATACTCATCGACTTCTCAGACCTGTTCATGATGAACCTGCTCGATCTGGGCGGCGTCCGAAACTATCAGGCCCTCGACAAGTGGCTCGATCTCGCCTACATGCTCACGTTCTTGTGGGTCGCCCTGCGATGGAGCGGCCCCCCGCGCACCATAGCCGCCTCACTATTCACCTTCCGCATCGTCGGCGTCCTAACATTCGAACTCATCGGAAACCGATGGGTGCTGCTCTTCTTCCCCAACGTCTTCGAGTTCTGGTTCGTCTTCGTAGCTGCAACACTAAGGTTCACGCCAACATACGAACTCACCTGGCGTCGCTCACTCCTATGGCTCATCCCCCTAACAGCCCTAAAAGAAGCACAGGAATACGTCCTGCACGGCTCAAAATGGCTGGACAACTACCGCGCCATCGACGTCGTAGTAGACGGATGGAAATGGCTAACGCGAGCGGATTAAGGCAAGGAGTCGAATACCCGGGAGCGAAATCGCTACATTCGTAGCCTACGCCCATTGACGAGCATTTCGCGGGACATGTCAATGGCAAGCTCCATCTGTTGCATTGCCATTGCGCCAAGCAAGGGCTCCGTGTCGTCCGGGCCAAAGGCAACCGGTGTCAGGGCCTGACGCCCGTTGATTGAGACAATTGCCGATCCCACCTCATACTCCACTGTTGACCCATCCGCAAGCTCGAAGGCCCTGGATTCTTTGGGTTCGACGCCGATTTCCCTAAGCATGGAGCTGGGAACAGTCGTGTACAACGCCCCCGTATCCACAAGCGCGTCCACAGTTCGCGCCTGGGTGCCGTCAGGATTGGCCACCCGAATATCTACGCCAAAAAGTCCCATACCGTCACCCTACATTCCTCACCTACAGATGCCGGCGTCCACGACCCGTTGGGATGAGTCTGCGGTTCTTCGGGTCGACAAGCAATTCCATGAGTTCCAGCGCAACTGCGCCGAGTAGCGGCTCAGCGTCGTCGGGGCCAAACGCGACCGGTGTAACAGCGTCGTACCCGTTTATCGCCACAAGCGCAGTTCCCACCTCGAACTCAACGACACTGCCGTCCGCCAGCTCAAACTCCGTCGTCAGCGTGGGGCTGATGCCAATGTCCCGAAGCAGTTTGCCCGGCAGCACGGTGTGCATCGTGCCGGTATCGACGAGTGCTCCCACAGTCTGAGCCTCACTATCCGGCCCGCCTGAAACGCTGATATCAACCCTGAACATGCTCATGCATCTATTGTAGGCCAATACCTTGTGGGATGTGGCGGCCAAGCTACCGATGCAATCTAGCGCCTATGCTAAGCCCCCCCCCGCTTGTGACTCCCACCCGCCGCGCCTACACTGAATCAAGCGGGATGTAGGGAGAATCAGGCAGTTCATGTCCACATCAGTCATTCACGTCAAAGGCGCGCGGGAGCACAGCCTCAAGAACGTTGACGTGACCATCCCTCGCGACAAACTCGTCGTCATCACCGGCGTCTCCGGCTCCGGCAAGAGTTCCCTCGCCTTTGACACCATCTATGCCGAGGGTCAGCGCCGCTACGTTGAGTCACTCTCCGCCTACGCCCGCCAATTCCTCGGCCTCATGGAAAAGCCGGATGTCGACTACATCGAAGGCCTGTCTCCCGCCATCTCCATCGACCAAAAGGGCGTCTCACACAACCCCCGCTCCACCGTCGGTACCGTCACCGAAATCTACGACTACCTGCGTCTCCTCTATGCGCGCATCGGCCACCCATCCTGCTACAAGTGCGGACGCCCTATCGAGAGCCAAACCGTCCAGCAGATCGTCGATGCCATCCTCGAATCCGAACCCGGCAAGCGCGTCATGCTGCTCGCGCCACTCATCCGCCGCAAGAAGGGCGAGCACTACGGCCTATTGGATGAAACCCGCCGCGGCGGCTTTGTTCGTGCCCGTATCAACGGCGAAATCCGCGACCTTTCGGAAGACATCCGCCTCAACAAGCAGCAATGGCACACCATCGAGGTCGTCGTCGACCGCCTCGTAATCCCCGAGGAACGTGGCGAACTCCGCAGCAGGGTCACAGACTCGGTGGAAACCTCCCTCCGCCTCGGCGCAGGCGTCGTTCAGACCCTGGACGCGGACACCGGCGAAGAGGCGCTATTCAGCGAGCAATTCGCCTGCGTCCAATGCGGTATCTCCCTGGGCGAAATCGCTCCCCGCACCTTCTCCTTCAACAGCCCGCACGGCGCATGTCCCGACTGCACCGGCATCGGCTACAAGCTTGTTGTCGATCCCGATCTCGTCATCCCCAACAAGGACCTCACCTTCGACGAAGGCGCAGTCCTCCCGTGGGCGCGCGCCGGCGTCATGGCCGGTTGGTACACATCCATGCTCCGCTCCGCCACGAGCATGGTCGATGGCGACATGGACACCCCAGTCCGCGACTTCTCACCGGAACAGATGCAATTCCTCCTCTACGGCCCCAACAAGGGCATGGCCACCGAGAAGATACAGGTGCGACATCGCACGCGCAGCGGCCGCGTCGTCCGATACGGCACAAAATTCGAGGGCGTCATCCCCAACCTTGAGCGCCGCCACCGAGAGACTGAATCCGATAACCAGCGTCAGGAGATCGAGCGATTCATGGCTCGTCGCCCCTGCGCCACCTGCGAGGGCAAGCGCCTGCGACCGGAGGCACTCGCCGTCCGCGTCGACGAAAAGACCATCGTCGAAGCGACAGTCCAGAGCATCGACCGCGCCCTCGAATGGGTGCTGCGCCTCGCAGACACGGACAAAGGCCCCCTAAGCACCCGCGAATCCACCATCGCCCGCCAGATCCTCAAGGAGATCTCGGCGCGACTTGAGTTCCTCGTAAACGTCGGCCTCGAATATCTCACCCTTGACCGAACAGCCGGTACCCTCTCCGGCGGCGAAGGACAGCGCATTCGCCTCGCCACCCAGATCGGCAGCGGCCTCATGGGCGTCGTCTATATCTGCGATGAGCCGTCCATCGGCCTCCACCCCGTCGACAACGCCCGCCTCATCGAAACCCTCAAGGGCCTCCGCGATCTCGGCAACACCGTAATCGTCGTGGAGCACGATGAGGCCGTCATGCGCGCCTCCGACCACGTCATTGACATGGGCCCGGGAGCAGGCGAGCACGGCGGTTGGGTCGTCGTCAGCGGCACGCTGGATGACGTTACTGCGTCTGAAGAATCGATTACGGGCGCGTACCTGAGTGGCCGCCGCAAGATCCCCATGAGAGACGTGCGCCGTCAGCCGCAAGAGGGCCGCGAACTCGTTGTCCGCAACGCGCGCGCCAACAACCTCCATGACCTTGATGTACGCATCCCGCTCGGCTTGTTGACCTGCGTCACCGGCGTCTCCGGCTCCGGCAAATCCACCCTCGTCTATGAAGTCCTCTTCAAGAAGCTCGCGCAAACGCTCTACAGGGCCAAGGACCTCCCCGGCGCGTCCGATGGCGTGGATGGCCTGGACCTCATCGACAAGGTCGTAAACATCGATCAATCCCCCATCGGCCGCACCCCGCGTTCCAATCCCGCCACCTACACCGGCGCGTTCACCCCCATCCGGGAGTTGTTCGCGAGTATGCCCGAGTCCCGTGTGCGCGGCTACGCCTCCGGCCGCTTCTCATTCAACGTCAAGGGTGGCCGCTGTGAAGCCTGCAAGGGCGCCGGCTACCAGCTAATCGAGATGCAATTCCTGCCCGATGTCACTGTGCCCTGCGATACCTGCAAGGGCGCGCGATACAACCGCGAGGCGCTTGAAATCATGTTCAAGGGCCTCAGCATCGGCGAGGTTCTTAATCTGACCCTCGATCAGGCCGTCGATGTCTTTGAATCCATCCCCCGCATCGCCAACAAGTTCAAGACCATGCAGGATGTAGGACTCGGCTACATGCGACTCGGCCAGCCCGCCACCACCCTCTCCGGCGGTGAGGCTCAGCGCGTCAAACTGGCAGCCGAACTCTCAAAGCGCGCCACCGGCAAGACCCTCTACATCCTCGATGAGCCGACCACCGGCCTGGCCTTCTCCGACGCCGAAATGCTGCTTACCGTGCTGCATCGCCTCGTCGACGGCGGCAACTCCGTCCTTCTGATCGAACACCACATCGACATGATCAAGAACGCCGATTGGATCGTCGATCTGGGCCCCGGCCCCGGCGAACGTGGCGGCGAACTCGTCGCAGAGGGCACGCCGGAAGAAATCGCCCTCGCCGTCGACAGCCACACAGGCGACTATCTCCGCAACGCCCTCGGCATTACCAAACCGCCGACAAACACTGGCGCCGACACTCCCGAGCCGCCATCAAAGACTGGCGCCAACGATCGCAAACCCACCCGCTCCCCCCGCCGAAACGGCAAGACCAACACCGCCACTGCCAAAGACCCTGCCGAAGTGTCCGAAAAGCCCGCCAACGGCTCGACAGCCGACGACACTACCCAAACACCCGACGAACCCGCCAACAACGACAAAAAGCCCGCGGGCAAGGGCATAGCCCGCTCCCCCCGCCGCCAACCAACCCGCGCCCCCGCAGGCGCCACCTAGCCCCCCATGCCTGAAGCCGCAGGCCCCGAGGTCGCCACCGGCGCCTCCCTACTCGATGAACTCATCCTCGCCTATATGCCGGAAAACCTGGCGTGGTGGATTGCCTGGCCATTCGCCCTGCTTGGCCTCGCCCTCTGTCTGCTTGGCTACTACGCCTATCGGCTCGTCGTTGCAGTCGCGGCGGGCGTATCCGGTGGCGCGGTCGTTGTCATCGCTGGCCCGGACCTTCTCGCGCTGGAAGGCACCGCTCTCCTGACGACCGCGGGCGGCTCCGCGATCATCCTCCTCGTGCTCGGCTCGTTCTTCTACCGCGCATCAGTGTTCGTCGTCGGCGCGGGAATCGGCTTTGGCATCGGCGCGCTGTTCTGGTTCCTGGTCTCCGGCCACGTCGAGCCGGGCGGCGAGGGTCTCACCCTCAGCGGATGGAATCGCTTCCAGATCTTCGTCGGCTCTCTAGTGCCTGCCATCGCCATCGGCATCATCTTCCTCAGCTGGGAACGGCGACTCATGACCCTCAGCGCCGTAATCATCGGCGCGGCGCTCATGCTCTTCGGCCTGAGATACAGTGGACTCCCACTGGGCGTCCTCGAGTGGACGCCGCTGCTTGCGGGCGCAGCCATCGCCGCCGGCCTATGGCTTGGCCTGCGACGCGAACGCGAACGCGAACAGGCGGAACAACAGGAAGAGCCAAACTACTACTACCCATGACGCGCGAAACCCCGCCGAGCATCCTGCTGGCGTCGACGAATCCTGCCAAGATCCACCGCCTCCGCGACTGCCTGACCGGCTGGCCATTCCAACTCATAACCGTCGATACATTGCCGCCGCATGAACCGCCGGAAGAATCAGGCCACACCCACCGCGAAATCGCCGATTCCAAAGCCCTCGCATGGGCGCGAATAGGCGGGTGTCTGGCGATCGCCTCCGACGGCGGCATCGATATCCCCGCGCTCGGCCCCAACTGGGACAGTCTCCTAACCCGCCGCGCCGCCGGTGATGACGCCACAGACAAGGACAGGATCACGCACCTGCTATCCCTGATGGAGCACCTCCAAACAGACGAGCAACGATTGGCCACATGGCAAGAAGCAGTAACCATCGCCGACCCAGACCGCATCGTACAAACATGGGAAGTCAGCGGCCCAACGGGCGTAGTCCAGCGCAAGCCATCCCAATCGCGCATCGAGGGATTCTGGCTAGCAAGCCTATGGCGATTCCCCGAAAAAGCCAAAACCTACACCGAGCTAACCCAACAAGAACTAGCCCAAATCGGCGATCCCTGGCTCAACCTCAAGTCAAAAATCCAAACCTGGCTCAGTGAGGGCGGCTACGAGGTGCTGCGCGCGCCCCAAACATGAAGCGACACTCTTCCCGTACGTCAAACGTCATTCCCGCGAAAGCGGGAATCCAACCCCGCCGTGTACAACCGCCCCCAAACTCGATCATAGGCGCAAAAAAAGAGACGCCCCCTTTATGGGGACGTCGGCCCAGCGATGCGATCACTGGGGTGGTACGCGGAATATGGCACAGTGCCTGGTGCGTGTCAACCTCAAACGACGTGCTGATGCCGTGCTGCAACCTGCCCCGTTTCAAACGCCACAAGCCCCCCCACTGTCATTCTGAGCGCAGCGAAGAATCTAAAGAACTAAATTCCACAGTACCGGCTGAATATCCCCCCTCAGGTATAACGGATGACGCGGCTGGCTCTCTTTGGTCAGGTGGCCTAGAGTGTGCGGCGTCTTGCCCTGCTCCCTGATTATCGCCAACACCTCTTGGACCCGCGACTGCCCCTTTCCCACCCGGTAGACATTGTTCCCCCAAGCGCAAACCACCAACTCCGCCTCCCCAACCGCTGCGCGGATATCGTCGTCAGTATCGAGGCCAACAATGTTCTCGCCTTTTGCCTGCATGGCTGCCAGGTCATTGGGTTTCGTCGCTATCCGAGCAAATAAGTTGACTACTCGTAGCCGCCCGCATCCCCATTCCTTAGCAAAAGCAATACATCTCTTGATCGTTCGATCATCGACTACCTCGTCGGCATTCGAGGGGTTCAGCATGATAAATGTTACGAGGCTGCCTGACTCATCCCACTCGCGATCCAAGACGTAGCGGTATTTTCTGTCCTCGGAAAACTTTGCGTCCCGTTTCATGCCTATACTCCCCCCCTCACTCCGGCAACCCCACCACCTCACCCGGCGCCACCACCAACCCATCCCGCTCCAACCCGCCCAAAAGCCCCCGCAACCAGTCCCCATGCTCAGTGGGCGTGTAATCCTCCCGAACCAGCGGCCCCAACTCACCCAACTCCATAGCCCCGTTCGCGTGGTTCCGTAACACCTCCACAATGCGCCCGCGATAATACCGTGTGGTCCCGACCCATCCCTGCTGTGTCGAGCGAGGACGCTCTGCAACTCTAAGCAGCGGTGTCGAATCAGCAAGCTCCGCATAGCGAATCGTTGGAGAATCATCCCCGCCGAAAAGCGGCCGCGCCGCGCACAGCTCATTCACCGGACACTCATCGCACCGAGGGCGCCGTGCCGAGCACACCGTCGCGCCCAGGTCCATCAGCGCCTGATGCCACGACGATGCCCGCCCCCCGTCTCGCGGAACAGCCGCCTCCGCCAGCGCCCACCCCGTGTCCGCGCCCACATCCTTGTGGCCGATCAACACCCTGCCCAGCACGCGCCTGATATTCGTATCCATCACGGGCACGGGCTGCCGATACGCAAAACAAGCAATCGCCGACGACGTATAGCGCCCGATCCCCGGTAGCGTCTGCAACACACGCGGATCGCGCGGGATAATCCCGCCATGTTCCTCCACGATGACCCGCGCCGCCCGCTGCAAGTTGATGGCGCGACGGTTATAACCCATTCCGCTCCATGCCCGAATCACGTCCGAGACCGGCGCATCAGCCAGAACCGCAAGGGTAGGGAACCGCTCCAGAAACGACGCGTAAACCGACAGCACGCGCCCCACCCCCGTCTGCTGCAACATGAACTCCGCCACCATCGCGTGATACGGGTCCGATGACTTTCGCCACGGCAAATCCCGCCCATGTTGCCGATACCACCCCAGCACCCGACGCCTTAGCGTCGTCAACGTCGGCCTATCCATACCCCAGCTCATGCAGATCATCGTCCGAAAACCCCAGGTGGTGCGCCAACTCATGCAATACAGTCTTCCGAATCTCCTCGACCGTCCCCTGAGGGCCAAGCCGCAGCGACTCAATTGCCTTCTGGAAGATAGTAATCTTGTCCGGCGCGACCATGTCATAGCCGATGCGGTCCACCAACGGCACTCCCTCATAGAGGCCCAACAAATCGCGACGACTGCGGAGGTTGTTGTCCTCCATCTGCTCCGGCGACGGCCAATCCTGGATGATAATCGCCACGTTGTCCAACCCCGCCTCAATCTCCGGCGGCAACGAATCCAACGCCTGCTCAACCAACCCCTCAAACTCGGCTATGTCCATACCATGACGGTACCACTACGCCCCCATGCGCCCCCACCCCAAAAGTGCTATCGTGTACACGCTGGTATCGGAACAAGCGTATAGGTTCCCCCACTAAGGGCGGGGAACCGTTCGGAGGAGTGGGGCAATGACAGAGGGGCAGACGATACCCAAGCCGGTTCCGTATCCGGATCAGGTTACAGAGCCGTTCTGGGAGGCCACCAAAGAGGGCCGACTCACCATTCAACGCTGCCGAACCTGTGGCAACCGATTCTTCTATCCCCGTGAGCGCGATCCCAACTGCCTCTCGGACGACCTCGAGTGGATAACCGTCAGCGGCAAGGGCCGCATCTACAGCTTCATCGTCGTGCGCCAGCCCGGCCATCCCTCTTTCAACGAGGACGTGCCTTACATCTACGCCATCATCACCCTTGATGAGGATGTCCGCATGAACGGCAACGTCAATGGCATCGAAATCGAAGACGTCGAAATCGATATGCCCGTAGAAGTCTACTTCGAACAACGCGGCGACCAGATGCTCCCCCAGTGGAAGCCCCTCGGCGCCCCCGATCCGGCCTAATACGCCAACGACGGGTTCGTTCCCTCATTCCGGCGAAAGACGGAATCCAGCGCGACTTCTAAAAGCCGGGTGCCGTTGCCAACACTCTGGTCCAGGTTTGGAAGCCGTTGGCGGTGTTGTCAATGCGCCGCTTGTTCTTGTAGTAAAACAGGTCATCATGAGTCAGGCTGGTGATGTTTAGCGCGAGATCAAGCATCCGAGGCTGGAGACCCTTGTTAAGGAGCATCCCGGCACTGGCGCCAATTACCGTTCCCACCGCGCCGGCGACGACATTGCCTACTCCGGGAACTGCACTGCCTACAGTGCCACCCCCCATGCCCCCAGCTACTGCAAGGACAGTGGAGACACCCATCTTGGAGATCAGCGTCAACGTCTGTACCACCTGAATCTGGTTGCGCGTTGTTCGCTCGGCTGCCTTGAAATCTCTCTCAGTCTTGACCACGCTGTAAAGCAGGCGCGCTCCGCCAACGATTGCCGCAGCGTAGGGCACCATGTCCACGACAGCGTCAGGTATGTCAATACCCATGTTGGCGCTGAGGGTGTTGAGGGCATCCGTCGTTTCACCGACTAGTTCGTAGTCAGAACCGATGTCGCTTATCGTCCTTTCCCCCGCGTCGATTCCTGATGCTTGAACCTTGTCGTATAGCTCGGTCCCGAGCGCGTAGTGGTCAGCATAATCCTCATGGCCCAATGGATATTTATCCATGTGCTCCTGGATGTCGCTTAGCCCGTAAGATTCGCCGGTCTTTACTTGTATCTGTGTGTCATTCCCCTCAGGACTTGTTCCGTAAACGTCCCATCCGGGTTGATTGCGAACTGGAGCCAGTTCGACACTCCCACCTGCCTGATTCTGGCTGTCTCTAGCGTGAACCTCCGCCAAAGCACCTTTGAGGGGGTTCATGAAGGAATTGTTGTACGTTTCGGGACTATTCAGTGCCTCTTGATGATGCTCCCAGACTGACTGATTGTCATTAGGAAAAGCCCGCACTCCAGCTTCGATAATAGCTTCGCGGCTATAGTCATCTACATTAACCCCATCGGTTAGCGGCGTGCCTTCAAAAAGCGCCCAGAGGCCAAACGATGTGGCGGATGTAAACTCGGCCGCGAACATTGAGCGATCCATGCTCACGATTTCGGCAAGCGCGCCCCGAAATGACTGTCGCTCAGGTGGCGAGTTGCCGGGCAGTTGCTGAAGCGCGGGGAGCAGGTCTGATGATTCCATACGCATGAGCATTCTCCGCTTTCTAGGCGAGAACATTCACACCAAGTGAGACAACGGCGACTGCCATTGCTGCGATGGTCAAACCGATGAGCCTGTTGCGCATTCTGAGCGACTCTGCGACCAGTTGCTCTTTAGCGTCCAGTAAGGCGGCTTCGAAGCGACGGTTGTTCTCTTCTTTGACCTCTCGCACGGCCTGACTAACGGCCTTCGCTGCCAATTCAGGCAGGGCGTCATGCTCGGCGATGTGCCGAGCGAGTAACTCGTTCTGCCGGATTACGCGAGGAATCAACTCCTGGTTGATCTTGTCCTGCTCTTCCCAAAAACGAACCTTATCTTGGATTGATTCCCGATCCGACTCAGTCATTGCTTTGCCTTCCCCACCCTGCGCGATAGTACGTACCATTTTAGTTAGCACCCTCACGGTGCCACAATATGAAATCTGTCTGTAGACGGACGGACAAGAGAAGACACGACCATGGGTGAGGGCCCCCTAATACCCGAGACTCGTCAGCGCCAATATCTCCGCGGACACCTTGCCGTTCTCAATAGTCAGAATCCCAACGGATCCCGGCTCACCGATGTGCCGCGGCAGCGCCGGACTCCCCGGATTGACAATTGGCACGCCCAACCCAACCTACCCACGCCGCAACTGAATACGCGCCAGCCGTATGTCGCTGTAACTAACCTTTTCCTCCAGAAACTCCCACACGGGTCTCAGGAAATCCGCGCCGCAGATGTCGAAAGCCCTCTCGATTTCCTGCATCGTCGCGGCGTCCGGCATCACATGGGACAGGTCAAGCGAATCGTCTTGTTCGGCGAGGCGCTCAATTTGGCCGATGATGGTCGTCTCCGCGAGACCCCGTTGCTCGGTTATTTCCGGGATTGACAGTCCTCGGGCCAACAACTCGCGGGTCTCCTGAAAAGTAGCCCCCAGCCGCCGCTCAGGCCGTTCCCGCTCCGGCTGCTCTTCCGGCGCCTGAATATTCGGCCGTCCATGCGCCTCAATGTAAGCCTGGATCACCCCAATAAAGTCGGCCCCATACTGCTCCAGCTTGGCCGCGCCCACACCGGAAATCCGACCGAACTCATCCGTATTCTCAGGAAAACGCGCGGCCATCTGCCGTAGGGAGGCATCGCCAAATACCACGAAAGATGGGACATCCCTCTCGTCCGCCAGCCGCCTGCGCAACACGCGCAACTCCTCAAATAGCCGCTCATCGAACGCAATCTCCGTCGAGGAGCGTGATGGCCCGGAAGCTGTTCTCCGCGCTCCAAGGCCGTCCAGCGGCCGAGGCAGCGACAACGTCCGGCGCATCTGCAGAAACTCCCGCCCCGCAGGCGTCATTGCCAGGACCGGATAGGTATCGCCGGCCGTCGCCAATAGTCCCCGCGATTCCAGCTGTCCGATGATCTCCCTGAGTTGAGACCTTTCGGAATCCCGCGCGATGCCGTACACGCTCAACTTATCGTGCTCCAGCTCCAGGATGCGTTTGTCCCGACCACCCCGTAGCACACGAATGATGTGGCCCGCCCCAAACTTCTCGCCGGTACGAATCACAGCAGACAGGATCTTCTGCGTGATTTCAGTCGCATCAAATTCCTCTCTGGGCTCAATACAGACATCGCAACCGCCGCAGTTCTCGTGCTCCCATTCCTCTCCCAGGTAATGCATCAGATACCGTCGGCGGCAAGTGGACAGCTGCGCAAACTCGACCATTCGCGCCATCTGCTCCCGGGCAACTCGCTGCTCAGATTCACTAACAATCTGATTGATGAAATAGTCTTGCTTGGCCTTATCCGCGGACGCATAGAACAGGACGCACTCCGCAGGCAACCCGTCCCTGCCCGCGCGCCCGGTCTCCTGGTAGTAACTCTCCACCGATTTCGGCAAGCTGTAGTGAACAACCAGCCGCACATCAGGTTTGTCTATCCCCATCCCGAACGCGATAGTCGCGACGATAATGTGAGCCCGATCCCGTATGAAATCATCCTGCGTGCGACGGCGCGTCCCGCCGTCCAGGCCGGCATGGTACGGCCGAGCCTCAAAACCCCGTGCGGTCAGATCAGTGGCCAGGTCCTCGGTCTCCTGTCGCGAGAAGCAATAAATGATGGTGGACTCGCCCTTGTGACTTTCCAGGAGAGACAAGAGCCGTTCCCATGCCTCGCTCTTGGGCCACACCGTGTAATTGAGATTGCTTCGATTGAAACTGGAAACAAATACGCGGCCCTCGTGCAACCCAAGCTGACCGATAATGTCATCTCGAACCCGCTCCGTCGCCGTGGCTGTCAGCGCAATCACCGGCGTCGATGGAAACTCCTCACGCAGCTGTCGCAAATTGCGGTAATCGGGGCGGAACTCATGGCCCCATTCGGAGATGCAGTGCGCCTCATCGATAGCGATGAGGCTGATGTTCAACTCATGCAGGAACTTGCGAAACCCCTCTAGCGCCAGCCGTTCAGGCGCAATATACAGCAGCTTCACGCGCCCCTCCCGCACCTGCCTCTCCACTAGCCGCGAATCCGATGCCGACAGCGAACTGTTGATAAACCCCGCCGGGATGCCCGACTCATTCAGCGCGTCCACCTGATCCTTCATAAGCGCGATCAGCGGCGATACAACAAGCGTTGTTCCTCCGAGAACCAGAGCGGGCAACTGATAACAAAGGGACTTTCCGCCCCCCGTCGGCATAAGAACCAGCGAGTCGCGAGACGCCAGAACGTTCTCAATAATCTCAGACTGCAAAGGCAGAAAATCGTCATACCCAAACCGCGACTTGAGAATGGCCAGCGGAGAATCCAACTGCGTCATATCGCCCCTAATACGCCAAACTGGTAAGTGCCAAAATTTCCGCCGACGCCTCACCATCCTCGATGGTGAGCACCCCGACGTGACCCGGCTCGCGGATATTGCGCGGCAGGGCAGGGCTGCCCGGATTGACCATCAGAACGCCCCCAACCGTCCGCTCCACGTGCGCAATGTGAGTATCGCCGAACACGATCACATCGACGGCCCCGCCAAAATAGCGGTCCATCAGCGTCTCCGTCGTGACCCACGGAGTGTCCGACGGCAAGGGGAACCCATGAATCAGCCCGACACGCGCCCCCTCAAGCTCCAGCACCTGCGCGTGTTCAACGCGGGGGTCATTGTCGGGAAAAGGCGGACGAAATCCATCGCCATCCCCATTTCCCCGCGCCCCCACCACCGGCGCGATGACCTCCAGCCAATCCAGCACGTCGATGATATGCATGTCGCCCGCATGCATGACCATGTCCACACTGGCCAGCAAATCAAACACCTCGCCCGGCAACCGCTCCCCGGCCTCCGGCACATGCGTATCTGAAATCAGTCCGATACGCATCTATTCGTGGAGTAAGCCGCTGCCATCACGGCAAAATAATCCCACCCGGAGACACCCCGGGGGTTGAAGGTGGAAGAACGCGGGCGACCCACGCTGCCAGATCACGTAACTCTGTCGGTGTGATCTCGTGCCCCGCGCCCGCGTACTCGTTGTACGTGCAGTCGCCGTACCCCCACGACTCCAACAGCGCGCAGGCATCCTGCCCGCGTTCCAGGGGCACGACGGGATCCTGATTGCCGTGCCCAATGAAGATGGGTTGCGTCTTGAGATCAGGCAATCGCGGCAGCAACGTCTCGGGCTCAGCAAGCGACGCGCTGAGAGCGGCGACACCCGCGAACATCTCCGGTCGTGTCAGGCCGTAGCGATACGCAATGCCCCCTCCCTGCGAGAATCCGACAACAAGCGTCTTACCCGGCTGAACCTTGTACGGCGCCGAGACCTCATTCATGAATGCCTCGAATGCGTCCTCCGCGCGCTGTGATTCTGCCTCATCGTTGAATCCGCCCGGCGTCGTCCACCCAAACCCCATTTGCCCCCCGCCAATATCGAACGACACGATGCCGTTTGGGCAGAGATACACATAATCCGTCTGGCTGATGCCCGGCGAGAGCCCCGCGAGGTCGTACATGCTCGCGCCGTATCCGTGTACAAGGATGATGACCGGATACTCTCTGGATGCCTCGTAGTCCGTCGGCGTGATGCTGACGTAATCCAGCGCCTCGCCCTCGTGTGCTGTCCCTTCCATGTGGCCTGTCCTTATTCCCGGGCCGCCCGTCCGGCCTCGCGGTGAATCCGTGATGCCAGTTCACGCGCCAACAAAAGCGCGCCGCGCAGCCCGTTGTCGTCGCCGAGCTCCGTAACCTCATAGCGCACGGTGCGATTCTGGAGCTTGAACGCCCGCTCCCGCGCGACGCTGATGCCGTGCATGACAAAATCATCCTGGCCGCGAGCCAGCCCCCCGCCCAACACAATCAGTTCCGGATTGAAGATATTGACGATATTTGCCAGCCCTACGCCCAGCGCATAGCCCGCCTCATCCACCACGGCACGGCCCAGCGCATCGTCCTGCTCCGCCGCCTCAAATACATCGCGAGCAGTGATGCTCTCAGGCCCCTTTGCCTGGATGATTTCGACGAGGCTCGAGTCCTCGCCCCCCTCGATGCGAATCCGTGCCATTCGCGCAATCGCCGTGCCGGAGGCCATCGTCTCCCAGCAGCCTGACAGCCCGCACGCGCATTGAATGCCGCGGTACAGGCCGATCGTCATGTGGCCAAACTCTCCGGCAGCACCCGCGATGCCCCTCAGCAGTTTTCCGCCCGACACAATCCCGCCGCCGATGCCCGTGCTGATGGTGAGATAGATCATCTCCCGCGTCCCGCGCCCCACGCCCATGCGATGCACTGCGTACGCGGCAGCGGTGGCATCGTTGTCGACTTCGATGGGGCAGCCGAGCCGACTCGAAAGGGCCTCCACCACAGCAAAGTCTTTCACCATGGGTAGATTGGGGGATTCGACAATCGTGCCCGTGGCTGTATCGACCGTGCCGGCGGCTGCGACGACGCCGGCGATGATTTCGCCGTCCGCCTCTCGGGCCAGGGTTGATGCCGCATCGACAATGCCGTCGATCAGGATGCTGGGGTCAGCTCGGGATGGGGAAGAAAACACGGAACGCAGCATCGCGCCGCGCGGCGTACGGGCTAGTGAGACGCGAGTTTGAGTTCCGCCGATATCGACTCCAAGCAGATAGGGCGTTGCCATACGTGCGCGTTCTCGCTGTCTCTCTGCCAGACGATGGCGGCCTGTCGTTTAGGCCTGTCCCTCGCGTGCGTTTGTTCCTGCAAAAAACTATTCTGGCGACCCGAACGGGATTTGAACCCGTGATCTCTGCCGTGACAGGGCAGTATGTTAAGCCAGACTACACCACCGGGCCGCGTTCGCTCATGCTACGAAGCTGCCAATTCCGTGTCAAGCAGCGCGGCAGCCGCGGAGCGTGTCCGTGAGGCCGATTTCTCGCGTCCGATTGCCTCTAGCGTGACAAATAGGGGCGGCGCTGCCGTCCTTCCTGTTGTGGCAACCCGCACCGCGCCGAATAGCTTGCGGCCGGACGTGCCAAGCTCTTCAACAAGCGCCCTGAATCGCGCCTCAATGGCATCGTGATTCCACGGCGCAATCGTCTCAATGGCATCGCCGGCGGCCTTCAACCACTCCTGTACCGTCCCCGCATCCTCCGGCAGGGGCACATTCCACAGATCCTCGTCGGCGTCCGCCATGCGCTTCATCGCCTTGTCTCCCATGCCGGCCCAGATGAGAGCGGGCGGGAACGAGACCTTGTCCGCAAAAAAGAAATCGCACAGTTCCGGCATCTCGGACAATACCCGCGCCCGGTCCTGCGTAAGAGTTATCGCCTGCCTCACCAGCTCATCATCGAGCGGGCGCGGAATATCCCGTGACAGTCCATTCTCCAAATAGGGCCGCGACGCCTCCACGAACGCCTCCGGTGACAGCTCACGGATATACACGCCGTTCAGCCACTCCAGCTTGTCGCGGTCGAACATCGCCGGCGAGGCGGATACCCGATCCAGCGAGAAGCCCTTGATGAGTTCCTCTCGCGTCATCTGCGTCGTCTTGTCGTCCAGCGACCACCCAAGCAGCGCCAAAAAGTTCAGCATCGCCTCCGGCAAGAACCCCTCGTCACGATAGTCCAGCAGCGCCACTGACCCGTGCCGCTTGGACAGCTTCGTGCGATCCGCGCCGAGAATGAGCGGCAAGTGCGCGAACGCGGGCGGCGTGTAGCCTAACGACTCATAGATCATCGCGTGGCGTGGGGCCGACGATATCCACTCATCGCCACGAATCACATGTGTGATAGCCATCGCGACGTCATCTACCACGTTCGCCAAGTGATACGTTGGGAATCCGTCCGACTTGAGAATGACGAAATCGTCGATAAGCCGGTTCTCCCACGACACATCGCCGCGTATCACATCGTTGAACGTCGTCCGCCCGCTCAACGGCGTCTTGAACCGCACAACGCGATGCGCCCCGTTCTCCGCCTCCTCCTGCGCCCGTTCCTCCGGACTCAGGTTGCGGCATCGACGGTCGTACCCCGTCGGCACGTTGCGCTTCTGCTGCGCCGCGCGAATCGCGTCCAGCCTCTCCGGCGGGCAATAGCAATAGTAGGCGGCATCCAGCTCCACCAGCCGCTCCGCCCCCGCCCCGTAGCCCTCAAGCCGTTGCGACTGCACATAAGGCCCGTACGCTCCCCCGATATCAGGCCCCTCATCCCACTCAATGCCCAGCCAGCGCAGCGACTCAAGAATCCGCTCTTCGCTCCCGGGGATGCGCCGTTCCTGGTCGGTGTCCTCGATGCGCACGGCGAATTCCCCGCCCGTGCTGCGCGCAAAAAGCCACGCAAAAAGGGCGCTGCGAATGTTCCCGACGTGTGGGTCCCCCGTCGGACTCGGGGCATAGCGCGTGCGCGTCGGCGCGGCGTTAGTCGGCATGTACTGAGAGATCTCCTCGTGTGAACTCGTCCGCTACCTGAGCGGGGCAGTGCGTCTCTATTCTATCGCAGCGAATCTATGAAAGCGGCATCCGCCGTTCCCGCCATCAGTTCCTCCAGGCACTCCGCAAGGTCCTCTGCAAGCGGCGAGCGAATCTCCAATCCCTCCCCTGTGATGGGGTGCGTAAACCTCAGTGACTGCGCATGGAGAAAAAGACGTGGAACCGGGTCCCGCCCACCACGCGAGTAGATGACATCCCCCGTCACAGGCCGCCGCAGTGACGCAAAATGCACACGAATCTGGTGCGGCCGCCCCGACTGTGGCCTCGCCTCCACCAACGTGTAACCGCCGGGCAGTTGCGTCAGTACCCGGTAGCGGGTTGTGGCGGGCCGTCCCGCGGCAACGACAGCCATCCGTTGCCTATGCATCGGATCGCGTCCCAGCGGCGCCTCTATCGTGCCCGTCTGCGGCTCCAGCAGCCCCCGTAGCAGCGCGATGTACACCTTCTCGACACTACGGGCCTGAAACTGCTGTGACAACGCGCTGTGCGCCGCGTCAGTCTTCGCGACCAGCATCACCCCGGACGTGTCCTTGTCCAACCGATGCACGATACCGGGCCGCTCATCGCCGCCCATTGTGGACAGCGGACCCTCACGCCCCAACAAAGCGTTCACGATAGTCCCGGTCGCGTGCCCGGGCCCGGGGTGTACGGCCACGCCGGGCGGCTTATCGATGGCGAGCAGATCATCGTCCTCAAACAACACGCGCAACGCGGTGTGTTCCGGTTTCAGTGCCTCCGCGGCATCCGGCACGATGCTACCCGCGATGGTGATAACATCCCCCGCCTCGACCGAATGCCCCCGTTTGCGAGGCACATCCCCGTTCACCGTCACGCGTCCGTCCTGTATCAGCCGCCCAATCAACGACCGTGAAACATCATCCCCAAGCGCCCCCGCAAGAAAACGATCAAGCCGCCGCTCCAACGCATCAGCAGGAACAGTAAGGTCAGTCCGCGTAGTCATCTCCACCCGCAGTCATCCGCCATTCTCGTCACCCCCACTCGTCACCCCCGCCCCCCCCTCGTCAACCCCGCGCCCCCACTCGTCACCCCCACCCCCCAATCCGTCATTCCCAGCCGCCCCGTCCGTCATTCCCGCGAACGCGGGAATCCCGAACCAGGAGTGCAACCAAACCCCGTAACGCCAACCTACCATCCCCACTCGTCACCCCCGCTCCCACTCGTCACCCCCGCTCCCACTCGTCACCCCCGCGAAGGCGGGGGTCGGCGCCGTTGGCGGGGCGCTCCTCCGCTCCCTCATTGCCATCCTCATCCGCCGTAGGGTTCCCTACTCCCTCAATACCACTCGTATCCATCATTCCCGTGAGATCATCCCCTTCTGCCTGGTGGGAGAGGGCCACAGAATCATTCCCCTCCTCCTGGTGGGGGAGAGTTAGGGTGGGTGGGGCGTTCTCCGCCGCAATCCGCTCCAGCGCCTCCCTCTTCTCCTTCGCTCGATGTCGGAGGACGTAGATTGACAACGCAAAAAGCCCAACGCTCAGGGCGGAGTCGGCCACGTTGAACGTCGGAAAGTAGAAGTCGCCCCACAACTGCACGCTGATAAAATCGACGACCGCGCCACGGATCAGCCTATCCGTCAGGTTTCCCAACGCCCCGCCCAATAACAGCGCGAGGGAGTAACGTAGCAGCGCGCTCTCCCGACCGTTGGCGCGGTAATAGAACAGCACCCCCATCACGCCGATGATGCTCACCAAGATGAGAAACATCGTCTGCCCCTGCAACAGGCCGAACGCGCTCCCGCTATTCGTCACATACGTTAGCCGAAGGAGGCCCGATTCCGGGATGGACTCATACGGACGCAGATTGGTGACGATCAGCAGCTTGGTCGCCTGGTCCGCTACGTAAATGAGGATGGCGATGGCCGCGAATGGCAGGAACAACCCGCCGAATCCCCCCGGCCCTCGTGTGACGGAACCGCCGCCCTCTACCACCAGATCTTGCGCCCCATCTCCGATTCGATCTCATCCAGAGGCCGTGTCCACAAGCCGGTGGACAGGTACTTCCAGCCGCCGTCCGCGAACAGGCACACGATGTTGCCGTCATCCATCCGCTCTGCCAGCCGCAGCGCGCAGGCCAGCACCGCGCCGGACGAGATGCCCGCAAAGATCCTCTCGACCTGCAGCAGCTCCCGTGTCTTCTCGAACGATTCGCGCGACGTGATGATGAACTGCCCGTCCAGCACCGTCGTATCAAGAATGGGCGGGATGAATCCGTCTTCCAAAGACCGCAGCCCCTGTATCCGCTCCTCAGGGTGCGGCACGACGGCGATGATCCGCGCGTCCGGGTTGTGCTCCTTCAGACGCCGCCCCACGCCCGTCAGCGTGCCCCCCGTGCCGAGCCCCGCCACGAACACATCAACGTCCGGCAGCTGGCGGAGGATCTCCTCACCCGTCCCGTCATAGTGCGCGCGAGGATTCGCCTCGTTGCCGTACTGGTACAGCATCACGTACTTGTCAGGTTCCGCGTCAGCCATCTCCCTGGCGACATCGATTGCGCCGTTCGTCCCAAGCCGCCCCTCGCTGAACACCACGCTCGCCCCGAACGACTCGATCAGCGCCTGCCGTTCGTCCGTCACGTTGTCCGGCAGCACGATGGTGACCTTATAGCCCTTGTAGCCCGCCACCATGGCGAGCGAAACACCGGTGTTCCCGCTCGAAGGCTCCAGGATGATCCGTCCGTCGCCCAGGATGCCGTCCGCCTCCGCGTTCTCCACCATGAGCTTGGCGATGCGATCCTTCACGCTGCCCGTCGGGTTCTGCCCCTCCAACTTGGCAAAAAGGCGTACCCCCGGCTTGGGCTGAAGCCGCTTCAACTCAACGAGGGGCGTATTCCCAATCGTCTCAAGTATGCTGCCGACCATTCGCCTAGTTTATCGTGTTGGGCACGGTATCCGTATCCCCCCGCGTAGGCGGCAGGCCGCAAGAATGACGAGGGGTTGCCTGCTAGGTATCATCGGCAAGGTGGCACGGTAGTAGAAAGCGGCTACCACATCAAGAGTGAGGAACATTGAATTGCACGGGAGAGCGCTATGACCAGTGTGCTCAAGAAAGAGTTTGACTTCTACCGCGCCAATCAGGATGAGATGGTTGCCAAGTACGATGGCAAAGTCATTGCTATCAAGGATGGTGAGGTGCTCGGGGTATTCGAGGATTATCTCGCCGCCGTGACAAAAGTTCGGAAGAGCCACGAACTGGGAACCTTCCTCGTTCAGAGGGTGAGCGAAGGGGATGAGGCATACACCATGACTATCGTCTCTCCTCGCGTGGTGATCTCATAGTCCAACCTTGACGGCTCCCGCAGTTTCACTGCCACCTCTTCTGAGGGTCTCCTACGTGTTCTCAAGACGGAGTGCCGTTTATCTGAGGCTTGAGATTCGGAGAGCGCCGACCCCGAGCCGCGCATGGAAGTATTCGTGGCTATTTGGGACACCGGCGCCACGCACAGTGTTATCACCCAAAGGGTTGTCGATGCGTGTGCTCTAAAGCCAATGGGAACCACGACCGTCTCTCATGCTCAGGGCGTGACCGAGGATGTAGATATGTTTCTGGTCAATGGAGGTCTGCCGAACGGAATGCGATTTCCGGGGCTTCTCGTCATTCAGGGTGTGCTACGTGACGCCGACGTTCTGGTCGGAATGGACATCATCAATCAGGGCGACTTCGCCGTAACGAATCCAGGTGGGAGAACAAAGTTCTCGTTCCGCATTCCATCCATAGCGGATATTGACTTCGTAGCTGAAGATCGATGAACAAGCCATCCCCGCAGACAGCCGGAACCCTCGGAATCGACCCGCCAAAAAAAGCGCCGGCATCGCCTGAGGAGGCCGCTCCTCATTCACAGTTGTTCAATCAGATCGTCCAATCTCGGACCAAAGACCTGTTTGAACTTCAAAAGATTGGCAACCATCCAGTGACGAATCGCCTGTAAGGTCTCGTCGTCATCATCGATGGTTCCATGACGCGCTACTGATATACGAGATGCCTTGCGCTCGTCCAACCGTTCCCGCCCGAACCCGTCATTCTGGCCCGCCCCGCCCGTCATTCCCGCGAACGCGGGAATCCCGAATCAGGAGTGCAACCAACCCCCCGTAACGCCAACCACAACGCCCCCCACCTGCATAGCCGCGCCGCCCCCCCCGTCAATCAGAACGCCCGCCCCCCAACATGTCATTCTGAGCGCAGTGAAGAATCCAGAGCCTCAATTGACCAACCAACCGCCCACCCACGGACTCCCCACACCACCCCACCGAATCCCCCGTACCGCCCCCCCTTCGAATCCCCCGCGAAGGCGGGGGCCCACGCCGCCCAATCCCCCCCTACAGCATCCGCTGCGGATCCACTCCCCCGCTGCGACGGCGAGGCGCGCGACGAAACGTGGGTGCCTCCGAGAGGCCGAGTCGCGGTATCTGCGGCCCATTCCCGTTCAGGATGTCGTCAATCGTGGCGATCTGGACGCGAGGGAATTGCGTTCCCGGGAACGCCTCCGGCTCATAAAATCCGGCGGCGACCGCCTCTTGCTCCATCGGCGCCGTCGGCGGCTCAAGTGTGATCAGCAACGCCATCTCGGCGTTCTCGCGTTCCATGTCGCCGCGCAGCGTCGCAATGACGTTGCGGCCCACGTGCCCGCCCCCCCGTCATTCCCGCGAACGCGGGAATCCCGAATCAGGAGTGCAACCAACCCCCGTAACGCCAACCACAACGCCCCCACCCACATAGCCGCGCCGCCCCCTGCACAACCTCCCGGTACGCCCGCTCCGAGTCGATGTTCCAGTGCCACGTATCATCAAACGCCTGTATCTGCGCGGCGGACTCAGAGCTATCATTCTCCCGAAACAGCACGTTATAAGTCGCATTGGAATTAAACGGAGGATCAAGATAAACAAGATCGACAGACTCATCAGGGAGTTGCTCCCGGAGGATGGGGAGGTTGTCCCCCAAAATGGAGTTGGTTGTGCCAGGCAGTGGGGGGACGTTGGTGGGGTGGTCATGAAATGCTACCGTTTCGTCTAGCCTGAGCACTACTCAGATTCTCATAGGCTCAGGACTATCCACCTGAACCATTCGGAGGTGGTTCCTCTCAAAGTACTGCCTAAGGGCCTGAGCGTACTCTGGTACAGGCTCTGTCTCAACAATCCGAGACAGCTCCATGCCCGTATTTGTCATGGCTACACCGTCCACATTAAATTCCCGACGTCGTGGACGGCGTTTAGTGGGCTCCAATATCCAATGTTGGGCATTAAACGTGAATGGAATGATCCATTCGTCGTCGCCAGGATCAACACCAGGCCATAAGGAAATAGACATTCTGTAGTCTAACCATGAATCATACTCAGCAATGATTAGGCCGTGCTCATTGAGTCGGTTCAGCAAGCCGAACCCAAGTCCGAATTCCAATAGTGAATTGCCGTCACTGTTTTTACCAAACGTAGGGACCCTGGCCTCAAATATCTCGCTGTCTTCGGTAACGGCAATAAGACTCAAAGAACACAATCTTCGAAATAGTATTGCCGTTTCTGTATCCATGTTTCGCAATACTTGTAGGGTTCGAATAGATATGGAGTTCGGCTTTTGTACTTCACCGGCAAGCACCCTTGCCCAAAGATGCTGCATCTCTTCGCTGGAAACGTCTTGAACTTCGCTGAAGAACCTAGCCGTCCAGTCGTGGTCAACATCGTAATCGTCAACTTCTTTGTCGCCCAGTTGCTCTCCAGCCTCACGAACTACGGATGTGATATTGGCTTGCCGCCTAGTTTCTTGGAAATGAATCCTCTGCGTGATTAGATCGTCCATTTCTATTTCCACTTGTGCTTCGGAATCAGCAGGAACGAGGTCAGATTTTGCTTTTGCTTGTGCCTCCGCAATCAGTTGGAGGGAAGTGCCTCGTCCCTCTGTCAATGTGCGTTCTTCTTGTGCCGTCGCGTTGGCTGCGATGATCTTAGCCTTGCCCGCGCGTTCGGCTATCTGCGTCGCAAAGAGGAACCCGGCAGTATTCCCTATACCGCTCGCGAAATAGTCAATCAGCTTTTCGACGGCGGGCACCTTAATCGTGATGTCCATGACCGGATTACCTTTCAGGCCTCCTAGAACCGCTGTCCTATCGTATTGTACAGGACGCTCACGTCTAGGTAGTCAAGGCTTCTGCCCGCGCCCTTAGATGGAAGGGTCGCCTTTCGGTCGCGCGATGGATTCCGGCCTGTACGGGAATGACCGCAGCCGCGCGCCGGTAGAGCTAACTACCCCCGCCCCAAACCCGCACCCCAAACAGCTAACCCCAACCAACTCCGCCCGCGGACCGGGAAAAACTACTCGAACGCCGGCATCCCGCAGAACGCCTCGTAGTCGATGAGCTCCGTCACCGTCGGATTCTCCCCGCACGCCGGGCAACTCGGGTCCTTGCGAATCTTGACCGTCCGCATGTCCATATCCAAAGCGTCCACCATCAGCAGACGATTCACCAGCGGCTTGCCGACGTCCAGGATCAGCTTGATCGCCTCCGTCGCCATGAGGGAGCCGACGATGCCCGGCAACACGCCAAGCACCCCCGCCTCCGCGCACGATGGAACCATGCCGGGCGGCGGCGGCGCGGGGTACAGGCAGCGATAGCAGCCCTGCCCGGGCAGGAACGTCGTCACCTGCCCATCAAACATGAATATGGAGCCATGCACGACGGGCTTATTCATCAACACGCCGAGGTCATTGATCAGATACCGCGTCGGGAAGTTATCCGTCCCGTCGATGAGGATGTCGAAGTCCTCCGCAATCTCCATCGCGTTCTCGGAATTGATGTGCTTGTTGATCTTGACGATCTCCGCGTCCGGATTGATCTCACGGATCGTATCCTCCGCGGAATCGACCTTGGGTCGGCCGATGTCACCCATCCCGTGCAGCAGCTGCCGATGCAGATTCGTAATATCCACGTCATCGAAATCGACGATGCCGATCTTGCCGACGCCCGCCGCCGCGAGATACATCGCCAACGGCGAACCAAGCCCCCCGGCCCCGACGAGCAGCACGCTAGCATCCATCAGCCGACGCTGCCCCATGCTCCCGACCTGCGGCATGATGATATGCCGGCTAAACCGCTGCACCTGCTGAGGCGTAAGCGTCCGCACCGGAGCCGCCACCGCCCCATTCACCGCCGATGTCCCCGTCGTAGTAGTAGTAGCCATCCTCAGAGTCTCCCTTATGATATTCCGTCCAGACAGTATAGGGGATTGGGGTGGGGCGAGGGTGGTGGGGGAGGACACTGTGGAGGCGGAAGGAGTCTCACTCGCCATCCACTGCATTCTTGGCTTTGTATGCCTCCAATGACGTAGTAAGTGTTCCAATCGTGTCTTTCGCCAGTTTGCCTCGAAACTCCCTGCCGTCGCTTGTCACCACATAGGCGTACTTTATGTCTTTTGGCGTGCGTGAATCTTCAATCAAGCTCTGCAAATAGACTTCAGTGTTAATCCAAGCCATTAATGACTTTCCAGCCGTTATCTCATGTGGAAGCTGAATCCATTGGGGCGGACGAATTATCGCCTTGGGACGATCGCCACTCTCGTACATGAATCCATAGTTTATGACGGTCACCGGCCGAGTACGAGTGTTCTTAATGTCAAAGTAGATATCCTCAGGTCTACTGTCCTTTAGGGTCCATACCTCACCACCCTGCATATACCCCAACGAGATCGATACGACCAACTTGGGTTCAGATAGGCGCCCCTTTAGGTATTCGCTCGCAAGTACGGCAACCAGCGTGACGACACTGCCTGCCGCGCCACCCCCAAAAGCCGCCCAGAAAATGTCCATATCAGACGCTCGAGCAGCCCCTAGCCTGCGCCATTACCGGCATAACTGGCTTTCCTACTCCACCAATTCCCGTGCGGAGTAGAGGGAATGGAGGTCTCTTGGTTTGATGCGGAATTTCGTGCCGTGGTTGCGGATACTGCCAGTGTCCTTTATGTATGCGTCGAAGTCGATACAGATTGTCCCGCCAGCGATGAAATTGATGAGCTGTGTCGTCCTCGCTCGCGACAGGAACTCAGCCGATTCATAGTTCACGAGCCGCGTCCGCTTGTTCCACGATCCCTGAACATGGATCAAATTGCCTAGCTTGCGGGCAAAAGCAGTGATCAAAGCGTCATGGGACCAAAAGGGCATGATGGCGCTGCTGTCAATCCGGCTTACCCTTATCGAATTATCTTCGTCGGAAACAATGTAGTTGTCAGATTGCCCACAAACTGTGTGACGAAAATTCTGCTGGCCATTCCTGCCGATGTATCCCCACTGCCCGATGATGTCTCGCACCGTCGGCCCACTTCTGTCTGCCTCTTTATGAAACAGAGTGAGCAGTGAAGTTCCGCTCGTGAACTTGACCTCCCACGCCCCAGCGTCGGGGATATCCAAGTTGGACGTCTTTAGATCGAGCAAATGCTCTAGGTAGAGACCCGGTGCGCCCGTCCCTCCAAACCCTGCGCCCTCCGGAATCTCGTATTCGCGGGTCGCGAGAATCTCCTGCAGCTTGCTTTTAATGCTCGCTTGTGGCGCTGTCATGGCCATCCCGGTGAGCAGCGATGCGCTCCTGGGCCACCCTGCAATAGTGCTCTGAAACGTCGATTCCAATCCAGTCGCGCTGCGCTTCTACTGCCGCAATTGCCGTGGTACCACTTCCCATGAACGGGTCCAGCACGACACGTCCGGCGGTCGACTCTATGCATCGCTGTGCGAGCTCGACAGGAAAGGCTGCCGGATGTGGATTATTCATTTCCTGGAATATTGTCCACACATCTCCTTGGGCGTTTGCCTTAGGGGCGAGTCTAAACCCGGGCTTGGCGATCAGATAGATGACCTCATACGTTGGCAAGAAATAGCCCGGATTAAAGTTAATGCCGCCCGCGCGCTGCCAAATGATTATCTGGCGTACCGGGAAACCCTCTACGATGTCCGCACGATCCTGTAGTAGCCCCCCCTGTATCCGCCATTTGTGGTTGTAGAAGATGGCTCCATCATCCTTGAGGACCCGCATCATGGCGTGGAGGCACTCCCGCTGCCACCGGACGTATTCATCGTGGGGCATGGCATCGTCGTGAGAGTCATACCCATTTATGAGGCCGGCCCGAGGCCACTTACCCCCGCTCCCGTTCTTTAGTCCGTTCCCGGTGCTGTTCTTGATGTTGTAAGGCGGGCTAGTGACGATAACATCGACCGATTCGGCTGGCATGCGTCCCATGATGTCGATGCAATCGCCGGTGTGAACCTTGCATAGCCACGGCTCCACAGTTGTTGAATCTATTTGGGGAATGGGTGGTTGAGCCTTTAGGGGATGTATGCCGATAGCTCGGCGGGGCTCATCGCGGATGACCGTTCTTGGACCAGTGTCGGGACTGCTCTCAGATTCGGTCGTTGTGCCCTCGCTATGTCGGCCGGTCTTGGTTCGGGCAATAGCCACCATCATTCTCCCCGCGTTCAGACGGTGAGACACCGTCCGCCTCCCGCATTGCTCTACTCAATATAGCACATATGACCGGACACAAGTTCTAATTTGTGTTGGGGTCAACTGCCGCCCCCGCCACCATCCCAACCCCGCCCACCCTCGCTTCCCAAGACCAACTACCCTCTACTCCACTGAGCTACGGGCGCGCGCTACCGCAGCGCATCCAGAAAATCCTCCATTGGAATCTCAAGACCCTGGAGGATGTTGCGTAGCGTCCCGTGCGGAACCTCGTGTTTTCCCATCGGGGGGGCGGGACAGTTTTCTGCCGTCCGGGAGATCGCGATGCAGGAAGAGGTGGCTAGTGCTGCGAGCCTTGCCTTCCCGGACACCCAAACGCTTTAGGGCATTCACGATCTGGTTGCTTGATCTCAAAGGGACGCGGCCATTCCGCATCTAAGACACGGTGCTTACACCGGAACCGGAGTCCGATAAAACTGGTAGACCAGACCATTTGCCCCAGTCGATTCGGCAACAGGGATCCTTGGACGGTACTCATAGGGCGGGCCCTGATACTCGATCCGAACGTTCTGCTCGCGCAAGACATCGTTTAGCGTGCCGATCTCCACGAGCTCTTGTAGGTAGAGATCTATTGCCTCGTTGAGCATCGCGAAAGCTTCCTCAGCGGTATCGCCGCAACTGGCCACCCCAAGTTCCGGGCAGATCGAAACGTATTGGTCGTCCTCCCGCTCAACCACTCCGGTCAGAAGTATGTATGCGCCTGAGTCGGCCTCGTTGCCTTGAGCCGCCTTCGCCATCCTAACGGTCCTCCATGTCCGGGCAAACTCAACCTTTGTATATGCGAGCAGAATAACATTGGCGCGCCCGGCAGGATTCGAACCCGCGACCCTCGGTTCCGAAGACCGATGCTCTATTCCACTGAGCTACGGGCGCACGCTGTTTGTGATATCCATCCTACCCCGAAACGGAACAACTGAGGGGGCGCCCATATGGGCGCCCCCCCTGATTCTTCTCGCTAGCCTCGAGCCACTGAAGCTCGAGCCCTAGTGGTCCTGTTCGACTACTCGTCCTCCAACAGGTACGTGTGCGCGTGGCGGTAGAAGTTGCCGTACGACTGCGATGGCACCGTCGGCATCACGCCCGCGACCCTGTCTGAGAATATCGGAATCGCCAACTGGAAACCGCCAAGCGTCCTAACTTGGTCGCGCAGCACAATGTCGCCTGCCTGCCAAGCCAACTCGCGTCGCTCTTCAGCATCCAGTGTGATCGACTGCTGATCAATCAGGGTATCCAACTCGGGGTTCGAGTAGCGGCCGTAGTTCCGGCCGGAGCCGCTGTAGAAGTACTCATACAGGATGAAGTCCGGATCGAATCCACCAATCCACCCTGCGTGTCCCGCCAACTGGAAATCGCCATCGTTCATTGACGTGTAGTAGAGAGCTGTTTCCTGCTGAGCGGCCGTGATGTTCAGGCCGATTGCGTTCAGGTCTTCGATCACAGTAACTGCGTACTCCGCGTAGAACGGCGCATACACCAAGTTCGCTTCCAGCTCGTTTGGCTCGTATCCGGCATCCGCCAGAATCTGGCGCGCGCGATCCTTGTTGGCCGCCGGGTCCCGGAAATCGTGGCCCGGAATCTGCTGAATCCGCTCCTCAGGCATGGCGAAGAAACTGCCGGGCAGGAACGGACCGCCCGTGCCCAACGTGATCCAATCGTTGTACCCAAGAGTGATCAGACGTTGCCGATCAATAGCCAAGCTGATGACATCACGAATTTCCTGTGTGTTCCATGGATCCTTCGTGAAGTTCGGAATTACGGAGAACATCATGCCGGGGTGCGGTACTGACGCCCACTTCTGGCAAACGTTGCATTCACGGAGCAACGTGTTCGCGCGTGCCCCGTTCCAGCCTCCGGCGCTCCCGCCGATGTGGATGCGCCCGGCCCTCAGCGCAGTCACCTGCCCTGAGTTCCCGAGAATCTGTACCTCAATGCCATTCAGGTACGGGAACGGCTGATCCCAATAATCGGTCTTGCGTTCGAAGACCATCTTCTCACCGGGCAGCCAATTCGACATCAAGTACGGGCCCGTCCCGATGTTCGGCTCATCCCTCATCAGGTCTGTATTGCCCTCGTAGAGATGACTCGGCTTGATGACATGGTAGGGAAGCGCGATTACCTCAAGCATGGACGGCTTCGCCCGCTCCAGGTGGAAAACCGCTGTCAGATCATCCGCGCACGTCACATCATTAAGTACTGCGAAATGAGCGGATCGTGGGTTCTTGTCCAGACCCTCGCCGGTGCGAATCGTGTTATACATCCACGCCACATCCGCGCATGAAAACTCCACGCCATCCGAGAAGAGAATGCCGTCCCGTAGCGTGAACGTCCACGACAAACCGTCTGTCGACTGCTCCCACCCTGTGGCGAGGTCAGGAACCGCGTCCCAATACGTCCCTTCAAGAAAGTCACTCTTGTCACCCCAGTCCTGCTTGGAGACAAGCATATTGCCGACGGGGTGTCCGTACATCGGCGCGCTCCCGGCCGCCTCCTCCCAGTTGCTAAACGTCGGGCCTTCCGACGTTGTCGCGATGAGCAGGACGCCGCCAAAGCGGGCATCGGGATCAATGGGAACCCCGCTCACGGAGTGCGTGGGCATGTCGTCCATATCATCCATGTCGTCCATGGACGTATCGTCACCGGACGTTTCCGACGTAGTGTCTGTATCGCTGCTGTCGTCCTCAGATGAGGTCCCGCACGCAGCGGCAACCACAAGAAAGACGGACGCCACCAACATAATCAAAAGCATTGCGACGCGATTAGTCATATCCAGAATCCTCCCACATGCCTTCTGTTAGCACTAGACGATAATGACCGTCTATCAGGCGTTGGTCAATACCTAGCTATACACAGTAAGCCGACCAAGTGGCGAACTTACATGGATTCCGGCGCGCTCATGCCCATCAACGTCAGGGCATTGCGCAGTACTGTCCCCGCTGCCTGCGATAGCCGTAATCGTGCCAGCGTGATGTGTTCCGCCTCGCCCAGCACGCGGTGTTTCGTATAGAAATCGTGAAAGTCCGTGGCCAGCTCATACGCGTAATGGGGCAGATGATGAGGCTCCAGGGTGCGCGCGGCCATCTCCACAACCTCCGGGAACCGCAGCATCGTGCGGGCCAGTTGAAGCTCCGCCTCCTCCGTCAGTGCGCCATAGTCGGCGACCTGCGACATATCATCCGGATCGATGCCGCTCTCCCGAGCATTCCGCATGATGGACGAGATACGCGCGAAAGCGTATTGGATGTAATAGACGGGGTTGTCCGGCGCCTCCTTCTTGGCCAGCTCGAGATCAAAGTCCATCTGCGAGTCGGCGGAGCGAGCAAGGAAGAAATAGCGGCACGCGTCAGGCCCTACCTCGCTGATGACCTCCTCCAGGGTGATGATGTCGCCCGTCCGCTTGGACACCCGAACAACCTCATCGCCACGCTTTAGCGTCACCAACTGAACCAGGATGAACTGCAAACGCTCCGGATCGACGCCCAGCGCCTGCACTACCGCCTTCATGCGCGGCACGTGGCCCTGGTGGTCCGCGCCCCACACGTTGATGACGCGGTCAAACCCCCGACCCAGGAACTTGTCATAGTGATACGCGATGTCCGATGCGAAGTACGTCGGCGCGCCCGTCTGCCGCACCAGCACGCTGTCGCGCTCATCGCCCAACTCCGTGCCCGTAAACCACACAGCGCCCTCACGCTCCGCCGTGTAACCGTTGTCGCGCACCTCGCCAAACGCCTTCTCGTACGTCCCATCCGCAAACAGCGAGCGTTCGCTGAACCAGCGATCGAAGCGAACGTCGATGAGTTCCAGATCCTCGCGGATGGACTCCAACATCCGCGCCATGCCGATCTCGCCGATCTCACGCGCGGCATCGTCCCCATCAACAAATCGGTCGCCGTGCGCGCGGGCAAGCTCCTGCGCCAACTCCACCAGGTACGTCCCCTGATACCCCTCAGTTGGAAACTCAGCGTCCCGGCCCAGCGCCTGCAGATAACGCGCGTGCAACGACTGGAAAAAATTGTCCATTTGGCTACCGGCGTCGTTGATGTAGTACTCGCGCTGCACGTCATAACCGAACGCCTCCAGCACGTTGGCGACGGCGCTGCCTTGCACCGCGCCGCGACCGTGTCCAACATGCACGGGGCCTGTGGGGTTCACGCTGACGAATTCCACCTGAACGCGTACACCCTCGCCGCCGGTCCCATGTCCGAACTTGTCACCCTCGTCGAGGATGGTTCCCATCTGCCGCATGACCCAACCGTTGTCCAACGTAATGTTGACAAAGCCGGGCGGAGCGATCGTGACCGATGCAATCTCTTCCTGCTGCGGCAAGCGCTCGCGCAGAATCTCCGCAATTGCCAGCGGCGACATCCGTGCCGACCGCGCCATCTTTAGTGGCAGGCTTGAGGCGTAGTCGCCGTGCTCCTGGTTTTGCGGCCGCTCAACAGCGGGATCCTGATGCTCCAGGGCCGGCAACGCGCCATCCGCCTGCGCGCGGCTCAGCGCCTCCAATAGCATTTCAGTGATGGTATCCCTAATCATGACCGGTGTCGTCAGTATGCCACGCGAGGCCCTGCCTATCCGCCCTCCGCCGCGTCGCTCGCCCGATCCCAGAACCGCCGCAACTCCTCCCGCAGCGGAGCGTGAGCCGCGTCCGAAAGCTCCGGATCATCCTTGGCAATCGCCAGCGCATGACGCCGCGCCTCCCCAATGAGCGCGAGGTCGGCAAACGTCGCCACCTGCAGATCGGGCAGCCCACTCTGTCGCGTGCCAAGCAACTCCCCCGGCCCCCTCAGGGTAAGATCCGCCTCCGCCACCTTGAACCCGTCCCGCGTCGACTCCATCACGGCCAACCGCTTGTTGACCTCCTCCGTTTCCGATTCCGATACCAGGATGCAATAGCTGCTCTCCGTGCCGCGCCCCACTCGCCCCCTGTACTGGTGCAGCTGCGACAATCCGAACCGCTCCGCCCCGTCGATCATCATCACCGTCGCATTTGGCACGTCGATACCAACCTCAACAACCGCCGTGGATACCAACACGTCAAGTTCGCCGCTGCGAAACGCCTCCATCACGCGATCCTTATCCGCGGGACGCATCCGACCGTGAAGCAGCCCAACATTTAGGTCAGGGAGCACCTCACGCGAGAGTCGTTCGTGCTCCGTCACCGCTGCCTTTGCCGCCACCGACTCGGATTCCTCGACGAGCGGGCAGATGATGAACGACTGCCGTCTCTCGGCCGCCTCCTGCCGGATGAACCCATAGGCGCGGTCGCGTTCGTTGGGAGGCACGATGGCTGTCCGTATCGGCGGCCTGCCCGGCGGCATCTCATGGATCGTCGAGACGTCGAGATCGCCATAGATAGCCAGCGCCAACGTGCGCGGAATCGGCGTCGCTGTCATCACCAACAGGTGCGGCGCGAATCCCTTGTTACGGAGTGAAGCCCGCTGCTCAACGCCAAAGCGGTGCTGCTCATCGACGACCGCCACCCCAAGGTTGCTGAACGCGACTCCCTGCTGAATCAACGCATGTGTGCCGATAACAATGTCCACGTCGCCCCGCGCAATGAGATCGTGAAGTTGAGACTTCATTCCCGCGGCCATGCTGCCCGTCAACAGCGCAATGCGCAGCGGCCTGTCCGGCAGGATTCCGCTGAATCCTCGATAAGGCCCCCCGTCGTTCGCCTCCCGATTGCCATGGCTAAACACGCCCGTCAGCGTGCGGAAGTGTTGTTCCGCCAATATCTCTGTGGGCGCCATCAAAGCGCCCTGGAATCGGTTAGCAGCGGCCGTGACCAGCGCCAGCGCCGCCACCACGGTCTTGCCGCTGCCGACGTCGCCTTGTAGAAGCCGCATCATGGGCGCGCTCCCGCCCATGTCTGTCAGTATCTCCTCGACGACGTGCTCCTGATCATTCGTCAGCTTGAAGGGCAGGGCAGCGACGACGCTGCTCAACGCCTCCTCACTGCGAGGAATCGGCGCGCCCAGCTCCCGTTGCTGCTGCCTCCGACGCTCCAGCAATCCCAGTTGCAGCAAGAAAAGCTCATCAAACGCAAGTCGACGCCGCGCCCGCTCATCGTCGGACAGATCGGCGGGGCGATGGATTAGCCCAAGCGCATCCCGCAATCCGGGCAGCCGCGCCTCACGAATCACGTCATCGGGCAAAAATTCCTGCACCAACGTAAGCGCCCGCTCCGCCGCCGGCCCGATGAGCCGCCGCATCCCGCTCTGCGTCACGCCCTTTGTCAACGGATAAATCGGCACCAGCTCGCCGGTGTCGATCTTGTCCTCCGCCCGCAACTGCTCATACGTCTCAACATGAAATTGCGCCCGGTTCCGATACTCGCCCAGCCGACCCGTCAGCAGCAGCCGTGCCCCCCGCTTGAGCGCATTTGTAACCCATGGATTCCCAAACCACACCGCCGCCACCTGCCCCGTGGCATCGCTGACAGTCGCCTCGATCCGCATCACCTGCCGCCGCGCCGTAAAGTTTCCCCCGCTCTGCTTCTCAACCCGCACGGATATCGCCGCCTGCTCTCCCGAGATAAGTCGCGCGATTGGCGAGACCGGAACATACCGCCGCGGAAACGCCCACAGCGCGTTCCGATACGTCTCGATTCCCAGCTTCTTGAGCCCCGCTTTCATACGAGACGGCGCATCCAGCGGCTCATCAAGAGACGTAACCGGCGTGACCGTAGGTGTGGGGCGGGGAGTGGGGCGTTTCTTCGTTTGGGTCGGCGCGACCCTCTCAGCCGGTGACGGTGCAGGCCGATTGGATTGCCTAGGCGTAGCCTGTTCGATGCGATCCCACGCCGGATCGGGCGGCACGTCCATGGGCGGCGGGGGAGAAGCGGCGGGCGAAGCCGTTGGAGCCGGCACAGGCTCACGCTCCACTTCCGCTGCCGGAGGGCTGGATTCCCGCCCGGGATCCGTAAGACGCTCAATCGTCTCTCGCACCCACTCCGCGCGCTGTTCCTGCGTCAGCCCCTCGTAGTTGGGCAGAGTGCCACTTGCATCATCGAGAACCCGCTTTATAGCGGGATCCTCGATCCACCGCTCGAGAAATGCGTCCAACCCCCCGATGACCGCGTGGTTCGCGTGATTCTGGTCGCGTTCCAGCCGCAGCACATGCCGGAGGGTTTCCACCTTGCGCGCAACGCGATCATCAATGGCCGCGGGCGCAGGCGAAGACTCGTCCTGGGGTGTCTGGGGGGGGCCGACAGGAGGCAGGCGGCCCTGGTTCATCGTCGAATCCTTGTTACCGTCAGCGAGGCGTGACGAACGCCACACCAACACAACCCGGTCCTGCGTACGTGCCCACAGCCGCGCCGATGGTAAAGACGGGAACCTCATCGAGTTCCAGGCGTGATCGCGCCCTCTCCGCCATCTCACGAGCCCGCTCGTGGTCCGTCGTCGTCGCGTAGGCTAGTCGCTCCGGCTTTCCGCTGCCAAGCGCGTATGCCTCCAAAAGAGCGTGCGCCTTGGCCCGGGAACGAACCCTCTCCAGCGGATGAACCTCACCGTCCCGAAACTCCAAAACCGGCCTGACACTCAATAGCCCGCCCAGGAAACGCTGCGCCTTTCCAATGCGCCCGCCCCGAGCCAGGTACTCCAGCGTATCCACCGCGAAATAAATCTTCGTCCGGCTCGCCGTGTCGCGCGCCCATTCCGCCAATTCCTCAATCGTCGCGCCGCCCCCTGCCTTCTCCGCCGCAGCTTGGGCAAGGATGCCCAGACCCATCGCCACCAACAGCGAATCCACCACCTCGATAACGGCGTCGGGATGATCCTTGAGCGTCATATCGCGGCCAATCAGTGCCGAGTTATACGTCCCGCTCATCTTGGATGAGACCGTCAGGGCCAGCACAGGGCCATTGGGAGCCAGCTTTGAGAATGTGTCCGCAAAGTCCTGTGGTGAGGGCTGCGCAGTCTTGGGCACGACTGCGCGCTGCTCCAGACGCCGATAGAACTCAGTGCCGCTGATCGACACCCCGTCGCGGAACTGCTCCTCCCCGAAAAAGACATACGCCGGAACGATGGTGATACCGGCTCGCTCGGCATCCTCCGCTCGGATGTCGCTCGTACTGTCGGTTACCACTTGTACGTTGCCCTGAGATGCGGTCGTCACATCAACCTCCAAACGTCTCGAGTGAGTGTTTCCCGATGCGGCGCAATTGCAGGGCCGCAGGCTCTATTCGTAGCGGCTCCAGTCCACGTTTGAAAGAACCCGCTTGGCGTTGTCCAGGAATACCTTCTGCCGAACCTCGTCCGAAATATCAAGATCCTGGAAGTCCCTCAGCCATCGCTCCAGGTGCAAAGCCTGGAAGTCCGAGCCAAACAGCACCTTGTTCTGCAGGCGCGTCTGCATCTCCCGTATCAACTCCTGAGGGAAATACCACGGCGACCAGCCGGAGATGTCCATGAACACGTTGGCCTTATGCACCAGCATGGACACCTGCTCCTCGAACCACGGCCACGCCGGATGCGCGAGGATGATCTTCAACTCAGGAAAATCCGCCGCCACGCCATCCCACCAGATCGGGTTCGAGTACCAGAGCTTGCGACCGCCCCCGCCCGGCAGCCCTGACCCGACGCCGTTATGCCCGCTATGCGTCAGGATGGTCAGGCCGAGCTCCTGAGTCTTTTCCCACAGCGGGTAGTACTGCTCATCATGGGCATAAAAATTCTGACCCGTTGGAACAAACTTGATCCCCTTGGCGTCAAATTCGGCCACGGCCCGCTCAAGATCCTGTATCGCCTGCTCCCCGCGATTCGGATTCACCGAGCAGAACGGAATCCACCGATTCGGCGCCCTCTTGACGACCTCCGCGACCCAATCGTTTGGATTCGGAGATTCCGTGTCGCCGGGCTGCCGGGTGTCCGTGGGAAGCAGCACACCGACGATATCGTGCTTCTCATACAACTCGACGTACTGCTCCGGCGTTTCGAGATCGGGCTCGGCGCGCCTGAAATACTGGCGCATCTGCTGAGTCTGCTCTGCGTTGCGCCGAGCAGCAGCCTCTCGGAGGGCCGGACTCGTCGGCGGATGAACATGAACATCGATGGCCTTCATAAGCGAACTGCGCCTCCTCCCTCAGCTACCACAAACGCTAGTGGCAGAATGGCAACAACCCGCCACCCTGTCAACGCGCGGGAACCTCAACAGGCGCGGAATGTGAACAGCGCCACGCTATCCGTACAATGCAACCGGTTCCAGGCCACCCCATTCTGAGTAAGCTGGACGGCAGGCAACACGTGCGAGCCTATGAGAGGGGAGATTGTCGGACCGATGAAAGGGCTATTCGCGAGCGGCATCCTCCTGCTGCCGATTGTCGTGGCGATTGGTCTCGCAGGGGGGGTTGCCCCTTTGTGGGAGAACGATTACCCATGGGAATGCGGCCAATTGTGCCGATATGATTTCTGGGAATCCGCCACGCTTCATGATGTTAAAGCGGAGATTGACGGCGGAGCGAATGTCAATGCCGCCAAAGGGCATGAAGTGTATTCACCGCTGTACTTCGCCATTTGGCAACACGAGTCCCCCGACTTCATAGAGTTGATTCTTGCCTCCGGTGCTGACCCGAATGCGAGGGCGGGCACGAGCTTTCCAAATGACCGAGGTGACAGGAACCTGGGCCGGTGGACGCCGCTACAATTGGCAGTTGAGCAACACCACAGATCGCCCAGAATTATCCGCCTCCTACTCGAATATGGCGCAGAACCTAATTCCTGGGTTGGTGACGAATCCCCATTGAATATTGCGTCGCGGCTTTGGTACGAAGGCGACCGGGAGATCATAGAGATGCTCCTGGACTACGGGGCAGACATCAACAGCCGAACCGGTTCTGAGGGTTTGACGCCCCTGCATCGTGCGATTATTGGCGACGCGGAACCGGAGCTAATCGAGATGCTTCTTGAGCGGGGCGCGGACATCAATACGCGTTCAAAGGACGGTAACGTAAGTCTGGGCGGCGACTTCGCCACGATTCTTCATGCTGCTGTTGAATTCAATCCAAACCCGGAAGTAATCGTGACTCTCCTGGATCGGGGGATGGATATCAATGTTATGGCGGGCGACGGCAGTGCGCCGCTCCATTCGGCGGTGGAAAGAAACGAGAACATCGAAATCGTCGAACTCCTTCTGAAACGGGGCGCCGAAGTCGACGCCAGGGACGAGGATGGTAAAACACCCCTGCATTGGGCGATCAGAACTATATGGAATAGGGATCTTGCCCCACAACTGATGCGGCTACTCCTGAACTATGGGGCAGATCCTGCCGCGAAGAATATCTACGGGGATTCTTCCCTGCACATGACCAGAGGAAAAGTAGAGCTTGCCAGGCTGCTACTGGATTCTGGCGCCGATGCGGGCGCGGTAAACAACAAGGGCGAAACGATTCTTCATCGTGCCTTCATGTCTGGTCCCAACTTCGAATTCACGGAATTGTTGTTAAGCCGAGGTGCCAACGCAAACGGAAGCGACGCTGATGGCCATTCCGTACTTCATGGGGCAATTGGCTATAACGCGGATGCCGACATCATTGAACTGCTTCTGAAATACGATGCGGATGTTACGGCCATTACTGGCTCGGTGGTAGGCGGCTACAGAGTGACCGAGGACTGGGCCCAGGCAACCCCCCTTCACTAGGCTGCAGCGGGAAACGCAAGCCCCCAGGTGGTCTCTCTGCTCATAGAAAGCGGCGCTGATCTTGCGGCACTCAATCTGGTTGGCGATACACCCTGCCAAGTTGCGAAAGCAAGAGAAGGTTCCACGGAAATCCTCAATCTGCTTTGCGCGTAGCTCTCCCCCAATTGCCACCCTGTCAACGCGCAAGAGGCCCAACCGGTGCGGAATGTGAACCGCGCCACGCTATCCGTACAACGCAACCGGTTCCGCCCCACCCCATTCTGAGTAAGCTGGACAGCAGGCAACATGGGCGAGCCTATGGGAGGGAAGGTTGTCCGGCTGATGAAAGCGCTAATCGCAAGCGGCATCCTCTTTCTCTTGGCATTTGCGTCGATTGGTTTGGCAGGGGGCTTCGTCCCGCTCTGGGACGATCACCCTTGGGAATGTGGTGAATTTTGCAGTTACCAACCCAGCATTGCCACGGCGCTCTCGTAGTCGGCGTATAGTTGCTGAGCGCGCCCGTGAGCCTTCTCCCAATCGCGGTACGGCGGCTCCCACTCAGCGTAAGCTTGTTCCCATTGACTGTGTGCATGTTCCCATTCAACGTAGGCTTGATCCCACTCATTGAGCACCTGCAACCACGCGCTATGGGTCTCTACGTAGCTGGCATACGCTGCGTCTGGACCATACTTGACCTGAGTCAACGTCCCGTGGCAACCACAGTATCGGGAACAGCAGGACAAATAGAAACTCGCCTCAAGTTCAACGCGAGGCGAAAGGGCCTAGAGTGTTGGGGCCGTCGTGCTCAGGTTTGGAGCTGCTCAGTGAGAAGTTCAGTGAGTAGCTCGCCGAGTGGCTGAAGATCACCATCGTCCGCAGTTTTCAGACATTCAAGGTACTTGGTTCGGTACTGCGGTTCACGTAGCCTAATCGGGATAACGACTGAGCCGGGTAACCAGCTTCCCAACTTGACGCACATGATGTAGTAGCAGAAAGCTCTAGCAGTCCGCCCATTCCCATTGACAAAGGGATGGATGTGATTAATAGACCACAGTGCAAAAGCGCCGAGGGTTGTCGCGGCTCCGTCCCCCCACATCTCATCAAGATCCTCTAGGAAGTAGTCCATCAAAGACTGCACTCGTGCATGCTCCGGTGGAATATAGTTTCCCACGCTGACGCTAGTTGATCGGTACTGACCTGCAGCTGCGTGTAGACCGGCTATCGCGTGCAAGTTGAGGCCCTTGATGAGATGATGAGTGAGCATCGGGCGCTCAAATGTCAACGTGGCGTCGACCATAGACTTCAAGAACTCCATTTGTCTCCTGTTGTTGGAGCCTGCTACATCGGCATAGACAGGATGATCTTCTCTGAGCCCTGAGAGAACGGCAATATCCATAGCAATCTAATAGGGAAAGATCATCTTTGCCAGTTCATCACGACTCATTGTGCTACCTTCGGGAAGTAACCCAAAGCAGTAGTTGAGTACCTGCTCACGCCGCTCTTCTTTTGTCATGGCTGGGCGCTTACGCAACTCCTCCCGAATCTTCTTATCGAACTCAGCGTTCTCCTTGCTGAGCTCCTTGATTTTCTCTATAGCTTGTGCGTTAGCCATGATCTCCTCTCCGTCTCACGGACATGCCCGTGTTACGTCGTCTGGCAAACAATTTAGCGGATGGGCGGTTCAGGACTACCCTAACAGGTCGTGGCACTTCTCGCAGCACGCAAGAGCCGAGAAGGCCGTGTGAGCTAAAGGTTTCTACCCAACCCGCCTTACCCCCCGCCGCCGCTCCGCCGGAGATGGTGTCGCCCTGAGACCCCACTGAATCTCCCGACGCACCCGCGCCGGTCCATAAACCACGGGACTTTTCGTCTCCGGGTTGACAGTGGATGCCTTCCCTCTCGTTCTGACTACCGTCGTGCTCATCGTTCCCTCTCCTATTCCCTTGCCCCTCTGGAACCACTATTCCGCAGCGATGCAAACGCCACAGACCGTGTGTTCTGTTTACGTAGAATAGCACAATAGTTCCGTAAGGCAAATCGAGGACGCTCACTATACCCGTCACATCTGCAAGCACAGCGTCCGTCCCCTACAATGCGCATGGAGCCATGCTCATCCCTGACTCAAGCCGAACCACCGCGTAGCGCAAGGACAGAGGCGTGATCGACCTGAATGGTGTCGCAAAGAGATATGAGATCGGCACGATAACCGTTACCGCTCTGGAGCACCTTGACCTGCACATCGGAGAAGGCGAGTTCATCGTCGTCCTCGGCCCCTCCGGCAGCGGCAAGACAACCATGCTCAATATGATCGGCGCGCTGGACACGCCCACCGAGGGTCGAATCACCGTCGATGGGCAGCAGGTCACGGGCGCGTCAACGGGGCAGCTATTTGCCTATCGCCGCTCAAAGGTCAGTTTCATCTTCCAGAGCTTCAACCTCTTCCCCGGCCTCACTGCGCGTGAAAATGTCCAGTTCGGCATTGATGCCGCGAATAGGAGCGACGGAGGCCGCAGCGCCGTCGAAGTCCTAACTGACGTCGGGCTTGGCGAACGAGTCAGCCATTTCCCACACGAACTCTCGGGCGGCGAGCAACAGCGTGTCGCCATCGCCCGCGCCCTCGCCACCGGAAACCCAGTCCTCCTCGCCGATGAGCCCACAGGGGAACTTGATTTCACAACAGGCGCCCAAATCCTCGAATTGCTCCAGCAGCAGGCGGAGCAGGGCAAGACGATCCTCGTCGTCACCCACAACAGGGAAATCTCCCGCATGGCTGACCGTGTTATTGAACTGAGTAGTGGGAACATCGTGCATGACGGCCCGCCGGAGGGCGGACGCGCGCTCATCTCCGATCTGCGCTGGTAGCCGGTATCTGATAGATGACACCGCGGCTACTTCTCACGTGGTCTCTACGCGACCTGCGCGCGCGGTGGATTCAGGTCGTCACTATATCCCTGGTCATCGGCCTGGGCATCGGAACCTTCGCCTCATTCAACAGCATGACCGAGTGGCGCAAAGCCTCGAATACAGCCAGCTTCGATGCAACCCGCATGTACGACCTCCGCGTGGGCCTGAGCGACGGCAGCTTCGTTCCAAGGAACCAACTCACCCGGATCATTGAGTCCATCCCGTCCGCCGATGCAATCGAGGGTGTGGAGGAACGACTGACCATCCCGACACAGCTCAAGGTCGTGACAGTGGATGAGGAAGACAACGAAGTAACCATCCTTGTCCCCGGTGAGTTGGTCGGCATGGATTATGCGAACCCTGAGGGAATATCCGTCAACCGCGTCCACCTGACCGAGGGCCGGGAACTTGGCCCGTCCGATGCCGGCCGGCTCAATGTTCTCCTTGAGCACAAATTCGCCCTTGCCCATAACTTGCCCGCCGAGGGCGAGGCGCTCATTGCCGGTGGTCGCACAGTCCGCTACGTCGGGCACGCGCTGACGCCTGAGCACTTCATCGTTATCACAGAGGGCGGCGGATTCCTCGCCCATGCCAGCTACGTGATTATCTTTTCGTCGCTGGAGACCGTGCAGGACGTGGCAGAGCGCCCCGGCCTCGTCGATGAGGCCATCATCCGCATCAGCGATGCAGTCTCGCGCGAAACGATTGTAAGCGAGCTTGAGCAGGCGCTGAGCGACGAGTTGCCCCTGGTCGGAGTTGACGTCACGCAGGACATCGATGACCCGGTCTACCGCTCCATCACGGAAGACGTCGAGGGCGATCAACAGACGACGAACATCATCGCATTCGCCATCTTCATCGGCGCGGTCTTTGCCGCCTTCAATCTCACATCACGCATGGTCGAGACCCAACGCCGCGAGATCGGCGTCGCAATGGCGCTCGGCGTGCCTCCGCGCCTGATTGCGCTGCGGCCCCTCATCGTTGGCGCTCAGATCGCGGTTACGGGCGTCACCTTTGGATTAATTGTCGGGTGGCTGCTTGCGCAGGCGCTCAAGGGCGTGCTCAACGAATTCGTACCGCTGCCAATCTGGCTGTCTCCGTTCCAGTACGAGATATTCATCGCCGTATCCGTAGTCGGCCTGCTCGTCCTGCTCTTCTCCATTGGCTACCCCGTCTGGCGCGCCGTCGGCGTCAATCCCATCGACGCAATCAGGACAGGACACCTGGCGGCGCGTGGCGGCGGTCTTGCGCCGCTGATGACGCGCATTCCCATGCCTGGCCACACATTCGGCCAACTGCCCTTCCGCAACGTGGCGAGGGCGCCGCGCCGCGCCTTCCTCACCATCATGGGTATCGCGGCCGCCGTTGCCGTCACCGTTGTCCTCGTCGGGATTCTCGATTCATATCTTGAGACGCTGCGAGAAGGTCGTGACGAACTGCTCAGTTCGTCAGAAGAGCGCCTACAGATCGACCTGGCCCTTCCCGCGCCCTACGACTCTTCCGTCGTGAACGAAATCCGGAACGCTAGCACGATAGAGACGATTGAGCCCGGCCTCCGAATATTCGGGTCACTGACGGCGCCGAACAGCGATGAAGAATTCGACGTCCTGATCCGGTTCATGGACTTCAACAGTGAGATTTGGACACCCACCGCCGTGCGAGGCGCCCTGGATCCCGGGACTCCGGGTGTCGTGCTGTCGGAGAAAGCCGCTACGGACCTGGGCGTTGACGTTGGCGATTCCATCATCCTGACCCACCCCGTGCGCGAGGGATTCACATCCTTCTCACTGGAGGACTCCATCCTTCCGGTGCTCGCCATCCATCCGCATTACATCCGCAATACGGTCTACATGGACAACAACCATCTGGACTTGCTGAACGTGCCGGACGTGACCAATCGCATAACCGCGCTGGCCGTGCCCGGCGCTGAGATTATTGAGGTGAAAGAGGAACTATTCCCGGTCAGCGGCGTCGTTTCCGTGGGCACCGTCGCCGAAGAGGCCAACCTGACGGAAGAACTGCTCAATCAGTTCATCGGTGTCATGCGGCTTATGCAGCTGGTGCCGCTGCTGCTGGCAATCCTGATTGCCTATAACACCGCGAACATTGCGATGGACGAGCGCCGCCGAGAGCACGCGACAATGGCCGCGTTCGGCGTGCCATACAGGACCGTGCTGCGCATGGCCGTCATTGAAAGCGCGATTCTGGGCGCGTTGGCGACCGTTGTTGGGTCGGTGCTCGGGTTTGCCCTGATGCTGTACATCACAGAGGTGCTGCTGCCGCGAACGACTCCTGACCTGGGTCTGATAATCACCTTTTCGGCGACGTCCGTGCTGACCTTGATAGTCCTGGGTGTGGTAGCCGTCGGCCTTGCCCCGCTCCTAACAACCCGCCGCCTCCGCCGCACAGACATCCCCTCCACCCTAAGGGTGATGGAGTAACCTGTCCCCGTCATCGCCCCGCGGCGCAGGCGGGCGCGAAGTTCAGGCATCTTGCCCTGACCAACTGCAACTCATACACTGTGCTACACAGAAACTGTGAATCTGTGGAGCCAAACATGAAAAACATAACCGTCTCCGTCGACGAAGAAACCTACCGCCTTTCCCGCATAAAGGCGGCAGAAGCAGGCACGTCCGTCTCCGCCCTCGTCCGAGAGTTTCTTGTGGGCTATTGTTTCAAACGAATCTCCGATGAGGAATTCAAACGACTGGAGAAGATGCAGAACGACGTGTTGGCCGAGCTCGATGCGCGGGGCGGAGGCATAGTCGCCTCAGAACGCCTGCCTCGTGACGAACTGTATCGACGCGATGCGCTTTCTTGATACCAACATCCTGCTCTATTCAATCAGCCGTGCCCCTGAGGAGCGTCCGAAGCGTCAGATTGCCCGGAACATACTAACCGGGCAAGATTTCGCGTTGTCCGCCCAGGTTCTCCAGGAGTTCTACTATCAGTCCACCCGACCGAGTGCCTTATTTGACCTAAATCGGGAAGAAGTTCGGGAGTTTGTAGTCGGACTCAACAGATTCGCGATCGTTCCGATAACGTATGAAATCGTCCTCGCTGCTATCGTCCTTTGCGAGAGATTTCAAATTTCCTATTGGGACGGCGCAATCCTCGCCGCCGCCCGCGTCATGGGCTGCGACTCCGTCCTCTCCGAAGACCTAAACCCCCAACAGGACTACGATGGCCTCCGCGTAATCAACCCCTTCGTATAAATGTAGGAAACACTAGAGCCTACGCAGCAGCGCGGCCAACTCTCGCCCCGAGACATCGCGGGGTGTTCTCAAACGCTGATGACCTCTTCCCGTACAACCTCGATTCGAACCGTTTCGGGCCCCTTCCCTTCGTCAAAGTGGCAAAGCACCGCATCCCGAATCATGTACTTCAGGTGTCCCCAGTCGTCACCATGCGTGAAGATGCTGAACCCGATAGCTCGTGCCGAATACCCACCCTCGGGCTCTTCCCTGACCTGGAACGTGATTTCCTTCGGCGCTGCATCCATAATCACAGCCTCCTCTATGCAAACAGTGTAATCCCGGCCGACGCTGCTTTAGCCTACCCGCCCCCGTTCCCCTGCAACGCCGCGTAAACCTTCTCCGCCGTAATCGGCAGGGACGTAATGCGCACCCCCACCGCGTCCTCGATCGCATTCGCGATGGCCGGCGCAGTCATGATGTTCGTGTGCTCCCCGATGCCACGCACAGCGTACGGCCCGTCGCCGATGTCCGACTCCAACACAATCTCAGTCAACTCCGGCAAATCCCGCACGGTAGGCAGCTTCATATCCGCGAACGATGGGTTCGTCACGCGGCCCGATTCGTCATAGACCGTCTCCGTCATCACCGTCTCGCCGAACCCGTATACGACGCCGCCCTCAAGCTGTCCGTAGAAAGCGACAGGATTCAGCACACGCCCCGTCTCATGCACCGCCGTGATCTTGAGCACCCGAACCTCGCCCGTCTCCGGATCGACCTCCACCTCCGCGATCTGCGTGCCAAAGGCGGTATAGGGGCTGCTGCCCTCTTGAATATCCACGCGCGTGACGATCGGCTCGCCGGTCCGCGCGGCAATCTGACCGAACGAAATAGCCTCCCCGGCGTCGTTCATGACAGTGCCGTCCCGCAACGATAGCCGTTCCTCGTCCCAGCCCTGAAACTCCGCAGCCAGTCGCCGCAGCTTGTCCGCCGTCTCAGTTGCTGCCTGATGGCCGACCGTGCTCGTGACGCGCGCGCCGCGGCTCCCGCCGATGCCCTGCAACGGACCAATCTGATTTGTCGCAAATGAGAGGGCCTGCACGTCCTGTGGGGTCACGCCGAGCTGCTCTGCGACGACCTGCGCGATGATCGTGAACGTCCCGCCGCCCGTATCGAACGTTGAGAAATGCGCCGTGATAGAGCCGTCATCCGCGATGGTCACCTGGCACACCGCCGCGCCGCCGCCCTGTGAGTGATGGCCTGTGCCAATGCCGCGTCCGATGTTTGTCGACTTGGCAGAGGAATAATCCGCCGCCCGCAGGGCCTCCTCCAACGTCGTGTCTGCCCGCATCGCCTGGAACTCATCGCCCGTCATAAGAGCCTCGCCCTCATGGACGATGTTTCGCGTCCGAAACTCCGCAGGTTCCATGCCGATGGCCCGCGCGCAGAGATCGATATGCGACTCCCCGGCCCACAGCCCCTGCGGCATCCCGGGCGCTCGTGCGAACCCACACGGCACCAGGTTGGCGTACGTGTGCGTAATGGTCATGGCGACGTTGTCGCACCGATACGCCCCGCCCATTTCAAACACCCCGCGCAGGCCATTCGGAATGGGAGCGTAGGATGCGTACGCCCCGACGGCCATGTACGCCTCCGCCTGCCACGCCGTTATCGTACCGTCGCGCTTGACGCCCGCCCGAATGCGAATCTCGGAGGGGTGGCGCGGATTCGATGCCATCAACTCCTCTGAATAGTCAAATACCAGCTTGATTGGCCGACCTGTCCGCTTCGCGAACTCTTGCATGATGTAGACGCCCGTCGCGTCCGTCTTTCCACCGAACGAGCCGCCGACGTACGACGTATTGATAACCACCTTCTCCGGCGGCAGATCAAGCACGCGAAGCAGCTCCCCGACGTTCGCCGCCGGCAACTGGCATGACATCCAGATCTGCAACGTGCCGTCATCCTCAACGTCCACGAGGACGGAGTGAGGCTCAAGATAGGCCTGGTGCTGGTGCGGCGTCGTATAGCGCTCCTCAACGATCACATCCGCGTCCGCGAACCCCGCATCAACGTCGCCGCGCCCCCGATTCAGCGTGACGAGGATGTTTGTCGGCGTCTCCGGCGCGTCTCCCACGCCAAAATAGGTGGCGAAGTCCGGGTGCAGAATCGTCGCATCCGGCTGCGCGGCCTCACGCGCCGAAAGCACGGGCGCCAACTCCTCGTATTCCACCTGGATAAGCCCCAGGGCGCGCTCGGCGATGTCCTCATCGTCCGCAACGACCGCCGCCACCTTGTCGCCCACGTACAGCACCGTGTCCCAGCACAACGCCGGCTCGTCCTTGTACGTGGAGCGATTCGTCCGCACGCCCTCCATGTCCTTGCCCGTCAGCACCATATGGACGCCGGGCATGTTAGCGGCTTCAGTCGTGTCGATGCTGACGATGCGTGCGTGCGCGAACGGGCTGCGCAGTATCTTGCACCACAGCATCCCCGGCATCGCGCGATCCATCCCGTATTTCCCAATGCCCGTCACCTTGTCCGGCCCCTCCGCGCGCGGTGTCGCATGGCCGACGATGTTATAAGAAGCAAGCTCTGTCACGATTACTACCTCTCCCCCGAATTGTTGCCCCAATCGGCTTGGCCGAGATACAAACAACGACGCCACAGCGCCGCAAGAAAATCATACCGCAACACGACGGGCGAGCGCCCATATTCAGGCGTGAAAGAGGCGGAGAAAGGCGGAACGGCGTGGCCGAGTGCTATCGAATCGCCACGGGGCTACTAGCCGCGTTCCGGCGGCGGATAAGCCTCACAAACCACCGCGGCCAGCCGCTGAAGTTACTCAGCCTGGGCTACTCAATTGACCGACTCCGCCATCCTGATAATCTCATCCCGCGTCATCGTTTCACCGCCAAGCACATCAATTTCAAAAGTCCTGTCTCCACTCTTGAAATAAAGGGCAAGGCGCCCGGATTCATCCCAGAACCATCTTCTATCCTCATCCCCGTCTCCGGGGACGGAAAAAGGCCACCCCCGGACCAAGTATGCTCGCTCGTCATTTATCGTTAGCGTCTCGGTGAATTCTCCTGGTAATTTCCTTTCGGAGCCAAACGGGTGCTCGATCAATTTGATTCGTCCACTGTATCTGAAGTAAATCCAATCTCCCTCCGGCCATTCGTAAACCCGCGCTTCGTATAACGTGAATCTCTCGGGCACATATCGTACGATTGCAGCCGCTTCGTCGTCGGAGATTTCAACGTACTCGAAAGTATCCAAAGGATCTTCGGCTAACGGGGTTACATCGACGGAACTTTTTTCCAACTGTTTGGCCTGATCGATAATCTGATCTACCGGCACAGTCGTCATGTAGAACTCTTCTTCACTCACAACCGCAGTTGGACTGTCGGACGAGTCGCATGCGGCCGCCAAGCTGGCAGTAACGAGGATGACCATGAGAAGTGCAAAATGAATTGCTCTCATGGCTGAATGACTCCGCAATTCGCCCCAAGCATGAGCCCTCAACAAAAATCGCAGCCTGCTGATTGCGGGCATAGATTCTAGGACAGTCCTCCGAGTCTCATCCCCGCCGTCCAACATTTGCTCGGTCATCTCACCCTCCCTGACTTGATGAGCACGAGACGAACGCTTGCGATACTACTCACGCCGGAGCACTTGTCAAGTTCCCTGCTGCCTATCGGACTGGCTAGTCAGCCGCCGACATCAGATACCCATCCGTATCTGCCCACCCGCCGCCGGTCCCTTCCCCTCATGCTCCGGCTGATCCAGCGCAGGCTCCAACGAGGCAACCCCCACCCCGATGAGCCGAAACTCCCGCCCCGGCCCCAACTCCCGTCGCAGCAACTCATCAGCGACGCCCAGCACCGCCGCCTCATCGTCGGTGGGGCGGGGTAGGGATTGCTGCCGCGTGAACGTCGTGAAATCCGAAAGGCGCAGCTTGAGCCGCACCGTCCGCGCCCGCAAGCCCTTGTTCCGCATCTGCTGCACGACGTCCACCGCCTGCTCACGCACCAGCCCAAGCAATATCTCGCCGTTGTCCGTGTCCGTGCTCATCGTCGTCTCACTGCTGATCGACTTGACCTGCCGCTCATCCTCCGCTTGCAACTCCGACGATCCGCCACCGAGCGCCCGTTCCTTAAGCCACGCCCCGCGCCGTCCAAAGTGCTGAACAAGCCACTCATCGTCCGCCGCCGCCAATTGCCCCATCGTGCGGATGCCGCGTTTATGCAAGGTTGTAAGAGTTGCGGGCCCGACGCCACTCATAAGCGAAACGTCCAGCGGCGCGAGGAACTCATCCTCCGTCGCCGGTGGAACCAGGAGCAGCCCGTCCGGCTTGCCCACCTGCGACGCCACCTTTGCGATAGTCCTGTTAACCCCGCCGCCGATGGTCACCGCGAGCCCCGTCGCGCGCCGCACTTGCCGCTTAATCTCCTTGCCGAGAGGTTCGAGCTTGTCCGGCCCCGCCACGTCCGTCACATCCATGTACGCCTCATCAACGGAGATCTGCTGCACCAACGGCGTAACCTTGCGCAGGATGGTCATAACCTGCCGCGAGATATTGCCGTATCCCCCGGGGCGATGGGAGACGCGAATAATCTCAGAGCTAAGACGCAGCGCCGTCGCCATCGCCATGCCTGAGTGCGCGCCGAATACGCGAGCCTCATAGGATGAGGCAGCGACAACGCCGCGCGATTCCGCTCGCCCGCCCACGACTATCGGCTTCCCACGCAGACTCGGATCATCCCGTTGAGCGACAGCAGCAAAGAACGCGTCCATATCCGCGTGAAAAATATACCGCCACGGCCGTGGCCACTCACCCATGCCCCGATTCTACGCCCGCCCCCGCCCCCGCACCGTCATCCCCCCTTCCTCCTCCGTCATTCCCGCGAACGCGGGAATCTTGAGCCAGGAGTGCAACCAACCTCAGTAACGCCAAACAATGTCATTCTGAGCGCCCCTACATGTCATTCTGAGCGCAGCGAAGAATCTAAAGCCTCACTTACCCAACCAACTCCCGTAACGCCGCCGACCGCACCACGCCCCCCCGGGCCCGTCATTCCGGCGGAGGCCGGAATCCATCCCCGGCCCGGTCAGGTCGCCGCCGACAGTCGGTCATTGTCCGGAGGTTCGCCTCTGGGCGGCACGACCTTTCGTGGTCGTCTAATGGTCAAGATGAGAATGATGCTAATAACCAGCGGCAGGAACATCAGGATTATGGGCATTTTATAGTCGCCCGTATTGTCAAAAACCCTACCCACAAAATATGGCGCGAGGATCGAGGGTATGGCGGATGTTCCCGTCTGAATCCCCATCAACCGGCCGAAGATTGCCCGGCCCCACAGCTCCCCTTGCAGCGAAAGGCGGGATGGCGTCGTCATCCCCCAACCCAAACCGTGCGTGATTCCGTACAATCCCGCGCCCCACAGGTTCGATGTCGTCAGGAAGAAAAACACGCCGATAAGCTGCATCGTGAATGCCGCGGCCAATACGAGCCGCTTATCAAACATGTCCGAAAGAAAACCGGAAGCCAACCGCCCGGGAATCCCGCCGATGGTCCAGATGAGAACGGCCAGTCCCGCCTCCCGTGGTGTGAGGCCAAACGTCTCAAAGGCATCAATCTGGTAAATCACCAGCGCCGAAAAGCCCATCTGCTGCAGCGCGATCGCTAAGACGTACTGGTGGTAGGACACGCTGCGGAGAACGCTGCGCATGCTCACCAGCGACGCCTCGGCAACCGGAACCCCTCCGCTTGTCAGCTGTTGAGCCCTGTTCTCGCTAGCCGGCAGTGGCGGATCACCGTCCGGACGCTGCCCGTATGCCTCCGGCGCGCGACGCATCACCATCGCCAGCGGGATGCAGACGATCCACATCGCAACGCCGACACCCGCAAGCGTCGCGCGCCAGTCATACAGCTCAATCAGTTCAACGATGAGGACGACGATCAGCCCCGCGAACCCCGGTCCCAGGAACAGGAATCCCAGGGCCCGCCCACGCATACGATTGAACCAGTTTGTGACAGCCGTGCTCACAACCAAAAATGACCCTGCGCCAAGCCCGAGAGCCAGGAAGAAGTAAGCAGCGTAGAATTGCCAAAGTTCCTGCGCCAAAGAGACGAGGATGAATCCGGTTCCGCCGATCGTGAATCCGACAAGAAGCACCAGGCGCGGGCCGACCCGATCCACCATGAACCCGACGATCGGGCCAAGAACCCCGGACTCCGCTCGCTGGATAGAGACCGCCAGCCCAATGGCCTGACGGCTGCCGCCGGCGACAGAATCCGCTATCGGGCCCACAAACGCCGAAAAGCCGTAAAACCCCACGCCTGTGGAGAACAGCATCAGCAGGAAGCCGGACAGGACGATCCACCACCCGTAGAACACGCGACGGGGATTCAACGTCCCAAGCCCCGACCGGGTCTTAACCGCCATTTATCGTCCGTTACACCGCGAGCGCACCAACAAGACCGGCCCGCGTCCCTTGCCGCAAATGCTGGCGTGAGCGTGAGCGCAACCCCACGCCTATGTCAAGCAAGCCCCCTCAACGCTATTCCACAGAAATCAAATACGGATACAGCGGCTGCCCCCCACTCTGTACCTCCACCTCCACCTCATCTGAGCAAACAGCCCTCACAGCCTCAGCCGCCGACTCCGCCTGCTCCTCCGTCACGCCCGCCCCATAGAACAGCGTCACCAGCGCCTCCCCCTCAGGCCCGATGCGTTCCACGAGAGCCTGCGCCACCGCCTCCGGCGTCTCGCCCGAAACGACCAACTCCCCCTCCAACAGCCCGATCGGCTGGTTCGCGGCATACGTCACGTCGCCCGACTGACCGTCGCGCACGGCAAACGTCACCTCCGCCCAACGCAACTCGTCGACTGCCCCACGCATCCCGTCAAGGTTGTTCTGCACGGACGCGGTGGCGGAATACGCGAGCAGCGCCGCGACGCCCTGCTGCACGGACTCCGTCGGCAACACGGTCACGGCTTTCGAATGGATCAGGTCGCGTGACACCTCAGCCGTCGCCGCGATGTTCTTGTTGTTCGGCAAAATGATGATGTCCGGGGCAGGAATGGACTCCACCGCCTCCGCGATCTCCTCTGCGGACGGGTTCATCGACTGTCCGCCCCAGATTATCGATCCGGCCCCCAGTCCGCGCATGATCCGCACAAACCCCGGACCGGCCGCGACGGACACCACACCGCACACCACGTTGTCGACATCCTCACCATGCCCCGCCAGGAACTGCTGGTGCTGCTGATCCATGTCGCGGATCGATACCTGCTCCAGCCGCCCCATCCCCTCGGCCTCCGTCAGCACGATCTCCGGCTCCGATGTGTGCAGGTGAACCCGTACAAGCCCGTCGCCCTCGACGATAGACTCCGACTCGCCAAACAGCGCCATCGTCGCGCGAATACTGTCCATGGTCGATGTTGGCTCCATCAGCACGAACTCCGTGCAATACCCCCACGCCCCGCTGTCCTGATCCCCATAAAGGCTTGGATCGATGGACGATATTGTCGGTGTTTCGATGGGAGGCCCCGTGTCCTCGCCCGTCACCGCCGACAGCGCCCCGCGCAAAATCACCGCGATACCCTGTCCGCCGGAATCGACAACTCCCGCGCTCGCCAGAACGGGCAACAGCTCCGGCGTCCGCTCAACGGACCTCTGCGACTCATCTGCCGCGACCCGAAGCGTCTCGATAACGTCCGATGACCCGCTCGCGCCCGCCGCCTCGCCCGCCTCACGACCGACCGTCAACATCGTTCCCTCGACAGGCTTGCTCATGGCTCCGTAAGCGGCAGCCGAAGCAGCCTGCAGACCTGCGGCGAGGGCGGGGCCGTCCATCGTGGCGACGCCCTCAAGCCCCTGCGCAAAGCCCTTCAAATACTGCGAGAGAATGACACCGCTATTCCCGCGCGCCCCGCGCAGCGCCCCCTGTCCGATGACCGCCGCCATAGCGCCCACCGTGCCATCCCCGGGGTTCTCCTGCGCGTCACGCAAGGCCGTCTGAATGGTGAGCAACATATTCGTGCCCGTATCGCCGTCGGGCACCGGATAAACGTTGAGCGCATCGACGGCGGCCTTATTCGTCTGCAGCCACCCCGCGCCACCCATCAGCGCCGCCAACAACCCCTGCCCATCCAACACACCGCCATCACCACCACTACTAGTCATCATTCCCTCCCTGCGTCCACTAGTCATTCCCGCGCCCTCCCCCGTCATTCCCGCGCCCTCCCCCGTCATTCCCGCGAAAGCGGGAATCTTGATCTTGAATGTGCAACCAACCTCCGTAACGCCCCCCGCCGTTCCCGCCGCCAGCAACCCCCGCCGTATTGCCCCAAACACCGGACTCTGGTAGCATACGACGCTGTGCAGTAACAACGCAGCCGACCCACGCGCAGCTACTAAGCGAGTCGGCTAAGCGACCAAAACAAGCGACGAGCGAAACATCATGGCAAAGTGTCAAGTCTGCGGCAAAGGGCCCCAATTCGGAAACAACGTAAGCCACTCGCATCACAAGACGCGACGGCGCTGGAACGTCAACGTCCAGCGTATCTCCGAGTACAACGCCGACGGCATCCGCACCCAGATTCGCATGTGTACCCGCTGCCTCCGCACCCGCGCCAAAACTGCCAAGTAGGAGTGCAGCCGGTGGCTGCGAGTTAGACTGTGTTCATGAATCAGGACGATCACTCACAGACCGCCCTCGATTCCCTGACGGCATCCGATGAGGAATTCGCGTCGGGAGACCACCTACAGGCTTCAGAAAAGCTGTGGGGCGCCGCCACACACGCCGTCATGGCCGTGGCGGACCAACGCGGGTGGGAATGCAGATCCCACCGCGCCATGAAGAACGTGATTCGGCAGGTTGCCGAGCAGTACGATGATGAGTTGGTGCAGGGCAGCTTCGCAGCGGCCGAGAAGTTCCACAAGAACTTCTACCATGACGAGATGGAGGACTTTGAAGTCGAAGCGGATCGCCCCATCGTCCATCGATTCGTCCAACGCATGTTGTCGTACACGGAACAAACCCCGACGACTTGAGCGACACCGGGATTGATCCCTACCCCTTGCCCTCACGGAATCACCTGTAATCCTGCCGCAAGCAGGAATCCACAAGAAGGTGTGTCGCGATAGTCGGGGTTTTCCCCTCGGGCCCTTGCCGGAATCCCAGTGTCTGAAGTGGTGGTAGCCCTCTGGAGATTCGCGATACCAATCAACTTCGAACCGGCGCCCATCATTTCGATGCCAGGTATGTGTGGAGGTAGGGTAGGTGGCGCAGTGTGGTTATTCGGAGCTCATGCGCCCGCTGCCTACGCACGAGCGCCAAGCCGCCGATGTCGCGTTGATTGCAGGCGTCCTTGCCGGGAATAGCAACGTGGCGCGCCGACTGTAGTTTGCGCTGACTCCTCCTGCTCTTTACGCGCTTGCTACACTGTCGTTATGAATCACACTGACCACTCACAGACCGCCCGCGATTTCCTGACAGCATCCGATGAGGAATTCGCGTCGGGAGACCACCTACAGGCTTCAGAAAAGCTGTGGGGCGCCGCCACACACGCCGTCATGGCCGTGGCGGACCAACGCGGGTGGGAATGCAGATCCCACCGCGCCATGAAGAACGTGGTCCAACTGGTGGCTGGCGAGATTGACGACGTGTTTTTCACAGGCGGCTTTGCGGCGGCGGAAAAGTTCCATAGAAACTTCTACCACGACGAAATGGAGGACTATGAAGTCGAGGGGGATCGCCCACTCGTTCACCAATTCGTCCACCGCATGTTGTCATACACGGAACAAACCGCAACGCCTTGATTGACTCCGGGATTTATTCGGCGCCCGCGCCAAAACGGCCAATTAGCGACGGCGTTTCCATCCCCGTAATTCCTGTGCCTGACACGGGCCTCCGGTTCCACCCGTTGGGCGCGGGACAGTACATAGACCGCCAAGTCCAAATCTGTCGGCCATACAGCATGGAGTACCATTGCGGGACATACCCGCCTCAAGTTCGACTGAAGCGGAAGGTGGGGGCGGGAAGCGGTATCTGCTGAGCAGCATCCAATGCGTTGGAGCCGAGAATGACTGCTATATTCCTGATATTTCTTGTCGTACTGATTGGAGGAAGCTCGTTACTCCTCCTCCTTTTGCTTATGGGCGTCATAGTGGCGCCGATCGCGGCCCTGACCGGGCGAAAAGTCCAGGCAGGCCAGAGCAAATACGATGTGATCACGCCGCGATATGCCGCGATGACGTCCATGTTGATGCTGTTGCCCTACATGTATCTTGTACTCAGGAGCATCGGGAAAACGCCCCCTCGAGGCTTGGTGATGCTGACCTACGGGGTCCTATCCGGGGCTTGGATTCTTGGCCTTCTCATCACGTGGATTATGGCGGGCGTCCTGCTGCCCATGCTTGCAGTTCTCGTGATTCTCACGTTTGGGCAAGGGTCCAGCAGTGAGTCGCTACTACCGGTCTTTATCCTGATTTTGCTGGGCGGCGTGGCCATTTCCGTACTCTGCGCCGTCCAGTGGTGGAAGGTTAGAAAAGGGTTCTCAGCCTTCCAGGACGTACGCGCTGAGCTTCACCGACAGACGGAAAACCCTGAGCACGGGGCGCGGCTGCCCTCCGGCTACCTAAGACCCTTTGTGTTCACGACCGCGTGGACTCTGGCGACTGCGCTCGGCGCTCCCGCCTATGCCATCTTCCAGTTCGGGATCTTCTTCTAGCTCCTACCAAGTAAACATAAAGATTCACCGCCACCCCGCTCGTCCCCAAACCCGAAACCTCCCCCCCTCCCCCGAATCCCCCGCGAAGGCGGGGGGCAACCGGCCCGAAAAGGGAAGCTACACGAAGTTCACGTTAGAACGGAGGACTAAAGCCGCCCTTGCCCTTGCCGAGTGAAGGCAGCCGCGACTCAAGGACCTGCTCCACGGCCGCGTAGTGCTCCAGATACCGTTCCTTGAACGACTCTATGGAGCAATCCAGCTTATCAGCCATGAGCTTGGAAGCGTCGTCTCTCGTGGACGCAACAAACTTGCCGTTGTTGAAGTGGAACGGCTGCACGATGAACTTGGTGACCCCGGTCTCTAGCAAGTCGTCAGCGAATTGATCCGGGTCCCGCACGAGCAGCAAGGGCGTCAAGGTAATGCAAGTGTCGATACCCTGAGCAGCAACCTCGCCAATGGCACGTATCCGAGCCATGTTCGATGGGCATGACGGCTCAAAGGTCCTACGAATATCCTCATCGTCCGTCGTGACGGTCATATTGACTTGAACCCGCCCGCCCTTGTCCTGGATGGCCGAGAGGAGATCGCAGTCGCGGACAACATCAGGGCTCCGGGTTTGGACGACAAGCTTCGGCTTATGGCGCTCCGCCAAGACCTCTAGCAGGCGGCGTGTCAATCCGATCTGCCGCTCAATGGGCTGATAGGGGTCCGTAACGCTGCTCATATAGATTCGCTTACCGTCGAGGTTGCCTACCTTACGGCTGGCGAGCACTTCCGGCCCGTTCTCCTTGACTGTTACCCAGCTCCCCCAAAGATCCCGCAATTCGGCGCTGCGACTAAAGAATGCGGCGTAGCAGTACGTGCAGCCAAAGAAGCAGCCACTATACGGGTTGAGCGTGTAGTCGTACTCTTCCATGAACCCGGTCGCGCGGGTCAGGATCTCCCGCACAGACTGATACTTGATTTCCACCCCGCCGATCTCATCCGGCCCGCTAACAGGCTCAAGATCCGGCGTCGGAATGCCAGGGAGGGTTGGCTGTCTCATATCCATCTCCCTCAGAACGGTAGGTCGTCCTCTGGCCCCCGCTGCTTTATCGAATAACAGAGACACAGCGGCCTAGTGTCGTCGTTGGTTGTGCCACCATTCCACGATACACTCCCGCGCAAGTAATTTATGCTCAAGTCATTCGTCCAGAGTTTGTCTTGGGCGTGGCTGCGGAGGAAATCCATGACTGCTTGCCGAAAAGCACCGACTTTCGGGAAATTGCCAGGCAAGATCTGGCCAATGCCCTTCAACTCTGTTTTCCCGCTAAGTGACCCGGATGGGGGCTCATACATATAGGTGGCCTTGTATTGGCGCGCCGAAACGATTACAGCATCAGGGCTTAGAGCACTTACTCGGCCATCCAACTCTGTCTTGATTGGTTGCACGTGATTAGCATATGCGATGTTGTGCGCTGTTAGCCATACAGTGCCACCGCCCTGAGTCTGACGACTAAAGGTCAGAGCATCGCAGACTTTTCTAAGCTCACCCAAAGAAGGGTAGCTCGTCTCCCTAGATATCTCTTGACAGAAGGCATTCCACAGTCGCCAACCCAAGATCTCCATTGGCCTGCTTTCGTCTTCGGAATAGACGGAAAGCTCTTGAGAGTCGCTGTTCCACTCGGGGCTGTCCGCCGCGGCGAAAGCCATACCAAATAGGGTAGTCATGGTGCCACACCCGAAATCATGCACGTATAGCCCGTTGGAGCTAGTCCGCAAAGGGTTGATGTCTTCGGGGGCCTTTAGAGCTGCCATATAGGCAGCCTTTGAATTCTGAGGTTGAAACCAAAGCATATAAAACAGGGAGAAGTAGTCATTGATTAGGGGTGCATTTAACCCACTCAGGACTTTTATTTGGTCATATGCTTCAATTACTTCCTCTGCCGCACGTCTTGGCCCATCGTTTCGAACAAGTTCGGCAAAACGCTCGGCAGCGACCCTAGCCATTGCAGCGTCCAGTGCCTCGGTGAGCTGTTTGAAGACAATCGTGTTCATGTCTAAATCCAGTGAGATCTCATTCAGCCTAGCATAGTACGATCGAATGTTCCACTCCCACTCCTTGTCTGGTCGTCTCAGATCACTCTGTCGTTTCGAGCACAGCAAGGAATCTGGTGTTCCGCCCCCCTGCTAGAATGACTAGGCGCTGTGATTCAATGGCCGTATCACCGTGGCCACACGATGGATTCCCGCCTGCGCGGGAATGACGGCGTGGCTGCGGGAACAACAAGAGGGACTCAGGGGGCTCAATGCCAGACAAAATCATCCTCGCCTACAGCGGCGGTCTCGATACATCCGTCGCCGTCCGATGGATCCAGGAAAACTACGGCTACGATGTCGTCACGCTGACGGCCAACCTCGGCAACGTCGATAACCTGGAGGAGATCCGCCAACGCGCCCTCGATTCCGGCGCCGTTGGCGCCCACGTCGCCGATGTCCGTGACGAATTCATCCGCGAGTTCGTCTTCCCCGCCCTCAAGGCCAACGCCCTCTACCAGGGTGTCTACCCCGTCGCCACCGCCCTCGGCCGCCCCCTGATAGCCCGCCTCATGGTCGAGGCCGCGCGGCAGGAGGGCGCGACCGCCGTCGCCCACGGCTGCACCGGCAAGGGCAACGATCAGGTTCGACTCGATGTCTCCGTCGGCGCGCTCGCCCCTGATCTCAAGGTCGTCGCCCCCGCCCGCGAGTGGGGCATGACCCGTGTCGAAGAAATAGCCTACGCCCGCGAACATGAGATTCCCGTCCCCTCCACCCTCGAAAAGCCATACTCGACGGACGACAACCTCTGGGGCCGCAGCATCGAGGCCGGCGTGCTTGAGGACGCGTGGCGAGAGCCCCCTGAGAACGCCTACGAATGGACCGTCGCCCCCCATGAAGCGCCCGATGAGCCCCGCTACGTCGAAGTCCAATTCCGGCAGGGCGTCCCCATCGCGTTGGACGGAGCGGAAATGGAGCCCGTTGCCCTCGTGGAGACCCTCTCAAAGATCGGCGGCGAGCACGGCGTCGGACGCATCGACCACATTGAAGACCGCCTCGTCGGCATCAAGTCCCGTGAGATATACGAAGCCCCCGCCGCCACCATCCTCATCCGCGCCCACAAAGCGCTGGAGGGCATGGTTCACACCAAAGACCAGGTGCGATTCGGCGACACCGTCTCCCGTGAATACGCCCAGCTCGTCTACGACGGCCTATGGTTCAGCCAGCTACGTGAGGACCTGCAATCCTACATCGATAGCAGCCAGCGAGCCGTAACCGGCGCAGTGCGCGTCAAGCTGCACAAGGGCCACGCGATGGTCGTCGGCCGCAAGAGCGAATACGCCCTCTACCGACACGAACTAGCCACCTACGACGAAGGCGACACCTTCGACCAATCCGCCTCCCCCGGCTTCATCCACCTCTGGGGCCTCCCAATCCGCACCCAAGCAAGAGTAAGGCCGCAAGAGTAGGGAACCAACCTCTAAGCAACGGCTGAGGCGCGATTCGGATCGAGGACGCTGCCGGTTCTATGGATTCTTCGCGCGTGACTTGATCTGCTGTTTTTCATGTTGGGTCAGAGCGTCCAGAGTTAGCGGTCGCCCTTCCTTCTTGGCATGAAGCCACTGCTTGAAGGACTTCTCAGATTCCTGAGATGGCCAACCCGCAATTATTCCGCGCACGCTCAGATCCTCATCCAGGTCAGGCCAATGGATACCTTCGCCCTCGCCGATAAGCGCCCAGTTATCGCGCTCCGCCTGAGTCGCGTGAACCAGTCGTGGATACCACGCCAGCGGCACAGATACTGAGCGCCCATCCTCCAAGTCCACGGCCAATGACTGCTCACTAACCGTGACCTTCACAGCGTTCGACATCTTCAGATCAACTACTGAGCCGTGCAGCTCACTTCTTGGAATTCTCGACAACCGCCGCGTCAATTGCCCGCCGATATTGGCCTTCGTCTTTGAAATGGCCGTCTTTGCCCTGCTTTTTGGCCTCGACAATATGTTTCTTGCCATCGATACCTACGACGGTTCGCTCCATCTCGTTTCCCCGCTGAATCGTAAACTCCTGTTTATTGCCTGCCATGTCGAACTCCCCAGTGTGCGCGCCCTGTCAGTTCCCAACCAATTCTACTCGCGCTGTCCTGATATGCGTATGATTCGGTGAAACTCGATAGCCACCCCCGTGCCGTATCCTATAAACATGCCGCGCCAATCAAATACAAGCCCAGCCGACTTCCTTGCCTCCCTGCCGTTTGACCAACGGCTGGCCTATCACGACGTCACCGGCTCGGTCGCATGGGCGCGTGCCCTCCGGCGCGCCGGCGTCCTCACCGTTGACGAAGCGCAGACCATCATCGGCGGCCTCCAATCCATCCGCACGGAGCTCGAATCGGGCAAGTTCCCCTTCCGCCCGGAGCTTGAAGACATCCACTTCAACATCGAGCGGCGGCTGATCGAGCTTATCGGCCCACTCGGCGGCAAACTCCACACCGGCCGCTCTCGCAACGACCAAATCGCCACCGATACCCGCCTCTACGTCAAGGACGCGATTGAGGCCGCGCTGACTCGCCTCAACGCATACCGCCGCGCGCTGCTGCAACAAGCAGAGCAGGGCATCGATGTCATCCTGCCCGCCTACACCCACCTCCAGCGCGCCCAGCCCGTCCTTCTCGCCCACCACCTGCTCGCCTACGTTGAAATGGCGGAACGTGACGCCGGCCGCCTGCGCGATGCCCTGACCCGTGCCGATGTCATGCCCCTCGGCAGCGCCGCCCTCACCGGCACGGCGTACCCCATCGACCGTGCCGCGCTCGCCGCTGACCTCGGTTTCGCCGCCGTCAGCCGCAACAGCATGGACGCCGTCGCCGATCGCGACTACATCATCGAGTTCCTCTCCGCCGCAACCCTCGCCATGACCCACCTCTCCCGCCTCGCCGAGGAAATCATCCTGTGGTCGTCAGATGAGTTCGGCTACGTCCGCATCGGCGGTGACTACTCCTCCGGCTCCAGCATCATGCCCCAGAAGCGCAATCCTGATATCGCGGAACTCGTGCGCGGCAAGACCGGACGCGTCGTCGGCGACCTCGTGGCCCTCCTCACCACAGTCAAGGCCCTCCCGCTCGCCTACAACCGAGACCTACAGGAAGACAAGGAGCCGCTGTTCGATGCCGCGGACACCCTGCTGAGCAGCTTGGAGATGATGGTGGGTATGACCCCCACGCTGGAGTTCAATCGCGATGCGATGCGCGCCGCTGCCCAAAGCGGTTTCCTACTCGCGACAGAGCTGGCCGACTATCTCGCCGCCAAAGGTGTCCCTTTCCGCGAAGCCCACGGCATCATACATGACCTCGTCCAATCCGCCACAGCCGACGGCAAGCAGCTGCGTGGCCTGACCCTTGAGGACTATAGGCGCGCCTCGGAGCGCTTCGAGCAGGACGTACTCGACATCACCGTTGAGACAGCTATCGCAAAGCGCGACATAGTAGGCGGCACCGCGCCCAACCGCGTGCGCGATGCCATCACCGACGCCCGCGCTCGCCTTGAAGCAGAAAGTAACTGAGCAACGACATGTCGCATCACGACCGCATCAAGATCGCCCCGTCCATCCTGGCAGCTGACTTTGCCCGGCTCGGTGATGATGTGGCCGCCGCGGCCCAGGGCGGCGCAGATTTCATACACGTCGATGTAATGGACGGCCATTTCGTCCCGCCCATCACCATAGGCGCGCAGATGATCGCCGCCATCAAACCCCATGCCGGTGACGTCCCCCTCGTCATCCACATGATGGTCACTGAACCCGCCCGCCACATCGAGCACATCGCCAAAGCCGGCGGTGACATCATCGTCGTTCACGCCGAAGCCTGCGCGGACCTGCCCGCTACTGTAGCCGCCGTTCGTCAGACAGGCGCGCAAGTCGGAATTGGCGTCCAACCCGAAACGCCCATCGACCCAATCGTGCCGTTTCTGGACGAAATCGCCATCGCCCTGCTAATGACCGTCAGCCCCGGCTACGGCGGCCAGCCATACATACCTGAGGTGGAGACCAAAATCGCGCAGATGCGCAAGCTAATCGACGCAAGCGGCCTGGATGTTGATCTTGAGGTCGATGGCGGCATCAACGAAAACACCGTGGAGCAAGCCGTCCGCGCCGGCGCCCGACTCCTCGTAGCCGGAACCGCCGTCTACGGCCGCCCCGAACCCCCCGCCGAACGCATTAGGATTCTGCGGCGGATGGCTGAATCAGCCCTGCAAAAGTAAATAGGAGCTGCCCAACCCTCAGCGACTAATTTCCGCTTGCCACACGTTGAGTATTTCCGCGCGCTCCAGACCGAAAGCCTCTCTAACCTGTTCAACAGCTAGATCGTGCCTCTTCCAACGGGACATTAATCATAGAACTCGTTGGCCCGCCAAACAACATTACGTCTACATCTATGTTGATAGTTTTTTCGCCCAATGACGATATCAACATTGAGAACGCGCTTGTTTTGGCTCTCCTAGTCGGGACAATCCTGCCGTCATGGAACGATATGCTTGATTGGACAGCGCAAGCATTAGAGCGCACTACATATGTTGGCGTAGATGCCATAACTGTACAGAACGGCACAACCGTAACGGTGTCGCCATACTTAGGATCACAAGGTGCCCTCGTGTCCCTCGAACGCAATTGATGCCCTAGTCGGCCTCGTCCCCATCGAATTCAAGGAAAACAGTGACGGGGGCATTCGTATCTCTTGACCAGACACGCAGCGCGTGAACCATCTCAAAGACCGTGCTCTTCCTGCGCGCCTCCGGCGTTATATCTGAGGGAACCAACAGCCGTTCACAGATAGGACAATGGCTAGGAATGCGGTCGCCTGGCAATTTCAGAACCACTTCGCCGAGGCACTCGTTACAACGTATGCGGATTCCAATGATGTCCTTGACCTCAAAGACGATTCGAGTTTCCTTGACCATAGTCCTTTGTTCTCCTATCCAATCGAATCCTGATTCCGTAGTTGCTTGCCTACTTCACCGTGTACAAGCCGCCGAATCTACTCGGCAGTTCCAGAGGCCAAAAAGAAAAGCGACAAGGGTTGAAGCACTAGGCCCCAACACGAGACGCTTGGCGACTCTCCCAGACACACTACAATTGTACCCTTGGTTGAACAGCCAATCAATCTGGCCGACCATGCTAGTGCAATGACGGCTGGCTCAGGTAAATATTCATCTCAGTTCATTCCCTGACCAAATTGACTGAAGATACGGGCAGGCGTAGCATTGGCCCACGATCAGGAGAGACGCTGAGCGCCTCGTGTCGGAGTGATTCGCCCCGACCCTGGTCGTTCTGCGATGGAATATCCCACCACCTACCCCGGCGGCGCTTCCCCCGCCGGCCAGGAGCCCAGCCCCTCCGCCTGGTACACCTCGCTCAGCCGCGCGTAGTTGCCCCCGCCGGTTGCCTCCATCTGCGCCCGACGCTCCGGCTCAGTCTTCCACAGGACCTCCGTCGGCACACCAGCCGCAAACGAGTCATCGGGAATGATCGCGTTCGGCGCAACGGCCCCGCCTGCCGCAACCACGCAGAAATCGCCGATCTCCACACCCTCAGACACCGTCGAGTTATTGCCGATCAAAGAATGATTCCCCAACCGCCGCCCGTGAAACGTCACAGCGTGGCCGAGCGTATTGTCCGTCCCGATAGTGATATCCCCGTTCGCGTGGACCACCGCATTGTCCTGCACGTTCGTGCGATCCCCGATGATGATCTTGCCCATATCGCCGCGCACGACCGCGCCCGGGAAAATCGTGCAGTGTTCGCCGATCTCCACGTCGCCCACAACGTACGCCGCCTCGCTCACCCACGCCTTGGGGTGAATCTTTGGCGACTTCCCATTGACAGATCGGATCATTGGCGATCCTCCTAGTGCCTCAGTAGCGCGATGCAGTGCCGCGCGAGCTTTCGTATTGTGGCCCTGCACGGACAGAATCCGCTGCTCGAACTCGTTGATGGATCGAATGGCTGTCCCGGGAATGCCGGACACGCGCGAATAGTGTGCAATCACGGCCCGAGGCAGAACGACGGCGCGCGGCTCTATCCAACACCACTCACCGACCGTCGCCGCCTCCAACACCGTCGCGTTATCGCCAACGCGCGTGTATCGTCCCACGCCCATCGAATGCACCATCGCCCCGACGCCCACATGCGCGCCCTCGCCAATCTCCGTCGTGCTGGAAATCGCCCCAACGCCACCACCATGTATCACGGCGCGTTCGAGAATCGCCGCGTTCCGTCGAACGACAATGCGGCCCATCTCAGCCCGCAGAACCGCGCCCGGCCAAATGCTCGCCCCCTCGTGGACCTCAACATCGCCCATCAGATAGGCGTTATCGGCGATCCACGCGGACGAATGTATGACGGGCGTGCGGCCCTGAACAGTGCGTATTGGCATAAGATATGGCCGCATTATCGACGGCGCGACGTTACATGGTCAATCTGCGACCCCACGGCCCCGACCGTTTACGACACCGTCGCTCCCCCCTCAATGTGGACATCGCGCCGTCTCTCGGTGATGATGACGAAAGGGGTAGCCAATATTGACAGGAGGCGTTCCGATGGGTGATGTCGCAACGTGGCAGAGTCTTGCACAACAACTCAGGGTCGATTCCGTTCGAGTCGCAGCGCAGGCCAGTTCCGGCCACCCGACATCCAGCATGTCCGCAGCGGACCTCGCGTCCGTCCTCCTTAGCGATTACCTCCGCTATGACATGGAGCGCCGTGATGCCCCCAACAACGATCACCTCGTCTTTTCCAAGGGCCACGCCTCCCCCCTCATCTACAGCATGTTGAAAGCCGCCGGTGCAATCGAAGAGGAAGAGTTCCTCACCTACCGCTCCCACGGCAGCCGACTTGAGGGCCACCCCATCCCAAACATGCCGACCGTCGATGTAGCGACCGGCTCACTAGGGCAGGGTCTCCCTATCTCCGTTGGCATCGCCCTTGCCGGTAAGCGCCTCGACAAGCTGCCCTATCGCGTCTGGGTCTTCTGCGGCGACAGTGAGATGGCGGAAGGCTCCATGTGGGAGGCCGCCGAGCACGCCGCCTTCTGGGAGCTCGACAACCTGACCGCCATCATTGACGTCAACCGTCTCGGCCAACGCGGCGAAACGATGTACGGCTGGAACACCGGCGCCTATGCCGCCCGCCTCCAGGCATTCGGCTGGCACACCATCGAGATCGATGGCCACGATGTGGACGCAATCAACACCGCCTACCAGGAGGCAGTAGCCACGGAGGGCCGCCCCACCGCCATCATCGCCAAGACCATGAAAGGCCGTGGCGTCTCCGCCGTTCAGGACAAGGAGGGCTTCCACGGTCGCCCTCTCGACGACGCAGTTGCCGCCATCACGGAACTCGGCGGCGCAACCGGCGCGACCGTCACCGTCCAGACCCCGGCCAACTCCGTCCAACCCAACGTATTCAGCGTCAATCCATCAGGCGACCTGCCCGCATATGAAGTCGGCTCCCGCATGGCCACACGCCGCGCATACGGAGATGCCCTCGCCGCCGTTGGCACCCGACGCGGCGATGTAGTCGCCCTCGATGGCGAGGTCAGCAATTCCACCTACGCCGATGTCTTTGCCAGGGCGCACCCCGATCGCTTCTTTGAGTGCTACATCGCCGAGCAACAAGCCATCGCAACCGCCGTCGGGATGCAGGTGCGCGGCTGGACCCCCTACGTCTCCACCTTTGCCGCGTTCCTGACGCGCGCCTACGATTTCATCCGCATGGCCGCAGTGAGTCGTGCAAGCCTGCGCCTCTCCGGTTCCCACGCCGGAGTCTCCATCGGTGAGGACGGCCCATCCCAGATGGCGCTTGAAGACCTCGCAATGATGCGCGCCATCAACGGTAGCACTGTCCTCTATCCGTCCGACGCAAATCAGGCCGCCCAACTCGTCGCGCAAATGGCGGACACGCAGGGCATCTCCTATATCCGCACAACCCGCGAGGCCACGCCCGTCCTCTATTCCGCCGATGAGTCGTTCCCCATCGGCGGCTCCCGCGTCCTGCGATCGTCAGACGATGACAAGCTCACCATCGCCGCCGCCGGCATCACCCTGCACGAGTCGCTCAAGGCCGTCGATGCTCTCGCCGCCGATGGCATCAACATCCGCCTCATTGATCTCTACAGCGTCAAACCAATCGACGCGGACACCCTAGAGACCGCAGCGCGCGAAACCGGAACCATAGTCACCGTTGAAGACCACTGGGCGGAGGGTGGCATCGGCGACGCCGTACTCGCCGCGCTCGGCGGCCTCCGCAACCCCCCCCGCGTCGTCAAGCTGGCAGTACAGGGGATGCCCGGCTCCGGCAAACCCGCCGACCTGCTCTCCGCCGCCGGCATCGACGCAGCCCACATAGAATCTGCTGTCCGCCTGCTCGCGCAAAGCTAACCGCAAGAAAATCCCCTCCCCTCTCGCGGGGGAGGGTTAGGGTGGAGGAACCCAAATGACCACCGTTATCCGTGACACCATCATCGCCACATGCGATCCGGACGGGCGCATCCTCTACGACGGCGCAATCGCCATCGACGACAATGGCATCATCGCAGCAGTCGGACCCAGCGACGAGGTCGTTCGCGCCTACCCGACTGCCGACATGGTCTCCGGCCGTGGCAAGGCCGTCTACCCAGGATTCTTCAACTGCCACACGCATCTGACCGCCACCCTCAGCCGCGGCATCCTCGAAGACCTTGGTTTTCCCTCCCCGTTGCGGTTTCCTGAGCAGATTGCCGCCATGCTCTCCGCAGAAGAGATGCAGGTCATGGCACTGCTCGGCGCAATTGAGGGCATTCGCAGCGGCACCACAACGTTCTTTGAGCAGGGACGCGGCATATCCAACTATGCTCAACAGCTCGCCGACACAGGCGCGCGATTTGTGCTCACAGAATCTATGACGGACGTGACGTACAACGTCATCAGCGCCGGAACGCTCCTCAAGTCGTCTGCGGATTTCTCCGAAGAGCTTGCGGAGGCCGCCTACCAGCGCGCCGTCGATGTCTATGACTCGTGGCATGGCAAGGCCGACGGCCGCCTCACCGTCTACTTCTCCCCATCCACCACAGACTCCGTCTCTCCCGCCATGCTGCGACGGTCTCGCGAACTCGCGGAAGAACGCGGTGTCGGCTACACAATCCACCTCTCCCAGAGTAAGCAGGAGGTGGCCGGTGTCATGGCCGCATGGGGTGTGCTGCCCGCCCACTACCTTGAGCAAAACGAGTTCCTCGGCCCGCGCCTCGTTGTCGCCCACTGCCGCGAGATTGTCGAGTCCGAAATCCGGGCGCTTGGGCGACACGGCACAGGGGTGTCCAACAACCCCGCCATCGCTGCCCGACGTGGCGCGGCCGCTCCCGCCCTGGACCTTGAAGAAGCCGGCTGCCGGATCGGCATTGGCACGGACAACATGGCCGAGGATATGGTCGAAGCAATCCGCACCGGCTACTTCGTCGAGCGAGTGCGCCGGGACGATCCGTTTAGCCCAACACCCGAGAAAATGCTCGAGTGGGGCACCATAGGCGGCGCGCGCATCATGGGCATGGACGAGACGCTCGGCTCGCTGGAAGTCGGCAAGCAGGCCGATTTATTTGTCACTGATTTACGCCGCGCCCACATGGTTCCGGTGCTGAGGCTCGTTTCGGACTTCGTCAACAACGGGCAGGCCTCGGACGTGGAGGCCGTCATGGTCGCCGGAAACTGGGTCATGCGCGACCGCAAGCTGCTGCATATTGATGAGGACGACATCCTCGCGCGTGGTGAGGAAATCGCCCATCGAGCGTGGCGTCAACTGCGAGAGAAGTACCCCGATGTGCCGATGCCGTTCCCGCTCATGGAGGGTCCCGCATTCTAGAATCGTTCCCATCTTTGAGGACCGGGGTACTTAATCCCCCGCTCGCCACCGGCATTATTCTCGCGGGTGGCGCGAGTTCCCGCATGGAGCGTGACAAGGCTGTCATTCCCGTCGCCGGCGTTCCGATGCTGAAACGTGTCGCCGATGCTGTGGCTGCCGTTTGCACAGAAGTCATCGTCGTTGGAGAGCGGGCAGGGCGCGAAACCGTCGAACTACCGGACAACAGCCGCTGGATCAGCGACACCATACCCGGCAAAGGCCCGCTTGGCGGCGTCCATGCCGGCCTTACCGCCGCGTCGCATGACCTCGTCTTTGCCGTGAGCTGCGATAGGCCGCTCCTCAACTCCTGGCTCATCACGGCTCTGTTCGGAATCATGCAGGAGGACGCCGTGCAACTCTATTCCGCCGCCGTCCCTCGAATCGCCAACGTCTCCCAGACCCTGCACGCCGTCTACCGCCGCTCTTGTGTCGACGAAGCGGAGCGCCTGCTGCAAGAAGAAGAACGCCCCGGCCTCCAATCTCTGCTCCGCCGCCTCCGTACCTGGTACATCGAAGAGCCCCGCCTAAAAACCTTCGACCCGGACCTCCGCTCCCTCCTAAGCGTCAACACCCAACAAGACCTCGAAAGAGCGGAGCGGCTGCTGCTTGGCGGGTAGAGGTAGGCTCCAATGATGGCGCATCTGCTGTGAATCTGCCTGAGCGTGAACGGGCCCTGGTTACACGGGAGAAGTCTGGCGACTATTTGCTGGCACGTGAGCATCCCGACGGAGGCCCGAAAGCCGAGTTCTTTACTGATAGTGGCTTCGCGCGAGAACGCCCGGATGAACTCATCGATGCACTCCTTTTGCATGGGCGGGAACACCAGGTCGCCAAAGTTAGGGAAACCCCATGGGGAACCCGATACACCGTAGAAGGGACTATGCGGTTGCCGAACGGCAGGGAGCACTTGGTACAAACTGTCTGGCAGTTTGATTTGGGGACTGACTTCCCTAGACTTATAACCGCGCACGCTGTCTAATGGTGAATCATGCATAAGGAACATTCACGCGTCATTCTCACCGAACCTGTCGAAAGCGATGACGGGGGATTGATGTCACCCGGCGATATTGGTGTGGTAATCCACATCCACCCTGAGGGAGTGGCGTACGTGCTTGAATTCGTGGGAGTGAGCGGCGCTACTATCGCCATCGCCACCGCTTTGCCCAACCAAATCCGCGCCGTCACACCCCATGACGTCCTCCACGCCCGGGTCATGAAAGAGAGCCCCGCCAAAGTCGGCTAGAGCCCGGGCCCCCAATCCAACCCCGCCCGTAGGCTCGGCCAATGGGCCAAAATTGTTGGCGATGGCTGGATTGCGCACAGACCTCCGCTCCCTCCTAAGCGTCAACACCCAACAAGACCTCGACCGCGCCGAACGCCTCCTGCTTGGCGGGTAGAGAGCAGGCTCCAATAACGGTGAATATGCCTTGAAAACGCCAAACGCCGAAAAAACCTTCATTGAGCCACTAAAATTGCACGGCTACCTTCTTTCCGAGACACACGTTGACGGCCAGCACAAGGCAGCCTTGTTCAAGGACAGCGGTTTCACCGCGACAATGCGGGAAGAACTCGAAGCTGAACTCCTCCGCCTTGCAATGGAAGCTGATGTAGTTAAGATTGAGGATGTGCCTTGGGGCACAAAGTATATCGTTCATGGTGATATTGTTGCTCCAGACGGACGACGAACTCTCGCGATGGCTGTCTGGATCATTGACGAAGGTAATGATGCGCCTAGACTCGTAACGGCAAGGCCACTGGAGAAATCTAGATGATTAGAGATTTTGACCGCGTTGTATTTACCCAGGCTGCGAAGTCGATTGAGGGACACACCGTCGTTCCTGGGGATGTGGGTGTCGCTGTCGATATTCTCGGTGGAGGCGCGGGGTACAACGTGGAGCTATTCACGATTGGCGGCGCCGGCCACGGGGTTGCAACAGTCGAGGCATCACACGTCCGACCCATTTCGCCTCACGATGTTGAACACGTGCGCCCTGACCCCAGCGTAACTGACGGTGGGATAGATGCGTGTTCCGCCAATGGTGCGAATGACATCGGCCCCTTCCATTTCCATCGCGCATTCGGCCGTGTGGTTGTGACCGAGCCCATCAGGTGCTCTCCTGAAGGCAGCATCCAGTCGGGGGATGTTGGCACCATCGAGAGCCTGTCTGGTGATCATGAGCAATATTGCATCGACATTGAGTCTCTGGACGGCAGCCACATCGCCGTCGGTTGGGCCAAACCCAACCAGATCCGCCCCGTCACACCCCATGACGTCCTCCACGCCCGGGTCATGAAAGAGAGTCCCGCCAAAATCGGCTAGAGCCCGGTTCTCCAATCCAACCCCGCGCGTAGGCTCGGCCAATGCGCCACAATTGTTGGCGATGGCTGGATTGTACACAGACCTCCGCTCCCTCCTAAGCATCAACACCCAACAAGACCTGGACCACGCCGAACGCCTTCTGCTCGGCGGGTAGGGGTAGAATTGTTGAACGGACATTGATTAGTGGGTATACCTAACGCGAACCAAGCCACAGTACATCCTGACAAGATCGTGGGGTATGAGTTGGCGAGAGAACATCCCGATGGCGGTCCGAAAGCGGAGTTTTTCATGGATCATGGCTTTTCCCCGGAACGCCCGGATGAATTTCGTGATGCGGTGCTGCGGCATGCTCGCGACCATGAAGTGGCCGACGTGAGAGACGCCCCCTATGGCGTACTGTATACGGTGGAAGGACAGATGCTTCTTCCCGACGATGTGAGTAGGCTTGTCAGGACAGTGTGGCAAATCGATACGGGCACAGAAATACCGAGATTCATTTCGGCATATCGGCTTACGGAGTGACAAATGATGGAGGAACACACGAGGGTTATCCTCACTGAGGCAGTCGAAAACGTAGATGGAGTCATGATGCAGCCCGGCGACGTGGGCGTAATAGTAGATGTTGGCCCCAATCATGAGGGCTACATCGTGGACTTCATTGCTGTGGAAGGCGGGACATTCTCAACCGCTCCGGTGCTCCCTTCCCAAATCCGCCCCGTCACACCCCATGACGTCCTCCACGCCCGGGTCATGAAAGAGAGCCCCGCCAAAGTCGGCTAGAGCCCGGTTCTCCAATCCAACCCCGCACGTAGGCTCGGCCAATGAGCCACAATTGTTGGCGATGGCTCACTCAAACGTAGAAACCCCCGCCCTCTACCTCGGCGACAACCTGCCCATCCTGCGCGCCCTACCCGCTGAGTCCATCCACCTCATCGCCACCGATCCCCCCTTCAACACCGGCCGCGAAATCAGCACGGACTCACATAGACCCGCCGCCAACGCCCAATTCAAAGACCAATGGTCATGGGAACGAGACGTTGACCCCGAATGGCCGTCCCACCTCGCTGAGGCTTGTCCGACAGCGTTGAGCGTCATCGAAACATCACGCGCCACATACGGCGACGATATGGCCACGTTCCTCTGCTTCATGGCCATCCGCCTCATCGAAATGCGGCGCATTCTCAAAGATGATGGAAGCATATATGTACACTGCGATCCAACGTCGAGCCACTACCTGAAACAACTCATGGATGCCATATTCGGCGTTGCGAACTTTCGGAACGAGATCATCTGGACCTACGGACTCGGAGGCTCATCCCCCAAACGCTTTTCCCGCAAGCACGATGTCATCCTCTTCTACACCAAGTCGGACCGATACACCTTCAACAAGCCCCAAACCCCGGCAACATCCCAAAAGCTCAAAGGCCAAATGAAAGGCGCGACGGACGTCTGGAACATCCCCTCCCTAAACAACATGGCGAAAGAGCGAACCGGCTACCCCACCCAAAAACCCCTCGCCCTCTACGAACGCATAATAGCCGCCAGCACCAACGAGGGCGACATTGTCCTGGACCCCTTCTGCGGCGCCGGCACCACCCTACTAGCCGCCCAACGCCTGGGCCGCAAGTGGATTGGGGCCGATACTAACCTGACAGCGCTTGAGACGGCGCGGGAGAGGCTGGAGAGGGAAGGGGCAGGTGGAACGCGGGTTCAGGTGGTTGACCTGGAGGATGAGTAAGGCAGATAACTCCGACTTACACAGTCCAGGCAACTCCTAGTTCGCGCAGCATCTCATATGTGTTCGCGTATTCGACGCCAAAGTGATCGCACACATTGGGGATCTTTGGCTTGTTAGAGTCTTCCTTGACACGCTGCTCGAGGCTTACAACTTTGCCCCCCATAGCATCAGCATGGGAAATCAGCCACGGATCTGAACCGCCCAAGAATCGACGAGTCTCCTGATTCTGGGGGTATCGAGAAGCAACGTAGTCAACGACCTTTCCATATCTAAGTTGGACGTCTTCTGAGGGATCTACGAAAAGTCCCGACAATCGCGTTGCTGCGGCCCATTCCTTCAAGACATCGGGCGCGTCTAGCAATTCGTCGTAGACCAGAGTAGGACACGCCAAGCGGCCAGCGTTGGTGAGTTCGTCGATAATTTCCCAAAATCGGGGCGCGATGTCGAATCCATAGGGGCCCTTCATGCCCTCTGAAAAGACATTAGTATCCAGCCAATACTCAATCGAGGCCAAGGGAGGTTCCAAAGTTTGTCTTCGCGAAAGAGCCCAGTGTCTTGAGGCTAACGCCCAATAGGGCAGCGGCATCGTTGACCAAAAGCCGTCCACTAGCGGCGCCTGAAATGACTGCCGCTGTTAGTAGTGACCCGTTGCGGGCCGGTAGCGTGTAGTGAAAATTTCCACCGGGATCACGCTTGGGCTGTGCCTCATTCTTAAGCCGGTTGTAGTTTGGCCAATACTCCTCGTCTTCTACTAGATCGAGCTCATAGGCCCTGCGCAAGATCACTAGGTTGCTGACTAAATACTGTCGGGCAAGCTGTTTGGCCCTCCTAATGATGTCGGGTGACCCAGCGCGCCAAAGGTCCACGAAGTGCTCAGAGGGGACCAGCGCCTCTGCCGCAACCCTGTCGAAGAATCGTTCAATGCCAACGTCTTGCGCCTCTGAAAGAGGGCCCTCGTATGGAGTGGATATTCCCCCTTGACCAGTCCATATGTGTGCCATCTCATGGACGATGGTGAATACCTGAGCAGCCTTTGCGTCTCTGCCGTTGACGAATAATAGGGGGGCGACAGGATCGCTGATCGAGAACCCGCGAAATTCGTCAACGTCAAGTGGTCGGGTGGTGTCATGTCCTACAACGCCGCTGCGCATCACCATGATTCCGGCATCCTCGGCGTTACGCGATAACTCCCTGACAAAGTCATCCGAATCGGAGGCATTTTTTAGGGCCTCTTCAATCCCAAGAACGTCTCGAATATCCTGGGCGACTACTTCCGGCAGATCATCTGCGGAAGATCGTCCGACAAAGGGCAGGGCCACTGCACCCTCGGACTCTTGATTCTCCCGATACCACTCTTGCTTGCCCACGACTTCGACAATAAGGTCAAGCATGTCCGGGCTTGGCGCAGTATTGGAGTGGCCGGGGAGTGTTCGAAAGTCTGGCAGCGGGCTCTTCAGATCCGGAGGCTTTGACAAGTACAGGTAACCGAGTGGAACTCTTAAGGCCTTCGCGGTATTTATAGCCTGGCGAAACGTTGGCCGCTGCCCCCCTGATTCCCAAGCGGAGACCGCTGCAGGCTTAACGTTCACTTTGGAAGCAAGCGACTCTATGTCGAGCTTACGACGCTCCCGGGCCCAAGTGAGAACCCGGGGCGTGATTAGTGCGTCCGTCATGTCGTGCTCACTTATTGGCCAAAATGACCCGCAGTACGCCCGCTGCCCCTACCTCGGCAACCCCAGTCCCCGCTGCGCAATGATGTTCTTCTGAACCTCCGTCGTGCCCCCCGCGATGCTGATACCAATCGTGCTCACCGCGTTGGAGTTCAGGAAACCGTCCATTGGCAGCCTCAGCGGCAGCTCCGTCGTCGGCAGCACCTGGCCATATTCTCCGAGGACATGTGAGAAGTAGCGATACACCTTCTGCGTAATCTCATCGCCCCAGAACTTCGTCATGGACGCCTCGCGCACCGGAATCTCGCCCTGGCTCTGCATCCACCCGACCCGGTATGAAAGCATCCGCATCGCCTCGATCTCAAGCCGCAGATTGGCGATCTGGTGCCGCACGATGGGATTGTCCAGCGGGCTCTCCCCAAACTCACGCAGCCGCGTCGCGTACTCGATAAAGTCCTCCATGATGCGGATCAGCATCGCCGGCCCCTCAATATTGGACCGCTCGAAGCTCAGCGTCGTCATCGCCGCGTACCAGCCGCGATTCTCCTCGCCGATGATGTTGTTCGTCGGCACGCGCCAGTCCTCAAAGAACACCTCATCCCACCGATGCCGACCAAGCGCGTCAGGGATCGCATTCACCTTGATGCCGGGCAGATAATTCCCGTCGTCATCCTTAAGCCGCGCCAACAGATACGTGATGCCCCGGTGCTTCGGCTGCTCCGGATCCGTCCGAACGAGGATGTGAATGAACTTCGCCCCGTACGTGCTCCAGATCTTTTGCCCATTAACCACATAGTTATCACCGTCGCGGACCGCCCGCGTCTGCAGGCTCGCAAGATCCGAACCTGAATCCGGCTCCGAGAACCCCTGCGCAACGTACGAAATGTCCGCGCTGGCCATCCGAGGCAGGAAGTACTCCTTCTGCTCATCCGTGCCATGCACCATCAGCACCGGCGCGACGAGACCGCCCCCCAGCGTGGCCGGCGCGCCCGCGTAAACCATCGCCTCCCGGTACGCCATCTGCGTCTCGATGCCGGCCCCCTTGCCGCCGAATTCCGTCGGCCAGTGCATCGTCCACCAGCCCTTGGCGACCAGCTTCTTCTCGAAGCCGCTGATCATCGACTCAATCTCGTGGTTCTCGTGGTCCCAGGACAGGGCGTAATAGATGCCCTGCCCATCGCCCATGCCCTTGGCGTCCCATTCGCGACGGGTGAACTCAATCGCCTCCTGGCGCAACTGCTCATCTTCCGGTGAAAATCGAAAATCCATCTCACGTCCCTCCATGCGTCTTGCGGGCGAGCGGGCTACAGTGGATAGGCCGCCATCAAAACCCGGCGCCGCTTCCTTGCGCGTTCTTCACACATCACGCGCTCAACTGTAGTGAAAGCGCGGCAAAGGGGCAAGAAAAAGCAGAGCAGCCAACAGGCAGGCGCTTGCGCTGGCCGAAATCTGCTACAATAGTGGCGCAACTGGAAACAAGAGGAATTTTTCACCGCACTGTATCCCACATTCATAATCAAGTCGGCCTTCGTTCACCTCAGTACCTGCAGCCCCTGCAACGCGAGGATCACCATGGTCGGCGCGTGTGCAGGCGGCGGACCCCCCGGCCTGTTTACGTTTGTAAGGCGGGGTCGCCGGAAGAATCAGGAAAACGAGGGAGATACTTAGGATGACAATGGCCGACAAGACGCTGACGTGTCGCGACTGCTCAAATGAGTTTGTGTTCACGTCCGGCGAGCAGGAATTTTACGCAAGCAAGGGATTCACACGAGAACCCACTCGATGCCCCGAATGCCGCACAGCCCGCAAGCGCGACCGCGAAGGCGGTTACGTGGGCGGAACGGGCGGAACGTACACATCCGGCAATGCATCCGGCGGACAGGCCCCCGCAGCAGGCAACGGCAACTTTGAACGGCGTGAGCGCCGCATGTATTCCGTCACCTGTGCAGACTGTGGCAAGGACGCGGAAGTGCCATTCCAGCCTCGCGGTGATCGCCCCGTCTACTGCTCAGACTGCTTCAGGAACCATAGTGCCACCACCCGCTACTAGGCGTCTCGCCAAGCGGCACGGCATCCGCCCCGCAAAGGGGCCAATCAATCGACATCGCACCCAGTTGAGTGAGAATCGCCACGGGCGGTTTCTGGCCAACTCATGTAAGAGGAATTTGTGCTTCAAAAAATCCTTGGCCGTGTAACGGCCTCGCCGTCACCGACGGCAACCACAGTAACCCTTCCCCCAACTTCACCCTCTCCGGTCGGCTCTTCAATGAGCCCACCGGCGCTCACGGCAACCCCGACGATCGATCGGTCTGATGACGCGCCTGCTCGAAAGCGGCCGCCACGCCGTCGCCGCAAGCCGACTAGATCGGCAGACTCTACCGGCGCGCAGCAAACCGAGAGACGTGATAACACTGCTAACGGACGGAAGCCCCGGACAGCGCGGGCCGTTGAGTTACAGGCCGGCCCGCTCAAGCGCGACCGAACCTTCGGATCGATTGCAATATCCGAGCCAATCCGGCTGGCCCTCAACGACATGGGCTACGAAAACCCCACACCCATCCAGGAGCAGGCGATTCCAAACATGCTCCAGGGCCGTGATGTTGTTGGCCGCGCGCAGACGGGCACGGGCAAAACTGCAGCGTTTGGCATCCCCATGATTGAGCTGCTCGACCCAACGCGGGCAGAAGTGCAGGGCATCGTCCTTGCCCCGACCCGTGAGTTGGCCGTGCAGGTCACCGGAGAACTCCGTCGCCTCGCCGAATACCGTGGCATCAAAGCCGTTACCCTATACGGCGGCCAGAAGATCGAGATCCAGTTCAGAGCACTGCAAAACACACCACAGATCATCGTCGGCACGCCGGGGCGCGTTCAGGATCACATGAAACGCGGCACCCTCAGATTGGACAACGTCAGGATTGCGGTGCTTGATGAGGCCGACCAGATGCTGGACATCGGCTTTGCCGAGGACATGATCCGTATCCTGCGCGCCACCCCGAACTCTCGACAAACATCGCTGTACTCTGCCACCGTCCCAACCTTTATCAAGCGCATGATCGAAAAATTCCTGCGCGATCCGTTGCATATCGGCATTGGGACGGAATCGGAGGCGGCAGACACCATCGAACAGGTCTATTACGAGGTCGCGGCACAGGACAAACTTGCCGGGATCGAAGAAATCCTCCGAAACGAACTCCGCGACGAGAAGACCCTCATCTTCTGCCGAACCCAGGTTGGCGTCGACCGTCTGGTTCGCCGACTTCAGCGTGGCCGGCTCCCGGTGCAGCCAATCCACGGCGGCATGAGGCAAGGCCAGCGTGAGTCCGTGATGCGCGCATTCAAGTCGGGGGAACTCAAGATCCTGGTCGCAACAAACGTCGCGTCGCGCGGCATCGACGTTCCGGAGATCTCGCACGTCATCAACTACGACATGCCCGGGAACCTTGAGGAGTACATCCACCGTATCGGCCGAACAGGACGTATCGGCAACGCCGGCAAGGCCGTCACATTCGTCGGCGAGGACGATTTCCAAATGCTCCAAATCATCAGGAGGCATGTCGGCGACGTCCTCTCCAAAGGACGCTTGGCAATCTACGCCTAGCAGCCTGCCCGTCATTCCCGCGAAAGCGGGAACCTTGACCTCAATTGCGCAACCAATCCCACCCCGCTACCCCCGCGCCCTTTCCGAGAACCCCCCGCGAAGGCCGGGGCCCACGCCGCTCGTGGGGCGGCTATCCCCTCTCCGCGTAGGATTGCTTCCCACCATCACACGATGTGTTACCCATGTGCCTGATCTGAGCGTTACCTATCTCCCCGGGGAGATAGCCAGGGTGAGCCCAAATGTCGTCCACCAAGCGGCTTCATTCTCTGAGAAATGCAATCCCCCCAATTGATACAATGGGGTGCGCTTGGAGACCAACATGAGTGCCGTCGACTATCAGGACTACATCACTTTCGAGCCGGGCAAGCGGAGCGGCCAGCCCTGCATCCGCCGGATGCGCCTGACCGTCTACGATGTCTTTGAATACCTCGCCGGCGGCATGTCCATGGAAGAAGTCATGGACGACTTCCCCGAGCTGACCAGGGACGACTTAAGCGCAATATGCGACTTTGCCGCTCGCGTCATTCGTCGCACCATGTGGGGATCGCTAAATGCGATTCCCAAGCCCTCGATCTACGCGAAGTAGGAGAACCGCTTCCGCCCAACCCTACTTAGAGACGCCTGTTTCCCAAATGAGTAGACTGTGGTGTGGCAAACTGGAGACCAACATGAGTGCCGTCGACTATCAGGACTACATCACTTTCGAGCCGGGCAAGCGGAGCGGCCAGCCGTGTATTCGCCGGATGCGGCTGACCGTCTACGATGTCTTTGAATACCTCGCCGGCGGAATGTCCATAGAAGAAGTCATGGACGACTTCCCGTACCTCACACGCGACGACATAAGCGCCATATGTCTCTTTGCCGCCCGTGTCGTCCGTCGCACCATGTGGGATCGAGCGATTGAAACTACTCGTCGACCAGAACCTGTCGCCTGAACTGGTGAACTTGCTGGGCGACTTGTTCCCTGACTCCCTCCATGTCTTTCACATTCTGCTCGGCGAGGCAGAAGACGCTGAGATCTGGAGCTACACTCGGGACAATGACTACGTGTTTGTCACCAAAGACACGGACTATCGAGACCTAAGTCGGCAACGCGGCTTCCCCCCCAAAGTAATCCTCATTCTTTCTGGCAACGGCCCGACTCAACAGGTCGCCGAACTTCTCCGAGACAACTTCGACCTAATTCAGCGATTCGAGACCGATCGAACCACAGGCATAATCGAGATGGGTTAGAGTGCCAATGTGAACAGACTGAGCAAACAGGCTCGATGGAAGCAATAGTCGAGAAGCCGGAAGCGTCATGGGTGAAGCAGACAACTACTGGGACTACATCACGATAGAGAAGGTCGACGGACTAGATCAGCCCGTTCTCCGCGGCAAGAATGTCACCCTGTACGACGTGCTCGAGTTCCTTGCCGAAGGCAAAACCGAGGACGAACTCTTTGAGAAATATCCTCAACTGACCCGCCTCGATCTGCTCGCCTGCTACGCCTTCGTCGCTGAGCCGGGACGGCGCATCTACACCGCGCCCCCCTGAACAATCAAACGATCACCATCGGCCGCGGGCCCACTTGGTCCGGCGGGGGCCTGAACTACCCCAGCCAAGCCCCCAACTCCCCCCTGTTCCGCTCCAACCACAGCCGATTGAGCTCTATCCGCTCCAAAGATTGCTGTATCACCCGCGTCGCAGACGGCGTCGGATGCTCGTCGAAGAATGACCGCACTTCTTGCGCAGCCTCTGCCGTCGTGAATCCACCTGTGATGGAAACCAGCCGCATGATGGCGAATCCGCCTCCGGCGTAGCGCCGCTCGATCTCCGGCCAGTTGCTCTTCATGAACTCCCACGTCAGGGCAAGGCCGCGAAGATTCCCGCCGACGCCCATCAAGATACGCGGCGCGTCCTGCACACGTATCTGCTCCTGGTCAACCGACATCTCGAGCGCCCGTTGCATCAACTCCGGCTGACGGAACTGCGTCAGCGCCCCCTGCATCCGGACCTTCTCCTCCTGCAGATCGAACTCCCGCTCCAGTCGCCGCATAGTCTCAAACGTCTCCTCGTCGCCCTGCTCGGCGGTGAGGTTGTACACGACAGCGCGCAGGCCCGGCCTCAACGAGGACTCATCCTCCAGAAACCGACCGAATCGTTCGGCGGCCTCAGAAAGAACAGCCTCATCGCCAAAGCCGCCCGCTGCGCTCAGCGCCACCGCTCGCAACAGCGTCCGCAGGTGCGGCTCATTCTCAGGCTGCTCCCACCCAATGTTGCTAACGACGGTCTGCGTCAGCCCCCGTGCGAACTCCTGGTAGCGCTCCAGGTACGGCTCGGCGCGCGAAAGCGCCTCAATCGCGGCCAATTGCGATGCCATCGCCGCCCAGATGGTGTAGTCCTCATCGCCCGCGTACGCCTGCGCTAACTCAAGGTAGTTGCGGGCCGGTATGTGCCGGGCGCGCGCGAGCGCGTACGTGTCCTCCAACAGGGTCAGGCGGTCGGCGGCGGATAGCTCGCCGGTGCGTACGGCCGCGATGAGCCGCTCAAGCTCATCCTGCTCATACCCCACACGATAGAATCCCGTGCCGCCCGCGTTGACCTTGATCCACCCGTCCGCTGAGGCCGTCGGAACATCGATTGCCTCAGTCCGTCCCGTGAACAGCGCCGTCGCCTCTCCGTCGCTCCCTTGCGTCGTGATACGCACGGGCACATGCCACAGCGTCTCATCCTCGCTCGGCCCGGAGTAAAGAAACCGGCGCTGCGTAAGCGACACGGATGCCCCCGCGTCGCCGCGCGTCGTCTCCGCCGATACAACCGGGTAGCCAACCTGCTTGACCCAGGAGTCCATCATCCCCGGAATGTCCTGTCCGGACGCCTCTGCCATCGCGCGCCACAGGTCCGCCCCCTCCGCGTTGGAGTAAGCGAACGCGGTCATATAGCCGTTCAGGCCCTGACGAAACGCGTCCCCGCCTATGTGCTGCTCCAACATGCGGAGGATGGACGCGCCCTTCTCGTAGCTGATCGCGTCAAAAAGTTGGCTCACCTCGTTGGGATTCCGCACCTCCGACTCGATGGGATGAGAGTTCTCCAACCCGTCCAGGCTCATACCCGGTGCTACGTCCGTTGCGATGAACTGCGTCCAGATAGCCCAGTCCGGATACAGCGTGTCCGTGGCCTTGGCCGCCATCCACGACGCGAAACTCTCGTTGAGCCAAAGATCGTTCCACCACGCCATCGTCACCAGATCGCCGAACCACATGTGCGCCATCTCGTGCGCGATGATCTCCACGATCCGCTGTCGCGTCCCCGGCGATGAACTCGCAGTATCGAACAGCAGCGCCACCTCGCGGTACGTCACCGCCCCCCAATTCTCCATCGCCCCCGCCGCAAAGTCCGGCAGCGCGATGTGGTCCAGCTTCTCTAGCGGATAGTCGACCCCAAAATAGTCGTTGTAGTAGTCCAGCAGCCGCACGGAGGTCTCGAGCGCAAACCGGCCCAACTCCGCCTGCCCGATCGTCGCCCACACCCGCGCCAGAGTCCCATTGGCCGACCGAGCCTCGATTGACTCCATCTCCCCGACGATGAACGCCAGCAGATACGTGGACATGATCGGCGTCGCGGGGAATCGAACGCGCTGCCGCCCGCCGTTCACCGGCTCCGGCGCGGACTCCAACGTGTTGGAAATCGCCGAAAATCCCTCGGGAATGATCAAATCGACCTGGAACGTCGCCTTGATTGCCGGCTCGTCCCAGCAGGGGAAACACCGCCGCGCGTCCGACGCCTCGAACTGAGTCGCCGCCATCCGCCGCTCCACGCCCCCCTGATCACGAAAAGTGCTCAGGTAAAACCCGTGCAGCTGATCGTTGAGGATTCCGGTGAAAGAGATCTGCAAAGTCGCCGACCCGACCGGCAGAGACTCCCCAAAACGGATCGTCGCCGTCTCAGCATCCTCGTCATAACTGATGCCCGTCGAGGGGATCGACTCACCCCCCCGCGGAATGCATGAAATGGCACTTAAATCGAGGCTAATCGCGTTTAACACGACCTCGTTCGTTACTCTTGTCACAAGCACATCGATAGAGATTGCGCCCATGAACGTGCCTAAATCAAGGTCAGGCGTAAGTTCAATCTCATAGTGAGAAGGCCTCACAGTGTTCGGTAGCAGCGTGAAACGTCCGTCATTGTCTGTAGTCATTGCTCAACTCTTCACATGATTGGCCGGGTCGCGAAAACCGCGCCACGGCATTTTTGGCGTCGTTTCCAGCTTAGAAGCGTCCCCCGCCCCTAAGCAAGCCACGAAACGATGCGCTCCCCGCCTCTCACGATTCCGCCCCAACAGCCTCCCGCAATGAAACCGGCTTGGCGAGCAATATTGCTATAGCGCTCGCTACATATATCACTCCAAACAGCGCAAATGCGGGTATATACGTGTCCATCAAGTCAAAAACAAGCGTCCCCGCAATGGGCCCTCCCGCCTGCACGATGACCTGGAACGGCGTCACAAAGCCCCGTATCGCCCCCTGGTGCCGCCGGCCATAGTAGTCCGCCCAAACAAGTTGCATCAACATCGGCAACGCGCCAAACGACAGCCCGTGAACGAACGAAAACACCAGCGCCGTAGGCAAATCATCGGTGATTATAAGAGCTACGACGCCCCCCGTCGCCACGATAAATGCAATGGCCATCACAAACCTGACGTGCAACCGCTCCGCGATAAATCCGGCCCCCAGCGAACCCACGGCGCTGATGAGCGACCAAGCCGTCAGGATGCCCGCCGCTGCCGCCTCTGAAATGCCCTGGTCTGTCAGGAACGGGAACAGATTGAAATTGAGGCCGCCAATGTTGAACGCGAGGCCGCTTGTCGCGAACAAAATCAGATAGAACGCAGGAGTGCGTAGTGCTTGCGCGAGCGTGAACGACACCTCACCCGCATCCATAAACGCCGCTAACTGATCAGACCCTGCCTCGCCGTCTCCATTGCGAGGCAGGTCTCCGTCGGGGCGTAACCCCATATCCTCCGGCTGCCGCCGCAGCAACAGAATGACCGGAATCAGCGTAAGTATCCAGATAAACGCCCCGAGCGCAATAGCCGCGCTCTGCCATCCGGTCCGCAGAACGAAGAAGGTGGTGTAGGGAGGGACGATGGCCTGCCCAAAACGCAGACCCGTCACCGCGAACGACATCGCCCTTCCGCGCCGACGTACGAACCATTTCGAAACGGCAACCCCGGCCACGATGGAGAGCAGCCCCGTGATGAGTGCCCGGTTCGTCACGATGATGGCGTACAGCTGCCAGACCTCGGAAACGGAACTGAGCGCCATCGTGACCATGCCCATCAACAGAAACGCGACAAACGTCAGCGTTCTCGGACCGCGCCGATCCAGGATTGGGCCAACGATGATTGCCAACATGGCGCCAACCAGCCCGCCAATGGCAATTGCGGAGGAAAACGTCGTCCTGCTCCACCCGAATTCCTCGGTGATGGGCTTGAGAAAGATGCTCATCGCGGGGTTGTACTGAGCCGTCTGAGCAAGCGAGACGATGAACATCGTCCCCACAATCACCCACCCGTAATACAACCGCCGCCCTGAACGGGGCGGCGCCGGCGTTATCGGGCTGATCTCCATACAACACAGGGTAATGGCTACGAAAGCCCATGAGAATGGAGCTCAGTCTCAATATCTGCCCCAGCTATGGCGATACAATAGAGTTCACATGTCTACCGCAACCTACACAGTCATCCTCGATCCCGAACCGGCGGGCGGATACTCCGCCTATTGCCCGGCCCTCCCCGGATGTGTCGCGCAGGGCGAAACACGTGGTGAAGTCCAGGAGGCCATCAAGACCTCCATCCAACAATCTCTGACCGCGTGGGCCGAGGACGAAATGACACCCCCCGCGGACTCCGTCGACTACCTGGGCGACGAGCTGTACGAGATTCTCGCCGCGCGCGCCGACGACAACCTGCCGCTCACCTGCGAGACTGTTGAAGTCCAGGTGGATATTGGAGATCGCGAGCAGAGCGAATTCGAGGACGAACGCCCCCCCGTCCTTACCGCGCCGGACGTCCCCGGCACAGGCATGATCAAGCGAGGCGCCCTAAAGGCGCTGATTCGCCACTCCGGCATGAGCCCGGAGGAGTTCGAAATCTACGCGCAGACGGAGGATCGCATGACCCAGGCGCGCGCCGCAATCACTCTCCAATCCAAGGGGGGACAGGATGGTCGCGAGTAGCTCTCAGGAACGCGACTTAGTATCTCTTTCATTGACCACTCAATAAGCTCGGGGCTATAATCACCACTACCGTCGTTCGGCAAATGGCGGTCTCGGTTGTATCGTTTGAGTTCGGACTACACATCAGCGCGGGAATAATGTCCACACTCACCGAAGCACTAATTGACGTTGAAAGCAACGCGCTCGAAGAGATCGGGCGCATAGCGGACGTTGACGCCCTCGAGAAGTGGCGCGTCGCTTGGCAGGGCCGTCGACAAGGTCGGCTTCCCAAGCTGCTTGAGCAACTGCCCACGCTGCCCATTGAGGAGAGGCGGGAGGCGGGACAGCTCGCCAACCGTGTGCGCACGGCGCTCGAAAGTGCCTACGAAGAACGCCACGCCGTCCTCGAACACGCCGGCGTGTCGCAGAGACTCTCCGCTGAGGCCATTGATGTAACTCTTCCCGGCAGGCGTGTCCCTGCCGGCGGACTCCACCCCACCACTCAGACCCTGCGAGAGATCATTGATGCATTCCGACCAATGGGCTTTCGGGTCGTCGAGGGCCCGGAGGTCGAATGGGAGTACTACAACTTCGAGTCGCTTAACATCCCTGCTGACCACCCGGCCCGCGATCAATGGGACACCCTGTGGCTGGACATTGAGGATGATGACGGGAATCGGCCCTTGCTGCTGAGGACGCACACCTCGCCCATGCAGGTGCGCATCATGGAGACCCAAAAGCCCCCCGTCCGCGTCCTCATCCCGGGGCGCGTGTTTCGCCACGAGGCGACGGACGCCTCCCACGAATCTGTCTTCTTTCAGGTAGAAGGCCTGGCTGTCGACCGTGGCATCACATTCGCGGACCTCAAGGGCACGCTGTACGCGTTCGTGCGGCGCATGTTTGGCCCGGATCGTCGTGTGCGATTTCGTTGCGACTTTTTCCCATTCGTAGAGCCGGGCGTGGATATGGCTATTGACTGCTTCGGCTGCCGGGGGGAGGGTTGCCGCATATGCAGTCAGACCGGCTGGCTTGAAATCATGGGCGCAGGAATGGTGCATCCTGAGGTTCTCCGACGAGTCGGCTATGACCCGGATGAGTACACCGGCTTCGCATTCGGCATGGGCCCGGAGCGGATCGCGATGCTTCGGCACGGCATCGACGACATACGGCATTTCTATGCCAACGATCTGAGTTTTCTTGAGCAGTTCTAACTTGGTGGGAATAGCGCGGGAAGTGGAGAGAGATTCCAACAATCGGATGGAGGTTTGCAATGACTGAGCGAGCAGAACAGGCAATGGTTACACTTACGCTGTCGCCGGACGCATTCGGCAAGTTACTCGGCTGCGTGAGCTCGGCGGCGGAAAAATCCACGGATATCGATCACCGTGTACCCTTTATGGAACTCGCTGACAAGCTGCGAGACGCGCAACGTGAAATGCTCGGCCCCATGTCGGTTGCCGAGGGGATGGGCATTGTACGCGAAATTCAGGATACTGAGAGGGCCACAATGGTCTCGCTTCGTGAGCCATAGCCGACGGATTGGGGGCATGAAAGCCGAATGACGACGCACGGTGGATCCGTCCCCACGCAACAGAATTGTCCGAGCTGCAACGCCCTCGTCTATTACGAGGGCCATAGCGAGTTGCCCTCGAACCTTGTGCCGCATCGCTTTCATTGCCATGCGTGCGGAGGTGTGTTCCTTGTGCGCTCAACCTCGCACAAGCCCCCGCGCTTTCGCATCACCATGCGTCATGCCGCGGCAGGGCAGAACGATCTCGCCACTGCCGAGGCAATTGCCCATCAGAGCCATGACCATGGCGATGAGGGCGGCGACGCGCTTGAAACCGAATCTGACATGACCGACGGCGATGATGTCGAAACGGATGATGTCGAGACATCTGATGCCGACGAAGAACGGACGGAGTAAGACCGCACGATGCGCGTGTCTCTCAAGTGGCTGCGAGAATACGTCGACTTTGACCTGACGCCGGAAGAGTTGGCCCATCGGCTAACCATGGCCGGCCTTGAAGTCGGTGGTATCGAGCGCATCGGCGGGGGCTGGGACAACGTCCTCATCGGCCACGTCGAACGCCTCGGCCCACACCCCAACGCAGATCGTCTCAAGCTGGCAACGATTGATACCGGCTCCGAGAAATTGGAAGTCGTCTGCGGCGCGGCGAATGTTGAGGGCGGCCAGAAGATTGTCCTCGCGCGTGTCGGCGCGACACTGACGAATCCACAGACGGGTAACCGGGAAAGACTCAAGGCTGCCCGAATTCGTGGCATCGTCTCAGAGGGCATGATTTGCTCTGAGCGTGAGCTTGGCCTCGGAGATGATCACGAGGGCATTCTGGTGCTGCCGGACGATGCCGCTCCGGGTACATCGCTCGAAGACTACTTCGGCGATGTCATTCTGGATGTTGAGGTCACTGCAAATCGCCCTGATTGTCTATCTATGTTGGGAGTGGCCTGGGAAGTGGCGGCCCTCACAAGTAACCCTGTAAGAATGCCGTCACTGGACTATGCCGAAGACGGCGATCCCATTGCGACGGAAGACCTTGTGGACCTGCGCGCGCCGGAACTCGCGCCGCGTTATACCTCCGCACTCGTCACGGGAGTCACGATCACGCCGTCGCCCGGATGGATGCAACTGAGACTGCAGGCTGCCGGGGTCAGGCCAATTTCAAACGTCGTGGACATAACCAACTACGTCATGCTGGAGATTGGGCAGCCGCTGCACGCTTTCGACCGTGACAACATCGCCGGTGGCAGGCTCATCGTGCGCCGTGCAACGCCGGATGAGCCACTCACTACTCTGGACGGCCGCACACATTCACTTTCGACCGAAGACCTGGTCATCGCCGATCAGAATGGCCCCGTCGGCCTCGGCGGCATCATGGGCGGCGAAAACTCTGAAGTCTCGGATTCGACGACGAATATCATCCTGGAGTCCGCATCGTTTGGTTTTGGCAGCACCCGACGAACAGTGCAACGCCGCCGCATAGAAGTGGGCGGCAAGCGCGGCACCGAGGCATCTCAGCGCTTTGAGCGCAATTTGCCCATAACCCTGCCGCCCATTGGGCTGCGCCGCGCCGCCAAAATGCTCGTTGAACTCTGCGGCGGCACGGCGGCCAAAGGAATAGCCGATGACTGGCCGGACAGGCATGACCCCGCTGTCGTCACCATGGCCTCCGAGCGAATGCGGCAAGTCATGGGGAATGACCCGGGGCGTGAAGTGTCTGAACGGACGCTCCGTTCTCTGGGTTTCGAAGTCACTGCCATTGACAGGCCTGACGGCGAATACACCATCGACGCCGTCGTCCCGTATTGGCGCACGGACATCGGTATCGCGGACGACCTGATAGAAGAGATCGCGCGGATCATCGGCTATGATTCCATCCCTGTCACCCTTCTCCCCACCACCGGAGAGCCTGACATCCCTGAACCGCTCACAGTGCTCAAGGACGAGGTGCGCGACACCCTCGTTCGGCTCGGGAATCAGGAGACCATCTCCTATCCGCTTGTATCGTTGGAGCTACTGCGCGCCACGATTCCGGGCGACGCGCCCCAGGACCCCCTCCGCGTATGGAATCGCATGTCGCCGGACCAGGAATACCTGCGAACGTCCCTGCGCGGCAGCCTGCTGAGAACACTTGCGACGAATGAGCGCGGAATAGGTAGGGAATCATACCGTCTCTTTGAGGTTGGTCAGGCCTACATTCCCCGCGGCCCACGCCATCAGCCGGAGGAACGCACGTATGTGTGCGGCCTACTGGCAGGCGCGCGAGCAAATCGCTCATGGATTGGCGGCAACGCCGCCGAAACGGATGAAATGGACTTCTTCGATGCAAAGGGTCTCGTCGAGAGCCTGCTCGAAACCATCGGAGTTCGCGCGCGCTACGAGGCAGCCGAAGACCGCATCCTGGCCCATGGCCGGACGGCCCACATCGTCCCTGAGGAAGGTGATCGTCCTTTCGGCGTGATTGGGGAAGTTCACCCGGACACGCTGGCTGCCCTGGATATTCGTGCAACCCGCGTCGTCCTCTATGAGATTGACTTACAGGCCGCCCTTGAACTGCGCCACGAATCCGCTCGTACCTGGCAGTCAGTGTCACGTTACCCCGGCGTGCTGCGTGAGCTGTCCCTACTGATCGATGGGGACGCCCCCGCAGGCGCCGTCAGCGATATCGTCAGGGACTTCCCTTCCGTCGTGAGGTCTGCCCTTGTCGATGTGTATCAGGGCCCACAAGTGCCGGACGGCAAAAAATCTCTCGCATTCTCGCTCGTCTGGCAGTCACCCGTGCGCACACTCACCGATACTGAGGTGGATGTCGCGGAAGCGCAGCTGCTCGACAAGCTGCTGCGTGAGACGAGCGCGACACTCCGTTCTCAGGCATGATGGGGGCGCGCTTCAGACACCTCGGAGGCGCATCAACGAAATGACGACGCAAACGGGCATGATACTGGTTGAAGAGGCGCTCGAGCGTGTCTTGGCCGATATTCGGCCCCTGACCCCATCACGCGTGTCGCTCGCCGATGCAAACGGACTCGTCCTGTCCGAAGATGTCCGTTCGGCCATCTCTATACCGCCACTTCCCAACTCCGCCATGGACGGCTACTCCGTGCGCGCTGAGGACGTTGCGAAAGCAACCCACGAATCCCCAATCGAATTGCCCGTCATTGGCGAGATTGCTGCCGGTTCACCGCCTGAGCCCGCCGTCGTCCCCGGCGCAGCCGTGCGTATCATGACAGGCGCTCCCGTGCCGCCCGGCGCAGATGCCGTCGTCAGGTTTGAGGACACGGATGAGGAAACGCGACGTAAGGACGGCGCGCCGCTCGATGCCATCACGATCTTTGCGTCGCCTGGCGCAGGCACATCCATACGGGCCGCCGGAGAGGACGTTGCCGCCGGCGAGATTGTCCTCACAAAGGGTATGGAATTGACACCCGCGCGGCTCGGCGTGCTGGCATCCGTCGGTATGGCCAGCGTTCCCGTTTACCCGAGGCCCGTCGTGGCGATACTGGCATCCGGAAACGAGATTGCCGCGCCCGGAGAAGAGCTGGGCGTCGGCCACATCTATGACATCAACACCTATACCGTTCAAGGTCTCGTTCAACAGATGGGCGGAATCGCTCGCCCACTTGGAATCGCCCGCGATACAGAGGAATCCGTCCGAAATCATGTGGCCCAGGCTCGAGACGCCGATTTTCTGATCACGTCCGCCGGTGTCTCAGTCGGCTACTACGATCTGGTCAAGCAGGTTCTACAATCGCTGGGTGATGTGCGCGTTTGGGCCGTGCGAATGAGGCCGGGCAAGCCTGTCGTGTTTGGCATATTGCGCGGAACGCCGGATGAGCCGTGGGGACATGATGTGCCGCACCTTGGCTTGCCCGGCAACCCGGTTAGCGCAATGGTCGTTTTCCACATGCTGGCTCGTCCGGCTTTGCGAAAGATGATGGGGCATACCACGTGGGACTCGCCATCAATTGGGGCCGTGCTGGATGATGCTATTCGCAACGAGGATGGCAGGCGCGTCTACGCGCGCGCTCATGTCTATCGAGCCGATGACGGCCGCATGCACGCGCGGCTATCGGGACCCCAGGGATCAAACATCCTGACCGCAATGGCGCGGGCCAATGGCCTCGCCATCTGTCCGGAAGATGTCGCGCGAATGGAACAAGGTGATGAGACGCGCGTCGAACTGCTGGGGCAAACCGGGCTTTTCGACGACGCGACCTCCGCTGGCGAATGAACCTTGTCCTGGCCCGTCGGGCCGTAGTGGCGGCGTTGGGCCTCATCATAGCCCTCATCGCAGCCATCTCATGGGTGATGGTTGCCCAGGCCGTTGTAGCCGAACGAGAGCCCGTGGAAGTCACGCCCGCCGACTTCGGCATGGCCTATGAGGACGTGGCCTTCTCACCGCGCATGCCGGAAGAGCGGGCAGAGGATGAGCCCCTCATATTGCGCGGCTGGTGGATTCCTGCTAGTAGCGAACAACCCGATGTCCAACAGTCCGCAATCATCGTCGTTCATGGGCTTGATTCAAACCGCGCCCGCGATCCTGATATCTATATGCCCCTCATCAAATCACTTCGAGATGAGGGCTTTTCGCTCGTCCTGTTTGATTTACGAGCGCATGGTGAATCTGATGGTGAAGTCATGTCCGCCGGCTACTTTGAGCGGTTCGACGTCCTTGGCGCAATGGACGTGGCCGAACAGCGATACGGTATTCCTGCGGAACGCATCGGCGTCCTGGGATTCTCGATGGGCGGCGTTGCATCGTTGCTTGCGGCAACTGAGGAGCCACGGCTCCGCGCCCTCGTCATCGACAGTGCCTACGCCGACATTGATGACCTATTCGCTGCTGAGGTTGCCGAACGAACACCGCTCCCTGCGTGGACCCTCAGCGCGTTGCAGCCGGGCATGGAGATTGCCGGCAGAGTGCGCTACGGCATACGGCTGTCGGCGCTCAAACCTGAAGAGTTCGTTTCAGAGCTGGACTTCCCCATTCTGTTTACCCATTCGGAGGACGACGACAGGATCGGTGTCGACCATTCGGAGCGCATCACCGCCGCTGCCACCCATCCGCTGACCCGCCTACGTACCTTCTCCTCCGGCGGCCATAGCGCAGCCTTTAGTGACCATCCCGAGGAATACCTGCAAGTCGTGACGAACTACTTCAAAGGGAGGAACATCATGGAGGCTCCGTAATTCGGCGGTCTTAGCGCCATGCGATGTTGACGCCGAATGCACGCGCGTTATACGACTTACGCCTATCTTGATAGTCAGTGAGCCGGGCGGGTCTCCCGAAGCATGGAGGCCGGTCCCGGCTCACGATTATTTTGGATGAAAGGATGTTCTTGCGACCTGTGCCGTCCACTTACGTGGATGTGCTGCTTCGGGGTACGCGCTGTTTCAGTGTGATGTCGAGGGAACTGACGAATTTCAAGAAAGGCGATACCTGCTCTCCCCCTAAAATGTCGGCGAAACCATTTGCGATGTGATGCACTACCTGCAGGCCATCCACGTAAATGGATGACGCATGTGTAATATCGACGGGGTTAGGCATGCGCTGATTGCCTGAAAGGTATGAGCGCAAATCCATCTGCTGACGGACACTCATCTCAACTCGGTCAAGAACTAAATCTCAATGGCTGGAAGCCAAGTCGAATTTCGTAAGTTGGTGCTCCAACAAGCAGCGGAGCACGAAATTCCTGAAGGCATGTGCGTCACTGCCGCGGGATCCACTAGGATTCAGGTATGGCCCCGTGTACCTTACCTTGTCTAGATAAACAACTAACGCGGTAACGCTGGTGTCGGAATCCACCGTCGTTTGGATTGGCTCCATAAGCCGCTGAAAGTCCGGCTTACCTACGGGTATCTTCAACTCCCTTGAAAGGCCCCGCAGATACCTGAATGCCGCCAGATGACCAATGACCTTGCTGTAAGAATCATCAGTGACGTGAAACGCCGCCAAGACTTAACCTGGGCTGCTGAGCAACTCCCCTGAAGCGGGGTCTACCGCGTAGCCCGGATCACCGGATTCGTCCACGAAAATAAAGTCGTACTTTGCCAATGGTTGACCGCGATAGCATCTTTCCTGCAGGCAGGAGACAAGCATGGTTGCAGCACGCTTGTGCAGAAAGTGGGGTCTGCAGAACCTTGCTTCAGCCCTTCACCGATCGATTTTCAGCAGCAGGCCTGATTGACACCGTTCCTCGCACGCGCCTAAAATGAGCCGCCTTTGACCGGCTTGGCGGGCTAAATTATCTGGGGGTAAATGTGGCAACACGCGCATTCATTTTGGTAGAGACATCCGTTGGGAAAACTCAGGAAGTTGTGAATGAGCTCAAGAAAGTTCCGGAAATGACATCCGTCGACGCGGTCACAGGGCCGTACGACGTTATCGCAACCATCGAGGCGGAAGACCTGAACACGATCGGCAGCCTCGTTGCAAGCAGGATTCACACCATCGGCGGCATCCTGCGCACGGTGACCTGCCTCTCGGTTTCTCTTTAACAAAGTTCTTGAACAGAGTCGCGCATGAGCCGGAAAGACCGGCATTATCTTCGTGGCTCGTTTACGATTGGCGAGTTGGGAACAAAGGCCGGGCTAACCGGGGAGAAGCATCATGGACTTTCGATTCTCACAAGACGATGAGTCGTTCCGGCAGGAGGTGCGCAACTTTGTCACCACCGAGTGGGATGCAAAGGGCTACGATTCCGTCGGGGCGTCCATCGCTTCCTACGATCTCCACACACATGAGGCAATAGACCTCGTCAAGGAATGGCAGCTTAAGCTAGCCGACAAGGGTTGGTGGACCCTCCACTGGCCCGAGGAGTTTGGCGGGCAGGGCGCGCCCATCTCCCGCCAATTGGTCTACCGCGAGGAAATGGCCTACTGGGGCGCGCCGGCCTCCGGCGCAAGTGACCTCGTCGGCCCCGTCCTCATGTATCACGGCAACGAGTGGCATCGGGACGAGTTGCTGCCGCACTACGCGACGGCGGAGATCGAGTTCTGCCGCCTCCTCTCGGAGCCCGGCGCGGGCTCCGATCTCGCCAGTGTGCAGACGCGAGCAGTAGAGGACGGTGACGACTTCATCGTCACCGGTCAGAAGATCTGGACCTCGATGGCGGAGATGGCCGACTACGGGCAAGCTCTTGTTCGCACAGACCCCGGCGCCGCCAAGCACCGCGGCCTGACGTACCTGATTATCGATATGAAGTCGCCCGGCATTATTCTCCGCCCTCTGTATGACATGCTTGGCCGCCGCCGATGGAGTGAAGTCTTCATGGACGAGGTGCGCGTCCCCAAGCGCAATATGGTAGGCGAGGTCAACCGCGGTTGGTACGCCACCATGACACACCTTTCCTTTGAGCGATCCAACATTGGCGGCCCGGCGCGAATGCTGCGGACAGTAGAAGAGTTCATCGATTTCGCTCGCGAAACGAAGATGAATGGGCAGCCACTGCTTGATGATGCCCGCGTTCGGCATCAGATCGCCGACATGCGCCTCCAGATTGAGGTCGCGCGGATGATCTCCTACCGTGTTGCATGGATGCAGACACGCGGTGAGATTCCCGTCAAGGAATCCTCCCAGACCAAGCTCTGGGGTGACGTGCTGCATCAGGGCATCTACCGTGGCATCGCGTCCATCCTTGAGGACTACGGCCAACTGCGGCCCGAGGATAAGTGGGCGCCCGCCGGCCGGTTCATGGGCGTGAACTCGATCCTTGCAACGGGCCTGAGCATCGGCGGCGGCACCCGCGAGGTGCAGAAGAACATCATCGCCCAGCGCGCCCTTGGTCTTCCGCGCTAGTTTTCCGCATCGTGTTCCGGGCTCATCTTAGGAATGGGGCGATGTGCCTCACTCCGGCTTGGCGGCCTATACTGATCTCATGGTGAACGGTAACGATTACTTAGAGCAGGGGCATCAATTCCTCAATCAGGCGTTTGAGGAACTGGCGCATGACGACCTTCGGCAGGCTTCCGAGAAAGGCTGGGGCGCGGCGGCGCAGATGGTCAAGGCTGCTGCCGAGGCGCGAGGTCTGGAGCATAATCGCCATCACCTGCTTTACTCAGTTGTGGATGATCTCGTGGAAGAATCTAAAGATGCCTCCCTCCTTCCGCTGTTTGGCGTAGCCAATCTGCTGCACACCAACTTCTATGAGGGCAGATTCCGCAGCGCCAGGGTAAGAGAAAGCCTTGAACAGGTCTCCCAATTCGTGGACAAAGTTGAGACTCTTCTTGCCGGCCCCAACGGCTCCAAATAGCCCCTATCAAGGACGGGTCGCCGCTGTATTTCGGACTACAATCACCCCGTGCGTGGTATGCTGACGGCAATCCAAAGTGAGTATTTGGCCGCCATAGCGGCCGAGAGTCAGAAGCGCGCATTCGTGCGGCGACTCTAGGGAGGAATCAGACAATGGATTTCACATTTGCGCCTGAAGATGAGGCGTTCCGACAGGAAGTCAGGGAGTTCGTCCGACGGGAATGGGATCCCAAGGACTACAACACCGATCTAAACGTCTTCGGCTACGACTTTGACAGCGCAGACTACCGTGCCGATGCCAAGGCTTTCCAAAGGAAGCTCGTCGAGAAGGGCTATTGGACGATGGCGTGGCCGGAGGAGTTTGGCGGGCAGGGCGCGCCCTTGGCGCGGCAGGTCATTTACGCCGATGAGCTGGCCTACGCCGGCGCTCCGCAGGGCAGTCCCAGCGCCAACATCACCGGCGCGATGATGTACCACGCCGATGAGTCCATCAAGAACGAGTTCCTCCCCAAAATGGCGAGCAACGACATTGATTGGGCGCAGGGTTTCTCTGAGCCCAACGCCGGCACGGACCTCGCCAGCCTCTCAACGCGAGCCGTCGAAGATGGCGATGATTTCGTCGTCACTGGCCAGAAGATTTGGTCTTCCGGTTCCCACTACGCCAACTGGTACCACGTGCTGACCCGCACGGATCCCTCCGCCCCGAAGCATCGAGGTATCACATACCTGATCATGCAACTCAAGGACGATGACGATAAGCAGATGCCCGGCATCACCCTCCGCCCGCTGTATGACATGTTTGGCCGTCGCCGCTGGAATGAGGTCTTCATGGATGAGGTGCGCGTGCCCAAGCGCCAGGTCATCGGTGAGGTCAACCGCGGATGGTACGCCGCGATGACCACGTTGAACTTTGAGCGCGCGGGCGGAACCGGCGCACGGTTTGTTGCGGTGCTGGACAAGTTCACTGAGATGGCCCGAAACCTGAAGTTCAACGGCGAGCCGATCCTCAGTGACCCGCTCGTTAGGCATAAGCTGGCCGATCTCCGCATCCGCGTCGAAACCGGCCGAATGCTCTCGCTACGGCTGATTTGGATGCAATCCCAAGGTGAGGTTCCGCAAACCGAGAGTCTTATCGCGAACCTGTATTCCTCGATGATGGCCAAGTTCAACTTCTGGCCGACGCTTGGGCAGATCATGGGGCCGTACCGCGCGCTCCTGCAGGGCGAAAAGCGCTCGCCGGACAACGGCATGTATGGCACGAATTACGCGCTGTCCATGGTGACCGGCTACGCCGGCGGTGGCGGAATCCTGCTCGCCCCCGGCCTCATTGCCCAGCGGGGACTCGGACTGCCGCGCTAGCTCCACTCACTACGTACGCCTTTTAGAGGCGGGGTGGCGGTTGCCGCCCCGCCTCTCTTGTTTTGACGCTGAACGTGTACTGCGCGCAGAGTTTTTCTGTCGGTCTCAAACTGAACACAATCAGCGACAAAACAGATTCGACGACACGCAAGGACTCCGGAGAAACAGTTCTCATGGTTCGAATGAGCGGCGGCGAGGCGCTGGTCGCATCCCTCGTGAGAGAGGGTGTGGAGGTCGTATTCGGCATTCCCGGCATCCATTTGTCCGGGATCATCGCCGCCCTGCGGGATGAACCCTCCATCAAATTGATCCAGACGCGGCATGAACAGGGCGCGGCGCACATGGCGGACGGCTACGCGATGGTGTCCGGCAAGCCGGGTGTCATGCTCCTGGCGCCTGGCGCAGGGCTGTACAATGCCGCCTCAGGAATCGCCAGCGCGTACGCCCGATCATCGCCGGTTCTTGCAATCGTTGGGCAAATCCCTCGGGCACAGATTGGTAAAGGAGTCGGCGCGGTCCATGAAGTGTTGGATCAGGCTGAGGTAGTACGCCCCGTTACCAAGTGGCGACGACAAATCCTGCGACCGCGCGAAGCGCCGGACGCCGTGACGGATGCGTTCCGGCAGATGCGAACGGGCCGCCCGCGTCCCGTGCTTATCGAGCTGCCGCCGGAAACCGGCGTTGAGCGCGAGGAGGTTCAGCTGCGTGAACCCGCCCCGGTGTCGCGCATCGTGCCAAGCCCGAATGACCTTCGCCGCGCCGTCGAGCTCATCATGGAATCACGCCTGCCTTTTATCTATGCCGGCGGCGGTGTGGCCCAATCGAACGCGGAAGAGTCTCTCGTCAGGCTCGCAGAGGCCACGAATATACCAGTCATCACGTCAAGCGGCGGCAAGGGGACAATCCCGGACAGGCATCCGTTGTCCTATGGCTCCTGTTTCGGCCCGCGCGCCGACTCATCGCGTACTATGACAAACGAGAACAAGAACCGCAGTATCCAATTCTCGAAACCATGTGGAACAGCTTGCCGGAAGAGACGATTATCACGTGGGACGTCACGCAGTTCGGATATTACTCACGAACGCACTACAGGGTTGAGCGTCCCAAGACCTTCATCGACTCCGGCTATTCATTCAACCTGGGCTTCGCCTTTCCCGCCGCCCTTGGCGTCAAGGTGGCGCGTCCTGATATGCCCGTCGTGGCGGTATCCGGTGACGGCGGATTCATGTTCAACGCGACTGAACTCTCCACCGCAGTACAATCTGGCATCAACGTCGTTACGATTATCGTTCGAGATGATGCCTACGGAAACGTTGCCCGCAATCTCGAAGAATCCTTTGGAGGCTCATATGGCACGGACCTCGCTAACCCCGACATTGTTCGTTTCGCTGAATGTTTTGGCGCAGTCGGCATGAGGGCGAATAACCCTTCTGAGCTTGCAACGCTGTTACCGGAGGCCTTGGCCCGCAATGCGCCGGTCCTGATTGACGTTCCCCTGGAAGGCATGTCATTGCCTCGCGCCAAGATGTTGACGGGTCTCCCCAATGCAGCGCGGACCCAGCCTCTGGAGGGCCTGATTGATAGCTAGCCGTCCTGGCCTGGTGGCAGGAAGAGTCAGAATCTCCGCGATGGTGTTCGCGGTTGCGGCTGCCCTGGCGGTTCTTCTCGTCATTGGCGGCATTGGCTGCTCCCCCGGCTTTGTGGCGAGTACCGAAGAAGAGACTCCGGAAGCGCCTTCCGCGTCTGGTATTGCCGCAGGGATGACAACGTTCGCGGAGAACTGCGCGGTCTGTCATGGCGACGCAGGACAGGGACACCCTGATTGGCAGAGCAGTAATGCGGACGGCACACTGAATCCGCCGCCCCTGAACGGCGATGGGCACACCTGGCATCACTCCGATGGCGTCCTTTATCGGATCGTGAGGGACGGTGGCGCGATTCCGAGCCAGCCAAACTTCAAGAGCGGGATGCCCTCCTTTGGAGACAAGCTGTCTCAACTAGAGATTGTCGACGTGCTCGCATACATCAGGAGCCTGTGGGAAGGGAAATCATTCGCTGATGCATCGCTCACCGAGTTGCAGGCGGCAAGGAGCGTAAACGATCCATTCCCCGGCTAGCTAACACACGCCCGCCTCTGAAGTGGGCAACCTTCCCGTGCGCCAAAAGACCCCATAGCGCGGTATCATGACCGCGTACCGTCGCGCGGCGACGGCGGGCCTAGGGGAGAGTGTGACATGGATTTTCGATTTTCTGTTGAAGATGAAGCCTTCCGGCAGGAGGTTCGTGAGTTCGTCCGGCGAGAGTGGGACGATCACGGTTATGACCTGACCTCCACGATGAATACGTCCTATCACCTTGACGACAATGAGGCGCTGGAACTCCAGCATCAATTTGAGCAGAAGTTGGTCAAGCAAGGCTGGTACACAATGCACTGGCCAAAGGAATTCGGCGGTCAGGATGCCGGCATCGAGCGCCAACTCGTCTACCGCGAGGAGATGGCCTACCAGGGCGCGCCGGCCGCTCTCGGCGGCGGACTCGTCGCCCCACTCCTGATGATCCACGGGCAGGATTGGCAGAAAGAATACTTCATCCCGCGCCTCGCGAACGCAGAGTTTGAGTTTGCGCAGGGCTTCTCTGAGCCAAACGCCGGCTCCGACCTCGGCTCGCTGACCACCCGCGCCGTCGCTGACGGGGACGATTTCGTCGTCAACGGCCAGAAGATCTGGACATCCACGGCCCATCACCCGCGCGCCAAGTGGGGCCACATCCTTGTGAGGACGGACCCGGACGCCGCCAAGCATCGCGGCATCTCGTACTTCATCATCGACATGGAGAGTGAAGGCATCTCCCTGCGGCCCCTATACGACATGCTTGGCCGTCGCCGATGGTCGGAGTGGTTCCTTCAGGACGTGCGCATCCCTGCCCGCAACCTGGTCGGCGAACTCAACCGCGGCTGGTACGCGGCCATGACGACCCTCTCGTTCGAACGCGCCTCTGTGGACATCCCCGCCTCCCTCTTGAGGGAATGGGAAAAGATCCTCGACTATCTACGGACGACGAACATGAATGGCGAGCCGTTCACCGCCAATCCCATCGTGCGCAATGAGATGGCAGACCTGCGCATTTACATCGAGCTGGGGCGGATGCTGGCGTACCGTGTCGCGTGGATGCAGACAAAGGGACTGATGCCGCAGGCAGAGGGCTCACTCGCCCGTGTCTGGGCCGGAGAAGCCACGCAGCGCGTCTTCCGCACGGCCTCCCGCCTGATGCAGGACCTGGGAACCATCACCCCCGGCGGCCCGGAGCGATGGACACCCATGGGCGGCTACGTCGGCTCAAACCACTACCTCTCGACAGGCCGAACATTCGGCGGCGGCGCAAAGGAGATCCAGCGCAACATAATCGCGCAGAGGGGTTTGGGACTGCCGAGGTAGGGGAAAGCGATTACGCAAATGCCTCAGGATATGGCAACTAGGCTGACAGATAGAATGTGAGCTTTTTGAATTGGTTGATGGAAATCCTCAATGGCATCGACTTGCGTCACCAGTGAACTTTCGGCCTGCGAGCAATGACAAGAGAACATGAGTCAGTCGCAGCAAGTGCTGTAGGTGAGGTCGCATTTGCAGCTGCCTTCGAAATCCGGGCAGGCAGCGACGATGATCTGACACGCCGTCTTAACGGTGCTGCCGGAAATCCCGACGGCCTTTGGCAAGCGGTATTCGAAGCAGCTTTTCAGGCCGCTCAATACTCTAACTCGATTGAAGAGGTGGTTGAAGCAACCAAGAGCGCTGCCCTTAGGGCTGCGAGCGACGAAGGATACAGAGCGAACCTTATTGGCACTATCGGTCACCGAATAGAGTCTGAGAGGCTCGCAATCGTGACAGAGATGGCTGGCCTTGTTCTTGGCAGACAAGCTCTGGAATTGGGCATGTACTGGGTGGATGAAGAAATCCCAGGGAAACCTCCACCAGAGTTGTGGTATGAAGTTTATGTGCATGTTCAGGGCGGATATTATTGGGAGATCCGGCGGTGGCACGATAGTTCGATCCTATTTGGGGAAGACAAGTCCGAACTACATGAGATCGAAAAAATGGCGAGGTCCTCTACTTGGGGAGAGATAATAATTCCCCTATTGCGTGCGGTGTACGGCAGAAAGCACTCACGCGAAGCTAAGCGTTCTTGGCTGCAACGCCTATTCGGCCATTTCAACTCTTGAATGACTATCGATAGCGTAACCTGTGAAAGATAGTACGAGATTCCAGACCATTCTCATGCAAACGGAATTCTCAGGGGTCTCATCAATAGCTGGGTGAATTATCGCAACTAAGAGAGGAAAACCGCCATGATGGAACGCCAGTGGACGCAGTGCGCGTATTGCGCGGATCCGTTTGATGACGAGGAACGCCAACCGATGTGGGAGCACGTCATCCCGCTTGATCGGGGCGGGTGCGACCATCTCGCCAACCTGGTGGAGGCGTGCCCGGACTGCAATCGCGCTCTTACCGGTCAGAACGAGCGCGGCACGTCGACGCCGCTTGAATGGTGGGCGCGGCAGGAATGGTTCAGGGACGGCCCGGAGGACGTCACGTCATTCGATTACGCCGGCTGGACACAGGAACAGCGTCGCGATGCGCTGAACCGCGCCGCCTACTGGGAGGCGCGGGCCCGCTGGCATCTGCAATTCGAATGCGCCACCAACCCCCACACCACCATTTCCCCCCTCCACCACGACTAGCGTGTCCAAGACCTATAGGGACGCAATCCGCGCGGTGGAAAGAGACGGCTGGTACTTCGTTCAGCAGAACGGAAGCCATCGCATCTTTCACCACCCGGTGAAGCCAGGACATGTCACGATAGCAGGGCAAGGCAACAAGATCGTCCCTCCGGGCACGTGGAAGAATATAATGACGCAGGCAGGGCTCGATGTGAGGTGGTGATGAGGCTCACGTACGCGGTCGTCTTTGAGAAGGGACAGGACGGTTACGGGATACAAGTGCCGGAGCTGCCCGGCTGCTTCAGCGCGGGCGATGACCTTGCGCATGGGCGCAACATGGTAAAGGAAGCCATGGCCCTGTGGTTGGAATGTGCTGCCGAGGACGGCGACCCCATTCCCGAAGGAAAGATGACCCTGGAAGATGCGTTGGCCTCGGTTCAGTGGCAGATGGAAGATTACCCGTCTGAAGAACTAGAGAAGATCGGCCTTTCGTCGCCCTTCCATGCTGAAATGATCGAAGTCGAAGCCAACTTGCCCAATCCCGCCACTCGCTAAGCATCCATCCTTCGTTTCACCCTCCGCCGCGACTAGCGTGTCCAAGACCTATAGGGACGCAATCCGGACCGTCGAGCGGGACGGCTGGTATTTTGTCCGGCAGAATGGAAGCCATCGGCACTATAAGCATTCCGTCAAACGTGGCGCCGTTACCATTTCCGGTCGGGGCAGCACAGTCGTGCCAAAGAGGACGTGGGCAAGTATAATGCAGCAAGCAAGCCTTCGGATGAGGTGGTGATGAAGAAGACTTACCTGTGCCTTTTTGTGGACGAAGACGGTCCGGGTGGCATAGCTGTTTTCACGCCGGACATTCCGTCATGCGCTACCTCTGGAAATGATATTGAGGACGCCCACGCGATGATTCGAGAATGCATGGACTTGTGCCTGGAAGGCGAGCTCGAAGACACCGGAGTTGTTCCCGAGCCGAAGATGTCCACGTTGGCAGAAGCAACCGAGTGGTTTCGGGAGCTCATGAGCTACGAACTTGACGGCGAAACAGAGGAAGACCGCGCCTTCAACGAAGACGACCTCCACGTCGAAATGATCGAGGTTGAGGTTGGGCTGCCCAGTCCCGCGCGCTAACCCCTCCGCGCCCCTTTACCCCACATCCGCACGGTGCTAGAGTTCCCGTAGTTTCGTGAATGAAAAGGCCGACGATTCGCGTCGTTGGCTACCATCGCGCAGGCGATGCAAGGGGCAGGAGGGCGCTCCGATGGACTATCGAGAGAATTCCGATGATCAGGCATTTCGCGCAGAAGTGCGTAACTTCGTCAATAGCAACTGGGACGACAAGGGCTTTGATGGCCACAGCATGGCCGTCCGTTCCTGGGACTTTGATATGCAGGAGTCCCGCGACAACGACAAGGAATTCGTGAAGAAACTTGTCGACAAGGGCTGGTACACCATGTCCTGGCCCAAGGAGTTCGGCGGCACGGACTACCCTGTCAACAAGCAATTCATCTACAAGGAGGAGTTGGCCTACGCCAACGCCCCCTCCGGCTCGCCTGCCGGAAACATTACCGGCGCGCTCATGTACCACGCCTCTGATGAGGTGAAGCAGGAGTTCCTGCCCCAGATGGCCAACGGCGACATCGAGTGGGCGCAGGGCTTCTCTGAGCCGAATGCCGGCACGGACCTCGCCTCACTCCAGACCCGAGCGGTTGAGGACGGCGACGATTTCGTCATCACCGGCCAAAAGATATGGTCGTCCGGCGCGCACCTTGCCGACTGGTACCACGTCCTTGTGCGAACTGACCCCGAGGCCCCCAAGCACCGGGGGATCACATACCTTCTCATGAACCTCAAGGATCAGGAGGGCACTCGCCCGGACGGCCTGACACTGCGCCCCCTTTACGACATGATGGGTCGATGGCGCTGGTGCGAGGTCTTCATGGACGGCGTCCGCGTCCCCAAGAAGTACGTCCTCGGTGAGGTCAATCGCGGCTGGTACGCAGCCATGACCACCCTCAATTTTGAGCGAACAGGCACCGAAGGCCCCGTCCGCCACATCGGCATCCTTGAGCGATTCATCGACCTGCTCAAGGAATCCAAGTTCAACGGCCAGCCCATCCTTGACGATCCGCTCGTCCGGCACAAGCTCGCCGATCTGCGTGTCACCATTGAGGCCGACCGCCAGCTCGCAAACCGCGTCGCATGGATGCAGGCGCGCGGCGACGTGCCGCAGCATGAGGGCGCAATCTCCGGCTACCGTAACCAGGTAACTGCCAAGTTCCACTTCTGGCCGACACTCGCCAAGATCTTTGGCGACTACGGCATCCTGAACCGAGGCGAGGGCAGGGCGCCCCACAACGGCTACTACGGCGCATACAACGCCATCTCCCTTTCATTGGGATTCGGCGGCGGCGGCGGCATCCTGCTAGGCCCCAACATCATCGCCCAACGCGGCCTCGGCCTGCCTCGCTAACACCTCCGACAACCATTGCGAACCCAAAGTCCCCGCATCCGATTCAGGATGCGGGGACTTTGTTTGCCCTTTGGGCATGCCGTCCATATGCTTGACCGAATAGACGGTATGAACGGGCAGAGAGCGGTGCGACCCGGTGGTGATGTTAGCGCGAAGATCAGGGCTACGAAGATTCTTGAGTAGGGTGCAGGCGCTGCGCGCTGGGCTGATTGTCGTCGCTGTTGCGCTCACGCTGGTTTTTGTAGCCTGCACTAGCGAGGAAGAACCGCCCTTGTATCAAGAGGGAGACGCGCCGCCGACTGCTCCGACAGTTACCGTTGAGCTTCCAACGCCAACTGCCACACAGATTCCTTCGCCGACGCCAGTACCCACAAGGACACCTGAGCCGACGCCCACAAGCACATCCATCCCTGTTGAGCCGGAGCCGGATAGGTGGCAGACGTGCCTAGAATCAATTGACTTGGAACCACTCCCCGATGATTCAAGGCAACCTGCGGCTGATATTGAGCCTGCCAGGATTCTTCTACAGCAGTCGGTGGACGCCCTGGAAGAAGTTTCTTCACTCGCCAATACATTTACGTTGGTCGGATTTGGTCTGGAAAGCAGCGAGGAGGGGACACAACTCAACCAACCACATTGCAGATACACTGAAAGTCAGTATGCGGCGCCGGCTCGCGCCGCTTCCCATGGCTATAGTTTCCACGACTCGGAACTCGTGAGTGAGTCTTTCGGTGTAGTCATTGGCCTGCAGAAATTTGATCGCCATATCAGTTGGGATACGTGGAACTATATCGAAGTCACCCCGACGACATACACATTGCCACACTCCTCTCTTTTGAGCAGGCGTTTCGGTGTGGGGTACGACGATTATGACGTGTTAGGAATTGAGATGTTGGATGGAGTGGAAGTTTATCGAATTGCGAACATATCCGCCCAATACGAGGATATTGGCGGGGTCGAGACGTTTTGGATAGGTGTCGACGATCTTTTGCCGCGACGAATACGCTCGGACTGGCTAGCGGATCCCTTTGGCGATGGATCGAAGCGATGGCAAATCTGGGTTTCTGACTACCACTCTTATGGCGAGGAGTTCTCGATAGAAGCTCCGCTGACTCCTGAAGAGATTGCCCGCCCGGAAGTTTCGGGATGGAATACCTGTCTCGATGCTGCGGAAACAGTACCCTTAGCGCCATCGACAATAGAATACTGGGACCTCTACTTGACTGACTCTGCAGAGCAGATTGTGGCCAACTCGACCCTAGCCATGGAGGCAATGAAATCGTACGAGACTGTTGATGTTACTTACTCATATTCAGAGTCCATGCTAAGTTGGGGTGGGCTTAGTCAAAACAGCCTCGGCTGTGATCTAATACTGACCCAATTGATGAAACCGAACCAGCTTAACAGCCGAGAGATTTATTTCTCGAGTAGCAAGCTCAGGTCTCACATGGCAACCATCATTGTGGATAGCAATGTGTTCAGGCTCCCTCAACCGGAGGCAGAATGGGAGCGAGATGACTATGAGACGAATGAACCGTTCTCCTGGCCACACGCAGAGATACTGCGAGAGGATATTTCCCCATCCGAGATAACCCTACAAGTGGTGGGACTTGAAATCCTGGACGGTGTTGACGTCTATCACCTCTCCACTCGACCCGCTGGTGATGACGAGGAAAATGTGGACGGGGTATCCCTATGGATTGGGGCTGGAGATTTTCTCCTTAGGAGAGTGGCGACAACGACAAGCGTTGGGAGAGATTACATTGATTCGATTGAACGCACATTCCGAGTAATCGAATTCCACTCCTTCAACCAAGACTTCAACATCCAACCCCCGCCCGACGACCAGATAGCCGACTAGGATGGTTAGACGCCCCGCGACGCATCCTGCCAAACGCCCCAATTTCCCACTGTCCATCCCCATTCATATACTGGTGTGAATAGTGCCACCCGAGCCCGAGAAACCCGCGAGTGGCAGGAATGGGGAGGACCGTCGCCGATGGATCTGACCAATGTCGGATGGCTGGCGCGGAGCTTCCCCTCAGCACGGGCTGTCCTTGTTCTCCTTGCTATGGTCGTAGTTGGCTGCCTGATTGCCGCTTGCAGCAATGAAGAGCCGACGCCATCTACAGGAGAACGCAGAGTGAGGCAAGCCACTCCGGCAACAACCGTTATCACCGCCACACCTTCTCCGGCAGCCACACAATCGCCGGTGCCCACCAGTACTTCCATCCCTGTTGCGACTCTGACACCTGTTCCTGCCGTTTCGGCTACTTCCACACGCTATCCGCCTTCTGACGGGCAATCTGAAGACCTCACTGTTCTGTCACGACCACCTTGCCCCCCGCCCAATTCGACGAATGGTCCCGATTCACCTGACATTTCCGTCGACCATGTTCCTTTATTCCGATATGGACATATTTCCTCCACCCTCAGCGATGGGCGCGTAGTTCTTGGCGGTGGAATCCAAGGATTAGCCGAATTTTTTGAGTATCGTGGCGGTCTGCACAGAACAATAGACATTTACCATCCGGTATTGGACGAATGGCGCAACTTAATTGTGCCGGAAAGGTCACGCCTGCGAGCTTCCGTCGTCGCACTGGATGGCGGTGCTCTGCTGTTTGTAGGCTTGGACGGGGATTCGCCTTGGCGCAATCGCACTACATACGCGATGATATTTGACCCCTATACGCTCTCCTTTGAGGAAATTACGCCGCCGACCGCCCTACGGTCAGTACCCACGCTCGCTCTTCTCAGCGATGGCCGTGTCCTAAGCGTGGGCGGCCTACAGGAAAGACCTGTCGATGAGACTGAAGGCTCAGAGTTCTCGACTGATGTCGAAATTTTTGACCCGGAGACTGGTACGTGGGAGAAGAGGCGATCGATAGGAGCAGAACCGGAGACAACCTTCGGCGAGTACCTTCAGATTTTCTCAGAGCCCTGGCTTCTTCCCACGTCAGACGGTAACGCCATAATGGTGCGCGAGGGAGACATAGGCGATCAGGAGGATATTACCCTCATCGAACTCTATGATGTTCTTGACGACACGTGGACAACAGTCGAAGAAGTCAACAGCTATAGCTATAGTCCGCAAAACGCGCATTTGGGGTCCGATAACAGGCTCTATATCTTCTATGACTATTCTGTCGACGTACTTGACCTGAACACGCGGTCATGGACATACAGTTATAGCCCAAGGCTGCTGCCATTGTCAGGCGAAATAACTGAATTGTTGGACGGTAGACTCATGTTGTCGGGGGGTACAGATCGCTCTCTGAGATATCGAACCTATCCCTCAGGGCGAACGGAAATCTTTGACCCGTCAACAATGGCGTGGGCCAGAGGCCCTGAACTCAAGGAGCCCAGGTTTGGACACTCTACAACGCTGCTTTCCGATGGCAGTGTGCTAGTCCTGGGTGGTCTTGGCCACAGCGTCGATTCAAGTGAAACCCCGCCTGGGAACACCGCTGAGATCATTTCGGCAGAGGAACTCTCGACAATTGATGCGGACCCTCAGCCCGGAATGCCCGGACAGTTTCTGTCTCCATGGCCACAGTGCATCAAGATTCTTGACTTTGAGCGTCCACCTGCCGCAGCTACACAGCCGCAAGCAATTGACGTCCGGCCATCGGACTTGCGTGAATTGTCAGATGAAGCCATGAATAGGTTAGCTTCATATGCATATGAAAGTTATGGGACTGAGTTCTCAGCCAGCCATTTGGCCGGTTCCCCATTCAAGGGTGCAGAATGCTTCTGGGCGAAATCTGAATTTGAGAGTGCGGAGAAGCACCGTACAATTATATCAACAGCACGATATCGTTTAAACGTTTTTCTTGAGAGCGCCATTAAGACCGGTGGCGCACGCTACCTGAAGAATTTTGAGAATGAGAGCTGGAGAGAGGTCATATACCGCGACAGGGCAGTCCGAAAATGGACTGACCTGGAGGAGTCATTACACTCCACCGTCTGGGAAAATGTTACGCCTGAAGCGCTAGCGGACTCCTCAATTGAGGGCATTGACGTTCTGGATGGTGTAGATGTGTATCGTCTGGAGATGCAAGTCATATTCGGCGGCCAACAGTATGGCTACACATTTTGGATTGGCGTTCATGACAGTCTCATGCGAATGATTCACAGCACGGGTCTTTTTGAGAATAGCGAAGGAATGAGGTATGGAGAGGCTTCTGTCATAAGGTTCCACTCCTTCAACCAAGACTTCAACATCCAACCCCCGCCTGACGACCAGATAGCCGCCTAGGAACGGGCCGGGCGGCCGCCACAGCATCGCTCTCCCGCCATCGTATAGACTGTGCGCGAGGAGAGGGACGCAAGCACAATGGATTTCAATACAGACCTGAACTACATCGGCATCATCGCCGCGACAATCGTCGCGTTCGTCATCGGCGCAGCGTGGTACTCGCCGATCCTCTTCGCCAAGCCGTGGATGCGGGAGAACGGCTTCACGGATGAGGACAATCAGGGCAACCTGATCCGCATGTTTGGCGGCTCATTCGTCATGCTGCTCATCGCCAGCTACGTGCTCTCGCTGATTATCGGCGACGACTCCTCAATTCTTGAGGGACTGCGTGTCGGCCTGTCCGTCGGCGCTGCGTTCGTCGCTGCCGCATTTGCCGTCACCTACCTATTTGAGAAAAAGTCGCCCACGCTCTTTGTCATCAACGCCGGCTATCACGTCGTCACATTCACCGTCATGGGCACAATAATCGGCGCAACGTCCTAGCGAACCGGCCTCCACACTGCCCGAGTCTCCTCGCCCCGCCTTTACGCCGCATCCGTGCAGTGCTACATTGCGCGCATGAATGTGAAGCCGTAATCAAGACGGACTCGCGAAATCATCGTTCAACGATGAAGGGGAGGCAGGATGGATTTCTCAACGAATGTCGCTGATGAGGCCTTCCGGGCCGAACTGCGACAGTTCCTCGCAAAAGAGTGGGATCCCAAGGACTACGATGCCTACGCGATGAACGTGTGGTCGTACGACTTTGATAACCCCGGCGCGCGCGACCACGCTCAGGAATTCCAACAGAAGCTCATAGATCGCGGGTATTGGCTGATGGCCTGGCCGGAGGAATACGGCGGGCAGGACGCCCCCATCTCCCGTCAGCTCGTCTACTCAGAGGAGTTGGCCTATCACAACGCCCCCGCCTCGCAGCCGCAGGCCAACGTCGCGGGCGCAATCATGATTCATGGCACGGACTGGATGAAGGAAAACTTCCTCTCCGGCATGCGCGACAACACCGTCAACTGGGCGCAGGGATTCTCTGAGCCGAACGCCGGCACGGACCTCGCCTCGCTGTCCACACGCGGAGTGGAGGACGGCGATGATTTTGTCGTCACCGGCCAGAAGATATGGTCGTCCGGCTCTCATTTCGCCAACTGGTACCACGTGCTGGTGCGTACGGACCCCGAGGCGCCCAAGCATCGCGGCATCACGTACCTTGCTATGCAACTCAAAGACGATGAGGGCAACCAGATGCCCGGCATCACGCTGCGGCCGCTCTATGACATGCTCGGGCGGCGTCGCTGGAATGAAGTCTTCATGGACGAAGTGCGCGTGCCCCGGCATCAGATCATCGGTGAAGTGAACCGAGGCTGGTACGCGGCGATGACGACGCTCAACTTCGAGCGTACCGGTATCGACGGCGCAGCCCGCCTGATTGGTGTGCTTGATCGCTACATAGAGGAGATGCGTGGCGTGACGTTCAATGGCGAGTCGCCGCTTAAGGATGACATCATTCGCCATGTCCTCGCCGATGCGAGGATCACGCTGGAGGCCGATCGGATGCTGGCCTACCGCGTCGCGTGGATGCAGGCCAACGGAGAAGTGCCGCAGGCGGAGGGCGCAATCTCCGGATACCGCGCGCTCGCGACGGCCAAGTTCACCTTCTGGCCTGCGCTGGCCAAGGCCATCGGCCCGTATAGGGCCCTTCTGAAGGGTGAGAGCCGCGCGCCCGGCAACGGCAAGTACGGCACAAACTACGCGCTGTCCATGACCACAGGCTTCGGCGGCGGCGGCGGACTGGCCCTCGGCCCCAACATCATCGCGCAGCGAGGGCTGGGGTTGCCGAGGTAGCTTCCAGGACTCAATCACAAGAACAGGGGGCGGCCTCACGGCCGCCCCCTTTCGATATTCCCGCGGAAGCGCAGGACCTGGAGGTCGGCGCATCAGACCTTCCTCGGTCAATGGGCTAAGTGTGAACTCCCCATAAGAGAGACGCCCCCGTTTCCGGAGGCATCGGTCAGACGATACGCTCACTGGGGAAGCGTGAATATACTGCCAAATCTGGTTAGGTCAGTGGTCGTCCTCAAGGTGGTCGTTGACAGTGTCGGCCTTTGATTGATGACCCATCCCGCTATAGACAAAGACCGCCGTGACTGCGGCGACGTCCAACACCGCGATGAGGCCCGCCACGTTAGTTGAACCCAGATACCCGACGAATGCGGCGAAGGCTAGAATGATAATCGCAACCAATAGCCCTAAGAATTGCCCATTGCGAGCTAGCTTATAGCTGTTATCTACGAGCTTGTCTTGAATCTGGAGATGATGCGCGTGAGATCTCTCAGTCATTGTGAGGATGCGCTCCGCGGCATCTGGAAGCGCATCATTGTAGGCTACTAATTGACTTGGTGGAGGCAGGGGGCCACGCCATCTTGCCCTAACTGTTAGCGACGCCTGTTCAGTAGAGTCAGTTGTCTGAGGGCGCTCGCCCGCTTCGCTTAATTCAGCCGAGGAATCCCCCGGCTCTTCGGGAGATGTGTCATCTGGACGCTCCTGCCTCAATCTGCACTGGCCTCTCTCATGTCCTCGGCTAGCAGCCGCTCAGGTGGATACTCATCCATGACTTCTCTCATCGCGTCCCCAACACTTGCCCAGGCGGCCCACATTGCGTAGCTTTCGGCCATCTCCGGCGGCACCGTCCTTACGGGTCGATGGAGCACTCCTGTAAAGTCGAAAATACTAGCCACTCCGTCAAGAAATGGGTGACGGCTAAGACCAAAGCCCATTCGGAGTAGCTTCTTGCGGCTCAGTGCCATTGTTCCCTGTGACCTCCCTCTACGGCTACCATTCTACTTTGCTATGCAATACCGTGAGTCTTGGCTGAAATCAACCTAGTGGGGTGCTGCTTGGGGGTCTTCCGCCTCTTCCTCTTCCTCACCCACCAGCCTCCTTACCAGCGGCCCAAAGGTCAGCCCCTGCACGAGGATGGAGAAGATGACGACAACGTAGGCCGCCGTCACCACGAGGTCGCGTTCATCCGACGCCGGTATCGAGAGGGCCAGCGCGATGGAGATGCCTCCCTTCAGACCGCCCCACGTGAGGATCGCGACCGTCCGGGGACTGAATCTCCGGCTGCCCACCGCTCGAAATGCGGCAGCGGGTATGGCAATGCTCACGAATCGGGCAAGCAGTACCGCCCCAATAGCAAGCACGCCCGCCACCAACAGCTCTCCCGTGACGCTGATGATGATGACCTCGACACCCACGAGAATGAACAGGATGGAATTCAGGATTTCGTCCAGCAATTCCCAGAATCGGTCGACATACTCCGCCGTCACCTCGGACATCGCCATTACGCGCCCGTAGTTGCCGACGATGATGCCCATCACGACAACAGTGATTGGGCCGGAGAAGTGCAGGGCAGTTGCGAGCACATAGCCACCGGACACGAATCCCAGCGTCAGCAGCACCTCCACCTGGTACGCGTCGATCCCGCGCATCAGAAAGAGCAACAGCGCGCCTAGCACAAGCCCGAGAACAACGCCCCCCACCGCCTCCTCCGTTAGGAACCTCAGAACCTCGCCCACATTGGGGTCATGCCCGCTTACCGCGACGCTCAGCACGGTCAGAAAGACGACGACGCCGATGCCGTCGTTGAACAGCGATTCGCTTGCAATCGTCGTCTCGATGCTCTTTGGCGCGTGTACATCCTTGAGGATGCCGAGCACGGCGACGGGGTCAGTCGGCGCGATGAGCGCGCCAAAGACGAGGGCGTAGATGTAGGGGAGGTCTAAGCCCAGAACCCGGGCGATGAGCCAGAACAGCGTCCCTGCCGTCGCCGCGGATATGAGCACGCCGACTGTGGCAAGTGTCGCGACGGGTGCAATCGCCGCGCGCAGCCGCGTGAGGTTGATGTGGAGCGCGCCCGCGAAAAGCAGGTAGCCAAGCAGGCCGTGGAGAACCACCTCATCGAATGCGATGTCCTCAACAATGTCCTGGGCCCGCTCCGTCTCGATAATGCCGAGCCCCCCCGCGGCAACGAGCGCCAAGGAAGCAACAAGCGCCATCGACATGAGAGCGACAGTTGTGGGAAGACGCAGAAATCGGTGGTTGATATAGCTGGCAATCGCCGCAAAGGCCAGCACCGCCGCCATCGTGTTCAGAAATGTGATTGGCCCGTCCATTGGCCAATAGTGGACGTGGGCAGTGTGACGCGCAAGGCTTTACCATGCCCACATGTCACCGTCCATTAGGCGCCCCATGACTGGCTCGCGCTGATATGTGCCGAATGACTACATGTCCTGGAACTGTAGACTGATTCGCAGATACGCACTTGAAGGCCGATGAGGGCAACCATGCCATCAAACCCCCACTCACTGAAGATGATCTACGTCACAAGCCACGCTAGGCTTTTTCGGTTTGCTCTAGGCGTGATCGCCGCCCTTGCTGTGATCGCCGCCGCATGTAGCGGTGGAGACGCCGCCGATCAAGCTGCGCCATTCCGGATTGGCGTCATGGAATCGTTGACCGGCCCCGGAGAGACTTATGGCACGGTGGCAAGTCAGGCCAAGCAGATGGCCGCCGACGAGATTAACGCTGGGGGCGGCATCAATGGCCGCATGCTGGAGTTCGTCGTCGAAGATTCCAAGTGCGGCGCTCAGGATGCGATCTCCGCCTATAACAAGTTGACCAAGGTTGATGGTTTAAGAATCATCCTGGGCCCCTCATGCAGCAGCGCAATGCTCGCTGTCGCTCCGCTGGCCGAGGCGGACGGAGTTATTCTCTTCTCCGGTCTGGCAAGCAACCCGGACATCGCCAACGCCGGCGATTACATATTTCGAACGCAGATCAGCGATGTCGAGGTTGGCATCGATACCGGAAACACCCTTTGGGAAGATGGAATACGCACGCTTGCCACTATTACCGAGACCACCGACTACGCCGAGGGTGTCCGGCGTACATCGGTTGCCCAGTTCGAACAGCGTGGGGGCCGCGCAGTGGCCGCTGAGAAGTATCAGTCCGACACCATCGATTTCAGGACCCAGCTGGCCAAGCTCTTCGCTGTCAATCCCGATGCCCTCCACATAGCTCCTCAGTCTGAATTCTCTGCGGGCGCCATTGTGAAACAGGCCCGGGAAGTTGGGTACAGGGGCCCGATCTATGCTGAAACCGTGTCAGTGGGAACGACGGCCCTGGACATCGCAGGCGATGCCGCGACCGGGATGAAGTCAATCACGGCTGACCTCGACCCGGACAACGAAAAAGCGCGGGAGGTCCTCGCGGACTTCATGGAACGCTACAGCTATGTCACATTGCCGTGGCATCTGGGATCCGCCTATGACGATGTGTACATCGCAGCCGAGTGCCTCAAGCAAACGGGCGATGACAAGGACGCGGACGGTTTTCGTGATTGCCTGTATGACATCACATGGAGCGGCGCGATTGGCGAAAACTACAGCTTTGATGCCAATGGCGAGGTTGTAGGGCTGTCGCGCGTCGTCGTGGAGGTCTTGCCGGTCGCAGAAAGAACTGAGGATAGAAAATACAGAGTGCTTGGTCCGGCGCCTCGGCCCTAGCGGAGAATCTGTCTCTCCCATTACCGAAAGCGCAAACAAGCTCCTCTGCTGCGGAAAGAGCCTCCGAAGATGGTCGCGTTGGGATCGCGAGGGACGGAAACTAACCCCCCACTGCCACTCGAGATTGGACGCCGGCCCAGTCCTGAGAGCGCCCCAAAGGAGCTCGAAGGCTTTACGTTGAATCGCCCCCGTGCTATCGTTCACCTGTTAAGTCAGGGGAGTAACTCGCTGGCCGTCACGCGGCGCATGGTGGGTTAAAAAAGAGGGGGAGACGTCCGAATGGACTTCCGATTTACGCCTGAGGCACGGCAGATACAGCAAGAGGCTATTGAGTTCACCAGGAAAGAGTGGGAGCCAGGCAACTGGGACACCCAGATACTGGTCAACTGGCATCATCAGGTTGATGAGGCCGAAGAGGCGATCAACCAATTCGAGAAGAAGCTCGTCAACAAGGGCTGGTGGACGATGCACTGGCCCAAGGAGTTCGGCGGCCAGGACGCGCCCATTGAGGTGCAACTGGCGTACCGGGAGGCGATGTCCTATGCAGGCGCGCCTGCATCGCTTGGCGGGGGCCTTGTAGCTCCCGTCCTGATGCTCGCCGCTCCCAAATGGATGCAGGATGAGTTCCTACCGGGCATCGCCAACGCAGACCTCGAGTTTTCCCAGGGTTTCTCAGAACCCGATGCCGGTTCTGACCTCGGTTCGCTTCAGACGCGCGCCGTCCGTGATGGTGACGATTATCTGATCAGCGGCCAGAAGATCTGGGGCACGTACCGAAACCCATGGATTCATATCCTGGTTCGTACGGACCCGGACGCCCCCAAGCACCGCGGCATCACTTATCTGCTTGCGCCCCTCAAGGACGCGGATGGTGAGTTCATGCCGGGAGTGCAGGTGCGCAAGATTCCTGACGCGCTCGGCCGGCATCGCTGGGATGAGCTGTTCATGGAGAACTGGCGCGTGCCGGCTCGGTACATTCTCGGAGAGGAAAACCGTGGATGGTACACGGCAATGACCACGCTCTCCTTTGAGCGCTCCAATATCCAGGCGCCCGCCACCATGCAGCGCCAGATTGAGGAATACATCGCGTTCTGCCGGAACTTGAAGGCGACGCGGGGCTTCAGCCCGCTGGATGACGCGCCTTTCCGCCATCAGATCGCCAACCTCCGCATTGAGATTGAGACGCTGCGCATGATTGCGTACCGCGTCGGCTGGATGCAGAGCCGCGGCGAGATTCCGCAAAAGGAATCGTCCATGAGCAAGCTGTGGGCGGACGTCCAGTACCAGAAGACCATGAAAACCCTTGCGCGCGGCCTGCAGGAGTACAGCAACCTGCTTCCGACGCAGGAGCGTATCGATCTCCCAAACGAGGGATTCCTCAATAATCGGGCTTTCATGTCTGGCACTCTGAGCGTTGCCGGTGGCACAACCGAGGTGCAACGCCAGATAATCGCGCAGCGAGGTCTTGGCTTGCCCCGGTAGACCACGACACACGCCATGAGGGGATAGGCAAAGGAGCAGAGTGTGGACTTTCGATTTTCGGCGGAAGCCCAGGCAATCCGGGACGAGGCGGATGCATTCGTCAAGAGCGAATGGCAGAACCCGGGCTACGACCTGACGGGTGGCCTGGCGGGCTGGCACGGCAAAGAGGAAGAGCGCGAGGCGGGCCATGAAGTGGCCCGGCAGTTCGCCAAGAAACTTATTGGCAAGGGCTGGTACACCATGCACTGGCCCAGCGAGTACGGCGGACAGGATGCCTCTATTGAGAAACAATTGGCATACCGAGAGGTGATGTCCTATAACGATGCGCCCGCGGCGGTCGGCGGCGGCCTCGTGGCGCCGGTCCTGATGGTGCATGGGCAGGAGTGGCAGAAGCAACTCTTCCTGCCGCAGATCGCGAACGCGGACATCGAGTTCTCCCAAGGATTCTCGGAGCCGGACGCCGGCTCTGACCTCGCCGGTCTCAAGACTCGCGCAGTCCGCGATGGCGATGACTACGTGGTCAGCGGCCAGAAGATTTGGGGAACGTATCGCAACGACTGGATACACATCCTCGTGCGAACGGACCCGGACGCGCCAAAGCATCGAGGAATCACCTATCTGCTGGCGCGCCTCAAGGACGAGGACGGCAACTATATGCCCGGTGTCCAGGTTCGCGGCATTGAGGACGGCACCGGCAACCATCGATGGGATGAGTTGTTCATGGAAAATTGGCGCGTGCCGGCCAACAACATCATCGGTGAGGAGAACCGTGGCTGGTACGCCGCGATGACAACCCTCTCCTTTGAGCGATCCAACGTCGGGCGTCCGGCGCAGTTGCTCCGAACACTGGAGCAGTTCATCACCTGGTGCGGAATGGTACGCGACGAGGGTGGCGATACGCCGATCGACCGTGCGGAGATTCGCCAGCGCCTCGCCGAATGGCGCATCGAGATCGAGACGCTGCGCTCCCTGTGCTACCGCGTCGGCTGGATGCAGAGCGAAGGGATGATTCCGCAGAAGGAATCCTCAATGGTCAAGTTCTTCGGTGATGAGCTGTTCCAGCACATCTATCGAGGCCTCGCGCAGATTATGGACGGTTACGGCAACCTGTTGCCGACGAACGGCAAGCGCTTCCCGTTGCCGGACGATGGCTTCCTCCCGGCGCGTGGTTGGCAGTCCATCGGCACCAGCATCGGTGGCGGCACGCGCGAGATCCAAAAGAACATCATCGCGCAGCGAGGCCTAGGCCTGCCGCGCTAGGGGCAACCAACAAGACAGATAGAGAATCCCGCCTTACGGGGAACAGCAGACAGAGCAAGGGAATGACAGGAGGGGGAAATGGATCTGGGACTTACTGAAGATCAGGAAATGCTGCGCTCGATGGCCCGCGATTTCATCGAGCAGGAGACGCCGCGCACTTTCGTCCGCGACATGGAAGAAGATGATCGCGGTTTCACCGCAGAAATGTGGCAGAAGATAGCTCAGGTCGGATGGCTCGGCCTGATCGTTCCTGAGGAGCATGGCGGCACCGGCCAAAGCTTGGTCGATCTCGGCATCCTTATGGAAGAGGTTGGTCACGGCGTCATGCCCGGCCCGTTCTTCAACACCGCGCTCGTTACAGTCGGCATCCTTGACGCCGGCTCTGACGCGCAGAAGGCCGAGTATTTGCCCAGAATCGCAGCGGGCGATCTCATCGCCACTACCGCCATTCTTGAGCCGTATTCCCGCCTCGATGCAAACGGCATCAACCTTCAGGCGACCGCCTCCGGCGACAGCTACACGCTCAACGGCACCAAGATGTTCGTTGAAAACGCTCACGCTGCCGACTACCTGCTGGTTGCAGCCCGCACAGGCGGCTCCGGCGAGGATGGCGTCACGCTGCTCCTGGTCGATGCCCAGAGTAACGGCGTCTCGGTCGACAAACTGAAGACCATCGCAACCGACAATCAGTGCGAAGTGACGTTCAACAACGTCTCCGTCCCGGCGGCCAACGTGTTGGGCGAGGCCGGAAACGGCTGGTCCGTCCTGCGCCTGCTGCTGCAGAAGGGCGCAGCCCTTCGCTGCTGCCAGATGGTTGGCGCGCTGCAAGAGGTTCTGGACATGACCGTTGAGTACGTGAAGAATCGCGTGCAGTTCGGTCGGCCGATTGGTTCCTTCCAGGCCATTCAGCACTACTGCGCGAACATGGCGACTGATGTCGACGGCTCCCGCTTCATCACCTACCAGGCGATTTGGCGGCTGGGCGAGGGCCTGTCCTCCGATCTGGAGGTTTCATCCGCGAAGGCGTGGGTCAGCGATTCAGCGCAGCGTGTGGCGGCAACGGCCCACCAGTGCCACGGCGCAATCGGCTTCACGCAAGAGCACGACCTGCAGCTCTTCACACGCCGACTCAAGGCGTGGGAGGTCTCCTTCGGCGATGGCGACTACCACCGTGAGCGCGTCGCGCAGGCGATGAACATCTAGCCCTACTGACAGCTAGTTATCGCCACCGTTCCAACAGGAACAAAAAGGCGGGCGGCCCATTACGGGCCGCCCGCCTGAGTTTTTGGCCGGTGGATCTTTGCGACGTCTCTATGGCTCCTTGAGTGGCGTCACTTCCCGGGCAATGTCGTCACCCGACGCTATTTCAGCCACTCGTAGGTCATAAGTCTTCTGCAGATTCAGCCACATGTGCGGACCGCTGGAGAAATACCGGCCAAGTCTCAGGGCCAGATCGGCGGTGACACTTTCCTTGCAGGCGAGGACCTCTCTAATGGTGTGTGGGCTCACCGCCAGCGCCGACGCGAAGTCGTCGGAAGATTTCCCCAGCTCTTCGAGCTCATCTGCGAGAATCTCACCCGGATGAATCGGCGGAATACCGTTCTTAATCTCTGTCATTGTGATGCTCCTGATTCCTAGTGATAGTCTACTATCTCAACGTCGTATGGACCGTCTCCGCCCCATCGAAAGCAGATTCTCCACTGTATATTGATACGGACACTGTGCTGGCCAGACCTATCTCCTCGTAGGGTCTCCAATCTATTGCCTCGCACCGCTGCGAGATCTTGCAACGACTCCGCAGAGTCCAGCAAAGCTAGACGTCTATATGCCTGCCTGGAAATTTGGTCGAAGGCCTGAATACGATGACCTTCGAAGAATCTTCGAGTCCTGGTGTCAGCGAAGCCGTATATCACTGCGCTTCAATAATAGATTCAGATGGTGTGGACACTCACGCCCCTCGCACACGCTCCAATAGATTGCGAGCGCCCACCAGGAAACTCCCGCTCCATGGTGTCGCGGGCGCGCCGTCAAAGTCGATGCTAACAGCGTCTGCCGCCGTCTCCTGAATAAACAGCAGGCCGGCAGCCACGTCCCACGGCTTGAGAGCCAGGTGAAAATATAGGTCTGTGATACCCGCTGCTGCATACGCGAACCCCAGCGCGCCTGACCCCAACAGCCGTGCCCGATACATCGGCAACAATGCCCGTATGATGTCAAAGGCCCGAACGTTCAGATCCTCCTCCGGCCCAATGTCAAAACCCAGATTCGCTTGTTCGATGCTCGTGGCATAGTCCGGTTTCATCAGCACGCCGTTCAGAGTGAATCCCCGCCCGGCGACAGCATAGAACGTGTCTTTTCGAATAGCATCATACGTAATTCCCAACACCGGCGCGCCATCTTTGAGCAGCGCAATTGTCGTTGCGAAGTGCGGTATACCCCGAACGAAATTCGCAGTGCCGTCGATTGGATCCACTGTCCACGTGTACTCGGAATCCCCCGCCGATTCTCCCGTCTCCTCGCCCAGGAAACCGGCGAAAGGGAACTCCCGCATCAACAATCCTCGCACCTCGTGTTCGATGGCAATATCCACGTCAGTCACAACATCCGCGTGGCGCTTCTCGCGTGTTCCCAAGTGGTCACTTCGGAAATACTCCAGGTGAACCTTGCCGGCATAATGAGCTGCTTCAAGCACGACGGACTCTGCCGTTCGGCCTGAAATGGCTAGGGGAAGCCCAACTGGAGATGTGGTCACTGTCTGGCCCTCCTACATTCGCAATCGGTGCTTGATGCCTCCGCATCACACTATCTGCGGGTGGGCGAATTGGGGGAATCCATGCGTGGCTGAAAGATATCAGAAGAACCCGATGTGGTCTCGTACCTCTTCTATCGTGCGCCTGGCGACTGCCCGCGCTCGTTCGGTCCCGGCTGCCAGCACGTCCTCTACAAGGTTCGGCTTCCCCTCCAGCTCCGCCCTTCGTTCACGGAACGGGCCCAGATAGTCGTTGATCGCGTCTGACAGCGCTCGCTTATCGTCTACGCAGCCAATCGTCGCGTTTGTGCATTGATCGTAGACCGTCTTGAGATACTCATCGTCGGAGAAGATTTGGTGGAGAGCGTACACGTTGCAGACCCAGGGACGGCCGGGATCTGTGCGGCGTGCGCGCTGCGGATCCGTCACCATGGTCATTACGCGCTGCGCCGTCTCCTCAGGGGTTCCCGCCAATTCAATGTGGTTGTCCAGGCTCTTGGACATCTTTTGGTCGCCGTCAGTCCCTTTGATGCTTGGCGTATCAGACAACAGAACGTCAGGCTCCGGGAACACCTCACCGAATTGCCCATTGAATCGCCGCACGATCTCCCGTGACAATTCAACGTGCGGAACCTGATCCACGCCAACCGGCACCGTGTCGGCAAGATAGATGATGATGTCCGCAGTCTGTAGGACGGGATACCCAACGAGGCCGTAATTCATAGTCTCAGCTCGCACCCGCATCTGCTCCTTGAATGATGGGACGCGCTGTAGTGAGCCCATCGGCGTCACCATGCTCAGATAGGCGTGGAGCTCCAACACCTCAGGAATACGCGATTGTATGAAAAGGGTGCTACGGTTCGGGTCCAGCCCGGCAGCCAGCCAATCCAGCACCATCTCCCGCGTATTCTGCTTAAGACCGACTGTGTCCTCGACGGTCGTCAGGGCGTGAACGTCCGCTACGAAATAGAAACAATCGTAATCGTCTTGCAACGACACCCAGTTCTTGAGCGCGCCGAAGTAGTTGCCGAGGTGAAGACGACCGGTCGGCCGCGCGCCGGATAGCACACGGCCCTTCTTGCCGCTTGGCAGATCAACAGGCAGGCTTGTCATCGTTAGTAGTCACACCCCTCTATCTGAGTTTAGCAGGCAGTAGCGACGTTCAGTTTGAACTTGGTTGAGCCTGAGGCGTCTCCAGCACACGCTGACAAGCGAGAATCTGATCATTCAGCCAATCGGCAAGCTCGTTCCAGTTTCCGTGATTCGAGGTGTTCCCCTCCCAGCTGCCGAGAGGATAAGCCCCGGTTTTGACTAGATCTCCAACTTGTAAGCCGACCTGACTTGCGAGGTCATCTTTGAATAGCGCGATGCGTTCTTCAACATCAGAGAGTAATTCGCCACCTTGTCCACGGAGCCAAATGCGTACTCCATCCTTTGCCAAACTCAGGGCAATGATGAGGTTGTTAGCATCCCTCGGTAGCCACACCACTGATGTTGCAGATCGTTCGGAGACCCCGTGATCCGGGTGGCGTTTCCTAAAGTGAGCCCAAAACTCCCGCCTGAACTTGGTTGTTTCACTCTCATCGCGTGCAATGTTCGAGCGAACCGTTCGTTCCCATTCGCTTGGCCGCTCCAAGATGTCGAAGACCGGGGTAAACGGTGACTGGCCAATCTGGACAACTCGCACGCACACAGCAAAGAAGGCGAACTCGCTTGAAGTATGGTCGTTAAGCCAGCGGATAGCTGATAGATGTTCCTCTCTAAACTCTCGTGCTACCCAAACCACGATCTTTGCCTGCGTTCCCGCCAAATAAGTGAGAACCTGTCCAAGGTGCCCGTGATCAGATCGCTCAAGTTGATTCTCTATGACGGCAATTTCAGCTGTACCGGCCGCACGCGCGACAATGTCCGCCGAATGGTCGCCAACGGCGAACTCCGAACTGATTAACTCAAGAGGCGGCCGGATGTTGAGCGCAGTTGATAGCCGGTCCAGGTTCTCCGCCAGCCATGGCGTGAAGTCCTGTGGCTCACTTCCCCAAGCCTTGCGCAAATCGACGTCCTCAAGTTGACCAAAGTCCACGTCAGCCTCCAGCAAAGAATCTGTCTTCCCATTGTGCCCTAGTGAGGCCGCGCCGTGCGGCCAAAGGGAGTCACACGCTACACTATTCCTATGAGCCAGACTGTTGCCCGTGCCGGTGTGCATGTTTCTAGCCATCCCATCATCCAGGACAAGCTGGCTCAGCTACGCGACGTGGCGACGCCCGCCCGCAAGTTCCGTGAACTTGTTCGGGAAATCACACTCATGCTCGCCTATGAGGCGACCGCTGACCTTGAGACTGAATCCGTCAACGTGACCACGCCCCTGTCGGATATGCGGGGTCAACGTCTGCGCGGCTCCATCGGGCTCGTGCCGGTCTTACGAGCGGGGCTGGGCATGGTGGAGGGCCTGTGGGAAATGATGCCGGATGCCGTCGTCTGGCACATCGGCCTACGTCGTGATGAGCGCACGCTGGAGCCTATGCAGTATTATGCTAACAAGCCGGTAGAACCGGATGTGCAGGCCTGCCTGCTCATGGATCCCATGCTCGCGACGGGTGGCTCCGCCTCCGCCGCGTGTGATCTCCTCAAGGAGTGGGGCGTGCAGCGCATCCGCTACGTCGGACTAATCGCCGCGCCGGAGGGAGTTGAGCGTCTGCAACGTAATCATCCTGATGTCCGCATCCATATCGCCGGTCTGGATGAACGCTTGAATGAGCGTGGCTTTATCGTGCCGGGCCTCGGCGACGCCGGTGATCGACAATTCGGCACGGCGTAGGGGAAAGCGGTGAGGATTGCCGTCTTTGGCGCGGGAGCTGTCGGCGCGTACTTCGGCGGTCGACTCATCGACACCGGCCAGCATGACGTAACGCTCATTGCGCGGGGGCCGCACCTGAACGCGCTTCGTACACAGGGACTGCGGATAGAGAGTCCGGAGGGCGATGCTGAGCTTGCGCCTGATGCATTTGCGGCTACCAATAACCCCGAAGAGGTAGGATGGGTCGATGTTGTCCTGGTAGCCGTCAAGACGTGGATGGTGCCGGAAGCTGCCGTAGACATCGGCTCGATGCTCGGCCCTGACACAACGGTCATTCCATTGCAGAATGGCGTTGAGGCGCCGGATCAGCTTGCCGCCGAGGTGTCGAACGGACACGTTATTGGCGGGACGTGTCGCATATTTACTGACATCGTGGAGCCGGGCGTTGTTCGGCACACGGGCGTGCCGCCGACAATTACGATTGGTGAGCTTGACGGGAGTGCGTCAGAGGCTGTTGAACGGTGTCGCGCGGCGCTGGCCGAGGCTGGAATATTCGCGACCGCTCACCCCGACATACGGTTGGCATTGTGGGAGAAACTACTATTTATTGGGCCGTTGGCCGGAGTGGGAGCGGTGACACGCGCGCCGATCGGGGTGTTTCGTTCTGTGCCGCGTTCTCGGGAGTTGTTGGAGGCGTGCATGGGGGAAATCGTCGCCGTTGGGACGGCGGAAGGTGTCAATTGGCCACCGGATGCAGCAAATACGGCGATGAGGTTGGCGAATATGGTGCCTGCGGATGGGACGGCGTCCATGCAGCGGGACATTGCGGCGGGGCGACCGTCGGAGCTTGAGGCGCAAGTTGGCGTGATTCAGCGTCTTGGAGGGCAACATGCAGTGCCAACACCGGCGCATAATGCCATATATGCCGCTCTTTTGCCCTCTGAGCTGAGGGCGCGCGGGCAGATTTCATGGGGGGATTAGATAGGAATGGGAGTAATACCAGGCAATGAGTAAATTACAGGAGCGACTCGAACGTGTGGCGTCAGGCCCGTCTCGGCCGCTGGGTTTTAGCTTTGGAAATCGCGAAAGCCTGCCTCCACTTGTGATTGTGACAAGAGTAACGAGCGGGACCCTTAAAACAGCGGAAAACGCGCAAAAAGCGGCAGTTAAAGGGGGCTCGGAGTTCATTTTGGTCGACGGAGCCGTGGCGGCCAAGTCTCCGCCCAAAACGGGTGACACTCCGTGGGGCGCGCGGGTCGACAGTCTGACGGAAAAGGAGCTCGGGGCGCTGCGTGAGGCGGGGTGTGATTTCCTCTTCGTCTCGTTGGGTGACACGCCGGTGCGGCTGTTGAATGATGAGTCGCTCGGATATTTCGGGGTTGTGCCCGCCGATCTGGATGAGCGACGGCTGCGGGCAATCGAGCGGTTGCCGTTCGAGGGAAATGTTGTCGAGGCCGAGACGGGCGACAGCCTGACGATCGGGCTGTCCCTTGAGTACGCTGCTGCCGCCAGCCGCCTTTCGGGGCACCTGCTGGCCCGGGCGTCCCTGTCATGGGGCGTCGGCGAGATGGAGCAGCTGCGCGATATGGGCTTCGGCGGCGTGGTCGTCGAGGTCGCGGACGCGAGGCAGGCGGCCAAGATCGCCGATCTGCGGGAGGCCATCATGGCCGTGCCAGCGCAATCTCGCCGACGCCGCGGGCGCGCGACTGCCCGGGTGCCGCAGATGGCGGATGGCGCTGGCGCTCCGCCGCCTGATGACGGCGATGATGACGATGATTCTGATGATGAGTAGGTAGACAGGCGCGACGTAAGTAGGGGCGGCTCACGAGCCGCCCCTACGACGTTTTTGGGAGCGTTGGCTTGGCGTTGGCGGGGCGATTTGAGTTAGCTGGCCACCTGTCGGCGGCGTGGCCCCCCGCCTTCGCGGGGGATTCGGAAAGGCGCGGGGGATTCGGAAAGGCGCGGGGGATTCGGAAAGGCGCAGGGGATTCGGGCGAGGCGAAAGGGGGAAAGAGTAGAGGCGCGGGTGGGAGGGGATTTTCTGCGAGGGTGTCGGTGCGGCGTCTTTAGCGGTTGGTTGTTTGGGGGATGTTGACTTCGACTTCGATCATTTCGGCGATTGGCGGTGACCAACCCTCTTCTTCGTCGGTCGGGTCATCGGGGTTTTCGGCTACGAGTTCAGCGGCGAAGGCAGTTTCGGCGGCGAGAGCCTGTTCAGGTGTGGTGAGTTTGGGCCAGGGGATGGGATCGCCGTCCGCGGCCATTCCCTCGAGATGGCACTCGATGGCCTCTCGAATTATGGCGCGCAAATCGTGGATGTCGCTGCCAGTGCTGATGCAGCCTGGCACGTCAGGCGGGCGAGCGCCCCAATTGTTGGGGCCTTCATATAGGATGACTGCGTACGTGAGCTTCACTGGTAACGCTCCCTAAGTCCGGCTTGCCTCATTATCTCTGCCCACAGAGGACGAGGCGCATCTTCTCGCGGCTTGCCCGGAATTGTGACCTTGCCGGGCTTGGTAGGGTGACGGAACCGGCGGTGGTTGCCCTTCGTGTATGCGTAGCACCAGCCGGCGCGTTCCACAATGCGGATGCATCCCAGATTGTCCTTGCCAATGGCGTTTCCTGTCATCAATTTTAGTCACAAAATGCAGTTTGTTGGTGGCAGGGCTGAGCATCGGGTTCCCACCCCATATCAAGTACGGGGCAGGCGCTGCGGACGACGGCGATGGATTCCGGCCTCCGCCGGAATGACGGGGGTGGTGGTTGGCGCTACGGGGCTTGGTTGGGTCAATGGAGGTTAGGATTCCCGCGTCCGCGGGAATGACGGGTGGGGGCGGGGGGTGACGGGTGGGGGGCGCGGGGGGGTGTTCGGGATGCTCTAGGGGTGCCAGAGGACGAGGTCTCGGAAGTGAAAGTCTTTGGCGTCTTCGTGTAGGGTATTGCCTTGCGGGTCTTCGATGCGATGAGTTGTGGCGACGTGTCTCACATCGGGGAAGCTGTGTTTGACGATGCGGCTCAGCGCGCCGGGGTAGTGATGTGACAACGCGTCTCTGCGGACTAGAATGGTGCTATGGAGGCGTCCGTCACGGATCTTGGGCCAGAGTTCAAAGTCATCGAACACGATGTTTAGCGCTTCGGAGGGTATCTGCGCGGAGGGTTTCCTGGCCAATAGGACTCTCCTGACCGAAAGGAACGGCTAACTGTCATGAAAGAAATGGGCGAGCTGGTTCAGCTGATGCAGTCGTATCTTCGTGGCGCAAGCAGCATGGATGACTGCGCGGACTGGCTGGCAGGCGTGGATTGGGACGACCCGGAGTTAACAAAGGGCGATATGGAGATTGTGGGCGGGTTCGTGCTGGTCCTGACCGAGATTTCTGAGGGGCTTCGGGAAGAGGCGGAGTTCCGGCAAGACGCGGCCAATTTCGTTGCTGCCAAGAGCGACGGGGACTCCAAGGCTGTCGTTCCTGAACGAATAACCGGATAACTCACGCGATCCGGCGCCCCTACAGCATCCGGCGGGAATCGGGTTGGGGGCGGCGTTGGCGTGGGGCGCGGCGGAAGGTTGGGGATTGTGAGAGGCCGAGTTGGGGGATGGCGGGGCCGTTGCCGTTCAGGATGTCCTCGATGGTGGCGATCTGGACGCGCGGGAAGTGGCGGTCCGGGTAGGTTTCGGGGGTGTAGAACCCGGCGGACGTGGCCTCATCGATCATCGGCTTGGTGGGCGGCTCAAGGGTAATTAGCAGGGACATATCCGCGTTTTCGCGGTCCATGTCGCCCTTGAGCGTGGCGATCACGTTGCGGCCAACGTGACCACTCTTGACCTGGACGATGACGGTCTTTGCCTTGCCGGAGTTGTCGTCAAAGAAGTTGATGTAGCCGTCGATGCCGGCGTCCGCGCCTTTCTTCATATCGCGCCCGGGGCGGGCCTCAACGAGGCCGAGCGCCCAGTACTCGAACTGGTAGCGGCCGGTGTTGCCGCCCTCAAGGGAGAGGGCGCGGGCGCTCTCAGCGTCCGCGGGCGAGCCGACGACTTCGTAGTCGGACAGCTCATCGCCGAACGAGTCGCGCAGTCGGCTGCGCATGAGGGAGATGGCGAGATGGGTGACGTCTATGCCGATCCATTTGCGGTTCAGGCGCTCCGCGACGGCGACGGCAGTGCCGCAGCCGCAGAAGGGGTCGAGGATGACATCGCCCTCGTTGCTGGATGCGGAGATGATGCGTTCAAGCAGGGCCTCGGGTTTCTGGGTGGGGTATCCGAGGCGTTCGCGGGCTTGAGCACCAATCGGGTTGATATCGTCCCAGATGTTTGTTGCTGGCACGCCGGGCATTTCGTCGAGGTACTGCTTTAGTCTAATTCGGCCATCCTGTTTCTTTGGGAAATGTAGTCGCCCCTGCTGGTCATACTCAATCATCTTCTCGATCGAGATAGACCAGCCATTGGGATGAGGCTTGTAACCCTTGTAGTCATAAGTGAGATTTGGCCGTGGGTGTGGACTCCTCAAATCTCGCGCGCTGTATCTCCTCCCGTTCTCATCGACATATCTATACGTGCTGTCTAAATGGTCTTGGGAGTAAGGCATATATGAGGCCTTGAAAAGGAATCTATCGCTCTTGGCGTAGAAGAGAAGGTAGTCGCTAACGTCGCTGAAATTCCTCTTAGCGTCGTTGTGATTAGTAGTGCGTTTCCAAGTGATTTCGTTGCGGAAATTCTGCTGCCCGAACACGGCGTCCATGAGGAGCTTGAGGTAGTGGCTGGCGGTGGGGTCGCAGTGGAGGTAGATGCTGCCGGTGGGCTTGAGGACGCGGTGCAGTTCCACCATGCGCGGGGCCATCATGGTGAGGTAGGCCATCATGTCGTTCTGGCCGAGGAATTGGCGCATGGCCTGGAGCATGTCCGCAAGGCGCTTTGGGCCGTTGGTGACGATTTCTTCGTATTCCAGTGCCACTCTGTCCGCCCAGTGCCAGGTGTCGTCGAATGCCTGAATCTGGGCAGCGGACTCAGAGGAATCGTGCTCACGGAAGAGCACGTTGTAGGTGGCGTTGGAGTTGAACGGCGGATCGAGGTAGATGAGGTCGACGGACTCGGCGGGGATGTGCTCCCGCATGATGGGGAGGTTGTCTCCGAAGTGGAGTTTGTTGGTGTGGGTGTCGTTTTGCGTGGGGGTGGTCATGGGGTGAGTATGCGCCTTTGGTTAGGTGGCGTGCTTGGCGAGGAAGTCACGGGTGTCACGAATCATCCTTGTAACGTCTTCCGACGAAACATCGTCGAATCCGGCATGATCCGCTGCGTTGCGAACACCTATAAGGAAACTCATTTGTTTCCTCTCCAGTTCGCTGATGACGCTGCTATTTTTTAGCTTGTCGCTAAGCGCATTCAAGTCTTCACGACCTCGTAAAGTGATGCCGTTGCTGGTGGCAACTTCGCGTAACCCGCTTTCTAAGGCTGCTCCGGCAATGGACGTGGCGGCTTGATGAAAGCCGTTTTCGTGCAAGTGCTCAGCCTGTTCAATCAGGTCACCAACGAACTCTGCCGAAAGCTGCTGACGGTAGGTCTGCATGTAACCGTTTTCCATGTCTTCTTTGACCGCTTCAAGAGTAACTATTCCTGCCTCAACGGAATCGACCTCACTGATGTTGCGGGTCTGTTGCAGAAACGCCGTGTAATAGATCCTGTTATTCCCACAAATGTCGATCAGGAATGTCGCTGTTTGTGCTCGCCATCCGCTGGCATCCACCCAGAGCGGGCTACTAGGCATGAACGTCATGAATCCTTGTGAATTTACTATTGCTTGCCCTTTTGCGATCAGATTCTGCACGCGCTCTAGTGTTCTCTGTTCCGTACCCATTCCGCTATTCCCCAGACTAGTCTGCGTTTGTATTCACTTCAGCTGATAGTATGGCACACGTGTTCCTACGGGCAATCGATATTTGAGGGTGTGTGCCTGTTGTGGCCCTGTCGGGCCACGCGTGGATTCCGGCCTTCGCCGGAATGAGGGGAGTTGGCGTTACGGGGTTGGTTGGCGTAATGCGATTCAGATTCCCGCGTTCGCGGGAATGACGGAGGGGGGGCGCGGGGTGAGGCGGGGATGGCGGGTGGGGCGCGGGCGGGTGAGGGTTAGAGGTTGGGGGTCTGGCGGGGGGCGCTACAGATCGGTGATATGGCGGGTGGGGTTTTGGGATTCTTGTTGGATGATTTTCCAGGTTTGGGTTACGGCATCGTCGAGGCGGCCGTCTTCGTTGGTGATGATGTATTCGAATTCGTCCTGGCGCGCCATCTCAGCCTGGGCCTCTTGCAGTCGCCGGTCCATCGTCGCCGTGTCCATGCCGCCGCGGGACCGCATCCGGCGCTCAAGCGTGGCGAAATCCGGGGCGGTGATGAACAGTGACAGGGCCTGCGGGATGAGGGCTTTGATTGATCGCGCTCCCTGCACATCGGTCTTGATCAGGGCTATCGGCGCCCGCTCCAGGGCATCGCGGACGGATTGGCGTGGAACGCCGTATCGAAATCCGTACACCGTCGCCGATTCCAGCAGCTGGCCTGACTCTTCCAGTTCCGCGAATGCCTCCGGCGTCATGAAGTGATAGTGAACTTCGTTTACCTCGCCGGGGCGTGGCGGACGGGTCGTCGCCGTTATGGCGGGCGAAATACAGTCGGCGTGTTCGCTAAGGATGCGATCCGCGACGGCGTCTTTGCCGGAAGCTGACGGGCCGGACCGGACGACTATCATGGTGCGAGCGTGTTCTCCTCGAACTCGCTGTCCACTCGTCCGCCTCGTTGGGCGGCGACGCGCCCTGCGACTGTCTCCGGGTTGATGGGGGCGAGGACGACGTGGCCGCTGTCCGTGATGAGGACGGCCTTTGTGCGTCGCCCGTTGGTCATGTCAATGACGGCGTTGCGGCTGCGCGATTCCTGGATGAGTCGGCGAGTGGGCGCGGAGCCCGGTGAGACTATTGCGATGACGCGGTTCATGATGACGTGATTACCAAAGCCGATATGGAGCACCTCCGGACCTAGCACATCCTCCCCCAATTCCCTAACAAGGCGTAGGGGGGCGCGTTAGATCACGTTACGGCAGGCCCGAACTGTTCCCAGAACGCCGGGTATGAAACGTGAACCGCGTCCGCCCCCTGGATAGTCGTTTCTCCTCGGGCCGCCATTGCTGCGACTGCAAGAGTCATCGCAAGACGGTGGTCTCCGTGGCTGCGAACGACCGCCCCCGCCAGTCGTTGGCCGCCGTAGATTACCATTCCGTCCGGCATTTCCTCAACCCTTGCGCCCATGCGTGAGAGTTCTCCGGACGTGGTGGCGATGCGGTCGGTTTCCTTGACGCGGAGTTCCGCGGCATCGCGAAATCGGCTGACGCCATTGGCATGCATGGCTGCGACGGTTAGGACGGGGAGTTCATCGATGAGGCGCGGAATGATCGCGCCGCCAATCTCGACGGGGCGTAGATCGCTGGATTCAACGGTGATGTCGGCGATGGGCTCGCCGCCCACCTCTTGCTCGTTGGAGATGGTCATGTTTGCGTCCATTTCACGCAGGACGTCCAGGATGCCGGTGCGGCTGGGGTTGATACCGACGGCGCGGACGGTGATTCGGGCATCGGGATGGACGAGGCCTGCGACGAGCCATGGGGCGGCGGAGCTGATGTCACCGGGAACGATGACGTCGGTGGCGGTCAATTCAGATTGTTCGATCTCGATTCTGCCGGCCTCGCTGCGGATTCTCGCGCCCATGGCGGACATCATGCGCTCCGTGTGGTCGCGGGACGGGGCGGGTTCGATAACCGTCGTTTTGCCGGAGGCGGATACGCCCGCGATGAGCAGGGCCGATTTGAGTTGGGCGCTGGCGACGGGCATTTCGTAGGTGAACCCCGTCAGATCGGCGCCGCGAACGGTGAGGGGGGCGAGCGCGCCATCGCCGCGTCCCCATATCTGCGCGCCCATCATGCGTAGCGGATCGACGACTCGGCCCATGGGCCGCTGCCGCAATGATCTGTCGCCCACCATCACTGCCGTCAACGGCGCAGCCGCCAGCAGGCCGAGCATGAGGCGCATGGTGGTGCCGCTGTTGCGGGCGTTGAGGACGCGGTCAGGCTCTTTGAGGCCGTGGACGCCGTTGGAACGGACGCGGAGGGTGGATGAGTGGCCGTCGTCAGATCGCGCAAGCTCGGTGACGCGGACGCCGAGGGCGCGGATGATGGCCAGCGAAGCGAGGGTGTCCGCTCCGCGTGGGAAACGGGTGACGGTGGCCTCTCCCTCGGCGGCGGCGTTCAGAATGAGCGAGCGATGGCCGATGGACTTGTCGCCGGGCGATTCGATATCGAGTCGCAGCGTGGATGGGGCAGTGACGCGAGCGGTGTCCATGGCGGGAGTAGTCCTCCGGTTAGGCTAGCGTCGGCCTCCGCGGCGGAATCGTCCGGCGATGCGGGCCAGGCGTTCGCCGCCGAAGACGCCCAAAGCGCTTTCGCTGGCGGTCGGGACTTCTTCGTAGAGGCGATCCTGCTCGGTCTCTTCGACGCGGCCCTTCAACCATGTGTCACGGGCGTCGTATGCTTCCTGTATCGCCTCTTTCAGCTCGTCACCACCCTCATCGACGAGGCGGCGCAGATCCTGTAGCTGTGTGACGTAGGTGTCGATCCAGTGCAGAATGAAATCCTTGTTGGTGGCGAAGATGGCGTGGTGCATGTCCACCGCGCCGGAGGCGAGCCGAGAGACATCACGGAAGCTGCCGGCTGCCATGCGTGCCATCTCACGCCAACTGGGAGAGGATATGGCGGTGCGCATGAGGTTGATGGAGAGGGCGATGGGGAGGTGGCTGATGGCGGCGACGAGGCTGTCGTGCTCAACGGAGTCGGCGAAATAGGGCTCGCCGCCGAGCGTCTTGACCATGTTGACGATGGTGTCGATTGACTTGGGCCGGGAGCGGGGCAGGGGAATGATGGCCCATGTCGCGCCCAGGAACATGCCGGATTGCGCGCCCTCGATGCCGGGGGTCTCCACGCCGGCCATGGGGTGGCCGCCGACGAAATCGATGCTCTGAGGCAGCATTTCCTCCGCCCACTGGAGGACGTTCATCTTGGTGGAGGCGGTGTCGGTGATGATTGCGCCCTCGGAGAGGTTGGGGATGATTACTGTGAAGACCTCCGGGATGGCGGTGACGGGTATGGCGAGGATGACGATGGAGGCGTCCTCCACCACGCCGGGGAGGGTGTAGGCCACTTCATCGACCGCGCCGCGCCTGCGTGCCAGACCGGCGGTTTCAGGATCCTTGTCATGGCCGATGATGTCCACGCCCTTGTACGATCCGCGCAGGTCCATGCCGATGGACGCGCCGATCTGTCCAAGCCCGATGATCGCAATGCGATGCCGTTCTGTCGCCATAACCGCTCCTCCCTGAAACCGTCTTCCTACAGCAGGTCCTGTCCTATCAGCAGCCGCCCAATGAGTCGCACGGGCGGGAAAAGGATGCTGCTGAGGATTCCTATTCTCAGGATAAGGTCTATGCCAATAATTCCAAATAGGACGGTCGGCGCGTAAGGCTGAAATCTCAGCATTTGCCGCGCGATTTCCCGCGGCGCCAGACCGAATGCCACCTGTGAGCCGTCCAGTGGCGCGAGCGGTATCAGGTTGAATATGCCCAGGAACAGGTTGAACAGGACGACGAAAGATAGCGCGGTGGCGAGCCATGCCGACACGGTTAGGTCAAGCGTTAGGAACCCGCCGGTTAGAGGATCCACGCCGTAGAGCCGCATGAAGATACCGAAAGCGGCGGCGGTTAGGAAGTTGGAGGCGGGCCCGGCAACGCTGACCAGGGCGACATCGCGTCGTCCGCCCCGCAACATCGCGGAGTTGACGGGCACGGGCCTGCCCCAGCCGAAGCCGATGACGAGGAACATGAACGTGCCGGCAGGCTCCAGGTGCTTGAGGGGGTTCAGTGTGACACGACCCATCGAACGGGCGGTGTCGTCGCCGAGGCGGCTGGCGATCCAGGCATGGCCGAACTCGTGGACGCTGAGGGCAACGAGGAGGCCGACACTGAGCGCGGTCAAAAGAAAAGGCACGAGGCGCAAGGCCGCGCCGGGGTCCTGTCGAATGATGTCAATGAGAATGAAGAGCATAACGGTCTGGGGTTACTATAGAGGAGGGACGTGGATGTTTGTGCTCTCACAGCATCGGATGATTGCGATTGTCAGCGAAGCCTACATCCGTAGAATACTTTATGTCGAGATTAAGAGTCGGAGAGTGACGGTACGAAGGGCAGGCGGAGGGGAATGAGGGGCGCTGCATTGCGGAGCGTTTGGCTAGCCATCCTAGCGTTACTGGGCCTGTCGGTTGTTGTTACAGGATGCGCCGATTCGGCCGATCGTGGGCGAGACGGGTTGATAGACGCAACGTCGGTCAAGACCGGGGATCCGGTCTTCGTCCACGGCACGATTGAGGGAATCATAACTGGCGACACCGATGAAATTGTCCTGCCGGCAGGAAGAATAGTTGTTTTTGTACGAAACAGCTCTAATAGGGTGCTGGTTGCCGAGAGCTACATGTCTGTGAAGGGACCGGCGTCGTTTCCGATTCCATTTGAGGTCGAATGCGACCCTTGCAGATTCTATCCGGATGACAACTATGTAGCCCACGCGACATTTGAAGACGGCGACAATCTAGGTAGATATTACTCGAGCGGTATGGACGCCCTTGTCCTTGCTGACGATAGACTCGCGAAAGACGTTGAGATTCGTATGGTAGAAAGTGCGATCATCACGGGGACTCAAAAGGTGACCTTTACTTTCGATGCTGATGAGATTTCACCCAAGGTCAAATCCATTACTCTTGATATTGTTGATCCCTTGACAAAGCTATCAGTCGCCTACGAATCGTTCTCCCTCGAAGTACCTAGAAGATTACCTAGTTCTCTTGTATTTGCCTGCGACCCGTTTTGTGCAGTTCACCCCAATACTGAATACGTTGCGAACGTCTTGTTGCTCGATCAAGAGGGCTATCACCTTCTCAATTCTCGAAAGACAACTGTCATTGCTGACGGCAAATTTGCAACGCACGTTGAGATTCCAATGATGCCGGCTCCGTTCATCGATGTCACTATCGCGTTCAATGGAAGTAATCGTGTCCCTGACGATGTCGAAGGCTACCTCTATCTGAAGGATGTTTCGCGGAAGGGTGGGGAACCGAAAATCGTGGGCGATCGCCGGATTTTCAACTACCATCTTTCTGATGACTCCCCTTTTCTATTCTCGCTGTACTATCACCCGGCCGACATCGATCTAAACGGGACATATATGTTGGACCTGGATCTTAAGGCGAATGAAGGCAGGGCTTGTCATGCTGCTTACACCACCAAGGCTGCGCCGCGAGTGTTGACCAAAGGCAACCCATCCGACGACATTCAGATGGAAATGATCTCAGTAGACAGGCCACAGAGCCCCACTGATTATCTGACCACGGTGAGCGGAACTATACGACTTGACGGCACCGAATTTGACGATAGAGATCCGTCAAGTTACTGGCAAATTCGGTTAATGGATGTCACGAGAGACTGTGTAGCTGCTCATCTGGAAGTGAAAGAACTGGACTCTCTACCATACCCGTTTTCCCTTTCCTACAACCCGTCGGAGGTGGACCCCAGCTCATTCTACGTGGTCAGCGTGTACAAGAGCCTAAGTCCATTGTCGCGTGGTCTCCTCTTTTCCCTTCAAGGTGAAAGTGAAGAACGTTTCACATTTATAGATGGTAGACCGAGCAACAGGGATAGAGATGTGATTCTCAAAGTGCAGGGAATGCTTGCCGACTGATTGTCAAACATACGGCAATATGGTTCTAGAAGGGGCGTCGGATTGAGGGTTGTACCTTGACACGTTCGCGGCGTGGCGTCCACACTCGCCATATCTATCGTGGTTCGGTGGGCCATCGGTGGATGAAGGTGCGGTTTTGATGCCGTCCACAGGGAATCCGGGGAGGGACAGGTCGCGTATATCACGCTGAACAGGCCGGAGCGCCTGAACGCGCTGAGTCGGCCTCGGGAATGGCGGTCACGAAGAGGTCCTCTGCGGGCTGGCTCAAATACCAATCGGGTACAGTGCGATTTGGTTCCACTTCCATGAGTTCAGACACAATGTTCGTGTCGAGAACGATAATCGGCATGAGTTAGTCAAACTTTGAAGGGTCGGGAACGGCTTCGTCCGGGGGTAGTTCAAGGTTGACCCCGCCCAAGGGTTCAAAGCGGGCACGAATCGATGCAACGAGTTCCGCGCCATCCTTAGGAGGGCCGTTCAGGGCTTCGGTGAGTAGTTCCCGGGCCAATTCGTTTACGGAGCAGCCCTTGAACTCAGCGTATTTGCGCAGGCGGAGTTCCTCGTACTCGCCAAGTCCGGTGATGGTTATCTCTTCCATGCCTGAGCCTCCTTCCCGTGCACATCAATTGCACGGAGCCCGCATACATTATGGGATCTGTAAGTATAGGGAGAAGGTGGTCACGTCCTTAGGGTGTCGGAACGATGTCAGGTTACGTTCCAAGGATTGATGATTTCGACGCCGACGCCATCAAAGTGGCGAACATCCCTCGTTGCAACCGGCGCCTGCCGTGACATGGCAATCGCGGCGATCTGAGCATCGAAAATGGGAACAATGGCACCTGTGCGCCGTCGCTGCGCGGACATAGAGGCGTGGGCACGCGCGGCTGCGCTGTCAAAAGGAAGGATTCGGCCAGTAAAGAAACGCTGAAGAATCCGCCGAATACTAGCGGCGACTTGCTGGCGTCTCCGTCCCTCAGCCAAGATTTCCACGCCGAACCACAACTCTGCTTCACTGATAGTCGTCACAAATAGCTCGTCTTGTGGCTGACTATATACCCACTGTAGGACCGATTGGTTAGGGGCGGAATTCATCAGTTCGGACACCACGTTAGTATCGAGGACGTACATTGATGCGGCTCAGTCAAACTTTGGAGGGTCAGGAACGGGCTCGTCGGGGGGAAGCTCGAGTTCGATGCCGCCCAAGGGCTCAACAATGGCCCGAATTCCTGCAACCAGATCTGCGCTGTCCCTGGGAGGGCCGTTGAGGGCTTCACTGAGGATTTCCTTCGCCAATTCGTTTACGGAGCAGCCCTTGAACTCAGCGTATTTACGCAGGCGGAGTTCCTCGTACTCGCCAAGTCCGGTGATGGTTATCTTCTCCATGCCTGAGCCTCCCTCAATCCCGTACCGCGCGCTGCGATAGCCACGTTCATTATCGCACTGTAGGTTCGCCCTGCGGACGGGATCCCCCTCACCCTAACCCTCTCCCTCAGAGAGAGGGGATTTTGCGGGATGCTTGACACGTTCGCGGCGTGGCGTCCACACTCGCCATATCTATGGTGGTCTATTGGGCTAACCATGGATGAAGGGCGGTTTTGAGGCCGCCCACCGGCAATTCGGGGAGGGGAGAAAATGACGAATTTCGAGAACATTATCTATGAGACACGAGACGCGGCAGAGGGACAGGTCGCATATATCACGCTGAACAGGCCGGAGCGCCTGAACGCGCTGAGTCGGGCGTTGCTCGTGGAGCTTGAGGTTGCGCTGAACGAGGCGGCAGTTGATGACAACGTGCGCTGCATCGTCATCAAGGGCGCGGGCCGAGGCTTCTCCGCGGGCTATGACATGAATGTGCAGACGACGGGCCGCGGCGGCGGTCGCCCGGCGTTGGACGCTGTGCTGGAGGACGGCCCTGCGAATATGTATCGCCGCTCAATCTGGGGCAACCCGAAGCCGGTCATCGCGCAGGTGCATTCGTTCACGCTGGCGGGCGGTGGGCAGCTAGCGTGTCACTGTGACATCACCATCGCGGCGGACAATGCGCTGTTCGGCTATCCGCCGGTGCGCTACGCCAGCATGATGATGCCGATGGTGTGGCCGGAGTTGGTCGGGATGAAGAAGGCCAAGCTGATGGCGTTCACGGGCTCCATGATCACGGCGGACGACGCGCTGCGACACGGTCTGGTCAGCGATGTGGTTCCGGCGGACGACCTGGATGAGCACGTGTGGCAGTTGGCCAATACGATCGCCAAGCTGCCGCCGGCGTCGACGAAACTGAACAAGAAGGCGATCAACTTCTACTATGATCGCCAGGGTCTGTTCGAGGCGATGGAGTACGCGTCCCACCTGACCTCCGTGACCTACGCCTCCTCGCCGGAGGATCTGCCGCACGGTCTGCAGGACGTGAACCGCGTGACGGCGGAGCAGGGGATGCGCGCCGGGTTCCAGTACATGAACGACAGGTTCATCGAGGAGGACAAGGTCGCGCAGGAGCAGATGGCGCGGCCGAACCGGGCGCCGTAGGGGCGGCCTGGACAGAAACCAGGGCAAATGGGGCGGGCGGCATTGCCGCCCGCCCTTATTCACTTGAGAGACAATACAAGCAATGACAGAGGAAAAAGGTAGGCCAGTCAGTGACCTGCCGACTAAGGAGCAGTTGTACAACCCAATTCTAAACGCCTTTCGGGCGTTGGGCCGAAGCGCCTCGCCGTCTGAGGTAGAATCGCGGGTCATTGGGGATATGTCGCTCCCTGACAACGTTTTGGAGGAGTTAACGCCTGCCGGTTGGCCGCGCCTACGAGCTCGACTTGATTGGTCAAGGTTTGACCTAAAGAACGCAGGTTTTTTGGACAGCACGCAGCGTGGCGTTTGGGCACTCACGAATCTGGGACAGACGGCAGATGAGGTAGATCCAAGCGAAGTCCTGCGTATTTCCGAGCAAGTATTGAGGGACAAGAAACAAGGAAAACAGGTTGAGACGGATCCCAACTCAGATGATTCTGATGTTGAACCAAGGGGCGAAGGTGGCGAAGACTCTGCATGGCGCGGGACGCTACTCAAGATGCTTCTGTCCATGAATCCTAGCGACTTCGAAAGCTTGTGCCAGCTAATGCTAAAGGAATCGGGTTTCACAAACGTCTCCGTGACGCCCGCGAGTCGCGACGGCGGTATAGACGGCAACGGTTTCTTGCAGATTCAAGGCCTTATTAGCGAACCGGTGTCATTTCAGTGCAAACGATGGAAACCTGAACGCAGCGTTGGAGCTCCAGATATACAAGGCTTTAGAGGTGCTATCGCGGGCAAAGCGAATCGGGGACTTTTCATTACAACTAGTAATTTTACCCGCGCGGCACGAGAAGAAGCGGCTCGTCTAGGCGGCCCGTATATTGATCTCATTGATGGGAATGCTCTGCTAACCAAGCTGGCTGAGCTGGGGCTGGGTGTAGGACCGGTCACTCGAACGGAAATCAATGTTGACTGGTGGGAATCGAATTACAAGGTCTCACTGAGAGCGGAAAGCGGTAAGTAAGAGATTCGAGATGTATTTGTGGTAATTCCGCATGGAACGAGAATGGAGTTCTAGATTCCCGCGTTCGCGGGAATGACGGGTAGGTGATTTTGTGGGAATGAGCAATGGTGGCGGCCCTCTTGAGGGGCTGCGGGTTCTGGATTTGACGTCTTATTTGTCGCAGCATTGCGCGCGGTCTTTGGGGGATATGGGCGCGGATGTGATCCTGGTGGAGCCGCCGGATGGCGATCCGGCTCGCATGTTGCCGCCGTTTGCGGGGAACATCGAGCACCCGGAGCGGAGCCTTCGGTTCATCCATGCCAATCGTTCCAAGCGGGGCGTCGTGCTGGATATTACGGACGCGGGGGATCGAGAGTCGATCGCTGCGCTTGCCGCGCGGTCGGACATTCTCGTTGAGGATTTTAAGCCGGGCTATTTGGCGTCCGTGGGACTCGGGTATGAGGACCTCAAGGTGGCGAATCCGAATCTGGTCTATGTGTCGATTACGCCTTTTGGGCAGACCGGGCCGCACGCATCGTACCTGGGTGGCGATCTCATTGCTCAGGCGGGGGCGGGGATGATGTTCGGCAACGGAGACGATGAGCGCCCGCCGGTCATGGCACCGTTCGAGATGGTCTCGCAGCTAGCCTGCATGCACGCGCTGTACGGAGCGATCCTGTCGATTCGGGCGCGTCGCGTTATCGGACACGGGCAACACGTCGACGTGTCGCGGCAGGAGGCGAGCCTGTGGGCGCAGCACAGCTATATCTCACGCTACTCATACATGAACCAGATTACGCGGCGTGACGGGCATCATTCCGCCTTTGGCGCGGTCAACACCTATCACACGCGCGACGACGGCTATGTGAATCTCTCCATCTACATGCGACACCACTTTGGTCGCATGGCGACGGAACTCATGGGCGATCACCCCGTGCTCTCGGACGAGATGTGGTGGGAACGCGAGGTGCGGCAGGAGAACCGCGAGGTCATCGACCAACTCGTGCAGGAGTATATGGACACTGTCGACCGCGATGACGTAGCGGAGCGCGGTCAGGCCATCGGGATGCCAATCGTGCCGGTGCTCTCGCCCGCGGAGTTCGCGGACAGCGCCCATGCGAAAGAGCGCGAGTTCTTCATCGACATGGAGCATCCCGTCATCGGGTCGTATAAGACCGCGGGGCCGCCGCTCAAGTTCAGCAAGACGCCGTGGCAACCGAGTCGGACTGCGCCACTGTTGGGGCAGCATACGGATGAGGTTCTGGCGGAGTTGAAGGATATGGCAGACGCCCCTCACCCTAGCCCTCTCCCCACGGGAGAGGGGATTTCGGCACTGGCAGGTGGCTCGAACGGATACAAGCCTCTGGACGGCATCCGCGTCGTGGATTTCACGCGCGCGTTTGCGGGGCCGCTTTCGACGATGTTCCTCGGCTTCTTTGGGGCGGAGGTCATCAAGGTGGAATCGGAGGGCCTCGACGATAACCGCACGCCGGGGCAGACGACGTTCCAGGATCTGAATCGTGCCAAGATCAGCGCGACGATTCATGCGCAGAAGCCGGAGGGCGTGGAGCTCATCAAGGAACTGACGCGCGGCAGCGATGCCGTCATCGAGAACTTTAGGCCGACGGTGATGGATCGGTTGGGCATCGGCTACGAGGAACTTCGGGAGGTCAAGCCGGACATCATCATGCTGGCGATGCCGGGCATGGGCAACACGGGGCCGCTGAGCACGTATTTCTGCTACGGACAGCAGATCATGGGCGTGTCCGGCATCACGAACCTGTGGGGGCACGCGGACGCGCCGATGGACACGCGGATCAAGATGCCGTTCCCGGACTACATCGCGGGAATCTATGGGGCGCTGTCCGTGGCCGCCGCACTGGAGTACCGCGACCGGACGGGCGAGGGGCAGTATATCGAGCTGGCGCAGGTGGAAGGCGGGGCGCACCTGCTGACCGTCGCGTACATGGACTACATGATAAACGGGCACAATCCACCGCCCTCGGGGAATCGCAGCGAGTTCTATGCGCCGCATGGCGTGTATCCGTGCATCGGGTTCGATGAGTGGTGCGCGATTGAGGTTCAGACGGAGGAGCAGTGGCAGGCGCTTGTTGCCGCGATTGACAGTCCCGGGTGGGCGAACGATGAGCGTTTTGCGACGATGATATCCCGCATCGCCAATAAGGAAGAATTAGATAGGAATATCAGCGAGTGGACTCGGCAGTTTACGCCGCGTGTCGTGATGCGGATTTTGCAAAAGGCGGGTGTGCCTTCGACATATGTTGCCAACGGCGAGCAGCTCTATGTTGATCCGCATCTGCGGAGTCGGCCGGCGGCCATCGTGGAGGCGGATCACGCCGACGCGGGAGTCATGGAGCACCAGGGCATCGACGCGAATCTGTCAGACACGCCCGGCGACGCGGGCCAACCCTGCCCAATAAAGGGGCAGCAGAACGATTACGTGTTTGGGGAACTTCTGGGCCTGAGTGCCGAGCGGCGTGGGGAGTTGGAGGAGCGGGGGGTGTTGCGGTAGGTGGGGCGACGTCATACTGTTCCGCGCCGCGCCGCGCTGTAATTGACCTGATGGGCTCGCATCAGTAGATTGGTTTTGCGCCCGTGCTCCGCCCGCTCCGAATGGCGCAGTTGGGTGGGGGAGCGCGTCGTTAGGAGGGTTCCGGTTTACGGGGCCCTCCATGTGGTTAAGTCGCCGCTGGCCTAATCTACTTGCGTTGGCACGACCTCTCTAAAGTCCTCTAGGCTCGGCATACCGTGTCCCTCATGTAGAATTTCCAAAGGCTCTATAGATCCTAGGGGTATAGCGTTTGGAAGGTACCGCGCGACACAAAAATAAGGGAGGCAATCGTCAGAGTCTAGCCGGACAGCGAACAGGACTTCAATTTCGGGTAACTCAAATTGCTTAATGATCAGCTTTCCGCGGGATGCAGCGTAGTAACTCAATGAAGCCGAGTAACGCAAGACATCCACTTGAGCCTCTCCCTGGGGGCCAAGGGATTGATTCGTTGAACTGCTAGTTGGATTACTGTCAGACCATGGAAGCGATATCGGAAAAGGAATTTCCGTATACCCGGCAAAGGCATCGGGTGTCTGATAGGTAACTTCAGCCACAGTCGTTGGTGTATGTCGGGTCCTTGGTTTCACGTCGATAAGGCTAACGGAGCTGTTGGCAGCAACGGCATTAGACTGATTGGAAACAACTAGTCGGACATACTCAATATAGATGTCAGCGTTCTGAAGGTTCTCATCCATATTGATAGTTTTGCGAATGCCAACAATCCCCAGCTTTGGTTTGAGTCGGTCTCTGGTCTCGGTCAGTTCCTGTCGGGCCTCATTCCGTTGCTTTAAGGGTGCCAACCCCAGATTAAGCACACTTGATGCCAATAGCAGCAAGATCGGGGCCATGACCGTTACTGCGATCGCCATGACTGGGGGAACAGAAAGCAATAGTAAGGCCGTGGCCGCTAGTGCTGTCGCCGCTAGCTCCATGAACCAGAATGATGGTGTGGATATGAATCGCCTGGTATCCGCCCAAGCCCGAGCAGGAGCGCTTTGAGGAATGTCGGTTTCTTGGGGCGACTTGTCGCGGCGCTGGGTTGTCATAGCACTCTTATTCTAGGAGGATATTGAGGCTGACTCAAATGACGACGCCGCCATACTGACTCTAGGAGTTCCGCCACAATACCAAAAGAAGAGGGTCAGTCGTGACCTCCGCAGGAGGAAACACCCGACCCTCGCACAGACGACGTTATACAACCGGTGGCACTGTGTCAACGAGTCGGCCGGGTCAGTGGACTTTGGTCAGACCAACGCCTTGTGGATTCCCGCTTTCGCGGGAATGACGGGCGTGGGGGCGGGAATGACAGGTTTGAGGCGACTATGACGAGTGAGGCTGTAAGGGTAGCCTGGCTTAACGCCGCCTTGATGTGATTGAACTGCGGAGGATTATTGCTGCCAGGGTGGCGGCTACGGCCCAGGCGGTGGCTATCCAGAAGAGTTGGCGGGCGTTTTCGACGTCCTCGGCTTCGATGTTGCGGCCTTCGGGGTTGGTGTCCGGTTCCCAGTCCGTTAGGTCAGGCTCCGCGTCCAGCTTGACGCCGAGCGCGCCGGCCATCGCGGCCTCGGTCCATCCACCCTCCAGCACGTTGCCGCGCGTACGGGCCTCTGCGCGGCTGGTCTCCCACGCTTCCTGTCCGCGTTGAGAGGTGAGCTGGGCGCCCGCGGCAAGCACCAGGCTTGTGGCAACTGCGGGGGCTATCGTGGCGGCGGTGTCGATTCGCTTGGCGGCGACGGCCAACGGATCGTTACCATGCCTGCGCCAGCGCGCGGCAAGCGTTTTGACGACGCGGTAAGCGACTGCGCCGGGGATGCCAAATATGGCGAAGTAGAGCAGGGGGCCGACGACGCCATCACGGAAATCGTTGCCCAGCTTGCGGAGCGCGTGGGAGCGTTGTTGTTGCTGTCGTTCGGGGGAGGCCTCCTGCACGGCGCCGGTGACGGACTCGGCCATGCCGGCTTCTCGAATGAGGCGATCGACATCGTCAGCAACGATCTCCCCGGTGGCGCTCTCTTCGACCGTCTGTTCAAGTTCGCGCAGTGCGTTGAGGCTGCCACGGATGGAGATTGCGCCCTTGAGGAGGGCGGTTGCGGCTTCCCTGTAGATTGCGCTGTGAATGAGTCCGGCCGCGCCAAGGATCCACTTTGTGCCGAGCCAGGCGGCGTAGGGTAGGGCAAAGGCAGCGCCCATGGCGTAGATGGTGCGGGCGACGTAGGAGTTCTGGGGGGCGCGGGCCTCAAGGGCGTCCGCGGCGCGCGTGGCGATGCCGACGGGGTCAGCCTCTTCCGGAATATCACCCAGCAGGACATCCCATCCCACAGCCCAGAGAAGCGTGCTCGGCTCTAGTCCTCGCGGCATAACCATCCTCCGCTCTACGGCTCATCGGCCGCGACGTTCGATTGCTCCCATTGTGCCATCAATGGGGGAGGATTATCGACTGTAGCGTCTGCGGGCCATCATGTAGCGGATGGTTGTGAAGGCCAGAACGGCCAGCATGATGACGATCATCAGGAGGACGGCGCGCGGGCCCAGAATGCGGACGGCGATAAAGGCGAAAGCCAGCCCGAGGGCGACTCGCAGAAGAAGAAGTAGCATGGCCGTCCTCATGAATGTTCCGGTTCGAGGCGCGACGCCGCCGGCGCCCATGTTGCGGACCATGCCGGCGAGGTTGTTGATGGTCCCACCACCCCGTGCGCGGGGCGGGCGGGGCAGGACGGGCTTTTCACCGCTCTCCCGCAGGATCTCCTCAATCTCATCGCGGAGGCCGTCGTTCTGCCGTTCCGCCTCATTCTCGCGGTTATCCGGGGGTGTACTCATTGCCAACTCCCTCTTCCGCTAACAACCCTCTCCCAAAGGAAGAGGGGACTTGTTGCTGTCCTGCGACGATGCCCAGCCCTGTTGGATCATCAGGGCGGGGAGCTCATTCACGCTGTCCAGGAAATGATCCGGCGCCGGTTCATCGTCCATCGGGAAAGGGTACGACTTTCTGATGCGAATAGCGATGATTCCGAGGTTTTGCGCGCCCACCACGTCCGCCTCGGTGCGATCACCGATGTAGATGCACTCATCGGGGGTGACGCCCAGCGCCGTCATGCAGTGCTCGAATATCTGTGGATCGGGCTTATGCGCGCCAACCTCTCCGCCGATCGCAATGCAACCGAAGTAGCCCTCCAACTCCAGCACGTTTAGTTTGCCGCGTTGGAGGTCAGTCGGCCCGTTTGTAATCAGGCCCAGCTTGAACCTGGCACGGAGCCAGTTCAGCGTGTCCTCGACGCCATCGTAGAGTCGCAGATTATCCATCAGTACTCCGTTATACACGCTTCTCATGAATTGTGTGGCGTCTTCGTCCAGGTCGAGCTGCTCAGCGATGCGTGACATGCGGTTGAGGAAACGGCCGGGAACGCCAACGGAGTCCCAGGTGAGGGCCTCCACCATCACGCGGGCGAGCAGCGCCGGCTCGACGGAATCTGCCAGTGCTTCCCGGACAGCCTGCAGACGGATGGGAGTCAGACCTTCTGAGTCACAGAGCGTATCGTCCAGGTCCAGAAGCACTGCGCGAATGGGCGTCATCTAGTTTGTCTCCCGCGTTTCGGGTTGCATGAGTACGATTGCGCGCCAGTCGCCGCTCTCGTCTGATATAGCGTCGATGAGGCGCAGGCCGGCCTCCATGAGCGCGTAGGCGGCGAGGTCGAACTTTTCGGCGATGATGCCGGAGCCGATGAGAATACCGCCGGGGCGGGTGGCGTTGGCGAGCGGCTCAGCGAGTTCGTCCAGTACCTCTGCCGTCAGATTGGCCACAACCATGTCCCAGCCGCCGTTAGCCATGACGGGTTCCGGCCAGTGCGCTTGGGCGGCGGAGAAGGGGTCTTGGCCGGCGCGGGGGAGGGTTCCTTCTCGTATCTCGATGATGTCAGAGAGGTTGTTGTGTTCGATATTCTCGTTGGCGGCGACGACGGCAACTGGATCGATGTCGATTCCGAGCGCGTGTGAGGCGCCCAGGCGGGCGGCGATGATGGAAAGGATGCCGGAGCCGCAGCCGACATCCAGAACCGTTTGTCCGGTCTGTACGCGCTTTTCCAGTTCCCTCGCGCAGAGTTGTGTTGTGGGATGGAGGCCGGTGCCGAACGCCATGCCGGGATCGAGGTGGATAACGATGTCGTCCGGTTCAGGCTCATAGTCGCGCCATGTTGGGACGACGACGGAGCGGTGTCCGACGCGGTGTGGGTGATAGTGCTCTCGCCACGCGGCTTCCCAATCCTCGTCGGCGATGGCGCGTTCCTGTAGCGTGCCGACGGGCGTGATCATGTCGAGGTACGCCAGGCCATCGCGCAGGCCCTGCCGCATTGCCACGATTGCGCCGCTGTCTTCGTTTTCGGGGATTGGGGTGTAGGCGGCGACACGCACCCGGCGCGTTTGTGTGAGCGATTGGGGGCCCACGCGCAGTTCTTCCGGCTCCGTGAGTTCCTGAATGGCGACGCCGCCGGAGTGACTGTATTGGGAGAAGAGGTCTGTTACGGCCTCCGCGGTCTCACCGCTAACGACGACGCTAAATTCGATCCACCTCATGGTGTTCGGGTTGGATTAGGCGTCGGGTTGGGGGGTGGGGGTGCTGACGAAGACGGACGTCTCGGTGATGAGACGCGCCATGTGCTCGCCCCACGTGCGGTCGAGTAGATAGACCTTGTTGATTCCGTCAATGCGCGCATAGTTTGTAATTCGATCCGGTGTCAGATCGCCTATGGAGACAGTGTAATTCGCGCCGTCCTCCATGTGGAATCGGAGGGTGATTTGCGGTTCATCGAGCCCGTAGAGGACAAGATGATCGGCATCGGGGTTTTCAACGATGAGGCGTGGGGAGCGCGCGCCAGCCGCGAGGAACGGCGTGCCGGCGAAGTCCTCGCTCACGGGTGGCCCCTGTAGGTCGCCATAGTGCCAGACGCGCTCGCCGTCTCGAATGAATGTCGCCCCCGTGCCGAAATACGTGGCGTGAAGGCGATTAATCTCGGAGTCTTCGACGAGGAAGAACCACTCCTGGGAAGTCGGAGAATCATCGCTCTCCTCCTCACTGATGCTGGGCCCAAGCAACAGGTAGCCGCCCAACAGGACTGCCAGAACAACGAGAACAAGTGTGATTCGGAAGTTCATGAGTGGCGCCTTAGGTTGTCAGCAGAACATTGGCGGGCGCTGCTCACCGCCGCCGCCACCATGTCCAGCCGGCTATGAGGATCATGAAGGCGGGGAAAACGCCGACGCCGGAGTAGAGGATAAAGTTTGCCTGTCGCTGCGTGAGGGTGAGGATCCGCGGGACGTTGAGCCGCGCCCTGACTCCGATGAGCCCTTCCTGTTCCGATAGCCAATTGACGGAGTTCATCATCAGGTCCAGATTGCCGACGGAGTTGATGAACTGGTTGGTCGCGAAGGCGGAGTTTCCGATAACGACGATGCGCCCCGCCGTATCCTCGGGAATGCGGGGGTCCGACGGGAACTCGACCGCGGAGGCTATCGACAGGGGCCCTCGAATGTCTTCTTCGGCATCAAAACGGGGTTCGGTCAGGCTATCGACGTCCCTTTCCAACCAGCTTCGATCCGTCGTGAATGCCAGGGGGTACACCGTGAGTCCGGAGCTCTGGCGCAGTTCCGCCGGCAGGGGAGCAACGCGGGTGACCAGCGGGAAGAACGTGACGAGTGAGCGGTCGATCAGCGGCTTGGTGATTGCGTGGTCAGGCAGGTATCCGTCTGCTCGGATCGTCGGCGTTGTGATGTCCGGTTGAGCATAGCTGGCGGGGTCAACGATGGTTCCGCCCCCTGCTGCGATACCGGCCTGGAAGACAAACTCCAGCCAGGAACTGGGCGTCTCGTTGGTCAAGAGGAAGAGGACGTTCCCGCCGCGCCCGAGGTAGTTGGCGAGCAGGTCGCGGTCATTGCGGCCCTCTTGCTCGACCAAATCGCGTTCGGGTCCGGCAACGATGACAACCGAGCACTCATCCGGCACCTGAGCGGCGGATGCGAAGCCGAAATCTCGCACGACATACAGTTCGCGTTCCATAGCATCCTTGGCGCGGCTCATGCCGATGTCGGTCGTGCTCAGGAGGCTGTGCTCGCCGTGTCCCGAGAGGAAGCAGACAGTGCGTAACTGGGTGCCCGTTGCCAGCAGGAGATTCGACGTGAACTCTTGCTCGGAGATTTGGCGTGTCTGCGTCACGCGATCACTCGACGCAAAGACGACGACGCCGTTCTGATCGATGTTGAACCGACTCGCCCTGGCCGGGTCCGTCTCCGGATCGACAATCTCGTACGTGAAATTGTCACTCTTCAGATCGTACTCGCGGAGGAGTTGATCCGCCGCTGCCGCCGCCTCGTCGCCGGGCGTGAAGAAGCCGTATGCCTCAACAGGCTGCTCCAGGTTCTTCAGGACCTCCTGGGTCTGCGTGGCGAGCGTGAAGCCGCGATTGGCGGTGAAGTCGACGCGGGTGCTTACTGCGGCGCTCACCACGTTGACGAGCGCAAGGATCACGGTGAACGCGACGATCATGACGATGGTGTTGACACCGTAGCGTCCCTGCCGAGTCGAGATGATGCGCGCAACCTGTACACGGCTGAGCAGCGCCCCGGCGAGGAGCAAAAGGATGCCGGCGCCAACCAGAACAAGCGCCCAGATTCGAAGTTCCGCGACAATGGCGTAGAGGAGCGCGCCGGTAATAACGGCGACGGCGCCGACGACAAGCAGCGCTACGCCGATGTCCTCGGAAACTCGCTCACCACGGAGGCCCAGGCGTTCACGCATAAACGATTTACCGCCAGCGGCGGGTCTCCACGGCCCGCACCGTCAAGAAGAGGAAGAAGATGATCAAGGACAAGAAATAGATGACATCGCGCGTGTCAAACACGCCGAAGGCCATGTCACGCAGGTGCTCGCTCATGGACAGGAATGTTACGACGTCCGTCCAGGCGTGATCGGGATTGCCCAGCGCGGCTGTCGAACTGAATAGCCATAGGACAAGAAGGATCGCGAGTGAAAAGACCGCGGCGACAATCTGATTGGCGGTGAGCGCGGAGCCCAATAGCCCGACGGCCACCGCGACTGCGCCAACGAGGAAGAGGACGGCATAGCCGGTGATGAGGGGGACGACGTCCGGACTGCCGAATACGAAGAGTAGGAGCGGGAAGTAAAGGGTGAGGGCGTACATGCCCGTCAGGAGGGTGAGGGCAGAGAGATATTTGCCGAGGACGATCTCGATGTCGCGGACGGGGGCGGTCAGCAGCAGTTCTATCGTGCCCAGTTTCTGTTCTTCGGCAAGGAGCCTCATGGTGAGGGCCGGAGCGATGAGGATGGTCAGGAAGAACGCGCCGATGGGGCCGATGGGGCCGAATAGGAATCCGCGAATCGTGGCCTCGGGGTAGCGCCCCGTGACACTGAGCGCAAAAGAAAGGCCCGTTAGGCCGAGGAATATGGCTGCGATGACCCATGCGTTGGGCGAGTTGGCGTAGGAGCGGAGTTCCTTAAGCCAGATGGTGCGGATCGTGCGTACGTTCACGCGACGGTCTCCTCGTCTTCGGTGGTGAGGCGGAGGAAGATTTCTTCAAGGGATAGGCCCATGGCGCGCATCTCCACGAGGCCCCAACCGTTTTCCGCCACTTGCTTGGCAAGCTCGACGCGCAGGTCTCCCCGATTCGCGGAACATTCGATGACGAATTGCTGACGGCCGCCGGCATCTGAAAGGGAAACCTCGACGACGCCTTCAACTTGGGCAAGAGCCTTCTGAATCTGTTCGCGCGGGCCGCGCACGTCCATGACAACACGGGAGACGCCGCCAAGGCGCGCCGAGAGCTGCTCCGCCGTGTCCATGACCACGATGCGTCCCTCATGGATGATAAGGATGCGGTCACAGACCATGCTGACCTCCGGCAGGATGTGCGTCGAAAGGATGACGGTGTGATCACCGCCAAGTCCGCGGATGATCTGCCGTGTTTCGACGACCTGTCGCGGGTCTATGCCGATGGTTGGCTCGTCGAGCACGAGCACAGGAGGCTCATGCAGGATGGCCTGGGCAATGCCGACGCGCTGGCGGTAGCCCTTGGAGAGTTTGCTGATGAGGGAGTCGGTGTATTCCTCAAGTCGGCAGAGGCCGAAAACGTCATCGACGCGGCTGCGGATACGCGCCTTGCGCATACCACGCAGTTCACCCATGTAGTGCAGGTATTCGCGGACGGTCATGTCCGTGTAGAGGGGGACGGTCTCCGGCAGGTAGCCGATGGCGGCGCGCGCGGCGAGCGGCTCTTCCTGCACATCATGGCCGGCGACGATGGCCGTGCCGGCAGTGGGGGGCGTGAAGCCCGTGATGATGCGCATGGTGGTTGTTTTTCCCGCGCCGTTAGGGCCGAGGAAGCCGATCACCTCGCCGGGTTCGGCAGTGAAGGATACGTCCTCGATGGCAGGAAAGTCGCCGTAGTACTTGGTTAGGCCTCGCGCCTCAATCATCCCGCGCCCCTATAGGTCGGATAGTTACGAATATCTAGTGTAACGCAAGGCGGCCAATTGGGGTTAGGGGCGCAATGGGGTTGAGGGCGCAATAGGGGCGTGGATTCCCGCCTTCGCGGGAATGACGGGAGGGGGCGGGAATGACGGGAGGGGGCGGGACGTTAGCCAATTCGGTTAGCGGGGACGTTCCCCTCACCCTAACCCTCTCCCTAGGGAGAGGGGAATTCTTGTGGGTGCTGTTATGTGTTGGCGGCGTCGGCGGCCTGGGCGGTTTCAACCTCGTGGACGATGCGGCGGGTGTGGTTGATGACATCGGGCGAGACGCTGACGGAGGTGATTCCCCATTCGACGAGCTTGGCCGTCAGTTCCGGGAAGAAGCTGGGCGCCTGTCCGCAGATGCCGCAGGTGATGCCGAGGCGCGTGGATGTGGTGACGATGGTCTCCAGGGCGCGCATGACGGCCTCGTTGCGCTCATCGAAATCGTCGGCCAGGATGGCGTTGTCGCGATCCACACCGAGAACGAGTTGCGTGAGGTCGTTGGAGCCGATGGACACGCCGTCGATGCCGACCTTGATGAACTCTTCAAGCAGAATGACGTTCGAGGGAACCTCGGCCATCATCCAGAGCTTGAAGCCGTTGTCGCCGCGGCGGAGGCCGTACTGTTCGAGCAGGGACTTGGTGTGGACAAGTTCGTTGACGGTTCGCACGAACGGGATCATGACGTGGAGATTGGGGTGCAGCGCGCGGACGCGGCAGACGGCCTCGATTTCAAGAGCAAAGATGTCCGGCTCCTTGACGTAACGACCGGCTCCGCGATACCCGATCATCGGGTTCTCTTCCACGGGCTCGTAGCGATCGCCGCCGCGCAGGTTGCGGTACTCGTTCGTCTTGAAGTCGGTTGTGCGGTAGATGACGGGCCGCGGGTCAAAGGCTGCGGCGAACTTTATGAGGCCGTCATAGACCTTCTGCGTGTACTCCTCGCCACGTCCCTCTTCAATCATGAGTCGGGGGTGTTCGCCGATGCGCGCGACGATGAACTCGGCGCGCAAGAGGCCAACGCCGTCGACGTTTCTCGCTGCGATGACGTCTGCGAGGTCAGGCTCGGCGAGGTTGACGTAGACATTGGTCCTGGTCTTGAGATTCGCCGCGGCATCGTCCGCGTGGAGTTTTGCCCCGGCGCCCGGAACCCTGCCCGCATAGACGCGGCCGGTGGAGCCGTCGACGGTGACGATCTGGCCATCGGTGAGCGTGGTGGTTGCCTCGCCGGTGCCGACGGTGCAGGGGATGCTGAGCTCGCGGGAGATGATGGCCGCGTGGGCGGTGCGCCCGCCGTGATCGGTGATGATGGCTTTGGCGCGCTTCATGGCGGGCACGTAGTCGGGGGTGGTCATTTCCGTGACGAGGATATCGCCGTTCTTGACGCGATCAAGCTGGTCAAGGGAGGATTCGTCGATCTTTGGCAGGACGATGACAGTGCCGGTTGCGCTGCCGGGGCTGGCGGGCGTGCCCTGCAAGAGCATGGGATAGACGGATTCATCGACATTCAGGCCCTCGGACTCGCCGACGCTGCTGAGGGTCGTGATGGGGCGTGTCTGCGTGATGTAGAAGGTGTCGTCCTCGATGGCCCATTCGATGTCCTGCGGGTGGCTGTATGCCTCCTCAAGGGTAAGGCCGTATTGCGCGATCTCGGCGATCTGGCTGTCCGTGAGCTTGTAGGAACGGGACTGCTCGGCGGGCACGTCAACCTCATGGTTGAGATCGTCCGCACCTACGGAGTCCGGGTTTCGGGTGAGCATCCGGCTCTGGGGGACAAGCCTCTTTTCGCGGATCTCGAGGCCGTCCTTCTGGATCAGATAGGAATCGGGCGTGACCGCGCCGGAGACCACGGACTCGCCGAGGCCATAGACAGCTTCGATGAATACCTTGGTGCGGTCGCTGCGGTTCGGCTCGGCGGTGAACATGACGCCGGATATTTCGGATTGCACCATGCGCTGCACAGGGACGGCGATGCCGACGCCGAGCTGATTGAAGTTCTGCTCAGCGCGGTAGAAGATGGCGCGCGCCTCGAACAGGCTCGCCCAGCAGCCCTTGAGGGTTTCAAGGACCTGATCAATGCCCTGCACGTTGAGATAGGTGCGTTGCTGTCCCGCAAAGGAGGCGTCCGGCAGGTCTTCCGCCGTGGCCGATGAACGGACGGCGACGAGGCCCTCTCCGAGAGCTTGATATGCCTCGCCTATCTCGGTAGCAAGAACAGGGGGCATCGGGGCCGACAGGATGGCCTGTTGCGCCGCTCTGGCGACTTCAACCAGCCCGGCGGTGCGGTAGACATCAATGCCGGCGAGGATCTCGGCCAACCTGACATCCAGCCCGTTGTCGGCGAGGAATGTCTCGTAGGAAACGACGCTGACGACGAAACCGGGCGGGACGGGCGCGCCCCTGCGCGTCATCTCGCCCAGGTTGGCGCCCTTGCCGCCGGCAAGCGCCAGATCGCCGGAATCGATTTCAGTGAACCACAGCAGGGACGCCTGCCGTTTTTCCGTTTCAGTAAGTTCGCGCGTCGGCATTTGCCGAACGTCAATGACACTTTCTGACATGCCTTTACCCCCCGACAGGACTCTTCGAGCGTCCGCCCCACCGGGGACGCCGACGGCCCCACACAGGGGGCCGCGTCATGTCGTTGGGAATTATACCATCCGCGCGGGGTTGGGGATGGGGAAGGGGCGGGGGCGATTGATACGCCGCGCCGGCTGGCAATAGCGCATGCGATGCCAAGAGTTCTAGCTACCGAGGTCTATGCGGATGTAGGCGTTTTGCCGGGCGAGAATCCAGAAGATTGTGGGGAGGTCATCTTCCGAGACGGTCTCTCCTTCGGGAGCGATGAAGTATGCCCAACCTTCGTGCGACTCGTTGTATGTAAGGGTGACATCGTGGAAGCTGTCCGGCAGCGGTGAACCTGACTCATCTTCCGTTGTTGTCCGCCAACGCTCGCCCAGACGACCCTGTTCATCCGGAGCGGCGGTTAGTTCGAACCATGGCGAATGGATGTCGAGACCTTCGAGGAAGATGGACTTGAGATTGAAGCGCAATCTCACAGTGGTTGAATCGTAAACCTCAGGCTCGGACAGGACGGTCGCTTCAAACTCCGGGATACCGAGGTAATCGGACACTGTGACCGGGTCACCGATGCCGCCGGTTGGCCAACCGTCTTCTTCCCACCACTCGATGTGAGTTACGCGAGGGTCGATATTCTGCGTGGCACTGTCCGGAAGGCCGTTTTCGAAGCGGATGGATTCTGCTGCTTCGACGGTTTGCGTGAGGTCGACAATCAAGGGCTGAGGATCCCACTCCTCACTGTAGTAAAGGTACTCAAGCCAGCTATCAGGGTATGCCGGGGTTACGGGCCATTCGTACTGGTAAGACTGGTCTCCAAGGGCGAAGCAGATATATCCATCGAACCAGCCGCCCTTGACAAGTTCGACGCTTTCTGGAGCGCTGTCGCCTTCACACGAGTCGGTCTCCCAGAGCTGCATTCCCTGGTTCCCATCGGGCAAAGCCATGTAGCCCGATACGTAGAAATATGACTCAAAAGCCCAACGCTCGACGATTGACGTGAAACGGGCCGGCACGCGGGCGGATGATTCATCGACGATCTCCGGCTCGCCGAGGACGGTGACTGCGTAGGGTGCATACTCATAATATCCCTGTACCTGCACAGTCTCGCCGATGTAGCTGACGCGGAGGATGTCTTCAATGTCATCGGGCGGAACGAGGTCGTCATTCCGCTCTTGTCGGCACTCTGCGACGCGCCACTGGCCGTCTTCGAATGCGTAGAGAATAATGAAGGGCTCCGGCGCCGGAGCCACTTGGCCAAATGAAGGCGCGGATACGGATAGGGTGAATTCAATCCAGGCTTGTCTATCGTCGAGCCTTTGTACGCCCGTTACGCCAAGATCCACAGATGCCAGTGCAAGCGCGAGGCCTTCGGTCCCCAACTCGTCATCGCCGGCCTCGAGATTGACCTCATTGCTCTCGCGACAGTCCGCCGTCAGCAGCGATTGTGCCTCTTCGCTGTCGATCTTGTCCGCTGCTCCCAGGGCTAGTACCCGATAAAAATTTGCGTAAGTTGCGCGCGCAATTTCTTCCAGAGTGTGTTCGGAGGGGTCGCTGCTGAAGACGAGGAGCGGAATCTCCGGAATCGACGGCTGGGGAGAGTCTTCTGCGCCCGGTTCGGGAACATCCGTCAATCCGGCGGCAAGCCTCCCCTCTTCACAGCTGCTGTCAACCCAACGGCCATCTTCATAAATGAACAGGCCGTCTCCCGGAACAGCGGCGCCTGAGATCGTTGTGATTGTCGTTACAAATATTTTGTCTTCTCCAAGTAGACGAGCGAATGTCACTTCAACTGTGTAGCCCTGTTCATCGAATAATTCACTGAGAAACTTCAGGGACAGGACAAATGCCAGGTCGCTAAGATCAGTACCGCTCCCGGGCAGGCAGTGCGAGGAGTAGGTAGCGCGGGCGCGTTCCCAATCCTGACCGGCTTCGCCAACCACCGCGTCACGAAAGTCGTCGAAAACGGTCTGGGCGATTCGTGTCAGGTCATCCTGCGAGAGGTTAGCCGGGGGTGTGCGGAGAATCTGCTCGCGCGGTGAGACGGTCGGCGTAGGGGAGGGCGCCGGAGTGGGTGTGACTGTTGGCTCGGCAGTGCGCGTCGGGCGTGGGGTGCTCGTGGGGATTGCGGTCGGGGTGTTTACGACAATCGCTGTTGGCACACTTGTGGGCGTGGCGGAGGGAATGGGCTCGGTAACGTCCTCATCACTCTCACAAGCGATAAGGACGGTGGACACCATTAAGACTAAGCCGGTGACAAAAATCAGACTGCGGCGAAGATTCATTGGAGGCTCAGCTTACAGTGCTCCGCGGCAAATGGCGATGATGAATACGCGAATGTAGCGCACGCGGTTATAGTTGCGCAGGCGGGCCGTGCGTGTTCTGTTGGGCCCGGGGAGCATTTGTGAACGAGATCCGTTGCGCGATCTGCAATACGGTCAACCCGGCCGGAAGTATCTATTGCGGATCATGCGGTACGCAGATCGGCTTTGAGGCAGGCGGAGACGCGGAGACGAGGCGTCTCTCCTTCCAGTTGTCCCAACTCCGCCGTGAGATTGAGGACATCGTTGGCCGCATCGACCGGTTGCAGTCGGAGCTTGCAAGCAGGGCGGAGCAGACCGCGCCCGTCGCGCAGCCGGAAGAACAGGTAGCCGCCGAACCTGAAAGCCCGGAAATCGAAGAACCGGAGCAAGAGGGGCCAACTGAACCATCTGAGCCGGTAGAACCTGTCAGCGAGCCCGCGCCGGAGCCGGTCATGGCGGCGAGTGGTACCGACGAACCTGAATCGCGAACCGTTTATATCCAGGGCCGCCCCTTTGAAGTTCCGGCTGAACAGCAATCGGTGGGCGAATCCGGCGAGTTGCGTTTGCCGCGTCCGTCCATGCCGACGGTTGACTGGGAGCGAGTGCTGGGACGGAACTGGCTGGCGATTATCGGCGCGCTGACGCTGGCGCTCGGTATCGGATTCTTTCTCAAGCTCTCAATCGACAACAATTGGATCGGCGATACGGGCCGCATCCTGCTCGGACTCGGCGCCGGGGCGACGCTGTTGGGTCTTGGCGAATTCACGAAGAGACGCGCGCCGATATGGTCGCAGGCCGTCACGGCGGGCGGGGCGGCGACGATCTATATGTCGATCTACGCCTCCTATGTGCTGTATGAGTTGATCCGGCCGGACGCGGCGTTCTACGCGCTGGGCGGCGTGGTGTGGCTGGCCGGCATCCTGGCGGTGCGCTACGACTCGCGCGTGATCGGATTCCTCGGCATCATCGGAGCATTCATCGCGCCGCTGCTGCTGGGGCCGGAACTGCCGGATGTCAGGCTCGTGCTGCCGTACATCGCGGTCGTCGATCTGGGCATCCTCGGCGTGGCGTCCGTGCGCAACTGGCGATGGTTCACGATTTCGGGCTGGATCGGGTCGTACGGGCTGTTTGCGGCGGGTTACGCGCAGTATCCCGAGACGGATCCGCTGCTGTTCCAGGCAGGACTGACGGCCATTTTCCTGATATTCGTTGGCGCGACGACGCTCTTCCACATCAAGTGGAAGCGTGTCCCGGGCTCGCTGGACATGGCGTTGGTGGCGGTAAACGCGACCGCGTACTTTGCGCTGACGACCATCGTGCTGGGGGACGCCTATTTTGACTGGCTGTGGGCTATCGCGGCCGGGATGGCGGTGATGTATGGGTTGATCGCGTTGGTCGCCTATACGCGGCCGGGCGCGCCGCCGCAGGTGGCGATGATCACGCTGCCCATCGCGCTCATTTTCCTAACGGTGGCGGTTCCGCTGGGGCTGACGGGCGTGTGGCTGACGACGGCGTGGGCGGCGCAGGGAGCCATTCTCATCTGGAGCGGTTTCGTGTTGGGGCGCGCGCCGATGCGCGTATTCGGGCTCGGAGTCCTGGCGCTGTCCGTGGTGCATCTGCTGAGCTTCCCGCCGGAGGTTGACGCCGCCAATTTCTCGATCTTCTGGAATGAACGATTCGGCGTGTTCGTCTTTGTGACAGCTGCGTTCTATGTGGCCGCGTACCTGTACCTGCGCTTTAGGGATTCTGTTCACAAGTTGGAAACTGAGGCGACGTCCGGGTTGATGGTCGTTGGAAGCGTCCTGACAATCGTCGCCCTCAGCCTTGAGGCGATCTTCTACTACGGTTTCGGGTCGTCGAACGTCGTTGACTGGGGATTGCGGCAGGAAGCCACGACTCTTCTGCTGCTCACGCTGACATGGGTCTGGGCTCTGTACGCGGTGGGGTTGCTGGTCGTCGGACTTGTACTGGACAAACCTCTGGCGCGATGGGGCGGACTGGGCCTGTTGACCGTTGCTCTGGTCAAGCTGCTGCTGATCGACACGTTCTTTGCGTTGCCGGATGCGGATGCATACATTCCCGGATTCAATCCGCACTTCATCACATACGCGATGGTTCTTGCGCCGACGGCATTCGTTGCGCACGCGTTCCGCCGCAGAATTGCCGCGTCGGCCAAGGACCTAAGGGAGGTGTTCCGGGCCCTTGTTGCCGCCCTACACGTCCTTGCGGTATGGGGGCTCAGCCTGGAGGCCATCCATTATTTCGACGCGCAAGCCCTGACCGGCGGAAGTCTCCTGGTAAACGATCAGAACGCGCTTGATTCCTTGTATGTCACCCTGACGGTCATCTGGGCTTTGTACGCTGCGGCGCTGCTGAGCGTTGGCCTTGCGCGGGGCATGTCACTCGCACGGTGGGGCGGGCTGGCATTGGTTGGGTTGGCGTTCGCCAAGCTCGTGCTGTTTGACAGTTTCGCCATCCTGCCGACTGTCGAAACCTACGTGCCCGTACTGAATCCCAAGTTCCTGGCATTTGTCATCGCGGCCGCGCCTGTTGCGGCCATCGGGTATGTGTATCGAGATGCTATTCGCAACTTGGCGGAACGGGAGTTCACGGCGTTCAGAGCGCTTCTAGTCGCCACAAACGTGGTGGCGGTGTGGGCTATCACGGTGGAGGCCGTTCACTTCTTTGCGATGCGCGAGGACAGGCTGTTCAGCGAGAGGTTTGATCCGTCACTATTCGACAATCAGTCGGCTTCCATACTGGCCCGCGAGCGAGTGGAGGCGATGCAAGCCGTCGATCAGGTGGAGGCGTTGCTCCTTTCGCTGACCGTGATCTGGGCGCTGTATGGGGCGGCGCTGCTTTCGGCGGGGCTGTGGAAGAACCTTGCGCTTGCTCAATGGGGCGGTCTCGGCTTGCTGGGGCTGTCGGTGGCTAAGATTGTGCTGTTCGATACGTTTGGGCTGTTCCCGGACGCGGAAACGTACACTCTTATTCTCAATACACACTTCGCCGCCAACGTGGTGACGATTGCGGCAATCGGCGTCGTTGCATTCGCGTTCAAGGATCGGATTCGGGGCCTGCCGGAACGGGAAATGGAGATTATGCGCTGGCTGCCGGTGGTGGCGGGAGCGTTGGCGTTGTGGGCGATGAGCCTGGAGGCGATTCATTATTTCGCCGTGCAGGAGGAGATTCTGGAAACAGAACAGGCAAGCGCGATGCACCTGACGCTGACCGTTCTGTGGGCGATCTACGGGATTGGGATAATCGTTGTGGGTTTCCTGCGAGACGAGTCACGCATTCGTTTGGCCGGCATGGGACTGTTGGCAGTGCCCGTCGCCAAGCTGTTCGTGTTTGACGTGTTCCTGCTGGAGCAGATCTATCGCGTGGTGGCATTCGTGACGCTCGGCGCGTTGCTGCTGGCGACGGGCCTCCTCTATCAGCGCTACAGCACGGAACTGAAGGGTCTTCTCCTGGGGCGGCGGCCGGAGGACGAGTAGAGGGCAGCGCAGGCGAGGATACGCTCAGCCTGTCGCCATAGACCGTCCTCGCAGACATGGAAAGCGGGTTCGCTACCGTCAGGTTGTTAGTTGGCCAAGCATCCCGCGTGGATGGTGGCGACTATCCTCAACAGCGTCAAGATGGCAGGGCAGTTGCATTTCGTCGAGGCCAGGGCTTCCACTCCAGCGTCACGTACGGCTCGCCCCCCGTCATCTCGAGGGCTCGGGAACGCGGGACGCGGCTTCGAGAGCGGCTAAAACCGCCGTGGCCGTCGTTAAACCGGAATTCTGATTCCCGCCAACCGCCCCTAGCAGCGGAGGCACTCGTATCGCCTCGCGGAACCCGCCTGAGACGACGGCTTCCACCATTCTGGTCATCGCCTCGATCAACTCGTCGGGCTTCTCATCGCAGGCGTCGCAGCCACAATTGGGGAATGGTTCTGTGCGCCAGGAACCGAACCGAAAATGCACCCCGGGAAACTCAGTGAAAGCCACAACAATTGGCGCGGCTTGCGGGTCCTGGGGGACGAGTTTTATGGGATGACGCGCAAGGCTTTCCCTGCCCAGTTCGTCGTCCGCATCGAGTCCCTCTACCCGTTCGACCGCGAACTCTCGCTCCAACCTGTCGAGCAATTCCGTCGCTGCGTCGTGCAGAGGCTGGAATCGTTCCGGGTTGGTTACGCGGGAGTACGCTTCATCGGGTGGATCTTCGGTTCCCCACCTGGACCAGCTCATGCCATTGCCCTCCGACGATGATATCGACGCAGCCCTTTGTGGCGGGCTCCGTCTTCATGTCGATCATCGTCACATTGTGTAGCGCCAGTCTACTATGGGGCATCAACCGTCTACAGCAGTGCAGAGACAGGACGCCGACGGAGGCGCTCTTAGTGGCGCTGGATGTGCTGTTGGGGTTGGAGGAGGCGCAGGCCGGTGACGTAGGGGAACTTCGTCTAAACGGAAGCTCGGGAGCGGCTGCGTTGAACCCGATACCGCTCGTCCGGGCTTAGGATACGCTTCCTCATGCGGATGCTCTTGGGCGTGATCTCAACGAGTTCGTCGGCGTTGATGAAGCCCAGGGCCTCTTCCAGGCTGAACTTCACGGCGGGCTCAAGGCGCTCAACGATCTCCTGGGTAGAGGAGCGCACGTTGGTTGTCTTGCGTTCCTTGCAGACGTTCAGGTCCATGTCACGCTCGCGGTTGTGGCGTCCAACGATCATGCCCTGATAGACGGGCGTTTGAGGCTCGACAAACGTCTCTCCGCGCTCCTGGGCGTTCTGGAGGCCGTAGGTGACGGCGATGCCCCTCTCTGTGGACACGACTGCGCCTGAGCGGGCGTTCTTCAACGCTCCGGTCACCGGCTCCATTCCGATGAACTCGGTGTTCATCTGGCCGTTGCCGCGCGTGGCTCGAAGGAAGAAGCTGCGGAAGCCGATCAGGCCGCGCGTTGGCAGTCGGAACTGGAGGCCCACGTTGCCTACGCCGTCGCTCTGCATGTCAACCATCTGTGCGAGGCGCGCCGATAAATCTTCCGTGACTGCGCCGATGTAGTCGTCTCGCGTTTCGAGGAAGAGCAGTTCGTAGGGCTCGTGCATTATGCCATCGATGCGCCTGGTGACGGCCTCTGGGCGCGACACCTGGAACTCGATGCCCTCGCGGCGCATCTTTTCTATCAGAACGGAGAGGTGAAGCTCGCCGCGCCCGCTGACGAGAAACTCATCCACGCTGCCAGTGCGCTCTGCGCGGAGCGCCACATTTGTCTGCAGCTCACGTTGGAGCCGATCCCACAACATGCGGGATGACGCGTACTTGCCCTCTTGGCCTGAGAACGGCGACGTGTTGACGCTGAACGTCATGCGCACAGTCGGCTCTTCAACCTTCATACGCTCCAGGGGGTCCGGGGCTTCAGGCGATGCCACGGTGTCGCCGATACGAACATCGCGCAAACCGGAGAGTGCGACGATCTCGCCGGCGGATGCCGATTCGATCTCATGGCGCGCGAGGTCGCGGAACGTGAATAGACGTTCCACCCGGTAGGCAGGGGTGCCGCTATCGTGGCCGATCAGCACGACCTGCTCGCCTTTCGTGATGCGGCCCCGTGACACTCTGCCGACCGCAATCTGGCCGAGGTGATTATCGTAGTCCAGCGCAGCCACGAGCAGTTGCAGAGGGGCTTCGGGGTCAGCGACCGGAGCAGGCACACGGTCGACGATGGCGTCGAACAGGGGTGCCATATCCTTTGGCGCATCCCCTTCCACCGTGAGAGCATATTGGTTGCGGGCGGACGTGTAGAGTACCGGGAAATCGAGCTGGTCCGAGTCGGTTGCCAGTTCGAGGAAGAGGTCTTGCACGGCCGAGAGCGCGGCGGCGGCGTCCGCGGAGGGCCGGTCAATCTTGTTGATCACGAGGATCGGCCGCAGCCCCTGTCGGAGGGCGATGCGCAGAACGTAGCGTGTCTGGGGCATGGGGCCCTCGACAGCATCGACAACCAACAAGCAGCCGTCGGCCATGTTCACGACGCGCTCGACCTCGCCGCTGAAATCGGCGTGGCCCGGCGTGTCGATGATGTTGACCATGACGTCGCCGTATTTGATGCCGGTGTTCTTGGCCAGGATGGTGATGCCGCGCTCCCGTTCCTGCGGGTCCGAGTCCATGATCAGATCGGCCACCTGCTGATCGGGACGGAAGACGTGGCTGTAGCGCAGCATGGCGTCAACGAGGCTCGTCTTGCCGTGGTCGACGTGAGCAACGATGGCGATGTTGCGGAGATGGTTCTGTGGCGATGCAGTCATATACCGTCCGGTCTGTTACTTACATGGAGCGGCGTCCGCCAAGGCGGACGCCGTTATTCCAAGTCTGGGTGCAAAGAGATTCAGTGAGGGTTTCCCCGTACCTAAGATGATACCACGCGCGGGGGCGGGGGGGTACGGGGGGGGATTCTTGGTTGACTGATGTTGGCACGCTCACGGATGCGGATGGCCGATGGCGTGGGTCTAAGCGTAGTGTGCTGTGAACTCTTCGGAGGGGCGCCATACCGTGTGAACAGGCAACAAAATCGCTAACTTGCGTCAGGCTTATGCTGGAGATTCCAGTTGACGTTCCCACAGCGACATTTCACGCTATTGAGGGGACCTTTGCTAGGGAGTCTTTGCAGAAGCCCTCCGCAATCGGAACATTCGAAGAGAGCTTGTAAGTCTCTGAAAGCGTCCGCCACTGGTGTGAAGTCCTGCTTTGACATATTCTCCCAATTGTTGAAGTGAACAGATCCGTTAATTGCCCATTGCTCTACGAAAGTTCGCCGATAAACTTGTTTTCTGATGGACTCTTTCTCGTCAAGTATTGCAACAGTATTTGTGGCACCCCACGAAAGGGCAGCACGGCGCCCCCTTTTCAGTAGGTCTTTGTATTGATTCATTGCTGCCAGCAGCCAATCATCTAGTTGCCATTGCATTTCTGAGTTATAGATCACTTCTGCGCGTAATGAGTCGCAAGCGCTTTCAAAGAAATCTTCGCTACCTCGTCGGAGTTTGAAGGCGGCCTCGGGAATGTTGTCCCTATCGAGGTCTGCCTGTATTGCTTCCCACAAGTCCACTTGTAGACTGGTCTGAGGGCCACGTTCCACAGTCCAGCCAGTGAACTCAATAACTTGGCTGCGCTCCACGACACCTTCTTGTCTAAGCTGTTTGGCCCAAGTTCTATCATGTGTCGTGATGACGAACTGGGTGTTTGCGAACTGTTCATTTAGTAGGCGGCATACTTCTTTCCGGTGCCCAGTATCAACTGACATCATTACGTCGTCCAAGACAATTAGGCCAAGGTTCCCCTTGGCGAGCTCTTCATTGAGGGACAGAAACAAACAAAGGCCCATGCTATCTTGATGCCCTTCGCTATGGAGTGCATTAGGCGGATGAGTTCCGCGTCCCAAGAAGTCGACTTCGAATGCTAGCGCGGCACCTTTGGGTAGTAACCTGGCACCAAAATCGTCACTTTCGTGGGTGTGCAAAACGTGGTAGAACTCCACGAAGCGGTTGGCAATTCGGGAATATAGATCCTCCAAGATAATGTCGCGAGCCTTTTCATACGCGGTTAGCAGAAGTTTTGAACGCGTGGAATGAAGGCTGGCGACTTCCTTTTCTTGAGTTCTATGTTCAAGAGCCCGGCCACTTACCTCTAGCTGAGTAAGTGTGTCCCATGCTGTCTGTTCCGGAGTGGGTTTCGGTAACGCCTCTTGAACCGTCTTCTCAATCCGACCAAGCAGGTCGTTTTGGCCTTCGGGCAGAAACACGCGAGCGAAAACATCGTTTGAGAAACCGCGGTCAAGATACTGCTCTACCGGGTTAGCCAGTGCTGTCAATAGGTCGTTCAAATCTTTAAGCCAGGTGTCGATAAACTGAATATCTTCATCCTTGGTCTCCACCTTGGCGGCCATCAGGCTCTCCTTGAGGGCTTTGACATTTGCGCTGAGGGCCCGTGCAGGCATTGCAAGGGCTTCGGCAGATGCAAAGATTTCGTTCCTCACGACCTTAGCAGCGTGAGCAGTGGCTATTCTATCCTCCAAGTGAGACTTCAGAAGTCCTGCAGGCCAAGGCGTCTGACAGACGGGGCACTCGATTGTCGAGTCTTCAACAAAGTGCGCTGCATGTTCCGTCAGCTCGAGCCCTTCTAACTCAGCAAGCAATGTGGGGTTCGCTTTAAGTTTGGTGATGTTTTTCCTTAAGTGTTCGTCGCTCAGGTTTAGAACTGGCTCGATAGTTGATTGTGTCCCTTGCCGGACGTTCTGTAGAGCTTGGTGAAAGAGGTTCAGATTAGCGGAAGACTGCCCTTCCTCCCGGGGTGCTGGTGGCGCAAGTCCTTCTTTGAATCCAGCGGAGCCGTGCACTTGCAGGAGCCCTCCACCCAACGTCTGCCGGGATGTGTTTACCACTTCGAAAAGGCCCTCGTCGCTGTAGTCAGTCATATTCAAGGTGACATTGACGTCTGCCCTAGCGGTCTGGATTGCCTTATGGGCATCACTTTCAATGCGGGCCAATTCAGTCGTAGCTCCACGCAAGCTGGATCGTACACTTTTGATGTCCTCGAGGTGCAAGAGTTCCTGGACCTGATTGGCACGTTTAGCGGCCTCCGCCGCAACATAGCGCAGGATATCCCGACGTGTTAGGGTGACGCCGCCCTTACTCATCAGGTCGCTTACGTTGCTCAAGGCTGCTCTCGCGTCATCGGGGCATTCCAACTGATCTGGTCGGGCCATGCAGCGTGTGATCTCGATAGGCTCAAGAAGACCCTCCAACTGGACACTAGCTCTTACGAGAGCCGATTCCGCGTCATGGTCGACGTGATGGCCGTGGCGTGCCAAAGTGATTCCAGCAGTGCCTTCGCCCAGCAGTCTAGAGATGCTCCCGGTGAAAAGAAAATCAATAGCGTCGACAACGCAGCTTTTGCCTGCGCCATTTGGGCCCCATATTACGAGGTTCTTGCCATCCAAGTTAAGCTGCAAGTCAGGAAGGCCGCGCACATTCTGTACCGTCAACCCTAGTATTCTCATGTTACTTGCCCTCTGCAGTGCTCAGCGCTTCCACAACCCGCTGAGAATCGTTCAATCCCGAAGATTCGGCCAGACCTCTTAGACGTCGTAGGGTTTCATCGTCGAATATTTGATGCTCAGAAAGCTCTTCAAGAGTGATTTCAATGATCTGATCAATGAACTGGGAGCTATGCTGATCTTCCGGCATCTGTCCTCTCCTCATTCATAACAGTTGGTAAGAATCTAGCTGGATGATGTTTTCTCTCCGGGAGACGAGAATGGCTCCGCTGCCTATCGTACATCTCCGCGTCGGCAACTTGAAAGGATCCCCAATATGGCAAATGGCGGAGCCGACAGCATTCGCCCCCCTGACCCCCTGCTTGCAAAGCAAGCGCCTCCCGACTGAGCTACGGCCCCCCTGATTATATCGGCCAGTCGCGTGGGGCGCGCTGTCCGGGGGGGGGGCGGTAACGATCAGCCACTTGAGGGAGCTCACTGGTTACAGCTTACTCTTAGAAGCAGGTCTGGAAGTCCTATGCCCACTGCAATTGCGTCATCGGATTTTGCCTGGGACGCCGCTTGGCAATGGTGATTTTGTCTCGTAGTGCGTTCGTCGTTTGGCGGGGCTATTTTGACGGTAGGCATCTTGGGGTGTCAATCAAGGCTATCCGCCGGTCGTCAAGGCGACGATGCTCGTTGGTGTCTGTTTGGCGGCCATCTCAGGGCTTATTCGACGTAAATGACAGCGGTCATGCCGAACGCCGCGTGTGGTGTGCAGGTGATTTCGAATTCGCCTGGCTCGTCGAACGTATATGTAAGGGAAACGGTTTCTCCCGCCTGTATGAACTCCTCTATGCCGAGATCTTTGACCGTAAAGGTATGAAGCTCCGTCTCCGCGGTCATTTCAAAGGTGACTGTTTGGCCAACACTGAACCTGAATTCCTCCGGAACGAATTTGTACTCTCCACTACCCCCAAGGTCCTGATTGACGACGTTGACCACGAGACCGGCGCCCGGTTGCGATGAAGAGGTCTGCGCCGGTGTTTCGTCCGGTTGGGACGTTGACGGGGTGGGAGTGGCAGTGTTGGCGGGTTGGTCGCCGCCATTGCCGTCACAGGCCAGACTGAACAGCACGATTAGGGCAGCAATTGCCAGGGGCGCTTTCTTGAGCAGTTGCATGACCTCTATGCCTCAGATCCTCGTCGTGGCGAGCCTGGAAGGCGGCCCCGTTGTCCCATGCCGATGCTGTAACCAGACGCTACAGTTGGCATCGGCATAGGACAATGCTGCGTCTTTATTGGGTGGGCCCCGGCGGCCCAATTTGCTCCATTAGGTCGTTGTTCCATTCGCCTTCAGCGACGAGGATTGCTTTGGCGTCATATGCCAACGCCTCAATCAGGTTGTGGGACAGGTAGACGTAGGCCCCCGGCTGGCGAATTGTATGGATGGACGCGCCTGCAGATCCGGCGGCAATTGCCCAGGTTTCCAGGTCAACCTTCGGCGGGCTGCCGAACCCGCCGCGCTCCCACACATAGTCTCCGTGGCCGCCGATGAGGTGCGGGTACGACTGGCGGTTTGCCTGCGAGTGGATGATGAGCACGTTCTCGCCCACGTTGGCCGTCAGTTGACCATCTCCCTGCAAGGCTCCGGTCACACCATTGAATACGATGTGCGTGGGACTCAGCGTTCTCATTACCGCAAGATCGTCATCAAGGGAGACCGCCGGACTGTCAAAGCGCATGAATTCGCCGTTCTCGTCCTGCGGCACGTAGTAGTCTTGCTCGCCGACGTAATAGGCCCGGTCATACGTGATGGGATTCCCCGCCGGGTCCTTTAGCCCACCCCGCGGCAGAACCATGATGGCTCCGTTCATTCCGTGAGTGACGTGCCACGGGATCATGAGTCCACTCGGGGCACAGTGGTAGATGAATGCGCCGACCTTGGTCGCGCGGAACCGCAATACCACTTGCTCTCCGGGGGCGATGAGGGTCAGGCTGCCGCCGCCGAGCGCCCCGCTGGAGGCGTGGAAATCGACGTTGTGGGCCAGCTCATTGCTCGTTGGATTGACAAGAGTCAGCTCCACGTAGTCGCCCTCATGAACCACGATAATCGGCCCCGGCACAGTACCGTTGAAGGTGAACGCCCACATGAACACGCCGGGCGCTACTTCAATCTCCTTCTCCTCAACGACCATCCTTACCTGCACCACCTTGGGGCCGTCCATGTTGACCTGCTCGTGCGTCGGCAAAAACGGCGGGGCCACCAGGTTCTGGGTGACTCGCTCAAGGCCGGCGACATCTTCCGGTTCCCACGTCGTGGGTCCGGTCCAATAGGCTGTCCCCCCCTCTTCATTGGTATCGTCGTCACTATCCTGGTTACAGGCGACGGCGCCACCAAACAGCGTCAATACCACCAATAGAGGCAACCATATCGCTCGGGTGAAGTTCTTCCTGGAAAGCATCGCGATTCTCCTTGCCATACTCTGCTGACGCTATGTTACGTCAACTTGCGCCCATCTGCAAAACACAATGCCAGATTGCCAGACGCTTGGATGAGGGCCTCTGTTAGGCCGACAGGCATTTTTGGGCGTCAATCAAGGCAGTCCGCCGGTCGTCAAGGCGACGATACTCGTTGATGTCTGCTTGGGGGATGCTACGAGGAACAGAACCGTGCCTCTAGTCGGCGCTGTCGCATCCCTGTAACAAGCGCGTAACTTTTGCGTAATCGGCCTGCCAAATCTCATCTATAACGTGAGTTCTGTAACAATCTCCGCAAAAGGCAGGTTACCCGATGAAAGAAGTCATGGCGATGATTCGGCCCGAGAAGTGGTTGGCCACGGTGGGCGCGGCAATAAACGTGGGAGCGGAATCCTACATCCACAACCGCGTTATGGGGAGAGGCCGCCAACGCGGTCTGCGATACATGCGGCCGGTCAACGGCCAGGACGACGGCGTCATGCAATTCCTCCCAAAGCGCATGCTCACCTGGCTGGTTCCGGATGAGATGACGATGCCCCTGGTGAGGGCGCTTATTGCAGTCAATAAGGCGGATAACTATGGCGACGGCAAGGTCTTCATCTGCCCGGTGGAAGAACCGGTCGTGATCATGGAGAACGAAGCCGCTGCGGTGGGGACGGTGTAGCGATGGTAAAGCGCCCTGACGTCAACTACCCGAAGTTCAAGGACCAGTTCGCGGTCATGGATTTTGAGGCCGAGACCATGCCGGTGCTCTCCCTTTACCCGATGCCCGCCCCGCTGGAGTTGTGCGACTGGGAGTTGAAGCTGACGGACACCACGAATAAGACGACGGTGATTCGCTGGGAAGACTTGCAGCGCCTCCCGAAGGTGCAGGAGCCGACGCCTCTTGTTTGCCAGATCTTCAACTGGTCTGAAACCCCGGAGGTGACGGGTGTCCGTCTCAATACTGTGCTGGAGGCGGCGGGGCTCAACGCATCGTCGGCGGGTTATCTCGCTTTCTACTCGGCGGACGGGATGCCCCATGAGCTATTCAACGCGGCACCCTACGGCGAAGAGTCCACGCAAACCTTCCTCGGCAATCGCGAGTACACGGACTTGCCGCGCAAGCTCAACGTCACGATCACGGGTTGCCTGGAGAACTGCACACACAGTGAAACCCAGGACATCGCCATGACCCCCGCCATCGGACCGAAGGAAGTCTACGGGTTCAACGTGGCGGTGGGGGGAAGCTCTACGACGAGTTGGCCAAGTCGATGCTGATGATGGTCATTGAAGACAGCCAGGTGGAGGAGGCGGTGCAGATCATCCAGGCGGCGGCGTCCACCGGATTCCCCGGCGACGGCAGGACATTCGTATCGGACATCGATGCCGCCTACACCTTGCGAACAGGGCAAAGCGGCCTCTAAAGGCGGGGGCGTCCCAAGCCGATTGCCAAAGGCCCGCTCGTACAAACACGAGCGGGCCTCCCCACATCCGCAATTCGGCACAACCCCAAAACCCCCGCCAAACCTCAACGCGGAACCACGAACAACATAGTCATCACGTATCGCGCCATGGCTGGTTGTAATTAGGCCCAGAGGGAGATACTGCGAACGTTCAGGTTGGAGGTGGGGTTGTGAGGTGAGGGGGCGTTCTAGTCGATTTTCGAGGCATGGCGCATCATCGGAAAATGGACAGTTTCAGAAATGTGGAGGGCAGTCATTCTTCACCAAATGTCATCTCTATCTTGCCGTCCCACGGATTCCTATAGTCGGGATGCTCCGGCTCGTAGAAAATGACAGTGAACCCCAGCTTCTCGTACAGATACTTGAGCTTGTCGAAATGGTCGCTGTCTACGTCGCTGAGGTCGCCTTCAATGCCCTTGTGCCCCCGTCGCTTACATTCCTCAATGGCTCTGAGGATCAGCATAGACCCGGCGCCCCGGTTCTCCATTCGCCTTTCGACTCGCACGTCTGTTAGGTGAGCCATGGGCAACTGGTGGCCAGTATAAAAGTCGTGGGTCTTCACGTAAGCCACATAGCGCCCACCGACATTTCCGGGTCTCATGCGCCAAGTGAGCATGGACGGCTCTTCATCCATATGGCCATGCCAGATAAGGCCGCACCTGTCACCCCACCAAAATTGTCCCGAAGCATCGCCAGAGGTCATTAGTATCTTCCTCGCAGCCCCTTCAGCATCTCCGCGGCATGACGCACGATCGGAAATTGGACGGTGATGCGCTCAGAAACGATGGGCTCAGCCATGCTTTTCCCCTATGTACTGCCCGTCAAAGACTAGTGCGCCTCCGTAGACGCCGTTGCTCTTGCCAATTGCGAGAAATCTAACCTGTCAAGAAACTGCCGACCGCAGTGTTCGCAGTAGTCCTCAGTTGCACCCACAATCATCCCGGTTGCAACGATTAATTCCGGGAATATTTCGTGAAACTCATCAACTTCGTCGATCGTGAATTGTTCATGAGTGTTCAGGTCGAACCACCTAAGATGAAAGAAAAAACGTTGACCCAACAGTTCGCCAGGCATGTCCTCTCCATCATGAGAGTCTTCACGGAATGAGCAGGAATAGCCTAACGATCCGATGCCTCCCAGCAGGCCCCTGAGTCTTGGGATGGATTTCCCAGTGATTCTACTCAGATCATCGGCATCAATATGCAACTCATCGGGCGTACTTTCGGCGCAAGCAAACCGGATGAGACCAGTTACTACGTCTCTTTCATCAGGTGTCATCCGCTGGAGTGATCGAAAGAAAGATGAAGCGCGACTGTCGACAAAAGATCGTGCACGTTCATCATCGACAACGTCCAGCCGGGAATACAGCCGGTCCAAATCTGGCGGCAAGTACTCGGATCGAGGTGCCCTGCCCAGTTTCTTGACTATCAACTCCACCAGCTCTGCCGGTGATGTCGTTTCTAAGTCGATGTATCTGACCGTATCCAACAACCCTGGAAGAGGTGTCTTATCAAACCTCGCTGGCAAGATATACTCCCCCTTTTCCTCGATTGCACGCGCCTGTGCGCCCTTGAGCTCGGTAGTGGGCCAGACTTTGGCCGAATATTCTTGGGACACAAAGATGACGCAATACCGGCACCCATGCTGATATACCTCGGTCAGGTGCGCATATAGGTCCTTGCCCCACAGCTTGTCTTTCTCATAGTCGTCGTAGAAGACCCGAATGCCACGTGATCTGAGTTCTCTTGCAACCTGTTCAACGTAACTTCGTTGCTCTCCTGCAAATGAAAGTCCAACATCGTACTCGAAGTTCCTCTCAGTCATTCCACACCCCCAGTGAGTGATTGTTGACGCACCTCGATTCTGACGAATCTGATCCTACACGCCATCTTCCACCCCCAACTTCCCCACGCGTATCTCTCCCGTCATCAGCTTGGGCAGCCTCAACTAAGAGAGCGCACCATAGCTGGGCACAGCGTCCGGATGGCGACTGAGTTTACCAATACTTCACGACCTACCCACCTGCCAGACACTGCATATATCATTATACGGCAAAAAGTCGCTAGCGGTCACACGAATCTGTTGGTGACTCAAATCCCCACAGCGGAATGAGACAACACCGATAGTAATATGGGCCTAGAGGGATGATATTGCGAACTTTCCAGTGGGAGGTTTCGCTGTAGTAGTAAGGACGGCCGGGGTGGTCGTGAGAAGCCTCCCTCCGTCATTCAAGGGTGCAGCCCACAAAAAACCCTCGCCCACCCTCCGTTATTATTGCTCGCGTAGCGCGCATGCCAAGCGCGACAATGAAGTACCTCGCGCTACCTGTGGGGTTCTGCGGGCACGGCGCCCCGGGATCCTCCCTCTAACGCAACACCGCTCGGACTCTCGCCACCAACCGAGTCGGCGAGAAAGTCCCGGCTACTAGGTGTCGGCTTCCTTCGCTCCCCGGTCGCGGCAACGCACGACATATTTCGGTGACATTTCATCCCTATCGTGAACAGCAAGATACTCCACGAAAGAGGTTGAACGATGACTTGCAGAAAGCTGTTGACGAAGAGATTCCTGATCGGGACTGTCCTGGGAGCCATGCTCTCCGTGGCGACAATCACCGGCTGCGCGTCCGATACCGGACCGGAAGACAGCCGGGATTCCGACCGCGCCACGGTTAGTACAGTCACCACTGAGCGAGAAACGGATGAATCCGGCGGCGAGCACAGCAATGGACGCGAAGGCAACGAATCCGGCGGAGAAGGTGGTGAGGACAACGGTGAACACGGATCCGGCGGTGAAGGGAGTAGTGAAAGTTCTGACGGTAGTTCAGAGACCGGTGAAGCCGCCATGTCTAGCCCAATCACTCCTCTTGGACAGCCGTGGCAAGGTGTTCTGGGCGGATTGGCCGTTTCCATGCAATACGACGCAGCAACACGGTCAGTCCACGGAACGGTGCAAAACACGCTTTCACAGAAACTTTGCTACGTACAGGCCGAACCTCACTTGAAGTTGGGAACGACGACAGTGGGAGAGCTTGGTCCCGATCAGCTGGGACACCTTGACCCTGGACAGGAAGCAAGGACGAGCCTGACGGTTGCCAGCGAACCGGAACTTGCCGGAGTCTCTTACGATGGATACGTCGTTCACATGGAAACATTTGACTGTGGCGGCCCGGGACCAGCAGCTCACATGGGAGGAGAAGGCACTGAAGGCAGCGGTGAACATGGCTCTGAGGGTGAGGAAGGTAATGAATCCACCGGAGCCGATGGCGAAGAGGGCAGCGGGGCCAATTCCTTGGCGCCCGATGAGACCTTCGACGAAGTTCGCAGCGGCGCGCGACTTATCTTGAAGTTCGACGCTTTAAGCAACTCCTTCAAGGGGACTGTGGAGAACACAACCAACGGAGTTCTGTACCGGGTCAGGATCGAGGCGCACCTTTCGAACGGATGGGAGCTGGGTCCGACGACCCCGACGGACATGGCTCCGGGCGAGGTGGTAGCGGTCAACCTACCTGCGACGCAGGCATCGTTCACCACATGGACAGCACATGCCGAGATTGGTTCCACGGAGGAACAGAGCGAGTCGGGCGGGGAGGGGAACGAGTCCGGCGGGGAGCAACGGAATGGTGGCGAGCATGGTAGCGGCGAGGAGTCCGGCGGTGAACACGATGGTGATGGGGAGCGTCGGGGTGGCGGCTAGAGTTAAACGGAGCCGATTAATGAATGCTATCGAAACTTCAGTCGAGATAATTCGACCAGGGGCGTGACCGATGGATAGACGCGGTTTCTGTATGAAGCATCGCGGCTGAGATGGCTCCTTAGGGGACCTGCGATGAGCGGCACGGTATTGATAATCGAAGACGACACCAGGATAGCGAACTGGATCAAGGTGTATTTCGAGCGCGCCGGATTCTCTGCTGAGGTTACTCATGACGGTAAATCCGGGCTGGCCTTAGCCCGTAGCCTGACTCCGGACCTGGTAATCCTGGATTTGACGCTTCCCGGTCTCGACGGCGTGGAACTGTGCAGGATCCTGCGTCGAGAGTCAGACGTTCCAATAATCATGCTGACAGCCAGAGAAGCCCACGCCGAACGAATCATCGGGCTGGACAGCGGCGCCGACGATTACATCGTCAAGCCCTTCGATCCGGAGGAGGTCATTGCGCGCGCCGACGCCGTGCTCCGTCGGGTCAGGGGCAGAGTGCAGGGAGTACTAACACGAGGCAACATCATACTGAATGAGACCACCCGGAGCGTGACGGTTAATGAAGAGCCCGTAGATTTGAGCCAGGCGCAAATCGCCCTGCTCTCAACATTCATGCGTCATCCTAACCAGGCGCTCACCCGTGATCAGTTGATCTCGCTGACCTTCACCCGGGAATTCCAGGGGTTCGACCGCGCCATCGACAGCCAGATCGCTCGCCTGCGAAAACAGATCAGCCGGGGCGGCCACCAGCCAATTCAGACCGTCTACGGCGTCGGATACAGATTCGTGGTAGAGGACGAATGATGTCGCTGCGCTGGCGAATCATGGGTTCGATAGTCTTTGTTATCGTTCTCACCGTCCTGACCAGCGTTGGCGTGGGCTATTACGCGACGCAGCACCGCCTGGGCGTATTCGTAGACCAGATAACCGATGACGAGGCGAGCCGGTTGGCCCGGGATTTGAGCCGCGAATATACTGCTGCCGGCGGCTGGGAAACGGTGGATGGACCGCTGTCCAAGGCCGGGTACATCTATGGTGACGTTCCCCGGGAGGAGCACACTGAAGAAGGTGAAAGTGAAGGTGAATCCCTGGAGCTTTTCCACAGGGATCCTATACGCGTCGTCATCACCGACGTCGATGGACGTGTGGTGAAGGACAACCTATCCGAATTGGTATCCGGAACCACGGCGCCCGATCTGGACGGACACCGGAAGACGGTGTTCGACCAAATTACGAACCGGCCCGTGGGTCATGTCTACGTGGATGTAGACCAGGAGTTCCTGTCAACTGAGTCCCACGGGTTTCTCAATACGCTCCTGTATATCACGGTTATTGGCGGAATGCTGACGGTTGGAATTGGCATACTGCTGGCGGTGTGGTTGTCCAGACGTATCACTGCGCCCGTGACGGCCTTGACCAAGGCAACCCAGGCAATTGCCCAGGGGGACACGACCCTGCTGCCAGTCACATCCCAGGATGAGTTGGGGCAGATGAGCGCAGCTTTCAATCAGATGACCTCCACTCTGGAAACTCAGCGGGATCTCCGGAGGCGATTGCTGAACGATGTCTCCCATGAGTTGAATACCCCACTCAGCGTCATACAGCTTGAGGCGACAGGGTTGCGCGACGGGCTCCAGCAGCCTGGGATAGCGGCCGACCACATAATCCAGGAAGTGGACAGACTGCGCGGCCTCGTAACCGACCTGAACTGGCTCGCGGAAACCGATCATGGTGAGTTAAGGCTCACTCTCGAAGCGAGCTCGGTTCACGAACTTCTCACCGCCGAGGTAGAGCGTTGGCGACCGAAATCACAGGCTCAGCAGGTCGAATTGTCGTTGCGGCTGCCCGATGATCTCCCGGTCCTGGACCTGGACCGGACGCGGATGAGCCAGGCTTTGGGGAACGTCCTTGGCAACGCCCTTCAGTACACAGAAGCCGGTGGAAACATCCAAGTCAGGGCGGCGTTAGAGGGCAAAGAAACGTTGGCCATCTCAATCATCGACGACGGGATCGGCATTGACGCCGCAGACCTACCCCACGTCTTCAACCGCTTCTACCGTACCGACCGGTCTCGCCTTCACGGGATAACCGGCACAGGCCTGGGATTGGCGATCACCAGGGCCATAGTCGAAGCACACGGAGGGACCATTACGGTATCAAGTGACGGGCATGGACAGGGTGTCACAGCGACTTGTCGCCTTCCCCTCAATAAGTGAGAACGATCCTCAACCGCCCAGGACGATATCGTTAGCAATAGTGAATTCATGAATTCAGTGCAAGTAGGCCAAAAAGTGGAGCTGAGGGGAGTCGAACCCCTGACCTCTTCAATGCCATTGAAGCGCTCTCCCAACTGAGCTACAGCCCCATCGTGGCGGCCTAGCGGCGCATTTCGTAGCCGCCAGAAGCCGCAAACGCGACGGCCCATACGCACTCGTTTTACGGCGCGCTGAACACGTCTTTCAATTGTACAGCAGCGGCCACGTTGCGCTGTGCCGTTTGCATGGGAGGTCGGGGGATTCCGGAATCGTCGTGAGACACTAGAATGGATTGACAACATATACGCGCAGCTATGGCGAGCACTCGTGCGGAGTCCGGCTGCGAATGGAGTGGATCATTACAACGAACGACACACGTAAAGAGCGGCTTTCTCGCCTGCGGACGCTGCTGACCGAGCGTGTCCTCGTCGTGGACGGCGCGATGGGAACACGCATTCAACAGCTCGGCCTCACGGCGGACGATTACGGCGGGCCTGAACTGGAGGGCTGCCTCGAATACCTGAACGTCACGCGCCCGGACGCCATCGCCGGTATTCACCGCAGTTATCTCGACGCGGGCGCGGATATCATCGAGACGAATACTTTTGGCTCGACGCCGCTCGTGTTGGGCGAGTACGGGCAGGCGGACCGCGCAGAGGAGCTTAGCCGCATCGGCGCGGAGTTAGCGCGCGCTGCGGCGGATGAGGCGTCGACGCCGGACCATCCGCGATTTGTGGCGGGCTCCATGGGGCCAACAACGCGCTCCATCTCCGTAACGGCCAACGTGACGTTTGATGAGCTGGTTGAGCACTACCGGGTTCAGGCGCGGGGCTTGATTTCAGGCGGCGTTGATGTGCTTCTGCTTGAGACGTCGCAGGATTCCCTGAACATCAAGGCGGGGCTTGAGGGCATCGACCGCGCGAACGCGGACCTGAGCACTGACGTGCCCGCCGCCGTGCAATGCACCATCGAGACGATGGGCACGCTGCTGGCCGGGCAGGACATCGAGGCATTCTACACCTCATTCGCGCATCGCGATTTGCTGTGGATCGGGATGAACTGCGCGACCGGGCCGGAGTTCATGCGCGACTACGTTCGCACGCTGTCGCAGATTTCACGGTTCCCTGTTGCTGTCATTCCCAACGCCGGCCTGCCTGATGAGGACGGAATCTATCACGATATGCCGGACGACGTGGCGACCGTGCTCGGCTCGTTCATGGACGCGGGCTGGGTCAATATCATCGGAGGCTGCTGCGGAACCGTCACGGAACACACCGAGAGGATGTGCGCTGTGGTAGCGGGCCGACCGGCGCGCGTGCCTGCTAACCCAACCGCCACCGTCATTTCCGGCCTTGAGACGCTGACCATCGACGAGGACACGCGGCCGGTTCTTATTGGCGAGCGTACCAACGTGCTTGGAAGCCGCCGTTTCAAGCGGCTCATCAGTGAAGGTCACATCGACGAGGCGTCCGAGATCGGACGGGACCAGGTTCGGAACGGCGCGCACGCGCTCGATGTCTGTCTCCAGGACCCTGACCGCGATGAGGTCTCCGACGTTACGACGTTCCTGGAGCGGCTGACGCGCAAGACGCGCGCGCCTCTCGTCATCGATTCAACGGACGTGGCCGTCATTGAAGAGGCGCTCAAGAGGACGCAGGGGAAATCCATCATCAACTCCATCAACCTGGAGGACGGCGAGGAGCGGTTTGCGGCCGTCGCGCCGCTTGCGCGCCGCTATGGCGCGGCGGTAATCGTAGGCTGCATCGATGACGACAGGGATCAGGCGCAGGCAATTACGCGGCAGCGCAAGCTGGAGATCGCGCGGCGTTCATATGCCTTGCTGACGGAGAAGTACGGCCTGCGCGGCGAGGACATTATCTTCGATCCCCTGACGTTTCCCGTCGGCACGGGCGACAAGAACTATATCGGCTCTGCCGTGGAGACTATCGAGGGCATCAAGCTCATCAGGGAGGCGCTTCCGCTCGCCAAGACGACGCTTGGCATCTCCAACGTGTCGTTCGGGTTGCCGCAGGCGGGCCGTGAGGCGCTGAACGCCGTCATGCTCTACCACTGCGTGCAGGCCGGTCTGGACAGCGCCATCGTCAACACGGGGGGGCTGGTGCGCTACGCGGCGCTTCCTGAAGAGGAGCGGGCGCTGTCCGATGACCTGATCTATTGGCGTGGCGACGACCCGATTGCCGCGTTTGCCGCCCATTACAGGGAACGGCGCTCCGCAGCCGCCGAACAGGGCGTGGATCGCATGGAAGGGCTGTCGCTCGATGAGCGTATCGCGCTGCGGGTCGTTGAGGGCGTGCGCGAAGGGATGCCGCCGGATCTTGATATCGCGCTCGAGGAACGGGGTCCGCTTGAGATTATCAATGGCCCGCTCATGGCCGGCATGGACGAGGTGGGACGACTCTTTGCGGCGAATGAGTTGATCGTCGCGGAAGTGCTGGAATCGGCAGAGGTCATGAAGGCAGCAGTCGCGCACCTTGAGCCGCACATGGAATCGGATGAGTCGAGCTCGCGCGGCAGTATTTTGCTCGCTACGGTGAAGGGCGACGTCCATGACATCGGCAAGAACCTCGTGGACATCATCCTGTCAAACAACGGCTACCGCGTGTTTAACCGCGGCATCAAGGTGCCGCCGGGAGAGCTTATAGAGGCGTTCCGCACGCACAAGCCGGACATGATTGGCCTTTCCGGCCTACTAGTAAAATCGGCACAGATGATGGTGGAGACGGTGCGTGATTTTACGGACGCCGGTATCGACGTGCCGATCCTGGTGGGCGGCGCGGCGCTGAGCAACCGCTTTACGAGACTGCGAATCGCGCCGGAGTATCAGGGTCTCGTCGCCTACGCGCCGGACGCCATGACGGGGCTTGACCTGGCAAATCGCATCCGGTCGCCGGAGGAACGGAACCGGCTTGCATCCGATCTGAAAGACGAAGCGAAAAAACTGGAGAATCTGGACGTGGCCCGGGCGGCCGCCACGCAGACGGATGTGAGGCCGCGCGCCGTTATCACACCCGTAGACGCGCCACCGCAGCCGCCGGATCTCCGCGATCACACGCTTCTTGATTACGACCTCGATGAGGTATTCTCGTACATCAACCCGACGATGCTCTACGTACGGCATCTGGGATATCGAGGGCGATTTGTAGAGGCGCTTGAGCAGGGAGAGGCGCGCGCAACAGAGTTACGTGAACGCGTCATAGATGTACAGCGCACTATGGCGTCGCGTGATGATATTCGGGCGTCAGCCGTATTCAGATTCTTCCGTGCCGCAAGCGATGGCGACGATGTATTTATCCTGTCTCCCGATGGCGAGCAAGTGCTGGAGCGTCTTCAATTTGGACGTCAGGAATCGGGAGAGGGACTATCTCTGGCGGACTATGTGCGGCCGCGCGGAGACGGCGCGCCGGACTACCTGGGCGCGTTCGTGACGACGGTGGGGCCGGGCGTACGCGCGTTGGCGGATGAATGGAAAGACAAGGGCGAGTACCTCGATTCCCACATCCTGCAAGTGCTGGCGCTTGAGGGCGCGGAGGGATTCGCGGAGTTGCTGCATCAGCGGATGCGGGCGATGTGGGGATTCTCTGATCCGCCGGAAATCACGAAACCGGATCTCTTCCGAGCGGACTACCACGGCAAGCGTTATTCGTTTGGGTATCCCGCTTGCCCACGACTGGAGGACCAGGAGGTTCTGTGGCGGCTGCTACGTCCGATGGAGGCGCTGGGCGTCAACCTGACGGAGGAGATGATGATGGAGCCTGAGGGCTCGGTGAGCGCCCTGGTCTTCCATCATCCACAGGCCAAGTACTTCAATCTGTCTCCCGAGGACACAGAACGACTGGAGCTGCGGGTCAAGGAATCCGTGGCGCGAGCGTGACGGCGCGCGGCGCGAGCGTGTCGCCTAGTACAATAGGGCGGTATAGCCAAAGCGGAGAACAATTAGTCATGGCAACGACACAACAGGCGCTAACGCCCACCGGAAACAGGCTCATCACGGCAGATGAGTTGCTAAAGATGCACTCAAAGGGAAAGCGTGGAGAGCTTATCCGGGGGGAGTTTATTCCAAAGATGCCGACAGCAGAAGAACACGGAGCAATCGTAGGCAACCTCGTGGGATACCTCTGGCTAAGCGTAAGGCCGAACCGTTTGGGAAGGATTGTCGCCTCTGATTCCGGTGTGCGAGTTGAAACCAACCCCGACACGGTACGTGAGCCGGACATCGCTTTCATCTCAAGTGAACGCCGCCCACCGGGCACGTCTGTTCCGGGATACACGGAAATACCGCCGGATCTCGTGGTAGAGGTTGTGTCTCCGTCGGATAGGCAGCCGGCAATCAATGACAAGGCGAGAATGTGGGTGGATGCCGGCGTTCGCCTCGTCTGGGTGCTCTGGCCCGAGACGAAAATGATTGAGATTCATCGGCCCGGCGAGTCCGTTGTCACACTGCGTGAGAACGACACTCTCACCGGCATGGACGTTATCCCGCAATTCACGTGCCCGGTTCGGGACATCTTCGATGCGTAGGGGACTCACCATATGACGCTATCTGATTCTATTCATTCCGCATTGGAGGAGGCTGCGCAGGCCATCACTGAGGCGGGCTACCTTACGGCGCTGGCCGGCGCGGGAATGTCCGCCGAGAGCGGCATACCGACATTCCGCGGCCCCGGCGGCCTGTGGACCAAGTACGGCGAGCCGGACAATCTCGGCTACCAGCGTTTCCTCAGGGATCCCCAGGCGTGGTGGGAAGAGCGGCTCACCGGCAATCAGATGCCGGAGATGCGGGACGCTCTGGAGTCCGCGCAGCCCAATCCGGGACACCATGCGCTGGTCGATCTTGAGCGGATGGGCACGCTCCGCCACTTGGTGACGCAAAACGTCGATAACCTGCACCGCGCCGCCGGAAGCGAGAGCATCTCGGAGATTCATGGCAACCACACCCTGATTCGATGCATCGATTGTGTGCATCGCTATACGCGAGATGAGATTCCGCTCGATGAATTGCCACCCCGGTGTCCCAACTGTGAAGGGTTCCTCAAGACGGACACGGTCATGTTCGGGGAGCCGATCCCGCCGGACGTTCTGGAGCGGTGCCAGATGGAGGCGGCGCAGAGCGATTGCGTGTTGATTCTTGGCACATCCGCCATCGTTTACCCCGCAGCCGCCCTGCCGGAAGTGGCTCGGCGTCTGAACGGGGCAACGCTTATCGAGATCAATCCGAACGAGACCGCACTAACGGATGTGTGCGACATTGTCGTTCGCGCGCCGACCGGAGAGGCCTTGCCGGAGCTTGTGGCCGCACTAAGGCGGGCGCAGGGGCAGGATGGTTCGATCAACGGCATCCTGGAGGCCACGTAGAGTTGTGGCGGGTTCACTCTTCCGGCCCTTCCGCGGCTGGCGATATGATTCGGCGCGCTCAGGGAACTTGAGCGCGCTGGCCGCTCCACCCTATGACGTCATTTCTCCGGCGGATATGACGCGCCTCCTTGAGGCAAGCCCGCACAACGTCATCCGGCTTGAATTGCCGTCCGCCGTCGCGCCTGATGATCCGTATGGCTCCGCGGCCAGGACGTGGAGTGAGTGGACCTCCGCGGGTGTGCTGCGGAGGGACGAATCGCCCCATTTCTACCTGGTTCGGCATTCCTTTCACATTGGTGGAGAAAAGGTCAGCCGGTTTGAATTGATCGGGGCAGTACGACTAGCGGCGTGGGAAGACGGCTCCGTGCTGCCGCATGAGCACACGCATGAGGCAGCAAAGCGCGACCGGTTGATGCTCATGAACGCCGTTGACGCGAATGTCAGCCCGATCATGGCGTTGTATGAGGATGAAGACGGCGAGCTTCGACGGCTTCTTAGGGCAATCGCCGTGCGCCCGACTGACGCGTCGTTCACGGATCTCGCGGGAGACGACTACGAGATCTGGTATGTAGCAGACCCCGGGGAGGCCGGGGCGATCAGGCTTGGCATCGGCGGTCCGCTCTACGTCGCTGACGGCCATCACCGCTATGAGACGGCGCTGGCGTACTGGGATGAGCGTGGAGCGGAGTTGGACGATCCGGAGTACGCCGCCGGGTACATCATGGCAGCGTTGACGGCCATCGATGACCCGGGACTCATCAGCCTGCCGTACCACCGATTGCTGCGTGGGTTGCCTGATGATGCTCGCGCCCGCCTCCAACGACAGGTTGAGACCTATTTCATGTCGGAAGAGGTTGATGTTTCCGGCCTGTCTCCCGCAGAAGCGGCGGAGAAGTTCGCGTCTGTGCGGGCAGAAAACGGCGAGACGCCGATGATGGCGCTTATCGAACCCCCCGGCGACATACTCAGGCTGCTCCGTCCAATCGAGTCCGGCATCTTTGAAGGGCTGCTGACGGGAGCGACGGAGGCGTGGGGTCGGCTCCCGCCATGTGTATTTCTCGATGTCCTTCTTACCCATGGGGTGGGCGCGAACCAGCAGGAGGCAGAGAGTCGCGGCTGGCTGTCCTACCCACGAGGCGCGGCCGAGGCTATCGAGGCCGTGCGCTCCGGCGAGTATGATGCTGGCTTCCTGTTGCAGGCCGTCGGAATGGTGGATATGACGGAGGCGGCGGGGGCCGGAGAGCGTCTTCCACCGAAATCGACGTTCTTTTTCCCAAAGGTGGCCACCGGGATTGTGATGAACTCGCTAGCAGGACGGCTCGAAGACTAGTACACTGTCTGGACTTTGGGGCGCCCCATTCGGCCGGATTGCGCCCCACACAAACCATCTTCAGATTGGAGATTCATATGACTACTGACAACGCCGCTGCCGACAACAAGGTCTACATCAGCGCCGAGGGGCTGGAGCGCATGAAGGAGGAGCTTGAAGGGCTCCGCAACGTGCGCCGCCCTGAGGTGGCGGAAATGATTCAGCGCGCCAAGGAGCTTGGCGACATCACGGACAGCGCCCAATACGACGCCGCCAAGAATGAGCAGGCCTTCCTCGAAGGCCGTATTCGCCAACTTGAGGACAGCGTGCGCCGCGCATCGATTATCGAAGCGCAGGGCCCACAGAGTGACGGCGCGGTTCGCGTCGGCTCTACCGTCGTCGTTCTCGATGGAGACGGCGAGAAGGAGCGGTGGACTATTGTTGGCAGGGCGGAGGCGGATGCCGCGCGCGGACGTATTTCCAACGAATCGCCCGTGGGCAGTAAGTTGCTCGGAAAGAGATCCGGCGACAAGGTCGAGGTCGAGACGCCGTCCGGCCCCCAGAGTTTTACGATCTCAACTGTCGAATAGGCACTTGCCGTGGCCGCTCGCGTAATCCTGAACTTGACCTGACAACCCCACCCGTCATTCCCGCGAAGGGAGACCTTTGAGTAACCCCCTCTATCCAGTCCAAAATGGATAGAGCGCGGATGCTGTTAGGGGGGTGAGTGATGCATCGTCAGATGGGGCAGCCGTCATTGGTGAATTCGTTGCTGCCGGGGACGCTTGGCAGGAATGAGCGTTTGGAGCGCATCGGGCGGGAGATCGAGTGGGACGGATTCGATGCGCTGGTGGCTGGCGTGTATTCGGCGCCGGAGGGACGCCCCAGCTATCCACCGTTGACGATGGTGAAGATCCTGCTGCTCCAGCAGGGGTACACCCTCTCGGACCCCCTGATGGAGGAGGCGCTCGACGACCGTATTTCGTTCCGCCGTTTCGTGGGACTGGGGCTTGAGGACGACACGCCGGATTACTCGACGATCAGCCGATTCCGTACGGAGTTGGCGAATCGCGGCCTTGCGGAGAAGCTCTTCCATGAACTGGGCAGGCAAGTTGGAGAGGCGGGGTCTGTTCGTCAAGGAGGGGACATTGATGGACGCCACGCTGGTGGAGGCGCAGGTGAAACGCCCGCCGATGAGCGCAGGGCCTGGCGTGAAGAGCACGAGAGATCCCGATGCGGATTGGAGTCGCACGGAATGACCTGATTGCGCCACGGCGATCCCTGGTCGAGAAGGTCTTCGGGACACTGAAACGCAGCTACGGCTACAGTCGTGTCCAGTACAGAGGATTGCAACGCAACTCGGTGGAGATGTACCTCAAACTGATGGCCTACAATCTCAGGAAGTACATCCGCTTGACCCCACACGCTGCCTGACCGGACATGACCCCAAAGTCCGACGGCCAGACGCTGCCACACTCCTCGAAAACGGCTCCGCCTCCCAATCACACGCCACAGAATGCCGCACAAGGGACCTGCAGGCGCCCACCATCGCGACCTGTGTCCCAACGTCAGACGCCAACACGGTTACTCAAAGGTCTCACTGTGCGGGAATCCGGCGGTCGTCTGTAGGCCGGAACCTAGACCTGGCCCGACAGCTGTAGCTGCTTGCCCTCTGTCTTGATGGACGGGGCGACGATCATCTCAGCCTGCTGAAGGTCGCGAATCGTCTCCGCTCCGCACATGCCCATGGCCGTGTGGATTGCGCCGACCAGGTTCTCCGTGCCGTCCGTGCGATCCGTTGGGCCGAAGAGCAGGCGCTCAAGGTTGGCCCGCACACCGACGCGAACCCGCGTGCCGCGCGGGAGCGCGGGGTGCGGCGTGGCCATGCCCCAGTGATAACCCTTGCCCGGAGCCTCTTCAGCAGAGGCGAAAATGGAACCAAGCATAACGGCATCCGCGCCCGAGACGAGCGCCTTGCAGAGGTCGCCGCCTGAGCGGATTCCACCATCCGTGATGATTGGAACGTAGCGTCCGGTTCGGCGATGGTACTCATCGCGCGCGGCGGCTGTCTCGATTGTCGCCGTGACCTGTGGCACGCCGATGCCGAGCACCTCTCGGCTTGTGCATGCCGCGCCGGGGCCGACTCCCACGAGGATGCCGGCGACGCCCGTCTGCAACAGCTCCATCGTCTGGTGATAGCCAACGACGTTGCCGACGATGACGGGAATCGGAATGCGGCCCACAAGGTCGTCAAAGTGGAGACCGACGGGGCTTGTTGAGATATGACGCGCCGTCGTGACGGTCGATTGGCAGACATAGTAATCGGCGCCGGTCTCGACGACCGTCCCAATGAAACGCTTGGTGTTGGCAGGTGTGGCCCCGACGGCCACGGTCGCGCCGAGCGACTTCATCTTCTCAATGGTTGCGCCGATGTATTCATCCTTGATGGGGGCAGAGTAGATTCGCTGGAGAGTGGCCGTAACAGAGTCGGACGGGGCTTCAAGGACCTCTTGCAGGGCCTCTTCAGGGTTCGCATAGCGCCCATGTACTCCCTCGAGGTTGAGGACGGCAAGGCCGCCGAGGCGACTGTAGGTGGCGGCAAAGGCCGGATCCACGACGCCGTCCATTGCGGCGGCCATGATGGGGAGGTCAAACACGCGGCCGCCCATCGCGAAGCTGATGTCGGTCTGGTCCGGATTCAGAGTGACGCGACCGGGAACGATGGCCACTTCTTCAAACCCGTAGGCGCGTCTGAGTTGTTTGAACTCCGGCATACCCTCGTCGATGCCAAAATCCACTCCTCGCTCGGCGATTTCAGTTGCGACCATATTTGCCAGCCCCCTTAATCAACAAGGCGCCGCAACGCGGCGCCTTCATGCCGATTTCCCTGCCCCGGAAAAAGCAAAGGGGCACGCGCAAACATGCCCCTCGTTGTGTCCGTTATGGACCTCATCACATCCATAGCTTAGTGTCAATGAACACCGGTTGGGCGTCAAGACCCGCGAGCCCGCTTATCCGCCGAAACCCCCTGACTCCAGAAAGCCCGGGTATTGCCCGCCGACGCTATCCTTGATGCTTCCCCTCAATAGGCTCAACTGCTCCGCGGTGGGGGCCGTCGTCTCCGGCACATTTCCTGAAACGATGAACTCGAATCCGGTGTTCTCTTTCACCTCATCAACAGTGACCCCGGGATGAACGGATTCCAGTTCAAACCGCTTCTGATCCTTCAGGTACAACATAACGCAGAGATTCGTGATGAGCATGGATGGGCCGCCGGGGCGTTCCACACGTTCGCTGCTGGAACCGGCGGAGGTGATGAAATCCACATCTTCCACGAACACCCGCAGCGTATGCTCCATGCGGAAGAGGATGACGCGATTCGTCATGAAGTAGAGCATCCCGGAGCCGGCCGCGCCGGGGAGCCGCAGGTCAGGCCGGTCATGGTCACCGATGGTGGTCAGGTTGATGTTGCCGTGGCCGTCTATCTGCGCGCCGCCGAGGAAGAAGATGTCGAGCCTGCCACGCTGGGCAAGATCGAATGTCTCCTTGCCGCTGATGGGGCTGAGCGCCGGATCAGACGCGCCGATGGCAACGTAGATCATGTCCTGCGCGTGTGTCCCCTGCGCAAGCAGAACCCCGGCCATGGGCACGGGCGATGCGGCGCCGGTGCCAACGTATGTGTCGTCATGAACCTCCCGCGAGATGCGGGTGGCCATCAACTCGCCGACGGTGAAGTCGTCTGACTGAAACGGCATTGCGGCGGGTATTCGCCTGCTACGCGCTTCTAGGCGGTCACGGGCACACGAGTTACGAGCTTTTGATACTCGTCCTCCGTGTGGCCGCGCACGAACTCATCGAGATACCGCGCAAAGCCGTCACCGGTCTTGGCGGCCTCCATGTACTGCGCGAAGTGCGCATCGTCCGCCACGTAGTACGGCTTCATGCCACCGGGGTGCGAGCCCGCGGGGACGTGGACGACGAGGCTGATGAACGGCCACGGGATGACGTGGCCACCGCGCGAATCCTCGGTCAGATCGTAGTCGACGATCTCTTCAACGGTCACGATGACCTTGTCGCTGGCCTGCGCAATCATGCGGTCATCGTAGCCGGGGGCCAGGATGTTCCCGGACCGATCGGCCTTGAATGCATGGATGATGGCGATGTCCGGGCGGATTGCCGGGACGAGGAGGATGTCATGACCCTCGTTGTAGGGGTCCTCGATGATCTTCCAGTTGGGGTGGAGGTTGACGAGGTCAGTGCCGATGACGCCACGGGACGGGATGAACGGCACGCCGTTGGCTCCAGCCTGGAGCCCTGTGAGCGTAACGGGTCAGGTGCTGTCCAGCGCTGCGATTCCTCCCTCTTTGGCCACACGGCGGTAGTTGGGCGCAAGGCCGCGCTCGCCGAATGTGAGGGAGCCGGTGTCGATGGATGCAACCGCGCCTGCGCCAATGAGCATGTCGCCCTGAATGCCGCCGGCGGGCGTGAAGACAAGGTTGAGATCCTTGATACCGCGCCGGACAATCTCGCGTGTCAGCGCCATGGAGGCGCGGTCATTGCCACCGGTCATTGCGATGAGCATTCCGTCCTTGAATCGATTCCCCGCCTCTTCGATACTGACGATTCTCGCCATGATATGTCCTCCAGGTTATTCCATCACGCAACGCCGGTGGGGCGTCACTTTCGTACACATGGACGCTACCCCGTACAGGATGAAACGTCAAGCGCAGCAGGGGTGTTTATCGAGGCCCTGGCGTAATCCGCACTCCGTTGTAGTCGACCGTGACAAAGGAGCCATCCTCGATGGCATCTTCGTAATTCTTGATAACGTCCAGCACGGCAGCAACGACACTAGAGGCATCCCTATCAGAAATGCGAATGACCCCGCGATGCGGCAAACCGGACTCGAAAACCAGTCTGCCGAAGTCCTTGTCCTTGGTTATGAGGGCGCGGTTGTCGGCAAAGGCCATCGCCAGGACTTGTTCGTCATCGCTATACCCCTTTCAAGGTCCCTCACAGCGATTACGTCGTGTTCCAATGACTCAAGTGTGGAACGGAGGATGTGGGAATCTGCGGACTCGTCGACCAGAAAACGCACGAGAGTTATCGGATGACAAGTCGACCGAGGATTAGCTCGCCGGACACGCAGCGGTACGCGTAGGTGATACAGGCCCTGATGTCGTCTGCCTGAAGAGACGGGTTCTGGGCGAGGATTTCCCTATAAGTCATTCCGCTGGCCAACATGGCGAGAACGCTTTCAACTCTCATGCCGCAATCAGGAATGTGAGGATTGATTGGGATGAGTCCGTCCTCGCCAACGAAGCGCTCCAGCAAGGTGTCATCGACGCTCATCTTGCTTTATCCCTAGGGCGTACCGCGTCATTCCCATTCGCATTGCCATAGCCAAGTTCACCTGCAACATAGCGGTAGGCATAGGTCAGGCATGCCCTGATGTCGTCCGGGCTCAGGCGGTCATAGCCTTCGACGATTTCGTCCTGCGTCATACCGGCTGCCATCATTTCGAGCACATGCTCGACTGCGATGCGCGTCCCACGAATTACCGGCTTTCCGAACAGTATCCGCGGATCCGACGCGATCCGCTCAAGCAGGTTGTCATTTACATCCATGCCAAATCTCCCGCGTCACTAATGGTAGCCGTTCCTCATCGTGCCCGATACTTGCCTTGCTCTTCGGCGATGGCCAGTAGGGGGGTCTCCACGGGGACGGCGCTAATGCTCAACCGGAGGCCGACGGCGCGCATGGCGGCGTCAATCATATTCATTCTCGAACTGTGGTTGAGATCCAGGAGGCGGTCCACCTGTGGCATGTGGCACCCCAGTCGGCGACTCAACTCCGCCTTGCCGATGCCGTTCTCCCGCATCGCGCGATAAAGCATGACCTTTGCCGATGTGAGGGTCGGAAGCGGAACGAGGTTTTCACCGCGCGAAGGCAACGGAATCTCCTGGTGATAACTCATTCGGGCGGCAATAGCCTCCTCCAGCGCATCCACGGCGTGGGCCAGCGCATCGTCCGCATCATCACCAAAGGACGTCAGTTCCGGGAAGTCCGGCGATGTTGCGAGCAAAGCCCCATCGTCCTCTTCAAGCGTTATCGGATAGGCGAGCATCAGTCTAACCCCAAGTCTTTCTTGATCTTCTCGACGAGTCTGCGTCCCAGCTCTTTCCGTCCGCCGTGCATAGGAAGTTGGCTTGTCCGGTCACCCCGCCTGACGGTTACGTGTCCACTGCCACCCTTATGCCTCTCAAACGTCGCTCCCTGCTTGCTCAGCCAACGCCGCAACTCATTCGCATTCATTCAGTCTCCTCAGAATTGCGCCAACCTTTACAAAAGTCAACACTTCTGTTGCGTTCACGCTGCCGTCACCGCCCCGCCCCGCACGGTGTAAATCGCCGCGCTCTTGCGGATGTCCGCGGGGATGAGTTCCACGTCCGCCGTCGTGATGAGGACCTGGCGGCCGGGCGTCAGGCAGTGGCGCAGCACGCGCTCGCGGCGGTCGGCATCGAGCTCCGAGAGAGGATCGTCCAGCAAGATGACCGGCTCATCACGAAGCATTCGCCCGATGTAGGCCGATTGTGCGATGACCAGCGCCAACGCCGCCGTTCGCTGTTGGCCGCGTGAACCGTAGACGCCGAGGTCAATGTCGCCTGACGCGACGCGCAGGTCATCGCGGTGGGGGCCCACGGATGTTGTGGCAGTAGCGGAATCGCGCCGCCATGCCGAATCGAGCGCCTCCACGAACGATGACTCAATCGCCTCAGCCGCGCCCCTCGCCTCCACTTCCACCGGCACGGTAGAGCGATAGTCCAGCGATAGCTGCCCCCTGCGCCCCGTGAACTCGGCATGGGCCGCAAGCATCTCTTGCTGTAATACCTCCAGCATCGCGAAGCGGTGGTGAATGATGTACGCGCCGACGCGGACGAGCTCCTGCTCCCACAGGCGCATTTCCTGTGTGCGTTCCGAAACTCCGCGCTCGCGCGCGTTGCGCAGCGCGGAGTTCCGCTGTGTGACGAGGCGCTCGTAGCGTCTAAGGGACTGCGCGTATTCTCCATCTGTCTGGAGGGCTGTCGAATCGATAGCGCGCCGCCGATCCGCGGGCGGGCCAGAAAACAGATCAACCTCCTCCGGCCCAGCGAGAACGACAGCCAGGTTACCGACCCCGCTCGCAGAGCGTTGCCGTACGCCATTGACGCGGTAGCCCTTTTGCAGTGTGCCGCCTTTCAACGCGGATGGACCGATTTCCACCGAACTCGGCTGCGCGGGGCGGGGCGCTGAACCGGCTTCCTCGCGGCGCGCTATCTGCATGACCATTTCAAGGCGGCGAGTTTCTCCATCACCGGCTGTTACATCGGCGGTGATGCGTGTGTACGGGATCGGCTCCCGCGCCGCGCTCCAGCCGATCACCTCGCGATCGGTGTCCGCGCGGTGCGAGTGGCCGGTTGCGAGAACATGCAGCGATTCCAGCAGGTTCGTCTTGCCCTGCCCGTTGCCACCCGTCAGCAGCGTCACACCGCCCGCCGGCTCAAAGGCCAGCGACGCATAGTTCCGAAAGTGGGTCAGCGAAAGACTCGTAACGTGAATGGCAATCACCTGCCCGGGCGCGTTCTTGAATAGCATGGCGATTGTAGCAGTCGCCCACCATGTTGGCGGCGATATACTTTTAAGCACCGTTGTCGTTTGACACCGGATTATCGGTTGGACTGTATTTCCGGAAAGCCGCCGTGAGACGGCACGAGAGTGATTGTGAACGACGCCTCAGGGTCATCGATGGCCAAAGCCGCTAGCTTGCCGCGGAACAGCCTCATCGTGGCCAAGCTCGGCACCGGCGTGCTGACGGATGGCGGCGATCAGCTTGATGAAGCCCTGATAGGGTCTATCGCCAAGCAGGTGGCGGAAATAGTCGCCGCTCAATCGCAGGTCATCATCGTGACCTCGGCGGCGGTGGCGCTGGGGCGGAGTATCGTCGGACTCAGGGGGAAGGGGCGCGGCGTCACGACCCTGCAAGCACTCGCCGCGATCGGCCAGCATCACCTGATGCGCTCCTATGAGGGGGCGTTCGCGGAACATGGCCTGGTCGTCGCTCAGGCGCTCATCACGCGCTCCGATCTGACCGTAGGGCGTTCCGCCGCCAACATCCGCCGCACGCTGCGAGAGCTCTTGAGCCTGGGGGTTATTCCCATCGTCAACGAGAATGACGTCGTCGCCTCTGAAGAGCTGAGTGAGACGCTCGGTGACAACGACAACCTCTCCGCCGCTCTCACAAACCTGATGGCGGCGGACATGCTCATCCTGCTGACGGATCAGGACGGACTCTTCGACAGCGATCCCCGAACGAATTCAGACGCGGCGCTTATCCATAAGGTTGATCGTGTGACGGACGCGATACAGGCAATGGCCGCGGAGATGCCCGGCGAGCAGGGGCGCGGCGGCATGGCCTCCAAGGTGCGCGCGGCGGCAGAGGCAACGTCATGGGGCACGACGGTAGTCATCGCCAACGGCCACGCGCCGGATGTGCTGCTGCGGTCGGCGCGGGGGGAGGAGATTGGCACGCGATTCGAGGCGTGGGGGCGAAGGCGAGCCTCTGCCCGCCGTCGCTCGCAGGGCCCGCTCTTTGTGCGCGGGCAGGTCGTTGTGGACGAGGGCGCGGCGCGGGCATTACGTGGCGGCTCGTCCAGCCTGCTGGCCGTCGGCGTGCGCGAGGTGCGTGGAGAGTTCACAACGGGCGACATCGTTGAAATCGTCGGGCCGGATGAGACGGGCGTGGCGCGCGGCGCCGTTTCGTACCCTGCGGGCCTGATGCGTCGGCTTGCGGGCCTACACAACGCGGAAATCCGCCAATTCTTCGATGACGCCTCCACATCCGGAGTCACCTACCACGGAGAAGAAATGATCCACCGCGACCACCTGACGCTGCTGTGAGGCGAGGCATTAGAATTATGTCAGCCACGTAGTGGCCGGGGAATCTGCCGAATCTACTGAGCAAGCGAAACGCAAGAGCAGGAGGCAACAAGGTTGGCAGGCAACGGTCTGATACGTTCGATTCGGCTTGAAAACATACTGTCGTTTGGCCCGGAAGCTCAGACGCTTGAACTGGGCCCGTTGAACGTGCTCATTGGCCCTAACGGGTCTGGCAAGTCCAACTTGGTGCAGGCATTATCGCTCTTGCGTGCTGTGCCCAACAATCTCGATCAATTCGTTCTGAACAACGGCGGCATCAGTGGCTGGATATGGAAGGGCTCCGGTGAGGCCCGGATTGCAAGCATTAGCGTCGCTATGAACGACCCGAGCTGGAAATTTTTGGGTTATGGCACTGTGGGATATGGATTGTCACTGGCTGAGCCACCTTGGGGGCAGAACCCCGTGATTGTGGACGAGGCGGTGTGGGGAGCAGACGATTACCTTGACCAGGGTACTGAATGGCAACCGTTGTATAGACGGAACAACGGCGATCCTATCGTATCCGCGATACGGAGCCTTCTCCCTGCAATGCGTCGTGAAGACGTCACCCTCGAAAAAAGCACGGCCCCCGATGATAACAAATTCTCTATGATCCGATCCGTGTTGCCGCAACTGGCGGACATGAACACGTATCCAGAAATTACGTTTCTTCGGCTCCGCCTGGATGGAATCCAGGCTTACGACGTGTTTGACACCGGGCCGGGTTCTGCGCTGCGCCAAGCGGAATTGGCCGCAAATCTGCCCGGCCCGCTCAATCAGAAGGGCAGCAATCTCCACACGCTGCTGAACTCGCTGTTGAACAACGCGAAAATCCGCGACGCCGTGAAGGATCGTGTGAAGGACCTCTACGAAGGAATCAAAGACGTTGACACGCAGGTGGCTGCCAGCACGCTCCAGACAATCATCTTTGAAGACGGCTTGGACTCCCCAATCACGCCTAATCGAATGTCCGGCGGCACGCTTCGCTATCTGTGTCTGATCGCGATCCTGTGCAACCCCAATCCCCCGCCGTTGATCTTGTTGGAGGAGCCGGAGGTTGGCCTGCATCCGGACCTGCTCCAGAACGTGACGCGCATGATCAAGGAGGCCTCCGAACGGACGCAGCTAATCGTTACGACGCACTCCGAGTACATCGTGGATCATCTAAACGATCAACCGGAATCGCTCATCATCACCGAGCGAGGCAGGAACGGCACCGAGTTCAAACGGGTGGATAAGGAGAACTTTGGCATCTGGCTTGAGAAGTATCGGGTAGGCGAGCTGTGGACGCGTGGTCACATTGGGGGCAACCGCTGGTGAGCGCGACGATCTTTGTAGAGGGCGGAGGACAGGGAAAAGCTCTTAAATCGGCAATCCGCAAGGGATTCAGGAGCTTCTTCGAGGACGCCTCACCATCGGGCACCATCTTCCACGGCGAGGAGATGGTCCACCGAGACCACCTGGCGCTGCTGTGAGGAGGGGAGCCAAGTCTTGGATGAATTCGTTCAGAAGCTACCTACGTGGACTAGATGGGCGCTAATCTTACCAACCTTTTTGACAGGATACATTCTCGTTTCGCTGGTTCTGCGTCTTATCTGGTCGCTTGACTTGCTGGTGTTTCCTCGGGGTGACGTCAACTTGTTATGGCTTGTAGAGCTTCCAACAGCGGAACTGTTCTACGCAATCTACATACTTTTTCAGTTTGCCGCCAGTTCATTCGCAGCAGTCTGGTTGGCTGGTGCTGTAGCACCTATCGGACAGCGGCTTTTGGCGGTACTATCGGGCACAATTCTTTTGCTTGTCGGGGGCGGATTACTGATATTCGGCCTGTTCTTTACCTCCGCTTATGACGATTTGGGTTGGTGGGTGACAGTCCAGGACGTCATGAGTTTCGTCGGAATGGCCGTGGGCGTACTGATAGGAGCGGTCACAACTTCATCAGGGTACCGTAGAGAGGAGGCACTCAGTGAGTGACTGTTCTGGTTGTGGCTGTAATTCCCCAGCCGTTTGAACCGCATATTCCGCGCCACTACAATTGAGTATCTGATAAGAGATCGATAGATCGATAGATCGATAGCAGGACGGCATGTGTAAGCAGATGCGCCACCCAAAGGATGAGTGACCGCGATGACGGTAACTGAGACAACAACAACCCCGGTTGGCGAGTTCTCCGAGGAGCTTGTCAGCAAGGCCACGGCGGCCCGCAAGGCGAGCCGCCCCCTTTCGCGCGCGACTACTGAGGAGAAGAACCGGGCGCTTGAGGGCATCGCGGCGCTGCTTGAGGAGCGGTCCGCTGAGATAGTCGCCGCCAATCAGCGAGACTATGCGGCGGCGCAGGCGGACGGCATGTCCAATGTCCTGCTTGATCGGCTCCTGTTGAACGAGGAGCGCGTGCGCGGCATGGCCGTCGATGTTCGCGCCACCGTCGCGCTGCCTGACCCCATCGGCGAGGAGTTCGATGCCTCCAAGCTGCCGAACGGCCTCCGCGTCTGCCGCAGGCGTGTGCCGCTCGGTGTCATCGCCGCCGTCTATGAGAGCCGCCCCAATGTGACCATCGATATCGCCGCCCTCTGTATAAAGTCCGGCAACGCCGTCATCCTGCGCGGCGGCAAGGAGGCCATCAACTCAACGACGACGCTGGCCGGGATCGTGCGGGAGGCGCTGGAGACCGCCGGGCTGCCAAAGGACGCGGCGCAGATCATCGAGTCGACGGATCGAGCCATCGTAGGACAGATGCTCATATATGAGGGAGGCATTGACCTGCTGATTCCCCGCGGCAGCGATACGCTCATCCGCTTTGTGCGGGACAACGCGCGAATACCCGTCGTGACGGGCGGCATCGGCGTGTGCCATACGTATGTGGACGCGAGCGCGGACATCGAGCAGGCAGTCGCCATCGCGTACAACGCCAAGGTGCAACGGCCCACGGTGTGCAACGCCCTGGACACGTTGCTCGTCCACTCACAGGCCGCGCCAAAGCTGCTGCCCAGAGTTGTGGAGGAATGGAGCAAGGACCGTGTCGAGATCCACGCGGACAGACGCGCGCTTGCCCTGATGGGGCCTGAGCCGCCGACGCGCGTCATCGCCGCCGTGGAGGACGATTGGGGACGGGAGTTCCTGTCGCTGACGGCAGCCGTCAAGGTTGTCGATTCCCTCGACGAGGCTCTGGAGCATATCGCCGAGTTCGGCTCCGGCCATACGGAGGCGATCCTGACCAGGAACGATGAGAACGCGACGCGATTCCTTGATGAGGTGGATGCGGCGGCCGTCATCGTCAACGCGTCAAGCCGGTTCACGGACGGCGCGCAGCTTGGGCTGGGGGCTGAGGTGGCAATCAGCACCAACAAGCTGCACGCGCGCGGGCCGATGGGACTGCGCGAGCTGACATCCTACAAGTGGACCATCGTCGGAGACGGCCAGATCAGGGACTAACAACCTCCGGCTGCTTCCCCGATCCAACCGTTGTGACGTTGTCGGAACGGTTGCGCTACAATCCGCACATGCGCGGGTACTTAGTCACTAATGGCGTTGTCCGGCAAAGTCGCCGAGACGTCCAACGAGAAAATGTCAGCCTCAGTTCGTCCGCAAAGGCGGGCATTCGCGAGGGCGCGGCGCACTATGCCACGCAGCTTTCTGATGACCGTGGTAGATGGGAAAGCGAAAAACATCTCTGTGATGCGTGGGCGTCAGGCGGCCTGAGATCTCGCAATCGGAAGCTCAGGACGCTCGCGGGTATGCCCGTTGGGGTCATCCACATGGGCGCGCGCAATTCCGGCGACGGCCCGGACTTTCTTGACGCCGTCATCGCTATCGCATCCCCCGGCCAACCGCCCCGCATTGTTAGCGGTGATGTGGAGATGCACCTGCGGGCGCCGGACTGGTACGCACACGGGCACGATTCGAATCCGGCGTTCGCAAGCGTCATCCTCCACGTCGTCGAGGACGCATGCGGCCTCACGGAGATTGCGGGCGCGCCGGTGCTGGAGTTCCTGCCGCCGCCCCATCGGCGTGGCACTCCCAAGAACGCCGAGGCCCAAAAAGGGCGAGGTATCAGGAGTGGTCGGGATTTGGCCGCGCTTCTCGACTCGTTGGGCGATGCGCGTCTCGAGGAACGGGCGGCAGCGATGGAGGGAGATATCGCCGTCGTTGGGCCGGAGCAGGCGCTGTACGAGGCGCTGTTCAGGGGGCTGGGCTATACGCGAAACATGACGGCATTCCAGGAAGTCGCGCGGCTGTTGCCGATTGAGACGCTGCGCGGCCTGGCAGAGGGCGGCTCGAACGATGAGACACGTGTCGCACGGCTGACCGGCCTGCTCTTTGGCACTGCGGGCCTGCTGCCGTCGCAGAGGGACAGAGCGGCGCAGGGGCGGCTGCTTGAGGATGCGCCGGCGTCGGATGGCTTCCGCGCACGATTATTCGCGGATGACTATACCGGCCGCGCCGAGGCCGAATGGGCGCGGCATCCGGGACTTGAATCGTTGCCGCGAGGGTCGTGGCAGACGTTCCGCGTGAGACCGGACAACCACCCCGTCAGGCGGATGGGCGTCGCGGTAGAGATGATGCGCCCCTGGCTTATGGGGCCGGAACTGCCGGAGACGCTCAGACGAATCGCCATTGAGGGTGTGACACCGCGAGAGACGGCAACCCGCTTGATTGAGGCGCTAATAGTCCCGCCGACGGGCTATTGGGCATCGCATCGCGATTTCGGATTAGCCAGGCGTGGCGAGCCGTCCGCACTGCTCGGCAGAGGCCGCGCCCTGGACATGCTGGCAACGGCCGTCCTCCCGTTCCTGCTTGCGATGGCTGACCTGGAGTCTGATATCGAGCTCGAACGGCGGACGCGTGATGTCTACACCGTCCTGCCCAATCCCGGTGAGTCGGACGCCGCTCGACGCGCGAGGCATCTCCTTGCGGGGATCGGGGGCGAGGCGACGACCCGGCTCTCGGCTCGTCGCTACCAGGGGTTCCTGAGCTGGGTATCGGCCAACTCTCTGGGCGCGGCTCGGGAATCATTGCCCCTGTTCGCCGAGTAGTCGCTGAGTGGCGGCGACTCTCCGAGCCGCCCTTGTATCATGACGAGGGGCGGCATTCGCATTCGTGTCGGACGACGCCCGAAAACAAGAAAATTTGCACGCCCAGGAGGACATATCTCGATGCGCATCGAACGCGATTCAATGGGCGAGATGGAGGTGCCGGACGATGCCCTGTGGGGCGCGCAGACGCAACGCGCCGTCCGCAATTTTCCCATCAGCGACCTGCGCTTCTCTCGCAGCTTCATCCGGGCGCTGGCGCTGATCAAGCGCTCCGCCGCGGAGGTCAATGAGGAACTCGGCGGCATCACGCCGGAGACGGCGGCGGCCGTCAGGACGGCCGCGCAGGAGGTCATGGACGGCAAGCACGATGTCCACTTCGTCCTTGATATCTTCCAGACCGGCTCCGGCACGTCCACGAATATGAATGCGAACGAGGTCATCGCCAACCGCGCCGCGCAGATCCTCGGAGGCGACGCCGGTTCGCGGGCGGTTCACCCCAATGATCATGTCAATCGCGGGCAGTCCTCCAACGATGTCATCCCGACGGCCATACAGGTTGCCGCCGCCAACGGCATCGCGTCGGAGCTCATTCCCGCGCTGGAGCGCCTCCAAGGCGCCCTCGCGGACAAGTCGGCGGCCTTCTGGGACGTCATCAAGACGGGGCGTACCCACCTGCAGGACGCGACGCCCATCCGTCTCGGCCAGGAGTTTCTGGGCCATGCCGGGCAGATGGAGCGCGCGGTGCGGCGACTCCGCCACGCGATCGATGAGCTCTGCGAGGTTCCGCTCGGTGGAACGGCAGTCGGCACGGGCATCGGACGCGACGTGGAGTTCGCAGAGATGGTCTGCGCCCGCCTGTCATCCGCCACCGGCCTCAAAATCCGTGAGACGGAGAACCATTTCCAGGCGCAGAGCACCCTGAACGCCGTCACGGAGGCGAGCGGCGTTCTCAACACCGTCGCAGTCAGCATGCTCAAGATCGCAAACGACGTTCGATGGCTCGGCTCCGGGCCGCGCGCCGGTTTAGGCGAGATCGCCCTTCCTGAGGTCCAGCCCGGCTCATCGATCATGCCCGGCAAGATCAACCCCGTCATCGCGGAATCCGTGGCGCAGGCTGCCGCGCAGGTCATGGGCAACCACGTGACGGTCACAATTGCCGATGCCCAGGGCAGCAACTTTGAGTTGAACGTCATGATGCCCGTCGCCGCCTACAACCTGCTGCAATCGATCGATCTGCTCGCCGCAGAGGCGGACAACTTCCGCGAGCAGTGCATTGAGGGCCTCGTGTCCACGCGGCGCGGGCCGGAGACTGTGGAGCAAGGCCTTGCTATCTGCACCGCGCTCGCGCCCGTCATCGGCTACGATGCCGCCGCAGCCATCGCGCATGAAGCGTCAAAGACCGGCGAGACGGTCAGGCAGGTGGCCCTGCGCACAACGGAACTCGGCGAGTCAGCACTGGAAGAAATCCTCGACGCCGCCAAGATGACCGAACCGGGCTTCTCCGGCGGCGGCGGGGGGTAGGGGATTATCACGCCCCTCCACCGTTCGCGGTAAGATGGGCGGCAGATTCCAAAGGAGTTCGCCAACTCATGGCTCAACAATCTCAGAACATTACGTTCACAGCATCGGCGGACCTTGCCAAGAGGATTGATGAGGCGGCCGCAACGGAGGGTTGCTCGCGCAGCGCTGTGATTCGCGAGGCAGTGGAAGAGTATGTCTCGAACCGCGCGCGGCTAAACAGCGCCGCAAGCTCTGGGCAAACCGGTGATTCGCAGGGAACCGGAGCCATACTCTTTGGCCAATTGAAAGAGATCAATCTGTCCAGAGGGACGGCGGTAATTGACCAATATGGCGAGAAGCCCGTAAGTCTGGAGTTTGATGAGTCTCTCAGGGACGAAATAACGCGTCTTGCCTCGGCGCATGTCGAACTGCGCGGTACAGGACACTTCGACGCTGAGGGAAACTGGAAGGTGGTAAGAGTTGAAGAGGTCCGGGGCGCGACCGATTGGGCCACCCCTCCTGATGCCCTCCGGGCGATCAGGCAGTCGCCCAAACCGCCATTCGATCCAGCAAACGTGATTAGGGCAGACTGGCCACTGGACGTCGACGGATTCATCCGTTCCGTGCGCGAGGCTCGGGATGGAGCATGATCCAGCCATCTGAACAGGTGGTCGTTGATACAAACGTTGTCGTTTACCTGTTCAATGGGCATGAACAGGCTGGATTCTATGGGCGGGAACTGGCGGAGAAGCGCCTTGTGATTTCATTCCAGACGCTGGAAGAGATCCTCGCGTGGCCATTGGCTGAAAACTGGGATGACCGGCGACGCAACACCCTGGCCCAGCACATCGATAGGTATGAGGTATTCTGGCCGAATCGGCAACTCGCGGAGATTTCTGCCCAATTGCGTATAAGAGTCGGCAGGGCCCTCAAGCAACCCGACGCATGGATAGCCGCAACGGCCGTTTTTCTTGGCTGCCCATTGGCCACCTCCGACACCGACTTCCCTCGTGTGCCGGGCATCGATTTGATTACCGCCCCATCCTGAACGTCCCTCTCTCCCTTGCCATGCCTTACCGCCACTCCGTAGAATGACAACAGAGCATGAACTATACGTATGAGGCGTTCGCGGCGCGGCGAGTAGCGCGCCGGACTGCCCACCGAAACAGCTTTTCCATCCGCGCACGCAGGGAGCATTACTAAGTGTCCACAAAGAACGGGAATGCCGTCATGGTCGTTGAAGACCTGAAGGTTGCGGTCGACGGCAAAGAGATCCTCAAGGGCGTAAACCTGGAGATCCCCACCGGCAAGGTCAACACGGTCATGGGGCCGAACGGCTCCGGCAAGAGCACCCTCGCCAACACGCTGATGGGGAACCCGCGCTATGTCGTGACCGGCGGGCGCATCCTCTACAAGGGCGCGGACATCACGCTAATGCTGCCGGACCTGCGATCTCTCGCCGGCATCTTTCTCGCCTCCCAGTACCCCGTTGAGATTGCCGGCGTCACGCTTATCAACTTCCTGCGGCAGATGGTCAATACCCACCGCGGCGGGGAGATGCCGCTCGTCGAGTTCCGCCAGATGGTCAATGAGAAGATGGACGCGCTCGGCATGGATCGCGCCTTTGCAACCCGCTACGTCAACACCGGTTTCTCCGGCGGCGAAAAGAAGCGTAGTGAAATCCTCCAGCTCGCCGTCCTCAACCCCACGGTCGCCATCCTGGACGAGACTGACTCCGGCCTCGATATCGATGCCCTGCGCACCGTCGCTGAAGGCGTGAATCAGCTTCGCAACCCGGAGTTGGGCATCCTTCTGATAACGCACTACACGCGCATTCTCAACTACATTGAGCCGGACACCGTTCACGTGATGTTGGACGGCGCCATCGTTCGCTCGGGAGGGCCGGAGCTTGCTCATGACCTTGAGGAACACGGCTATGACCTCATACGAACCGGCGCCGGCAGCGCGGTCGCGCCGGCAGCGCAATAGCGCGCCGCTTTCGCGCGGGGCCGGTCGCCGTGTCTGATCAATCCTTGAAGCTTGACGTAGAGGCCGTTCGCGGCGATTTTCCAATCCTCTCCCGCATCATCAACGGTCACCCCATCGTCTACCTGGACAGCACCGCCACGTCGCAGAAGCCGAAACAGGTCATCGACGCGCTGGCGGACTTTTATCGCACGTCCAACGCGAACGTCCATCGCGGCATCTATACGCTGTCGGAGGAATCGACCGCCGCCTACGAGGGCGCGCGTGAGAAGACCGCGACATTCATCAACGCAGCCTCCACAAGCGAGATCATCTTCACCCGCAACACCACCGAATCGCTGAACCTGCTCGCCTTTGCGTGGGGGCGCGCCAATCTGAACGAGGGCGATGAGGTGCTCGTCACGCTCATGGAGCACCACTCAAATATCGTTCCGTGGCACATGATCTGCGCGGAACGGGGAGCGATTGTCCGCTTTATTCCCGTAACCGATGAGGGTTTCCTGGATCTGTCCGACATAGACTCCCTCATCAACGAGAGAACAAAGGTCGTCTCATTCACGCATGTGTCCAACGTCCTCGGCACCATCAATCCTGTGCGTGAACTGGTGGACAAGGCGCACGCCGTGGGCGCGATCGCCATCGTGGACGGCGCGCAGGGAGCGCCGCATATGGCTGTCGATGTCCGCGAGATGGACGCCGATTTCTACGTCTTTTCTTCCCACAAAATGCTTGGGCCAACGGGCGTCGGCGTCCTGCACGGCAAGAGGGCGTTGCTGGATGAAATGCCGCCCTTCCTCGGTGGCGGCGAGATGATCATGGAGGTGCGCGAGGACGGGTTCACGTGGAAAGACCCGCCCTGGAAGTTCGAGGCCGGCACGCCGAACTTCGCCGATGTTGTCGCGTTTGGCGCGGCCATCGATTACCTGACCGCCCTCGGCATGGATGCCGTCCGTCAGCATGAAATTGAAATAACGACATATGCCCTCAAACAGATGGAAACCCTTGGCGAGGGAGTGACCGTGCATGGGCCGACGGATCCCCTGGAGCGTGGCGGCGTTGTTTCGTTCGCCGTCGAATCAGTCCATCCACATGACATTGCCCAGACGCTGGACTGGGAGGGTGTGCAGATACGCGCCGGCCATCACTGCGCGCAGCCGCTCATGCGCCGGCTCAACGTCTCCGCTACCGCCCGCGCGAGCTTCTATGTTTACAATACGAATGACGATGTCGACCGCCTTGTCGACGCGCTCAAGAAGGCTGGTGAACTCTTTGGCAGGCAGCGAACCTGATCCCCAATTCGATGAACTCTACCGGGACCTGATCCTCGATCACTACCGGATACCCCGGAATAACAAGGTGCTGGAGTCCGCCGACGCGGATCTGACACAGTTCAACCCGGTCTGTGGCGACGAGGTTCGCCTGACCGCCCGCATCCGCGACGGCGCGGTCGAGGAGATCGCGTTCGTGGGGCAGGGCTGCTCCATCTCGCAGTCGTCAGCGTCGATGATGACGGAGGCCATCCGAGGCCGCTCCGTCGATGAGGCAAACACGCTTGCGCAAGGCTTCCGTGCCATGATCCTGGGCAAAGACGTGGATGAAAAGGCGATGGGTGATCTGATGGCCCTGCAGGGCGCGTCTCGCTACCCAACCCGTGTCAAGTGCGCCGTCCTCGCGTGGGACACGCTCCTGAAAGCCCTCGATGGCGCAACCGGCCGCGAAGACGTAGGCTCCTCAGACCCCGACTCCGGCGGTTAATTTTAAACTTCGCGATTCAGCCTTCCTTTGCCGGTGCAGATGGCATTCCGCGTTCCGGCTTGGCGGGCCCCTTCCGCCTTCTTTCGCGGTTCGTGATCCGGCCTTGTTTGGCCGTTTCAGCTGGCACACCGCGTTCCGGCTTGGCGAGCCCCTTCCGTCGTAACAACCCCGTCATTCCCGCGCAGGCGGGAATCCATTGGGTCTCACTCCGCTCATGCCCGGATCACCACTCAAGCCCTGCGGGAGCGGGCATAATGGTTAGACAGCGCAGGGATACGGTGAGGATCAGTCATGGATGAGGATTTTGGGGGCACGGAAAGACGGCGGCGAGGCTTCGGCCTGCTTGAGTTGTGCATACTGGCGGCTGTCGCAACGGTGGCAGGAGCAATAATCACGCTCGCCATCATCGGCGCATCGGCGGGAACGTAGCGGCGCCAAAGTAGCCGAGACGACGAATACCGACGCGGTTATCATCAATGAGATAGGACAGTCGCGAAGCGTCGCGCAACAATCAAAGGCGGTCTAAGCCGCCCTCACATTGTGGGGCCGTAGCTCAGTCGGGAGAGCACCTGCTTTGCAAGCAGGGGGTCAGGGGTTCGAATCCCCTCGGCTCCACCCCCCCCCAATTTAGTGCAGAATCTGTGACAGAAACAGCTTGGCGCGTTCGCTCTGCGGGTTATTGAAGAATTCGTTGGGCGCGCCTTCCTCCGCAATCATGCCCTCATCAAGCATAATCACGCGATCCGCCACCCCGCGCGCGAACCCCATCTCATGAGTGACGCAGATCATCGTCATGCCGTCCGCCGCAAGCTCGCCCATGACCTTGAGCACTTCGTTGATCATCTCGGGGTCAAGGGCGGATGTGGGCTCATCGAACAACATCAGCCTTGGATTCATCGCCAGGGCGCGAGCGATGGCCACACGCTGCTGCTGCCCGCCCGATAGTTGGCCGGGGAACTTGTCAGCTTGTTCCGGTATGCCCACCCGCTCCAGCAGTTGCATGGCCAGAGCCTCCGCGTCCTTCTGCGGCATGTGGCGCACTTTCTGCGGAGCAAGAGTGATATTTCGCTGAACACTTATATGTGGGAACAGGTTGAACTGCTGGAAGACCATGCCCGTCTCCGTGCGAATCTGGGCAAGCGTGCGCAGATCGTCCGTGATTTCCATCCCGTCCACGATGATGCGGCCGGAGTCGTGTTTTTCAAGTTGATTGATTGTTCGGAGGACCGTCGACTTTCCTGACCCTGAGGGGCCGATCATGACGACAACTTCTCCCTCCGCGATGGACAGGTTGATGTCAGTTAGGGCCGTGAAGCTGCCAAATCGCTTGATCACGTTCTCCATACGAACCATTTCGTAGTCACTATTCTTCGGCATGGTCGAGATCCCCCTCCTCAACGTGCAGCTATCGTTGTCCGACGCCCAGCCGTGATTCCGCCGTCTCTCCGAGGCGGGACAGCATGTAGGAGATTACCCAGTATATTAGCCCCACAATTAGGTAGATCTCGAAGAACGCTCCCTCTGCGATGTCCGTTTGGCCTCCCAGAACCTTCCTGGACTTCTCAAGGGTGTTGACCAGGGAGATTGCCGCCAACAGGGCAGTGTCTTTCCACAGAGCGATGAACCGGCCGATGATAGCCGGGATAACTGCTCTAATCGCCTGCGGCAGGATGATGAGAGTGTACATCTGGAGGGATGAGAGCCCGATGGACTGTGCCGCCTCCGCCTGTCCCCGTGGCACCGATTGCAAGCCTCCCCTGATGACCTCTGCAATGTATGCCCCGCCGAAGAACGCAAACACAAACATCACACGATAGACCAGGTCGATGCTGCTGAAGGCCTCGCCCACCGGGCCCAATTCGCCCTTCAGGAATGTTGCGAACAGCAGCCAAACAAGGAGCGGCGCGGCGCGAACAACTTCGATGTATCCGACGGTCGATATCCGTATGGCGCGATAAGCCGATACTCTTCCCATCGCCAATGCCAGGCCAATGAAGAATGAGAAGAAGACGCCAACCGAGAAGATAATGATATCCAGAAAGGCGCTCTCCCAATGGTTGGTGGAGACGCCGATCTGGAGAAGGACAACGGCGGGGATCAGCAGCACCCACAGCGCGCCAATGCCCTGTAGCAGGATTTGATTGCCCCGATACTTCGCAACAAACCGTTTGCCGATGACCGCCCCGCCGGCAAGCGTTCCAAACACGCCCGCCAGGAGCACCCAGGTTGATCCAAACGGCACTGCTAGCCCTAGTGATAACGAATACAGCCAAGAGGGCGCCCATCCCCCCTCCATCACGAGCACCCTGTTGATGCCACTTATAGTGGTTGACTGGCCACCGGACTGAATAATCTCCGTGAATTGGCGCTCCTCAATGCGCGGCTCGACTCCGAGCCCGAGCGTCAACACCAGGGCCGCCACGACACCCACGACGATCATGTACGGGCGTAAGCGCCCACCCCAAATGCCGTAGGTGATGGCAATCAGACCCACCGCAAGGAACAAGGCGATCCAGATGCGGAAAGCTTCATCGGCGGGATAACTGCCGACAAAGAAGAGTTTTCGGTTCAGCGCCACAAGTCCCCAGTTAGCCTGGAAGAGCACGTACCGTACAACCAGGAATAGGACGAGCGCGGCAGCCGCAAAGGAGACGAGCGTAATCGCCGTGTTGGCCCGGGTGTTAAACAGGTTGTCCCTCGCCCACGCAACGCGCTCGGCGAGGGAATCCTTCTGTATGGCGACCATACTCATTTCAACTGCACGTTCTTGTTGATTGTGTTCATGATCGTCGTGATGATCAGGTTGGTCAGGATGAATACGATGAAGATGAAGAGATAGACCTGCAGCAGATTCCCGGAGTTATTGACGATGCGGTTTGAGATCAAAACGATCTCACCGAACGCGATCACGTGCGCGAGAGTGGAGTCCTTGTTGGTGTTCTGATACTCATTGTTCAGAGCAGGGATCATGATTCGCAGTGCCTGTGGCAGGACAATCAGCGTGAATCGTTGGTACGCGGAGAATCCAAGTGATGAGCCTGCCTCAACCTGCCCGTGCGGCACGGCCTGGATTGACCCGCGCACGATTTCAGCAATGAATGCGCCGAAATACAGCGTGACGGACACGAGCGCGCTTATGTATCCCAGCCCCAGTTGGGCCCCATTCCGGTAGGCGTAAAATCCGGCGTCGGACTGGACCACCTCGGGAAGCGCCGGCCTGAGTGGAAACGCCAATAAGAGGTACGAGACGACTGCAACGCCAAGGAAGATCGCAATTGCCCATGTATTGCCGCGCGTTATGCGCCCTGTCAGCTCCTCTTGCCGTTCCCGCCTTCGACGCACCCAGAGCGCGACGGCGCCGCCCGCAAGCAGGGCAATCACCCACAGCCACCAGACATCGTGCGCGCCCTGCAACCACGGGACCGCAACCCCCCGATTGCTGACCATGAAGAACCCGTCAATGCCGACACGTGATTCGATCTGGGGCAGGGACCGGAACACGCCAAAGGCAAAGAAGTACATGAGCAACAGGAGAGGCAGATTCCTGAAGGTCTCGACGTATATCTTGCCCAGCCGATTCAGGATGGGGTTGGTGGACAACCGTGCAACGCCGACCAGGAGGCCAAGGAGCGAAGCGAGCGCTATGGCGAAGATGACAACGGAGATCGTGTTTCCTGCGCCCTTGAGCATTCCCAGCCATCTAGGATCGCTGGCCTCGACATGCAGGAATGAGAAAATGCCGCTTCGATCCGGGCTTGCGTACGGACCGGTCAGGAATCCGAAATCAAAGAGGCTGGTGAAGATCGAGTAGATCAGATAGGTGGCGATGACGACGGCAGAAGTGCCGACAACGATATTGATCAGATTGGCGCGAGAAGAGCTGTGATACCAGAGGTTGCTGGCGTATGTCTTCATTATTGAGGCTCAGATAATGGTAGGCGCATGACCTGCGATAACAGGCCATGCGCCTTGCCATTGCTCCGGTTTTTGGTTACCTCATGGGTGGGGCGTAGATCAGACCGCCATTCAGGTAGGAGGCGTTGGGAGAACCTGCGCGTGTCAGGCCAACGGTCTCAAGCGTGGAGGCATACGCCTCGCCGTAGTTTCCTACTTGGCTGATCACGTCCTGCATGAACGTTCCATCGATGTCGCCGTGGCCGATGCCGAGGTCGCTCGGCGCGCCGCCGGCAAAGCCGACACCCAGGAGTCGGGCAACGGTGTTATTCGGCGGATTGGCAGCCATCTGGGAGACGTTCGAAGATGTTACACCCTGCTCCTCGGCGATGATCATGCCGTTGACAACCCAGCGAACCACATCTTCCCACTCGGAGTCGTAATCTCGAACGCTCGGGCCTAGAGGCTCCTTGGAGAGGGTCTCCGGCAGGACGATGGCGTCAAGTTGCTCGTCGGACTTCAGCGAGAACTGGTGGCCGCCAAGCTGCGACTTGTCAGAGGACCATGCGTCGCACTGACCGCCGATGAACGAGCCGCGGATGGACGCGTTGTCCTGCAAGGTCAACTCAGAGTACGTCAGACCGTTCTCAGTAAAGTAGTCAGACACTGCGCCCTGTGTGCTGGTGCCGTCCAGGATGCAGATGGTGGAGCCGCCAAGCTCATTGATGCTGCTAACGCGGGAGTCTGCCTTGACCATAATGCCTGCGCCGTCGTAGAAGGTCGTCGGGGCGAACGCCACGTTCAGGGAGGCATCACGGCTCGCAGTCCACGTTGTCGTGCGGATCAGCACGTCGATTTCCTTGGCTGCGAGCAACTCGAACCGGTTGGCCGATGTGGCCTCCTTGAACTCAACATCGTTGGCGTCGCCGAATACGGCTGCTGCCAGGGCGCGGCAGTACTCCACATCGTTCCCTACGGCGGTGCCGTCCGGATTCAGAACACCAAAGCCGGGTGTATCGGCCTTGATGCCGCAGACGAGATTCCCTCGCTGCAGAATTTCGCCGAGGGTGTCTTCCCGCGGATCCCCCGCATCGTCACTTCCGCATGCCGCAAGCGCTATCACTCCGGCAAAGATTGCCAGAATCGCAAGCAATAGCCTGTATGACATAAGATTTCCTCCCGCAACGCTGAGCATTAGTGGTTAGCACGTCATTCTGGCATGAACCAAGTCTGCCCGCAACAAAGCCCGCCTATTGCCGCCTATCTGCTTGCGGGCCTCATTGGACGAGTTCGCGCGCTTATGCCTACGATAGCGAATCAAGCGGAGAGCTTTGGCCACCTGAGATACTCTCATTTCCTCCGCCAGCCATCATGAACAATGACATCCAAATAGAAGTCAGGAACCTCTGGAAGGTGTTTGGTCACCATCCGGATCGTGCCCTGGAACCTGAACATGCCGAGAAATCCCGGACAGAGATCCAGGAAGAGCTCGGCCTTGTCGTCGCCCTGCGAGACCTATCCTTCAGCGTTCGTCAGGGGCAGGTCTTTGTTGTCATGGGCCTCTCCGGAAGCGGCAAGTCGACTCTTGCCCGTACTCTGATCAGGCTTATTGAGCCAACCAATGGGCGTGTCTATTTCAGTGGGGAAGACATCCTCGAGTACTCGCCCCGGGAATTGAGTGAGTTCCGCCGGACAACGACAGCGATGGTCTTCCAGAATTACGCCCTGCTTCCACATCGCCGCGTCCTGGAAAACGTGGCGTATGGTCTGGAAATTCAGGGAGTCGGGAAGCACGAGCGGCTTCGTATCGCAGAGGAAGTAATCGAAACCGTCGGTCTCAATGGCTGGGAACGTTACTATCCCCGTGAAATGAGTGGTGGAATGCAGCAACGCGTCGGCCTCGCGCGGGCGCTTGCGGTCAACCCGTCCGTCCTGATTATGGATGAGCCGTTTAGCGGACTTGACCCGCTCATTCGCCGCCAGATGCAGGATGAACTGGTCTCCCTGCAATCTGAATTGCACAAGACAATTGTCTTCATCACTCACGACCTCAATGAGGCCCTAAAGCTCGGGGATCGAATTGCAATCATGCGAGATGGTGAGATTATCCAGGAGGGATCGCCTGAGGAGATTGTGTCCGCCCCGAGCGATGACTACGTCTCCGAGTTCGTTCGAGATGTTTCCACCACCCGCATCGTGCCGGCGAGCGCTGTCATGAAGGCGCCGGAAGACATCATCTACACACGGCAGGGTCCTCGCGCCGCCCTCCACTTGATGGACACCCTGAAGATGGACACGCTTTTCCTGGTTTCAGGCGATTCGAAACTCGAGGGCCTGATCATTCGTCGAGAAGCGCAATCACTCGTGGCCGGCAACCGCGACACCCTGGACGGAGCTAGCGTCGTGCCGCCCGTGTCCGTGTCGCCTGATGACTCGCTTGAGGACGTGCTGCAGGTGGTCGCGGAATCCACTCGCCCGGTGGCCGTTGTCGGAGATGGTGGTGTGCTTCTCGGCGAGATTCGTAAGAATGACCTATTGCCTGACAGCCAGGGAGCAGGCAATCCGGGGATAACGGGGGTAAAGGATGGAACGCACTGAGCAGGCCGGCCGGGTCAGTCCCGTTTCGGCGGCAGATGAGTCCGAGGCGCAACTGGAAAAGATTTCCTTTGGACAGCGACCTCGTGACCGCTGGCTTTTGGGACTGGGAGCTGTGGCCGTTGCCCTGATTCTAAGCCTGTTGATCTGGGGCCCGGAAATGGGATTCTACACGACGGTGTACACCGAACCGTCGTCCGATGGATCCATGACATTTGATGTGACGGCCAGGAAGGTAGTCGCAGACTCGATCGACGGTGTCGTCACTTGGCTGACCCGTGAGGCCGCGTGGGCATTTGACGCCTTGAGCACCGGGGTGACCTATGCCCTTATCTATATCGAGAAGGTCCTGATATGGACACCGTGGCCCGCCGTTGTTGTCGGCCTTGGTCTCATGGCATTCGCCGTCGGCCGTTGGTCGCTCCTGACGTTCACGTTTCTGTCGCTCATGTTCATTGGGTTCATGGGTCTTTGGGAAAACACCATGGACACCGTTGCTTTGATGACGGTTTCCGTCGCCGTGTCCGTGTCCATCGGGCTGCCGATCGGAATCATTGGCGCCCGCAGTAACACTGCGGATGGTCTGATGAGACCAATCCTCGACGGGATGCAGACGATGCCGAGCTTTGTCTACCTGCTGCCGGGCATTTTGTTCTTTGGACTCGGCAAGCCGGCCGGCGTCTTCGCTACCATTCTGTACGCCACGCCCCCCGTCATCCGATTGACGAATCTAGGCATTCGGCAGGTCTCGCCGTCCGTCGTGGAGGCTGCTCGCGCCTTTGGCTCGTCCCCGATGCAGGTTCTCGCCAAGGTCCAGGTTCCAATGGCCCTGCCGACCATCATGGCCGGCATCAACCAGACAACCATGATGGCGCTGGCCATGGTGACGATCGCAAGCCTTGTGGCCGCCGGGGGACTTGGCGATAATGTCAATCGCGCCTTGCAACGGAACGAGCCGGGGAACGGTCTGCTGGCCGGACTCGCTATTGTGTTCCTCGCGATCATCATTGACCGCCTTACACAGGCTGTCGCAGCCCGCCGTACGCAGGCGATGACCGCAGGATGATTCCGACCGACCAAGCTGGTTTGGCAAGAAACACTGAATTGCGCTATGTTAAAGGTTCGCGATAAGAAAAGGTAGGGGAAGGAAGAATCGGATGAGGAAACTCACAGTTCTAGTCTTTGCCATTGCCGTGGCAATGGTCGTTGCAGTTGCCGCTTGTGGGAGCGAAGCCCCAACTGCGACTCCACAGGTCAGTCCACCCACGACTGCTCCGGTGGTTGAAGAACCCACGGTCATGGTGGATGACATGGACGATCCAACGGCTACGCCTCGACCTGCGGCAACGTCAACGCCCAGGCCTGCGCCGACTGCTACAGAGGAAAGCATGATGGAAATGCAAACCGTCATCTTCAGCGACCTTAACTGGCCGAGCGCCATGGTTCAGAATCGGATTGCCCAATACATCCTTGAAAAGGGCTACGGCTATCCGACGGATGTCGTATTAGGCGCGACGCTCCCGCTGCTGCAGGGCCTGCGCCGTGGTGATACGCACGTGACAATGGAGATCTGGCTGCCGAACCAGAATGACGCCTGGGTTGACGCGCTGGCCGAGGGATCCGTTCAGGAAGTCGGCTTTAGTCTCGGCGCGGACTGGCAATCAGCTTTCGTGATTCCAAGGTACCTCCAGGAGCAGTATCCGGATCTGGATAGCGTGGAAGACCTGAAGGATCCACAGTACCAGGAACTGTTCGTAAGGCCGGAATCGGAAGGCAAGGCCTTTCTGGTCACCTGCGTCGTTGGCTGGGCATGTGAAGGCGTCAACGATGCGCAGATACTAGCCTATGGCCTGACTGACCATGTGTTCGTCTCCAGGCCGGGTGACGGCGCATCCGCCAACGCGGACCTCTATGGCAAGTATGAGCGTCAGGAGCCGTGGCTCGGCTACCAGTGGGGAACGAATAACCCCGCCCTTGTACTTGACCTCGTTGCGTTGGAGGAGCCGGCGTACAACGAAGAGTGCTGGACCGGTCTGCAGGCCTACGTAAGCGACGGTACTCCCCCGACCGCAGGCTGCGGCTACCGCGACTCCGAGATTAAGATCGCAGTGCGAACAGAGCTGATAGAGAGCGCGCCTGAGCTCATCGCGATGTTCCAGAACTGGAGCTTCGATATTCCGGAGTACGGAACCGTCGTTGCATGGCGGGGAGATAATCCCAATGCCGACGACGGAGATTCAGCGTTGTGGTGGCTTCTTACCAACGAAGAAGAGTGGAGCACATGGGTGACGGATGAGGCTGCCGAAGGCATCCGTACAGCCCTGGCTGCCAACGAGATACCGGACGGCTGGCCGACCGAATAAATCGCGCTTTGGGTGGCTTGTGATGCCGGTCCGTCTGTGACCGGCATCACAAGCCGCCGTATGGTACTCTCCGCTCAACGCGGTGTTTTCTTTTAAGCCGCGTCGGTAGGGGAAGAAAGGCCGGTGAGCCATGGGCAGCGTTGACTATTCCCGATTCTGGACCGTGCCTGAGAGGCCCGTGCCGACGTGGCAGGAAGAGGTCTTCCAGTACGACTTCGGAGGGGCCAATCCCGGCCCGGACGTGATGCCGATCGAAGACCTCGCAGAGGCCGCTCGCGCCGTCATCCACGAAGAAAAAGAGATCATCGCGCGATACCCGCCAACGTACGGCCCCGTCCGCACGCGGGAGATCATCCTCCACAAGATGGCGGCTCATCGCGGCATGACGTGGCCCACGATCAAGGATGTGCTCACCACCAACGGCTCCGCTCAGGGCATCACACTCTGCCTCGAAACCCTGACAATTCCGGGCGACACCATCATCACGGATCGGTTCTTCTACCAGGGCGCGGTACGGACTTTCGTGGCCAGCGGCCTCCGCATCGTCACCATCGACCGCGATGACGATGGCATGAGGATGGACATCCTTGAGGAACGCCTCAGCGAGCTAAAAGCCGAGGGAGTCACGCCAAAGTTTATCTACACCATTCCCAGCCCCCAGAACCCGGATGGGTCCATCATGCCGACGGAGCGCCGTCAGAAGATGCTGTCTCTGGCGCAGGAATACGACACGCTGATCATGGAAGACGATTGCTACGTGGATCAGACGTTGGACGTGGATGAGATGCCGCCTGCCATCGCCTCACTGGACGGGGCGGAAGAACGAGTTATCTACATCGCCACGTTCTCCAAGATTCTCTCGCCCGGTGTGCGCGTGGCGTGGGTGACGGCGGATGCCCGCCTCGTTGAGCGCATGGCCGCGTACAAGCAGGATGTCGGCAACGACTACCTTTCCGGTCTCATCGTTGCCAAGTTCATGGAAGATCACATGGACTCCCGCATCAGCCACCTCAACGACCGGATGCGCCATAAGCGCGACACGATGGTCGCGGCGCTTGGAGAGAACTTTGGCCCGCTCGTCTCCATGACTGTGCCAAAGGCGGGGATGTTCGTGTGGGCGGAGTTCCCGGAGAACACGGACATGCAGACGCTTGAGCCGATCACGCAGGAGCGCGGTGTTCGCTATCTTGGAGGCCACCAGTTCTCGCCCATCGGCGAGGGATCGCGTCGCGCCCGTTTCAACTACAGCTTTCCCACACCGGCGGAGATCCAGGAGGGAATCGGCCTGCTCGCCAACGTGATGCGTTCAGAAGGCGCGCTGCCCGATTAATTTAGGCGGCGGCGAGTTGGTCCAATTACGCAGATAGGCCGCACCCGGGCCGCGTCATTCCCGCCCCATCCGTCATTCCCGCGAAGGCGGGAATCCGGCGGCTTCCTGTTTCTACTTAGATCACCGGCCAACGGGACGGGAACGAGGTGTTGGTGCGCTTGAGCATGGACTCGCCGTGCCGCTGCACACGCTGCGCCAATTCCCATTCATCCACGAAGTTGGCCTCTCCGCCCTCAACGACGATCCGCCCATCGACGATAACGGTGTGAACGCTGCGTCCGTCCGCGTTGTAGACAAGGCTGTTGACAGGATTGAACAGCGTCCGCCATTGGGCGCGGCGCGTATCGAACAGAACCAGATCGGCCTTCTTGCCGGGCTCGATGGAACCAATCTCGTGGTCCAATCCCAACGCCGTCGCTCCGCCGATTGTCGCCATTTCCAGCGCGCTTTCGGCGGGAATCATGCGCGTGTCAGTCCGCGCGTCCTTGAACAGGATGGCGATGAGATACATGGACCGGAGCGTTTCAACCAGGTTGGAATTGTTGCCGGCGTCCGTGCCAAGTCCGAGGGTCACGCCGCTCCTCAGCATTTCAGGCGCCATTCCCTGTTGAGAGATACCGGAACCCATTTTCATCGCCGCAGTGGGGCAGAGGATGCCGGACGCGCCTGTGCGCGCCATTGAGGCGACTTCCTTGCCGTCCAGTCCAATGACGTGAGACAGAACGACGTTGTCGCCAAGAATGCCCTGATCCTCCAGCCACATGGTGGGGCGAACGCTGTAACGCTCCAGGAATGACCGCACGGTGGCCGGCGCGTTTCCGTGATGCAGTGTAAGCCGCGTGTCCATGGAATCGGCCATCGCCTTGAGTTCTCGCAGCAACTCGGGAGAACAGTAGTCGATGGAAAAAGGCATAGCCCACGCGTGAACACGCCCATCAAGTCCGCCATCGTAGGCGTCAATGGTTCGTCCGGTGAGCGCGATCGCCTCACCCGTTTCATAGATAGGTAGATTCAGCGGGTTCGTCCGATCTGTAACCTGCCGTCCGACGACGATGCGGCAGCCGGACCTCTCATAGGCTTCCATGCAGGCATCGAGGAAGCGCGTGCTGCCCGGATCTACGAAGGTCGTTGTTCCGCCGCGCAGCAGTTCCGTGATGCCCAGCAGCGTGGTGTCGCGTTCCTCCTCCTCCGTCATGGATTTCTGGAGGGCGAACACATTGGCCAGATAGTCACGGGGACTCAGGTCATCGGGAAAGATGCCGCGTGTGGCGTGGGCGTATGAGATGTGCATGTGCCCGTTAACAAAGCCGGGCGTGATAACCATCTCCTGCGCGTCAATGACACGCTCCGCCGGCGCGTTGGCGAGGTCCGCGGACTTGCCAACGTGGGAGATACGGTCATCGTCCATGATGATCGTCCCGTCGCTGATGATGCGGCGTGACTCGTTCATCGTCATAATGAACCGTGCGTTTTCAATCTTAATTCGTGTCATTTGACCAATGTCTACGGTATCAGTTGCCGTTCCTCGCCTCAAAGTCCGCGCGAACGGCCTGCAGGAAATCGGCGTTGGTTAGCGCATCGATGCCCGTCAGCGCCAGCGACTTTGCCACTCCCAGCGCGCTTTCATGCGCGAGGTCAGACAGCGCCGCCTCCGTCATGGCAATGGAGTGTCCCGCCACCGGCGTCTCGCTCACCGCAAAACTGACGGCAAAGGACGGCATACGCTGGCTCACGTTGCCAAAATCCGTTGATGCGCCGCCCCGCGATCCGGGCCGGGGATCGTGGACGGTCATCCCGACGGCCTCTGCATATTGACGGGAAGCCCTCGCGAGCGGCTCGTTGGGGAGCACGTTCTCGTACATGGGATGGGCGTCCAGTATCTCCAGGGTTGCGCCCGTCAGTGTCGCCGCGCCCTCCGCGACCTGTCGTACCCGCTCCACCACCTCGCCCAGGTACACGCGGTCACGAGAGCGGAGCATGAAGTTTGCTGCGGCGAAATCGGGCACGATGTTGGGCGCTCGCCCGCCGTCCGTGATGATGCCGTGGATACGCGTGTCATCACGCAAGTGCTGCCTGAGGGCGTCAATACCCGTGAAGAGATGAATGACGGAGTTGAGGGCATTGATGCCGTGATGGGGCGAAACGGCGGCGTGGGCCGCCTTGCCGTGGTAGGCGAATCTGTAACCGACCATCGCGAGACTCCAACTCTCCTCGACGGGGATCGAATTGGGAATCACGGTGCGATTGGCAGCCGGATGAGAAGAAAGCGCGACGTCCACATCGCCGAACGCGCCCGCGTCGATCATGCGAATCTTTCCGCCGCCGCCCTCTTCCGCCGGCGTGCCAAGCACCTCAATGCGGCCGGGGAGGCGAGGCATAAGCGCCTTGAGTGCAAGAGCCGCGCCGATGTTGGAGATGGCGATCAGGTTGTGGCCGCAGCCGTGGCCGATTTCCGGCAGGGCATCGTATTCGGCCAGGAACGCCACAGTTGGGCCCGGCCCTGCGCCGCCCTCAAGCGTCGCCCGAAAGGCCGTCTCCACTCCGCCGGAGCCTCTCTCAACAGAAAAGCCGTGTCGCTCCATCGTGTCCGCCAACAGCGCCGAGGAATAGAACTCCTCGTAGTTGAGCTCCGGATGGGCGTGGACCTCCTTGCTGATGCGAACCAGCTCGTCGCTCAACTCGTCAACGGCGGCTGACACTGCTGTGACGAATTCGTTCTGCTTCAGATCCTGCGTGGCCAAGTCGTTTTCCTTTCGGATGCGCTCAATAGTTATGTGCCTATTGTGACACGCCGCCGGAAGCTTCGATTGCCTTGACCTTTTCGAGCCGTCTTGCGTGACGCTCTTCTCCCGTGAAGGCTGCGCCGACAAACGCTTCAACAATGTCATGGGCCAGCGACGAACCGATGATACGCGCGCCGATGGCAAGGACGTTCATGTCATCGTGCTCCACGCCCTGCCGCGCCGAATACGTGTCATGGCAGACTGCCGCGCGTATGCCTGAAACCTTGTTCGCAACAATGCTCGCGCCCACACCGCTGCCGCACAGGATGATCCCGCGATCTGCTCGGCCCTCCACGACGGCCCGCGCAACCAGGAGCGCGAAGTCAGGGTAGTCGTCATGCGCCTCGTATTCATATGCTCCAAGATCGACGGCAACGTGCGACAGCCTCTCAACTCGCCGTATGACGGTGTCCTTGAGGGGGAGGCCCGCGTGATCGGCGCCGACAGCAACATGCATGGAAACGTCGCTCCTCGCTAACCCAGGAATGTTCCTGCGATATCCGGCGCGATACGACCAAGCCATGACAGCGCAATCATCTTGAGAATCGAGGCGATGATGACATAGATGAAGAATTGCAGGATTGGAAAGCGGGAGATGCCGGCGATGGCGCTGATGGCGTCGCCGGGCGCGAACGGGATCAGGTTGCCCACGAACAGGATCACCATGCCCCACCTGCTGTTGAATAGGTCCGTCATGCGTTGCTTGAGCCTGCTCGATTCGCCCATCGCGTCGCGGCCCACGGCCCCGGCCAGGTACGCGGTGCCGCCGCCCAGCCCGCCCCCGATGCCGGTTACGATGCCCAGCCGCCACGGATCAATGATCTCCGCCATGCTCAGGATGATGAGGATGCCCGGCGCGGGAAGAACGACCGTCGCGCTCGAGGTGAGGCTGACAATGAACGCGCCGATGAGGCCGTATTGCTCGACGCGGGTTTCGTCCGCATTTAGGTAGGCGACAAACAGGCCGCCCGCGACCAGGAACGTCCCGAAGAAGAGACCGCTCAGGGCGATCTTCATCTGCATCGTCAGGCGAACCTGAGTGGGGCGGAATCGACTTAGGCGGTCGCGCAAATGCTCGAGTTCATCGGGTTGGCGCACGCCTGCGCGTCCCCGCCGCCGCCCGGCCGTGCGGGCAGGCGCGACGCGGTTCGGGTCCATCTGCGGCGCGTCCGGCGCGCGGCGCGTCACGGGCGAAAGCCCTGTCCAGCGCGTTGTCACTCTTTCAATTCCCCCTACGCTGCTCGTGGAGGCCTGAATATGCGCGCTCAATCGCCTCCACGCCCTGCTATCGTTATTCTAAGTCATTCCCCGACGCTCCACGCCTGTTCCGTCACAGAGAAAAGACCTCATCCAACTTGTCCGACATACTCGTCGGTGCCACCCCAAAGACCGAGCGCATGACCTCCGGGTCGGTTCGATTGTCTCTTGTGAGTTGCCGTAGTTCCGAACCTAAGACGAGCGGGCTTTTCCCGACGAATCGGGGCAAGGAGGCTCCCGCCAAGAGCAACGGGGCGGGCAGCGGCAGCATGATTCGCTTGAGCCTGAGTTGACGCATTGCCAGCCGCGTCAGGTCCCGATAGCTCCACGAATCCGGTCCACCGAGTTCATACGTCCCGCCGAGCGTGCTGCGGTCGCGCAGGGCCGCAACGATGCACGCAGCGGCGTCATCGCGCCACAAAGGCTGGTAAAGCCCGTTCCGGCGCGGCACAACGGCAAATGGCCAGGTGCTCTTTATGCTCTGAGCCATTCGATCGAACATACTGCCGCGAACGCCAAAGATGACCGAGGGGCGGATGATTGTCCAATCCAGGCCTGATGCCCGTGTTTCCTGCTCGGCATGGCCCCTAGTTTGTTCAAAGGCATCCGGGGATTCCAGATCCGCGCCGATGCCCGTCACGTGGATTAACCGACGAACGCCCGCCTGACGCGCGGCCTCAATAACGGCGCGCGCGCCGTCAACAAAGATGCCGCCAAAGGTCTGCGCGCGTCCGGCCTCTCGCAGGATTCCCACAAGATGCACCACGGCATCCGCGCCGTTGAGGGCATTCGCGAGCGCGTCGGCATCACGAATATCCCCGTCGTAGGGATCGGCGCCGGAAGCAGCGTCAACCTGCGTTGCGCGCCGTGAATAGACGCGCGTTGAGTACCCCTCGGCAAGTAAGCGATTCGCGACGAGGGTTCCCATAACACCCGTCCCACCCGTCACAAGTACGGTAGAATGGAAGTCGGCGCAGGAAGGCGGATTGACGCGGCTGCCTGATGCGACCATTGCCAAAGTATAACCGCCCTATGTCAGGCGCCGATGACACCGAGCGCCAATCAATGGGAGAAGTGTGGTTAGCGATTCATGATGTGGGGGAGTAGGGCAGTCAACACCAGGTTGAAGCTGGCGCTATACGGCGTCGTATTGTTGTCGGTCATTCTTGCTTTTGCCGCCGGCGCAGCCTGTAATGGCGAGGCAACTCCGGCGCCCTCGCCAACTCCGCGTCCAACATACACTCCCCTCCCGACCCCCACGGCAACCGCAACCCCAACGCCGACCGTTACACCGACTCCCACGGCGACGCCCCGGCCGCTACTGCCAACGGCGACTCCGCTGCCCACGCCGACTCCCACGCCGAAACCCATTCTCACGCCGGGAGATGTCATACCGGTCGTTGAAGGCTCCACCGTCCGTATCAACATCGGAAACGCCCAGGGAACCGGCTTCGTGTTCGATGACGAAGGCCACATCCTTACAAGCTCCGATCTCATACCGCTGGATGCCACCGAAATCCGTGTCACACACGCCACAATCGGCACAGTGCGTGCCACGCTGGTGGGCAGGGATGCTCTCAAAGATGTGGCTGTTCTCCAACTGGAGGTTCCTGCGGAGATCCCCCCCCTGGAGTTGGTCGGAGACGCCTTTGTTCCCCCGAACGAGACGATTGTCGCAATCGGATATCTTGGGGGCGCCACGGGGCAAGGCGCAAACGGCGTCTCAAGCAGAATTCTGGCCCGCCACGAGGTTGGCGGAACACTTTATTTTCAGACCGAAACCCCATTCGGCGAGGGCCTTAGTGGCGCTCCGATTTTTAACTTGAATACGGATGTTATCGGCATCGTTTCGTTGAGAAACGAGCATGTGCTCGGTCCCGGGCAAACCGGATCGGGGATAGGCGTATCAATCAGTTCGATCCTGTCAAACGTGGATGCACTTAAGCAGGGGGCCAGGTTCTTTGCCGCCAACCCTATCTGCGCGGACCTGGTAAGACCGGGCTTGCCTGAGCCCATCCCCGTATTCCCACGAATCTTCACCGGCCGGGCCACCCTGCATGGCCAGCCTGCGCCGAATGGCGGCACGATACAGGCAAGGCTTGAGTGCTATATCACGACTATTGGAGTAATCCAAACGGAAGGGTTCTATCCGCTCACATACGTAGGCCCGCAGCAAGAAGAGGGTTTTGAAGGCCGGCCGGTCATGTTCTATATCAACGGCTTCCTTGCGAATGAAACATTCTCGTTCGAGGTGAATCTTTCGGATCCTATAGTTCCGCTGGATCTAAGCGCCGGTTCCGCGCCTGAGGGCTAACGGTCTCGCGCTGATCGTTGATAGAACCCTGGCGCCTCTGATCCCATGCAAATCCGCCTCACCGGCGCCCACAATGCGGAATCGGCCGACACTCGGCTTGCCGGAGTTGTCATTGATGGCAGTATCGCGCTCGATGCCGGCAGCCTGACGCGCTCTCTCTCCATTGAGGAACTCCGCGCCCTGCGCCACGTTTTCGTTACGCACCGACACTACGACCACATTCGCGATCTACCCGCGTTGGCCTACGCGACGCCTTTAGCGGGAACGCTGCACGTCTACGGCCTCCAGGACACGCTCGATACGCTGGAAGCCCATCTGATGAACAACGTCGTCTACTCGGCGTATCAGGAGCGAACTGCGGCGGACGGAACCCCACGCGCCCAGTTTCACCCATTGGAGTTGAATGCTCCCATACACGTGGACGACGTCACAGTCACGCCGTACGCCGCCAACCACACCGCGCCCGCAGTGGGTTTCCTTGTCTCAGGCAACGGCGTAAGCGTGTATTACACGGGCGACACCGCCCCGGGATTCTCCGAGCGCCTTGCGGCAGCCCCGCCGAACGTCCTCATTACTGAAGTCACGTACTCGAATGCGGGGGCGGACGATGCCACGCGAAACGGCCATATGACACCGGCGATGCTGCGCGGCGAGATCGAGCGCATCATTGCCGCCTCAGAGTGGATACCGCGGGTCGTCGTTGTGCATCGCAACCCGGCGCATGAGCAACAGATCGCCCTGGAAATAGACGCTCTCCGCGTCGACACCGGCTGGAATATTTTTCTCGGTCAGGCGGATATGATCCTCAACATCTGATTGCCATTCGCCCGTGTGCCAAGCGTTACAGCCCTGTACCATAGCGAGAGGGGAAAGCAAGGGAGCGCGGTACTATTTATGACAGCCGGATTCATGTACAGCCCGGAGCTAACGCGCAACATCCTTCGGGAGGATCACGTGCTCCGGCCGATGCGGCTACGGCTTGTCTATGAACTCTTGCAGGCATATGGCGTCTTCGAGCGGCCGGACGCCGTCGTCATCGAGCCCCGTGTTGCCACGGATCTCGAGCTGATGTCGTTTCATGGCCGCGACTACGTTGAGTCCGTGCAGGCATTCAGCCGCGGCGAGGACCTGCACCGCCAACACCGCTACGGTTTCAGTGACTGGGGCGACAACCCGATCTCCGAAGGCATGTACGACGCGGCGGCGCTGGCCGCGGGCGCGTCGCTCGTGGCTGCGGAGGCCGTGTGGAACGGAGAGGCGGACGCGGTGTTCAACGCGGGTGGTGGCTATCACCACGCCGGCCCCGATTTCGCGTCCGGTTTCTGCGTGTTCAACGATGCCGTAATCGCCATCCTTCGCCTGCTGGCACTGGGCGCTGAACGCGTCGCCTACGTGGACATCGATGCCCATCATGGGGACGGCGTACAGAATGCCTTCTACAGCAGCAACCATGTGCTTACTATCTCGATTCATCAGTCCGGACAGACGCTGTTTCCCGGCACGGGTGAGACCGCCGAGATGGGAGAAGAGCCAGGCGTCGGCTACGCCGTCAACGTGCCTCTCGCGCCCGGCACGCACAACGCGGCGTACGCGCACGTCATCGAGAACGCCGTCGCCCCTTTAATTCGCGCTTTCAATCCGGACGTGCTGGTGACGCAGCAGGGGATAGACACGCACATCGACGACCCTTTGACGCACCTGCGACTTACGTCCGAAGGCCATACGTCCGCCGTCGCGAAATTGGGCAGCCTCTCACCCGGCAAGTGGCTTGCCATGGGGGGCGGCGGATACGATCTCTCCGCCGTCGCGCGGTGCTGGGCGATGGACTACGCTGTGATGGCAGGCGCGGAGCTCCCTGACGATATTCCGCAGTCCTACCAGGAGAACTACGGCCTCAAGCAATTGCGTGATGACCCTGCTCCCGACCTGCTTGAGGCGGATGACGCCCGCGTATGGCGAGAGGCGGAAGAGTCCGTGCGCCGGGTGCGGGAGCTGATCTTTCCCGTACACGGGATAACCTCGTAGGCTCATCGAGTCTTCCGGGAAATAACAACAATCGTGTGACCAGGTCGAAAATGGAGGCTGCAAGAACTTGACCACGTCGACTCAATCCAAGATCGCCTTTGGAACTGACGGCTGGCGGGCGATCATCGCCGAGGAGTTCACCTTTGACAACGTTCGCGCCTGCGCAAAGGGCGTGAGCCGCTATCTCAAGGCTCAGGGAACGGCGGGACAGGGCGTCATCGTCGGGTACGACACGCGGTTCGGCTCGGAGCGATTCGCGGCGGCCATCGCGGAAGTACTCGCGGCGGACGGCGTGCCATCCTTCCTCTGCCAGACGTGGGCGCCGACACCGACGATCAGCTACAACGTCATTGCCAGGAAGGCCGCCGGCGCAATCATCGTCACCGCGAGCCACAATCCGCCTGAATGGAACGGTTTCAAGTACAAGCCCGAATATGGCGGCTCGGCATCGCCGGAGATCATCGCCGCCGTTGAGCGGGAGATTCATGAGGCAGAGGCGTTGGGGCCACCTGCGACCATGCCCCTGGAGGACGCGCGACGGGACGGCATCGTCACGATGATCGATCCCCGCCCAGTCTATATCGACCAGTTAGGGTCTTTGGTGGACGTTGAGAGAATCAAGGCCGCCGGGCTGCGCGTCGTCAGCGATCCGATGTACGGAGCAGGCATGGGCTACCTGATGGATATGCTCAGCGGCGGCGAGACCGAGCTGATGGAGATTCACGGCGAGCGGAACCCGGCCTTTCCCGGAATGAAACAGCCGGAGCCGATTTCCCACAACCTCGGCGAATTGCGTGAGACCGTCGTGCGGAACGGCTATTCCGTTGGCTTGGCAACGGACGGCGATGCGGATCGCGTCGGCGGGGTGGACGAGCGTGGACGCTTTCTGACACCACTCCAGTTCTTTGCGCTGCTCGCGTTCTATCTACTCGAGATTCGCGGCGAACGCGGCGCGCTGGTCAAATCCATCACAAGCTCGCGGATGATCGACATCCTCGGTGAGAAGTACGACGTGCCCGTGTATGAGGAGCCCGTCGGGTTCAAGTACGTGGGGCCGCGCATGATGGAGACTGACGCGCTGATTGGCGGCGAGGAGAGTGGCGGATTCGGCTTCCGCGGCCATGTGCCGGAGCGCGACGGCGTTCTCTCGGCGCTCTACATCCTGGACGCGATGGCGCGGACGGGCCGCTCCCTGTCGGGGTTGATCGACTGGCTGTATGAAACCGTCGGACCGCATTACTACGACCGTCTTGACCTCGTGTTTCCCGCCGCGCGCCGCGTCGAAGTGATGGGCAGCGTGGCGGACACTCAGCCCACGGAACTCGCGGGTGTGGCCGTGACGGACGTAGGGACGACAGACGGATTCAGATTCACGCTTGAGGACGGATCCTGGCTACTGATCCGCTTCTCCGGCACGGAGCCGTTGCTGCGGATTTACGCGGAGGCGCGTTCAATGGAGCGTGTGCAACGCCTAATCGGGGCAGGCCGAGACCTGACGGGGATATAGGATTCCATAAGAGATCGTGGGCGCCGGTGGTATTCTGGTGAGCACAATGACCCTGACAATACAGGAACGCGCGCCACGACCACGCCGCTTGCCGGAATGGTTCAAGGTTCCCGCGCCGGGCAGCGAGCGCTATCGCAAACTAAAGGCCCTCGTTGAGGGTAGCGCCCTCCACACCGTCTGCGAAGAGGCAAGATGCCCCAACATCGGCGACTGCTGGGATCGCGGCACGGCAACATTCATGATTCTGGGTGACACCTGTACCCGCGCTTGTCGCTACTGCGCCGTGAAGACCGGCGACCCGGGCGGCGTTGTCGATGCGCTTGAACCACTGCGCGTGGCTCAGGCCATCCATCGAATGGACATCAAGTACGCGGTCATTACGTCCGTCGACCGCGACGATCTGCCGGACGGCGGCTCCGCCATCTTTGCCCGAACAATAGAGGCGGTGAGGCGCGCCGCGCCGGGAGTGGGTGTCGAAGTGTTGATCCCCGACTTCGGCGGGAATTGGGAGGCTCTGCGCACCGTCATCGACGCCGCGCCGGATGTCCTGAATCACAATATCGAGAGTGTGCCGTCGGTGTTTCGCGTCGTGAGGCCGCGAGGCAACTATTGGCAGTCGCTGGAACTGCTGGAGCGGGCCAAGCGGGCCGGAATGCGTACCAAGTCCGGCATCATGGTGGGCTTGGGGGAGACGCGCGAGGAGTTGTTGTCCACAATGGATGACCTGGTCAGTGTCGGCTGCGACATCCTGACAATCGGGCAGTATCTGCGCCCGACTCCGTCTCACGCCCCGCTTGATCGCTTCTACACGCCGGAGGAGTTTGCTGAGCTACGTGAAGAGGGGATGGCGCGGGGATTCAGCCACGTTGAGTCCGGGCCGCTTGTGCGTAGCTCCTACCACGCGGAGGAGCAGGCGGGGCGCTAGACCGGTTGGCCAAAGACGGGTTCGCTGTCCGGTTCAGGATGACGATGGCTGACAATGGCGCGGATGATACGTTGTTCGGCGTCGCGTAGTTCCTGCCGCCATTCCTGTCGGAGTTGGGTCATGTCTTCCCGCATATCGTGTCGGAGTTGGGTCATCTCTTCTCGCATGTCCTGCCGGAGTTGGGTCATCTCTTCTCGCATGTCCTGCCGGAGTAGCGCCATCTCCGATCGAAACTCCTGACGCATCCTTGCAATATCGGCCCGCATCCAACCAAACAGCCCGAATATCAGGACAGCCAATCCTGCCCCGACTCCAAAGATCGCCACCATTTCCGGACTCATACGTTGCGCCTTCCCACTCCAGCAGTACCCATTATGGCACGAATTTCAGCCCTTATTTCGTCCTCCATCGTTGCAGACTCCCGAGTATCCGAGTCAAGACAAGCGTTTTGGCGAACCCATTCCTCTCAGCGACACCGTCGCGCCTGCCCACACTACGGCCATCTCCACAACTGTGGCCAGACCAATGAGCAACGTCGCTTGCAGGAAAAAGAGCTGCGGGAAGAGTTGAATCATCCTGTCGCTTGCCGTGCCCTGCCAGAGATCGTTGGAGAAGCTGAGCAGGTGGAATTGCAGGAAGAGGAAGTTGAACCCGCCCAGCGCCGCGATCAGGCCGATGGCGGCGATTGCGATGACGGTCCAAACTGCGCTCTGCCGTATTCGTCGAAAGATGATTGACGCCAGTTCGGGCCTCCCTCCGGCCGCGGCAACTATCGCTGCAATGACTGCCGCAAGGACAATCAGCGTGGCGACAGCCTGCACGAAGTAGACACGTTTCAGCAGGTCGCGAACGTCGCGGAAATGTATGGCCTCCCGTTCCGTGAAGAGGGGCTCGCTGATGCCGTAGACGATTATTTCAGTTGTGATCAAATCCTCGTTGGACTCAAAGTAGTCGATGAGGCCCGCCGTGCCCTTGACGAGCTCCTCCCGTTCGACGCCCATGCGTTCCGGCGCGTCGAACGCATCGATTGCGTAGGTGTACAGAGTCTGGCTCTGGAATGCGATGCGGACGTTCGTCGTGATGAACAGGGCGGGTAGGGCAATGAGCACGGCGATGCCGAGCGCCTGGATGAATCGTATAGACAACACGCCCGCAAGGATAGGCAACGCGGCTTACTGTGTCAAAACCTGAGTCGGAGCGGCGCATTGCGCCGCCCCGACCTTTTGTGTACCGGTTACTGGCGGGATTGGGAGTCTAATCCTTTGACTTGGTCTCAGCCTCCCCGATCTCGGGAAGGTCCTCGTCCTCGTCTTCGTCATCCTCGTCCAGGTCCAGATCTAAGTCGTCACCCTCGTCGCCAAAGGCGGCGTTGAAGATGCGCTCCAGTCCGGCATCGACTCCGTCCTCTTCAAAACCCTCGTCCGGGTCGGCAAGCGCCGTTGCAACGGCGCCGGCTTCGAGCAGGTCGTCGTTGACTTCGTCGGCAATGCCCAACCGCGCGGGGATGAGACGCCCAATGATGACGTTCTCCTTGAGTCCGACAAGCCGATCCACCTTGCCCAACAGCGCCGCCTCCGTGAGGACGCGCGTCGTCTCCTGGAAGGACGCGGCAGCAAGGAAGCTCTCCGTGCTGAGCGAGACCTTGGTCACGCCGAGCAGGACGGACTGCGCGAGGGACGGCTCGCCGCCCTCCGCGATGATCTTCTCGTTGACCGTCTGCCACAGGAAGCGGTCGACGAGCTCGCCCTGCAAGAACTCGGTATCGCCGGGCTGGTCGATGCGCACGCGGCGCAGCATCTGCCGGACGATGATCTCAATGTGCTTGTCATGGATTACGACGCCCTGGGAACGGTATACGCGTTGTACCTCGTCTACCAGGTAGCGCTGTACGGAGTCCTTACCGCGAATACGCAGCACTTCCTGTGGGTTCAACGGTCCTTCGGCGAGCGCGTCGCCTGCGTCGATTCGCTGCCCGGACTCCACCAGGATTCGCACGTTAGGCGAGACCTGGTATGTGCGGTCATTGACATCTCGATGCACGATTGTCATGGTGTCGCCATGCACCGTGACCTCGCCGTCCATGGCTGCCGTGACAGGAGTGGGAACCGGTGTGGTCGTCTTCTCGGCGGCCTCTTGCTCAGCCACGGCCTTCTTGCTGCGGCGTCGGGTGGCAGGCTTGGTCTTTGGCCCCGCAAGCTCAGCGCCGGAATCGACGAAATCGCCGGACTTGACGCGGAACTCGAAGCCCTCGGGAATCTGATAGTCCTCCGCGACGCTCTCTTCATTGACCACGCGAACGCGGCGTCCGCTGGCGTCTTCGGAGACCTCAACCACTCCGTCAATTTCGGTGATTGGCGCAACAAGCTTGGGGACACGCGCCTCGAAGATCTCCTCAACGCGCGGCAGGCCGCTCGTGATGTCTACGCCGGCAACGCCACCCGTATGGAAGGTTCTCATGGTTAGCTGCGTGCCGGGCTCACCGATGGACTGCGCGGCGATGATGCCGATGGCCTCGCCCGACTCCACCAAACGCCCACGCGCCAGCGACCGCCCGTAGCAGTAGCGGCACATGCCGCGATGCGCCAGACAAGTCAGCGGGCTGCGCACGAAGACCCGAGTGATTCCGGCCTCCTGGATCAACGCAGCCTTTTCCTCATCAATCTCCTCATTGCGGTCGACGATGATTTCGCCGGTGTTTGGATCCGCAACCGGAGCGGCTGCCATGCGGTCGATAATGTGCTCTGAGAGCGATCCTAGCAGGCGGTCCATCGTTGCGGCATCAATCCAGACGCCGTCCATCGCGCCGCAGTCCAGGTCATTGGCGATGACATCCTGCGCCACATCAATGATGCGACGGGTCAGGTAGCCGGAGTCCGCCGTGCGGAGCGCCGTGTCTGCCAGGCCCTTGCGCGCGCCGTGCGTGGAGATGAAGTATTCGAGAACGGTCAGTCCCTCACGGAAGCTGGAGCGGATTGGCAGCGGCAGAATCTTGCCCTTTGGGTCGGCCATCAGGCCCCTCATGCCGGCCATTTGCTTGATCTGCGCGATGTTACCCTTCGCGCCGGAACCGGCCATCAGATAGAGGTTTCCGAATTCACGGAGACGGCTCTCAATGACCGACTCCATCTCACGATTGACGCCCTGCCAGATGTCGATAATGCGCTCTTCCAGCTCTTCCTCGCTGACGAGGCCGCGTTGGAAGTTTCGCCGGACGACGGAAACTTCTTCCTCCGCCCGCTCCAGCATCCCCGCCTTTTCCGGCGGAACGACGACGTCATTCAGCGCGATGGTCAGGCCGGATTCTGTCGCATAGTGGAATCCGAGCTTCTTGAGCGCATCGAGAACCAGGGCGGTGGCGTCGTTGTCCACCTGCCGGTAGCAATCGGTGACGACCTTCTTGAGCGACTGCTTATCGACAATCTCGTTGCGGTACGCAACCGTGTTCGGCAGCACCTGGTTGAACAGGATGCGGCCAACGGTCGTCATGATCGGCTCCAGCGTCCAACCCTCGGGCATGGCCTCCCGGAGATTCGGTTCAATGATGTCCGTGCGGCCGTCCTCGCTCATCACGAGGCGCGGTAGCAGGTTCAGGCGTGTCTTGCCGTCGGCGCTAACTGCCTCGCCCTCGCGGATGCGAACCTCCGCGCGGAGGTCAACCTGACCGAGGTCGTACGACAGCTTGGCGTCGTCATAGGTGATGAACCCCTGGCCCTCGCCGAGCGCGCCCGGCGTTGGCGTCGTCAGGTAGTAGATTCCAACGACGATATCCAGAGTCGGCGCGACAATCGGCTCGCCGGAGCTGGGAAGCAGCATGTTGTGCGTTGAGAGCATCAACTTGCGAGCCTCTTCCACGGCGCGACGGCCAATCGGCACATGGACGGCCATCTGATCACCGTCAAAGTCCGCGTTATAGGCCGCGCAGACGAGCGGGTGGATCTGGATGGCGCTGCCCTCGACAAGCACGGGCTCAAAGGCCTGGATGCCGAGGCGGTGCAGGGTGGGCGCGCGATTAAGGAAGACCGGGCGCTCAGTGATGACCTCTTCCAGGAGATCCCACACCTCGGGTCTGCGCTTCTGGTCAACCATGCGCTTGGCGCTCTTGATGTTTGGTGCGATGCCGTGCAGTACCAGCCGGTGCATTACGAACGGCTTGAACAGCTCAAGAGCCATCTGCTTGGGCAGACCGCACTGGTGCAGCTTGAGCGTGGAGCCCACCACAATCACGGACCGACCGCTGTAGTCGACGCGCTTGCCGAGCAGGTTCTGGCGGAATCGCCCCTGCTTGCCGCGCAACATGTCGGACAACGACTTGAGCGTGTGGTTGTGGCTGCCGGTGATGGCGCGGCCACGGCGGCCATTGTCGATCAACGCGTCAACGGCCTCCTGCAACATGCGCTTCTCGTTGCGGACGATGATTTCCGGCGCGCCAAGCTCCATGAGCCTCTTGAGACGGTTGTTGCGGTTGATGACGCGGCGATAAAGGTCGTTCAGATCGCTTGTGGCGAACCGGCCGCCGTCCAATTGCACCATCGGGCGGAGATCCGGCGGCAAGACAGGCAGGACGGTGAGCACCATCCACTCCGGCTTGTTGTCGCTCTTGCGTAAACCCTCGACAACACGCAGACGTTTGGCGGCCTTCTTGGCCTTCTGGCCGGTAGAGCCGAGTGCCTCGGCGTGCAGCGTCTCGCGGAGCGCTTCGAGGTCCATCGTGCCGACGATCTCAAGCAGGGACTCCGCGCCCATGCCGGCGCGGAACAGGGAGCCGTACTGCTCGTTTCGGTCCTTGAACTCGTTCTCGGTCATTGTCTTGCGTGGAACGAGCTGTTCCAGATCGCCGCGACGGCCGTCCCATGCCTTTCGCGCCTCCTGGATGCGCTCCTGCGCGTCACGCTGGAGGGTGGCGATCTCTTGCTGAGCTCCGCTCTGTTGCTCCACCGCCTGGGCGACAAGCCCTTCAAGGACGACATCAAGCTCGGTGATGCTCTCTTCTGTGATCTCGGCGCCCTTCTCAAGGAGTGTGCGCCCATGAACGCCGATGGTGTCGCTGGCGTTCTGACCAACAAGCTGAGGCAGGCCGGAGCGCAAGGCGTCAACGTCCGCCTCGATCAGCGCGCGGCGCTCGGTGAGTTCACGGGAACTCTGCTCGCGGATTGCGGTGACGTTGGTGTCCAATTCGCCGCGAATCTCGTCGAGGAGCCTGTCCTCGCGCGAGGCGTATTCTTCAAGGACGTCCTGCTTGCGCTGCTCATCGACTTCAATGATCACGTACTGGGCGTAGTAAAGGACGCGCTCCAGGTTGCGTGGGGACATGTCAAGCAGCATGGCCAACCAGCTCGGTGTGCCCTTGGCGAACCAGATGTGGGCGACCGGGGCGGCCAGGTTTATGTGCCCCATCCGCTCACGCCGGACCTTGGCGCGGGTGACTTCGACGCCGCAGCGATCGCAGATCACGCCGCGATAGCGAATCCGCTTGTACTTGCCGCAATAGCACTCAAAGTCCTTTGTGGGGCCGAAGATGCGCTCATCAAAGAGCCCATCCTTCTCCGGCTTCTGATTGCGGTAATTGATGGTCTCCGGCTTGGTGACCTCGCCATACGACCACGACCGGATCTGGTCCGGGGAGGCGAGTGAGATTCGTATTGCGCTAAAACTAGGATCCGTCATTCTCTCTCTCCTCCATGTCTCCATCTACCAGGTCGTCAACTCGCAAGGCCCCGCTGAGGGCCAATTCCAGCGCGGGCACGTCCGGGTCTTGCAGCAACTCAATCGCAAGGCCGAGACTCTGCAGCTCCATCTGTAGAACGTGGAAGGATTCCGGGATGCCATGCTCGATGACATCCTCGCCCTTCACGATGGCTTCGTAGGTCTGCTGGCGGCCCTGCACATCGTCCGACTTGATGGTCAGCATTTCCTGCAGGTTGTGGGCCGCGCTGTACGCCTCAAGCGCCCAGACTTCCATCTCGCCGAAGCGCTGGCCGCCGAACTGGGCCTTTCCGCCCAATGGCTGCTGCGTGATGAGCGAATACGGGCCCGTGGAGCGCGCGTGAATCTTGTCTTCCACCAGGTGAATCAGTTTGAGCATGTAGATGTAGCCGACGGTCACGGGCTGCCCGAACGGCTCGCCTGAGCGTCCGTCGCGCAGGATGACCTTGCCGAAGATGGGCGGGTGATTTCCACTCGCCCTGTAGTGCTCTTCCGTCTTGGCGATAACACCGTCCGTGTCCAGTTGCTTCTGAGCCACTCCCTGCTGATCCAACCAGAGCCGCAGGCAGACCTCCTTGGCGACGCCGCGGGCGCGGTCGTTGAACACCGGCGCGGGGTCGAACCCACGCTCCTGCAACCACGCCTCTGCGATCTCCTGCTCGAAAGTAGGCTTGCTGTGTGCGCCGGTCAGGCGAACTGCGCCGGATTCATGGGCGATGTAGGCGCGGCCCAACGCGTCTTCGATGGACTCCGGGTCCGCGCCGTCAAAGACGGGCGTGACGACCTGGAATCCGAGATCCCGCGCTGCCGAGCCGATGTGAGTTTCAAGGATTTGACCGAGGTTCATGCGGGAAGGCACGCCGATGGGGTTGAGGATGATCTCAACGGGCGTCCCGTCCGGCAGGTAGGGCAGGTCCTCAATCGGCATGATTCGGGAGATGACGCCCTTGTTGCCGTGGCGTCCGGCCATCTTGTCTCCGACAGAAATCTTGCGGGTCTGCGCGACCCATACGCGGACAAGTTCGTTGACGCCTGCCTGCAGGTCGTCCTTTTGCTCGCCGGTCAGGATGCGGACATCGATTACCTTGCCGTGCTCGCCGTGCGGGACACGGAGCGAGGAATCTTTAACCTCACGCGCCTTCTCACTGAAAATTGCGCGAAGAAGCTTCTCCTCAGGAGACAGCTCAGTTTCGCCCTTGGGCGTGATCTTGCCGACGAGGATGTCGCCGGCGTTGACATCCGCGCCAATGCGGATGATGCCTTGCTCATCAAGGTCGGCAAGCGCTTCCTCACCGACGTTCGGGATGTCGCGGGTGATCTCCTCGCGCCCGAGCTTGGTGTCGCGGGCCTCGACCTCGTGCTTCTCTATGTGGATGGACGTGAACTTATCCTCGCGCACAACGGATTCGGAGAGGATGATTGCGTCCTCGAAATTGTAGCCCTCCCAGGACATGAACGCGCAGAGCACATTCTGCCCCAGCGCGAGTTCGCCCTGAACCGTGGAGGCACAGTCGGCGATCGGATCTCCGACCTTGACCACGTCTCCCGGGGTTACTGACGGCTTCTGGTTGATGACCGTTCCCTGGTTGGAGCGCTCAAACTTGCGGACGCGGTGCGGGTACGTCTTTCCGTCGTCTCCCTTGATAACGATTTGCTCGGCCGTCGCAGTGATGACCGTGCCCTCTACACGAGAGAGGAGAATCTGCCCACTGTCTCTCGCGACCCTGGACTCCATGCCCGTGCCCACAATTGGCACGTCAGGCCGCACAAGCGGCACCGCCTGGCGCTGCATGTTTGAGCCCATCAGCGCGCGGTTGGCGTCGTCATGCTCAAGGAATGGAATCAGGGCGGTTGAGACGCTGAAGATCTGCTTGGGTGAGACATCCATGAACTCGACGTCCACGGACCGCGCCGTAAGCGGCTCGCCCTGCCGCCTGACCTCGATCATGTCTGAAGTCATCTCACCGACCTCGTTCAGTTGCGTGTTGGCCTGGGCGATGTCGTGTCGTTCCTCTTCGTCGGCATCGAGATACTCAGACTCATCAAGGACGTAGGGGCGAACGGGGATGTCACGCGCCGCAAGGCGGGCCATGGACTTGGCGAGCTCATCGGTGACGACCGTTCCGGCCTCAGCAACCATCTTGCCGCGCCGATCCTTGACGTCTTCATGCAGTGTGTGACCCTCAAGCCGCTGCGGCTCCTTGTTGGGGATTTCCTTGAGAACGCGGCGGTAGGGAGTCTCGATAAAGCCGTATGCGTTGATCTTGGCGTACGTCGCCAACGAGCCGAGCAGGCCGATGTTTGGCCCCTCAGGTGTCTCGATGGGGCAGATGCGCCCGTAGTGTGAGTTGTGAACGTCGCGCACGTCGAAACCGGCGCGCTCCCGGGATAGTCCGCCGGGACCCAGCGCGGACAGCCGCCGCTTGTGCGTCAATTCCGCCAACGGGTTTGTCTGATCCATGAACTGGGAAAGCTGCGAGCCACCGAAGAACTCCCGCAGGGCAGCCACAACGGGCCTGACGTTGACGAGATGGCCGGGCGTCGCGCCCTCCGGCTGCACCAGCGTCATGCGCTCACGCGCCACACGCTCCATGCGGAGCAGGCCGACACGGAACTGATTCTGGATCAGCTCGCCGACCGACCGGACGCGGCGGTTGCCGAGATGGTCAATATCGTTGGGTCGCGAGGCGCCGTTCTGCACACGGATCATCTGCCTGATGAGGGCGACGATGTCCTCCGGCAGGAGGATTCGGTTCTCCGGCTCGACCTGCGAGCCGAGGCCGCGATTGAGCTTGTATCGCCCCACGCGAGCCAGATCGTAGCGTCGCGGGTCAAAGAAGAGGTGATGGATCAACGTCTTGGCGTTGTCCAGCACGGACGGCTCGCCGGGTCGCAAGCGACGGTAGAACTCAAGCAGTGCCTCGTCAGTCGTGCGGGCGTGCGGCTCTTTTTCGAGCGTGGTGCGGATAAGGCTGGCGTCGCCCGGCTGATCCACGTCGGAGAACATGGTAAGAATCTCATCTTCGTCATAGCCAAGCGCGCGCAGCAACAGGGTGATGGGCATCTTGCGACGACGATCCACCTTGACGCTGATGATGCCCTTGTTGGAAACGTCGAACTCCAGCCACGCTCCCCGGTTTGGAATGAGCTTGGTCATGCAGAGCTGACGGCCCGTGGACGGGTCACGCTCCAGGGTGAAATAGGCGCCGGGGGAACGAACGAGCTGACTGACGACGACGCGCTCTGCGCCGTTGATGATGAACGTGCCCCGGTCCGTCATGAGGGGAACATCACCGAGGAAGAGATCCTGTTCCTTGACCTCCCCCGTTTCCTTAACGGTCAACTGCGCCGTGACGTGCAATGGGGCGGAGTAGTTGAGGTCCTTATCGCGGCACTCGTCTTCGGTGTGCTTCGGCTCATCGAAACGATGCTCGACAAAGCGCAACTGGAAACGTCCGCTAACGATATCCGCGCGAGCCTTGCCCTGCTGAACGAGCTCTAGAATCTGGCGTGGCGTGCGTCCGGACATGAGGTCGGACGGCAGGGTCTCCCTGGCGGCGTCTTGAATGGGACTGATCTCTGCCAGCAATTCGGCGATACCTTCAGTCTTGAACCAATTGAATGAGTCAACCTGAATCTGGATGAGGTTTGGCGGGGCGAGCACTTCATCGACTCGCGAGTAGTTTTTGATGGACTCCCTCATGGTTGCGACCATTCGGCGCTCCTCTCTCTCTTTAGAGACACAAAAAGCCTGCTCGCGGGGCGTTCTTCTCCCAGCGAAGCAGGCACATCCAATGTGATCTAGCGGGCCGGCATCAACCCAAGCACAATCGAATACTATAGCACACGTCCGCAAAGGTCAAATGGCAGGGGCGTCAATTCCGGCCGAGGGTTCCGGTCTGGCGGGCCCCGTGTCACTCAAGGCAACCAACTCATCAGCCTGCCGACGATTCATGTCAGCCTATCGCCAATTGCCCAGCTGCGTGTTGACTTCGGCCCGCCGCCGCAAATAGTCACGATTCTGAGGGTCCAGACCCAGTGCTACATTGAGGTCGCCCAGCGCAAGGCCATATTGCCTTTGCTTCACATATGCTTCTGCCCGCTGGCCTAGCACCGACGCGTCGTCGGGGTTGTGCCTGAGGGCGTCTGAAAAATCTTCAATTGCCGCCACGTTCCGCCCCATGGCGCTGTACACAGCGCCTCTTGCGACAAGCAGCGGAGCGGCTTTGGGATCCAGCGCGAATGAGTTCGAAAACTCAGCAATCGCTCGCTCAAAGTCTCCCTTCAGGACGCAGGCGAGGCCCTGATTGGCGTGTTCACCCGCTCTTGCCTCCGATTGCTCTCGGTGAAGTCGAGCAATCTCGGCCAAGCGCAATTCTTCCTTTCGGCTTTCCCATGCGGCACGTCGTGCCGCCTCCAATTGCTCTTCGTGAAGTCGAGCAATCTCGGTCAAGCGCAATTCTTCCTTTCGAATTTCCCATGCTATTCGCAGTTGCGCCGCCTCCAATTGCTCTTCGTGAAGCCGAGCAATCTCGGTCAAGTGCAACTCTTCCTTTCGAATTTCCCATGCTATTCGCAGTTGCGCCGCCTCCCTGGCATGGTGTGAGTCCTGCTCTGGCTGCCGCAGCCCTACCCTGCCGGCCGAAGACACCAATCTCCAGATTGAGCGAACTACTTTAATTGGATTCCGACTTTGTGGGCGCACATTAGAAAGGCTGTGAGCCTTGGCGGGAGGTTGTTCTGTATTGACCGACGCGCGGCTCAATGGCCTCGCGTGGGCTTCAGGATAGGCGCCGCTCCACCTCGCGCGACGTTTTTCCTCGGCTTGGAACTCATAGTTGGAGAGTCGCCCAGATTCTTCTTGTCGATCAGCCGCCATCCACCTCGCGCGACGTTTTTCCTCGGCTTGGAACTCATAGTTGGAGAGTCGCCCAGATTCTTCTTGTCGATCAGCCGCCATCCACCTCGCGCGACGTTTTTCCTCGGCTTGGGACTCATAGTTGGAGAGTTGCCTAGATTCTTCTCGTCGATCAGCCGCCCTCCTCCAAATGGACCGAGCTTGTTCGAGGGCAGCCTGCACCTGCTTTGCGGCCTCCTGTACCCCCTCAAGGCGCCTACGGAGTTCCTCTGCTCTCCGCTGATCCGCGGCCCGCTTCGCGGCCTCCTGTACCTCAAGGCGCCTACGGAGTTCCTCTGCTCTCCGCGCCGCCTCTTCAGACCGCCTTCTTGCCTCTCTCCTTTGGCGAAGCTCTTCGGCCAGTCGCTGAGTCTCCGACCGAGCTCTGGCTTCTTGCGCTTGCTGCTCTGCTCTTACGCGCCCATCCCGTTCTTCACGCGCCTTCCTATCCCCGGCCCAACGCCCCTGCTCGCTTTGACGCTGTCTCTCCTGCCGTTGTCCGGCCTCTTCCTGGCGTTGACGATATGCTTCGGCTTGTCGTCGAGCCTCTTCTTCGAAGGGACTTTTTGCTTCAGCCCGCTGTCGTGCGTCGTCCCGCCAAGAGGGACCCCCGTAATGGCTGTCGCTACTGTCAGGTCTGCTTGTCGTGCGCGTCTCTTGTTTGGGTTGGTTGGACAGTTCCTTGTCGTGCGCGTCTCTCTTATCGGGGTCGGAAAGGACTTCGTATGCCTCGTTTATGGCGGCCGTCCGTTTGTTGGCGTCGCCCTCCTGATTCTTGTCGGGATGGGCCGCTTTGGCGGCTTGGCGATACGCTTTCTTGATGTCGTCAGGTGAGGCGTCGTGATGAACGCCCAAGACATCGTAGTAGTTGGTGGCGGTGGTCATCGTGGAGGAGTTTATCGTGTCGTGCTGTGAATATTACTTTATGTAAGCGATTCTGTGAACCGGGAGGGACCTCTAAACCCGGTCTATCTCATCCAGCCCTGCTAGTAGTTCTCGGAAGCCGCTTGGGGGTTCTCCGGGGATGACGGTGACGACGGATTGCAGCGTCGCTACGAGTTCGTCGTCGATTTCAAATGGCAGGTTGAGGGGCGACGGGACAGGCAACTGCGTGGGCCAATGAGGCCGAGGCAGTGATTCCATCGTCAAGCCATGAATGATTATCATTCACGCCGTGAATACCAATGTGGCGCTTGACTCGGCTCGCACAAGTGAGTTCTGCGAAGTGTGGCCAAAAATGCTGAGCGTCACTACCAGCCACAGTGATTCAGCAAGCCGCGCCTCCCCCTAAACCCTATCTATCTCATCCAGACCTTCTAGTAGCTCGCGGAAGCCGCTTGGGGGTTCTCCGGGGATGATGGTGACGATGGACTGTAGTGTCGCCACAAGTTCGTCGTCGATTTCAAATGGCAGGTTCAGTGCCAGTGACCACGCGGCGGCGTGCGCTAGTGAAGCCGGTATCGCCTGTTCTAGGGAGGAATCGGTTTGCCGCATGACCAGCACGGGCGTCAGAGCAGGGCCGTCGCGAGTATCGATCATCAGGAGGCGGATGCCGACGACGGCGCCCGCGCGTCGGGAGGCCGTATCACGCAGATGCTCCAGCACAGCTGTGTCCGGCATCCCGTCCTTGGCCAAGAGGCTGCCGAGCACGACGGCTTCCCGCTCCTGGACGTTCAGCGCCAGCCTGTCCTCACCCTCCACGCGTCGGAGAATGAGCACGCTTTGCTTCGTCTCGGCGTCTTCAGACACCTTTTCAACCAGGTAATTCATCGCTGCCCCTGCGCTACTTCAGTATAGGCGCCGAAAGCCTGTCTCGGAGAGCCGCCCTGTATACTGAACGGGCATTATCGGCATCTCAACCAGTACGTGGGGGACAGCACATCGATGACAGTGGAGAGGCGCGCGGACAATCCATATAACCTCAAATACGATCCTCTCGCGCTTGATCGAAAGTGGCAGGAACGCTGGGAGGCGGACGGCCTTCATGAGGCCAAATCGGACGATTCGCGCCCCACGTGGTACGCCCTGACCATGTTCCCCTACACTTCGGGCGATCTCCACGTCGGCCACTGGTACGCGGAGGCGCCGGCGGATGCCCAAGCCCGCTATATGCGGATGCGCGGCTACAACGTCCTCCATCCGATGGGGTTCGATGCCTTTGGCCTGCCCGCCGAGAATGCGGCCATTCAGCGCGGCATCCACCCTCAGACGTGGACGTTGGACAACGTGGAGCGGATGCGCGCCCAACTCAAGACCATCGGCGCAAGCTACGACTGGCGGCGCGAGGTCATCACCTGCCTGCCTGAGTACTACAAGTGGAACCAGTACTTCTTCCTCAAGCTCTATGAGAAGGGTCTGGCCTACCGCGCCATGGCCCCGGTTAACTGGTGTGAGAAGGATCAGACGACGCTCGCCCGTGAGCAGGTGATGCCGGACGGCACGTGCGAACGCTGCGGAACGGCCGTCTATCAGCGCGACCTTGAGCAGTGGTTCTTCCGCATCACGGACTACGCGGAGGAGTTGCTGGACCACTCGAAGATCGATTGGCCTGAGCGCATCAACCTGATGCAGACCAATTGGATCGGGCGCTCTGAGGGAGCGGAGATTTCGTTTGGCCTGGATGTTCCGGGCGTGGATGTTGACGATCTGCGTGTGTTTACGACGCGGCCCGATACGGCTTACGGCGTCACGTTCATGGTGCTCGCGCCTGAGCATCCCCTCGTATCCGCTCTCACGACTGATGAGCAGCGCGCCGACGTGGAGGAGTATGTGGCGCAGGCCCGCCGCCTCACTGAAATCGAGCGGCTTGCCGTCGATAAGGAAAAGACCGGCGTGCCACTCGGCACGTATTGCGTTAATCGCCTCAACGGACAAAAGGTCGCGCTGTGGATCGCCGACTATGCGCTGGCCACGTATGGCACGGGCGCGGTCATGGGCGTGCCGGCTCACGACCAACGAGACTTTGAATTCGCAACGAAGTACGACATTCCGATTGAGGTTGTGATTGCCCCCGCGGACTACGACGGAGAGCCGTTGAGTGAGGCGTATATCGAGCCCGGCGCCATGGTCAATTCGGGCCCATTCACCGGACTGCCGAACGAGGACGGCAAGGCAGCTGTCGCGCGGCATCTGGAAGAAAACGGTTGGGGCGGACCGACAGTGTCCTATCGGATGCGCGACTGGCTTGTCTCGCGTCAACGATATTGGGGCACGCCGATACCGATTATCTACTGCCCGCACTGTGGAACTGTGCCCGTGCCGGAAGATCAACTCCCGGTCGTATTACCGGACGACGCCGAGTTCCTTCCGACGGGCGAGTCGCCTCTGAAATATCACGACAGTTTCCGCGTCGCGACGTGTCCCCAATGCGGCAACGCCGAGGCGGAGCGTGAGACGGACACGATGGACACGTTCGTGGACTCATCGTGGTACCAGTTCCGCTACACAAGCCCGGACGCCGGCACTGACGCGGCATTCGACCCGGCGGACCTAGCCAAGTGGGCGCCCGTCGATCTTTACACCGGCGGCGCGGAGCACGCCGTCATGCACCTGCTCTATGCCCGATTCTTCACAAAGGCGCTCCGCGACCTGGGCCTACTCTCGTTTGATGAGCCGTTCAAGCGGCTGTTCAACCAGGGCGTCATTCTCGGTGAGGATCACGAGAAGATGTCCAAGAGTCGCGGCAACGTCGTGAATCCCGACGAGCAGACGGTTTTACTCGGCGCGGACGCCGTGCGCGCCTATCTGATGTTCGTCGGCCCGTGGGATCAGGGCGGGGCGTGGAGCACGCAGGGTATCCGTGGTGTGCCGCGCTGGTTCAACCGCGTGTGGGAGCTGTGCGAGGTTCGATGCCGTGCAGAGGGCGCCGCCGCGCCGCCCAACATCGCCACCGAGCTTACTCGCGAGATGCACCGCACGATCCAGAAAGCGACCGAGGACATCGAATCCTTCCAACTCAATACGATGATTGCGGCGTTGATGACCTTCACCAACACGCTGTCACGCATCGAATCGGATAGCCCAACGGCGGCCACAAGCCCGGAGTGGCGCAAGGCGTATGACACTCTGCTGCTTCTGCTATGTCCCATCGCGCCGCATCTTACAGAAGAACTCTGGGAGTCGTCGGGCAACCCGTATTCCATCCATCAGCAGGCGTGGCCTGACTACGACTCCGCACTGACGAAATCCGAGGAAATCACGCTCATCGTGCAGGTGGACGGCAAACTGCGCGACAGGCTAACCGTCGCGGCGGACATCGCCGAGGACGATGCGCGGGTGGCTGCGATGGGTAGCGAAAAAATCCAGACCGCCCTCAACGGCACAGACCCGGCCCGCGTCATCTATGTCCCGGGCAGGCTCCTGAACCTCGTCACCCGGTAATGACCGGCACATCGCACCGGCCGACCGTTGGCATCATCGTCGCCGCAGGCTCCGGCGAGCGCATGGGGGGAGTGGAAAAGGCATTCGCGCCGCTACTCGGCCGTGTGATGGTCTCCTATTCGCTCCGCGCAATGGAAGATGCGCCTGAACTCGACCACATTGTCCTTGTTGTCGCGCCCGAATCCGTAGGAAAAGGCGAATCCCTCGTGGCATCAATGGGACTGTGCAAGGTTGCGGCAGTACGCGCGGGAGGGGCGACCCGACGCGCGTCCGTCCTCGCCGGTCTGAACGCCGCGCCGGAGAACGAAATCACTCTTGTGCATGACGGCGCGCGCCCTTGTGTTACGCCGGAGCTTATTGCGCGGGGCGTTGAGGCGGCGCGAGAGCACGGAGCAGCCATCCCCGCAGTGCCCGTGCAGGACACCATTAAGGAAGCGGGGCAGGGCGGCCTGATTGTCCGAACACCGGACAGGGCGACGCTCTACGCCGCGCAAACGCCGCAAGCATTTTCGACGGACATGCTGAAACGGGCGCACAAAGAAGCGCCGGCCGACCTGCTGCTGGACGATGCAAGTCTTTTCGAGGCGCTTGGGTGGCCTGTCCACATCTTTGAAGGCGATCCGTCCAACCTCAAGGTCACCACGCCTATTGATGTGGCGTTCGCGAAGGCCGTGCTTAATCGCCGTGGCGTCGTGTCCGCTGATGACCTCAGTGGAACGCGGTGATGGCGGCAATGCGCGTCGGACTCGGGTTCGATAGCCACGCGCTCGTGGAAGGCAGGACGTTGATTCTTGGCGGCGTCAGGATTGAGCACGATCGCGGCCTGCTTGGCCACTCGGACGGCGATGCGCTTGCCCATGCATTGACGGATGCGCTGCTTGGCGCGGCGGGGCTTGGTGACATCGGCCAGCATTTTCCAAGTACTGATCCGGCGTACAAGGACGCGGACAGTATGGATTTGCTGCGTGGCGTGGCGGCCATGGTGGAGGAGCGTCAATTGCGGCTGGGAAATGCCGATGCTACGCTCTATGCGGATGCGCCCCGCCTTGGCCCTTACCGTGACGCCATGATCAAATCTCTTGCCATGAGTCTTCATGTGGAACCAGACAAGCTGAACCTGAAATTTAAGACCCTTGAAGGGCTGCCTTTGGGCAGCGCGGCGAGTGGCGCGGATGTGATTGCCGCGCACGTCATCGTTGCGCTAGAGGCAGAGGCCTGATGCTGCGGCTGACGAGCACGCTGTCCGGTGAGAAGTCGGAGTTTGCGCCCCACGATCCTCCCAACGTGCTCATGTACGTATGCGGCATCACGCCCTACTCAGACTCACACGTCGGGCACGGCATGAGCTACGTCATCTTTGATGTCGTGAGGCGTTACCTGGCCCATAGCGGCTATACGGTAAAAGCCGTGCAGAATTTCACGGACGTTGACGACAAGATAATCGCCCGTTCGCAAGAATCGGGAATCACACCCGAGGAGCTTGCGGGCAGCTACATGAACCTCTTCCGGGAGGACATGGAACTGTTGAATGTCCTCCCGGCGGACGAATACCCACTCGCGACCGCCGAAGTGCCGTCGATGCTGCGCATGATTGAGGGGTTGATTGAGCGCGGCTATGCCTACGCGTCGGACGGCGATGTATATTTCCGGGTTGGCGCGTTTGAGACGTACGGCAAGCTCTCACACCGAACGCTGGACGGGATGCTGGCAGGCGCGCGCATCGCGCCGAATGAATCCAAGGAATCTCCACTGGACTTCACACTGTGGAAGGGCGCGAAGCCCGGCGAACCGGCGTGGGACAGCCCGTGGGGACCCGGCCGCCCTGGCTGGCACATCGAGTGCTCGGCCATGTCACTCACCTACCTGGGCGAGCGAATCGATATTCACGGCGGCGGCGCGGACCTCATCTTCCCGCACCACGAGAACGAGATCGCGCAGACGGAGGCGTTCACCGGCGCGGCTCCGTTCGCCCAATACTGGCTCCACAACGGCCTGCTGCAGATGGGCGAAGAGAAGATGAGCAAATCGCTTGGCAACCTCATCACCATCCGGGATGTTGTGGAACGGCACGGCGCGGACGCATTCCGGCTCTTTGTCTTGACGTCCCACTATCGTATGCCGCTCACGTGGACTGATGACAGCGTGGCGGCGTCAGCCCGGGCGGCGGACAGGTTGGCGCGGGCGGCGTGGGCCGTCGGCGGCGAGGGTGATGCGCCGGACGTAAGCGCTTTCAAGGAACGCTTCTATGAGGCGATGGACGATGATCTCAACGCACCGCAGGCGTTGGCGGCTCTCTTCGACCTGGCGCGGGAGATCAATCGCGCGGCGAGAGCGGACGGTGATGTGGGTGAAGCCAGCGCCCTCTTGCGAGAGTTGGGGGGTATCCTGGGCCTGCGGCTGGAGCTGCTTGCTGCCAATGTAAGCGGTACGATATCCGCCGGAACGCCGACGATTCGAGCGACAGTAACGACCGATACCGCTTGGCCCTTCATAGGGTTGCTCATCGAGACGCGAGCGGCTCTGCGGGCGGAGAAGCAATTCGCGCTGGCAGATAAACTCCGTGATCGACTTTCCGAGCTTGGAGTTGCGTTGGAGGACACACCGCGTGGCACGGAGTGGCGTTATGAACGGCACGATGGGGAATAACAGGTAATTGTGTACGGTAAGGCTCATTCACCGCTGCTCAGAGCGATTTGTGAATACGAATAACCGAATATTTGAAGACGACCGCCGCGTCTTGACGCAAAACGTAGCTGGAACGTACAGTAGCGGAACCACCCACTCTTTTTCTGGGGAGTTGTTATTGCCGTGTGGCTAATCACGTTTGATATTGACGGAACGATGGAGTTCGGTGATCCAAATGGCATCCTGACACGGGAGCACGTCGAATACTTTCGTTCAAAGGGCGCGATCGTTGGCAGCGCGTCGGATCGCCCGGAGAGTTCGCAGACGCTCATGTGGAACGGTTACGGTCTTGAGCCTGACTTCGTGATTCTCAAGCACCACATGCCGACACTCAAGGAGCGGTATCCGGATCTCAGCACGTATTGGCATGTCGGGGACAGGCCCCTTGATCAACAGACAGCCCGTCAGTCAGGTTTTACCTTCTTCTGGCCCGATCAGTTCCCTTCGCCGGAGATGGGTGATGACTTCTTCATCCACGTTAAACCGGCTGAGGAGGGCGGATCACTGACCGCCGGCGAGGCGGCGTTACGACTGGCTGCCCATGCGCTTGAGGTCAACGACGTCATTGAGGATCGCTCGAATCACAACCAGCGCGGCGCAGGCCGATTGCCTGGCGCCTAGGCGGGTTCTAAGGCCTCGTACCGTCAGCCGCACGAGGTCGTGGCATACTGATCGTAGCTACTTGTGATCTACGTTTTGAGCCACGGATAGATGGGAGCGCAGCGATGGCGGTTACGACGCAGCTTGAAGGACTAATCCGACTGGGCGCAAACGGCAGGGAGCTTGCCGATGCGTGTAGCTGCGAGGGCGCCTGCGCGTGCGCAGACCAGCCAATCGAATTCGTCGCCGTGACGACCGAGTTGCCCGCCGCCGCCTCACCCAAGGCCCGCACCCTCCACCTCAAGAGCATCAGCGGCCTCAGCTGCTGCTGAAGTAGGGCGCCACCCGACGCCCCCACTTGGTAGCCTGAGATTTAGTCGGAGCGGGTGGGGCCACGCGGCCAAAAGCATAGACTGGCCTCGGTAACGCTTTACTCATATGAATCGCTTCAAGAACAGGCTCACTGAACAATTGGCCCTTGGGATGGACGTGCGGTCGGTTCCGCCCGAAATTCAGTCGCGTGCGGAGGAAAAACTGAATCGCGTCCTCGCGGCACAAGATCTTCGCGACTTGGCGAGAATACGTGGCGACCGACTTGAGCGACTGAGAGGCAATCGGGCCGGCCAATGGAGCGTAAGGATCAACCAACGCTGGCGCGTGTGTTTCACGTGGGATAGCCGCTTGGGCGCATATGACGTGGAAGTGGTTGATTATCATTAGGTGGGGTATCACAATTCACGCTAGGAGGATGACGAATGAAGATCAGGCCCCCCATCCATCCGGGTGAGCATCTGGCAGAGATACTGAGCGAGAATGGCCTAACGGCACACAAGCTTGCGAAGGCCATCGGGGTGACGCCGGCGCAGGTTAGCGGCATCATTGGCGGCGAGCGGTCAATCACTGCCGAAACCGCTGTGCGCCTCGGCTACGCGTTCTGCATGACACCTGAATACTGGCTGAATCTCCAGAGGCAATACGATCTCCGACTTGCCCAAGAAAAGATTGACGAGGGGTCTATCGAGCGCTTGCTGGAGCCGGTCGACATGTCCCAATTCGATCTGGATTAGACGAAAATTCTTGCCGTACCGCCGAGCAGTTCCTATCGAACTGGCCCCAAGCGCGTTGGCTTCCTAGCCGGTGAAGCGGGAACTGGCCATCGCCAAAACAACGAAGATGACGGACAGGCCGATCGTCGCCTGAAAGAGCGTCTTCTCAAAGCCTCGCCGAGCGCGAAACACGGACGCGCCCGCGCCGAACACGCCGCCCAGGTCCTGCGTTCGCACCTGTAGCAGGATCGCGGCGATAAGCAGCACCGCGACCAGTAGCTGCAGGACATGAATGATGATGGTGATCATTGATTCTGTTCCGTTTCAGTTTCGGAGCCGACTAGCTCGCTCCATCTATTGTGCATCATTGACGACAGTGGCAAGCGCCGCAAGTTGCTCGGCGACCAACTGATTTGCGACCTGTGGATTCGCCTGCCCACGGGTCGCTCGCATAACCTGACCGACAAGAAAGCCGACGGCGTTCTGCTTGCCGTTCTGAAAATCTGCCACGGCCTTGGGGTTTGCGTCGATGGCGTCGCGAACGGCGGCAGTGAGGGCGTCCTGGTCGTTGATCTGGGTCAGCCCCTTCTCCTCAACGATTGCGGCTACACTCCTGCCCGTGCCGAACATCTCCGGGAAGACTTCCTTGGCCATACGGACGCTGATGGCGCCGTTGTCCATAAGGTCGAGCATCTGCGCGAGGGCAGGGGCGGGGATAGGGGAGTCGGCTATGTCTGAATTCGCCTCGCTCAGCAGGTGCGTCAGATCACCAATGATCCAGTTCGCGACGGCTTTCGCCCGCGCCTGCGTCGCGTCACTGTTCCGCTGCGGCGACGCTGCCAGCGCCTCCTCAAAGTAGTCGGCAGTCGCGCGACTCGCCGTGATCAGCCCGGCATCATAGATGGAGAGGCCGTAGACCTGTGCAAACCGACTGCGTCGCGCGTCCGGCAACTCCGGCAATGATTGCCGAATCTCGTCGACCAATTCCCTGCTGATGACCAGGGGTGGAAGGTCCGGCTCCGGGAAATAGCGATAATCCTGCGCGTATTCCTTGGAGCGTTGGGAGAGCGTTGCGCCCGCTTCTTCCGACCAGCCCCGCGTTTCCTGGGGGATGCGCTCCCCCCGCCGGATAAGGCCTGTCTGCCGCTCCAACTCGAACTCCAGCGCGCGAAAGACCGCACGGAAGGAGTTCATGTTTTTGACTTCGACCTTCCAGTTGGGCAGGGGATCACCCGGCCGCCGCATTGAGATGTTGGCATCGCAGCGGAAACTGCCCTCCTCCATGTTGCCGTTCGAGACGCCCAGGTACTGAAAGATGGAACGGAGTTTGGTCAAGTAGAGACGCGCTTCCTCCGGGGAACGCAGGTCAGGCTCGCCAACGACTTCCATGAGTGGCACGCCGGATCGGTTAATATCCACCAGCGAATACGTTTCGCCGGTGACATCGACGCGATGTGTGAGGCGGGCTGTGTCCTCTTCAAGGTGGACGCGCGTAACGCCGATGCGCCGCGTTTCACCCTCCTCGTTTTCGATCTCCAGCCAGCCGTTGCGCGTGAGCGGCAGATCGAACTGCGAGATCTGGTAGCCCTTCATGAGGTCAGGGTAGGGGTAGTTCTTACGATCGAACTTCGTATCCTCGGCAATTTCACAATTCAGCGCGAGCGCCGTCATGATGGTCAATGCAACAGCCTGCCTATTGATGACGGGCAGCGTGCCGGGGAGGCCCATGCAGACCGGGCAGAGTCGTGTGTTGGGCTCAGAGCCCGTGTAGTCCGTCGCGCAGGCGCAGAACATCTTGCTCTTGGTGAGCAACTGGGCATGCACCTCAAGCCCAATGACGGGCTCAAGCGCAAGTTCGGTTTGAGTAGTGGCAGTCATGGTCTATCCATTGTAGACGAGAGGGGGCCGTACATAGAGAGGTGAGCGCTATACCCGGGCAAGCGACTCGATTATGACGCTGCCGCCATCGATGATGTCCATGTGAAGGCTTATACCCCTCGAGGAGCCGCATGCCTACGAGAGGCTTTGCGTTAGCGGCATAGGCGGGAACAACTTTCAGTTCGCCGTCCCATACCAGAGGCGCATGATAAACGTCGAAGGCTTTCGAATTGCCATCCGCGAGAATAAGAACCCTCCTATCAGCGTACGGCATTCTAAACAATGAGATTAGAGCTTGCGGCAAAGTCAAATATTCAGTGAAGCCAGTATCGATGACGGCCTCTATTGCGCGAACACTCCCTGTCGGAACGCGTATGTCGAGGAAAACTTTAGCCTCGTTGTCTGAATTGACGCGGCCTTCAATCATTTGTCGCGCTTTGGGAAGCCGCCGCCGATGCTGCCCACGGCAACGTAACCAACGCGCTCCGCCCAGAGTTCCGTGGCCTCCGGGCACGTGGCTCTCAGCTTCTGGTTTGATTCAAGGTCGTTGTCACCGAGGGCCCACTGGCCGCTTTCAATGTCGATCGTGACGATCTTGCCGACATGGTCATCAATGACCTGATGGCGGATATCCCGCCGATAGATATCCCTGCCGCGACGGGCGGTTTCTTCGGCGGACAGTCGAGGCAGACGCCTCACGATTTCTTCCGGCGTCCGTTCCCTCTTCTTGGCGTCTGTCACGCGCAACTCCCGCTCAACACCATTGATTGGGTCTAAGTCTACCGCCAAGTATACGCGGGGGCGGAACGCAACAGCGTTCCGCCCCTCCGCAATCGAATCTGACTTTGTGGCGCCTTACAGGATTGGGCCGAATTCAAGGAACAACGGGGCAAAGACGAGAGCCACGATCGACATCAGCTTGAGCAGGATGTTGAGGGACGGTCCGCTGGTGTCCTTGAAGGGATCGCCTACGGTGTCACCGACAACGGTCGCCTCATGGTGCGGCGTGCCCTTGCCGCCAAAGTTGCCCGTCTCGACATACTTCTTGGCATTGTCCCACGCGCCGCCCGCATTCGCCATCGTGACGGCGAGCATGAATCCGGCTGCGATGGAGCCAATCAGCAGGCCACCAAGCGCCTCCTTGCCCAGGAATACGCCCACGAGAACCGGCGCTACCACGGCCAGAATGCCGGGGAGAACCATCTCCCGCAGCGCGCCGCGGGTGCTGATGTCCACGCACTTGGCGTATTCCGGCTCAGCCGTGCCTTCCATGATGCCGGGAATCTCCCTGAACTGACGCCGCACCTCGTTGACCATCGCGTTCGCGGCACGGCCAACGGCGGCCATCGTGAATGCGGAGAACAGGAAGGGCAACATCGCGCCGACAAACAACCCGACAAGCGTCTTTGAGTCCAAAAGGCTAATAATGCTGAGATCGACGGCCTGCGCGTACGCGGCCATCAGCGCCAGCGCCGTGAGCGCCGCAGAGCCGATGGCAAAGCCCTTGCCAGTCGCGGCAGTCGTGTTACCCAAGGAGTCGAGCGCGTCCGTGCGTTCCCGCACCTCGGTATCAAGGTGCGCCTGCTCAGCGATGCCGCCCGCGTTGTCCGCAACGGGGCCGTAGGCGTCCGTCGCGAGTGTTATGCCCAGCGTGGACAGCATTCCCACGGCAGCGATTGCGACGCCATAGAACTCGAAGAGCTCAAATGAGATCCAGATGGCCGCGGCAACGACCAGCACCGGCACGACTGTGCTCTGCATCGCCGTCGCAAAGCCGGTGATGATCACCGTGGCAGGGCCGGTCTCGCCGGATTGGGAAATCTTCTTCGTTGGGCTGTAGTCGTAGGACGTGTAGTACTCCGTGATGAGGCCGATGACGACACCGCCAATGAGGCCGACGAGCACCGCGCCGAATAGCCGCAGTCCAACATCCCCCGCAGCAATGGTATTTCCGCCGACCTCTACGTCAGTGAACTCAAGGACGTTGACGACGGCGAAAGTTGATATCGCAACGAGGATTGCGGCGGCAAAGATGCCACGTCGTATCGACCAAAGCAAGCTGCCAAAGGATGCCTGCTCGCCGGAGCGAACGAGGAACGTGCCGATGATGGAACTTATGATGCCCGCCCCAGCAATGGTCATCGGCAGAATCATAAAGGAGGCATCGTAGTCCGCGATGGCGTAGGCTGTCGCCGCGATGGCCATTGCGGCGATGATTGAGCCCACATAGGACTCAAACAGATCCGCGCCCATGCCGGCCACATCGCCAACGTTGTCGCCGACGTTGTCCGCGATCGTGGCAGGGTTGCGCGGATCATCCTCCGGGATGCCCTGCTCAACCTTGCCGACGAGGTCCGCGCCAACGTCAGCCGCCTTCGTATAAATACCGCCGCCAACACGCGCGAACAGCGCGATGGATGACGCGCCGAAGCTGAATCCGGCCACCCACTTCATGATTTCAGCGGCATCGATGTCCGAATAGATGTTGGAATAAACCACATACACGAGGCCGACGCCGAGGAGTCCGAGCCCGACCACGGACATGCCCATCACCGCGCCGCTAGAGAATGCGACACGGAGCGCCGGGTTGAGTCCTATGATGGCGGCGGCTGCCGTTCGCACGTTGGCCCGCGTTGCAACCAGCATTCCCAACGCCCCCGTGGCGGCTGAAACCAGCGCGCCGAGCAGGTAGGCAATCGCGGTGCGCGGCTCAACAAGGACGGCGACGACAATCGCCACGACAAGGACGAATACAGCGAGGTAGGTGTATTCGCGGCGCAGGAACGCCATCGAGCCCTCTTGAATCGCGACCGCGATGCGGCGCATCGTCTCGTTTCCCTGGTCCACCTGCATCACGCGGTACGTCAGAACTCCTGAAAAGATAAGCGCCAACAGCCCGGCGCTCAGGGACGCGGCAACAGCCATAATTCTCGGTAAGCCCTCCTACCCGTTTCGCAAAAAACGACGGGTTTCTACCCGTCTCAGATAGGAACGTAGCATTTACGGCGCTATCCCGTCAATTGGAGAAGGGGTCTCACGGGCCGTCAACATCCCCCGTCAGGGCTGCCACCGCCTCTTGTAGCGCGCCGATGCGGTCGATCTCGCCGTACGCTGTCGCGTCCATGTGGATGGGTGTTATGGAGACTTTCTTCTCGCGCAGCGCCCACACGTCCGTCCCTTCCGGGATTTCCACCTTGCGCCCCCGAACCTGCCGCTCGATGCCGATCCAGTAGTAGTCGCGACGCCCATCGTTCCCGTGCGTCACCTCGAACGAGACGGCGCGCGGGATGAGGTTGGTGATCTCGACGCCCCGCAGCTTATCGAGCCCAAGGTTCGGCACGGTCACGTTAAAGAGGAGGCCGGAGTAGCGCTCCTTGTCGGCGAGTATCTGCTCCGCCAGCGTCCGCGCCACCGCCGCCGCCGTCCTGTACCGCAGACGCTTGCGCAGCGGCATAGAGATCGCGATGGCAGGGATGCCGCGGATATGCGCGTGCAGCGCCGCGCCGACGGTGCCCGATAGAAACACGTCCGCGCCCAGGTTCGTGCCGTGGTTGATGCCGGAGATGACGAGGTCAGGCTTCTCCTCGCCGAAGATGTGGCCGAGCGCGACGATCACCGCGTCGCCCGGCGTGCCGTCCACTGCGTACTGCTTCTCGCCGCGCGTCCGTAGTCGACGCACCCGCACGGGTCGATGCAGCGTGAAACTCGCGCCCATCCCGCTCTGCTCGCGATCTGGCGCGACAACGGTAATCTCGCCCAGCCCTCGCAACGCTTTCGCCAGCGCGAGGATGCCGGGCGCGTGTATCCCATCGTCGTTCGTCAACAGTAGCCGCACGCCGCGAGTCTAGCACGCGCGGCGCCACTTTATCCCCTCGTACTGCGCTACGATGAACCCGTACCGCGCAGATCAGCACGAACCTGAAGGGGGACACGGAAATGGCACGATCAATCACGTTGGACGAGGCGAACAGGGTGATCGCGGCGGCGATTGCCAAGGCGGACGAACAGGGGACGAAGATGAGCATCGCCGTCGTTGACGCGGGAGGCCGGTTGGTCTCATTCGCGAGGATGGACGATGCGATCTGGGCGGGCATCTACGGCTCCACCGGCAAGGCGATTGCATCGGCGGCGTTCAAGCGACCCAGCGGCTTCTTCCAGGACATGGCGGACAGGCCAATCTTCCAAGGCATCAAAGCCGGCGAGGGCGACCACATGATCCTAAGCCAGGGCGCAGTCCCAATCGAAAAAGAAGGCCAAATCATAGGCGCAGTAGGAGTAGGCGGAGGCACCGGCGAGCAGGATGAGGAGTGCGCAGCGGCGGGGGCGGGGGCGGCGTAGGGGTCTATGTTAGACTGTTGACAGGCACTTCAGCCGCCCCCCAATCCCATGACTCAGCACCAACTTTTTGGCGACTCCGACGGCTGGGCGGAGGAAGACTACAAGTTTCCCCCATCGCCACCGCATGGGGGTGAATTCTGGCGCGAGCAGGCAATACAGCCGCGTTTGGCCAATGGGTTGGTGGAGGAGCGGTTTGATTCGCAGCCACTTCCCAATGCTGAACCGGAACCAAGAAGATTCGACGTAGACGCGGAATCCGGCGGCCAAGATCAAGTCGAAGAACCTGAAAGGATTCAGCTAACCTATGAAGCGGGCACCACAAGTGATGCTGGCGCTTATTCGGAATGGATACAGACCGAGCCGGACTCAGAAGCGGTTTGGCGGCCCAACTCGACTGACGAAGACTTACTCGACCTGACCCCCGACCACGGCCAATATCAAGACTTTCTAGCTAGGCCGGCCTTTGTTGTCTCAGAAGATGGGCAGGACATTGATCGAGCTCTGCGAGTGGATCAGTTTCTCAGCAACATTCCAAACTTGGACGGAACGGATCTAGAAAGATCTCGAAATCTGTTGCTCTCACTCAAACCAGCGAGATTCGGATCGTGGTTAGCCTGGTTGCTGGATAGGAACTGGGAACCACAAAGACTTCTTGCATTCTTGGAATTCCAGAGATATTGGGATTCCCAATGGACACTATGGGAGTGCGGCCGAATCGACAGCAATAGTAATTGGCATGTCTGGCATGATCGAAACTCGATGACCCGTGAGAACGCTTTGGCAGTCGTTGGCAACCGTCTGAGTTTTCCTACTGACCAAATTATCGATCCCGCCTGGTGGTCCGAATGGAACCAAATAAACATTTCAATCTTGGATCCACGACAGTACTATTCATTTGCTTCCTATGTGCTGTATAAGGTTACGGTCACTTTTCCCGGGGGGCCACTAATCTCGTCGGACTTGGCAGCCCCGGAATATGAAGATGTGCTTGGTGAGCGAAAATGGCCGTCTTTGAGCGAATTTGGGCTTGCACATGGGTTAAGTGTGCCAGACTATTGGCGGAATCAAGAATGGTATACGGACGATGATTGGCACGACGGCCAAGGACATTAGCTGAATGAGAGGATCGCAAGATGGTACTTCCCACTAAGTCCGCTAAGTTGTTCCCCGCAGTGAACTGTTGGGTCACCCTGCACGCAGAAAGAGTGCGCAGCGGAACTGACCGCAGAGGAATCGTGGTAGCAATTGCTGAGCGCGACGAGCGCGTGCAAGTACAGTGGGGTAGAGAGACTGAGCCGAGTTGGCATTCAGTCGGCGAACTCAGAAGCGGTTTTTACCCAGGTCTTGTCGTTCAGGACAGACCTTTGTCCAACACAAGGCAGACAATAGGAACAGGTACAGTGCGTGCCGAGCGAAGAATCGCTGAACGGGACATGGTGCTAGTCCAATGGCACCGGACAGGCCAAAACATTTGGATTCCCTTCGAGAATTTGGTGGGCTTGCGGGGACCCTCAACTCGATACATACGTGGAGAGATTTCTGATGCGGATAGTCACGAGAGGTTTCGCCTAAAGGCACTGGCCTACGCGCTCGATGCCTGGAATCAAGTTACGGGCGCTCTTGATCGATTGGATGTTGATCCGCTGCCACATCAGATTGATTTGGTTCACAAGATTATGACGTCAGACCAAAGCAACTGGTTGATTGCTGACGACGTTGGCTTGGGAAAGACGATTGAAGTTGGGCTGCTGCTTGCGGCACTCCGCCGCCGCAGACAAGCCAGAAGGGTTCTCGTGGTTTGCCCCGCAGCTGTAGTTCGGCAATGGCAAGACGAGATGAAATACAAGTTCAATGAGGATTTTAGAATCTACGGCGTTGATTTCAACATTAATCAGGCTTCGCATTGGCTTGGAAATGATAAAGTAATCGTCTCGATAGATCGTGCGAAAACCGAAGCAAATCTTGCGAAGCTTGCTGATTCCGGGGATTGGGATGTCATCGTCTTTGACGAGGCCCATCATCTGAGCAAGATTCCCCATCGTGCTGTTACGCAACGGTATGGCTTGGCACAGCATCTGCGCCAGCTCACTGACTCCTTCATATTCCTTACGGGCACTCCCCACCAAGGTGACAATGCCCAGTTTGTGAACGTGCTAAGCTTGCTGCGCCCCGACTTGGCTCAAGAGTTGGGGCATGCTTTTACAAATCCGGCCGTAATTGCGGGAATGGTCCTTCGCAACAGGAAGAGCCAAGCTACGGATATGTCTGGTCACTTCATATTTCGCGGTCAGGACAGCCACAAGGTGAGTGTTCCTTTAACGAACGAGGTTAGAGAATTCGACGCACTATTGACCGAGTACGTCAAAAAGGGGTATAAGGCAGCCGAAGGCGGTGGCAGACTTCGCGCGATTGGCTTCGTCATGACAACATACCGAAAACTCGCGTCGTCAAGTATTCCAGCGATCAAGGTGGCGCTCACAAGGCGACTAACGCGCCTACATTCCGGGAACAGCACAAACCCAGCGATTGACGTATTTGAGTTACAAGAAGGGCTGGATGATTTTGCCGACGGCACCGACGGACGGGATGACTTGGACGACGTCGCTGATGCAGTGGAGTCAACGACAATAGCTGGGAGTCCCTTCTTTGAGGGCGAGGCCGAATGGCTGGAGCAACTGCTCCGCCTGGCCGGAAAAGCAGGGGCCGATGAACCGAAGATCAATCTGTTCTTGGATCAAGTTGCGCAACCAGTGCGGTCTGTCGGCAACAAGCTGTTGGTGTTCACTGAGTACAGGGCTACCCAGCAGTATATCGTCGAGCAGCTGAGAGCAAAATATCCTAATAGCGGAGTTCTTCAGATTAACGGGGGAATGACGCTGCAGGACAAGAGGACCAATATCAGAGAATTCAACGAGTCCGGCGATTTTCTCGTGTCAACTGAAGCAGGAGGTGAGGGCATCAATCTGCACGACAGATGTCACATAATGGTTAACTACGATATGCCTTGGAATCCAGCTCGACTTGTACAACGGGCGGGCAGGCTCTACAGATATGGTCAGACTGAGCGTGTTTCAGTATTCAATCTGGTTAGTACTGACGGATTCGATAACCGTGTGTTGGCTAGGGCTCTTGAACGTGTCGAATCTATTGCGCAGGATTTGGCAGATGTCAGTCAAGACTTCGGTGATGCGGCGGCATTGAAGACCGAGATAATCGGCCAAATACTCGAGAGGTTGGACATTGCGAGTATCCTAAACGAGTCGTTAGCCATGTCAATCGAGCGAACTGATCAAGAAGTGGCAAACGCACTGGAAAGGGCGAAGCAAGCGCAAATCCAGCAAGATAGGCTTTTTTCGACTATTGAGGGATACGACCCTAGCGCCCTAACGGCGATGCACACATTCGGCCACGAAGATGTGCTGGGCTTTCTCGAGGTTATGTTGCCCTTTTTCAACGGCGTTGAGATTAGGAATCGTCTGTACAACGGACGAGTGCTAGAGATCAGACTTCCGGATGAACTGCGAGGCAAGTATTCGGATTTCGCGCCTGGTGCCACGATTGCACGCATTTGCACCGATAGACAGATCGCGCAAGGACATGACGACATTCACCTGATGGACTTCAAGAGCAGCTTTTTTACGGCCATCATTGATTACGCCCAGTCCCCAAGTTTTCGAGGAGAATATGCTTCTATAAGCGGACCTAGAAGCGGTGCCCTCGGACTATATCGCCTAAGGTGGCAGAATGACCAGGGTGTGCCCTCGCGCGAGGATATTGTACCCGTCTTTCTTGACAATGATGCAGCGGAGGCCCGGTCTCACCCAGACTTCTTTGGACGACTTATCGGAAGTAGGGTGCGTTTCGCAGCTTTGGCCGACAATGAGGATCTAGAGGGGCGGCGTCAGATGTTGCAGTTGCTTGATGCGGCCGCCGAATGGGAACTTGCAGACAAATGTACCAAGTTCCGTCACCCCAACGATGTCGTACTATTGGCAGCGGCGGATATAGTGAGCGACCAACACTAGCAACACCCACGGAAGGACCCCCACACACCATGACAACCCAACCAACAAACACCCCCACCCTCTCCATCTACCTCAACTTTGAGGGGAACTGTCGGGAGGCGTTTGCGTTTTATCGATCCGTGTTTGGCGGGGAGTTCTCCAATGAGATGGCGTTTAGTGATATGCCGCCCTCGGAGGATATGCAGATGCCGGACGGGTGGGACGATAAGGTGATGCACGTCTCGTTCCCCATCGGCAACAGCATTTTGATGGGCAGCGATGCTCCGCCCGGGTTCGGGCCGCCGCTCACCGTCGGCTCCAACTACTCCGTCAGCTATGCGGCATCGTCTCGCGATGATGCGGATCGCGTCTTTGCCGCGCTCTCGGAGGGCGGTGAAGTGACGATGGAGCTCCAGGATATGTTCTGGGGCGACTACTTCGGCGCGTTGACGGATCGATTCGGCATCAACTGGCAGGTTGGCCTGGGGACATAGGGCGCGCCTTCTTAAAGGATACCCGCGCGAGAACCGTAAAAACACAGCAACGAATCCGTATACATTGTTGCCATCACTCGCAGGCGGTGGTAGTGTGACCGTATAGCGGTTGGGGCAGGGTAGCGGGCCCTCGTGAGGTGGACGTATGAGTCTTCGAGGCGAAGCAGCAATCATCGGAATCGGCGAGTTGCCGACGTCCCGTTCAACGTTCGGCCGGTCAATGGTCGGCCTGATGGGCGACGTGGGTCGCATCGCCATCCATGATGCCCATCTGCGATTCCAGGACATTGATGGCCTTGTGACGGAGGGTGGCCTCGTCTACCCGGGTTTCGCCTCCGAGTATCTGGGCATTCGCCCTCGATTTGCGACGGGCTCCAGCATGATGGGCGCGAGTGGGGCGACGGGCGTGACGCTCGCCGCGATGGCCGTGCAGAACGGCCTCGCCGACTATGTGTTGGTCGTCATCGCAACGGCGCGCAATCCCGTCATTCCGCCGGAAGGCGGCGGACCTCCCAGCATGAGGTCGGAGTTCGAGGATCCGTACGGCATGTCCGCAGGCGCGAACACCGGCTACGGCATGATGTATGTCCGTCACATGGAAGAGTACGGGACGACCGAGGAGCAGATGGCCTACATGGCCGTCAACGAGCGATTCAACACGCTCGAGAATCCCAACTCCGTCTTTAACGGACAGCCCATCACGCATGACGACGTGATGAACTCCCGCTATATCAACTATCCCATCAAGCTGTTGGAGACCGTGATGCCGTGCGCAGGCGCGGCGGCGGTCATTGTGACAAGCGCCGAACGAGCCAAGCACAGCCTGAACCGGCCCGCGTACGTACTCGGCTCGGGCATCGCGACCGATCCGCTCACTGGTTGGCAGCGCGACAAGCTGACGGAGACACCGGTCGTGCGATCCGCCCCCACCGCCTTCACCATGTCCGGCTACACGCCACGGGACATGCAGTTCGCCCAATTCTACGATTGATACACGATTCTCCATGCCGTGTGCCTGGAGGATGCAGGACTGATGCCGAAGGGCGAGGTCGGGCCCTTCTTTGAATCGACTGATACGCGCTACAACGGCGAGTTCCCGATCAATACGGATGGCGGCCAGCTCTCCAGCGGGCAGCCGGGTCTCGCGGGCGGATTCCGCCATGTGGTGGAGGGCGCGCGCCAGATTATGGGCAAGGCCGGCCCGCGGCAGATCGCCCGCAATGACATCGGCCTGGTGAATGGTTGAGGCGGCACCGCGAGCACGATGTGCACGCTGGTTCTCGGTTCCGAGAATGCCCTCTAGAAGAGACAAGCGTACGCCGCCGTTTTGGGAGAGATGCAGCCATGACTAGCGAATACAGAAAGCCGGTACCCAGGCCAACACTGAATCCTGAGGTGTCCGCGCCGTTCTGGGCCGGAACGAAGAAGCATGAGCTCTGGCTCCAGTACTGCAAGAGGCACGGGGGGTTCTTCTTCTTCCCGCGTGAGGTGTGCCCAACGTGCTGGGGGCATGGCGACGAAATAATCTGGTCACGCGCCAGCGGCATGGGTCGCATCCACTCGTATACCACCGTCTATCAGCCCGCCAACCCCATGTTCCATGACAACATGCCGATGGCTCAGGTCCTTATTGAGTTGGATGAGGGCGTCCGCATGGTTGGGAACATGGCGGACGTGACCTCCGAGGACTATCGAGAGGATCCCGCCCTCCTCAAGGTCAGTCAGCGGGTCGAGGCCGTCTTTGAGGACGTGACACCGGAGTGGACGCTCGTGAAATGGCGGCGGGTCGATGAGGCGCCAACGCCAGGGGCCGATTCAGTTGAACCCAACAAATGGTTGAATGACCCCAGGTTTAACTGATCCCCGCAGCGGGACGACACCAGCAGGAGGTACAAGAACGTGAGTTTCCGAGGAGAGGCCGCCATCATTGGTATCGGCGAACTCCCGACGCGCCGGACGATTCCGGGAATGAGCGTCGGTGGCCTGATGGCTCAGGCTGCGCGGCTCGCCATTGAAGACGCGCATATCACCAAAGACCAAATTGACGGGCTCATCACGGAAGGTGGTGATACGTTCCCCGGCTTCGCTGCCGAGTACATGGGCCTTCGCCCCCGATTCGGCACAGGCTCGTCAATGATGGGCGCAAGCGGCGCAACGGGCGTCACGTTGGCATCCATGGCCGTCATGAACGGCTTGGCCAACTATGTTCTTGTCGTCATGGCACAGGCCCGCAACCCCGCGCTTCCCGGTGGACCCGAGGGGTTCCCCGGACCGGCGGGAGAGTTCGATTTCCCGTACGGCCCTGCGGCCGGAGCGAACACCGGCTACGCGCAGATCTACAAACGCCATATGGATCGATACGGCACAACGCAGGATCAAATGGCGCATGTGGCCGCGAATGAGCGAGCCAACGCGCAGGGCAACGACAACGCAGTGTTCAACGGGCAGCCAATCACGCATGATGATGTGCTCGCCTCTCGCTATGTGAATTACCCGCTGCGCCTCCTGGAGTGCGTGATGCCATGCGGCGGCGCGGCGGCTGTTATCGTGACGACGGCCGAGAGGGCCAAGGCGAGCCTGACCAAGCCGGCCTATGTGCTTGGCGGCGGTATCGCGCTTGATGACTTCGGTGGAATGCAGCGCCCGGACATCACCATCACGCCTGTCTCCCGCTCCGCGCCCACGGCGCTGGCCATGTCCGGCTACACGCCGCGCGATATCCAATTTGCCGAATTCTACGATTGATACACGATCCTCCATGCCGTGTGCCTGGAAGACGCAGGAATCGTACCCAAGGGTGAGATCGGGCCGTTCTTCGCATCGACTGACACTACCTACAACGGAACCTTCCCCATCAATACGGACGGCGGCCAGATGTCCGGTGGGCAGCCGGGCCTCGCGGGCGGATTCCGCCACGTCGTTGAGGCTGCCCGACAGATCATGGGCAAGGCCGGTGTAAGACAGATAGAGCGCAACGACCTCGGCCTGGTGAATGGTTGAGGCGGCACAGCGAGCAGCATGTGCACGCTGGTTCTCGGGTCCGAGAACACACTCTAGAGATAAGAAGAGCAACGTCGAGGCGAGGATTCGCTGAGGGGACGCAGAGTCATGACGAGCGAATACAACAAGCCACTTCCGCGAGCGACGCTCAACCCGGACGTCTCACGACCGTTCTGGGAGGGCACGAAGAAGCACGAACTGTGGGTGCAATACTGCACCGTCTGCAACAAGTTCATCTTCTTCCCGCGTGAGGTGTGCCCCTATGACCTTTCTCCAATGGACAAGCTGGTCTGGTCGCGCGTCAGTGGCAGGGGCCGCGTCTACTCCTACACCACCGTGTATCAATCTTCCATTCCATCGTTCACGGAGGATGCCCCGTACGTCCACGCCACCATTCAGCTGGATGAAGGCGCGCGCATGACGGGCAACGTCCTCGTGCCCAAAGAGCAACTGATGGAGGATCCCGGGTGTCTTGCCGTGGGCCAACGCGTGCAGGCCGTCTTTGACGACGTGACGACGGACGTGACGCTCGTCAAATGGGAGCCTATCTCAGAGGAAGAAGTCCCCGGCGCCGAGACGCCGGAGGCAGGCGGCGATGGCGGTGGCGCGCCACGCCCCGGCGGCGGCTACGGCGGCTAATCTTCCCGGTTCGCGCTCCGGCTCGACCTGGACCGTAAATCGGTTTGCCGCGTTCCTGCCAAGGCGACGACGGATAGCAATCTGAATCCGCGCTCTGGCATAGCTTGTCAAAGCCGTTGATCGGCCGCGTTCCAACGCAGACGGATTGCGTCGGCCCTCCATCAATTCCGCGAAAGTAGGAATCCGGGAATGCGTCAGTAGCCGCGAACCCCCACGTCTGCGCTACAATTGAATCACCACTTTGGGGCTGTAGCTCAGTTGGGAGAGCGCCGCGTTCGCAATGCGGAGGTCAGGGGTTCGACTCCCCTCAGCTCCACCATCGCGCACGGTAGTCAGAACCGTCTTCGAGATCTGGCTAGGCGGCCTCTGAGACGGAGCCTTTTGTTGTCGTGGTCGGAAGGTGCCAGTAGCTGGCAGGCATGAGTGGACAGTAGGTCGTCCCGTCCTGGAGGAATTGTTGAAGGCTCTCCAAACCCACTGATGCCCTGCCTCGCGGCATTTTCGTGCGACAGGTCAGGAGATTTCAAGGAGCGACATGGTGTCTACGTGGTCCAAGCTCCGCTGCCCTGTCAATCTGGAGGGAATTGGGTCCGAGTCAACCTACGCGGCTACGGAGGCATCGTCTCTCGTATTGGCGTCAAACTGGTGCATCTCCATGCGATCGGTGAACAGGTGGCCGAGTCCCAGACTGTCGGCCAACTCGATGAGCGCCTTCCGGTGCGGATAGTTTGGCCGAGCCTTGCCTTCAGTCCAGCGCCACACGCTGTGGCGATAGGTTCCAAGGCGGCGGGCAAACTCCGACCACGACAGGCCCGACTCCTCGTGGAACCGCTTCAGCCCCTCCGGAAAGTCGTCGGGGAGTTCATAGGCGCTTCTCCTGTAGTAGATGCGCTGTCTCGGCATCGCACTGGTCCACACTGAAGACGCCAAGGACGGAGGGGGAGGGCGGACTCCCTCGTCTCTCAGAGTTGGAAGAGTCCGTTTCCCAGGGACGGGACTCCAACCCGCCTGGACATCCTTATGCGCAGACTCTTTTGCGTTCAAGAGGGCGGCGCATCTTCTCCGAGCGCCGCCCTCCTGTTGCGTTATGCCGGTATGCGGCGCTACGGGCCGCTGACGGTCAACACCATCTCGGTGGACAGCTTCCTGCCGTCGTCCGTGCAGATCGCGCCCAGCGCCTCGCAGTCCTCAGTGATTGGCAGGATGATCGTCACCGCGCCATCGGAGTTGGGCCTCACGGTGATCCGCCAGCCCACGTTGCTGCCCTGCTCCAGCCGCTACGCCTTCCGCACCGTTCCGCCGTTCACCGTGAAGGCGTGGTCCGGCAGGGTCCTTTAGCTCAGGCTGAATTCCGCGCTGAACCGCAACCGAAGGTGAAGGCGTTCTCACCGTCATGGGACATCGCAATGTTCTCTAGGCTGGACGTCAGCGGTGGGAGCGGGTCGGCTTCCACCGCCGCCGTTGTCGCGCCGGTCGATTCCTCCTCATTACCGGCGTCGCCGTTGAAGGTCACCTTCACGCTGCTGACCTTGCTTTCGTCGTCAACGGCCAGGGTGTGTAGCGTGAGACCGTCGCGCCGGAGGTGTCCGCGCTGTCGGCCTGCCACTGATAGGCGAACGATGGCTTGGTCAGCCCGTCCTCATCGGCAATACCCGACCTGTCCGCCGTCAGCGTCTCCCCCACCTGGGCCGTTCCGGTTATGGTGGGCAACCCGGTAGCCGGGGTGTTGGGGGGAGGTGGAGCCGCAGAGCCACCGCGGCCGTTGCGGCACTGTTCAGCTCCTCGTCGTTGCCCGCATCGTCGGTGAAGCTGACTTGCACCTTGATGGCCCTGCCCACGTCGGCGGCGACAAGGGTGTACGTGGAAGCGGTTGCCCCGTTGATCTCGGCGTCGTCGGCGAGCCACCGGCAGGGAGCAGGCCGCGCGGTCCCGGCCGTCGTCGGCTGTGCCGGTGGTGTTGGCGGCGAGGGTCTCCCTCACCTGGGCGGCGCCGCTGCTGGTGGGTCAGCCCGTGGCCGGGGTGTTCGGCCCAGGAACGACCAGCATAAGCCCACCGGACAGCTTCCTGCCGTCGTTCGTGCAAATGGCGCCTTCCGCCGTGCAGTCCGTGGTGACCGGGAGTACGATGGTCACCGCGCCGTCCCCGTCCGGCGCAACGTGGATCTCCCAGCCGACGTTCTTGCCCTGCTCCAGCCGCCGCGCATTCACCACCTCTCCACTCGTGACGGTGAAGGCCAGGTCTCGCATAATCTTGTAGCTAAAGCGCTTCCTCGGCGTCTCGCTGAAGCGAAGCTCGAAGGTGAACACCGTGCTCCCATCGTGGGATTCGGGAACGATAGAGACGCTGGCGGTCAACGTCGCCGCGGCTTGGGTATCGTTGGTGACGTCCTGTCCGCTGAAGGATGCGGCGGCATTACCGGCAAGGTCCTGCAGCCCGACCGCCGACTGGCCCGTGGGAGCGATGTAGTCCACCGTCACCACGTCTCCCTCGGACACGGCCGTCACCAGGGTGAGTGTCACCACGCTGCCCGACACCGAAACGGTGCTCACACCCCGGCTGTTTCCCGCCACCGTTACCGCGAAGGTGGTGCTGGCCGGCGCCTGGACTTCGGCCAGTGCCTCGTCGAAGGTCACGGTCAGCGTGGCTCCGTTAACCGAGACCGACGATGGCGAGGGAGGGGTGGTTTCCCGGGGCGTGGCGGTGACCTCTCCGGAAGGAGCGCTCTCGGCGTCATCCTTGGATGCGATAACCCGCACGGCGTACTCCACCCCGTCGGTCAGCCCCGTGATGAGGTGCGAGGCGCCCTTCACATCGGACTGAGACACGCTGCCCTGGGTTTCCCAGCTGTCCCCGGCCTCCTTCCACTGGAGGGTGTATCCGGTGGGATCGGAGCCCGAATCCGGGGCATCCCAGGTTGCCATGAGCTTGCCGCTGTCGTGCCGGACCACCTTCAGGCTGTTCGGGGAGCCGGGCGTTTGTGCCTGTTCCGATCTCTCGATTTGTGCCGGGGCGGTGTTGTTGGTCACCGCCTGTCCGGTGAAGGAGCCCGCCTGGCGCCCTTGGGTATCCTTGATGACATCCGAGCTGCTGGGTTTGGTGTAGTCCACGTTCACCGTGTCGCCCGCCACCACCGCCGGGGATAGCAATAGCAGCACGCTGAACCCGCCCACCCCCACGCCCATGATCGAGTGGGACGCCTCGTTGACGTTCACGACGAAGGCGCTCGCGGGCAGCGTTACGCCCGTGTCCAGAGTCTCGTTGTAGGTCAGCGTCAGGGTGGAGCCGTCCACGGTGGCAGACTGGAGCTCCAGGCCCTCAGCCGCCGTCACTGCCGCGGTGGGCGCGCTGGTCAGCGACTCCTCGTTGCCCGCGTTGTCGGTGAAATCCACCCTCACGTTGATGGCCTTACCCAGGTCGTCGGAGGTGAGGATGTAGGTCGCGCCATCGGCTCCGGAGATTTCCACGTCGTCGGCCAGCCACTGGTAGCTGAAAACGACGTCTTGGAGTCCGTCGTCGTCCGTAATGTCCGTGGTAACGGCCGACAGCGTCTGCCCCACCTCCGGGGTTCCTTCGATGCTCGGCGCACCCTTGGCCGGTGAGTTTGCTGCGATGTTCTGGCCCGCTGCCGGCAGGGACGTTGGCGTACCACTGACCACTTCCGAAGGCTCGCTGTCTCCGACGGTGTTAGTCGCAATGACGCGCACGTGGTACTCGACGCCTCCGGTAAGGCCCCGAATGACGTGGGACAGGGTTTCCTTTGTGGCGGGGGACGGCGAGTCGGTTTCCTCTGAGACATCGGCGGGATTGTCCCAACTGCCGGTGGCTTCCTTCCACTGCACCTTGTAGGTAGTGTTGGGCGGAGCGCGGTCGACCCGGTTCTCGGGCATCTTCCACCAGACGTACAGCTCTTGGTTATCGTATGTACCTACCTTCAGGTACAGCGGCTGTCCCAGTACCTGGGGTGTCCTCTGAACCCTGGGATCTTCGACGATCTTCAGCTTGTACACCTGGCCCTCCGACCACGCTAGCCGCAGCGCTTCGAGGTCCGATCCATGCCAAATCCAGTTATGTTCGCTAAACCTACCCTCGCTGAGGGGCAGCGCCGCAGTTAGCGTCTCGCCGTCCTTGGCTGTGCTAACGTGCAGCGTCCAGTTCATCCAGTCGTCGTTGGGCATCCGGAACCGGTCGAGGCTGTAGCCTGAAGCGCTCATGTTCAACAGCCTCAGGTTGAACATCGTTCGTTCAGGTATAGCGAAGGGCGGATTGGGGCGGCCGTTGATGGGGATATTGTGACCGTAGGGATCCACGCTGAGCCCTCCGAACCGGTAAGTGACGCCGTTGTAGTTGTAGTCAAACTCGCTGTCCAAGGGCTTATCGTCCAAGACCCACATCTCGCCGGGTTGATTTTCCGATCTGAACTCCAAATCGGCGCACCAGATGGCCGAGTTGCAGTCGGCAGTGGACGGCGTGGAATCCTGTCTGATGGTCACCATTGCCTCGCTGGGACTGGTTTCGCTCACCCTGTAGGGCAGGCTCGACCCGAAGGACAGCCGCACGCTCTCGTCGTCGTCGTCGATGGAATCCTGGGTGGCGGTGAAGGTGATCGTCTTCGACGTTTCAGTCGTGTTGAAGGTGACGCCGGACGGCACGGAGTAGTCGGCAGAGGACGTGGCGCCCTGGTTGGTCTTCGATATGGGAATGATCACCGTGCGTTCTGGGTCGGCGTCCAGGGTGACGGTGACGGTCCGTGAGGAGCCCTCCGTGACCGTGTATGACGCAGCGCCGAAGCTCACCGTGACGGACGGAACGTCGTCGTCGGTGATGGAGATCGTGGCCTCGCTTGGGATCCCGTTGGTCACACCCGCCGGCGCCGTGCCGATAGACAGCTTCACGTTCTCCCCGTCGTCGTCTAACGTGTCCTGGGTGGCGGCGAATGTGAAGGTCTTGGAGGTCTCGCCGGCGTTGAAGGTGACGTTCTGCGGCACGCCGGAGTAGTCGGCGCTCGTCGCCCCGCCCTGGTTGGTCTTCGATATGGGAATGATCACCGTGCGCTCCGGGTCGGCGCTGAGGGTGATTGTCACCTCGACCTTGTTCTCCTCCACGCCGGTTGTCGAAGTGTCGTCGCTTTCCGCCACGGTGTAGGCGCTCTGGCCGAACATCACGGTAACGGCGGGGTCGTCGTCGTCGGTGATGCTGACCGTGGCCTCGTCGGGGGGGCCTGTGCTCACCCCGCCGGGCTGCGACCCGAAGCGTAGCTTGACCGACTCCCCGTCGTCGTCGACAGTGTCGTGGGCGGCGGTGAAAGTGAAGGTCTTGGAGGTGTCCCCGGCGTTGAAGGTGACGTTTTGAGGGACGCCGGAGTAGTCGGCGCTCGTCGCCCCGCCCTGGTTGGTCTTCGATATGGGAATGATCACTGTGCGCTCTGGGTCGGCGTCCAGAGTGACGGTGACGATCCGTGAGGAGCCCTCCGTGACCGTGTAGGAGGCAGCGCCGAAGCTCACCGTGACGGTGGCCGGGGCGTCGTCGTTCACGGTGACGGGAAGATCCTTCGTGAGGTTGGCGTAGTCGCCTCCGGAGGCGGTGTGCGTCAGGGTCTCCGACTCGTCGTCCGCGTTGCCATCGTGACCGGCCTTCACCGTCACCGTTTGGGCAGTGTTCCAGTTGGACGTGGAGAAGGTGAGCGTGTTGCTGTCGCTCAGCGTGGCCCCGGAGATAGAGAGATCCGTACCGCTATGTCCGCCGATGGCCACGGTGACGGCGTGGGAGGGCTGGGTGGACAGCTTAACCGCGTAACTGACGCCGGTGTCGTCGCCCTCGGTGACGGTGAGGGAAGTGGGTGAGAGGACTACGTTGCTTGTATCGCTGTCGGTCACGTTGACCGTTACGCTGTCCGCTGCAACCCCGGTGTAGTCTCCGCCGGACTGTATGTGAGTCAGGGTGATCGTCTCGCTGAGTGCGTTGGCGTCCTTGACGGGGGTAACGGTAACAGCTTGGGCCGTGTTCCAGTTGGAGGCGGAGAAGGTGAGCGTTTTAGTGTTGCTTAGTGTGGCGCCTGATAGCGACACAGCAGGGTCGCTGCCGCCTATGGCGACCGTGACGGTATTCGTGGGCTGGGAATCCAGCTTCACTGTGTATTGACCGGCCACTGCAGCCTGTCCTGAAGCGGGCTCGTTCAGCCTAAACAAGAGCGGCTCTATAGTCACGCCGCGCTCGTCGTCGTCGGTGATGCTGACCGTGGCCTCGTCGGGGGGGCCTGCGCTCACCCCGTCGGGCAGGCTCGACCCGAAGGACAGCTTGACACTTTCGCCGTCGTCATCGATGGAGTCCTGGGCAGCGGTGAAGGTGAAGGACTTGGAGGTGTCCCCGCTGACGAAGGTGACGTTCTGCGGCACGCCGGAGTAGTCGGCGCTCGTCGCCCCGCCCTGGTTGGTCTTCGATATGGGAATGATCACCGTACGCTCCGGGTCGGCGCTGAGGGTGATTGTCACCTCGACGGTGTTCTCCGTTACGCCGGTGGTATCCGGGTCGTCGCTTTCCGCCACGGTGTAGGCGCTCTGGCCGAACATCACCGTCACGGCGGGGTCGTCGTCGTCGGTGATGGAGACCGTGGCCTGGTCTGCCTGACCGGTGGTCACGGTGATGCCGCCGGTCAGAACCCCGAATCCCAGCAGCACGCTCTCGTTATCGTCGTCGATGGAGTCCTGGGTGGTGATGAAAGTGATCGTCTTCTCCGTCTCAGTCGCCTCGAAGGTGACGCTGGACGGCACGAAGTAGTCGGCAGAGAACGTGGCGCCTTGGTCGGTGTGCGTGATGGGTATCGAGACCCGGCTGCCCGGGGACTTGCTCAGCGTCACTTTGACCGCCACGTTGTCACCCTCGGCCACGACGTAGGCGCCGCTCTTGAAGTGGACCGTGGGCGGGGTGGGCAGGTTCTGGCCCTGGGTCCGGTCCAAGAGGGACACCGTGGCCTCCGCAGGGGCGCCCGCCGTGGCCTCAGCAGGGAGAGAGCCGAAGGACAGCTTCAGCTTCTCACCGGACTCGTTCAGGGCGTCCTCCACGACGGCAATATTGAAAGTCTGGCTGGTCTGGCTGCTATTGAAGGTGAGGTTGGCAGGCACGCCGGAGTAGTCGGTGTCGCTGGCCCCGCCCTCGCCGGTTGCGATGATGGGGATGACCACCGTGCGTTCCGGGTCCGTGTCCAGCTCGACTGTGATGGTCTGGCTGCTGCCTTCCGCCACGGTGTAGGCCGCCGCCCCGAAGCTGACCGTTACCGTACTGGGGACATCGTCGTCGGTGATGCTGACCGTGGCCTCGTCGGGGGGGCCTGTGCTCACCCCGCCGGGCTGCGTCCCGAAGGACAGCTTGACACTTTCGCCGTCGTCATCGATGGAATCCTGGGTGGCGGTGAAGGTGAAGGTCTTGGAGGTGTCCCCGGCGTTGAAGGTGACGTTTTGAGGGACGCCGGAGTAGTCGGCGCTCGTCGCCCCGCCCTGGTTGGTCTTCGATATGGGAATGATCACTGTGCGCTCGGGGTCCACGCTGAGGGTGACGGTCACTTCGACGGTGTTCTCCGTTACGCCGGTTGTATCCGGGTCATCGCTTTCGGCCACGGTGTGCGCGGCGCTGCCGAAGCTCACCGTGACGGTGGCCGGGGCGTCGTCGTTCACGGTGACGGGAAGATCCTTCGTGAGGTTGGCGTAGTCGCCTCCGGAGGCGGTGTGCGTCAGGGTCTCCGACTCGTCGTCCGCGTTGCCATCGTGACCGGCCTTCACCGTCACCGTTTGGGCAGTGTTCCAGTTGGACGTGGAGAAGGTGAGCGTGTTGCTGTCGCTCAGCGTGGCCCCGGAGATAGAGAGATCCGTACCGCTATGTCCGCCGATGGCCACGGTGACGGTGTGGGAGGGCTGGGTGGACAGCTTAACTGAGTAGTTGACGCCGGTGTCGTCGCCCTCGGTGACGGTGAGGGAAGTGGGTGAGAGGACTACGTTCCTTGTATCGCTGTCGGTCACGTTGACCGTTACGCTGTCCGCTGCAACCCCGGCGTAGTCTCCGCCGGACTGTATGTGAGTCAGGGTGATCGTCTCGCTGAGTGCGTTGGCGTCCTTGACGGGGGTAACGGTAACAGCTTGGGCCGTGTTCCAGTTGGAGGCGGAGAAGGTGAGCGTTTTAGTGTTGCTTAGTGTGGCGCCTGATAGCGACACAGCGGGGTCGCTGCCGCCTATGGTGACCGTGACGGTATTCGTGGGCTGGGAATCCAGCTTCACTGTGTATTGACCGGCCACCGCAGCCTGTCCTGAAGCGGGCTCGTTCAGCCTAAACAAGAGCGGCTCTATAGTCACGCCGCGCTCGTCGTCGTCGGTGATGCTGACCGTGGCCTCGTCGGGGGGGCCTGCGCTCACCCCGTCGGGCAGGCTCGACCCGAAGGACAGCTTGACACTTTCGCCGTCGTCATCGATGGAGTCCTGGGCAGCGGTGAAGGTGAAGGACTTGGAGGTGTCCCCGCTGACGAAGGTGACGTTCTGCGGCACGCCGGAGTAGTCGGCGCTCGTCGCCCCGCCCTCGTTGGTCTTCGATATGGGAATGATCACCGTGCGCTCGGGGTCGGCGCTGAGGGTGATTGTCACCTCGACCTTGTTCTCCTCCACGCCGGTTGTCGAAGTGTCGTCGCTTTCCGCCACGGTGTAGGCGCTCTGGCCGAACATCACCGTCACGGCGGGGTCGTCGTCGTCGGTGATGGAGACCGTGGCCTGGTCTGCCTGACCGGTGGTCACGGTGATGCCGCCGGTCAGAACCCCGAATCCCAGCAGCACGCTCTCGTTATCGTCGTCGATGGAGTCCTGGGTGGTGATGAAAGTGATCGTCTTCTCCGTCTCAGTCGCCTCGAAGGTGACGCTGGACGGCACGAAGTAGTCGGCAGAGAACGTGGCGCCTTGGTCGGTGTGCGTGATGGGTATCGAGACCCGGCTGCCCGGGGCCTTGCTCAGCGTCACTTTGACCGCCACGTTGTCACCCTCGGCCACGACGTAGGCGCCGCTCTTGAAGTGGACCGTGGGCGGGGTGGGCAGGTTCTGGCCCTGGGTCCGGTCCAAGAGGGACACCGTGGCCTTCGCAGGGGCGCCTGCCGTGGCCTCAGCAGGGAGAGAGCCGAAGGACAGCTTCAGCTTCTCACCGGACTCGTTCAGGGCGTCCTCCACGACGGCAATATCGAAAGTCTGGCTGGTCTGGCTGCTATTGAAGGTGAGGTTGGCAGGCACGCCGGAGTAGTCGGTGTCGCTGGTTCCGCCCTCGCCGGTTGCGATGATGGGGATGACCACCGTGCGTTCCGGGTCCGTGTCCAGCTCGACTGTGATGGTCTGGCTGCTGCCTTCCGCCACGGTGTAGGCCGCCGCCCCGAAGCTGACCGATACCGTACTGGGGACATCGTCGTCGGTGATGCTGACCGTGGCCTCGTTGGGAGTCCCTGTGCTCACCCCGCCGGGCTGCGTCCCGAAGGACAGCTTGACACTTTCGCCGTCGTCATCGATGGAATCCTGGGTGGCGGTGAAGGTGAAGGTCTTGGAGGTGTCCCCGGCGTTGAAGGTGACGTTTTGAGGGACGCCGGAGTAGTCGGCGCTCGTCGCCCCGCCCTGGTTGGTCTTCGATATGGGAATGATCACTGTGCGCTCTGGGTCGGCGTCCAGAGTGACGGTGACGATCCGTGAGGAGCCCTCCGTGACCGTGTATGAGGCAGCGCCGAATCTCACCGTGACGGTGGCCGGGGCGTCGTCGGTCACGGTGACGGGAAGATCCTTCGTGAGGTTGGCGTAGTCGCCTCCGGAGGCGGTGTGCGTCAGGGTCTCCGACTCGTCGTCCGCGTTGCCGTCGTGACCGGCCTTCACCGTCACCGTTTGCGCAGTGTTCCAGTTGGACGTGGAGAAGGTGAGCGTGTTGCTGTCGCTCAGCGTGGCCCCGGAGATAGAGAGATCCGTACCGCTATGTCCGCCGATGGCCACGGTGACGGCGTGGGAGGGCTGGGTGGACAGCTTCACCGCGTAACTGACGCCGGTGTCGTCGCCCTCGGTGACGGTGAGGGAAGTGGGTGAGAGGACTACGTTCCTTGTATCGCTGTCGGTCACGTTGACCGTTACGCTGTCCGCTGCAACCCCGGCGTAGTCTCCGCCGGACTGTATGTGAGTCAGGGTGATCGTCTCGCTGAGTGCGTTGGCGTCCTTGACGGGGGTAACGGTAACAGCCTGGGCCGTGTTCCAGTTGGAGGCGGAGAAGGTGAGCGTTTTAGTGTTGCTTAGTGTGGCGCCTGATAGCGACACAGCGGGGTCGCTGCCGCCTATGGTGACCGTGACGGTATTCGTTGGCTGGGAATCCAGCTTCACCGTGTATTGACCGGCCACCGCAGCCTGTCCTGAAGCGGGCTCGTTCAGCCTAAACGAGATCGGCTCTATAGTCACACCGCGCTCGTCGTCGTCCCGGAGACCAACGTCGGCCCCAAGCTCCGACTTGTTCCCCTTCAGAACCGCGTTCTGCGGGTTGCTGATCTTGAAGCCGAAGAACTCAGTATTCTCGCTCACCTCATCGTTGGTTACCGGAACGGCCACGGTCTTGGTGGTCTCGCCGGATTCAAAAGTGACGGTACCCGAGACCCTGGTGTAGTCCACGTTTTCGGTGGCCCCGGCCAGACTTTGCCTGGCGCTGAGATCTCCCATAAGCCCGGCCTCGCCGGTGGTGTAGTCCACCGTTACATCCTCCGAGAACCGGCCCGTCAGCGTCAGCGTGAAGTAAACCGGAGCCGCTGTCTTCTCTGATACGTAGCTAAGTTCCCCGTCGGGCCCCGCAATGCTCACCACCGGTATCGGGTCGTCCTCCAGGATGGCGCCTGTTGCGCTCAGGGATGCCACGTCCCCCTCAAACGCTGCCTTATTGTTGTGATGGGTCAGTTGCAGAGTGAAGGTCTTGCTCGTAGATGCGTACACCAGATTATCGATTAAGGGGACGCGGATGACTGCGCGGGATGATTGGAACGTGAATGTCTTGTAAGTCTCACCGGTGTTCACCTGCCGGGTGTAATCGGAACCGGCTACGGCCGTGCCGTCCACGGTGGCGTACCGGATCACGGGCGGAATTATCGGCGAGAATGGACGGACGAATACGGTGAACTCGATGTAGCCGTCGGACTCCGAGGCCTGCGCGTCCTCCAGGTAAATATATGCCTTCGTGGTGTTTTTGATGGACGTCAGTACCTCCGGTTTCCTCACACCGCCGTAGTCGCCGCCCGAAACGGCATGGATGATGGTGGCGTATCTATCTGTGGTGACATCCCCGTCATCCGGGGCCGATACCGAAATGGTCTGTGGGGTGTTCCAGTCGGATGTGGTGAACGTGAGAGTGTCGGGTACGATCATGAGCAATCCATCACCACTCCTGGACATGTTAATGGTCACTGTGTCAGTGGGCCGGGAGTCCAGGACCAGGGTGTAGGTCAACGGCAGGCCACTCTCCTCCAAAGCAAGAGTTGATTTGCTCTTGGTTATGCCCCGGGTGTCGTTGTCAGTGATGGTGAAGGATGCGGACCCAACGGTCAGGGCGTCTTCGGAAGAGCCGGTGGTCACCTCCGTGCCCTGCAAGATGACTCTCTCGCCCTCCTCGTCCAAGTCGTCGTTTACAGGCTTGAACCGCAGCGTGGTGGCGCCACTGGTCTGGCCCGCAGGGATGACAATGTCGAAGGACTCGACATCCTGGAACGTGCCCTCAGAGTTCGCCACCTGGAAGCGCTCGATGTCGATCTGGGCGGCGGCGCTGTTGGCGCTGTCGAATTCCACCCGTACGGTGGTATCGACATCTCTCGGGTCCGCTGGGCGAAGGGCGGCGTCGGCAGCGTCCGTGGGCCAGCGGAGGTCCGAGAAGGACGCTGTAACCGTAATGTCGTGCTGGCTTGAGTTTTCGGCCACCGAATCGAAGACACTGTTGTTGCTGGACAGGGCCAGTTCAATCCCGGTGGGTTCAACGAAATCGTTGTCGGCGATGGTGACCAGCACCTTATCCTCGTCGCCGATGAGACTCAGATACTTAGTGATGGAGCTGCCCAACAGCATTTGGAAAGTCTCATCCTCTTCCCGCACGTCATCGTCGTAGAGGGTGAGGGAGAATGCGAACCGGGTCTGGCCCGCCGGAATGGTTGCATGAATCAGGCCATCGGGGGCCTCGAAGTCCCCCGTCTGGCGAAGCCTCGAATACGCCGGTGTGGCGGTCAGGTTGTCGTGAGTGTCCAGCTGGACTTCGAACCGCGCGTCCTCGCCCCACACCCGGTCCAGAACAACGGCAAAGTCCACGGAGCCCGCGCTTTCCGGTGCAAGGTCGTCGCTAACCAGCTCCAGGCTGGCCATGGGGAGGTAGGATTCCCCTGACGGAGGATCGCCGTCCACGATTTCGACGGCGCGGGTCCGGTTTGCGGCCTCCACCAGCACACCCTCGGGGGGAATCAGTGTTACCCGGAGCAGCTCCTTCGGCTCGTCAATCTCGTCCCCAAGAATGTCAATGGTTATGTTCTTGTTGGTCTGGTTGGCCGCGAAGGTGAGGGTGCCGGGGGTGGCAGAGTTGTCCTCGTAGTCCACTCCCTCCTCGGCAGGGTAGGGCCTGTTCCGAGTACGTATGGGTTCTACGGTGTAGGCCACCTGGACTTGCTCGTTGGACTCACCGACCCGCTTAACCGCGAGGATGGCCTGGGCGTTGGCCGCACCGTTTGCCGGTTCCGTTACCGACAGCCTGGTCGTCTCGCTGAACCCGACCGCTATGCCTCCCAGGACTGTGGTGTATATACGAAGCGTACTGGAAGTGGTGGTCCCGTCACTGGCGGTTGCGTCCAGCACCATTGGTGAATCGGTCAGGTCCTGATCGGTCAATGTGAAGGAAGCCCGGCAGGTCCCTATTTCGCCCGTCGCAAGGGGCCCGCTGATGCTGCAGCCAGCCCTGGGTTCCGCCGGCTTGGTTTGATCGCTGTCTCTTGATGCGCGCTGGACGCTGCTGACGGTTATGGAATTTCCGGTAGCTTCAGAGCCGGTGTTTAGTACTTCAAAGTCAATATTAATAGTCTGGCCAACCTGGGCTAAACCGGGATACTCCGCCCGCAAAACAGTTTGCCTGGTCGCATCGTCGTCGTATAAGACAACTGTGGCCGTGTTGGGGGTGCCCGCCTTCCAGATCCGGTGCACCCCGTAACGGTGGCCATCGCCATAAACCTGGGCCGTGAACTTATAGGGAAAGAGTCTATTCACGACTTGGTCATTAGGAAAAATCCCGCCGTTCACGAGAGCGCCGGTGGTAATCTCAGATAGACCTGCCGGGAATCGTTCGTTTACGAAGTTGTAGTTCAGGAATTCGGTGGTCTCCGCTTGCCGTGCCACTCTCATATAAGTGAAGATCAGCTCCTCGCTGGCGTCCCCGGTGCGCCGGAACATATACCTGACCTCTCCTCCCTCTCTTACCAAAGCCTCGTGCGGGTGCACCGTGATAATCTGCAGTTCGTCGTTGTCCGTTACGCTTACGGTGGCTTGGCTCGGGTCTCCCGGAGTGTAGATTTCGTCATCCCCACCATTGATATCTCCGTCGCCGAGCACTTCAACCATGTAGTCGCGAGTTGAAGGGTAGTCCACGAGGTCGTTATCCTCGGTTTCTACTGACAGCTCGGTGGTGGTGGCGCCGGCCTCGAACTCGACGCTCAGGGTTTCCATCTTCCCGGGGGCGCTGAGGCGTACCTGCATTGACAGGGCGTCGTCGGTATGCCCGGTCCAGGTCAGTACGAATACGGCATCCTGTCCCTCAACGACAGAGGCCGCCTTGGGGGCGACAGTGACCACAACAGGGTCGTCGTCCATGATGGTCCCCGAAACCGTGGCAGTACCGCCGCCGACGATGGCGACATCGGGGGGACTGACGCCACTTCCGCCCAACAGGTCCGGTTCCGGCTCCGGTAGAGAGATCGTGACGTTGAAGGTCTCGTTGGCCTCGTCCGTCGTGTCGCCGGACACCGACACGGTAAAGGTGGCGCTGGTGGAATTGGCGGGAATGGTGGCCGTGCCGCTGGCCACGGCGGTATAGTCCTGCCCGGCTGTTGCTGTACCGTCTGAGGTGACATAGTTGACCGTAACGTCCTGGGAAACGGCTTGGCTCAGGGTCAGAGTGAAGGTCATATTGGTGTTGCCGGAATCGCCCTCGGTGGCCGAGGCCGGGGCGATGGTGATCCCGGGCTTTTCGCCGTTGTTGATGATGGTGACGGTGGCCCGGTCGGAGCGGCCTCCCTCCGGAGTGTGGCCGGTCCAGAGTGCTGCTGTTGAGTACTTGCCCTGCAGGTTCACGCTGCCCACGGAGGTGTCGGGCAGCAGCTCGATGGTCACCGCTCCGTTTGGGCTGAAGGCGCCATCGTCAACGGTCGGGAATTCGATGACCTTCCGGATCTCGTTCTGGCCGAAGGTAATCTCGGCGGGCAGGGCCCCGGTGATGTACCGGCCATTCTGGGACGCGCGCAAATACACCACCGTCTCGGAGGAGGGCGCGGTGAGCGCCAGCAGCTTTTCGTTCCAGAGCCGCTGTACGATGAACCGGGCGGTCTGCCCCTCCGTGACTGAAGCGGCCTCGGCCTTGATCAATATCGTCGGGTCCCGGTTCGTCACCGTTATATGCACGGCGTTCACCGTCCCTATCCGATACTGCGGCAGGTACCGCCGTTCGCTTGGACTGGCGACGAAACGAAGCAAATCGAAGCCGGGAAGACTGAGAGGAGCGAAGAGCCCGGACGTGGTCAAGGGCGGGCTCTGGCCTTGGCGCTTTGCTTCGGCCAGGGCAGCCTGGTATGCAACGCGTGCAGCCTCGACCACCGGCGCTTCGTCGGTATTCCAGGCCACCATGCCATACCGGACCTCGCCTCCCTCCGGTCCCACGTATCGAAGGTTAGGAAAGTCGCGGGAGATTGTTGACGCACAGTCGGACGGCACAGACTGTGCGTAATGGTTGATATAGTTGTTGCCCGGGGTCTGTTTCCAGCTGGCGTACTGGGCCGGGTGGTTCATCTCGTTCACCCAGGCGCCGAGGATCGTCAACGGGTACTCGAGCCGGCCGCTGTTCGCCGTCTGGTACTCGAAGTTGCCGCTGCACTCGAACTCGAAGCTGATAGGGCTGCCTTCGACGATCGTGGCTTTCCACGTCGTGCCGTCCTCGAAGAGCGTTGCTCCCGTGGGCGCGATCACCCTCGAGATTGTGATGGTCGGGATGTCGTCGTCCTTGACCAGTACCTGGGCATAACCGGTCCCGATGATGAAGGGATTGGCGGCCCGCTGGACGATCCTGACGCCGAGCCAGCCATCGCCCTCGTTGACGCTGTCGGCCTCGGTAGTGAAGGAAACTGTCTTCTCAGTCTCGCCGGCGGCGAACTCGACTATGTAGTCAACCCAGGCCCCGTTGAAGATTAGCCTCTTTGACTGGTCCTCGTTGTCGCTGGTGAGGACTATGGTCTCGGTGGCGTCGGTCATGATCTTCGGCAAGCCGGTCACGTAGAGGCCGACGCGAGTCGCGCCGCTGGTATCACCCACCCGTGTAAGGCGGTACTGAGCGTTGGAGCCTTCGGTGATCTCGGCGGTGATGGCCTCTACGGAGACCAACTGCGGATCATCGTCCAGCAGCAGGGTTGTGTGGTTGCTGTTGGCGCCGGAAAGAACGGTGGCGGTTGCCGAGCCCGGGGCCTCGGACACCTCGTCGTCCACGGTGTCCAGGGTGAGAGAGGCCGTAAGCGAGCCGACCGCGATGGTTACGGGTATGGTGACCAGGCCATCAGCGTCAGGTAGGCGGCCTGTGGGCCAGGAGATGTAGTCGCCGGTCTGCGCCAGCCGGACATCTACGGAGAGGCCCCCCTGGCTTTGTCCCAGGGCCCAGGAGCGCGTCAGCGTGTACGACAACTCGTCGCCCTCGGTGATGGACGCCGTTCCGGCAATGGACACCGTGGACGGGCTATCGTTGTCCTTAACAGGTATGGTGGCCGTGTTCCGAGTTGCGCTGGGGGTGTAACGCCTTCCGGCATCATTCTCGACAGTGATGGTGACGGAACCGTCGGCCCCCTGTACCGCATTGTCCGCCAAAGGGATGGACACATTACGGATGGACTGGTTCGCCGGGACGGTGACCCGCAACCTGCCGTTGCCCAAGTCATCGTATCCCGACGCTCCCGCGCCATCAATGTCCAAATAGCTGCCCACCTCCGTGACCACGAGGGTCACCGGCAGCGGTTCGCTTCCGGCGGCGGCGTACACCAGTAGGTCGATGGCGCCGCCCTCCAACGCCGTGTTCAGATTGCTATCCAGGCCGAATGGGTGGTCTGGAAGAACCCACAAAACCGAAACCGATGGGGGCACGTCGTTGTCGCGCACCTCGGCGGTGGCGGAGGGTGCAGAACCGGGGATGTACTTGTACTGGCCGGTCTTGGCGGGAACCGACAGGGTAACCGTGCCGTCGTCCTCGTCCCTGTTGTCGTCCACGGTCAGAACGGCGATGCGCTTGCTGGTCTCGCCGGCCGCGAAGGTTACGTTCAGGTTGAACGGGGTTTCCGTAAATTCAACCTCCGTTGGTGTAACCGGATTCTCGGGCATGTTCGGGTCCGGGGGCGGATACACCTCTATAGAACCGGACAGGAAATCCCCGATCTGGTCCAGGGACAAGGATACGGGAATCGCCCCGTTGTCCCGGGACCTGGTTACGATGAACTCCGCCTTGCCGCCTTCGGCAAAGCCCGAAGTGGTCCGGGTCACCTCCACCATCACCGGGGCGGCGGCGATGGTGGACAGAGCGCTGTCAGGAGCGGTGTTTTCGTTCCCGTAGGCGTCGGTGGCAGCGCCCGCCTCCAGAGTCACGGTCACCGGCCCCTCCGCTGCGGACACGATGATCACGTCCCAGCGAGTGTACCTGGGCCACATGGCATTGCCGGTGGTGGCCCGCACGTCGTGAGGCTCGCCGTTGGTGACCGTTATCTCGGCGTCGGTTATACCGTAGACTTTCTCGCTGAAGTAGAAGACTACGTTGAACAGGCGGTCCGGGGGGACGTAGGTCCTGGTCTCCCCGCCCACCGTCACCGTGGGAACGATGCCGTCCACCTTGTGGTCGTTGGCCTGGAGAGCGGAGTGGGTCAGCGTGGCGTTGATGTCGCCGGCGCGGATGGCGCCACCGTTAAGGGCCAGGCTGTCGGCGACGACGGCGATGCCGTCCGTATCCTCATCGCCCGAGGGGACGGTGTAGGTGAACAGCAACTGGCCGGCGCCGCTGCCTGCGGAATATTCAGCCGTACGGTTCTGACCACCGACGTCAAGGATGAGCTGTGGGGCGCCGGTGACCGTGACTGCTTCACTGAAGGTCAGCCCGACCTGGATTTCGTCGCCAATGGCGTACCCGCCGTCCTCACCAGGATCGGACGTTACGGCGACGGACTCGATGGTCAGCACGGTGGGCGTGCCCTGTGCGTAGGCGACGCCTGCAGAGACCAGCAGCGCAAAAACGACCGCCACAAGAAAGAGCGAACTGGTCAACGCCCAGCCCACACTTGGAGCACCGACAACACGGGACCGTGCCTTCAACATAAACATATTCGAGATGCCTGCGTAGTTAATGGGTACCGTTCCTTCCGGTTTGCAGCGCGGTGTAATTGGCCATCACCTTGGAGAGAACGGAGGCGAAGACTGCCAGCTGCTCCTCGCTGACGCCCTTCGAGAGCCTGGCGTCATATGCCTGCACGCTTCGGTGAAGCTCCAACGTCAGCGCTTCCCCCTCTTCGGCCAACGCCAGAAACACGATGCGCCGCCGGCGCATGAGACGCATGCCCACCATCTTCGTCACGACGCGGCTTACGCGGGAGACGTTGACCGGCAGAGCCTACGCCGGCTGCGTAGTGATCCACTCTTCCCCTTCCAGAATGAGTCTGAGCAAGGCAAAATCCAGGGGTCTGAGCCCATAGGACGCAGCCGGCTCCGCGATGCTCTTGGCCACCGCGTTTACATGGCCCGCCACATGTTCCCCCAAACCGGTTGACAATATCCTAGCCTCGCCCTGCCGCCCGGCGACCGCAGCCGAGTCGTATGCAAGTCCAATGCAATGGTTTTCTCACTTCTTTGTTTCACTAATAAATAATTTATCCCATAGTTGTTAGACCACCGTTAGAAAATGGGTCCTTTCCATTAGAGTATTGTTAGAGTTTTCTCATAAAGTATTGTTAGAGTTTTCTCAAGTTGGTAGAATTGGAGACAAATCGGGCTGAGTGCGCCCGTAGGCCGAATCCGGTGCGTGTGAGAACGGAAGTCGCCAAAATGCGGACAGAGACCGAAGCGTCGATGGGCCGCCTCTCCAGGCTGAGCGAGGCCAGTCTTCGCATCACCGAAAGTCTCGACCTGGACACCATCCTTCAGGGAGTCATCGACGGCGCACGCTCGCTGACCGGCGCCAGGTACGGCGCGCTCCTGGTATTCGACGACGCAGGGCTCATGCAGGACCTCGTCACCTCCGGGATGACTTCCGAAGAACGACAGAGACTGGGAGCCTTGCCCAAGGGCCTGGGGCTCCTCGGGCACCTGAGCGAGATTGAGGGGCCCCTGAGACTGGCTGAGATTGCCAGCCACCCTAGCTCGGTCGGCTTTCCCGAAGGCCACCCGCCGATGAAGACTTTCCTGGGGGCCCCGGTCCGTCATCTGGGCCAACGTTTCGGCAACATCTACCTCACTGAGAAGGAGGGCGGACAGGAGTTCACTCTCGAAGACGAAGAGATCCTCGTCATGTTCGCGTCCCAGGCGGCATTGACGGTCTCTAATGCCCGCTGGTACAGGGACGAGCAGCGGGTCAGAGCCGACCTGGAGGCTCTGATCAACACCTCGCCCGTGGGCATCCTGATATTCGATGCGAAGACGGGGGATCTGGTGTCGCTGAACCAGGAGACGAGGCGGATCGTCCGCGAGGTGCGCGCGCCGGGACATACTATGCAGGAACTCCTCAGCGTGATGACCTTCCGGCGTCTGGACGGGCGCGAGGTTTCGCCCGATGAGCTTCCGACGGCGCGGGCGATACGCACCGGCGAGACCGTGCGCGCCGAGGAGATTGTCATCCATCTCCCGGACGGACAGGCAATCACCACTGTCATCAACGCTACGCCGGTCCGCTCGGCAGAAGGTGATATCGTGTCCGTCATTGCCACCATGCAGGACATGACGCCGTTGGAAGAGTTGGAACGGCTGCGCGCCGAGTTCCTGGGCATGGTGAGCCACGAGCTGCGTACGCCGTTGACCGCCATCAAGGGATCCGCAGCCAGCGCACTGAGCTCCACATCCCCCCTAAATTCCGCCGAGGCGTACCAGTACTTCCGGATCATCGACGAGCAGGCCGACCGTATGCGCGGCCTTATCAACGACCTTCTCGACGTGACGCGGGTCGAGGCGGGGACGCTTTCGATCACTCCCGAGGCCTCCAATATGGCGTCTCTGGTCGACCAGGCAAGGGCCGCCTTCCTGGGCGGCGGGGCAGGAAACAACGTAGAAGTCGACCTGCCGCCGAACCTCCCCCCAGTCGCGGCGGACAGGCAGCGCATGGTCCAGGTTCTGGCCAACCTCCTCTCCAACGCCTCCAAATATTCCCCCGCGTCTTCCACGATCATGGTGACCGCTTCGCAGCGGGACTCCCACGTCGTGGTCTCCGTCGCAGACGAGGGTAGAGGAGTGTCCGCCGAGGGACTGCCGCAACTGTTCAGGAAGTTCTTACGGATCAATGGAGCGGACGGAAAGACGGAGGTAGGAGGAGAGGGTCTGGGCCTTGCCATCTGCAAGGGGATAGTGGAAGCGCACGGGGGCCGCATATGGGCCGAGAGCGACGGACTGGGCCTCGGCACGCGATTTACCTTTACGGTCCCGGTGGCCGGAGAGGACGGGCCTGACGCAGCGGACGGCCCTGACGAACTCGCTGCGCTCCCGAGGGAGGCGGCAAGGCTGCGTACGCGCATTCTAGCAGTCGACGACGATCCGCAAATGCTGCGGTACGTTCGCCACACGCTCTCACAAGCAGGCTATACCACCATCGTTACCGGCGATCCGGAGGAGGTGGACCGGCTCATTGAGGTGGAGAAGCCCCACCTCATCTTGTTGGACCTGGCGCTGCCCGGCGCCAACGGGTTCGATTTGATGAAGCGTATTGCCGAAGTTACCGACGTGCCGGTCATGTTCCTTTCCGGGCGCGCCACGAACCATGATATCTCCCGGGGCCTCGAAATGGGCGCCGCAGACTATGTCGTCAAGCCATTCTCACCGCCCGAGCTGGTGGCGAGAATCAAGGCAGCCCTGCGTAACAGCGCGGCGTCCAACCGGACCGAGCCGCGCGAACCCTATGTGCAGGGGGACCTGACCATCAACTACGCTGAGCGCCTCGTGACGATGGCCGGGCGTTCGGTGCATCTGAGCGCGACCGAGTACAAGTTGCTCTTCGAGCTTTCGGTCAACGCCGGACGGGTGTTGACCCACGACCAGTTGCTACGGCGGGTCTGGGATCACGACTACTCCGGGGGTTCACAGCTCTTGCGCACCTACGTGACATATCTCCGCACCAAGCTGGGCGACGACGCGAAGAGCCCAACCTACATCTTTACGGAGCCTCGCGTTGGATACCGTATGGCAAAGCCGGACGGATGAGGCCAGGGGCACATGGTTGGGAAGCGGTTCCGTTTTCATGTGGTGTATGGACAACCCGACCCTTGTGGCGTGCGTTGTCGCGGTTTCTCCCTTCGGTCCCATAGGATGGCTGATCTATGGGCCAGCAGGCGCCTCAACCTTTCGGTTCTACCTCATACACCGCAAGCAAACTGAACTGAGCCGAGAGATGAACACAAACGGTATCAACGACGAAGCGACAATCAGGCTCGACAGCAACGCCGGGCCGCCAGCAACCAGCGCCGAGAGGATGTTTTCGTTTACCTGCGCCATTCGGAATACTGGTTCGCCCTCATGCTAGTCCTACTCCAGGCGAGTACGTCGACGACGGTTTAAGGGGAGACGTTCCGGGATTCGCGAAGGGCGGTAAGTCTCTTCGCATGGGAGCGTCTTGCCTATCCGTTGCGTAGTTCCTCCGCCTGCGGCCACTTCAGCAGACCATCAGGTCCGATACTCTCCCAAGGCAGCATTCCCGCACCACCCGGCAGACCTGTGGAGTCGAAACAGGTTACTCCGCCGCTATGAATTGTCTAGCGTTTGTATGAGTTCGAGCCTACTTCAAACGCTCCGGGCGCTGCTAGAGCGCATTGTACCAATGAACATAGGCATATCTCTGCCTAATAAATAGTGAAAAGACAAAGGCAAATGTTTTCTTTTCACCTATCCAACACTGAAAGAGAATGCCACACTATGGCGTACTTGGCGCTCAGCGCTGTTATGCTCGTGTGCTTTGGGCCGGGCAAAGGCGATTAACTGTCTTGGAAGACATGTAGAGGGGGTTCCGTTTGCATGTGGTGTATGGACAACCCGACCCTTGTTGTACGTGTTGTCGCGGATTCTCCCTTCGGTCCTACAGGATGGCTGGTCTGTGGGCCAGCAAAGGCCTCAACCCCTCTGGTCTACCTCATGCATCGCAAGCAAACGGAACCTGGGAAATCAAATGGCGATTAGAATTGTGACTGATAGCTGTTCGGACTTGCCCGCGGAAGTTGCCTTGGCCAACGGCATTACGGTCGTGCCCCTCTACGTCATCATCGACGGCCAGACCTACAGGGACGGCGTGGACATGACCGCCGACGGCTTCTATTCCCGCCACGCGGAGCTTACCAGCCTGCCCACCACATCCCAGCCCTCTGTCGCCGACTTTCAAGAGGTTTACCGGCGATTGTTGGGCGAGGGCCACCAGATCGTCTCGATTCACGTCAGTTCAAAGCTGAGCGGGACACTCAACTCTGCTGCCCAGGCCAGGGAGTCGCTGGGGGAAGCGGCGCAACAGATCGATGTAGTGGACTCGCGGCTCGCCGGGGGCGCACAGGCCCTGCTGGCGCTCAGCGCCGCTCGGTGGGCAGGCGTGATGACCGACCATCGCGAGTTGGCTCGGCGGGTTGAACGGTCGATTGAGAGGAATCACGGCTTCGTATTGGTAGACACCCTGAAGTATCTGGCGATGGGCGGGCGCATCGGGAAAGCCCAAGCCCTCTTGGGCGGGATGTTCCAAATCAAACCCATCGTCGGCATCCGCGACGGCGAGACTTACCCTGTGGACCGTCCCCGCACCCGCAGGCGGGCGCAGGCGCGGATTGTCGAGCTGGTGCGTGAGCTGGCCCCCATTAGCCAGATACATCTGAGCTACAGCACCGGCCCCGATAACGCCCTGGCCGTTCGCGACGGGCTAGCCGATCTCGTGAAGCCGGACCGTCTCATCGAGTCCCGGCTCGGCCCCGTCCTGGGCACCCACCTCGGTCCCAACACCATTGGCGTGGCGGCGACCCAAGCAAGCATTGAGGACGACTAGCTGCTCTCAGTGGGAGAGACAGCTAGACCGATATTACAAGCAGCCGGGATATAGGCTCGTGAGGACGGATTGGAGACACGGCGAGAGAGCCTGGACCGAACCGGCCTGCACTGTTCATGTCAGTTGCCTTCCAGGTCTGGCTCGGATGGCCGGAGGCTCCTCCTGGGGCCTAAGAAGTGTTTCCGAGCGGCTCCTCATATAAGGACTTCCCAGCGAAAAATTCGCAGTATCATCCCGCAAGGCTCCACCATCGTGCACGGTAGGCAGCACCATCTTTTAGATGTGGTTGGCCCTGTAACCCCTCTGTGCCCTACCATGCTAGAGGCGGCCTGGAGCGACATTATCTAACCTCAACCGTTCGTTGACACAAAGGTGGCGTTCCCCAAACCGTTGTTGACCTGGGCAGGGAACAATTGGTAAAGTGGCGCGATTAACACAACGGGCTGGAATCGACATCCGTCAGGTCCAGGCTACAGAGGCCAAGAATCGCTTGGCCAAACTCCTCGGGGGGGAGGGAGAGCATGGAGAGACGGTTGTCATGGCCTGACACGGCAAGGCGATTGCACACCCGGTTCCCGCTCCTTCGCAGGCCCACGCCAACGGATTCTCTCCTTTGGTAGCGTGGTAACGGCCGGAGCGCGAACCGAAAGAGGGCGGAAAGGACTTGGCGACGGAAGGCTGAGGGACTAGTTGCTGCAGCGAGATTTTCCATACGCTGCTTGAAGTGAGGACCCTGACAGGGCAGCATAGGCAGACCTACAAGCTCATCGGGCCTCACTGATCACTCTGGATAACCGACCGACGGCACTAGTGTCCTTCTTGCGCGCCAACTCTGCTCCCAGCCCCGTCCGACCAACGTAGCAGGTGGTAAGAATATCGAGAACATACTAGGGGAATCCGGCTCAGCCAATGCATTAGAGTCGGCCAGTCTATCCGGAGCAGACCCCGGCTTGACACTCGCGTGCCGAAACCTCTGGAAGGTGTTTGGGGACGGAGCCCGAGATCTTGCGGACTCCATCGGCCCTGCCCTTTCCAAGGAGGAGGTCTTGGCTCAGACGGGCGGCGTGCTCGCCGTCAGGGACGTCTCCTTCGAAGTACGGGAAGGGGAGACCTTCGTCATCATGGGCCTCTCCGGCAGCGGCAAATCGACACTCGTCCGCTGTCTCAGTCGTCTCATCGAACCGACTCGCGGCGAGGTCTTCATAAACGGCGAGGACTTGCTCGCGATGAACAAGCAGCAGTTGCGGGACATTCGCCGCCACAAGATGGGCATGGTCTTCCAGCACTTCGGCAACTTCCCCCACAAGCGGGTTCTGGACAACGTGGTCTACGGTCTCCAGATTCAGGGCGTTGACAAGGCCACCCAACTCAACCGCGCTGCCGAAGTCATTGAGATGGTGGGGCTCTCGGGATGGGAAGACCGGTACCCGCACGAGCTGAGCGGCGGAATGCAGCAGCGTGTTGGGCTGGCCCGCGCCCTTGCAGTCGACCCGGAGATTCTTCTCTTTGATGAGCCGTTCAGCGCTCTCGATCCCCTCATCCGGCGAGACATGCAGGACCAGTTGATTGGGCTCCAGCAGCTGGTCCGGAAGACCATGGTATTCATAACCCACGACTTCCTCGAGGCCCTGAAGGTCGGGGATCGGGTGGCCATTATGAAGGACGGCGAGTTCGTTCAGACAGGCACGCCGGAGGAGCTGGTCTCCAACCCGATCAACGACTACGTGCGGGACTTCACCCGGGACGTGCCCAGATCCAAGGTGCTAACGGCGCGTTCTGTCATGACCCCGTCACAGGTGTACGCCACCGCAGACGAAGGCCTGGCCGACCTGATTATCAGGCTGGAGACCCAGGAATGCGACAGCGCCGTGGTGGTAGACGGGCAGAATCGCTTCGTCGGGACTGTGCAATTGGGGAATGTGCCGGGTAACGGGGTGGCGCACTCCAGTGTCGCCTCCGTCATGTGGGACTCCTGTGCCATCGTGGAGCCGGGTACCCGCCTCGAAAGGCTTATTCCCCTCGCCGTAGCCGCCGAGGCGCCCATCGCAGTCCTGGACGATGGCCGGTGCATCGGCACTATCAGCCGTGAGGCGGTAATGGCCGCCCTGATAGGCGACGATGGAGTAGCGACGTGATCCGCGCGGAGACTCTCCATCTCCAGATTCGCCCTGTCCAGATGCGCCGGTACCGGGGCATTCTGTGGGCGGCACTTGCCGGAGCCGCTTACATCCTGGCCTATTCGCTGGCGACCAACAATGTTGGCACCGACTTTGGAAACTGGCCGCTGAGCTGGGAGCCTCCCATCCAGGAGCCGATTGACACCTCCTTTGGATGGTTCGGCGACAACCTCGCCTGGTTCTTCAATCCAATCTCTGAAGTGATAGATACGGGCCTCGCCGGGTTAGACACGTTCCTCCTTTGGCTCCCCTGGATCGTTGTCGTGGCGGTGGCGGCGATGTTGGGGTTCAGGCTCGGCGGCAGGTGGCTTGGGCTGTTCTGCGCCGCCGCTACCCTGTTCATCGGCTTCAACGGGTACTGGGATTCCGCGATGCTCACTATGAGCGTCCTGGTCGTTTCAGTGATTATCGCTGTAGGGATTGGCGTGCCGATCGGCATATTTGTTGCCTTCAACAACCGCTTGGAGGCAGTCGTCCGCCCGATTCTCGACACCATGCAGGTTCTGCCTGCCTTCGTATATCTCATCCCGGCACTGATCCTGTTCGGAGTGAGCGGCGCCCAGGGCGTCTTCCTTACGGTGGTCTACTGTATTCCCCCCGTTATACGGCTCACCAACCTGGGGATCCGCCAGGTCCCCAAGGCCGCTACGGAGACGGCCTACTCGCACGGATCGACGGCGTCGCAGACGCTGTTTCAGGTTCAGCTGCCGCTGGCAAAGAGCTCCATCATGATGGGCATCAACCAGACCATCATGATGGCAGTCGCAATGGTGATAATAACTGCGCTGGTGGGAGTGGACGGGCTCGGCAGGGACGTATGGCTCTCACTGCGGGAGGTGGACGCGGGGGAGGGACTGGAGAGCGGCATCGCCATCGTGCTTCTGGCCATCATCCTGGACAGGCTCAGCTACGCCCTCGCGAATTCCGGTCCCCGCTCAACTACATCCGGCCAGGCCATCAGTCCGGGAATTGAGGCTCCGGCCGGCCGGAGCCTTACGAAAATGGCTGCCCCTTACGCTCTTCCCATTTCGGGCGTGGGTCTGATCGCCGTCCTGCTGGTCCTCGGATTCCTGATCGGGCCCCTGAGAGACTTCCCAAACGACCTGACCTTTTCAATGGCGGATCCCGTCAACAATGTCTTCGACTGGATGGCCGTCAACCTCTATTTCATTACAAGCTGGGTACGGGACAGCCTGTTCCGGGAACTTGGCTACTCACCCATCTACACCCTGCTCCTTTGGCTCCCCTGGCCGGCGTTGATGGTCATCGCGGCCGGGCTGGCCTACGTAACCGCCGGATGGCGAGTGGCGCTTTTCGCGGTGGTAGGTCTTGCCTTCGCAGGAACCGGCGGAGTTTGGGACATCACCATGGAGACCCTGAGCCAGGTGCTGACCGCGGGATTATTTACGGTGGTCGTGGGTATTAGCGTGGGCATTGCAGCCTCCCAGAGCAAGGCTCTTGAGTCGGCTCTGCGGCCCATCCTGGACACCATGCAGACGATGCCGATCTTCGTTTACCTGATTCCGGTCATTATGCTCTGGGGCATAGGACCTTTGGTGGGCATCATAGCCACGGCGGTGTATGCGCTGCCTCCGGTGATCCGCATGACCACCCTCGGAATCAAGGAAGTGCCCGCACAGGGCATTGAAACGGCCCTGGCCCATGGCTCGACCGGACTTCAGACGATGCTTCAGGTCAAGATACCCCTGGCATTCCCGACGATAATGTTGGGTGTCAACCAGACCATCATCATGGTGTTCGCCATGGTGATCATCGCCGGGCTTGTAGGAGGTGGGGGACTGGGACAGGAAGTCTTCATTAATTCCATCTGGCTAAGGATGGGCGACGGCCTGATTGCCGGGATGACCATCGTCTTCATGGCGATGGTGCTTGACCGCATGACCAGGGGCAAACAGGGCACGGAAATACCTCTTACGGCACTGAGATAGCGAGAAACCGGCACACGAACCGCGCAAGGAGGGATGCCTTTGGGACGATATGGCATGTTGCAATCTGAAACGATTGCCAAATACACACCGACGCTGAAAGGAAAATGAAAATGAAATTAGTGAAGAATAAGTGGAGTAGTCTCTTTATACTTGTGGCGCTGGCCATGGTCATGGCAGTAGGATTGGTGGCCTGTGAACAAGGCGCCGATGATTCGGATACCAGGGGCACCCTGTATCTCGTCGACCAGGACTGGAACGGACAGCTTGCCACGACGGCTGTTGCGCAGATCCTGCTGGAGCAGGAAATGGATCACACCGTCGCGACCAAATTCGCGCCCGCCGATTCGGCGCCCCTCTTCATAGGCCTCGAACGGGGCGATTTCCATTTCGTCTGCTGCAACTGGCCTTCCTACAGCGCCGAGCTCCTGGATGAATACGTGAACGCTGAAGACGCCGAAGTGGATCGCATGGGGACTGTGGGCATAGTGGGTGAGACCGGCTGGTATGTTCCTTCCTACGTCATCAATGGCGACGCCGACCGCGGCATCGCAGCAGTGGCGCCCAACCTCCGCACGGTTAGCGACCTGAACCAGTACAAGGACGTTTTCGCCACGAGCGATACCGGCAATAGCGGCAGACTCCTGGAGTTCACTGCTGCGTGGGATACAAAGCCCGAGGAACGACTTGAGGCCTTTGGCGCCGACTTCCAAGTTGTATTCGCCGGGTCCGAAGGCGCGGCTCTGGCTGAACTCGACGCCGCCTTCCAAAGGGGTGATCCCATCCTCACATACCTATGGGAGCCCCACTGGGCACATGCCAAGTACAACCTGGTGCAGATCGACATGCCCGCGTGGACTTCCGACTGCTATCCCGATGGTGACAGTTTCAACTGCGGCTTCCCAACCGACGGCGTAGCGAAGCTGATTTGGCCGGGTCTTCAGGACGAGTTTCCAGAGGCATACGAGTTCCTCTCCAATTTCCAGATGACCAACGAACAGCAAAACGAGATCGTTCTCAACCTCACCGAGAACGACCTGACGGTACGCCAGGCCGCGCAGGAGTGGGTTGATGCCAACGAGCCGGTCTGGAGAACCTGGATTCCATAGATAGAAGCCCCGCCTTCGGATATGGATCCGAAGCAGGTATCAGACGGATCGTACATTGACGGCCCGGAAAGGGGATTGTCCCCTTTCCGGGCCTGATTTACTGTGGCTACAGTAGTCCGTCAGCAAAGGGGGGCTAAGGAATTGAGGACAGAGAGATTCCCCGCGCTGCTGAGACATCATTGATGATGAAGTATCTGGACGCTGTGGTTGTAGGGGGCGGTCCCGCCGGACTTGCGGTGTCTCAACAGCTGGGCGCACGAGGATTGTCGAGTGTTGTGCTCGAGCGAGGCGAGCGCGCCGGATGGACGTGGAGGCATCTGTACGACAGCCTGAGGCTGCACACGGGCAAGCACTTGAGCTCTCTTCCCGGGATGCCGTTTCCTCGTCGGACGTCGTTGTTTCCCTCTCGTTCGGAGTTCGTGGAATACCTCGATAGTTACGCGGCCCGGTTTCGCCTGCCCGTTCACACCGGTGTCGAGGCCAGGGGCCTCCGGCAAGAAGAAGGAGAATGGCTGGTCGAAACAAGCGATGGCGAGTATCGGGCGAAGGTGGTGGTGGTTGCCACTGGCATATCATCAGAACCCAGATTGCCGGAATTCGATGGGATGTCGTCTTACGGGGGGCAAATGTCCCACAGCAGCGAATACCGCGCTCCCGACCGGAGTCCGGCGCGAAGCATCCTGATCGTCGGCATAGGGAACTCCGGGGCGGAGATAGCCTCGGAGCTGGCCGAGGCCGGTCGGGACGTAACGCTTTCGGTACGGTCCGGGGCCAATATCATACCGAGGAGTATCGCCGGCATACCCACTCAGTACTTTGGATGGCTGCTATCGGCCCTTCCGAGCGCCCTGCAACGCCGCGTCACGCGGGAGCTATCGCGGTTAGGCGACCTGGTGAGGCCAGGATCCGCTCGGCTGCCGAGAAAGCGCGCGCCGGACAGCTGTCAGGACGTTCCCGTGATTGGACGCAGAATACTCGATCTCATCGGCGCGGGACGGGTGAAGAAGCGCCCCGGAATTGCGGAAATGAACGAAAACGGCGTCCGCTTCCTGGATGGCGAGTCATGGACCGGTGATGCGATTATGCTGGCAACCGGGTATCGTGGCGCGATTGAATGGATGGGCCGGTACGGCGCCAGAGACGATTGCGGATTTGGGGAACGTAAAGACAGGGTGCGGAGCTCCAGGCACGCGGGGCTGTACTTTATAGGCCACAACTACGACGGACGAGGCGGCCTTTACAACATCCGCATCGATGCCAAGCGGGTGGCTCGACTTGTCTCTGAAAGTCATACCCGGAGGTAGTCTGCGAACGACCAAAGCGCAACGGCCAGAACCATGTGCAACCAGATGGGAATGGTTCTCTTAAACCATCTTCTTTCGGGGTGTCGGACCATGGTGAGGACGTAGCGAACAATCATCGCGGCAAAGTAAATCACCGATATGACTGCCAGGTAGGGCGCCACTCTTTCCCAACCGTCTCCCGAAAAGAAGGCGCTCTCACGTTGAACCGCCACGGTTATGGCTATCATCACTGCCAGCAGGATCAATTGAGCCGGTAACAGATACCTGTACGGCAGCAGGCCGGAGTACCAGTGCTCGTTGGCGGGAAGCCAGCGCGGGGCGATTGTTACGACCAACACCTGCCCCAGCACTCGCAGTGCGAACAAGGATGTGCAAACGGCGAGAATAATGAAATTGAAGGACATTTCAGCAGTCGATTGCCAAGCATTGTACTCCCGTACCGGTTCACAATCATACAGTCCCGACAGTCCTCACGCCCATACGCGTAGGCCGAACGGTATCCGCGCGGCGCTAGCGTGTCAAAACATCTCGTGCGTGCGCCGTTTACGCGCCCGGCCTACGCAATACTTTGATGACAGTATGGAGTTCCATGCGGCGATTGTTGCCGTCTTTATCGCCTAATTCCTGGCTCTTATTGCGATTGCCGTCTTCCGCGCGAATCAGATGCGGGACATGACCGACGACGTCCTCGCCGGCCGCCGCATGAGCAGCTTCACCTCCGCGCTCAGCGCCGGCTCCTCAACGACCGGCGGCTGGACGATGCTTGTGTTTCCGGCGCTCGCCTTCTCAGAGGGCGCCGTGCATCTGTGGACGATTGTGTCACTCGTGCTCGGAGCCTGGTTCACATGGACTGTGCTTGCGGCGCGGCTGCGGAGATACACCATCGCGACGGAATCGCTGACCCTGCCGGACTTCCTGGAAAAGCGATTTGGAGACAGGACCGGCGTCCTGCGCGCGCTAACCGCGGTACTGACAATCTTCTTCATCATGCTCTATATCAACTCCGGCCTCATTGCCGGAGCCAAACTGATGGAGACGGTCTTTGGCGCGACTCACAATCAGGGCGCCCTCATTACACTGCTGGCCGTCGCGTCCTACACGTTCATCGGCGGCTTCATGGCCGTCTCGCGGACGGATGTGTTCCAGGCGCTTGTGATGCTCGTCAGCTTCCTCATCCTGCCTCTGATATTGATTACGAACACGGCTGAGCCGTTTCTGGGCCTCGGCAACGGCGGATTCCTGAATCCCCTCACGGACGCCGATGGCGATGGCATCGGCGTCGCATTCCTCCTGTCCACCGCCGGCTGGGGTCTTGGCTCGTTTGGCTCCCAGCGCATCCTCCAGCGGTTCATGGCTATTGAAAGTGAAGACAAGATCAATCGGAGCCGCAATATCGGCACGGTTTGGATTGTGCGCATCCGCCATCATCCAGCCGGATTCCGTCGCGAGCCTTGTTTCGTACGCATGGGGCGGCATGGGAGCGGCTTTTGGCCCGGTGATCATCCTTGCCCTCTACTGGCGTCGTTTCAACCTTTGGGGGGCCGCGGCCTGGATAGTCACTGTTCTGACCTCGCCTCCCGGCGACGCTATCACTGCGCAGTTTGACCAGGTGCGAGCAGGGCCGGTAGAGGTCCCTGCGGCGGCCTAGCTGACGAACCGGCCGCATGTCGCAAACAACCACACTTCGTGCGAAACTAGCTACAGGGTTCGTCTAGGCACTCTCCGTCCTGAAGGGAGAAAGCTTGCGCTTAGGTGATGCGCGTCGGCAGGCCCAAACTACATAACAGGAGTCGCAACTGATAACCTCCATAACGCGATCATTCCAAAGCCTTGCGCTGGCGGTCACCTTGTGCTTGGCGCTGCTACTGACCGCTCCTGTGGTTGTGTTCGCCCAGACGCCGTCCGCCGTCCGTTCATTCGATGCCGAAACGGTGGAGCCGGGCGTGACGATTGAGGTCACCGTTACGGCCAACGACTACGGCCAAATCGGCCAAATCGTCGAAACGCTTCCCGAAGGGTTTACATTCGTTGACTCAACCCACGATGCCGAAGGCGTTGAAGTGGATGGCCGTGCCGTCATGTTCAACCTCTTGAGCGATGACTCTGTCACGTACACAGTGATGGCCTCTGAGACGGATGGTGATTACGAATTCACCGGCGTCCTCAAGAATGAAGACAAAGAAGAATCTCCTGTAGGCGGAGCGTCGAGGGTAACCGTCCTCTCTCCCGCAACGCCCACTCCGCAGCCAACCATAGCCCCAACACAGGCGCCGACCCCGGCTGCGTCGGCCGATCCCGGCGGCGTAACGACAGATACCGGAACAGGAAATGAAACGGACATCGAGGAGCCGTCTAAGGGATCGTCTGTGGGACCAGGAATAGGACTCTGGATCAGCGCGCTCTCTGTGCTGGTGATCATCCTTGGCGGCGCCTATCTCTTCCTGCGTCGCCGCCAACGAGCGGGGCGCAAATCACACCCTCCGGTGGCGTAGTGGCGCAGCATGCGAGCGACGCAGACCGGGTCTCTGCCACGTTAGGGTAGGGCGCTACGGATATGAGCGCCAACGTAGCGACGCGTGACCGGTTACGAAGGATTATTTGTCGTAGCTTCATCGGGGCAAGTATACTGACCTACATTACAGATAGCTTTAGAGTATCGACATCATGCGGGAATACCGCGGAGACCAAGACTGATGACTCTTTTTACAGAGGATGTAGCGACCCAACAGCTTGGTCTGCCCGAAGAGCTCATCCTGATGCTCCTCAATGAAGAGGATGGCTATTTTCACCAGGTGCCGGGCTGGAATCTGAACTGTGTCGTCGTCGGCGCGGCGCTTGCGGAACTGTCGCTTATGCAACGCATCGACACCGATCTTGAGTCGTTGTTCCTCGTGGACTCAACGGAAACGGGCCACTCCGGTCTTGATCCCGTGCTTAGGGAAATAGCAGCCGAGCCGAATCAGCACAACACTCAGTACTGGATTGAGCGGCTCGCGCCCCTCGCGGAATCAATCATTGATGTAACCCTGGATCGTCTTGTGGAGATGAACATACTCCAGCACCATGACGGCGACTTCTGGACGCTGGCTCGGAGTTCCCTGACCGGCAGGCTCGGTGGTATTGCCTCGGACGACAGCGCGGCTGAGTTCGTCAAGAATCGAATTGCCAGGGTGATTTTCAGCAGTGAAATCCCGGATCCGCGCGACATCATCATCGTTTGCCTGGTCAACACGTGTGACTTATTCCGCTTCATCTTCCCGCTTGAGGCTGAAGATGAGGAGCGTATTGCATTCATCTGTAGGTTGGATGTGATCGGACGGTCGATTGCAGACGCCGTCTCACAGAACCTCGCCGGGCCGTTATTGAGGCATTCCGGCCTAACCAGGACCATCCCGACCGTGCCGCTGCGAAAAGTTTTGTTTAATCGGCATCTGCGGAGCGGTAACATTCCTGCGCTGTTCGCGGATATCGCAGAGAAATATGGCCCTGCCTTTCAGATTCGCCCGCCGTTTGTGAAGCCCCTGGTGTTCCTGGCCGGCCCCGAAACTAACTACTGGGCGCATCGGCAGGGTCGCATGTATCTCCGGGCGAAAGATTATTTCTATGATTTTGAGCAGGCATATGGCGCGTCCGGCGTCCTGCCGGCCCTGGACGGGGGGGACCATTTCCGGCTTCGGAAGTCCTTGCAGCCGGCGTATTCCCGCACGCGACTTGAAGGCCAGCTTGAGAAAATATATGAGAATGCCCGCGCATATATGGCTGATTGGAAGGTTGGGGACGCCCTCCCCGCAACGAGCATGTCCCGGCGAATGATCAACGCGCAGGTCTCCCCGCTCTTTGTCGGCGTCGATTCGCAGGATCTCATCGATGATCTCGTCAAATACAAAGAACGTGCGCTTAGCGTTCACATCATGAAGGTTATGCCCAAGTTCATGCTGAAAACCCCGGGCATGAGGCGACGAGAGAAGCTGATCGACGTTCTGATGGAGCGGGTGCAGGGCGGTCATACGCCGGCGCAGCGGGCAGACCAGCCTCGGGATCTCGTTGATGATTACCTCAGCCTGCACGCGAGTGATCCACAGTTCCTGCCGGAGTCCAATCTGCGTTTCGCCTTTTCCGCAGCCCTGATTGCCAGCGTCTACGTGGGCGATATGATGGCCTTTTGCCTGTACGCTATGGCGACACACCCGGAGCTTCATGCGGAGATTCGACGTGAGGCAGATGCTCTATTTGAGAACGGAGATCCGACGGGCGACGACATTAGTCCCGCAGCCATCGACATCACGCGCCGCTTCCTGATGGAGTGCATGCGCCTCTATCCCATAGTTCCAATGTCTGTGCGAAACGTCATGAATTCGTGTGTGGTGGAAGGGTATGAACTGAAGATAGGCACACGGGTACACATTGCGCAGTCGGCCGCGCACTACATGGACGATGCCTTCCCGGATGCGACAAAATTTGACATAGACCGGTACTTGCCGCCCCGGAATGAGCATCATAGCCCAGGCTACGCCCCGTTCGGCCTGGGCACCCACATCTGCCTCGGCAATCGCTGGATGGAGTTGCAACTGGCGATCAACGTGCTGATGATCGCCCGACACTTCACGTTTGACGTGTCTCCGGAGAAGTTCAAGAAGAAGCTAAAGATCACCCCGCTTCCGTCAATGAAGCCGCACAAGAAGCTGAAATTTGTCGTCACGGAAAGGCGGGGCGACCTCTAGGATCCCTGCTCGTAGCGCCGATGCACGGCGTCAATCTCCACGTCGAGATCGTCCGACCAGCGCTGAACCGCCGAGCGCAGCCGCATGTTCTGGAACGCGCCCCAGACCACCATTGCAGGCAGCACAACGAAGATGGAAACGATCAGGGAATAGACGATGGTTATGGTCGCGGTGATGCCAAACTGCTGGGCCGCGGTCAGCGGTGATGCTATCAGGACACCGAAGCCCAACGCCGTTGTCATTGCAGAGCCCAACAGCGCGGATCCTGTCGTCGACAGGGTTCGGATCGCCGCTTCTTCCGGGTTCCGTAAGTGGGAATACTCCTCCCTATAGCGATGAATGACGTGGATGGTGTAGTCCACTCCGATACCGATTGATAGCGCTGTGATGATCGAAGTGATCAGTGTGTAGGGAATATCCAGCAGCGCCATCGTGCCCAACACAGATACGAGGACGAGAACGATTGGCGCAACGGCAATGAATCCAAGCGCGGGCTGGCGCAGCGTCACCCAGAAGAAGATGGCCAGAATGCCCAGGGCAATGGCAATGGTTGTGCCGATTGCCTCCGTTTGGCGGTCCGTAATCTGGTCAGTGACCGCTATCCCCACGATTTCGTTGGAAATGGCCGTGACATCGTCGTCTTCCCCGTACCAGAACCCCTCAATTTCTTCCTGGATCATCCTCGTTTCCGCAGGATTGCCGAGGTAGGTTGGGAACTGGAGCAGCATTACATCGACGCCGCTCTCGTTATTGACCAGGAATCGCGATAGCTCCGGTTCCATTGGGAGAAGCCTGTTGACGAACTCTTGCATGAGTGCCGGGTCCAGTTCCACTCCGGGCGAGGCTTCAGCGAACAGCGCATCCAACTCCGGGTCATACTTGTCACCGGGCTCTCCGCTGTCATCAGTCCAGTCGTGAACGAGCTCTTCATATGATCGCTGGAGCGGTCCCGCCACTACTCCGGGACGTCGCTGTTCGTCCTCGAAAGCAGAAGTGAGGTCGTGCAGGTTCAGAAGCGTCCGTCCATCCGTGACCTCCGCCCTTATCAAGAGGCTGGCCAATTCCGTCGATCCGCCGACTGCTGCGTCAAGGGTATCCATGTCTTCCACGACACTCCCATTCTTGGGCAGGATGTCGCGGATGCTGAATTCAGATTTCAGGTCTGTGGCGGCGAACCCAAGTGCGACGGTCACCAGGATCACGCCGATGATGTACGGCGCCGGCCTTTGTGTAACCCACTTGCCCAGAGTCTCTGCCACCCGGTCTACTCCAGGCAATGCGTTGGACATCGGGCGTGGCGGAGCCAATCTGCCCCGTGCCTCTCGCCGCCGGTCGATGATTGTCCGCCCCGCCGGAATCAGAGTTAGCATCACGAGCAGGCTCATGCCTACGCCGAGTCCCGCGACGATGCCGAAGTCGCCAATCACTCCGATTGGTGAGAACAGCGTTGCCAACAGGCTGACGATTGTCGTGATAGCAGCCAGCATGAGCGGAATCGTGACGTTTCGCAGTCCGGTTCGCACGGCTTCCAGAACAGGCAGACCCTCAACCCTCTGCTCGCGGTAATGAGAGATTCCCTGGATGGCGTAGTCAACCGTAAGGCTGATGATGATGACAGGCACCATGGAGGTAAGCGAGCTGGGAGGGCCAATCACGCCCAACGCCTTCGGTCCCAACCAGCCTTCCGCTCCCACAACCCATGTGATTGAAATGATAAGCCCCGCCAGCGTCAACAACATGTCTGACACGGTGCGCGTAAAGAGCAGGAGCAGAGCAGCTATAAGTACAAGCGCCAGCCCGATAAAGGGCCCCAATCCGGACTCCGTGGCCTCCGTGTACTCATCCTCAACGATCACCGGCGAGATGCTGCTCACCTGCAGCGGACCTTCATTCCCGATTGCCAGTTCATAGATCCTGCGTTCAGCGTCCGCTACTCTCTCATCGTCCGTATTGGTCAGGCGGATATTGGCTATGGCGATCGGCGTGCCGTTCTCGTCGATTCCGGTCATCGCGTCGATGGCCTCTCCGATGCCCGGGGCGTTGCGGGCGGAGTCGATTTGTGCCTGTGAAACGGACCCCAGGTCGTCCACTTGTAGAACGGCGTTGACAAGGAACGCGGGCGCGACAACAGGGTTATCCGTCGTGAGGAATGGGCCGACGGCCGGGTCGGTGATCACCTCTCTAATGAGGTCGCCCATCTGCGCCAGGCCCTCAGGCGTGAGCGCCTCCCCGCGAAAGATGATGGTTACGACGCTGACGCGGCTGGAATCCCCAAACGACTCGTCTATTTCTTCCGCCGCATCGGCAATGGGGTGCCCGGGCGGAAGGAAGTCGACGCTGGCGCCTTCCGTCGGCGGAGCTCGAAAATTCGTACCCGCAGCCATAACCGCAGTAATGCCAAGGAGGACGATGAGCGTGATGTACGGGCGGGCCGTGACCAGCCGACTCAGTGTGCCAAGCAGGTTGTTCATGGCAAAATTCTCCTCTCCTTGCCTGGGAGAAGATAGAAATGGAGGATGTGAACGATCCACTCACTCCCGGTCTGAGTGTTTATCGCGCTTCCTCTTTTGCATTGTCCTGAACAGAATTCGCCGTAACTTGCGCTTCAGGATAGAACTGTCGGCAATACCTGCGATAGGGCATGATGTCGCCGTCCAGCCGGAAGAGGCGTGGCCGGGATCGGTACTTCTTGCGGTTCCAGATAATGACGTCCTTCTTGACATCCTTGATCTGGTAGGTCGCGATGAGCTTATTCATGAGTGGGGCGCGCATCCGCAGCGGGAGAAAACCCAAACCCGCCAAACGTCGCTTCGGTTTTTTGATCTCCTTGACCTGTGAAAACAGCGACAGGTCAACGAGTGTTCCGTCTACAGGCGTCGCGAGAACCCACAGACGCAAGTCCATCCCGATTGAGTGTTCACGGATTTCAACGATTGAGTAGCCCAGCCCATGCACGATTGTCGCGGCAGAGGTATCGAGTGTGATTCCTCCAAATTTGGCGATGCTCTTGACAATCTTGAAGTCGAAGCGGCTTTCGAGACGGCACCCCTCTATGACGAGCGGCGCGGCGCGGTTGACATCGCCAAAGCCGTGGACGTGGTTGAGGTGGGAGAAATCAACGGCGTTTTCTGTTATCTCCTGCGGATGGCCGGCGAAGCGGACACTTCTGCGCTCCAGTGAACTCCAGCCCTCTTTCTCCGCCGGCTCGTCCGGCATCGGCCATTGTGGCGGACGCCCGTCGATCCCCCACCAGCCGAAGATCAGGCCCATGTGCTCCTGCGTCTGAAAGACGCGAAGTCTCGCAGTTGGGGGCGGGTCGCCATAGGGGGTGTTGACGCATTGGCCGGTGGTGTCGTATTCAAAGCCGTGGAACGGACAGATGAGCCGGTCGCCGGAGACGCGTCCACCCACGTCCGGCGCTAGAGAGGAGCCGAGGTGAGGACAAAAGGCCTCGGCCAGACAGATGCGCCCGCCCGCGTCAGTCCAGGCGATGATTTTCTCTCCCATCCATTCCCTATGGAAGAGCTTCGCCTTCTCGATTTCCTGGCGGGTTGCAATGAAAAACCATCCCTCAGGAAACGGAGAGGGAATCGGCGCATCCTCTGGCACACTGCGACTGTTTGTCATTGGTCACCATTCCTAACCTGGGTTCTCAGGGTGACGACTTCCCGGCCGACAAGAGAACCCACCTGGGAAATCGGGACGACGCCGTTATCCCCCTCCCCACAAGTTTCCAGTACATACATTTTACCATGTTAGGTTTTGATCGGGCACGGTATCGACGAGCCCCTCCGTCTCTTCGACATCCTCCACTCTCATTAGCAGTGCCGGCAGAATGGCCACCAGGGCAAGGAACCCCGCGATCATAAAGAGGTTCTGGAACACGGTCACTCCGGCATCTATCAGCGGAGCCTGTGTCGCCTCAAACGTTGCCCCTATCGTCACGTCGGCGGTCAGGCTATAGAAACGCTCAATGCCCCAGGCGGACAGGGCCGCGAGACCCAGCGCCATGCCCACCATTCGTGATGCCGTGACCAATGAGGCCGCCGCGCCCCAATAGTGACTGGGCGCTGCGCTCAGGGCGGTGACGCTGATGGGTGGGATGACCAACCCGAACCCCAGCCCCGCCATGACAAGAGGCGCCGTCAACCTGAACTCCTCCACCTCCGTTTCCCATCCACTCATGAACAGCAAGCCTATTCCAATGAACGCAAGGCCGGTGACGGTTACGGGTGTCACCCCCGTCCAGCGCAGGATGTAGCCGCCGACCACCGCCCCCACGGGTATGGCGGCCGTCAGACGTACCAAATGGAGGGCGCTCTCCCAGGCCCCTTTCTCCATGACGGTGTTGGCCATGAGAGGAACGGCAACCAGTGAAATGATCAGGGCGACTCCCACGAAGAATTGTGTCATGTTGGCAGATACAAAGGCCCTGGAGCTGTAGAGGAACGACGCGAACAGGGGCTGCACGGTGCGTCTCTCCACCACGATCACCAGGCCAATCAGGCCGATGCCGAGCGCGACCATCGTGTACGGGACGATGGACTCTGCCGAGAAGATCTCCCTTTGTGACAGCGCAATCGTCAGGACCGTGAGGGCCGCTCCCAGCGTAAGCGCCCCAACGTAGTCCATTTTGGCTGCGCGATTGGCGCGGTTCGGCAGGATAGCCAGGAGCACAATCAGGAGCAAGCTCTGGGGCACATCCAGCCAGAATATCCACCGCCAGCCAACCCACTCGATGATCGCGCCTCCATAGAGGGGCCCCAGGACGGATCCCGCCTCGGCCGAGGCGGCAACGAGTCCGAGTGTCAATCCGCGGTTGCGCGGCGCAACCGCCGCCACGGCCATCGCCAAACCGATGGGAACCGTCGCGCCGCCTCCGACTGCCTGTATCACCCTCGCGGCCACGATCCACTGGAAATTCGGCGCTAATGCCACAAATGCCGATCCGATGGCGAACACAAGCAGCGCCGCTTGAAACATCCGCACGCGGCCATAGACATCGGACAGACGCCCTGCCAACGGCATGGCAACGGTATAGCTAACCAGGTACCCGGTTATGATCCATGTTGCCGTATCCAGGTCCGTGAGGGGGACTTCCAATTCCACCATCAACGTGGGTAACGCAACGATGACCACCGTCTGATCGAGCGCAGTCGAGAATACGCCCAGGCAAATGATTGTCAGGACGACCGATTGGGATGAACCCAGCGAAGTTAGGCGGGACCTGACAGCGTTCACGGCCCGGAGGCGATCTCCGGAAGTTGGATATCAACAGGTTGGTCGTATTCAGAAAGAATGATCAGGCGACTTGTGCCCGGCGCGTCGTCATTGAACACGTTTCCGGCTATCCTGATCTGCCGCACACTCTGATCAAGCTCGCCAACCCATACTGTCAGGTCGATCGGGTGGCCCGGATCCGCCGACGTGATCAGGTTTGACAGGTCCTCAGACATGAGATTCCCCTCAATCCGAATCGTCGGCAAGCCTCCCAGCGACTCCCGGCCCGCAAATTCAACGTTCTGGATCTTGGGGAGCATCTCGCTCAGGGTGATGCCCAAGCCGGTGAAATTGAACGGAACCTGCTCCGGCGGCAGGGGAGCCCACTGTGCGCCCGATGAGAACTGCATGAACGCCGAGTCACCGATCGCCACAATACCGATTTCCAGGAACCCCATTATTGGAGATTCCACGTCCACCACCATTTGCGTCCTGTTCGGCGCCTGTACGTGCCCGTCGACGCTCTTCAACGTCTGTGCAAAGAACTTCGCGCCGGATTCCATTTCATCGATCATTTGGAACCTCGCCGTCTGGAAAGAGACCAAATGCGCCGACGTCCGCTCCAGCACTTCCTCGACCGACATCTCGGGTTCCGGCGTGGGAGTGGGTCCCGCTGCGCACGCGGATGCGAGGAGTAGCAGAACTATCACCAATGAGATGATTGATGAACTCCGAATGACCGTCGAGGATGCGTTCATCAATCATCTCCATGACTCTATAGCGTGAGGGGAGGCGGAGCGAGCGCCTGCTGTCCACCGGCGTATCATATCACTCGTTACTTTACCGAGAACATTGCTTACCGGAGGGACATTCTCCCAGGAAACCGGAGGGCGGCCCCCTCCTCCTGCGCATCAACCAATGATCGCGCAAACCATACGGACCTGGCCAAGAAGAGTTCCCATCTCATCAAGGTCGGTACACCTGACAGGACTGCGAACCTTCTCACTGAGTGTGGTGTGACACCGGCGATTAGTAGGCGCAGACCACTTCCACTTGGCCCACCTGTGGCCGCCCGTCGGTGGCGACGGCATGAGGTCAACTCTCCGGGCAGATAATCCCCCATGGGGGGGGGTGCTTTTCGAACGATATAATCAGTTATGCACGCGCCGCCGCTGGTGGTCTTCTTGGCGATAATTATACTTGTCGTGGCCACGACAAGTGCCCTCGTAACCGCCCAAAACCCCAATAATGAACCGGAGTTTCCCGCTACCACGCCAACGATGTACACGGTGGCGGAGGATCAGACCGAAACGGCTACCATTGCGACGGTTGCCGCGACGGATGCGGACAGCGACCCACTGACGTATTCACTCTCCGGAACCGACTCCCCGGCATTCACCATCGATTCAAGCGGAGCCATTCGGCGCGCCGGTGTCATGCTCAACTACGAGACCGGGACATCGCACAACGTGACCGTGAATGTGGATGACGGAAACGGAGGCTCAGCCTCACTTGGCATCACAATTGCGCTCACGAATGTCGATGAATCGGGGTCTCTCTCCGTGTACCCTGAGCGCCCCCGCTCCGGCTCCGCCGTAACCGGCATCCTGCATGACCCCGATGGTGGAGTCACCGGACAGACGTGGACATGGGAGCTGTCAAATGACAAAGGCGCGTCATGGATCCCAATAACAGGCGCCGATGCGGACTCCTACATGCCCACCGATACCGATAGTGGCGCGCTGCTGCGCGTGTCGGCCACGTATAAAGACGAGATAGGGAGCGGGCGAACTCTGCAGGCGCAGTCGGTCCATTCCGTGATCGCCGCGGCAACGTCGTCCAGGATAGTTTATGAAACCCACGTCGACGATCTAACGATTCCGTGGGACCTCACGTTTGCGCCCGATGGCACGATGTTGTTCACCGAGAGAAGGTTCGCCCTGTACACAGTCCCTTCGGGCGGGGAGAAAAGCCAAATAACGGCCGATTTCAGCGACAAGTATTCGTCCGGCGAGACCGGGCTAATGGGAATCGTCGTGGATCCGGATTTTTCCACCAACCGCCGTTTCTACACCTGCCAGGGTCATACAGGCCCCGAAGTTCAGGTCATCGCATGGACAATCGATGCGACATGGTCAACTGCGACTCGGGTGGCAGACCCTCTGGTTGGCGGAATACCTACAGCGCGATTCCACGGTGGCTGCCGACTGCGCTTCGGTCCTGATGGCTACCTGTGGATAACAACGGGAGACGCCGGCGACGAGGCGAATCCGCAAAGCAAGACTTCACCGGCGGGCAAGGTGTTGCGGGTTGATGCCGTGACGGGCGCCGGCGCTGCGGACAACCCGTACCCTGTCTATCCGCTCATCTACACGTTTGGGCATCGGAATCCGCAGGGACTGGATTGGCGTCCCGGCACACGGCAGATGTGGGCCGTTGAACACGGGCCGGGCAGGGATGATGAGATAAATTTGCTTGTGCCCGGCGGCAATTATGGCTGGGATCCCGGCCCCTCCTACGACCAGGTTGTTCCGATGACGGACCTGATGAAGTTTCCGAATGCCGTTCCTGCGAAATGGAGCTCAGGCGCCTCCACCATCGCGACAAGCGGCGGGGTGTTCCTGCGCGGGGAGTGGTGGGGCGGCAAAGAAGGCAAACTCGCCGTCGCGACACTCAAGGATCGGCGGCTCCGTCTCTATACCTTCGACGCCGATGGACAGCTGGTCGAACAGAAGACGGTTGCGGCGCTCGATCGGACCGAAGGTCGGCTGCGCTCTCCCGTCATTGGCCCGGACGGCGCGCTCTACATTACAACGTCGAATGGATCCGGAACGGATAAGATCCTGCGAGCTTTCCCGAACTACCCGCCCGAGTTTCCGGCCACCACGGATACCACCGTGACGGTAATGGATGATGCGGAGTCTACAGATGTACTGGCCATCGTTGCGGCAATTGATCCCGATGGTGATTCGCTGACGTATACGCTTGGTGGAACAGACGCCGGCCGGTTCACGATTGACGAATCAGGCCGGATTTTCCGGAAGGCCGCCATGCAATTCAACTACGCCACCCAATCGCGATTTAGCCTGTCCGTCACTGCTACGGACCCACACGGAAGTTCAAAGGCGATTGATGTCGTCATTAACGTTCAGCAACCCCCGCCCCCACCCCCACCATCGCCGCCGCCCCCTCCGCCACCCCCACCACCGCCGCCGCCCCCTCCGCCGCCGCCATCGAGAGACCGGAACAGAGCACCGACGTTTAGGGATGAATCAACGACGCGCTGGGTTCTCGAGTCAGCTGAACCGGGGCAGAAAATCGAAGACCCGGTCGAGGGACGCGACCGCGATGATGACAGGTTGCGTTATTCGATTGAGGGCGACGACAGCCGCCACTTCGATATTGATAGGGACACAGGACAACTTCGCACCCGCTCGCTGTTGGATGTCGAGACCCGAGCGCTGTATGTCATTGACGTTGTGGTCTCAGACAGCCGCGATGAGGCGCGCATCGAAGTCACGATAAGAATCGTCGATGTGGATGAGCCCCCCGTGTTGAGCGGGCCATTCAACGTTGTAGCGGAAGAGAACCGGTCGATTATCCTGGGCGCCTATTCGGCTGTCAGCCCGGAAGGGCGTGTGGCTGAGCTGTCCCTCAGTGGGCGGGACGCCAAACTCTTGGCGCTGGGAGAAGACGGGAGCCTGACGTTTCTGTCGCCCCCGGACTATGAAAACCCGCTGAGCGCGGCCGGCGGAAACATATATCAGGTCACTGTGAATGCGCTGGATCAGTTGAAAAACATTTCGCGCGATGTGACCATTCGGATCACAAATGTTGACGAACAGGGGATATTGACTATTGATAGCGAGCAAGTTGTTGTTGGCGAGCCGGTAACTGCTGCACTCGCAGACCCGGACGGTGATCTGCAGGACATTGTCTGGCAGTGGTTTGTCTCAAGTGACGGCGATGGCTGGACACCCGTCAACGATGTTGCCGCGGCCACGGCGGTCAACGATGACGCGCCGTCCGGCATGGCCGCATCGTTGTACACGCCATCGACCAGGGATGTCGGCTTGTTGCTCCGCATTACCGTCTTTTACTCGGATGGGCACAGCGTCGGAAAGATCCTTGAATCGTCGCTCACGCCCACTGTCGCGCCGGCGCCCACTCCAACGTCAACTCCTACACCGGAGCCGTTTTTCACTGCGACCGGAACTCCGCGTCCATCACCCACCCAGGGGGCAACATCAACTCCGACTGCCGCTGTCATTCCTGAACTTGCGTCATCGGGCGGCGGCAGCGCGTTTCGGCCGGCGCAATCCCAGGCGCCGGACGGGCAGGAACCCACGGCAGACAGTGCCTCCCTGGGTAACGGAGAGGCCGGGGATGAGCCAGCAGGGATTGGGCAGGCCATCATCATCGTTGCGCTAGGCGCATTTCTGGCAGCGCTAGTGGCCCTGATCGCATGGCGGCGCAGACGGGCCTAATCGAAGACCGGGTAGCCAGAAAAGCTCACGTGACAGGCCTGCTTTGCGAACCTTCAAATTCGTCGTAGACCGGACCCCGGCCAATAGTGGGCGATCGCGCCAGGGTGTCTAACGATCCCTTGACCGGAAAACTCCGCCAGGGTAATGGTCCGCCAAAGGTTCTTTACGCCGATGAACGGGCGTCCATGCGCGAATGCGTTTGCCGTAGAAGAACTTGCCGGTCACATTTGCAGGTCGCGTCACGATTGAGAGCGCTCCTTCTGCCGACCAACGGGGGTCCCCGGGGCCGTCGGGTGACATATCTGTCTTGACCCAGCCCGGCGCCAATGCGTTCACCGCAACCTTGCCGCGCAACTCATTGGCGGTGGCGAGGGTGAGGGCGTGCAGAGCCGCCTTGGACACGCCGTATGATTTCCGGATGTTGGGGCCAAGCATGCCGGACATTGACCCAACATTGACGATGCGGGGGTCGCTCGATTCAAGAAGCAACGGCAGCAGCCGCTTGGTGCAGGAGTACGCGCCAAAGACGTTCACTTGAAGGGTAGAAAGAAGGAAGTCGTCGGGTCCCGTTGTGAGGCCGGGCTCATCTCCGAAGAGGACGCCGGCGTTGTTCACGAGGATGTCGACAGCGCCCCACTCGGTCTCAGCCCACGCGACGATGCGGTCGACATCGGACGGCGTGGAAACATCGGCGTCCAGAGTAGCAAGCCCGGGGAGCTCCGCCCTCGCGCCGGCGAGCTTTGCCGGGTCTCGCGATACCGCGAGTACGCGGGCGCCCTCCTCAATAAAGATCTTGCTGATCTGGTAGCCGATTCCCCGGCTGCCACCGGTTACGATGGCGCGGCGTCCTTCTAATTGCATGTGTGGCTCCTTGCCTGTGGCTGAAGACATTGAACCACCATCATTCCCCGGCAGGCAAGCAGAGAGTGCAGCAGCGCTCTGCGGGAACGTGCCACCCAACCTATGCCTCTGCAATACGCATCAGTGGCAACTTGAGCGAACAAGAACTAAACAAAGCAAATACCCCTGGGCGGACTGTATTGCGAACTTTCTCGCTAAGCGTGGACCCGAGCGCGGCGATGGACAGGAAGAGGCAGCGAACCTGGCGCTAGGCTCCGAGTCGATCCCTGCCCAGGACAAATGAACCCAGTCCGACGAATCGGCCATCCAGTAGGCATCGAATGGGCACGGCAAACATGCCGTCGCCGAATCCGGCGCTAATCTCGCCGTCATAGACGACCACCCCGGCCACGAAACGATTCCCCGCAGCCTTCTTCAACTTTCGCAACCCGCGAAAGTCGGACGGCGTTACGGTGGCAGCAGCCTTCACCTCAACACCGGCCACTTCTCGCCCCCCCCGCTCAATGACAATATCGACCTCCGCCTGGTCCTTGTCGCGGTAGTGGAAGAACTGGAGGGGCGTCTCCTGGCAGACGGCCTGGCGTTTCAATTCCTGGAGCACGAACGATTCCACGTACTGGCCGAGCAGATCGCGATTCTCCGCAAGATCACGGGGGCCGACACCAATCAGGGCGCATCCGAGGCCGGTGTCCCCAATGTGGAGCTTTGGTGACTTAATCAGGCGGCGCAACTGATTGGCATGCCATGGCGGCAGCCGGTCAATGAGAAAAAGCCGTTCCAGGAGCGTGATGTAGTCGCTGATAGTAGGGCGGCTCAATTGGAAGGGGCTTGCCATATCCGAGAGATTGAAGAGTCGAGCGGTCTGGGAAGCCGTGGCGGTGAGCAGGCGGGGCAGGGCGTCCAGCGAGCTGATCCTCGCCATGTCCCGAACATCCCGTTGGAGCTGGGTGTCAATGAAATTCCGGTACCAGTTTGACCGCCGGCGTGGCGTGGACCGGGCCAGCGCGGCAGGATAACCACCATCCGTAATGCGCGTCGCAAGGTCGTCACCAAGTGGGGCGAAATTCGACGTGGCAAACGCCCCCCGAAACAGGTCGTCCAGAAAATTGGGTATTCCGCCATGGATTTCGCCCTGAGACAGAGGATGCAACCGCAGAAGCTCCAAACGGCCGGCTAGGGAATCGGAAAGAGTTGGCACAAGCAGAACCTGCGACGAACCCGTGAGCAGGAATCGTCCCGGAGTGCGCCTTGCATCGATCTCTTGCTTCAAGGCAGTGAAGAGATTGGGGACGCGCTGCGCCTCATCAAGTACCGCCCGTTCCCCCAGGCGGCGTACGAAGCCTGCCGGATCAGACTCGGCAGCGGCACGGGCAACGTCGTCATCAAAACTGACATAGTGGTATCCCTGACGATCTCCCACCAAGCGAGCCAACGTGGTTTTGCCGGACTGTCGGGGGCCGTGAATCAGGACGGCCGGTGAGTCGGACAACGCCTCTAACAGAGGCTGTTCGGAATATCGAGAATAGAGCGGAGCTTGTTGCATCGTCCGATTGTAACGTTAGCCCTCGGCTGATTGCAAGTTTTAGGTGCGTCTGACTGCAAGGTTAGTCAACGTCTGATCGCAACGTTAACGTGATGTCCGGACGGTTCGCCAACCGGAAACGGAAACTCTGCCGGGGTAATGAATTGCCAAGCAAGCGATGTCGTGATTCTACATATCGGAGGCCACATCAGTTAACCACAGTCAAACCAGAGTCATACAATTGTCGTACAGGCGAAAGCAAGTACCCCTGGGCGGACTCGAACCGCCGACACTCGGTTTAGGAAACCGATGCTCTATCCTCTGAGCTACAGGGGCATGTATTCAGTCTAGCGGTGAACGACAAGCGCTCAACGTTGTCTATCGCACACGAGGCCGGAGACCGGAGTTGGCGTTTACAAGGAGCGCTCACAAGCCGATTGGTCGTCGGCGGTTGCCCAACCATTTTCGACACAGGCCGGGGGAGTCGCCGTGAACGTCGGGAGGGCTAGCTCCGCGCCGTTGCCAGGCCCGCAGCCGCCCTGGCTTTGCTCTCCGCCGCCTCCAGCAACTGGACATACGCCTTGACGAACGCGTCGACGCCCTCATCCAGCAACTCCGCGTGAACCTTCTGGAAATCCACACCAAGCGCCGCGATATCCGCCAGCGTCTTCGCCGACTCCTCCGGGTTGTCCGCGATCGTCGAACGAACGTCACTCACGGCGCGGAACGATTCAACAGTCGCCGGCGGCATCGTGTTGACCGTGTTTGGCCCCACAAGATCGTCCACGTACATCGTCTCGGGGTAGTCGGGATTCTTTGTGCTGGTGCTGGCCCACAGCAGTCGTTGTGGCCGCGCGCCACGCGCCGCCTGCGCCGCGAACTCCGGCTCCTCGGCGAGCCTCAACGACAGCTGATACGCCTGCCTTGCATTCGCCACGGCTGCCCGCCCGCGCAGTGCAAGCGCCGCATCTGTGCCGATTTCATCCAGTAGCGCATCGACCTTCGTATCAACGCGACTCACGAAGAACGAGGAAACGGACGCCGTGCGAGTTGGGTCTGCCAGTCGGGCGAGGCCGCGGTTATGGGCCCTCGCGGCGGCCTCGTACTGTTCAAGTGAGAACATCAACGTCACGTTGACGTTCAGGCCCCGGGCGATCAGTTCTTCCACCGCAGGAAAGCCCTCCGGCGCAGCGGGCACCTTGATCATCAGGTTTGGCCGATCCACCTCGGCCCACAGCCTTAGGCCCTCGGCGATCGTCCTCTCCGTGTCGTATGCCAGATGAGGCGAGACCTCAAGTGAAACGAACCCATCGGCGCCGCCGGACTCGTCGTAGACAGGGCGCAGAACGTCCGCAGCATCCTGAATGTCGCGGATGCCAACGTGCTCGAATAGATCCTTGGCGCTGATGCCGGGATTCGCGGCCATGTATGTGGATAGCGCCTGGTCATAGAGTGTGCTGCCTGCGACGGCTTTCTCGAAGATGCTCGGGTTGCTGGTCACGCCGCGCAGCCCGTCCTCCTCGACAAGTCGCTTCAGGCCGCCGGTGTCGAGCAAACCCCGGTCGATGTAGTCAAGCCAGAAAGACTGGCCCAGATTGCGGAGGTCCTGTAGTGGATTAGACATATCTCATCCCCTCTCCTGACTGCCAGTCTAACGTGTCCACAATCCGCCGAATTGCTCACTTAGTCAAGCGGACGTGGCCGGTGAGATGCAAAGCGGTCTTTCGCCGAAGGAGCTAGGAGCCGTTGGCAGGGCCGCGCGCCGCGAGAGATTCGATGCCCACAATCTTGTGCGAGCGGCGTTCCAGCGCGCGGCCGTAGACTTCCAGTACCTCGTCGGCGACGACGCGCCAATGGTATCGGGCGACGGTCTCTGAGCCCGTGTTGGCAATCGTGCTGCGAAGGTCTGCGTCACGTAACAGCCGAATCAGCGTTGCGGCAAAGCCCTCTTCATCCTGCGGGTCGGCGAGGAGGCCGTTGTTCTCGTTCGTGATGACGGAGCGATGCCCGGCTATATCTGATGCGACGACCGCCCGTCCCGCCGCCATCGCCTGTATCAGGACGATGCCCATGCTTTCATTGCCGAGGGCAGGGCTGCAGAAGATGTCAGCCGTCCGATAGTAACGCGGCAGATCCTCATTTGAGGCGTAACCGACGAAATGGACATCCTCAAGTCCCCGCTCGCCGATGACCCGCGCGCTCTCCCTGTCCATGCTCCCCGGTCCTACGACCAGCAGCCGGCAATTCGGGAACTGCCACCGCACCTGCGCATAAGCCCGCAGCATGTGCGGGAACCCTTTGCGCTTCTCCATGCGGCCCTGGAACAGGATGTTGAGCTTCCCGTCCTGGTACGTGGGCATAGGCGTCGCGTTCGCGTACTCGTCCGTGTCGACGCCGTTCGGGATGATCGTGTAGTCGCCCGGGAAGTAGCGATTGGCAAACTGTCTCGCGGGCTCCGTAACGGCGATGCGCTCATCCAGCCGCCGTGCCCATCTCTGCAGCCAGAAACGCGACAGCCCCAACGCGCGCCGTCGCTCCGCGTACGCATGGAACGTACCGACCATTGCAGGGCCGGACGCCAGACGCAGGAACGTCAGTGGAAGGGTAGGGGTCATCGGCTCATGCAGATGCACAACGTCGAAATCGCCTTGCTCCAGCAAGGGTCGCACATGTTTGCCCAGGGTTAGCGATAGTGTGATGCGCGCGATCGAACCGGCCGTCGGCACCGGAATGGGTCTGCCAATCACTACAAGGTTGTCAGCATCCACGTCGTCACGCGGCTTGGATGACGGCGCAACAATCGTCACATCGTGCCCACGTCGCCGTAACTCATCACTCAGGCCGGAGATATGGCTCGTGACGCCGCCGGGATAGGCGAAATCGTAGGGGGAGACGAGAGCAATACGAAGTGGCCGCGACCCCTCGGTCACGGCCACTTCCACAGCCTCGCGATCTGCAATGGCATTCATCGGAGTGACCGTCGCTTAATCCTATCACGGCAGCCTTTCCGGCGACTGCCCTGTCCTGGTGGATTCCCCTAGAGGACGGCCTCGCGATCCAGCCGAACCTCGATGTGCGGCAGCGTGTCGTCGGGACCACCCTCGTTGGCGATGTACTGCTCAAGTCGGCGCCGAGCGTCCTCATCCCGCATCTGCAGGGGAGGAGACTTCATGAAGTAGGACGACGGCGGCACGAGCGCGCCGCTGATGCCGCGATCCAGCGCGATCTTCGCGCAGCGGATGGCATCAATCACCACCCCGGCGGAGTTCGGGCTGTCCCATACCTCAAGCTTGAGCTCCAGGTTCAATGGCACGTCGCCGAACGTGCGGCCCTCCATGCGAATGTACGCCCACTTGCGATCCAGTAGCCACGGCACGTAGTCGCTGGGGCCGACGTGGATGTTGTCCGGGTCCAGATCAAAGTCCAACTGTGACAGGACGGAGTTCGTCTTGGACTCCTTCTTGGACACCAGCCGCTCATACTCCAGCATGTTGTAGAAGTCCGTATTGCCGCCAAAGTTCAGCTGATACGTGTTCTCCAGCTTGACGGCGCGGTCTCCAAACAGCCGTGAAAGCACGCGGTGAACGATGGTGGATCCAACCTGCGACTTGATGTCGTCCCCAATAACGGGCAGGCCGGCATCGGCGAATCGCTGCTGCCAATAGGGCTCGCGCGCAATGAAGACAGGCACACAGTTGATGACGGCGACGCCTGCCGCAAGGGCCTGCTCCACGTACCACTTTGTTGCCATCTCACTGCCGACGGGTAGGTAGCTGATCAGGACATCGACCTTCCGCTCGCGCAGGATTCCAACGATGTCTGCCGTCTGCCCTCCGGCCTTTTCGATCTTCTGTGAGAGAAACTCGCCGAGCCCGTCGTGAGTCATACCGCGCTCAACGGTTACGCCTGTGCGCGGAACGTCCGAGAACTTAAAGGTGTTGTTTGGCTCGGCGAAGATTGCCTCGGAGAGGTCTTTGCCCACCTTCGTTGAGCCAACGTCAAACGCGGCGACGAAGTTGATGTCCGAAATATGATACGGGCCGAGGCGCGGGTGCATCAGACCCGGAATCGACTCGCCATCGGACGCGTTCTGATAGTATTGGATGCCTTGAACCAGTGAAGATGCGCAGTTGCCCACCCCTACAATGGCGACATTAATCTTGTCTCCCATAGATACCTCCAATCGAATGTGTCAGATCAATACGAAACAGAGACAGGGAAAACACGCTCGCCCCCACCGCGAACGTGAATAGATTACGTAACCATATTAGCAGCCCCGCGTCAAATGGCCCGCAAAGCCCCCAATACGCGGCGACCGTTTCTTGTCGGTTGTAGCGTTCCGGAGGCGGGTGCTACGCTTGCGTTAACCATGGTATATGATTTCCAAACCCAGTCATTCCTGAGCGATGGTGTGCTGTCGCCCGTCGAGCTTATCCGGCGCGCCCATCACAACGGATACGAAGCCATCGCGATCACGGATCACGTCGGTATCGGCGGCTTTGGCCCCTTGCTTGAGCGGCTCTCTGAGGATTGCCGCATCGCGCGTGAAGAGTGGGGTATCTTTGCCATCCCCGGGGTGGAACTGACACACCTGCCACCGAATCGTATTGCGGAAGCGGCTGCGCGGGCGCGAGACGCCGGCGCGGTTCTTGTCCTCGTTCACGGTGAGACGCCGGTGGAGCCGGTATTACCCGGTACGAATCACGCGGCTGTTTCCTGCCCGGATGTCGATGTGCTGGGCCACCCGGGCCTGATCAGCGATGAGGATGCGATGCTGGCCGTTGAGAACGGAGTCTATCTGGAACTGTCGACGCGGCGTGGCCACTCACTGGCTAACGGGCACATCGCGCTGGTGGCGCAGCGAACGTCTGCAATGCTACTGGTCAACTCAGACGCGCACACGCCGGAAGATCTGCTGACCGATGAACGCGCGTTGACCGCGGCAATAGGCGCCGGATTAGACGATCAAGTGGCGCGCAAAACGATTACGGACAATCCCCGCGCACTCGTAGATAAGCTGAAGAGCCGAATACCAGACCTATCCCGCTAATTGTCACGGGACAGGCTTACAAAGAATCCGCTGGGCCTTAGCCCTTGCCGATGCGGAAAACCTTGGTATTGCACACAGGGCACGTTCCCTGCGTGGCCGGGCGCCCGTTCTTGAGTGTTACCTCAGTAGCGTTGGTGATCGTGCGCTTTGTTCGGCACTTCAAGCAATAGGCTTCAGTGTCTGCCATTTTCTTCCCTCGCGACTAGGCTCTGTGACATTGACTCTAGGGGCGGCGACGTGTCCGTGTCAAGATGCTGATGCTTCTAGTCGCCGTTGCGTCGCCAAACATCCACGCTTTTCACAACAGATTGCGGCAATGCCACGCTATCCCGGCCCAAAAACCGTGTGCGGGTGCCACCTGCCCGCGACGGTGCGGCGTAACAGCGCCAGCAGGGAGCCGTCCGGTCCAAGCGCCACAGCATTGCCCGTCTCAGGCCCAGGACAAAAGACTTCGTCGGATTCTCCCGGCACCCCGACCCAATCTCCGGATGCCGCCGCCAGGTCCATGCCTGAGCGAACGCGCCCCGTGAATCCGGCGCGAACCTGAACGGCCGGCCAACCCGGAAAGACGGTCTCAAGAGGCGCCACCGACTCCGATGCCCGCTCGCCGGCCAGCGCTTCCTCCGCTTCTTCCAACGTCATCGAGTTGCTCTCGTTGAACGGCCCGACGCGAACTCGCTGGAGTCCATCGAGAACACCGCCGCAACCGAGTTTCTCGCCTATGTCCGCCGCAAGGGACCTCACATACATGCCACGCCCGCACGTCACGGACAAACGCACGCGGGGCAGGGCAACGGACTGCACGTCGATGCCGTAGACCATCACGGCGCGCGGCTCCCGTTGAACCTCTTCACCGCGCCGCGCAATCTCATACAGGCGCTCTCCCTGGTGTTTGAGGGCGCTGTACATGGGCGGCACCTGCTGAATCTCCCCGGTAAACTCCGGGATAGTGTCCAGCAGGGCCTGTTCCGTCACGTGATCCGTTGGCCTCGTATCAAGCACGGTTCCGTCCATGTCCAGGGTGTCGGTTACCGTGCCGAGCAAGATCTCACCCTCGTACCCCTTGGCGAGTTCCTCGATGCGGTTGCTGAGCCGCGTCGCCTGCCCGAACAGGATGGGCAGCACCCCCTCCGCGGCCGGATCGAGTGTTCCGCCATGCCCGACGCGCTTGACCCGGCTGGCCCGGCGCAGGCGCTTAACGATGTCAAAGGATGTTGCGCCGCGCGGCTTCCAGATCGAGAGAAAACCATTGAGGCTAGCGTTCGCCATCACTGTCCCCGTCCGATGTTCCCAATTGTGTCTGTTCAGGAGTCACGCTATCCAGCAACCGATTGATCCGGTCTGCCCGCTCCATAGTGTCGTCCATAACGAAGTCCAGCTCCGGTGTGCGCCGTAGACCGATGCTCAGCAGGCCCCGCTGGAGAAAGCCGGAGGCAGACCGCAAACCCTGGAGAGTGTTCTGTGCGCTTTCGGGGCCGCCTACCACGCTGACCCATACACGGGCATGCGCGAAATCCTGCGAGATTTCCACGGACGTGATCGTTACGATGCCGTCTATGCGCGGGTCATTGATGTCACGCGCCAATAGCGTGCTGAGATGGTCGCGAAGGAGCTCATTGATGCGCTCCGTGCGCCTTGACATGGAGCCCTCCTGTTGCGCCGATCCGTTCGCGCATGTGGGAACGGGGTTAGTAGGACGGTCGCTCCTGCTGAACGTACGTCATGATAATGTCGCCTTCTTCAAAGTCTGAAAAGTCCCGAACGCCGATGCCGCACTCCTGTCCGGCATTCACCTCTCGCGCCTCGTCGCGGTATCGCCTGAGGCTTGAGATGGGTCCATCCATGATGATCTCTCTATTCCGCAGGACGCGCGCCAGTGATGTGCGACGCACACGACCCTCCGTAACCACGCAGCCCGCTATGCGCCCTCCGCGGACATCGAAGACCTGCCGAACCTCCGCTCGGCCCTCCTCGACGTCCTGAAGCAACGGAGCAGCAAGCCCACGCAGCGCGTTGTCCAGATCATCCAATAGCTGGTAAATAATGGCGTAGTTGCGAATCTCGACGCCGCGCATGTCCGCCAAACGGCGCGCCGCCGTCTCGATCCGGGAGTTGAATCCGAAGATTGTGGCGTCTGAGGCCGTCGCAAGCAGTACGTCGCCCTCCGTGATGGAGCCCACGTCCGCGTGAAGGATATTGGGGCGCGTCGTCTCGTTCCCGAGCCGGGAGATTGAGCTGCGCACCGCCTCAAGGCTGCCCTGCGTATCTGCCTTGATGATCAGCTTCAGATCCCGAACGTCGCCGCTGCCGATCTGCGTGGCGTATTGTTCCAGACTTGAGGGCTGACGCCTGTCTGCCGTCTTGGCATCCGCCGCCCGTGCCGCCGCTATCGAGCGAGCGTCCTGATCGGCCTCCATGACCTCCAGCACATCTCCGGCCCCGGGAACATCCTCAAGCCCAAGAATCTCCACCGGTGTGGAAGGGCCTGCCTCCGCCAGCCGATTGCCCCGGAAATCCGTCATGGCCCGTATCTTGCCCCATGTCGTGCCCACAAGAACCGTCATGCCGGGTTTGAGAGTGCCGGATTGCACCAGCACAGTGGCAACAGGGCCGCGGTTCTGCTCAAGGCGAGCCTCGATGACGGTTCCCCGCGCCGACACTTCCGGATCGGCCGTAAAAGCCGAAATCTCCGCGACAAGCTGTATGGACTCCAGGAGACTCTCCAGCCCGTCGCCCGTTCGCGCGGACATGGGAACGCTCAGAACGTCTCCGCCCCAGTCCTCGACGAGCACCTCTTGCTCCGAGAGTTGCCGCTTGACGCGCTCAGGGTCGGCTGCCGGAACGTCCATCTTGTTGATCGCCACGATAATCGGCACGTCTGCCGCCTTGGTGTGATTGATCGCCTCGATTGTCTGCGGCATGACGCCATCGTCCGCCGCCACCACGAGCACCGCGATATCCGTCACATTCGCCCCGCGCGCCCGCAGCGTCGTGAACGCCTCATGGCCCGGCGTGTCCAGAAACGTGACGGGAGCGCCTTTCACATCCACCTGGTACGCGCCGATGTGTTGCGTTATGCCGCCCGCCTCCCCGCCGGCCACATTCGTTTTCCGTACGGCGTCGAGGATGCTGGTCTTGCCGTGATCGACGTGTCCCAGGACGGTGACGACCGGTGGACGTGGTTGAGTGTTCTCGGTCTTCTCCGTGTCCGACATCCGCTCGCCAAGCGCGGCGTCGTCGGATTCCGCCTGGTGCACGTTGAATCCGTAGAACCGCGCGATTGGAGTAGCCACTTCGGCGTCGATGGCGTCATTCAGGCCCGCCATTACGCCCATCCGCATCAGGTTTTTGATCACCTCGACGGGGTTCGCGCCCACCTGCTCCGCGAGTTCACTCACGGTGATGGCGCGGGACAACTCAAGGACCCGGTCCTCGGAAACTGCTGTGCGTCGCTGTGTAGTCATGGAGAGAACCGTCTAGCCTTCCCGCCGGCTTGCAATTACTGCCTGCGCCTCGTGGCGGAGACGGTCGTGATCCTCTGTCGAGAGGGGCGTGCCGATCAATAAACGATGTTCAAGATAGTTGTCGCGCAGGCCCCGCTCCCAGCACCGTTCGGTGCCGCAGAGATACGCGCCCCGTCCCGAGAGCTTGCCTGTGCTGTCGACAGACACCGCGCCGGACACATCGCGAACGATTCTCACGAGCTCATGCTTGGCCCGCGTCTGCCTACAGGCGATGCACGTGCGTTGGGGTCTGCGCCGTGCCTCCGCGCCCTGGTGTTCTCGCTGTCTCGTTGACGTCACGTCTAGCGATTGCCGCCTCTCCGCCCGCCGCGCCGATCATCTCGCCCGCCGCGGAAACGCCCGCCGCGTTCCGGGAAAATGTCCTCTGCAAACCGGATGCCGCCGCCGGTCTCGCCGGGCCGCTCTGATTGGTACTCCTGTAAGAAGGCATCGAAGTCGAAGCTCTGGGACTCTTCCCCGTCCTCGCCCGCCTCTTCCTTGTCGTCCTTGTCCGAATCGCCCTTGGTTTCCCCAAGCGCGCGCAGGAGCGCCTCTTCCTCCTCCTGCAGCTTGCGGAGTTCTTCCTCAATGTCCTTGTCAGTCTTAGCAGGCGCTTCAGGCGACACGGTCTCTGCCACAGCCGCCTCATCGCTCACCGATTCCCCGGTGATTGCGACGGCCTCCTGCTCCTCTTGTATCTCGCTTTCAGCGGTCGGAGCTTCAACCGGCGCGGCGACGGCGGCAGCCTCCTCAGCGGGAGCGACCTCCGCGGCAGCCTGCGTTTCCGCCTCTTCAGCCACGCTGACGGCATCCGCCACGATGGCGTCAACCTCAGGCTCTTCCTCGGCAACCTGTTGCGTCGCAGTCGTCTGCTCGGGCCCGCGTGCGACGCGCTCCGCCTCTTCTGCCAGCACCTCTGACGTGCTGCGGATGTCAATCTTCCATCCCGTGAGACGTGCCGCCAGCCGCGCGTTGAGACCCTCTCGCCCAATTGCGAGGCTCAACTGCTGCTCGGGCACTACGACGAGGGCGGAGCGATCACCGGTGATTTCGACCCGTGTTGTCTGTGCCGGGCTGAGCGCATGACCGATATACACCACCGGATCCTCATTCCATGGGATCACGTCGATCTTCTCGCCGTGCAACTCATTCACGATGTTCTGAATACGCACGCCCCGCAGCCCAACGCATGAGCCGACCGGATCGACACCCTCTTGTCGGGCCTCCACGGCCACCTTTGAGCGGTAGCCGGGCTCGCGCGCGACGTTTCGAATGACAACCGTATTGCTCATGATTTCCGGCACTTCCAACTCAAATAGCCGGCGAATCAGGTCACGGTGGGCCCGTGAGACGAGGATTCTCGGCCCGCGAATGCCCTTCTCCACTTCCTGGAGAAGGACGCGGATCCGCTGGCGGGGATAATATTGCTCGCTTGGCACCGATTCTGCGGTCGGCAGGATTGCCTCGGTTCGCCCCAGGCTGATGACGACCTGCCCCTGTTCAACCTTCTGTACCACGCCGGTCATCAATTCACTGATGCGGCCCGCATACTCGTCATAGACTTGATCTCGTTCCGCCTCTCGCAGGCGCTGCATGACGACCTGCTTAGCGGTCTGCGCGGCAATGCGGCCTGCTTCCTCGGGGCTTTCCTCTACACCAATCCTGTCGCCAATGTTGGCGCCGGGTTTGATGAGGCGCGCCTCATCCAGGCCGATCTCATCGGCGGGTTGGCTTACGGTTTCAACGACGGCTTTGTTGATGGTGACGATGATTTCACCGGTTGTCGGTAGTATCTGGACGGTGATGTCGTCAGACTCAGATCCCTCACGCTTATAGGCGGATCTCACGGCGTCCTCAATGGCTCCGAGGACCACGTCACGCCCCAGCCGGCGTTCGGTCGCCAACTGCGTTACCGCGAGCAGGAAATCGCTCTTCATACGCCCCTCATTTCCACTGCCAAGACCACTCCCAGGCGCCGAGCGGCGCTAATAAAAAAAGTGGGATTGCCGCCCCACCTCTCATTCCGCGCGGGTCTCGTTGCCCTGTGTGGCAAAGTGTACCATCCGAACCCGCGCGCGGCAATTTGTGACCCGCCTTGCAGGCCTGTGTAACAGGCGGCGAAACGAATCGCGTGGGATCGCGCGTCAGGGTTGTTGAACGTGCAGGGGAAGCCGTAGAGAAAACGTGGAACCCTTGCCGATTTCGCTCTCGACGCGAACCTCGCCCTGGTGAGCCTCCACAATCTGGCGCACGATGGCAAGCCCCAACCCGCCACCGCGCATCCCGCTCTCGTCGCCTTGACCCACGCGATCCATGAGCAGCGATACATCTTCGGGAGGGATGCCAATACCCGTGTCCTTGATATGCAGCCAGACGGAGCCGTTGCTGCTCTCAGAGGAAATAGTGACCCGCCCGCCGGCAGGCGTGAACTTGATTGCGTTATGCACAAGATTCACCATCACCTGATGCAACCGGCCCGCGTCGGCGCTGATCTCCGGCAATCCCTGCTGCACGTCCACAACAACCTCGATTCCGGCCCGCGATGCCATGGATGACATCATTCCAAGACAACGGTCGATGACATCGACAACCGCGATCGTTTGCAACGATAGCCTCGTCCATCCCATTTCCAGCCGTGAGAGGTCCAACAGGCTCTCGACGAATGTCGTCAGCCGTTGTACCTCCACCAACGCGCTTGAAACAAAGGGGCGTGCGGCATCCGGGTCGTCGATTGCGCCCAGGTCGAGCGTCTCCAGCGTGGCTTGTATGCCGGCCAGAGGCGTCCGAATCTCGTGGGACGCATTTGCAAGAAACTCGTGCCGCAGCCGCTGAGCCCGTCGCTCCTCTGACACATCGTACGCGGCAAGTAACACCCGTCGCTCCTCGCCCTCTCTATATGGCGCCGCAACAAGGCGCGTGGTTCGTCCCGGCTCTCCCGCGTGTGTGATTTCGCCAACCGCCGTTGCGAACTCGCTCAATGCGCGTCGGGCCACCTCCGCAGCCTCAAAGTCCCGCACCAGCCCAATGAGTGTCGTTTCCTCGTCAACGTGCTGCGCGAACCCAAACAACTGCGATGCCGCGGCATTCGCCAGCAACACACGCTCATCCTCGGCCAGCACGATAATGCCCACGTTGAGGTTATCCAGGATCGACACCAGCCGTGTTTGCTGTGTCTCGACGGCTGACGTGATACCCCGCTCCTCTTGCGTCATCCTGCCGATTAGCCGCGCGATGTCTCGCACTTCCGGGTTGGCGGTGGCATAGTCCTCCGCGTTCGGGGATCGTCCGGCTCTCAGCGTCCGGGCGAGGTTCTTCAGTGGGGCAGCCGTTCGCTGGGTAACAACAAGTAAGAGCAGCAAGATGACGATGCCCGCGGCAATTGATGTGTACAACAGAAGCCGTCGGTATGGTTCAACAACAACTCCGACACTGTCCAATGGCACGGCGATGCGAATAAGGCCGCTCCGGTCCGGCAAGGCATGCGCGAACCAGGCGCTCTCCACGCCGTTCAGCGGATTCAGGCGCTGTGCCGTGCCGCTCCCGTCCGGCCCCAACGCCGCAAGGACCTCCTGCGCGCCTGCCTCACGCGCCGGATTGCCTGATTCACCCGATGCAAAAATGATCGCGCCGTCGGCGTCGTGCAAGGATACATAAGCGCCGGTCGCGTTCGCGTACCTCTGTAAGGCGTCTGTTGTGGGATTACTTGCGCCGGACCCGTCCTGCTCATTGAGCGAGCCGACGATGTACGCCAACGCGCGGGCATCATCCAGGTAATAGTCGCCGCTGATGTCCTGCCCGATGCTCCCAAGCTGAACCCATGAAAGGGCGGCGATGGAGATCAGGGCAACAATCAGGCCGCCCCACAGGGCCAACCCGATGCGGCCCTGCGTTATCCGGGGCATTCATGCCTCCAGTTTGTAACCGACGCCCCTGACCGTAACGAGTATCCGCGGATTGGCCGGATCATCCTCGATTTTCTGACGCAGCCACCGCATGTGAACATCCACCGTGCGGCTCCCCTCCGGGTATGAATACTTCCACACGCGATCCAATAGCGTTTCACGACTGAACACGATGCCGCGATTATCCGCAAGAAACGACAGCATCTCGAACTCCAATGGAGTGAGCGTGATCTCCTGCCCCTTGTGCGTGACCCGATGCGCCAGCCGGTCGATGACGATGTCCCCAAACTCGATGATGTCCGTCTGCTTTGTCTCGGCCTCATGCGATGAGCGGCGCAGGATGGCCTTCACGCGGGCTAGCAGTTCACGCATGGAGAACGGCTTGGTCATATAATCGTCGCCGCCCATCTCCAGGCCGACGATCTTGTCGACCTCGGACTGTCGCGCTGTCAACATCAGGATCGGCACGGAGCTGTGATTGCGCACCTGACGGCACAGGTCCAGACCGTCCGCATCCGGCAGGCCGAGATCAAGCACGATGAAGTTCGGCATCTGCCGCTCCATCTTGGCAAACGCCTCCGCGGATGTGGCGGCGGACCGCACGGAATACCCCTCGCGACTTAGCGAATAGGTCAACGCCTCCCGCAGAGTGGGTTCATCATCAACGATCAGGATGGATGTCTCGGCGATTGTCATATCACCTTCCATTCAAGGCCGCCTATGGTGACATGATACAGCGGCACGGCCCGAAATCTTGGCTTGCCGGGTCGCAGTGTCTTAAGACTTTGTTAAAGAGAAAGAGGGGAGCCTCAACGGCTCCCCTCTTTTCGGTACTCAGTTTTGAGCGATGGGTGTTAGTGGGCGTGTCCTGCCGTCTCGGTCGCTCCGGCGGTTGCTTCCTCCGCGCCGCAAGCGCACGCGCCGGCCCCGGCGCCACCACAGGCGCACGCTCCGGCTTCCGCTCCGCCGCCACCACAGGCACAAGCGCCACCGCCACCGCAGCCGCCACCCATGTTGGGGTTGCGAATCGTAAAGCCCGTGCGCTCCAGGCTATCGATGAAATCAATCTCGGAGCCGATAACCCAAGGCAGGCTCTCCTCGTCGACGACAACCTTGACGCCAAAAGCCTCAATGGTCTCATCGGCATCGCCCGGGTCAGGCTCGATGGCCATGCCGAAAGCGGGCTGTCCATCACCGTCGCCCTTGACGAAGACGCGTAGCGAGGCGCCCTCGGATTCCTGTTCCTTGAACAGATCGAGAATCTTCTCAGCAGCCGACTCAGTAAGCGTAATCATGATATTCACCCTCCATAGACGCGGCCATATGATGACTGGTCAATTTAGGGCAGTATACAGGCAGGCCCGCGATGGTGTCCACGCGGGTAGGCTCTGTGCAAGCCCAGAAAGCTTGGCGGATTAAATGACGGGAGTGAAGAATGAATCTCTATCCGGGGCGGTTCGTAATCTCGCGCTCAGACGAGGGCGATGTGTGGGCCGAAATGGGCCCCGGTGGCGTGAACATCATGCAAGGACGCGCGACGCGGCCTGATGATGGCGAAACTCTGCTCCAAATGCGTCCCGACCAGATAGAACGGCTCGATGCGTGGGCGCACCAGGAGGGGTTGCTTGTTTCCTTCAGCGGCGTCCTCGCCCGCCAGATCAAGGACCTTTCGCATGACGTTGGCCTAACACCTCAGAACTTTGTCCTCGAGGCCCTCAATGCATTCATCCAGGCCGGAGAGATGGCCTCCGGCCACAGCCACGCGGCGCCCCCCACCCAGAGTATCGAAATGGAAGGCCCACAGACGTAACCGCTTGAATCTCCCCTCTCTCCAGAGAGAGGGTTAGTGTGGTGGCCTATAAAAGCAGCAGCGACGGCCGCTCCAAGAGCCGCCGCGCCTCGTTCATGAACCGCGCGCCCTCCGCGCCATCAGTCGCGCGGTGGTCCGCTGATAAGGTTGCAGACATCATCTCCGCAATCACGACCTGACCATCTCTCGCAACCGGCGTCGACAGCACGGAGCCGACGGCAATCGCCCCGGCGTTGGGCGGCGTGATGATCGCCACAAAATCCTTCACCTGGTACATGCCCAGATTGGACACGGCAAATCCGACGCCGCTGATCTCGTTGGAACGCAGACGCCCCTCTCTGGCCCGTCTTGCCAGATCCCTGGAGCGTTCCGCAATCTCGATCAAGCTATCGTCGCCGATGTCCGGCATTGAGGGCGCAATCAGCCCACCGCCATCCATCGCTATCGCAATCGAAACGTCTATAGTCGCGTTTGGGATGATGCCCTCTGCCTGCACCGTCACGTTGAAATGTGGATGAGCGCGCAACGCCATCGCCACGGCCTGGATAATCAGATCGTTGACCGACACGCGGCTTTCCGACTCAAGCTCCTCATTGATCTCAGCGCGCATCCGAACGGCGCGCGTCATATCGATATCCACCGTGACGTAATAGTGCGGCGCGGTGAGCTTGCTCAAGGACATGCGCCGCGCGATTGCCTGCCGCATCGGCGACAACCCCGCCGGTACAACGATGCCGACCCCACCGGCAGGAGCCGATTCCGTCTGCGGGGCGATAGGTGCAGGTTGTAACAGGGGCTCGGGTTGCGCGGGTGGCTCAGGCTGCGCGACCGGCTCAGGCGCTGCGGGCGCTTGCGGGGCAACGGGTTCCGGCGGCGCAGCCGCGCGTGTCGTCAGATATGCCTCAACATCACCCCGCGTAATTCGACCGCCCGGACCCGTTCCGGTCACGTTCGACTGAACCTCCGCCACCGAGACTCCGGCCTGTTCCGCAATTCGCCGCGCAACGGGAGTAACAGGCGTCCGCCCCGTGGATTCCGCAGGCTGCGTGTCTGCCACAACAGCAGGCGTGTTGGCAGGCGCAGACGGCGGTGCCGGTGGGGCAAGGGGTGCTGCCGCAGGGGCTGTGGGCGGCGCAGTGACGGGCGGGGCTGTTTGGCTGGGAGCCGGAATGTCAGAAACCTGTTCTCCCGGCTCTGCAATCAGCCCAATCGTCTCGCCAACCGGCACGACGACGCCCTCAGGCACCAAGATGCGCGCCATTACGCCGGACTCATACGCCTCAAGCTCCACGGTGGCCTTGTCCGTCTCGATCTCGGCTATGGACTCGCCGCGCGTGACCACATCGCCCTCGCGCTTCAGCCACCGCACGACCGTGCCCTCGGTCATATCGAAGCCCATCTGCGGCATGATCACGTCACTTGCCACGGCTTTTTCTCCCCTCGCTACGGCCTAGAACAGGCTCCGAACCTTGTCCGCCACCATCTCCGGTGTTGGAATTGTTAGTAACTCAAGCGGCCGTGAATAGGGCGTCGGCACGTTCGGCCCGCCCACACGCAGCACAGGCCCGTCCAATGAATCGAAGGCCTTTTCATTGATCTGCGCGATGACCTCGCCGGCGAATCCGCCGAACTCCCACGTCTCCTCAACCACGACGGCCCGATTCGTCTTGTGTACGGAATCAATGAATGTCTGTGAATCCAGCGGCAATAAGGAGCGCAGGTCGATAACCTCCGCGTCAATGCCATCCATCTCCAGCATTTCCGCCGCCTGCAGCGCGATGGGAACCATTCGCAAGTACGCGATGATGCTCACATCCGCTCCCGTTCGCGCCACCCGCGCTGAGCCAATCGGCACCGTGTAGTGCTCATCCGGCACGTCCCCGCGGCTCCCATACAGCAGCGAATGTTCGATATACATGACAGGGTTCGGATCCGCGGTGGCGGAGCGCAGCAGCCCGAGCGCGTCCGCCGCGTTAGACGGCGTCACCACTTTCAGCCCCGGAACCCGCGCGTACCACGACTCCAGGCTCTGCGAGTGCGTCGCGGCCAGCATTGTTCCGCCGCCGCTGACCGTGCGAATGACAATGGGCACAGTGATCTGCCCGCCGGACATGTAACGCGCCTTTGCCCCGATATTGATGATCTGGTCCATCGCCAACAGCGAGAAATTAATCGTCATGATCTCGACGATGGGTCTCATGCCGGCGATGGCCGCGCCGATCCCCGCCCCCACGAATCCCGACTCTGAAATGGGTGTGTCGATGATGCGCTCTTCGCCATACTTCTCCATGAAGCCCTTGGTCACGGCGTAGGAGCCTCCGTACGCGCCGACGTCCTCGCCCATCACCACGGTTTCCGGATTGGCGGCAAGCGCCTCCTCCAGTCCCACCCGGATCGCCTCGCGGTACGTCAGCACACTCATGCGTATACGTCCGTATAAAGCATGTCCGGCGTCGGGAACGGCGACTCCAACGCGAACCGGATCGCCTCGTTCACCTCGTCCTCAACATCCGCGTCGATGGCATCAATTTCGTCCGGTGTCGCAAAATCTTTCTCCAACAAATGCCGTGCGAGCAGCCCAATCGGATCCAACTCAAGCCACGGCTCGACCTCATGCTGCTGTCGATATTCAACGGGATCCGCCATCGAATGGCCCCTGAACCGGTACGTCATGACCTCAAGGAAATACGGGCCGTTTCCTTCCCTGATGTGCTCGATGGCGTCCATCGTGGCCTCCCGCACCGCAAACACATCCTGCCCGTTGTCCACGCGGTGACTCCGGATGTTGTGCCTGTCTGCCAGCCGATGAATGATCGGCTGGGCCGAGGCCCGCTCAACGCGCGTTCCCATGCCGAAGCCGTTGTTCTCAAGCAGGAACAGCACAGGCAGGTTCCACAGCGAGGCCAGGTTCATCGACTCATGGAACTCACCCTCATTGACCGCCCCGTCACCCAGGAAACACACCACCAGAGAGTCCTGCCCACGATAGCGATTGGCGAATGCCAGTCCGACGGCAAACGGCATCTGCGCGCCAACGATGGCGTGACCGCCCATGAACCCCTTTTCAACGTCAAAAAAGTGCATGGAGCCGCCCTTGCCACCGTTCAAGCCCGTGGACTTGCCGAAAAGCTCCGCCATGCACGCCGCCGTGTCCAGCCCGCGCGCCAGCGCATGGCCGTGATCACGATAGTGCGTGACGACCTTGTCGTCGTCGCGCAGAGGTGAAATGACGCCGACTGCGACGGCCTCCTCGCCGATGTACAAGTGCAGAAAGCCACCGATGTTACCGCGCGCGTAGTGCTCGGCGCTGCGCTCCTCAAAGCGGCGAATCAGCTTCATCGTCCTGAGCATCGTCAGAAGCTCAGAGCGGGGAATGGTCAGGTTCGTACCCGTGCTCACGCGTGGTTACCCTCCATACACAGAGTCTACATGTGTATGGCTTCGCCGAAAGCTGCCAGCGATGCCTCCATCAGCGTTTCTGAGAGGGTAGGGTGGGGATGGATAGCGCGCCCGATTTCCAGCGGCGTCGCCTCCAACATCTTTGCGACTGATAACTCCCCCAGGAGTTCCGCGCACTCCGGTCCCACCATCTGCGCGCCAAGAAGGGCCCCGGTGTCAGCGTCGCTAACGACCTTTATCATTCCCGCGTAGTCACCCAGGCTCAGCGCCTTGCCGTTGGCGCGATAGGGGAAACGCCCGACGTTCACGCCAATCCCGCGTTCCCCCGCCTGCGCCTCCGTTATTCCCATGCTCGCCACCTGCGGATGGCAGTACACCGCGCGAGGAATATCCTCCCGAATAAGCGGCTGCGTTTCGCGCCCGGCGATAGACTCCGCCGCCAGCACACCCTGTGCCATCGCCGCATGAGCCAGCAGGGGAGGGCCCGTCACATCGCCGATCGCGTACACGCCGGTAGCCGATGTCTGCATCACGTCGTCGCAAGTGATGTAGCCGCCCGATCCAATGTCCACGCCTGCCCCCTCAAGCCCAAGCCCCTCCGTTCGTCCCTGCATCCCCACGGCCACAAGAGCCATGTCAAACGGGATGATGCGCGATGCTCCCGCGACATTGATATCTGCTCCTCCGCTCGTCAGCCGATTCACCCGGCTTTCCGTCAGTACCTCGATGCCCTGGCGCGTCAGCGCGTCCTGCAGCGCCGCCGTGATCTCCTCGTCTTCCCCGGGGAGCAGGCGAGGCATCAACTCAACAAGCGTGACCTGACTGCCGTACGACCGATAAAAATACGCGAACTCGCAGCCCGTCGCGCCGCCGCCGATGATCAGTACCCTCTCCGGCAGCTCCCTGCGCTCCAACGCATGCCTGCTCGTGACGACTGTCTCGCCGTTCACATCGAGGCCCGGGATTGCGCGTTCCTGCGCCCCTGTCGCGATAACAATCGCCCGATTTGCCTCCAGCGGCTCCGGCTGCGTATCCACGGCCACAGTTCGGGCATTCAGCAGCGTCCCCCGCCCATTGATGACCGCTACGCCGTTTGAGCGCAACAGGCTCGTAACCCCGCGAACCAGACGGTTTACGACGCGTCGCGAACGGTCAATTGCGGCGTCGAGGCTTGCATCGACACTTCCGACCGTTATTCCAAAATCCGCGGCGTTGTTGATCGTATTGAGAACGTCGGCGTTGCGTAAAAGCGCCTTGGATGGAATGCAGCCCCAATTGAGGCACAACCCCCCAAGCTCATCAGGCTCAACGATTGCCGCGCTCAGTCCCAATTGGGCGGCCCGAATGGCGCACACATACCCGCCGGGCCCTGCGCCAAGAACAATCACGTCGTACGCTGCCATAAATTGTTGCTTGCCTCCGTATGTGTGTGGAATTATCGTTGCTATCGTATGCTGATATACCCAGCATATGGGGGTGACTGCAAAACGTGAAGTGACACCGACTCATTCGGACGGTGTATGATATTGACCTAGAGGACATACTGGACTAAATCGAGAACGGCAGGAGGCGCAGGTGACGAGTACAATTTCTCAGGATCAAGTCATAGACGTATTGCGGACGTGCTACGACCCTGAAATTCCGCTAAATATATATGACCTTGGCCTCATCTATGACATTGATATCCGCGAGGATTGTGTCTATGTCACCATGACGCTCACCGCCCCGGGTTGCCCGATGGCCGGAACTGTCGGCCCCGAAGTCGAAAACCGTATCCTTGAAATTGAAGGCGTCAATGATTCCCAAGTTGACATCGTCTGGGATCCTCAGTGGACGCCGGAGATGCTTCGGCCTGAGGCCAAGGAACTACTCTCCGGGCTCATGTGAGCCCGGCACACAGCGATACGGAGTACGACGTACGCTACAATCATTCTTCCTCCCCATGAACCTCCAACCCCGTGCAGATCCAATGCAAATACAAGGGCAGAGATAAGAATCCTGTCCACCGAAATCACTTTGAAACATAAGGCAGGAGCAATTCGCGCTTCGCGGAATTGTATGAAAAGGGAGTAAGGGAAAGTGACACAGTTTCTTGGCGAGGGAGTTCTGGGTGTGTCTCTGGATGGCAGAACCTCCGTGGTGGTCGCGCTGGCAACTGCGGCTGCGTTGCGCGACGAGGCGGCAATCCGGCAAACGGTCACCGATGCCCTCGCTGCCGGTGTGAGCAACAACGAAATCCTTGACGTGATGACTGTTGCCGCCCGCGTTCAACAGAGCATCAACCTCAGCAACATCCTTCAGGGGATACAGGACGCGCCCGCCGCTACAACGCCCGCCGCTACAACGACCGCCGTAACTCCCGCTGCCGCCACCGCGGTTGCGCCCCGCCGCCGCGGCCGCCCGCCCGGAAGCAGAAATGTGAGTCGTGCGCCCCGGGCCGAAGCGCCCACGACTCCCGAGCCGGAGCCTACCCCGGTGGAAGAGATTCCGGCGGCATTCTCCTCACGTGATGACTTCTGGAATCAGCTGGTCGCAAGCTTCCAGGCCAGGATGCCGGATGCCCGCATGTCCCGCACGGAGGGCCCGCGTGAGCGGACAATCCGCATGGGGCGTGGCAAGCTCGGACTCAATTGGGCATTCCGCCGCCAGGGCCGCTTCGCCGTCCAACTTATCCTCAACAATGAGGCCGTCGATGCACCGAATCCTGAAGGCATCCGCCAATCCGTCTCAGACTTCATCGGTGAGTCCGTTGAACTCGAGGACAGGGGTGCCAACCGCTCGACGATCGCCGTCTACGGCCCTGAGCGCGAGCACGACATGACTCAATCCTCCGTCGATTGGGGCGCCGTCACCATGAGCCGCATCTACGAAGCCCTTCGGAGCATTGAGGGCCGCAGACGCCGCCGTGGTCGCCGTCGCCGCCGCCCGGACGAGAACACTGCGGAAGGTCGGCTGCTCGCCAATCTCGACGTGTATGTCGCCCGCGGAACGTCCTCATAAGAACGAAGTCACCAGGGCGCCCTATAGAACCGGGCCGTTCGGGGCGGCTCCCCACGGAATCGTGAGCCGTTTTCCATCCATTGCGGATGCCCTTGATCGTATTCGCACGCCCATAGTCCGTGTACTTGCCGCCCTTGGACTTCGCCCCAACCACCTGACCATCCTCGGCGCGCTTGTAGCGGGCGTTTCCGGCTATGCCGCCGGTCAAGGCATGCTCTTGCCCGCAGGACTGATCTTCCTCGCAGGAAGCCTCCTTGATGGACTCGATGGCGCGCTAGCCCGCCACACCGACTCCGCCTCCCGCACAGGCGCTTTTCTTGATTCGGTGCTGGACAGGGTGGGGGAGGCTGCCCTTCTTATCGGCCTGATCGTTCACTTTGCCCGGGAAGATGATGACCTCGCAATCGTGGCAACAGCCGCCGCCTTAGCTCTGTCGATGCTCGTGAGCTATGCCCGAGCGCGTGCCGAAGGCCTTGGCCTGAATCGCGGCGGTGTTATCCTTGCCCCGCGCCCCGTGCGTGTCATCATCCTCGCTGCCGGATTGATTATCGGACAGCCCCGGATTGCAGTCATGGCTGTTGCAGTACTTTCGGCCCTCAGCTCCCTACAACGAATCGTCGCCGGTATGTCGGATCGTGGCGGCGATTAGGCAGCAGAGACGGCGCGGCCTCTAACTTGCGGCTTGGTCGATGCTCAGGGACTCATAGAAGAACAGGATCGGCCCCATCCACGCGTTATACAGCCCCGTTGGACCGGCGGACACGATCATGAACACCTCCCGATCATCACCCTCCCCGCGGAACACAACAAGGGTCTCGCCTTTAGATTCGCCGGTCTCGCTCCGAGACACCCAATTCGCGTGATATGCCGGATTTCCGTCGGTCAGTGTCGTCTCCGTCTCCTCCAGGATCATCAGGCCGGGCTGTAATTGCTGGAAAAAGCGCATCCGGGCGTTTCCGTAGGACATGAAGTCGATTTGTGGCGGGGGCAGATCCCGCTCTACGTCTATCGTGACTGACTGGTCAGGGGAGACCATGGATACGATGATCCCCGTCGGATCAGGAGAATCACTGACCAGCCAATCGTCCGGGTGCCGGAAGCTGAATCCCAGCTCATCGTCCCGATACTCAACCTCTTCAGTGCCCGGTATGAGATACGGATTGGGAGTCGGTGTCGCTTGTTCCTGGAAGAAGCAGCCGGACAACAGCAGCGCAGCAACAATCAGCCCAAACAGCGAAAACAGGCCGATAGGCCAACTCTTGTGCCGCTTAGCGCCCGTCGACATCGGCAAGTCTACCGCTCTGCTCCCACGGCCTCGCGCAGCCACGTCGTCAGGAACGGATCAAGTTCGCCACCCAACACCGCGTCCGGATCAGACTCCTCATGGCCCGTGCGATGATCCTTGACCATCTTGTACGGGTGCAGGACGTAGGTCCGTATCTGATTACCCCACTCCGGCGCGATGAACTCCCCGCGAAGGCGCATCTCCTCCTCGCGCCGCTTGGCTAGCTCGCGCTCAGTGAGACGCGCCATAAGTATCCGCATGGCAATCTCGCGATTCCGCCCCTGTGAGCGCTCATTCTGCACGGAGACGGCGAGCCCCGTCGGGATGTGCGTCAACCTGACGGCCGTCTCGTTCTTCTGCACGTTCTGGCCGCCCGCGCCGCTGCTGCGGAACGTATCTACACGCAAGTCATCCGGGCTGATCGATACATCCACCGCGTCATCCACGATGGGCAGCACCTCCACCAGTGCGAAGGACGTGTGGCGCTGATGCTGATTGTCGAACGGCGAAAGCCGGATCAGCCGATGCACACCCGCCTCTCCCTTGAGATATCCGTACACGTTCGCGCCATCGATCTCCAGGTCGGCCCGCTTGATTCCTGCCTCATCTCCGTCCATCCAGTCAAGGATTCGCGTCTTGTGGCCGTGCGACTCCCCCCAACGGCGAAACATGTTGACCAGCATCTGCGCCCAATCCTGCGAATCAACACCGCCCGCGCCTGCCTGGAAAGACACAATCGCAGAGCGACCATCGTGCGGCCCGCCCAGCATCGCCTGCGCCTCGAGTTCCTCGAGGGTCTTGCCCACGCCCTCAAGCTCGGTCTGCAACTCCGGGCCCAAATCAGCCTCGTCCTCAGCCAGCGCCATCTCTGAGAGTTCTACCAACCCGCGCGCCCGCCGCTCGATAGACTGCCACGTCTCGATTTCGCCGCGGAGCGTAGACGCCTCCCTCAGGACAGCCTGCGCCCGCTGAGCATCATCCCAGAAGCCTGCCTTGGAGGATTCCCCATCCAGTTGGGAAACGCGTGACTCCTTGGAGGCCAGATCAAAGACGCTCCAGGTACGTGGAGATTCTATCAAGCAGTTGCTGCGCGTCGTTCTTCAGTTCAAGCATCACTTTAGTAACTCCAACTCATGTGAGATTAATTCTACAGGAGTGATTCCCCGGCGGCAGCGCGATGCGCCAAACGCGTCGGCACGGGAATGCGATACCGGGGCGAACAGGCCAGCGCCCACCGCACCGATGACTCAAGGTCGATGTTGTTCCCCGGTGAAACGTAGATGGGTCTCACGCCGGTCCGCGTCCGCACGACTGCGCCGATGACATCTCCACGGTGCGTCAGCGGCGTCCATGCGCCCTTTTCCTCGCCGGGCTGCTCATGTTCGCCTACAAGCCTCGACTTTGCACACCCGACAATCGGGACATCCACCGCGAGTCCCAGGTGACACGCGATGCCAAACCGACGTGGATGCGCCGTGCCTTGACCATCGACGAGCACAAGATCCGGCGTGCCCCGCAGACCTGACAACGCCTCCAGCAGGATTGGCGCCTCCCTGAAAGACAACAGCCCCGGCACATACGGAAAATCGGCCACGCCCTCCGCCGTCGAAACCTCGATGACGTCAAGAGATGGCCATGCCACGACGACAACCGCTCCCCGTGCCAGGCCCGTCTGCGCATCCGGTGGCGACAAGTCAACGCCCGCAATCGACTGCACGGCGCTTTCCGCCAGACCGCGATTGATGCGTAATTGTCCCGCCAATTCGCGTTGCAGCGCCACCGCCTCTGTTGGCGAAATATCCCATGAATGCAGTTGACGGATGCGCATGGCACTATCCTACGCCGTCACTCCCACCGCTTGCGTCGCCACGCGCCACACGAGTATCATGCGCAAACGTCGGTCGGGGTGTAGCGCAGCCCGGTAGCGCACCTGCATGGGGTGCAGGGGGCCCCCGGTTCAAATCCGGGCACCCCGACCATTCATTGCCGAAAGAACGTATTAATCTCCATATTGAGGATGAGCCATGGATGTCTCGTTTGCCTTTGTCTGCGATTACGCCGATAGCTCCGCCAAGCTGACGGCTGTTGGCATTGGATTCGATACCATCTTCGCAAAGGAATTGCCCGCGAGCCGGCCGGTGTTCTACACTGTCGCTGCTTTTCGGTTCAGACCGGTGGAGGCCGGCCCAAAGGCCATCGAAGTTCATATCATTGACGCTGACGGGGGAGAGGTTGTGCCGCCGCTTAAGGCCGAAATCGAGGTGGGACGACCGGCGGCCGGCTATCGGTACACGACCCAACGCATGGCCCTCGGCCTGCACGGCGTGAGGTTCCCCGATTACGGCGACTACGAAGTCTCTTGGCTCATTGGTGGTCACGAAGCCGCCCTGATCCCCCTAAAGGTCGCCCCACCCCCCAACCAGACCTGACCAGATCACCCTTCCGCCCAACCGAACCTAAACCAGGTCGCCCTACTCCCCAACCAGACCTAGCCGTCGTCTCACTCCCCAACCAGACCTGACCGCGCCCTGCCGTCATTCCCGCGAATGCGGGAATCTGGACCTCCATTGCGCAACCAAACCGCGCGCCGCTCATTCCGCGCCATTAAAGAAGAACGCCACACCCGGATAGGTGTGGCGCCTAACTGTCAGTAGACTCGTCTACGTCGAAATGGGGATCTGCTCGTGGTTGACCATGTCGAACTCCAGCCACGGCTGTTCTGCGGCCTCGTGGGCCCACCAGAAACCGAAATTGTTGTCTTTCGCGGCCAGGTAATCCGTGTCCCGATCGCCCATGTGGTAATAGGCGTCCGCAGGATTCTCGCGCTTGACCTTGCCGAGCTGATGCTTGGCGGAGACAAATGCGGGAGTGAGTTCCATATCTTGCCAAATCTTGCGTTGCACGCTCAGCGGCTTGTCTGAGCAACTGCCAATGATAAAACCCACCTCATGTGCCTTGCGGACCATATCCGTCGTGACTCCGCCCGGCGGATCCCCTAGCTCCAGGGTTCCGTCGATGTCAAAGCTCAGAACAATCACCATGCGTCACTCCTCATGCTGGTTGATAGGAACGTAACTCCCTGCCGGAGCCGGCAGGGAGTTACGTCATGACTCCCGTATTATGACAGAAGTCCCTAGTCAGGTGAAGTGGACAAGGCGAGCGTGCCCGCCGAGACGGGCAGGACGCCGTGCGTCACAGCGACCTCCGCCTTGGTCGTGACCTGCCGGTCGCCTGCGCGGCCCTGCAGCTGCTCCAACGGATCGGTGATGAACACTGTCCGCATGCGGCCGGTGCCCATGTTGCCACCGCCGGAGTTCAGCGGATTCGGACCCTTCAGGCTGATGTCGTCGGCGTAGAAGTCATGCGCCTCACCGCGCTTGACGCCGCGCCAACCGAACGCCTCAAGGAAGTACTGCGTGAACACCGCGAAGCCGTCGTACGGCGCGAAGATGTCGATGTCCTCAGGCTTGAGGCCCGAGCCGTTGTACGACCGCTGCGCCTGGATGTCCGTCCATTCCTCAGTGTCATCGATGGTCTGGACGAGGCTCCGAGGCTGGAAGCCGCTCTGCGTGTGGTCAAGGACGTACACAGGCTTCTGCTTCATGCTCTTGGCGCGCTCGGCCGAGGCCACAACGTACGCCGCTGCCGCCAACACCGGGCGGTCGCAGTCGAAGATGCTGAGGTCTCGGGCGATCATGCGACCGTTGAGGTAGTCCTCTTCGGTAAACTCGCCGGGCTCATGCTGCGCGTAGTAGCTGTGAGGCCACAGCAGGCCGTTCTTCCGCTCCTGTACGACAAACGGGGCCATGCGGTCATGGTTCGTGCCGTACTTCTGGCAGTACTGGTTGAACGTGAAACCCTGACCGGAGAGGCCCCAGCCCCACGTGTTCGGCCACACCATCGGGCCTCGCGCCTGGTTGGACGGATCCTGGTGATACCGCCCGGGCAGGTTGCCGTTCGGGTAGGTGACGACCACAACTTCTGCGCGCCCATCGGCAACGGCCTGCGCGGCCTGGCCGATGAGGTTCCAGATGGGATCGCCGTGGTTGTTGATGTAATTGATGTTCTTAAAGCCCATCTGTTGGCGAAGCCATTGGCCGGTGACGTGTGTCAGGCCGTCCTCCGAGTCGTAAGGCGGATCAAAGAACGGGCGCGGCGCCCATACGTCGCTCAGGGGCTGGCCATTGCCCTGGCCGCCTGCGGAGCCGACGATGCCATCGACGTCGTCCAGCGTAATGCCGGCGTCGTCCAGCGCGTTCTGTACCGCAATCATCATGTACGCGCCCAAGGTCTTGTCCATGGACTCGCCGTCCCAGCGGCGTTCCGTCGGGGAGTGGCCTCGGGCGACAAGAGCCGCCTTGCCACGACCTGACCAAAGGCCGACCGGATCGTGATTTCGTTCCCAGTTGACTTCACGTGCCATCTGCGTGTGTTCCTTTCTGTCCGTTCTGTGTCGCTCGTCTGCTCAACGCACTATGCGTCTTAGGCGAGCTTCCACTCCGGAATCATACGGCCGGTCTCTGCTTCGACGAACTGAACCTCGCAGGTCGCGCCGATGGGAATATCGGGCTCCTCGGCCAGGTTCGAGCCGAAGTCATCAATGAGGTTTGTGTGGAAGTTGATTATCGGATCTTCCTCAAGCGCCACGATGACGTTGAGGAAAGGCTGCAACGGATGCCACTGAACCAGGCGGGAATCATACGTGATCGAGTAGCCGACGATATTCGCGCGGCCACTGGTCTCCTGCCAGCTCAGATGGAAGTTGAAGCCACAATCGCGGCATACCGCCTCAGGCGGATACTGCCGTCGGTCGCACATCGAGCAGTACTGGACGATGAGCTTGCCCTCATTACATGCGTCCCAGAACGGCTGCGTCGCCGGATCCGGGACAGGTACTATCGGTCGTGCCATTTTCTCCCCCCACTCTTGTATTGACTATTGGTAGTCAGTGCGGACAATAGCACGGCGTCCGAGCGCATGTCAACGCAGCGCGTGGCCACGTAATTCGTATATAGAAATATTAGAATACGCGTATATGTTTGCCACTAGCCCCGCCACTTGTATCTACATAATCTGGCAACTATGAAACAGGTTTTTGACTCGCACACAAAAATAAATGGCCCCCGCCGACCGGCGGGGGCCATTTCTGCCCGTACTTTATCCGGTTGAACTAGCCGGGGTTCGTGCTCATCACAACGGTGCCAGCCGTGACCGGCAGCACACCGTGGCTCACCGCAATCTCGGCTCGCCCTGTGATCTGCCGCTCGCCTGCGCGGCCCTGCAGCTGCTCCAGCGGATCGGTTATGAACACTGTCCGCATGCGGCCGGTGCCCATGTTTCCACCGCCGGAGTTCAGCGGGTTCGGACCCTTGAGGCTGATGTCACCGGCGTAGAAGTCATGCGCTTCGCCGCGCTTGACGCCGCGCCAACCGAACGCCTCGATGTAGTACTGCGTGAACACCGCGAAACCGTCATACGGCGCGAACACATCGATGTCGTCCGCCGTGATGCCCGAGCCGTTGTAGGACCGCTGGGCCTGAATGTCCGTCCACTCTTCGGTGTCGTCGATGGTCTGCACCAGGCTGCGCGCGGAGAACATGCTCTCCGTGTGATCCCAGATGTAGACCGGCGTCTGCTTCAGATCCGCGGCGCGCTCAGCCGTCGTCATGACGTACGCCGCAGCTGCCAACACCGGACGGTCGCAGTCGAAGATGCTGAGGTCGCGGGCGATCATGCGACCGTTGAGGTAGTCCTCTTCGGTAAACTCACCCGGCTCATGCTGCGCGTAGTAGCTGTGCTCCCAGAGGAGGCCGTTCTTGCGCTCCTGCACAACAAACGGGGCCATGCGGTCATGGTTCGTGCCGTACTTCTGGCAGTACTGGTTGAACGTGAATCCCTGACCGGAGAGGCCCCAGCCCCACGTGTTCGGCCACACGGCCGGGCCGCGCGCCTCGTTGGTGGGATCCTGGTGGTAGCGCCCGGGCAGGTTGCCGTTCGGATACGTCACCACCACGGTCTCTGCGCGCCCGTCGGCGATGGCCTGCGCGGCCTGGCCGATGAGGTTCCAGATGGGATCGCCATGGTTGTTGATGTACCTGATGTTCTTGAAGCCCATCTGTTGGCGGGTCCACTGGCCGGTGACGTGCGTCAGGCCGTCCTCCGAGTCGTAGGGCGGATCAAAGAACGGGCGCGGCGCCCATACATCGCTCAGCGGCGCGCCGCCGGGCTGTCCGCCTGCGGAGCCGATGATGCCGTCAACGTCATCAACGGTGATGCCGGCGTCGTCCAGCGCGTTCTGTACCGCGATCATCATGTACGCGCCGAGGGTCGTGTCCATGGACTCGCCGTCCCAGCGGCGTTCCGTCGGAGAGTGACCACGCGCGATGAGAGCCGCCTTGCTCCGACCGGACCAGATACCGACGGGATCGTGATTTCGTTCCCAGTTGACTTCACGTGCCATATGCGTGTGTTCCTTTCTGTTGTCTGCGCCGCGCAACCGCGCGGCCACACCTTGCGCCTTTTAGGCGAGCTTCCACTCCGGGATCATTCGGCCCGGCTCTGCTTCGACGAACTGAACCTCGCAGGTCGCGCCGATGGGAATATCGGGCTCCTCGGCCAGGTTCGAGCCGAAATCATCAATCATGTTTGTGTGGAAGTTGATTACCGCATCTTCCTCAAGCGCCACGATGACGTTGAGGAAAGGCTGCAACGAATGCCACTGAACCAGGCGAGAATCGTAGGTGATCGAGTAGCCGACGATATTCGCGCGGCCACTGGTCTCCTCCCAAGTCAGATGGAAATTGAAACCACAATCGCGGCAAACCGCCTCAGGCGGATACTGCCGTCGGTCGCACATCGAGCAGTACTGGACGATGAGCTTGCCCTCATTACATGCGTCCCAGAACGGCTGCGTTGCCGGATCCGGGACGGGAACTATCGGTCGTGCCATTGTTACCCCCTTAGCACCCTTCTATTGCCGTCGAAACGTAGCATCCACGCCTTTGCCATGTCAACGACAAACCCTCATTTCCTACCACCTTGACACAGGGAACATCGCCCGCCCTACCATGTTGGCAGGACGGGCGATGTTCCCTCTTCCCCGGTGTCGCAATGCCGGAATGCGGCGGACTATTTTGGGAGCACTCCGGCCCGACCACGCACCGGGGAATAACCCCGCGCGCGATCCAATCAGCTACCGGCGTCCGCGCGATGGATGCGAGCGGCCATCGAGGCCAGGTCGGCAAACTCGGCCACGTCCGAATCATCGGGGAGTATTCGGCGCAACCGATCCGCCTCCGTCTCGACGTCGCTCAGACTTCCTTCACGCGCCCAGTAGCTCTGGCGCAGGAGTTCGGCAAATTCGGCGACCACTGCGGAAAGCTGATACCGCGCAGGAGCTTCAATAAATTCGGTGGAGAGGTCACCCTTCGTGACGGTCTGGGAAATCTCGCTCACCTCACCCGAGTCCGGGTCCTCGTAGCGAACCCGCACCGTGGCCAGGGTGTCGTCATCCGTAACATCGTCATTGATCTTGATTTCGTACAGCGCCGTCACCGTGTGTCCCGCGCCAACCTCGCCGGCGTCAACCTCATCGTTGCGGAAATCCTCGTCCGCCACGTCGCGATTCTCGTAGCCCAGCAGCCGGTAGCTCCGCACAGTTTCCCCATCAAACTCCACCTGGATTTTCGCGTCCTGTGCGATGTATTGAAGCGTCCCCGTCAGATTCTCGACGAACAGCCGCCTTGCCTCTGCCAACGTGTCCACGTAGTGGTACGTGCCGTTGCCGTCGTTCGCCAGCTGCTCCATCAGCACGTCGTTGTAGTTGCCCATGCCGAAGCCGACTGTCGTCAGCGTGACGCCCTCGTCCACGTAGTCCTTGATTGTTGCCAGGATCGACTCAGAGCCCGTGGAACCGACATTCGCCACGCCGTCTGACAACACGATCACACGGGTGATCCTCTCAGGGTCGGCCTCATCCGCGGCCATTCGATACGCTAGTTCCAGGCCCTGCTGGACGTATGTGGAGCCGCCCGACTGCAGGCGATCGATGGCGCTCTTGATTGACCGCTTGTTCTCGCCGCTGGTGGGTTCCAGGTGGATGCGGCCGGTGCTGCCGTAGATGACGATACCCACCTTGTCCGCGTCACGGAGCTCATCCACCAACAGATTCAGGGAACGCTTGACGAGGCCGAGCCGGTCCTGCCGGTCCATCGAGCCGGATACGTCAATCGTGAAGATGAGCGTCGCGTCCTTGCGATCCTCATCGGCGATGGTCTTCCCCTGAAGTCCCACGCGGATCATGTGGTGTGTATCCAGGCCAAACTGCGAAGGCGAGCCGTCGATGGTGATGCTGAACGCGCCCTCCTCCGGCGCCTCGTAGTCCTGCTCGAAGTAGTTGACGAACTCCTCAACCCGCACCGAATCCCGATCCGGCATGTAGCCGTCAGTGAGGAACGTGCGCGTCACGACGTATGAGGCTGTATCCACGTCCATCGCGAACGTCGAATACCGGTCATCCTCCGTATCGATGAATGGATTGACCCCGTAGCTTTGGAAGAACGTCAGGTCATACGGCTCATCATTAACCGTCGCGGAGCCGCCAATCTGGTTAAATCCCTCATCCTGCGCCGAGAGTGGTGCGGACGCGCCATCACTTGGGTCGTTTAAGAAGTCGCCTTGAGACGAACTGGATGAACTCATAATCGAAAGGGCTGTGGCGGTGGGTTCGGCATAGTACTCACGCTCGTCGCCCACATCCTCGCCCGCCGAACACCCCGCCGCCGTGACCACTAGGGCCATCAGCACAATCAGTGCTATCAATGTCGTTCGCATAACCCGCGCCTCCTGTGTTCGTTGTCTCAGGCTCGGCCAGCGCCGAACCCATAACCACAGTCGCGCCGAACTGAGTACAATTCTGACTACAAGTGTGTTTCATTCACGTACAGAAACGCGCCAAATATGTCACATTCGCGCTCTTTCGCCGATCTGCTGACGGAATACATGAGCCGCACGGGTATCGGCGACGCCGAACTTGCCCGCCGGATCGACGTCAACCGCCTCACCCTTATCCGCTGGCGCGAGGGCGTGACCGAACGCCCCCGTCACCGTGATGACGTCACCCGTTGCGCCGATGTCCTCCGCCTCAGCCCCGAAGAACGCGACGAGTTCATCCTCGCCGCCGGATTCCAACCCGACAGCGGGCCCACAGCAGAGCCGGATCCCGAACCGCCGCTAGAAACTCCCGATTCCACCCCCATTCCCCCAACCCCGCCCACGGAAAGCGCCAGCATCTTCAGGAGTCGTGGCCTTAAGATCGGCATCGCGCTTGTTGGAGTGGCCTTCCTGTTAGTCGGCTTTGCCGTCGTTGCGAACAACCTTGATCTCGTTGGCCCGGACCCCACGCCGGTCCCGCCAACGCCCGTTCCGACGCTCCCGCCCACCGTAGCCCCGCCCACCGTAACCGCCACGCCTGTGTTACCCACGTCCACCCCACCCCCCGCCACCATCGCCAGGGACGGCGAATCCCTCATCCTTGTCGCCCCGTTCGCCAACTACACCGCCGGCGCCCAGGGCTACAACGTCTCCGGCCGCTTACAGGAGAGAATCGAATCCGAACTCACGATGTCAGGGCTGCCGAATGCGCGAACATTCCTGTGGCCTGAAACAATCCGTTCCGAAGGTGAGGCCATGAGCGCCACGGAAAGATCCGGCGCGCTGCTCACCATTTGGGGCGAATATGACAGTGGCCGCGTACTCGCCCGTTTCACCACAGCCCCAAGCTACGCCGGAACGGGCGAACAGCGTGTCGTGGACCTCGCAACGTCACCGTCCGAGCTGCCCACGACCATTAATGTCAGCCTGACCGGCGCAGTGCGATTCGTCGCTCTCGTCACGTCCGGCCGCGTCTACCTCGACCAGGGCGAATACGACCGTGCGAAGGCCGTCCTTAACCGTGCTGCCACTCCGCCGCCGAATGATCCCGCCGTCCTGGCAGATGTCCGGTACCTCCTCGGCACGGCGTATCTTGACGGCCAACTCTTCGACTATGACGAGTCCATCACCATGTTCTCGCTCGTCTTGCAGGAACAACCCCTCTCGGTCGAGGCGCTCAACGGCAGAGCAGTCGCCTATCTGCGCCGTGACAATCCAGAGGACATATTGTTCGCTCTCACAGACCTCACCCGCGCCGAGTCCATCCGTCCGGACCGTGCCGAAACCCACCTCAACCTTGGCGTTGCCTACATGACACGCGCCGAACGCAATGATCCCACCCGCGCCCTCATAGCGTTCAGTAACGCCATTAAATTTGAACCGGACTACGCTGCCGCCTTCGTCAACCGCGCCGGCGCATACATCGCTCGCGGAGAAACGACTGATTTCGATTTGGCGTTCACCGACCTGCAACATGCCCTCAGCCTGGATTCCAACCTCTACCATGCATACCTGAATCGCGGTCTTGCTTACATCGCGCGAGGTGGTCCGGACGACACCCGACTTGCAATAGAGGAATACACGCTCGAAATCGCCCTTGCCCCGGAGACGCCGGACCCATACTTCCACCGCGGTCTCGCTCATTCGCTGCGTGGCGATCTTTCAGAGTCCGCCGCTGACCTGGAGCGCGCAGCAGAACGAGCCCCGAATAATCTCGCCTATCAGGACGCTGTATGTCGCCAGCTAACAATCGCCGGCGATCCGGCCTCCGCTCTCCGCTACTGCGATGCGGCAGTGCAGGGCGGCCACTCCGGAGCCCTGTACTCCCGGACCCTCGCACGCGCGTTGCTCGGCTTACCGGATCAAGCCGAGCTGGACCTCGATGAATTCAGCGCCTTGACGAATATTTCCCCGAGCGTGGAGTGCCGCTCGGCGCATCTTGAAGCGGCTTCCATGCTGGAAGCCCCAATAGCCACCGCCCGAGGCGAAGCCGAAATATGGGACCTCCTGGCATTCCGCCTCCACCCCATCATCCCCGGCCGCCCCGGTTGCTAGCTCCCGCCCAACCCCTCATCCCGGCGAAAGCCGGAATCCATCGCGTGCCCCGCCACTCCCTAACCCCCATGTCATTCCGAGCGCAGCCGAGGAATCCAAGAACTCCATTGCCCTATCAACGCCGGAACGCGGCATCCCAACCCCGAGTGCCAACCAACCCATATCGCGAACCAAGAAACCCGCAGTAGCCACCGGCGCCGGAACGCGGAACGCCAATTTCACGGGCCAACCAACGTTGATCGCGAACTTTAAAAAAACCGCCCGCCCTGCCAAATGGCTGGGCGGGCGGGTCTCCCCCTCCCCCGCGCTCTGGGGTTGAAGGCTATCTAGTTGCTGTACCCAGATGACGGCCTGGCCGGCGATTGAGGCAAGTCACTCATCATGTGATTCAGCACGTACTCGAAATCTCTGTACGAATCCAGCCGCCCGAGCTCCCCCTCTAGCGATTGCAACCTGTTCGAGAGTGTCGAAAGCTGGCTCTCTACGTCCGTCGCGCCGCGGGAATCGACGTTTGGCAGGCTCGCGTACCGGTCCGCCGCGAGGGCCACTATCGCCCCGAACTCGACGTATGCATCGCTGCCACTCCCAAGCTGCCTATCCAGTCGCACGTTCAGTTCACTGGATTGCTGATAGGACACTCCATCGAATGGGTCCACCCACCGCAGGTCCACGTTGCCCATCTCAGCCAAGTTGCCCAGCCGTGAACGCATCTCATCGCGCAGCCGAACCTCGAAGAACACCGTCGTCGCCGCGCCCGCCGGAATCTCCGCGAACTCCTTGCGGTTCTCGGTGAACGACTCATCGGACGTGATGCGGTTCTCGTAGCCGATCATCCGCCACGACTCAACAACAGCCGGGTTCCACGAAACCTGCGCGCGAGTCTGGTCTGCGAACGGCGTGGAGATGGCCTGCCAGTTGTCCCTCGCAAACGTCTCACGCGCGTGGTCAACATCGTTCAGGTAGCGATACCATCCGTTGCCGTACTGCGCCAGCTGCTCAAGCAGTACATCGTTGTAGTTTTCGATGCCAACGCCGATGGTGATGAGGCGCAGCGGATTAGCGGAGTTTCTGTCGTACGCGCTCTCAAGGATGGCGAACGGGTCCGTCGCGTCAACGTTCGCCACGCCGTCGGACATCAGGATGATGTAGTTGAATGCCTCAGGACGGTTACGCCGGGCGCGATCTGCCAGCCACACGCCCTCGTTCAGTCCCGCCTGCACGTTCGTGCTCGCCTGCGGCGTCAGCCGGTCGATTGATCGTCGCACGTCACGGTCGTCAGGCTGGGTGTGCTCGACGGTCAGATCGCTGATGACATCGGACGAGAAGTGAACAACGGCAATTCGGTCCCGACTCGTGAGGCTGTCCCGAATGGTCTCCGCCGCCTCCCGTGCAATGTCCACGCGGTTTCCGTCCGCCATGGAGCCGGACGCGTCCAACACGAGGGTCACGTTGACCGGCGTATCATACTGCGCTGCCGGCGCCTGGAACCCCAGCCGAATCATCTGGAATGAGCTGTCCAACGGGTGCTCAAACACGTCCGACGTGATCCCGAAAGAGCCGTCGTTGGAGGGCTCGTCATAGTCGTAGTTGAATGAGTTGATCCACTCCTCGGCTCGCACCGAATCAGGGTCGATCTCATAACCCGATTGTGCCCAGTTCAGCGCCAAGGCGAACGACGTTCTGTCCGTATCGAGGCTGAACGTCGACATGTTGTCCTGGTCAGCCCAAACCCATCCGGCCTGCCTGTAGTCCGCAAACGACGTAGGCCCGGAAGGCGCTGTGTTATAGCCGTCTGAGGAAGTAGCTGGCCGCGACGGAGACGGTGTGTACCGTGACGACGGCGCTTGACTGCCGGCGGAGTCGTTTATCGTCTGAGGGACACGCGTCGCCCCAATAGTTACCGGTTGAGACCCCGTAATCGGAAGGCCCGTGGTAGCGGGTCTGGCATTGGACGGACGGCCCCGGTCATTATCCTCTCCGCTTGACCCACACCCCGCCGCCATCACGATCATGGCGATAAGGACGATGAGCCCCGCAAATGTTGTGCTTCTGTTGGCTCCGATGAGCCCTGTGATTGCTGTACGCATGACGAGCGCCTCCTGCGTCTTGTGCCGTTAGGCCCGGCTGTTGCCGAACCCACAACTACCATCGCGCCACCACAGTTACACATCCGACTACAACACTGATACATTCATACCCAAACACGCGCCAAAATCGTCACATTGACCCAAAACACCCCAGGGCATCCCATCCGCCCTCCCAAATCCTCCAAAAAACCGCCCGCCCTGCCCATCGGCAGGGCGGGCGGGCCTCGCCATCCCACGCGCTCAGAAGTGAAGCGCTACCTAGTTGCTGTACCCCGATGACGACCCAACCGGCGCCTGCGGCAGATCCCTCAGCATCTGCGTCAGCACGTACCGGAAGTCTTTGTAGGAATCCAGTTCCCCAAGCTGCCCCTCAAGCGATTGCAACCTGTTCGAGAGGGCCGACAGTTGGCTATCCACGTCCGCGGCCCCCCCAGAATCCACGGTCGGGAGACTTGCATACCGGTCAGCCGCGAGCGCCACGATTGCGCCAAATTCAAGGAGAGCATCGCCGCTTCCGCCGAAGGCCCGATCCGGCCTCATGTTGAGTTCCTTAGCCTGTCGGTTTGACAGGCCGCCATTGGGCGTCACCCATCGCAGGTCGACGTTCCCAAGATCGGCCACCTGTGACAGCCTGCTGCGTATCTCATCTCGCAGTCGAATTTCGAAGAAAACAGTGGTCGCCGCTCCCGCCGGAATCTCCGCAAACTCCTTGCGATTCTCGGTGAACGACTGATCGGACGTAATGCGGTTTTCGTAGCCGATCATGCGCCACGACTCCACAACATCCGGATTCCACGTAACCTGCGCCCGCGTCTGATCTGCGAACGGCGTGGAAATGGCCAACCAGTTGTCGCGAGCAAACGTCGCCCGCGCTTGGTCGACATCGCTCAGGTAGCGATACCATCCGTTTCCGTACTGTGCCAGCTGCTCAAGCAGAACATCGTTGTAGTTGTTGATGCCGACGCCAATCGTAATCAGCCGCAGTGGATTCGAGCTGTCGGCGTCATACGCGCTCTCAAGGATGGCGAACGGATCCGTCGCGTCAACGTTGGCCACGCCGTCGGACATGAGGATGATGTAGTTGTAGGCGCTGGGGCGTTCGCGTCGCGCCCAATCTGCCAGCCGAACCCCCTCATTTAATCCGGCCTGCACGTTGGTGCTGCCATGTGGCGCGAGCCTCCCGATGGAATTAGTCACGTCACGGCTGGAAGGTCGTGAATGCTGAACTGTGTACTGTTCGATTACGTTGTCAGTGAAATGCACAACGGAGATGCGGTCATCGCTGTCCAGACTGTTGCGGATTGACTCAGCGGCAGCCCGCGCAATGTCCACCCGGTTTCCGTCCGCCATGGAGCCGGACGCGTCCAGCACCAACGTCACGTTCAGCGGCTTGTTATCCTCCACGGTAGGCGCCTGGAATCCGAGCCGCACCATGTGAAGGTCGCCGTTCAGCGGGTGCGCAATCACATCCGTCGTAATCCCGAACGAGTCATTGTTGGCAGGCTCGCGGTAGCCGTAACTGAACGAGTTAATCCACTCTTCTGCGCGCACAGAGTCCGGCTCGATCGCATAACCCGACTGCGCCCAGTTCAGCGCCAGTTGGAATGAAGTGCGATCCGTATCGAGGCTGAACGTGGACAGGTTGTCCTGATCGGCCCAGACCCATCCGGCCTGCGCATAGTCTCTGAACGTGGTTGGCGCCGCCGGCTCGAAGGCTGCGTCCACACCGGAAGACTGCAAGGGCGCGGGAGTGCCGGTTGCCTGCGGTAGTGGAGTGTATCTGGGGTAATTGGTGGCCACGGGGTAAGTGGTGGGAACCGGAGCCCCAGATGTTTGGGTGAGCACCCAAGAAGATTCGTCCAATTCGTCGCTACCCTCTGTGACCGGGCCTCTGTCTGCGGAATCGGTGTCCTCGATGACAACGTACTGAGGAGTTCTGGATCCAGTGGAACGGATTTCCTCTAGGGAGGGCTCATAGTTAATGGCATCATCGCCACCCCTTGAACTCCCCCCGCTCTCGGCGCCGCTCTGCGGGTAGAAGGATGGATCGCCCCCAAAGTTCTCAAGGGACTGCCACGTCGTCACGCCGATAACCAACACAAGAACTGCAACGGCCGCGAGGGCCGGGCGAGCCGCGGAACCCAGGGACAGGTCAAATAGCCCGAGAAACATCTTTCGTTGCCGTGGCAGCCGGTCTCGCAGCCGCTCCCACGGATTGGTCTCGGGCGGTATCGCCTCCACCTCCGCCCGCAGGTGTTGGCGCAAAATATCCTCAATGTTCTCGTCGGATAGACTTCTTCTATCCATCGTGGGCCTCCCTTATCCGCCCTCTTTCAGGTGTTCCTTCAAACGGGCAATCGCCCTGCTAATGCGTGATTTGACGGTGCCTTCCGGCACTCCCAATGAGCCTGCTATTTCCGCAACGGTCAAGTCGGTGAAATATCTGAGGACAATCACCTGCCGGTGGTCCGGCTCCAGCGAGGCAACGGCCTCCCTCACAACGGCCCGATCTCCATGCGCGTCCACGTCGTCCAACACAGAGGGCGCGCCCGGCTCATCCGGATCCGCCAGTGGCGTCGTTGGAATCGACAGTCGTCTCTTACCGACGAGCACCTGGTTGATCAGGATTCGCGTTAGCCATGGCTTGAGTGGACGCCCAATCTTGAACCCCCGAATGCCTCGCCAGGCGGAGAGGAATGCCTCCTGCACGAACTCCTCGGCTTCCCCACGATTGCCGGTCATCAATATCGCCGTGCCGTACAGCACGTTGTGATAACGCTCCACCAGGTGGCGAAAGGCTTCCTGATCGCCGCGCTGGCATTTTTCTACTGCCTGGTTGTCCTGCAATTGCCATTCCCCGGGCCTGAACCCTCTGCTCGGTGCATCAGATACTATGCGTCCCGTGACAGAAACGTTCCCTCATAACTGAGAAAAGGGATTCTCAACCATCAATTCGAGGGCCGTTTGCGACCCCGGTCGACCACATTACTCTGACCTACGGATCACGTTGATGAACACCACGACAAAAAACTCGGCGGTGAGATTATCCCACCGCCGAGTTTTTTGCTACCGTGACTGTCGGTCGTCTACGACGGAATCTCCGTCGCGAGCACAAGCGACGACATGTCGCTTATATAGCCCCGTCAAGTGTTCACAAACGCCACGTCGTGCTTCGGAACCTGGTGATTCTCCGCGCGCCCCATGAGCTGCCGCACCGCCTCCACAACCTGTGTTGTGCCGGCTGTCGACTGCCCATTGGAAAGCTGGCCGCCGCCGGTATTGACGGGGAAGTCACCTCTCCATGTGGTGTCATGCTCTGCGTAGAACGGGCCGGATTCGCCCTTTGGGAAGAACCCTGAATCCTCAAGAGTGATCATGACCGTGATGGTGTAGCAATCATAGATCTGGGCCATATCCATGTCTCGTGGACCAAGCCCCGCCATCTGAAAGGCGTTCCTGGCGGACACAACGGCGGGGGAGGTAGTGATGCGGTCAACCCAGTCCACACCGTGTTCGGCGCGGAGATTGTGGTGCGCTGCGCCCAACAGATACACGGGCGGGTTCCGCAGCGCTCGCGCCTTTTCCGGTGTTGTGACGATGGTCGCCGCGGCGCCCTGCGCAGGCATGACGCACTCCAACAGGTGGAGAGGATCAGCCACGAGGCGAGAGTTTAAAATATCCTCTTCATTGGCGGGCTGCCCGTTGAAGAAGGCGTTTTCATTGCCCTGAGCGTTGAAGCGCTGGTCAGCGGCGACGCGGGCCCTTTGGAAATCCGTCGTTCCGTACTCCCATGTGTGCCGCCGGGCGATCTGCGCGTACCAGCCGTTGGCTGCGACTACTGGGCCGTATGGCGCAACAAACTGCGGGTCAACGTGGTCAGAGTTCGGCGCGTACATGCCGGGAATCTCCGAGACGGGTCCCGCGCCGTTGATGCAAAGAATGGTGTCCGCGTAACCCGCGTGTATAGCCGCCGCCGCTACCGAAATGAAAGTCGCCGCGTTCTCATTCAGGGCAGTCGCGAAGTTGGGCTGGATGCCGATGTACTCGGCGAAGTCGTACGCGAATCCCAGGCTCGGCATCCCAAAAGGAGGCTCAGCGATGATGCCGTTGATGTCCTCCTTGCGGATGCCTGCGTCGGCAATGGCCTTTGCCGTCGCCTCCGCGAACATGCCCATAAAATGGCGACCCGGGTACGAGCGCCGATGTGGCAATTCGCTGAACCCGGCGATTGCGGCCTTGCCCCGAATAGTCATCTCGCCTCTCCTCACATGTGCTCCGCGTAACTGCGGGCGGCGGCGGCGTCTAACGTATCCGCCAAAGCGTATAGTGCGCCCGCGCTCCCAACCTGTCAATCCGCCCCTCCTGTTCCTTGCGCCTATCTCGCAGGTCTTGTACCATGCCGCCACTGAACGAACACATGTCCGCACATGACATACCGACGCAACAACGAATCGGAGTTGACCTACGCGCTCAAGTGGGCCGCGTGGCAATGGCTCTACACAGTCGCCGAATGCGACATCATCGGCTTTGAAGTCAAGCTCGAAGGACCCGGTGGCCGCATCGTCGATGTCGCCGGTGTTAATAAGGAAAAGGCGCTCTACGTCGTCGAGGTCAAATCGTCCCTGGCTGATTTCCGCCGCGATGACAACGATTCACGAGATCGTGAACGCCTGCGCAGAGAGGAAGAGGCCCTCGACCGCATGTCGTCACTCACGCAGGGCATCGTCGAGAGCGCACAGGACGATGACGCCGCCACGCAGGCGACCCTCGATTCTGAGATTATCGGCCGCCGCATGACGAATCTCAAGGAAAGGGCAGGTCGTCTCAGCACCAAGTTCCACGACCCACGATTCATCAGGGTTGCGGACTACAACTACCTCATGGTTCCCAGCAAGGCCGTCCGCCGTAACCAACTCCCGCCGCTATGGGGACTGCTAGCTCCGACGCCCACGCCCCACGCGGTCATTGAAGCGCCCCGCACCGGTGGAAGCCGCCCTACCCACATGTACGCCGCCGTCCTCCGCGCCATCGCCCGATCAAATACCCGGGACATGATGCGCGGACACGGCGTCCGGTGGACTCGTCACGGCATAGAGTTCCCGCCTGTTACTCATCAATGATGCCCGGACGCAGCCTCGTGATGCGTCGCCTTGTGCGCCTCCCGATATGTGCGGCGCGGCAGGGCCAACAACGCCCGCCGACGTTGCCCGCTGAAGATGAGGATCATCACGATGGCCACCACATAGATCCCGGAGAACCATAACCGCCCGCGCTCCAGGGAGATATCTGAGCCGGTTATAAATTGGAACGGAGTCTCCAGCGCCGGCAATATCAACTGCGTCGTGAACAGAGAGAATAGCAGTAAGGCGCCCCGTGGCCCCAGGAACAGCGTCGCAAGCAACACCACCGCGAACATCGACTGCGCCGCCGTCAAAAGAACCTCTTCAGACTGGCGGGCATCGAGAGGCAGCGCCGCCGGACTGCCGCCCGACACCGAGTAAACGATTGGCAGGCTGCCGACCAGCAGCGTCCACTGGTTCACCTTCGCGGAAACGAGGATGCCCAGCGCGGAGGCGGAGTCGCCACGTATCGCAAAGATGCACGCGATAACTATTTCCGGCGCTTCCGATGCCAACGGCGCAACCCACTGGATCAACAAGAACTCGTCGATGCCGATGCTCTTGCCCGTCTCGATCATCCCCTCGGCGAACGGCTCCGCGGACATGAAGATGACTGTCGCGGCAAACGCGAACGCGCCAAGCACGACGACCCGCCGCCGACCCGGCGAAAGACCCCCGATCAGCGCCGCCGGCCCCACCAACTCCGGTTCTACAACCTCCGCCCGTGAACTGAACCACATATACGCGCCGAACAGCCCAATCAGCACAACGGCGTCAAACAGGTCTATCTGACCTTTAAAGGGAATCGTGAACGCGTAGATCGTGGCCGCCAAAAGGAAAGAAAGCTCGATCGCCTGGCTCCTGTGCAACTGAACGCGCCCGTGCGTGTCCACAAACGACCCCACGCCCGGAATCTTGCTGGCAACGCGGACCAACGTGCCCTGAGGGCGGTTCTGGGCGCCTTGCTGCGTTAACGTCAGGCGGCGCAAACCCTTGAACCACACGATCGCAACAATAAGCGGCCACGCCAGACCAATGAGAAGTCGATTCGCGCCCGTCATGTTCGCCACCGCATAACCCGCATACGCCGGGTCCTCGGCGGCCTTCCACACGAGGCTGAAATCCACCGCGTATTCGGGCAGCACGGTGATAATGGCGATCAGCGCCAGCGCCAGCCCATGCGAAATGTCGTGCTCGAACGCCTCCGCCGCCCAGGAAAGCAGAAACGCGGCAGAAAGAATGCCGAGGCCGTAGACGAATGAGTTCAGTAGGGGATGCAGGTGGGCGTCCTGCGTGTGCCCCAGCGTGAAGAGCACGATAGCCGGGAACGTGCCTACGATGGAGGTGATGATGAATAAGCTGTTACGGTTGGACGTGAAAGTCACGGTGCTGTTGCCAGCGATTCCTTTCCGGCGCCCGCCTTTTGCAGGCGCGGCGCTCCACCTATCGGAGTATACTAGGCTCAAGGACTGAACCGGTAAGAGTGGGGTATTGAAAGAGGTTCAAAAAAGAGTTTCCGTACTGCCGTTGAGTTTCCTATGCGCGCAAGCTGCATAGCGGCAGGATAAGGCTGAGTGCCCGTGAGTAGTGAATGAACCCCCGAATCTTTCGCAATAGTTTTATCTGGCTTCTGGTCGCCGTCGCTCTGGTGGCGATTCTTTTCACGCTGCTCCAGAGCTCCGGCGGTTCGGGCAATCAATCCCTTGGCTGGCTCATTGACCAGGCTCGCGGTGGAAACATCGAATCCATTGAGGTCTCCAACAACTCGATGGACGTCACGACTATTGACCAGCGCACCTACACCGTAAACAAGGAGCCTGACGTCTCCGTCTTTGAGATGTTGACGGATAGCGGCGTCGTAATCGGCGAGGGCGGCGGTAAGGTTGACATCCGTCCGCGCGGCAGCGGCGGGCTTGGCAGCCTCTTTGGTCTCTTCATCAACTTCCTACCGCTCATCTTCTTCGGCGCAATCCTGATCTTCTTCATGCGGCAGGCCCAGGGTGGCAATAGCCAGGCCCTGAACTTTGGACGCAGCCGAGCCCGCATGTTCGTGGGCAACCGCCCTGCGGTCTCTTTCGAGGACGTCGCCGGTGTTGAGGAAGCCAAAATCGAACTCGAAGAAGTTGTCGAGTTCCTCAAGTTCCCCGAGAAGTTCGCCAGCCTCGGCGCGCGCATCCCGCGCGGCGTCCTCCTCGTCGGTCCGCCCGGCGGCGGCAAGACTCTTCTTGCGCGCGCTGTAGCGGGAGAGGCCGGCGTGCCGTTCTTCTCCATCAGCGGCTCCGAGTTCGTTGAGATGTTCGTCGGCGTCGGCGCGAGCCGCGTCCGTGACCTCTTTGACCAGGCAAAGCGCAACGCTCCCGCCATCGTCTTCGTCGATGAGATCGACGCCGTTGGCCGACATCGTGGCGCGGGCCTGGGCGGTGGTCACGACGAGCGTGAGCAGACTCTCAACCAGATCCTCGTTGAAATGGACGGCTTTGAAAGCGCGACAAACGTCATCGTCATCGCTGCCACCAACCGCCCCGATATCCTTGACCCCGCGCTCCTGCGCCCCGGACGCTTTGACCGTCGCGTCACCATCGACCTTCCGGACGTGCGCGGACGCATCGCCATCCTCGATGTCCACGCAAAGGGCAAGCCGCTCGATCCCGACATCGATATGGAGGTCGTCGCCAAGCTGACACCCGGATTCAGCGGCGCAGACCTCGCCAACCTCATCAATGAGGCTGCTATTTTGGCCGCCCGCCGCGACAAGAAACTCGTCATGTACGACGAACTCGCCGAGGCCGTCGACCGCGTCTACGCCGGGCCGGAGCGTAAGAGCCGCCTCGTCACGGAGCGTGAAAAGCGTGTAACCGCCTACCATGAGGCCGGACACGCCATTGTTGGCCACCTCGTTCCCAACGCCGATCCCGTCCAAAAAGTCACCATCGTATCGCGCGGCATGATGGGCGGCTACACCCGATTCCTCCCCAAGGAGGAATCCATGCTCCGCACCCGTTCCCAGTTGGTTGACTCCATAAAGGCGGCGCTTGGCGGCCGCGCAGCGGAGGATGTCGTCTTTGGTGACATCTCCACAGGCGCATCCAACGACATTGAGCAGGTTACTCGCATCGCCCGCGCTATGGTCACAACCTACGGCATGAGCGACAAACTTGGCCCACTCACCTTGGGCAAGAAGGAAGAGATGATCTTCCTCGGGCGTGAAATCTCCGAGCAACGCAACTACGGCGAACGCGTCGCCGATATTATCGACCAGGAAGTCAACGTCATCGTCTTCGGCTCCTATGACGAGGCCAAGCGCATCATCAATGAGAATCGCCCCGTCCTTGAACGCCTCGCCCAGCACCTGATCACCGAGGAGACCGTCGAGGGCGACGCGCTCCAGCGCCTGCTTGATGACCCCATTGACCCCATTGCCGACGAACCCGTGCCCGTGGAGGCGACCTAGCGCCTCGGCGCTCCCGCCGCCGTTCTCGAGGTCGCGGTTCCTGACGTGCGTGATATCCTGCAGGCCCTCGCCAACGGTGAGATCACTATCGATGAGGCGCAGCGCCGCCTGAATTTGTACGCCATCGGTGAGGTCGGCGACATTGCCAACCTTGATCTCGGACGCATGGCCCGCACAGGCAAGCCGGAAATCGTCCGCTGCGCCGGCAAGAGTGTCAGCCAGGCCATTGAACTGGCTCTCCCGTTTCTTGATGAGCCGGGCGTCGTCGCGCTATCAGGCGCAACCGCAGACCATGAGGCAGCGATTCGCGCCACCAACCCCACCGCCCTGATTCGCTTTGAACCCACCGCAGGCGTCCTGATTGCGCGAAACCCCGAAAAACCGGAGCCTCAGCACATCGGCAAGGCCGCCATCATCACCGCCGGCACCTCTGATACGCCCATTGCCCTCCAAACAAAGCTCATAGCGGAAATGCTTGGTGTTGAAACAACGCTGCATTCGGACGTCGGCATCTCAGGCCTCCACCGGCTCTTCCCCGTCTTGCAGGCTGTGGTGGAGTCGGACCCGGAAGTCGTTGTTGTTATAGCGGGGCAGGAGGGAGGACTCGCCCCCGTCGCTGCGGGCCTCCTCGATCTACCCATCATCGCCGTCCCCACGTCGACGGGTACGGGCTACGGCGGAGAAGGCATCGGCGCGCTCTCGACGATGCTCCAGTCCTGCTCCCTCGGCCTCGCCGTCGTCAACATCGACAACGGCATAGCCGCCGGCGTCATGGTCGCCACAATAGCCCGCCGCGCCAACCGCAACCGAGCCTAATTGTCCCGCCAACGCCAGAGCACGACGGACCTACCCCTTAAGCCAACCAACCCTGACCGCCAACCGGGAATCGCGCGAGTAACAGCCGACGCCGGAACGCGGCATCCCAACTTCACAGGCCAATCAACCCTGATCGCGAACCGAGAAAACTACTCGCCGCCTGCCACGTACGTCAAATCCGGCACGATCGTCACGAACCGATTGAGCGAATCGTTGAAGATATCCGGCATCTCCAAGTGCGGAAAGTGCCGCGAAAGCGGGATCGTATCGAATGACGCATGCGGAATCGCGCCCAGTATCTGCCCAGCCTGCTCGATGAGCGGATCATCCTCGCCATAGATAACGAGCGTCGGCGTCTGGATTGAGCCAATGCGCAAGGTCGCGTCCCACTTCGCCGCCGCCACAAAATCGCGCATTGATGACACCGATCGCTGCGACTGTCGCGCAGCTGTCAGTGCCTCCGCCGGCAGCGGCATATGTGGCTCGCGCAGCCCCCGCAGCGCCCGACTCTCCAGGTAACTCGCGGGATCCTCCAACAAATCCGCCGCCACGTCCGCCGCCCACGGGAACGTGATTGCCGTCCCGATCAGCACCAGGCCCTCAACCCGCCGTGGATGACGTTGCGTGTATTCAATTGCGATTGCGCCGCCCAGCGAGTGTCCCACCAACACGACGGGCGAAAGCCCAAGCGTATCGATGAACTCCTCAAGGAACGACGCCCAATCCGAGACATCTTCCAGCGCCTCCCCGCTCGATTGCCCATGCCCGAGCAGATCCAATGCGATGGGCGTCTGTGACGGCGCGAAGAACCTCAACTGGTCGGCAAACAGGCGATGATCCGCGCCCGGCCCATGAACGAACAGGATCCGCGCCCCCGGCGTTATCTCGCCGATCTCGTGCGGGCTGGCGTAGTAGACGGATTCCCCACCAAGATTCACATGCGGCATGACACCTCTACTCTACATGACCAAGCGCCCAGCCCGGCTGAAGTCCCCTGTGCGTACATCTTCCGAGCGCTAACCGTGAGAACAAACCGAACCTGCTTGCCGCGCTCTATGCGCAACGACGATGACGGGACAGGTTCCCGGATACTGATTCGGGCTCGCTTGCCGTTGGCGTCTGTATCCCGCTTGGCAACTCAGAGCGCGCCCAAGAAACAATCTCCACCAAAGAGGAGTAGACTAGGTACATTAGTAACACAGGGATATCGAAAGGTCTTGTGTATGATCAGAAAATGGATCCCTACTGAGTCCGGTATCTTTCTACTGACGAGAAGGCGGTATGCGCGCTGGCTGCTGCCGGTTGTCCTCGCGGTAGTCGTCGTATTGGCGGCCGATGTGTATTGGCAACAGACGAATCAACCCCCCGCCGTGTTTGCCCAATCCTGCGAGACGCCAACGATTTCGTTGTACTCGGGAGGCGCGGAATACGTAAACTACGCCATCAAATATACATCGGACATCAGCGAGCCCGAGAGCTATGAATACCAACTGAAGCTCACTTCAGAAACCGGCTGGTCGGACATCTGGACGCCATTGCCAATCACTTCGTATGGGGCGTCTTTCATTGCGCGAACCGACTGGATTGCTTTCAACTCCATCCGCGAGCTTTTGCCACTCACACAGTACTCCCTGCGCGCAAGAGCAAAGTGCGGCGCTTTATATAGCGCCCCGACCAGCGCGGAGCAGACAACGACGGCCAAGACCAAGATCTACACGATGACGCTTGAGAACGCCAACGGGGTGTCCATCACCTCACTGACCGAAGGCCAATCCGGAACACTCAAGCTCACGCTGGATCCGTCAGAGGTCGTTTACACTATTCCCATAACCATTCACATCAGCCTAAACGTTGGTGACCTTTCCACAACAGAAATAGGCGAGGTTTTGATAGGAACCGGGACCGGTTCCGATTCCTCGAATGTTGTATCCAGCGTAAAACTGGGAGCCGGCAGCAGGGTCGCCACCTGGACCCTGACGGCCGTTGCGGACGCGGTAACGCATGACGACTCGCCGGACGACGACGAGGCTGAAGTTGAACGTGTCTTCCTCTTCCCAAGAATGACTCCGACTAATCAAGGCGCGATACGCCTTTCCAGCACCGGATTGGACGGGTTTGTAGATATAAGAGACGGTCCAGCCATTGACCCGCCCCCTTCAACGCCGACGCCGAATCGGCCTGCCACGGGGACTGTCAATATCTCTCGGAACCGAGACGTGCTCGTTTCTACTCTGGTGTCCGTGAGTGACAGCGGTAGCGCCCCCCCAGGCGGTTTCGTGTTCACCTATCAGTGGCACAGGGGTACGCCGCCGGATCTGACGCCACTCCCCGGCGAGGAGTCATCGGAATACAGGCTCACCACCGACGATATTGGATTGTGGTTTACCCTGGAGGTGAACTTTGAGGACTTTAGCGGCAACTTAGAATCACTATTTGGCTCCAGAGGGCCCATTACATGGAGGCCGGACATCGAGTGGCCGACGGGGCCTGAACGGGGCCCGTACGCTCATGAGACCCTTGTTGCCAACACCGACCTCATGTTCTACGAAGATCTCCCGGCCGATCGAGCCTTCGCGTTCCAGTGGATATATGTGGATGCGAACGGCAACTTGGAAGACGAAATCCTCGACGCAACGTCGAGGACGTACGAACTCAGCAGCGTTGACGTTGGCAAGTACATCCAGGTAGGGGTCGCTTACGTGTCCACTGAAGTACCGCCGGTCGGTGAAGACCCGGAGTCAAAGACCAGACTTGCGAGAAGGCAGACGCCGGAAGTGCAGGAGGCCATCTACCTTTCCTCGCCGGAGGACCTTACTGCCAACGTGGCATCCGCTGTCCTGACAGTAAGCTGGACGTTCGTGCCCGGCATCGGGATTCGAGAACCGACCGACTTCCAATATCGCTATTCGCCATTCGATCCGGCGGACTACACGGCTCAGAGATCATCGGAGGGATGGCAGACAGTGACCGGGGGGGATAACGCACGGTCGTTTGTGTTGCGGGAGAATCTAATCAACGCGGCCGTCTACACCATCCAGGTGCGGTCAGTCGATGAGCTGTTTCTCGCAGACGCCGCCTCTGACACGGATCTGTCAACTACCGTGACAACGACAGCGACATATAGGCACAGAACAGACCCCTGCTGAGGCGGCCCCACCCCATCTGAGCCTTTCCGCCTGCATTCACGGCCAATCAGGGCATTTGCCGAAACACTCGCCGGACGTTTCGTCCCTCCATGCTTTCTGCGGATGTCTATTGCGCGCGCCGGTCGGAACGCATCCGGCTAGCATCTGCGCGCCGCGCGGCAAGGGAGGGTAGGGCATCATGCCAACATCGGAGCGCGGGCCTGTCCCATTGCGCCGGTTGAGCGGCCAAACTCGGCCCTGCCGAGCTCGCGCAGGTTCTCCGCAACCTCACCCCCCATCACCGGTCCCAACCTGTTGGTCGGTATCTACACCCCCTGACGTAACGGCAAGCCTTTAGGTAGGGGGACGCTGGTGTGGGTGGGGCGTCTTTGAGGCTTCTGTCCGGGCGCTCATTTGCGAAACACCGGTACTTTTCGACAGAACATTTCAAGTACGATGTTCTCTGGTAGGTCTATAATGATCGGAGCGATAGGAAAGTATTGCGTGAGGTATGGTCAATAGTGGTAAGGATACTTTATTTGGCTCCGGGCGTGAGGATAGTACTGCTGGCCGTTGTGGCACTCGTGGCGCTCGTGGCGCCGGTGGCGTCGGACATGGATCAGCAATCGCCGGGACAGCGCCCCGTCGCGTTTGCGCAGGACCGCTGTTTTGATCCGACCATTACTTCATATTTCGGGGTTCATGAAGGGATCGAGTTCACAATAGGGTATATTCGTGAGAGACATCTGTTGTCATTCACAGAACAAGACCCCGAAACCTCCGAGTTTGTCACCACCACCGAATGGGTCATGGTGGTGCCCCCGACTACCGACCCGGAATATGAGTTCCAACTGAAACTGGCCACGCAGGCTTGGTCGGACGTGTCGTGGGAAGCGGTGCCAGACAGCGGTAAGAAGGCTAATCTTTACAAAGAAGACGAAGGCTGGACCGTATTGCACTGGATCTCTGATCTCGAGCCGCTCACAACATACGACTACCACGTGAGAGCAAAATGCAACGGTGAGTATGGCTCCGCGACCATACCAAGGGAAGTCACGACTGCGAAGACCAAAACGTACATTTTGACTATTGAGGACGCGGACGGGATGGAAATTGATTCCATAACTGAAGGCGAATCAGCAAAGCTGAAGTTGACTCTTGAGGACTCTGAGGTTCCTTACCCTTACCCTGCCCTTATCACGGTTAGTCTGTTCCATGCTGGGTATTGTTGCCGGGAGGAGCCTGACCTACCATGGGTCACCGAAGGCGAGGTTTTGATATCGTCAGTGGATGACCATACGAGTCCCAGCAAGTTTAAAGTTAGCAGGGATTTGAACGTAGGCAGCAGGGAGATCGTCTTCACCCTGAATGTCCCTGCCGACAGGATTGTGCATAGCGCTGCCCCGGATGACAATGAAGCTGAGTTTGAGGTGGTCGGCTTTGACTTTCAAATTAGTAAGATATCCGGCGCTATTCTTTTGTCTACCACCAGTGGGTTGGAGGACGGCCTCCTCAAAATAATCGATGGCCCAGCCACTGACCCGCCCCCTCCACCGCCGACGCTGAATCGGCCTGCCACGGGGACTGTCACTATCTATCGGAACCGCCAGGTGCTCACTTCTGATCTGGCGGACGTGAAGGACGCGGATGGCTTGCCCCCAGGCGGTTTCGTGTACACGTATCAGTGGCACAGGGGTACGTCGCCGGATCTGATTCCGATCCCCGGCGCGGAGTCAGCGGAATACACGATCACCACCGACGATATTGGATCGCCGTTGACCTTGGAGGTGTACTTTGAGGACTTCAACGGCACTGTAGAAACACTGAGTGGCTCCAGACCGCCCATTACATGGGGGCCGGACATCACGTGGCCGTTTGGGCCTGAACGGGGCCCGTATGCTGAACAAACCCTTGTTGCCAACACCGACCTCATGTTCTATGAGGATCTCCCGCTCGATCGAGCCTTCGCGTTCCAGTGGATATATGTGGATGCGAACGGCAACTTCGAAGACGAAATCCTCGGCGAAACGTTGGGGAGGTACGAACTCAGCAGCGTTGACGTTGGCAAGTACATCCAGGTAGGGGTCGCTTACGTGTCCACTGTAGAACTGGAGGACGGTGAACCGAAGTCAATCACCAGATTTGCGAACAAGCAAACGCCGGAAGTGCAGGAGGCCATCAACCTTTCCTCGCCGGAGGGACTTACTGCCAACGTGGCATCCGGCGTCCTGACAGTAAGCTGGACGTTCGTGCCCGGCATCGGGATTCGAGAACCGACCGACTTCCAATATCGCTATTCGCCATTCAATCCGGCGGACTACACGGCTCAGAGATCATCGGAGGGATGGCAGACAGTGCGCGGGGGGGGTATCGCACGATCGTTTGTGTTGCGGGAGAATCTAATCAACGCGGCCGTGTACACCATCCAGGTGCGGTCAATCGATGAGCGGTTTCTCGCAGACGCCGCCTCTGACACGGATCTGACAACTACCGTGGAAACGACAGCGACATATAGGCACAGAACAGACCCCTGCTGAGGCAGCCCCACCCCATCTGAGCCTTTCTGCCTGCATTCACGGCCCTTCAATTTGCCGAAACACTCGCCGGACGTTTCGTCCCGCTATACTTTCTGTAGGTGTTTATTGCGCGCGCCGGTCGGAACGCATCCGGCTAGCATCTGCGCGTCGCGTGGCAAGGGAGGATAGGGCATCATGTCAACATCGGAGCACGTCCGACTGACCAGCCTGTCCCATTGCGCCGGTTGAGCGGCCAAACTCGGCCCCGCCGAGCTCGCGCAGGTCCTGCGCAACCTCCCCCCCGTCACCGACCCCAACCTCCTGGTCGGCATCTCCACAGGCGATGACGCCGCCGTCTACCGCCTGACCGACGATATTGCCCTTATCCAAACCATCGATTTCTTTCCGCCCGTCGTCGATGACCCATACGACTACGGCGCGATCGCCGCAGCCAACGCGCTCAGCGATGTCTACGCCATGGGCGGTCACCCCGTCATCGCCCTGAACGTGGTCGCGTTTCCCGACGAACTCGATAAGGACATCCTTGGCCGCATCCTGAAGGGCGGCGCGGATAAGGCGGCGGAGGCGGGAACCATCATCGCCGGCGGCCACACCATCGAAGACCCTGAGCCCAAGTATGGCCTCTCCGTGACCGGCATCGTTCAACCCGGCCATCAGGTCGCCAATGTCGGCGTAAAGCCCGGCGACGCCTTCGTTCTCACAAAGCCGCTCGGCTCCGGAGTCCTCACGACCGCCCACAAGAACGGCGCGCTGGACGACACAACCCTTGCGGAAGTCGTCGCCATCATGGCCCAACTCAATCGCGACGCCTCCGAAGCGATGGTCGAAGTGGGCGTCAACGCCTGCACGGACATCACCGGCTTCGGCCTGCTCGGCCACCTCAGGGGAATGTTGGACGGCAGCAACGTCGGCGCAACCCTGTCTCTTTCTGACACGCCAACGATTCCGGCGGCGTGGGAAATGATCGACCGCGGATTCGTGCCCGGCGGCACCGGCCGCAACCGCATATGGATCGAGGACTCCGTGAACTGGCACCCTGAGATCACCGAGGCAGGCCGCATCATGCTCATGGACGCCCAGACCTCCGGCGGCCTCCTAATCGCCGTCCCAGCCGACCGACTCGACGCCCTCCTGACCGCCCTCCAAACCCGCAACACTCCCGCCCACGTCATCGGCCACGCCACCGAACGGCGCGAAATCAACGTCCATCCCTAACCCCCCTGTATGGAGTACCCCATGGCAGTCCTTGAAATAACCCGGGAATGCATCGACGAAATGATCGCCCATGCCCGCCAGGATGACCCCAACGAATGTTGCGGCGTCCTCCTCGGCAAGGACGGCCACGTCGTCGCCCTCCGCCGCGTGACCAATGCGGAGGCCAGCCCATTCCGCTACAACATGGATCCGCAAGAGTTCTACACCATTTACAAGGAATCGGAAGAGCAGGGCTGGGACATGTGGGGCTTCTATCATTCCCACACGCGCACGCAGGCGTTCCCCTCCCAGACGGATCGCAACCTCGCCGCGTGGCGCGATTCCTACTACCTGATCGTCTCCCTGCAGAACAAGGATGCCCCCGTCGTCCGCGCCTTCACCATCACCGACGATGACGTCGAAGAACACGAACTCCTCGTCCCGGAAACCCCAACCCCGGACCCCGCCTGATGTGCCTCATCACCGCCCCCACCCCCGTCAATCCCGCCCCCACCCCCGTCATTCCCGCCCCTACCCCCGTCATTCCCGCCCCTACCCCCGTCATTCCCGCCCCTACCCCCGTCATTCCCGCCCCTACCCCCGTCATTCCCGCCCCTACCCCCGTCATTCCCGCCCCTACCCCCGTCATTCCCGCGAAAGCGGGAATCCAGTACGCATTGTGCCAGGATAGGGTCGTGGCGCTCGCACACCCGGGGACGCCCGCCTGATGTGCCTCATCACCGCCGCCATCGCCGCCGCCATCGGCTGGATAACCCTCGCCGCCACCGCCATCTGGTATCGGGTAATCGTCGTTCCTGAACTCTTCATCGACGATACCGTCGTGCCATTCGTGGCCGTAGTCACCATTGGCGCGCTGGCATTCCTCGCCGTCCTCGTCGGCGCATTCCGTCGCACGCAGGACAAAGTAGACGGCCTCCCGACGATGATCTTCGGCGCATTCGCCCTCATCGTCATCATCTTCAGCACCCTAACGACGACTGGCGTCCTGCTAATCCCCGGCTTCCTAATCGCCACACTAGCCGCGTCCCTCCCCCCAACGAGGCCGTGGCAAAAAACGTAGGGTGCGCTGCCGAACCCACTTACGTCATTGGAGTGGCCGTCGTTCATCCCAAACAGGCAATTGGTCAATGTAATTTCGCGGAAACATCTGGTAGACCATCACATTCCCGGCGCCGTCCACTGAGTAAATCACGTACCACGAATCATCGCTCAACTCTCGCGTTCCCCTACGATACGGAAAGTGATCGAGACGGCGCTTGTATACGTCGTCAACGGCAGGGTCAAAGAGGAGAGAGAACAGGACGGTTACGGCGTCGGCATAGCCCGCTTGCGCCAGCGTTTCTTCAACAGCACTTGTCAACCTGAGTTCAGGAGCCCTCTGCGTCACGCTCTTCTCGACGCTTCTTGATTTGTTCCAGCATCTCCTCAGGGCTGGAGGCGGTATAGTATCGGCCGTTCTCGAAATCGTCCAGGGACTGCAGATACCCGGCAACTATCTCTGGGTGCCTGCTTACCCTCGCAACAAAATCCCGCTCTTCGGCAATCCATGGTTCGGCGTAGTATTCGCGAATCTTGTCGTTAGAGATTATCGCGTTCCTGCGTGTATGTGCCCAAGGGCCGTCTGGCGAGTGCGTTAGATCGGAGAGCGTCAATGCGCCAACGTGGCCATAGGTCTTATAGCACCAGTCGATTGCGCCGTGATCTTGAATCAGTGCCTGTTCTTCTTCGCGCAATGGAATGACCTCAGTTACTCCTTGCGCCCCATAGGACTTTAAGTCATCGTATAGAGCACGAACGACAGGCCCATGCTCCCATGCCTCAAACGTCTGCTTAATCAGAGGCTTCTTGTAGAAGGCCAATAGCCGGGCATGGGCAAAGTAAACCAGCTTCTGAACATGCAAAGGGGTGAGGGGACGCCCCTCGTCCAATCCACGCTGGATGAACTCATTCGCAATTAATCTTGCATCATACATAGCACACCCACATATGCCCTATTCTAACCCCGGGTGGCAAGAGCTACGTGTCATTCCGAGCGCAGCCGAGGAATCTACCCACCCCCCTCGCTCCGCCGCGCAACCAACCAGGACTGCACAACCTGCTCCAACAGTTCTAACTCACTCAGCTTTAGCTTGCCCGCCGCCTTGAGCGCCTCTGCGAGCATGTTCTGTGATTGCGCCTCTTGCATGGTCGTTCCGGCGTCAAGTGACCCCTGCGACTTGAACCACAACTCGATGTCCGAGTCGTCGGCCTGCTCGATGTCCTTCTCGATCAACCGCAGGAAGTGCGTCCGCATGTATTGGGTGACGCGTTGCTCATCTCCGTCCGGCGTCTGTAGCCACAACACGGTGCCATCCGCCCGAACATAGCGACTCAGAGGCGTGCCGGAAGCGGCCTGCTGAGGCTGTGGTGGCGCAGGCTCAGGCTGAGGGGGAGCCGGTGTGCCGATGCCTCTCGGTTCGCCCGACGGCGCATACCGCGGCGCAGGGGGTAACCCGCCACCGCCCGTCTGGTAGCGAGGCGGCGCGCCGAGCGGACTCGTGCTCGGCGGCGGGGCAGGGCGATCAAGGGGCCGCGCAGCCTGTTGCCGAGGCGGCGCGCCGGTTTGCTCACCCATCGGCGACGCGAGCGGCGGCTGATTCAGTTCCTGTTCTAGCGGGTCGCCCGGGTCCATCACCTGCGGCAGGTTAATAATCTTGAGTTCCCGCGTCACCATGTCCGTCGCGGACTCCACGGCGAGTTTCTCGGTCACGCGCTCGCCCGTCTCGTCCTCTTGGGAACGCAGCGCGAAGAACCTCTCAACCTGCTCATCCGTCGCCTCTTCCGGCGTCGAACCGGTGAGCCGGTAGAAGTGCATGCGCTCAATGCCCGCCATGACGGCCTCGCCGCCGACGGTCACGAATCGGGCGACACCGTCGTCGCCGCGTTGAAAATACTTGCTTGGCGGGGCCAATTCTATGCCCCTTCTTTGCCCTTTGCCGTTGCGCTCCAGTGCAGCAGCCAGTACTCCAGCGAGTCCGCCAGCGCCATCCATGACGCGTGGATGATATTCGTATGGCTCCCGACGGTCCGCCACACGTGATCGCCGTCAGTGGATTCGATCAGCACACGCACCGTGGCCGCCGTCGCGCTCTCCTGGTTCAGGATGCGTACCTTGTAGTCCGTCAGCCGCACGACGCCGATCTCCGGGAACGTGGTTGTCAATGCCTTGCGCAGCGCCTCATCCAGCGCGTTCACCGGCCCGTTTCCCTCTGCCGCCGTGTGGTATTGCTCCTCACCCACGCGCACCTTGACGATGGCCTCGGACAGCAAATCCTCGCTGTCACCGTTCGCGCCAGGTCGTGAAGGCCGACGTCGCAGCGTCTCCACCAGCGCCATGAAATCCTCGAGTACGAACACCGGCGTGTAGTCGGGCATGGCGCGTCGAACGAGCATCTCAAACGACGCCTCCGCGCCCTCGTACTGGAATCCCGCCGCCTCCGCGTTCTTCACCTGCTCCAGGATCGTTCGCGCCGTGTCCGCCGGCACATCGATGCCCATCGCCTTTGTCGCCGCCAACACGTTGCTGCGCCCCGAAAGCTCAGATACCAGAACCCGCCGCGCGTTACCAACCGTGCTCGGGTCCATGTGCTCATAGCTGCGCTCAACCTTCGCAACGGCCGCCGCGTGCAGCCCGCCCTTGTGCGTGAACGCGCGCGTGCCAACGTACGGCTGCGACGGGTTGAGACCCATATTGACCAGCTCGCCGATCTCATGCGCAACCGTCGTCAGCTTGTTCAGCTGCTCATCCGACACGACGCGAATCCCCATCTTGGTCTGCAGACCGGGAATGATGGAGCACAGATTCGCGTTCCCGCACCGCTCGCCGTATCCGTTGATCGTCCCTTGCACTTGCACAATGCCGTGCTGAACGGCGGTGATGGAGTTGGCGACGGCCAAGTCGCCGTCGTTGTGGACGTGGATGCCGAGCGGGACTGTAATGACCTGCCGCAGCGCGTCCACGACCTCACCGAGACGTTGCGGCAGAACGCCGCCATTGGTGTCGCAAAGATGAATCACGTCCGCGCCCGCGTCCTGCGCCGCCTTCAAACACTGCATGGCGTAGTCCGGGTTGGCTGCGTAGCCGTCAAAGAAATGCTCTGCGTCGAAATGCGCCTCTCGTCCGAGGCCCTTCAAATACGATATGGAATCGCTGATCATCAGCACGTTCTCTTCCAGGGTGGTTTCCAACACGTCCGTCACGTGCAGGTCCCACGTCTTGCCGACGAGTGTGATGATGGTGGCCTCTGACGCAATAAGCGCCTGAAGGTTGCCGTCCTGCTCCGCCGTCACGCCCGCGCGCCGCGTTGAGCCGAACGCGGCGATCGTAGCCGTCTTCAGTTTCAGCGATCGGACACGCTGAAAGTATTCCTCATCCTTGGGATTGGAGAACGGCCACCCGCCCTCGATGATGTGAATCCCAAGCTCATCCAGCTTGGTCGTGATGTCCAGCTTGTCCTTGAGCGTGAGGGAGATGCCCTCCTGCTGCGTGCCGTCACGCAGGGTAGTGTCATAAAGGATCACCTGTGGAGTTGCCGATGTCACCGCGTTGTCCTCAATCTAGTGCTCACTGTTCTTAAGGCTATAACGGACGCGGTACGCGCGCCCGCTCCGGATTCTCGATTCTCTCAATCACCGCGTCCGCCATGTCCGTTGTGCCGACCACGCGCGTTCCCTCGTCAGCCACGCCCACGCCCGCCACGTCCGCCGTTCGATGCCCGGACGCCAGCGTCGCGTCAACGGCCGCCTCAACGGCGTCCGCTGCCTCGGTCAAGCCGAGAGACAGCCGCAGCATCATGGCAGCGCTTGAGATCGCCGCCAGCGGATTCGCGATGCCCTTGCCCGCGATGTCCGGCGCGGAGCCGTGAATCGGCTCGTACATGCCGAACAACCCGCCGCCGCGCTTGCGGACCTTCTTGGTGCCCAGGCTGGCCGATGGCAACAATCCCATCGACCCCGCCAGCACGGACGCCTCGTCCGTCAAAATATCGCCGAACATGTTCTCCGTCACGATGACGTCGAACTCCGCCGGCCTCTGAATAAGCATCATCGCGCAGGCATCGACCAGGATGTGGCTTACTAAAACGTCGGGGTTCTCGTCCGCCATCTCCTGCGCCACCTCGCGCCATAACCGCGACGACGCCAGGACATTGGCCTTGTCCACCGATGCCAGCCGCTTGCGCCTGCCCCGTGCCAGGTCAAATCCTACCTGCAACACGCGCCGGATTTCCTTCTCCGTGTACTTGAGCGTATCGACGGCCTTGCGCCCCTGCGAATCCTCCCACCGCCTCTTCGGCTCAGCGAAATAAAGACCGCCCGTCAGCTCACGCACGACCATCAGGTCAACTTTTTCAATGACCGAGCTCTTGATTGGCGACGCGCCCACCAGCTCCGGCACAACCTTGACGGGACGCAAATTGGCAAACAGTCCCATGCCGCGCCGGAGCGCAAGCAACCCCGCCTCCGGTCGTGTCCGCGCCCGCGGATCGTCCCATTTCGGGCCGCCGACGGCTCCAAAGAGGATTGAATCCGACTCTTTCGCGACGTTGAGGGACTCTTCCGGTAGGGCATCGCCCGTCGCGTCGATGGCCACGCCGCCAACAAGCGCCTCGCTGTATTCAAAGCTGTGGCCAAAGCGGCGGCCAACAGCGTCCAGCGCCCGAACGGCCTCCCGCGTTACTTCAGGGCCGATGCCGTCCCCCGGCATCAGCGCAATCGCGTAATTCACGAGCCCTCGCCCCGATTACTCATCTAAGACGACACGGGCTCAAGGCCCGCGCGCTCCTCGAATGCGGCGATGGAGTCCTCGTGCTGCATCGTCAGACCGATGCTGTCCAGCCCGTTCAGCAGGCAGTGCTTGCGGAACGGGTCAATCTCAAAGTACGACTCAAATCCCTCGCGATCCGAGACCAGTTGCTTCTCAAGATCGACGGTCAACTCATAACCGGGGCGAATGCGGTCGAGGATCTGGCGAACGGCATCTTCCGGTAGTTGTACGGGCAGGAAACCGTTCTCAAAGGAGTTGTTGTAGAAGATGTCCGCGAAACTGGACGAAATAACCGCATGGAAGCCAAATTGCTGCAACGCCCATGGCGCGTGTTCGCGGCTCGACCCGCTGCCAAAGTTCGGCCCCGCCACCAGGATCGTCGCCTCACGGTACCCCGGCTTGTTCAAAACGAACTCCGGGTTCTCGCCGCCGTCCGGCGTGTAGCGCCAATCAAAGAACAGGAACGGCCCGTACCCCGTCCGCTCCACGCGCTTGAGAAACTGCTTCGGGATGATCGAGTCCGTATCGACGTTTGACCGATCCAGCGGCGCTGTCGTTCCGGTGTGCTTGATGAACTTTTCCATGTTGTGCCCCCGTATGCCGGCCCTAAGCCGTCGTCGACTCCCAGTCGCGAATATCAACAAACCGCCCCGCAATCGCCGCCGCCGCCGCCATCTGTGGACTCACCAGGTGCGTGCGCCCATCCTTGCCTTGCCGACCCTCAAAGTTGCGATTGGACGTTGACGCGCAGCGTTCCTGCGGCAACAGGATGTCCGGGTTCATGCCGAGGCACATCGAGCACCCCGCAGCGCGCCACTCAAATCCCGCCTCCGCGAATATGGCGTCCAGGCCCTCCTGCTCCGCCTGCCACTTGACCAGCGCGGAGCCGGGAACCACCATCGCGCTCACGTTCGGGTGGACGCTCTTGCCGCGCACCATGTCCGCCGCCGCTCGCAGGTCCGAAAGCCGCGAGTTCGTGCATGACCCAATAAAGACGCGGTCGATCTCGATATCCCGAATCTTCGTTCCCGCCTCAAGTCCCATATATGCCAGCGCGCGCTCCGCCGCCTCGCGCTTATCCGCGGGCAACTCGGCCGGATTCGGCACCTCATCGTCGATGGTGACGACCTGCTCCGGGTTTGTTCCCCATGTCACGTGCGGCTTCAACTCTGCGGCGTCAAGCTCAACGACCACGTCGTATTCCGCTTCTTCGTCCGTCGCGAGTTCCTTCCAGCGTTCGATGGCCTCGTCATAGTCCGCGCCCTGCGGCACAAACTTGCGCCCGCGCAGCCACTCAAACGTCGTCTCATCCGGTGCAATTATGCCCGCGCGCGCTCCTGCCTCGATGGACATGTTGCACACCGTCATGCGACCTTCCATCGGCAGCGCGCGAATGGCCTCGCCGGTGTACTCAACCACATAGCCCGCGCCGCCGGACGTGCCGATCTTGCCGATGATGCCGAGAATAATGTCCTTGGCCGTGACGCCGGCAGGAAGCTCGCCGTCAACGCGAACCTCCATCGTCTTTGGCTTGAACTGACGCAGTGTCTGTGTGGCCAGCACATGCTCAACCTCGGACGTGCCGATGCCGAGCGCGAACGCCCCAAACGCCCCGTGCGTAGCCGTATGGCTATCGCCGCACACAATCACCTTGCCCGGCTGCGTATGGCCCAACTGCGGCCCGATGATATGCACGATGCCCTGGTTCTCATCGTTCATGTCGTAGTACGTGATGCCGAATTCGCGCGTGTTCTCCGCCAGCGTCTCGATCTGCTGCTTGGAGATCGGATCCTCAATTGGCAGAGATCGGTCAGTCGTTGGCACATTGTGGTCCACCGTCGCGATGGTCAGATCGGGCCGACGCACCTTGCGCCCCGCCAGCCGCAGACCCTCGTACGCCTGCGGCGACGTGACCTCATGCACCAAATGAAGATCAACATAGATCAGGCTCGGCTCGCCAGCCGCCTCGCGCACAAGGTGCGAGTCCCAGATCTTCTCAAACATAGTCCGTGGCTGCATTCCGGTCTCCCCCTATTTGGTCCGCTCGGCGCGCATTTGGGAGGTCAAGATTCCTGACAGCATATACAGGTCGAGCTTGCCGTCATCTTCAATGTCGACCCACCTATTGCTTTGGCCGGTGTCGTCGTAGTACCCCGGCACCCAGAGCCTAAGTACACCGCTATCTCGGCCCTTGGCCCCAGCCACATTCAACACGACCGAATGCATGGAAATGCTTGCATACGGGATAGACGTTAGCCTCTTGAGATGTCGATCGCCGCCCCAACGTTGTCGCTCATTTCCATCTGTTTCTATAACAAGTCGTACACTTGTGAATACGATAGAACGCGGATCCCTACCGCTATTCCCATACACTTTGAATGCCGCAACGATTTCCTCGCCATCAACCAAGACTCTCTCAACGAACTCGGCTCTGTCAGCCTCATTCATCCGAAAATCAGACTTCTCTACTGTTTCAGCCAGTGACATTTGGGAGCATCCTCCAGCTACAACGTTAGCCGCTACACCATCACGCTAGTCGCGCGATTCTTGGAGGCCAGCAGGCGGTTGAGCGAATCAACGTACGCCCGCGCGCTCGCAACCACAATGTCCGTGTCCGCGCCGCGGCCGATGTAGTTCGTTCCCTCGTGCTCGATTCGCAGGGTCACGTCCGCTATGGAATCCAACCCCTCCGTCACCGCCTCCACGCGGTACTCAACGAGGTGATTCGTCACACTCACAATCTGCGTTATAGCCTGGTAGACGGCGTCCACAGGCCCGGTCCCAATCGCGCTCGCCGTCTTCTGATCCCCCTCGGGAGTGGTGAGACGAACGGTGGCCGTCGGAACCGTGGGAGACCCGCTCAGCGCCTGCACGTGATCCAGCGTGTAAATGTCGTCGCCTGCCGAACGGCGATCCTCTCCCATCAGGGATTCCAGGTCGCGGTCCGTCACGCTCTCCTTTTTGTCGGCCAAATCCTTGAACGCGACATAGACGCGCCCCAGGTCCTCCTTCGTGACGTCATAGCCAAGATCATGCAGACGCGCCTGCAACGCGTGGCTGCCACTCTGCCGCCCCAGCACGAGCGATGTGCCCGGCACGCCGACCGACTGCGGCTGCATGATCTCAAACGTGATGGGCGCCTTGAGCATCGCATCCTGGTGAATGCCCGACTCATGGCGAAACGCGTTCAGTCCGACGATGGCCTTGTTCGGCTGCACCGCGAACCCCGTGTAGTCGCTGACCATCCGGCTCGCGCGATAAATCTGTGTCGTATCCAAGCCGGTGGTGAACCCAAGCAGGTCCTCCCGCGTGTGGATGGCCATCACGACCTCTTCCAGCGAGGCGTTCCCCGCCCGCTCGCCGATGCCGTTCACGCACACCTCAACCTGCCGCGCCCCGTTCTGGATCGCCGCGATGGAGTTCGCCGACGCGAGACCGAGGTCGTTATGGCAATGCACGCTAACGACGGCCTTGTTGATGTTCTTGACCTTCTCAAAGACGCTCGCAATGAGCCGCCCGAACTCGTCGGGAATCGCGTACCCAACCGTATCCGGGATATTGATCGTCGTCGCTCCGGCGTCAATCGCCGCCGTGACAAGCCGATAGATGAAATCCCAGTCCGTCCGTGTCGCGTCCATCGGCGAGAACTCGACGTTGTCGCAGTAGCTCTTTGCCCGCTCGATGGACGTAATGGCCTGTTCCATCACCTCTTCCGGGCTCTTGCGCAGCTGGTGTGTCAGATGAATATCGGAACTAGAGATGAACACGTGGATACGAGGGTTCGCGGCGACCCGCACCGCTTCCCACGCCGCATCGATGTCGCCCGGCACGCACCGCGCAAGTCCGGCAATCACCGGCGTCCGCACTTCTCTAGCGATGCGCTGCACCGTCTCCAGGTTGCCCGGCGAGGAGGCAGGGAATCCGGCCTCAATGACATCCACGCCCAGCCGCTCCAACTGAAGCGCAATCTCCAGCTTTTCCTCCCACGACAGGCCGGCCCCCGCCGCCTGCTCCCCGTCGCGGAGCGTAGTGTCAAATATCGTTATTCGTTCCGACTGTGTCATGGCTGATGCCCTTTCGTACTCGTTGGGCGGTCTATCAGACCGCGCAGCCTCCCCGATAACGCGCGCCCAACTGCCGCGACTCGCGCAGCATGGACGCGCCCGTAAGGTAGAGGTTGCCGCCGCATCCCGCGCCCAATGCGCGTCGCGGCGAACTTGTTTGTGACATCGCAGCCATCACTTGTATCCGAGCTAGACCGTGTCCTTGAGCCACGGCATCATCGCCCGCAGGTCTCGGCCCACCACCTCGATCAGGTGCGTTGAGTCCGCCGCCTTGAGCGCGTTGAAGCTCGGCCTTCCGGCCTGATTCTCGAGGATCCAATTGCGCGCGAACGTCCCGTCCTGCACCTCTTCGAGAATCTGCTGCATCCGCTCCTTCGCGCCGTCATCAATGAGCCGCGGCCCGGAAACATAGTCGCCGTACTCGGCCGTATCACTAACGGAATACCGCATGTACTCCAGCCCGCCCTGGTAGATGAGATCAACGATGAGCTTCATCTCATGCAGGCACTCGAAATACGCGATCTCCGGCTGATAGCCCGCCTTGACCAGCGTCTCAAAGCCCGCCTTGACCAGGCTGCTGATGCCGCCGCACAGGACAGCCTGCTCGCCGAACAGGTCAGTGATAGTCTCCTCCGCGAACGTCGTCTCGATGACGCCGGCCTTTGTCGCGCCGATGCCCTTGGCATACCCCAGCGCCCGCGCCCGCGCGCCCTCCGTCACGTCCTGGTGAATCGCCAACAGGGCAGGGGTGCCGACGCCCTTCTGGTACAGCTGCCGCACGCGGTGGCCCGGTGCCTTGGGCGCAATCATGCTCACGTCCACGCCCGGCGGCGGCACGATCTGGCTGAAATGGATATTGAACCCGTGCGCGAACATAAGCGTCTTGCCGTCGCTCAAATGCGGCGCGATAGACTCCTCATAGACCTGCTTCTGCCGCGTGTCCGGGATCAGCATCATGATGATGCTCGCCCGCTGCGCCACCTCTTCAACGGTGCCAACCTCGAGGCCGTCCGCCTCCGCGAACTCCCATGATTTGCTGCCGCGGTACAGTCCGACCAACACATTCGCGCCACTGTCCTTGAGGTTCAGCGCGTGCGCGTGGCCCTGGCTCCCGTAGCCGATGACCCCGATCACATCATCGGAGATGTGGTCCATATTCGCGTCGTTCTCGTAATAGATGTCTGCCATCGCGCCCTTCCTGCTTTCTATGTATTCAGCGGCGTCCTAGCGCCGCCGAGTCGGTGTGCCAACCAGCGCCGGGCCGCGAAACGCGCCGTCTTCCGGCACGTTCTCGTCCTTTGTCAGCGCGACGAGGCCCGTGCGCATCATTTCCAGCACGTTGTACGGCTCAAGCAGCGCCAACAGGCTCTCCACCTGCTCGCTCGGCCCCGTTATCTCGATGATCACGGAGCTCGGCGAAACGCTGATGACCTCTGCGCCGCGAAACAGATCGAGAATCTCAACGATCTGCCCGCGCGTCTCCCGTGTCGCCTTCACCTTGACCAGCGCCGTCTCGCGTGAAACATAGTCCTCGTCCGTAATGTCCATCACCTCAACGACGTCCACCACGTTGAACAATTGCGACGTCACCTGGTACAGCGCCGTCTCCGGCACGTTATCCACCACGATGGTCATGCGTGAGAACTCCGGCTTCTCGGAGTGCCCAACGGTCAGGCTCTCGATGTTGAACCCGCGCCGCCTGAACATGCTCGCCACGCGGTTGAGCACGCCCGGCCGGTCATGAACCAGCGCGGAGATTACTCGACGCATCGTCATCGCGCTACTGTCCCCAAAGGCTGTTGCTGCGTCCACGGGTCCTCGACCATCTCATTGACGGACTGACCCGCGGGAATCATCGGGTACACCAGCTCATCGATCTCCACTCTGAAGTCGACAATCACAGGCCCCTCGTGGTCCTGCGCCCGCTTGATCGCGCCGTCCACGTCCTTGATATCCTCGACTCGGATGCCCAGCATCCCGTACGCATCCGCCAACTTCACAAAATCAGGCCCCGTCGTGTTGATCTGGCTGTAACGCTTGTCATAGAAAAGCGTCTGCCACTGCCGCACCATGCCGTGGTTGAAATTGTTCATGATGGCGAACTTGATCGGCGCGTTTTCGTCGCGGATCGTTGCCAGCTCCTGCAACGTCATCTGGAATCCGGCGTCGCCGCAGATCGACCACACCTCGTCCTTGGGCCGACCCATCTGCGCGCCAAGCGCCGCCGGCACCTCATACCCCATCGTGCCCAGCCCGCCGGACGTGATAAAGCTGTTTGGCCTGTCTGTCACGTAGTGTTGCGCCGCCCACATCTGGTGCTGGCCAACACCCGTCACGATGAACGCCTTGCCGTCCGTCAGCTCATGAATCCGCTTGATCACGTACTGCGTCGACGGCTTGCCGGCAAAGTCTCGCACGATGAGCGGATGCTCTCGTCGCAGGTCGTCCACCCGCGAAAGCCACTCCGGCCGCGTCTGCTGTTCAATCAGCGGCAGCAGCGCCTTGAGAGAGTTCTTCGCGTCGCCCACCACCGGCGCGTCCGCGAACACGTTCTGGTGAATCGACGACCTATCGATGTTGAAGTGGATGATCTTCGCGTTCGGCGCAAAGTCCGCCAACCGCCCGATGATCCGATCGTCAAACCGCGACCCCACGTTGATCAACAGGTCGCACTCATCGACGACAAGATTTGCGAAAGCCGACCCGTGCATCCCCATAAGGCTTAGGTACAGATAGTGGTTTCCGGGGAAGGCGCCGATGCCGAGCAGGGTAGGGATGACGGGAATCTGCGACCGCTCCGCCAACTCCTGCAACTCCGGCTCAGCGCCCGCCACGAGCACGCCGCGCCCCGCCAGGATGACGGGTTTCTTTGCAGAGTTAATCAGCTCCGCCGCCGCCTGCACCTGCGCAGGGTCGGGATGCGTTATCGGCCTGAACCCGGGCAGATCATCGACCGTCTCCGGATACCCGTGATACTCGCCGATTTCCTGCAGCACATCGCGCGGCAAATCCACCAGCACCGGCCCCGGTCGCGCCGACCTTGCGAGGTGGAACGCCTCTTTCATCACGCGCGGAATATCGGACACGTTAAGGACAAGATAGTTGTGTTTGGTGACAGGGATTGTCACACCCGTCACGTCCGTCTCCTGGAAAGCATCCTTGCCGATGGCCGGTCGCGTCACCTGTCCGGTGATTGCGACGATAGGCGCCGAGTCCATGAACGAGGTTCCGAGCCCAACGGCGAGGTTGATCGCGCCGGGGCCGGACGTGGCGATGCAAACGCCAACCTTGCCCGTCGCTCGCGCATAGCCGTCAGCCGCGTGCGCCGCGCCCTGCTCATGCCGGGTCAGGACGTGGTGGATCGACGGATACTTCAGAATATGGTCGTAGAGCGGCAGGATGGCGCCGCCGGGAACGCCGAAGACCAGGTCAACACCCTCGGCCTCCAACGCCTCGCACACCAACTCTCCGCCTGCCAGCATCCTGCCGGACATAGTTCCCCTCGCTATCTGCTAACCGATTTGCTTGCTTACCGTGCAGTTCTAACGACCCTTATGTGGCCCCGCGTCCGCGCCCGTCATTCCGCCCTGGCCCGTCATTCCGGCGAAGGCCGGAACCAACCCGCCGCGTCCGTCATTCCGCCGCCGCCCGCCAACCACGAATAAACAACCCAACGCCATTGCGCCCGCTTAGCCGGAACGGCAACAAAAAAACCCGCCCCGTGAAGGGACGGGAGCTTGCGCTGTCCCGCGGTACCACCCTCCTTACCCGGCCTGCGCCGAGTCTCTCATTAGCGTTGGTTACGGGCGCGACCCCGCCAAAACGCAGTTGTCTCCATCCTGACGACGGAGACCGCGTTTCGGACGCTCCGGGGCGAGTTCACGGGTCATCACGACCGGGCTTCCACCATCCCCGGCTCGCTGTCCGTTAGACTGTCGCTAGTACTCCCCTTCGTAGCACTCTCAATTTTGCCATTCCTAGCTACGAGTGTCAACAATAGCCCTATTGGGCGCCAATAGAACGCCAACCTACGCCAAAACCCCCACGTCGAATACCAAAATGAAACTCCGTGCCATAGCCGATTCCGCCCTCAGACTCGTCTTTCCACCGCGCTGCATCCTCTGTGGCAGTGAGGCCGAACTGCTATGCAATTCATGCCGCCGTACCCTCCCCCTGCGCCTCGATCCTGACGCCCTGCCCAAACTCTCAGGCATCCGCGCAGCCCGCTCCGTGTGGCCCTATGAGGGCAACGTGCGAGAGATTGTCCGTCGCTACAAATACAACGGCCTGCGCTCTCTTGCCCCATTGCTGGCGGCGGAGATGGCCGATGTCCTGCGCGACTGGAACACGCCCGTCAGCGCAATCGTCCATGTCCCCGTGCATCACGCCCGGCTCCGCGAGCGGGGATTCGACCAAGCGGAATTGCTGGCACGAGAAGTATCGAACATCGCGGGAATTCTATCGGTTAGCGCCCTCTCCCGCGTTCGGGAAACGGCGGTTCAGGCCAGGGCAATAAACGTGAGCAAGCGCGCCGAGAATGTAAGCGGCGCATTTGAAGTTCCTGATGCCACGAAGATCCGCCGCGCAAACGTCCTGCTCATCGACGATGTAATGACGACCGGCGCAACCCTCCGAGAATCAGCCCGCGCCCTCCGCCGCTCCGGCGCGAAAACCGTCTTCGCCCTCACCCTCGCGCACGAGACCTAAACCCCAACCCCGCCCGTCATACCGGTGCCCAAACCCGTCATTCCCGCTCGTACACCCGTCATTCCCGCCCGTACACCCGTCATTCCCGCTCGTACACCCGTCATTCCCGCGAAGGCGGGAATCCAAACCTCAATCCCGCAACCGAACTTCGTAACGCCAATTGGGCTCAATTGCATGTCATTCCGAGCGGAGCGAGGAATCTAGAGCCGCCATTGCGCCATCCAACCCCATGGACACATCAACGTAAATCGTAAACGAGGATAAAACCCTACGCGCCCCGCTCCGGCACAAACTGCTCCTTACGATGAAAGCCCGTCGCGCCGCTTGGACGGTTACCCATCTGCGCCTCGATCTGCTCTGTCCCGTCCGCCTCGAAACAGCGAACCTGCATGGTGTGGTTGCCCGCCTCAAACGCCCAATCGTAGCGCCAAAGCACCCACGTCGTGTCCGAAAGCGGCTCACGCAACTCGGCCGCCCGCCACTCGCCGCCGTTCACACGCACCTCAACCCGTGAGATGCCGCGCGCCCCGGCGTAGGCAATGCCGCCAACCGGCACAAGCGTTTGACCGTCTCGCTCAAAGATTGCCTCGGCCGCAATCGTGTCCACCACGGACGTCGCCCGCACCCGCGCAACCTCATCCCACCGGCGTGACACCCAATAGCCCGGCTCGTACTCTTCCTGAACGGTCATCTTCGTGATCCACTTGGGCTGTTTCATCCCGTACCGGTCCGGCAGCCAGATGCGGAGAGGGAAACCGTGTTCGACGGGAATCGGCCTCTCATCCCACGCATACGCCAGCATGATCCGCTCATCCGCATTGATCAGATCGAGGTCCACGATCTCGTGGAAACCGTCCCCGCTCTCGATGTTCACGTACCGCGCCCCCGCCAGCGGCTGAACGTCTGCCAGGATGTCCCTGAAGCTCGCTCCCGTCCACTGCGTCGTGCTGATCAGCGACCCGCCCACGCGGTTCGAAATGCACGAAAGCGTGATGAACTGGCTGCGCGGCTCATAGTTGTTGCGAATGTCCCCAATCGGGAGCTCGACCGGATTTCCCACCAGCCCGCCAATGGGCAACACCCACGACGCCCCGTCGATGACTGTGGGAGTCGTGCGAAGGAAAACCCGATAGTGATCCTCAACAGGTGTGTATTCCATTCGTGTGCCCGGCGCGGGGATCAGTGGATCGCTCTCGTTGGGGAAAGACGTGACGCCTCCGCTCAGCGCCACCTGACCATCAGGGACCTGACCATCAGGGCCTGCCGGTATTGTGACTGATGCGCCACCCGTTCCCGCAGAGCCCACCAGGTTGCCCGCCACCGTTCCCACGACGGTTATCACCGCCGCCGCTCCACCAACGCGCACGATGAACTCGCGACGGTTCATGCCGCCATCCGGCCCCCATGTCGGCTGCGCCGACGCCTCCTGGTATTGCCGTGTATGAACAACAGGGAACGCCTCAGTAGCGCTCTCCAGATCCGCAATCACGTCCTCGGGCGCCGGTGGCGCCATCGGAGTATCGAGCGTGGCCGTCGCCTCCGGGACAGGCTGTTCCATAGCAGCACTGGGAATCAGCCCCTGCACGACTACGCCAAGCCCGTATCCCCACGCCGCGTACAGCGCGGTGATCCAGACCAGGCTGACAAACTCCGGCAGCGAGGAGCCGCCGATGGCGATTGAGACAAAGGCCATAGTCAGCCCGCTGATGCCGCCCAATGCCGTCCCTGCTTTGCGAAGATCCCACTCAAGGGGAGGCGCAACGACGGCCAAGGCCGCGCCGACGGCAACACCGATACCGAAGAACTGCAATTGAGCGATGGCCAATTCCGCCGTCTTGGCGGTATCCGCCACGTTCAGCCCAACCAGGATCATCCCGTCGATGAACAGGTCCAGCCCAAACGTGACGAGCGGTCCGGGTAGGACCCGCGTTATCCAGTCAAATAGGTCATACGGAGGAAATGGGAACTCGAAGAGCTGGTTTGCGAGATAGAACACCGCCATGAGGGGAGCCGTAACGATTCCCCCGGCTGCTGCTCCGCCGATTATCCGTGACAATGGCATGGCATCACTCCTCAATCTCACCCTCAATGATACCCGTTGATGCCAGCTTTTGGGCGGCCACCCTAAATTACCCGGCAGCCTCCATCGCCACGCGATCCGCCTCAACAGCTCCGTTCAGCGCGCTGATCGCCACCTCTATCTGATCATCGTCCGGCTGCCGCGTCGTCAGCGCCTGCAACAACAGATTCGGCCAGATAATCGCCTTCACCAAAAAATTGTCCGCGTGAAAACCGCTGAACCGAATAATCTCGTAGCTGAGCCCCGCAATCAGCGGCAGCACGACAATCCGTGAAAGAACCCGATCCACCAACCCCGGCGGCGTCCAAAACACATGCACGATGATTGCCACCACCATCACGACTAAGATGAACGCCGTCCCGCACCGCGGATGCGCCGTTCCAAACTGCCGAATCGAGGGCACGTCCAGCGGCTGCCCATGCTCTCGTGCGTGAATCGTCATATGCTCCGCGCCGTGATACGCGAACACGCGCCGGATATCAGGCATCAGCCCGATTAGCGTGATGTAGCCGACGAACATCAGGAGACGTATCGTCCCCTCAATAACGTTGCTCCACAGATTTGACGTGCCCAGAAACGAGTCCAGTAGCCGCGTCGCAAACACCGGCGTCGCAAAGAATATCGCGATGGCCAGCAGCAAACTGACCGCCACCGATCCGCCAACAGCAAGCGAAGAAAGCCCCCCCGGCCCCTTACCCTCTGTTTCGTCGCTGCCTTCCTCTTCCGTGGCCACATTCGCCGAGAAGATAAGCGCCCGCGTCCCAACCACGAGCATCTCGCTCAGCACAATCATGCCCCGAACGAATGGAATGCGCCGAATGGTCCGCGCCCACCGCCATCCGATGGGCTGCGTCTCAACGAGAATCTCCCCGCTTGGCCGCCGCACCGCAATGCTCACGTTGGTCAGCCCGCGGATCATCACGCCCTCAATGAGCGCCTGACCCCCGTACGTGCTCGGTGTGGCTGGATTGTGGTTACTCATGGAAAAGCCGTCCGCCATCCTTGGGCAATAACGCACTCGAAATCCCCTCTCCCTGAGGGAGAGGGTTAGGGTGAGGGGTAGCCGCGCGTATAGAGGCTGCAGCAGATTGGCGAAGAATCTTAGTCGTCGGCCCGGTCCTGCTGCTGCGCGGCCTGCGCGTACCGACGCCGTAGGCGTTCCACGCGCCCCAGCGTGTCCACGATGCGCTGCTGCCCCGTGAAGAACGGGTGGCACTTGTTGCACACATCGACGCGAATCTCCGGCGTCGTCCCGCCCGTCGTCCACGCGTTTCCGCAGGCGCACGTGACGCTGGTCTGATAGTACTCAGGGTGAATTCCCGGCTTCATGATGATTCTCTCCGAATGTGCCCGGCGTCCCTATGCCTCGACTGGGTAGACGCTGACCCGCTTCTTGGCCCGCGTCTTTTGCTCGAACTTGACCATGCCATCAATCAACGAATACAGCGTGAAATCACGGCCGCGTCCCACGTTCGTCCCCTCGAAAATTCGTGTGCCGCGCTGACGCAGGATGATCGTGCCGGCGCGCACCGTCTCGCCGTCGTATCGCTTCACGCCGAGTCGTTGGCCGTTGCTATCCCGGCCGTTCCGACTTGTTCCGCCGCCCTTCTTATGTGCCATATGCGTTGTCCTTTATTGTGCTCAGCCGCCGAAACACCGCGCTACGCGGGAACGATTTCCACCACCCGCAGGTCCGTCACCTGTTGCCGGTGGCCGCGCTTGCGACGATAGCGAACCTTGGACTTGTACTTGAAGACCACAATCTTCTTGCCCTTGCCCTGCCTCTCGACCTCCGCGAGCACCTTCGCCCCTTCGATCGTCGGCGTCCCCAGGACGACATCCTCGTCCTGCGTGATCATCAAAACCTGATCAAGCTCAACAACGTCTCCCTCTTCCACATCGAGCTTCTCTACGGAAACACGCTGCCCGGGGGTCAGACGATACTGTTTGCCGCCCGTTTGGACGATTGCGTAATGAATAGAAAACACCTCGCGAGTCGTGTGACGAAAGTAGCGTCAATCATACGTGCCGCCCCCGTCCTCGGTCAAGACGATTACTGTAACGCCGCTACCTGACGCTCCACCATTTCACGGGGTTCTCCATGTCCAGATCCTCCAGCGTCTCAAGCCGGATGATCCGAACCTTCGGCGTCTCCCCCCGATTCAACTCCAGCAACCCCACCGTCCCAACCAGGTGGTCAAGATTGTGGGGCAGGGTGGGACTCCCCGGATTCACGCACAGGACGTTCTTAACCGTCACAACCTCTTCCGTGTGCGTATCCCCAAACACGATGATGTCCACCGCCCGCCCAAACTCGTGCCCCATGACGGATTCGATGGTTCGATGTGGCGGAAACTCCGGTATCGCAAGCCCGTGCGTCAGCCCGATGGAGAAGCCCTCTACCTCCATCACCCGTGTCCGCTCGATGCGCGGATCGGAGATCTTGCGAAAATAATCGCCGTTGCCCTCGCACGCGTAAACCGGCGCGACGCGTTCAAGGTCATCCAGGCATGACGGACTATAGATATCACCTGCGTGCAGAATGAACTCCGCGCCCGCCCCCGCAAACACCTCCAGCGCGGTGTCCGGCAGTGCCAGCGGCGCCTCCGGCACGTGCGTGTCGGAGATCATGCCGATGATCAAAGACCCGCCCCCGTCACTTCTTCAACGTCACGCGGGCGTCTTTTTCCCCGACGATGATGCGTGATACCCCTAACAGCACCACGTCGCGCAAAAGGGAATGGAGGGCAATGTCATCGTCGGCGGACTGTAAAAGCGTTTCAATCGCCGTCGCCGCGCTGCCGTGCGTCCGTGTCGCGTCCCGCAGCCGCCCCGCCTCGTGGAACAGCAGTTGAACGGTGGATCGAATATCCTGCGCCGGCGTCCGACCCTTTGCCGCCTCTCGCGCCAAGTTGCCGATGCGAGAATCAACGGCAGCCTCAATGCGCGATGCGATTCCGTCCAGCCCCATACGCGCCAACACCGCCGTATCCAACTCTCGTGAACGTCGTGTGTGATAGGAGCAGCGGCCCTGGTTCGTCGCCGCCTCGCACTGGTAGTAACGATAAACATTCGAGGATGACGAACCGTCGTTGCGTGTCCACGATTGTCGACGTGTCACGCCCACCATGTGGCTGCCGCACGCGCCGCACGTCGCGGCGCTGGAGAGCAGGAACGGCCTCCCCGCGCCATAGCCCGCTCGCTTGGCCCGCTCGTCGAGACGATCCTGTATTTCCCGGAACAACGCCGGTGCAACAAGGGCAGTGTGATTCCCCGCAACCCGAGCGCCAAACCTGTTGTACGCGCCTGTGTAGACGCGATTACGCAACATATCGCGGATAGTGACGATGCTCCACGCGCCGCCCCGCCTTGTCCGTAGCCCGCGTGAGTTCAACTCTGTGGTGATCGCCCGGATGCCCTTGCCCTGCGCCGCGAGTCCAAAGATCACTTTGACCACGGTCGCCTCGTCGGGGTGCTCATCAAGCTGACCGTGGTCGCCCGACTTGTATCCATACGGAATGCGACCCAACACGACGCCTCGCAGCGCCTTGCGGGCCATACTATCGCGGATCGTCTGCCCCCGCTCTGACGGCGATGCGCTATTCTGCGGCCCCAGCGCGATCTCCAGCGGATGCCCCTGGGAATGCGCCGAGACGAGTTCAACGCCTATCGCCTCAAGTCGGAGTAGTTCTTCGATCAGTCGAATGCGAGGAATGCGGTCGCCGGGGGCGATCATCACTGAGATGTCCCCGGGTTCCTTCTCCTCGATAAGCCGTTGGCGCAGCGCCCAAAAACCGTCCTCGGTCGCCGCGTACATGCCCGCGAACGGCGAGCTTGCCCGCTCTGCGGCCTGATCAAGTTCGCGGCGGTCGCCCACGCCAAATAAATTAGTCGTCACGGATTTAGTCGTCACGGATTGTTTCTCCCCACCTGAATCCGCCCGCCTTTGTGCTTCGTAAATGTTAGCACACCCCACCGCCACCCCTTTGCCACCCCACGCTATTTCCGCCCCCGTCATACCCGCCACCCATCCGCCCCCCGCCCCCGCACCCGTCATACCCGCCCCCGCACCCGTCATACCCGCCCCCCGCACCCGTCATACCCGCCCCGCACCCGTCATTCCCGCCCCTCACCCGTCATTCCCGCGAACGCGGGAATCTTGACCTCCATTTCCCAACCAAGCCCGTAACGCCTCCCAACTGCATCCACTAGACTCAGGATAGGCCACACGCATGAAAGCAAGCAGAAAGAAACACCGTCGATTCCCGCCACGCGGCGGCAAACCCCCCGTCCCTGACGGCCCGCCTCAACGCCTCACCATTGAGCTTGAGCGCGCAGGCCACCAGGGCGAAACCGTCGGACGACGCGACGACGGCAAGATCGTGCTCGCTGCGTACGGAATCGCGGGCGAGCGGGTCGTCGTTGAGGTTCGTGAAGAACATCCCACGCACATTGTCGCGGAGGTCGTGGAAGTCTTGCGAGCCTCGCCGGAGCGCGTGGAGCCGCGGTGCCCACACTTCGGCGTATGCGGCGGCTGCCAACTCCAACACATCTCCTACGAAGAGCAGGGCAAGTTCAAGCAACAGGTTCTCGCCGACCAACTCCGACAGATCGGCGGCATCGTCAATCCCCCCGTGTCCCCCATCCTCGCCGCAGAGAACCCCTGGAACTACCGCAACAACGCACGATTCACCGTCCGACGAGAGGGCGTGACCGGATTCACCCACTGGCACACGCACCGATTCGAGCCGATCGACGAGTGCCAAATCATGGACACCCGCATCAACGACATCAAGCGCAAGCTCGATGGCGCGCTCATCAACCGGGAGCGACAACTCGCCGTCCGCATCGGCAGGAAAACCGGCGAAACCCTCGTTCATCCCGCCCTAAATGAAATCGGCGATGAGCGCGGCGTCGAAACCGGCCAGCTATCGTACACGGACCGACTCTTCAACACGCCCTTCAAGGTCTCCGCCGCATCCTTCTTCCAGGTCAACACCGCGCAGGCTGAGCGCATGATCGCCCTCGTGCGCGACCGACTCCGACCCGCGCCGTCTGACACCATCGTCGATGCCTACGCCGGTGTCGGCACGATTGCGGCCCTCCTTGCGCCCATGTGCGGCCGTGTCATCGCCATCGAAGAATCAGCCGCCGCCGTCCGCGACGCCGAAATCAACCTCGCGCCGTTCCCAAATGTGGAGATGATCCTTGCCAAGACGGAAGAGGCGCTGCCGAAGCTAAAGGAGCGGGTCGACGCCGTCATTCTCGATCCGCCGCGTCAGGGCTGCTACCCCGAAGTCATCGACGCCCTCCGCCGACTCCAACCCCGCCGCATCGTCTACGTCTCATGCGACCCCGCCACCCTCGCCCGTGATCTCAACCGCCTCATCCTCGGCGGCTACACCCTCACCGACGTCACCCCCGTCGATATGTTCCCGCACACCTACCACATAGAAAGCGTCTCCACCCTTGAACGCCTCCCCAAAGACGGCTTCATCCTCGCCTCCACCTCAACCCGCCGCCACGAAATCCTCACCGCCCAACAAGCCCCCTTCGCCGCCCTGGCCCCCGCCCCCAACATAGAAAACCCGGATGCCTCCGTAATTCCCACCACCCCCTCCGTCATTCCCACCACCCCCTCCGTCATTCCCACCACCCCACCCGTAATTCCCACCACCCCACCCGTCATTTCCGCGCCCCCCTCCGTCATTCCCGCGAACGCGGGAATCTCAACCTCCATTCCGCAACCAACCCCCGTAACGCCAACCAACGATGTAGGGGAGCGTCGCGACGCTCCCCCCCAACCCCCCAACCCAATCACCTACGCCCAAAACCTGGCCCTCCAAAAAGCCCAATCCGTCGAGAATAGCGATGCCACCGTCCCCGTAGTAGGCGTGGACACCATCGTCGTAGCCCCAGACGGCCGCATCCTCAACAAACCAAAAGACGCCGCCGACGCCCGCGCCATGCTAAGAACCCTCAAAGAGGGAGACCACCAGGTAATAACAGCAATAGCCGTCATCCCACCCGGCAACGACCCAACCGCAATCGTCGACCACCTCGTAACAACAGGCCGAATGCGCGACTACACCGAAGAAGAAATAGAACAATACATAGCCACCGGAGACCCATTCGACAAGGCAGGCGCCTACGGCATCCAACACCCCCAATTCCGCCCCGTCGCCGAACTCGATGGCTGCTACCTAAACGTAGTAGGCCTCCCCCTCTGCCTATTAGACCGCCTACTCCGCCGAACGGGAATAACACCCCGAGGACCAGGAGCCCCGGCGCCAAAGAATGGAAACTGCTCCTACTGTGCGGAACGGATTCCGGCGGGGCTGGTATTGCCTGCCTAAGCGCCGCTGCCAGGGATCCGGAACACCGCAATCGGGCTCGCCGGCGCGACCCGGCTGTGGGACCACGAATACAATGAATCAAAGTGTCTCTGTAACCGCGCATTCGAGCACACGGCCCCCGCGAAAGAAAGGAAATAAGACTTGGCACACCCCGAAACAGCTGTCGTAACAGGAGCATTCAGCTACACGGGAAGGTACATCACCCAACGACTGCTAAAGGAAGATGTGCGAATCAGCACACTCACTCGTCGTTCAACTACCGACGACCCGTTTGGCGGCCGTGTGCCTGCCACGCCGTTAGACTTCTTGGACGAGGACGGGTTACGTCGATCTCTCGATGGCGCAGGTGTCCTGTACAATACCTATTGGGTGCGATACGGACGAGGGCACACGACATTTGACGCCGCAGTGAAGAACTCCAAGCGTCTTTTTGAGGCTGCCAGGGAGGCGGGTGTCGGCAGGATTGTCCATATCTCAGTGTCCAACCCTTCGAGAGATTCCGACCTGCCATACTTCAAGGGCAAGGCCGACGTAGAGGAGATACTGAAAGGCCTTGGCGTTCCGTATGCCATCATCAGGCCCACCCTGGTATTTGGCGATGGCGATGTCCTGATAAACAACATGGCATGGGCTCTCAGACGGTTTCCGATATTCCCGCTCTGTGGTGAGGGCGACTACCTGGTGCAACCGATACACGTCGAGGATACGGCGGAACAAGCCGTCGCTGCCGCTCAGGAATCCGAGGACACCATTTCGGACTCTGCCGGGCCCGAAACCTTCACATTTGCGGGATTGCTGCGCCTCTTGGCCTCATCAATGGGCGTGCGTTGCCGGATAGTCGGAATGCCTCCAACGCTCGCGCTCGGCCTTACGCGTATTGTCGGTTACCTCAGGCGCGATGTCCCGCTCACCCGTGACGAAGTCGATGGTCTCATGGCGAACCTGCTGATTTCGAGCCAGGAGCCGGTTGGGACGGCACGCCTGAGCGAGTGGATCGCGGAGAACGCGGACACACTCGGCCGCCGGTACACATCAGAACTCAACCGCAACTTCCGACGGTAACGGCCCCCCCTCTGCCTCTTAAACCGCCTACTCTGCCAAGCGGGAGTCACCCCGAAAGGCCCCGCCGCCCCCACGTCGAAAGACGGCCGCTGCCCCTACTGTGAGCAACGCACGCCGATGCGCTTGTCCTCTTCAGCAAGCATGGCACCACATCATCAAACTGATCCCAGGAACTATGGGTAGGCTGTTATCAAGTCAAACTTTCCGACAAGAGGGCCCGGGCCTATGGGTTCAGGATATGAAATCCGGCCCACCGCGTCTTCGGGAATACCCAACTGTCTTAGTAATCGAGGGAGTTCCCTAGCTACATCATCAAGATCGTCATGATTAAGTTGAAGGTGGATAAATTCACGGTAGTCTCTAAAGTCAAAATCTGGATCCTCATAATTCACGTCAGCGAGGCTGTCGATCAGGTATCTTGAGGGCCCTGGTTGAATTGGATAATTGTAATCGATCCGGACCCCCACTATTCCGAGGTCGTTGCTAGCTGACTTCTTGAACTGTCTCAGGATGTAGGCGTAGCGCCACAATTCTTCCAAACTGTATTTGACCGGCACCAGCACAATGCCAGTGGCATTCTCACGCGCTGACCGTTCTTTGTCCACCTCCCCCAATACTCGCGAATTACGTGAGGTCAACGCACGACCTGCCGTCTCAATGATAGGATCCTGCAAGTTCTCCGCCTTTATCTGAACGTATGCTGTAAGACTTCGGCCATGTGCCCCACCAATGGGCAGTTCAGGGTGGTCTCTGACCATGTGGCACGCAATGCCGCGGTCAGAAAATCCGGTTACGGTTTCGCACTCGAAAGGCGGAATGTTCTCGATGTCAATGTCTGATAGGTCATATTGTCCGGAGGCGCTCCTGGTTGTTCGACTATTTTTCTCGCCGCGGTCGTCATCGGGCCAGACTTCTGTCCAGGTCGCCCACCCGGCAAAGTCCTCCAGAGAGTCTATGGCCGACTCATAGAGGATGATCCTGTCAAAGTCAGAGTTGCCAAGATCAATCCAGTTTTCGGTAATTGTCACGTCTGCAACGCAGTTAGCCTTACTTTCGCCCGCCGCGGAATCGGCGCAAATCCACACGTTGCTGCTAATGGAGCCCTGCTGGGGATTCTCTGCAATGAAGTCGAGAGCGTAGGCGCGGAGTCGGTCACGCAGGGCATTGCGAGGCTTCGCTTCTTCAATAAGGAGATTCGTGTGGAAAAGGGCAAGACGTCCGTTGGGGACTCCGTACATCGAATCGATCTCAATCAGATCGTCGGCCTCCGCCTGCTCTAAGGCGTAGCATTGCATGGGATCCGGGCTCAGGACTTCGTTATAACACCGGCCATCCCAGTACCCATCAGCAGCCAACGCGACGAACAATCCGGCGGTAATGACGAGCAGAAAGACAGTCACCCGCTGCCCACGAAGCACCCGCCGAACTCGCGCCACTATCCACGCCTCCCCTAGCCCCACTCTACGCGCCCCACCCGCAAAGGCAACTCACCCCCCCGCCGCCCGTCACCCCTTACCATTAAGACCATGACCTTCCTCGAAGCCACCGTCCTCATCACACGTTGGGCGCACGTCATCGCCACCGTCGCGTGGATTGGCGGCAACATCTTCTACCTCGCCGCCCTCCGACCCGCCATGCGATCCCACCCCCCCGGCGCCCCGGACCTCCCTCGTGTCATCGGCGAGCGATTCAAGCAGACCGTCGATCTCGCCATGTGGGTGCTCGTCATCACCGGCGCGCTCCTCATCTACGACCGCCTCACGCAGGAAATCGGCCTCGGCTACGCCCTCATTCTCGGCGTCAAACTCGCGCTCTCCGCCGCCATGTTCCTCATAGCCATATCGCTTGGCAGAAGAGGCCGCCGCCACTCATCCCCCGTCGAGGGCCTCTGGAGCGAGATCCTGCCCGCCCCGCTAGCCCGCCTGGCCGCTGACGCCACTGCCACCTGGAGCCGATACGCCTCCCCCACCAACATCCTCCTAACCCTGGGCCCCACAGTCATCCTCCTCGGCCTCCTCCTCCGCTTCATCGGGGGCTAACCCCCCACGCCATCCCGCGCGCCGTCCGTCATTCCCGCGCCCCGACCGTCATTCCCGCGCCCCCACGCCATCCCCGCGCCCCCACGCCATCCCCGCGCCCCCACGCCATCCCCGCGCCCCCGACCGTCATTCCCGCGCCCCGACCGTCATTCCCGCGCCCCGACCGTCATTCCCGCGCCCCCACGCCATCCCGCGCCCCGACCGTCATTCCCGCGCCCCGACCGTCATTCCCGCGCCCCCGTCCGTCATTCCCGCGAACGCGGGAATCCAAAACTCCATTACCAAGCCCCCTTCACCCCTCAACCCCCTCAATTACATGTCATTCTGAGTGCAGCGAAGAATCCAAGGCCTCCATTTCCCAACCAAACCTGGTAACGCCTGCCATAGATGTAGGAACACGCCCCGCCCCCAACAACCCCCCCAACTAGACAGAACACCCCAAGCGCGGGATGATACCCCCACAATCGGCGGCCGGCAGAAATGTGGGGGAGCAACTGTCATGACTGACCAGCACGAATCCGACGCGTCGGCGCTCGGGCATCTCCGTGTCCTTGACCTCGGCGGGCCAACGACGCAGTTCGCGACGCGGATTCTTGGCGATCTCGGCGCGGATGTCATCAAGATTGAGCCGCCCGGCGGCGATCCCCTCCGCAACCAGGCCCCATTCGCCAACGGACAGCCCGGCCCGGACCGCTCCATCCCCTTCCAATCCGATAACCACAACAAGCGCAGCGTCGTGCTTGACCTCGAAACGGACGATGGCCGTGACAACCTCCGCCAACTCGCCGCCACCGCAGACATCCTCGTCGAGTCCTTTGACCGCACCTACCTTGATGATCTCGGCATCGGTTATGCCGACCTCTCAGCCGCCAACCCCCGCCTCATCCACGCCGCCGTCAGCCCCTTTGGACGATTCGGCCCCCGTCGCGACCACGTCGGCACGGAGTTGACCGTTCAGGCCATGAACGGCGTCATGTACATCCACGGCGATGGCGAAGCCCGACCGTGCATGGTGCCCGTGGAACAGCTCTACCGCGTCGCCGGATTCCACATCGTCGTTGGCGTCATGGCCGCCGTCCACGCCCGACACCGCACCGGCCGTGGCCAGCAGGTGGACGTTTCCCTACAGGATGTCGGCCTCTGGCAGCTCATGATGGTGCTCGGCGAATACTCCTACTCCCAGTTCCAGCGGCGGCGAGTCGGCTCAGCCCCCAGCAACCCCGGCGTCTCCATCTTTGAATCCCGAGACGGCGGCTACGTGCAGACCTCCACCTACATGGATCGCCATTTCACGCGCCTCCATGACATCCTCAAGTCCCCCGATATCTCGATGGAACACATCAGCGATCCCATCTGGCGGCGTGAAAACATCGATCTCATCGACGCCATCATGGTGGACTGCATCGGGCAGCGCGACCGCGACGATTTCGTTGCTGAGGCGCAGCAACGTGGCATCCCATCCACCCCCATCCTCAAGGTGTCCGAGTTCGTCAATCACCCTCAGCCCAACTCCCGCGACTGGTTTGAAGACATAGACCATCCGGAGATCGGCACATACCGCACCGCCGGCGCGCCATACCGCATGAGCAAGACACCATGGCGCGTCCGCCGACCCGCTCCCTCAATAGGCCAACACACCGACGAGGTGTTTGCCGAACTTACCTCCCCTCATTCTGGCGAAAGCCGGAATCCATCGGGGGCCCCTCCCGTCCCCGCCGGTGCAGCTCCCGTCCCCGCCGGTGCAGCTCCCCCCGTCGTTCCTGCCGCCCCCGCCCGTCATTCCCGCGAAAGCGGGAACCCTCCCGTCCCCGCCGGTGCCCAAAATGGCCACATCAAGCCCCTCGACGGCATACGCGTCGTAGACTTCACCCAGGCCGTCGCCGGTCCCGTCTCCACGTCATTCCTGGCCTTCCTCGGCGCGGACGTCATCAAGGTCGAAACCAGCGCCCACCCGCAGGCCCGTCGCCCCGATGCCCCCGGCTTTGCGGAACTCAACCGTAACAAGCGAAGCGTTACCATCGACGCGCAGAACCCGGAGGGCCTTGAAGTCGCGCTGCGCCTCGTTGCTGAATCGGACGTCGTCATCGATAACTGGCGCGCCGGTGTCATGGACCGCATGGGCCTCTCCTATGACGAGCTCCACGCCGCCAAGCCGGACATCATCGCCGTCCAGATGCCCGGGCTCGGTCTCGTCGGCCCCTCCCACCACTTCACCACCTACGGCCAGCAGATCTTCGGCTTCTCCGGGCTCGGCTACATCTGGGGCCATGTGGACAGCATCATGACCGCGCGCCCCAAGCTCGGCTACACCGACTACGTCGCCGCGTCAGCCACCGTCGGCGCAGTCCTGACCGCGCTTGAGCACCGCGACCGTACCGGCGAGGGGCAGTTCATCGAGGTCGCGCAACTTGAGGCCCTTGCCAGTTCGCTCGGCGTCCTCTACATGGACTATTCGATCAACGGCGTCGATGCCGTCGCCAAGGGCAACAACTCAGAGCGATTCGCACCTCATGAGGTCTACGCCTGCATCGGCCACGATGCTTGGTGCGCCATCGTCTGCCGAGACGACGACGATTGGCGACGGCTAGTCATCGCCATGGAATCCCCCGAATGGGCGCAGGACAGCCGATGGAACACGCTGGAGGGCAGGGTAGCCAATAAAGAGGAGCTCGACAAACGCATCGGCGAGTGGACGGCCACAATGAACCCGCAGCAAGTCTTTGACCGACTCCAACGCAACGGCGTCCCCGCCGGCATGGACCAGGGCCCGGACAAGCTCGTTTGGGACCCCCACCTGCGAGAACGCGAATCCGTCGTCACCGTCCAACCCCCGGCCCCGTGGGCGCACATCCCCCCGCTGACGCACCCCGCCCTAAGCGCCCGCCTCTCAGAAACCCCCGCCGAATGTGACACCCCGGCCCCCACCCAAGGCCAACACAACGAAGACATCTACCGCAACATCCTCCATCTAACAGACGAGGAAATAGAGCAACTAACAGCAAGCGGAGCGTTGGTGTGAGTACCACCCATCCCCTCATTCCGCCACACCTCCGTCATTCCCGCGAAACCGGGAATCTGGAACTCGGAATGCAACCAACCTCCGAAACGCCACACCCCCTCATTCCGGCGAAAGCCGGAAGCCATCGCCACTTTTATCACCCGACTAAATCCGGGAAAGTGACCATCCATGGCAAGCCGAGCGATGATGTCTTACGTGAAACGTGGGCGGATATAATGAGGCAAGCAGGTCTTAAGGAGCGTTATCGATGAAATTGGAATATGCCGTCATTCTGTACGAAGGCCCCAATAACTGGAACGCCCGCGCCCCTGATGTACCCGGTTGCATCAGCACCGGCAGTGACATTGATGACATGCGCCGCATGATCAAAGAGGCGCTCGAGGGACACATCGAGTTCATGGCCGGTGACGGCGACCCCATTCCCTGGCCCAAGATTACTACTGTCGAGGAGGCCCTTGAGGCCGAGGCCGGCTTCGCCGCCGAAATCGCTGCTCAATGGCCTGATGACCCCACCAGCCGGGAAGAAGGCTGGTCGACTCCCATTGCAGAAATGATCGAAATCGAAATCAACATCCCCCAATCCGCTCTGCCCCGCTAACCCAACAAGAAAGGAATAATCACCCCATGACCACCACATACGAAAACATCCTCTATGAGCCGCAGAAGAATGGCGTGCTCATCACCCTCAACCGGCCTGAGGCCATGAACTCCCTCAGCGTCGAGCTGCGGGCCGATCTCAACGCCGCGCTCGATGTGGCTGAGCAGGACGACAGCATCCGCTACATCATCCTCACCGGCGCGGGCCGCGCATTCTCCGCCGGCGCGAACATGCGCGGCTCCCGTGACGGCTCCCAGCCGCCCGTCGTCTGGCCCTACGGCCTCCGTGAAGGGCAGTCCATCGCAGAATTCCTGGACTCGTGGCGCACGGGAGATCGCAACGGCATCCGCGACCAGATGCGTCGCTGGGAGTATCCCAAGCCCATCATCGGCGCCATCAACGGCTGGGCGCTCGGCGCGGCATCCTGGCTCGCCCTCACCACGCATATCACCATCGCGTCTGAGAACGCCGTCTTTGGCCAGCCGGAGGTGCGCCACATCTCCAACACCAACTTCATATGGGTGCTGCTGGCCGGATACAAGAACGCCCTCCGCTACGCCCTCACCGGCGACCACATCGACGCGCAGGAGGCCCTCCGAATCGGCCTCGTCAACAAGGTCGTGCCGCACGACGACCTGTTGGAAGAGTGCTTCTACATCGGCGAGCGCATCGCCCTCGTCTCCCCGGAGACAGTCAAGATCAACCTCGCCGTCGCCACGATGGGCTTGGAGATGATGGGTCTCGACAAGGCATGGAGCCTGAACGCGGAACTCGCCGCCCACGCCCACACATCCCAGCGCGAGGACTTCAAGCGCCACCTCGACGATGCCAACGAGCAGGGCGGCCTCCGCAGCTACATCGAAACCCGCGACGCCCCCTTCCAGCCGGAACCATTCGGCCCCCGCTCCCGCCGCTAACCGAACAACGAACCCTCAAAAAGCGTAGGGGCGGCTCGCGAGCCGCCCCTACGCCAACCTCACCGTGCCCCCCGAACTCATCCGTCATTCCGGCGCAGGCCGGAATCCATCCCCCCCTCCTTTGGCCGTCATTCCCGCCCCCCCCGTCATTCCCGCCCCCCCGTCATTCCCGCCCCCCCGTCATTCCCGCCCCCCCGTCATTCCCGCCCCCCCCCCGTCATTCCCGCCCCCCCGTCATTCCCGCGAAAGCGGGAATCTTCGCCTCCTTTACCAAACCAAACTAACCCGTAAACCACACTCAATTGCCATGTCATTCCGAGCGAAGCCGAGGAATCCAAAGGCAAGCATAATGAAACAAGCAGGCTTGAAGGAGCGTTACTGATGAAGCTCACGTATGCAGTCATCATGTCCGAGGGTCCCAATAACTGGAACGCCTATGTTCCTGAGGTACTCGGCTGCGTAAGCGTTGGAAGTGATATCGACGATATGCGCCGTATGATTCGGGAAGCGTTGGAGTTCCATCTTGAAGGGACCGCGGAGGATGGCGACCCCATCCCCTGGCCAAAAATCACCACTGTCCAGGAAGCCCTCGTCGCCGATGCCGCCTTTGGCGCCGAAATCGCCGCCGAATACCCAGATGACCCCACCGACGAGGACGAGGGCTGGTCCCCGCCCATCGCCGAAATGATCGAAATCGAGGTAAATATCCCCCAATCCGCCCGCCGCTAATCCCGCATACTGGGAGTGAATACGATGAACGTTAGGTAAGCCACTTGGCGAAGAAAATCAGAGACGCCATCCGCATTGTGGAACGCGACGGCTGGTACTACTCGTACACGCGGGGCAGCCACAGGCAGTTCCTACACCCGATCAAACGAGGCAAGGTCAGCTCCGGGCAAACCGAGTGAAGATGTTGATCGATGGATGTGGGCTAACATAATGAGGCAGGCCGGTTTGAAGGAGCGTTACTCATGAAGCTAAAGTATGCGGTGATTATGAGGCAAGGCCCAAACAATTGGGGCGCCTATAGCCCTGATGTACTTGGATGTGTCAGCGTGGGGGACGACATCGACGAGATGCGTCGCATGATCAAGGAGGCTTTGGAGTTCCATCTTGAGGGGACCGATGAAGGCGGCGATCCCATCCCCTGGCCAAAAATCACCACCGTCCAGGAAGCCCTTGCTGCCGATGCCGCCTTTGGCGCCGAAATCGCCGCCGAATACCCAGATGACCCCACCGACGAGGACGAGGGCTGGTCCCCGCCCATCGCCGAAATGATCGAGATTGAGGTCAACCTACCCCAAACCACGAACCGCTAGCCGCCCACATCCTCTCTCCCCCACGGAGAAGGCTGGGGTAAGGGGCAACCGGGAATAACCCGCGGCAGGCCCGTTCAGCCTGCCGCGCCCATGCTCTCGTGGCTTGGGGTGGAGCTAAGCTGACGTGCAGTCCCGCATCTTGTGCCGGTACGTCTCCTCGTCCCGTTCCGGCGCGCTTCCATAGCCGCCGTTGCCGTAGGATCGCACCTCGAATGTGTAGGCCGCGCTGTGGATTAGGCTGCCACCCTCCATGGTGAAACTGCGCGCCCTCGCGCCGCCCGGCGCCGTGCCCCAATCGCTGTCCGTGAACGGCGCGTTGTCCAACACCGCCGTTGGCTTGTATCGATACTCGAACCTCGTCGGCGCATCCATGCCATCAGACCGCTGGCCCCACGTAAGTGTCACACTCCCGCCGTCGCTCGGAACCTTTGCTACAAGGTTCATCGCCGCCTCAACGGGACGCCTCTTCGTGATCGCCGGCGTAGCCATGTTCGCGTACTTCTTATCCCAAATCTCATTGTCGTCCGCGTTTCGAATTGTCACCACAAAGATTATGCGCTTCCCGTCGTCCGCCTCCGTGAGCGTAAACGTCTCGCCCGTATCAAAACCATCGGCCCTATCACCCACTGGGATGTGTTCGATGAGATCAATACGCTTGAGGCTGAAGTCGTCGGGCTCTCCGCCCAGGTGGTAGACCCAAACGTACTCATACGACCGATTCCTGGGCATGTTCGGGTAATTCAGCCCATGTACGTCGACCGTGAGAGTATCGACGGTCGCGTTGTCGTCATCCCAGTAAGCCCCGTATCTTGCCACGATGGCGGGCCCGTTTGGAATGATGTTAGATTTACCGCTGAAAAACTCCTCCTCAAACCCCAGCAAATCCGTGAATTGCAGACGGAGGGAGAGGCGGGCTCCGATATCATCTGCCGTAACAACGTAGGATTCATTATTGGTTGCGCCCGGAATCGGCCGGTCATCCCTCAGCCACTGCCATCTAAAGTCGGCCGGATCGGGTAAGCCGAACTCATCATAAGCGCCGGAGGCTTCGCCACCAATATCAGTGTGAACCTCTATTTCGTAATCATCATTTATCTGGTATACGAAAATTCCTCCGCTGACCTCATGGTCCGCCACCACCGGAACCGGCCCAACCGCCGCGCTCTGCAGCCGCTCCTCATTGTCTGCGTCGTCAAGGAAAGTCACCACGACGTAGATGCGGTTTCCCATGTCCCTGGCCATCACTCTATACGTTTCAGATGTTTCGTCTTCGACGACCGTGCCACCGGAGTGCCATGTATACGTGTAGCTGACGTCCTCTACTCCATCCGGGTCGGTCACCAGCGACGTGTCAACTGTGAGCGTCTCTCCAACCTGTGGGATGTCGTCATCACTATCCCCGTCGTCAAGGGTCACCGGCCCCCTTGCCTTTTTTGGGTCCCGCCCCGGCGTTTGGCGATAGCTAATCAACGGCGTAGCGCTGTTCGCGAACTTCACTCCCCAAATTGCATCATTTTTGCTCTTGTCTCGAATTGTCACCGCTACCGTTATGTGCTTCCCGTTGTTCGCCTTCGTAAGCGTATATGTCTCGCTCGTGTCATGTTTGGCGCCATCGGCGCTCCGATCAACCCGTGGGATTGCCGTGAGCGAGGCGAGACCCCCGTTCACTCCGTCCACGTATTTCCACCTGTACTCATATGACCGATTCGACGGCGCTGGCAAGCCGGGATAACCCATCTTCGATACGTCGACTCTCAGCGTTTCGACGGTCTCGTTGTTCTCATCCCAGTAGAACCCGTTTGTTGCCACGATGACGGGTCCGTTCGGAATGATGGTGGTCTTCTCGCTGAAAAGCTCCTCCTCATACCCCAGCCTATCCTGGAATCGCAGACGGAGGGAGAGTCGGGTTCCGATATCATCTGCCGTAACAATGTAGGAATCGCGATTGGTTGCCCCCGGAATCGGCCGGTCATCCCTCAGCCACTGCCACCGAAAGGTCGCGTAGTCGGGTACGCCGTCGTCATCTACTAAAATGCTCTCAACGCCCAAGAGGTCATCGTGAACCCCGATGGTCTGTTCATCGTATATTATGTAGCTCAAGACAATTTCTCCGGTGGCCGGATTGTTCTCCTCATCCGGTGCCGGAACCGGCCCAACCGCCGCGCTCTGCAGCCGCTCCTGTTTGCCTGAGTCGTCCAGAAAAGTCACAACGATATAGATGCTATTCCCTATGTCCCTGGCCAGCACGTCATACGTGTTAGATGTTTCGCCATCGACGACCACGCCGCCTGAATACCATGTATAGACGTAGACCGCATTTTGTGCGCCGTCAATGGGGTCGTCAATCAATCCCGTTTCGACTTGGAGGTACTTACCAATCGTTGGGATGGCATAAGGTTTCACTGAGCGGCTGGTAGCATCATAGATCGGTCCCCCCGTATAGTCTAGCGGCAGAGTATAAAGCTCCACCGGCCCCGTTGCATCGCCAGGGCCCGCAAGCGCCGGTGTGGCGCCCCCCCCAACTTGCTGCCACAACAACAAGCCGATGACCGCAATCGCGATGACAATAACCGCAGGAATCCACCTGAAACGACCACTGATGCCATGTTGTAAGGATTGCTCTTCGTTCGACATGTACCCCTCCAGTTATTCCTCGATGCCATCAACCGGGGCAGGCCGCGTGAGCGGCCAGTCTATACGGTCAGCATCAAAATCGTACAATCTAAGTGTACTGAAATGCGAAGTACAAAGCTATCACCACAGTGATTTTTGTCCCAGCCGGCCGCAGCTGCTCGGCGCCCCCCACGAGCGAGGCGAGAAAAAAGCGCGGCAGGCCGAATGACCTGCCCCGCCCTGTCCGCGGAGCTATGTCAGGACAGCCTTACGAACACGCCTTCGTCTTATGCAGGTACGTCGCCTCCACCGTTAGTGGATCGATCATGTCGCCTGCGTTTGACGACCGTAACTCAAACGTGTACGCCGCGTTGTTGATTAGTTCCTCGCCTGAGACGGTAACCCTGCGTGTTCTGCCGCCCGCCAACGGAAGCCAAGCGTCGTCGTCTGCGAACGGTAACAACGCCGTGGGCTTGTAGCGATACTGGAAGCTCGTCGGCCGAGTGTCGCCTGAGGTTAGGCCCCACGTGATTGTTACGCTTCCCCCGCCGCTCGCCACGTTCGCCGCCAAATTCGCGGGAGTCCTCATTATGATCACCGGAGGAGGTGGAGGAGGTGGAGGAGGTGGAATAGTAGGCCTCATCGTGATCTTCGGCGTTGCCTCGTTGGCCAACTTAAAACCCCAATATTCATTGGTGTCAGCGTCAAAGATGGTGATTCCAACAAAGATGTATTTCCCGTCGTCCGCATCCGTTATCGTGTACGTAACTCCCGTGCTATTGAACGGGATTTGCATTCGTCTAGAGTAGTCGAGATCCGCATCCACGTAGGACCAATCATACTCGTACGTTCGATTCGCTGGCATGCCAGGGTAATTCAGGCCGGATAGGTCGACTGTCAGCGTCTCGACAGTGGTTACATCGTCATCAAAGTAGAAACCGTTGGTCGCCACAATCTCCGGCCCAATCAGTATGGGGTCGGACGCCTCGCTGAAAAACTCCTCGTCAAATCCGAATTTGTCTTTGAACCGCATTCGCAGAGACAGTCGGGCGCCGACATCATCCCCCCTTATATCGTATCTCATAAAATCGTTTGCGTCGGGAATCGGCTGACCGTCCCTCAACCACTGCCACTCATAATCATGGGAATCGGGTAGACCGTCGTCATCGGCAATATCGTCGTGTTCTCCCCGAATAGCGTCATGGACTTCAAGAGGGGTGCTCTCATCCTTTCCGAAAGATATTGTTCCGGTGGCAGCTCTGCTGACCGCATTCGGAATGGCCCTGGTTGACGCGCTGCGCACCTCCTCAGGGTTTCCCCCATCGTCAATGAAGCTCCCAACGACGTGGATTTGTTTCCCTATGTCCTTGGCAAGCACAGTAAAATCCTGGTGTGTTTCGCCTCCCACTGCGACCCCGCCCGAATACCATTGCAACGCAAACGTATCGTGGATGTTTTCCACTCCGTCAAGGTCGATTATATCGCCCGGTATGCCTAAGATCGTGTCGCCAACGACGACGTTGACGATGTCGGCAACTGGATCGATGTTGGGATCTGTATTTTGTCGCTGAAGAATAATCTCCCCTGTGGCATCTCCCAACCCCCCGGCAAGCGCCGGCCGCATTGAGGTTGATTGCTGCCACAAAAACAAGCTGAGAACCACCACGGTGATGGCGGCGGCAATCAAAATGAGTCGGGAAGACCGCAACCGCCCGGAATATGTCACAGCGCCCCGCTGTCCCAAGCCGACATTTTCCCGCGCGCCGTCAGTACTGCGATCGGTTTCCATCTACCCTCCAGCTAGCCTGCTGCGGCTAAGACGATTCACTCTGCGACCGATAGGTACAATCAACCTATGCACAGTGCAAAAGTATCTCCCTCAGAATACAAACATCACGTCTTGGTTACAAGGCGTCCGATCCGCCATCCTCTCTGCCATCCCGCCATACTGGGTGTATGAGCGCGTATTCTCCCGATAGCGGAGCCCTTCTCTCCGCCGCCTAACTCCCGCCGCAGTTGCTCGGCGCCCCCCCGCCCGTGAGCCAATAAAAAAGCGCGGCAGGCCGTTCGGCCTGTCGCGCCCTATAACGCGGAACTATGTCAGAATAGCCTTACGGACACGCCCTCGTCTTATGCAGGTACGTTGCCTCCACCGACTCCGGAACGCTGTCCACCAAAGCAATCTTTGACCGTACCTCAAACGTGTACGCCGCGTTGTTGATTAGCCCGCCTGGGACGGTAACCCTGCGTGTGCGGCCGCCCCGCAACGGACGCCAAGGGTCGTCGTCTGCGAACGGTAACAACGCCGTGGGCTTGTACCGATACTCGAAACTCGTCGGCGCTCCGCCGCCCAATGAGGTTAGGCCCCACATGACTATTACGCTTCCCCCGCCGCTCGGCACGTTCGCCGCCATATTTGCGGGCGCCTCAACGGGGGGCCTCATCGTGATCGCCGGTGTGGCCCTGTTGGCGAACTTCGTTTTCCAGCCTGCGTCGCCATCGTCCGCGTCACTGATATGCACTTCAACCGTGATGTATTTCCCGTCATCCGCATCCGTTAGCGTGAACGTAGAATCCTGGGTACGGGAAAAGTCAGGACTGACTAAGCTGATTTCTCCGTCCGCATCCGCGTAATCCCACCTATACTCGTACGATCGACACGTCGACTGTCAGCGTTTCGGCTGTTGCGTCGTTGTCATCTCTTGATGGACTTCAATATCCCCAAAACTGCCTATGTTTACTTTTCCGGTGGCCGGATTGTTCGGATGCTTCGTAACGGGTCCAACCGCCGCGCTCCGCAACTGCTCAGGGTTTCCCTCATCGTCGTTGAATTTCAAAATGACGTAGATTTCGTTTCCAAGGTCCCTCTCAAGCACACGAAGTACATCTAATCCCGTTTCGACTATTACCCCGCCCGGGTACCAATTCCCGCGCGCCGTTTTAGTGCTGCGATCGGTTTCCATCTACCCTCCGGCTAGCCTGCAGCGGCCAAGACGATTCACTCCACGACCGATAGGTACAATCAACCTATGGCACGATGCAAAAAGATCTCTCTGAGAATACAAACAACACGTCTTGGGTACAAGGCGTCCGATCCGCCATCCTCTCCGCCATCCCGCCATACTGGGTGTATAAGCGCGTATTCTCCCGATAGCGGAGCCCTTCTCTCTGTCGGCAAACTCCCGCCGCAGCTGCTCGGCGCGCCCCCGCCCGTGAGCCAATAAAAAAGCGCGGCAGGCCACTCGGCCTGCCGCGCCCTATACGCGGAACTATGTCAGAACAGCCTTACGGACACGCCCTCGTCTTATGCCGATACGTCGCCTCCACCGTTTCCGGATCGCTCATGGCGGTCGCGTTTGACGACCGCACCTCGAATGTGTACGCCGCGTTGTTGATCAGGCCGCTCTCGACGGTGACTGAACGAGCGGCTCCGCCCGTCAACGCGATCCAATCGGTGTCCGTGAAGGGTGAGCCGGACAACAACACCGTTGGTTTGTAGCGATACTGGAAGCTCGTCGGCCGAGCGCCACCAAAGGACGTCAGGCCCCAGTTTAGCGTCACACTTCCCCCGCCGCTCCGCACGTTTGCCGCCACATTCGCTGGAGCCTCAACGGGAGGCCTCATCGTAATCTCCGGCGTTGCCCTGTTGGCGAACTTCCTCCTCCATTGTCTGTCGTTATCGCTCGCGTCATTGATTGTGACCTCAACCTGGATGTACTTCCCGTCGTCACCACTCGTCAGCGTGAACGTTGCTCCGCTGTCATGATCGGCCCCCCGATCTATCTGACCGCCCATGCCATCACCGTAGGTCTGCGGTATAGAAAATGTGTCAGTCACATCTCCTTCGGCCCCAACGTGCTCCCAAAGGTACGTATACGACCGATTCTCGGGCACGCCGGGGTAATTCAGGCGCGAAAGGTCGACGGTCAGTGTTTCGACGGTCGCGTCATTGTCATCAAAGTTGTAACCGTTGGTCGCCCTAATCACAGGTCCGTTTGGAACCGGATCGCTCGGATTGTTCACAAACTCTTCCTCAAACCCCAGGCGATCATTGAACTGCAGCCGCAGCGAAATGCGAGATCCGACATCATCCGCTGTGACGACGTAGATCTCCCTATCTATTGCGCCATCGATTGGCTGCCCGTTCCTCAGCCACTGCCATCTATATTCATCGGTGCCGGGCAGGCCGTCACCATCACTGATGTCTTCCCTGCCAAAGAAACGAGCATGAACTTCAAATGCCTGATTAGGAGGGAAGACATCGATGCGTCCGGTGACCTCATTGTTCAGCACCGTTGGAACCGGGCCAACCGCCGCGCTCTGCAGCCGCTCACTGTGGCCGAGGTCGTCCTCGAAAGTCACCACCACGTAGATGCTGTTCATCATGTCCCTGGCCAGCACCCTATAAGTGCTTTCTGTCTCGCCATCGACGACCGCGCCGCCGGAATACCATTCATAGGTGTAACTGACGTTCGTTATACCGTCCGTGTCAACCACAGCAGCCGTATCAACTGTCAGCGTCTTGCCCACTTCTATACTGCCATTCACTGTTATGGTGATTTCTCCGGTGACCTCATTGTTCAGCACCATCGGAACCGGGCCAACCGCCGCGCTCTGCAGACGCTCTTCATTGCTCGCGTCGTCCTGGAACGTCACCACCACATAAATGCTGTTCGTCATGTCCCTGGCCAGCACCCCATAGGTGGTCGCTGTTTCGCCATCGACGACCGCGCCGCCGGAATACCATGCATAGGTGTAACTGACGTTTGTTATACCGTCCGTGTCAGCCACAGCAGACGTATCCGCTGTGAGCGTCTGGCCCACTTCAGCCGTGCCGGTGATTGTCACCGGCCCCGTCGCATCTCCTGCCCCCGCAAACGCCGGCTGAAGCGGGTTTGATTGCTGCCAGAAAAGAGCGAAAAGGGCGACGATTGCAACGGCAGCGACCATGACAAGGAATCGGGCAGATCGTGACCGTTCAGAGAATGTTGCGGCGTCTGGCTGTCCCAGGCCGACATTTCCCCGTGTGCTGTCAGTACAGCGATTGATTCCCATCTACCCCTCCCCATCGTGGGCCTGACTAGGGGGACGTTCTGTCCCGGTACACAGGCAATTATTGTCAGAGCGTACTATTTGCAGCACACTCCCGCAACTTGTCTGCTGTATATGCGCGTCACATGTGCGCTCCCTAACCGTCGCCGATCGTAGATGGGGAGGCCGGTGCGAAAGAGAACGCCATTTCCCAACTTGGTACCCTGTACACATGTCCATGCATAACAACAACGAGGAATACTCTCTCAGCGTCGGCAAACTACCGCCGGATGTGCTGGCAAAACTGCTTGGCCAGATAGAAACGGCTGACACCGGCGTTATTCTCGGCGCGCGAATAGGGGAGGACGCCGCCCTCATCGATACCGGTGGTGAGAACTACCTCGTCGTCAGTTCTGACCCCGTCACATTCGCCACAGCCGAGCTTGGTTGGTACGCGGCGCATGTGAACGCCAATGACATTGCCGCAATGGGGGGAACGCCCCGCTGGCTTGTCATGACCGTCATCCTGCCGGAAGGCTCGCCCACCACGCTCCCACAGGAGATCATGTTGCAGACCCTGGACGCCTGCGCGGAGATCGACGTCACGCTGATTGGCGGCCACACGGAAGTCACTCGCGGCATCGACCGCCCCATCGTTGTCGGTACGATGCTCGGCGAGGTCCGCAAGGGCGCGGAGACCCTGTCATCCGGTATGCGCCCCGGCAATGCCATCATCCTGACAGGCGGCGTCGGCATCGAGGGCACGGCCATCCTGGCTCGCGAGGCAGGTGACCGCCTCCGGGCCGCGGGCGTACTCAATAGCGTTATCACGCGCGCCGTCGGGCTGCTCCATGATCCCGGCATCAGCATCGTGCGGGACGCGGCGATCGCCACACGGGTCTCCCAGATTCACGCCATGCACGACCCCACGGAGGGCGGTGTGGCAACGGCCCTGCACGAAATGGCGGATGCGTCAAACGTCGGCTTGCTCATCGACTCCGCAACGTTGACCGACATGATCCTGCCGGAAACGGCGGAGCTCTGCCGCGCCCTTGGCGACGTGAATCCCATAGGCCTGATCGCCTCCGGCGCGCTGCTCATCTGCGTCCGCTCTGACCGAGCCGCGACACTGGTTGACGCGCTGCGAGAAGAGGGTATCCGCGCAAACATCATCGGCCACGCCACAGATCGGGCAGACGGCCTGCTTCTAACCAACACAGGTCACGCCGATACCCCCCTCCCTCGCTACAACCAGGACGAACTGGCACGGATACTAAGCGCCTAACCCCCCCCCCGCGCCAACCCCCGCCAATCCCCAACAAAATCCCCTCTCCCTGAGGGAGAGGGTTAGGGTGAGGGGGTGCCGCCCCCACTCCCCACCCCGTAAAATAGACACATCATGCTCTCACGCAGAATCATCCCCTGCCTTGATGTCAAAGGTGGCCGCGTCGTCAAGGGTGTCCGATTCAGAGACCACCGCGACGCCGGCGACCCCGTCGAACTCGCCCGCTTCTACGATGAGCAGGGCGCGGATGAACTCGTCTTCTACGACATCACCGCCTCCTCAGACGGCCGCGCCATCATGCTCGATGTCGTCCGCCGCGTCGCGGAAGAGGTCTACATCCCCCTCACCGTCGGCGGCGGCGTCCGCACCGTCGAAGACGTCCGCACCATGCTCAACGCCGGCGCGGACAAGGTCAGCATCAACACCGCCGCCGTCCAAAACCCCGAACTCATCCGCGATGCCGCCGCCCTCTTTGGCAGCCAATGCATCGTCCTCGGCATGGACGCCCGCCGCATCGCCCCTGCCGCAGCCCCGCATCTCGCCACATCCCCGTCCTCCATCTCTGCAATCGCCATAGACAACTCAACCCGTTGGGAAGTCCGCACCCACACCGGCGCAGACGGCGGCCGCGCCACCGGCATCGACGCCCTCAAATGGACCCAATACGCCGCCGAACTCGGCGCGGGCGAGGTCGTCCTAAACAGCATCGACGCCGACGGCACAAAGGCCGGCTACGATCTCGAACTCACGCGCGCCGTCGCCGACGCCGTATCCATCCCCGTCATCGCCAGCGGCGGCGCGGGCAACGTCGTCCACATGTGTGAGGCCGTCACGCAGGGCGGGGCGGACGCCGCGCTCGCCGCCAGCATCTTCCACTACGGCGAATTCACCATCGCCCAGGCCAAAGACTACATGCGCAGCCAAAATGTCCCCGTCCGCCTAACGCCGGGCACGATCGAGTGAACCCAACGGGGCGCCGCCCCCGCCGCTCGCGATTCCGACTCCGCGCCGTCCTCCTCGACGCCTACGGCACCCTCTTCCACTTCGAGCCGGAGCGCCTGTCGATCCTATTTCGCTCCATCGTCGAACGTCTTAACGTCCCAATCGACTCCGAAACCCTCCTCCAACACTGGCGAGTCCACGAAGACGCATTCCGCAAATCCCGCGTCTGGCTCAACGACGATGGCCGATGGGACGCCCCGCCGCCGGAGCAATTCTCGACATACCGCCAGGCATGGATCCGCGCCTTTGAACTAGCCTCCGCCGAACTCAACCTAAACCCCGCCTACGTCCCCGCCGCTGCGGACATGATCTACGACGACCTCAAGGGCAGGGGCATGTTCCGCGATGTCCCGCCCGCCCTCGAAGCCCTGCGCGCCCGCGTCCCGCTCGCCATCGTCAGCAACGCCGACCACGATTTCCTCCACGGCACAATCCAAACCAACAACCTGACATTCGACCACGTCATCCACTCCCACGGCGAGCGCGTCTACAAACCCCACCCCCGCATCTTCCAAAAGGCCCTCGACGCAATGGGCATCGTTGACCCCACCCAAGCCATCTACGTCGGTGACTCCCCCCGCGAGGACATCCTCGGCCCGCAGATGGCCGGCATCCCCGCTGTCTGGATCAACCGCACAGGCGAAGACTGGCCGAAAGAATACGGTGATGGCCCCGACTACGAAATCACCAATCTCTTGGGACTCGTAGACATCGTCGCCTCAAAAACCCTCTCCGCCCTCTAAACCTTCGTCGTCATTCCCGCGAAGGGGGGCCAGGATGAGGGGGCTCAGCCGTTAACCGTCAGCGAACTCCGCGGATACGACCCCAACAAGCGGATCCTCTTACACAGAGTCCCCAAACCTGCCTCAACCTCCGCGTAGGCCTCTGACAGACCCGCGTCACGAATATGCCCGAGGAACTCCACGATGAACGTGTACTCCCACAAACCCGCTCGCTGATCCAGCCGAGAGGGCCGCGATTGCAACATCGTCGCGTTCAGGCCGCGCGATGAAAAGACGTTCAGCACCTTGACCAGCGCGCCCGCCGTGTTCTCCACGTCGAACAGGATGGTCGTCTTGTCCGCCTCCGTGTGATCCGGCACGCCGTCATGCCCCAGCACCCAGAAGCGCGTCGCATTGTCGGAGTCGTCCTCCATGTTCTCCCGCACGTCCTTGAGGCCGTAGTGGAGCGCGGCGACGCCGGTTGCGATGGCCGAGGCGCCGGGATCATCCGATGCTGCGGCGATCTGCGCCCCACGCGCCGTGCTCGCCTCCTCGATCAACTCGATCTCCCGCCCCAACTCCACAGACAACCGCCGAATGTTCCGTCGACACTGGCTCAGCGCCTGCGGGTGTGAATAGATACGTGTTACCTGTTCGACCGATGTCTTGGTCAACAGATGGTGGTGGATCGGCAAAAAGACCTCAGCCACCACGCTGATACCCTCCGTCGCCACGACTGAATCAAGCGTCGCGCCCACGGTGCCCTCAAGCAGGTTCTCAATGGGCAGCACGCCGTAATCGATTTCCTGCCGCTGGATGGCATGGCAAATATCATCTGTTTCCATCGGGTCAAAGGTAGCCTCACGGCCAAACTGCCTGATGGCGGCAAGGTGCGTGAAAGTCGCCTCCGGCTGCAGATACCCAACGATTGGCCTGTCGACACTCATGCCCGCTCCACCTTCATTCGCACGAACCCGCGCTTTCCGACCTTGATAATCGCCCCCTCCACATCCTCCGGCGCAAGCTGCAACGTGGGGTCAGTCTGCCGTTGGTCATTGATCTCAAGCCCGCCCTGTTGAATGAGCCGCCGCGCGTCGCCGCGACTCGTCGCGAGCCCCGTCGCCACCGCCACGTCGACGGCCGTGAAAGGCTCCTCAGTCGCCCGGAGTATCGCATCCTCCACGTCTTGCCGCATGTTCCCCTCATCCACGACGCGAGTGAACTCGGCCTGCGCCCGCTCCGCCGCCTCCGCCCCGTGCAAACGCTCCGTTATCGTCCGCGCAAACCGCTCCCGCGCGTCCTGCAAATTGGACTCGCTCGCCAGCCTGCCCTGAACCTCCTCAATGTCAGCGTCCGGCGTATCCGTCAAAACGCTCAGGAACATCGGCAACAACTCGTCGTTGACCTGCGTCAACTTGAAAAACATATCGACGGGATTCTCCGTCAAATCGACGGTGTTGCCAAACGACTTGCTCATCTTGCGCCCGTCCAGCCCGGGAATCAGCGGCGTCATCAGCACATGCTTGGTCTTGCCGTTATAGTTCCGCACCAGGTCGCGCCCGACCATCATGTTGAACATCTGGTCACGCCCGCCCAACTCTGCGTCCACGCTCATCGCCACGGAATCAAACCCCTGCAGCAGCGGATAGAGCGTCTCATGCAGATGCAACGGCTTCTGCTGCGATAGCCGCTCCTGGAACATATCCCGCTCGATCAGCTGTTGCACCGTCAGATTCGCGGCAATCTCAATCATGTCCCGCAGGGTCAGCCGATCCAGCCACTCACCATTCCACTTGATCTCGATGGGATTCTCCCCGCCCATGTCCAGCACGCGTGAAATTTGGTCGCGCCACGTTTGCGCGTTCGCGACCACCTGTTCCTGCGTCAACTGCCGGCGTTCCGCAGATTGCCCCGTCGGATCCCCGATCCGCGCCGTGAAATCCCCAAATAGAAAGATCACGCGATGCCCGTTCAACTGGAACCACCGCAGCACGCGCAACGAAAGATAATGCCCGATGTGCAAACTCGTGCTCGTCGGATCAAAGCCTTGATAGATAGTCAGCCGCCGCCCCGAGTCCAGGTCGCGTTGAAGCTCCTCCTCAACGTTCACCCCGTCCAAAATCCCCCGCCGCAACAGGTCCGAAAGCGACCACCCCGCCAAACCCTCATCCGCCGCCGGATGATCCACAACGGGCGGCATCTCATCTTCTCGTGGCGCCAACGACCGCAGCAGGGCAGTGGCCCCCTCCAAATCATCCACCCTCGTCAGTGACTCATCATCCGCCGCCAGCGACAGCCTGTCGGCGCTCACATACCCGTACGAAACATCCCCGCCCAGCACCGCCTTGGCCAGCAGCGCCAACTCCCGCGTCGCCGCCCCGACCAACTCCCCGGTAGTGTCCACAAAACCATCAACAGGAAACACTATCACGCGGCTCTCCGGCGTCGCCATCGCGTTCTCAGCCTGACGCCACACCCACCGCCGCGTCCGAATAGCATTGCCAGTCGCATAGACCGGCTCACCGGCCGGCACAGCCTCAGGTTCTCCCGCAGAGCCGCCAAACAGATCTCCGTCCTTGCTCAACCGCACGGTAATGTCAGTAGGAAGCCGCTCAACGTCATGCGCCCCGACAGGGACCAGATGCCGCAGAGAAATCAGATTGGCAATATCAGCCGCCGGATTGATCGACCGAATATACTCACCGCGCAAGCACCGCTGCGCCAGCGCCACAATCGACGGCGCATAACTCCGGGGATTGATTCCGGCCGCCTCGAAAGCCTGCTCCCACGGCGCAATCGCCGGATGCGCGTGAAGACCGGCCCCGCCCAGCCGCCACGCCACAGACTCGGCTGCTCCCCGCAACGCGCCAACAAGCGCGCCGGTGTTATCGGGTGAAGGCGTCACAGCGTCATGCACAAACACAACGCCGACCTCATACGTCGGATGTTGGCGAAGCAAGTCGTCTGAAAGCTCAAATAACATCAGGCCCGCTTCCTGCCCGGCAAAGCGATAGGGCGGAGTGGTGGCAGGAGAGGGATTCGAACCCCCGTAGCCGTGAGGCGCCAAGTTTACAGCCTGGTGCGTTTGTCCGCTCCGCCATCCTGCCAGTGCTACGCATTCTAACGACCCTTGCCCTTGCTCCGCTACCACATCCAACGCTACGGGTGGTCGGTTTCAGGCAAGACGGTGCCCATTCTGCCGCGTGGAGGAGCAGGGAGTCCGAACAAACCAAAGATATCAGCGTCAGACAGCCGCTCGAGAAGACGTTCATCCTCGCCGATTTCGTCCTCGCCGATCTTGTCAAATACCTCCCCGAACAGCCGTCGCTTCTCTTTGAGAAGCTGCGCGATCCTCTCTTCAATTGTACCTAAAGTAAAGAGTGATTTGACCAACACCGGCCGCTCTTGTCCGATGCGGTAAACACGGGCTGTGGCTTGCTCTTCCGCTGCAGGCGTCCACCAGTGGTCGAAGTGAAACACATGATTGGCGCGATGAAGCGTGATCCCCATGCCCCCTGATTTCACAGCCATCAACAGTACCTTGTTCTCTTCCGACTCCTGAAAGTCCCGCACGATCTCGGTTCTGGCCTTTGCGCTCAATGACCCATCAAACAATAGGGGTGAAAACCGCGTTAGCGTCGGCTTGATCCGTTTCAGCGTTCGGTCAGGATACTGGGAGAAGACAAGGGCCTTTTCCCCATTGGATGTCAGCTCATCCAGCTGGCTTTCAAGGAATTCCAGCTTGGAGTTCTTGCCGGTCGTGTCATCGCGGTTGCATATCAGTTTAAGGCTTGCAATAAGAGCAAATATGTGGATTCGCGATACGGCTTCGCCTCGCTGTCGGAGCTTGCTGACTCCGGTCTGTTCCGCCCGCTCATACGCGTGCTTCTGTTCGTCTGTGAGTTCCAGCCACACCTCCTGCTGCTTTATTGGCGGAAGATCGAGTTGCACATCGACTATCGTGCGCCTGAGAGTGTAGCTGTTGATTGCGTGTCTGACTCTCGCTGGCGTGGCTGTGACGTCCGCCACGTCGCTCTGCCGATAATTTTGGCCCAACAGGAACTGAAAGATGGAGCGCACATCGTCGAGACGGTTCTCCATGGGAGTGCCGGTCAACGCCCAACGGTATCGCGCTGTGATCTGCCTGACAGCCTTGGACTGGCCAGTCTCGGAATTCTTGATATTCTGCGCTTCATCAAGCAGGCAGAGATCAAACGCCGTCGTTGGCGCGGCACCCGACTGTATGTCGGATCGCAGGCTGGCATAGGAGACAATCTTAACCTCAGACGCCGTCACCCACCGCGCTCCACGCTCATCCACCGTGCCGCGTATGTACATGGCGCGCAACTCCGGCGCCCAGTTCTTGAGCTCCCTCATCCACGTCTCCGTCACGCTTACCGGGCATACGACGAGAACTTGCTGTAGTTTGCCCCGCCGAAACAAGATGCGCATGGCAATGATCGCCTGAATGGTCTTGCCCAGGCCCATCTCATCTGCAAGGAGGGCTTGGGGCCGCTCGATTAGCCATTTGACGCCTTCGACTTGGAATGGATATGGTTTGCGGCCGTCCGGAAAGAGATCGACGCGGCCTATGCGCGAAAGGATTGGCGGCTGTAGAACGAACCAGAGGAGTTGAAAGACGTCAACCGTGGCGGGCTCGCGGGGGCGCGGCTGCCGAGCTTCGCCTCGACATATTGAGCAAGACGCCTTTGCGATGCCGTGCCGACACCTCGTCTGCAATGCCGCGATCTCACTCGCCCCGCGAGCGTGGCGCGGCTTCGAGGCATCGTCTAGCTCGCTGGAGTCTGCGCCCTCTGTGTACACCCTGCCCGCGAGCCGAGGCCGTTCCATCGGCGCAAAGAGCGTCTCAAACTGAGGCGCCTCCATATCGAGGTCGTTGCTCGTCAACGCAGTGTCATTGGCTATGCGCGTCTCCAGCATCCGCGCGCCCAGCAGCGTTCTACGGGAGACTAGCGTCTCTTCAGAATAGACAGGAGGCGCCTCTAACCGGTTGAAGGAGATGAGGCTCGACGCTTGTTTTGCGATAGCGAGATCGGGCAGGGACAGGATAGTAGGATTAGGCACAGGGCGCGTTCTGCGCGCCAGGGAAAGGCGGAATCCAAGGCGAGGCATTATTTGAATTGCTTCGACGGTCTACTTGAAACGATTGTCCCGCTCGGCCAGGATCGTCAACGACGTGGAGATGCGCTCAAACGGCTCCAGTAGGTCGACGTGATGGGAAGCGCGTTCCAGCGCTACTTTCGCTATGCCTAGATCCTGCGTCCAGTCCGGGTGACAGATGATCGTTAGCGGTTCGGCATTTGGTGAGGGCATATCAATGACTCGCAGGCCGTTCTCTTTGTCCATCCCGTGGGCTTCCACAAGGACATTCGCTGACCTTTGGGCGTGGAGAATCGGGAGGTCGACGATATCCCTCAGGCTGACAAGCTCCGCAGATTCCACCAAGCAGACGAGTGGCTTGCTCGTGAGAGAGCCCACCAGGGGCTTGCCGCACAAATCGATGCTGATGTAGGACTCCAGGTTGCCGCCGTATAGCGCCCGCTGCACGGAGCTTGGCTTAACCGGGTGCGTACACCTGAATTCCGCGGGGATTCCTCGCGAGTCCGTGACCAGAATGGCACCGATGTATCCTTGCTCGTCATGCGTGCGCCTAACCGCAAAGAAGGCCAGCTGGCTGTCTGCTGAATCGCCCCTGTCCACCATGATGGGGTTTCCTTCCCTGTGCCGCGCCACCGATACCAACTCGCCCACCACTTTTCCCTCCCCCTCAGGTAGAGGGGCTAGGGTGAGGGACTCTCGGCTATGTCGGCCGTCCAACCGCCCGTGAAATACTGTCAATCTCCTCATGCAGCTTCGGCAGCCACTCGATGGGCAGCGACTGCGCCCCATCGGAAAGCGCCATCGTCGGATCAGGGTGCGCCTCGATGAGCAGCCCGTCCGCCCCCGCCGCGATTGCCGCCTTCGCCATCGGCACCACCAGGTCCCGATCGCCCGTCGCATGACTCGGATCGACGACAACCGGCAGATGGCTCTCCTTCTTGAGAATCTGCACCGCAGTCAGATCCAGAACGTTGCGTGAAAACTCATCATCGAAAGTGCGAACCCCGCGCTCGCACAGAATCACGTTCCAGTTGCCCTCGCTGATGATGTACTCAGCGCTCAGCAGCCATTCCCGGATCGTCGCATGGAACCCGCGTTTCAGAAGGACGGGCTTCCTCGTCTTGCCCACTGCCTGGAGTAGCCGAAACGCGTGCATCGTTCGAGCGCCAATCTGCAATATGTCGGCGTACTCCTCGCACATATCGACATCCATCTCAGACATGACCTCTGTGACAACGAGGAGGCCGTTTTCATCAGCGGCCTTGCGCAGAATACGCAACCCCTCAAGGCCCAGCCCCTGAAAGGCATACGGCGAGGTACGGGGTTTGAACGCCCCGCCGCGCAGAATCTTGAACCCCAACTTCTTGTCCATCTCTGCGATTTGCCGAACCTGGTCCTCTGTCTCAACCGCGCACGGGCCCACCATCATTGCGATGGGAGCGCCGGCCCCGATCTTGACACCGTTCGGCAACTCAATCACGGTATCCCGTTTGCGGAAATCGCGGCTCACATGCTTATACGGCTTCATGATGCGGATCACGTGATCCACACCCGGCAGGATTCTCAGAATGTCATCCCCGCCGCGGGTCGTATCACCAATGACGGCCACAACGCTGGTGAACTCGCCCGGCTGCACGTCCGCGCCGTACCCGAGCTCCTTAATCTTTTCGATGACGCCGTCGACGTTCTCTTGCTTTGCGTCATTGCGCATTACGACGATCATTGTGTCCGTGTTCCTCCGGCCCCTGGGCCTGTGTCCTTGCTAGTCCATCCGTCCGTACAACTGAAAAGCCCCCCCGATTCGAGCGGGGGGGCCTATGCCTTATCCTGTGCCGTGCGCGTCAATTAGACAGGCAACACCGGAGACCCACCCCGCAGGGGGTAGCTAAAGTAGTAATACCGGTAGCCCGTGCCAATCATCACGCTCAAAATCCTACTGACGCCCCGTTAATTCTGTCAAGCCTTTTGACCAGGTTTGGAACCGGTCTAAGACTGCTTGACAGCATCACGCTCCCACGAATAGACTGGCCACGCTCCGGAGGCAGTATGGCACGCGGCAAAACCAAACTCATGCGACAGGTTGAGGAGCGCTACGGGCGCCCCTTGGAACGCCTTTTGCCTGAACTGTACAACGAACTCGGCCTGCCCGGCATGTCGGAAGAGCTGGGCATCAGCAAGGGTACGCTCTGGTACTGGCTCCTCAAGCTCAATCTCACAGTCAAACGTGTCGCCCTCGCGCCCGGCGAGAGCCTGGAAATCAAGCGCGAAGCCTCCTGATCGGCGGCCCGAAACAGGCCCCCAATAGTGCGCCGATTCACCAGAGAGCTCACCGCCCTCGTCATTATCATCATCCTCGTTGGCCTCGCCTTCCTGCTGGCCCCGACCGTTCGAGGCATCCTCGCTGAACGCGCCCACGATGCCGATCAAGCTCTATTGCAGGACGCCATCCCCCTCTACCAGGAAGCCAGAGTCTTTCCACAACCTGAATGGCCAACCCTCTCCGGTGAAATCGGAGCACCGCGCGTGGGCAGTGCCGACGGCTACCAATGCGACGGCTCAGACGGCGGCGAGACATGCTCCTGGATCGCCCTTGAACTTCTCGCCGAACCCGCCGCTATCGAGTCCACCGGCGTCATAACCTCCGCCGAAACCACCCTCAACGTCGGCGCGACAAACGCCCCCAGCGGCAACTACGGCTGGTACATCGGCACAGACGGCCAGGTAGCCTCAGAGCCCCCCTTTGACAGAGAACTCGGCTACCCGTAAGGCAGCTAGACCCGGAGTACGCCGTATGGCAACAGACGTCCCTCAACGGGATCCACGATAATTCCAAAGATCTCCAGTGGTACGACGCCGATGACTGCCTCTTCGTCGTCCGGCCCGAAAAGGACGGGCATCACATCTCCCTGGACGTTGCCCAATATATCTAGCGAAACGTATGCGCTGCCCCGAGGAAATTCATGGATGCTTCCATCCGCAAGCTTGCCTTGAGTGCGTCCGGTAGGTGTAATCCCGAGTTCACGAAGTGTGCTTGACGGCAATATGGGCAGAGTTGAGCCCGTATCGATGAGCGCATTCACAAAGTCGACGCCTCGGGATCGATCCGGCGTCTCAATCCTAATCGTGTGTCTCGTATGCCCCAAATTGCCTCCCGCGCTCAGTTGTGCGCCAACTCTATTATCGCATCGGAAAAGGGCTGACCTCCGTGCGCCGGCCAAGTGCCGACGCAGGCCGGAATTCATCCCTTGCCGTTAACACGTCGCCCTTCACGCAAGCAGGCAAGCCGAGTCTCGGCCTACTCCCCCGCTAACAAATCCACCACGTCAACACCCAACGCGCCCGCAATCGCGGACAGCGTCTCCAGGCGAGGCGCTTGCTCACCCTTCTCGATTCTGGTGAGCGTCACACGCCCAATCCCCGCTTTCGCCGCCAGCGACACCTGCGTAAACCCGTTCGCCTGCCTGTGAGACCGGATCCGAGACCCAACCGCCCGCTGCCCCCTCTGAATGGTTGTCTCGGTCCGCGCCTCAAAAGACTCATCGCAATGCCACCGGACGAAATCCCAGGGCAATTCCTCGCGTGAACCGTCTGTCATGGCCAGCACGACCTCGTAAGGATTCGGCAACTCCAGTCGCTCTATCGAATCGCGTCCGTCAATGCCCTCAATCTCGCCAAACGGAACAACGCCGGATTTCCCGTCCGCATACGAAACGAAGATGCCATCATCCCAAATATCGGCCGAAATCATCATTTGGTTCGCATTGCGAACGGCAATCGTGCTCATCCCTCATGCTCCATGAATATCGTTCCACGCGCCTCGAATTGCGTCTGCATGCCTCAGAAACGCCGTCATGATCGCACGATATGACCCGGGTGGCGGCTCGTCCATGTAGAGCCCGCTGACCAGATCAATGCGGCACACTGACTCATTGACTTCCCAAACATGAACGTGTGGCGGCTCCCGAGGATTCTCCCGTGTGTTCACCACAAAGCGAAACCGCCCATTAAGGACGATAGTCGGCATAGAATCTAAATCTCAGTGTATCACGAACGATACATGCTGCCCAATCGCGCCCTACGGTCTCCACCTACATCCGTATAAATCGCACGGGAACGAGTCGCTCGCCAATAGGATTAATAGCCAACTCCAACACTTCAAGCGTAACGACTCCGATGATTGGCTCCATGTCGTCGTCGCCAAAAATCACTGGCATAAGATCTTGTGAGCCATTGATGGACAGAAGTGCTGATCCCCGCTCGTACTCCCTGACCGTGCCATCGGCGAGTTCGACCCGGGATGTGCGGGTGGGCTGAATTCCCAACTCGCGAAGCAGTCGAGCGGGCGCGACAGTATAGGTCGCGCCCGTATCGACTAAAGCATCGACATCAGCCCAGTGCGTCCCGTCAAGGCTGGCTATTCGAAGTGTGCTATTGACGAATCCCATGCGAATAGTCTACGCCGGGTAAACGATCTCCCCGCCGGAGGTCTGCCGCGAGGGCTGCCGCGCAGTATCCGCGCCCTTCGTCGCCCAGAAGATCTCTGAGATCTCCTGCACCGTTCCCACCAGCGCCTGCGCATTATCCATGCTCACGCTCTGACGAGCCGCCGATCCCTGCTTCATTGCTGTGAAGAACAGCCCATGCAGGTTCGGATACTGCTCCAGGTGCTCGGGGCGGAAATAGTCGCCCCACAGGATGCGCAACTCCTTCTTGGCGAGTTCAGCGTGCTCCTCCTTGACGGCGATGTAGCGCACCAACTTGTTGCGAGCCTCCGTATCGGTCGGGTCGCCGAGGTCCGTGATCAACTGCACCATCCGCACCACCGTATGGGCCGCGATCTGCGCCTGGTGCGGATCATAGATACCGCATGGGATATCGCAGTGGGCGTTGGCCGTGTCGGCGGGCGAAATCTTCTCCAATGTTCTCAGGGCTATACTCAGGGCGGACATTCTTTCCTCCTGTCCAATTGCTGCTTCTTAACGCGCTCATAGCGGGTTCAAACGTGACTGATGTTAGCCCAGCCCCCGCTCTCAGGGCAAGGAATCACGCGCCTACGTCATTCGAGCTGCGTCGGATAAGTATGAAGAGTGCCCGGTTGCCTCACCGCGCGTCTAACTGTCCTCGTCCTCTAAGCTGGGTAGGTGAAGATCGGTCGCCGGAATGTTCTCCAAAACCTGATCCGTCCGCTCTTGTGTATCCTTAACCGTCGGTTCTCCTTCTACAACATTTGCAATGACCAGAATCACCATCACAACCAGGGCAAGCGCAAATGCCGCCCCAACAACCATGATTGCGTTCTTCAAAACTCCTCCTCTGGATGCCGGTTTGGCGGTGCGTTTCGTGGCTGTGAGCCGCCGATGCCCGAATTGGGTGATGGCCAAGAATTGGTATTGCTGAATGAAAACGACTAAATTATGCCTAATCGCATACAGTCGTGCAATAACAAAACTGAGGCCCCGGTGACTCCCTTCTGGCTGAACCCCGCCCGCCTCCTTGACCTCCTCCGCTCCCGCCGACTCCACGTCACCGGCCATAGCATGGAGCCATACTTGGTTGAAGGCGATCTCATCCTCGCCACACGCCGATTCCCCCGCAACGGCCACCCCCAACGCGGCGATGTCGTAACATTTCACGAACCTCTGTCGAGCGAAATCTCCGTCAAACGCGTCTGCGGACTCCCCAACGAAACCGTCGCTCTCACCGACGGCGTCCTAACTGTCGATGGCCAACCCATCCCGGAGTCCTACATCGCCTCCAACTCGGGCAGGGCAGGGCGCTACGGCGACATGCAATGGACACTCGGCCCCGATGAGTACATCCTCCTCGGAGACAACCGCGACGATAGCCTCGATAGCCGTGCATTCGGCCCCGTCCAACGCTCCGCTATCATCGGCCGCGCATGGTACCGCTACGCCCCCGCCGCCCGATCCGGCCTCCTCCACCGCTGACAGATGCCACTCCAACGGGATACGATGAACGCGCAGCGCGTCTCAAAGCGCGACAAGGAACACGGGAGAAAAACGAAATGACCATGCCGGAAATCGGACAGCCGCTACCGGATTTGACCTTCACATCTGGATTCAGAGAAACGATCAGCACCGCGGACCTAAGGGGCAAAGAGAACCTCGTCATAGCCTTTTACGCCGCCGCATTCACCGGTGGTTGAGAGCGAGAGCTGAGGGAGTTCGAGCGTCTGTACGACGAATTCCAAAAGCTAAACACCCAGGTCTGGGGTTCAAGTGTTGATCTGATTCCATCCCAAACCGCGTTTGCGGAGCATTGCGGCCTGAGCTACAGGCTCGTCAGTGGGTATCCCAATCATGAGGCCGCCAAAGCGCTCGGCGCGTGGAACGAAGAACGCAGCATGATCCGCCGCGTAACCTACGTCGTCGATACCGAGGGCATCGTCCGCCACATCATCGATGACCCCGGCGACATGGAACGCCACGCCAACGAGGCCCTGGAGGCCATCAAGGGATTCGCCGGCTAAAACCCACAACCAGGATGACCAAACCGTAGGGGCGCCGCTCGTTGGCGTCCCTACGGTTTTACCCCCCTCATTTCGGCGAAAGCATGCCCCGTACTCCGATACGGGGCCGGAATCCACCCCCTCGCACCGCGCGCCCACAACAATCACCGGATAACGCCTTTGGCAAAGAAAGTAAGAGACGCAATCCGTACCGTCGAACGCGACGGCTGGTACTACTCGTACACTAAAGGAAGCCACCGCCAGTTCTACCATCCCACCAAGTCTGGCAAGGTCACTATCCCTGGCAAGCCAAGTGACGACGTAGAGCGTAAGCTATGGTCGTACATGATGAAGCAAGCAGGCTTAAGTGAGCTGTACTGATGAAACTGACGTACGCCGTAATCCTTGACGAAGGCCCGAACAACTGGAACGGATACTCCCCTGATGTCCCCGGCTGCTTTAGCGTCGGCAAAGACATCCAGGAAATGCGATCCATGATTCGTGAAGCTATCGAGTGCCATCTTGAGGGCTTGGCCAACGACGGCGACCCCATCCCCTGGCCAAAACTAGCCACTCCCGAACAGGCCCTCGAAGCCGATGCCGCCTTCTCCGCCGAACTCGCCGCCGAAAACCCCGATGACCCCACCGACGAAGAAGAGGGCTGGTCGCCACCCATCGCCGAAATGATCGAAATCGAAGTAAACATCCCCCAACCCACCAACCGCTAACACCCCCATCGTCATACTGGCGAAGGCCGGAATCCATCCCACGCCGCACAGCGCCGCCAACAAAATCCCCCTACGCCGCGCCACCTCGTGCCGCGTCCTTCCCCCGCAGCGCCGATACAAAGATCGCGGCCACCAGCAACACGGTCAAGAACGTGATGACGTCCTGGAATCCCGTCGTTGCCGATTGCGCCATCGCAGCCTCCGCTCCCACGCCGGCATCCACAAGCCGCGACTCCTCCGCGCTCTGGATAACGGCAAAGAAAGTCCCCGCAACGGCGATGCCGGTCGCCTGACTGACCTGCCTGACGGTGGCAATCATCGCCGATGCCGTTCCGAGTCTGTTCGGCGGCACGGCGCTGACAAGGGCGCTGTTGTTGCCCGGCTCAAAGATCGAGATGCCGGTCCCAAGCGCCAGCAGAACGGTCACAAGAATGGCCACATGCGTGTCCACCCCGATGTAGCTGAGCGCGTAGTAAGCGACTGTCATCAATACGAGTCCCGCCGTGGCGATGACCCGGGTTGATACCTTGTCCGCTATCCATCCGGCCGACGGAGCGACGACAAGTCGCACGATGGGCAGGGTGACAAGGATAAGGCCGGCCTCGGTCGCCGTGAGTCCGCGTCCGTCCAGCAGAAAGAACGGCAGAAGAATGATGATCGCCCCCTGCGTGATGAACTGCAGGGCGTTGGCGGCGTTCGATGCCGAGAATTGGCGACTGAGAAACAGGCTCAGCTCAAGCACGGGCAGCCGTTCCCTCAAGAAACGCGCTCCTCGCATTCGTACTTCAAGAACCGCCATGTCCGGTCGCGACTGCACGTACATGAACGCAATGAATGAGAGAACGGCAAACGTCACGAACCCGATGATCAGCGGCTCCGACCAGCCGAGCCGGGGACCGCGATTCAGCGCCAGCAAGAATGTCGTCATGAAGCTGAAGAGCAGGATCGCGCCAAAGAAGTCGAATCGAGCGTGGCGGCCCTCCCCGCGGTCATTGCGCAGGATCAATAAACCCATCACAAAGAACAGGAGTATGAACGGGATTCGCGTGTAAAACAGTGACTGCCATCCCAATGTGTCCAACAGAAATCCACCAAGTGGCGGCCCGGTTGAAAGGCCGATCCCCACAAAAGCGTTCTCCAGTCCTATCGCCCGCCCGCGTTCGGATTCGGGAAACGCGGCCACGACGATCGCATCGCTATTGGAAATGAAAAGCGCCAACCCGATGCCCTGTACCACACGGCCAAACAGCAGCATAGGCAATGTGGGGCTTAGGGAGGCAATGAGCAGGCCGACCGCGAATATCAGGAAGCCGGTCAGAAAGACCTGCTTGCGGCCAATCGCATCGCCAAGGCTGCCGAGGGTCAGGATGAGGCCGAGGCTTGCTAGCAGGTAGATGACGCTTACCCACAGGATGACGCTCGGATCGACACCGAACTCCCTGCCAAGCTCGGGCAGCGCGATGTTCGTTATTGCAACGTCAAATGCGCTGGTAAGGATGCTCACGCCGACCGTGAGAAGAACAAGCCACTTATAGTGCGGGCCTGAGCGCAGCCTTTCCGTGAACGTCGTCAAATGCGGATACGCCTACGCGCGGGCCTGTCCGTGAGCCGCCCCGGCCCCGCGCCCTGCGCCTTGCTCGCCGGAGCCACCGTCGCCTGTCCGTGGATCCCGTCCTCGCAGGGCGGACACGACTATCGCCGCCACAAGCGTGACCACCATGATCGTCAGCACATACTGGAAGCCGGCTTCAACGGAGCTGCTCAACGCCTGTTCCTCGCCGATTCCGAGACCGAGCAGCCGTGAGTGCTCCTCGCTTTGGATAACGGCATAGAGCGTGCCCGCCACCGCGATGCCCGTCGCCTGGCTAATCTGCCGCACGGTGCCGAGCATGGCCGATGCAGTGCCGCGATGCGAAGGTGGCACCGAGCCCATGATGGCGCTGTTGTTGCCTGGGCCGAATATCGAACTGCCCGCGCCTTCCGCAAGCAGCAGGGCAACCAGGATCGCGACAGGGGTGTCGATGCCGACACTCCGCAGCCCAAAGTAAGCGCCCGTCATCACAATCAGCCCCACAGTCGAGACCGTCCGCGATGACATCTTGTCCGCCGCCCAGCCGGCGACCGGCGCGACAACTAGTCGCACAATGGGCAGCGTTACCAAAATCAGCCCGGCCTCCGTCGCTGTGAATCCGCGCCCGGTAATCAGGAAGAACGGGAGTAGGATGATTATTGCGCCCTGGCTAAGGAATTGAAGCGCGTTTGCGCTATTTGCTATGGAAAACATTCGATTTCGGAACAGGTTCAATTCCAGGACAGGGAGGTGCTCTCTCATTAGACGCACGCCCCTGACCCGAATCTCTACAATCGGCACCCGTTGGCGGGATTCCACAAAGAGAAACACGAGTAACGACAAGATTGCCCCCGCGCCGAGCCCTATGATGAGCGGCTCCGTCCATCCCACATTCGGGCCGCGATTGAGGCCTAGCAGGAAAGCTGAAATGAAGCCGAACAGCGCCAGCGCTCCTAGAAAATCGATGCGCACGTGTCGGCCTTCCTGCCGGTCACTCCGTAAGAAAATCAGCCCCATGACAAAGAACGCCGCCATGAACGGTATCCGCGTGTAGAAAAGCGATTGCCACCCCCACAGGTCCAGCAGAAACCCGCCCAAGGGCGCTCCACTCGCGAGCCCTACGCCAACAAAGGCATTCTCCATGCCAAGGGCACGCGCCCTCTCCGTGTCTGGAAATGCGTCCACGACAAGGGCATTTCCGTTGGCAAGGATCATCGCCTGCCCGATGCCCTGCACGACGCGCCCAAACAACAGCATCGGCAGCGTCGTGCTCAGCGGCGTGATGATCAGCCCGATCCCGAAAACGATGAACCCAGTCAGGAAGACCTGCTTGCGGCCGATCGCGTCGCCCAAACTCCCCAACGTCAGCATCAAACCGATGCTCGCCAGCAGGTACGCGACGCTCACCCACAGGATCACGCTCGCATCAACCCCGAACACCTTCTGAAGCTCCGGCAGCGCAATGTTCGTGATCGAACCGTCGACCGTGCTCGTCAAAATGCCCAGGCCGACCGTCGCAAGCACTAGCCACTTGTAATTCGGCCCTGAGCGAATCCTCTCCCCCAAACTCATTAGCAAACGTTACACCTTGCCGCCGTCCCTACACAAAAAACCCCCCTCATTCTGGCGAAAGCCGGAATCCATCCCCCATCCGCCCCATCAACAAGCCCTCTCCCCCCGCAACCTCCGAAAGCTCCAACGGTATCCCCAACGCCCCCCTGAATCCCTCGCTCAGCGCGTGCGCCACCTCCCGAAAGTTCGGCGCTACGTCCAGCGCCCGCTCCAGCGTCCCCGCCCGATCATTCAAATCTCGCCGAAACCGCTCACGACGCCCCGGCTCAAGCTGCAACAAATCCGCCAGCCCTGCTCCCGTCTCCGAAAGCGGAATCGTTCCCTGCTGCAACACCACGCCCCCCGTCCGCCGCTGCGCGCTCGCCGCCAACTTCCGCCCCGCCCAGTACACCTCATGCCGCCCCGGCGACTCAAAGCATCCGAAACCCACGCCCGTCTCCGGCCAGATTGGCGCGGGATCACGCACGGCGGCGCGGATGCCCAACATCCCCAGCCCCGCTACCAGCGCCCCGTTCACCGCTGCATAACTGCCCAGGACATCGCGTGAAAACGGCGCCTCCTCGGCGGGCGCTATCACGCTGTACGTGATGTCTCCTGCCGAGTGCAGAATCGCCTTGCCGCCCGTCGGACGCCGCACAATTTCGATGCCCTCGTTTTCGCAACGCTCCACGTCAAGGAGAGGCTCCGGCTTCTGATGCCGGCCCAGTGAAACGGCAGGGCAGGGCCACGCATAGATCCGAATGGCCGGCAGCGAATGCCCCTCCGCCACGCGTACGGCGAGCGCCTCATCCAGGAGCATGTTCTCCAACCCCGTCGCGCCCGCCTCCAACAACAGCCGCCACTCCACGTTCATACCAGACACCATACCCCCGCCCCCCCACCCGTCATTCCCGCGAACGCGGGAACCTCAATCTCCATTTCCCAACCAATCGCCAAACCCGCGCAACCCTCATCTCCGCCCCCTCACCCGTCATTCCCGCGAACGCGGGAACCACAATCTCCATTTCCCAACCAATCGCCAAACCCGCGCAACCCTCTTCTCCAACATAGAAAAAATACATTGCGAGCGTGTAGCCGTGTATACTTGGCACATCACCGTGCGCACAAGCGCAACGTCAGGGGAATCAATGCTTCAGATGCCCATAGAGGCTAGTCAAGGAGATTCGCTACGGCCGGAAGACAGCGAGATGGGTCGCCTATTGGCCGCTGCGGGGAACGAAATGCCCTCACTGCGGAGGGGCGAAGCCGTCGAGGGTACTATTGTCCTCATTGATGATGAGGGACTCCTCGTCAATATCGGCGCGAAAAGCGAAGGTGTCATACCCTACCGCGAAATGCGAAGCCTCCCTGAAGATGAGGTCCGCGCCCTCAAGGCCGGTGATTCTATCGTCGCCACCCTTGTACGCACCGATGACACCGGCCAGTACATGCTCTCTTATGATCGTGCCCAGGCCGAACGCGGTTGGCGTCAACTCGAAAAGGAAAAAGACTCCGAGGAACTCGTCAACGGCAGGGTCATTGGCCACAATCGCGGCGGCATCCTCGTCGAAACTCGTGGCGTCCAGGCCTTCGTGCCCCTCTCGCAACTCTCCCCTGAGCACCGCGAACTCGCCCAGGGCGATGGCGATGACCAACTCAAGGCCCTCGATACCCTTGTCGGACAGGAATTCCAATTCAAAGTCATTGAAGTCAACCGACGCCGGCAGCGTGCCATCCTCTCTGAACGAGCAGCCTCGCAGGACATGCGCGTCGAACAGCGGCAGGCCCTGTTGGCAGAACTGCAAGAGGGTACCGTTCGCAAGGGACGCGTGACCGGCGTGCGTGATTTCGGCGCGTTCGTCGATCTTGGCGGCGCGGACGGCCTCATCCATGTATCTGAATTGGCGTGGGAGCCTGTGACGCACCCCTCGGAAATCGTCCAGACGGGGCAGGACCTTGAGGTTCATATCCTCAAGGTCGATCACGAAACAGGGCGCATCTCCCTCAGCCTCCGACGTACGCAGCCGGACCCCTGGCTGGTTGAAGTGGAAGCGTATCGTGAGGGCCAGTTCGTCGATGCGACGGTTACACGCCTCGCAGTATTTGGCGCTTTTGCACGGTTGGAGCAAAGTAATATAGAAGGCCTTATACACATCTCTGAAATGGCTGACCACCACATCAACCACCCGCGAGAGGTCATCAAAGAGGGTGACACCAGGCGGGTCAAGGTGCTCAGAATCGAACCGGAGAGGCGCAGGCTGGGTCTCAGCCTCCGACAGGTCGAGGAATAGCAGCGGACAGCGCGGACGCGAATACCCGTCTGAACGGGTGAGCGGAGTAAGCCATGGCAAGCAGATTCGAAAAGTTCTCGGAACGCGCAAGGCGGGTTCTCTCGCTCGCGCAGGAAGAGGCTGGGGAACTCAACCACAACTACATCGGCACGGAGCATGTCTTGCTTGGACTCGCCCGAGAGCCGGAAGGCGTTGGTACCCGCGTCCTTGTCTCCCTCGGCGTTGACCTCTCCAAGATCCGCTCCGCCGTCACCTTTATCATCGGACGCGGCCAGAAGCAGCCAACCAGCGACGTTGGCCTCACGCCGCGCGCAAAGAAAGTCATCGAACTCGCCGTCGACGAGGCGCGCGAGATGTCTCACCACTACATCGGCACCGAACACCTGCTCATCGGTCTCCTCCGTGAGGGCGATGGCGTCGCCGCCGGCGTCCTTGAGAGCCTTGGCGTCACCCTCGACAAGGTCCGCCAGGAGACTCAGCGCATCCTCAGCCAGTCCGGAAGCCAACCCGGCAGCAGGTCAGGGTCAGGCACACGCACCCCAACCCTGGATCAACTCGGCGTCGATCTCACGGCTCTTGCCCGTGACGGCCAGCTCGACCCCGTCATCGGGCGACAGCAGGAGATTGAGCGCGTCGTGCAGATTCTCTCTCGACGCACAAAGAACAACCCTGTGCTGATCGGTGAGCCCGGCGTTGGCAAAACCGCCATCGTTGAGGCGCTCGCCCAGCGGATCGTGAGCAGTGATGTGCCCGACAGCCTCAGTGGCGCGCGGCTCGTCACCCTGGATATGGGCGCCCTTGTCGCCGGCACCAAGTATCGCGGCGAATTCGAAGAGCGGCTCAAGAAAGTCGTCGACGAGATTCGCGCCGCCAAGAACACCATCCTCTTTATCGATGAAATGCACACGCTCGTTGGCGCGGGCGCGGCTGAGGGCGCGGTGGACGCGTCAAACATCCTCAAGCCCTCTCTCGCCCGTGGCGAGCTACAGACCATCGGAGCAACGACGCTGGACGACTACCGTCGCTATGTGGAGCGCGACCCTGCGCTTGAGCGGCGCTTCCAGCCCGTCCGTGTCGAAGAGCCGTCCTCGGACGACACCACCGCAATACTCCGCGGTGTGAAGTCACAATACGAAGAACACCACAGCCTCACCATTACTGATGAAGCCGTTATAGCCGCGGCCACGCTCGCCTCACGCTACATCGCGGATCGGTTCCTGCCTGACAAGGCCATCGACCTGATTGATGAGGCGGCAAGCCGCGTGCGCATCCGCGCGTCATCCATGCCCCTTTCCGTTAAGGAGGCCATGAGGGCCCTCGAGCGCGTTCGTGCCGAGAAGGACAACGCCGTCGCCGCCTCCAACTTCGATTTCGCCGCCGAGATGCGCGAACGCGAGGTCAGCCTCGCCGAGCGTATCGCGCGGCTGGAACACGAGTGGCAGAACGAGCAACAGAGCGCGGTGCCTGAGGTAACTGAAGACGATATCGCCCAGGTCGTCAGCATGTGGACCAACATCCCCGTCACGCGTCTCGCCGCCGAGGAGAGCGAGCGCCTCATCCACATGGAAGAGGCGATGCATAGCCGCATCATTGGCCAGCATGAGGCAATCATTAACGTCTCCAAGGCAGTTCGCCGCGCCAGGGCAGGGCTCAAGGATCCGCGCCGGCCTATCGGCACATTCCTCTTCCTTGGCCCGACGGGTGTCGGTAAGACGGAACTCGTCCGTGCGCTGTCGGAGTTCATGTTCGGCTCGGAAGAGTCGCTCATTCGCCTGGATATGTCAGAGTTCATGGAGCGCCACACCGTCGCAAGGCTCGTTGGCGCGCCTCCCGGGTACGTCGGTTTCGATGAGGGCGGCCAGTTGACCGAGGCCGTGCGCCGCAAGTCCTACTGCGTCATCCTGTTCGATGAGATCGAAAAGGCCCACCCCGAGGTCTTCAATATCCTCTTGCAGATCTTCGACGATGGTCACTTGACTGACGCCAAGGGTCGCAAGGTGGACTTCCGAAACGCCATCATCGTCATGACTTCCAACATCGGCGCGGAAGTCATGAAGAAGAACTCCAACATCGGCTTCGCGTACACGAAGGATGACTCGGACATGCGCAAGAAATCCTATGAGCGCATGAGGGACAAGGTGCTGGAAGAGGTCAAACAGTTCTTCCGCCCCGAGTTCCTGAACCGCATCGACGCGCAGGTTGTTTTCCACTCGCTTGATAGAGTCCACATCCGCCAAATCGTCGACCTGATGATGAAGGATGTCGAGAAGCAGTTGGAGACCAAGCGCATCACCATAGAAGCCACCGACGCTCTTCGCGACTACGTTGGCGAAAAGGGTTACGACGAGACGTATGGCGCAAGGCCGTTACGCCGCGTCATTCAGGACATGATCGAAGACAGGCTCTCCGACGATATCCTGAGCGGCGCGATTAACGAGGGCGACATGATTCGCGTCGACTACGTGGACGAAAAGGTGACCGTGACCGTCGTTACCACGCCCGAACCCGTCGAAGAGGCCGAGGCCGAGGCCGAAGCCGAAGCCGTCGAGGTGGCGGGCTAACCAACGGTAGGGTCTGGCACGAGTACGATGCCACGACCGCGCGTTGCCTATAGCTGCACGGCTTGCGGGACAGAGGTGTCCCGCTGGGAAGGCCGCTGTCCGCAATGCGAGACATGGGGCTCCCTCGTTGAGGTCATTCCTTCCTCACTCGGATCGCGCGGCGCCTTAGGCAATTCATCCGTCACCCCCGCGAAGGCGGGGGCCACGTCACTTTCCGACCTTATGGAGGCCGCCACATCGCAGCCCGCACACATGGCAGTGCGTGACATGCCTGAGCTCATGACCGTCCTCGGCGGGGGTATCGTGCCCGGCAGCGTTATTCTGCTCGGTGGCGAGCCCGGCATCGGCAAGTCAACCCTGCTACTCCAGTTGGCATCCGCAGTCGGCTCAGGCGGCGCGAGCATCGTCTACGTGGCCGGTGAGGAATCCCCGGAACAGATCGCCCTCCGCGCCGCCCGCCTGGCCCTGACCGGCGACGGTGTGACGATGGTCACCGAAACAAACATGGACGCTCTCCTCGCGGATCTCAACAACGGTCCGCCAAACCTGCTCCTCGTTGATTCCATCCAGACCCTTAGAACTGAGGCGTCATCGTCGGCCGGCAGTGTCGCGCAGGTGCGCGAGTGCGGAGCAAGGCTCGTCGAATGGGCCCGCCGTCGCGGTGTCTCCGTCATAATGTCCGGCCATGTCACAAAGGACGGCGCGATCGCCGGACCCCGTGTTCTTGAGCACGCCGTTGATGTTGTTCTCTATCTCGAAGGCGAGGGCCTCGGCCCCTATCGCATCGCCCGCTGCGCCAAGAACCGCTTTGGCTCCACCGATGAGATCGCCGTCCTCCAAATGACCGAAACCGGACTCCGCGAGGTCGACGATCCCTCAGCCGCCCTCACCCAGGAGCGAACGTCAACCGCCCCCGGCTCCATCGTCACCCCCATCGTCGAGGGCACACGTCCCCTGCTGGTCGAGATCCAGGCCCTCGTCGCGCCCACCGCAGGCGCGGACCCCCGCCGCATGGCCACCGGCGTTGACTTCAACCGCCTCCTGCTCATCTGCGCCGTTCTCTCACGCCGATTGCGACTCCCGCTCGGCAAGCACGATGTCATCGTCAACGCCATCGGCGGCCTGCGTGTCACAAGCCCGTCCGCGGATCTGGCCATCGCACTCGCGATCGTTTCAAGCCTCCGCGATGTCCCGGCCGGGCCGGACGTCGCCGCCGTCGGTGAAATCGGCCTGACCGGAGACATCCGCCGCGTACCCCAACTCCAACGTCGCATCAATGAGGCCGCCCGCCGCGGCTTTCGCCGCATCATCGCCCCTCCCGATGACGCCTCAAGCGCCCAAACCCCCATCACCGTCCTCCCCGCCTCAACCCTCCACGAGGCCGTCGAACAAGCCCTGATCCATGACGCCCAAACCACCCCGGTTTTTGGAGCCCGCTCGTGACTCTCGTAACAGTCCCCAAAACGACCGAAAACAACCCCTTTTTGCACATTTTGGAGGCTCATTCGTGACTCTTGTCACAAACTCCCCGGAACTCGCCAACAAGCAAGAAGCGCTTCGTAGACTGCTTCGTGAGCTTGGCGCCGTCGTAGTCGGATTCTCCGGCGGCGTCGACTCCAGCCTCCTCCTCGCGGTCGCCACGGATGAGCTTGGCACTAACGCCCTAGGCGTAACGGCCCTATCTCCGACGTTTGCCGCAGAAGAAGCGGACGATGCCCGGGAAGTCGCGCAGATGCTGGGAGCGCGCCACGAATTCTTTGATACGGATCAGCTTGAAATGGAAGGCTTTGCCGCCAACGATGGCCGCCGCTGCTACTTCTGTCGCGTCGATATGTTCACCCACCTGCGCGACATAGCCGTGAGCAAGGGCATCCCATGGGTCATTGATGGCACCCTCATTGATGATTTGGGCGATATCCGCCCCGGTCTAAAAGCCAAGGATGAGCAGGGTGTCCGCAGCCCGTTCGTTGAAGTCGGCCTAACCAAGGATGAAGTGCGGCAACTGGCACGGGAACGCGGCCTGCCCAACTGGGATAAGCCCGCCGAATCCTGCCTAGCCTCCCGCATACCACTCGGCACGCCGGTCTCATTTGAGTTGCTGGACAAGATCGGGCGCGCCGAAAAATATCTCCATGACCACGGATTCAGGCAAGTGCGTGTGCGTCACCACGGCGCGATCGCCCGCATAGAAGTTGCGCCGGAGGACATGCAACGGCTCATATCAGACGACCTCCGCCAGGGACTTATCGACCACATCCGGAACCTCGGCTACCTCTTCGTAACACTCGATCTTGCCGGCTACAAGACCGGCAGTCTCAACACGCGCCAAGCCACGACTGTGAACGACGGTATCAGTGTCGAAAAGCCGCCTGCGCTGGGGTAGGGCGCCATGCTGATTGCGTACTTCCAGTGCGCCAACGGCGTCAGCGGCGACATGCTGCTGGGCGCGCTCCTTGATGCCGGCGCGTCGGTGGAGGCGATGAATTCAGCCATCGATCGCGTCTTTCCCGATAAGCCGATTCGGCTAACGCCGCGCGAGACACACCGCGCCGGAATCAGGGCAACACACGTCGAAATACAGGGCGGGGACGGACCGGTGTCAGGCGGCCCCGAATCGCGCGGACATACTTCCCTCTCAACGCTCATAGAACGCGTCGAAACATCGGGCCTTGAGAAATCAATACGTGAGCCCTCCGTCCGTGTCCTCAAGGCCATAGGGCAGGCGGAGGCGCGCGTTCACGGCGGCTCACCCGACGATGTGGAACTGGCGGAGCTTGGCGCGGCGGACACGCTTGTGGATGTTGTTGGAACGGTCGTTGGCTTGGAGCAGTTAGGCATTGACGCAGTCCACGCCTCCGGTCTCCCGCTAGCTACCGGCCGCGTCGGCACGCTGCACGGCATCCTGCCCGTTCCCGTTCCCGGCGTCCTCGAACTCATGCGTATGGCCGAGGCCCCAACGCTGCCACCCCCGGGCGACTCTTCGGCGGAACCCACCGGCGAGATCGTCACTCCCACCGGCGCGGCTATCATCACGACACTCGCCGACTTTGTTGCTCCGCCCGCCATGACCTCTGTTCGGGCTGTCGGGTACGGCGCAGGCACGAAGGACCCGCCCGGCCGTGCGAATATCGTGACCGTCACGATCGGCGAGGCGGCCGAGCAGCAACCTGTCGCTCGTCCAATGGTCATGGTAGAAACAACGATCGACGACATGAACCCGGAACTCTATGAACACGCGCGGGAACGGCTAATCGAGGCGGGCGCGCGCGATGTGTGGCTTCAAACAACCCAGATGAAGAAGGGACGCCCCGGCGTCATACTGACTGCCATTGCGCCCCCTGAAACGCAAGCGCAGATTGCGACCGTTATGCTGCGAGAGACCACGACGCTGGGTGTCCGCGTCACACCGGTTACTCGCTATGAAGCGTCACGGGAATCAGTTGAAGTTAAGACTCCGCTTGGCCCGGCGAGCGTCAAGGTCAAGCGACTCAGCGCGGCTGGCGAGATCATCGGGATTGCGCCGGAATATGATGACTGTCGTCGCATAGCCCGGGACTCGTCGCTGCCCATCCAGCGCGTGTATGAAATCGTCCGTCGCGCAGCCGAAGACGCCCTTCTGTGATGCGCCTTATCCACTTGACGATTGATTGACCGCTACGCATACTGAATTGGGCTAGCGAGGGCTAGCTCCTTTTGTTGTGCAGATGTGGAGGTTTGTCCGGGCCCGAGTGGCGCAAGGGTAGCGCAGCCGATTTGTAATCGGCAGGCTAGCGGGTTCGAATCCCCTCTCGGGCTCCAGATAGACCGATATGGCGCCCGCGAACATGGCAACATAATGGGTCAGGCGGCAGAAATTTCGGAAAGGAGAGACAGAAGCCCACATAGCTCAGTCGGCAGAGCACGTTCTTGGTAAGAACGAGGTCACCAGTTCGAATCTGGTTGTGGGCTCCAGCTCGAAGGAGGACGGGAACGAATGGCGAAGCAGAAGTTCGTGCGGACGAAGCCGCATCTCAATATTGGGACCATTGGTCACGTTGACCATGGTAAAACCTCACTGACAGCGGCGATCACCAAGGTTCTGAACCTCGCTGGGACCAGCGAGTTCCGGCCGTTTGATTCCATTGACAATGCGCCGGAAGAGCGGGCGCGCGGCGTGACAATCAACATCTCGCATGTTGAATATGAAACCGCCACTCGCCACTATGCCCACGTGGATTGCCCGGGGCACGCCGACTACATCAAGAACATGATCACCGGAGCGGCGCAAATGGACGGGGCTATTCTCGTCGTCAGCGCGCCGGACGGTCCTATGCCCCAGACGCGTGAGCACATCCTGCTCGCCCGCCAGGTGGAAGTCCCCCGAATCGCTGTTTTCCTCAACAAGGTCGACATGATGGACGATGAGGAGCTACTGGAGTTGGTGGAAATCGAGGTTCGGGAACTACTTTCCCGCTACGATTTCCCAGGCGACGAGGTTCCGTTCATTCGCGGCAGCGCCTTGCAGGCGTTGGAGAGCGATTCCAAGGACGCCGGCGCTGCTGAGTACGCGCCCATCCTCCAGCTCATGGAGTCTGTTGATGCCTACATCCCGGAGCCGGATCGGCCACGGGACCTGGACTTTCTCATGCCCATTGAAGACGTCTTCGGCATCAAGGGCCGTGGCACCGTCGTCACGGGTCGCGTTGAGCGCGGCATGATGAAGGTTGGCCAAGAGGTGGAGATTGTTGGGTTCGGCGATCAGCGCAAGACGGTCGTGACGGGCATCGAGATGTTCCACAAGACTGTCGATGAGACTGAGCCGGGCGACGCGATCGGCCTACTGCTCCGCGGCATTGAACGCGATGACGTGGAGCGCGGTCAGGTTGTCTCCAAACCGAACTCCATCACTCCTCACACGCAGGCGCAGGCCCAGGTCTACGTTCTCACGCGAGATGAGGGCGGCCGACACACGCCGTTCTTCGATGGCTATAAGCCACAGTTCTACATCCGCACCACGGATGTCACCGGCTCCGCGCACCTGCCGGAGGGCATCGAGATGATCATGCCGGGTGACAACGTGAGCATGCGAATTGAACTGATCACGCCCGTCGCGATGGAAGAGGGCCTGCGGTTCGCTATCCGCGAGGGTGGCCGGACTGTCGGCTCCGGCGTGATTACCGACATCATCCAGTAAGCACAAAAATCGACGAGATAGGCGTTCACGGGCGACGAGGCAACTATGGCCAAGAAACAGGGAAACCGCATCGTTATCACCATGGCATGCACGGAGTGCCGTGAGCGCAACTACTCTTCCATGAAGAACCGCCGCAACGATACGCAGCGCATGGAGCTGAACAAGTTCTGCCCGCGGTGCCATGTTCGTCGCCTGCACCGAGAGGTGCGGTAGGCTAGCGGAGCGAAACAGCATATGAGCATACGCCCCCAAACTTCAGGCCGTAGACGCGCGAGCGGCGCATCCATCGCCCGCCTGCCCCGTGAAGTAATAACTGAACTCCGCCGCGTGACCTGGCCGTCCCGTGAAGAGGCCATCCGGCTCACCATCATGGTGATCATCGTCTCGGGCATCGTTGGACTGTTCCTTGGCGGCGTGGATTACGTCTTCAACTTCCTTGTCACCCGATTCCTGTTGGGTTTCTAGACAGCCGATTCGAATAGGCAGACCATGACTTCACAACAGACCGATGTTATCGAGACGCAAAGCCACTGGTACGTTGTGCATACGTACTCCGGCCAGGAGGATCGCGTCTGCCGCAACCTTGAAAACCGCATCGACTCCTTGGATGTCAGGAACCGCGTGTACCGTGTCGTCGTCCCGACTGAGGACGAGATTGAAATTCGATCCGGCCAGAAGCGCACCGTGACCCGCAAGGTGTTCCCGGGCTACATCCTGGTTGAGATGCTGATGGATGATGAGACATGGCGCGTGGTTCGGGAGACGCCCGGCGTCACCGGCTTTGTGAGCAGCGGAGACCCGCCGCGCCCGGTTCCCCTGGAGGAAACTGAAGTCCGCTCCATCCTGGATCAGATGGAACAGGAAGCCCCCCGTGTTCGAGTGGGGTATCAGAAGGGGCAGAGCGTTCGCATCACGGACGGCCCGTTCCTGGATTTCATTGGCACCGTCGAAGAAGTCAGCCCCGACCGCGGCAAGGTCGTTGTCATGGTCTCCTTCTTTGGCCGCGAAACTCCCGTCGAACTGGACTTCCTCCAGATTGAGAAGCTGTAGCGGCTGAAGTTTCACCGTCTTGTCCTGAACAACAACCAATTAACAAACCGAGAGAAATATGGCACGTAAAGTACGCTCAGTAGTCCGCCTGCAAATCCAGGCAGGCAAGGCCACGCCCGCGCCCCCCGTCGGCACGGCGCTTGGCCCCCATGGTGTCAACATCATGGGCTTCGTCAAGGAATACAACGCCCGCACGGCGGATCAGACCGGCAATATCATCCCCGTTGACATCACCATCTTTGAAGATCGCTCATTCACCTTCGTCACCAAGACCCCGCCTGCGTCCGATCTCCTCCGCAAGGCTGTGGGAATCGAGAAGGGTAGCTCAGACGTAAGAACGGAGCGTGTGGCGACAATCACGCGCGACAAAATCCGGGAGATTGCGCAGATCAAGATGGCTGACCTAAACACGGATGACATGGAAGCCGCGATGCAAATGGTCCTGGGCTCCGCCCGGAGCATGGGCATCGACATCGCAGACTGACACACGGATAATTAGAAGATGCCAAAGCACAGCAAACGATACGATCAGGCCGCGGACAAGGTCGAGCCCCTCGAGTTTTATGACACTGACACCGCGCTCGGCCTGCTAAAAGACTCCGCAACTGCCAAGTTCGACGAGACCGTCGAACTACATATACGCCTCAACGTCGATCCACGTCAGGCCGATCAGCAAGTGCGTGGAGTCGTGCTTCTTCCCCATGGTCTTGGTAAACCGGTTCGCGTGCTCGTATTTGCGCAGGGTGAAGGAGAGCGTTTGGCCATAGAGGCGGGCGCGACCTTCGTCGGTTCTGACGATCTGATTGAGCGTATCGAGGGCGGGTGGGTCGACTTTGACGTCGCGCTGGCGACGCCGGACATCATGGGACGCATTGGCAAGCTTGGCCGCGTGCTTGGCCGCCGCGGTCTCATGCCAAGCCCGCGTGGCAATACCGTTGTGCAGCCGCAGGATTTGCCACGAGCCATCGAAGAGGCCCGTAAGGGACGCGTCGAGTTCCGGCTAGACCGGACCGGAATCATACATAGCCCCATCGGCAAGGCGAGCTTTGAAAAAGAAAACCTCAAGGGAAACCTGGCGGCGCTTGTGAGCGCCATCACTCAGGCTCGCCCGGAAGTTGTCCGCGGTCAGTTCATCCGAAGTGTCAGCGTCTCCAGTTCCATGGGGCCGGGCATCAATATTGACCCGATTGCCGCAGCAACGCTCCGGCCTGCCGACTAAACGACCACAGAAACTCTGCAGGAACGAGAAGCTAATGCCATCAGCCAAGAAGATTGAACAGGTAGAGGAACTCACCGAGTTCCTGAACGGCGCTTCCCTGATCGTCGGCGCCGGCCACGCCGGCCTGTCCGTGCAGCAGATGGAGGGCTTGCGCCACGCGTTGCGGATCAATGACACGCGCTATCGCATCGTCAAGAATCGTCTGGCTCTGCGTGCCGCTGAGGCGTTGGGGCAGGGGGACGAGATCGGAAGCCTGCTTGATGGCTCGGTAGGCCTCATCGTCACTCGTGAGGATCCGATACCTGTCATCCAGGCGCTGACCGGCTATGTCCGTACAAACCGTATGCAGCTTCGGATCACAAACGCCGTGCTTGATCGGCGCGTCGTTGCCCCGGCTGAGCTGGAAAGAATCGCAACGCTCCCGTCCCGTGTGGTTCTGCTGGCACAGGTGATGGGCGCAATGAACGGCGTGAGCCAGAAGCTTGTTGGCGTATTGCATGCTCACTTGAGCAGTATTGTGAATGTTCTGGATCAGAGACGTAGACAGTTGGAGGAGAGGAGCTAACGAAATGACGACGAAAGCAGAGATAGTTGCGGCAATTGAGGGCATGTCTGTCCTTGACCTGGCTGAACTGGTCAAAGAACTTGAGGAACGTCTTGGTGTGACGGCCGCCGCGGCTGTCGCCATTGCTGCTCCGGCCGCCGCGGCCGGTGATGCCGCGCCCGCCGAGGAAGAGCAGTTCGAATTCACTGTCACCCTCAAGGAAATCGGCCCCAACAAGATTGAGGTCATCAAGGCCGTTCGTGAATTGGTGCCGGGCCTCGGCCTCAAGGAAGCAAAAGAACTGGTGGAGTCCGCCCCTACGTCCATCAAGGAGAACGTCGCGAAGGACGAGTCCGATACCATCAAGTCCAAGCTTGAGGGCGTCGGCGCAGGCGTCGACGTTACCTAGGACTTCCCGGCGTCCCGGTCACTATCGACTGGGATAATGTGATTTCGGAACGCCGACCGGCAGCCTGTCATGTTGAACAGGCTGCCGGTTGTTGTGTTTTGATTGGCAAGACGGAGATAGGGCGGGGAGAGGCGCGTGACTGAAACACAACAACGAGAGCCCGGTGAAGCCGGGTATTCCGCCGGTCTGCTCATTCGGGATGTGCCTCAGGACGAGAGACCCCGCGAACGCCTGCGAGATCAGGGTTCCCAGGCCCTCAGCAACTCGGAGCTCCTTGCAATCCTCTTGCGTGTTGGCCGCCGCAACGAGAGTGCCGTCACAATGGCCACGCGCCTCCTGCGAGACATGGACGGACTGAAGGGCTTGCAGCAAGCGAGTTTCCACGAACTCTCGAGCCAATCGGGCTTGGCTATGGCCAAGACTGCCCAGATTAAAGCTGCGTTGGAGTTGGGGCGGCGCCTGCAGGCCGAAGCCCCGGAGGAGAAGCCTGTCATCTCCGGCCCTGAGGACGTCTATAACATTGTCGGCTCGGAAATGGTCTTTCTCGAACACGAAGAGCTGCGCGTCCTTGTTCTGGATACCAGGAACCATGTCGTACACGTCGAAGCTCTTTATCGCGGCACCGTCAATTCATCACAGGTGCGGACTGCAGAGGTATTTCGCGAGGCGGTGCGTCGCAATCAACCAAACGTCATTGTCGTTCACAACCACCCCTCGGGTGACCCATCACCAAGCCCGGACGATGAACGGACGACGAGACACCTGGTGGAAGCCGGCAAGGCGCTGGAGATTCAGGTCTTGGACCACATCGTCGTCGCGCATAATCAGGGCACGCGCTATGTCAGCATGCGCAACATGCGGCTGGGGTTTGATTCCTGAAGAGTAGTTTGGCGGCGCCAAACCCCGACCGCGTTGCAAGCGGCACTAGCGGGAGATGATGTTGCGGATACTCGCCAGGATCCGTCGCGGGCTGCGTATCCGCGAGCCGTTGCCGTTCACGGAAACGTTGCCATTTCCTGTCACGACCGGCGAACCGGATGTTCCGACTGCCTGGACGGAAGTTCCATTCCCGCCCGTTGCCGCGGCTTCTTCCACCGTCGCTTCTTCCGCCTCGGCATTCTCGCTCTGGCCCAACTCTCCCCAGGCGAAGATCAGGGAGTAGATGAAACCGGCAACGGGAACGCCCAGCATCGCGCCCCACGGGCCCGCGAACCGTGTACCGAGTACCACCGCAACCAGGACAAAGAAGCCGGGCATGCGCACGGCCCTCCCATAAACACGCGGCAGCACCACGTTGTTCATGAAAAGACTCCATGAAATGAGGGCAACCGAAACAACAATTGCCGTCGTTACCGAGCCTGTGAGCAGGGCAATCGTAATTGGGATACCGATGGCGGCGAACTCGCCGATGATCGGAACCAGCTGAATGAGGCCGGCAGTGATACCGATTGGCAGGGCAAAGGGCAACCCGGCAGCGAGCATCGTCGTTGTGATCGCCACGGAATAAAGCCCAACAACTATTGAGATGCCCTTCAGGTATGAGAAGAAGGTCCTGTCGAGATGGCTCATGATCGCGGAGGCCCGGTCGTGATATTCGGCAGGAAGAAGCCTGAAGAACAATCCCAGCAGCTCATCCTTCTCAATGGTCATATAGAACGACAGCGAGATGCAGAAAATAGTTTGAATCAAAATGTTCGTCGTGCTACCGACGATTCCCAGCGCGTTGTCCTGAATCCACGCGCTCGCGGTTGCTCCCAGGGCAAGCAACGGATCTGTGGCCGTCGCCTCAGCGCCACCACCTGCCGCACCCAGGGAATCGAAGAACTCATTGACGGCGGACAGCAAACCGGACATCCTCACGGCAAAATCCGGCAAGTTCCGCGAAAGGTCAAACATCTGCGCAATTGTCACCGGCACAAGAAGCCCGATTAGGGCCACGACCGGCAAAAGAATGATGAGGTAGGCGATTGGAATCGCGGCCCAGTACGGTCGGGGGACATAGGTGGCCACAACACCCGCGAGGCGCCTCACCGCCGCTGAGAGAATCCAGGCGAGGAATATGAGGAGCAGGAAGTCAAAAAGAAGACTAAAGAGATCCGAAATGCCCTTGAGAAGATAGACCCCCGCCGCCAGCGTAATGATGGCGATTGCCAGCCTTAAACCGACTGATCCGAGAAGGCCGTTGCCCAATTCGTCGCCCCGATTCCCTTGCGGTCGTAGCCTCATTCTGCTCGCTTCTTGTGCCTCAGCCTCTCGGCAAGGCCGTGCGTGGGTTTGGTCTCGAGCCTACGGTACTTCCATTTGCGATCTTACTCCATGCTTCCAAGCTGCTTGTACGCTACGCTAGTATGCAGCTTGCGCGCGAAAAGAGATTCCCGGGACGCCCAAGGTGGCGGAGGTAATAGCGACAATGAATGACGCGGTAACTCTAATTGGCATCCTCATCGTGGGGTACTTGTTCGGTTCGTTTCCAACAGCGGTCATCATGTCTCGCCTGGTAGCGGGTGTGGACGTAAGAGAGCTGGGCACCGGAAACGCCGGCGCGGCCAATGTCTTCAGGGAAATCAATCCCAAGGCAGGTGTCTTTGTCGCTGTCGTCGACATTTCAAAGGGACTCATTCCCGTTCTCATCGCAGATCGTGTCCTTGATCTAGGCCCGACCGGCACAACTATTGCTGCCGCGGGCGCGCTTTGGGGCCATCAGTACCCGATATGGCTGCGATTCAGGGGTGGCGCCGGCCTGGCGTCCGCATTTGGCGGCGTTGCCGGAATGATGCTTATGCCGACCGTTGCCGCCGGATTCGTTGGACTCCCGATGCTGCTCGTGACGAAGAACATGGGGTGGACCGGCGGCCTCACTATCGGCATAGCGTTCATTATCACTTCCATATCGATTTGGACCGATGTTTCGCTTCCCTCGGTGCTGGCCATAGACCGGCCCGGGTACGTGTACGGCGGGATAGTTATAGCCCTCCTTCTTGCGCTTCCCTTCTGGCTGCGGATGCTCGTCGGGCTTCGCGCCTCTCGCGCCGGAGGCGACGCACCCGATGCCTCGTCGACCACGGAGGGCCAAATATAATCAATGTCCCGATGGCGATGACAATAGGCGGAACGAAGAACCCCATGTGGATGATGAGGCCAAAGGCCAGAGCAGCCTCCTTGCCAACGCCGTAGAAACCCAGAAACGCTACTGCCGCAGCCTCAAATGGCCCGATGCCGGACGGGAGGCCGGGCAACACAGAGCCCAACGTCATTGTTCCCAGAACAACGACGTAGATGATCACAAAGAGCTGCAAGGGATGCCCATAGCCTGTGGGCGATAAGTCCTTGTCAAGCGCAACGACGAATGCGGCAAGCCCAAGTGTTAGCCATGTGGCAAGCGTTACTCCCATGACGGAGAACAGTTTCCTGGGTTGCCCCACCAGTTCTTGCCAGGCCGCAGAGTACGTCCGCACCAGCGAAAACCGTTCGAAGAAGGTGATGCGGTGTGTATACAGGGAAACGACCGCAATAGCGACGACGATTGCGACAAGCGTGAGGATGACCCACTGAAGATAGGCCGCGCCGTCCGGTTTGAATATGGCAAATCCAACGGCAAGGCTACCGAGCGTAATGGCAAGATCCGACACACGGCCCAAGATGATTGACGCGAGTACTGCTCCCCTGTCATACCCCTCGCGGAGGGCGATATAGCCGAATTGGATCGGCTCGGCTACTACTCTAATTGGCGCGAGGTTATTCAGGCCCTGCCCGGTGTTCTCAACAAAGAAGAGTAGGGTTGCCGATGGCGCCCTGCCGTGAAATAGCATCCTCCACCGGACGGCCCGTATCGCGTTGCTCGCCACGACGATGGCGAAGACGGGAATCATAAGGTACCAGTTAAATTGCGAGAGTTGATCGAGCAACTCTGCCCACTGAACCTCGCGGACAATAATATAAGCAACCCCTACTCCGAGGGCCACGCCGATGAGGATTCGCCCGTAAAGCCAGAGTTGCCGTAGCATCGTTTGTTCCTATTCTTATCCTAGTGCATGAAATCACAAAGCGCCACTGATTGCCGCGCTGCTTCCCGTAGCGGCTGCCGGCGTATCATCAGCGTTTTGCGGCGATTGAGCGTAGCCGATTGGCCTCCGTCTCCGGCGCGGAACGAAGGCGAGCATAGATCGAAGGAGCGCTGCCGGCCGGCTCCTGCTGAGGGCTATCCATAGAACGAGCGGCTTCGAGCAGCAACTCAACACCTCCCAGAAAATCACCAATAGCAATGTTCTCCGCCTGCACGGAGTCTTCACCGAATCCGTTGTGGTAGTGGGCCAAGGGGAACGCGATACCTGTAGATTCATAGCCGTGGGCGACAAATACTGAAGCTTCACAGACGCCGCCGGACATGAGTTGACGCTGCACCGGAATAGGTGGATTTCGGCCCATCAGCTTGGCGCGGGCTGTCTGCAAAACCTCTTCGGCGGACTGGGAAAAGGTCGAAACGGCGTCGCCGACGCGGATGACGGGACCGTTTTCCTGCTCAGCGCCCGGCAAAGCTCTGGAGGATTCTACGGAAACCACGAGCGTTTCCTTTGGAAGAGCGCCGGTGGCGGCCAATAAACGCGCCCCTACTAGACCCTCCTCTTCCGCTCGTGTGAAAATGCCGAAAATATCGATCGGTTCGCTTTCGCCGGAGAGCGTCTCAAGGACAGCAAAAGTGGCGGCGCAACCCGCAAGATCGTCCAGGGCACGTGCAAAAACCCTGGTGTTACCAAAGTCACAATCGGGGAGGTCAAAAACAGCAAAAGCGGGCAGAGTTAGCGCCTCCGGTTGTTGCATGTCGGCGTAGAGGATGCGCGCTTCCCGGTCGCCGTCAGCGCCTGTTGTCCGCGCCCGGCATACCGATCCGTTTGCACAGTGGACAACCAGATCGATATGCTGCTCGTAGACAACATCTGACACGCGGCCGCGCATCTGCAATTTCAAACGCGTCCCGTCGACATCGACGATCTCGAAGCCCGGATGGTCCATGTGCGCGACGAGCGCAATGGGGCGCGAGGATTGTGTGCCAACCGACGGCTGCCGTGTGAGCCGGGCAATGATGTTGCCGTATTCGTCGCTCGCGTGGGGGATCGCCGCATCTGTCAGCAATCCCTCGATGGCGTGGGCGACTTTCTCCTCAAAATAGGAGGTGGCCGGTTGCTTGCCCAGAGTTTCGAGGATTTCCAACGGGCGAGGTAGTGGCTCCATAGAAGTGCTACTCCGAGTTGGCTGTCCTTGTGCTGCGCGTAGCGGGATGTCCTGATTGATTGTCCCACATTTCGTTTCCGGGCGCGAAACTGAGCTCTCCTGCTTTCCCAACCGGCGGTTTAGTCGTTCTAACTTATGAAGGAAACGACATGAGACACATAAGCACCATCGGATACCGAGAGATTGACAAGCGTAGGAACAGGCCTATGCTGTTAGCCAATCCCCGCTGGCAGACTGGGAGGGGGTGTCTGGTCATTGGCTTGATAGGAATCAGTCGAGACCATGACAAGGAGGTGCGCAGATGAAGGCGATAACGGATGAAGCAAGGGCCGTGATCGCAGAGGACGAGACCCGACAGGAGCCGGGTGTGCCCGGCATTCATATGGAGGCCGATGAGACCTCCGGGAATGTCCTCGGCCTCGACGGAGCGCTAGAAGAGAGGATCGACGGCGCGGAGTCCGCGGAGGCCGATGACTATGACAGCGGCTCTGCGGAGAACCTGAGCGATCCGCTCAGGGGTTATCTGCAGGACATTGGCCGCCGCAAGCTGCTGACTCCCCAACAGGAGACCGAGCTTGGCATCCTCATGGATGAGGGGCGGCGCGCGTCCGGACGTCTTGCCGGCGCGGAAAACATGCCGGCCGGGGAGCGACAGGAACTCCTGGTAACGATCCAAAAGGGCGAGGGCGCTCGTAAGTCCATGACCGAGGCCAATCTGCGCCTCGTCGTCAGTATCGCCAAGCGCTACCAGGGCAGGGGGCTGGCCCTCTTCGACCTGATCCAGGAGGGCAACATTGGTCTGCTCAAGGCGGTGGATCGGTTCGACCACCGTCGAGGCTTCCGCTTCTCCACGTACGCCACATGGTGGATCCGGCAGGCCATCGCCCGGGGCGTGTCTGAGCAGGGAAGCAGCATCCGTCTTCCGGTTCATGTGGGCGAGCTCTCCGCCAAGATTGACCGTGCCCGGCACCGCCTCCTCCAGCAGTTTGGTCGAGAGGCCACCCCGGAGGAGTTGGCGACCGAGACCGAGATTCCGCTGGAGAAGGTGGAGCAGTTGCTCTCGCTGATACAGCAGCCCGCCTCGATCGACGCGCCCGTAGGTGAGGATGGCGCAACGTTGGCGGACTTCGTGGCGCAGGACGAAGAGCAGTCGCCGATCGACCTGGTGGCACAAACCATGCTGCGCGAACGTGTAGGAGCGGTACTGGCCTCGCTGTCCCCCCGAGAGCGCCTGGTAGTCGAGCTGCGGTTCGGCATCATGGACGGCAAGGAGTACACGCTGCGGGAGATTGGCGACATGCTGAGCCTGACACGAGAGCGTGTCCGGCAGATCCAGGCGGGCGCCATGAAGAACCTGCGCCTCCATCGCAACCGGGAGCGTCTGGAAGGCTACATCGAGGACTAACGTCCAAGATTGACACGACGCCAAAAGCGGGGCGGCCCCAAGGGGCCGCCCCGCTACTTGCATGGGCCGGAGTGGCTGCCCAACCGCTCTTGAAATGACGCGAAGATGTGACGTTGGACGTACAGCGTCCATGCAAGTATGCTGGGCAGGCATGATACTCAGCTATCGGGATCGTCGAACGGAACGCTTTGCAGCGGGAGAAATTGTTCGGGAGTTCCAGGCATTCGAGACGCAAGCGGAACGACGATTGGCCATCCTGAACGCGGCGCCTACTTTGAGAACCCTGGCTGTACTGCCCGGCAATCGGTTGGAAACCTTGCGAGGTGACAGGCAAGGACAGTATTCGATTCGTATCAACCGCCAGTGGCGTATCTGCTTTTCCTGGCCCGATGGCCCCGGACCAATCGACGTTGAGATCGTTGACTATCACCCGTAGCAAGGAGGGACGACAGGATGTTCAAGAGAGTCGTTCACCCGGGAGAGATTCTTGCGGGTGAGTTAGCAGAGATCGGGATCACACCGACGGCGTTCGCCCGAGAGATTGACGTGCCGGCAAACAGGGTCAGCCAGATAATCGCGGGCAAGCGCTCTATCACGGGCGATACTGCCCTGCGATTCGGCCATTGGTTCGGGGTCGAGCCGCAATTCTGGCTCAATCTCCAGACGCAGTACGATCTTGTTCTTGCCGAGCAGCAGGCGGGCGACAAAGTGCGTGAACTGCCAACGGCTGCGGCACGATAAGAATTCACCGGCCCTCGTCGTACCGTCTGCCCCCCGCATAAATGGCGGCCCATTTGGGCCGCCCCGCGAGTTTTTGAGATAGAGATGGGGTAGCCTCTGATCTCTAATCAGACTGGTCCGGACTCCTCGACAAGGTCACTGAGCATTGCAACATGTTATGAGACATGAATGAGGCAGGCTCTAGCGATCCCAAGACGCCTTCTCTTCGTCCAGATACGCTTTCACTTCGTCGGCTGTCTGAAACAGGCGGCGCTCGGGTCCGCTATTGAGTATCTCCATGATCGAACGGCTTTCCCCCCCGGATTCGTGTCGAACGACAACTTCAACGGTCTGTCCAACCGGTAGCTCCGCGTCCGTCACCTCAATCCTGCCGCCAGGCAAGACTTCCGCCCTCAGATGTAGCTCTCGCACCATGTCTATGACCCTCCAATACTTATTCTAGCGAACGGAGGCAGGTTTGGGGCGCCGCCAATGCTATGATTGGTGGGTGGGGGCGAAGGAGGCTCATTGGAACCTCTGGAGTTGGTCTATCCCACGCAAATCATTGATCGGTTCCCCTGATTTAATCGATGCTGAAATCACATAATTGTGGAGAACTCACGCCTGCGGACGCGGGTCAAGTCGTGCGTCTTGCCGGCTGGGTTCATCGTCGCCGCGACCATGGCGGGCTGATATTCCTCGATGTGCGAGATCGATCCGGGCTGGTGCAGGTGGTCGTCGATCCATCCGCCGCCGAGGCGGCTTATCAGTCCGCTGACGCGTTGCGCAATGAGTGGGTTGTGGCCATCAGCGGCGAGGTGCAGTTGAGGCCGGCCGGCACGGAGAATCCGCGCATTGCGACCGGTGGCGTCGAAATCCATGCCACTGATGTGGATGTCCTGAACCCGTCCAAGACGCCGCCGTTCTACATCAATGAGGAATCGGACGTCGATGAGTCTTTGCGGCTCCGTTATCGCTACCTCGATCTACGGCGAGAGCGGATGGCGGCGAACCTTGCGCTGCGGCACAAGGTCGTGAAGTATATCCGCGATTTCCTCGATGCCCGCGACTTCCTGGAAGTCGAGACGCCCATGTTGATGAAGAGCACGCCGGAGGGTGCAAGAGACTATCTTGTGCCATCTCGCGTCCACCCCGGGCTCTTCTATGCGCTCCCGCAATCTCCGCAACAACTCAAGCAGTTGCTGATGGTGGCGGGCGTGGAGCGGTACTTCCAGATCGCGCGGTGTTTCAGGGACGAGGACTTGCGGGCAGACCGACAGCCGGAGTTCACGCAGCTGGACCTCGAGATGAGTTTCGTCGAGGAGACCGACATCCTCGATTTGATGGAGGAACTGTACACGGGCCTCGTCCACACGACCGCGCCTGACAAGCGAGTGACATCCCCGTTTCCTCGCATGACGTATGAGGAGGCGATGCAACGCTTCGGCTCCGACAAGCCTGACCTGCGATTCGGCATGGAGATCACGGATATTTCCGGCATCGTGAGCGATAGCGGCGTGGCGGTTTTCACGTCTGCGCTCGCTGAATCCGGCGGCATGGCGCGCGGCATCGTTGCGCCCGGCTGCGCGGGATACAGCAGGCGAGAGCTTGAGAATCTCACTGAAATTGTTCGAGGGCAGGGCGCGCGAGGACTGGCCACGATTGGGCTGGATGCGGAGTCAGGCACGGCGGTTTCGAAACTGCAACCGGATAATGTGCGCTCCGCGTTGGCGCGCCACCTGGACATCGAAATCGTTCGGACAATTGCTCAGGAGATGGGGGCGTCGGCAGGCGACTTGCTGTTGATCGTCGCGGCTCACGAGGACATCGTGAACGCCTCGCTGAGCGCCCTGCGGACTGAGCTGGGGTCGCGCCTTGAATTAACCGACGCGAACGAACTGGCCTTTGCGTTCGTCACGGAGTTTCCGCTGTTTGAGGCGGCGGACGGGCGCGAACTGAACTCCGTGCATCATCCATTCACCTCGCCCGTGCCGGAGGATGTTGGAATGCTTGAGGAATCGCCAACATCAGTGCGGTCACGCGCCTACGACCTCGTCGTGAACGGGCTGGAGTTGGGGTCGGGGTCGATCAGGATACATGACCGGAACTTGCAGAACAGGATATTCGCGCTGCTCGGACACTCGCCGGAGCAGATACAGGAGCGATTTGGGCATATGCTGGAGGCGTTCGAGTACGGTGTGCCGCCTCATGGAGGTTTCGCGCCGGGCATCGACCGCACGGTGATGGTGTTGGCCGGCGAACCGAATATCCGGGAAGTGATTCCGTTCCCCAAGACACAGTCAGCGCAGGATCTGATGATGAGCGCGCCGTCAACCGTGGACGATCAGCAACTGGGCGATCTCAATCTGCGATTGCGAGAGCCTGCGCAGTCGCCCGCCGCAACGGACTGAGGATCAGGCTCCCCGATGTATAATGTTGTTCCTGCCTCACAGCCAATCTGGGTACGGAGTTTGCTCGCGTGAAAATAACGACTGAGGACATGCCAGACCGCCAGATCGGCCTGCTGATCGAACTGGAAGAGGCGGAGATCGAGGATCACAAGCAGCGGGCATACCGCCGGCTGGTGCAGCGCTACGTCATTCCGGGCTTCCGCAAAGGCAAGGCCCCGCGCGTCATCCTCGAACGGCATATCGGCGCGGAGACCCTGATTCAGGAGGACATCGAGGCGCTGCTGGAGAAATCCATCGCAGATGCGGTGGAGCAGCAGGAGCTTGAGCCTATCGCGCGTCCACAGGTGACCGATGTGGAGTCGCTGGATCCAATTACCTTTCGCGCGACCGTCGCGCTTCGTCCTGAGGTTGAGCTGGGGGACTACAACTCCATCCGCGTTGAGTGGGAGGAGTCGGAGGTCACGGACGAGCAAGTCGAGGAAGTGCTGGATAACCTGCGACGCCAGGGCGCTCCGTGGGAGCCTGCGGATAGGCCGGTGGAGTATGGCGACCTGCTGACCATCGACGCGCGCGGCTACGTGGATGAAGAGCCGGAGGAAGAGGCTGAGGCCTCGGATGCCGACAGCGACGATGGTGACTCGGAATCGGATGAGACTAACCCGGATGAGTCGTCAGAACCCGCCGATGAGGTGGATTCTGAAACGGATGGGGAGCCCGAGATACCCGGCCGCCGTGTGTTCGTCGAAGAGACAAGCATCAGTTATCTGGCGCAAGAGGGCGTGACGTATCCTGCTCCCGGCTTTCCTTCCCAACTCATCGGGATGAGCGCGGAGGAGACCAAAGAGTTCACAATCTCCGTGCCGGACGATTTCACCATTCGCAATCTGAATGGCAAGGAAGCGCATTTCACCGTCACTGTCCGCGAAGTGAAGGAACAACTCCTGCCCGACCTCGGCGATGAATGGGCTCAGGGCGTCGAGGGTTTCGGCGACGACACGTTCGAGACCGTAGAGGCGCTGCGCGAGCGTATACAGTCGGATCTGATCGAGCGGACAGAGACGCAGACGCGAGCGGGGTATGAGGAAAATATCCTCGATCAATTTGCAGAGATCGCCACAGTGATGTACCCCCCCATCGTGGTGGATATGGAGGTCGACCGCATCCTGCAAGATCAGGACGAGCAGATGCGCGGCATGGGCATGTCCCTTGCGGCGTACGCGCAGTCGACGGGGCAGAGTGTTGACGCGCTACGCGACTCCGTCCGACCACAGGCGGAGCAGCGTGTGTTGCGCGGACTCCTGATAACTGACCTCGCAAAACATGAGGGCATCGAAGCATCCGACGAGGAGATCGACGAGGACATCGCGCAGGTAGTCGGCTCGCAACAGGACGAGGCGACCCAGGAGCAGGCGCGGCAGGCTTTCGAGAGCGAGGCGGCCCGCGATTCCGTGCAGCGCCGCATTGTCGCTCGCAAAACAGTGGATATGCTGGTTGAAATCGCGCGAGGAGAGCGCGATGAGTCGGAGGACGCCGCCGAGAGTGAGGCGGAAGCCGATACCGACGAGGATTCAGACGACGGGGACGACTAGTACGACCGGGGGCTGGCCGTGGGGCCGCGCCAAAGGAGAGTTCACAATATGACCACATGGACAGGCGGAACCGGCGAGATTTTGCCACAGGGGATCACGCCGGCAGGACCACAGGGCATCGTGCCGATGGTCATCGAGACCGGGGCGCGGGGCGAGCGGGCATTCGATATCTATTCGCTCTTGCTCAAGGAACGCATCATCTTTCTTGGGACGCCGATCAACGATCATGTCGCGAACCTCATAGTCGCGCAACTGCTGTACTTGGACCGTGAGGATCCGGACAAGGATATTTCGCTGTATATCAGCAGCCCCGGCGGCGTGATTACGTCGGGTCTCGCGATCTATGACACCATCCAGCTGATTCGGGCGGACGTTTCGACAATCTGCGTTGGGATGGCGGCGAGCATGGCGACGGTGCTGCTGTGCGCCGGCGCGCCCGGCAAGCGATACGCCCTGCCGAACTCGACGATTCACATGCACCAGGCGATGGGTGGCGCGCAGGGCCAGGCGTCCGATATCGAGATTGCGGCGCGCGAGATACTGCGCCTGCAGGAGACCATCCGCGGCATCCTTTCCGGGCACTCCGGGCAGCCGGTTGAGAAGGTGGCGCGCGATATGGATCGCGATTATTACCTGACGGCTGATCAGGCCAGGGAGTATGGGATCGTCGATGAGGTCCTGGTGAAGCCGGAGAATGAGAAAAAGGACGCCAGCGCCGCCTGACTGACGATTGAGGCCCGCAAAGGCGGATTTGTTTGCACAATGCCTTAGACTCGGTTATGGGGAGGAGTAGAGGCAAAGGCTATGGTGGACGAGACAGGCGGACGACGAGGCGGTCACGGTGACACGCCGCATCGCTGCTCTTTCTGCAACAAGGCTGAGGGGACGGTTAGGCTGCTAGCCGGGCCGGATCACAAGGCCTATATCTGCGATGAGTGTGTGCGCGTCTGCTTGCGCATTCTGGAAGATCGGCCGAAGGGGCGTGGTCGCGAGCAACCCACCGAAGAGAAGCCTGCGCAGGAAGAAGAGCCGCAACCTGTCCGGATCCCTCGGGAGATATACGGCCTGCTCAGCGATTTCGTCATCGGGCAGGAACGCGCCAAGCGTGTGCTGAGCGTCGGAGTCTACAACCACTACAAGCGCGGCACGGTGACGGACGGGGAGAGCCCGGGCGTCGAGATGGATAAGACGAATATCCTGCTCGTCGGCCCCACGGGAAGCGGTAAGACCCTGCTGGCGCAGACACTTGCACGGATTCTCAACGTGCCGTTCGCCATCGCGGATGCGACGTCTCTGACAGAGGCGGGGTACGTTGGGGAGGATGTTGAGAACATCCTGCTTAGACTGATCCAGGCTGCGGACTACGACGTGTCAAAGGCGCAGCGCGGCATCATATATATCGATGAGATCGACAAGACCGCGCGAAAGAACGCGAACCCCTCCGTGACCCGCGATGTGTCGGGGGAGGGCGTGCAGCAGGCGCTGCTGAAGATTGTTGAGGGGTGCATTGCCAACGTGCCGCCGCAGGGGGGCCGCAAGCATCCTCAACAGGAGTTCATCCAGATCGACACGAGCGGGATACTGTTCATCTGCGGAGGCGCGTTCGAGGGAATGGATGAGATTGTCAGAGCCCGTGTTAACAAGGACAAGCGCAGCATGGGGTTTGGGTCTGAGCGGGTTTCGGACGACCAGTTGGAGCGCAGCCGAGTTATGGCAGAACTCAGCCACGACGATATTCTCGCGTACGGGATGATCCCGGAGTTTGTCGGGCGGATGCCACTGGCCGTGGCGCTTGATCCGCTTGAGAAATCTGACCTGCTCGAGGTGCTAACGAAGCCGAAGAATGCGCTGGTCAAGCAGTATGCCAGCCTCCTGGGTCAGGATGGCGTCTCGCTGGAGTTCACGGACGAGGCGCTGGAGGCGGTAGCAGACAGGGCGCTGTCACAGAAGACCGGGGCGCGCGGCCTGCGCACGGTGGTGGAAGAAGTGCTGCTCGATGTGATGTACGAGTTGCCGAGCATGGACGGCGTGGTCAGGTGCCTCATCACCGGCGACTCCATCAAGAACGGCGTGCCACCCCTGCTGTTCAATGCCAACGGCGCGACGGTCAAGCTCACGCCTGAGGAGCAGAGCGCCTAGGCGTTTTCCAGCTTCGGATTGGTGGCTATTGCCGCCTCGATTTCTCGTGTAATGTCGATGCCGCCTGACAGGGGTGAGCCGTCGCTATTTCTCACCTCACCGTTCGATAGAATCACGTTTCCATTCGCTATCTGACGCAGAGCGGCGACAAGCGTGAGCGCCTCCCGCCGTAGTCCCTCCTGCCGAATCATTGCGAAGAGTGGGTGGGATTCTCCATGCGTCTTGCGTAACTCATCGACAGATTGTCCGGTAACGCCGTGCCAAAGGTCGTCGAACTCCGGCCCGCGAATCGGAAAGCGGCAATAGGCGATAACAGGGCCCTGATCGACCTCCGCCGTCGTGAGTTGCACCATCACGCCGGACTCCCCTGCGCCCTGCTCAATCAACTCCCAGATCACGTCCTGCCACGCGCCCACGGGCCCACCGGGCAGGGCGGGGTGGAGGTTGAGGGCGGGAGAGGCGTTGATGACGTCTTCACTGACGATGTGCATGAGTCCTGCAAAGACGAGCGCATCGACGGGTTGGCCCTGAATAATGGCGAGCAGATCAGCGTTGTACCGTTCCCGCCACTGCGGGCCTTCGTCTTGTCGCTGTCGATACTCTCGCAGCGACAATGAAACCGTGGTTAGTCCGTACCCCTCGGCTAGTGCCAAGAACTCATCGCTCCCCTCCGCCTCGCCACGCGCGCGGGTGCAGAGCACGTAGTAGATGGCGGCATTGAGGGAACCGCCGAAAATCGCGTTCTGCGCCGCCGCAAGCAACCCCCGCGAACCGGGCCCGCGCCCCGTTGAGAGCCACCCCAGCCGCAGCGGCGGGCGCGGTACTTTTTCGTCGTCAGTCACCATTGGCTAAGGGTAGCATCCACCGAGAGTGGGCCAGGACGGAAAGGAAATGTAGCGGTGGTCGTTCAGTTACAGGGTCAGTTCCAACGGGATCAGCTTCCCGCCTACCGGGTCAACCGCGAGTTCGAGCAGTTCAAGCGTCACTACTCCAATGAGCGGCTTGGCCCCCTCATCTCCGAAGATGACAGAATCAAGGTGTGAGATTCCGTTGATACCTACCCGCGCCTCGCCTCGGTCGTATTCGACGCTGCCGCCGTTTGCCAAGCGGAATCTAGACCTAAGAACCGGTTCGATCCCCAACTCCCTTAAGATGGACGCCGGTACGAATGTGTACGTGGAACCTGTGTCCACCATAGCTTCAACCTCTCGCGTCTGAGACCCGTCGAGGTTGGAAATCTGAACGGTCACGTCTACTCTTCCCATAGGACTACTATAACGTGGATGCTGTGTATGGGGAGATAACACAGCACCCAATTTGACACCCTCTGGAGGAACGACAAATGGACGTTACAGCACTGAGAGCTCAGATTCCGGCCTTGGCGGAGCAGATATGGATGAACACCGGTTGGTCCGGCCCGTCGCCTGTTCAGGTAGTCGAAGCCCTGAAGAACCGGATCGACATGGAAGCGATGAATCCCCCCGCCAGCATGAGGGTGATTGAGAGCGCTCGGGAGATTCGCGGCGAGGCTCTGCAAGCGGTGGGCAGGCTGATGAACGCCGACCCGGAAGAACTGGTGCTGACACGCAATACGACCGAGGGACTGAACATGGTCCTGAGCGGCCTGGACTGGCAGCCCGGCGACGAAATCGTCACATGCAGCCTGGAACACCCCTCCGTGCTCGCCCCTGCCTGGATGATTGGCCTGCGCTATGGGGTCGGGGTGCGGATAGTCAATCTTGACCCACATGACTCCCAAGAGGTCATGCTTGAGAAGTTCCAGGCTGCCATGACGCCGAAAACGCGCCTGATCTTCATCAGCCACATCCAGTACTCAACGGGCGTGCGGATGCCGACCCCGGAGCTGGCTCGTATGGCCCACGAGAACGGCGCGGAGATCCTGCTGGACGGCGCGCAAACCGCCGGACATATCGCGCTGGATATGGCCGCTGACGACTATGACTACTACGCAATCCCCGGCCAGAAATGGATGCTCGGGTTTGAGGGAGTGGGCGCGCTGTATATTCGTAGGGAGCTGCTGCCGCGGATCCATCCGGCTCACACCGGCGGGCGCGGCATGGAATCGCCGGTCACGCCGGACCATATCGTGCCGAACCCCGCCACGATGGACAAGTTCCTTGGCGGGTCTGGCAGCATACCATTGCAGGCGGCATTCCTTGAGGCCACGCGTTTCATCGAGGCTATCGGCGTGGAGAACATCGAGGCTCGCAACCGGCAGTTGGCGTCGCGCCTGAAGGCCCAGCTCAAGGAATCGCCTCGCGTCACCGTGCTGTCGCCCGAGGATGGCCCGCTGTCATCCGGACTTGTGGCGTTCAGCGTCGAGGGCTGGGAGTCGGATCCGATGACGGATCACCTCTGGGAGAATAACCGCATCGTCGTGCGGCACATCGAGTATCCGGCCGGAGTGCGCGCCTCGCTGCACTTCTTCAACACGGAGGAGGAGGTTGACCAACTGGCTGAGGCGGTGCGGGGCTTGGCGTAGTGGCGGCGGCCTAGAGCCGCAGTTCGAGTTCGACGAGCCGCTGGCCGAGGGGGTCGACTGCCAATCCCAACGATGCAAGTGTGACGATACCGAGCAGGGGCTGGACGTCATCCTGCGCAAAGAATACGTCGACAACGGCGTCATAGCCGTTGACCGAGACAATGCCCATTCCTACCTCATATTCGACCGGTCGGCCGTCTCCGGTGCGAAATGTCCTTTTGCGCCAGGGAACGATACCGAGGTCGCGGAGCATGGACGTGGGCAGGAATGTGTAGTTGGCGCCGGTTTCCACAATCATCTCAACCTCCGCAGTCTTGCTCTGGTCGAGGTTGGAAATCTGAACTGTAACGTCTAATCGTGCCATGCAAACACTGTAGCGCGGTTCTGTAAGAAGCGGTTACCGCCTCAGACCCAGCTTCCGGCTCAGCACCGTCCACCGCGTCGCTAAGTGAATCAGCGGTGTAGTCCGCTTGCCGTTGATGGACGCATGTCGCAGCGCATCCAGGAAATCATCACGCCCCTCAAACGCCGGCAGATCCGTGTAGGCGTTGCCGATCTCCCGCGCCGTGTGGGCGTCCGTTACGCCGACGGGCCGAATGTCGTGCTCCGTGCCGAACTCGCGAATGAACTCGACGCCGCGCATGATGTCGCCCTTCAGCGTGGTGCGGGCGTTGAACGCCTCGATGATATCCACGTCCGGCAGGATGTCTTTCAACGCGCTCAGCGTGATGTGCTTGCGTCGGAACCGGTCAAAGGGGTGCGGCGCCTGCACGATGCCACCCTGATCCTTGATGCGCTTGACGGATTCTTTTGCAGAGAGGCCGCGCGGGATGTCCTCCTCAAGGAATAGGCCGATGATCTCGCCGTCCGCCGTCCGTAGTTCCGCCCCGATGATCACCGGGAACGGCGCGATTTCCTGTACCGCCAGCGCGCCTTGAATCGTGTGGTGGTCCGTGACAGCTATGAGGTCGATACCCTTGCGCTGGCATGCGCGGATGAGGGCTTCGGGGGATAGTTGAGAATCGGGGGAGACGCGGGTGTGGATGTGGAAGTCTGCGCGCACCGTATGTGCTAGCCGGCCAATCGTAAGGCGGCAAAGGTGATGGACGATGCGACGGCCGCGGAGCCAAGGGCAGCCGTGAGCATAGTTCCGACTATCCACTTGGTGATACGCGTTTCGAGTTGGGCGATGTCCGCCCTCACCTCATGTCTCAACGCCTCGAGTCGGGCATCAAGATGAGATTCTGTAATTGCTTGCTCCGTCACTTCGCCCCCTCGGGTACGAACCCTTACAAGCTCCACTATACCACCGCGCTTTGACCTCTCGGTGAGAGCTATGCCCGCTCGACGTAGTCGCCACTGCGGGTGTCAACGACAACGGAGATACCATTTTCGACGAACATCGGCACAGTGATGACGAGTCCCGTTTCGAGCGTGGCGGGCTTCGTTCCGGCGCTTGCCGTATCGCCCTTGAACGCCGGGGGTGTTTCCACGATCCGCAGCGTGACCGTCGTCGGCAACTCGACGCCGATTGGCGCGTCCTGGTAGAAGACCATGTCGAGGTTTATATTCTCCGTCATGTAGGGCAGGGAGTCCTCGATCTGATCCCTATCGACGGGGAACTGCTCAAACGACTCCGTGTCCATGAAGTGATAGAGGCCGTCATCGGTGTACAGGAACTGGACTGAGCGGGTCTCAAGCGTGGCGCGGGTGAATCGCTCTCCGGCCTGCACGGTGCGCTCAATGGTATGGCCGCCCTTGATGTCGCGCAGCTTCATGCGAACCTGCGCGGAGCCGCGCCCAATCTTGAGGTGGTGAACATCAAGCAGTTGGTACAGCGTTCCGCCGATCTCGATGGTCACGCCGCGCCGCAGTTCGCCCGTCTCAATCATTCCGTACTAGCTCCCGTTCTCCATGCTTATCTTGGGGGCGCTGCTCAGCACGCGGCAACGCCCATCCTTCAATTCAACGACATCCTCAATGCGCACGCCGCCCCAACCCGTGAGATAGATGCCCGGCTCCACGGTGAAGATCATGCCGTCCGTCAGCACATCCGGCGCGCGTTGCCCAAGTCTTGGGAACTCGTGTACCGCAAGTCCGACGCCGTGGCCGAGCGAGTGGCCGAACTCCGGGCCGTGCCCCGCCTTTTTGATTATGTCGCGCGCTAATGCGTCCGCCTGATCCCCGGTCATACCCGCCTCGATGGTGGCGATGGCCGTCTCCTGGGCGACCAAGACTATGTCATATATGCGCCGGAACTTGTCGTCGGGCTCGCCGAGGCAGATGGTGCGAGTCATGTCGGCGTTGTAGCCGTCCACACGCGCGCCAATGTCGATGACGATGGGGACACCGGCGGCTATCGGCTCAGCGGACGGCATGTGGTGCGCCATCGCGCCGTTCGGGCCTGACGCCACGATCAACTCAAATGCGATGCCCTCCGCGCCGCGGTTTCGCATGGCCATCTCAATGCGCCACGCGACATCCTGTTCTGATGCTCCGGGCTCCAGGCCGTCCCGCACCTCGACAAAGGCCTCATCCGTGATGCGAATGGCGGAGACGAGGGCATCGCGCTCAGCGTCGTCCTTGATGGCGCGGATTGTCTCGATAGTCTCGTTGAGGGGCACAAGCTCCTTGCCCGCCTCGCCGCAGAGTCCGGCGAGCCGTTTGTGCGTGGCGACGGTAACGTGCGATTCCTCAAAGCCGATGCGCTTTGTATCGCCCATCGACGCCAGCATCTCCTTGAACCAGTCGCTAGCCGGTCCCGCCATGTGGACGATCTGATACTCCGGCGACTGTTTTCCCGCCTGCTCCGTGTAGCGTGAGTCTGTGGCGAGCAGGGCGCTCTGTGGGGCAATGAACAGGGAGCCGGCGGAACCGCTGAATCCACTCATGTAGCGGCGATTCTCAGGCTGTGACACCCAGATGGCGTCGACACCGGACGGGTCCAGAGTCTCACGCAGCTTCTCAAGTCGGTTCGCAATGCTCATGTCTACTTTGACTCCCCACCGATTTCATCAACGAGGTAATCGAGCGCCCAAAGATAGGCGCGCCAGCCGAATCCCGTCATCTGCCCGCGGGCGATGGGGGCGATGACGCTGCGCCGCCGAAACTCCTCACGCGCATGGATGTTTGACAGATGCACTTCAACAATGGGCGCGCCGACGTCCTGCAACGCGTCACGCAAACTGAGGCCGTAGTGTGTCAGTGCGCCGGGGTTGATCACAATGCCGTCGATGCCGTTGGGAATCTCGCCTTGCAGAAAGTCGATGATCTGCCCCTCGCCATTAGCCTGAAAGCAGACGCATTCGGCCCCACGCTCTTTCACGCGGGCGGTGAACGCATCTTCAATCTCGGCCAGGGTGGTCGTGCCGTACACGGCGGGATCCCTGTAGCCGAGTCGATTCAGATTAGGGCCGTTGATTAGCAGGATTCGCATATTTTCTCGGTTCGCACGCATTCTTGATTGGCTGTTGGAGCAGGGTTTCCACGTTCCGGCTCCGGCAGCCCATTTGGCTGCGTCGCACTTCCTGCTGCCATTCTATCAGTCGTCAGGGTGTTCTCGTTCCGTGCCGGAGTCGGCGTCGCGCTCCATGCCGGGGTGGGCGCGGGCGTAGGCCTGCGCCATCTGTGCCTGCGTGACGTGAGTGTAAATTTCCGTGGTGGCGACGGAGGCATGTCCAAGCATTTCCTGCACGAGGCGCAGATCCGCGCCGCCGTCCAGCATGTGCGTGGCGAATGAGTGGCGGAGCGTGTGCGGGTGGACGCCCTCCGGCAGCCCCTCCTCTCGCGCCCATTTCTTGAGAGAGAGTTCGATGCCGCGCGTTGTTAGGCGACCGCCACGGCTGTTGAGGAAGACAGGGTCACGCCTGATTTTGCCGCGGGTGAGCAGGGGGCGCGCATCGTTCAGATACATGGTGAGGGCCTGCTGGCACGGCTCGCCGAACAGGGTCTCACGCTGCTTGGAGCGTTTGCCCCAGACGCGGGCGATACGACGATTCAGGTCGAGACCGGCCATGTCCAACGATGAAATCTCCGCCACCCTCAGCCCCGCGCCATATGCGAGTTCCAGGATAGCGTGGTCTCTCAGAGCCAGCGCCCTCTGCTGGTTCGCCTGCGCGTCCGCCGATGCAGAATCAATAGCCTCCGCGAATCGGAGCGGGGCGTAAACGAGGCGCTCGGCGTCGCGTTCGGAAAGAAGGTCGGGCAGGCGTCGGCCCATCTTGGGTGAGGGTGTCCTGGTGATTGTCTCAGGATTCTCGATGACGCCCTCGCTTGCGAGGAAGCGCCAGAACGTGCGGAGGGCAGAGAGGCGGCGTGCGATGGACGCGCGCGCCGCCCCCCCCGTTGTCAGCTCATAGATCCAGCGCTGCGCGTGGTCACGGGTGACGTCCGGGAGTTGACGGACGCCATTGCTCGCGATGAATTGGAGGAACGCGCCAACGTCGGCCATGTAGTTGCGGAGGGTGTAGCGGGATGCTCCACGCTCGAACTCCATGAATGAGGCGAAGTCACGGAGGCGTTGGGCCCAATCCGCCGGGATTTCCGCTCCGCCGCTGTGTTCTTTGGCTGCCGATGATGTTGTTGCCATACCCTATTTTAGACCAGGTTTGAAATAGGCTGCCTCTTCTAGACGTCGGGCTGAAGTAATGCCAATCCCGGGACTCCGGAAAAATCTGCGTCGGTGGTAGCAAGCGAACAGTCCAGATTGATTGCCGTAGCCGCGATCCACGCGTCGGCGCATTCTATCGTCCACCCCGTCCGACTACAGTCCGCCACCACCCGCCGCTGGTTGAAACTTACTCCTTCTTGCGGAGTACGCGACGGCCTTGCCGGACTAGCCCCACAAACTCATCCACATCAAAGGGCTCGCTCGCAGTGATAGTCCAATATGGATCAAAAATGCCGGCCGCCTTCGATTTTGAACCGTCAATGTCTGTCGGATCTATAGGGTTCGGGTAGAGGTCCCTATAACCATAGGTCAGACCGTCTGAGCCTTTTGGTGACTTCTTGTCACCGTTCAGATCGCCTTTCGAGTTCACTAGTGACTTCTCCGTGTCAGGATTCCGGCCAGACTATGCTCGCGACCATGATACAGCCAGGCAAAGCTCGCTACCGACAAAGGTGTGCTCCGCCTAAACCTCTACCAGCTCCCGCTCCGGCTGCTCCGGCTGCTCTGCGCCCAACTCTTCCCGTGTGCCTTGCCAGCCGCATTCCTTGTTGTGGCAGGCGGCGTTTGTGCGGCCGGAGGCGAGGACGAGGCCGGCGCAGTCCGGGCACGGTTGGGGCAGGGGCTCCTGGTTGGACACGAAATTGCAGGTGGGGTAATTCGAGCAGCCGTAGAAGGAACGGCGCGATTTGCGGGAGGCGCGCTGAACAAGCTCGCCGCCGCACTCGGGGCAGTGCGCGCCGGTGCTCTTCTGAATTCGCTTCATTCCGCGACAGTCCGGGAATCGCGAGCAGGAGAGGAACGGGCCGTAGCGTCCGCGCTTGATGACCATGTTTGTGCCGCACTCGGGGCAGATCTCATCAGTTTCCTCGTCGATGTTGCTGACGCGGGGAATGATGGCCTGCGCGGTGTCGATGCGCTCGCTGAACGGGCCGTAGAACTCTCGCAGGACGGGCACCCATTCGCGTTCGCCGCGGGCGACATCGTCAAGCTCCTCCTCAATGCGGGATGTGAAGTCCAGGCTGACGACCTCCGGGAAATACTCGGAGAGCAGGCCGGACACGGCCGTGCCGAGCTTGAGCGGATGGAACCGGTTCTCCTGCTTGTCCACATAGCCACGGTCCTGAATGGTGCTCAGGATGGCGGCATACGTGCTTGGGCGGCCGATGCCGCGCTCCTCCAACGCCCGGATGAGTGTGGCCTCCGTGAAGCGGGGGGGTGGCTGGGTGAAGTGCTGTGAGCCGTCCACGTTGCGCAGATCCAGCGACTGACCCTCTTGAATATCAGGCAGGACGCGACCCTCGTCGGAATCGGCGTCCGGCTCATCTATGCCCTCGCGGTAGACGGCGAGATAGCCGGTGAACTTGAGGATGGAGCCGCTGGTGCGAAGCGTGTGGCTCGTGCCGGACGCGCCGCCCGAAGCGGTGATGTCCACGGTCGTCTGGTCGTACTTCGCGTCCGCCATCTGGGATGCGAGGGCGCGCTGCCATATCAACTGATAGAGGTTGAACTGCTCCCTGTTCAGCGAGTTTCGCAGTGACTCCGGATCCCGCATGAACGACGTGGGACGGATGGCCTCGTGAGCCTCCTGCGCGCCCTTAACGCGCCGTGTGTAGGCGCGAGGCGAGGCGGGCACATGATCCTTGCTGTAGCGGTTGCCGATGACGGCGCGAGCCTCATCGACGGCCTCGCGGGCCATGTTCGTCGAGTCCGTTCTCATATAGGTGATGAGGCCGATCGGGCCCTCGTTCCCGATGGGCAGACCCTCATAGAGCTGTTGGGCGACGGTCATTGTGCGGCGAGCCGTGAATCGCAGCTTGCGGAACGCCTCCTGCTGGAGAGTGGATGTGATGAATGGCGGCGCAGGGCGGCGTGAGGTCTCACGACGACGAACGGACGCAATCTGGTATCCACTCGCGCGCAGGTCGGCGAGAATCCTTTCGGCCATCTCCTCGTTCGCGATAGTCGCGGCGCGGCTTGCGCCTTCCTCGGAGCGGTATCGGGCGCCAAATTCCTCAACCGCCACCGCCATCTCCTGAGTACCGGGCCGCGTTGCCAGACCCGCATCAATCTCCCAGTACTCAACGGGAACAAAGGCATTGATCTCGGTCTCGCGGTCCACAACCAGCCGCAGGGCGGCGGACTGGACGCGGCCGGCGGACAGTCCCTTGCGCACCTTGCTCCACAAAACGGGGCTCAAGCGGTAACCGACGAGCCGGTCAAGCACACGCCGCGCCTGGTAAGCGTTTACGAGGTCCACATCGATGGCGCGCGGCTCGTCAAAGGCGCGGCGGACGGCGGTCTCCGTCACCTCATGGAAGACGACGCGGCGCATCCGATCTTCCGGAATGCCCGCGGCCTGCATCAGGTGCCATGAGATAGCCTCGCCCTCGCGGTCCGGGTCTGTGGCGAGATAGATGATATCCGCCGTGCTCGTCGCCTCCCTGATCTGTTTGACGACTGCGGACTTATCCCGCGGAATGACGAAATCCGGCGCAAAATCGGCATCGACGTCGATGGCCAACTTGCTCTTGGGCAGGTCGCGGACATGTCCGACGGACGCAAGGACGTTGTAGCCACTGCCGAGGATACGGGAGAGAGTGCGAGCCTTGGCGGGCGACTCCACAATAACGACATCGCCGCCGCGTGGCGCAGATGAGCGAGACGAGGCGCTCGCGCGCTTTGTGGTCGTCGCCTTCTTCGTCTTGCGAGTGGTCGTTGTCTTTTTTCGGCCTGTTGTCATTGGTTGTTTACCTCGTTAGGTGTGTTGCTCTTCGGCGGTTCGCGCGTCGGTAGATTCCGTGTCATCCGAATCCCGCCTATGAGATTCGTATAGCGCATGGGCCTCTCGTGTCAAGGTGTAGTGCATTCCGCCAACCTGACGAACGAGGTCGTTTAGTTCCAGCATAGTCAATGTGCTGGACACATCCGGCATAGACATACCGGATGCGCGATAGATTTCATCGATATGAACCGGGGAGTGGCTGAGCAGCCGCAGAACTGCCGCCTGCTCCTCATCCACCGGCTCCGGCGTGGATTGCAAATTGAGTTGCCTGTCCCCCTGTGACATGTTCAGTTCCTGGAGGATATCCTCCGCGTGTAGCACGAGCTTGGCTTCTCCACGCTGGATCAGCAGGTTGGGGCCGCGGCTCCTCTCCGCGAGGGCGCTGCCGGGCACGGCAAACACCTCTCGGTTCTGGTCAAGCGCCTGCCTCGCGGTGATAAGCGCGCCGCTCTTCTCTGCGCCCTCTATGACAAGCGTGCCGAGGCTGATGCCGCTCATGATGCGGTTACGACGTGGAAAGTGCTCCTTCAAGGGCGGTATGCCGATGGGGTAGTCGCTGATCAGCGCGCCGTTCTCTGCGATTTGGCGCGAAAGTTTCAGGTTCTCGGTCGGGTAGATGATGTCGACACCGCTGCCGAGCACTGCGATGGTGCGGCTTCCTGACTGTAGGGCGATGAAGTGGGCGGCGGAATCGATGCCACGGGCGAGGCCGCTGGCGATGGTTAGGCCGGCCTGCGCAAGATCTCTCACAAATTCCCGCGTCACTTCGTGGCCATACGGTGTCGCATTGCGCGTCCCCACGACGGCGAGAGAGAGTTCATCCTCCGGCGTGAGCGTCCCCTTGACGTAGATAACCGGCGGCATGTCGTCAATCTGGCGTAGTCGCGCGGGATACTCCGGGTCATGCCACGTGTAGGCCACGACCTTGTGACGTTCGAGCCGTTCCAACTCATCCATCGGGTCGGCGTCTGCCCGCGTCTTGATGATCTCGGCGATGGTGCGTTCATCAAGACGTGAAGCCCGGAGCTCAGACTCAGAGGCGTTCCAGGCGTGTTTCAATTCGCCAAAATGAGATTCGAGGGCGGCGAACCTGACGCGCCCCAACCGGTTGACGCGATGGAACGCAATCCAATATGGAAGGTCGTCATTCACGATTCAACGCTATCGATTTCACGCCAACGGGTCAAGGATTATTCTCGGTTCGCGAGTGAAGTTGGTTGGCTTGTGGGTTGGATTCCGCGTTTTGGCGCGGGTGGCCGACAGGGTGGTGATGTGGCGGAGAGAGCGGGATTCGAACCCGCGAGGGCCCGTAAAGGCCCTACACGCTTTCCAGGCGTGCCTGTTCGGCCACTCCAGCACCTCTCCGTTCATGTGTGGCGGAGAGGGTGGGATTCGAACCCACGGTACCCGTGAGGATACTCCGCTTTTCGAGAGCGACGCCTTAAACCGCTCGGCCACCTCTCCGTAGAGTGCCTCTCCGTTAGCCATTATACGCCCGTTAAGGCGAAGATTGCGGACAGTTGTCAGGTGGCGGGACGGATTGCGGGAATGACATTGCCACGTAAGAAAGCCGCTGTTTGAGTAGGATTTGGCTTGACAATTCCATAGCCGCGCCAATATGATTGAACGTCTTTCAGCTGCCTGACGAGCGCGTTTCGGCCAAAATACGCAGCGTTGGGTGGGGTTCGAAGGAGGGAGCAGCGCGTGTTTACAGGGAAAGCATTTTGGATTCCACTTGTCCTTATTACCGCCTTTATTCTTGTTCTTGCCGCATGCACGGGCCCGATAGGCACGCCCGGTGAACGCGGCGCAGCAGGCCAGCCCGGCGCGCCAGGCGCCGATGGCACTGACGGCCAGCCCGGCCGACTCGGCGCCCCAGGCGCCCCAGGAGCCCCCGGCGCGGCCGGGGCGCCCGGAGCAGACGGCGCCGGCGCGATCAATCCCGAAGCCAATATCAACACACTCGATCCGTCGGTCGTCCTCGTGCCGGGAACGACGCGTGTCACGTTTCGACTCTCCGGGTTCCCACGACGGGATGTGGTGACCCTGTCTATCCGGGAGGCGCTCGGCACGGGTATCGACTACGAAATGGGCAGGGCGCAAGTTAACTCCTCGGGCGCTCTGGAGATGATTGTGGGTTCCGACCTTGCGTTGGCTATCCCGCAGGACTTGCCACCGGGCCTCTGGACGGTTGTTGCGGTCGGTAGCCGCGCGCCGGAAGGCGCGTCCGGACCGGCGGTCGCGAGCACGGCCATCCGTGTGTACGGCCCCGGCGAAGCTCCAACACTTGGAGCCAAGTAGGCTCGAAGCCTCGGAAAAAAACATTGAGAGCGCCCCATTTGGGGCGCTCTTCCTTTTTGGGGGATGCGGGTGGCGCAGCTAGGCGGAGGCGACGGTGGGGGTATCTTCTTCTATCGCGTCCGTGTCTGCAGACTCGCCGTGGATAAGCCGCACCTGGCGAACTCGCCGTCCTGTTGTGGACAGGATGGTCATAGACAGGCCGTTGTCGCTAACGGTCTCGCCCGGGTGCGGTATACGCCCCAGCACGTACAGGATCAGGCCGCCGACGGTGTCCACGCCCTCCGCGTGCAGTTCCACATTGAACATTTCGTTGATGTACTTGAGTGGCGCGCGGGCATCAACGACGGCCTCTCGCTTACTAACACGGTGGACGAGTGGCTCGCTCGCCGTGAATTCGTCATCGATGTCGCCGACGATCTCTTCCAGCAGGTCCTCGTTTGTGACCAATCCCACGAGGCTGCCGTATTCGTCAACGACCAGGGCGATGTGCACGCGCCTCGTCTGAAACTCTCGCAGAAGATCGCCCACGCGCTTGGTTTCAGGAACGTGGAAGGGAGGGCGGACGATGGACTCAAGGCTGGTTTCCCCATTCTTGTTCTGGAATGAGGCGAGGAGGTCCTTTGCGTAGAGGATTCCGACGGTTTCGTCGAGATTGCCGCGATAGAGCGGCAGACGGCTGTACCCCTCACGCATGACGATTTCCACGGCGTCGTCAAGTGAGGAGCCGGTCTCAATACCGACAATGTCCGGTCGCGGCACCATAACTTCCCGCACGGCCAGCGACTCCAGTCGGACGAGGCCACGCATTACATTGCGTTCCCATTCCTCGTCCGTGCCCGCGATTGTCTCATTGCCGTTCGTGTGATCGCCGTTGGACTGCCGTTGGTCAGACCTTTCCGCAGCTGTCGATTCGGAATGTTTTTGACCCAACAGCCGGGCAAGGGGACGGAAAAGCGAGCGCAACGCCGCAGCCGGTATTGATAGCACGGCATTGACGAGCGCGGCGAATGGGGCGGATACAAGGGCCAGGCGGTCGGCGTCATGGCCGCCCCAGACACGCCCGGCGGCCTGCGCGAGAATGACGCCCGCAATCGTTATGACGATGCCAAGCGGGATCTCCAGCGAGGGCCAGGGGCTGTGCATAGTGACGAGGGCAAAGCTGATGATGGCAAAAAGAACGGTGGCTGAGGAACGGATCATCAGGCCGGCCATCGCAAGAGATTCGTGCGATTCCTGGAGTTGGGCGAGGCGACGCGCGCCCGGTCTCCGCCGCTGAACAAGACGTTCCAGTCGTTCTCCGCGCGTCTGGAAGAACGCGTCCTCAAGCGCCACGATCAACGTCAGCAGGACGAGCGCGAGCGGATACGCCGGCAGTAGAAGCGCGGACACCGGCGTCTATGCCCAGGGGACGTGTGACACACGTCGGCCCAGTGTGATAGTGGTATGCCCCGTACTTGGGGGCTCTAGTAGTTCATTGGACATATCTGAACGACGACATGCTATGCGGGCGAGCGTCATGTGTCAAGATGCCTGCACGGCGTTCTCCACGTTGCGGAACGTGCGGCGGTGAATTGGGGAGGGGCCGATTTGCCGCAATGCGCGGAGATGCTGGGCGGTGCCGTAGCCCTTGTTTCTTGCGAGGCCGTAACCGGAGTGTTCGGTATCCAACCGGCGCATAACCTCGTCTCGGGCGACCTTGGCGACGATGGAGGCGGCGGAAATTGAAATCGAGACCTGATCGCCCCGCGTGATGGCTAACTGCCGAACGCCGTCGGGTAGAGGGAGCGCGAATCCGTCAACGAGGACGCCGTCCACGTCTCCACCAAGCGCGCTGAGAGCGGCCAGCATGGCCTCACGCGTGGCGGCGGCGATTCCGTCGCTATCGATGCGGCTTGCGGGTGTCATGGCGAGCCCCACTGCCGCGTCCCGGACGATGAGCTTGGCGAGTCTTTCTCTTTCTGCCTCGGTGAGGCGCTTGGAGTCGTCAACTTCATCGAACCAGGCGAGTGGTTGAGGGGGGAGGATGACGGCGCCGGCGGCGACGGGCCCGGCCAATGCGCCGCGGCCTGCTTCATCAATGCCCACAATTTTTCGCGCGCCCTGCAATAACAACTCGCGCTCGTAAGAGAGGCCGGGGCGTGTGACGGGCGGGACGATGGCGCGCTGCGGTCGAGAGGTGTCGCCGTCCGGAGGATCAGCTTTCAGTTGGAACCTCTCGGGAGGCTGTGAGAACCTCCCTGATGTGGTTGATTGCGCCGGCATGGAGGTTGGCGTGAGTGGTCAGGATGATGAGGTAGCGGATGCGCTGCATTCCGCTGTTCGTCTCGAAGTCCAGGCCTTCCGGACCAAGCTCTTCTATGGTGCGGAGGACGGCCTGGAAGGTGAGCCGCAGGTATTCGAGCAGTTCTGCCTTCGGCGGCTCTTGGAAATGCGCGCGCTGCGTCGCAGTGTAGTCCTGGCCGGTGTCTTCCTGCGGCAATCCGAATTCATGGGCGTAGCCGTGCGTCTCATAGACTTCCGGCCTATTGAGAATCTGCTTGTGGAGCAGGGCGTCCTGCACGCGCGCCACGTGCCAGAGGTAGTAGCCGGCGGACGGTGTCTCGGGAAACGGCCGCCATGCCATATCCTCTTCGGACATGGTTTCCACGGCTTGCGTCAGGGTGCGTTGGCAGGCCTCGAACACGCCGGCAAGCGTGTCGCCGGACGGATATCCGTTTTGAGCCGGCGTGTCGCCTCTATTCAGAAGGTCGCGCAGGCCATGTGTCAAAGCAATGATTGACATGTCGTCCCTGTATCCCCGTAGGCGATTTTACACTGCTTGGGCAGCGAGTGGAGAATCTGACGTGTCTTCCGCTGCAATTGCGCCGTCGATAACGCCCCCGCCAATCATCCTTTCGCCGTCATAGAGCGCGACTGCCTGACCGGGCGTGACGGCGCGCTGAGGCTCGTCAAATCGCAATGTGAACGCATCTGCGCCGTCCGGTATCAGGAGAGCGGGTGACTCCGGCGACTTGTAACGCACCTTGGCGGTGACGTGGATTGGCTCGCCGTTGGCAGGACTTAGGCCGTCAATGAACCTGGCCTGCGTGGCGCGCAAACCCTGCGCCAGGAGGAGGTCCTCGGGGCCGATGACGATGGTGTTCTCTGCCGTATCGATGTCGATGACGTACATGCGGCGGCCCGCAGGCGATGGCGGCAGACCCTTTCGCTGGCCGATGGTGTAGCCGGCGGTTCCCATGTGGGTGCCGACATGCTTGCCGTCAACGTCAACGATAGGGCCGGGTGTGAGCACCATGTGCTCAGAGAGAAAAGCCCGGTAATCGCCGGAGGGCACGAAGCAGATTTCCTGGCTGTCCGGCTTGTCGGCGACGGGCAGGTCAAGCTCATGCGCGATGCGGCGCACGTCCTGCTTTGGCATCTCTCCGATGGGGAACAGGGAGCGTCGCAACTCCTCCTGCCCAAGCCCGTAGAGCACGTAGGTCTGATCCTTTGAGGGGTCAACGGCCTTGTGGAGCTCAATGTTGCCATCGTCGGCGACGCGGCGGCGGACATAGTGACCGGTGGCGATCCAATCGGCCTCAAGAGACAGCGCCCGCTGTAAGAAGAATGCGAACTTGATCTTGTCGTTGCAGGCGATGCAGGGGTGTGGCGTGCGGCCATTCTTGTACTCGCGGATGAAGTACTCGATGACGTGCTTGCGGAACTCCTCCTCCATGTTCAGGACGTAGTGAGGCATATCGAGCTTCTGCGCCACGCGCTTGGCGTCAAACACGTCCTCCACGGAGCAGCAGGCGCGGTTGTGGCGCGACGCGCCCTCTACGTCATCGCTCCACAGGCGCATCGTCACGCCGATAACCTCGTAGCCCTGCTCCTTGAGCAGATACGCGGCGACGGAGGAATCAACCCCGCCGCTCATGGCAACAATGACTCTCTCTGAAGTACTCATCTCACCTTCTACAATACGGACTCGTGACAATCAGCGCAAAGGTGGAAGGCCGCATAAGCAGGTGGTTGTAGACTGATTGTAGAAGCGGGTCTGGAATCCCGCTTCCGTGGGAATGACGGGTGGCGATCAGGAATGACGAGTGGTGAATGGGAATGATCGATGGGCATACAGGTGCTCAAACGGTGCTGCGCCAAATGTAGGAACTGTCCGCGCTTCATCACATGGATGGCAAGCGGTTGCGGTACAGAGACCTGATCGCGCAAGATGGACGTTCTCTTTTGACACACACACCGTTAGAGAGCATCATTGCCGGACGATAACTAATGTCGTGAGAGGTAACTCATGTCTTCGAATATGACGGTCGTCAAAGTGGCGATTCACAAGACCTTGGAAGACCGTGGTGACTACTGGGCAGCGCGGTTGGAGGGACTGGCTGTGACTGCCTACGGAGACTCACAGGAGGCGGCGGCGGCGGCGTCGGACAAGATGCTTGATTTCATTGTCAAGACATTCAAGGACAACTACAGCTTGGACGACTTTCGCGGATATCTGGATAGGCATCGTGTGAGTCACTCCGTATCCTATGTCGGCGACGAGAAAGAGCAGCTAGTGGATCGCGAGGTCGTCTTTGCCTAGCCGTCTTACTCGCTCCAAAGTGGAAGCAGTATTGACGCAGATGGGTTATTCACGCATAAACACTGATGGCACGCACGAGGCGTATACGGATGGAGACCCTACGCGCATTGTCATCTTAAGCATCGCTGAAGATATTCCATTAGAAGACTTGCAAGATCAGTTGGAAGCGCATGGCCTCAACATGGATACGTTCCATGCCTTCTTGGAGGGGCTATAGGGTTCACGGACGAGATGTCCCACTTAGGGCCCACAATGTGGCGCGTCCTTAGCAAGTTAACTAAGGAAAGCTGCAAGCAATAGCCAAGAAATTGGATAAGCCAAGGGCTGGCCTAAGTGAGTAGTCCGCCTTCGTTTCAGAGGCGGACATGAAGGTACTCAACCGGCGCTGCGCCAGATGTAGGAGTTGTCCGGGTTTTGTGACATGGAACACGTAATGGCGGATATTGGTCTGGCAAAAACCGCTTGGATCAAGAGTCGTGGTAAGCGTGGCCCCTTCACTGCGCTGTTGGTGGTCGTGTTGGCGCTCGTAGCAATCGCAGCCGTGTTTCTCTGGCTCACTCTATTCGTTTTCAATTAGCCTTGTCCCGCCGTCAACCGGCGAGGCCGAGGACTATGACAGCAATGATGGCAATCACCAATCCTCCGCCCTTGCTCCAGTTCATCTCTTCCTTCAGGAATATCACGGCGAGGATGGCCGTTATGACGAAGCTCATCTGCACGATGGGATAGCTGATGCTGGCATCGCCGATGCGTAATGACTCAAACAGGAGCACTGACCACGCGATCTGGAGGAGGGCGATGCCGGGCGCGAACATGACGACCACGCGGTTTGGGCTGAAGTGGCGGGTTCGCATGAGCGTGATGATTGCCGCCTGCTGGAATCCCACCGTCTGCGTCAGGATGAGCGGCACCGCGGCAATGTCGCCCGTGTCCAGCGCGGCCTTGGAGATCAAACCCGCGATGCCGAACAACACCGATGCGACCACTGCATAGAGGAGCGAGCGGACGTTGGTGCGGATGGCCGTGATCTTGGTGATGTTCAACAGGACGAGGACGGCCAGAACCGCCAACACGATTCCGGCAGTCTTGAGCAGGGTGACGGATTCGCCAAGGATGAGGATGGCGCCGATGGCGGTAACGACGAAGTTGAGGCGGAAAATCGGCGCGTTAACGCTTGCGTCGCCCGTTCGAAGGCTGGCGACGAATAAAGTAAGGCCCGCGTAGGCGATGATGCCTGCCGGCACCCCATAGAACCACGTGCTGCTGTGGATAAAGGCGATAGGGCCGTCCCCGCCAAACACCAGCCAACTGGAGACGGAGACCGCCCAGAGGAGGCCGGAGAAGATCGTCGATTGCCAGAAGACGAAATTGGGCGCTTCAATGCCCCGCTGTTGGGCGACTCGATAGAGCAGGTCGGCGACTGCGCCGATCATGAGCGCGCCCGCCGCCAGTGCAACTGATTGAGATTCCATCAGCTCGCCTCAACGGCAACGCCCGCGTTGTTGGGTGTTGCACGGTGTCGTAGTATGGCCTCATGACGGAACAAGCCACTACCATCAGTTCGGATTCGGCAATTGAGGGCATTGAGCTCGCTCGCAAGGCGGTCGAAATCGCCGAGGATCGGCAGGCGAGCGACATTCTCCTGCTCGACGTGCGAGAAATATGCTCCTACGCAGACGCCTTCGTCCTGATGACCGTTGAATCGCAGCGGCAGGGACAGGCGATCCGGGAAGCGATGCATAAGGGCCTGAAAGAGTCCGGTCAGTCTGTGTTGCGAACCGAGGGAGACGCGGACTCCGGCTGGCTCTTGATGGACTTCAGCGACGTGATCATCCACATCTTTGCCGAGGAACAGAGGGAACTCTACGATCTCGAGCAGTTGTGGCGCAGCGCCGTGCCCCTCGTCAGGATTCAATGAGCCACTGCTCTGTGGCCTGCGCATAGTCGCTCAATTCGGACCCACTGAACCACAACGCAATCTCCCGCGTCGCCGATTCCGGCCCGTCCGACCCATGAACAAGGTTCATCCCCACTGACAACCCAAAATCGGCTCGAATCGAGCCCGGCGCGGCTTTTCCGGGATCGGTCGCCCCCATCGTCTGCCGCGCAAGCTCGATAGCTCGCTCTCCCTCAAATACCAGCGCCAGCAGGGGAGATGACGTGATGAAATCCAACAGGCCCGGCAGGAAGGGCTTGCCGACATGCTCCGCGTAGTGCTCCTCTGCCAGGCTGCGTTCAACCCGTACCAGCTTTGCGCCGACGATCTTGAGGCCGCGCTTCTCAAAGCGGCCCAGAATCTCTCCCGTCAGACTGCGCTGAACCGCGTCCGGCTTGATGAGAATCAGAGTTCGTTCAACCGCCATCGTATGCTTGTGTCTCCTATCTGGTGAGTTGGGGAAATGCCTCCACTAGCGTAGCAGACGGGCGGCTGCGTTCGAGGTATCCCCGTGTTGACATCCTCCCGTGATTTGAATAGTTTTGATTTGTGAAAGTATTAGAAGCGAGTGGACTTTCGACTGTGGCACAACGTTCAGGGCAGGCGCAAGAAGCGGCCAAGCTGTCCCCCGCGCCCAGTACGACTCAGCGCCTCATCGGCGATCTTGAAACCATTCTCCGCCTGTTGCGGCCTTCGATACCCGATGACTGGTTCACCCTCGAACTAACGATGCCCCAACTTCGCGCGCTATTCGCCCTGCGTCGGCACGGCGATTTCCGAATGGGCGCGGTCGCGCATCAACTGGGCACGTCGTTGTCCAGCGCCACGGGAGTGATTGACCGTCTCGTTGAGCGTGGTCTGGTTGAGCGCCACGAGGATGCCGACGATCGCCGCTCCGTGATTTGCCGACTGTCGCCTGACGGTGTCGATCTCGCTGAACGGCTTTTGACACTCCGCCGTCGCGAGTGGGAGGAGCGGCTGAGCGAGCTAACCGAAGAAGAGGCCTCCGAGGCACAGCGCGGCCTCGCCATCCTGCTTGAAGGCCTTACGAGGCTCGAACAGTCCGAACGCTCAGAACCGGCCGCGCCCGGCCATCAGGGAGGTCGTTCCTCATGATGGGTGGACCGCCCATGGGCGGGCCAGGTGGCATGCGCGGTGGTCCCGGGTTGCGAGAGAGGCCGCCGGAGGCTGAAGAGGAACGCGGTTTCGGCTTCCGCGCTATCCAATCCCTGACTATTCCCGCATATCGCATGTATTTCCTCTTCGTCCTGGGTCAGATGGGCGCGATGAACATGCAGATGATCGCGCGCTCCTGGTTCGTATTTGAACTGACGGATAGCGTCACACTACTGGGCACCGTTGCCCTGGCGAACGCCGTCCCCATGATTGCCCTATCGTTGTTCGGCGGCGTGCTCGCGGATCGTCTGCCAAAGAAACAGGTGCTCATCGTCGGGCAGTTTGCCTCCACGGTGATCACGCTGGGCGTGGCAGTGTCCATCACAGTGGGCTCCGTCACGTGGGTTCACTTGATCGTGGCGTCGTTCCTGCAAGGGATCGTGATGGCGATGATGATGCCGGCGCGGCAGGCGATCATCCCCGAGCTTGTTGGCGCAAAGATGATCACCAACGCTGTTGCGCTGAACGGCGCGGCGATGAATCTGTTGCGACTCATGGGTCCGGCCCTGGCCGGTTTACTCATCGCCCTGTGGGACATCGAGGCCGTCTATTACACGATGGCGGTTCTCTACGGCACGGGCGTCTTCGTCCTGATGGGCCTGCCGCTCACCGGCGCGGTGGCGCTGCGTGGCCAGGGCATGATCAAGCAGGTGAAGGAGGGACTCTCCTACATCAAGCAGAACGCGGCTATTCGAACGCTGTTGTTCTTCACGCTATTCTCGTTCGTTCTCTCGATGCCGTACATGTTTCTTCTACCGGCGTTCACCGACGAGACTCTGACGGTGGATACGTCGCGGCTCACATTCTTCACGTCGATCCCCGTCATTGGGGGGCTCGTTGAGACACTGGACAACTCTGCGGCGCGCCAGGGCTTCCTGATCAGCATTTCAGGCATTGGCGCGCTCGTGGGATCCATATTCGTGGCGACCATGCGAGACAAACGGCGGGGGTTCTACCTGTTGATCAGCATGTTGGTCATGGCGGTCACGCTGATCATCTTCAGCTTCACAAACTCGTTCCTTGTCGCAATGCTGGTCTTCATTCCACTGGGGTTTGCGCAGTCCGGCCGTATGGCCCTCAGCAACACCCTTGCGCAGGTCTACACGGAGGACGAGTACCGTGGCCGAGTTATGAGCATCTACATGCTCAACTGGGGATTCACGAACGTTGGAGTGTTCGTCGTCGGCATCCTTGCGGATGCCACGACGCTGTTGCTGGATTCCATGACAGCGGCGAACGCGGGCGCCTCGCTGAGCGGTCCGGCGGCCGCGGTCTTTGACCTCGTAACCGGCTTTACCGGCGCGCAGTTGGCCGTCGGGCTATCCGCCATCCTGCTGCTCATTGTCACCCTCTATTTCACCTTCTTCGTCAAACGAATCCGGCAACTGGACTAAGGGCGGAAGCGAAAGGTGCAACCGGGCCGACCTTCAACCGAACCACAGCCGGGCGATTCTGCGCCCGACGAACCGTCGGATTCGGATACTCGCGGAAGGCGCGGAACGTTTCGGGAAGCGGTTTCAGCGTTCGCGATTCGGGACTACCGTATTCTCTGGTTCGGCGTGAGTATGCACGCCATGACGCTCTGGATGGAGATCGTGGCGCGCAACTGGCTGGTATGGGAACTGACGGAAAGCCTCGCAGCCGTCGGATGGGTCAACTTCTGGCGCACCATACCGGTTCTATTCCTGGCGATACCCGCCGGCGTCTTAGCGGACAGATTTAGCCGCAAGAAGATTCTGGTTTTCACGCAAATTGGCATCCTGATCATCTACATCATCCTGGTAATCCTCTTACTACGGGACACTCTCCAGTTGTGGCAGGTCTACACGCTCTTTGCGGCCCGTGGCGCGATGATTGCATTCAACCAACCCGGCCGGCAGGCGCTGATTCCGGCCATCGTGGGGCGGGACAAGGTTCCCAACGCTGTGGCCCTACAGCAATTCTCGTTCAACGGCACGCGCATCATCGCGCCGATACTGACGGGAATCCTCTTTGAGACGGTGGGGCCCGCCTCCGTATTCATCATCATCGTCATACTTGAGTTCGGCATTATCGGCGCGTGGCTCCTGATGAGATCGTATCCACATGCGGCGCGGGCGATCGTTGGCCCCAGCGGCATGGCGGGGGCGCTAAAGGACACAATGGATGGTCTGCGCTACGTCCGCGGAAACTCTTCGATCCTGCTGCTGCTTCTCCTCGGCTTGCTCTCCCTCCTGTTCCTGCAACCGTTCATGGTTCTGTTGCCGGAAATCGCGGACAACCGATTCGACATCGGCACGGACTGGCTCGTCATGTTCATGAATGACATAGGCCTGGGATTCATCATTGGCGCGACACTCTTCGGGACATTCCTGACGTTTATGGGAATCGGCTCGATCATGGGTCCAACTTTTCTCGCCTATTTGGGCAACGTTAGCAACAAGGGCGCGCTCATCGTGGGGAGCATGGCGCTCAGCGGAGTCGTCCTCGCCGCGCTTGGCGCCGCGCCCTGGCTGGTCCTGGCGCTGGCCGTCATGGTCGTTCTCGGAATGCTCGACTCCAGCCAACGAGTGATTACCAATAGCCTTTTGTTAACGCAAACGGATAGCGAGTTTCACGGCAGAGTGATCAGCCTCTATCTGCTGGACAGGGGCTTCGTGCCGATAGGCAGCCTGGTTGCGGGATACATGGGTGTGTATCTCGGCCCGGCAGCGGCGCTTGCCATCCTGGGTGGCGGGCTGACCGTCTCCGTCCTCATCGTAGCGGCCATCCGGCCAAGCTTCCTCCGCGTGCGCTAACCCCCTCATCCACCCCCCACGACCCTCCCTCATTCCGGCGAAAGCCGGAATCCATCCCCTGACCTACAAAGGCCACGAGCGGCACTTTTTGCAACGCGTGAATCATCGAATAGTTTGGCCTATGCACAACTCGTGACTATACTTCGCAGTGGCCACAGTCGGATCAGGGAGAGCCCAGGGCCATGCCCAAACACAGCAACATCGTCAGCGGCCGGCACTTTGCCGTAGCTGCGTTCGCCTTGATCCTGACGCTCATTGCGGGCGCGTGTGCAGAAAGCGCATGGAGCCCGAGTTCCCAAGCGGATTCCGAAGATCGCTTTGCTCGTACGTATCCGCCCTGAGGCGCCACGGCCACGTTGGGGTTACGCATCTACTTGTCTGATGTCGTCGTGCGGGCCAGAATTGTTGCTGGAGGTGACGGCAAATTCAGCTTCAGGGCCATCGAATACCTCAAAGGTTCGGGAAGCACAGACTTCGTAGTTGTCGCTGATACGACCGAGAGAGACATTCAGTGGGATGACCGTGAGGCGATCCTCTTCTTGAGTGTGCCTGAAAAAGTCGAGGGAACGGCTACCCCGGCTGACAACATGAGCTTCACGTTCACCGACACCGTGCCCTTGAACTACGACGAGTACGATAGGTACGACAATCCAAGCCTTCCTCAGGGCTTTACAATCGAAACTCGGAATCCCGTGTGGTTGCCGCGGGTGGACAGTGGAGGCAGTTCCGAAAATGCAGGCGGTGAATTGCGCTTCATCACGGATGCCGTGTCGCCTACGGGAGTCGTGTCTCCCACAATGTCTCTCTCCGAACTCCGCGCGATGCTTTCATGGCAAGAGTCGCGAAAGTACATAAAAGGGTATGACAGCTGTGTTGGGACAAGCCTGTGGTACGAGCAATTTCTCCGGGACAGAGAAGAAACCTTTGGGTTGACGGCTTACGAACTGGAAGAACGCCAAGGGCCACTGAAGTACGAAATCCTCTCCGGTATGGGTAAAGGAGTAGTGATCAGCGATTATGTGACCGAAGCGGAAGAGTACCAGAAAGTATGGATTAAGGAAGGTCCCCATGCGCGCTTCTTTGAAGCCTTCATCGTCGATGATGATGACAACCCGGAAAACGGATACATTTCCGGCGAAGCTACAATACGTCCGCTGCCTCAAGGCATTTACTCGATATGGAGCCGAAACCAACCACAGGTATACCGGCCCTGCGACTTTGATCCTCTTGCTAATGGGATAGTCTTGGAAGTTACTGTTACTGCTCCGCCCGGTACTTGGCATGAGGCATTCTTCGATCCGGCGGCATTACCCAATGGCAAAAGGCGTCGGTGTCAGTGGCGGCACAGGAGTAATCGACCCGGCCCGGTTCAAGTTCGGGAACGCTGACGCCGAGATTCTCAGCCTAACTTGGAGCGACGACAAGATTGTGCTGACGGGTAACGAGAATCCTTCCCTGTATGAATATAGCCTGGATTTTATAGACGTAGACGGTTCCATTCGCATGTCCCTGCATATAGCAGACGCAACCCCGGATTTCGTCTCTGACATCTATACGTGGGATGTTGCCGACCAACCGTGGCGTGAAGGTGACCTGCTGATGCTCCGAATTCGGAAGACCGATGCCGGCGCCACAATCATCTCGCAAGTGCGCGACCTGACCATGCTGATTCCCACAGCTATACCCACGCCGGCTCCCACTGCAACATCCATTCCGACTCCAACCGGCGCCCCGGAAGTAACTCGCACACCGCGACCGTTGGCGCAACCTGAGTCATCGCAGAATAAACTACCGTGGATATTGCCGTTCCTTGCAGTGATCGCCCTGATCTCCGCAATTGTATTCACTTACGTCTACGTACGCCGCCGCAACAGAAACAATTAATCCTCACTCCTCCGCGTCCGCTAACCGCCCATCCCCTCATTCCCGCCCCCCACCCGTCATTCCCGCGAAAGCGGGAATCTATAACTTGGACTGCAACCAACCACATACCGCATCCCCCCCACCCCCGCCCGCCCCCCGGCCCCCAAACCCGTTTGCGCTACCCTATCCCCATGACCACGCAAGAATGGACCACCATCTCCCGTTCTGCCGACGAGACTCGCGCAATCGGCCAATCCATTGGCAAAGCAGTGGAAGCCGGAACCCTCATCTTGCTCATCGGCCAACTTGGCGCGGGCAAGACAACCCTGACCCAGGGCATCGCGACCGGCCTCGGCGTCACCGCATACACCAAGAGTCCGTCATTCGTGCTTGTGAACGAGTACGAGGGCCGTCTGCCGCTGTTCCACATGGACCTCTACCGCATCGACGACCCGGCGGAGGCGTGGGAGCTTGGCCTCGACGACTACCTGGGCAGGGACGGCGTACTGGCCATCGAGTGGGCGGACCGCGCGACGTCCATCTTCCCCGAAGATCGCCTCGAAATACACATTGACTATGTATCGGACTCGGAACGGCAACTGACGTTGACGGCGAACGGACCGGTGTCCGCCCGCGCCCTCTCCCCTCATTCCGGCGAATGCCGGAATCCATCGGGCAATCCCTCTGCCTCTGGAACAGCGTTAGGATGAGGGCAGAATAACCATGATCCTCGCCATAGACACGGCAACGGAAACGGCAAGCGTAGCGCTGGCACGCCCTGATGGCGAAATCGTCGCCGAACTAACGTGGCAGGCGGGCCGAAATCACACCATGCACCTCCATCCGACTCTACGACACTTGATGATGCTCGCGGCAATAGAGCCCAAAGACCTGACCGGCATCGTGGCCACGCGCGGGCCGGGCAGTTTTACCGGCATCCGCATTGGCCTCGCGACTGCCAAGGGGCTGGCACAGGGACTCGATGTGCCGATTGTCGGCGTGCCAACTCTCGCCGTCGCCGCGTTCGGCGCAATTCACCTGGGACAGACGGTATGGTCTGTGGTCGGCGCGGGTAGGGGCCAATATGCCGCGGCCGCCTACGCCGCATCCGGTGACGGCGGCATTACGCAACTAGTTGAGGAGTCCATCATCTCGCCGGATGAACTGTGCGAAATGATGGCGGAGCGTGGCGAGAACTGCGTCCTGACCGGTGAGTTCGACGATTCACTTGGGGAGTTGGCTCTCGAAAGGGTGGGGCAGGCTCTGACCATCGCGCCGGATGTCGTGCGCGCGCGATCTGCGGCAAACGCGGCGCGGTTGGCATTGCTGCGGTTGGGACGCGGTGACGCTGACGATGTTGCCACGCTTGAGCCGCTCTACCTGCGGCCACCAGCAGCGGTGGAGCGCGCCGAGGCAATGACCCGAGAGAGCCGCTAGCTACTTCTCATCGTGCTCTTTCTCGCGCAGCCGCTTGCGCTTGCCGAGCCGGGACATCACCATCAGCGCCAAAATGATCGCGATGGTGAAACCAAAGCTGACAATCTCGTCCGCCCATCCCCCCGCGCCGCTCATGGGTGAAAGGTGCGATAGGCAGTGAAAGTGATAATGGGCGCCACATCCGTCGTGTTAGAGTACTGCCAGTGTAGTGTTGCGGTGCAGTGCTACCACTTCGCCCGGACTCGGTTCCGTATCGGAGAGCCCCATGCAATCGAAGGCACAAAAATCCATTCGATCAAAGCCGACTCTGTTCCTTTTCTGTATGCTGACCCTCGTCTTTGTTGTTTCCCTGGTCGTCGACATGGGTGCATTGCTCATCCATTTGTTTCCCGAGTTGTTTCCCGAGTTGACCTTTTGGGCCCCAGCAGAGCCTGGGAATAGCTCAGGGACTGTCGGCGCGTTTAATTATGTACTATTCATAATCATCATATTTGGTTTTTTCTACTCCTCTGGATTTGGCTTGTTCTTCCTGCTCATCTTTATCGCGAGTATAGTCATGACTTGGAACTGGTTCAGACAGGTCAGCGAATCCATCAGGGCATTGGATGCTGGCGCAGTTGGCTTCCAAGGCCGCGCTGCCGGTAACGATAACGCTGTCGATCGATCTTGCTTGATGAAACTCACGCACGCGCTTGGTGACCTCTGGAGCAAGAGTCTTCCTAAGACTCTGCCTGACGGCGCACCTCTTGAAGATGGCGCTAGAGCGCCAAAAAAGATACGAGCGCTTCCCCTCATTTTGGTTGTGGCGTTCCCTTCATTGCTTGGGAATCTCTATTCGTGGTCAGCCTCGTGGATAGACTTCGCACTGCCAATGTTCACGAATTTGGTCCAACCTCTCGGTTTCGCAAGGTTTATAGACATCTGGTTGAATAGCCCCTTAATCCAGATTTCTCTCGGCCTTCTGGTCGTTTCAGATGTTGCCCTAATATTGGCATGTGTTTACATGATCAGTTTTATCAAGCGTGTAACCGCGAACCTCGAAACAAGACTCTCGGATCAGAGGAAAGCGGCAAGAGAAACAAATGACTAACCTATTCTCGCCGGCAGTTTGGTGTGACCCCAAGCGGAAATAGTATTGGTTGCCGACCTCACCGTGCCCGGGATTGCGGACACCGTTCAGGGCGGCGCCCAGCAGACTCCGGACAAAGACAAGGAGGCTCATCACGCCGACGGCGGTGGAGCGGCCGGAGGGTCGCGCGGCGTCCAACGGCCAGGCTACTCTCGATTCTTGTCCTTTTCGCGTAGCCGCTTGCGCTTGCCGAGCCGGGACATCACCATCAGCACCGCAATTATCGCGATGATGAAGCCAAAGCTGACAATCTCGTCAGCCCATCCCCCCACGCCGCTCAACGCATGTGCGGGCGGCGCGACAGGAATCGCCAACGTGCCAAAAAATCCCATAAACCAGCATACGCCGCCCCCCTGCCGTTTCGAGCATGTCATTCTGAACGGAGCGCAGCGGAGTGAAGAATCTAAACTGTCGAGAGAAAGGTAAGTGGATGACTGACGTTCCGCAAGACCGCTATACGCACGGGCATCACGAGTCCGTAGTGCAAAACCATGCGCGCCGCCGCGCGGAGGTGGACGCCTGGTTCCTCCTGCCCCGCCTGACCGCCGGTATGCGGCTGCTTGATGCCGGCTGCGGCCCGGGCACGATCACCGTCGGCCTCGCGCGAGCAGTCGCGCCCGGCATGGTAACAGGAATCGACCTCTCGGAAGAGGTGCTGGCGCAAGCCCGTGACCACGCCGCGTCGGAGAATGTGAACAATGTGACATTCGAGGTCGGCGACGTGTACCAACTCGACTATGAGGACGGCACGTTCGATGTCGTCTATGCAAACCAACTCTTACAGCACCTGACCGATCAACCCCGGGCGCTGCAAGAGATGCGGCGAGTGCTCAAGCCGGGCGGCATTCTCACCGTTCGTGACACCGACTACGCAACCATGTCACCATCGCCCAAGTTCCCCGAGTTCGATGAATGGAGTCGCGTCTACCACGGTGTTGCCTACCACAACAATGCGGAGCCGGACGCGGGACGCCAACTCGCCCGCTGGGTGCGTGAGGCCGGCTTTGTTGACTATGAACTGCATCCCAACGTGATGGTGATGGACGGCGAAGAGGCCCGCCGGTGGGGCAGTATGTGGTCGCAGCGGATACTCCGGTCCAACGTCGGGACTGACGCGCTCGCGTACGGCATTGCCAAACAGGAAGACCTTGAGCGAATTTCCAGGGCATGGACGAAATTCGCGGAGTCCGACTGGCCATTCTTCATGTACGCGCAGATGGGCGTGCTGGCGCGGCGATAGCGCGGCTACGGATTGGCCCCCGCCTTCGCGGAGGGGTCTTATCTGGGTTGGCCGCGGAGTTCGGGGAGCGCCAGGCGGAGGAGCATGACTACTATGAAGCCTGTGCCGGTTAGGGCGGCGAGGGCTAGCTGAGGAGTCCATTGTTCCGCGAGCCAGCCTACGGTCAACATTCCCAGTGGGCTTGCGCCGATTCCCAACGCCACCGCGCCCATCGCGCGGCCTCGCATTTCGGGCTTGACGGCCTGCATGGCGATTGTGGGTTGCATTGTCGCGAATCCTGCCATGCCGATTCCGGCGATGATCAGCAGGACGAGAGATACCACGTACAATTCCGAGAACGAGAAGAGAACGAGTATCGCCAGCATGAACGCCGCGCCCAAAGAGTAAATCTGCCCGTGGTTACGTATCTGGCGCGAGGCGATGAGTATTGCGCCCGCGAGTGAGCCGACGCCCGCGGCGGCGGCCAGGACGCCGTAGAGAAATGCGTTCGCGCCAAGGACATCGCGGCCAATGACGGGCACCATTGTCAGGAACGGGAATCCAAAGAAGTTCAGGCTGACGGTGATGGTGAGCGCGGCGAGAAGGGCGCGGTTCTTAACCAGCGTGGTTACGGACTCAGCCATGTGCCGTAGCACGGAGGTCTGGCTGGGCCCAAGGGATCGGGTCTTGGGGATTGTGAACAGGACTCCGCCCGCCGCAATGAAAAGGAAGAGCATCAGGGCGTAGGAGCCTGAAAAGTCGATCAGCTCGATAATCGTGCCCGCGAACAGGGGGCCGATGATGCTGCTGCCGGTGAGCGCGACCACATCAAGCGAGATGGCGTTCGTGAGGGCGTCGCCATTGAAAATCTCGGCGAAGTAGGCGCGGCGGGCTGAGAAGTCGACGGCCCACGCGCAGCCGGTGAGAAATGTGGCCAGGAATGCGTGCCACGGCGCGATTTGTCCAAATACAAGAACGGCAAGCATTCCCGCAGTGACACCGAGGTTCACGAATTGAGTGGAGATCATCACGTACTTGCGCGGGAAGCGGTCGGAGACGCTGCCGGCGATGAGCCCCAACAGGAACATCGGGGCCATGCGGAACACGCCAACGAGAGCGACCTGCGATGGTGAATCGGTCAGCTGAAGAACCAGCCATGACAGGACGGCCATCTCCATCATGCGGTTCACGTACCAGACCCAGCCCGCAAACCAGAGACGGCGGAACGTCGGGTTGCTGAGCGCGCGGAAAGTCTGAAAGCGCGACTGCGGGGACGTTTCTGCGGCTGCTATTGAGGGGGAGCCGTTGCTCAAGCGCTACAACTCTTTAGGAACTCGTCTAGCTCCTGGTTGAACTGATCCGGGCGGGCGGCGTGCATGCCGTGCCCAACGTCCGGCCAGAGTCGAAAGTCCAAATCCGGCGTTGCGATGGTGCGATAGTACTCAAGCTCCTCGGGAAGCATGTAGCCGCCGGCGGTGATGTCCGCGACGAGAACCTGCGTGGGGACGGCGATGCGACGCATGTGATCCTCGCACCGGAATGCCCAACTGCGATTGTCGGTGAGGAGGCGCGTGACGGCGTGAGGGGAGAAGTGGTGGTGGCGGTAGACGAGTTCGTCGGCTTGCTGCTCAGTCATGCCCTGTTCTTGCGCCTCGGCGCGTATCTCGGCTTCGGGCCTGTTGTGGCGGGCAAGGGCAATCGGGAGGCTGGTGACGTGGACGTTGACCATCTTCCAGTACACGGGGTCTTCGAGGAACGCGCAGCAGATCTTGTCGGCGTAGTCGGAGGCCATTATCGTGCCGATGTTGCCGCCCCAGGAATGGCCGACATAGGCGGGCTTTTCGAGGCCGAGCACGTCTATGAGCTCGACGATATCGGTGGCGAAATCACGGAGCATGTAGCCGGTGACGGGCTTGTCGGTTTCGCCGTGGCCGCGATTGTCCGGGGCGATGATGTGGTAGCGATCCTGAAACGCCTCGGCGACAGATGCCCATGCGGCGCCGAGACCCGTCCAGCCATGCACAAGAAGCAGGTCAGGATTGGAGGGATCGCCCCATTCGAGGTAATGCATCTTGAGGCCCTGGATATCGGTAAACTTGCTTTCCGGCATGGTATCCCCCCCGTTTTTCGCGTGACTGCGCTGCTATAGGGAAAAAGTGTAGCACGCGGCGTGTTTGACCCGTTATGGGGCGGCGGGCTAGTGTTAAAGGGTGCCACGGAACCGGTGATTTGTATTGTGCAGGCTATACGAATGTCTGTCATGCGAGGGTAGGGGGCAAGGCGATGGAACAGATGGAACGCCTTGTCGTTGTGTCCAACAGACTGCCTGCGTCGACGTTGCCGACGGCGACGCTGGATCAACGGAATCAGCCCGTCGGAGGGCTGGTCTCTGCTATGCAGACCACACTGGAAGAGCACGGCGGGCTGTGGTTCGGGTGGAGCGGGACGACGACTGAACGCCGTTTGGCCGTCGAGCCGACGGTAACGAGTAACGGCGCGATCGATGTCGGCGCGATGAACCTTACGGCAGATGAGGTCAATCTCTTCTACTCCGTGTTCGCCAACCGCACGCTGTGGCCGCTACTCCACGCCTTTCCGAACTTTGTGCAACTGCGGCACGATGCATATCGAGGCTATCGGCGTGTAAATCACCGATTCGCGGAGGGTCTGTACCCGCTCCTGCGTGAGGGTGACGCGATCTGGGTGCAGGACTACCACCTGATCCCGCTCGGGTCCGAGCTGAGGAAGATGGGCTGGAAGGGAAAAATCGGGTTTTTCCTGCATACGCCGTTTCCTGCGGCGGAGGTATTTTCGATCCTTCCATGGGCAAAGCAGCTGCTTGAGGAATTGATCTGCTACGACCTGGTTGGATTTCACACAAACCGTTACGCGCATAACCTCCTTGATACTTTGCAGGTGGAGGTGGGCGGAACCGTCGATGGCGGCGTATTTCACGGGCCGACGGGGAGCGTTGGCGCAGGCGTGTATCCCATCGGCACCGATCCTCCCCAGTTCCAGAAATGGGCGCGTGAGGCGGATGAGACCGAGGAGTTGGGTATCTTGCAGCGGCTTTTGCCGCGGCGAGCCGTGGAGCGTAAGAAAGTCGTGTTGGGTGTTGACCGCCTCGACTATTCGAAAGGCATCCCTCAGCGATTGCGGACGTTCGAGGCGTTGCTGGACAGGTATCCGGCCGTTCGCGGCAAGGTCACGATGATCCAGATTTCCGCGCCGTCGCGGAGTCGCGTGCCGGAATATGTGCAGGAGCGCGAGCGGGTCGACAGGCTTGTCGGGCGCATCAACGGACGGTTCGCGGAGGCGGAATGGGTGCCGGTTCACTACCTGTATCGTTCGTACACCCAGGAAGAGTTGGCGCACTTTTTCAGGGAGGCGGACGTGTGCCTCGTGACGCCGCTACGGGACGGTATGAACCTGATTGCCAAGGAATTCGTGGCGTCTCAGGGGCGTGATCCCGGCGTGCTGATCTTGTCGCGATTCTGCGGGGCCGCGGACACGATGCAGGACGCGCTGATCGTGAATCCATATGACATTGAGGGGACGGCAGAGGCTTTGCACAGCGCGCTTTCGATGACCCTACGCGAGCGGCGGCATCGGTGGCAGAACCTGAATGAGGATGTGCAGGCACACACCGCCAAGGGTTGGGCGGACAGTTTCCTGGCTGACCTGGCGGCGGGTCGTAACGCCTACGTCCCGCAGTCGCCAATATAGCTCCGGGTTACACTCTGGATATCGATTGCCATGCGTACACTAATCGTTTCAGACATTCACTCCAACATCGTCGCCTTTGACGCCGTGTTGCGCGATGCGCAAAAGCGCGGGCCTGTCGACAACATCTGGTCGTTGGGAGACATGGTGGGGTACGGGCCGCGACCCAACGAGTGCCTGGACACCCTGCGCGGCTTCGAGCACATAAGCGTGGCAGGGAATCACGATCTTGGAGCGATCGGCGCCACGTCTCTGTCCATGTTCAACCAGGAGGCCTCAACGGCGTGCGCGTGGAACGGCGAGCAGTTGACCGAGAGCAACCGCGAGTATCTGCGAGGACTGCCCAGCGTCGTCAAGGAGGGGGATTTCACACTGGTTCACGCCTCCTTGCGTGATCCGGTTTGGGAATACGTGGTGCATGAGGAGGGCGCGCGGGGATCATTCGCGCTGCTGGAGACGCGGTTCCTGCTGTTGGGACATTCGCACCTGCCGCTCATATTTGGTGAGGTCATATCGGACAATGATCGCCCCCCGATTATCAATCCCTCGATGCGGCTTTCGCATGGCGCAATCATCAACCTGCCAAACGCGGTGCGGCTCATCGTGAATCCCGGGAGTGTTGGTCAGCCGCGGGACAGCGATCCACGCGCCTCATACGCAATCCTGGATCACGAAGCGGGAACGCTGACGCATCTGCGTGTTGAGTACGACATTGAGACGGTGCAGCAGGACATGACGGCGGCGGGGCTGCCGGATCTTCTTGCGCAGCGTCTTCCGTACGGTCTGTGAGCTGCGCCGAGGTGAAACAGACGGCCATCAATTTCTTTTCAACGGACGACCTGACGCTGGAGGGAATCCTCGCCGAGCCAACCGGAGAGGAGATTCCGGAGGGCAGCGGCGATCTGCCGGGCGTGGTGTTCTGCGCGCCGGAGCCACACTTGGGCGGGACGATGCTCAGCACGGTCATCGAAGCGTTGACGCGGGAGGTGACACCGCGAGGGTTTGTCTCGTTCCGGTTCAACTATCGTGGCGTGGAAGACTCGCAGGGCGAGAACGCGCTGGGGCAGGGGCAGACAGATGACGCGCTCGCGGCGATTGAGATGCTGCGAGCGTGGCCGGGCGTGGACGGGGAACGCATCGGAATCGTGGGGTACTCGTTCGGCGCAGCCGTGGCGCTGCGAGTCGCGGCGCGCGAGCCGGAAGGACTGCGGGCGGTCGTCGCCGTCTCGCCGATACTGGATATTCCGCTGATCGGCATTCCAACCGAGGGCGGTATGGAGAAAGTTAAGGTGCCGGTGCGGTTTCTATTGGGCGGAGACGATGGCCTGACGACGCCGCAGCGGCTAGGCGAATGGGTTGACGGGCTAGGCAGGCCGGACGTTACGGCGCTGGCGCTAGAGGGAGCGGACCGAGCGTGGCAAACGAGCAGGCCTGCGTTGGCGGAAGCGACGGCGATGTTCCTGGATGGAGCGATGGCCGCACGTTGACAGGCAGGGTCGCCGTACCTACGATTCTCAATTGGGGACTACATCGGGAAAGCAGTCGGAATCAAGCAGATTTAGGGAGGCCAATTAGATGGGGACGTATGTGTTGCTGAGCACGCTGACGGATGAGGGTCGGAAGACCGTCAAGCACCGCCCGGAGCGGATCCAGGAAGTAAACCGTGAGATCGAATCGTGGGGGGCGAAGGTCACCGCGCAATACGCCGTGCTGGGCATCTATGATTTCGTCAACATCGTTGAGGCCCCGGACAATGAGACGATAGCGCGCGTATCGCTGGAACTGGGCGCGCGAGGCACGATACAGATAGTATCGCTCCCGGCGTTCCCGATAGAGCAGTTCATCTCACAACTGGCCCGTTCACGCGATAACTAGAGGGCGACAAGCCGCGCATAAGTCTTCTGTATTCCAGCCTACGCGGGAATGACGGGTAAGGGGCAACCGGCGCGTTCGCCGGATAGCTGACGATCCTCACCATCGCTACCCGAGGGCTTTTGCGCTTTACATCCAACTCCCTACACTTAGGCCCATGAGCCCATTGGCAAGACGCGGGCGAGAGATAGTTGCGACAGCGCTGATTTTGGCGCTCGCGGTCGTGGCGATGGCGTGCGGCCTTCAAAGCGATGGAATTACGAATGTCGGGATGGACGCGGGCGGGACTCTACTAGCAGGGGAGCTGTATCAACAGAGCGGGTGGTATATCTATTGGAGCGAGGACGGCGGCAAGAACTGGACGCCGGATACTTCCTCCGAAAGGACCGGCTTGTTGTGGGACGAGAAGAGTGTCGAAACGCCCAATGGCCGATACGAAATCAGAGACCCGGAGATTGTTCTTGTAGGCGCTGATGGAAATGAATCAGTTGTCTATTCGGCAGCCTACCTGCGACAGGCGGGCAACGTCTGGGTTCAACGGCAAGTAACACCACAGGGCGACGGTGTGAGCGGTGTGGGGCGGCCGCACAGCATCACCTACGACGCAAACAGCGGCAACGTCATCGTCGCAATGGGTCTAAGGGGCGTCGTAGTCGGAACCCCCGACGGGCAATGGACGAAGTATGCCGTCGGTGAGTACACGCCTCTGGACTATTCATTCTCCACAGAGACAAATCTACTGTATTCCCAGTTTGGCTTCTGGATAACGTCACTGGTATTGTCCCTCTCGATGGCCGCGATGGGGTTGATCATCTCTCGGTTCAAGGAGAGGCACACATGGATGATCTTCGCCGCGCCACTGATTGCCGTGGCAGTCCTTGTGGCGCCCGTCGCCCTGCTATTCCTGCTCCTAATTCTAATTGACGAATCGATCCTAATTGTGGCGTTCCTGATCCTGATCACTGTGGCGCCAATCGGCAGCGGAGTTGCGATCGGTTTCCTGCCGCTAGAGAGCGATCGGCGCATGTTGTACGCCCTGGCGCTGGGCGCGCTCGCCTTGTTGATGGCTGGATTCTCTCTTTACGCGTTCGGTGGCACGGCAAGCCACGTCGACGGCGACGAGATTATCACGATTGCGGCCGCCCCCATGCTCGGTTTTTGTGTTTGCGCCATAGCCGTCTCATGGCGACTACTACGACAGTTTTGGCTGCCTACGATTGTGACGATTGTCGCAATGAACGTCATATTTGTGCTATTCGCCGTCCTTTGGCTCCATGGCGGCCTCTTGCTGGAAGCAGCCAAGATCCTGGTCATTATTCCAGTCGTGCTTCTGGCCTTCACGCTGAACAACTACCTTAGAGAAAAGACACCCTACGCAGCAGGCGAGCGGCGAAAACGGCGATAAGTCACAAAGACCCATCGCCAACAGTTGCGTCAATTGCGGGTCCCTCAGCCGCGCCAAGCGGCGCGGCTGCTGAATAGCTACGGTTCAACGTCCCTGATATAAGGCACGTAATCCGCGAAGCGGCGCGGTTGGAAGCCGAAGGCGCTATCCACGGAATCGAGCGTCGTGATGTTGTCCACCTTTAGCTGGCTCAGTTCCGCGGGTGTTATGGGCGGGTTTTTCAGGACGCGGGACATGACCGTCGCGCCGATGTTCAGCAGGAATTGGGGCATCGGGACGTTGTAAACGCGTCGGATGCTGAGTTCCGTGGCGAATGCCTTGGCGATGTCGCGCAGGGCGATGTGCTCCGGGCCGCCGATCTCGTATATCTGCCCGGCGCGTTCCGGCTCCATCAAACAGAGAGTAAGAACGGTCGCAAGGTCGCTGACGTACATCGGTTGCATCAAGGTGCGGCCGCCATCGGGCAGGGGCAGGACGGCGGCGGGGCCGGTTCGCAGCGTTCTCACCATGCGGCGCGATACGGCATCGGACACTCCCAAGACGAGGGACGGCTTGACGATGGTCCATTCGAGTCCGCTGTTCATCACCGCGTCCTCCGACTGAAAGCGCGAGCGGCCGTAAGGCATCGCCGGGTCGTCCGACGCTCCCAGGATTCCCATGTAAACGAGGCGGTTGACGCCAACATCTTTCATGACGTCGATCAGGGTCTGTGTCGTGCCGATGTTGGTGTCGGCGAATGAGCGCCCCTCGGTCTCGCGGATGATGCCAACTGCGTGGACGACGGCGTCCGCGTCGGCGACGGCCTCACGGACAGCGTCCCAATCACGGGCATCGCCCTCGATGATTTCAATGGCGTCGTGGAGCAAGGCCTCGCCGCGGTCTGCGCGATCGCGGGCTTCGGCAACCTCCGGCGCAGTGAGCTTGCCGAGTGATGCGAGCGTTTCGATGGCGTCGAAACCAACTGATAGCGAACGGCGGGCGTCGGCATAGACGCGGGCAGGGGAGCGTGAGAGGACACGGATGGGCCTGTGACCCGCTGCGGCAAGCGTCGCAACAAGGTGCCGCCCAACAAAGCCGGAGCCGCCGAGGATGGTTACGCGCATGTGTCAGTCCTCCGTGTCAGAGGATAGCTGCTATAAGGCCACTATACGCGGAGCCGCCCCCCCTCATTCCGATGAAAGCATGCCCCGTACTTGATACGGGGCCGGAATCCATCGGGCGTCCCCCTTTCCCTTGCCGCGCGTATTCAGCGGGTGCTATTCTCGCGGCTAGTGTGGGTGACGCTGCGCGAGACATTTTGCCGAGCGGCGGACACTCGCCAACGGGGGATAAACGGGGAGGGCTGTGCAATGGCCGACTATGAGAACATCCTGTATGAGAAGCAGCGCAGGGGCGCGCTTATCACACTGAATCGGCCCGAGCGGCTGAATGCCATCAGCCCGGACCTTGAGCGAGAGCTGCATGAGGCGCTCGATGAGGCGGAGGCTGACCCTGAGGTTCGCGCCATCGTGCTGACGGGCGCGGGCAGGGCGTTTTCGTCCGGCTATGACATCTCCGGCGAGGCCGAGTTTGAGTGGCCGTACGCGCTGCCGAAGAACACGAGCGCCGCCGCCCACCTCGATCATTGGCGGACGTCAGACCGCAACAACATGCGCAAGTTCCTCCATCTTTGGGAGCTAACCAAGCCGGTCATCGCCGCCGTCAACGGGTGGTGCATGGGCGGCGGCTCCTGGTATGCCAACGCGGCACACATGACCATCGCCGCTGAGGATGCCGTGTTCGCGCAGCCGGAAGTGCGGCACATGGACAACACGAGCTTCTTCTGGGTGCTCAACGCCGGCTACAAGAACGCCCTGCGTTACGCGCTGACAGGCGACCACATCGACGCGCAGGAGGCGCTTCGCATCGGTATCGTGAATACCGTCGTGCCTGCTGCTGACCTGCTTGATGAGGCATTCAAGATCGTCGAGCGCATCGCGTTGGTCTCGCCTGAGACGGTGAAGATCAATCTGTATGTCGCGACGATGGGCCTTGAGATGATGGGCTTGCACAACGCGCTGAACCTGAACGCGGAGTTGTCCGCGCATGCCCACGCCTCCGTCAGCGAGGAAGGGCGGCGTCCGTTTACGGATGCGCAGGAAAAGGGCGGCCTCCGCGGATACCTTGAGGCGCGCGACGGCCCATTCCAACCGGAGCCGTTCGGGCCGCGATCCAGGCCACGCGCGTAGGAACCGCCCCCTCATTCCGGTGAAAGCCGGAACCCATCGGGTGTCCGCCATTCCCGCCACTCCACCCGTCATTCCCGCGAAGGCGGGAATCCATAACCACAAGGGCAAAGACATACAAGAAACGCAGAGCCAACGCAGGAAGGAGAAACAAAAAGAGTGTCCAACTACGAGTACGTTCTGTATGAGAAACAACGCAAAGGCGCGCTGATTACGCTGAATCGGCCTGAGGCGCTGAATGCGATCAGTCCGCAGATGGAGGGTGAACTACACCTGGCGCTGGATGAGGCTGAGGCGGATCCGGAGGTTCGCGCTATCGTACTGACCGGGGCGGGCAGGGCGTTCTCCGCAGGCTACGATCTTGGCGCGGCGGATGCGCCGATGCGGGAGTTCGTGTGGCCGTATGGCGTCGCGCCCGGTCAGAGCGCTGCAAACTTGCTTGATCAGTGGCGCACGAATGATGGCGACGGCATTCGTAAGCTACTCCACATGTGGGAGCTGACCAAGCCGGTCATCGGCGCGATCAACGGTTGGTGCATGGGCGGGGCGTCCTGGTATGCAACTGCCACGCATATGACAATCGCATCGGAGAACGCCGTGTTCGGGCAGCCGGAGGTGCGGCATATCTCCAACACCAGCTTCTTCTGGGTGCTGTCCGCCGGCTACAAGAACGCGCTGCGCTACAGCCTGACGGGCGACCACATCGACGCGGAGGAGGCGCTACGTATCGGCATCGTCAACAAGATCGTGCCGCACGACGACCTGCTTGAAGAGGCATTCCAACTGGTGGAGCGCATCGCGTTGGTGTCGCCGGAGACGGTGAAGATTAACCTGTACGTCGCAACGATGGGGCTGGAGATGATGGGCCTCGCCAATGCGCTCAAGCTGAATGGCGAGCTTTCAGCGCTGGCGCACTCGTCGAGCCGTGCGGACTACCGGAAGGATATGTTTGATGGGTTGGAGCAGGGTGGCCTACGCTCATTCCTGACAACACGCGACGGCCCATTCCAGCCGGAGCCGTTCGGGCCGCGCTCCAAGGTGAGAGACTAGTAGGCAAGACAACACCAAACAGGCAGCATTGACGGAGACAAGAAGGAGAGGGGAAACAAATGGGCAACTACGAGAACATCCTGTATGACAAGCAGCGGAAGGGCGTGCTGATCACACTAAACCGCCCTGAGGCGCTGAACGCGCTGAGCCGTGATCTCGAGGATGAGCTTCACGTCGCGCTTGATGAGGCAGAGGCCGATCCCGAGATTCGGTACATCGTCCTGACGGGCGCGGGTCGCGCGTTTTCGGCGGGCTACGACATCGCTGGTGGCCGCGCGCCGACGGTGTGGCCGTATGGCCTGCCGGAGGGATCCAACATCGCTGAGATGCTGGACAACTGGCGTGAACGGGACAAGCCAACCAAGTTCCTGCACCTATGGGAGCTGACCAAGCCTGTCATCGCAGCCGTCAACGGCTGGTGCATGGGCGGCGGGTCGTGGTACGCGCTGTTCTCCCACATGACCTACGCGTCGGAGACCGCCGTGTTCTCGCAGCCCGAGGTGCGGATGATCTCCAACACCAGCTTCATCTGGACGCTCAACGCGGGCTACAAGAACGCCCTGCGCTACAGCCTCACCGGCGACCACATCGACGCGGAAGAGGCGCTGCGAATCGGCATCATCAACCAGATCATCCCGCAGGACGACCTCGTCGAAGAGTGCATCAAGATCGGCGAGCGCATCGCGCTGGTTTCCCCGGAAACGGTGAAGATCAACCTTTACGTCGCGACGATGGGCCTGGAGATGATGGGCCTGCGGAACGCGCTGATCCTGAACGGCGAACTCTCCGCGTTCGCGCACGCCTCGAAGCGCGAGGACATCATGCGTCCCCTCGAAGAGGCGCGCGAAAGCGGCGGCATGCGCGGCTTCCTGCAACAGCGTGACGGCCCATTCCAGCCGGAACCCTTCGGGCCAAGGTCGGCAGCCAACAGGGACTAACAAGTCACAGTCAAGGCAAGAGAGGGGCGGGGGAAACCCCGCCCCTCAACTCATCATGAACGGCCACGCCCGCCCAAGCAGACGGCCGCCGCCCCGCCGCCACCCCCGCCCACCCTCCGCCACCCCCGCCCACCCGCCGCCACCCCCGCCCACCCTCCGTCATTCCCGCCCACCCTCCGTCATTCCCGCCCACCCTTCCGTCATTCCCGCGAACGCGGGAATCCATCAGGTGTCCGTAATGTCCCCCACCCTCCGTCATTCCCGCCCACCCTTCCGTCATTCCCGCGAACGCGGGAATCTGAATCCCATTCCGCAAGACAAAGCAGGTAACGCAGCCCCATGAATTCCCAGATTGACCCCCAAACCACCGCCCTCGTCATGGTCGATATGCAAAACGACTTCTGCCATCCGGACGGGTTTTATGGCCAAGCGGCGGAACGCGTTGCGCCTCTGGGTTTGGAGCCGTCGTTGGTGACGGACGGGATTCCGGCGATGGCATCGCTGCTGGAGGCGGCGCGGGCGGCGGGGCTTTTCATCGTCCATACCCGGATCGAGCGGGATGATTCTCCCGACGCAGTGCATCTGATACACAACGTCGTCGCGCAGACATTTGGCGCGGTGGCCGATGCGCCGGGCGGGCCGGCGCTGATGCCGGGCACATGGGGGGCGGAGATTCACGACGCGCTTGCGCCGCAGCCCGACGAATACGTCGTTACCAAGCGCAGCTTCTCCGCGTTCTTTGGGACCGATCTTGAAACAGCCCTCCGACGGCGCGGCATCCGCACCGTCATACTCGCGGGAACGATAACCTACGCCTGTGTCCTGCACACCGCGTTCGACGCCAACGTACGTGACCTCGATGTCATCGTGGCATCGGATGGGACGGCGTCATGGGCGCCGGACCTGCAAGCTCCAACGCTACGCATTGTTGACCTAATCCTGGGTGGCACAGCCGCCACCGGAGAGATCATCGAGGCTCTGGCAATTGCGGCGAGAGGGCAGTAACTCCCCCCATCATTCCGCCCTACACCCCGTCATTCCCGCGAAAGCGGGAATCTGAACCGTATTTCGCAGGCCAAGCCAGGTCACGCCCAACACCATGAACCTCCAAGTCCATCCCTTCTCTCAGAATCACACCCCCACTCGCCTCCTTTGCTACCATGTGGGAAACAATCCCTGACAGAAAGCGAGCAAACCGATGGCCAACTATGAGACCGTCTTGTATGAAAAGCAGCGCAACGGCGTGCTGATTACGCTGAATCGACCCGAGACGCTGAACGCTATTAGCCGCCAATTAGAGCACGAAGTCTCCGAGGCGTTAACCGAAGCGGAAAACGACCCTGAGGTGCGCGCCATCGTGCTGACGGGGGCGGGGCGGGCGTTTTCATCCGGGTATGACATCGGTGGCGGTCGGGGTGAGACTGTGTGGCCGTATGGAATGCCGGAGGGGTGGAGCGCCGCTGCGTTGCTGGATGACTGGCGCGATCGGTCTCGAGGCGAGACGGCCAAGCTGCTGCAGATCTGGGAGCTGACCAAGCCCGTCATCGCCGCCGTCAATGGCTGGTGCATGGGCGGCGGCTCTTGGTACGCCCTTGCCTCCCACATGACATATGCGGCGGAAGAGGCGGTGTTCGCGCAGCCGGAAATCCGCATGATCTCCAACACCAACTTCTTCTGGACGCTCAACGCGGGCTACAAGCACGCCCTACGCTACGGCCTGACAGGCGACCATCTTGACGCGCAGGAGGCGCTGCGAATCGGGCTGGTGAATGGGGTAGTGCCCGGTGACGAACTGCTTGAGCACTGCTTCCGCGTCGTCGAGCGAATCGCGCTGGTGTCGCCGGAGACGGTGAAGATCAACCTGTACGTCGCCACGATGGGCCTTGAGATGATGGGCCTGCGGAACGCGCTCGTCCTCAACGATGAGCTTTCGGCGCATGCTCAGAGCTCGCAGCGGGAGGATTTCAAGCGGGAGATGATGGACGCCCAGAAAGAGGGCGGCCTGAGAGCGTTCCTACAGGTCCGCGACGGCCCCTTCCAGCCGGAACCATTCGGCCCGCGATCGAGAGTCAGGGAGTAGCGGCGACTATCAGTAGCCGTGGCAAGGAAGTATAGGGACGCGATACGGATAGTCCAGCGGGATGGTTGGTATTATGTCCGCACACGGGGCAGCCACCGCCACTATCACCACCCGACCAAACCGGGGACAGTAACAATTGATGGCCATCCCGGTGATGACGTTTGGCGGCGGAGGTGGGCGGACATTATGAGGCAGGCCGGTCTGCGGGAGCGATACTGATGAAACTGACATACGCGGTCGTAATGAGCGAAGGCCCAAACAACTGGAATGCCTCGGCGCCGGACGTGCCAGGCTGCGCCAGTTCAGGTAGGGATATCGACGAGCAACGGCGACGGATTCGTGAGGCGTTGCAAGGTCACCTTGAGGTGTGCGCCGAGTATGGTGATCCGATTCCATGGCCCAAGCTCACCACTCCGGAAGAGGCTCTAGAGGCCGATGCCAAATTCGCCGCCGAGCTAGCCGCTGAATATCCCGATGACCCCACAGATGAGGAAGAAGGCTGGTCCACTCCCATCGCGGAAATGATAGAGATTGAGGTAAATCTGCCGCAATCTGTTCAACGCTGATCGGCAGCAGGGCGGTCAAGAATTTCCTTATTGACCCGTGGCAAGGAAGTATAGGGACGCGATACGGCTCATAGAACGAGACGGTTGGTACTATTCCTATTCGCGTGGTGGGCACAACTACTATTACCATCCCACCAAGCGAGGTAAAGTCACTGTTGACGGTCGACCGGGCGAGGACGTCAAGCGTAAGAGATGGGCCGATATAATGAGGCAGGCTGGCTTGAGGGAGCGCTACTGATGAAACTCAGATACGCCATATTGATGTCTGAAGGCCCCAACAACTGGAATGGGTGGTCGCCGGACGTGCCCGGCTGTGCCAGCTCTGGAAGAAGTCTTGACGAGCAGCGGCGTCGGATACGGGAGGCACTTGAAGGCCACCTCGACGATTGGGAAAAAACTCGGCTACCATTCCCCTGGCCCAAGTGCAAGACGCCTGAAGAGGCCATCGCAGCCGAAGTCGCATCCGACGCCGAACTAGCCGCAGAATATCCCGATGACCCCACCGACGAAGAAGAGGGCTGGTCGCCTCCCATCGCAGAAATGATCGAAATTGAGGTCAACCTGCCGCAGTCCGTCCAACGCTGAGCGGCAGCAGGGCGGTCAAGAATTTCCTTATTGACCCGTGGCAAAGAAGTACCGGGACGCGATACGGCTCATAGAACGAGACGGTTGGTACTATTCCTATTCGCGTGGTGGGCACAACTACTATTACCATCCCACCAAGCGAGGTAAAGTCACTGTTGACGGTCGACCGGGCGAGGACGTCAAACGTAAGAGATGGGCCGATATAATGAGGCAGGCTGGCTTGAGGGAGCGCTACTGATGAAACTCAGATACGCCATATTGATGTCTGAAGGCCCCAACAACTGGAATGGGTGGTCGCCGGACGTGCCCGGCTGTGCCAGCTCTGGAAGAAGCCTTGACGAGCAGCGGCGTCGGATACGGGAGGCACTTGAAGGCCACCTCGAAGATTGGGAGAGAACTCGGCTACCATTCCCCTGGCCCAAGTGCAAGACGCCTGAAGAGGCCATCGCAGCCGAAGTCGCATCCGACGCCGAACTAGCCGCAGAATACCCCGATGACCCCACCGACGAAGAAGAGGGCTGGTCCCCTCCCATCGCAGAAATGATAGAAATTGAAGTCAACCTGCCGCAGTCCGTCCAACGCTAACCCGCCCCCTCATTCCGGCGAAAGCCAGAATCCATCGGGCCATCCGGCGCTCGGCGCTAACCCATACAATGAAATAACGGGCGGTGGTAGCGAAAGCCTCCGTCATTCCCGCGAAGGCGGGAATCCAAAGGCCGGACAAGAGATAGAGTAGGTCAGTCAAACAGGGCGGGACGGTGGTAGCGAAAGCACCCGTCATTCCCGCGAAGGCGGGAATCCAAGGGCCGGACAAGAGATAGAGTAGGTCAGTCAAACAGAGCGGGCGGTGGTAGCGAAAGCCTCCGTCATTCCCGCGAAGGCGGGAATCCAAAGGCCGGACAAGAGATAGAGTAGGTCAGTCAAACAGAGCGGACGGGGTAGCAAAAACCCCCGTCATTCCCGCGAAGGCGGGAATCCACCATAATAGTACTCAAGCGGGGGTAGCTCAGTGGTAGAGCTCCTGCCTTCCAAGCAGGTTGTCGCGGGTTCAATTCCCGTCCCCCGCTCCACCACCCACTTATGAATTGATGACCCGGCGCAAAGCGTCGTTCAGCCGCGTCTGCCAGCCCTTTCCACTTTCTCGAAAATGGGCAACGATGTCCGTGTCCAGCCGCACGGTGACCTTTTCCTTTGTTGGGGCTTTCTGCTTGCCGCGCCTGCCAAGCGACCACTCCACCAACTCCGGATGCACCTCCATCGCTGGGCGCGCGCGCGCCCAATCCTCGTCCGTCAATTCCCAAGTATCGGGATCCTCGGCAATGTGCCGCTGAATCTCGGCCTCCTCCTCGTCCGTGGGACTGATGTGGTCAGGCTTAAGCCTCGGCATAGCGTTGTTCCTCTGTCTTGCGAGCTCTTCTCAGGCTTATGATGCGTCTCCGCCGGTCTCTGTTGGTGTAAACCACAAAGTACAGTCGATTTCCAATTTGCCCAATGGCGGCCCACCGGGGTTCACCATGGCGCGGGCTTGGGAAGACCACTGCCGTTTCCCACTCAAACTCCTCGATTATCGCGAAGCCGGGACGGCCTGCCTGCACGTTAGCAGCGCTCTTCGACGCATCCCATTCATACTCCACGACTATATTGTACAGACAATATGACTAATGTCCATCAATCAGACGCGCAGGATGGATTCCCGCTACTCCACCGTCACTGACTTCGCCAGGTTCCTGGGTTGGTCGATGTCCGCGCCGCGCAGCAGCCCAATCTCATAGGCCAGCATCTGCAACGGCACTGTAGCCGCGATGGGCACGAGGCGCGGCGGCGTGGGCGGTATGAAAATGGCCTCGTCTACCTGATTGGCAAGCTCATCATCCCCGTCAGTCAGCACGCCAATAACGTGTCCGGCCCGCGCCTTAATCTCCGATATGTTAATCGCCATCCGATCCCGCAGTCCGCCCTCACAGGCCAGCGCGATTGTAGGCATTGACTGGTCGATGAGCGCGATGGGGCCGTGTTTCATCTCGCCGCCCGCCCCGCCCTCTGCGTGAATGTACGCAACCTCCTTGAGTTTCAGGGCGCCCTCCAACGCGATGGGGTAGAGCGGGCCGCGCGCAAGCAGCAGGCAATTCGCATTCACCGTCAGGCGCTCGGCAATCTCCCGAATGGCAGCGCCGCGCTCCAGGATTTCGCTGACGATACCCGGCAAGCGCTCCAGGTCAAGCAGATGACGACTAATCTCGCTCTCATCCAGTGCCCCGCGACCCGCGGCGGCGTCAATTGCCAGCAAATAGAGACTTAGAATCGCCGACGTGAAGCTCTTGGTCGCGGCAACACTCACCTCGAGGCCGGAACGCATATCCATGGTGTCGCATGCGATGCGCGCCGCCTCACTGTCAAGCGCGTTTGTCACGGCGATGCATTCGGCCCCGACGCTAGACGCGTGTTCCAACGCGGCCAGTGTGTCCAATGTCTCGCCGGACTGCGTGATTGCGATGAGCAGGTCGCCCTCTCCGAGGCGAGAGCTTCGATGCCGTAGCTCAGAGGCGATCTCTACGTCAGTAGTTACGCCGGACAGCATCTCAAAGTAGTGTCGCCCAACAAGAGCGGCATGATAGCTGGAGCCGCAGCCTGTCAGGACGATTCGACGCGCCTTGGCGAGGCGTTCTGACAGCGAAGGACTGTAGTCCGGCTCAAGTCGGCCCGACTCCAAATCAACGCGGCCACGCAACGCATCGGTCAGGGCCTGCGGCTGCTCCATGATCTCCTTGAGCATGAAGTGCTTATACATCCCCTTTGCGGCGCGGAGCGGGTCGCGCGTGACCTCCAGGTACTCGCGTGTTACCGGTTCGCCGTCCAGGGTTGAGACCTCGATGCCGCCGGGGCGAAGCACGGCGAGTTCACCGTTATTCAGCGGCATGGCCCGGCGTGTGAGCGGCACCAGGGCGGGCAGATCGCTTGCGGCGAACGTCTCGCCGTCGCCCAGGCCAACCACGAGGCCGCCTGCGTTTCCGGTTCGGACGGCAATCAATGTGTCCGGCTTCTGCGCGCAGGCCACCAGAAAGACCAGCGCGCCGTGCATATCCGGCAGTATCGATGTGATGGCGTCGACGGGATCCAGACCACGATCCAGCGCCTCTTCGATGAGGTGGGGCAGAACTTCAGTGTCCGTCTGGGAGGTGAATTTGTGGCCGCGCGACGTGAGTTGGGCGGCCAGCTTGCTGTAATTCTCGACGATGCCGTTCTGGACCACGGAGACGCGACCCGTGCAATCCATGTGCGGGTGGGCGTTGGCGAGAGAGGGCGCGCCGTGTGTTGCCCATCGTGTGTGACCGAGGCCGAGCGTCCCGGAAACGAACGAACCCTCAAGGTCTGCCCGCAAAGCATCCAGCTTCCCTACAGCCTTATTCGTCCCAAACACGCCCGAAGGCCCGAGGATGGCAATACCCGCGCTGTCATACCCCCGGTATTCAATGCGAGAAAGGCCGTCAAGCACAATCGGCATAGCCTGCCGATGCCCCGTATACCCCATAATCCCGCACATCTCTCACACCCCTCACCCCAATCATACCCCGCGCCCCCCCGCCGTCATTCCCGCGAACGCGGGAATCTGTATCGTATTACGCCAACCACCCCCCGTACCGCCCCCCACCGTCATTCCGGCGGAGGCCGGAATCCACCGCGTGGCCCGACAGGGCCACAACCCTCGCCCCACCGCCGCCCGGCGGCGTTCTTGCAAATGGAACATTCGTGCGGTACATTGAGGGTGACGATCATGCGTGCGCCTAAGAGCTTTGACTAGCCTCGTGCGGATGAATGCCAGAGGCGCAGACATGACACTTTGTCGAACTGAAGGATTATAGGAGGGCTGGATCATGCCGCGAATCAGTTTGCCCGAACTAGTATCATTTCTGATTCTTTCTTTGGCTGCGGCCTATATAGCCTGGCGTATTGGCGTCTTTGGTGGCGGTGTGCACGGCGACTACAATTTGCTGGAGATCTTTCTGGTCGGCGTTGTAAGTGTTGGCTTAGCCATTTATTCCCGGTTCGTCATTGAGAAGTTCTTCTACTGATCCCTACAGCCAACCCAGACCCCGTACCGCCACACCCCTCATTCCGGCGAAAGCCGGAACCCACCGGGACACCCCCCGTCTCCTCCGGCGCCGCCCCCCGCTCTGTCATTCCGAGCGCAGCCGAGGAATCTAAAGCCTCCATTCCCCAACCAAACTCCGTAGCGCCAACAACGCCGCCCCCTTGTCATGCTTGGCGCAGCAAAAATTCGTGGACACAAACCATATCCGAATGCCATAATCCGAACAAATGGCCAACCCCTTCTACCACACTAGGAGTCAGACGTGACCAACCAGACAGAACAGGCCGAACAACAGCCGCCACCCTGGATGAAGACGCCTGAGCAAGAAGTCAACCGTGAGGACATCTGGGAGGGCGATGCACTAGGGCGCAAGGAAATGGCGGAGAACGTGGCCAGCATAATAGCGGACCCACGAGGTCTATCGACGATCAGCATTCACGGGGATTGGGGTACTGGTAAGACGTTCTTTCTCACACGATTGCGTTGGCACCTCAAGGAAAATGGCTTTGAGGCCATCTATTTCAACGCATGGGAAGACGACTTTCTCCAAGACCCCCTGCTCGCAATCCTCGGACAGTTGGCGCAAGACTTAAAGGGCAGGCGCTATAGCAGGCTCGTAAAGAGTACGCTCAATACGGGTTCGAAACTGGTTCGTCAATTGCCAGTCGTCGCAGTGAAGCAAGTCACGGGCTTGGACTTTGGTGCAGCTCTTGAAGGTCAGCGCACTTTGGCAGACACGTATGCGGACTTGGTCAAGACGAGAACCGAGTTGAAACGAAAACTCACTGACTTGGCCACTCGCGTAACAGGTGCCCAAAAAGGTCGGCCACTTGTCTTCATTGTCGATGAGCTGGATCGTTGCCGCCCAACGTTCGCCATCGAACTCATGGAACGGGTCAAGCATATCTTTGAGGTGCCAAACCTCCTTTTCATCTTCGGCATAAACCGGGATGAAATGGCTAAGTCCCTGAAGTCGATCTACGGCGACATAGACGGCGACACATATCTCGACCGCTTCTTTGACCTGGAACTAAGTCTCCCTCCCGCAGATTTAGCGCAGTTTACACGACATCTGATAGACAAATATAGATTGCCGGCGTTCTTTTCAGGGGAGTTGGCGGACATACCTGAGGCGGAGAGAAGTTTCCGCCATATCCATGACTACCTTCCCATACTAGTCGGGTTGACCAATTCATCACTGCGGGCTGCACACAACTGCATTCGGTTGCTGAGCATGGTGGCACGACAATTGAAGGGGAGGCAAGGTATCCAATCGGTCGAAATCGTCACCTTGATTTTTCTCAAAGAACAGAACCAAGACTTGTTCTATAGGTTCTTGGAAGGTGACGCTCGCGCCCGCGAAGTGATTGATTGGCTGTCAGACTACTTGCTCAATAGGCAACTCGATGAGCAGGAACGAGAGATATTGTTAGGTGTTCTTAGAATCACCGCGCCCAATCTCTATCGAGCGGATATTGTTCGTAGCAAGACAAGAAGGGACCGGAACGGGATAATGACTGAACTGCGTGCATTAGAAGAAGGAAACGCACCGGAGAATTACGAATTTCTTTCAAACAGGATTGAGAAATGGAATAAGCACACAGCAGGGGAACTGCTTAAATGGTTGAGAAACTATGGCGACCCTAACTATGATCGCATCGGCGAGGCCGCCAAAATGATCGAACTTAGTGCGCAGTACATCCGCACCAAGCCATAGGCGCATACTTACCCCATGACCCCCCCACCAACCCCCACCCACACCAACAAACTCCACTTCGGAGACAACCTCCCCATCATGCGGGAGCACATCCCGAACGAGTCCGTCGATCTCATCTACCTCGATCCGCCCTTCCGCCGGCCTCCCGGCCAACGCCGGAGCCAACCCTCATCCCAGCCTTTGCTTTAGGGCGTAGCCACCCCCACCCGTGCTGACGCGGGACCTCCCCCGCCAACCTGTCAACAACGTCCCTGAGAAGTACACCTAGCCGTCCCCCGGCAAGGGGGAGGGGACTTTGTGGCCACCCTGCGTGTGGCGGGATGGATTCCGGCCTGCGCCGGAATGAGGGGAAGGGCGATACAGAGGTTGATGGGCGCAATGGGGGCTAAGATTCCCGCGTTCGCGGGAATGACGGGGGTGAGGCGGCAATGACGGGGCTGGGGTGAGGGCGCCCCGCCCCCTACAATCAACAGGGGGTTGCTGTGTCCGCTTGGTCTGCCTTTCTTCTCGGCGTTATCCAGGGAATCACTGAGTGGATCCCTGTTAGTTCTCAGGGTGTCGTTTCAGTTGCGGCGACATGGCTTGATGGCGTCTCAGCCTCCGATGCAATTGCAATCGCGCTGTGGCTGCACGTCGGGACGGCGGTTTCCGCGACAGGAGCTCTGCGCGGCGAGATTATCGAGATTCTCCGCGAGGCAGCAGCGACGCCCCGGTCACTACCACAACCCGTTCCATTCCTGGTCCTGAGCACTGTGGTGACGGGCGTGGTTGGTGTGCCGCTATTTCTTGTGCTTGGAGAGGCGGCGGATAGGTTTGGCGCGGTGATCATGGTCGTCATTGGCGTTGCGATGCTGGTGACGGCGTGGGTTATTCGTCGCCGAACGGAAGGACTGCGGGCCAGGCAAAATGTTGATTTGGCAGACGCCGTCCTCGTTGGTGCGGCGCAGGGGCTCGCGGTTATTCCGGGTTTGAGTCGGACGGGACTGACGGTGGCGACGCTGTTAGCGCGGGGTTCCACTCATCGTGAGGCGGTGATTCTGAGCGTGCTGATGGGCATCCCGGCGAGCCTGGGCGCGGGGGCGCTTGCGTTGTTTGCGTCGGACATGGAGTTTGGCCTACCCGCCGTCATAGGGTTAGTGACGGCGGCGGCGGTAGGAGCCGTCGCTATTCGGACGGTTCTCGCGTGGGCGAGCCGCGTGAAACTCGCGCCATTCGTTGCCGTGACAGGCGGCGTGGTGGCGGTAGGGGCCGTTCTCGGGCTGGTTAGCGGCGTATAGGCTTGGCAGGGACGCCGGCCACAGTCGTGCCTGCGGCCACGTTCTTCGTGACAACTGATCCCGCCGCCGTGTAAGCGCCTGCGCCAATCTCAACGGGCGCGACCAACATGCTGCCGCTGCCGATGAACGCGTTGTCGCCAACCATGGTGCGGTGCTTGTCCACGCCGTCGTAGTTGCACGTGACCGCCCCCGCGCCGATGTTCACGTCGTCGCCTATCTCTGAATCGCCGACGTAGCCGAAATGTCCCATCGCCACGCTGCGTCCGAAGCGGCTTGCCTTGATTTCGCCAAAGCTGCCGATGTGCGTGTCCTCTCCGATGTGTGTATCGGGACGGAGGCGGGCGAACGGGCCCACGGAGACACCGTTTTCAAGAGTGACACCGTCCAGCCAGGAGGCGCGAACGGAGCAACGCTCACCGACGATGGAGTCCGCAATGTGCGCATCGGGACCAATGTCGGAGGCCGCGCCGATGACGGACTTGCCGTAGATATGCGTGTTGGGATGGATGACGGTATTCGGTGCGATGCTGACAGCGTCGTCGATGTACGTGGAGGCGGGGTCCTGGATGGTGACGCCGGACAACATCAGGGCTTCGAGCGCGCGGCGGCGGGCCACCTGCTCCGCTTTGGCCAAGTCGACGAGGGTATTCACGCCGATTGCCTCATCGGAACTGCCCAAGGCGATTGCCTGAACCGGATGTCCGTCCGCCACTGCCATCGCCACGAGGTCTGTGATGTAGTATTCGCCGTTGTCGTGGAGAGGGAGGCGGGGCAGGGCTTCCCGTGCCCATGCGACGTCAATGGCGTACACGCCGACGTTGGACTCAGTGGGGGCGTCGCCGTGACGGGGGCCCGTGGTCTCGATGATCTCCTGAACTGCGGCGTCGGCAGAACGGAGGATGCGGCCGGCATCGGAATCAGCAGGGGCGTCAAAGGTCAGGAAAGTGAGGACGGCATCGGGTTCAGATTCGTGGACGCGCTGAAGCGCCAGCAGGGACTCGGCGGTGATGAGCGGGAGATCGGCGTTGAGGACGAGCAAGGTGTCGGAGCCGGGTGTGGCGGCCTCAAAGAGCGCTCGGAGCGCATCGCCGGTGCCGTTGGGAGTGGGTTGGATTATGTAAGGGTAGATAAGGCCGAGGGTGGACGGCAGGGTGGGGGACGGATCGCGGACGATGGTCGTGTCGGTGACGCCCGCGTCTCCGACGGCATTGAGGACGCGATTGATCATGGGTACCCCGCCTACCGGATGTAACAGCTTGGGACGTGTTGTTGCCATGCGTGTTCCGCGGCCCGCGGCGAGTATGATTGCCGCCCACGTCCCGTTTGCTCTTGCGGTCTGATTCATTGTCATCTATCCCCCAGGGTGGTTGAGCGAACTATCCTCTACGTGACACGATGGATGATACACACCGAGCGGGGGCATACATGTCTGATTACGACCATCTGATACGCGAGATTGCTGATTTTCCTGAACAGGGCATTCTCTTCCGAGACATCACGCCGTTGTTGCACAATCCCAGCGGCTTCGCGTGGGCAGTCAACGGTATGGCCCGATCAATTGAGCCGTTTTCCGCCGACGTGATTGTGGCGGTGGAAGCGCGCGGGTACTTCTTTGGCGCTCCCATCGCTCATCAGTTGGGCATCGCATTGACGCCTGTGCGCAAGGTTGGCAAGCTGCCCTTTCGCACCCTAAGTGTCGAGTACGCGCTTGAGTACGGAACGGCCCAGGTTGAGATCCACGAGGATGGCATTCTGCCCGGACAACGTGTCGTCCTTGTGGACGATGTGCTCGCAACCGGTGGCACGCTCAAGGCAGCGGAAGACCTGGTGAAGAAGGCGGGCGGCATAACGGTCGGGGCCGCTGTGTTGATCGAACTGACTGACTTGTCAGGGCGTGAACGGTTGGGAAATTACCCGATCCACGCGCTCATGACTTTCTGAGCGTTCAACTAATCGCCGGCCAGAACATCGGCCACAACCTCATATCGTCCGAACGAGGGAATCATGTAGACGCCGGCGACCATGCCGCGTACGTCATCAATCAATTCCCGCGCAATGGCAGCTCCCTCGGCGCGTCCGTTTTCACCCGCTTCTCGCAGCCGTCGTCTTGTCGGTTCGGGAATGAGCATACCGGGAACGTTGTTGTGCAGGAACTCGGCATGGCGGGCGCTCTGCAGTGGCAGGACGCCGAGCACGACGGGCAGAGGGAATCCGCCGAGCCGGTCATGGTAGCGGCGGACAGGCTCGGGATCAAAGACGGTCTGCGTGATCACGTAATGCGCCCCGGCATCAACCTTGCGTTCCAGGCTGGCCAGTTCTTCATCGATATTCGGCGCGTTGGGGCTGAGCGCGCAGGCGATGGCGAATGAGGCAGGCTCAGGCAGGCTGTGCCCCGCCACCTCCTCGCCCGCGTTCAACCGGCTGAGTGCGCCTATGAATTGGGACGATGTCACGTCCGACAGGCTACTCGCGTCAGGGTAGTCGCCGATGGATGGGTTATCGCCGCGAAACACGTAGACATTACGGACGTTGAGGGCGTGGGCGCCGATGAGGTCTGAGTGTAGCGCAAGGACATTCCGGTTGCGCGTGGCGGCGTGAAGGATGGCCTCCACCCCCGTGTGCTGTTGCAGGAGGACGCTTAGAGCGACGGCGCTCATGCGGGCCTGCGCGAGCGGGACATCGGTCGCGTTAAACGCATCAATGTGGACTTTTTCCAGGAGCGATTTGAGGCTGTCCAGGGTGTTGGCGAGGGCGAATCCGCGTGGCGGATGGACTTCGACCGTCGTGATGAACTCGCCATCGCGTAGTCGTTGGAGGAGCGCGGTGGGTTGACCGGGCGGCGGTATAGATGGGGGCATGTCAGTACTGTGTCTCAAGTCGTGATCCTGCTCTAGTCGGTTGTTGACCCGGCTTTGGGACGCTCCGCCATTTGGCCACGCAGCGCGGCGACGGTGCGGGCGATACCCTCACGGAGTTCGACGCGGGGCTCCCATCCGAGCTCCTGACGAGCCCTCCTGATATCCAGATAGATGCGGCGAACCTCGCCGGGCCGCTCGGGGACGTAGACCGGCGCGCGATCGTAGCCGGTCTCCCCCGCGAGCAGGGAGAAGATGTCGTTCACGGACGTGGGCCCGCCGCTTGCGACATTGAATGTTCCGGAAGAGGGAGCATCGGGACGCGCGGCGGCCATTGCGGCGTCAACGACATCGCTGACGTAGAACAGATCCCGCTCCTGCTGGCCATCGCCGTAGATGGTGATGTCCTGGCCGGCCAACATTCTCAGGGCAAATATGGCAACGACGCCGGCCTCGCCGTGTGGGTCCTGGCCGGGGCCGTAGACGTTTCCGGGGCGGAGGATTGTGTAGTCGATGCCATTCGCCTCGGCGATGATGCGCGTGTAGTGCTCAAGGGCGAACTTGCTTGCGCCATAGACGGATAGGGGTCTGATTGGGTGCGACTCATCGCAGGGCAGGTACTCGGGTTCGCCGTAGAGCGCGCCGCCGGTCGAGAAGAGCACGATACGGCGGACGCCAAAGCGCGCGCACTGTTGCAGGACGTTGATTCCACCCACGACGTTGGCATGGACATCGGCGTCCGGATCGCGCATCGAGCGGGTGACGGATATTTGGGCAGCGAGGTGAAAGACGACATCCGGCCTCGATTCCGCAAAGATGTCCGCGAGCGTGCGGTCTGCGATGTCGATGCGGCGCAATGAGGAATCGTTTGTCGCCTCCTCGGGAGAGGCGGCCGATGAGAGGTTGTCGACGACGGTCACGTTGTAGCCGCTATCCAGCAGCCGCTCGACGAGATGCGCGCCGATAAAGCCCGCGCCGCCCGTGACGAGGGCCTTGGGCTGACCGGAATCGTCGTCCGAGGCGATGGCGAACCTCCCTGTGCGGCCCTGAAATCTGGTTGGCTGCCCGGCCAGGATTCGAACCTGGGTCAGAGGATCCAAAGTCCTCTGTGCTACCGCTGCACCACCGGGCAAGGTTGGCGCGATGCGTCTGTTCAGTATAGGTGGGAGAGCCCATAACGCATCCCAATCAAATGAAATGGTGCCGAAGGTCGGAGTCGAACCGACACGGGGTTGCCCCCAACGGTGTTTGAGACCGTCGCGTCTGCCATTCCGCCACTTCGGCAAGGACCGTCCCAGCTATTATGCGACAGATGAAAGGCCGCGGGATTGCCGTGTTCGCGGTTGCGGGAAACGGTTTACATAGGCATGATGAAACGGAAGCGTGAAAGACGAAGAAACGTGGTGGATTCGGCTAGTCGCGTTCTCAGGGGTATGGCATACTACCGATAGTTTAGATGGATACCGGGGGAGGTCACCGTGTTAAAAGTCGATGCCGAGAGGGACCAGGTAACCGTCGTCGCCAAGACGGAAGGCCGAATTGATAGCGGAAGCGCGCAGGAGTTCCAGGCGGCGCTAGAGAAGGTGATTCAGCCGGACGACAAGGCGCTGATCATCGACTTTGAGAATGTGTCGTACATCAGTAGTGCCGGTATGCGGGTGATTCTGCTGACTGCCAAGACACTACAGCGACAGGGCGGGCAGCTTGCGCTGTGCTCATTGACGGAACCGATTCGCGAGGTGTTCAAGATCAGCGGATTCGACAACATCATTGCGATTCACCAGACGCGAGCCGAAGCGGCTGCGGCAATCTCAAAATAGAGTGACAGAGCCACTGCAAAGTGGCCCTACTCCTCATCGTGCGAATGAGGAGCTCCTGAGGGACACTCATGACAACTGACGTTACAAGCGAAGACACCGAACAGGTAGCGGAGGCGGAAAGCGTCCCCAAGAGCTACAAGATTCTCGTTGTAGACGACGAGCCTGATCTTGAGCCTCTTGTTCGTCAACGTATGCGGCGGGAGATCCGCTCGGGACGATATAGCTTTGTTTTCGCCCATAACGGCGTTGAGGCTCTGAAAGAGCTGGAAACGGATGACAGCATAGATATGGTGCTGTCCGACATCAACATGCCGCAGATGGATGGGCTGACGCTGCTCCAGGAGATTCCGAAGGCGAAGCCCAATATCCGGTCCGTCATCATCTCCGCATACGGAGATATGCAGAATATCCGCACCGCGATGAATCGCGGCGCGTTTGATTTCATCACGAAACCCGTTGACTTTGATGATCTCCGGGTGACGATTGATCGGACACTGCGGCACATCCAGGAACTTCGTGACGCGTTGAGTGTTCGTGACCGCTTGGTGGCGCTCCAGAACGAGTTGGACGTTGCCAAGAACATGCAGCAGTCCATCCTGCCAACCGTGTTTCCCGAAGGCGACGGATACACAATCTTCGGGACCATGAGGCCGGCGAGGAACATCGGCGGCGACTTCTTTGACCTGATGCGGCTCCAGTTCGACCGTGTGGGATTGGTAGTGGCAGATGTGTCCGACAAGGGAGTGGCGGCGGGCCTCTTCATGATGTCTTCCAGGACGCTCTTGAAGGGCGCAGCCGTCGGTAAGGGACACCCCGGTGAGGTTCTGACGGAAGTAAACAGCATGTTGGTTGAGGACAACGAGACCGGCATGTTTGTGACGGTTCTTTACTCTGTCTTTGATCCAAGATCCGGTCGGCTCACCTATGCGAGCGGTGGCGAGAACCCGCCGTTACTCGTCCATGCGGACGGATCGTCAGAAGAGCTTCCGCTGACGCAAGGCATCGTCCTGGGCGTCGCTCCTGACTATGAGTACATGGAGAACACGATTGATGTCGCCTCGGGCGACAGCGTGATATTTGTGACGGACGGCGTGACAGAGGCCATGAATGAGGCCCAGGAACCCATGGGGATACAACGGGTTCGTGATCACTTCGCCACATCACCGCCGACCGATCCCCGGAGCACCGCTCTTGCAGTAATCGACGTTATCAAGGAGTTTGCAGGATCCGCGGCACAGCATGATGACATCACATGTCTCGTGCTCCGCAGGGAATAGGGCGCCATCGTGGGTATTTCGATGACGATTGAATCGAAACACGATGAACTGGATCGCATAACCGGCGCAATCGAGGTACTGGGTGAAGAGAGCGGGTGGTCGCCTGACCTGGTGTACAAAATCAATCTCGTCCTGGAAGAACTGACTCTCAATATCATGAACTACGGCTATACCGATGAAGCGGTGCATTTGATCGAGGTCTCCGTGAAGACTGAAGATTCCAGGATTACGATAGAAATCGTTGATGACGGGCGGCCATTCAACCCTATCGCCGATGCCCCGATGCCCGATTTGGAAGGACCAATGATGGACCGCCGAATCGGGGGGTGGGGTGTGCATATCGTTCGAACGATAATGGATGACGTGTCCTACGTCCGCGTGGACAACAAGAACAGGATGAAACTGGTCGCCAAACTTTAGCAACGAGGCTGGGATGTTGAGCCCAAAGCTGGCCCGAGTAGTCTTTGTCATAGCTGTCGGAGCCACGATGCTGCTGGGCGGCTGTCTGCCACAAATTGCCATCCCCGGTCAGTCAGAAGACCCCACGCCGGAGCCTGTTCCGACCCAAACTCCCATTTCCGGTACTCCCGGTGTGACTAGCGATCAGGTTGTTTTTGGGCAGTCGGTGGACTTTGGCGAGATCGGCACGAGTCTGCAGATGGGGATTGAGACGGCCTTCCACGAGATCAACTCCCGTGGCGGCGTAGCCGGCCGTAAGCTCAGCCTGATCACACTGGATGACGACTATGAGCCGGCAAAGGCCATCAGAAACACAGAGCGCTTCATTGAAGATGAACAGGTCTTTGCGATCCTCGGCTCAGCCGGGACCCCAACGGGCCGCGCAGTATTGCCCATGACCGCGGATGCGGGTATCCCGTACGTCGCGCCGTTTACCGGCGCGGAGTTTCTCCGCGAGGGGGCGGCGGACAATGTGATAAACCTACGCGCTTCCTATAGCCAAGAGACAGAAGCCATCATTGAATACCTCATCAATGAGCGTAAGCTTACGCGCATTGGCCTCATGTACCAGGATGACGCGTATGGGCGGAGCGGGTATGCGGGGGCAGTAAACGCGCTGCGAGCGCGTGAAATGGAACCCATCGCGGTTGGCCTGTACACCGCCAATACAAACGCTATCAAAACGGCTCTGCTTGATCTTGCCCCAGCCCATCCACAAGCCGTGCTCCTTATCGGCACATTCGAGCCGGTGATAGAGATGATCAAGTGGGCGAAACGCACCGGCATGCACACGCAGTTCTACACGGTTTCCGTCGCAGCCAACAAAAGATTGCTGGAACAACTGGGGAACGGCGGCGCCGGGGTCTACGCGACACAGGTGATGCCACTGGTGACGGTGGAACCGGAGCGGATTGCGGCCATCTTTGAAAACGCTCTACGCGCCTACGATGAGGAAGCTGAAGCCAATTTCTATTCTCTTGAAGGATACCTTGCGGGCAGGTTGGCAATAGCCGGGCTTGCGGCATGCGGCGAGGATCTGGATCGCCAGTGTTTTCTTGAGCATATCAAGAGATCATTCCTGATCAACATAGACGGCTTTCAGTTGCGGTTCGGAGAAAACGATAACCAAGGCTCAGATGCCGTGTATCTCACGGTTATCGGAACTGACGGCGTCTATCATCCCGTACAGACCCTTGTGGAGTCAGTGTCATGAAGATCCCACTACTTGGCAAACTATTTTCGTTTGGGCGCAGGGGCGCAGGACAGACGGCCCCGGGCGGAGACGCCGGAGACGACGGGGAATGGCATGCGCCACCCGTGAGGGGCATCTGGGGAAAGCTGCTGGGGCGGATTCGCATCTCAACGCAGTTGTACATCAGCATCGGTGGAGCGGTGATGCTGACGTTGCTGGCGAGTTTGGTGGCGTGGTTCTCTTTCAACAGCATCAATGATGCGCAGGTGCAAGTGAATGAGGGTAGCGTGCCGGAGTTGGCATCTGCCTTTGGCATTGCGCAATACGGCCAGACACTCGTCGCGGCCGCGCCGAGCTTGACGGTGGCGGAGAGCAGAGCCGAGTTTCAGCGTGTTGTCGCGCAAATCGACGTTGCGTATGGCGCGTTCGAGCAGGAGATGCTTTCGCTGGAGGCCCAGCCGGGCGTTGACCCTGAGCACACGCGAATCATCAGGGACTATGCGAATACGCTGCTTTCAAATATTGACTCAATTGCCAGTCAAACGAACGATACGTTTGAGTTGAATGACCTGCGTGGCGCTCATCAGATCAGGCTTGCTTCACTGGGTCTGCAGCTTGACTCTGTGCTTGTGCCTGCGATTGATGATCAACTCTTCTACATCATGACCGGCTACCCGGCCATTGATCAGCAGCAGGCTCAGAGGCTGGAGCACTTTTCAGAGGAACAGGTCGAGAGGTACCGGCGGCTGGTTGAGATTCAATCCGACGCAAAACTTGGCGGAGAGCAGTTGGCGAGCGCGTTCACTGCAGCGGACCCGAGGCTGGTCGATTCACTCCGAGATGAGTTCGAGGCAGCGACAAGCAGGATTGATCGTAATTTGACCACGTTGACCGGCACGGAGATACATGACCAGGCGCAGCCGATTCTGCTGGGTCTGTTTGCCCTTGGACTGAATGAGGACGGGATCTACGACGTTGTCCAGAAGTCTCTGCGGATCTCGGAGGCCCAGCGTCAACTCCTGGAGAGTAACCGCTCCCTCTCGATTGAGTTGCTGGCCGAGGTGGACGGCCTGGTTATATCGTCACAGCAAGGCACCGTAGAAGCCACAGCCGCGTCATCCCAGGCCATCCAGACGGGGCGCATCCTGCTTGTTGTCATTACCGTATTCAGCATCGTGGGCGCCCTGCTGGTGATTTGGCTGTTCATAGGGCGCATTCTGCTCAGGCGACTGAACACGCTCTCCAACCGTATGCAAAGCATGGCGGAGGGAGACCTGGAGTCCTCCGTGGACATTGGCGGCCAGGATGAAGTCGCGGTGATGGCCTCCGCGCTTGAGGTCTTCAGACGGCACGCCCTGGAGGTTCAACGGTTGAACCTCGTAGAGCAGCTCGCGAATGAGTTGCAGGACAAGAATGAGGAGCTTGAGGGTGTGCTGGGTCAGCTGCGGCGAGCACAGGGACAGATTGTGCTCCGCGAGAAACTGGCTGCGTTGGGTGAGTTGACCGCCGGCGTGGCGCATGAAATACGCAACCCCCTGAACTTCATGAACAACTTTTCAGAGGCCTCCCAGGAGCTGGTGGACGAGCTCAAGGAGATCATGGACGACGAAAAGTTCGACCTGTCCGAGGATCAGCGTACGTTTGTGGATGAGGTTGTGGGGGACCTGCACGATAACCTTGGGCGGATCAAGTCTCATGGTGATCGGGCGAATCGCATCGTTCATGACATGCTCCAGATTGGCCGCGATTCCGGCGAGTGGGAGCACGTTAACATGAACGTCCTCGTCGACCAGCAGTATCGGCTGGCATACCACAGCCAACGGGCGACCGACTCGGAATTCAACCTGACGGCGGAGGAGGACTACGACCCCAATGTCGGCACTGTGGAGGTGATTCCGCAGGAGCTTGGGCGTGTCTTCCTGAATATGGTGGCAAATGCGTGCTACGCGACGGATCTCCGTCGCAAGAACCTCGCGGAGGAGGGCAAGGCTCGAGACTACATGCCGATGCTCTTGCTGAAGACACGTCGCGACGACAAGAAGATCCGTGTGACAATCCGGGACAATGGTATCGGGATGCCCGACGAGGTGAAGGAAAAGATATTCAATCCCTTCTTCACGACCAAGCCGCCTGAGAAGGGAACCGGCCTGGGCCTGGCGATATCCAACGACATCGTGCGTCGCCACGGCGGGTCGATCTCCGTAGACACGAAGATCAACGAATACACGGAGATGTACATCGATATTCCTCTGGTGTCCACAAAGGACGCGACCGAGGAAGAGATGCAGCAGTTGCAGGCGGAAGCGGAGGACGTCGAGGCGGTGGGGACAGCGGAGGAATAGCAGGCAAGCAGATTCAGTTTGACCAATAAGAGGGGCGGCTCGTGAGCCGCCCCTCTTTGATTCTCAGCAGCGAGCGCGCTTGCTTAGGAGACGGGGCCGGTCTCTTGGGATACGGCTGGGGTGGGCCAATCATCGCCTGCTTCAGGAGCGGACATAGTCCTGAATGTGCCGGTTAGATCAGCCACTCGATGCTCTTCAAGATCCGCCGGCAACCGTGCCAGATTGACCGTTTCAGGCAGGACTATGCCACCTGAGAAGACCAACTTCATCGCGTCATCGGGGTTGAGGTTCGTTTCGATAACATCGTCCTCAAACACGAATGCCATGTTGCCGGACGTCGGATTCGGGATGGTCGGAATGTACACGCTGACCATGGAGGCGTGTGTCTCCGGCGAATAGATACGCCCGGTCACGAAGCCGAGAGCGATCATGCCCTCACGCGGCCACTCGACAAAAACGACGCGGCTGAAGTTTGTCTTGGTGCTGCCGATGGAGGACATGGCCTGCTTCATCATTCCGTAGACGACCTTGACGACGGGGAGCGCGCCGAGAACGGTGCTAAAGACATCCATCACCTTGCGGCCAAGGGTGACTGTTATAAGAAGGCCGACAAGATAGAAGATGACGGCAAGAACGATTGCGCCGATGCCCCAGAAGTCCAATCCCAAACTCACGTCTAGGTCGCCGATCACAATGTCCAGTGTGGGCAGATCCAGCAACTGGATGATTGGCCTGATAAGGGCGTCCGCGTAGCCAACAAGGAAGGCGACTGCGGCGATTGTTACGAGCAGGGGGACAAGCTCAAACAGGCCGTCCATGACTCGCCTTTGGACATGTTGTTCAACTGACGAAAGCGGCCCCTTCTTGCCAGAACCGCCCGACCCGGTCGGCGCGTCCCCACCCGTGGGGGCTCCCATACCACTGTTATCGGTGCTCATCGGTTCACCTCCCGTGTTGTGTCATGAGGGCTCCGACCGCAAATGGCGTGTGGTCGCGAGGCCGCAGGTCTTGACGACCATACGAACGTACTCTAGCACAAGCAATTCCAGTGCGGGATGCTTTAATCCGTGGTAAGCGGAATAGAGCGGAACCTAAGCGCACTGATGGGCATCTGGCCACAATGAGTGATTGCACTTGATTTCGGAAACCTCAACTGATTCCACATCCTTCACTTACTGGCCATTATTCACCAGACCATAGTGTGGTAACGCAGGGAAGGAACGCGAGTGACGCCGCATGTCTCAGGCGAGGCCTGCCGGAAGAATCTGAGAAGCAGCGCCTTTGGTCGGTGGCGCTGCGGGTCTGTCCGGTTGACAGATGGGTAAAAATGGAGCCAGCGATCGGAATTGAACCGATGACCTGCGGTTTACGAAACCGCTGCTCTACCCCTGAGCTACGCTGGCATGAATTGAAGTGAAACCTGTGGACGGTTATCGCCCCCCTGCCAGTCAAGTCTACCAAATGAACCTTGTATGCTTGGCTGTATGACTGTGCGTTTCACTCTCCTTTCCGGCGCTGTTGCGGCGCTCCTTTTGTTGGCCCTTGCGGCGTGCGGAACAGGTGAGCCGCCAACATCGACGCGGGCGCCCGTGACTCAACCTCCGGAGATAGTGGCTCTCATGCCGACATCAACGGCGGCGCCAACAGCCACCGCCTTACCTACGCCAAGCGCCACGCCCACCCCGATACCGCTTGAGGAGGGCTTTCTACTCATCACGGATGTGGAGGATGCGGCGTCGGTTCGGCAGATGTGGCTGAATGGTCACGTCTTTGAGTTGGAGATTGCGGCGACGCCCGCGGAGAGGGGTCGCGGACTGATGCACCGCGAGAGCCTGCCGGAAGACACGGGAATGCTATTCGTCTTTTCGTCCGAAAACACGCTCAATTTCTGGATGAAGAACACGCTGATCCCGCTGGATATTCTCTACATCGATTCCAGGGGCGTCGTCGTGGATATCCAGACGATGATCCCGCAGCCGGGCGCGCCCAATTCCGAACTGCGGACATATCCGAGCGCAGCGCCGGCACAGTACGCGCTTGAGATCAATGCCGGGTTTGCGGAGACACTAGGGTTCGAGCCCGGGGATCAAGGGTATTTTCGATAGCGAACCATTGGAAGCTAGCGTGCGGAGGATTCCTGCCGTCGTGCTTGGCCGCGGGCAAACTTTGCGGCCTCACGCGCGAGAACCGCGATGCCGCTGGTCGGCGACGTGATGGTGTGGCCGGCCTTGCTATAGAGATTCGATACGCGATGGGGCAGGGGCGTCGTCGCCCAAATGACGACAACGTCCGCCCACTTGAGATCGCTCGCGGCGTCGCGTTGGTTGATGTTTACCAGCCCATCGACAAATCGCCACTGAAGTGAATTCGGGCTAAGTTCTCGAATCTTGGCGGCCTTTTGATCCGTGCCGCCAACGACGACTGCTCGGGAAAGTCCGGCCTCGGTCATGGCGATGCCCATCTCAGCGAGCGCGCGGCGGTCGGCGGAGCCTTCGCAGACTTCGCAGGCGCCACGTTCAACCTGGATGAGGCGGCGGGGCGACGCCGCGTCGCTTTCCTGACTCTGTAGGGATTGGCGGCAAGTGGGAGTGGAGCAGTGGAATGCCAATTGAGCATCGAGTGACTCCTGCGCGGCGGCCTCCTTGTGGACGGCCATGTTGGTCCTGCCGGCGCGCGTATAGCCCTCGTTCTCGAGGACGGCGCGGGCAATGGCCTGCTGCTCAACTCCGGCGATGCCGAGCGAGTTCAGGAAGACGGAGATCGGCCTGTTCTTCATGGGTCAATTATGGGGGGTATTTGCCAGTACGCACGGTCGCGCCGGCGGGTGGCATGGGCCTCCTGCCTGCGTGGGGGATGGTAAAGAGCGCGAAGATGGCGAGTTGAGGCTATGATAGAAGTGGTGTAGTTGTCACACGCCCCTATCGTCTAGTGGCCTAGGACTGCGGCCCTTCAAGCCGCCGACAGGGGTTCGAGTCCCCTTGGGGGCACCACTTTGTTTCTTGGGCTTTGTCCACAGTTCTATAAGTGAGGGCAATGGCCGGACAATCAGAGGCGCCGGATCGCCTTGACGCTCATTCCTTACATCAATACTGTTGCGGTAAGGAGAAACCCATGTTGATCAAAGTCACGTCAAAGAGACAAGTCACGTTTCCGGCTAAGGTGCTGGAGCAGTTGGGCGTTGGCCCCGGTGATCAACTGGAACTGGAAGAAGGGCAGGATGGATACGTCCTGCGTCCGCGACGAATAGACCTTTCCAGGCTCGCAGGGTTGCGCGACAAGATATCGCCGGGCCACCCGCCACTCGATATTCGCGCTTTCAGGGAGAGTGTCTATGACCCGGCGCTTGGGGATTGATACCTCGGTGCTCGTGCGATTGGTCACCGGCGATCCGACGGACATATACGAACACTGCGTTCAGGAACTCACCAAGCTGGTCGAGCAAGGGGATGAAGTGTTCGCCTCCACCAGGTCATAGGCGAGGCCTACATCGCCATTCAGCACCACTACGGCATCGACATGGACTCCGTGAGAGCAGGGCTGGCCAATGCCCTAAGAAGCGGCCTAGTGTCGCCCCTAAACGGACGTGCAATCATAGACCTGCTTGAGTCAAGCGGAGGCGCAGGCGCAATCGACCGCCTGATCACGGACGACTACTCGCATCAAAACCTGCCCGTGCTGACGCTTGATCAGCGTATGGCATCACTAAAGGGAGCGCGAGGGTTGTAAACCTTGGCGAATTCCCACGCTTCGTAAGCCCGATTCGATGCTCAGTTCACCTTCCCGGTTAGTTGAGGCGCTACCTGACGAATGCGCCGGAGGATGTCTGCATAGTCATAAGCCCCAGAAGTATCCACACGAATGATCTCAGAAGGGACATCCAGCGGGTCCCACATCCCGAATATGATTGCTTCCAGCAGTTCTTCGGCGGGCATGACGTGGTGGCCGGGTCGCAATTCGGGTGGCGTGAGGCGGCGCGCGTTTCGTTCGACTAAGGTCTCCGGGGGGCTGAGCATTGTACTTGTACGCCCCTCGCATCCACGTTCTTCAGAATCTCGGCGGCTCGCACGGAGTCGAATTGCCTGTAGAAATTGGCCTCGGTAACGAGCGATGTACCCGCTCGCAGCATTTGAGTGACCGTGGCGAACAACAGGTTGATAGCGCTCAATCCGATCCGCCGAGACCGGTCATTGTCTCTGAAGCTCAGGGTTCGGTAGAGGACATCCTTAATTGCATCCTTCTCGAATGCAGGAATAGCCAGGTCTTGGGATATTCGCTTGACTAGAGTTGTCTTTCCTGCTGCTGAAGGGCCGGTGACTATCAACCAGAGAGGGGCTTTACTGTTCATCGGTGTAAATGGCCTCCAAAAGTTGCAGGCGCCAACTCTGGAGCATCTACTTGGCTGCGATTACCAAGTCCTCGTTGGAACAAGTTATGTAGGAGCCAAGATAGGGAACGAGGAGACGACGGTACTCCTCGACTTGGGCCTCAATGTCACGACCATCTTCGGACTGCGCTTCGACCTCGAGTATCTGGCCTACGTCTTCTACTGTGTCGAGGTTGAACTTGATGTTGTCCTTGTGCCACAACTCACGCTGCTTTCGTACTATGACTCGACTGCCCAACGCGACATCTAGCACTTCCTCGACTAGAGGATCGCGTATTTGCCATAGTTGAAACCGGCTGACCCGGGTGTCTGACTCCTGGTGGTCTTGGTAATAGATCAGTTCCCTCTTCTCGCCTTCAACACGGAGCTTGAGTCGTCGGGTGCCCTCTTCGTCCGCAAGGGCCGGCAAGTGGAATAGTAGTCCACCTGTTGTTTAGCCTCGACAAAGGTTGCCATATAATCTCGAAGAACTTGGCGCACCGGCGCAAAGTCTGGGCAGTAGGCCTTTATTTCTCGGTTGAGTTGTTCGCTCATTCGAAATATCCCAACATTCATCACCGTTCAGGCAACCTCTCAACCTCTCCTACCTCGGAGAAGTTTGTGATGGCCACCTCGCCCTCTGGGAACTCTGCGATGATCTTTAGCTTTCCGCCGGCCGCCTCAATGTAAGAGCGCAGGCTGGAGATGTACACATCGCTCCGCTGCTCGATTTTTGAGATCGCTGGCTGGTTCACGTTGAGGAGTCGTGCCAAGTCGCGCTGTGTCAACTCTAGTGCCCGGCGGAGTTCATGCAGCGGCATTTCCGCCAGCAATTCCCTCTTCATATCGTCGATGCGCTGGCGGCGCTCCGGCGAGAAATCCTTGGTCAGCTCGGTGAATGGACGCCTCCCACTCATTCGATTAAGCCCTCCCTTCGCAGTTGTTCAAGATGCTCTTCGTAGAGATTGTCGGCCACAGGCACGAATTCTTCGTAGAATCTGTCATTGCCCGTCTTGTCTCCGCCAATCAGGAGGATTGCCGACCGCCGTGGGTCGAAGGCGTAGAACACCCGGAGAGGCCTGCCCCTGCTCTGGGTGCGGAGTTCGCGCATTGCTCCATAACGAGAGCCCCTGATGTCGGATGAATACGGATGAGGGAGATTCGGGCCCAACTCCATCAGCAGTTCGACACGTGAAGTAACTGCGTCTTGCTGGTTCTCCGTCAACTCTTGCCACCACTGCCCGAACTCGTCCGTGTACTCAACGTCCCAAGCCACGGCCCTATTATATTCCCTCTAAGGAATCTATGGCAACGGGCTGGATATGTGGCGGGCAGGCGTCGTCCCGGAGTCAACTCGACCGGAGTGGAAATCAGCCGCTCCGAGCCTAACTTGGTTGCCCCCTCGAAACCGCTATCCCGGGCCAACCGCTACCATACGCCCCCCCCCCCGCCGGCATCAGTTCGGATAATCCGCCAAACCCGGGCCCTCTTCCATGTCCGCTACCATGTCGGACGTCGTGACGGCCTTTGCCCATTCCAGGAGCCCGATCTGCTCATAGCCGTTGACGCCGCGTGATTCCATGCTCATCAGCGGTTCATGGGTGGGATCTTCGTGTTCGCACAACATCTTGCGGATCAGCACAAAGCCCATCAGATCCTGATCCAGGATCGTTCCGTGTTCCTTTGTCGAAATCGTGATGCGATACATGTGAGCCTCCGGATAGAGCGTCCGAACCGTTCACAGCGTACCCGATTCGGCTGGGATTTGCGTCGCTTTCTCCTCAGTTCATGGTCGATGAGCGTTACGATGGCCGGAGGCGCTCCCATGCCAGGATCCCCGCTTTCGAAGGCCTTTGCACAACCCTCCGTATCCGGTCCAAAATGGATAGAACGCGGATGATGCGAGGGGGGTCAGTGATGCATCGCCGGATGGCGCAGCCGTCCTTACTCGCAGAGATGTTCGATAATCAGGTGTTGCGCTTCAAACGTAAATTCAGCTTCCGGCCTTTGCCGGAATGACGAGTGAATGTGGAGGCCATGAATGAAAACAGCCGTGCTGAATGCGATCAATGCGCCGATGACGGTGGAAGACCTGCCGACGCCCTCGCCACAAGCCGGTGAGGTGCTGTTGCGTATTGCCGCGACGGGCGTCTGCCATACGGATTTACACGTCATGCGCGGAGAGGTGGCGTTTCCGACGCCGTGCGTCCTGGGCCATGAAACGTCCGGCACGGTGGAGGCCATCGGCGACGGTGTGACGAACGTTTCCGTCGGGGATCGCGTCGTGTGCAGCTTCATCATGCCGTGCGGCGATTGCTCGTTCTGCCGACGCGGCAGGGACGACATGTGTGAGACCTTCTTCGCCTACAACCGCCTCAAAGGGCAACTCTACGACGGAACATCGCGCCTCGCGCGACCTGACGGCTCTCCGGTGTGGATGTACAGCATGGGCGCGTTGGCCGAATATGCCGTCACGCCGGCCACATCCGTCTTCCGCCTGCCTGACGGTCTCTCGCTGGAAGAGTCGGCGATCATCGGTTGCAGTGTGTTCACCGCCTATGGCGCGGTCCGCTACCAGGCCGAGCTGCGCATGGGAGAGAGCGCGGCGGTGTTCGCGGTCGGAGGAGTTGGCACAAACGTTGTGCAAATTGCGGCGGCCGTCGGCGCGTCACCGCTCATCGCCGTCGATCTGGATGACGACAAGCTGGAACTAGCGCGGTCGTTCGGAGCAACCCACACCGTGAACGCCTCCCACGAGGACGCGCCGGAGCAGATTATGGAGATCACGGGCGGGCGGGGAGTGGATGCCGCGTTCGAGGCGCTCGGCAGGCCGGGCACGGTGCAGCAGGCGTTCCGGTCCGTGGCGGATGGCGGACGCGTCGTGATGATTGGCATCGCATCGGCGGGGGAGACCGTGCCGCTGGAGATCACTCGCATCGTGCGGCGCGGCGTGAAAATCATAGGATCATACGGCGCGCGTGCCGGCACGGACATGCCGCAGATCCTGAGCCTCGTGGAACGCGGCGTCATCGACGTCAGCCCCCGCATCATCACCCGCCGCTACAGCCTGGATGAGGTGAATGACGCCTACGCGGCGCTTGGCCGGGGAGAAATCGTGGGCCGGGCGCTCATCACCTTCTAGAAATCGCGCAAAAAGCCACCCTTTTTGCAGAATAACGTCGCTCGTTCGTTACTCTTTTCACAAAGTTTCCTATCTATTGACCACGAACGCGCGTTCTGCTACCTTGCCTCTGGGTAGGAGAAGGAGCACGCGCGATGCTGCGGCAACTGACAATCAAAAATATCGGCGTCATTGACCGGCTGGATATCCCGTTCGAGGCCGGTTTCACGGTTCTAACCGGCGAGACGGGCGCGGGAAAATCAATCATCGTAGATTGCATTTCACTCGCGCTGGGAGCGAAGGCGGACGCCTTGCTGTTGCGCTCCGGGGCCGAGACGGCAAGGGTCGAGGCGGTCTTTGAATTGGATGCTGACGACATACTGCTGCCGCCTGAACTACTACGAAAGATTGCCGTCAAGGATTCCGAGCCCGGGTTGTCATTGCGCATGACGCGGGAAATCAGCAAGGACGGGCGCACCGAATGCACGGTCAACGGTCGCAAGGTTGCCTTAAAGGTATTGCAAGAAACCGGACGGCGCCTCGCGGAAGCGCATGGTCAGCGCCAAACGCTCTCGCTTCTGCGCCCCGGCGAACAGCGCGATATCCTCGATCGTTACGGTGATTTGGAAGAGACTCGGGAGCGCGTTGCAGAAACTGTCAGGCAGCTGCGGCGAATTCGAGCCGAATTGGGCAAGCTAAGGCGCAAGGACGCCGAGGTGGCCGCCCGTCGAGACGCGCTTGAGCACGAGTTGCGCGCATTTCGCGAAATTGCCCCCGTCCCCGGAGAGGACGATGCCTTGCAACGCGAACGGTCGCGGCTTGCTCATGCCGAGCAACTCGGATTGCTAGCTGGCGCGTCACGAGGGTTGCTGATTGATCCTCCACGTGGCGACACGGGGGCGGTGGACGCTCTGGCTGAAACCGCACAAAACATGCGCGACGCCGCTGAACTGGACGCCGATCTCCGTCCCACATGGGAAGCGGCTGAGGCGCTTGCCGAGCAGGCGCAGGACATGGCCCTTTCGCTGAGCCGCTATGCGGAGACTCTGGAAACGGACCCGAATCGGCTGGATACCGTTGAGGAACGTATCGCGGCTCTTGACGACCTCAAGCGCAAACATGGCGAGACCCTGGAGAATGTCATCACGTGGGGTGAGGAAGCGGAGCAAGAACTGGCGGGCTTGGAGAAAGCGTCAGAGCAAGTCGAGGAGTTGGTTGTGCGTGAGAGCCGCCTCAATGGCGAGGTGATGGAACGGGCTCGGTCACTCTCCGGAGCGCGTAGAGCCGCTGGCGCTCGGCTCAGCCGCGCGTTGGAGATTGAGATTGAGACTCTTGCGCTCGCCGGAACGCGAGTCGTTGTCCAGGTGTGCTCAAAGTTGGAGGGCGTCCCCCCAAGCTCTGTCATGGAAGAAACCCAAGACTTCGCCGACGCTCTCACCTTATGCGATGAGTCGGGCTGCGACGAAGTCGAAATTCTGATTGCGCCGAACGAGGGCGAGCCGCCGCGTCCGCTGTCCAGGATTGCCTCCGGTGGCGAGATGGCCCGCGTCACGCTGGCCATCAAGACGGTTCTCGCCCACGCCGACGTTCGCAGCCTGGTTCTGGACGAGATTGACGTTGGCGTCGGCGGCCACGTGGGGGGGACAATCGGTAGCAAGCTCGCCGACCTTGCCCGCCGACAGCAGGTCGTCTGCGTGACGCACCTGCCCCAGGTCGCTGCGCATGCCGACCATCACATGCGTGTGTTCAAACGGACGGAGAGAGGGCGGACCCTTGCGAGAGTTGAGAAACTGGACAATCATGACTCACGGATTCAGGAGTTATCGAAGATGATCGGCTCCAATTCCCCGGCGGGGCGACAAAGCATGGGGGAATTGCTGGATGCCGCCCATGGATACGATGCTGAGCGGGAGTCCGGGGTGACATTGCGGCTTCTGGAGGCGGCGGGGTAGGGGCGCGCATTGACAAAAACGCCTCCGATAACAATCATGGTGTCGTTTGCGCTGAGCCGCCGTCAGGCCAAGCACGACTATTTGCAGGAGATTCAGGACCAACAGAAACATGCCTTTACACCCAACTTCTATCGATCGCAGCGTGTCGGCGCGGATTCCGACGGCTCACGGTGAGTTCAGGCTCGATTACTTCACGAATACGAACGACGACAAGGAGCATCTGGCCCTCATCATCGGCGATATTTCGGGGCGTGAGGATGTCCTGACACGCGTCCATTCCGAGTGCCTTACAGGAGAGGTGCTGGGCTCCCAACGCTGCGACTGCGCGGCGCAGCTTGACGCGGCCATCGAGGCGGTGGCGCGAGAAGGCGCGGGCGTCATCATCTACCTGCGGCAAGAGGGACGTGGAATTGGCCTGTTGGACAAGCTCCGCGCGTACAACTTGCAAGATCAAGGTCTCGATACAGTCGATGCCAATTTGCTCCTGGGCCACCAGGCAGATGAGCGCGAGTACAGGATGGCAGCGCTCATCCTGGAGAATCTTGGTGTGCAGTCGATTCGGTTGATGACCAACAACCCAACCAAGGTTGAAAAAATTCGTGAGCTGGGCGTGAACGTGGCGAGCCGTGTGCCCGTTCCCGGCCCCGTGACGGCGCAGAATCTCGATTATCTGACCGCCAAAGTTGAGCGGATGGGCCATATGCTGGAGATTGAGGCGCCGGACGAAGAGGCCATTTCCAGTCCGTTCGTTCCGGCGACGGAGAAACGCGCGATTGCAGAGGCCAATCACCGACCGTTCGTGACGCTGACCTATGCACAGAGCCTTGACGGGTCCATTGCACGGGCTGATTCCAAGCCCATCAGCTTGAGCGGGTCAAAGGCGGCGGAGATGACGCACCTGTTGCGTTCGTCCAACGATGCCATTCTTGTCGGCATCGGCACTGTCATTGCGGATGATCCACGACTGACGGTTCGGTTGGCGGACGGCAAGGATCCGCAGCCCATCGTTCTGGATAGCCGCCTTCGCTGCCCGTTGAACGCGACACTACTTGAGAGCTACCGGACGATGCCGTGGTTCGCCACTCGCTACGATGCGCCGGCGGAGCGGCAGCTTGAACTTGAGGCGGCGGGCGCGCGTGTCTTGCGGCTTCCGGCGCGGGCGAAAGATGGTCTGGTTGATCTTGACGCCTTGATGGCGACTCTCTTTGAGGATGGCGTACGGAGCCTCATGGTTGAGGGTGGCGCGCGCGTCATCACGGAGTTGATGGCGGCGAGGTTTGTTGATCACGTTGTCATTACGATTGCGCCGATGCTTGTCGGAGGGCTACACGCCGTCGCGGGTGCAAACGGCATGAGCGGCGCTCCATTTCCCCGCCTCCAACGGTTGGGCAACAAGCGGGCGGGCGATGACCTCATCGTGTGGGGCAGGCCGGATTGGTCTCAGGATTGAAGAGCAGCGTAGTCACGTTTGTCGCGCCGCGGCGCGTTGAGGTTCAACACGAGGAGTTGAGCGGCGCGGGGCCGGGTCGTGTTCTCGTTCAGACCCGCGTGTCCGCAATCAGCGCGGGCACCGAACTGCTGGTGTACCGGGGACAGGCCCCCTCAGAGATGGCCGCCGACGAGTCGATTGCCGCGCTTGCGGGTAGCCTGGCATTTCCGCTTCGGTTTGGATATGCGGCGGCCGGAGATGTAGTTGAGACCGGATATGGCGTGGACGCCCACTTGCGTGGTCGGCGCGTATTTGCTTTCAATCCACACGCCTCGCTGTTTGAGGCAGAACCCGAAGCGTTAATGGACATTCCAATAGGCGTCTCTTATGAGGACGCGGCCATGCTGCCCTCAATGGAGACGGCGGTCAATTTCGCCATGGACGGCGCGCCGCTCGTGGGTGAGAACGTGCTGGTCATCGGGCAGGGCGTGATCGGACTACTCACGACATCCCTGCTAACTCAGATGCCGCTCGGCGCGCTCGTGACATTGGACATATTGGAATCACGTCGTGAGGCATCACGGCGCCTCGGAGCAATGGCGGCGCTTGACCCCACAGCGCCCGGTGTTATGGACGATATTGTGTCGGTATTCGGCGGGCATGGGGCGGATCTTGTCTGTGAACTGTCCGGCAGGCCGGAGGCGTTGGACACTGCGATTGCGGCCACGGGCTACGGCGGACGCATCGTCATCGGATCGTGGTATGGCACGAAGCGCGCGCCGATTGACCTGGGGGGCAGTTTCCATCGCAGCCGCATCCGCCTGATCAGCAGCCAGGTGACAACTATTGCGCCGGAACTCAGCGGTCGATGGGATAAACAGCGTCGATTTGGGACGGCGTGGCGAATGATTGAGCGGGTTCGGCCATCACAATTTGTCACTCACCGTTTTCCCGTTGAGGACGCCCCGGCGGCCTACAGGCTACTGGACGAGAACCCGGAGCAGGCGATACAGGCGCTGTTGACGTACGATAGCGCCTGGCCCACTCCCCAATAGGGGTGAGATTCGCCAATGCGGACGGAGGAGAGATGTATACGGTCTCGGTGAACCTGGCATTCCGGGCTTGGCACTATCTCGTCGGCGGCGACTTTGGCCCCGAGAATGAGCGGAACGATCACAACTATGTTGTGGAGGCGATCCTGGAGGGGCCGGCGCTGGACGAGCACGGATTTCTTGTTGACATCACTGCCGTGCGCGCGGCCCTTGAAGATGCCGAAGAGCGCTATGCGGGCAGCACACTCAACGAGTTCCCCGAGTTTGAGGGATTGAATCCAAGCGTCGAGCACTTTGCGCGCATCCTCTGGGAGTTCATAACCGCGCGCATTTCCACGGACTCGCTGACCGCCCTGGCCGTGCGCGTTTGGGAGGACGATGAGGCGTGGGCGTCCTACCGCAGGGAGTTCTCGGCTTGAGGGTCGGCCTCGTCATCTATGGCAGCCTGGACAACCTGTCCGGCGGCTTTCTGTATGACCGCAAGCTGGTTGAGTGCCTAAAGGCGGCGGGTGACGAGGTTCATGTTATCGGCATTCCCTGGCGGAATTATGGCCGCCACCTGGCGGACGGGTTGTCTCGCCGGCTGCGTCGGGAGTTGATGGCAGCCGACGTCGATGTGATGTTGCAGGATGAGTTGAATCATCCATCGCTGTTCCGCGTGAATCGCGCGGTTCGCGGGCGCTGGCCGATTATCTCCATCGTTCACCATCTTCGCCTAAGCGAGTTGAGGGCAAGGTGGAAGAATCGCGCGTACGGAGTCATTGAGCGCAGCTATCTGCGATCTGTCGATGGGTTCGTGTTCAATAGCGAAACGACGCGTGACGTGGTTCATAAGCAGATCGGCGACGGCAAACCGCATGTCGTGGCGGTTCCCGCGGGAGATCGATTTCATTCCGGCATTACGGAAACCGACATCAACACACGGGCGATGGCTAACGGCCCCCTGAGAATTCTCTTCCTCGGCAACGTCATCGAACGTAAACAACTGCATGTGCTGCTTGAGGCGATGACCCTGGTTGGAAATACACCCATGCGGCTGGACGTTGTAGGCGGCCTTGAGGTGGAGCCGGAGTACGCCAAGCGAACGCAGCGGCAGGTTGAGCAGCTTGGCCTGGATGATCGCGTGACGTTTCACGGACCGGCGCTGGATGATGCGCTACGCGAACATCTTGCGGCAGCGCACGTTCTCGCCGTGCCGTCCTCCTACGAGGGTTTCGGCATCGTGTACCTGGAAGGGATGGCGTTTGGGCTGCCGGCGATCGCAACGGACTCCGGGGCGGCGCATGAGATCATAACAAACCGCAGGGACGGTTTCCTGATCCCGATAGGGTCTGCGCCGGAACTCTCCATACGTCTACGCGACCTTGCGACGGATCGCGACCAACTCGCAAAGATGGGCGCGTCGTCGCTAGAGAGATTCGCACGTCATCCAACATGGGAACAATCAATGACCACCGTCCGAGAGTTCCTGCTGGAAATCGTCGAGCAAGCCCATGCCGCAGCCTGATCGTTACAGCGCCGTCCGCTATCTGACGGCCAAAGCACCCGTGGATGACGATGCTCTCAATGAGGCCGTCCTTGTCCGACTGCACGACCATTCCGCCGGGCGTGGTATGCCGTTTCTCCGCGTCATTGAGCTGGGCGCGGGCGTTGGCAGCACGTATCTCCGGCTGCTGGATAATTTCGTCACAGGCATCGGGAGCTATACCATGGTGGACCTCGATGCGGAGAGCCTTGCCGCGGCGCAGCGCGTCGCGGACGAGAATCGCGGCTACGCAAAGCCCGGCGCGTTCGTAGTAGACACTGTCGTCGAGGATGCGATCGGATACCTGAAGCGCCAAGCCAACGCTGGGAACAGGGCCGACCTGGTGATTGCGCAGGCCTTGATCGATCTGCTCAACGTGCCGGCATTTCTTCGAGCAGCCTCTGACGTGCTTGAGCCCGGCGGGTATCTGTACCTGCCCATCACGTTTGACGGGGAGACAGTATTCGGGCCGCAAATTGACGCGGATCTCGATAAGAGAGTTATCGCCGCGTACCACGCCACGATGGACGCGCGGCGGACGCCGGACAGGCTGCCGACGGGCGGAAGCAGGGCGGGACAGTCCCTCGTGCGAGCGTTACCGGAAGCCGGTCTTGAACTGGTGGAGGAGGGGGCGTCTGATTGGGAAGTCGTTCCCCAAGATGGCGCGTATCGGCACGATGTGGCGTACTTTCTGCACCATATCATCAACTTTGTTTGGGAGTCCTTGCGGGAGGGCACGGAGATTCCAGTAGATGCGCTTCGAGAGTGGGTCGCGGCGCGTCATGTGCAGGTTGAACGCGGGGAACTGGTCTATATCGCGCGCCAGCTCGACGTGCTTGCCCGCAAGCCGGAGTAGGCTGACGCTAATCGTCGTCTGCAGGCTCGTCGTCAAGGATGATGAAATCACCCGCCCCGCGCGCAAAGAGCGCATTGAGCAGCCGTTTTCCAATCTCCGCTGACGATGTCGTCAATCCGGTAGTAAGGGATTCGCGCAACACGACTGTGCCGTCCGGCGTGGCGGCCATTGCCTCCACTGAAAGTGTGTCGCCATCGACGGTGGCGTAGGAGGCAAGCGGAGTACGGCAGAATCCGCCGACCGCTGCCAGGAATGCGCGTTCGGCGTCTGCCACTGTCCGGTTGGGGGCGTCCTCCGTTAGAGCGGCGACTACACATGCTTCGGTGTTGCTCTCAAGACACTCGATGCCAATGGAACCCTGTCCGACGGCGGGTAACATCACATCCGGCTCCAGGTATTCCGTGATGACGCGCTCCATCCCGAGTCGCTGCAGGCCGACAGCGGCGAGCACGGCCGCCTCCGCCTCGATGTCCCGACCTTCGCCCGTCACCTTGCGCACGCGGGTGTCCACGTTGCCCCGCAGGAGCACGATTTCGAGATCGGGCCGTCGCGCGAGGACCTGGGCGGCGCGGCGGACGCTGCCAGTTCCGACACGCGCGCCCGGGGGTAGCTCGTTGAGCCCCTGTCCATCTCTCGAAACCAGAACGTCGCGGGGATCGTTGCGCGGCATGACGGCGGCAAGCGTGTGGCCCGGCGGTAGGCGTGTGGGCAGGTCCTTGAGGCTGTGGACGGCAAAATCGATCTCGCTATTGGCCAGCGCGATCTGAATCTCCTTGACGAACACACCCTGACCCAGGTCCGGAATCGGCGTATTCGGGCGGCGCTCCGCGGCTGTCTCGATTCCGACGATCTCAAACTCAAGATCGGGTCGCTTGGCCAGCGCGGCTTGAATGAACAGGTGGGTCTGGATTCGCGCGAGCCGGCTGGTCCGCGTGCCAACACGTAACGTGCGACGATCCTCCTGCGTGGTCATCAGCTGCCTCGCGCCCAGGCGAGCGCCGCGTTAACGATGCCGGAGGCTGTGTGCTCAGTAGCTTCAACGGCGACCGTCAGTCCAATTTCTTCCGCGCCGCGTGATGTTGTTGGGCCGGCGGAGATGAAGGGGATGGAGGCCAGCGGGGAGGCGTTCTCGCCAAGCGCCTCAACCAGGTTGCGGGCGGTTGATGGGCTGGTGAGAATGATGGCGTCGATGCCGCGCTCGATGGCCGCGCGCGCACGCTCTGCCAGCGCAGACCCCGGCAGCGTTCTGTAGACGATGACCGGCGTTGGGGCAAGGCCGCGCTCACTCAGAGCTTGGGGCAGGGCATCGTCCGCAAGGTTGCCGCGTGGCAACAGCACGCCGTCGCCCTTCCCGGATTCCACAGCCACGGCCTCAGCCAGAGTGCCCGTATTGAAACGATCCGGCACGATGTCCGCTCTCAGGCCGTGGTGATTCAGCGCCGCTGCCGTGGCCGGGCCGATAGCCGCAAGCCGAGCAGCCGCCAGCGCGCGAGCATCCCGCCCCGTTTGCAGGAGATGCTCCATGAAATAATCAACGCCGTTGACGCTAGTGAACGCGATGAATCGGTAGCGGGACAGGTCGTTGAGGACTGCGTCCACATGCGCCCAATCCTCCGGCCCCTCAAAGGCGACGGCGGGAACGTGGACAACCTCTGCGCCCGCGTCGTCCAGCAGCGTGATCAGTTCGGTGGCGCGGGCCTCGTCGCGCAGCACCATGACTCGCTTGCCGAACAGCGGCCGCCGCTCCAGCCATGCGATGTCGTCGCGAAGGCTGACGACATGTCCGCACACCAGGACGGCAGGCGCGCGGACACCGACTTCTGCCGCCCTGTCCACAATCGTCCCGAGCGTGGCGACGGTTGTGCGTTGGCGCGACGTTGTGGCCTGTTCGATTAGGGCAGTGGGAGTATCGTCCGCCCAGCCGTCCGAGCGTAAGGACTCAACGACGTTTCCAAGCGTCCTGACGCCCATCAGCACGATCGCTGTTTCGTGGTCAGGGCCTCTGGCAGACTCATTGCCCCCCGCGCCCTGTCCGGTCAGGATGCGAACCGCAGATGCAAGGTTTCTATCCGTCGCCGGAATACCCGCATACGCAGGCCCCGCAAGAGCGGACGTGACGCCCGGCACCACGTCAAAAGCGATGCCTGCTTCCGCGAGCGCCGCGGCCTCTTCACCGCCGCGCCCGAACAAAAACGGGTCGCCGCCCTTGAGCCGGACAACGCGCTTCCCACCACGCGCCCGCGCAATCAGCAGCTCATTGATCTCCTTTTGCAGATGCTCGCCTCCGCGAGAAGGATGCTTGCCAACATCGACAAGCTCAGCGCCGGGCCGCGCCTCAGCCAACAGAGAGGGATTGACCAGCCTGTCAAAGACAATGACATCGGCGCGACGGAGCAATCGCGCGCCCCGGACGGTGATCAGGCCGGGATCGCCGGGCCCCGCGCCAACAAGGTGGACAATGCCGCCCTCAGCCACCGCTGTCGCCCGTCAGAATCGCGATAAGCCGCGCCCGCAAAGCCGCCTCGTCTCCGGCCACGATCAGCGAGCGGGTAGCATCGTCATTGAGCGCGTCCTGCCAGCGCGCGCCGCGCGGCATCCGCTCATCGCGGCGCAATTCGTCGCGTATGTCGGCCAGCACATCAAGCAGCATTCCGTATCCGTCCGGCAGCGCGCTATCGATCTCCCTACGCAGGAATGACGCCATCGCGGGGCTGCGGCCATTCGTGGATATGGCGACAGTCGCGTCGCCGCGCCGGACGAGGGCAGGGTAGATCCACATGCAGAGGTCGGTGATATCCACGACGTTCAGCAGGCACTTCTCCCGCTCCGCCTCCTCGTGGATTGCCTCGCTGAGCGGGCGGTCATGCGTGGTGGCGGAGATTGCCAGGAACGCGCCGATCAAGTCGCCGGGCTGATAGTGGCGATTGTGGAGAGTTATATCGCCCTGCTGCGCCATCTCGGTGAAACGGGGGCGATCCTCCGGGCAGATAACCGTGACCTCCGCGCCTGCCTCAACGAGCGCGCCGGTCTTCAGCTGCGCCTCATTATCCTCGCCAATAACGACACAGCGTCGCCCTCTAAGGTCAAGGTAGACGGGAAAGTAGCCCATTGCGGCGCCTCTCGCTGGCAGCCCGGGGCCGCCTAGGGCCCTGTGGCGGCTGCCACGGACGCCTGTTGGGGTTCGTTATCGTTAGCGAAATAGTCCGCCAAGGCGAGCACCAGCGGGCCCATCTTGGGGTTGACCGGCTCCACGTGAGGCTCAACGCCGTGATCACGCAGCGCCCTCGTGCAGACCGGCCCCACGGACGCGACGACGACTCCCGATGACAGCGCCTCACGAAGCTCATCTGCAAGGCCCACCTGCTCCGCGATGCGGAAGAGGTTGTGAGCCTGCGATTGCGTGGTCAGCATGAGGGCGTCCACGTCCTGTGCGAGCATCAACCCGATTGCGTCGACGACGGGGCGCGTGTCTTCCGGCAGCTGCCATGAATAGAGCGACACTTCGAGAACGTCCGCTCCAAGCGCGACAAGCTCGCCGCGCAGCCACGCGTTCACCTCGCCGTAGTGCTGTAGCAAGACGCGTTTGCCGTTCACTTCGATATCCGATGCCTTTAGCGCCGTGACAACATCTTCTGATGTGTATGGAGTCGGAGCGACGAGCGCTATCGGAACGTTGAGAGGCTTGAGCACCGCGACAGGCTTTGGGCCGCGGCAAATGACAGTCGTCTCGCGCAGAGCGTCAAGAAACTCGTCTTTGCGGCCAAGCTCGTCGGCGGCGTTGATCAGGGCGCGCGCGCCGACGCCCGTGAGGAAAACGGCTGCGGCAATATCGTGGCTGCATATGCCTGCGATGACGTCCTGAACGTCCTGCCGCATGGGCAGGGGCGCTTCGCGCAGGGCAGGGGCGCTTATTGCCTCGCCGCCGTGACGCGTGACGAGGTTGGCAAGTTCTGAGGGCATACGCGCCTCAAGGACAACGATGCGCCGTCCTCCAAGGTCAGCCACGTTTGCTCCGCTTTCTCAGGCGATGGCTAGTGCAGGGCCGCCGGACCGCGCGACTCTAGGTCGCGCACTCGCCCTCGCCGCGCTCCATGACGTATAGCACCGTCTTGTCGTAGTCGATGTAGTTATCGAGGTTGGCCTTGTTGAGCGGGCCAACGTCCGCGAACGGCTTGATGACGTCCTCGAACGGCTCGCGTCCCAGCCGGTGCGCGAAGTCCTTGAAGATCTCGTTATCCTCACGGTTGTCCTTGTAGTAGCGCAACAGGCTGAACACGGCCTCCGTGACGCGCTTGGCGGGAATCTTTCCGCGCGGTCGCACGCCAAAGCGCACGTCTGCGTTCTCATGGCTGCCGCCCAGGAAAACCTCATAGGCCGGAATCTGCCCGCCGCCGGGCCCCTTGATGAATGCGCCGTGGAAGCCGATATCAGAGACGTGGTGGCGTCCGCAGCCGTTCGGGCAGCCGCTCATCTTGATGTGCATCTGCTTGATGAGCGGGTCTTCCAGCAGGCTCGTGTGGCCGTTCGGGCTGCGCACCGCGTCGGCGACGGCCTTGTTCAGGCCCATCGAAGATGTGATGCCGAGCTTGCAAGTGTCCGTGCCGGGGCAGGACGTGACGTCGGTGATCTGGTTTATGCCGCCCTCGGCGAGATCAATCGCCTGCAGCGCCTGGTACACATCGTAGAGCAGGGCGTTGGGCACCCAGCGGAGCATCAGGTTCTGCTCCGGCGTCGTGCGGATGCGGTAGCTGCCGAAGTTTCGGGAGATTTCGGAGACGCCGCGGAATTGCTCCGGTGAGAGATCGCCGCGTGTGACGGTGATGCCGACGAAGCTGTAGCCGTCCGCTTCCTGCGGGATGACGTTACTCTCACGCCATGCTTGGAATGCGGCATCATCCGTGCCGCGCCCTTCAACGACGGTCGGCAACGCGGGAATGTCTGCCGCTTCGTCGTCGTGGAAAAGCAGGTAGTCCTTGTTCTCGTAGTCCTGCGCCCAGTCCTGCTGCAACTCTTCTTCGACCTGCTGGCGGAAGGAATCGATGCCCTCGGTGTGAATGAGGACCTTGATGCGGGCCTTCATCTTGTTGCGGCGCAGCCACGCCGTGCGGTTGAACACGCGCAGCATGGCCTCCGAGACGCGGAGGAAGTCATCGACGGGCACGAACTCATAGATCGTCTCGGCCAGAAGCGGTTGAATGGATGTGCCGCCGCCGACGGTGATCTTGAATCCCTTGACCTGCTCACCGTCTATTTCGCGGACGCGAGCGACGTAGCCGAGGTCGTGCATCGGAACCGTCGCGCAATCATGGTCGCCGCATGAGAACGCGGGCTTGACCTTGCGCGGCATGTGGAATGTGAAATCACGCCGCACGAAATTGCGCGCGAACGCGCCCATGTAGGGCAGGATGTCAAATGCCTGTTTGGGATCGATACCGGCCATGGGGCACGCCGTGATGTTACGGACGGAGTTGCCGCAGGCCTCCTTGGTGCTAAGTCCCACGCTCTGCAGGAGGTGCATGGCCAGCGCCGCGTCCTCCAGCTTGAGGTGGTGGAGTTGGATGTTCTCGCGCGTCGTGATGTGGCCCTTGCGCAGGGGCGCCCAGCGCTCCGCGATCTCGCCGATGGCGTCCCACTGATCCGCGTGGACAAGTCCACCGGGGATCTTAATGCGGAACATCTGGGAATCCGGTTGCCGCTGTCCATAGACGCCAAGACGCAGGCGGAAGGACATGAACTCATCCTCCGGGATTTCCCCGGCGCGGAACTGTTCGACTCTTCCTTCGTAGTCGGCGATCTCCTCATCCAGGTATTGGATGATGGATGGTCGGGCGGAACGTCGTCCTGTCTCTGTTGACGTACTCACTTAATTCTCCCTCCGGTTATTCCCCTACAGGGTACGCCCGCTAGCCACGCAACTCAAATCGCCGCGCCGCCACCTGTCTGTCATTCTGAGCGCAGCGAAGAATCTAAAGCCCTGATTGCCTCTCCCCGTCATTCCCGCCACATCCCCTCATTCCGGCCCCCACCCGTCATTCCGGCGAAAGCCGGAATCCATCGTGTTCTTGCGCAGCCTATCTCCGTGTGGCCTCGATCAAAATCTTCGCCACTTCCGGCCGCGTGAACTCCATCGGCGGAACCTGACCGTTGGCGAGCATGTCGCGCACCTGTGTGCCGCTCAGGAAAACGCGCTCCTCCGGGCCATGCGGGCACGTCTTCATGGAAGCCATGCCTTCGCAGCGGTTGCAGTAGAAGGAGTGGTCGAAGTAGAGCGGGGTGATGCCCAAATCGGCGGCTGAGATGCTGCGGAGCAGGTCCTGCGCCTCATATGTGCCGTAGTAATTGCCGACGCCGGCATGGTCACGACCGACGATGAAGTGCGTGCAGCCGTAGTTCTTGCGAACGAGGGCGTGGAATACGGCCTCGCGTGGCCCTGCATAGCGCATGGCAGCCGGTAGAACGGACAGGTGAACGCGATCCTCCGGGTAGTAGCCCTCAAGAAGCGCCTCGTAGCAGCGCATCCGCACATCGGCGGGGATGTCGCCCGGCTTGGTCTCACCCACGAGCGGGTGGAGTAGCAAGCCATCGACGATCTCCAGCGCGGCCTTCTGAATGTACTCATGCGCGCGATGGACGGGGTTACGGGTCTGGAATCCGACGATCGTGCGCCAATGTCGCTCTGCGAACGCTGCGCGGGTCTGCGCCGGGTCCTCGCGGTAGGGGCGGAGCTCCGGCTCCAGATTCTCGCGCTCGATGACCGTGACTGAGCCGCCGATTAGCATATCGTGCTGGCCATACATGGACGCGACGCCCGGGTGCGCCTCTTCCGTGGTGCCGAAAACATTCTGCGCCTCAACCTGCTTATCGTAGGAGTAGACTTCATCCACCGTCAGGATGCCCAGATGTCTGCCGGTTTGATCCACCAGCACCACTTCCTGACCCTGCTTCAGTCCACTCGCGGTATCAGTGGGGGCGGACAGGGTGATGGGCAGGCTCCAAACCGTTCCGTTTGCCAGCCGCATCTCATGCACGGTGCGCTCATAGTCGGCCTGGTTCATGAACCCTGTTAGGGGGCTCATTGCGCCGACGGCGATGAGGTCCAGGTCAGCCGTTTCGCGCAGTCCCAGCGTGATGTGGGTCAGCTCCGGCGCGCGCTCGCGGATCTCTGTTGCCTGATCCGGGGACGCGAATCGGTCGATCAGCGTCCCGCCGTGCGGGGCGATGGTCTCCTCCAAATCCGCGTGGGAAGAGGTTTCGTGGGGAGTAAGTGTTGAAGTTGTCATATTCTAGGTCGTCGCCCCCACCAACTCACTCGCCGTGCCCTTGGGCGCGAAGCCGCGCTCCTCCAGGGCCGCCAGAACCTTGCTGAGGCTCTCCTCGATGGACTCCACTTCCGTGTTGACCAAGACCTCGGGGGTCAGAGGCTCCTCGTAGGGATCGGAGACGCCGGTGAAGTTCTGAATCTCGCCCTTGAGCGCCTTTTCGTAGAGTCCCTTCACGTCCCGCTTCACAAGCTCGTCGAGCGAGGCATGGACGTGGACTTCAATGAAGCTGCCGACCTGCTCACGAACCTCATCCCGAACCTCGCGGTAGGGGGAGATGGCGGAGACGAGGCTTACGACGCCGTTGCGGGTCAGCAAATCGCTGACGAATCCGATGCGGCGGATGTTCGTATCGCGGTCTTCCTTGCTGAAACCGAGGCCCTTGCTGAGGTTCGTGCGAACCACATCGCCGTCGAGCAACTCAGACTTGACGCCCTGATCCCGCAACACTGCGAGCAGGCGCTCCGCGATTGTGCTCTTGCCGGCGCCGGAAAGGCCGGTAAACCAAACTGTCACTCCCTGATGGTTGGTGGTCACTCTCAAATTCCTCCTGTGAGTTTCCTGTCGTCTTTTCGCTTGCTTTGTAAGGTTGGACGCCCGGCTAGTTCGCCGCCGTCGTTGACACGACCTTGCCCGTCGCCGGGTCGATGTGGATTCCGCATTCCACCTTGTCCTCAAAATCGGACCAGCGGCCTGCGCGGGGGTCCTCACCGGGCGCAACGGCGCGTGTGCAATTCGTGCAGCCGATGCTGGGATAGCCCTGCTCGTGAAGAGAGTTGTAGGGGACGTTGTTCTCGTTTATGTAGTCCCAAACATCGTCCTCCGTCCAGTTGGCCAAGGGATTGATCTTGATCAGGTCGAACTTGGTGTCCCACGCGACGATGGCGACGTCCTTGCGGGTGTCGCCCTGATCGCGGCGGAGGCCGGCGATCCATGCCTTCTGTCCGACCAACGCCTGCTCATTCGGCGCGACCTTGCGGATTTCGCAGCAGAGGTCGGGGTCAACCTTCCAGAGCTCCGGCCCGTGCAGGGCGGCCTGCTGCGCGACGGTCACGTCCGTCTTAAAACCGATGGGCTGGATGCCGTAACGACGCCCAACCTTGTCCTTGAGGTTGTGTGTCTCGGGGAAGAGGAAGTCTGTGTCCACGTAGAAGACGGAGACATCCGGGTTGACCTTCATCGCCATGTCCAGGAGAACCATGCCGGAGACGCCGCCAAAGCTGCAGGCGAGTGTGATGTCCGGGAAGAAGTTGTCAACCGCCCAGCGCATGATCTCGCTCGGGTGGGCGTTCTCAAGCTGAGCGCTGACCTCTGCCAGTCGCTCCTCCGTCCATTCCGTCCGTATTGCCTCGATGGTCGCCATTCTGAGTGCTCCCCCTCGATTCCCCGTATATCTGTGGCCTGGTGGTTCTTGCTATCCGTCAGAGATAAAAAAACCGCCCCGCTGTGTGTTGGGGCGGTTGGTGCGCTTTTCTGTTACCAGAGTGTGCGCTGCCAGTGTGTCCGAGGCTGTTTTATGCGCGAGCAACAGCCTCTCGCCCCGAAGTGGGCATACACGAGCAGGTCAAGGCGGCGCGGCGCGCCAACGCGAATACGGATGGGCTATGTGTGTGTGTTCGGTTACTCATCGTCGTTACAAGTCACTTATGAGAACTATAAGCAAGACTGTAGCTGAGTGTCAATAGGGCTGCAATTGGATTGTGACGGAAATAACGAACGAGCGTTGCTCTTGGTGAAAAGGGCCATTACTCCTCCATTTCGCTGACGCCCATGCGCATCTCCTCTGCCTCCTCCAGCAGGCGGCGGAAGAGCGGCCATATGTCCTTGTCGGTAGGGTCCATTGTTGAGAGTGACATGACGCGGTGAAGGACGCCGCTGCTGACGCCGACGGCCACAGAGTCGCCGATGTCCGGCAGTTCAACGCCCAGAGCGCGGGCCACAAGTTCCGCCTGTAAGCGTCCGACGCGCGTGTCGGGGCAGATGACCATCGCGCGCTTTTCGTGGAGCAGGGACGTGCCGCTCTTGCCGTGGCGGAGCGTGACCTCGATGCGGCGCTGGGGCCGGGCGAGGAGTTTCTCGGCGTACTCCCAAGCCTTGTCTTGTTGGGTGGGCATTACGTTGCGGGGGTGTAGGGGGTGGTCTTGTCGAGGAGGAGGCAGGGCTCTCCGGTTTGGGTGGGGTCTTCGAGACTCCACGGGGCATCGGAGTCGAGGGGGCGGGTGCGAATGCCATCGTCGCCGCCGAAGATGAGCAGGGCGTGGCCCTCGCCGGAGTCCTCGACCATGGCAACGTAGGCGGGGCAGGGGCCGTCCTCGCTCCAGCCCGTCACCTCGACCATCGCCAACTCGCCACGGATGCCGGGTGCTTCGACGCGCACGACCTCCCGGGGTTCCTCCACGAGGCTGAAGATGCGATGGAGGGAGAAGTCGCAGTTGTTACCGGCCTCAACCTCTACCTCGATGAATCTTGCTGTGGTCAAGTGGGCCTCCTGTGGTGTGGGATTTACGGAGGGTGTGGGTGGTGGAGGCGGGGGGGAGTTGAACCCCCCGTCCAAAGGCGGAAATCGGTACGGCGCTACAGGCTTAGTCGGTCTACAAGTTCTCGCCTATCGCGATCCCGACCGACAGGGTCCGCGATAGGCAATCCGGCAATGGTCTTTCGTCACCCGTCACCGGCTGACGGGCGACGGCACCCCGCTAAAATAGCGCTCGAAACCGTCCGCAGGGACTACGGAGCCGAACGTCGCTACCTAAAAGTTAGGCTGCGAGTGCGAGCTGCTTGTTGTTGCCAGCTACAGTTTTTGCCGCGGGATTAACGAGGTCACGGCGCCTCGGCCTGCTCACGCACCGGCGCCAACCCCTGTCGAATCCGCGCGCCCCCATGCGAGTAGATGCGTTACGGCCACTCCCTGCGTTGTGACCGCTACATACCCAGTATACGCGCGTACACGGGGTGGAGGGGGCGGCGCCACGGGGTTTGGTTGGACAATGGAGGTGAAGATTCCCGCGTTCGTGGGAATGACGAGGGCGGCGCGGGGGAGACTAATGGGGGCGCGGGAGTAACGAGTGAGTTAGCGGGATCAGGATTCCTTTTCGACTTCGGTATTGCCCTCAGGCTGCCGACTGGGTGGATTGCCGTTGCCATTTTCCAAAGGAGGGGACTTCTTTGGGCCGGTGCCCCTGATGCTGACTATATGGCCGTAGGTGATAACACCACGACGAGGCTTATCTTCTTTCGCAATGAGGAGGAGGCGACGCTTATGAGCCTTTGGGAGGCGACTTCTTGTCCTTGCCCAGGACGGAGTGACGACGGGGGAGCTCCGGTTTGTCGGGCATGGGAGGGAGCTTTTTGGGGCCCCAGCCTTTGATCGTTGGGGCATTCTCTGACCAAAGGGTATCTTCCTTAGGTTTACGCGTCTTCACCATTCGTCACTTCCTCTGCCCGCAACCCATTTGACCTGTCAAACACATCATACATCGTCGTCGCTGACCAGCCCCCTTTCATTTCGGGATGACGTTGCGCATCCGCATTGTAAAAGTAGGTGTATAGGAGCAAGGACTGATCTTTCCATTTGAGGACAATGAATTCAAAGGTTTCCAAATGCGTTGCGCCAGGCTCCACAACTAGCTTCGGACCCTCCCAGACCCTTTGCATTCGCCCAATGATGGGCCAGGAAATCCATGGGGCAAGGTCATCCTCCAGGGCTTCCTCATTGAGGGATTCAGCCTCGCTGTCCGAGATGGGCGCCACTTCCTGGAGAATGGCGACCCCTCGTTCCAATTCAACTCCAACCCGGGAACTGTTGTGCAGAATAGCTGTTAGCTCAATGTGTAGGTAGCTTTCGCTGAGGCTTCTGTGTGTGATTCTCTGTTGGATGTTGAGGTGCGGTTCGAGGGTTCGAAAGACTTGGAATCTGAAGTATGCCCAGAGGCCAGCCGTCACAATCGCAATGGCCGTCACGAACGACTGGATGACGCTGAAAATATTCCTTGCGCGGCCGGAGTCGGGCAGTACAGCGTCCAGCAGGAAGGCAGCGCCAATTGCGCCGGCTATAGCCACCCCAATGAGGGTGGTTGCGGCCAGCCCGTTGCGTCCTCCAAAGATGTTCACGTATCCCTGCTCTTCTATATCGGGGGATGGAGAGGCAGGCGCATTTAGCCGCGGTGGCCCAGAGCGCGCGCCATGTCCAGGTCTGCATCTCGTTTGGCCAGGATCTGGCGTTTGTCATAGGTCTTGCGCCCTCTGGCCAGGCCGAGTTGGACTTTGGCGCGGTGGCGGGTGATGTAGAGCCTGAGCGGGATCAGCGTGTTACCGCCGGACGTGACGCGGCGGCTGAGATCGTCGATCTGTCGGTGATGTAGCAGGAGCTTGCGGGGTCGTGTCGGCTCATGGTTGTAGATGTTGCCCTGGGCGTAGGGCGGGACGTGCATGCCGTGGAGCCAGACCTCGCCCTTGCTGATGCGTGCAAATGAATGCGCCAGCGTGACACGCCCGGAACGGATGGATTTGATCTCCGTGCCGGTCAGCGCGATGCCCGCCTCCATGCTTTCGAGGATGTCGTAGTCGAAACGGGCGCGGCGGTTATCCGCGATGAGACGGTCGCCGCCCGCGGCTGCGTCCGCCGTCTTGCCTTTCGCGCGGTTCTTGCGCGCCTTTGACTTAGCCATGATCATTCCATTATGACGAGCAATTTCATTGTTGTTCGATTGCGGTTGAGCAGGGAAGTGCTGAGAATGGCGTGGACAGGCGAAAATCGGCGCCCAACATTGTCACAGATTGTCCTGATTCGTATTGAGAATCACTCGCGGAAATGCTTGACAATCCCCTACTATCGGTTGAGTATTACTTGCATTGTTTCCCGCATCTAGTACGGTTCAGCCGGATATACAGCGGGAGACACGTGAGGACGGGGAGCGAGGAGAGATCGCGTAACGGGCGCCTCATCTGGAGGCAACAGGACTAAGATGCGGTGTTCGTACTGTGGCAACGACGATTCGCGCGTCCTGGACACACGTCACAGCGATCAGGGGGTGCGTCGACGGCGTGAGTGTAAGCGATGCAACGCGCGCTTCAGCACGATGGAGCGCCTGCTAGCGACTTCGATGTCCGTCCTCAAGCGGAACGGGCAGACTGAGGAGTTCAGTCGGCAGAAGCTGACCACGGCGATTCGCACGGCGTGCGCCAAACGCCCCATCCTGGCCGGCGACATCGAAAAGTTGGTCGACGAAATAGAGGATGAACTGCAAAAGCAGGGGCGGGCAGAAGTGAGCACGCGGACGATTGGCGAGTTGGCGATGGAAAAGCTGAGCAAGACCGATAGGGTAGCCTACATCCGATTTGCCAGCGTCTACCGTGACTTTACGGACGAGGAGGACTTCCGCGAGACCATAGAGGCGTTGGCCGACGGCTCCACACCGGGTTCGACCAGCCAACTCTCGCTGATTCCGCCGGAGCGGTCCGGAGGTCGCCCGAGGGGACGCCCCCGCAAAAGATGAGGGGCGGGCGGCGAACCCCCTTGCACCCCGCCGCCCGTGCACACTGACTCACGCAGATTGAAATGAATTGGAATACAAGACAAACAACAGGGTGATTAGCGAATGTCTACAACAGCAGATGGATTCGATGGCACCGTAGTTGCCGCGAACCGAAACGCTTTACGGGAACTGGTGTCCGCGCAGCTCAACGGGGAGAGCGCGGAGCAGATTGAGGCGCTGACGGATCTGATTGCGCGGATGGCAGGCGCGCCGCCTCTCGGCCCGGATGGCGCGCTCCATCGGCTGGACGGGGTGCCAGACGGCGATGTCAAGGATGCCATCGCAACGATCATCGAGGCAGCGCAGCGCAACACAACGAACGGCCATCATCTGAACGGGGCTAACGGCGCAATCGCCGCAGATTCCGCCACACAGTGGGACGCGAGCGGCGAGTCGGAGCCCGTGCTTTCGCCCAACGCCCGGGCCATCATGGAGAACCGTTACCTGGCTCGCAACGGGGACAACGAGGTTGTGGAAGATCCGCGCGGTCTCTTTGAGCGCGTGGCGCGGGCCGTGTCGCAGGGCGAGCGATCCGTCGGCGCGACTGAGACCGAGGCCGTCGAGTGGGCGGGCAAGTTCTATCGCGTCATGTCGACGCTCAAGTTCCTGCCGAATTCGCCGACGCTCGTAAACGCCGGCAAGGACGGGCGCGGCTCGCTCAGCGCCTGCTTTGTCGTTTCGCCGCAGGACGATATGGGCTCCATCATGAAGGTGGCGTCGGACGCCGCGATGATCGAGAAGTGGGGCGGCGGCATCGGGTTCGGATTCTCCAACCTGCGGCCAAAGGGCGATCCCATCGCCACCACGCACGGCATGGCGTGCGGGCCGGTGGCCGTGATGAAACTGTATTCGGCCGTCGGCGCGACGCTGACGCAGGGGGCGTTCAGGCTGGGCGCGCACATGGGACAGTTGAGCGTCAGCCATCCGGACGTGCTGGAGTTCATCCACGCCAAGGACGACGATGTATCGCTACAGAACTTCAACATCTCCGTGCAGGTGACGGATGAGTTCATGCGGGCCGTTGAGGCGGGCGCAGACTGGGATCTGATCAGCCCCAAGGACGAGCGCGTGATTGACACGGTCAGCGCGCGCGACCTGTGGAACGATATTTGCCAATCCGCGTGGAAGACGGGCGATCCGGGCCTTGTGTTCATGGATCGGGTGTGGGAAACACAGCCGAATCCGCAACTCGGCCTCATCGAGACCTCCAACCCGTGTGGGGAGGAGTTTTTGGAGAACTACGGCAACTGCTGCCTCGGTTCCATCGACCTCGCCAAGCATCTCAACGCGGACAGCACCGGCTTCGACTGGACGGCCCTTGAGGACACGGTACAGACGGCGGTGCGATTCCTTGACGATGTGATTGAAGTCAACACGTTCCCGCTGCCGGAGTTGCGGGAGATGAACCTCAAGACGCGCCGCATCGGGCTCGGCATCATGGGTTGGGCGGACGCGCTGGTGGACCTCACCGTTCCCTATGATTCGGAGCAGGCGCTCGATCTCGCGCGGAAAGTCGGCCGCTTCATCCGTGAGACGGCGTGGTCAGAGTCGGAGAAATTGGCAGCGCAGCGCGGGCCGTTCCCGGAGTATGAGAATTCCCGGCTCAAGGAGCAGGGGATGCCGCCTGTCCGCCATTCGAGCGTGACGACGATCGCGCCGACGGGCACTATTTCACGGCTGGCGGATTGCTCCTCCGGCATCGAGCCGCACTTTGCGCTGGCGTGGTGGTCAAACATCCTGTGGGAAGACCACGACGGCACGAGCACACGATTCCTCGACGCTCCGTTGCCGGTCCGCCGCGCCCTCGTTGCGGATTTTGGCGAGGACAGTGCGGAGGACACGTTGGCACAGCTGGCCAATGATCCGGCGTACAGGGATGAGGCCATTGAGGAACTCATCGCCCGGCGCGGCGTGCGCACGGCGATGGCCATTGACCCTGACTGGCACGTGCGGATGCAGGCGGTCTGGCAGGAGAACACGACGAACTCCGTGTCAAAGACGATCAACCTCGCCAACGACGCCACCGTGGAGGACATCGCCAAGGCCTTCTGGGATGCGTGGACGACACAGTGCAAGGCGATCACTGTCTATCGCGACGGCTCCAAGAGTATGCAAGTGCTTGAGACGGGCACGGCGGCGAGCGCTGAGGATGACGCAGAGGCGTCGGAAGTTCATCGCGTCCCACGACAGCGCCCGCAGACCCTGGACAGCATCACGGATCGTATTCGCACGGGACATGGGAACCTTTACGTCACTATCACGTTCGATGAGAACCGGCTCCCGTTCGAAGTCTTCACGAACCTGGGCAAGGCCGGTTCAAGCGATGCGGCGTACCTGGAGGCCGTCAGTCGTCTCGCGTCGCTGGCGCTGCGCTCCGGCGTGGGCGTGGAGCAGGTGATCGATCAGTTGCGTGGAATAACGGACGCGCCGACGTGGGATGAGGGACAGCAGGTGCTGAGCGCGCCGGACGCCGTCGCGTTGGCGCTGTTGCGGCACGCCCGCCCCGTCGATGAGGAGCGCGAGGAGATGGCGCGACGGGCGCGAGAGACGTTCGGTGAGAAGTTCGATCTGAGCCAACTCGGCGAAATCCACCCGGATGCGGTTGTGCAGAGCCGGTTGTTCGCGGGTGCGACGGCGTCAGCGCCGCGCGCCGGGACACAGCCGCAGTGCCCCGACTGCTACGGCCTGTTGATCTTCACGGAGGGCTGCATGATGTGCCTCGCGTGCGGCTACTCGAAATGCTAGGAAGCTTTATCGGAGAGGACAGGCGCAACCACTAGCACTATTTGCAAACCCACCCATCCTCCTTTATCCCTGGTCATCGGGCCGGCCCCCACCCCGGCCCGATGGCTTTTTTGCGGCTATGCGGGCCTAAGGTCCCCACCGGGCCCGCCGCAAGAGCCTATCACCAACTGGGAGACTCCTTGATGTTACGGAGGACGCCAATCAACCAGAGGCGGAAGTCACGCTGCTTCACATCAAAGAGGCGGCTGTAGATGTTCATTGGCGGGGCGGATGTGGTGGTGCGGCCCCCAATCTCTTCCCGCGCCAACTGGTGCGCCACCGGCCAGTTCTGTTCTTTCTCCGCCGCCTGACGCCGCGGGACGATTTCTTCTACAGGCAGATAGCGAACGTTCGGCTTAACATCCAAATACTCTTCGAAGAGCGCCCAGTACTCCGCGCGGGTCAGATTGCCCGGTCCGCCAAGCTCGAATATCTCGTTGTAGGCGCGGCGATCGAGGTGGGCGTGGATGAGGTAATCGGCGAGTTCATCGAGGAAGATGAAGACCATGGGCTGGTCGGCTGTGCCGTAGATGGTCATTGCGCCGCCGGTTCGGACTGTGTGGGCGGAGCGCCGCACGAGATCGCCGGAGGTGTCGATCATGCCGCCCGGTCGAAAGACGGTTCCGGCCACACGAGCGTCGATCAGATTCTGGTCGGCGCGGGCCTTGGCAGGGTAGACGGGGTAGAAGTCCCAGCGGGTGTCCGCGCCGCGGACGGAGATGAGCGCCATGTGCTTGACATTGTTGGCGCTTGCCGCTTCGGTTAGGTTGACCGTGCCCTGGTACTCAACGGCTTCGATGAGGTGGAGACCACGCGCAGCGGATTGCGCGCCGACGCAGGCGATAACCCAGTCGATCCCCTCGCAAGCCCTCGCCAGGGAGTCCTTGTCCTCGTAGCCGCCCTCCACGTAGTCGACTCCCTCGACGGGCTCCTCGGGGATTGTTGAATGGACCAACGCGCGGACGTTCGCGCCCGCCTCACGAAGCTTACGAACAACAATGCTGCCCGTGCGTCCGGTCGCGCCGGTTACGAGATAGTTGCCCTGAGCGATTTCCTGTTGGGTGAAAGGCATCTTTCCTCCTGTGATGAGTGGATTGGTTCGTTTCGTCGCTGCTTGATCTAGCTGTCACGGAGCATGTCCTCGATGAGGCGGACGAGCGTGCGGACGGGTTGGCCTGTCGCGCCGCGGGTCTGCCATCCGCGTTCACCGTCTGTCGAGGCGACGGAGGCGATGTCCAGGTGCGCCCAGGGTGTTTCCTCGGCGAACTCCTGCAGGAACTTGGCGGCGGTGATTGAACCGGCGGGCTGTCCACCCGTGTTCTTGACGGTCGCAACCCGACTCTTGATCTGCTCCTTGTACTCGTCCCACAGGGGCATGCGCCACATTTTCTCGGCGGTGGCGTCGGATGCGTCCTGGAGTTGTTGGGCCAGGTCATCGTCGTTGGCAAAGAGTCCCATCGCCACCGTGCCGAGCGCGACGCGGATGGCGCCGGTAAGGGTTGCCACGTCGATGAGGGGCGACATGTCCCTGCTGTTGGCGTAGGAGAGGGCGTCGGCCAGGATAAGGCGACCCTCCGCGTCCGTGTTCTCTACCTCCATCGTCTTGCCGTTCATCGCGGTGAGGACATCGCCGGGCTTGGTCGCGCCGCCGCCCGGCAGATTCTCCGTGGCGGGAACGAGGGCGGTGACGTTGATGGGCAGGCCGAGGCGTCCGATGGCCTGCACTGCGGCGATGACGGCCGCGCCGCCCGCCATATCGCCCTTCATGGCGCTCATGTTGGCGGACGGCTTGATGGAGATGCCGCCGGAGTCGAAAGTGACACCCTTTCCGATGAGCGCGACGGTGGGGCGCTTGTTGTCAGGGTCGCCTCGGTGTTCGAGGATGATGAACGCGGGCGGCTGATGGGAGCCGGCGGCGACGCCAAGCAGGCCGCCCATGCCCATCTCCGTGATCTCACCGACGCTGAGATTGGTGAAGGCGACGCCGGCGGTGTCCGCGGTGTCCTTTGCGCGTTGGGCGAGGATGGTTGGAGTCATGCGGTTGGCAGGCTCGTTCGCAAGGTCACGCGCGAGGGCGACGGCCTCCGCGATGATCGCGCCCCTGTCTAGTCCTTGTTCCAAATCCGCAAGCGCGACGTCGTCATCAACGATAAACGTGATGGATTCCAGCTCGCGGCTACTATCATCTTCGCTGTCGTCAGGTTTGACATTGAAGCGGTAGGAGCCGAGCAACGCGCCCTCCGCGGCTGCTTGGGCCGCGTCTGCCGTGGCGATGACGCCTGCGGTGGGCGGATCTGCGGTGACGGTCTTGTAGCCGTTTGATCGGGCGCGACGCGCCATGTCAGCCGCCAAACGTCGGACGACTGACGTGTCGGCATCTCCGGGCTTGCCGCAGCCGAGAACCATAACGCGTTTGGGGGCGATGCGGCCCGCCGTATGGATAATGGTCATCTCACCGCGTTTACCGCGGATCTCGCCGTCCTCGATGAGCGCGGAGACCTGGCCGTCAAGGGCGGCGTCCACCGCGCCGGCCGTTCCGGGAAGCGGACTCTCCAGCATTCCCTCCAAAACTTCAACGACGGCGCAGTCCGCCTCCATGTCGATTAGTCGGCCCTGAACGGCTTTCAGTTCCACGTGGCACACTCCATCTCCAAAACTTTCTGTGTTCGGCGCCACTCTACGGAGCAGGTGGGGCGCGCAATACTTGCTTGCCGATTATATCCCGTCGCGGGCGGTGGCCTTGCTCTATTGTTGTAGCTGCGCCACGACTTTGTTGAACGCGGAGGTGATGTCTCGCGAGGTATCCACGGTGATGTGGTCGCGCCGGATGGGCTGGGATGAACGGATCATGCGCTCGTAGACGTCGATGTCGGCGGTGGAATTGTCATCGGTTGCGTGTCCGGCTGCTGTGTGCGCTTCCCGTTGGGACAGGCGTTGTCGAATGACGGACTCCGGCGCGGTCAGTTCGAGGATCAACAAGGACGCTCCCGTCTGTTCGGCAATCCGGTACAGGCGACGGCGGTTTTTCCGGATGAGGTTTGTGGCGTCCAGCGCGATGGTGTGGCCCTCTGTGAGTAGCTGTTCAATCAAGCGATGAACTGCGCGAAAGAGGCGGGCGTTCTCGCCGCCTGCATGTGTGGGCTCTACAAAGAGGACGCCGCGCAGGAAATCCGTTTCCAGCGTGACGATGGAGGGAATCAGAGCGGCGAGCTCTCGGCAGAAGTACGACTTTCCACTGCCGGGCAGGCCGGAGAGAACGATAAGGGCAGGGTGGCCCGTCAATGAGGGGAGCGGGCCGAGGCTCGCGTACAGACGGCCGGTGTCGTTGTCGCGGCGCGAACCGGTGTCTTCCGTCGGCGTCCCGGAGACGGTGCTCACCGGCCGAAATCAGGCCGATCGTACAGCAGGGTGGCGAGGAGTGAACGCTCGGGCGAGAGGCCCGTCTCCGGGTCGGCGGGCCATGTTGCGGTTGCGCGCCGGAGGAAAGTCAGCCCAAGAATGAGAGCGCCGCCAAACGCAGGGACGTATTCACCGAGTATAAGCGCAACCAGCGTGTAGATGACCATTCCGGCGATGACCGCGATGGGCACTGTCCTGCTGCGGGCCTTCGAACTGCCGCCGGGCAACATGTTGCGCATGACCTTGCGGATTGCCAGCAAGAGGAATCCCGCAAAGCCAAAGGCAAAGACCAGCGGATCTAAGGCAAGGAGAGCGCCTGCTGCCGTCCCGTTGCCGCGGCCGCCCTGGAAACGGAGCGTCGCAGGCCACATCTGCCCCACAACCGCGCCGATCCCACCGGCAGCCCGTATCCATTCATGTGACTCGTCTTGCAGGAGCGCGACGGCCAACAGCGCGGCAACCGTACCCTTTCCGACCTCGATGAAGATGGACAGGACTCCGATGGGTAGGCCGGCCTGCCGCCACAGGTTGCCCGCGCCGATGTTGCCGGTGCCTGCCGTCTTGAGATTGATGCCGCGCGCGCGGGCGACGAAGTAGATGATTGGCGCCGCGCCAATGGCGTAGCCAAGAATGAAGGCTGCTACGTATGTCACGGGTTGGTCGGCTGTCGGCATTAAATAAGCAGTAAAGGAGTGCTACCGCGGCCGAGCGCCCAATTCAATTCGCTCATCCGCCTCCGGCTCCCTGATGGTCACGACATAGGGAGCGAGGATAAGCAACAGGGCCGGCAGTGTCAATACGGCGGTAACGATAATACGAAGGCCGAAGTCCATTCCGCTCGAAACGATCAGGAATCCCAGCGGCAGAGATGCGGCCAACAGGCCGATCTTTAGTAAGCGGTCGGTCATCCTGACTGCGGCCGCCACGACGACGCCAAATGCGCCGAATAGAATCCCGTTCTGGACACCGGCCTGTTCGACGGTGGCGTATGCGCCCCGATCGAGGGCGAGAATGGCGACAGCGAGGAGCGCCATCGGCAAGACCACAAGCATCGCGTGTATCCAGTCCTTGCGGCTCAGCCAGGCCATCAGGGCGCCGATTACGCCGATGCCCGCTATACCCAGCCCAACACCAAGCACCCAGCTGAGCGGGTCACGCGCTTCATAACCCCCGCCAAGAACACTCCACGCCGCGTAGGCCGTCGTGCCAAGGCTGGCGATGCTGATGAGCAGCACGGGGAAGAGGGCGTAGCCCAACCAGGAAAAGACCCACGCGCGCCCGGAGAATCGAAATACGCCCAAGGCGGCGACGGCGATGGCCACGGCGACGGCGCTCACAATCCACGCAGGCTCATACCAGCGTTGTGTCGCGAAGAGAAAGGCGGCGAATAAACTTGGGTACGCGGCAAAGCCGGCATCGAGCCATGAGCCCTGGTTGCGGATTCGCTCCAGTTGAGCCGCGATGGCCCGTGCGTCGCCAAACGCCCGCATGGCCTGTGCATCGGCCTCCACGGGATCCAGACCGCGCTCACGCAGGCTGTTGCTGTGATCCTCAATGTGGTCCGCGAGTTCCCGCAGAACGCTACGGCGGGACCTGATTCGCACGAGGACGTGGCTGGTAAGCGCCTGTATCGGAGTGGAGATGCTGCTCGGTGACGGCATGTCCGGCATCGCTGCTACGAAGAGGCGTTGCTGATAATCATGTTGACGGCGCGAGAGAAGTTGAGCCATTCCGCACGGCCCTGCTCAAGACGCTGCACACCGCGGTCGGAGATAGCGTAATAGCGCCGATGCTGGCCGCCGGGCACGGTGCGCCACAGCCCTTCGATAAGGCCATCGCGCTCCAGGCGGTGGAGGGCGGGGTAAAGCGTGCCCTCCTTCAAGGCGAAATATCCCCCCGAGCGGTGTTCAACCTCTCGCAGGACTTCATAGCCGTACATAGGCCGCTCGCTCAGTAGCGCCAGGAAAAGGGAATCAGTGTTTCCCTTTAGGAGCTCGCGCTCGCTCATGTCACACCCCCCGGCATCGGTTCCCCCGCGGATGATGCCATTTTACTGACGTTCCCTTGCGGCTGTTGCCACATCCGTCAGCCTGGCCCAATTGTACCACCGAGTTGGGATTCCGGAGTGCTATTCGGAGCCGCCGCTGGGGGCTGGGGCGGGCGTGGCGGTCGGCGCCCCAAAACTAAAGCCCTCGAACATGACGCGTCGGAGCTTGGTCACAAACACCAGGGCGAGGATTACGACGGCAATGAACACTGTGCCGGAGATGATGAGAATTGGTGCCGACCCCACGATGTCCGCAATGAATCCGAACACCATGTTAAGAATCGCCATCAAGCTGAGCGCCGACATGGCAAACAGGCTGGAGACGCGCCCGCGAATGGCATCCGGCACAACGTTCTGGATGTAGGCGATAGACAATGACATAAAGGGCGCCTGCGTGAGTCCCATGATGAATGCGCCGACGAGGCCGGGCAATAGAGAGGGGGCAAAGCCGAGGACCAGGACGCCCACGGAACTTCCGGCGGATGCCACCAGCAGCGCGATGCCCTTGGTACGCTCACTTCGGATTCCGGCGACAATCATGACACCGAAGACCGCCCCCAGCCCGAACGCTGCCAAGAAAGCGGCGAGCGCCGAATCTGTCGCCCATTGATCCGTGCCGTGGACGGGAAGTATCGATTCGAACCCCATTGTCAGGCCGCAGTGGAAGGCGACGAAGATAAGCATGAGGCCGACAGTCGGCGTCTTCCACGCGTAAACGATTCCAGCGGTAAAGACCGTGACGAGGGAGTCTCCGTGAGCGATTTCGCCCGAGGATGCCGTCCTGATGGTTAGTATCGTGATGGTGGCGATGACGTACCCAACCGCCGCAACCACAAACGCGATGCCGATGCTCTCTTCGCTGAGCCAGCCAAGCAATAACACGGACAGGCCGCCTACCAGGCGCGATCCCTGCAACGATATATTGTTCAGCGCAATTGCATTGAGCAGATCCTCCCTTCTGACGAGGTTCGGCACCAGGGCGTTCTGCGTCGGCATCTGCACACCGCGCGCAATCCCGCTCAATAACGATATGACCGGCAGGTGCCAGAGCTGAATCGTGTCACTAAAGTAGAGCTGCACCAGCAATAACGCCAAAACCACGTTTACGGCGTGCGCGATAGCGATGAGATAGCGTCTGTCAAATTTGTCCGCCAGAACACCGCTGAACGGGGGAATGATGACGAAGGGGATGAGGGCGGCGAACGTCGTTATGCCGACCCAGAAGGACGACTCGTTGGAGATGTCGAAGGCGAGGACACCACGGGCGGCAATGAGGCCCCACACACCTGCGCCTGCAAAGGTGGCGGAGATCCAGAATCTGCGGTAGTCGCTGTATTTGAGTGCCGCGCCGTACCGACGGAACAGACTCATTTGCTGTGGCGCGGCGGTTTCCCGCATTGAATCCCCTTGCCTCTGAATAACTGGATCAGATTCCAAATGATAGCAATTTGACGCGCGTTATGCCAAATAGGAACAGGTGTGACGGCAGGAAGCGCGCTAGATGTTGCTAAAGACGCGGGCGATGATCTGTAGGGCGATGATTGCCACCAGGGGGGTGATGTCCATCATGCCGATGCGGGGAACGACGTTTCGCAGAGGGGCGAGGATCGGCTCCGTGATGTGATAGACGGTTGCGACGAGCGGGGTCTCGTTGCTGACGCCGGGAAACCAGGAAACGATCGCGCGCACGAAAATCGCGATGGTGAGCACTTGGGCAAGGACGACGACGAAGGTGGTGATGAAGTCCATGGCTTAAGGATAACGGGTAGGTGGGGGGTGGGGTTGGTTTTGCGGTACGGGGGATGGTTGCGCTCCGAGGTCAAGATTCCCGCGTTCGCGGGAATGACGGTGTGGGGGCGGGAATGACGGGTTGGGGGGTCAGGAGAGTTGGCGGGATTTTTCGTAGGCGGCGATGACCGCCTGCGTGACGGCTGCGCGCAGGCCACCGTCTTCCAACGCGGCTATACCCTCCGCCGTGGTGCCGCCGGGTGATGTCACCATATTGCGGAGTTCCGCAGGGTGTGTGCCGGATTGGTCTGCCAACGCGGCGGAGCCGAAGAGCGTTTGGCGCGCAAGAAGCTCCGCCTGATCGCGGGGCAGGCCGATATGCACTCCGGCGTCGATCATCGCTTCAAGAAAGAGGAAGACGTAGCCGGGGCCGCTGCCGCTGAGGGCCGTCGCCATGTCGATGTACCGCTCATCGTGGACTTCCAGTTCACGCCCCATCGCGCCGAGGATCGCGCGGGCGCGATCGCGCTGCGGCTCTTTCACGTCGGGCGTCGCCATCCACACACTCATGCCGTGGCCGATCTGCGCCGGCGTATTGGGCATGACGCGGATGATCTGTTCACAGCCTGTCAGCTCCCGCAATCGCTCGATGCGGACGCCTGCGGCGATGGACAGGAACGGGCCGCTGACGGGATTGGATGATCGCAGAACAGAAAGCGCCTCGATGTGCTGCGGCTTGAGGGCAATGATATTCAGGCCGCCTGAGTCGGCGCTCATCACGGCGTCGGCGTTGTCTGCGACAGAAGTGACGCCGTGCTTCTCCGACAGCGCGGCACGTCGCTCCGCGTCAATCTCGCCGACGACGATTTCGTCCGGCCGCGCGACGCTATTTTCGATGATGGCGGTAATCATGGCCTCTGCCATGACGCCGCCTCCTATGAATGCAATCTGAGGCACTGTCCTTTATGACCTCCGTTGTGAAAAGTATAGCGGTGTGGCGATAGACGGCGCTGAACGCCGCGTGGCCCCCGCCTTCGCGGGGGATACGGAGGTGGGCGGGCGCGATTGTGGGGGCGGGCGAGGGATACGGAGGTGGGCGGGAGATACGGAGGTGGGCGGGGGATACGGAGGTGGGCGGGGGATACGGAGGTGGGCGGGGGATACGGAGGTGGGCGGGGGATACGGAGGTGGGCGGAGGATACGGAGGTGGGCGGGGGATACGGAGGTGGGCGGAGGATACGGAAGTGGGCGGGCGCGATTGTGGGGGCGGGCGGGCGCGATTGTGGGGGCGGGCGGGGCATCCTTATACTGGATGGGCGCCCGTAACGCCTCAACGCAGTAGGTTGTGGGGCAGGGCGCATTCTGTCGCGCTCCGCGGTAGCTCAGTCGGTAGAGCGGTCGGCTGTTAACCGATTGGTCGTAGGTTCGAATCCTACCCGCGGAGCCAATTCACTTAAAGTTCGCGATTCAGGCTCGTTTTGCGCATGGAGTTGGTCGGCCGCGATCCGGCGAGTGTGGAGGAAGTGGCCAGGGCGATTCCGGCTCGTTTTGTGCACGGAGTTGGTCCGCCGCGTTCCGGCGTGTGTGGCGGAAGTGGCCGGGGCGATTCCGGCTCGTATTGTGGATGGAGTTGGTCCGCCGCGTTCCGGCGAGTGTGGCGGAAATGGCCGGGGCGATTCCGGCTCGTTCTGTGCACGGAGTTGGTCCACCGCGTTCCGGCGAGTGTGGCGGAAGTGGCCGGGGCGATTCCGGCTCGTTTTGTGCACGGAGTTGGTCCGCCGCGTTCCGGCGAGTGTGGCGGAAGGGGCCGGGGCGATTCCGGCTCGTTCTGTGCATGGAGTTGGTCCGCCGCGTTCCGGCGAGTGTGGCGGAAGTGGCCGGGGCGATTCTGGCTCGTTTTGTGCACGGAGTTGGTCCGCCGCGTTCCGGGGAGTGTTGCGGAAGGGGCCGGGGCGATTCCGGCTCGTTTTTTGCACGGAGTTGCTCCGCCGCGTTCCGGGGAGTGTTGCGGAAGGGGCCGGGGCGATTCCGGCTCGTTTTGTGCATGGAGTTGGTCCGCCGCGTTCCGGCGTGTGCGGCGGAAGAGGCCGGGGCGATTCCATTCAAGTTGGCCAACCCGTTAGATTGCCGCCTTGTGGCGTGTCCGTTGGGGGCTTTCGGGGTTTTGCGTTACTGAGGTTGGTTGCACTCCTGGGTGGGGATTCCCGCGTTCGCGGGAATGACGACAAGGAGGGCGGGAATGACGGGTAGGGGCGAGGCACCCCTGCGGGTGGTTTTATTGGGGACTTATATACAATTTGACACACGCCCTTACGCCTTTGGACTCGCTGCCTATCTCTTCCTCAGCGCCCTGACGCTCACGACGGGCCGGTGAGGTCGCATTTGTCATGCTGTGATGTTTCTCCGGTCGTAACGTCTACAAGCAAGTGTCTAGTCTCATCGTTGGGGCATTCACCTGGTGTTAGTGAGACGGGATCAAGGAGCCTCAGCTTGCCGGGGCTGGATCGGCTGTACGTGCGTAAAGACTTCTCAAGAGACGATCTTTCCAGCAGGTTTTTTGCGCGTCGCATCTTGAGCATCTTGAGCATGTGTTCCATCTCGGTGCGCCTACCTGTGTTGACGCGCCAGCTTGATCCCCAGATGTTCTCCTTAGGATTTACGAATGTCAATATAAACTGGTGTTCTTCCATCGCCCTATCCCTTCCGGCCTCGCGGCCTAGCTTGTGCTCACTCCAGTTGTCAGCCCACCAATCACTATCCACATGATGAAAGCCACAAAGAGTGCAACGACTAGAAGTCCAATGCCTATGCTTATTCCAAGCGAGAGGCCGTTTGTAACAGTAACTTTGTAGACCACTTCTTTGGTCGTCTTGGTCGTCTCTGCCTGTGCGTCCCCTTCCTAACCTTTTCCCGCGTCACAACTCGGACAGAGACCGCGACGCTCAATGTCCTCCACCAACGATTTGAAAGCGCCTGGCGGCCGCTGTACTTCGTGGCCGCAGGATGCTGTGATTATTTCACTCACTGCGCCCCCCATCCATACCCTCTCAATCCCTCTCAATCCCGTGTGTCATTTTGTATATAAGTCCCTTTTATTGGCTAAGGGGCTTAAAGACAGAGCGCCCGGGGCATTGCCCCGGGCGCTCTCCGTGTTCGCTGCGATTGGCTACAAGGTGAATGTGAACGTCGTGACGATCGTAGGCGTGGCCTCTGCGATTTCCACGCTGTCCGACGCTGCCGGATGGCCGCAGTAGACCTTGAGTTTCCAGTTGAGGGTCGTTTCGCCCGTGTCTGGCGTCGCACTCGTCGTCCAAACCTTGGCGAGAGTCTGCTCGTAGCCCCGCTTGTACGGGCCGACGGGATCATCGTAGTTCATCACGTACCAACGGCCCGCGATGGAGATGTCCGGATTACTGGTAACCGCTGGGCTGCCGAATTGGTACTTGTAGCTGCTGTCCTCCTGCAGGATGCCGTAGATCAGGTAGTAGTCCGTGTGGCAGACGCGCGAGGTTGAAGTGCCATCGGTCCACTTGACCCTAACGGTCGAGTCGCTATTGGCGGCGTCATTCTTGATCTCGACCACTGCTGTTCCGGAACGAGCAGCCCGCGTGTGGACAGTTGTGCCTGGCGGCGGGTTCACTGAGAACCGGATCGCTGAGCTACTCGTAATCCTGGACCGCAGACCCCCGCCCTGGCTGTTGATGGCCCTGACTCTGTAGATGCTGAACTGGCCCTCTTCAACTACGGCGTCGTCGTACGTCGTGTTAGCGTTGCCCGTGTTTGCAACGAGTACCGCGTTGTTCTTTAGGATCTGGTAGCCGGTGATGGTCGAGCCACCCCCGTCATCCGGCGGATCCCACATGATGCGCACCTTATTTGGATTGGTGAGCACAAGGCCCGTCCGCACGTTCAACGGCGCGCCGGGCGTGCCGGTTGAGGTTGCGATCAGGGTTTGGGCAGTCACACGCGTCGACGGGGCGCTCTTGTTGTTGGAGCTGTCGACAGTGGCGATGCGATACGTGTAGAAGGTGTCCGCCGAAACGGTGCGGTCATACCAGATTGTGGCGAAACCGCCGTTGGCGTACTGGAAGCCTCCCGGGGTGGTTGAGGATCCTCCTGCGTAGGTTCCGGTGACCACTGACCAATCGGCCCCCCCTCCCATACGCTCTATTTCAAATCCCCAGTTATTGACTTTGGGGCTTTGCGGCGTGTACCACTTCAGTGTGACCTCCGTGGCCGTGGAAACGGACAGGTGGGGTACGGGCACGGGCGGTAGTGTGGCCGCCGGGACGGTCGTGAAGGTGACTGTCGCTCTTTCACCGGTGACGGCGCCGCACTTCGCGGTGACGGAGAAGACGTAGGTATCGTCAGGCCGCAGGTAGATTTCCGACCAATCGTACAGCAGGACATTCCCGATGTTTCTGCTGCCTCTATCGCCGCTGATACTCCACTTGGCGACGGTATGCCCGTCTACAGCACACGAGGTACTGGCCTCTGCGGCGGTCCACGTCACGCGAATGGAGTTGCTGGGGCTGGGCAGGTCACTAACCTCCACGTTGCGGACGGCAGATGGCGCGGCAACGGTCGGGTCAGTTCTGAGTGACATCCTGAGGGAAATGACTCCCTGCGTCTTGGTGCCCGTGCCATAGAGAGCTGCGACCCAGAAGTGGTGCATTGTGTTGGGCGCCAACCCTGTGATCGTTTCAGTGGTTGCTGTGTCACCCGATGTTGTGCTTGTGTCGCTCACCTTCAGGGTGGCGATGATCTTGGGAGAGAGGTCTGCATTGTAACCGTAGAACTGGTACGAAAGGCCCGTCTCCCCCGTCTTCATCCAGATTCGATAGCCGGTCGGTGTAGCCCCGGTGGGCGCATCCCACTCAAGAGTTATTGAGGTGCTGGTCGCCGTGCTTCGGGTGAGGCTGGGGCCGTCGATGACCGGATCTTCTCCGCCGCCATCGAGATCCTCTATCTTGTCGATCTTGCTATTAGTCTGGACGACCTCGTCAATTTCGCTGTTGTCGTCCTGTTGCTGGTCATCGTCCGGGACCTGCTGTTGCGGCTCGTCAACGTCCGGAACCTGCTGCTGCGGCGGGTCATCGACCGGGACTTGCTGCTGCGGCTGGTCAACGTCCGGGACCTGCTGTTGCGGCGGGTCATCGACCGGGACTTGCTGTTGCGGCGGGTCATCGACCGGGACTTGCTGCTGCGGCGGGTCATCGACCGGGATTTGCTGTTGCGGCGTAGTGCCGACATCCTGGTTTTCGGGGGTGGGTTCGGCCGTGGGCGCCGGTGTAGGTTCAGCAGTTGGCTCAGCAGTGGGCTCGGGGGTGCTTACCGGCGCTACATATCGTTCAGGAGCCGGTTCTGTTATAGCGAGAACCCGGCGGGATGAATCGCTCCGCCGGTCTCCCTTGATTGCGTAGACGCGGTAGGTGTAGTTGGTATCAGGAGAAACGGAGGAGTCGGTGAAGGGAATGGTGACGGAGCCATCAGAGTAGGAACGCATCTGACCATACGCGCCATTGACAACGTTCCAACCTCCTCCGTTTCGCCGCTGAACCTCGTATGTGATGCCAAGGGCGGCGGGATCAGCGGTCTCCCACCACCTGAGCACAACCGAGTCATGGGTGGTGCTTGGTGTGTACAGTTCCGGCGCCCGAGGCTTTTCACCGGACTGAGCGAGGGCCGGCACTGCGGCCACCATAAGGGCGATGGTGGCGCCAATCAGAACAAGGATTCGAAGATGGTGAACGCGAAGAAGTAACGACATATTCATGATGCACCCTTCCTATAGAGAACTGGGTTGGGATGTTTGTGGAACAGATGGAGACGACACCGCAACCCCCTCGGGCTGTCAACCGCCTCGCCTCAATACCCTAAATGCGCCATCGAACCCTCCTAAATGCAGCGCAACATCTTCTCGCGCTCTGGCACACGGCTACCAAAGAGACCATTGGCACCGCTGCAATAGGTCATTATATAACTGGTTTGAATGGTTGTAAACGCGGGGTATGATGCTATCTCATCAAGAAGAGACGATACCTGTTGTCATGCGGTCGGCGTGCGAAGGATACTGTAAGCATGGGAATGGTCGGTAATCCGTGCCGGCGGTCATCAAGCTCAACCGATGGCACGGCGTGCTGTCCCAAAGAGGGAAGAGGCTACATGACAACTACATATCGCGAAGTGGGCAAGTCGACGGCGCGGAAGGATGGACCGGAGAAGGTCACGGGCGGCGCGGAATACACGGTGGACGTGACGCTGCCGGGAATGCTCTGGGGCAAGGCGCTGCGCAGCCCATATCCTCATGCGCGCATTGTCAGCATCGACACATCGCAAGCAGAGGCCCTGCCCGGGGTTCACGCCGTCCTGACGGGTGACCACCCTCTCATCAAGGGGATACGGATCGGACGACGGCTGTTTGACGTTCCGATTCTTGCTCAGGGAACGGCGCTGTTCATCGGCGACAAAGTGGCGGCTGTCGCCGCCGAGACCAGGGATCAGGCGGACGCGGCGCTCGAACTCATCGTTGTTGAGTACGAGGAGTTGCCGGTTGTTGCGGACGTGCGGTCTGCGCGCGTCGATGGTGCGCCCGCTCTCCACCCGGATCTGAACACATATGAGGGGCTGCCCGCGCAGGTTGAGGGGCGGCACCTGAATCTCTTCTCGCATCAACAGTGGACGAAGGGCGACATCGAGGCAGGCTTCGCGGAGGCGGACGTCGTCGTTGAGGCGGACTACACGCTCTCCAAGGGCCACCAGGCGTACCTTGAGTCACACAACTGCGTCGTTCTGGCGACGGAGGACGGCCACGCTGAGATCTGGGCGAGCAACAAGGCCCCGTTCAATTTGCGGGCGCAGATGGCGCAGGCGTACGGCATCCCCACGGATTCCATGAAGGTGAACCCGACGTACATCGGCGGAGACTTCGGCGGTAAGGGCAGTTCGATGGACGTGCCGCTTGCCTACGCGTTGTCCCGCGCGGGGGGGCGGCCCGTCAAGATGGTGATGGATTATACGGAAGAGTTGCAGGCGGCGAATCCGCGCCATGGCGGCGAGGTCACGATACGCGCCGGTGTTAAGCGTGACGGCACGATCGTCGCGTGGCAGGCGGAGGCGTATTGGAATAGCGGGGCGTACGGCGGATTCAAGCCCGTGCCGACGGCCAACCTTGTTGGCGCGCAGCACCTGGCCGGCGGGCCGTATCGCATTCCACACGTCCTCATCGATTCATGGCAGGTGTACACGAACAGCGTGGCGGGCGGCCACTACCGCGCGCCCGGCGAGCCACAGTCCATCTTCGCGGCGGAATCTCATATGGACTCGTTGGCCCGCGCCATCGGGATGGACCCGCTGGACTTTCGCCTGACGAACATCATCGGCGAGGGGGAATCGACGCCGACGGGCCACCATTTTGAGGATCTACGCGCGCGAGAGACGCTGGAGGCGGCTGTTGAGGCGGCGGATTATCACGCTCCCAAGCCGCAGTACGTCGGTCGCGGCATGGGGATGGCGGATCATGGCGCGCCGGGTGGTGAGACGACAGCCACTGTGACCGTGCTCGATTCCGGCGATGTGACAGTGGAGACGCCGCTGTTCGAGCAGGGCGCGGGACAGTACACGATCCTGGCGCAGGTGGTCAGCGAGGAGATTGGCGTGCCCGTGGAGCGAATCAGCGTGGTTCCGCGTGACACAGACAGCGTGTCATTCGACTCCGGCATCGGCGGCAGCCATACGACGCGTCTGATCACTGTGGCAGGCCATGAGGCCGGTTCTTTGGCACGACAACGACTCCAACAACTGGCTGCGGAGTTGCTCGGTTGGAATGAAGAGTCGATTGTGGCGCGCGACGGGCGGCTCGTGAACGAGGGTTCCGGTGAGTCCATCGAGATCGCGGACATCGTGGCTCGCGCCGGCGCGCCCATCGTTGAGCGCGGACATGTGCAGGACACAGCGCCATCGCCGATGACATCATTCGGCGCGCAGATCGCGGAGGTGCGCGTCGACCCGGATACCGGCGCGGTGACGCTGGAGAAACTCACGACGGCGCACGATGTGGGAACGATCATCAATCCCGTCTCACACCAGGGACAGCTGGAGGGCGGTGTTGTGCAGGCCATCGGCTTCACCCTGATGGAGGAGCTGGTGGTTGATGAGAGCGGGCGCGTGGCGAATCCGTCACTGGCGGAGTTCAAGATTCCGACGGGGCGGGACCTGCCCGAGTTGCGGACGGTGCTGGTTGAAGCGCCGAGCGGCTCCGGCCCATACAACGTCAAGTCCGCCGGCGAGAGTTCAAACACCCCAACCGCAGCCGCAATAGCCAACGCCATCGAAGACGCAATCGGCGTGCGGATGCGGGACTTGCCGATCACGGCAGAGGCGGTTTATCGGGCGTTGAAGAATAAGTAACGGTAGGGCGCAGCCCTATAGGCGGCGGGATGGATTCCGGCCTTCGCAAGAATGACGGAGGTGGGGGTCGGGATGACAACGAGAGGGGGCGGTTCCCAAACCGCCCCTCCACCGTCATTCCCGCGTTCGCGGGAACCTGAGCCTCATTAGGCCGACCAACGTCGTGGAATCAGCCACCGCCCCCCTCCCCACTGGGCCATCCGCATTGTCGGCAGTTACGTACACCACAATGCATTCCCCCCCCACTGGGCCATCCGCACCCCCCACCGTCATTCCCTTACCCCCCCGTCATTCCCGCGAACGCGGGAATCTCGAAGCCGGAGTGCAACCAACTCCCCCTTAACTCCCCCCCCCCGTCATTCCCTTACCCCCACCGTCATTCCCGCCCACCCCCGTCATTCCCGCGAACGCGGGAATCTCGAAGCCGGAGTGCAACCAACTCCCCCTTAACTCCCCCCCGTCATTCCCTTACCCCCCCCGTCATTCCCTTACCCCCCCCGTCATTCCCGCGAACGCGGGAATCTCGAAGCCGGAGTGCAACCAACTCCCCCTTAACTCCCCCCCCCGTCATTCCCTTACGCCCCCCCCGTCATTCCCTTACCCCCCCCCGTCATTCCCGCGAACGCGAGAATGACGAATGGCGCGCGGCATGGCAGGGAGGGTGGCGCAGGGATCTTTGCCGCCATGTCATTCCGAACAGAGCGTTAGCGGAGTGAAGAATCTGAGACGCTCGTCCGGCACTACGAGGCATGGTTGGGGAATGGGGGTCCTGGATTCCCGCGTTCGCGGGAATGACGGATGGGGGGCGCGGAATGACGAATGAGGGGCGGGAATGACGAATGAGAGTGGGAATGACGGATGGGGGCGGGAATGACGAATGGGGGCGGGAATGACGGATGGGGGCGGGAATGACGAATGGGGGATGGGGCTCGGGTGGCGGTACGGTGCTCGGTTGCGGAATGGAGGGTTTGGATTCTTCGCTGCGCTCAGAATGACAAAGGGGGCGCGCGGGAATGACAGAGGGGGCGCGCGGAATGACGGTGGGTCGCTGAGTGACGGTGGGTGGCTGAATGGTGCGGGGGGGCTTGAGTGAGGCGGGTAGGATAAACAAAGGGGGGCGCCGCACACTGTGCGGCGCCCCCTCTTCTTGTCTACGTGTTAGGCGAGGCTACTGACGTTCCTCTTCTTCCTCGTCGTCACCATCCTCGTCGTCGTCACCATCCTCATCCTCACCATCGCCGTCGCCGTCTTCTTCGGCTTCATCCTGATCTGCGGCGTCCTCTTCCATGTCCATGTCCATGTCGGCATCATCGTTGTCCATGCCGTCATCGCCATCGTCCATGCCGTCATCAAGCATGTCATCGGGACCCATGCCGCCATCCGGGCCGCCCTCAGGGCTCTCGCCGCTGCCACGCCTTCGCAGCAGGAGGTATGCGCCGACACCGAGCAGTGCAAGGATGATCAGGCCAACGATGAACGGAGCGGCCCCGGGGCCCTCACCCGGGCTAGGTGGCGTGGCCGGGACCGTAGGCGGCGCTGTCGCCGGTGGCGGTACCGGTGTCGCTGTTGCCGTTGGCTCGGGTGTGTTTGTCGGTCGCGGCGTCGCCGTGGCGGTTGCCGTCGGCGGTACCGGTGTCGCTGTTGGCGTGGGTGTGGGAGTCTCAATCACCACCGGCGGTAGTGGCGTGGGAGTTGGCGGAGCAGGTGTCTCTGTTGGCTCCGGTTGGAGGTCCTCACGGACACGCACTGGAAACGTCTGGGTTGCGGTTGTGCCGTTCGGGGCAGTTGCCGTCACGGTAATATCGGCCGATCCGCCGCTGATCCCATCCACGCGGGCGGTCGTGCCGATGATCCTGGCCCTTGCGATGACCGTGCGGCTGGAATCCACCGTGTATGTGAGTTCAATGTTCCCGCCGGTTATGAAGGCGTCACGCAAGCTCGCAGTCCTCGAACCGTCGGCAGGAACGTTGGTGAACCCCGGTCTCCAGTTCGGATTCGCTGCAAGGGACACCTCAACGTTGATCTTGAGATGCACTGTTACGGTGACGGTCGTGGAGCTTGGCACTGACCCGTCAAGAGTTTCCTGTACTTGGGTCAACATGACGATGACGTTGTAGACCTGGTCCGCGATGAGTTCGCTGCCAGCCTTGAGATGCAGGTTCGTCGCGACCTTTGTATTGAGGGCAGTTTCCTGTGCCGCGGAGATTTCCATGAGTTCGAAGAGGTCATCGCCACTGTCCACGGGTGGCAGAATCGCGGCGGTGGCTGACGCCCCTGCGTCGAAGCTATTGTCCTCCGTTATGCCGCAGCCGGAGATGGTGGCGATGACGTCGGCGGGAGTTATGCTGTCAAAGACCGTGGTCTCGTAGTAAGCGACTCCCCCGTTAACGTCCGGATTCGCCGCGCACTCGGTGCCCGATTCTACGACCAAGGGGTTTTCGGCGGTAGAGCCTTCCCCATCCTGCGCGAACGTTGGAGCGGGCGCGAGCGCCTGGATGCTCAGGAAGGCGGCAAAAATAGCCGCGATGCCAAGAAGAAGGTATCTCCCGCCTGAGTGTGTCAGATAGGTGCGACCATTCGAACCTAGCCACGAAACTGAGTGATAAAGTTCACTTTTCATGGACGGTATACATTCCTTTCCGCAGCCGCGCTCTGTGTGGTCCCGCCTGCCAGGCCTTTCCTGACAAGCTCGCTTTCCCGTTAACAGCGCTGTGGACACCCAAACGCGCCCAACACAGCCATAAACGGTTCGCATGACCGTTGTCCGCTAGATTGTAGCAAAGTGTTACCAGTACTCGCAACACCGCTGCGTCCTTCGCCGTAAACTGAACAGTGCATGCAAACGACAGTCAATGATCATGGAGGCGCCCCGATGGCAGGTCTCAACCGCGCGACACTGGAATCAACCTTTAACCGCCTGGTATTTGAGCATAACACCGCATGGGTCAATTCTCTCAACCCTGAACACCCGGATTACAACCCGGTTCTTCGTCTCTCAGACCAAAATGAACGCGCCAAGCACGGTGATACGCACGCGGACATGGAGGCGCGTATCAAAATTATCTGCTCAGCGATGCTGGATGTGATTGCGGAGAACAACCGGACGTTGGGGGACGGGTAACAAAGAGGGGCGCCGGGGTGGGACAAAAGTAAGGGCGCGTCGCGACGCGCCCCTCTCCGATGCTTTTCCCCTCATTCCGGCGAAAGCCGGAATCCATCTGGTCTCCCTTAGAGGACTTGCCAGGAGCGCTTGCCCTCAAGGCGGATGACGCGGCCGATGTTTGAGCCGACGGGCATGTGACCGGACGCGACGGTCAAACCTTCGTCCTCTATGCGTTGCACGAGGGATGACCGCGTTTCTGCGGCCAATGGCTTGTTCACATCGAATCCCACGTTCCATGAGGTCTCCGTCAACTGCGCCGCCGTATGGAACGCGTCGCCGATGATGATGGCCCGCTCGCCGCCGGAACTGATCAGGAAGCTCTGGTGGCCGGGGGTGTGGCCGGGCGTGACGAAAGTCGTGATTTCGTCAGTGATTGCCTCGTTGTCGCCCACAAGCTGCATCGCGTTCATCGCCTGCAACGGGATGACGTTCGCCTCCATGTGCGGAGAGTTCACGAGAACCTCGGCTGACATGAAGTGATCCCAATCCCCCTGCGGGACGGAGTATGTGGCGTTGGGGAAAGTGGCGCGCGCGGTGTCGCCGTCCCAGGTGATGTTCCAGCCGACGTGATCGCCGTGCAGGTGGGTGATGAGGACGCGAGAGATGTCCTCCGCGTCGATGCCCTCGCCGCTGATTTGATCCATAAGCTTGCCGCCGATGCCGCCCATCGCCTCATGCGGGCCGCGCCCGAGTCCGGTATCGACGAGCATCGTCTGGCCGCCGGAGCGGAGGGCGAAGAAGCCCATCTGGAATGGCAGCAGGCCGTCCGGCGTCATGGTGTCCTTATATGCGCCCCAGGCGTCCGCGGGCACGTCCGGGAAGACCATCGCGGGGTCTCGCGGGGCGGGCCCGATATCAACGAAGGCCAAGATCTCAACGTTTCCAACAGTGATTCGATCGCTCATGACGCCTGCTTCCCTTTCTCTTTTTGTGCCCGTTTATCAAGTCGCATTCGCAAAGTTTCAAGTGACGGATAATTCTCAAGCTCAATCGGATCGGACCCCGGCAGGCTCCAGCCCTTTGGCTCGGGAACTTCCTCATTGCACTCGCGCGCAACTTCTATCCAGAAATCCATGGCCTCCTGGATACTCTCGACGGCTTCCACATAGGTCTCCCCATGTGCCATGCACCCCGGCAGTTCGGGAGCCTCAGCGATATACAGTTGATCCTCATCGCTCCACGCGATACTGATCTCATATCTGAGCATCGCTATCCTCCCAAAAGATCATGGTCACTGATGATCTTCCTCACCTGGCGCACCTGGTAGTCCTTGGCCTGGCTCCCGTAACGCTGAAGATTAATGGGACACTGGACACCACTCCTCCTGTAAGTGAAGTGGCTGCCCCTAATTCGTTCGTCGAACCCAAGTCTAACCAGAAACGTCCTCAACTCGTCGAAGCGTATGTTTGCGTCTGATTGACCGCTGAGGATTCTCCTGGTCAGCCTGTCCTGTCCATCTGCAGTCACACGACTATCCTAACCCTGTTCCGTTTCCCCGCATACCCGCCAACGTCGCCCCCAATGCTATACTGCGCCTAGCATGATTTACGTCTGGGCGAGGTGATGCGCCGAATCTATGTAGGCTCCACTGAGCCGCGCGTTGGGAAGACCGTAATCGCTTCCGCGCTTGGCGAAATTGCGGGCGCAGAGGGCGCATACCGGGCCGTTGCGCCACCGGGCGCAGCTGCCGATACGGCCAGGTTTCGACTCTTTCCGACAAGACCCGCGAACGACTACGAGCGGCGCTTTGTCGCAAACACAGACTCCGCGCGAGAGGCTCTTTCTCAACTCGAGCGCGCCACTTCCACCGTCGTCATAGACGGCACGGGCTTTGAGGGAGGGGCGTTGGACGCGGCGCTTGCCGAGGCCCTGGACGCCGAGGTGTTCCTTATCCTCTGGTACGACGAGCACTCGATGGGCGAGGGCGATGTATCGGGAATCCGGACAGCGATGGCGCATTTCGGAGACCGCCTCTCGCGTATCATCATCAACGCCGTGCCGGAACTCCGCATGCACTACGTCGAATCACAGCTGATCCCGGCCATCGCCGCCGCGGGTCTCCCATCGGCCATCGCCATCAAGCAGGATCGGATGCTCAGCGCGCCGACGATGCGCGAGATCGTGGAACATCTTGAGGCGGAGGTCGTCGCATATCCGGAAGGACTGGACGTGCTTGTGCCGCGCATCATGGTTGGCGCGCTGGCGCTGGACGGTGGCATCTACTATTACGGACAAACTGACGAAAAGGTTGTTTTGACACGGTGGGATCGTCCCGATCTGCAAATGCCGGCGATGGCAACCGGCTGCCAGGGAATGATCCTGACGGGCGGGCAGGGACCGATACCGTATGTGCAGAATCGCGTCGATGAGTTGCAGATTCCCGTTGCGGTCGTGCCGGGAGGCACCATAGCCACGGCGACACGCCTCAGCGATGGCGCGCTCGGCGGCCGCGGCGCGATGCATCCGGACAAGGTCGCCGCTATGGCGCGCCAACTTGAACAGTCTCCCATGGCGCAGGACTTGTTGGCGGTCTCGGCGTGACACTGTCCGGCGATCCACACAACCTTGGGCCCGCTGACAACTTTTCCATAGAGGCGGTGGGGCAGCCGGGGGATCGGCGCTTCAGGATCCTCGTGCAAGGGCCGGGTGGCGACGCCATCATCTGGCTGGAGAAAGAGGATATGAGCCGGCTTGCCGTCTCCGTCGAAAGGCTGTTGCAGATGGTTCGGCGCAATGTCGAGGGGGCGTCGTCCAGACAGACCGATCTGAGTGAGCTGCCGTTAGAGTCGCAAACGCAATCGTTCGAGTTTCAATCCGGTTCATGGGCCGTCGGCTACCTCGAATCGGCTCACGTGATTGAGTTCCAGGCGCACGACATCGAGGACGAAGATGATTCACAGCCGCGCCTAAGCTTCTGGGTGACGATGGCGCAGAGCAGGGACTGGTCGAACAAGGCCATGGAAATCTACTCGGCGGGCCGCCCCCTGTGTCCGCTGTGCCAGGGCCCGATGAATCCAGGCCAGAATCATGTCTGTCCAATGACGAACGGCCACCATAGCGCAAGGGTGGGCGGCCCTCAGTAGGCCCGCGACCGGAAAGACGACCGCCGCTCGCGACTTCCGGTACTCTCCAACAATGGAGCGCCCTGACACTTTTACCTACGCGAACCCTGAGCCTTCCGTCGCGGCCACGATTCGCAGCGGCGAATTCGTGGATATGCGTCGCCACCCGTACGGTTCAAACGCCGTCTTTGCCGCTCTTATCGAAGGGCAGGCGGGGCAGGTGAAGGTCATCTACAAGCCGGAGCGTGGAGAGGCGCCGCTGTGGGATTTTCCATCGGGGACGTTGTACTTGCGGGAGTGCGCGGCATTCGAGTTGAGCCGGGCGCTCGGCTGGGACATCGTGCCGTTCACCATTGCCCGCGAGGGGCCGTATGGCATCGGGGCGGTGCAGATATTCGTGGAGCACAACCCGGCTGAGACATACTTCACACTGCGCAATGAGCATCGCGCCGACCTGCAACGGATGGCGCTGTTCGATGCGCTGACGAATAACGCCGATCGCAAGGGCAGCCACTGCCTGCGGGATGAGTCGGGTCGGCTGTGGGGAATCGACCACGGCCTGATGTTCAACGAGGACTACAAACTGCGCACCGTCATCTGGGACTTTGAGGGAGAGCCAATCCCCGCGGACATGCTCAAAGATCTGAGCGACCTACGTCCCCGCCTTGAGGACAGAGCGGACTGCGCCGCGACTATGGCGGGGTTCCTCCTTGAGGAAGAAGTGGAGGCGCTGCGGGATCGGCTGGATGTTCTGCTGGAAGAGGAGATTTTCCCCGTCGCGGGACTGGAGCGCAACGTGCCCTGGCCCCCGCTGTAAGCAGCCTAACTCTGCCTGTTCCGCCGCTCTGCCCACCAGCGCCTGAGGCGGAAAACATACCGCGAGCGCAGATGCACACGATCCCCGGCGTGGTTCGCCACATCCGTATTGCCCGCAAGTATCGCGCCGCGCCAGTCATGCAGCTCATCCAGAGAGACCGCCTCGTCGCCAAAGGCGCTGAATGGCGACCACGGAGCGCTGCGTCCACGCTTCTCCAGCACGCCGCCCCCCGCCTCCTCTATAAGCAAAACACCGGCGGCCACATCCCAAATCTTGGGCTGGGCGAATAGGCACAGTTGCATCGCGCCGCGAGCCACGAGGGTCATTTCATATGCGATCGAGCCGAGCGACCGAATCTCGCCGAGCCTCATGCGTAGACCGTCCTTGAATCCCCACATGCGCCAATAGTAGGAGGGCATGCCGGTTAGCCGTCCGCGCTCGGGCTCCGTGTTTGGAACAACGGCGATGGGGCGGCCGTCCTGGAATGCGCCGCCGCCGCGCCGCGCATGAACCACAGAGCCGCCGTCCGGGCCGGGGACGAAGATTGCTGCAACGGCGGGACGGCCCCGGTACAGCACACCGATTGATGACGCAAACACGGGCAAGCCGTTCAAGAAATTCGTGGTGCCGTCGAGAGGGTCCAGAACCCACACGAAATCGGCGGAGCCATGCTCTGAATTCGGGTTCTCCTCGCCGACGATGCCATGATCGGGGAACGCCTCTGAGATGGCGGAGCGCAGCCAGTCCTCGGATTCGCGATCCGCCTGCGTAACGGGATCGCGTCGGCCCTCGGATTTGTACTCGATTTGCAGCGGCGTGCGGAAGTGGCCGAGCAGAATCTCACCGGCCTTGTGAGCGAACTCGACGGCGCGGCGCTCGATTTCCTCCACCAGCGCGGCGTCGAGGCCCTCAATCGCTTGCTGTGTCATAGGATGGGCGTGGCGAGGCAGATTGCCCGTGCGTACCGTTTGGAATCGCCTGAGTCCGTCACGCGCTCACCATAGCCACGCCAACGATGCCGCGTCAAACGGCTACGCCTGGAAAACGCCTAGAACGCCCGGCGCTTGTACGCCGCCGCGACGCCAAACACACCCGTCGCGATGAGCGCCATGGCGGGGCCGGACGGAATATTTATGTAGTAAGAGAGGTAGAGACCTGCGATGGCCGACAGCGAGCCAATGATTGCGCCCACGATCATGCCATCCACGAATCGGCGGGCGAGTAGGTGACCGGCGGCGGCCGGCGTGATCAGCATCGCCATGACGAGCACGATACCGGCGGCCTGAATGCCAATCACGATCACCAGCGCGAGCAGCGTCAGCAGGGCGTAGTCGACCTTGTTCACGGGTATGCCGACAACCTCCGCGCTGACGGGATCGAACGTTGCGTAAACGGCGACGCGGTGTACGGCATAGAGACCGGCGACGACCAGGGCGGCGAGGCCGAGCGAGACGTAGACATCCGCCGTCGTGACGCCCAGAACCTGCCCAAGCAACAGGTCCTCCACGTTAACCGTGAGGCCCTCCGCCGTCGCCAACATGATCAGTCCCAGCGCGAACATACCGGCGAACACGATGCCAACCGACGTGTCCTCGCTGACTCCCGTCTTGCGGCTGATATATCCCATGAGCGCCGCGATGCCGACACCCGCCGGCACCGCTGCCAGCAGTGGGCTGAATCCCAGCATGAATGCCACAACCATGCCCGGCAGGACGGAGTGCGCGAGCGCGTCGCCCATGAATGACCGCCCCCGCGCGATGACGTATGCGCCGATGATCGGGCACATTGCGCCCACAAGCACGGACACGACGAGCGCCCGGATCATGAAGTTGTATTGGAAAGGGCCGAAAATGTAATCGAGCATTGCGGGCTAATGTTGATGAGGCTCGTCGTGAATCTCTTGGACGGGCGTGCGGCCGGGACCCTCGGGCGTGTAGCCTCCGCCGGCGAAGATGACACCGTGTGAGCCGTACAACTCTTCCAGGACCTCCGGCGTGAACGCCTCCTCCGGCGGCCCGCAGGCGCAGACGTGGCGATTGATGCACAGGCAGATGTCGAATCGTTGTGCCAGGTTCGTCAGATCATGGGTGGCAAGAAGAATAATTTTGCCCTCGTCTCGTAGGCCGCGCAGCACCTCAACGATGTCCTCCTGCGCCCCCACATCAACGCCGCTGAATGACTCATCCAACAGCAGGATAGATGCCTCCTGACAGAGCGCGCGGGCGATGAATGCTCGCTGACGCTGCCCGCCGGATAACTCGGTAACGAGGGCGGATCGACGATCCCACAGGTTGACGCGCTCAAGACTCTTTTGGCACAGGACACGATCCTCTCGGTTATATCGCCGCAGCCAGCCGCGTGAGTTCGTCCGGCCCATCATCACGACATCCTCCACCGTGACGGGGATTCTCCAATTGATGCTGTCACGCTGCGGCACATACGCAACGGCGCCCTCATTGAGCGGCCGCTCCGCGCGAATTTCGGCAGTGCCGTGGTGGATCGGGATGCGGCCGGAGATGGCCTCAAAGAGGGTGCTTTTGCCCGCGCCGTTCGGTCCTACGACGCCGACAAGAGTGCCGGGGCCGAATTCAAAACTGACGTCGGTCAGGATGCGAATACCTGACCGCTCGATAGTCAGATCGTTGACGACGATGCTGGGCGGCCCGATAGCCGTTCCGTTGGTTCCGGTCATCTTTGAATCCCCCCAAGCGCAGGAAGCGAAGTTTAGGCGACGTGCGTGTGGCCGTCTGTGGGCGCCGGCCGGTTCAGGCGAGAGCACTCGGCACAGCTAATGTAGAGTTCAATCCGATGGCCGACGATGCTGCCGCCAACCTCACTGCCGATGAGGCGGAGGACGCGCTCAACGGTTCCGGCATGGAACTCCCCAACCGCGCCGCAGGTAACACAGATGGTGTGGTGGTGATGCTCCGCGTGCGCCAGGGAGTAGCGCGGCTCACCGTTGATGAGGCTCAGTTTGCAGATAATGCCGGCCTCAAGCAACAGCTTGATGGTGCGAAAGATAGTCGCGCGGCCGATGTGCGGCAGGTCGCGCACAAGGTCCTCAGCGGTGAAGCCGTCGCTCCGGTTCTCAAGGTTCTCGACGATCTCCCTGCGGGGCAGGGTGGATCGGTAGCCCTGATTTTCAAGGGCTGCGAGAATGTTAGGGTTTCGCACCTCGATAGTCATGATACTCAGTCTCACTTACATCTGCTATCATCACGGCTTTCAATCCGGCTGAGATAAAGATACTTTGTCTCAATACTCATGTCAACCCACCCCCACCCCCCGTCATTCCCGTGCTTGACACGGGACCCCTCGCCACCCCGTCATTCCCGTGCTTGACACGGGACCCCCCGCCCCCCCCGTCATTCCCGTGCTTGACACGGGAACCCTCAGCCCGCTAATTCGGAATCAACAACCCCGGCTGGCAACGCATGCAATAGTCGGTGATTCGACGGTTCGCGCTGAGCCGGCTGATGCGTCCGCCGCAGCGCGGGCATTCCTGGTCCGCCTTGCCGTGAACCGAGAGCCATTCCCGCCGCTCACGATGAATCTCGTCGCCCATGAGCTCACGCAGCATGACGACGGCGCGACGTGGGACCGCGTAGACGGCGGAGTGTAGCCGGGCGATTTCATCGGTGGAGAGGTCCGCGCGACGACGGAACGGGGAGATACCGGCCTCCCACACGATTTCATCCGAGTAGGCGTTGCCGATACCGGCCACAAGCGCGCCCCGCGTGAGAATGCCTTTGATCTCACCGGTGAAACGCCGCAGCCGTCCGGCAAAGTCATCCAGGCTGAGCGGCTCATCCAGCACATCCGGCCCCGTCTCCTCAAGGCGCGGAATCTCGGTGAGCCGATCCGTTGGCGCGTAGTACAGCATCCCCATCTGCCGATCATCCGCGTATCGGAGTTCGACTCCATTGGAGAGGCTGAGGGCGAGACAGACAGTCTTTGTGACCCGGTCCTTCGGCGCAGAGAGTCGCAGGCGACCGGTCAGCATGGGAAAAATAACGAGCGCCATCTCGCCCGAAAGCGTCATCGTCACGCTCTTGCCGTAGCGCGAGATGTCCGTAATCGTCCGGCCCTCGATATCCGCGGCGACATCAATCTCTGACAACGTGCGGAGCACGGTAGGGCGAATAACACGCGCCGATTCCACCGCCGCGCCAACGACGCGGCGTTGCAGGACTTCCCGCACAATGGTCAACTCCGGCGCCTCCGGCATTAATCCCCCCAACCACCTTCCGTCATTCTGGCCGTCCGGCCAGAATCCCCACCCCCATTACGCCAACCGCCCCCCAACTTACACGAAAACCCCGAAAGCCCCGAAAGCCCCGCGCCCCCTCCGAATCCCGCGCGCCCCCTCCCGAATCCCGCGCCCCCCCTCCGAATCCCCCGCCCCCCCCGCCAACCCCCCGAATCCCCCGCGAAGGCGGGGGCCCACGCCGCCCACAGGGCGGCCTCCCGCCCGTCATTCCCGCACCTCCCGCCCGTCATTCCCGCACCTCCCGCCCGTCATTCCCGCGAACGCGGGAATCTACCCGGAGCGCCACCAACCCCCGCCTCACAAACCAACGAATCCCCTCCCCCCTCCGCGGAGGAGGGAGGGGGTGGGGGGGCTGCCCCCGCAGGCCAAAACAGAGCATCCACCGCTTTGACACAAACGCGGCGTCAAATTAAGCTGTATTGCACGTATCGCGCCGAGGTAGCTCAGGTGGTAGAGCACGCGACTGAAAATCGCGGTGTCGGCAGTTCAACTCTGCCCCTCGGCACCTGCGAACGTGAACGGCGAACTGGTGCTCCGCGCAAACGGGGCAGAGTAGAAGTCCCGCGAGCCGTCGTGGGATGGTCGGTCAGGCGGAAGTGGCGCAGTGGTAGCGCGTCTCCTTGCCAAGGAGAAGGTCGCGGGTTCAAATCCCGTCTTCCGCTCCATTCTTTCCTCTCCGAGTTGGCGTGAGGAGGAATAGCCCCCATGTATTTCCGAGCTTCAGAAGAAGAATCTGTCTGCTCGTTCTGCGACCATCCGATTGCCGCAGGCAGCCTGTGCCTCTCTCTTGCGCCGATAACTGAACAGGATGTCGAGTCAGCAGAACCCGCCGAATTCGCCGTTCTGCACCCTGAGTGTGACGACTGCGAGTCCGACGAGTCCTGCTTCGTCTCCTACGCGTCGCGGCAGTCACCAACGGAGGCACACGAGGACGGCGCATGCGCCTACTGCCAACACGGCATTCAAGTGGGGCAGCCCGTGTTTGAGGAGACGATCCTGGTGGTCGAAGAGGAAGCGGCGACTGATGCGACGAAGGTAATGGATATCCGGGATGTCGCCGGGAAAGTCGGCACATCATTTGTCGGTGTTCGGCGCCTAGGGACTCTCACAGCAGGGCGGTTCAGTGGCCTGACACTCCAACTAAAGCATAAGTTCATGTCCGCCGGGCTCGGAGGCGGGCGCGGGACGCGGACTCTCTCGCAAGCGCAACAGATGTACCAAGCCACTGTTCCTAGGTTCGTTCGAAACCTTGGAAAGACGAAAGAGTTTATCAAGGGAAAAGACGCGAGCCATATCGAATCAGTCGCAAATGCTCCCCACAAGGCAAAGTCGGCAACGAACATCATCTGGGAGTCCACAAAAGCCAACGTCAAGCGCGGTTCGCAAAACATGAATCGGCTGGAACGACTAGCCGTCAATGCCAAAAACGGCGCAAGCGCCTCCAAAATTGTTGCGAAGGCTGCAGCTGCGAATGCCACAAGAGGGGCGTTCTTCGCGGCAGCGCTTGAGGCCCCCGCAAGTGCTGTGGAGAATGTGATCCACTTTAGGAAGGGTCGAAAATCCAAAGAGGATGCGGCCAAGAGCGTCGCCAAAGACACGGCAACAGCGGGGGCTGCGGGAGCGGCTGCCGGCGTTGGTGTTACGGCTGTCGTCGTGCTGGGCGCTGGCGCGGTCCTTGCCCCGCTAACGGTGCCTGTGATGATAGCCGGGACAGGGTTGTACGCATTCGCTACTTTCCGCCGCATTCAGAAGGCAATGACCGAGGGTGCTGACACTGAGACGCCGCCGGATGTGGCTAACGCAATACTGCAATTCCATGTTGAGTGCCCCGAGTGCGAGTCAGGTGAACTTTGCCATGACGGCTTCTTAAGGTTCTTGTTGGCGTCTGCGGCGTAGTCTCCGAAGCCCCCCCCCCGCGCCTCCCACCCCCCCCTGACACCAACGCTTGACCCACGCAAAACACCTGTCCTATTCTCACGCCATCAAGCCATCCAACCGGCGGCACGGAACGTCGACACCCCAGCCGCCACCACCATCCCAGGGAGCGCAAAATCAGGAGGGCGCTCCCTGCAAGGGAACGCATCGCTACCTTGATCCCAGACACACCGGGTGGATAACCACTGCTATGCGGTCGCATAAGGCCGTAAGCTGAGATGGCCCGCCCGTAGCACTGAGCGACTCACCGAACCCGACCTGTTCGAGCCTCTCAGGATGCGCCCGGTTTCCCCACGCAGCCGATGTCCCCGGGGATTCACGGGATATGACAAGCCGAGTCCATGGGTCAGCGCCGGAAACGGCACGGCCTCGGCCACCGCAACTGACGGCGGCGCTCGCCGATTGATCAGAAGAGCGGAAGTCACCTTGGCGCGCTGATCCCGCGTCACTAGGGCGACCGCACGGCATGTCCACGGCGGACGGCGCGTGCGAATAAAGGGCGGCGGCCCAACGCGCGGCACGCAAATGCCACCGAGCAGTAACAGACACCGCGCAACAACCCAACTGCCGCGCAGCCCAGGAACAAGAAGCGATGCGTTCCCCCAAGTCCCACCAACCGGACACTCAAACAAGCACCGGACACTCAAACAAACAAGGAGGAACTAAATATCCCCCACCGTCATTCCGGCATCCCCCACCATCACTCCCGCACCACCCCCGTCACTCCCGCACCACCCCAGTCATTCCCGCGAACGCGGGATGGAACCCATGGAGCCAATCGCCGTAGGAGCCGTTTAGCCTAACTCAACCGAAACACCGGCAAACTGATCGTCTCGCTAGCGTCCTCAAACTCGATCTGCCCTTGCGCGCCTATGCTGACTGTGCCCTGAACAGGCTCTACTCCGACGATGCGCGTCGGCAGGATCGGGCCCTCTTCCAGTTGGATCAGGGCGGTGATGTACGGTACCTCGGCGTTGAACGCGGGCATCGGCGGACGCTCAACGATGGCGTAGGCGTGTACCTCGCCGCGCCCGCTGGCTTGCACCCAAGTCGTGTCGCGACTGTGGCACTTGGGGCAGATATCGCGCGGGTAGAAATACGGCTCGTTGCAGGAGTTGCAGCTTCGCAGCCAGAGCTCATGCTCCTTGCACTTCTCCCAGTAATAGTCGTTTTCCTGCGTCGCAGTTGGAAGGGGCTTTGGGGGGGCCTGTCGTTGAGTTGTCATGGTGTGCCTCTTTCCTTACGAATTGCTGAGGACCAGCGTTGCGGTGGAGGAGAGTTCGCCGCCGGTGCCGTGTACCAATGAGAGGTTGCAGTCCGGCACCTGCCGATCTCCGCCTTCGCCGCGCAGCTGTCGCGTCGCCTCAATGAGGAGGAACATGCCGTACATGCCGGTGTGGGCGTAGGAAAGGCCGCCGCCGCTGGTGTTCATCGGGAAATCGCCGTCCGGGCCGGTGCGGAGATTCGCCACGAAGTCCGGCGCCTCGCCCGGCCCGCAGTATCCGAGACTCTCCAATGTTGTCAGCACGGTGTACGTGAATGAGTCGTAGATCATCGTCAGGTCGATGTCATCGTGAGTGACACCCGCCATCTGCATAGCGCGCGGCCCGGTCTCGTGGGCGATGGTGCGGGTCAGGTCTGGCATCTGGCTGATGATCTGGTGATCGTGGCCCTCTCCGGAGCCGAGGATCCACGCGGGCTTCTTCTTTGCGTTGCGCGCCACATCTGCCGACACGACAACAGCCGCGCCGCCGCCGTCCGTCACCAGGCAGCAGTCCATGATGTGGAACGGCCACGCGATCCAGCGCGACTCATGATAGTCCTCATAGCCGACGTCGGCGGGGCCGACCCAGCTGGGGTGATTGACGAACGATTTTGGATTCTTGAGCGCCCACTTGCGCGTGGCGATGGACACGTCGGCCATACCTTGCCGAACGCGCTCCTCACCGTACATGTGCATATAGCGGCTGCACGCCATGGCATAGGCGACAGGCGCGCCCATAATGCCGTAGGGCGCTTCATACTGCGAGCCGGCGGCGAGTGGATCACGACCGGGTCTGCCACGCGCGGAGCGCCCCGCCTCACCGTGCGTGATGAGCGCGACATCGATGAGGCCGGCGTTGATGGCCGCGACGGCATGCTCGACGTGCGCGAGGAACGATGATCCGCCGATGGACGTGGTGTCCGTGTACTTCGGGACAATGCCAAGATATTCGGCGACCGATACCGTGCCGACGCCGGCGCAGAACAGGGCATCGACGTCATCAAGCGTGAGACCGGCATCCCGGAGCGCGTTATCCGCCGCCTCCGCGTGATGTTGCATCGATGATTTGTGTGGCACATGCCCCATCTCGTCGGACTCATCCACCCCGATAATCGCCGCCACGCGTGAAAGATTACTAGCGGTTGTCATACTTATCCCTCCCCCTAACGCGGGCGATTCTCGCCCTGCTGCGGACACATTGACATAGGCAACGCAAACTTGTCACGCGCCGAGCCTCCGCCCCCCCCGTCATTCCCGCGCCCCCCCCGTCATGCTCGCGCCCCCCCCGTCCTACCCGCGCCCCCACCGTCATTCCCGCGCAGGCGGGAACCATCACTCAGACCAAACGAGTGGTCGGCGGCACCGCCTGATACCCCTGGTCCGTCGGCAGGTTTTTCTGTTGGGAGGCTGCGACAGCTAAGCGGTCGCATCGCTCGTTTTCGGGGATGCCCGCGTGGCCGCGAACCCAACGGAACTCCACCTCGTGCTTCTCGCACAGATCAAGCAGCCGTCCCCACATGTCCGGGTTGATGGCCATTTCCTTCTTGTTGCGCCTCCAGCCGTTCTTGCGCCACTTCTTGGCCCAACCCTTCGACATGCCGTTGACCACGTATTGAGAATCGCTGTAGAGAGTCACCTTGTGGGGTTCCTTGAGGAATTCGAGTCCCTCAATGGCGGCGAGAAGTTCCATGCGATTGTTGGTGGTCAGACGGAATCCGCCGCTCAACTCACGCCGGTTGTCGTCGAATATCAGGACAGTGCCATATCCGCCCGGGCCGGGGTTGCCGACGCATGCGCCGTCCGTATAGATGGTGACTTGTCGCTTTTGCTCCATTCGGCACTCCCTCTAATGCAAACAAAGTACGAGCCGTCAGCGTCCACCATGTGCATCGCCTCCGGGCGTTGGGAATATTTTACGCTTTCCCTCATGGCGCATATCATGATGTCATTATGAGAACCACACTAACGATAGATGACGATTTGGCGAACTCGCTCAAAGAGCAGGCCCGCCTGAACAACCTGCCGTTCAAGCAGGTTGTCAACGAGACGCTGCGACGGGGCCTTTCTCAAGCCGCGCCCGGCGAAAGTCGCCCGGAACTCGATCCCAAGTACTACAAACGGATACTTGACGAAGAAGACATCGAGCATTACTTGAGAGTGCGGGACGATATTGACGCCGCCAACCTCAGGCGAATCGAAGAAGTCGTGCTTGACCAAGAAATGATTGAGCGATTCCATCGCCGCGAACAGTGATTATTCCTGACACCAACCTACTGCTCTACGCCTATAACGTAGAATCTGAGTTCCACCCGCGCGCCAGCCGGTGGTGGCAGAGCATCCTGCAGGGCAATGAGGCCGTCGGAATACCCGCAGTCGTTTCCGTTGGCTTTGTGCGTATCGCCACCAACCCAACTTTCGCGGGCCGACGAGTGACAGTAAGCGAAACCCTAAGCCTTGTGGAAAGCTGGTTCAATTATCCCCACGTCGCAGAACTGATCCCCGCCACAGGGCACTTCGCGCTCTTCCGGCGGATTCTTGAGACCGCAGGTGTCGGCGGTAGGCTCGCTACTGACGCTCACATCGCCGCTCTCGCCATTGAATACGACGCGGAACTCCACACCAACGACAATGACTTTCGCCGCTTCCCCGGCCTCCGCTGGCAGAACCCGCTTCAATAGGAAACGCGCGGCTTATCCTCTGCTTGGTAGGCCGACGGTGGCGATCCAGACTCTCCGCTAACCTGCCGCTGCTGGCGCGGCGACCTCTACGTCAATCATCGCCACGGTCGTCGATACGGTTGCCGGAGATTCTGAAAACGTAGATTGCAACGCTTCGGCGTTTTCGGACAGGGTGTCACTGTGGTACGTGAGGGCGTCCTGAACGGACATGTGAGGCGCTGGCATCGGCCCGCCTTTTCCCAAAGTCTCTTCAATGTAGATGGCAATGGCGTCCCGCATCGTTTCCTGAATCTCTTCCCACGTGGCCGCCGTGCCGATGCAACCGTCGAAGTCAGGGGAGTAGGCGCTGTTAGTTATTTGGCGTCTGCTCAAACACCACTGCGTACGTCAGTTTCAACTTCCCCTCCTTCTCAAGCTCGCCTGACGCAAGATGCTCTGCCACGTGCTTATCCACATCGTCACTCGGTTTGCCCGCTACGACGACGATTCCGGGCTTCGTCGGATGATGGAAAATGCGGTGGCTGCCTCTCATGCGAACAAAGTACCGGCCGTCTGCCTACACGATGCGAATCGCCCCCCGTACTTTGGGCATATTCTACCCGTCCAGAGCGGGCAAATGTTCTAAGGCGCTATCCTCCGTCCACCCTCACCCCCGACTTGGCAGCGCCACCGTCCCATTCCCCGGCGTGACCACCTCGCCGCGTTGGTTGGTGATGGCGATGTCAACATCCACGAGGTGGCGGCCGTTCTCCTCCCGCTTGCCGGTGACGCGACCTGAGCACGTGAGCGTGTCGCCCTTGTAGTTGATTCCGCGGTACTGCGCGTTAATGAACACGATATCGCCATCGTCGCCGATCCATTCCCGCAGGACGCTGTGCAGATAGGAGTAGCGCAGCGGCCCCTCGCCGAACGCCGCCTGCTGTCCATTCGCGCGGGCGTCGTCATCGTCCATGTGCATGGGCACGAACTCATCGTTGACGGATGCCCAGCGATTCCAGTTCATGAGGGTCGTCGTGCGAGAGAACACCGGAATCTCCGCGCCCTCCTCAATGTCTTGCCAGTAGAGTGTCATTGTCTTTCCCCTTATTCCTAGTACAAGATGTTGTTCGACTTGAACACGCGGACGAGTTCGCCGTTCTGCTTGGTCATGCGCTCCTCGACGACATAGAAGAGCATCAGGCCCAAACCACCCTGACGCTCATAGACTTCCGAGAGAGTAAGGATGGACGTGATCACATCGCCGGGACGAATAGGCGCATGGTACTCAGACGACGATCCGGCGTAGAGATACCGCTCAGGCGCGCCCGGCGGCCGCAGGTTGCGCGCCTCCTCTAACTGCCCCTGCGCATCGTCAATGTGCGTAGGCTGCGGCCCGATGTGCGCCCGCCCGACCATCCACCCAAACGGATTGAACTCATCCGGCGCGACGATCCCCCCAAACCGCGTCGTCATGGCATACTCCGCGTCCCAAAACCGACGCGGCGGCACCTCAGGCCAATAAGCCGCCATAGCAAACCGTCGTATCTCGCTCTCCGACACAGGCGGCGAGACAAGCGGCGGACTCTCCGTCCCGATATAAGCCTGGACTTCAGGCGTTATGTAGGTCTCAGTTGGTGTGGTCATGGGTTTGCCTCTTCTCAACTCTTGTTAGACGACTTCATCTCCGGCATTAGTTTACGCCGACCGAGAGAGGTTCGCATCAACAGAAGTTCTGGGTGATATACACTTGTTCATCGTCGTTGACGGCAACTCCGATGCCTTGCAGGTCATAGCTACCATTCAAGATATTCTCGCGGTGACCTGCACTGTCCATCCAGCCGTCTACCACCAAAGCGGCCAACTCCTCCAGTTCATAGTAGTCCTTGCGCACGACTATCCCATTGAGTGTCCAATACTGGCTATAGAGCGTTGCCTGATATATGTTTTCCGCCAGGCCATACGTGTAGTAGGATCCATAATCCTTACGGCAGTCATATCCCACTGTAGCCCCTCGATCCGTAGCCGATTGCCCCCGCAGGTTTGTGTGCTCAAAGTACTTGGCGGTTGCCATATCGGCGCTGTGCGAACGCGCCACCGACGCCAGTTCGGTATCGATACCCAATGGAGTTGACCTCTGAAGGTTGACCAACTCATGGATATGGAGTTCTATTGCTTGAATCCATTCGGCACTTCCTCGGGTAAGGGTCGGCATAGCAGTCGGACGTGGGGTTGACTTGAGAGTTGGTGTTGCCGCTGAAGTGGGAGCCTGAACCGTCGACGCTGCACCAGGTTCTTGACTACTAGATTCCGACTGATCAGACCTGTCCCACAAACCCCTTATCCAACCTTCTTCATCAAACAGGTCTTGTACGGCCCCTAAAATCAATGCAACGCCGATTATCAGCCAGCAGATATCCGAGGATATCCCCCGCCCTTTACGGCTACCGCTAGCACCCCTTCCGCCGCCACTGCGACCACCACCGCCGCCTCCTAAACGCTCTTGTACACACCGCGCGCAGGTGCAAGCAGGAGGATGGCGTGAATACCAGTTCGGACGCTTCAATAATTCACCAGTGGTTTAGTCAGAGGCCTACTTGCGAGCGGCATCCCCCCGGTTTGTACCGTCAGGCGTCCTCCATCATCGCGCCCGTCATGTACGCCCGTAACCAAATGCTACCGCCCGCGGCCAGACCGACTATTACTGGTGGCAAGGCTAGTGAGAACCCCTCAAAGCCCGAATAATGGAGTGGTAGAACGATGATGTAGGCGGTCACTCCAAACACAACGAGACAGCCTGAGGCGATTTTATTGCGCTTGGTGTAGAAGCGTGATTCCCTGAACTTGCGCACCGTTTCGGACTGATTGGTGCGCTGAGTCACTGCACTGAACTCGTCCCGTGATATTTGACGACGTGGGGGAGTCATTGATTTCGAGGGAAGAAGTGTAGAATATCGAGCCCTGAACTCCTCGTCAGTCTGTATTCCCTTGCGCATGTTGCACCAGCGGCAAATGACCTGGAGGTTGTCAAATTCATTAGACCCACCCCGTAGCACTGGAGTCATATGATCGATTTCAAAGGCGCGGTCGGGGCGACGGTGACCGCAATAGACACACGTATTGTTCTGTCTACTCATCAATTGCTGCTTCAATCCGTAAGGCCAAGGCACCCGCATAGTTGGCCGTACTAGGCGTTCGTTGGAGCGAGGGCGTAGCATGAGCCAGATCAACCAATCTGCCGCCCATAACACAACCGATATGACCCAGGGCATGGGTGGACGCGGCATGCCTGCTATACTTTGCCGTCCGTTCTCCGCGCCTACCACTGGCGAGGTGTGAGCCTCACTTTCGGTGTTACCTATTGGGGGTGCTGTAGCCGTATCTCTTGCGGCTCCGTCTAAGGGTGTGGGTTTCGATTCCGAATGTGCGGTTTGGTTCGATACTGACGAAATGTGATTTCGAATTACATCAATGAACTCTTGTCCATACCACTCAAGCTTCTGGGGGCCTACTCCCCGGATCCGCAAGAACGCGTCTCGCGTCCTGGGTGCTGAGTTTGCCATCTCGCGAAGACTCGAATCGTCGAATACAACGAATGCTGACACGTCTTGATTGTCTGCCACACGGCGTCGAAGTGCCCGCAACTTTTGAAACAAAGCTTCGACTTGTGCGCCGGTTGAGTTCACTAGAGTTGCTCCCAATACCGGATTGATCTCCGGCCTTTTCTGTTGCCCAGGGAATCTCATTTTAGATCGCCCGCCCCGGGCTGTGTCGCAACCTCACCCACGGAGGGAGGGTATGGATTCCCGCCTTCGCGGGAATGACGATTTACCGCGGCAACCCCAGCCCCCGCTGCGCGATGATGTTTAGCTCAATCTCTCGGCCGCCGCCTGCGAAGCGGTTCATCCAGCTTAGGTAGGAGTTGACTTGCGGGTAGCCTGCCATCGGGGCGCGTGGGTCGCCCACACTTAGGATGCCGGATTCTCGTAGCAGGCGGTTGATGGCGCCGAAGACGTTTGGGGTCATCTCGTCGTGGAAGAGCTTGGAGAACGCCGACTCCATAGCCGGAACCTCGCCCTTGCTCTGGATCCACGCGACCTGGTAGGCGATCATCCTGCCGATCTCGATGAGCAGGCGCGTTTCGGCCAGCACATGCCGCGCGATGGGATCGTCCGTGATGTGGGAGCCGTCGGCCATTGGCGTTTCGCGCGAGTAGTCGAGGAAATTCTCGAGGTCGCGGAGTCGGTATGACGGCGCCTCGACGTTGGAACGCTCGAACGACATATTCGTCATGGCGGCGTACCATCCCCGGTTGAGTTCGCCGATCAAATTGCGATTGGGCACGCGCGCCTCGTCAAGGAATACCTCAACCCAGCGCTGCTTGCCGAGCGCGTCAAAGAGCGGCCTGAGCGTGATGCCCTCCTGGTGCATATCAACAAGGAAATAGGAGATGCCACGGTGCTTGGGGGCCGCCGGATCCGTGCGGACGAGGTAGTGGCCGATGTCCGCCATGTGCCCGCCGGTGTTCCATATCTTCTGGCCGGTGATCACCCAGTCATCGCCGTCCTGCACGGCGCGGGTTTGGAGGCTGCCGAGGTCCGCGCCGGCGTTCGGCTCACTGAAACCCTGCGAGAAGTTGATCAGTTCGCCGCTGGCGATCTTGCCGAGCACCTCTTCCTTCTGCCAGTCCTGCCCGTAGTACATGAGGGTGTGGGCGAAGAAAGTGGGCTTGGTGATGGGCGCGCCGTTGTAGGCCGCCGTCTCGCGGTACGCCAGCACGGAACTCAGGGGCGCATTGGCCCCGCCGTATTCCTCCGGCCAGTGCATGGTGTACCAGCCGCGCTCCGCCACTTTCTTCGCGTACTCGTGGATGCGCTGATCGTCCTCGACGTGGTGGACGTCGTAGGAATAGACGGAATTGCTGAACGAGTCGATGCCCTGGTCGTCCCACTCTGAGCGGACGAAATCCCGCACCTCTGTCTTGAGTTTTTCATCGTCCTCAGTGAATCTGAAGTCCATTGCCTAATCCTCCCCGAATTGCCTCCGCCTAAGGGCCCGCGATGCCGACACAGTGACATAAGCGGGGAAGGATGTCACGCGTTGAGGGGGGATTCTACGGTGAGACGACTGCGAGGACTGAGATAACGGCTGCTGTTCCTGCCGCCAGCAGCGTCGCGACGCCAACAATTTTGAGAAATTTCGCATCTTGTGCCCGTTGAGCGGATATAGCCGAGGCCACGGTGTCAACATGTTCTCTTGTGGATTCGTTGCCCGATGTTACAGCTTCATGAAGGGCCGCAGTATGTTCCTGAACGGCGGTGGAGACACGGTCGGCAGTATCGGCAACGGTAGCAGCAATGGATGTCTGGGCGATTTCAACGCGGGATATTACCGGCGCGGGATCTAGTTGTGAAAGAACGTCCATCACGCCCTGGATTTTCTCCAGAGTCTGGGCTAGGGACACTTGAGTTGCACCAGCGGATTTTACCAGTTCGGACGTATCCCCAGCTGTTTGTCGGAGTTGATTATTGGCACTATCCAACGCTTCCGCTAAAGATTCGTACGCCTGAAGGCGTACAACCAGATCGGCTAATGTTGCACGGGCGTCCTCGAGTTTCTCCCGCAGATCAGAGTCCATGGTCATGACACGGATTCCTCTAATAGCTCTTGTACGCCTTGTGTCTGAAAATCAGTGACAACCCGGTCGATTGCTTCCATAGCAATGCGTGAGGCTGTGACCGATTCGTGTGTGGCAAGAACCGGTCCGCAATCTTCGAATCGTGCTCCTCGCATTCTAGCCATATTGGTAAATGGTGAATGCTCCTGAGGACTCCCGCTTATTTCGGCCAATCCGATAGTGAGAGCATATGTAAGTGGGCGGGCAATCGCCGGAGCTCGTTGGGAATCTGCCAGATCGTACAAGTTCTTGACCATCTCAATTAAGGATTGCTGGGGCACCAGCAACCGCTGCCCTTGTCGAACTGCTGCTGTCAGGTTATCTGCGCTTGCACGCCAATCGTGATCAGAGCACATGGCTTCTGCGGCTCCGCGTATGAACAGGAGACCAGGATGTTCCGGATACGACTCGAGCGCCCGCGCACAAATCCCACGGAGTTCACCGGCGTCGAGAGGAGTCTGAATCTCGTCGAGCAGAGACCACCACTGATCCAGCGCGATCGCCTGAGCGCTGAGCAAGTCTTCGATGCGTCCTAATGCAATGCCGCCTTGAAGATAATCAAGCAATCGCCTTCTAAAATCAGAGTCGTCGGTGGCGATCCTGACCAATGACATGGCCTCCCAAATGGAACGACGGCGCGCCCTCTCGACGACCTCATACGTGAAGTTAATCAGGAGAGAGGCCAATTCAAGGGCATTTTCTAGCGGCGTTGTCTGTACCACACGATCCAGCCTCTGCGAGAACGCCAAAGTTAGCTGGGGTTGTGCCAACCTAATGTAGTCAAGCAACAGTTTCTTGCTGTTCTCCAAGGAGAACCTGGCTGTATCCACTACGAAGCATCGTTTCGAGTAATCAACGGCGTAGTCTTCGATGATGCCAATCCTTAATAGCCGAACAATTGCGTGCTCCTGACGCGGGCGCTCGGAAGGATCGCTCTGCGAGTTGGTCCATGGAATCTCTTTCCTTTGACGGTCGTCGAGATTGGGAATATGTTCACGCAGAACCTTCTTTACTTGGTCGATAGCCACATCTTGCTCAGGGAATGATTCGTTATGGAAATAAAGTGCAGTCGTGATATCGTCCCGCATTCCCTTTTGTGCCTCGATGTTCTCGAAGCGAGCGCGAAGTTCCTCAAGCGAGCTATTCAGGTCAAGCAACCTGTCCGACCGGGCTTTGTCATATTCGGTATAGGCGATTATGCAGGAGGCTCCCCGCTGGTCACGGCCGGCCCGTCCAGCTTCTTGGTAGAAGCTTTCCAATGAGCCAGGCATTCCATAATGCAGAATCCAGCGGATATTCGGCTTGTCTATGCCCATCCCAAAAGCTTTAGTTGCTACCAGGATTGGTAGTTTATTTGACTTGAAGTCCCCTGCATCTGCTATTTGCTGGGGAGTTGGATCACCAGCGTAAGTGCCTGGCCGAGTCCCAAGCTCTTTTCGGACAATGCCCGCCACCTTGTTGATTCCGGTCTGCCCAAACTTTGTCCTGGTGAAGATGATTCCCGAATTCGTGCTCCTGCCTTGTGGGCGGAAGAAGCTTTCGGCGGTCATATGGCGCGATGGGTACACGATGCTGGGTAAGCTTCGCACTGTTGACTTGAGCGCGTTTTCCGCATCACGGATATTCTCCACACGCCGGATCGAAAACGTTAGCTCGTGGCGGTCAAAAGAGTCCGGTCGTATTAGGGAGGTGCTGTCTGCTTGGCCCATGCCGATGTCGGTCATGATGTCCTTTAGGACGGCTCTGGAAGCTGTGCCGGTGAGGCCGAGGATTGGTGGTACGCTGTCCTCGGAATCTCTCCCTAATCTGCGAAGGTTGTCAGCGAGCTTCAGATAAGAAGGCCTGAAGTCGTGACCCCACTCGGACACACAGTGAGCCTCGTCGATGACAGCAAGATTAATGAGCGATGTATCGCGCGCTAGGTTGAGCTCTTGACGAAACTCCGGTGACTGGAGTCGTTCAGGAGCAACCAGAATGAAGAAATAGGCCCCCTGACTAATCTGCTTGATTAAGAGTTCACGAGCACGCCTGTCTCCTGACCTACTTGAGATTCCCGTGACATGCTCGATGCCGTGCGCATAGAGACCTTCGACTTGATCCTCGATCAATGCAACCAAAGGGTCGACAACGAGAGTGATTCCGGGCATGAGCAAACCTGCGAGCTGATAGATGATGCTCTTGCCGAACCCGGTTGGCAACAGGACGAGTAAATCTTGCCGTCTAAGAGATCTGTAAACGGCATCAGCTTGTTGGGGTCGGAATCGTTGTTTCCTGAACGTCTCACGCAGGAACGTAGTCAGCGCGCGTTCGGCCCTGGGAAATGGTAAATCCTGCGCCTCTTTACGAGAGAGGGTCGTGGTGTGGGGCAGGGCGAAATCAACAGGAAGGAACGCCGGCCTAATGATGAAGTCGTATTCGTTTGCGCTGGGCAGCTTGTGGAATGGGCTGGAGGCTCTTTCAGTCAATATTGAAATGGTAGAGCCCTGAGCCTCAACGTCATCCACGCGCGCCCAGGCGTCGTCAACAAATTGCCAGGTGGTCGCAGTACTGTCGTCCAGCACGACCGTACATCGCTCCGGTGCCGAACTCCCGCCATAAAGCGTGTCGTAACTGCTAAGTAGTTTCAGTGTGTCGATTACTGCGGCTAACGAAACCTCATTCCCCCCGGAAATGTTGATAACCCACTCACTGCCACCAAGAATGCCCGTGGACAATGCTCGTGCAATCACCATTTGGAGTTTGGAGGCGAATGCACAGTCAGAGATCAATTGCGTGAGGGGTGGTCCTGATTCAGTAGTGTCACGACTATTGATGGATGTGTCCCAATGCTTTTTTAACTGGTCAAGGCCAGGACCGCTCCCGGTGGTAATTTCGTGGTTGTTGACCCGAATAACGTCAATTCCCACGCGTTGGAGTTCTTCGTCTCGATTGGAGTCGACTTCGCCCGAATCTTCGTGCTCAATGCCATCGATTTCCACGACGAATGCTTTTTTACCTGGATAGGCCACAAGAAAATCCACCCGCCGATACCCTGAACGTTCTCCGCCGTTGGCTTCGAGAATCGTATCCAAAGAAGCTTGGGGCGTAATCCAGTGGGCGGCTTCGGCGCCCAGATTGACGGGAACCCAGTCGGTCAGAAACTGAAGCTCAATTGGACTATCCATCAACGCGTCTTCATGCGGATCGTGGTATTCATCGTCCAACGTGAATGAATCGCGGACTGTTAGCGCGGCGATGGCCTGCCGCACAAGATCACCAGGTATTTCGTTACGGGGCAATTCCCAACCCACCTCGGGGCCGTCGGTAATCCGCTCCAAGTCTTGGACAGTGTCCAACAGGTCGTGTCGCTTAAGCGCTGCCTCCTCGATTCCGAGTGTGGGCAATGGCACGTGCCCACGCTGAAGTAGTTTAGCCAGCAGGTTGGCTACAAGTTGAGTGTGAGATGTTGATTCGTTACGTTCAGGTCTCCTACGGCTAAGGATCAGCGTCTGGCTAATTAGACGGCGGAATGTCTCATCGCCAGAACTTAGGTGTGGTCTAACGACTCCGGGCACAGAAGCAATCGTAGCGTACTCATAATCGAATGCGACTCGATCCGCGGCTTCGATCCACTCCACCGGCAGTCCTGTTCCGGCTTCGAAATTCGTGTCTCGATTTGGACTGTGCTCGCCCGAGTCGAACTCGCGAGTGCCACGACAATCGGGTTAACGTGAGCAGCCCCAGAATTGGCCTCCAGCGTTTGGGCCGCGATTCGCAGTTCGCTCTCGCATGGGCGCACCGCATTCCGGGCACACAGGCAATTTCGTTTGTTCTAAATTCAATGATGTGCCAGCTTGTTCGCTTACGAATATCTATGTTACTACGCAATATTAGCATGAGGCCCCGGTTGCTCTCATAGGCCGCATAGCCCCCGCTTCTGCGGGGCAGGTGGGTCTGAGATCGCCTCTTCCTACACCAGCACGCCGGCCCTCGTCAGCGCCTCCGCCTCATCGCTCTTCATGCCAAGCACTCGGTCAAGTACCTCCGCAGTGTGTTGTCCGGTCAGCGGCGCGGGTAGACGTACCTGACCGGGTGTCTGTGTCAGCCGCACCGTCATGCCCGGGTGCTGGAGCTTGCCCGGCCATGGATGATCGATTTCAACGACGTAGTCGCGCGATCGCAGATGCGGATCGTGGTACAGGTCCTCGCCGGAGGCGACGATTGCCGCCTTGACGCCCACTTTCTGGCAGGCGTACATGACCTGCCCCGGCGTCCGTACGGACGCCCACGACGCGATTGCGGCGTCGAGTTCATCGTGCCGTTCTCGCCGTGCCTCCACCGTCCCACACTGTTCGCGCAGTTCAGCGGGTAACTCGCCGCCCATCAGTTTAGCCAGCGCCTGCCACTCCCCGTCCGATTCGATGGAGATTCCCACCCAGCGGTCGAAACCGATGCAGGCATAGACGCCTTGCGGCGCGGCGTGCGGGCTGCGGTTGCCGATAGGCTGCGGGGTTTCGCCGTTGATGGTGTGCTCAAGGATGGCCGTGCCGACCATCGCGGCGGCGGAGTCGATCTGTGTCAGTTCGATGTGCTGTCCCTCGCCGGACCGCTCCCGCTCATGCAGCGCGGCCAAGATTGCCAACTGAAGGTGGCCGGCCGTCACGAAATCGGTGTATGCCTGCTTGGCCCGTTCATTCTGCGCGGAGCCGGGATGCCCCCACAGATCGGACAGTCCGGCGAACGCTCCAATGCATCCGCCGTACGCAAAGTAATCGCGGATGGGCCCCTCGTAGCCGTAGCCGGGGGCGCTCAGCACGATGATGCGCGGATTGACCTTTCGCAGGTCCTCGTAAGACATTCCCCAACGGGGCAGGGTGGCGTAGTGGAAGTTCTCCAGAACGATGTCGCTCTCCGCGACGAGCCGCTTGAAGAGTTCCTTGCCCTCGCCCGAATGCAGATCCATCGCGACCGAATACTTGTTGCGATTGATCTCGCCGTACATCGTGTTGGAGCGGAGCCAGGCATCATAGTTGTCCGGGTCCATCTCGCGCCCCTCGGGAAACTTGGTTGATTCGATCCGCAAGATTTCCGCGCCGAAATCACCGAGATAGCGCGCGCCGTACGGTCCCGCCCATGACTTGGTTAAGTCGACGACGCGGATGCCCTCAAGCGGGAGTTTGCTCTCATCGCCGCTACCGGAATTGGCGGGCTGCAGGCGACCGTTCTCGTGAGGACGGGTCGTGACTGCTGTGAGATCGTCGTTGTGCTGTCCGATGGTTGGGGCAGGGCCCTGAACCTCCCACGGCGTGCGACTCAGCCTGAACGGCGCGCCCTGCGATGTGTACGCGCCGATGACGGGATCGTCTATCTCAATGAGGGAATTGCGCGCCGCGGTGTGCGGGTGATTGATGAATCCGGGGATGTTGTTAACCGGCCCGGCGGGCAGGCGCAGCGGTATCGAGCCGTCCAGGAACTCCTGCACGGTCATCGACCGCGTGAACTCCGATATGCGCTCATCCAGGAACTCGACGGCGTCGGCGCGGAGGGCGGCGTCAGCAAACATCGGATCCATAATGAGCGGATCCTGCGTCCATTCCGCGAATGCCTCCCACTGTTTGGGCAGCACGATTGACATGAGAATCCAGCCGTCGGAGCAGGGGAAGTAATTGGTGGGGCGACCGGCGCTGAGTCCGCCCCCCCGCTGGACAATCTCGCCGTAGGAGCCGTAGTAGACAAAGTTGAAGTACTCATGCGCGACGACGTCTTGCAGTGAGACGTCCACCTCCTGTCCGCCGCCGCCATGCTGCACGCGCCACCAAGCCAGCAGTGTGCCATAGGCTGCATGTAAGGCCGTCATCTGCACGGCCTGGTAATGCGGCTGCGTGACCGGGAGGCCGTCGCGCGTGCCCTCCATGAAAGTCATGCCGCCCGCCGCGCCCGCCGTAAAGTCGTTGCCCGCGAATCCCGCGTGGATTCCTATGCGTCCATAGGGCGTAACAGTCGTCAGGATGATGTTCGGATTGATGTCGGTGAGAGTGGCGTAGTCGAGGCCATGCGCCTCCAGCTCTTCCTGGTTGAATGATGTCAGCAGAACGTCGGCGTCTGCCAGCAGCGACTCGCGCAGGACAGCCTGGCCCTCCGGCGTCTCAAGATCAAGGACGATGCTGCGCTTGCCAAGATTGAACCGAAGAAAATAAAGGCTGCGCGGTTCGGTGGATGGACGATCTGGCTGCGGCGCGATGTAGCGAGAGGGGCTGCCACCCGGCGGCTCGACAAGCGTCACCTCCGCGCCCAGATCAACAAGGTGCCGCCCAACAGGCTCAATGAGCGGCCCGGCGATCTCCACAACGCGTAGTCCACTCAACGGCGCGATATCTGTTGCCATATCTACCCCCCTTGCGCCGCTACTATCGCTTGTTTATGTCTTGCAAGCAAGGGCTGCGCGATGCCGGGCTAGCGTGGGTAAGCCGAGGCCACGCCCCCCGTCCGAATCCCCCGCGAACAATCCCAATCCCCCGCGAACAATCCCAATCCCCCGCGAACAGTCCGAATCCCCCGCGAAGGCGGGGGGCCACGTTCCCAGCCCCCGTCTCCCCGGCCCGTCCTTCTGGCCGTCCGGCCAGAATCTGGCGCGCATTTGCTGACCGAACCCCCATCCCCAGCCTGACAATCCCCTCTCCCACGGGGAGAGGGTTAGGGTGAGGGGTCTGAAGTCCTATCGCGGCAGCCCCAGCCCCCTCTGCGCGATGATATTCGATTGAATCTCCCGCCCGCCGCCGGCAAATCGGTTCATCCAGCTCAGGTACGCGTTCACAGCGGGGTATCCGCCAAGCGGCGCGCGTGGCTCGCCGACTGTCATCGCAGCGTCCTGCCCCAATATTCGTGCCAGAATTTCATACACGCGGGCCGTCATCTCATCGTGGTACAGCTTGGAGAACGCTGCTTCCATCTGGGGAACCTCTCCCTTGCTCTGGATCCACGCGACATGCCAGGCGAGCATCCGGCCGGTTTCGATGAGAATGCGGGCGTCGGCAAGCGTGTGCCGCGCCTGCGCTCCGTCAATGAGCCGGCCGTCGCCGATGCGGGCCTCGCGCGCGTACTCAACAAACCGCTCAAGGTCGCGCAACCGCCGCGCGGGCGCTTCAATCTGCGAGCGTTCAAAGGAGAGCGTCGTCATGGCCGCGTACCAACCGCGATTTTCTTCGCCGATCACGTTGCGGGAGGGCACACGGACGTTGTCGAGGAAAATCTCGCTCCATCGCCGCCGCCCCAACGCATCGACCAATGGCCGTTTCACGACGCCCGGCGTGTTCATGTCGATAATCAGATACGAAATCCCGCGGTGTTTCGGCGCGTCCGGATCCGTCCGCACCAGGTAGTGACCCCAATCGACCCACGGGTGATGCCCCTGGCTGTTCCAGATTTTCTGGCCGGTCACGACCCAATCATCACCGTCGCGCACGGCGCGGGTCTGGAGGTTTGCCAGGTCCGCGCCCGCATTGGGCTCGCTAAAGCCCTGCGACCATGATATGAGTTCGCCGCTGGCAATCTTTGGCAGGAAGAACTCCTTCTGCCAGGGCTGCCCGTGGAACATGAGCATGGGCGCTTCAAAGTTGGGCGCGGCGATGGGCGCGCCGCGATAGGCCATCTCCTCGCGGTAGGCGATCTGCGTTGTGAAGGGAACGGCCTGCCCGCCGTGCTCCTTGGGCCAGTGCATGGTGTACCAGCCTTTGGCGGCCAGCTTTCGCGTGAATTCCTGGAACAGAACCTCGTCTTCCTCACTATCGACGTCATAGGAATAGACGGAGTTGATATGGGATTCGTAGGGGGAGTTCCAATTGGCCTCCACGAATTCGCGCACTTCTCGACGAAGCGCAACATCCTGCTCGGGATAGCTGAAATCCATGACGGTTCCGTCCTCTCTCCACGGTGCGCCGGTGCTGCGGGCGGGCACCCTACGCGCTGCTACTATCCCCCGTTTATGTCGCGCAAGCAAGACCCCGCGCCGGAGCAAAATGGAACAGGCTTTCCAAAAAGGGTTGACAAACGAACGGGCGTTCGCTAAAGTGGTCTCACTCCTCCTTCTCCTTCAATCATCCCCCCGCGCATAAAGGATGGTTGGGAGAAAGGCGCTTCCCTCGGGTAGGGGAAAGTGCCAAAGAGACGCGGCGGGACGGACAGCCGTCCCGCCGCGATCTTGTTGGGCGTTCTGTGCGTCTGCCAATCACCGCCGCCCGCGACGCCGCATTCGCAGGATGAGGAGGCCATCGAATACCACGAGAATCGCGAGCAGCGACATCAGTGGCCATGTCCAACCACCCAGACCGAATAGTCCGTCGTCTTGCTCCGGTTCCGGTGTTTGAGGTGGTAGCGATATTGGGACCGATGTGGGCGGCGTTGCCGTTGGCGGCGCTGTCGCCGCGATTGCAGGCGTCGATGTTGGCTCCGGCGTTGGCGTCGATGTTGGTGTTGGCGTTGGCGTCAGGGTTGGCGTAGGAGGCGGTGTCGGCGAGGGAACCTCGGTGACCGTGACCGTGGCCGTGGGCGATGGCGTCGGAGTGGGTGTCGACGTTGGAAGCGGTGTTGGCGTTACGGTTGGGCGCGGCGTTGGAGTTGGTGGCAGTTGGCTGCCGGTTATGACAGTCACGCCAACGAGATCGTCTTCGCCGGTGGCATCAACAACTCGCACCCAGACCAGGAATTCCTGTTGATCCTGCTGGGTCAATGGGCTTCGCAACCGAAGCTGTCCGGTACGCTCATCAACCGAGAAGAGCGAATAATCATCACCAATCGGGGGCACGGAGAATGTGAAATCGCTGTCATTGGGGTCGACCACCCTGAGCGGCTCTCCCACAGGGCTTCCACTCTGCGCGGAGATCAGGACAAATCGTTCGGTGTAGTAACCCTCCGTAAACGAGGGGGCATTCCTCGAAGGTTCGGCTTCCCGCCCCGATCTTGTCTCGGGAATGGGAGTCGGAGTCGGAGTGGAAGTGGGAATGGGAGTGCGAGTGGGCCTTGGTGTTGGTGTTGGGGCGAGCGGCCGGGCCATCATCTCTGCGTACGGGCCGATTCCCCCCTGGGCAGTCTTACCCGCCACACGGATTGTGTATACGGCGCCGTTGCTCACCCCGGTGATGGTTGCGGTTGTCCCGGTTCCACTGTGGGGCCATTCGACGAATGCGGCCGGTGACAGGCGGTACTGAACTGAGTAGGTGTCCACCAGGTTCACGCCCTCGGTGGGGGCCGACCAGCTTACCGCCAGTACCATATCCCCTGCCGTCAACCTGAGATTCTGGACCGCGCCGATTGGACAGTCGATGTCCGCCGTGGCCTCGTTCGAAAATCCGCTGTTCCCCACGGAGTTAGTTGCGCGCATTCTGAACAGGTATGTCTTGCAAACATCCAAACCCGCGACCACATGGCTCAGCGGGTCGCCATCCGAATCGGCAGTCGAAGTCCATGTTGCATCGTAATTCTGGCCCTGTTCTCTGATCTGGTACTCATAGGTCAGCGACGGGTCTCCACCGTCATCCGTGGGCGAGGTCCATGAGAGCGTGACCTGCATAGCGCCACCGGCGGCGCTAACACTCAGCGGTGGCGAGGGCTCCTCTGCGACCGGGATTGCATTGACCGACACACCGGCGCCGGCCCTCGACACGGTCCTGGTTGAGGGGGCAAGGTTGTCAAATGTCTTGAACAGGCCTGTCCAGCGATTGACCGTTCGAATCTGGACTGTATATTCGCTGTCGTTCACTATCGGATCACCATTTGACAGCTGATCGATCCGGACTTCCGTGGCAGCCGCCCCGCCCGGTACCGCTACCCAAGCGGGCGTCGCAGTGGAACCGACAATATCAATGGAATACTCAAACCCGCCTTCGGCATTGATCTGTTCGAGGGTGGGATCGGGCCCGTCCCACGCCACGACCACATAGCCGTTGCCGACCTCCTTCGTGGAGAGATTGCGAGACGGGGCAGGGGTGGGCGGATTTATAAGAACAAGAGTGTCATTGATGCCATCGAGCCGGATTTCGTCATGCGTCACGTCCGTTATGTCCTGAAGGTCAGGATCGACGAAGTTGTATGACGGATTTGCATCCGTCGGTGAAGCGTGCGTGTTGAACGTCAAGCTGTTGGCTGCGACCGTAATGCCGTCTATGTCCGTATCTCCGGCCTGAACCTCGTAAACAAACTGGAACTTCCGAGCGCTCGAGGGCGCAGGGTTGCAGCAGAACTCTGCCTGCTTTGCGCTTCCGCCCAAATCAAAATCGATTTTGTAGTTTGCCTCCCTTTCCGTGCGGGGGACGACATTGGTGGCCATGGTAGCCGATGTGCGCTTGTAAGGCTGAACCCGATAGGAACTGGTGAGTTCAAAGGTGAACCGCTCTCCTACGTCGAAAATCAGGTCGGTACCTGAAAATTGGTACGAATCCGTGTAGATGAAGTTCAGGCCTAGGACGAGCCCGGTGGGCGTTGACGTTATCGTCTCGTATCCTCCGGTGCCCTGGGCGTTGATTGCCGCCACCTGAAATGTGTACTCGCTATCGTTGGTTAGGCCGGTGATCGTGTTCGTTACTGCTGTTCCGGTGTGGGTAGCGGTCGTAAATGCTGCCGCGGTCGAAAGCCGGTACTGAACGCTGTAGCCGGTGATGGTCGAACCGCCATCGACTGTCGGGGCCACCCACGTAAGGGTGACGCGCTCGTGTTTGGCTTGCGCGGCAAACGTTCCTACTGCTCCGGGAACTGTGTTTTGAGCATGAAGCGATTGCGATGCGAAGAGGAAATTCGCCAGCAAGGCGAGAAGAACGAACATCACCGCAAATCCGACGGGTTTGAGAAACATTCCGCTGAGACCGGGCGCCCTCTGACGCAAGCGGTCCGATGCGGAGTCCGTGTTCCCTGTTGGGCTTGTCTGATAGTTCAAATCGGAAGAATCCTCCTAACGTAGCTACGACATGGGAATAAAGAGACTCTAAAGGGTATGTTTGCGATCCTTACTTGTATAGGTCTATTTGTATCTCTCAACCGTAGGTACATTTTGTGATTCGGCGACAGGTACTACGATTTCCGCTAGTCGCCGTGTGTGTGGAGAGGTGTTCGCGAGGCCAGGTCAGCCCCGGGCGCGTGGACTTGTTCGAAGCGCAAATGAAAGGCGTAGGCACAGTTCTGTGTCACGAGGTCATCTTTGACTCGACTCGTGAGCGTGTGTAACGTGATTACACAACACTGTTACAGGTAGGTGGAGTCTCATGGCAAGAGTTCAATTGGTCATTCCGGATGAGGATCGCGCCAAATTCGTCCAGCAGGCGAAGAAAGAAGGTCTGTCCCTGAGCGCATGGCTGCGGACGGCGGCGCGCGAAAAGCTGGAGAAACAGCAAGATCGGCGGCCGTTTGAGTCCGTGGAGGAACTTGAAGATTTCTACAAGAGAATTGACGCGCGTCACGAAGCAGAAGGACTCGGTCCGGAGCCCGATTGGGAAGAGCACAAGCGAGTGATCAACACACCGCGGAAGAGTGTGCTGGACGCCGCTCGGAACAGTATGCCGGACATCGACTGGGATACCGTCGACTGGAACGCCCCTCCCGGTAAGCCGTGATTTTCGTTGACTCAAACGTCTTCATGTATGCGGTGGGTGGACCCCATCCATTGCAACCCGCCGCCCGGCGATTCTTTGCAGAGTCTCTCGTAGGCCGTACTGAACTCGTAACATCTGCTGAAGTGCTGCAGGAGTTAGCTCATTCGTATTTACCAGTTGGCAGGTTGGGCGATTTCGACAAAGCGCTGGAACACGTTTCGAGGTTCTTCATCGCAGTCTGGCCGCTGGAACAAGAGGACGTCGAGTTGGCTCGCGTTCTAAGTGAACGGTATCCTCGTCTTCAGGCAAGGGACCTCTGCTACTTGGCAAGCTGTCAGCGGCGTGGTGTCACACAACTCAAGACGTTCGACCAGTCGCTTGCCGCAGTAACCAACAGCTCTGCTTAGCGTCGAGGCGGCTCTTCCCGCGCCGCCCGTCCTATTGCTTAGGCCCGAACGCCGCCCGTATAATATCGCTTGCGCTCAAAATCTTGATATGGGGGCAGGTGAGATTGAATGCTCTAGGGACGCACGTGCTGGTGGAACTCCGTGATTGCAACGCCAATGCGCTGGACGATCTGGGAACCGTTGAATCCACGCTTATTGACACTGCGAAACGCATCGGCGCAACGATCATCGGACACGCTTTTCACCAGTTCAGCCCCCAGGGCGTAACCGGCGTCGTCATCATCGCCGAATCCCACATCTGTATTCACACGTGGCCTGAACACGGCTACGCCGCCGTCGATATCTTCACCTGCGGCGACACGTCCCGCCTCGAAGAGGCCACCCAGCACATCGCAGACGCTTTCGGTTCACAGGATCGGTCGGTTGTCATGCTCAAGCGTGGTCAGTTTGACCCATCTGCCCGCGCCGTGACCCGCGCGGAGCTCGATTTCGCCGGTGTCTCAGGCGCCTGATCCGCCCACGGTCGGCGGCGCGGACGGCGCCGCCGAGCACCCGTACTCAGCCGGGGAATGGGCAACCGAGGCCGTCACTCCTGATCTGCATCAACTGACGCGCATTCGCGACGTCGTCTACACCGGCCACACAAAGTACCAGCAGGTCGAGATTTTCGACACTGAGACGTTCGGCCGCGTGCTGCGCCTCGATGGCAAGACGCAATCCAGCCAGTCGGATGAGTATGTGTACCATGAGGCGCTCGTACATCCCGTCATGCTCCACCATCCTGCACCGCGCCGCGTGTTCATCGGCGGCGGTGGCGAGGGCGCGACGCTGCGCGAGGTGCTGAGGCATCGGTCAGTTGAGAGCGTCGTGATGGTGGACCTTGATGAGGAAGTCGTGAACCTCTGCAAGGAACACCTGCCCACATGGCACCAGGGAGCTTTTGACGATCCGCGCGTGGAGCTGCGGCACGAGGACGCGCTGGCCTATCTGGAAAATGCCGAGCAGCCGTTTGACGTGATGATCCTCGACCTTGTTGATCCGATGGAGGCGGGGCCCGCCTACCGCCTCTACACGCAGGAGTTTTATCGGATGGCGATGGATAAGCTGACCGAGCAGGGCGCGCTTGTCGTGCAGTCCGGCCCTGCCATCGCTGGCATGACGGCAGGGCCCGCGACGGACGCGAATACCCACGAGCCGGAAGCGTTGACGGACCTCGTCCGTGGATTCACCGCCCTCCATCACACGCTGGGCACAATCTACCCGGTCGTGACCGGCTACAGTCCGGTGATCATGGACTTCGGCGGGGCGTGGAGTTTTGTGCTGGCGTCAAAGGGTGAAGAGAACCCGTCGACGCTGACGCCGGAGCAGGTGGACGCGCGCATTGCCGAGCGAATCAGCGGCAGTCCCCGTTACTTTGACGGCATCACGCATCGCCGTATCTTTTCGCTACCAAAGCCGCTGCGCGACGCGTTGGCGGCAGAAACGTGGATCGTGACAGAGGAACACCCGCTTCTCGTGCCGTAATGCGGTACGCGTTGTCACTTCTTGTGCGTCATAATGGCAGTCACAATTACGGGGGATTCTCGCAGGGTGCATAATCGTTTCACCGTTAATGAGGAGAAACCGCCGACAGGGCGAACCGGAGGTAGGTAATTATGCCGCGTCTAACCGGAGGACAGGCTCTTGTACAGGCGCTCAAGCGCGAGGGCGTGGAGGTAATCTTCGGACTGCCCGGCGTTCAACTCGACTGGGCATTTGACGCGCTCTATGACGAACAGGACTCGATCCGCGTGATACATACGCGGCATGAGCAGGGCACGTCATATATGGCGGATGGCTATGCTCGCTCCACGGGAAAGATTGGCGTGTGTCTCGTCGTGCCGGGTCCCGGCCTTCTCAACGCGGCGGCGGGGCTTTCGACGGCCTATGCCACCAACTCCCGCGTGCTGTGCATCGCCGGTCAGATTCCCACGCACCACCTCGGCAAGGGCCGTGGCGCGCTGCATGAGATCAAGAACCAACTGGAGACCATCGATGCAGTGACCAAGTGGGCGGGTCGAGCTATGAACACCGCCGATGTGCCCGGGCTGGTGCGCGAAGCCATTTACCAGCTGAACTCCGGCAGGCCGCGACCCGTGGAGATCGAGGTGCCCGTCGATGTTCTTATGACGGAGGCAGAGGTCGAGTTCTTTGAGCCGGGGATGCCACATTCCATCGAGGGCGACCCGGATCAGTTGGAAAAGGCGGCGCATGCGCTCGGCAACGCCGAACGCCCGCTCATCTTTGTGGGTGGCGGAATCATCAGCAGCGAGTCATCGGCTGAGTTGCAGGAACTGGCTGAGATGCTGGGCGCTCCGGTGATCATTTCCGCCAACGGTCGCGGCGCGCTGTCGGATTGGCACCCGCTCGCGCTGCCGTCCATCGCTGCGTACGATCTGCTGCCCAACGCGGACGTCGTGCTGGCCGTCGGCACGCGGTTCGTCTTGCCCGGCCCCAGTCCGTATCCAACGGATGAAGGTCAGACGATCATCCACATTGACATTGACGATTCGGAGCTGGACCGGAACTCCAAGCCTGACATCGGCGTCGTCGCAGACGCAAAAGGCGCGCTAGCCGACCTCAATCGCCGTGTGCCGCGCCACAACAAGTCGCGCGAATCCCGTGACGATGAGATGACCGCCGCGCGCGCCACGGTGCAGTCCAAGTTGGCTGCCATGTCGCCCGTCACCGAATTCGCCGGCGCGATCCGCAAGGCGCTGCCGGAGGACGGCATCTTCGTGACGGAAGTCACGCAAGTCGGGTACTTCTCCAACCAGGGTTTCCCGGTTTATTCGCCCCGCAGTTACATCGGCCCGGGCTATCAGGGCACGCTGGGATACGGCTTCAACACGGCGCTTGGCGTCAAGGTTGGGAATCCTGACAGGCCCGTCGTGGCGATTTCCGGCGATGGCGGTTTCATGTACGGCTCCCAGGAGCTTTCAACTGCCGTCAAATACGGCATCAATCTCGTGACGGTCGTGTTCAACGATGGGGCGTTCGGCAACGTGCGCCGCATCCAGGACACGGCGTTCAACCACCGGCTCATCGCGTCCGACCTGCACAACCCGGACTTTGTGAAATTCGCGGAGTCGTTTGGCGCGCAGGGCAGGCGGGCGGAGACGCCGGAGCAACTGACCACACAAGTCGAGGAGGCCCTCAAGGCGGAGACCCCGGCTCTCATTGAGGTGCCGCTGGGCGTCATGCCGAACCCGTTCCAGGTATTCGCGCCGCCGCCGGACATGATGGAGCGTTCTCTCGAACTGGCAAAGCAGGGGTAGTTAGACACGTTGGCGAAACGGCTGGGGGGCGGGTCATGACCCGCCCCCCAGCTTGCTTTCTGGGTGGCGCGGCCTACCCAACCCGTCACTCCCGCCGTCGTCCGTCATTCCCGCGAAAGCGGGAATCCAAACCTCAGTTGAGCCAGCCACACTCACCGTCATTCTGGCCCTTCGGCCAGAATCTGGCGCTTATTCCTCAGTACCGCTGGTATGCTTAGCGGAGAGTGACTTCTCCTATGACAACCGTAGCAGCGCGTGACATTCTCCAGAACCTCAATGACGAACAACGTCGCGCCGTGGAGGCCGTAAACGGCCCCGTCCTCATCATTGCCGGGCCCGGATCCGGCAAGACGCGGGTCATAACCCACCGGATTGCCTACCTGGTGCGCGTTCTAAACGTGAATCCGCGGCGGATACTTGCCGTAACGTTCACCAACAGGGCAGCGCGTGAGATGCGCAACCGCGTGCAGAATCTTATCGGTGAACACACGGATAATTTGACGATGGGCACGTTTCACGCGTTCGGCGCGGGCATCCTCCGCAGAGATGGCGGGCACATCGGCGTAGAGAACAATTTCGTTATCTACGATCAGGATGAGCAGCAGAGCCTGGTCAAGAAGGCTATTGAGGCGGAGGGTCTCGATACCCACACCTACCGTCCGCCGGCCATCCAAAACGCGATAAGCGGCGCGAAAAACCTGATGCTGACCGTAGGGGATTATGCGTCGCAAGCAGGCAACCGTTACGAAAAGATCGTCGCCTCCTGCTACGACCGCTATGAGCAGTTGTTGAAAGCCGCCCACGCCGTCGACTTTGATGACTTGCTCATCAAGCCGGTGCTGTTATTCCGCTCAAAACCCGACATCCTTGCCAAGTACCAGGGCCGCTATGACCATGTGATGGTGGATGAATGGCAGGACACCAATCGGGCGCAGTACGAGTTGACTCGGCTCATTGCCGGTGAGCGCCCCAATCTCTGCGTCGTCGGCGACCCCGATCAGTCCATCTACTCGTGGAGACACGCCGACATCCAGAACATTCTCCGATTTGAGCGCGATTTCCCGGAGACGCAAACGATTCCGTTGGGTCGTAACTACCGTTCCACGTCGACCATAGTCGATGCCGCCCACGCGCTTGTCAGCGCTAATAAGGAGCGCAAGGAAATTGAACTTACGGCCGAAAAGGGCAGTGGCAGGCGCGTCACCGTTGAGGCGACGGAGGACGAGGAATACGAGGCGCTGTACGTCGCGGGAGAGATTGAGCGGCTGACCGGCGAGGACTCCGCGCGGCTCGGTGACGTCGCAATCATGTACCGCACCAACGCTCAATCCCGCGCCCTTGAGGATGCGTTCAACCGCGCGGGAATTCGTTACCGCATCATCGGCGGGCTGCGGTTCTGGGAGCGCCGCGAGGTCAAGGATGTCGTCTCGTACCTCCGTGTTCTCCACAATCCGTATGACAACATCAGCCTGCTGCGGATCGTCAATGTGCCGACACGCGGCATCGGCAGGCGGTCGCTGGACATTCTCGAACAATGGGCGGACGCCAACGGCTTGCCGCTCTTTAGCGCCATGCAGGTTGCGGCGGCCGCTCAGGGGCCAAACGTCCCAATCCTTCCGGCGCAATCCCAGCGCCCGGTTCGCGAGTTCGTCCGGATGATGACGCAGCTCCTGGAAGCCTCGCAGCAGAAGGACATCCTCGAGTTCTTTGACCAGGTGCTCCACGATACCGACTACAAGAACTATCTACAGGCCGATGAGGACGCGGAAGATCGACTGGACAACATCGATGAGTTGCGGAACGTGGCAGCGCAATACCAGACACTGCCGCCCGGCGAGGCCTTTGCGGCGTTCCTTGACCAAGTGGCGCTGTCCACAGACCTTGATGCCGCTCTCCGTGAGGAGGGTCCTGACCGTCTCGAAGCCGTGACGCTCATCACACTCCACCAGGCCAAGGGACTGGAGTTCCCCATCGCGTTCATCGTGGGCGTGGAGGAGGAACTGCTCCCGCATTTCCGCTCACTGGAATCCGGCGACCCCGCAGAGCTGGAGGAGGAACGGCGCCTCTGCTACGTCGGCATGACGCGAGCGATGGATCGTCTGTATATGACACATGCGCTGCGTCGCAACACGCGAGGGCAGTATGGCCCCCGCGGCGCTTCCCGATTCTTGAGCGATCTGCCGCAGGAACTGATTAAGCGGCAGATGCCGTCTCTCCCCGGCTTCTCCGGCCCTCGGGAACCGATGCCGGGGCCACAACTGGATGTGCCCAAGGCCCCCGCGCCGTTCAGACCCGGCGACCATGTCGGCCATGCCAAGTTTGGACAGGGTGTCGTCGTGGCGTGCCTTGAGACGCCGGCACGGGATGATTTTGAAGTAACGGTTGCGTTCAAAGGCCAGGGCGTGAAGCGCCTGCTGGCCACATTCGCCGGATTGGAGAAACTGAACTGACCTGGAGCAACCACCCGGCGCGCGTGGAGATTATCGGGGATGCCGACGGCCTCGCCGCGCTGGTGGAGCGGCTGTCTCAGGCGCAGTGCATCGTCATTGATACGGAGTCCAACGGCTTTCACCGCTTTCCGGATCGCCTCTGCCTCGTGCAGATAGCGACGGAGGGCAGTGCGTGGGTCGTCGATCCGTTGGAGATGTCGACGGAGGATGTCGCTCCGCTGGGGCGCTTGCTCGCCGATCGCGCCATCGAAAAGGTCATGCACGCCGCATCCAACGATATTCGCGTATTCGACAAGGAATGGTCGTTCCTCGCGGCCAACGTTTTCGACACGAGCATCGCGGCGCAGTTCTGCGGCATGGATCGTGTTGGGCTGAACACGGTTCTGCAAGAGGCGCTCGGCGTCGCAATCGTCAAAACCAAGAGCCTACAGCGGGCGGACTGGACGGTGCGACCGCTCTCCGATGAGGCGCTGCAATATGCTGTCGATGATGTGCTGCATCTCCAGGACTTGCGTCTCGAATTGAGGCGGCGGCTGGAAGAGCTTGGGCGGATGGAGTGGGTTGAAGAAGAGTTCCGACGTTTAGAGGACGTGCGGTTTCGGCAACCGGACCCGCCTGAGGTCGCCTTTCTCAATACCAAGGGCAGCCGGGGTCTTGAGCCGCAGGAGCTTGCGGTGCTACGGGAGCTGTACGTCTTTCGCCACAATGAGGGTCTGCGGCGTGACATCCCGCCGTTCAAGATTCTGAACGAATCCATTCTGACCGCCATAGCGGGGGCGGGCGACGCCGATCTTCCGACAATTGAGGGCGTTCCGGAGAGTGCGATACGTCGATATGGCAAGAGCCTGCAACGCGCCCGGGATCGTGGTCTTGCAGCTGAGCCGGTCAAACGCCCGCGCAACCCAAATCCCAATGGCGCGGAGGGCAGACCCACCCGAGAACATAATGACCGACTGCGCGAACTCAAGGCGTGGCGCGCGGAACAAGGGCGCGGGTTTGAGCTCGATCCGGCCCTGATCTGGCCGATGCAGAGCCTGGAACGATTGGCGCGCGATCCCTCGTTGCTGGATGATGAAACCGGTGACGGTGGACAGATCGTGCGGAAATGGCAAGCGAAAGAGTTTGCAGCCTCTCTCAGAGAGTTGCTGCGGAACCTGGGGGAATGAAATGAGTATCGAGAGGATTCAACCTGACGGATTGACGAAGCCGACCGCGTACACGCAGGTCGTCAAGAGTGGCAACATCGTCCACATCGCCGGTCAAACGTCGATCACGGCGGAAGGGCAGATTGTGGGCGCGGGCGACATCAACGTTCAGGCGGAGCAGGTGTTCAGCAACCTGGAGGTTGCCTTGGCCTCCGTCGGCGCGACATGGGCGAACGTCGTCAAGATCACGACATTCCTGACGCAACGTGAGGATATCGACGGCTACCGTGCCGCGCGGGAGCGCCATATCCCAAGTGATCCGCCCGCGAGCACACTGCTGTTCATCAGCGGCCTGGCCCACCCGGACTACCTAATAGAGGTAGAGGCGACGGCGGTTTTGGACTAATCGGCTTCGGGCGCGGCCTGCTGCATCTCTTCCCAGCGGTCTCGTTTGATGTCCATTAGCATGAAGCGGTAGCGGCCCTGGTCGCGGAAGCCGGTCTGTGAGAAGCCGGCCTTTGTGAAGGCGCGTTGGGCGCGCACGTTCCAGTCCAGCGTCTTGAGATAGACGCGCGCCAACTCAAGATCTTTGAACATCCAGCTTGTCAGGAGCTTGACGGCCTCCGTGCCGTACCCGCCGTTCCAGTAGGCGCGGTCGCCGATCATGATGCCGAGTTCAGCCTCTTTTGCCCGTCGGTCAAGGTCGTAGTACATGCAGTTGCCGATATGCTTGCTCTCAGAAAGCTCCACGATGGCAAAGCGGTGACTGCGCTTTGAGATGTAGTTGAGGTCATCGGTGTGGATGGGCGCGTATTGCTCATAGGTCATCTTGAGCGGGTAGGTGGCGTCAAGCTCGGCAAGCTCATCGTCCGAGCGCCACAGGTAATCGTTCCACGAGTCGATTTCGGCCTTGTCTCTCAGGCCGACACGCTCGCCGGTGACAATGAGCCTCTTAGTGCCGGTTTCCATTGGCTGCGTCCGGGTTGGGAGCCATCGCGCGAATGGCCCTGTTAAGAATTTCCACATCTGTATCGTACGTCATCCTGCCCAAGGTAGCGGGTTCAAGCGGCAACCACTCTACAAGATCGAACTCACCATCATGGTCGTCAATGCTGCCGCCCACCGGCTCCATCAGGTAGTGAAAGACCTCCTTGTCATGCAGCACACCCTCCGCAGTGAAAGTGTAGCGAACACTGCCGAGCTCGCCGAGAATTGTGACCTCAAGCCCCGTCTCTTCCTGAACTTCCCTCAGCGCCGTCTCTGTACGAGTCTCATTTGCCTCCGGCGTGCCTTTTGGCAAGGCCCAGAGCCCGGTGGCGCTGCGGCGGCAAATGACGATTTCCAGCTGCGCGTCCGGCGTGCATCGGACGACAACGCCGCCGGCGGATACGTCATATTGGACGCGGCCATCGCTGTCCGGTTGCCGTTGCGTCATGCGGTTACCTGCGCCTACCATTCGTCCTCGCCCTCGCCCTCGTCCTCGTCAAGTTCTTCCTCGATGCCGAGATCGTCGTCGAAGTTCTCAAAGACATCATCCTCGGGGTCGTCATTTACTGTCGAGACGGCATCGGCTGCGCCACGGGCTGCCTTGCGGAGAATCTCCGCGTTGTTGTCAAAGCTCTGCATACTCTCCAGCGCATCGAGCGAAAGCTCACGAAAGCCCTCATCCGAGTGCTGGAGGAATCGCCGCAGGACACGCTGGGCGGCCGAGCCGCCGATGGCGCTCAGGGCCGTAACTACCGCGCCCTGGACTTCCGTGTTTTCCTCCATGCCCATGCGGGCAAGGGCCGGGATGAGACGCTCATCGCCCATGCGTCCCGCCGCGCCGGCAGCCTCAAATCGCACCACTTCGGATTCGCTCTCCATCTCCTCCCGGATATAGCTTAGCCAAGAGGTATCGGCGTTCTGCCCCATGGCGTAGATGGCGGAAGCGCGCAGGGTCTCGCTGGCGCTGTCATATGTCTCCAGGATGATTTGCCGTACTTCTTCCGATGTGAACGCGGAGACGGCCTCAATGACGCGCCGCCGAACCTCAAAGGACGGCTCTTGCTCATTCCGTAGGAGGTCCAGCAGGCCATCGCGGACGCGGGTAGAGTCCCGTTCCAGCAATTCCCCAAGCTCTGCCCGCACGGCAAAGCGGCCAAGCGACTGCGCCGCCACTGCCCGCGCACGCTCATCCTTATCAAATAGCAGCCGTTCAAACAGCGGCTCAATGAGCGAACGATCTTCGCTCTCCCATAGCCCCATGATTGCGGCCACCCGCACCTCTTCGTCCTCATCGTCTATGAGAGCCATGAAGATGCGGTCAAAGCTGTAGTCGATGCTCTCCTCTGCCAGTTCAACGAGCTGCGCCAGGACGGAGCGGCGGTACTCAAAGTCGATCTCGCGCAGGGTGTCCACGATGCGTGTCAGCGATTCGCGGTCAGGGTCGGATAGCTCGACGAGAGTGGTCGCGGTTACTCCGGCAGGGTCCTGCCGTAACGCGTCGATGATGGTATCGATGCCGTCCGACTGCATCGCATCGGCTCCTGCTGGGTTACCCGGCGTCGGTCTTGGGCGCGATGGAGACGCCGCCGCAAAGGATGGCCGGTGTGGAAAGCGAGCCGCCCATCTCCGTCGGCTCCGCTCCGATGGCCATGATGTCCTTGAGGATTTCATAGATATTGCAGTGGAGCATGGTGTCCTTCACGCGGCCAACCACCTCACCACCCTGTACGCGGTAACCGAGCAGGATGTTGCCGCCGGCATCGCCGCCCAGCACGTTGCCTTGTCCCATGCCGATCAGCCGCTCAACGATCACGCCGTCGCCCATCGTCTTGAGCATGTCATCGAAAGATGCGTCACCCGGCTCAATCGTGAGATATGTCGTGCCCATGCCGGGCATCGCGCCAAGCCCCCGCGATGCGCTGCCCGTCGGCTCCGTGCCTGCCTTGGCCGCCGTCTGCAGGTCATAGAGGATCGTGCGCAAGACGCCGTTCTCTACCAGGAATTGTCGGCGACTCGGCACGCCCTCATCGTCATAGGAACGAGAGGGCGGCTTGAGAGGCAGGGTGGGATTATCAACAATAGAAAGCCGCGTGTCAAAGACCTGTTTCCCTATACGGCCGCCAAGCGGCGATGATCCCTGTAATACGGTCTTGCCGTTGATGCCGGAGAGGAACGGGCCGAGCAGGACGGACGAGACGGCGCGGGGCATGAAAAGGACTGGCATGTGGCCGGCGGGTGTCTGCGCGATCTCCTTGCCCCACTCAATCTGACGCCGTAGGCCGTCGAGGTGCCGCTGCATGTCCCAATCCGGGCTGCAACCGCGGTCACCCTCGCCGATGAAAAACATATCCGTGCCACGAATTAGCGTGCCGGAGACGAACAATCCGAAACCACTCTTTCGGTGGCCAAAGCTGACGCCGTTGGAGTTTGCAAAGGCGAAACGGCTCGTGCTGCGGGTGAGGTTTGCGTCATACTGCGCGTCCGGCTCGAGTGGCTTTGCGGCATCAATAAGCCGCTGTCCCGCGTCCACCATCGCCTCTGTCGTGACTTCCTCAATGGCCGTATCATACGTGTCGACAGAGTGCGTTTCGTTCAATGGGGACGGTAGTGTGAGCGCCGACTCCGGGCCGTACCGAGCCAGTTCGATGGCGCGGTCAACGAGTTCTTCGACTCTGTCCGGGTCGTTCGTGGATGAAACGCCCATCCGCCCGTCCACAAAGACGCGGATGCCAATTCCCCAGGTCTGGCGTGTGGAGATTTCCTTGAGCTTGTCCGCCTCGAATCCCACAGGAGTCGATTCGCCCTCGCTGACCATGACCTCGGCGGCGGTCGTCTTGTCGCGCGTGTAGGCCAGAGTTCGCTCAAGCAGAGCAGCGTCAGCCGGGTTTGGGTCGCCCGCCATCGTCTACGCGCCCCCTACGAGGCAGTTCTGAATACGAATGTGTGGGCTGCCGTTGGAGACGGGCAGGGGGGATTGGCCGCCCTTTCCGCATCCGCCGCCCTGGTTCATATCAAGATCGTTGGCGACGGCGTCAAGATTTTCCAAAGTGGTAAACACGTTGCCGGACAGGACGACGGGCCGCAGCAGCTCCTCAATGCGGCCGTTGCGGATGCGATATGCCTCACCGGCGGAGAACGTGAACATCTCCATGGATGTCATGCCGCCGTACCAGTTCTTGGCGTAGACGCCGTCTTTCACGTCCGCAATCAGCTCCTCCGACGTTGCCGTGCCCGGCTCAATGAACGTATTTGTCATGCGGACGATTGGCGGGAAACGGTAGTCCATGGCCCGCGCGTTGCCGGTGACGCCCTCGCCCATCTTGCCTGCCGTCTCACGCGAGTGCAGGCGTCCGACAAGCACGCCCTCACGGATCAAATCGGATTTGCGCGCCGCGATGCCCTCATCGTCGTAGTCATAGGAGCCGCGCAGTCCGGGAACCGACGCGCCATCGACGATGTTCAGGTGCTGCCCGCCGAATCGACGACCAAGCACCATGATGTCCTTCATCTGGTCGTTCTCATAGACGAAATCCGACTCAGATAGATGGCCAAACGCCTCATGCGCGAACACGCCGCCGAGGATCGGGTCGCAGATGACGGTGTACTCGCGGCCATCAATCTGCGGCGCGTCCAAGAGCGCGAGGGCCTTTTCGGCAATCTCGCGCATCTCGTTGTGGCGGCCCTCAAGAACGTTGTAGTCACCCAGACTGCCGACGCTGACGCCGTACTGCTGAACGTCCGAGTCCTTGCGGGCGATGGCGCGGGCGCGGAACGTCACGTCCACGCGCTCCTGCTTGATATATGACCCCTCAGAGTTCGCGAAATGCGTGACGCGGCGGCGATCACCGGAGCCGATGGACGTGCTCTGGATGTTCGGCACAGCCCACATCGCCTCGACATATTCCTGCAACAGCCCGACCTTACGATCCAGCGGCACGAGGAACGGATCGTTGTCCAGAAATGGCGGAGGCTCCGCGATGACCGGCTCCCCGCGGACAAGTTCGCCGCCCTCGCCGGAGGCCAAATGCGCTTGCCGCACCGCCGTCGCGACGCGTTCCCGCAAATTGTCGGATTGCGTGAAGGTGATGAACCCCCACGCGCCGTTCACATATGCCCGCGCCGCGCCACCCTTGCTCGTTGAGCCGCCGATGTCGTCGATCTCGCGACCGCGCATTGAGATATGGCTGACGTCCAACTCCTCCATACGCAACTCGATGTAGTCCGCGTTGTGGCCGCTGAGGGCCTGTGTCATCTCATCGCGCATCTGAAGAGTCCTGCCACCGGGCTGCGAGTGTGAAATGGGCCGGCGTAGAACTCGACGGCCCGGGGCTTACCATATAGGTAGATTTCATAGGGAAAGTCTATCACGCGATGACCACGAAACGCCGCCGCCCAACCGTCCGCGCACAGCGAGCGCAGGACGTGTATCGCCTGCTTCTGGAGCACTACGGCGAGCGCATGTGGGAGAAGCGGGCGGAGCCGATGGATGAGCTGATCTACACCGTCCTCTCCCAGCACACCTCCGATCTGAACACCGACCGCACGTTTGCGGACCTGCAGGCGGCATTCCCGACGTGGCAAGAGGTAGTCGACGCGCCGACGGAGGCGATTCAGGAGGCCATCAAGCGGGGCGGACTGTCAAAGATCAAAGCGCCGCGCATCCAGGCCATCCTCCGGGAGATCGAGCGGCAGCGTGGCGAGTTCAGCATCGATTTCCTTGCAGACATCCCGTTCGATGAGGCGCGGAAATGGCTCTTAACCCTGCCCGGAGTAGGTGAAAAGACGGCGGCATGTGTCCTCCTATTCAGCCTCGGCCGCCCCGCGTTCCCCGTCGATACGCACGTCCACCGAGTCTCAGGCCGCCTCGGCCTCATCACAAAAAAGATGAATGCGGACAAAGCACACTACGCCCTGGAATCCATGCTAGACGACTCCCAAATCTACCAATTCCACGTAGACCTAATAGAGCACGGCCGCAAAGTATGCCACGCGAGGCGGCCAAATTGCGGGGGGTGTGTGTTATCAGAGATATGCCCAAGCAGCACGGAGAAGGGGTAAGTGGGCTATGAAGCTGAACCGCTGGACAATACTTGGTGCAATCCTGCTGGTGTCGACGGTGATTGGGTTGGTTTACCTGCCCTTCATGCCTAATGTGGGTTTCAAGTTGACACCCCTTTTCTACACTGCCCTCGGACTGACCTCTCTCCAGGCCGCAGTCGTGATTGCGGCGCCGATAGCAGCCATCATATTTGCCATCCTCCGCTTGGTGCGAACTGAACGGAGGGCAGATGTACCACACAGCGAGACAGAAGCAAAGGAGGATACATCGACGGTCTCTGTATTGGCAGGATACCTAGCTGTCAAGGTTCTCTGGTGGACATATTTTACCCATCTGGCACTGGGACTAATCCTAGAGACTATTACCATCATTGTTCTTACCGCCCACGAAAGTGACTGGATATTCCCGCCTGCTTTTGGCCTCATCGTCTTCCTTCCTCTTTATGCAGCCTTTGCTGTTGTTCTGTACATGGTGCATAGGTGTACGTATTCCGGCGCATATCGGAAATCCGTGGAGCGCTCCGCCGAAGATCGTTCGGCGCCGCTCGCCGTGCCGCGCAAGCCTTATCTCGGGGCATTCGCGATAGGGTGGCTAATCATACCCATCGTTGCTGCCTTCTATTGGACTTTGACGGTGGATCTGTGGCGAGTCTGAGAATTAAGGGGCCGCCCGGCGCTCCCCGTCGATACGCACGTCCACCGCGTCTCAGGCCGACTCGGCCTCATCACAAAAAAGATGAACGCGGACAAAGCACACTACGCCCTGGAATCCATGCTAGACGACTCCCAAATCTACCAATTCCACGTAGACCTAATCGAACACGGCCGCCAAATTTGCCACGCGAGACGGCCAAATTGCGGGGGGTGTGTGTTATCAGAGATATGCCCAAGCAGCACGGAGAAGGGGTAGGGCGCTCCCACCCGTCATTCCCGTGCTTGACACGGGAATCCAATAGCTGCGCGTAAGGCCGCCCCACTTGTGCCCCCTCATTCCGGCGAAAGCCGGAATCCATCGGGCCTGTCATTCTGAGCGCAGCGAAGAATCTAAAGCCTCAATTGCTCAACCCGTTGTCCCTACACCCACCCCGCACTCCCACCCGTCACCCCCGCGAACACCCCTGCTTTAGACGCATAGATGGTTTAGTACCCGTATACTTGTGCGCATGAATCTAAACCGCTGGACAATACTGGCCATCATCCTGCTGCTGTCTACGGCGGTGGGGCTGCTGTTCAGGCCGTTGGGAGATGGTGCAGAAGGCCAACAAGTTGTAGAGGACGAGAGCCTGACGCTGACGTGTCCAGAGTCGATTACCGTCGTATACGCTAGCCAATACTTTGTTCACGACTGCAGACTAGATTCCGATCCCTCAATCCCTGAAAGATACAGGCCCTACGTCGAAGTTGACCTGAATGTGTCTAGCATGAGAGCGTATGACGTTGTAAGCGAAGGACGAAGCGGGACTCCGATTGAAGTGGCCGGAGGCAAGAAATCTTCTGCGCAACTGTACAGTGCCAGGAGGAGCTATGATTTCCCAGTTGAAGCCGGAATTCGACTGGGGCCAACATCGAGAGTCACACTTCGGCCTCCAATTGAGACGACCATCAATGTCAGGGTGAAGTTCCCCCTTCCATTCTATATTGGCCTCGGCTTGCTAATCCTTCAGGTCGGCGCACTGATTGCCGGGCCGATATTGGCAGTCTCCGGGGGGATACTTGGCATCGTGCGACCTATCAGGGGCGCTCTTGGCACGCACGTGTTCTCATTGAGGTCTTTGGCGTTTGCACCATTCTTAGTAGCGCCATGGTGGTTCCGAGCGCGTCTACAAGAGGAGGGCCGGTTAACCACCAGGATGCTGAATATTAGTTTCCTCGCAGTCGATGTAATGTGGTACACATACATCGTCCAGGTCATCCTTATCGTGATAGTCTCCACTATTGACCTCTTCGCGACAGATGCTGCTGTGTCCGGGGCCTCTATTATTCCTGCTCCCTTCTTACTCATATTCATTGTGCCAATTGCGTTAATTTTATGTGGAGTGTTGTTCTTTGTTCGAATGTTCACTCTCACGGAACGGCTGCCCCGTGGATGGGCAGATCGTCCATTACGTTCTTCACTGGGACTAGATGCGACTACCAGCCCTCCGCTAATGCCCTTTATTGGCGCAACCGCGACCGGCTGGCTGGCTGTCTCATTCTTCACCCTGGTCTATTGGTTTGTGTACTTGTAGGGCATCTTTCGTATCCCCCACGAAGGCGGGGCCCCACGCCACCCCGCCCCGCGACCCCACGGCTCCCCTAACGTGAGCGTATAATTCCCCGCATGAAACTGAACCGCTGGACAATACTGGCCATCATCCTGCTGCTGTCTACGGCGGTGGGGCTGCTGTTCAGGCCGTTGGGAGATGGGCCATCGGGCTCTCAGGTTATCGAGGAGCAGGGACTGTCGCTAGCCTGCCCGAAATCTCTGACGGTGGCTTCACTATCAGGGGGGCGAGTAGATCTGGAATGTGAAATTGTAGCTGAGTCCGAGTTACCGACAGACTACAAGATTTGGGGCTCTGTGAGCGAACACTTCCATGATGTACAAGGAATCGGCAACGATGAGATCACAGAAATTGCGGCAGGCAGATATATACTCACACAGAGTATGTACGCAACGAACACCCGAACAGTAAGAGTACGGGCATATGCGGCGAAAGGGCAATTTCCACCAGTAGACCAAGCTGCAACGACCCACGTCGACATCAGGGTGCCACGACAATGGCCCTACTACGTTGCGCAAGGGTTGTCATTACTCCAATTCGCGATCCTAATGGCGGGTCCGCTCTTCGGGATTATCCTGGGAGTTGAAGGTTTGGTTGTCTACAGGGGAAGCGCAAAGGCCATAGTGCGTTTCTCGATCAAGAGGACAGTTTATGCTGTATTTCTTATTATTCCCTGGTTACACCTTGTGATGTGGGAAAGGAAGCAAGAGATCAGTGCTGAGCGGGCTCGCCTCCATTGGCTGGCCATTGACGCGCTGTGGAATTCCTATCTGTTGCAAGCGGCACTGATGATTTCTCTCCATGTGACTGAGACCATCCCATTGCAATTGAGGCTCGCCTGGGTATATGCATTTGGACCGGGGTTCTTCTTGATTCTTACCATTCCCTTTAGCCTGATGGTAGTCACGACACTCTTTGTGCTACGCAAGCGGTTCTTCACGAGAATAGCGCCAACCGGCGCGTTAACAGGGGATGGGATGACACTCGATAAGCATGGGCGGGGCAGACAGCCAATTCTCCGCCCCTTTGTTGCCGCCGCAGTTGTTGGGTGGGTGCTGTTGCCACTCGTCATCTACATCAATTGGTTCGTGTGGGTGTAGGGGTGGAGCGGCATCTGACCGTGCTCCCTCCCCCTCGCTGGTAGAACAGAGTTTCTGACGTAACAGGTAGGGCATCGCACGCAGGCTAATGAGGATTAGAACCATGACCATCAAGGCGGCCCACGCCGCCCCACGCGGCAATTCTACGGCCCCCCTAACTTGAGCGTATACTTGCCCGCATGAAACTGAACCGCTGGACGATACTGGCCGTCATCCTGCTGCTGTCCACGGGGGTGGGGCTGCTGTCGAGGCCGTGGGGGGCAAGTGGCTTTGAGGGACGACAAGTCGTCGAGCATCAAGGGCTATCGCTTGAATGTCCCGAGACCATAACGGGAGCTGCGGGTAGCACAATTGAGTTCTACTGTGAAGTAAACAATAATTCGCGATTTCAACATTACTCACATACATCCATAGACAGAAGCCGCGACGGATACTACGACTATCAAACAGTCGGGGGCAATGTTCAGGACGAGAAGATCGGCTTTAATCGGTACCTGGTGCGAAAACTAGTCTGGGTTTACAGGAACGGTCACATTCCTGTAACGGCCATCGTAAGGCCTGAACTTGGTTTTCTTGGGGGCACGAGTGTGACGAATAACATCGAGGTTGAGGTAAGGCGGCCGCTGTTTTACTACACTGGCTTGGGGCTATTCTTCCTACAGATTGTCGCCCTGGTAGCGCTAGCCATTGTCAAGACACTTGTAGTAGTGGACCGAACGGGTGTAACGCGAGGCAGCAAAGTGGGCTCTCTTTTTGCTGTGAATGAATATCGCGCCGTAGATACACTGTGGATGTCTTACATCGTCCAGGCCTTGTTGATGCTCGTGTACCACATTTGGGAGATTCAAACGATAACTGCCGTAGATAAGTGGACACAGCTCCCACCGCAGGTTCTCTATATCCTTACATTGCCGTTCGCCCTCGTTGGCATCGCACTGCTGTTGGCGACCTGGATATGCACGATGAAAACGACAAAGCTTTCCAACATCTGGGCCGACAGCAGTATGTCGCATGAAAGAGGCATTGAGCAATTGGTAGTTAATCGTACATGGATTCCATTTGCTGGCGTAGTGGTCGTGGGGTGTTTACTTGCTCCATTGACCTACTGGCTGTACTTAGTGCTTGAACTGTAAGGCCAGTCTCCTACTGCACTCCTGTCTGCTAATATGGGTGTTCACCTATCGCGCCAGATAGCATCGCAATTGCAAACAGAGGACAACGCAACCATGACCATCAAGGCGGGGATTATCAATGTAACGGGGTATGCGGGGATGGAGCTTGCTCGCATCCTGCGAAACCATGCCGAGGTTGAGTTGACCGCTGTCACGGGCCGTTCCGCGGCCGGTGAGCAGTTGGATGATTACCTGCCGCACCTGGACAGGATGGGCATGACCATCGTCGAGCAGGATGAGCTTGATGGCGTCGATGTCGCGTTTTCCGCGCTGCCGCACAAGGCATCGGCGGAGGCGTGCGTGGCGATGCTGGGCAAGAACGCGCGCGTCGTCGATATCGCCGCCGATTTCCGCCTCCACAACGTTGAGGAGTACGAGGCGTGGTATCAGCCGCACCCCGCGCCGTCCTACCTTGAAGAGGCGGTCTATGGGCTGCCGGAGCTGCATCGCGACGCAATCAAGGAGGCGCGGCTTATCGCCAACCCCGGCTGTTATCCGACAGGCGCGCTGCTCGGCCTCGCCCCCCTCGTTAAGGAGAAGCTCATTGAGCCGGGCGTGATCGTCGATTCAAAGTCGGGCGTGTCCGGCGCGGGCCGCTCGCCCAATCAGACCGTCCACTTCTCCGAGGCGAATGAGAATGTGTCCGCATACGGCCTGACCGGCCATCGTCACTTGCCGGAAATCACGCAGGAAATACAGGAGATGGACCCGTCGCAGAAGTGGGCCGTGACGTTCACGCCGCACCTGATTCCGATGACGCGCGGCATCCTGAGCACCATCTACGTGATGCCGACGGACGGGCGGCTGCCTGCCACACCGGAGGGAGCCAAGCGCCTGCGTGACCTCTATGAGGACTTCTACGCGAACGAGCCGTTCGTGCGCGTGACGAAGACGCCGCCGCAGACCAAGCAAACGTCCGGCAGCAACTTCACGCAGGTGTATCCGGTGATGGACCAGCGGACCGGACGAATCGTCGTGATCACCGCGCTGGACAACCTTGTTAAGGGCGCGGCGGGGCAGGCGATCCAGAACATGAACCTCATGTTCGGCGCGCCGGAGACCGCGGGACTGGAAGACCTGGCGCTATTCCCTTAAAGAGCCGTCCCCACCCACAAAGGGCCGTCCCCACCCACAAAGGGCCGTCCCCACCCACAACAGCCGTCCCCACCCACAACAGCCGTCCCCACCCACAACTCCCGTCATTCCCACAACTCCCGTCATTCCCGCGAAAGCGGGAATCTGGGGCTAGTTTCGCTAACCAGACCCCATATCTGCCCACCTAAACAGCCGTCCCCACCCACAGGTATTGGCTAATCGGCCCGTCGGCCACCGGGTAGTCCATACGCTCAACCTTGAATCCTGCCGCCTCGATCAGCCGCCGCCACGTCTCAACAGGGAAAAGGCCGGTCGTATGGTGATCAAGCTCGATGCGTCGTTCGCCGTTCTCCGTGATGACGAATATGAACGTCGATTGCAGCAGGGACGTCTCGTTGATGTCGGGAGCCGAGTATTCGATATAGGTGAGTTCACGGTCGTCTTGCTTGTGCGTCCGGTTATTGATGTACGGCCAGACGGGGCGGTCGATGTAGTGGTCCGGCATCGTGATGAACACGCCGCCCGGCTCAAGGTGCGCGCGGGCTGTGGCGAACGTGTCCGAGAGATCATCCTCTGTCGTGATGTAGGCGATGGCATCGTGGATGAGGACAGCGTCGAAAGTGCGTCCCAATCGGACGCCACGCATGTCACCGACGATATGCTCCACGCCGGGATTCAAACGGCGGGCGTTGTCCAGCATGTCCTCCGAAAGGTCAACAGCCGTCACTTGGAAAACATCGGTCAGGTGCGAGATGAAATGTCCGCCGCCGGTGCCCAACTCAAGGACATGCCGCGAATTGGGGCCGAGCCGAGTCAGGAGCTGATTGCGCCAGTGGGGCGCTCCGTCGGCGTACTCCTCCGGCGGACTCATCAGCGGCCAGAGGTAGGCGAGGTCGCCGTACAGTCGATGCCGCCCCTCGCCGCCGAGGCGTTGGGTCACTAAGAACCCTCAGAGGCGGCGAGGTGTTTGGCCAGCGCCTGGTAATCCTTGCGGATTGAGCGCGCCATAAAGCGAATCATCAATCGGCCCAGGAACTCCATGATCTTGTTTTGGCCTGAGATTTCGCCGTGCATGGACATGCTCGTCCCGCCCTCCTCCTCATCCGCTTCGAGGTGGTAGAAGAAGGTGTAAACGCCGCTGCGACTGCTCCCCTTTGACCCGTCCACGGTCAATTCAAGCATCTCCGGCGGCTCGCACATGGTCACACGAAATTGCTCAGTGGCATTGCGGAAGAACATGCGGCGAGTCTCCTGGTATTCCGCGCCTTCTCCGAATGCCCCATCGGACAGCATGGAAGCCTGAACGAGGCCGGGCATCCAATTTGCGTATCCCTCCACGTTCGTGAGGGCCGCAAAGACCTTGTCAGGGGCCGCCTTAAAGGATGTTTCAATGTTGAACTCAATGGCCATGCGTGTCCCCCTCGACGTATATGCGGAAAAAGCTATTGTAGTGCCACGTGGGATACCCTGCTAAGGATACAATCCCAACGAACTCTTCGGGGATACGGCGTGATGGCAGGAAAGTAGGGGGAAATATGGCGGCTAAGATGATCACGGCGAACGGCATTGGACAGTGCTATGAGGTATTGGGGCCTGAGGGCGCCCCGTGGGTGACGCTCGTTCACGGCTCCGGCGACAACCGCAACGCGTGGTGGCTACAGGTTCCGGCGCTCGCGGACACATTCCGCCTTCTTACCTATGACGTGCGCGGCCACGGCGACACCGAGACTCCGGAGTCGGACTCCCTGGACCAGATGACGTTTGTCGACGACCTTGCCGCTCTGCTAGACGGCCTCGGGATTGAGCGGACTGCGCTCATCGGCTATTCGATGGGCGGCGGCATCGTGCGCAACTTTGCCGCGACGCATCCCGACCGCGTGTGGGGCGTCGTGATGTCCAATGGAGGACGACTTGATGCCCCGCCTCCCGTGAGTGAGGAGGAGGCCGCGGCGGCCCGCGCGATGCGTGAGGAACGCATGGCGGGTATTCGCGCGGGCGGCATGGACTTCGTCTTTGATGGCTGGCTCACACAGGTCTACACGCCGGAGTTTCTACAGGCCCGGCCGGAGATCGTGGAGGCGCATCGCGCGATCATGACGGCGAACGATCCCGACAAGTACGTCCGCATAATGAGCGGCATGGGCGGCGCGTCGGGCGTCGATGTTGCCAACATCACCTCGCCCGCGCTGATCATCGTTGGCGCAGGGGATCAGTACACGGGCCCGGAGGCGGCGCAGGATCTGGCCACGGCGATGACGGGCACGCAGGCGGGTGTGCAAGTATTTCCCACGCGCCACGGCACCCCATTCGAGCGCCCCGAGGAATACAACCGCGAACTGCTCGGATTCCTGAACGCCAACAGGCCGTGGGGCTAACGGCGCCGATACTCTCGGAAAAGTCTGTGGGGGCGAATCACAACCCGCCCCCACAGCGTCCTGCTCCGCCTGCCCCCACGCCTGCCGCTGCCCCTCCGTCATTCCCGCGACAGCGGGAATCTGGAACTGGGTATGCAACCTTCCCTTGTGACGCCATCCCCTGCCGTCATTCTGAGCGCAGGGAAGAATCCAGGGGCTTCGTTCCGCAGCCACACTCCGCGTGCGTCCGGTTCCGTCTTGACTCCACGGCAGCGATTCATAGACTGGCCTGAACGCGCGGCGCGGGAAGGACGACTTTGCGCCGCAGTATTTTCAGCGCGCGGTGAATCGCACGGGGAGGGCGTGAACCATGTGGGCATATATCATTCGCCGACTGTTGCTCGCCATCCCCACCCTATTTGTAGTAACGGTGGTGGCTTTCTTCATAGTGATATTGGAACCAAAGCAGCCCTTAGTGTTTTTTACGGGTCCCGCCTGTTGCCCTCCAGAAATATTGGAATTGATCCGCGCCGAACAGACGCCGTTACACGCTAAGTACTTTAATTGGCTGATGGGCATCCTGACACTGGACTTCGGGCATTCAGATTCCTATGGCGCCAGCATAGGAGAATTGCTGGGGCGAAGGATTCCGTTGAGTTTACAACTTGGCATGTTGTCGATTCTGCTCGGCGGAATTCTTGGGATCGCAGGCGGCATCATCGCCACGCTGAAGCCCAATACAGTCGTCGATTACCTCGTGCGTGGGCTCTCCATACTAGGCATTTCGCTGCCGACGTTCTTGAGCGGTATGCTGCTGATCCTGCACCTTGTGCGCACGTTTGACTGGATTCCGGAGCCGGCCTACACGCCGGTCTGGGTTGATCCGCTAAGGAATATGGCACAGCTGACTTTGCCCGCGTTAGTGATTGGGTTGGGCCTGATCATGGGGGCAGTCCTGCGAATGATGCGCTCCTCTTTGCTTGAGGCGATGTCATCTGACTATGTTCGTTTGGCCAGGGCGAAAGGTATGAAAGAACGCATCGTTATTGTTCGTCACGCCGTGCCTAACGCGATCATTCCCGTCATAACGTTGATAGGAACGTTCGCCCCGTTCACTATTACCGGCCTCGTTGTAACGGAGCAGATATTTGGTTTGCCGGGAGTGGGTCTCATGATGATTGATGCGGTTCTCAACCGTGACTATGAAGTGGTGCAGATCGTCATTCTACTGACCGCGATCACTGTCATCATCACGAATCTGGTTGTTGACCTTCTCTACGTCCGCCTTGACCCCCGCCTTCGCTATTGGGAGAACGGGTCGTAGCGCGCCGCGCCAACAAGCCGTGGGCCTGACAACGTCAGCACTCTCGGAACCCATATAGGGGCGGGTCACAACCCGCCCCTACGGCGTTTTGGCTGATTACTTGACCATCGCCAACCGATTCGTAGACTGGCCTGAATGTCTGACGCGGGGATGGACGACTCCGCGTCATGACAGGAAGACGCAGACGGTGAATCGCACGGGGAGGGCGAAACCAATGTGGCCATACATTTTGCGCCGGCTTTTGCTGGCGGTACCGACAATCTTCGGAGTGACGATTGTCGTCTTCATAATCATGCGCATCGCGCCCGGAGACGTTGCACTGATGATGATAGGCGGCGCCGATGGCGGTGGTGGAGGTATTGATCTTGAAGCGCTGGAGAGGATGCGAGTTGATTTGGGGCTGGATAGACCACTCTATGAACAGTACTACACCTGGATTTATGGAATCTTTACCCTCGATTTCGGCAAGTCCTTCTTCTACAACGCTGATATGGACAGGCTGATCGCCCGTAAGGCGCCCCTGAGCCTCCAGGTTGGGGCGATGGGCCTGGTCATTGGCAGCATCCTCGGAATCATTGGCGGAGTCATCGCCGCGCTCAAGCAGGACACATTCTGGGACTACCTGATTCGTGGTCTCGCCATTCTCGGCATCTCCGTTCCGACGTTCTGGAGCGGAATGATGCTGATCCTGATCTTCGTGCGCATGTTTGACTGGATTCCGCAGCAAGGCTACACGCCGCTCTGGGAGGATCCTGTCGCAAACCTGGCGCAGTTGATTTGGCCGGCGCTGATCATCGGTTTGGGCTTCCTGATGGGTGTCCCGCTCCGCATGATGCGAGCGACGATGCTCGAGGTGATGCGAGAGGACTACATCCGCACAGCGCGCGCCAAGGGACTTAAGGAGCGCGTCATCATCGTGCGCCACGCCATGCGTAACGCGCTCATCCCGGTTCTAACCCTAATCGGAATATTCCTTCCCATTACGGTCACGGGCCTCGTTGTTACTGAGCAGGTGTTCGGCCTGCCCGGCATTGGACGGATGATGGTCGATTCCATCAACCAGCGAGACTACCCGGTGGTGCAGCTTGTTGTGACGTTGACCGGTTTCGCGGTCGTCGCGGCGAACCTGGGAGTGGACCTGCTGTATGGGTGGCTTGATCCGCGGATTCGCTATTAGCGCGGAAAGTAGCCGCGCTCACATGCCGGAATGTTCGGCAAGTAGAGGAATCCCCGCCGGGACAGCGAATCGGCGGGGATTCTGCTTCCGGATTCGGCGCTTTTGGCGTGTAAGCGCTTGACACGGGTAGGGGTCATACATAGCATGGTGCGAAACGCGGGCAACGAGCCGAGGCACAAGTGGCAGCCCGTCAACGATTGATGCAGGCTGGCTTGTAGCCTACGGGGAGGGCGAAAGCACATGTGGGCATATGTTTTGCGGCGGTTATTGTTGGCAGTGCCGACGATTTTCGGCGTCACTATAGTGGTCTTCTTAATCATGCGCATCGCGCCGGGCGACGTTGCGATCATGATGCTGGGTGGTGGCGAAGGCGGCGGAGGCATTGACCCCGAGGCGCTGGCCCGAATCCGAGCTGATTTGGGGCTGGATAGGCCACTCTACGAACAGTACTTCACCTGGATTTACGGGATCTTTACGCTCGATTTCGGCAAGTCCTTCTTCTACAACGCTGATATGGACAGGCTGATCGCCCGTAAGGCGCCCCTGAGCCTCCAGGTTGGGGCGATGGGCCTCGTCATCGGCAGCATTCTTGGCATCACAGGCGGCGTCATTGCCGCGCTCAAGCAGGACACGTTCTGGGACTACCTGATTCGTGGCCTGGCCATTCTCGGCATCTCCGTTCCGACGTTCTGGAGCGGAATGATGCTGATCCTGATCTTCGTGCGCACGTTTGACTGGATTCCGCAGCAAGGCTACACGCCGCTCTGGGAGGATCCGGTAGCGAACCTGGCGCAGTTGATTTGGCCGGCGCTGATCATCGGTTTGGGCTTCCTGATGGGTGTCCCGCTCCGCATGATGCGAGCGACAATGCTTGAGGTGATGCGCGAGGACTACATCCGCACAGCGCGCGCCAAGGGACTTAAGGAGCGCGTCATCATCGTGCGCCACGCTATGCGTAACGCGCTCATCCCGGTCCTGACCCTAATCGGAATATTCCTTCCCATTACGGTTACGGGCCTCGTTGTTACTGAGCAGGTGTTCGGCCTGCCCGGCATCGGACGGATGATGGTCGATTCCATCAACCAGCGAGACTATCCGGTGGTGCAGCTTGTTGTGACGCTAACCGGTTTCGCGGTAGTCGCGGCGAACCTGGGTGTGGACCTCCTGTACGGTTGGCTTGATCCCCGGATTCGCTATTAGGCCGAGGTAACTCCGCAGGATTCGAAGCAGACACGATCTGACCAGAGTTTGTTAAACAAGAGGGAGAAATAGGATGGCGGCGCAAACTGAAGCAGTTGCAGAGATTATCGGAAGACGATCACAGCGGAACGTCCTGCAACGCAACTGGCTACTCTGGAAGAGGCGACCCCTTGGGATGATTGGCCTCGCCCTCGTTGCAGTACTGGTTCTGCTGGCGATAACCGCTCCGCTTTGGCAGATTTTCACAGCCAGCGCATCGGGATATGAGGGCGTGATTCCGTATAAGTACGCATCCCAGATTTCCGCACAGTTGGTACCGCCAAACGCTGACCACTGGCTCGGCGGTGATCGCTATGGACGCGACCTGTTTACGAGAATCATATTCGGCGCGCAGATTTCTCTGTACGTAGGGTTTGCGGTGGCATTAGGCGCGGGAACCGTTGCCGGCATCTTGGGCATCTCCAGCGCATACTTCGGCGGGTACATTGACCTGTTTGGCCAGAGGATTGTCGACGTACTACAGGCTTTCCCGGGTCTCATTCTCGCCATGGCAATCGTTGCCATCATGCAGACCTTCAGCATCGAAGTCACCATCATTGCCATCTCTATCCCGGCATTGCCTGCCATGATTCGCGTGGTACGCGGCCAAGCGCTTTCCGTTACGAAAACAGACTACGTGCTCGCGGGCCGCACTATTGGCGCCAGCCATCTGCGGCTGATATTCCGGTACATTATGCCGAACTCGATGGCGCCGTGGATTATCGTCGTGACCGGGCGTCTCGGCTCCGCCATTACGACTGAGGCATCGCTGAGCTTCCTGGGGTTGGGTGTTCCCGAGCCGCATCCATCATGGGGCGGAATGCTGAATGCGAACGCCCTTGACTACGCGGAGCTCGCGCCGCACGTGATCGTGTTCCCGGGCCTCGCATTGAGCATGGCAGTGTTCGGGTTCAACGTCTTTGGAGACGCTCTGAGGGACGTTCTGGATCCGCGGCTCCGCGGACGGTAAGGTTCTTCGAATGCCTGATGTATCGTCGGGCGCCCGTCAGCTATCGAAAAAGCGACCTTGGCATCCCAGCCAAGGTCGCTTTGGTAATCTCATTCGGAATGGATGCTGCCTGCATATTTTGCAGCCAATCCAGGCGCTTCGTTGTGGAGAACGAATCAGCACATGGCTCGATTGATCGCAGTTTTAATAACAATGATCTTTGGGGTGACATTAGCCACGGCGTGTGGCGGTGATGACACGTACACGATTTTCTTCCAGTCCGACCGCAGCGGAAGCTGGGAGATTTACTCGATTCAGCATGACGGGAGCATGGAGACGCAGGTTACTGATCACTTTGCAGATGATATCTACCCGGCAGTCAGCCCCGATGGAACGAGGTTGGCATTCATTCGCAATTTGGGCGATTCGACCGACATCATCTTGATGGACGTGGACGTGGACGAGCAAGAAGAGACAAACATCACGAATGGGCGGGCCGGTGGCACGTTCGAATCAGTGACGTGGTTTCCCGATAACGAGCGGTTGCTTCTGACTCGGACGAGCCCAATCGTTGCGGATGGGAGACCGCAACTCTATTGGATGTATGACACCGGCATAGCGTCTGATGAAACCGGTTTGTTCCCGTTAGATCAGAACCCCCGGTTGATTTACAGAAACCCTCGCGTTAGCTCAGACGGTCGCAACATAGCTGTCGCCGCGGGAACGTCACTTGAGTCACTTGATATACATGTCCTGGACGCTGAAGCCCGGTTGATTTCCGTAGTCCCACAGGACACTTTCCTGCGGCCGACCGGCGAATTTAGAGCTGCGGGCGCTGCGGAAGACTATCCCGAATATGCTCCGAACGAACGAGATCTCTTGATTCAGTCCAACGCTGTCGCAGCGAGCAACACCAGTAAGTCATTCCACCTATGGCAGGTAACCTCAGCAGGGCTGAGAAGTACCGACCTCACGCCTGATGTGACCTACAACAACATGCAGCCGTCCTGGTCGAATGAGCTTGACGCGTTCACCATCGTGTTTGCGAGTGATCGTGATGGGAACAATGAAATCTACCTCCGTAGCCTGACCGCCGGCGAAGAGACGCGGCTGACCAATAACGCGGCGTCAGATACCAATCCAAGCTGGCTCAAGGATGATGGGGAGGATGACTGAGACTTGGCAGACGTCAAGCCCCAGTAATTCGGACCAACGGGAGGTCAGTCAATTGGCTGCCCCCACACTGCTTATCTAGCGGTCGTCGCGGTTCCATCGCGTCACACGACGTTCGAGAGCGTCGACGGTGTAGTACACGCCCAGCCCGAGCAGGGCCATGGCAATGACGCCGGCGTACATTTCCTCATAGGCCAGTCGGCCCCACGACTCTACGAGGATGTAGTATCCCAACCCCTGTCGGGTGCCAAAGCTCTCCACAAAAAACAGCACGGCAATTGAGACGCCGGTGCTGACCCGCAGGGCCGTGAACAAGCCGGGTAGCGAGGCCGGCACAAACACATATCGCAGGAGTTGGAGCCGATTGGCGCCAAGCGAGCGGACGGAGAAGATTAGCTCCGGCCGCACGGTTCGCACCTCATCGCGCACGAGTATCAGTATCTGGAAGAACAGGATGAGCGAAATCATGGTGACCTTGCTGGCATCACCCAGCCCCAGAAAGAGCAGGACGATCGGCAGGAAGACAATCTTTGGAATGGGGTAACTGAGGTAGATGATGGGCGCAGACAGGGCGTAAAGCCTGTCGTTTGTGCCCAAAATCAGGCCCAGCGGCGCGGCGATGGCAATAGAGATTGAAATGGCCAGCACAACACGGTAGGCGCTGACCGCCGTATGCCCCAACAGGCCCTCATCAAGCTGATCGATGAAGGCCAGACCAACCGGTATGGGGCTGGGCAGAATCCTCGAATCCACAAGCCACGAAACGATCTGCCAGACAATTAACCCGGCCAGAATGACCACCACGATGCCGCCAAGCGTGGTGGTGCGGCCACGAAACCGGCCAAGCGCCGAATCCCTCATCAGGCGGCCGATAGTTCCGGGTTGACGTTCAGTTTGGTTCTAACATCGGCGGCGAGTGCGCGAAACTCGTCAGAGCCCATGTAGCCGTCTCGGCCCGCGCCCGGGTTGTCGATGATCGTGGCAGGGTCGCCGGGCGCGTGGCCCATGATGAGGATGCGGTTGCCCAGCATCACGGCCTCGTTGATGTCGTGTGTGATTAGTATGGCGCTGCGCCCGCGCGCAATCCCAAGCTCCAACGCCAGGAATTGAAACGACTCACGCGTTAGAGCGTCGAGCGCGCTGAACGGCTCATCCATAAGCAGCAGTGTCGGCGTAACGGCCAGCGTACGCGCAATGGCCACCCTCTGCTTTTGGCCGCCGGACAGCTGTCGCGGATAGCGCTGCGCGAGCTCGCCCAGTCCCAGCCGATCCAACCAGGACTGCGCCTCAGCGCGCCATTCCTGCCCGGCGACGCCACGCAAGCGTAGTCCTAAACCCACGTTGCTGAGCGCAGTCTCCCAGGGCAGCAGCCCGTGATCCTGCAAGATGAGTCCGATGTCACGGCGGGGGCCTTCGATACGCTCCCCCGCAACAGTCACATCGCCACTATCAGGGAGGCGCAGACCGGCAAGGATGTATAGCAGTGTCGTCTTGCCGCATCCGGACGGCCCAATGACGGCCCAAGATTCTCCCGGCAAGACCTCCCAGGAGAAATCGCGCAGAATTGCATTGCCCCCGGGGTACGCGAATGTCACGTCCCCGAAGGCTGCAATTGGTATCTGCTGTGCCATGGCGGGCCGGGCGCTATGCGCCGGATCAGTTGTCCGGGCTGAACCTCGAATCGACCCAGTGCGAATACGCCCGCGGCTCATTTATCAAACCCTTTTCGATAAGCCAGTCGGTCGCTTGCTGCGTTTCCTGCTCTGTGGGAACGTCATTGCTCGGGAAGGGAGGGACATTGAAGATTCCCACGAGGAACTCGGGGAGTCGCGCCTTCTCCGGCAGCAGGTAAGCGTATTGATCCGGATTCTCGTTGATTAGCTGAACGGCGTTCTCATGCACGACAAGGAACTTCTTGACCAGCGCTTCGTTATCTATCAGGTAGTCCACATTGAATTCAAGCACGCTCATGCCGAGCCGACTCTGACGGTCATCCAGTATGACCTCACCGCCCGCGTTGACCGCCAGTGTGATTAGCGGTTCCGGCAGAACGGCAGCGTCCAGTTGACCCTGCGACAGCAGCTCCATGCGTACCGGAATCGCCGCAACCTCCTCCTTCACGACGGCGTCGCGAGCGAGCCCCGCATCGTCGAGGTATTTATCGAGGTGGTATTCAATCAGCGAATTGCTAGAGATGCCAACACTCCTGCCTGCCAAATCGCTGGGCGAGCTGATACCGCTGTCTGCGCCGGCGACCAGCGCGATCATCGCCACGTCATTCGTCGCGCGGTACGTCGTTTTTACAATCGAGATCGTATGACGCTCGTTATTGATTAGCCCGGTTGCAATCAGGTCAGCCAGTTGGCCATCGATCGCGCCGGATTGAAGGGCCACGTTGCGTTCAAGCGCACTGTTAAACGTGATGAGCTCCACGTTGAGGCCCGCCGCCTCAAAGAGCCCCTCTTCTTCAGCTAGATAGAACGGAACGCTATCAATGATGGGCAGCAGCCCAACACGGATAGGCGTATCGTCAACAACCGGCGTTGGTGTTGCGGTGGCCGGCGTGGGGGTCGGCGTGTCTTCGGCGGTGTCGCATGCCAAGCCCAAAACTGTGATGGCCACCACCGCAAGGACGGCCAGGGTCAAGCCAAATCGACCAAGTTTCACGATCACTCCTCCTCGCTAAACGCGTTTCCAGATTCTTCTGCTTCTGAAGTTTTTGTCGCCCCGTCGCCCGTCATCCCCTCGTATTGAAGGCTCTGGGCAAGTTGGAAGGCTGTCGAGTCAATGGCCGCCAAAGCCTTGGCGGCGATGTAGTCGATGATCTCATCGACACTGCGGGGTCTCAGGTAAAAGGCCGGGGCAGGCACGAGAATCGTCACGCCGAGTGCCGCCAGCCTCTGCATATTCTCCAGGTGGATGGCTGACAGCGGCGTCTCACGGGGTATGAGAACCAGTGGCCGCCGCTCCTTGATGGTCACGTCTGCGGCGCGTCGCAGGAGATTGTCGGCCAGGCCATGCGCGATGCCCGCCACGGTCGCCATACTGCATGGCGCGACAATCATGCCGCGTGTCGCTATCCCTCCGCTCGCAACTGGAGCGCCTAGCTGGTTGGCCGTGAAATAGGAGAAGCATGGATTGGCGGACCACTCATCGAGCGCCCGCGCGAACGGCTCCTCCATCTCCTGCGCCCACACCTGCCGTCCGCCGGACGTTATGGTGCAGACGACAGGAATCTCGCGTGCCAGCACGGTATCGATGATGCGCTTGGCGATGGCCGCGCCGCTGCCGCCGGATATGCCGACGACGACCGGCGACTGACCGGTCTGCGGATTAGGCTGCATATCCGCTGCCCGGTTCCATCAGGACGGCGACCGCCGTAAATACAAAGACGATGATGGCGATGACCCCGTTGATGTTGAAGAACGCGACTCCAACCCGTGAGAGGTCGTCCGCTTTGACCAGCGAGTGTTCCCACGCGAGCAGCGCGGCGGCAATCGCGATTCCAATGTAGTACGGCCATGCGAGGCTCATCAGGATGCCAAGCGCAACGAGTGAGCCGATAGTAACCACGTGCGTCACCCGCGCCCACCGCAGCGCCGCCGCGATGCCCCACTTCACGGGTATGGTGTGGATCTTGCGCGGAATGTCAAAAGCGTAATCCATGCACTGGTAGATGAGGTCGAACCCGGCCACCCACGTCGTCACAGCCAGCGCGAGAACGACGGCCTCAAGTGGCAATTCTCCGGACACGCCGATCCATCCGCCCGCCGGCGCGATGCCGTCCGCGAATCCCAGCCAATAGTGCCCCGTCCATGTGAATCGCTTGGCGTAGGAATATGTGGTGACGATGATGGCCGCGACGGGCGCAAGTATCAGCGCCAACACGTTCAGCATCGCCGCGGCGAAGAAGAAAATCAGCAGGCTGACGATCAACATGCCGAGCATGTCCGAGGGACGCAGCAGCCGGGCAGGCAGGGCGCGCATGGCCGTGCGCGGATTCTCGGCATCCATCTCGCGGTCAATCAGGCGGTTGGCGCTCATGGCGACGGTGCGCGCGGCAACCATCGCCACGGTTATCCAGATGAACTGCGAAATAGTCGGCAGGCCGCCCGCCGCGAGAATCATGCCCAGATAGGCGAAAGGCAGCGCAAAGATGGAATGCTCAAACCGTATGGAGTCGAGCATGATGCCAAATCGGCCCATGAACGACCACGGGCGCGCGAGGGGTGGGCGTCCGACGGAAGCCATCAGATGCCGTATTCCTTCCAGCGCCGCGTTACCCGCTCAACCACGTCTGTGTCCATCGTGATATCCGGCATCCATTGTCGGTTGCCCATCTCACCCTCGCCGGACTTGCGTGTGGCGTCGATGGCCATCTTGCTGCCGACGTGCGCCGTCGGTGAGGCAACATCCAGATCGTCGATCGGCCCGTCAGCAAAGAAGATGTCGCGTCGTGGGTCGACGTTGTTGGATAGCCGCCACACGACCTGCGACGGATCGTGGATATCCACATCATCGTCAAACACGGCGATGGCGCGCGCCAACGACATAAGGCCGAGACCCCACATGCCGCTCACCGTCTTCTGCACATGGCCCGGGTACTCCTTCTTGATGGACACCAACACGAGATTATGAAACACGCCCTCAGCCGGCATGTGGACGTCCACGATCTCCGGCAGCATCAGCCGCATCAGGGGCAGGAAGAGCCGCTCCGTCGCGACGCCCATCCAGTAGTCCTCTTGCGGCGGCCTGCCCACGACGATGGTCGGATAGATCGGGTTGCGGCGGCGAGTGATGGCCGTCACGTGAAAAACCGGATAAGGCTCCTGGACGGAGTAGTAACCCGTGTGGTCGCCGAACGGGCCTTCGGGTCGCCGCTCCGACGGATCGACGTAGCCCTCCAGGATATATTCGGCTTGCGCGGGCACGTCCAGGTCCACGGTGATGCCTTTGACGACGGGCACCGGCGCGCCGCGCAGAAAGCCCGCCAGCACGTATTCGCTCACGTCCGCGGGCAGCGGGGCGGATCCGGCCCAGATGAGGGTCGGATCGCCGCCCAACGCCACCGCGACCTCCATGCGTCCCGCGCCGCGCTCTGCCGTCGCCCGCTCATGCTGCGTGCCGACCTTGTGCGTCTGCCAGTGCATGCCCGTCGTCTGCTTGTCATAGACCTGGACGCGGTACATGCCGAGGTTGTGAGTGCCGGTGTCAGGGTCCTTTGTGATGACGAGGGGCAGCGTGATATAGCGTCCCGCGTCCTGCGGCCATGTTTTGAGGATTGGCAGGGAGAGGAGATCGACGTCATCGCCCTGCATGATGACTTCCTGCACGGGGGCGTCCTCGCGTTCGACGCTGCGAGGGCCGATGCGACCAAGCCGCACCAGGTCGCCCAGCATCCGCAGCTTGTTCATGATGCCCGCGGGCGGGCCGCCCTGCGCCATCTCCATCATCTTCTCGATCTTGGCGGGCAGTTCTTCCATCGCGTCGACGCCCAGCGCCCACGCCGCCCGCTGCTCAGTACCGTAGAGATTGATGAGCACCGGCGTGCCTCGATAGCCCTCCACGTTTTCAAACAGCAGGGCAGGGCCATTTTCGCGCAGCACGCGCTGCGTGATTTCGGTGATCTCCAGGTCCCATGTGACGCGCGCTTTTACGCGCTTGAGTTCGCCGCGCTGCTCAAGGAAACGCACAAAATCGTTCAGGTCTCGAAATGCCTGGCTCATGCGCGATCATCTCCTTGCGCCGTTGAGGCGGCGACTGCCTCTCTCACCCCGACGCTCGATAGCAGCAGCCGTTTGAGCTGAGGCGCGGCGGACATTAGCGGCGAGGGTTGGCCGGTGTAGAGCCAACGTAGGATGACCTCATTCAGCGCGCCCATCCACGCATACGACGCGAGTGTCGTGTCCAGCGGCGGGATGGAGCCGTCCGCAACTGCCGCGTCGAGCCGCTCCCTGATCAGCGCGGCGAATCGGTCATGCAGCCTCATCAGTGACTCATCAAAGGCTGGACCGAGGCCGACGCCGCTCGCGAGCAGCACCTTGGCCAGCCTGGCGTGGTTGGAGAACGTCTTGAGTGTGGATTCGATTGCGGCGCCGGCCTTTTGCGCGCCACCGGCGTCGCCTGAGATGGACGAACCCGCGTCGGTCAGCAGTCGATCGGCGAACCGGTTTACGAGGGCAAAGAAGATCTCCCGTTTGCCGGGGAAATGGAAATAGATGCCGCCCTTTGAGCCACCTGAGGCGTGGGCGATGTCATCAACGCTCGCGCCATGGTAGCCGGACTCCGCGAAGACCTGCGCCGCCGCCTCAAGAATCCGCTCCCGCGTCGCGGCCTTGCCACTATCTGAAACCGTAGAGATAATCACCCTCCCCACAAAAACCGACTGACCAGTCGGTCGGCCAATGATTCCACTCTATTGGAGCGCAATGGGCGGGTCAATGGGGGAGGGGATGCGCATGAGGTATTCTTTAGTGTAGTTGTTAGGTTTCGGAGGTGGGCATGGCTACTGCGGTAGAAAGAGCGCAACAGGCACAGGAAAAGATTCAGCCCTTTATTGATGATTGGGCTGAAAGAGCTGGTTCCGGTTGGGCGGCCTTCAGAAACTTCGCGGTGGGCCAGATACTCTGGGACGCAGGGCTGAGTGACGAGCAGATAGAAGAAGCCGTCGAAATTGACGGTGCCAACGACTTAGGAATCGATGCATGGTGGTTCGATCCTGATGAGGCAGGTTCGATTCTGTATCTGGTACAGGCAAAGGAAGGTAAAGCTAAACGAGACGATCTTCGCAAGTTGCGTAGTGGATTCGACGACGTGATGAATCCGAAACGTGCTTACCTTGCCAACCAAGCTCTACAAAGCCGTGCCAGTGAACTGCATGAACGGATAACCAGTGATTCCAGAATCAGAGTAATCATGCATCTGTTGACGAAGACGATTGCGCCGCGAAATATCGCGCCGAGTGATGAACCTTTGGAAAGAGGAGAGGTACGGGTTGGAGACCAATACTTGTCATACGAGGCCTACGTCGATGATGTAGAGTCTCTGGCGAAGAACTTGAGGGTGTCTCATGACGAGAATATTGAGGCAAAGTTTACTGTCAATCGTTCACACTACTTTCGACTTGACACAGCGGGAGGAGTCAAGACAGTCTCAACTGCGCTTAGGGCTTCGGAACTTGCCACTCTATACCACAGGAACGAAACCAACTTGTTTAGGCTTAACCCGAGGTACTATCTGGGCAAGAACACCATAAACAAAGAAATGGCGGAGACGTTAGAAAGTGATCCAGAGAATTTCTATCTCTACAACAATGGACTCACGGCGACTTGCTATTCCGTCGGCGAAACCAGGAAGGGCGAAGAAATCACGCTTACGCTGGACGACTTTCAAATAGTTAATGGGTGCCAGACAACGGTAACAGTTCATAGTGTGTACCAGCGTACACAAGGAGAGGCGACTAAGGACGTCTTGATCCCTATCCGCATAATTGTGGCCTCGGAGGCCACAGGGATGCCGGATGACCTTGTAAGTGATCTGGCCAAGCGAACCAACCGACAGACAGGCATGAAGCCACAAGATTTTCGTTCTGGCGCGGACGTGCATCAGTTCCTGCATGAACAATTCGATAGGATGAGGCCTAGGTGGTACTACGAAAACAAGCGCGGCTTGTGGGCAAATCACGTCAACGGCAAGAAAGCGAGAGCCCCTTATACGGGTGGTTCAGATAGTCCACGGGTAGTGAAAATGCAGGATTTGGCACAAGCCTGTCTGTCGTTCCAGAACAAACCACACATAGCAGCAGATCGTGTACGGGAGTACTTTACGGACGACGAGAATCATGGACAACTGTTTCCCGATGGAGTAAACGCTCATCAAGTGCTCCTGCCCTTCCTGTTGTTTTTGGAGGCTAGCAAGACTGTCCGTAGACTCACTAAGCTTTCTGAAACTGAGCCTAGGCAGAATATCCAGCAAGATAACAGTGAAGAGCGCAAATGGTCTCTGCAGTACATCCGATTCCCCGTAGTTGCCAGTACGGCGAACGTCTTGCGCTACCTAATGGGCATGGATGGGGAAGCCTACTTTCCCGTCGAGCAATCCATTCGGTTGATTCATAGCCTGCCGGACTGGGGAGAAAGAATATTCGATCTTGTGAGTCAACGAGTGATTGCGCACTTTGATAAGCAAGTTGAATCTGGCACCGCTGTACGTTCCCTCGTACGCAATGGGGGATGGAGAACGGAGACTTATACTGCAGTGAAGGAGCGTATAGATGATGTCTTGGCCGCGGAAGCGGAAGCCGCGAGATCAGTGGGGAAGGACCCCGACGATCATGGCCTCCGTAGCATCTTGCCCATAGTTTTGCCTTCGCCGGGCGGTTAGGGGTGATTCACAGATGACAGATTCAGACGGCTTCCTGACGGGACAAGATTACCTTAACATTGCCGTTGAAGCGGAGCAGTTGGGGCAAGAGATGAGCCAAGCCTGCTTCAGAGTCGAACTTAGCCAACTACTGTCTGCAGTGGACTTCATGCCGATTCTTCTTGACCGACGCTACACCGTTGGTGAAGTGCTACGCACGAGTGCGGCCCAGTGGTTGGCTTTGACCTACGAAGAAGACATCGACAAGTCGGCTGCCAAACTTGGATCATTTGCAAGAGTCAATGTGTTGCTGACCGAGAAATTGGCCTCAGCAACATCCTCGGCACAGTCGGCGCTAGTAAACAGGCTTACTCCACAGTTCTTGACGAATTTCTGCAATGAATCTGGCTACATCGATTGGCCCAAACTTGTCGAGTTCAACAGCGGCAATTTGAAGACCTAGCACCTATTGCAACCATGACCACTCCTAAGACCCGCCCCGAAGCCTCCCCGGAGGCCGTTCTCCGCGCCACGGGCAAGACGGCGGAGGATTGGTTTGCGATTCTTGATGGGGCGGGGGCGCGGGATATGTCGCACAAGGAGATCGCCGTGCTGCTCAATACGCAGCATGGGGTATCGCCGTGGTGGAGCCAGCACGTGACCGTCGAATACGAGCGGGCGCGTGGGATGCGGGAGAGGCATCAGACGACGCGCGGCTACCAGGTTAGCGTTAGCAAAACGCTGCCTGTGTCTCTCGCAACCCTGTACGCCGCATTTGCCGACGTGGAGAGCCGGGGCCAATGGCTGCCGGAAGCGCCCATCACCGTTCGCAAGGACACTCCTGAGAAGACCACTCGCGTCACGTGGACGGACGGTGACGGCAGGGAAACCGGCGTGGATGTGAGCTACTACGCGAGTGGCGATGCAAAGAGCCGCATCACTGTGATGCACTCCAAACTGACGGACGCTGAGGACGTGGAGCAACGTCGCGCCTACTGGAAAGCGGCGCTGGAGCGGCTGAGCGAGTACCTAAAGGGGTAGGCGTGTTGTTTCAATTGTCTCAACTAATGTGGCGAATTTCGCGAAAACGGCGTGGCACGAGAACTTGGGCAGCGGAGTCAACGTTGAGGAATAACCGTTCGAGGGTAAAAGCCCCGATTACTGGCTCAACATTGTCGTCAGCGAATGCAACTACCGATGTCCCGCTGCGTTCTCCGATACTTGTCACGGCCTCACAAATGCCCCGCCGAATCACGCTTCCATCGGCCATTTCGAATTCCGCCATCTCAGTTGGAGCCAGCCCAATGCCACGCAATACGGAATCCGGAAGTGCGGTAAAGAACGATCCGGTGTCCACCAGAGCCGAAACAGTTACAGACTCTTGGTCTGCTCCATTCGATATGGTCAGGTCAACATTGAACAACCCCACTACCAAGTCCTTTCCCGCGCTTGATTGGCGTCCGCCAGTCGGCGCTTTCAATTGTAGCAGTGGAAGCCGCGGCGACCTATTTGTCTTCTGAACCCCCCGCCGGGGCGGGCAGGGGGGCGGTTGGGGCTGTGTGGCCGTTGGTTGCCTGCGCCGCGCCGTATGAGATTGCGTTGAGGCGGGCGTAGATGCCATCGTTGGCGAGCAACTGCTGGTGCGTGCCAATCTCTGAAATCGAGCCGTTGTCCAGCACCACGATGCGAGACGCCTCGCGGATGGTTGACAGCCGGTGCGCGATGACGAATGACGTGCGTCCCGGCAGCAACCGTCGCAGCGCGTCCTGAATCCGCGCCTCCGTCCTCGTGTCGATATTCGCGGTTGCCTCATCGAGGATCAGGATGCGAGGATCAGCGAGGATGGCGCGCGCGAAGCTGACAAGCTGCCGATGGCCTACGCTAAGGTTCGCTCCCCGCTCTTGCAGCTCCGTATCGTAGCCGTCTTCCATGTGCAGAATGATGTCGTGCAGCCCCGCCGCGCGCGCCGCTGCCTCAACGTCTTCACGCGTCGCGTTCGGCCGGCCTAAGAGGATGTTTGATTCGATGGTGTCGGAAAAGAGGAACGGCTCCTGCGGGACAATTCCCATTTGGTGCGCCAGGCTCCCGCGTTGCACGTCGCGCACGTCATGCCCATCAATGACGATTGCCCCTCCCGTCACGTCATAGAACCGGGCAATCAGGCTAACGAGTGTCGTCTTGCCTGCGCCCGTCTCGCCAACCAGCGCGATAGTCTCGCCCGGTTGTACGTCAAGCGAGACGGTGCGCAGCACCGGAACGTCGTTCTCATAGGCAAACGAAACGTTATCGATGTTCACGTGGCCCTTGATCGACGGGATCGGCTCCGCGCCCTCTCGGTCCGCCACATCCGGCTCCGTGTCCAACAACTCGAAGATGCGCTGACCGGACGCCATCGCGCGTTGGAGTTCCGTGTACTGCATCGTGATATTGCGAATCGGGTCGAAGAACCGCTGCACCCAGAGCGTGAACGTAATCAGCAGCCCCAACAAGAGGTTGCCCTGCAGCACCTGCCAGCCGCCGTAGATGATCACGACTGCCATCGAGATGCCGACCATGACCTCAACCGCGGGGAACATGCCTGCCGTCAAGCGTGAGGCGCGCAGGTTGGCGTCAAGATGATCGTAGTTAATTTGGTCGAAGCGTCGCATGTTCTCGTCTTCGCGGTTCATGCTTTGGACGACGCGCACACCGGACACGTTTTCTTGCAGGCTGCCGTTGACGACGGAGATGGCGCGACGCACCCGCAGGAAAGCCACGCGCGCCCGACGCTGCCAGAAGATCGAGATGATAACGAGCAGCGGCACAACGCTCAGCGTCACCGACGCCAGCGACCATTCAATCAAGAACATCCACACGACGATGCCGATAAGGGTCAGAACATCGCTGATCGTCCCGATGATGCCGCCGGTCATCACCTGCTGAATCTGCTCGACGTCGCTAACCACACGCGACATCAGCCGTCCGACTTGCTGCTTGTCATAGAAGCCCAGCGATTGCTTGTGCAGGTGCTCAAACAGCTGGGTGCGAATGCGCACCAACATGCCGTGCGCCACCTTGGCCATATACCGCGACTGCAACCACAGGCCAAAGGCGTTTATGACGATAAGACCAAAGAACAGCCCTGCGAGCCACATCAGGCGCGTCGAATCCCCGGTCGCAATTGCCGTGTCGACGGTAATGCCGATAAACCACGGTATGGCGACACTGCTGAACGTCGCAGCCAACATGCCGACGAGCGCAATCGCCGCCCACAGCTTGAACATCTTGATATAGGGAATCAGGCGAATTGCGATGCGCTGGTTATAGACTGCGCCGAGATTCTCGTCGTCCCAGCCGTCGTTGTGGCCGCCGAACCCGCCACCACCACCGCCGTGGCCGCCGCCCATCATTATCGTGTTACTCCGCCGGCCGCCGCTCCGGTTGGGGCTGCGTGAGCCTCTTCCTGGTGGCGCAGCTGCAATTCATATATCTGGCGGTAGGGGCCCGGCATTGCCACGAGTTCAGTGTGTGTTCCGCGCTGCACGATGCCGCCCTCATCAAGAACCAGGATCTGGTCCGCGCGGAGCACACTCGCAAGCCTCTGCGCCACGATGATCGTCGTGCGCCCCTCCATCACGCGGTCAAGAGCCTGCTGGATTGAATGCTCCGTGTCCGCGTCCACGCTGGAGAGCGAGTCGTCCAGGATCAGGATGCGCGGGTCAAGAAGTAGCGTGCGCGCGATGGCGAGCCGTTGCCGCTGCCCGCCTGAGAGATTGATACCGCGTTCACCAACCCACGTGTCGTATTGGTCCGGGAGGCTCCTGATGAAGCTGTCGAGTCGCGCGGCGCTGGCCGCGGCGATAATCTCCTCGTCCGGCGCGTCCGGCAGGCCGTAAGCGATGTTATCGCGGATCGTCGCTGAAAAGAGAAACACGTCCTGCTGTACGAGGCCGATTGAGCCGCGCAGGTGATCGAGGGACATGTCGCGGACGTCAACACCGTCAATGACGACGTTGCCCAGAGTTGGGTCATAGAAGCGTGGGATCAGGCTTACGAGGGTCGATTTGCCGCTGCCCGTCGCGCCAACGACGGCGATGACCTGCCCAGGCTTCGCGTCGAATGACACTCCCCGCAGCACCTCATCCCGCTCGCCGTACCCAAAGGACACCTCATCGAAAGAGATGCGTCCGGAGACGACGGCATCATTCTTGGCATTGACCTTCTCACGCACCTCGGGCCGAGCGTCCAGGATCTCAAAGATGCGCTCACCGGATGCCACGGCCCGTGAGAGCTGGTTGCCCAGCCAGCCGATCATCCGAACGTAGGTGGAGATCGTCAGCAGATAGAGGAGAAAAGAGGTGAGCTGGCCGGCCGTTATGTCGCCCCGCAACACCATGAACCCACCGAGGAGCAACTGAATGCCAACCGCAAGGTAGACGGAGAACGTCATCAGCGATGTGTTGACTGCCTGCTCTTCATTTGCGGTGATATTCTGCTCGTAAAGCTTGTATGCCTGCTTGGAGAATCGCTCGATCTCTTCTTTCTCACGACCGAACGATTTGACAACGCGCATTCCGGACAGGCTCTCCTGCAGGACGGTGCTCAACGCCGCCATCTCCTGCTGGACGGACAGCCAGATTGGACGCAGGCGGCGGCTCGTCCGCGCTGTGCGGTACGCGATGAACGGCAGCACGGCCAGCGTCACCAACGCCAGTTGCCAGTTGAACAGGAGTAACACGAAGGTGACCATCAACAGCAGCACGGCGACTTGTACGATGCGCACGAGGGCGAAGCTGATCAGCATGCGCACGGACTCGACGTCTGATGTCGCGCGCGACATCAGTTCAGCCGTCCGTGACGTGTCAAAGAATGAAAAACTCTGCCGCTGGAATCGGTCGTACATGGCATTGCGCAGGTCGTACGCAACGTACTGTGAGACGGCTTGGCTGAAGTAGCTTTGACCGTAGGACGTTGCGCCGCGGACGATTGCGGCGGCAAGAATCCACCCCGCGAGCGTGACGATAGTTCCCAGCGTCGCGCTAGCGAGTAGCTCATCAACGGCGCGCCCGACAAGCCATGGCACCACCAGGGCGCTCGCGCTCGAAATAAAGAGCAGTATGTAGGTCAGTGACGCCGGACGCCAGTACGGCAAGAGAAATTTCTGCAGCCGCAGAAATATCCGAACGTTGTACCAAACGCCCGATTTTTGGGCGGGACGGTTCATAACAACAAAGTATAGCGCGGCTTACGTGGCGCTTGCTTGCGTGACAGGGCAGAGCCCCTATGGCCGCGGGAACAGGATGGGGCCGTCGCCAAGCAGATGGACATCTACGCCGGTCACCTCGGCGGTCTCAGTCACGGTTCCCTGCACGTAGATCCAGTGCCCACGTTCATTCGCCAGCTGTGCCACCTGCGCCAAGTCCGTCGGCGTAACGTTGAATCCGGGAATGAAGATACGCTCATCATTCCTCCCAAGCGTCTGCGCCTGTAGCCAAATCTGGTCCTCCACGACGCCCTCCGCCTCGAATGCGAAGAGGCGCAGCACCAGAAGCACTCCGTCGGCGCGGACGTAGCCGCCAACCGTTGCAAAGTCGCCGTCCGTTGGTGGGCGATTGCCGAGCGCGTTACGTGAGAGCTCGAATCTCAAGCTGCCCCCAAGCGTCATCTCACCGCCGTTGATGCGTACAATTCCCTGGGCGAAAAGTGTGCGTGAGATGGGCGCGGGCTCGCCCTCAAGCCGGGTCTGCCGATACCTTTGTTCTGCTAGTGTCAGGGCATTAAGGATGTGTTCCCGCGCGTGTTCCGGCGTTAGTTGATGAGCGATCTGGAGCATAGCGTAGGCGTGCGCGGCCGTTCGTCTCTCAGCCTCGATATACACGAGTTGCCGTGCATCGAGACTCCGCAGTAAGACAGTGGATTCTTCAATGACGTCAGCCGTCCCGGCGGCCTGTTGGATTGCAGGATCGACGGGACTCGTCGGCGTCAGTCGGGTAGCTTCGATGGTGCTAAGGGAATCCCCAGCCGTCGCGGCGCCCTCGCCTGTATAACCCGCCTCCACGCGGGCAAACTCGATGTTCTTCAAGACATCACGACTTAGCTGCTCAACCCGGTCTGTATCGCCGGATTCCGCGACAGCCGCCAACTCCAACGTTCGGCGTTCAATGAGTTCCAGGTGGTACAGGGCGCGGCTTCCGTCGGAGAAGGTCATCGCGAGCCGGGCCCGCTCCGTCACCCGCTTAACGGGATAAAACGGGCTGTCCGGCATGGCGTCGGTGGATGCGTACGCCGCGCCGGTGCTCAGAATGACGGCCAGGGCCATGGTCGCCAAACCCGCGGCCCACGCCTGCGACCACCTGGACGTCCTGCGGTTCCACAAGCCGGAAAGCGACCATCGGCCTGAAGCGCGTTCACGCGAGGCGAGGTGGTGTTGCACTGCGCCTTCGAAGCGGAATCGCCCCACACGCCTCGCTGCGTCCTCACGTTCGGGCGACACACCGGCCGCTGCCAAAGCGGTTAGGAGTAGAGGTCGCAACTCACCAGCGAGATCCGGGTAACGACTCAAGCAATCATCGATGGACTCTCCGCGCCGAAGCGCGTCCACGCACTCGTCGATAGCCTCGGAAAGGGCAGGGTCGTCCGGCTGCTGCATGGTCATAGCCCAGCCTCGTCTTGCGCGTCTCGTGGCGGCATCAGGCGGCGCAGCGCTCGAATTGCGCTGTGCTGGAGCGCCTTGACCGCGCCCTCATTGCGATTCATCGCATGTGCCGTCTCCACAATCGAGAGCTCGGAGCCAAAGCGGAGAGAAATCACCTGCCGCTGCAGGTCCGTAAGTCCGGCCATCGCTACGCGCAACTCCCGGAGGTCAGAGAACATACCGACGCGCTCCTGGGGGTCCCCATCCCGAGAGGGAAGCGGGGGGGCGTCATCCAATGGCGTGGCCGTGCGGAGCCGCCCGCGCCGGTAGTGGTCAATGACGCGGTTGTGGGCGATGCGCATGAGCCACGCGGAGAACGGTACTTCCCTCCACTTGAAGGACCCAATTGCCTCCAACATGCGAATGAACACATCCTCCGCGATGTCCTCTGCGTCCGCGTTGCTGTCCACGCGATACGCCACGTATCGAAAGACCCTGTCGGAATACAATTCATAGAGTTGACCAAACGCCGCTGCCTCTCCGTTCTGCGCTAGCTGAACAATGGCCGCGATGTCAGTGTCAGTCAGTGGCCTCTCTTCCCCCGAGTGAACGTAAGGTGGCTCGTGGTTCATTCACTACATCCAGATAACGGTTGGCTTCATCGTTAGGTTAGGCGCACTGTTGACCGTTTCACTTTATCCTTTTGTCAGGCGACAGGAGCTCCGCTGTGTACGACGAATCGACTGACTCTATGCCCTGGCTGCTTCGGCCCATGCATGAGGGTGACATCACGCAGGCCGTGCAGATCGATCGCGACGCGTTTCCGGAGAACAAGTACGCGCCGCCCTTTAGACGCGATCTCCGTGAGCGGAAGTATGCGCACTATCTTGTTGCAGTCTCTCATGATGCGCCCTTTAACGATTATGCCCGTTCACACGAACTCCCACCGGACGGGAACAGCGCGAGAAGTGGGCGGGCACGCGGCGGACGCATCACCAACGCTGTCAAGCGTCTCATCGGAGTCGGGAAGGACGCGGTTCCTCCCACCGAGGAACTCATCGCGGGTTATCTCGGTCTGTGGGCCGTCATTGATGAGGGTCATATTACGAGCGTTGGCGTGCGGAAATCGCATCGAGGGCAGGGCATCGGCGAGTTGCTCGTCATCGGCGCAGTTGAGGCGAGCAAGCTGCTCAACTGCCGCGCGGTCACGCTGGAAGTACGCGTCTCGAACGAGGTCGCACAGAATCTCTACAAGAAGTACGGATTCAAGATCGTCGGCCGCCGCAAGCGTTACTACTCGGACAACGGCGAGGATGCCTACATCATGACGACGGACCCCATCGACACGCCGGACTATTCGTTCCTCTTCGATGATCTCAGCTATCAGCACTCGGAACGTTGGGGCGTAACCCACCGTACATACGGCATTGAAGACGAAGAGGAGTAGGGGTTCGCAAATCGCCCCCGCAAATCAGTTGGGACTTGGCGTCGGCGTCACGGGTGGCGGGATGTATCCGACCAACTCCACGTAGCCGGAACCGCCCACACTCTCCCCGTCGAATGTGATCTCCGTCTCGACCAGCCCCTCCCAGTAAATGGCGTTGGGCGGGAATGCGAGGGTGAACTCCTGGTCGTCATGGATGGGCGTCAGCGTTATTGCCAGGCCGTGCGGCGGGATGCCGATACTCCAGCCGGCCGGGTATTCGCCTCCTGTGTGTGGACTCGTCCAACTGCCGAGCACATCAATGGTGATGTCCTCGCCGTCTATGTGCGTTGTGGCCCCGGACGGATCGACCAATGTGCCGTAGACAGTCTTCTGCCCATCGGCCTCACGCGCCTCCGCCACCATCAATTCATTGCCGTTCTCCATAGAGACGGAGAACCACTGCCAACCTGTCGGATAGCCGCTCACGACAAAGTCGCCCCACTGGTGATCCATCCACGCCCGGCCGATGACCTCCAATTCCTGTCCCTCCACCGTAAGCGTCCCGGACAAGTCCATTCGCGTCCAGCTGTAGTAGTACGTCCACCCGCTGAGCGCGACAAGGTACCCGATCTCGTTGTGTAGTGCGGCGGGCTTGGTCGCTTCCACGGTGAGGTCAAACGCATAACTGTTCGTCGACGCTGCAAATGAGTGTGTGCCGTCGTCGCCACGCAGGGTCCAGTCCACAACGCCGAGCTCAAAGCCCGTTTCCGGCTGCGCTTGTGCGCCGATACCGAATCGCACGTCCTGCTCCCTCTGCCCAGCGTTCATGTCCAGGACTGACGAGTGAGCCATGTAGCCCGGTGCGCCCGCCTCCGGATTCGTCACCTGGAAGATTACAAAGTGAAATCCATACTCCGCGCCCGCCTCGTCCTCCATCGTGCCGCTGTAGTACCACCACTCAACGGGGTCGCTGTGCGGTGCCTCGTCGTCAGGTAGTACAACGGGACGGGGGACATGGATGGGGGTAGCGGTCGGTGCGACTGTTGGCGTCGCCGTCGGCGTGTTTGTGGGCAGAGGTGTGGGGGAGGGCCTTGGAGTGAGTTCCGCGCTACAAGCTGTCAGCGATAGGGCGACAAACGTCAATAAGCCGGTGACAACGGCGACGGCAAGCGCCCCCTGAATTTGTGAGAGGTATGACGTAAGTGAGCGCATATGCCCTCAATTGTACGAGCGGAGAACGAAAGGCGTAGAGCACGGCATCCCGCCTGAGCTACCCTCTGATAGAATGGCGGCGAGAGCGAACGGGCAATGACAACGCAACAGCAAACAGACCAACCCCTTGACCTTGGCCAGCGCGTTGCACGGCTGGAGGGCAGGTTTGACGAGCTCAGCCCTCGCATAGACCAGCTTCAAAGGTCCGTCGACAACCTGGGCACAGAGTTACGCGCAGAGATACAGGCCGTGGCCGCCGCCCAACGCGAAGACACACGCAGCATTCGTGAAGAGATGGGCGGCATGCGTGAAGACGCAAGCAATTTCAAGAACACAATGTTCGCCCTTGTGGTCGGCACGTGGGTAACTACGATGATAGCCATCATTGCCACCCGCCTCCTTTAGTGACCACCTCTCCGGCCTCCAAAAAACCTGGACTCTCCACATACGATATAGTTATAGAGTCCATAAGCCGCGCGAGTTGAGAGCAGATGACCGCGCGAGCCGGGCAGGGTAGGCCGAACGGACGAATAGGGATTGGACGGACTCATATAATGAACGCAATGCAAGTAATGACTCTCACGCCAACCGGACCGATGATTGTAGCGCCCTCCGGCGCAGAGGCGGCGGCGCGGTTCTTCCGCGGCCTCGGAGACCCCACCCGCCTACGTATCCTTCGCATCCTGTTGAAGTCGGAGCGCAGCGTGTCTGAGCTTGTCGAGATGCTGGGCGCGCCACAAGGCCGTGTCTCCAGCCACCTGTCCTGCCTGCGCTGGTGCGGCTTCGTGGATGCCGATCGGCGTGGCCGAAACGTCTTCTATTCCGTCACCGATCAGCGTGTCAGGGATATCCTTGCTCTTGGCGATGCAATGCTCACAGAAACTGCCGAGCGCCTCATGTCGTGCGCCGTCATCGACGAAGAGACCGCCGTCGGCTAAACTCCCCACGCCGACCCTCTCACTTCAACACTGCGAGGATCGGGATATCACTTTCGTCGCCTCCCACCCGCCGCTCCCTGAACAAGTGAGGAGCGTTTTCTGATGTTCAACCTTCCGTTTGCATTCGCGTTCAGCGCCGGTTTTGTTGCTTTGGCTAGCCCCTGTGGCGTGGCAATGCTGCCCGCCTACATCGGCTACTACATCGGCTCCCGCGAGGAGGGCTACGAGCAACGCCCGGTCGCGATAAGGCTTGGGCAAGCGATGCTGGTGGGCGGCACGGCCGCTCTTGCATTCCTGTTCCTGTTTGGGACGTTCGGCGTCGTGTGGGGCATATTGGGCACGTTCCTGCGCGATGCCATGCCCTACATCGCGATTGTCGTTGGTATCGCGCTTGTCCTGCTCGGCCTGTACATGGTCGTCTTTATGCTGGTCAACAAGCGCTCCCTGACACTTATTCCGACGATTGGCGTCAACTGGGGAACCGGCAGCCGCGGGCTGGTCTCCGTATTTCTCTTTGGCCTCGCCTATGCCCTCGCGACGCTCAGTTGCACGTTCCCCATTTTCCTGGCGATCCTCGCGCAGGGGCAGGTCATCGGTGGTTACGCCGCATTCCTTATGTTCCTCATCTACGGCGCGGGCATGGGCGTCGGCCTCATCGGTCTCACGCTTGGCGCGGCGATATTCAAGGACCTGATCCGCAAGGTGATACGGCAGGCTATGCCAGTCGTGGAGTGGGCGAGCCCCGTCATGCTCATCGGCGCTGGGAGTTACATCACCTACTACTGGTGGGTCAACTGGTTCGCGTTCAACGCTGACCTCTAGCCCTCACCCCTCCGTCATTCTGGCGAAGGCCCGAATCCCCCGCGCCCCACCCGAATCCCCCGCGAAGGCGGGGGCCACCTCTCTGACCCTTAGCGCCGTCTGTCCGTCGGCGTCAGCGCCTCGATAGGCAGGCGGCGCGGCGACTCCGGCAGCAGGTGGCTGCGCGTGTAGTCGCGGGCGTGCTGCGAGAGCAGATACGTGTCCTCGATTTGCCCGATGCCACGTGAAATGACAAGGAACCGCCGACGATACAACGACCGCATCGCGTCTCGCAAGCCCTCCGGCGATGTCTCAAGGCGCCCCGAGATTTCAGCCAAAGTGATGGAGTGCTCAGCCCGCGCCATCACCAACAGGACACGCTCCTCATCCGGGCTGAGGCGGTTTGTGGCTGATCCTTGTGTGCTTTCTTGAACCATGAGGTTCAGTCCGTCTGCATCAGGTTCGACACGTTGACGCTGGCAAGCCGCTCAATCGCTCGATCCAGCGCATCATCGCCGACGGTCAATGAACACCGGATAAAACCCTCGCCCGCCTCGCCGTAACCGCGCCCGGGCGTCACAACAACGTTCGATTCCTCGATAAGGCGAGATGCGAATTCACCGGATAACACGCCGTCCGGCAACTTGGCCCACACGTAGAGACTCGCCTTTGGCGGATCAACCTCAAGCCCCATCTTGCGCAGGGCAGGGATGAGCCGATCCCGCCGCGCCTGGTACACCCGGTTGTGGTGATCGATGATGTCCTGCGGCCCCTCAAGCGCGGCGACGCCCGCCAACTGCACGGCCTGGAAAATGCCGGAGTCCACGTTCGACTTTATTCGCATCAGCGCGTTCGTCACCTCTGCGTTGCCGACGGTCATGCCGATGCGCCAGCCCGTCATGTTGTACGACTTGGACAGCGAATGGAACTCAATGCCCACGTCTCGCGCGCCCTCCGCCTGCATGAAACTCACCGGCTTGTAGCCGTCGAATGCGACCTCCGTGTACGGCCCGTCGTGACACACAACGATGTCGTATTTCTTGGCAAACTCCACGACGCGCTGATAGAAATCAAGCTCCGCGACGGCCGCCGTGGGGTTGTTGGGGTAGTTGATCCACAGGAGCTTGGCGCGCCGTGCTACATCCTCAGGGATGGCGTCCAGATCGGGCAGGAATCCCGTCTCGCGCTTTAGCGGCATGAAATACGATTCGCCGCCCGCCAGCATCGTGCCGACGCTGTAAACGGGATAGCCGGGGTCTGGCACCAGCGCGATATCGCCTTCCTCCAGGTAGCACCACGCGATGTGCGCGATGCCCTCCTTGGAGCCGATGGTTGGCAGGACTTCCGTGTCCGGATCGAACTCCACGCCAAAGCGCCTCTTGTACCAGTCCGCCACGGAGCGCCGAAAGGCGGGCAGGCCGTCCGACTCCGGATAGCGGTGATTCGCAACATCCTCCAGCGAGGTGACGAGGGCGCTAATGACATGCGGCGCGGAGGGCAGGTCGGGGTCGCCGATTGCCAGTGAAATGACATCCTCGCCGCGCGCGCGCTTCTCATTGATCTTGCGCGTGACCTCAACAAAGAGGTAAGGGGGCAGTTGCGCGACGCGACGCGCCTGCGGTGGTAGAGGCATACGGCTAAGTCTCCTCCATCCAAATATCTGAACGCTGAATCAATGGACGTGTCTATTGTAGCAACCTACGACCCCGCGCCCGCACGCTACCCGTGCCCCTCCCCCCTCATTCCGGCGAAAGCCGGAATCCATCTCCCCTCCCCCCTCATTCCCGCCCTTACCCGTCATTCCCGCGCAGGCGGGAACCATCCCCCCCGCCGTCGTTTGTGTTTGCGACACGCCCGCGCATATCTTGTGGGATGAACGAGCAGGATAGCGAAGCCCCGACGACTGACGACGCTGACAACCCCGCGCCGCCCCAAGTGCCACTGATTCGCTGGCCCATCTACCACGGCTGGTGGATTGTGCTGGCGGCAGCGGGGGTTCTGTTCGTTATTCATATAGTTCGTTTTTGGGCGATCCCAGAATTGCCCTCTCGATCAATCTCCGGGTCTTGGGGTGACATCCTTGCAACCTTAAGTTTTCCCATATCGGCCATCCTCGCTATCTTGTTAGCTCCTGTTATTGGCTTGCTTGTGGATCGTCGTGGACCAAGGCCAATCATTGTCTTTGCTCTCGCCGCCGGCGGACTCATCTTTGTTGCAAGCAGCCAAATGACCGACCTTTTGCATGCCTATTCTGTGCTGTTCATCACGATGAGCCTCCTTGGCCTCACTGCGCATATGGCGATGACTAAGGCCATCGTGCGCCGCTTTGTGAGAAACCGCGGAAAGGCATTGGCGGTCATGTTATTCGGGACAAGCCTTGCTGCGTCCATTCCTTTGCTGGCGTTCAGCCTCTGGTTAGAAATTGGGCTATTTTTGGAGGCAAATGTCACTAGCCCGGATAGCGTGCTTGATTGGACAAACGAGACTGGTGCGAAGTGGCGCGGACAGGCTGTTGCTGGAGGAATCTTCCTTTTGGCGACCTCTATCGCACTGTTCTTTGTCTTGCGGCGAAAGGCGGAAGATTCGTCGTCTGTCGTGCCCGACGCCCCCTTCCTTGCCGGCGCCGGGGGGGGTTCTAGTGAGGGCGAGGCGGTCAGCCCTGCAATTGCGCACCCTCCGTTGCAGCCAATACGCTCCATTCTGTTGAGCCGATCATTTCTGTTCTTGGTCGGGGCACTAATCCTGCAGCCGGTTGCATTCAGTAGTCTCTATGCGGCTTCAAGCCGAGAAATGGTTGACCTTCTGTTCAGCTTCTCGCTCCGTTTCATCGGAGAAGTTGCAGCCTTGACTGCCATGGTTGGCATGGCAGTCATGTTTCTCACAGGTGCTCTCTCAGACCGATACAATCGTCGGTACGTTGTGGCAGGGCTAATCGGGCTGCAGTTGATATGCGCCGTCATGTTTCTCTTTTCCGTGGATCAGTTTGTAGGACCGCTGCTTGTTCTTGCCACGGGTAGCGGTTTGGGAATCTATGGCGCTGCGAATCTTGCCTTATTTGCCGACTCCTGGGGCGAACACAGGCTTGGTCTGTTGATAGGTATTCAAATGAGCGCCGCTGCTTTCTTCTCTGCCGTCTGGTATACGGTGTTGCCGTTTGCATTTACTCGACCTCTATCAACAGCGGCAGGTTCGCAAGTTCAGGCCACCGAAATACTCTTCGCCTCAATCCTCCCCCTCGCCATCGCCCTCGCACTCATCCTCTTAATGAAGCGCCCGCAGTCCGCATTAGCCACCCCGATTGAGGCGCAATCGCCGGAAGCGGCGATATGAGGCAAGACAGCAACCTGGAGACTGAGCCGCTGCTCCCTGAGTGGCTCACACGCCGCCGCATCTACCGCGGCTGGTGGATTGTGCTGGTGGGGTTTCTCTTGCTGGCCGTAGCGGCAAGGGCGCAGGTGGAAACCGGTTTCACGCTTCAACGGGAGTTGGATATGGCTCGAATCAGGGCAGGGCAAGAAGCCTTCCCAACTTATACCGACTTCTATCTACTGATAGGTGTGACTCTCATAGTCGCGCCGGTGGTTGGTTTTCTGGTGGATCGATTCGGGCCTGCTGTCGTGACTGTTCCCGTCATGGTTGGGGCGGCAATCGTATTCGCGGCTGCGGGCTTCACCGACGAGATATGGCTTGCGTATCTTGCTTGGCTGGTGACTATGGGAATCTTGGCTGGGGCAGTGCTGATCGGCTTTGCCAAGGCTGCAATATTCATGTTCAGCCGGAATCGGGGCAAGGCGCTTGCCGTGTTGTTGGCCGGCGTCATGCTTGCACCGTTGGCGCCGATGCCGATGTTCCGTTTCCAACGCGCAATCTACTGGCTGTTTCCGTACGACTACACGCGGGGTGTCTGGCCTGATGTCCGAGGCTTTTCGCTTAACCTAACCGACATCGCAGTTCTCTTGGCGATTGGCAGTATCCCCTTGTATTTCCTACTGAGGCGTCGATTGCGAGATGCTGGATCCACTGGCGCTAAACGCCTTCTTGTCGTGAACGATACGGAGCCTTCAAGAGAAGAAAGTGCTCATATGCAGCCACTCCCTGAGCTATCACTACCGCTCCGTTCTATTCTACTCGGACGCTCATACCTACTCTTACTTGCTGCATGTGCCTTACAAGCCAGCGCCATTTTAGTTTTGCCACTTCTACCCATTGTCTTCGTCCTCCAAGACTTATTGGGCTATTCGCAAGTATTGTTCCCGCTCCGGGTGTCCGAATCATCGTCGCAGTTCGGCGGCGTGTCAGCCGAGGCGATTCTGCTTGGAGTGATCGTGCTGCTTGTTAGCGGAGTGCTGACTGACCGCTTCGGAAGCCGCCGCGTTGCGCTGGGAACGATAGTCATGCAACTGATCTGTGTAGCAATTCTCGCTTTTGAAATTGAGGGTTGGAGCGTGCTGGTATTCACAATGGCAATCGGCGTGGGTGTGGGAATTCTTTGTGTTCCAATCGTGGCTCTGGTTGCTGAATACTCGGGAACGCGACATTTCGGCCTGATGCTTGGCATTTTGGCCAGCACTTCACTTGGAGGGTATGCCCTTGCGGCAGAACTGGTCTCCTACATTCCGATGGAGATCCAATTTGATTTGTTGCCGTACATCACTTTGGCCCCCCTCGCCATCGCCCTAGTCCTAATCCTCCTAATGAAACGCCCCCAGCCCGCAGTACCAAACCCGCCCGTGGCCGAAACTGAACCGCAGGTGGCGTGATGACGGGCGCGCCGATGCAGAACCAACCGGACAGTGACCGAGACTGGTTCGAGGATTTCCTCAAGCGATGGGCGAACCCCAAACGCATCTACCGCGGCTGGTGGATTGTGCTGGCGGGGGCGGTGTTATGGGGTCTGGCTGGTTTCGGCGAACCGCATGCCTCTCTTGCCCTACTTTTGCAATCGGGGGTAGACAGGCCGTTACAAGGTCTGATCGTGGTCTCCATTGGCATTATTGCGTTCCTTCTTCTCTTGCCGGGTCGCCCACTGGTCGGGATGTTGGCTGACCGCTATGAATCTCGCGCAATGCTCCTGCCAGTCCTTCTGTTGATCGTACTGTCGATAGGTTGGTTGAGTGTATATGGCGGGCCCTGGCCTATTTCGACTCTCAGTGCGCTGGCGCTCAAACTGGCGGGGGCGGTGTTGCCCATCGCCCTGGCTGTTGCCGCCGTCAACCTATTTCAACGGAAATATGGAATTGCCCTTGCTGTCCTGCTCACAGGCCCGGCCCTGGCGCAACTCATTCCAACGTTTATCTTCGATGCGCCTGTGCTAGGACATGCCATGGCGAGAGCAGTCCTGTTGGGTGACTGGACTATGGCTTTCCTGGGCCTCGGAAACCTCCTCATAGCGGTGTCGTTGCTGATTGGCGCCGGAGTGATGGCACCCCTCTTGTGGCGCAATCCGTACAGACAATCGCCCCAACAAAATAGCTCCTCTTTGGTGGACCACGAAATCAAAAATCCGGCGAACACGAGGGATGTGCTAACGAGCCGTCCTTATGTGCTTTATGTTGGGGCTCTGTCCCTGCAGGTGATTGGCATTTCAATACTGCTGTCAGCAGTCTCCGGCGTCTCTATGAACTTGCGCGCGATTCTCCCATCTGTCGAACTCTTTGATCCTGCTGTCATACCCCCACTCCTGAGCATTGGAGGTCTGCTAATAACCGGCTGGCTCTCCGATCGCTATGACCGTCGACGAGTTGTGGCTTGGATTCTGGCAGCCCAGATTCTGAGCGCGCCAATCATAGTCCTGTACGCGGAGCAGGCAGGGCCGCTGCTTCTTGCCATTTCATTTGGCATCGGGTTTGGCGCGAACGGCGCAGCGAACCTGGCATTACAGGTAGAACTCTGGGGACGCCTACACTTTGGCCTGCTCATGGGTATCCAGATGAGCATTACATCTATCTTCACCGCCATGTTGATCCCCACCACCCTTTGGTTCCTACACAACGAAATCCCGACGTCTGCCGCCCTCCCGCTCGCCGTCATCCCCCTCGCCATCGCCCTCGCGCTGATCCTCCTCATGAAACGCCCACAGTCCGCAGTACCAAACCCGCCCGTGGCCGAAACTGAACCGCAGGTGGCGTGATGACGGGCGCGCCGATGCAGAACCAACCGGTCAGTGACCGAGACTGGCTCGAGGATTTCCTCAAGCGATGGGCGAATCCCAAACGCATCTACCGCGGCTGGTGGGTTGTGCTTGTGGGATTCTTCTTGTTGGCTGTGGCAGCCCTCGCGCAAGGGGGCGCCTTATTTGAACTTGAGATGGAATTCAGACAATTGAGAACGGGAACCGATGATTTTCCTCAAGCCTTCGACGTACATCTGGGGTTGGTTGCTGCGGTAATCGTAGCGCCGATAGACGGATATGCCGTGGATCGATTTGATCCGAAAGTCCTGATACTCCCAATTTTGATTGGGGCGGCAACACTATCCTTTGTGGCGGAAATTTCCGACAACTTGTGGCTTTGGTACTTTGCCTGGGTCGTGATTATGGCCGCTCTTGCCGGAGCACTGCTGATTGGATTTGCCAAGGTTGTAACATCGTGGTTCAGTCGGCATCGCGGTAAAGCATTTGCTGGGCTTCTTGCCGGTGTAATGCTTGCGCCGGCGCTGCCGTTTCCAAGCATTCAGCGCGTGGGCTATTGGCTCTTCCCGTACGACTATAGTCGGGGTGTCTGGCCCGATCTGGGGCAATTCCAACTAGTTGACGCCGCTGTCCTATTCGTGGTTGGCAGCGCTGTGGCCTATTTCGTGTTGAGAAGTCGGTTTCGGAACAACTGGTCAGCCCGTCGAGAGAGTGTCTTACTCAGAGACGATCAAGAGCCGGATGAGGAGGAAGGGCCAAAGATTGCACCTGTGGATGAGCCATCACCACCGCTCAAATCCATCCTTTTTGGCCGCTCATACTTGCTGCTAATCGCCGCGAGTGGATTGCAGGCCAGTGTCCTCGTTCTTGCGCTTTTTACACCCGGCTACTGGACCAATTGGCACATCGTTTTCCCGCTACGCAAGGTCTATAGTGCCTTACCGTTCTATGACGAACCGATCGCCGCATATCTGTTGGGCGCCCTGGTTTTGTTGGGAACCGGCGTGCTTGCAGACCGATTTGGCGGCCGTCGCGTCCTCATTGGGACGATGGTTGCCCAGTTCGCTTGTGTCATGGCCGCGGGCAGCGGGAATTTAGTCGTGGACAACTTGGCATTCGCGATTGGCGTTGGCGCAGGAGCCGGAGGTCTCAGCACAGCTGCCCTTATTGTTCTCACCGAGTACTGGGGAACGAGACATTTCGGCGTGCTTCTGGGGATTCTTGCGAGTTTCGCGGTTGGCGTGCATGCACTGGTGACTCGATTGTATTTGCCTGCCATGTTTGAGCGAGACTTCTGGCCTCCATACGTATTCCTGTTCTTAATTTCATTGGCTTTGCTCGCCCTCGCCCTAGTCCTCATCCTCCTAATGAAGCGCCCGCAATCCCACGCGCCGGACATGGCCAAAGCTGAACCGCAGGTCACATCGGCATGACCACCAACACGCAACCCACCACCCCCCGCCGCCGCCCCCGCCTCTTTTATGGGTGGTACATGGCGCTGTCCGGCATGTACCTGATGTTCTATACGACGGGCGTCAGTTTCTTTGGGTTCAGCGCATTCTTTGACAGTATCCGACTCGATCTCAACTGGACGCGCGCGCAGGTCTCGCTCGGCCCCGCGATACTCGCCCTGCAGACCGCCGTGTTCAGTCCCACGATCGGCTTCCTGACTGACCGCCTCGGCCCGCGTTTCGTCACCGCGATAGGGATGTTCTTGGGCGGGGCAGGGTTCATTGTGCTGAGCCGTGTGGAGCACTCGTGGCAGTACTACATCGCTTTCATGCTCATTGGGAGCGGGATGGGCGCGACCTCATACGTCATGGTCGCCACCGCCGTCAGCAACTGGTTCCTGCGCAATCGCGGCAAGGCGCTCGGCCTCACGTTCATGGGGCCGGGATTCGCGGGCATCATCACGGCCCTGCTCGTGGTGCTGATCCGCGAGTACGGCTGGCGCGACGCCGCGTTCCTAACCGGCATCGGAACCTGGATTACCTGCATCCCTCTCGCCCTTGTTCTCCGCCGCCGCCCCGAGGTCTACGGACTACGAATGGACGACGATCCGCCGGAGTCCGATTCACCTGTCGCCTCCGGCGGCCAGGAAAGCGATGATGAGCCCGTCCCGGAGGATCAGGCTTTTTCCTCGGTGCGCGACGTCCTGTTGAGTCGGTCATACTTGCTCTATGTCGGCGCGCTTTCCATGCAACAGATTGCCATCACGGCTATGGTCGTCCACCACATCCCCGCGCTTGTCAGCTACGGCTTCTCAAAGGAGACCGCGGGCGCGATGGTCGTCGTCTTTACCATCGCCAGTATCCCGATGCGATTCTTCTCCGGCGCTCTCGCGGATCGCTTTGATAAGCGACTCGTCGTGGCTGCCATGCTGAGCCTCCAACTGGCAGGCGGGATCCTGTTTATCTTCGTCGCCAACATCTGGGTCGCGATTATCTTTGAGGTCATCTATGGCACGGGGTGGGGCGGCAGCAACGCGGCGCGGCTATCCTTGCAGGGCGAATACTGGGGTCGTGGCATCTTTGGCTCACTGATGGGGCTACAGGTTGGGGCAGGGGCGATCGGGGCCCTGATTTCTCCGGTTCTCGTCGGGTGGCTTGCGGACACCTACGACTACCGCATCGCGTTCATGACCGTCGTGATTCCGCTGGCGTTGGCCGTTGTGATGGTGCTCATGATGACTCGCCCCCAAAGCGGTAACCCGGACACCGTGAGGCTGGCAACGGCATGACCCAGGGCGGCATGACCGAAAAAGTCGTCCTCACCGCGTGGATGTTCGCGCGGCATCCCCGTCAGGTCTTCTACGGCTGGTGGGTGACGCTGGCCGGCACAGGACTCGCGGCGTACACGGACGGCGTGGGCTATTGGGGCTTTTCCAATTTCTTTGCAGCTATCGTTAATCACTTCGGATGGTCGCAGGCCCTGGCCGGTGTCGGCCCTTCCTTGCAGCGATTTGAATCCGGCATCAGCGCTCCCCTGACAGGTTTCCTGGTCGACCGATTTGGCCCGCGAAAGATCCTCATCGTCGGCTACTTTGTCGCGGGCGTGGGCTGCATGATGATGAGCCAGATCGAGAACATCTGGCAGTACTACGGCGTGTTCGTCATCTTCGCGTTCGGTCTCAGCGCCGGCTCGTTCATCGTCACCGGGGCAGCGATCAATGCGTGGTTCCGCCGATTTAGAGGGCGCGCCAACGGTATCATGCTCGTTGGTCCCGGGTTGTCCGGCCTGCTGGCCGGCGCCTGGGCATGGATTATTCCTGAGTTCGGTTGGCGATCCGTTCTCTTTGGCGCGGGTGTCGGATTCTGGGTGGTTGGCGCGTTGCTGATTCCGCTCATCCGCAACAGGCCGCAGGACTATGGCATGGAGCCGGACGGCGGCGAGGCGCCTGAGGACGAAACCGCGCCGTCATCCCGCGCGATACTGATGCCGGAGGCCAATTTCACGCTTAAGGATGTGCTCCGCAGCAGGGGCTACTGGCAATACGTCATCGCAAGCTCCTTGCTCGGAGCGTCCTGGTCAGTCATCACGTTTGAAGCGTTGCTGCTTGAAGAAAACGGGCTATCGACCAGGTTTATCGCATTCATGTTCGCGTGGCAGACGGCCTCCAGCATTCCCATTCGCATCGTTGCGGGCACGATAGCCGACTACGTGGACAAGCGCGTCGTGCTTGGAGTGGCCATCATCATTCAGGGAATTGCCATCGTTCTGTTCCCACTCGCCACGGAGCCATGGATCGCGTTGATTGCGGGATTCCTGTTGGGCAGCGCGATAGGTTCGCAATCATCCGTGCGTCTTGCCCTGCAGGCCGAGTACTGGGGGCTGTCGATCTTTGGCCGCGTCGCGGGCATCCAACAGGGACTGGCGTCTCTGCCGGCCATCATCGCGCCGATCGGCATTGGCTGGCTCCATGACAAGACCGACAGCTACCTGCTCGGGTTCGTGATTATCGCCGCAATCCTGAGTATCTCCGTGCCGCTGACGTTAACGGTGTCCCGTCCGCGTCAGCAGGCCCCGCCTCCCGCAGCTACCGCCTAATCAGGGCGGACGAGCGCAAATGCGCCGCGCCGCTGACTGCGGGTCTATACTGACATTCATTGCGCCCATTCGCGGGCGAGGGGTCCTGTCCCCGGAGGTCATCGTCAACAAAGCGTTATCGGTTCTGGCTCACCCTAACCAGGTTTTCTATGGCTGGTGGTTGGCGATTGCCAGTTTCGGTGTTCTCTTTTACACCTCCGGAGTATTCTTCTACGGCTTTGCGCCCTTCTTTGCTGAGATCCTTGACGAGTTCGGATGGAGTGCGGGTGTGGCCTCGTTTGCCTTCGCCTTCCAGAGGATGGAGCAGGGCATCTTCGGCCCCATTGTGGGATACGTTGTCGACCGTTACGGGCCGCGCAAGTCAGTGATGGGCGGCATGTTCATTCTCGGATGCGGATTCATCGGTCTGAGTTTCATCCAAGAGTTGTGGCAATTCTTTGCAGCATTCGCTTTCTTGGCGTTGGGGCTGGGTTTTGGCTCATTCCTCACGGTGAATACGGCCGTGAACGCCTGGTTTATCCGAAATCGCGGCAAGGCAATGGCAATCGTCTCCTACGGTGCGGGCGCGAGTGCCCTGCTCGTGCCGGTCGTCGTTGCTCTCATCGCAGTGTTCACTTGGCGGGAAGCGCTGTTGATACTCGGGGTCGCGACGTGGATTGTCGGGTTGCCACTTGGATTTATGATGCGCTACGCGCCGGAGAAATACGGACTCAGGCCGGACGGAATCAGCGATGAGCAGGCGGCAAGACTTGCTGAGACGGATACGGACGACCGCTATGCGGATACGACGTTCACCGTGAAGGAGGCGGTCAGGACGACAACATACTGGAAGTACGTGGTGGCGAACATGTTCGGCTTCATATTCTTCGGCTCTTTCATCATTCACCAGTTTGTGATGTGGGAGTCGTTTGGTTTTTCCTTATATTGGATGACGTTTCTGGCGACCCTCTTGCCGCTCGCCAGTTTCCCGGCCCGCATCATCGGCGGCGTGCTCGCCGACATTTACGACAAGCGCAAGATCGTCGCTGTGTCCTGGATCATGCAGATTATTGGGGCCGTGCTCCTCTTCTTCGCGCACGACCCGATTACCGGAGTGATCTTCGCCGTCTTCTTCGGCTTTGGTTTCGGACTGGGCAACCCGCCGCGTTCGGCCCTGCTTGGAGAACTCTTTGGTCGGCAGGTCTATGGCCAACTGCTTGGCCTTCAATTTAGCTTTACCGCAATCGGAGGCGTCTTTGCGCCGGTTTTCGCCGGATTCATGTATGACGAATTTGGAGCGGACGGTTACCGGTGGGCGTTCCTGTTGCTCGGCCTGCTCGCCACCATTTCGCTGTATATGTATCTGACGATGAAGCGGCCACAAATGCCCGCGCGTTTGGCGGCGACATACGTGAAAACGGGGAGCGCCGAGCGCCCTAGTTCGTAAGCAGCTGTCCGGCGTACACGGTCGTAGCAGGGCCGGTCATGTAGACTTGGCTGTCCGTGTTGCCGTCCCACTCGATGGTGAGTGGCCCACCCGGAAGCTCCACGGTCACGCAATCATCGACAAGCCCGGCCATGCGCGCCGCAACAACGGTCGCGCACGCCCCCGTGCCGCACGCCATCGTGAGGCCCGCGCCGCGCTCCCAAACGCGAACCGTCATGGAATCGCGCGAATTGACGTTGACGATCTCAAAGTTGATGCGCTCCGGGAAGAGCGGATTGGTTTCAACCATCGGGCCGATGGTAGAGAGCGGGAAATCGGCAACGGGTGTGTCTATGAATGCGATGGCATGAGGATTTCCCATCGACACGAAGGAGAGGCTCAGAGATATGCCGCCGACCTCAAGCGTGTGATTGGTCACGGGTGCAGCTTCGTCAACTGCGATGGGGATACTCTGAGGCTCCAGAATCGGCGCGCCCATGCCAACACGCACGGCCTCAATAGCGCCGCCCGCGCCGCCGTTCTGCGGCCACACCGTCATCAGCCCGCCGAGCGTCTCGATTGGCAAACCCGCGCTGTCTGAGTCCTGCACAAGCCCCCGCTCCACGGCATACTTGGCCACGCAGCGGATGCCGTTGCCGCACATCTCCGCCTCTGAGCCGTCCGGGTTGAAAATCTGCATCCGCAGGGCGGCATCATCCGATGGCCGAATGACAAGAATTCCGTCCGCGCCGACGCCAAAGCGCCGACTGCATGCCTCACGCGCCACCTCCGGCCAATTTGTCCGGTCAGCGTCCGCGGGGCCGCCCTCAACGACGATAAAGTCATTGCCAGTGCCGTGCATCTTCGTGAAGTTCATGCGCCAAGTATAGTGCGCCGATGCCGCTGCATCCATTCCTACGCGAGTTTCAGCAGATCCGCCAGGGCCTCGGCTGTGTCCGTGAGCGGCGGCTGAGACGTTACATCCACCCACGCGATGCGCTCATCGCCCGCGCGGAACCACCCAAATTGCGAGCGGGCGAATCGCCACGTCTTGCTCACGATGGCCTGCCGCATCTCATCCGCCGGCATTCGCCCCTCAATGTGCGCCGCTATCTCCCGATAGCCAATGCTGCGAAAGGACGATAGCGAAGGCGAATACCCTGCCGCCAACAGCGCCCGTACCTCATCCACCCAGCCGACGGCCAACTGGATGTCCACGCGCCGCTCGATTCGCTCATCAAGCGCCGGTCGTTCCATCGTCAAGCCCGCTATGCGAACATTCCAGGGCGGAGGGGTTTTCGTACGCTGTTCCGAGAATGGGCGGCCTGTTGTCAGCACGACCTCCAACGCGCGCACGGTACGGATCAGGTTGTTGGGATGGATGAGATCCGCGGCCGCGGGGTCGTGACGCGCAAGCTCCGTGTGCAGCGCGGCGCGCCCCTCGCGCTCTGCTCGTTCCATAAGCTCAGTCCGTAGCTCAGGGTTCGGCGCGACCTCCGGGACGTTCCAGCCCTCAACGAGCGCCCACACGTACTGACCTGTGCCACCGACGATGATCGGCGTCTTTCCGCGTCCGTGAATGTCATCGATAGCGAACGTGGCGGCATCAAGAAACCGCCCAAGCGAGAAATCGTCGTCCGGCTCGGAGAACCCGTACAGGTGATGAGGCACGCCGCCACGCTCGTCCTCACCCGGAATGCCCGCGCCGATGTCAAACCCGCGATAGACCTGCCGGCTGTCCGCGTTGATGATCTCGCCGTCTATTTGCCGCGCGAGCCGGACAGCGACAGCCGACTTACCGACCGCCGTCGGCCCCACGATGGCAAGGACAACAGGCTCGGTCATTGATCAACTCGAGATGTGAGCGTTGCGAGTCGCTAGACCCACCCCGCTAACCTTGCGGCATATCCACCCACGCGCCGCCCTGACGCATGGATGCGACAAACGCCTCCGCGGCATCGGTGGACTGCAGGCCCTGTTGGAGTGTCAGCAGCAGGGGAGTCGGCTCCGCGCCGCCCATCACCCACCCGAGGAACTGCTCCTCGATATTGACGTGCCGTTCGTCCTCGAACGGCTGCCGCAGATCATCCGGCACGGGCACAACCTCAGCCTCCCCATCCCCGGATGCAATGCGCACGGACGAGAGTGGGTCGGCGGGATAGGCTGCGACGATGATCGTGCCACTTTCCCCATGCAGCGCGATATGGGCGTTCTGCGTGGCTTTGGGCGCAAGGTTGTCATGCGTGTAACGCACCGCGACCTCATCGCCGAGGTCGCCTATGATGGCCGAGAAACCGACGCGCCGATTGCCAACCTCATGCTGCTTCCGCACCGCAAGCAGGCGGGCATGGCGGCCAACCCAGCGGTTGAGAATGTCAAAGTAGCTGCCAAAGGCGAGATACGGCGTGTGCCACTGAACCCCCGCGCTCAGCACTCGCCCAATGCGGCCTTCGCTGAGCAAGCGCGCCACGAGCGCGTCCTCCCGCGCAAAGGGGCCGTGCGGAAACGCCGGATACTGCCGCGCCTTGAGGCTCGGTCGCGCCTCAAGAGCCGCAACAATCTCACGCCCCTCCGGGCCCGTCATGGCGAGCGGATTCATGGTCAGCAGATGCTTGTCGTTCTCCAGCGCGCCCATCAGGATGTCGCGATGCTGCGGCGCCTGCGTCCCGTTGAAGACGAGGTCAACGTCAGGCGAGGAAACGACATCCTGCCACGATGATGCCTGTACCGGCACGTTGAACCGATCGGCGACCCGCGCTGTCGACTCAACGCTGTTGTTCGCGACGGCGACGAATGTGACGCCCGGAACCTTTTCAAGCTCGGGCACGACGCGCGCTTGCGAGAATCGTCCCGCGCCAACGAGACCGATACGAATAGTGGAATCTGTGGACATGCTTATACGCTCCTCTGATGTTTTTGTAGCTAACGAAAGACCGGGTGTAATTGAGGCGGGCCTGCGCTAGGCGCCGTTCCGCCCATTCAGCAGGCTCTCCACTTTGCCCACGAACCGGGAGACCTGTTCCAGGCTGGAACTCACGTCCCTGAAGGTGAAACCACCCTCATAGAAATTCTCGTGCAGGCCACGCGCCTCATTGAAGTAGGTGCGGAGAGAGTCGTCGTCGGCCTCAGCGACGAGACGGCTCACGACGCCAAAAAGCTTGGCGTGCCGGTCATGCTCAAGCCCGCGCTCATCCGCGTATGCCTTGAGCAACTGCACCGTCGCGCCCCACCCCTTCTCGGATGCCTGGCGGAGGTCATCACGGGACAGTTCCTCATGCGCCTGGTTGAGGAATCGCCGACCCTGCTCCACGTATTCCTTGTCGCTGCCGTTCGCGGTCGTCATGCAATAAGTATAGACGCCTGACTGCGCCCGTTGCGAGAAATAACCGGTGCTGAAACGCCGTTCCGACCGTTCAGCAGGGTCGCCACCGACTGCTGATTCTTGCCGCAATTGGCGAGAGTCAGCCCCGCTGCTCAGCCGCCCGCACCAGCGCCACAAACTGCTCCGCATTGAGCGACGCCCCGCCAATCAGCCCGCCGTCGATTCCCGGCTGCGCAAGCAGCGACTCCACGTTCTGTGGGTTCATGGAGCCGCCGTAGAGGATACGGACCGACTCCGCGACATCCGACCCACGCGCGTCCGCGATGGTCTGCCGAATAACGGCGATGCCATCACGCGCGTCGTCTGGCGTCGCTGCCACGCCCGTCCCGATGGCCCACACCGGCTCATACGCGATGACGACCGTTGACACGTCCTCCACGTCAGCCAATCCGCCTGATGTCTGCGTGCTCAATATCGCGGCAGTTTGTCCGGCCTCCCGCTGTTCAAGAGTCTCGCCGACGCACAAGATTGGTGTTAGGTCGTGTGCGAGCGCGATGTGGACTTTTGCGTTCACGAACTCGTCGGACTCGGCAAAATAAGCGCGCCGTTCCGAGTGTCCCACGATTGCGTATGCGCAGAGCCCTTGCAGCATCGTCGGCGCGATTTCTCCTGTGTACGCGCCGGACTCCGCCGGATAGATATTCTGCGCGCCAAGCGCCACGGGGCTGCCCCGCAACGCTTCCGCGACAATTGGCAGGGACACGAACGGCGGGCAGACAGCCACATCGACTCCCCGTGGGACGCCGACTGTGTGGACGACGTTGTACGCGAGGATTCGCGCCTCTGCCAGCGACGTGTTCATCTTCCAGTTGCCTGCAATCAGCGGTGTGCGTGGTGATGCCATGTGACGTTCCCTCTCGTATGCGGCGCTGCCGTCAGGCGCCGAACTTGTCCAGCTTGCCGGCGTTGGCGAGGGCCAGCGGCATGATATCTGTTGCCGAAATCGTTCCCAACATCCCGCGCGCGCACTCTCGCTCCGTGAATCTCTCTGAAAATCCGCGGGCAACGAGCCGCGACCTTATCATCAACGGAACGGGGTGCCAGCTGTGCGCCGCCATCGCCGTAGGCGTAGAGTGATCGCCTGCGACGATCAGCACGTCCGGATCAAGCTCTAGCAGGGCGGGTAGGGCGCTGTCCATCCGTTCGATGGCCTCAACCTTCGCGTCGTAATCGCCGTCCTCGCCGCCGCTGTCCGTTGCTTTGTAGTGAATGAGAAAGAAATCGTGCTCGTCCCAGATGTCGCGGGCCGTCTCGATCTGATCCTCAATGGTATCGCCGGTCTGCACGACGTTCATGCCCACCAGCTTGGCGAGGCCGCGATACATGGGATAGGCGGCGACGGCGGCGGGGGTCAGCCCGTATACGTCCGCCATCTGCGGCAGGTCCGGCGTGGTCGAAAATCCGCGCAGCACGAGGCCGTTTGCGGGGTGGCGACCAGCAATAACCGACATGGCATCCTTAAGGAAAACATTCACGATTGAGGCCGTGTTTTCCGCCCACGGCTCTGTCGCAGTGACGGTTAGAGGGGCAAAGCCCTCCCGCTGCGGGTCGCTGTCCGTCAGGGCATCACTGAGCTGCGGCCCACCGTCCTCGGGACGGAAGAGCAGGGCAAGGCGGTGCTCGCGACCGGACGCGGCGATGGGTTGCACCTGCTTGAGCGAGATACCGTTTAGCAGATCCGCCAGTTCGCGGTTGATGTCGGACGAGATGCGGCCCGCGCGGCGGTCGGTGATCAGGCCGTCATCGCCCAGTGTGCAAAAGTTGCCGCGTGCAGCGATGTCGCCTTCCCTCACGTCCATATCCAGCCCGAGCGCCTCCAAAATGCCGCGCCCGATGAGGTACTTGATGGGGTCATAGCCGAACAGGGCGAGATGGCCGGGACCGCTGCCGGGCGTGATGCCATGAGCGACGGGAATTGACATGCCGGTCTGAGAGGCGCGCGCCAGCCGATCCAGATTGTCCGTCTGCGCGTCCTCAAGCTCCGTGCGCAGCGTCCCGGGGTGCGGGATGCCGCCAAGTCCGTCCATCACCAGCAGGACGATTTTGGAGTCCGTCTTGCGGATCAGGTTCTTGATCAGTTCAAAGTTGGCCACAATCTTCTCTCTTTGTGATGTGCTGCGCTCAGTCCGTGTCCTGCAATGCGGCGACGCCCGGCAGCACTTGTCCCTCCAGGAACTCCAGCGCCGCCCCGCCGCCTGTCGATACGTGCGTCATCGCGTCTACGTATCCTAGCGAATCGACAGCCGAGGCTGTCGAGCCGCCACCAACTATAACGGTCGCGCCCGCGCGAGCGTGTTGCGCGAGGCTCTCTCCCACGGCCCGTGTCCCACCGGAAAATTGCTCGTATTCGAATACGCCCATGGGGCCGTTCCACAACACTGTCTGGCACAGGCGCATGGCGCGCGTGAAAGCATCGCGCGTCTCAGGGCCGATGTCCAACAGCATTGCGTCATCCGGGATCGTGTCGCTCCTGACAACCGACGCCTCAGCGTTCGCGGACAGCTCGGTTGCCACGACGACGTCCGAGGGAATCAGAAGCTGAACGCCGCGCGCCTTCGCCGCGCTCTCGATGCGCCCCGCCATCTGCGGCCCGTCCGCCTCCAGAAGGCTCTTGCCGGTTCGCAGGCCACGCGCCTCCAGGAAAGCCGCCGCCATGCCCCCGCCAACGATCAGCATGTCCGACGTTTCGATCAAGCGCTCCATCACGGCCATCTTGTCGCCAACCTTCGCGCCGCCCATCAGCGTGGCGAGCGGGCGGCGCGGCGACTCCAAAATGCCGCCCAACATGCGGATCTCCTTATCCAGAAGGAAGCCCGCGACGGCCGGCAGGAGATGCGCTACCCCCTCCGTCGATGCGTGGGCGCGGTGGGCCGTTCCAAAGGCATCGTTCACATAGATGTCGGCGAGACCGGCCAGCGCAGCCGCATAATCAGGGTCGTTCTTCTCCTCGCCCTCGTGAAACCGCAGATTCTCAAGCATGAGCACGCCGCCGGGCTCCAGTCCTCGCGAAAGGATTTCGATGTCCGGCCCAATTGAGTCCGCTGCCACGTCCACCGGCGCGCCAAGCAACTCCGACAGCCGCGCGGCGATAGGAGCCACACGCAGGGACTCGTCGACGCCCTTTGGCCTGCCGACATGCGTGGCGAGAACGACGCTCGCGCCACGCTCGCGCAGATAGTTAATGGTGGGCAGGGCGGCGCGTATACGGGAATCGTCCGATATAACAGTCGTGCCGGGCTCCATCGGAACGTTGAAATCAACACGAACCAGGCATCTCGCGCCGGACACGTTGATATAGTTGACCGTCTTCTTCATTGTGTACCCGTGATCCCCCCGCCCGGACGTTGCCCGCATTCGATGATACCAGAGGGATTTTCTCGGTTCGCGATCAGCGTAGAGTGTTATTGACGGCGGCTGCCGCGTTCCGGCTTGCGGTGTTGGGGTGATTGGCCCGTCCCGGCTTGCGATCAGCCTAGAGCGTTTTTGACGGTGACTGCCGCGTTCCGGCTTGGCGAGTTAGGGCGACCATTCTTTGAGCTCCAAGAGCATCTCAGTCGTGAGCAAGGCCGCTCTGGACATAACAAGGGCTGATTGCTTGACGCTGAATCGGGGGGTATGCTACCGTCCGCCCAATGTCCGTAACGCTTAGCTGCGTCACGGCGTAGTTTTTATGGACACATGGGGAGGAGAATTCAGGAGGCGAAAGGTCGTCATCCGCACGGAAGGCGCATACAATGGAATTCGCCGCGGCCCGCTAGCTCAATCTGGCAGAGCAGCTGACTCTTAATCAGCGGGTTCCAGGTTCGAATCCTGGGCGGGTCACATGGCAAACAAAGAGGGGGAAGTGTCGGAATTGGCAGACGAGCATGATTTAGGATCATGTGCCGAAAGGCGTAGGAGTTCGAGTCTCCTCTTCCCCACGGGAAAAGCGAATGCTCTTGAGACGACATTTTGGTAGTTAGCACATAGAGAAACGAGAGGGCCGGCAGGCCCCGGGGAAGGCAGCGAGGAGGCTCTGTGGTAGCGGAAACAGCAAAGCCGGTACTTGAAATCAAGGACCTGGTAACGCGGTTCTACACGACTGACGGAATCGTCAAGGCAGTTGACGGCGTCAGCTATACCGTTCACGAACGCGAGATCGTCGGCGTCGTCGGCGAGAGCGGCTCTGGTAAGAGTGTGACGGCCCTGTCCGTCATGCGACTCATTCCTCCGCCCGGGGGACGGGTCGAGGCCGGCGAGGCGCTCCTGGACGGTGAGGACATGCTCAAGATGAGCGGGGATCGCGTCCTTCAGGTGCGCGGCGCGAAGATCGCCATGATCTTCCAGGAACCTATGACCTCCCTTAATCCCGTCCTAACCATCGGCCGCCAGCTTACTGAGGCGCTGGAGACGCACCTCGGCATGAATAGAGAAGCCTCGGCGCGCCGCGCCGGTGAGCTACTCGACCTGGTCGGCATCCCGGATGGTTCCAATCGCCTGGGCGACTACCCACACCAGTTCAGTGGTGGAATGCGCCAGCGCGTGATGATTGCCATGGGCCTTAGTTGCGAGCCGCGCCTGCTCATCGCGGATGAGCCAACGACGGCGCTCGACGTAACGATTCAGGCGCAGATCCTTGAGCTTATGCAGAGGCTCAATGAGGAATTGGGCACGGCAGTCGTCATCATTACGCACAACCTCGGGGTTGTGGCGCGCTACGCGCACTGGATCAACGTCATGTACGCCGGAAAGATTGTTGAGTCCGGCTCCGCCGAGACAATCTTCAAGAACCCCCGGCATCCGTATACCATGGGGCTGCTTGCCTCTGTTCCCCGGCTGGATGAGCCGCGCAAATTCAAGCTTGAGCCCATTGAGGGGATGCCACCGGATCTGATGAACCTTCCCGGCGGATGCGCTTTCCGCCCACGCTGCCCGTTTGCTATCGACCAGTGCGCGGAATACCCGCCGTTTGAACTGGTGGACGGAACGACCGATCATCACAAGGCGTGTTGGGTGGACGTAACCACGGCGACACGCACGCGCGCAGGGAGCAACTAATGACGACGCGAGAAAGCATAGCCGCCGCCGCCGTGGGACATCAGGACCTCGGCGACATACTTCTCGAAGTCAACAACCTGAAAATGTATTTTCCGGTCAACTCCCGGGGAATCGTTCCCAGGCACGTTGCTGACGTCAAGGCCGTTGATGACATCAGCTTCTTCGTCCGTAAGGGTGAAACGCTGGGCGTCGTTGGCGAGTCCGGCTGCGGAAAGACCACCGTCGGCCGCAGCATCATGCAGGTCTACAAGATCACACAGGGTGAGATCATCTTTGAGGGAACCGATCTGGCTCAACTGAGCCCGCGCCGCATGCGTGGCATGAGACGCCGACTTCAGATGATCTTCCAGGACCCGTACAGCTCTCTCAACCCCCGCATGACTGCCGGCTCCATCATTGGTGAACCTATTCGCATCCACAACATGACAAGTGGACGTGGCGACTACGTTGATCAAGTGGAGGAGCTACTCCGCGTGGTGGGACTCAACCCCTACATGCGTGACCGGTACCCACACGAGTTCTCCGGCGGACAGCGGCAGCGCATCGGCATGGCCCGCGCGCTCGCCGTGCGGCCCAGCCTGATTATCTGCGACGAGCCCGTCTCCGCGCTCGACGTGTCCATTCAGGCGCAGGTCATCAACCTGCTTGAAGATCTGCAGGAGCAGTTCGACCTTACGTACCTCTTCATCGCACACGACCTCTCCGTCGTCCGACACATCAGCGACCGTGTCGCAGTGATGTACCTCGGCAAGATCGTTGAGGTTGCCACACGCGAGGAGCTGTATGAGAACCCGCTCCACCCGTACACCCGGGCGCTGCTCTCCGCAGTGCCGATTCCTGATCCGATTGTTGAGCGACAGCGAGAGCGCATCGTGCTCACCGGCGATGTGCCGAGCCCGATCAACCCGCCGTCCGGCTGCCGATTCCACACCCGCTGCCCCATCGCCATCGATGTGTGCAGCGAGGAAGACCCGGAGTTCCGCAACGTAGGCGGCGACCACTGGGTAGCCTGCCTGCGCGTGTAGGGCGCAAGCATACTGAACGCCAAGAGGGGGCGTCGCGGCCAACAGGCTGCGACGCCCCCTCTTCTAGTTTTGTCTATAGACAATAAGCTTCTAATTAACAATGGACCTACTGGGAATAAGCAGATGGAGAAAATGCAGAAGTTACGAGTTTACAAATAGCTATTTGCTGGACCGCTCCCGCACCTCTATCTCCGCCTTGCGCTTAATCGCCGCGTTGCGGACGGCGTTCACGAAGCTCTTGCCGCTGACGCCGGTGCAAGGCAGAACCCAGATCCCGGGTCAGCCTCTCCTTCTTGGTTTCCAGCGACTTTCCTTGTCCCAAGTGAGCCGCCGATACCAGCATATGGAAAAAACAGAAACACGGTCAGTGTAGTGGTGAATTCTCGTTAAACAAGATTCCCTTAGAAGGTAAGTGACACGGCTTCGCGTGAAGTTGTGGGAGTGACTATTCGGCCATTATCTGTCTTCGGTCGGCAGCAGCCAAACCGTGGACGGATCGATACCGCAGTGTTCCAGGCACTTCTTGGCGTTTTCCCGAGCAGCCTTGGCCGAAATCCATGTGTTGACGAAGAGGGTTCTGTCGCCGGTGACCACGTAGGACTGCATAGGTGAGCCGTCTGCCTGCTGCGGCGTGGAATTCACCACGAACCCCTTGCGTCCGGAAGCCAACGGGAGTTTGTCAGCGGTCAACAACCCTCTGGAGAAGAGCCAATTGACAGTTTGTATCGGGATGTCCTTCCAATAGCTTATCTCCGCGCTTGTACCGTCACCAAACCAGATGTCCGAAGGTGATCTGTTGCGCGCCGGAGGGTCAAAGTCGGACAGTCGCACCCAGCCCTCGCCTGCGGGGGGTTGGACAGATTCGGGCAGTAACTGCGTAGGTTGCGCAGGTGGTTCGATAACGATAGTCGGAGGTGTCACTTGTTCCTGTAAGACCAATGGCTGATTCGCTCCTACGACCTGACCCGAAGAAAGGTTGGGATTCCAGAGCGAGAGCAACTCCAGTGCGCACTTGTGGGCAGGCATGACGGCAAGTGAAACGTCAAGCAAACACTTTTCTGACAACGGTGCCCGACCAAAAACTTCGTAGAGTTGCCAACGGTTGCCGTCAGTGAGCCCGGCATACGGGATCCCATCCTCTAAAGCGTATCCAACCATTTGGGAAATGTGATTCCCAAGATCTTCCCCTAACCTCTTGGCCTCGAGCACGGCAAAAGGTTTGGTTTCCCCTCCGTGAAGAGCGTAATCGGCTCTGCCCCTACCGACGCTGTATTCAAGAGTTACCATCTCTGGGTCGGACACGTCCCACCCCAGTATTTTCAGCAGCGGGTCGATGAGCGTAGTCCGCGTCCTAATCTCGTTTTCCTTGAGCGACGGCTCGTGGTCTCGCACACGTCGTTGCAGCGTATTGATGACGTCAAGCAAATCATCCTGCATATTGGCACCTCCTGAAAGGGCATAAACCATCTGGCTCTAGCTTAGGGCCAAAGGGCCCTAAGGACCACCTTCTCTTGACGGCCCCGGCGGGGCCCGATATGGTCCGTTGGCCCTAGGGGCAGCAGAATCTCAATCATTGGATGTGGGAGGTCAGGACATGTCGGTACAGGTTGGGAGCGTGAGCATCGAGTACTATCCGCCACTTGGCGGCATCGCCTCTGATTTTGTCAAGGAACTTATGTGGATCAGGGCTGTGAATTGCTATATGTCGGGCATGGGAAGAGTCTGGACAGATTTTACCTTCGGCCAGATGATGAACTATGCGGACGAGTTTGCTGCTAGTGAGGGGCTTACGCAGAATCAGCGGGATTCCATAACGGCGTGGCTTGAATCGTTGCCGTGGGATGAGTGGGACGACGAACGCTACATCGAGCTGTACATGGAGGCGTAGGGTCTGGACCCCCGCTTTCGCAGGAATGACGGTTTTGGGGGCAGATTAACTTAACGGTTGCTGCCGCTCCCGCACCGCTATCTCCGCCTTGCGCTTAATCGCCGCGTTGCGGACGGCGTTCACGAAGCTCTTGCCGCTGACGCCCATCTTTCTCTTGCGCCGCCGCTTGTCCTGCCGCCGCTCCCCGCGGGTCACCCTGCGCGAACTGTCTTCGCTGGACATGGCTTGCTACAGCCCAATTCTCCCAAAAGACTCATCCACAAACCGCGTGTAGTACCCATAATCAAAGATGGATTCCAACTCATCCGATGGCAGATGCTTCGTGATGTTGGCGTTCTCGCGCAACAGTTCCCGGAAGTCCTGCCCCGTCTCCCATGATTCCATCGACGTTGTCTGTGTGATCTTGTATGCCTCGTCACGCGACAGTCCCTTGTCGATGAGCGCGAGCATGACGCGCTGCGAGAAGACCAGTCCCTTCGTCTTCTCCACGTTGGCCAACATCGTCTCCGGGTACACCCTCATCCCGCCAATGACATACGTGGCGATATCAAGGATGTAGTCGAGGGCCATCGTCGCGTCCGGCAGGATGATGCGCTCCGCCGATGAATGTGAAATATCCCGCTCATGCCACAGCGCCACATTCTCCAGCGCCGTCACGGAATGACCGCGGATGAGCCTTGCCAGGCCACAGATGCGTTCTGACAACTCCGGGTTCCGCTTGTGCGGCATGGCGGATGAGCCGGTCTGTCCGGCATGGAAAGGCTCCTCAACCTCCCGTACTTCCGTCCGTTGCAGGCCGCGAATTTCAGTAGCAAACTTCTCAAGTGAGGCCGCGCACAATGCAAGAGTAGATACGAATTCCGCGTGGCGATCTCGCGGCACGATTTGGCTGGATATCTTCTCAACCTCAAGCCCCAGGAACCGGCACGCCGTCTCCTCAACCTCAGGCGGCAGCGTCGCGTGTGTGCCGACCGCGCCGGAGAACTTGCCGACGCTGATGCCCCGCGTCGCCTGCTCCAACCGCTGCCTCATCCGCCGCGTCTCCTCAACCCACAGCGCCAGCTTGAGGCCGAACGTCGTCGGCTCCGCGTGGACGCCGTGCGTGCGCCCCATCATCAGCGTGTCCTTATGCTCGACGGCGCGCCGCGTGATGGCCTCCTCCAGCTTGTCGATGCCCTCAAGCAGGATTTTCCCGGCGGCCCGCAGCTGTAGGGCGGTGGCGGTGTCCCACACATCGTTGGAGGTCAGGCCCTTGTGGATATGCCGACTCTCCGGGCCGAGATCGCGCGAGACGGAGGACAGGAACGCCGTCACGTCGTGGCGGGTTGTCGCAAAGGCCTGCTCCCAGTGCGGCATGTCGAACGTTGCCCGCTCCAGCAGAGGGATGTCCTCCGCCGGAATCTCGCCGTGTTCCGCCCACGCCTTGCAGACGGCCAACTCCACTTCAAGCCATGTCTCGAACTTGAACTGATCCTGCCAGATGGCCTTCATCGCCTCGCGGGCGTATCGGTCAATCACGGCGGTTACCTCACGATGATTTGGGGGCTGCTGCTAGCCCTGCGACTGCCGTTCGCGGAACGTGTCATAGCTCTCACGAACGTGGGGGTGCTTGAGCGCGAGGATGGAGGCGGCGAGATAGGCGGCGTTGCGTGCGCCCATCGAACCGACCGCGACTGACGCGACCGGCACGCCGGGCGGCATCTGTACGATGGAATAGAGGGCGTCCAAGCCGTTCAGGGCGCTGCCGGTGGCGGGCACGCCGATGACGGGCAGGGTGGTGTAGGCGGACATGACGCCGGGCAGGTGGGCAGCGGCGCCGGCCACACCGATGAGCACGTCGATGCCCCGCTCCCGCGCCGTGCGGGCGTACTCCGCCGTCTTGTCCGGCGTGCGGTGCGCGGAGAGCACGTTCGTCTCGTACTCGATGTTCAGGTCTTCGAGAACCTTCTGCGTCTCCTGAACCAGCCCCTCATCGGAGCGGCTGCCCATGACGATTCCGACAATCGCCGTCATTTATGCTGTCCTTTCCATCGCTACGCCCGTCGTCCACACGACCCACATTCAGATTATGGCATCACTCGGACGCGACGGCGCGGAGCGCAATGTCCGTGCGGTACTGCGCGCCCTTGAATGTGACACGCTCCGCGTTCGCGTAGGCTTTTTCGCGCGCCCCCGCCATCGTTTCCCCAAGCGCCGTGACAGTCAGCACGCGGCCTCCGGCGGTCAGCAACTTGCCCGTGGCCGGATCAAGCCGCGTTCCCGCGTGGAAGGTCATGACGTCGTAATCAAGGGTGTTAAGGCCCGTGATTTCGAGGCCGGTCGGGTAGTCGCCCGGATAGCCCTCGGATGCAATCACGACTCCCACGGCCCGTCGCTCCGTCCATGTCAGGGGCGCATCGGCAAGCCGTCCGGCCGCCGTCGCCGTCGCAAGCTGTAGAAAGTCTGACGTGATGCGCGACAGCACGACCTGCGCCTCCGGGTCTCCCATCCGCGAGTTGAACTCGATGACCTTGGGGCCGTCCTGCGTCACCATCAGCCCCGTATACAGGATGCCGCTGAACGGCGCGCCGATCTCCACCATGCGCCGCAACACGGGCTTGATGATGATGTCGCGAATGTCCGCCATCAGCCTGTCGTTCACGAACTCCGGGGGGCTGTAGGAACCCATGCCGCCGGTGTTGGGGCCGATGTCGCCATCGTGGATGCGCTTGTAGTCGGACGCGGGGGGCATCAGGAGCATCTGCTCGCCATCGCAGAACGCGAACACCGAAAGCTCAGGCCCGGACAGCGCCTCCTCGATGACCACCGAATCGCCCGCCTCGCCGAAATCGCGCAGCCGCATGACGTGATGCAAAAAGGTCAGCGCCTCCTGTTCTGTATCGCAAACCGCGACGCCCTTGCCCGCCGCCAGGCCGTCCGCCTTGATAACGAGCGGCATCGGGTGCGCGCGAACGTACTCAGCCGCCTGTGAATAGTCAGAGAACTGAATCCATGCCGCGGTGGGAACGCCGGCATCGTCCATCAACTGCTTGGCGAATGACTTGCTCCATTCGAGCCGCGCCGCCTCCCGTGATGGGCCGAGACACAAGATGCCCGCCTCGCGAATGGCGTCACCGAGTCCGCGAAACAGCGGGTCCTCCGGCCCGATGATGACCAGCTCAACCTCCCGCTCCAGCGCGGCTTTCACGATTCCCTCGACGTCAGACGCTGCCACAGGGATATTCTCCGCGATGGGCGCCGTGCCGCCGTTGCCGGGCGCCATGTACAGCTTTTCCAGCCCGTGGCTCTGCAGCAGCTTGACGGCCATCGTGTGTTCTCGCGAGCCGCTGCCGACGACCATCACCCGCGATGGATTCTCGATTGGCATGGTGGCAACGCGTCGTTGGGTGGGCTGCAACACGGGTTCCCGTGGCAGACGAATCACATACGGATTGAACCGACCTCCGCGCTGCCGCACAAACAGGCCGCCATCGTCCGGGTCCGTGAACAACAGTCCGTCAGGCGAACGAACGCGCGTTGAAACCAGCCGCGGTGAACGGGGGAACAGGATGAGCAGCAGCAGGGCAGGGACGACGCCGATGACGACCAGGGCAATCGCCGTGTCCCTTTCGATGCCGCCGCCCCAAAAAACCAGTCCCGCATATGCGGCTATCCCAAACAGGAAGATAATCATCAGCCGGAGCCAGAGCAGATGTCGTATAGGATTGCGGTTTGCTATGAACGTGCCCACGCCAAGCAGTGCCAGCATGACTCCCCACAGCCCAAGCAGGATCACGTTGACCTGCTCAAGGTTCAGCAATTCGAGGATTGGGCGAGGGAACAGCGCTGAGCCGATGCCCACAATGATGGCCGCGCTGCCGAGGACAATCAGCGTTAGCCGCAGCAGGATGGTTCTCAGCATGAGGTCACCGCATCACCACGCTGCATTTGTGGCGGAACTCATTCCCACTCTATTGTTCCCGGCGGCTTGCTTGTGATGTCGTATACAACGCGATTGACGTTCGGCGCCTCATTGGCTATCCGCGATGAGATACGCGCCAAAAGATCGTAGGGCAGGCGCGCCCAGTCCGCAGTCATCGCGTCCTCAGACGTGACGGCGCGGATGGCGATGACGTTCCCATACGTCCGAAAGTCGCCCTGCACGCCGACCGTCTTGGAGGCCGTCAGCACGGCGAATGACTGCCACAACTCCCGCGTCAGGTTCGCGTTGTGGATCTCCTCATTGACGATGGCGTCCGCCTCCCGCAATGTCTCCAGACCCTCACGCGTAACCTCCCCAAGGATGCGGATTGCGAGGCCGGGTCCGGGGAACGGCTGTCGCCACACAACCTCGTCGGGCAGCCCAAGCTCAGAGCCGGCAGCCCGCACCTCATCCTTAAAGAGATACCGCAAAGGCTCCACAAGCTTCAACCGCATATTCTCCGGCAGGCCACCGACGTTGTGGTGTGTTTTGATGACTGCCGACGTCGTATTCTCAGCGGACAGGCTTTCGATGACATCCGGGTACGTCGTGCCCTGCACGAGGAAGTCTACCTCGCCCAGCCTTCCCGCTTCCTCCTCGAAGACCCGGATAAACTCCTCGCCGATGGTCTTGCGCTTCGTCTCCGGGTCGGTGATTCCCTCCAGCCGATCCAGGAACCGATCCGTGGATTCACAGACGATGAGGTTCATATTGAGATTGCGCTCAAACGTCTCGCGCAGGCGCTCCGGCTCATCCTTCCGCAGCAGTCCGTTGTTCACAAAGATGCACGTCAGCCGGTCACCGATTGCCCTGTGGACGAGCGCCGCCGCCACCGCGGAATCCACGCCGCCGGACAGCGCGCAGATTGCGTGGCCGTCACCCACCTGCTCGCGGATGTGCGCCACCGTCTCCTCAATGAAATTGGCCGCCGTCCACGTCGGTTCGCACTTGCACACCTTGAACAAAAAGTTCTCAAGAAGCTGTTTTCCATTCGGTGTATGCACGACTTCCGGATGGAATTGCAGCCCGTAGAAGCCGGACTCGTTCGCCATCACCGCAATCGGCGAATTATCCGTATAGGCCAACGTCCTAAAACCGGCAGGCGGTGTTGTTACATGGTCGCCGTGACTCATCCACACCGGCATCGTCGGCGGCAGACTCTCCGTCAGCGGATCGGTGATCGTGGCCGCGCGATGGAGCACGGAGTGCCCATACTCGCGCCGCGCCGTGTTCTCCACGGCGCCGCCCAACTGGTGTGCCAACAACTGCATCCCGTAGCAGATGCCGAGTATCGGCACGCCCGCCTCATAGACCTCCGCGGGCGCCATCGGCGCGTCCTGTTCATAGACACTGGCCGGCCCGCCGGAAAAGATGAAACCCTTGGGCCGCAGCCGCTCGATTTCCGGCCACGGCATCGTCGCGGGCACGACCTCGCAATAGACGTTGAGTTCGCGGATGCGCCGCGCGATGAGCAGGCTGTACTGCGAGCCGAAATCAATGACGACGATGAGATCACGCGCCGGGCGGCTTTCGGCTGCGTCTGTAGGCTGGCGCGCTTCGGCGTGCTGGGCAATCTCAAGGTATGTCGCGATTTCGCGATCATCACCCGTGGCAATGCGGTGGCTAACCTCAGGATGCTCGTTACTCACGTGCGCTGTCAGTCCCCCAAAAGGCCTCTGCGGTTACCAAAATATCCGCGTGCTCGCCCCATTTTCCGTAGCGGCCCCACTGATGTTCAGACTACTAACGGGTGCTATACTTGGTCAAGGAGCCACAGAGTGACCGACAAAACCGCCTTAGGCGAGGCCACCGATCAGGCAACAGACCCCGAGCTTCAGATTCGCGCAGCTGTCGTGATGCTTAGGGTTGGCGGTATTATTTGCTTTCCAACAGACACATTATTTGCGCTGGGCGCGGATGCCTTTGACCCTGAAGCCGTCGAGAGAATCTACCGTGCCAAGGGACGTGATCATGGGCAGGGCCTGCCCGTTCTACTTGCCGACGCCGACCAACTCAGCCAGGTAGCTGTCGATGTGCCGGACAGTGCGTGGAAACTGGCGCGACGCTACTGGCCCGGAGCCCTGACAATGGTCGTCAAGCGCTCGCCGGATCTGCCGGAAATCGTTAGCGGCGGGGCAGCAACCGTCGCCGTTCGCGTCCCGGATCATCCCGTCGCGCGGCAGTTGATCAGAGCGTTCGGTCGGCCCGTCATCGGCACGAGCGCGAATCGCGCAGGCTCTTCTGACGCCCGCTCCATGAAGGATGTGATGGAAGAGCTTGGGCCATGGCTCGACTATGCGGTGGGGGAGGGCACTCTGCCTGCGGGCAAGCCCTCGACCATCGTCGATCTGACCACGTCCAGGCCCCAGGTGCTGCGTGAAGGGGCCATCGCCACCAAGGACGTATTGGCTGCTATTGCGGAGCCGGAGGCCAACGAGGGACAGAATCCCCTGGGGAGCCGCGAGCCGGTCGGTTAAACCGCCGGACTCGGTGATGACCTTAAGGGTCGTAGCAGGGCAGAATCCTCAGCCAGGGAGGGACAAACCCATGGATGCCCCGGCGTCTCTATCCAGGTTCCGTCCCACTCTTGATGAAGCCATCGTCGATATTCTCGGCGACCGCCCCGGCCACCTCTTTGACATGATGCGCCACCATCTTGGGTGGGAGAACGACGCGCTGACCCAGGGCGGCAAATACCTGCGGCCAACCCTTGTTCTCGTCACCGCGGAGGCGTGCGGCGGCGACTGGAAGACCGCCGTTCCCGCCGCCGTCGGCCTCGAACTGCTCCACAACTTCTCCCTAATTCACGACGACATCCAGGACGAGAGCCACATGCGCCGCAATCGCCCCACCGTCTGGAGTAAGTGGGGCGCGCCGCAGGCCATCAACGCCGGCGATGCGATGCACGCTCTCTCGCAACTCGTCGTACTCCACATGACCGACGACGGCGCGCCGCCGCAAAGCGTCCTCCACGCAATCCGCCTCCTTGATGAGACGTGCCTTGCTCTCTGCGAAGGGCAAACGGCGGATATTGAATTTGAAACCCGCTCGAACGTGACTGTCGCCGACTACAAGCAGATGATCGGCAACAAGTCGGCGGAGGCGTTCCGGTGCGCGCTGGAGTTCGGCTGCATGTTTGCCACCGGCTCCCCGGAACAGAGCAAACTCCTCGGCGACGCCGGGTTCGAGATGGGCATCGCGTTCCAGATCCACGACGATGTGCTCGATATATGGGGCGGGGCGGTCATCGGCAAGGAGACTGCGCTCGATATCCGTGACGGCAAGAAGAGCCTGCCCGTCGTATACGGACTCTCCCGCGAGGACTCACCCGACGCGGATCGCCTAAGCGAGATGTACCGGAGTGGGTTCGGCCCTGACGGCGTGGACGAAGTCGTCTCTTTGCTTGAATCACTCGGAGCGCCAGATTTCTGCGCTGCGGAAGCCGAGGCCCATTGGGCAAAGGGGCGCCGCATGATCGAACAGGCCGGTCTGCCCGAAGCAGGCATCGCCGCCCTAACCGAAATCGGCGACTACCTCATCCACCGGCCGTTCTAAGACCCCCCGCGCGTCATTCCCGTGAAGGCGGGAACCTTAATCTCAAATATGGAACCCCACTCCGTACCGCCACCTCAAATATGGAATCCCACTTCGTACCGCCAATTCGTCATTCCCGCACGCTCCCCATCCGAATCCCCCGCGCCTCCATCCGAATCCCCCGCGAAGGCGGGGGGCCATGCCGCCCGCCGGGAGCTCGGCGCCCCCAAAAAAGACGTAGGGGCGCGTCGCGACGCGCCCCTACGCAGGGTTCGTATGTGATTCGCGTGTCTTACGCGGGCACGTTTGCCTTGAGGAACGCGAGGGTCTTTTCCCACGAATCGGCGGATGCCTCGGCGTTGTGACCCGCGCCGGAGTCGTTGAAGAAGCCGTGCGTCGCGCCGTCGTAGATGTGCTTCTGGACGGACTTGCCGCGCGCGTTCAACTCGCTCTCAAGCTGGTCCGCCCGCTCTCCCTCATCGCTGCCATAGACGGCGAGCACCGGTGAGCTCACGCTATCCAGCTGGTCAGCCGGGTCGGGAATCCCGCCGTAGTAGACGACCGTCGCGGCGACGCCGTCGTCCTGTGTGGCGGTCAACAGCGAGATACCACCGCCAAGGCAGTAGCCGATAACCGCCACGCTGCCGTTGGAAAGCTCGGAGTTCCTGATGTAATCGATAGCTGTGCGGGTGTCACGCACTGCGCGGGGGCGATCCAGACCCATCGCCAACTTCTGCGCCTCGGAAGGCTCATTCGCCACGTCGCCGTGAAACAGATCCGGCGCGATGGCTGTATAGCCCGCTCGGGCGAATCGGCGGGTCACGTCCCGGATGTGCTCGTCAAGGCCCCACCACTCTTGGATCACGACAATGCCCGGGTACTTGCCCTCCGCCATCGGATGCGCCGCATACCCCTTCACCAGGTCAACGTCGTAAGAAACTATCGTATCGGGCATTATTCCCCTCCCCATTACGGTTCTGTTTGTCTTTTGCGCCGCGCATCGCGATTCGACGCGATGTTCGGCTCCATGCTCATCGTAACAGTAGCGCATGAGAGTGTGAAGATAGACACAATCGTAAATCCCGCCGCGCAGCCGCTTTCCTTGCCGCTTAGCAGGGCAGCCCGTAGACTTGTCAGAACCGAAGAATCCCCTTCGCCCGCGCGGGGGTAGGGTTAGGGTGGGGGGCCGCGTAATCACTAGTGAGTCAACAACCGTTCAGCAAACCTCGCGACGGCTGATTGAGAGCGTGGCGTCCGTCATCGTTGGCAAGGAGGACGTCATCGAATTGGCCGTCACGGCCCTACTGTGCCGCGGCCACCTGCTCTTCGATGACGTGCCCGGCAGCGGCAAGACGACGCTTGCCAAGGCGCTGGCCGCTTCGCTGGGCTGCACGTTCAACCGCGTCCAGTTCACTCCCGATCTCATGCCGGCGGACATCACCGGCATCAGCTTCTACAACCAGAGGTCCGGCGAGTTCGAGTTGCGAAACGGCCCAATCTTCTCCCAGATTCTGTTGGCCGATGAGATCAACCGCGCCACTCCGCGCACGCAGTCGGCCCTGTTGGAGGCCATGCAGGAGGGGCAGGTGACCATCGAGGGCGAGACGCTGCCACTGCCCGCGCCGTTCCTCGTCATGGCTACCCAGAACCCCATTGAGCTTGAAGGGACATTCCCGTTGCCGGAAGCGCAACTTGATCGCTTTCTCATGCGGCTTACCATCGGTTTTCCGTCGGCGGAAGAAGAGGCGCGAATGATCCATCGTTTCACCGCCGAAGACCCGATGGAGCGCGTGCGCCCCGTCATTTCCACGCAAGAACTGCTCGCCCTACAGGGCCAGGTCAGGATGGCGCGTGTTGAGCCGTCGTTAGAGGAATATGTCATTACTCTCGTCCACTCGACGCGCGACCACCCCTCGCTCGATCTGGGCGCAAGCCCGCGCGCCTCGCTGGCTCTGTACCACACGTCGCAGGCCCTCGCGCTCCAGCAGGGCCGCGACTATGTGACACCGGACGACGTGAAACGTCTCGCGCCATTCGTGCTCAGCCACCGCGTCATCCTGAATGCCCAGGCCCGCCTCCGAGGCCTGACGGCAGCGGACATCGTGGACGATGTGCTCCGCAGCGTGCCTGTCCCAATCAGCGGCCAACCGGAGGAGGATGCCGTGGCGGAAGGGGTCAGCGCAAACTAACAGCCATGCTCACGCTCACCGGGGGCTGGGTAGCGACATTTGGTCTGCTGATGCTGGTCGGCCTCGCGACGGGGCAGGGCCTGCTGGTCGGCCTCGGCGCGCTCGTGATCCTGACATGGGTTGTGTCATGGGCATGGAATCGGGTCGCCCTCGCCCGCGTCACGTTTGAACGCTCTCTCTCGGAAACGCGCGCATTCATTGGTGACACTGTCACCGTCCAACTCCGCGTGACCAACCTCAAGGCAATCCCCATGCCCTGGATCACTCTGGAAGACCAATTTCCCTCCGGGCTTGAGGAAGCAGACAAGCCGCGCACGATTCGGATGGAGCAGGGGGCGTACAACGTCACACGCTCCACGTCCCTCGCCAGGTTCGAGCGCGTGACATGGCGATTCACCATGGAGTGCCGCCGCCGCGGCCTCTATCGATTCGGCCCCGCCACCATAACGAGCGGCGACGTATTCGGCTTCTTCTACACGGAACGCCTTGAGCCTGGATGGGATCACGTCATCGTCTACCCCCAGACCCTGCCGCTGCCCGCCATCGGCATCCACGCGCGCCGACCATTTGGCGAACAACGCGGTGGGCAGCCTTACCACGAGGACCCCAGCATTTTGCGCGGCCTGCGACCCTATGAGCCGGGGGACGCGCTCCGCCGCATCGATTGGAAGGCGACCGCGCGCTCACAGGCTCTCACCGTGCGGCTTTTCTCGCCGTCAGTTTCAGAGACCGTCATCGTGGCGCTGAATGTCCAAACGTTGACCGTAAGGGAAGGGCAGTGGGGTTATTCCCCCGTGCTGCTTGAGCGCGGCGTCACCGCCGCCGCCTCAATCGCGGAGTGGGCGTATGGCCGGAAAATGTCATTTGGGCTGATGACAAACAGCATCTCGCCGCTGACGGATGAGCCGATCCGCGTTATGCCCAATCGGACGCGCCAGCAGCTGACCACAGTGTTTGAAAGTCTTGCCGTCGTTACACCCCTTGGCCGGCAGGCGATGGGTCAGTTCCTGATGGAGCAGGCACGGCGGTTGCCGACCGGCTCCACCATCGTCCTTGTGACGAGCGTGTTGGATGACGAGGCGATCAATGCGCTGCGCGCCCTGCGCCGCGTGGGGGCGAGGCCGAGCGTCGTCTGGACGGCCGAAACGCCGTCGCCGACCATACCCGACCCGGACATCATCGTCCACGAGATCGGCCATCGGATGGCGCAACTGGAGCACGAGGCCATATTCCGTCCCGGCGTGGACCGGCGTACTGAGTACGAGATACCCACGGATGCGGTGAGGGCATGAGGTGGGCGCCGCTAGCCCTTGAGGGCGCGCGACTCTCCATGGAGGTCGCGTGGATCACGATCGCCAGCGGCCTGGTCCTGCTCTTGTTCGGCGCGCATGAAAGCCTCGTTCCTGTTTGGCTCGCGCTCATCGTTGCCGCTTCCGGGTATGTGCTCATCCGCTGGATCGTGCCCGCTGATGCCCCGATAGCAGCCGCGCGTGGCATCGTGGCCGGTGGCGGCGCAATCGTCATCTACATTGGCATCGCCATCCTGCCGCAGGTCGGCTGGGACTTCTCCTGGCCGCTATGGTTCTGGCAGGACTGGCAAACCGGTCGCCACGCCATGGTCGGCGGCGTCGTGCTCGGCGTCTTCTGGTGGCGCGGCGCGCATCTGGGACAGGAAATCGTTTGGGTGAACTCTCTTGCCCAATCGTTCCGCATCGGCGTGGTCGTTGTTGTCGTGGGCGTCGTCGTTGACGTCCTCCTGGAGGACTACGCCGGTACGCCGATACCGACGTTCCTCTTCTTTGGCACAGGCATCGCCTCGTTTGCCCTGATACACATCACCTCCATGGATGCGGAGCAGAGCGCCGGCCTCCGGGACTGGCCCCGCATTATGGCGCTCACCGTCGGCGGCATTATCGTTGGCAGCGTCCTCCTCGCCTTCTTGGCTGAAGGGGAATTTGGCCGAATCGCGGGCATCGCGATTGAGTTTGTCGCGCGTATATTCATTCCGGTGTTGGTCGTGATTGGATGGGTCGTCGAACTCATTGTCAGAGTGACGGCCTTTGTCTTCTTCCAGGTTGTCGGCCTCTTTGCGAGCGAGGGCGAGGGTATAGAGTTCCAGCTCCCCTCCGCGCCCGATTTTGACCGCATGTTCACCCGCGACGAAGAACCGAATAGACTGCTTTACTGGCTCTCACGAATCGTCGCCTGGGTGGCCATCCTCGCTGCTATCCTCGGAATCTCGTGGTTCTTGTGGCGCCTGTTCTCAGGCCTCCGTGGGCGACGCGAGCAGCAATCCGCGGATGAGGAACGCGAGCGACTCCAGGGTGAATCGACGGTCGTCGATGATCTCTCCTCCGTATTGTCCGCCCTCGCCGCCCGATTCCGCCGAACGCCCAAACACGATGGGGTCACCGCCGATCTTGACCCCAACAATCCTGTCTCCGTCGCTCTCGGCGCGTACCGTGGCTTGCTGGCCCTGGCGGACGACCACGGAGTTTCGCGTGAAGGTTGGGAAACGCCGGAAGAGTTCCATCCGGAACTGCGGAATCTCTTCGTTGGCCAGAACGTCGGCCTATTCACCGATTCGTTTGTCCGCGCGCGCTACGGTGGCATTCCGCCGTCAACGGAAGACGTCGGTCAAATCCGCACGATATGGGCCACTATCCGGGAGGCTTACCCGGCGCCGCGCCACAAGCCGGAGAAGAAGGTTGTTGAAGCGCCAACCGAGGAACGCCCAACCCGCGCCCCGGTTCCCCGTTGGCTGCGCGTGCGACCGGACCTTCGCCCGCATGAGGAAAGCCCGCCGCCCGGCATGGGCCCCGACGACGCCCGCATGATGTAGTTCCGCCCCGGCGCCCCCGCGATGGCGGTGGTAGGGCGGGGAAATGCCTTTTCTAGATGTCGAAGATGTCTTTGACCGTAACGGTGAATTGAGGGAGTACGTCTTCGCCGGTCAGGGTGTCGGTTTCGCGAAGAGTCGTCACGGGTAGGTTGGGGCGGTATATATCGATCATCTTGGTTTCCGGCCACACCACCCAAACCAGTTGGACTCCGCCGGTTATCCACATACTGGCTTTGCCGGCGACTTCTCTGACGGAGTCACTCGGGGAAACAACCTCAACTACTAATTCGGGCGGAACTTCCGCGTAGCCAGGAATGTCGACATCCAAAGACAGCCGCTCTTTGGAGAAGTAGGAAATGTCCGGGCCGAGGACGGTATCGGGATTCCTGCTGAGCCGGACTCCGGCGTCCGCCGTTACAATCGTGCCGATTCTGTTTGGCACGATTATCGCGCCCAACAGAATAATGAGCCTGGCTATGATCTTGCCGTGCTGAATTCCTGGAACCATGGTTGGACAGAATACCCCCCGAATCAATTCCCCGCGCTCGTCCATCTCCAGCAGCTGTTCTGCCGTGATGGGCTCTGTTCCGAGGGTTGTCCTCAGCGCCTGTTGAGTTGTTGCCATGTCTTACTCCCCAAACGGGATTCGCGTCACTCTATTGTACAAGAGGAGGTTGTAGTCGCTGCGGAGCCGGTGGGCGTTATGCCGGCAGTTCCGTCACGTCCAGCGCCGTCAGCGCGAGAACACGCGCCACCTGCTCCATATCGGGGATCCGGACGTATTCATCCGGCACCGTATCCGACTCCGATGCGCCCGCCGGCCCGTAGAGCAGGCACGGAACCCTCGCGCGCCAAAGGTGTGTCGTGTCGTCGCCCGTTGAGCGCAAAGGCTGTGGCTGTCGCTCGTGTCGTGTCGCGCTCTAGGCGTAATGCTTCCCCAGTGGCCTGTGTTCGTTGATATGCAGCATCCCCTTCACATGCCGCAGCCACTAGCACTAGAGTGGCCGCTGCCACGAGTAGGATTTTCAAGGCATCCCTTCCCTTTGTAGGGGTATCTACGTGTCGAAGATGTCTTTGACCGTAACAGTGAATTGAGGGAGTACGTCTTCGCCGGTGAGAGTGTCGGTTTCGCGAAGAGTCGTCACGGGTAGGTTAGGGCGGTATATATCAATCATCCTGGTTTCCGGCCACACAACCCACACCAGTTGGACTCCGCCGGTTATCCACATACTGGCTTTGCCGGCGACTTCTCTGACGGAGTCGCTCGGTGATACGACTTCGACGACCAGCTCAGGCGCAACTTCGGCGTAGCCCTGGATTCTCGAATCTCGCGGCAGTCGCTCCCTGGAGAAGTACGACACATCCGGCCCCAAGACTGTATCCGGGTTCCTGCTGAGCCGGACTCCGCTGTCCGCCGATACAACCCTGCCAAGCCTGTTTGGCCTGACTACTTCGCGAAGATAGCCAGCGATGTTGGTGATGATCTCGCCGTGTTCAATTCCTGGAACCATGGTTGGACAGAATACCCCCCGTATGAGTTCCCCGCGCTCGTCCATCTCCAGCAGTTGTTCTGCCGTGATGGGCTCTGTTCCGAGGGTTGTCCTCAGCGCCTGTTGAGTTGTTGTCATGTCTTACTCCCCAAACGGGATTCGCGTAACTCTATTGTACAAGAGGAGGTTGTAGTGGCTGCGGAGCTGGCAGGCGTTATGCCGGCAGTCCCGTCACGTCCAGCGCCGTCAGCGCGAGAACACGCGCCACCTGCTCCATATCGGGGATGCGGACGTATTCATCCGGAACCGTCTCCGACTCCGATGCGCCCGCCGGCCCGTAGAGCAGGCAAGGAACCCCCGCGCGCCAAAGGTGCGTCGTGTCGTCGCCCGTGTATGAGCCCGGCAGCACCGTCCCCACGGCGTCCGGCTCTCGCCCCGTCACCGCTCGGTAACTGCGCAGCACGGCATCCAGAATGTACTCATCCTTTGGCAGGTCGAACGGCTCCATGATCCTGGCGAACACCCGATGCCTGGGGTCAGGCGGCAACTCAATCTCATACACAAAATCCGGGTCATCCTGCTTGATCGCGTCCAGCGCGCGTTCGATATCCGCCCTGACTGAATCGGACGACATGCCCGGCAGGAACCGCACGTCCACCAGCACCGTGCAGAAGTCCGACACCCAATTCGGCCCTCGCAGGTCATAGTCCCGCCCGCGCCCGCCAATAATCGCCCCAACGTTGATGCGGGGCAGACCGGGCAGATCCTCACGGGGCGTATAGATAAACTCCGTGCCGTCGATGACGGGGATTGCCCTTGCCATCTTCGCGATGGCGTCCACTGCCTCATCCTTGCGGACGATGTGCCGCGAGTTGCCAATGACGTGGATCGCCATCTCCAACACACCCGCGTGCGTTGTCAGGATGTTATTCGCGCCGTGCGGCTCCGGCACAACTGCCATGTCCGCCAACGGCCCATGCTCGCACAGGTACAAAGTCCCCACGCCGCCCTGCAGCTCGCCCACCACACATGCCAGCACGATGTCGCCGCGCCGCTCTATCCCGGATGTGCGCAACGCCTCTGCCGCGGCAATCATGGAGGCCAGCCCGCCCTTCATATTGCGGATGCCCCCGCCATAGATGCGGTCGTCCTCAACACTGGGCGACCACGGATCGCGCCGCCAGCCCATCGCGAGCGGGTCGATGTCGATGTGGCCGTTCAACATGAACGACTTACCTCCACCGGAACCTTTCAGCGTGGCGATGGTCTGAAAGCGTCCCGGCTCTACCTCTTGTAGCTGAACGTCATAGCCGCGTTCAGACAGGTAGTCCGACAGGAAACGGGCAACCTCAGTCTCTTCCGTCTTATAGCTTGGAATACGGACCAGCTCTAGTGCGAGCCGAACCATCTCCTCCGCATCAATCGCGGCGAGAACCTGTTGGGCATCAGCCGAGTTCATATCGTTTGTCACTTTCAGTACCCCGCCTACTGATCCAACCCGACTTGCCAGATGCGCTTGCCGTCCTCACGCGTCACCCTGCCGAATCCGGGCAGCGGGAAATGGCAGGAGATCATCGGAGTGCCCTTGGCCTCCACCTCTTCCAGCATCTTGCGGCGCGTCACCTCAGAAACCGGCCAATCGACGTCAAAGTGGCAGTTCCAGCCGTCCTCCGTTATCTGTGCCGGATGAACAAACACGTCGCCCTGAATAAGCGCCTCCTCGCCACCGGATGCCACGACCACGCTCATATGACCCGGCGTATGCCCCGGGGTATGAACCACCCTAACCTCCGGCGTCAGATTCGCGTCCTCGCTGAGTGTATCCAGCATCCCGAATCCGACAATCGATTCGACGAGTCGATCCATGAACGGGAACGACATCGTTTCCTGCACCTCCGGCTTGCGAAAGTGGGCAAGGTCAAGCTCATGGACGATATACCGCGCGTTCGGGAACATCGGCTCAAGCACGCCGCCCTCGCCGTCCTTGACGTTCCAACCCACATGGTCGGGATGGAGATGGGACAGGAAAACGATATCCACGTCATTGGGCGCCACACCACTCGTGGCGAGGCCGTCCATCAGGATTCCAAGCTCCCCCTCGATGGGGCCGGGGCCATAGCCGGTGTCGATGAGAATGGTCTGTCCGCCGGTTCGCACGACGTAGCACCCGATCTCAAGCCTCGCCCGCGGGCCCTCAAGCGTGCCGGGATACTTCTCGCGGTACTCCTCCCACGCCTCGATGGGAACTTCAGGAAAAAGCTTGTCGAGCGTCATTGGGTACAGGACATTCATGTCCGTCAGCGCGATAATCTCCGCGCTCCCGACTCGCAGCGTGAATTCAGACACACCACCCCCCAACCGACGCCTGCTAACTCAGCGTCGCGTGGCGCAATTGTAGGAACCACAGAGTTGGGCGGTCAACATGCCCGAGTTCCCCAATCACGATTTATGCGATGGTACGCTGTGCGAATGAGGCGTGAGACACTGATTCTATGACTCAGCAAATTTCCCAAGATTTGCAAGCCCGGGTACAGGAACAAGGCGAACGCATTGTCCGGCTTGAGTCTGGCCTGCAAGAAATAGTAGGACGCATGGACCGGATGGAGCGCCTATTCGAGGCGTTTCAGCAAGAGGTCCGAGCGGAGTTTCGCGGTTTGCGCGAGACAATAGAGGCAGAACACCGGAGCACCCGGGAGACGATGGAAGCGGGGCACCGGAGCATCCGGGAGACGATGGAGGCGGGGCGCCGGAGCATCCGGGAGACGATGGAGGCGGGGAACCGGAGCATCCGGGAGACGATGGAGGCGGGGAGCCAGAGTATCCGGGAGACGATGGAGGCGGGGAACCGGAGTATCCGGGAGACGATGGAATCGGAGCACCGGAGCATCCGGGACGATCTGGGTTCGTTCAAGAACACGATGTTTGGTGTCGTGTTCCTTGCGTGGGTCACAGTGATGACGGCAATAGTTGTCTCGAATTTCCTCTAACGAGTGTGGCTATAAGCCCTAGCCGCTGGATTGCCGCCGCGAACGCTCCTCAGTCGACTGCCGCGAGACCGACGGCCCATATCCCAGCCCACCGTCCAACACCGCTCTCGCTACCCTCAGTGACAGCACCTCGCTCGTGCCCATGTACAGGCTGAGGTGTCGCGCGTCGCGATACATCCGTTCCAACGGGTGAACCTCCATATAGGCGTGACCGCCGACGGCCTGCATCGCGTGATCCGTCGCATGGATGGCGGTTCTGGCCGACATGAGTTTGGCCGCATTTAGGTAGGCCGCGTCCGCCTCAGCATGAAATCGGCCGTCGTCCACCATCTGCGCGGCCTTGTATGTGAGCAAGCGCGTCGCCTCCACGTTGACGGCGATCTCCGCCAAATGCAGTTGCGTCGTCTGCAGGTCTGCCAACAGGCCGCCGTAGATGCGTCGCGTATTCGCGTAATCCCGCGCGAATGCCAGCGCCTCCTCCGACGCTCCAAGTCCCCGCGCCGCCAGCAGCGGCTGAATCGCGTTCATGCTTAGACGCGCAACGTCCGCGCCCTCCCCGATACCGCCAATCATGTGCGACTCCGGCGTGCGGCAGCCGTCAAACGACCAATCGCAATGCGGCATCCCCTTCAAACCCATGCCCTCATCACGCCGCAGCAAGACGACGCCGGGTTGGGGCACATCGACCAGAAACGCCGTCATGCCGCGCGGCTCGCTGCCATCAACCACACTGGCAAACACAACAAAGAAATCCGCCTGAGGAGATCCGCTGATAAAATCCTTTTCCCCGTTGATGACGTACCCTCCGCCCGCCTTTTCCGCCCGCGTGACCATTGAACCCAAATCGGAGGACGCGTTAGGCTCCGTCAGCGCGAATGCGCCCCGTTGGCTGCCGTCGGCGACTGCCCGCACATAGTCCCGCCGCATCTCATCCGTGCCAAACAACCGCATCGGCCACGTCACGAGTGAAGAAAGAATGAGCATCTGCGCGGACGACGCGCAGGCCCGCGCCACCTCCTCGACGGCGATGGCCAGCCCCATCGTCCCTGCGCCCGTGCCGCCCTCACTCTCCGGCAGGGCGAGCGCGAACAACCCCTGATCCCGAAACGCCTCAAAGACATCCTGTGGGTACTCGCGGTCCTGGTCGATCTGCCACGCCCGTGGCGCAACCTTATCCCGCACCAACTCACGGATGGAGTGACGGAGTAGGCGGAGCTCTTCTGAGAGGGTGTCGTCAATTGTCATAGCGGCCGAGGATGTGGCACGTCTATGCAGTGCCACTGATTTCTGAGGGGCCTGTTAAAACCGAAAGGCACTCGGTGAGAGCATCGAAATTCTTGAGAACGTCTTCGAGTGGCAAGCTTTCTTTCTTCGCCTCGCCAAGAAGCGAGATGTCGATGCCCATGTCTAATAGAAAACGTACGTAGCTGTCAATTGCATTGGTGTGATGCGGCAGACATCTCGAGAGACGAGACTTGGATGGGAAGTACACTCGATCACTGCCGCTAGTGATGTTAAGGAGGCTGACAGTTCCAGGTTTCTTGTCATGGCGCCGCGCCCGCAGCGAGAATCCGTTGTCTCCGTTGGTCGTGGTATCCGCCTTGAGGTTGCCTATCAATGGGCGCTCTGAACTGCCGAGATTGAAATTGAGCCGTGACCCAAACCAATCCTCAAACGCTTTCACCAAGGAATGACCACGCATTTTTCCGGAAACTTCGGCGCGTCCTATTGCAGCTGAATGTTCATCCAACGCCGTGTTGATCGCGTCACGAAGGTGTTTGGCGTTGACCGCGACTTGATCCGCCAGTGTTCCCGTACCGATCCGCTCACCCACGAACTCGGCGATCCGCTTGAGACTCAGATCGCCATCGTGCTCCGGGGCACCCCAGACCGACTTGACTATGTCTGGCGCGAAGACCTTCTGATACGTCTCAAGTTGTTCCTGATTTTTCGACAACTCTATTTCGATCCAAGCTCGTCTTGTGCCATCCGGGGCTGCCGCTCTGAAGTCGGGCCTTAGGTTGTTTTCTTGAGTCTTGACTGGATATACCACGGTATCTATCGGAAGGCCGAGCTTTTCTAAGAACCACTCGCGGAACCATGTTTGCTGCATCAACGAGAATAGCGCGAGGTTGACACGGTTCTCCGGTTTACTCACGTCTTCATTGACAAAGACATCAAGATCATCGGGAAATGTCATGGTTCACCCTCCAAAATGCAGCGGGACTAGCGTGGCGGGCACGTTTGCCGACCAAGGAACTCCTGGATTCCAGCGTTCGCGGGAATGACGGACGAGGGGGAATGATTCGCGGATTGGACGAGGCCATGATCGTGGACCAGATGGTGTCGGTGCGCACGCTAGTCGTCCGCAGCCCGGCCGCCGCCATCGACGCGCAGGGTGATGCCGCTCACGTAGGACGCCGCGTCGCTCGCCATGAAAACACATGCCAGCCCCATGTCGCGCGGCGTAGCAAGACGCTTTGCCGCCATCGTCTGCGACTGTGCGGCAACCCGAGCGTCCGCCTCATCGCCGTACCCCGCGCGCATTCCGATGGTATCCGTCAGGCCCGGAGCCAACGCAACGACGCGCACGTGAGGAGCAAACTCAACGGCCAACGTCTGCGTCAGATTCGTGATGCCGGCCTTGGTCGCCGCGTACACCGGCTGCGCGATGGATCCCGCAAAGGCCGCGCCGGACGACAGGTTGATAATCACGCCGCTCTGCCGCTCCCGCATGACGCTACCCGCCGCCTGACAGCACAGGAACGTGCTCTTGAGGTTGTTGCGAACGATGGCGTCGAAACCTCCCTCGCTGATGTCGGGAAAGCGCGCGTAGAAACTGCCGCCCGCATTGTTGACCATGATGTCCAGCGCGCCGAACTCCGCAAGCGTAGCCTCGACCAACGCGTGGACCTCGGCACTGTCACGCGCGTCCACGACAAAGGGCAGGGCAGTGCGACCCAGCGCGCGAATCTCGTCCGCCGTCGCCTCAAGGTCGGCATCCGAACGCGAGCGATCTGCAACGGTAATGCCAGCGACAACAACGTTGGCCCCGGCCTCCGCCAGTGCCAACGCGATCCCCTTGCCGATTCCCTGACCGGCGCCCGTCACGATTGCCGTCTTTCCATCAAGATTGAACTCAGATAGGGCAGGCATGTTTCCTCCATTTGGTTCACAACTCCTCAACGGAGCGTGATGCGTTTCTCTCCAATACTAATGCGGTTTCCCACCCGTCATTCCCGCGAAAGCGGGAATCCGGCATCTCCTCACCCCCCCTGAAACACCTCAATCGCGTTGCCGGAGGGATCCTCCACGATGACCTGCCGCCCGCCTGGCCCGCTGATGATGTCATTTCGAAACGTCGCGCCCGCGTCACGCAGCGCCACTGCCAACGATTCAATATCGTCCGTTTCAATGACGATACGCGCCCACCCGCCCGGCTCCGGCTGCCGCCCGTCCGGCATCGGTCTTGATGCAGACGCCCGCGGCCCCGCCAGCCACAGCGAGAGATCGTCCCTCGTCACGATAGCCATCGCGGGGCCGTACTGCTCCGCCACCTCAAAGCCGAGCAGATTCGTATAGAACTCCACAGCCTGCTCCACGTTCGTGACGATGTAACGGACTGACGCCACAGTGTCCCCCTCATTGAACCCGACCCCAAGCGATCATATCCCGAATACGCTACATGGTAGGGTAATAGCGTGGCGTCCCTCGGCTGATGCCGGAATAGATCGGGCATAGAACCTTACATGGCAGCTTCTCAAGACCTGGTCACTTCATCAGGTGTTACCGGTAAACGCAGCGTCCAATTGGCCACACTCGTGGTCTTTGTTGCGTTCCTTGATTTCTTCATTGGATTGCCTTTAGTACCCACGTATGCGGACCAACTTGGGGCGACGGCGACGTGGGTTGGCGTCACGGTAGGCGCGTACTCGGCCACCAACCTCGTGGGCAATATTGGGGCGGGTTATTTTTTGGATCGATTTGGTCGGAGATTGCCCATAACGATGGGCTTGGCGCTCACTGCGCTTGCCCTGGTTGGCTACGCGCTTGCGTCCAATTGGGAGATGCTTCTGGCGGTGCGTGGATTGCACGGAATGGCAGCTGCCGTTCTCACCCCGGGCGCATTCGCGATGCTCGGCGATTCGACGAAGGCAGAGGGCAGGGCGCGGACGATGGGACGCAGCGCAGCGGGCATCGCAGTCGCAGCAGTTGTCGGCCCAATGTCCGCTGGTATTCTTGCGGACAGGATTGGGTATGAGCCGGTGTTTCTCATTGCGGCGGGGCTGATGGCCGCGACGGCAGTCATCTACGTCATTGGCTCACGGGATACCGGGGGCGCTGCAACTGAACCGGCGCGCGGCACGGACGCAGAAGGTTCTATCGTTGAGCAATTCAAACTCAGCGGGCTCGTCGTGGCGTCTCTCGTTGCGCTTGCGTTGACGATCGGGATTGGAACCCTTGCCGCCTACATGCCGCTCCACGTGAAGGAACTCGGCGAGACAGCGAGGACGTCCGGCACGGCGTTCACCGTATACGCGTTGACGGCGCTGATTATGATGGTCGGCGCGGTGGGGGCCATAGGAGATCGATATAACAGGCTCCTGCTCGTTGGCGCAGGACTCGGGCTCTTTGGCGCTGGGTTGTTCCTCATGGCAGGCACGCAGGCGCTATGGGCCATCTTTGTGGGAATGGCCGTCGTGGGACTGGGTTTTGGGCTGCTCTTTCCCGCCGCCGCCGCCCTCGTGGCGGATTCCGGTGGTATTCGCCGGCGGGGCCTGGCGTTCGGAATCTTTTACGGCGCGTACTCGCTGGGCGTATTCGTGGGCGCGTATATGAGTGGAAGCATCGCTGATGCGGCGACTGGGGTCACAGGAACCCCATACCTGGTCGCGGGAATCGTCGCCGCCGCCTGCATTGTCCTGACCCTAGCCGCCATGACCCGCGGCATCGGCGCAGTAAAACGTGAGGGCAGGGCGGTGTAACCCAGCACAGCCTGTTTCGTACATAAATGTGCGACACTATGGTTGTGACCGGTCGAGAGTTCATCCGACGAGCCAGAGCGTATGCTCGCAAAACGGGACAAGATTTTCGGTACTACCCGGGCCATGGCAAGGGCAGTCACGGGAGGGTCTACGTCGGATCCCGCTACACGACTGTGTAGCAAGGCGAAATTGGCAGAGGCGTGCTAGCCGCGATGCTGCGGCAACTCGGTATCGACAGGAGGGAGTTCCAAGTCATGCTGTATGCCTATCCATGCGAACTTACTGTCGACGAGGACGGCATGTTGGTGGCGACCTTCCCCGATGTCCCAGAAGCAATTACAGGCGGCAAAGACCATGCCGAGGCTCTGGAGATGGCCGCGGATGCTCTGGCCACTGCTTTGGCAGGATACGTCCACCAACATTGGGAGATTCCTGCTCCAGGTAAGGCAGGGCCGGATCAAGAACTTGTGTCGGTGCCGCCTGTTGTCGCGGCCAAACTCGCCCTCTACTCGGCCATGACCGAGCAGCACATCTCAAAAGTGGAGCTCGGCCGCCGCCTGGGTGTTAGCGAGGCCGCCGTGCGACGGTTGGCAAATCCCGACCATCGCTCCCACATGAGCCAAGTGCAGCGCGCCCTCAATGCTATCGGTTGCACCGTCACCTTGGACGTAACTGCCGCTTAGCAAACGGAACGCCCCACATCGGGCGTCAAGTTGAAAGAAAGTCGGGGCGCCCGGATTTGAACCGGGGACTTCCTGCTCCCAAAGCAGGCGCGCTGCCGGGCTGCGCTACGCCCCGACGCTGGCACACCTATTACTGTATCCGTTTCAGAGGATTTATGTATCTCTAGCTCAGCGGCTGATGCCACGATCACTGATCTCGTTCAAAATCGGGGATCGCGCCCCAAACCAATGGAGGGCGAGGTAGTGCTTGGCACGGGTGCAAGCTAGATAGAGAAGCTTGCGGTTGAATTCGGTTGAGTGGAACGATTCGTTCACGCCGAGGACGACTACAGCGTCATACTCAAGCCCCTGTGTAACTGGGATGCGCGCCAACACAGTAGGTGAGTCCAGGCTTTCCTCGCCAAATAGCGCGACTTCTGTTACCCCATGCCGCTGGCAATAGTCATAGAACGCTCGCAGATTCCTCTGATCGCGGGCCAAGATGCCGATGCGAGCCATTTCAAGCCCCTGCAGCGTCCTGATGCGAATCAGTTCCCCAACCACGCCACGATACATGTCCTCTCTACGGTTATGCGTTACATATTCGACGCGATGCCCATCTCGGTCGAACGGTTGTGGCGCGTCAATCGTGGTGTCGAATAGACGCAAGATGCGGTTGTTGAAGAGCGTGATCTGCTTGGTAGCGCGGTAGGAGAGGCGAGCGTGCTGAACTGTGGTAATTGCTCGTCCCAGCACTCTGTTAAGATCGCGCCACCGTCGGATACCGCGGTGGGGCATTAGCCTTTGGGACGTATCCCCAAGGATTGTGAACCATCCGTTAGTTGAAGCAAGCCGCAACAACTTGAAATCCAGTGGGGAGAGATCTTGTGCTTCATCCACAACAATGTGATTTAACCGCGCTGTGATTGTGTCGTTCAGCAGATGGTCGAGATACGTCAGCGCGGCCCTGTCGGGGTCATTGAACTCGTGACTTGACGCACCTCTCAGACCCAGCGCCGTGGCCTCCGCCGTTTCTTTGGAGACCTGATTACTGGTTAGTCGACTGAACCGTTCTGGATCCAGTAGTAGGTGGGCATACTCATCTCGAAAGTCAATCACCGGCCACGCGTCAGCCACAGGCGAGTTTTCCAATCGGGTCTCAATGTCCCGTCGGAATTGCCGCGCTTCATCCGGTCGCCTCCGGCCGATCCCGCCCGCGCGGCTAACGATGTTGTCGGTGAGTAACCGGAAAAACCTACGGCGCTGGCGATTGAGCATGGGCTGGGAGCCGCCTCCTGACAGCGCGGCTGCCGTGGCATCCCGGATATCGCCCTTGGTCACAGCCCCCTGTGTGTCGCCACTGATGCGCACTCTGAATGGCTGTACGTCGCGAAGGGCCGCCCCTACGCTTCTGGCGAGCTGCGAAACATGCCGATCCAAAGCGTCGGCCATCGTGATTGAGCCCTTGAATGATTCCGCCTCGGCGTTATAGTCGCGTAATTCTCCTTTGTCGAGCAGATGATCCCAGATACGCGAGCGGATGTTCAGCCTCTTCGAATGTAATGTGCTAACCCACTCACTGAAAGTCGTTTGCAGTACACGCTCTTCGACACCTAGCTGCGGCAGGATGCCGGAGGCATACTCTAGGAATGAGCGAGAAGGGCCGATAAATAGAATGGAATCCGCTGTTGGCTTTGCCCGGTCGCCCAACTCGCTGAATGGCGACAACAGATAAGCAATTCGGTGCAGTCCAATATCCGACTTTCCGCTGCCAGCCGCGCCCTGAACGATAAGCACCTGATCGTTGACATTCGCTATTCGCTTATATTGATCAGGGTCAATCGTGCCAATGATGATTTGGAGATGGCCGTCATCAGCCCCCGTACCACTGACCGCCTGCGTGAGAGCCTCGGTACCTAAGACAACATCCACAGTAGGCGCAACAGCCCCAACATCTCGGCGCAGTTCTTCAGTCAGGCGTATGATCTCGCCATCATTGATGCCGATGACTCTCTTTAGAACCGTGGCAACGGGAATCTCGCCATTCGGTCCTGGGATGCTCACTCGCGTCGGATTGTAGTAAGCAGCAGCGGCGGGAGAGGCAAAGTTGACTATGGCAGTACCCGAAATAGTTGTCTGCTTGTAGACAGTTCCAACATAGACCGTCTGGCGCGAATCACTACCCGCCTTCTCTTGCCCAAGGTAGATGATGTCGACACGACCCTCATACGGTCGAGGTCGAGCACGGTGTAATTCACCACGCCGCTTATCGTCATTCTCTTGGAGGGCGTTCGCCGCCCCTTGAAAGGCCGCCCTTTGCGGCGCTCGTGCCTGAATCTCCTCCAGTTCGCGATCAATATCTTCCGTTACTTGCTGCAGATTAGTACGCTCTTCCAACCAAGCGTCTTCGTTTGGCGGACGAGTACTAATGGCATCTGCTCCTTGTCAGGAATTTTGGGCAGGAGGGACGAAGAGTAGATTGTGGGCCAAAGGCACCCGAACTATGACGAAGACCCGTTGAACGGCGGTCGACGACGCAGAAACTCCTCCAGGTCGTCTACCAGGTCCTGCGGATCGGGGAAGTCCGGCGTCGTGCCCGGAGGGGGCGTGATGATACCCGTGCTGCTCGGCCGTCCGGACTCTCGCTCCTGCTCCGTCTCGTCGTAGTACTGCTCCAGTTTACGCACGTACTGACGCATCGACGGCTCCTGCTCAATTGCCTCCTCGCACTGCTCATAGAACGCGGCCGACTCGCCCTCAAGCTCTCGCAAATCCGCGCCGATGCCCATGGACTGTCGCAGCGTATCCAGGATGGCGTGAATGATCGTGGGATTGGGTGATGTCTGGATGTAGTGCGGCACATGCCCCCAGAAGCTGGAATAGGAGATTCCGCGACGCTGGCCTGTCTCCGCAATCACGGACGATATGCCCGTCGGGCCATTGTAGGAGCCGCCGCGAGAGATGCCGAGGCGCTGCATCGTCGCCTTGATCTCCGGCGTGCCGCTGCTACCGTTCACGAACGGCTTGCGCGTATGCGGCACGGCGTTCAGCAGTGCCCCGAACGAGATCAAGTGCTCCACGCCGCATTCGAGAAGGAAATCGATGAACTGATCGCTGAAGCGCTGCCATCGCAGATGCGGCTCAATGCCGGAGAACAACAGCAGCGGCTCCGTCGCGTCCGTCCCCGGCGCAAGATAGAACTGATTCTGCGGCCACGTGAGCGACCGCACACCGGAATCATCCACGTTCACGATGGGGCGGAAATCCGCGAAGTTGAAAAACTCCTCCGGATCGATCTCCGCCACCGACTCCGCATTGCGGGACTTGCCGAGGAAATCGACGGCGCCCGTCGCGGCATCGCCGGCATCGGACCAGCCAAAGAACGCCACGATGACGGTGCGGATGTTTCGGGGGATCTCTCGGTGAAGACGGATGTCGTTCACGGGCCACCTCCGGTGGTTTTCCGACGCGGAAACCGGAAACTACAAGTGTTAGTCGCCCTCCACGCCACTCCCACTATAACAATATTGCCCTCATTCATCAGGCAACAGCGCATGAGCAGGGCAGGCGAGCGGGGCTTGTGTATGATTTAAGCAGCCGAGACTCCAACACATGGAAGTGAAAGTGCCGTGACAATCGAACGAGTCATCCTTGCAGAGCCCCGCGGTTTTTGCGCGGGCGTCATCAGGGCCATTGAGGCGGTTGAGTTGGCTTTGGCCAAATACGGCCCGCCTATCTATGTGCGTCGTCAGATCGTCCACAACCTCTTTGTCGTGCGCGACCTTGAACGAAAGGGCGCGATATTCGTTGAGGAAGTCTCGGACATTCCCGCAGGCGCGCGTGTCATCTTTAGCGCGCACGGTATCGCTCCCATCGTGCGTGGCATGGCGCAGGGTCGTGAGCTCGATGTGATTGATGCCACGTGCCCGCTCGTCACAAAGGTTCATGTCGAAGCCGTCCGATACGTTCGTGATGGCTACAAGGTTCTGCTGGTTGGTCACGATGGCCACGACGAAATCATCGGCACCATGGGCGAAGCTCCTGATGACATCCTGCTGGTTCAAGATCTGGATGATGCCGCCTCGGTCGAGATCTCTGATCCGAACCGCGTCGCCCTTGTCACCCAAACAACCCTCAGCGTGGATGAAACCAGGGACATCGTCGACGCGCTCAAGGCGCGTTTCCCCAACATCCGCATGCCGGCACGCTCCGACATCTGCTTTGCCACCCAGAACCGGCAGGACGCAGTGAAACTGCTGGCACTGGAAACCGACATCGTCCTGGTGCTGGGCGCGGACAACAGCAGCAACTCTCAGCGACTCCGCGAAGTCGCTGACACGGGCGAATGCCGCGCATATCTCATTGATAGCCTCCTTGACCTTGACGAATCCTGGCTGGAGGGCGCGCGCTCCGTCGGCATTACCTCCGGCGCGTCAACACCGGACTCCCTCGTGGAAGAGGTTATCGCCCACTTCATCGCATCCGGTGTAGGAGACGTCCGAACGCTCAAGGCCCTGGAAGAAAACGTCACCTTCAATCTCCCCCGCGAATTGGCGGATTCCGCCAACACCCGCTAGCTCGTCCCTTTCACCCTCACTTTCGACCGCCATTCCCGTCCATCACCCCCTTCACCCCCGAACCCCCGGCCATACACCCCCGAATCCCCCGCTATACAAACCCGAATCCCCCGCGCAGGCGGGGGCCCACGCCGCGCGCACGGGCGCCCCCCCGTCGTCCCTCTCCGGCCAATGCCGGAACGCGGAATCCCACCTCCACCGGCCAATCAACCCAGATCGCGAACAGAGAAATTAAAAAGGAAAACGCAGGCCGAATAATCCGATAGATCGGGTGGCCTGCGCTTCCCTGGGGGTAGGGGAAGACTGGGTGGTGTAAGTTCTAATTTGATGCCCTAAAGGGGCTTAGCGTGCAACCCTCCTGCCCTTGCGGCGCAGGAACGGCGGCAGGTCAAGGTCGCCATCGCCGAGAGCGTCGCGAAGGATCTGATCAACTACCTCGTCATCCTCGTAGCCTTCCTGAGTCGTCTCAAAGCCGGTGGCGATGAGCGTCAGTTGGACCTCGCCGTCGCTCGCACGATTGGAGACGACGCCGAAGATGATGTTGGCGTTGGGATCAACTGCCTGGGCGATGATGTCCGAGGCTGCATGGATCTCCGCCAACGAGAGGTCGGAACCGGCCGTGATGTTGTAGAGAACGCCGGTCGCGCCCGTGATATCAATTTCGAGTAGGGGATTCTGGATGGCCGCGCGTGCCGCGTCGGTCGCCCGTGTGCTGCCGCGTCCGTTGCCGATTGCCATCAGCGCCTGGCCGGACAGGGACATCACCGTTCGAACGTCCGCGAAGTCGAGGTTGATCTCGCCGGGCACGGTGACCAGCTCGGAGATGGCATGCACGCCCTGTCCAAGCACGTCGTCCGCCATGCGGAACGCGTCGTGCCAGGATGCCTCCGTGCCCGCCACGGCCAGCAGCCGCTCGTTCGGCACGATTATCAGGCTATCGACTGCATCGTGCAGCGCCGCGATACCCTCTTCCGCCTGCCGGGCGCGATGCGCTCCTTCAAAGGCGAAGGGTCGGGTGACGATGCCGATTGTCAGCGCGCCGCTTTCCCGCGCGACGGAGGCAATAACGGGGGCCGCGCCGGTTCCCGTGCCGCCGCCCATGCCGCTGGCAACAAAGACCATGTCAGAGTTCTTGACGGACTCGTAAATATCGTCACGGCTCTCCTCAGCGGCCTGCCGGCCAATCTCAGGGTTGCCGCCCGCGCCGAGGCCGCGCGTGATCTGATCGCCGATTCGAAGCCGATACGGCGCGTCTGAGCGCGCAAGGGCTTGCGCGTCCGTATTGACCGCGATGTACTCAATTCCCGGAACGGCTTCACGAGCCATCCTGGAGACGGCGTTTCCGCCGCCGCCACCGACACCAAATGCCTTGATTCGTACCAGGCCATCCACATCTTCAGGTAGTGACATCTCTACTTCCTCCCTTTCTTTGATCGGCTCTAGACCTGTACTGTTTCCCTGCGCTTGCTGCGCTTGTCATTTCCCCGAGCAACCGCGGCGTTTTTCCTGCGCGCGGCCCGCTCAGAGCTTTCCTTCACCGGTGCTGTCTTCGGCGCTTTCGGCGCGTGTGCCCGTGTGCCGTTTCTGCCGCTCAGGCGACGCGCCAGCCGCCGCCATGGCGCGAACATTCCGCCGGGGCGTCCTTGCCCGGCCGCCTGGAACCACGGATGCGCCAGCGGATCGCTAAGTGTGCCGGCCCACGCGAGTGTTCCGATTGCCGGTACCCATGCCGTGTCGTCAGATATCGCGAGGGGGATCCCCTCGATACCGCGCGGGGCCGCCCAGTGGATCGGCGTCGAAAGCGCGGCCCGCCCCATCGGTGACAGCCCTTCATGCAGGATCGACTGTCCCGCAATCGCCAGACCGCCCGGCAGCTCACGGTCGCCCGCGATCTGCTCAATGGCCTCCTGCGTCAGCGAGAACAGCTCCTCAGCCCTGTCACGCAGCGTGGAGATCATCTCCACGCGGTCGATGACCACACCCTCGTCGGCAACCGTAACGGCCGCGCGTGAGGGCCCAAGCGTGTTGGAGAACGTTGCGACCTGATCCATCACGATCTCTGCGGTGGGGTAGGGGATATCCAAAGAAATAGAGAGATCGTTGATAAAGTGGTGCGCGCCGATGCCGATCTTGGCTGAGCCCAGGTACTGGCCGTAGTACATCACCGTGACGGTGCTGATCCGCTCGCCGATGGAGAGTACCGCCGCTCCGCGTTCTCGCTCGGCCTCCGTCAGCGCCGCATGGCTCTCGGCCACCGGCCCCGCCATCAGCGAGACATGCTCACTTCCGGCCAGGCGCGCGGCCTCACGGATGTTTGCCGCCGTTGTTGCCCCGCATGAGACAGACATTGTCAAAGCGGTGATCTCTTGACCCGTCTTGCCCACCGGCAGGCGCTCAACCTCTTTCCCATCGAGGGCGTATCCCTGGGGGATGACATGGATCAGGTGCCTATCGTCCGTTGCAAAGGTCGGGCGGCTCTTCTTGAGCAGCCGCTCGCCATCTGCCTCCGCCACCGCGCCACGAGGCCCGGACGGCCGGACACTCGCCTCCGTCTCATGGAACTGGAGCTGGCCGGCAGGAACCACGAACACCACATTCTCCAGGGCGAAGTCGACGGCCGTCCGTAACTTTCGTCCTATGCCGGAGAGGATGCCCGCTAACTCCTGAACGTCTACGACGGCCTGATCCTCAATTCCTGCTGAGCGTGCCTCGGTGTAGGCGATCATCCGAGCGGAATCCGGGCGGTGTCGTCCGACCGCGACCCGTAATTTCCGTTCACCGAGTTCGATTCCGGTGATTATCCGATCCATCGCTCGTCACTCCCCAACTACTTCCTGCTTTTCCCGCGCTACGCTGCCGTATCTCTCGTACCTATGCTTCCCGCGCTGCGTTGCCCTGTATCCGTTCTCTCTCCAACTCGATTCCCGTCACGCCGCGATGCGCTCTGCAATCCGAAGCCGGGCCGACCGGCTTGCGGGGTTGCGCGAAATCTCTGCGATGGTGGGCGTGATGCCCTGTCGTCGCAGCAACTTCACTGTCGCCGTGTGTCCGCATGAGCAGACCGGTTGGGTAGGGGGGCAAAGGCAGTCCTTTGCCTCCTGGTGGAGGAACCGCTTGATGATGCGATCCTCAAGACTCTGGTACCCAATGACCGCCAAACGGCCGCCGGGCGCCAACAACTCCAGTGCCTGCGGGAGGGCCGACTCCAGGGCCTGGAGATCCGCGTTGACGACGATCCGAAGCGCCATAAACGCCTTGGTCGCCGGGTGTATTCGCGCCGCGCTGCGCTGCCCCACTGCGAGCTCGATGCACTCAACGAGCTCCCGTGTCGTGTGTAGTGGCCGCCGCCCCATGATTGTCCTCGCGATGGACCGGGCCGACCACGTATCCTCCTCGCCGTACGTCCTGAGGAGATCGATCAACTCCTGCTCCGGGAGATCATTCACCAGGTCTGCGGCGGTGACGTCTTGCCGAGAGTCATACCGCATGTCCAATGGCTGATCGTTCTGGAACGTAAAGCCGCGACGAATAGCCTGCAACTGCCGAGAAGACAGGCCAACGTCCATGATTATTCCCTGCGCCTGTGTGAAACCGTTTGCGCACGCCACTTCTTTTAGGGACGCGAAATTCGCCTGCACCAGCGTGTAGGACGCGTTTGGCATATCCCCCAGACGGCGTGCGGCAGATGAAAGCATCTCCGGATCAGCATCCATGCCCAGTACCTGCGCGCCAGAGGAGAGGAGCGCCTCCGTGACGGACCCCTCGCCAAGCGTGCAGTCGATGTACTTCCCACCGGCATGCGGCTGAAACGTTTCGACTACTTCATCCAATAGGGCAGGGACATGGTAGATGTGTGAACTCGCTACCACGACACCCTCCTTACTCCCATTCTTTACTTTCTGCGGGCACGCTATGGGCAGATGCTCATGCGTCCCGTTTCCCCGTCGCACGAGAACAATCCTGAACCTAAATCAGGCAAGCCTCAAGAATTTGTCATGCGCTGTCCACTCAGCGAAAAACAGGGGTGGCTGTTGACGAAAACACGGTGTTGACAGACCACGAAATGTTGTCGCACTATCATGCAAGCGAAAACCGAAACGACAAGGCGGTGGACAAGTGACAACCGGTGGCAGAAGCCGCGGTGGAGCGCCTCCCTATGGCTCCTACAAAAGCTGGGAGACGTTCGTTGCCTATCTCAAGACCGACCTGCTTCCCTTGCCCGGGCGTCTGGACAGCAGCGTATGGAGGAATACGCCTTTCTCCGGTTCGACCAGATCTGCAGTGCAGAGCGCGCTTTTCTTCTTTGGCCTGACCGATCCTTCGGGAAAGACTGAGCCTCGCCTTACGCTGCTAGCTGAGGCGGACAACCCCGAGGCCAAGCGACGCGTCCTCGGCGCGCTCTTTGATGAACGCTACGGCCCCATCCTGGATAGCGTCGATCTTCTGCGCGCCACCAGGGGTGAGATAAAGACCGCGTTCCAGGGCGCCGGATCCGGCACGGAAACCTCCGAGAAAGCGGTGAGCTTTTTCGTGTCCTTTGCCCGGGACGCCGGAAAAGACCTTCATCCGAATCTTTTTTCGCGGGTTCAGGGGACAAGGACAAAGCGTAAAACCGCTACTAACCGAAAAGATTTGGTGGACAGAACCGAAAAACCCGACGCTGAGACGAAAATCGAAATCATTACCGAAAAAACTTCCATGCCGAGCGAAAACGGCATCGTTCGTCACGATGAGGTACATCCGGCCCTCCTTGGCGTGCTTGAAGCCCTACCTAAGGACGGCCAAACTTGGACCAACACAGATAGGGAGAAGCTGAAAATCGCCTTCAACTCCTTGCTTGATCTGACCTATCCAACCCTCGATGACTCCAGCCGCCGGATGCTCTGAGGCCGATCTCTCGGTCATGCACTGCCCCGCACGCTCCCTGCAAGCCCGGTCTGTGGCGCGCTACACTGCTTAAATGACTGATATTCGTGTTGCCGTCCTTGTTGCCAGTGATTCCGGGGCTGCCGGCGATAGAGCAGACCGAAGCGGAAAATTGATTGAAGAGCTGGTCACGGCAGCCGACTGGATAGTTGCCGAAAAAACCATCACTCCCGATGATCGCGCCATTATCGCCGCTCAACTCCGCGACTGGGCAGATAACGGCGAAATCGCGCTGATAGTCACGACCGGAGGCACCGGCGTTGGCCCGCGTGATGTGACGCCGGAGGCCACCATTGATGTCGTTGACCGCCTCGTGCCTGGCATGGCAGAGCAGATGCGCGCCCAGACGGTAGCCAAAACGCCGATGGCCATGACCTCTCGTCAGGTCGTCGGTATCCGTGGCAGCACGCTGATCATCAACCTCCCGGGCAGCCCCAAGGCAGTTCAGGAATGTCTCGATGTCCTCATGCCCGTACTGCCCCACCTGCTTGAGGTATTGACCCAACCCCGCACGGATGAGCACCCAACCCGGCAGCCGTAAGCCCCGCCTGTGAAGGTCCACGTCGTCACACTCTTCCCCGGCCTCTTTCCCGGCCCGTTGGGGGAGAGCATCATCGGCCGCGCGTTAAGTAACGGCGTCTTTGAGCTCTGCATGCACAACCTTCGCGACCACGGAGAGGGCTCCCACAACGTCGTTGATGACACCGCTTTCGGCGGAGGCCCCGGCATGGTCTTCAAGGCCGCCCCGCTCGCAGCCGCCGTTAAGGAAGCGCGACATGACACCGGTGGGGGAGGGGCGACCATCTCGCCCGTCGTCCTGATGGACCCGCAGGGCGAGCGGCTCACACAAGCAATCGTTGACCAATTCGCGTCTTTAGATGACATAATCATCGTCTCAGGCCGTTACGAGGGCGTTGACGAACGCGCCCGCCAACATCTGATTACCCACGAAATCTCCATTGGCGACTATGTCCTCTCCGGCGGGGAACTGCCCGCGATGGTTTTCATCGAAGCCGTTGCCCGCCGCGTGCCGGGCGTCCTTGGCGGCGAGGACTCCGGCAAGGCCGACTCATTCGCCTCCGGCCTCCTCCAATATCCCCAATACACCCGTCCCGCAGAGTGGGAGGGCGAACCCGTCCCGGACATCCTCCTCTCCGGCGACCATGCCCGCGTCGATCAATGGCGGCGCGAACAATCCCTGCTGCGAACCCTCCAACGCCGCCCGGATCTCCTCAAAACCGCCCCCCTAACCCCCGCCGACAAAAACTTCCTACGCCAAAACGGCTGGCAGGGCTAACATATTCCGTCCACTCCCCTCCCTCCCCCCTCCCACCCCCCCACCCGTCATTCCCGCCCCTCCACCCGTCATTCCCGCGAACGCGGGAATCTCCACCTCAATTGCGCAACCAAACCCCCTTGACGCCATACAACAACCCCCACCCCCCGGTACGCAAAGACCGCGGCAGCTTTGCTATCTGGCATCCTCTAGTCGTATACTCACTAATGCTGTACGCCCTCACGTATGAGCAGGCGGCGGCTCAAGCTCTTGGAGCAACCAAAAATACGTCATCCGTTCCCGCGCGCGGGAACAACTTGGAAAGGCACATGAGTCATGGACGTCGGGCATCTGCTGACCTCAATCCCGAAGCAGCACAACTACCAGCACGTCCGCCCGGGCGATACCGTCCGCGTGTACTACCGGGTCGTTGAGGGTGAGCGCGTCCGCACGCAGCAGCTGCAAGGCATCGTCATGTGGATGACACGCAGCGGCCCCAACGCCAACATCACCATTCGCCGCGTTATCCAGGGCATCGGCGTCGAGCGCACATTCCTCCTCAACTCCCCGCGCCTTGAGCGTATCGATGTCATCCGGCAGGGCAAGGTTCGCCGCGCCCGCCTCTACTACCAACGGGGCCGCACCGGCCGCCGCGCGCGCATCAAGACCGGTGCCCGCGCCCGACGCATCATCAAGGAAGTTGCAGTAGCCGCGCCTGCGACGGAGTCTGTAGAGACCGAGGCCGTCTCCGAGGAGAGGGAGAGCTAACTACTCTCGCCCCTCCCGCTTCCGAATTACTTGGCGTGCTCGTCTACCGCTCTGTCGGCGTTTCCCATAAGCCATTCTTTGCAGCCCTCTTTGCCCTGTTCATCGGCCTAACCTTTATCCTGCAAGCCTGCTCGAATCCGGAGCCAACCCCTACGCTCACAATCGCGCCTGACGGAGCCGTCGTTGCTACTTCAGACCGCACCGTGACTGTCACGCGCGTCATTGATGGCGATACTGTGGATGTATGCTGCCCTGAGGCGCGCGTCCGCCTGCTCGGAATCGACTCCCCCGAGAGCGACGAGCCCCTCTTCAATGAGGCGACCGCGCTCGCGAGTCATCTCGCCGAGGGGCAGCAGGCGCGCCTTGAAAAATGCCTGGAGGAGGCCGACCAATATGGCCGTTTGCTGCGCCACATCTTCGTCGGTGACACGCACGTCAATCGGCAGATGGTCACCGCCGGCCTCGCCACCGCCTACGAATTCTCGCTCAATCTCAACCCCTGCTATGAAACCGAACTGCGCTCAGACCAGGCCGACGCGCAGGCGTCCGGCCTCGGCATGTGGGAGCAATAGAGCAACGCAGCCCCAGTATCCCCTCCTCCCTGTTCCCACCCGTCATCCCCTCCCCCCTGTTCCCACCCAGTATCCCCTCCCCATTGCTCACTTTCGTCATTCCCGCGTTCATCTCCGTCATTCCCGCGAAGGCGGGAATCCAGCCGCCGCCCGCAAGGCGACCTCAATCCTCACCCAACGTCTTGGAGAACCCCCGTGCCCTACGCGCAGGTAGCGGTCAACGCCCCAGGCGCAGACCGCCGCTCCTTCAGCTACGCGGTGCCGGATGAACTCGCCGACCGTGTGCAACCGGGACACGCCGTCATCGTCCCCTTTGGCCGCCACACATTCCAGGGCATCGTCCTCAAGATCACGGAAAAGCCCGGCTACTCCCGCACGCGCCCGGTTGATTCGCTCATCGAGGACGATCCGGTCATAGCGGAGACCCTGATTGGACTCGGCGAGTGGATCGCTGCTCGTTATTACACACCCCTCTACACCGCATACCGCCCCATGCTGCCCCCCGCGTTTGAGCGCCGACAGACGACCATCGTAAGCGTGACGCCGCAGGGGCAGGAGGCCATCGAAACCGTCTCAGCCCGTCGCGCCGAGATACTCGATTTCGTTCTCGCTGCCGGTGAAACGACAACCGCCGCCATTCGTGACGAGTTCGGCGCGAGGGCAGCCCGTGACGTAACCGCGCTGACGGGCAGGGGCTATCTCGACGCCTCCGAGGTCTGGGAAGGCCCGCGAATCGGCCCCCGCCTCGAAACCTACATCAACGCCGCAATCCCCGCCGACCAACTCCTACCGAAAGCCGCCGAACTGAGAGCCTCAGGCGCATTCCGGCAGGCGGATGCCCTCGAGTCGCTTTCTGCTAACCCCGGCGCGCGCCTCTCTGACCTGCGCCGCATATCCGGCGCGTCGCGTGGCTCATGGGACGCCCTTGCCCAGGCCGGCCTGATTGCCCTCGAACAGCGCGAAACAAGACGCGATCCTCTCTCCTCACGTCCTGCCACTCAGCCCGCGCCCGATCTCCAACTCACCCCCCACCAAAAGGACGCCCTCAATCACGTCACCGCAAGCCTTGATGCAGGCGACAGCGATGTCTACCTCCTAAACGGCGTCACCGGCAGCGGCAAGACGGAGGTCTACCTACAGGCCTTTCGTCGAGTCATTGAGTTGGGCAAGAAGGGCATCATGCTGGTGCCGGAAATCGCCCTCACCCCCCAAACAATCGGACGATTCTGGGAGCGATTCCCCGGCCGCGTCGCCGTTCTCCACAGCGGCCTCACCGTGCGCGAGCGGTATGACGAATGGCGCAGCGTGCAAGAGGGTCAATTCGATATCGTCATTGGCTCACGGAGCGCCGCTCTCGCCCCCATGCCAAACGTCGGACTAATCGTCATTGACGAAGAGCAGGAATGGACCTACAAGCAGGAATCACCCGCCCCCCGCTACCACGCGCGTGAGGTCGCGATCGAACGCGCCCGCCGCGAAAACGCCGTCGTCCTGCTCGGCAGCGCCACGCCGGACGTCGGCTCCATGTACGCCGCCCTCCGAAACGAAATCACGCTGCTAGAACTCCCCGGCCGCATCACCACAGACGCCGCCGGCAGCGACACCGGATGGACTGAGCGTCCCCTCGCCGACGTTGAGATCGTCGACTTGCGACAAGAGTTGTTGGACGGCAACCGCAGCATGTTCTCCCGCGCCCTGCGAGAGTCCATGACCGATGCCCTCTCGCGAGGTGAGCAGGCGATCCTCTTTGTGAATCGTCGTGGCGCGGGGCAGGCCGTGCAGTGCAGGGCATGTGGCTACACGGCAAAATGCCGCCGCTGCACCACCGTCATGACCTACCACGCGGACGAGCGAATCGTGTGTCACCTCTGCGGCGACCACCGCCGCTCCCCAACACGCTGCCCCCGCTGCCGCCGCAACACCATTCGCCCAATCGGTGTCGGAACCGAGCGCGTCGCGGCAGAGGCCGAGATCGCCTTTCCCGGCGCGCGTGTCATCCGCTGGGATAGCGACGCCGTTAGCGAGGCCCGCGGCCATGAGCCGATACTTGCCGAGTTTGTGAATCGACGCGCCGATATCCTTGTCGGCACCCAGATGATCGCCAAGGGACTCGATCTCCCTGCCGTGACAGTCGTTGGTGTCGTCAACGCCGACATCGGCCTGCACTCGCCTGACTTTCGCGCCTCGGAGAGGATCTTCCAACTACTCTGTCAGGTGGCGGGCAGGGCGGGGAGAGGCCACGCGCCGGGCCGCGTCATCGTCCAGACCTATGAGCCGGACAACCAGGCGATTCAGGCCGCCGCGGCGCAGGACTACCGTCAGTTCTACATGACGGAGACGCAGTTCAGACGACAATTACGCTACCCGCCGTACAGCCGCATGGCGCGCCTGACCTGTGCCCGAAACTCCCGCCGTGACGCGCAGTCGGGGGCGGAACAGCTGGCCCGCGCACTACGCTTCGAGATCCGCTCTCGCGGCATAATGAACACCCGCATCATCGGCCCGGCGCCCGCGCAGTGGGAGCGATTGCGTGGACGCTATCGCTGGCAGATAACGATACTCGCCGACGAGCCGACGGAGCTCCTTGAGACCGTCGCCCTCCCCCCCGGCTGGACTATCGATGTCGATCCCATGACCGCCGGATAGAAATGTAGCGCCCCCCTAGCTATAATTGAACCCGTCGCCTATGACTGTAATTCCTGTCCGTCGCCTATCCGATCCCGTGCTGCGCGAGAAGACGAGGCGCGCGCCCTCCATTACAAAGGCGCTGCGCACGCTCATCGATGACATGATCGAAAGCATGCACGCGGAGCACGGTGTGGGCATTGCTGCGAACCAGGTCGGCCGAAACCTCCGCGTCGCCTACATCGAGATCCCGGAGGCGCGCGACGAGGACGATAACGTCGTGCAAGAACACTCGAAACACATCCTCATCAATCCCGAGATCATCCGCCGCGTGGGAGAACGTGAAGTCGAGGAAGGCTGTCTCAGCATCCCCGGCTGGCGCGGCTCACTCATTCGCTCTGAGCGCGTCACGGCCAAGGCCCTGGACCTGGACGGGCGTGAGATCAGGATCAGGGCGGACGGCCTCCTCGCGCAGGCCCTGGAGCATGAGACCGACCACCTGCACGGCGTCGTTTACATCGACAGGATGGAAGATATCAAGGACTTGTTCCCGCTCGACATGCGCGCCGACGAACAGGAAGAACGGCAGGTGTCCGCTAACGGCGAGCCCGCCCCGCCCCCCGATCCCAACCTTATTTGGCGACTCAGGCGCCCCGTCGCCCCCGTCGTCCGCCGAAGGTGATGGAGATGGTATCGCCCGCAAACGTCCGTGGCACAGCGATTGGTGCCCTGCTGGAGCAAACCCGGCAATTTCTCACTGAGCGGCAAGTTCCCGCGTGGGTCGTTGGTGGCCTTGTCCGTGACATGCAACTTGGCCTCCCCACAAGGGACGCGGATCTGGTTGTCGATTCTCCCAACATTGAGGCGCTGGGCCGACAGCTCGCGGACGAGATCGGCGGCGCGTTCTACCACCTGGATCAAAACCGCCACTATGTGCGTGTCCTTGCCCCCGCGGACGCGGCAGGGCAGCGCGCGCGCCTGGACATTACGCCACCGGAGGGCGGCGACATCGCCACCGACCTGGCACGCCGTGATTTCACCGTCAATGCTATGGCCGTGCCAATGGAGTCGTGGCACTCTTTGGACGCCCTAATCGATCCCCTCGGAGGCTACGCGGACCTCAAGCAACGTGTCTTGCGCGCCGTCCGGCCGAGTATCTTTGTGGTTGACGGCATTCGCCTCGTGCGGCTCGCGCGGCTGGCCGGACAACTCGGATTCTCTCCCGACGCGGAAACGGCCACGCTGGCACGTCGTGACTCCGCTCATGTCACGGACGCATCGCCGGAGCGCCTGCAATATGAACTATGCCGCCTGTTCGAGTTGCGAGATTCCAAGTCAGCCGTGCGCCTACTGGATGACCTTGGAATCCTTAGCCACATCCTCCCTGAGTTGGATGAGGCCCGCGACGTCACGCAGCCCAAAGAACACTACTGGGACGTGTTCAATCACCTTATCGAAACAGTGGGGTTCATGGACGGCCTGCTTGATTCCGGGATTCGATCTAACGACCCTCTCCTCAATCAGATGCCGTGGAGTGACGAAGCAGCCGCTTACTTTGATGAAGAGGTATCCGGCGGAGTCGACCGCGCTGCCCTGACCAAGTTCGCCTGCCTCCTCCATGACGTCGCAAAGCCGCGGACAAAAACGGTGGAGGAGTCGGGCAAGACGCGCTTTCTCGGCCATCCTGAGCAGGGCGCCGAGATTGTTGAGGCCGTGATGGAAAGACTGCATTTCAGCCGCCGCGCCATCGCATATGTCACGCTCGTCGTGCGCCAACACCTGCGGCCTATGCAGTTAAGCAACAACCTGGAAACGCCAACGCGCCGCGCCCTCTATCGGTACAACCGTAATCTGGGAGATGCCGCAATAGGCGCGTTGTGGCTGAGCATGGCCGACTTTCTCGCTGCAAAAGGCCCCATGCTGGACGCCAATGAGTGGCGTAGGCGAGTCAGCCATTGTAGCCTAGTTATGGAGTCGATTCTCGCTGAGCCCGGTGAGGACACGGCTGCGCCATCGTTGATGGATGGCCACATACTTATGGAAGCTCTCGGCGTCGGTCCCGGCCCACAACTGGGACTGATCCTTGAGGCCGTCAGTGAAGCGCTGGCCACAGGTGACGTATCGACTCCCGAAGAGGCGATCACACTCGCCCGACACGAATGGGAAACGAGATTCGGCCCCCTGGCAGGGGAGCGCGGGGACAACGCGGTGAGGAGAGGAAACTGAGTTGGAGCGACTGAGAGGTGTGCTAATGGCAGCCGCCCTGCGGCTGCGTAGATGGATTATTCCCGGCTCCATTATTCTGCTCGTTTTGCTTGCGGCGCTCAGCATAACCCAGGACGAGTGGTTCATACCCCTCACTGACATCGAGCGCGGCCAGGATGACACGCCACTCGGCCTGACCCTTGGACTCGACCTCCAGGGAGGCGTCCACCTCGTATACGAGACCCTTGATCCCAATCCCTCGCCCGAGCAGTTGGAGGGTGTCGTCCAGGTCATCCGCACACGCGTCGACCAGTTCGGCGTTGCTGAGCCGCTCATCCAGACGCTCGGCGCAAACCGAATCGTTGTCCAGCTCCCGGGTGTGCAGGACGTGCAGGCCGCCAAGGACCTCATCGGCGCGCCCGCCGTCCTCGATTTCCGTGAGCTCATCCCCATCCCCATCGAACCGGATGATGAAACCGACACCGAATTGGACGAAACGACAGACGCTGAGGCCACGCCGGAGGCTGATGCCACCGACGATGAAGAGGCCGCCGAGGAAACCCCAACCCCCGAACCTACTCCCGAATTCCGCCTCGAATGGGAGATAGCGCGGGCCACCGTTGACGGCGAAGAAGTGGAACTCACCGGTGATCGCCTCGAACCCGGCTCCGCGACGGTCACGTTTGACCCAACTACCGGCGCGCCGGAGGTCCAATTCCAGTTTGATCGGCAAGGACGGGAGGCGTTCCGCCTAACCACACGCCGACTCACAGGCCAACTCATTGGTATCTTCCTTGACGATGAACTGGTGCTTAACCCACGGGTGCAGGGTGAGATTCCCCAGAGCCCCCGCATTACCGGCCTCGACCTTGAACGAGCGCAGATTCTCGCAATTCAACTCAATGCGGGCGCGTTCCCCGTGCCTCTCGCGCGTGAGCCAATCCTTGAACGAGACGTTGACGCATTCCTTGGCGCGGACGCCCTCTCCAAGGGTCTGAGCGCCGGTCTGGTCGGTCTCCTCCTCGTTGCCCTGTTTATGATGCTCTACTACCGCATGAACGGCGTCGTCGCCGCTGCCGCCCTCATCATCTACGCCGTCCTCGTGCTCGGCGTGTTCAAGTCGATGCCCGTCGTCCTGACGCTCTCCGGACTCGCGGCGTTCGTGCTGTCGTTCGGCTTTGCGGTCGATGCTAACGTCTTGATATTTGAACGCATGAAGGAGGAGTTACGCGCCGGCCGCAGCATGGGCTCCGCAATCGATATCGGCTTCAACCGCGCCTGGCCCGCCATTAGGGACGGCAACTTTACCACGCTGATTATCGCCGCCATCCTCTTCTGGTTCGGCGAGCGACTCGGCGCGAGCCTCGTGCAGGGCTTTGCGTTGACGCTGGCCATCGGCATCATCCTCAGCATGTTCTCCGCGCTGGTCATCACCCGCCGCCTCCTGCGTCTCGTATCCAACTTCGAGCCGTTGCGCAAGACCAGGCTCTATATTCCGTAAGGGGAAGCAGACAGTGATTAACTTTGCAAAATACCGCGCCGCCTACTTCCTCTTCTCGATCATTGCGATCACTGTCGGCCTGACGGCCCTTGTCCTCGGCCCCGGCCTGCGATTCAGCATCGAGTTCAGTAGCGGCGCGGCAGTGAATGTTGTGTTTGTCGAGGTGACTCCGCAGGAGGACATTGAGAGGGCCATCAATGCGCTCGGTTACGAGAGCGCAGTGGTGCAGGGGCTTGGCGACCGCGAGTACTTCCTGCGCCTCCCTGTGGCGGAGGAGTCGGAACGACAGCAACTTGACGTGCGGAATGCTCTAGAGGAGCACGCCGGTGAGATGGAAGGCTACAGCTTTGACCTCGTTTCCCCCGCCGTCGCCCGTGAAACCGTTCGCAACGGTCTCGTCGCCGTACTCATTGCGGTTATCGGCATCCTTGGATACATCGTCTACGCCTTCCGCAGCATCCGTCACCCGTTCAGATATGGCATCGCGGCCATCATCGCCCTCGTGCATGACATCGCCGCGGCCTTTGCCATCGCAGGTCTCTTTTTGCTCGTCGGCTCCCAGTGGCTCCACCTTGAGATCAGCAGCATGTTCCTTGTCGGCGTCCTGACCCTGCTCGGCTACAGCATTAACGACTCCATCGTCCTCTTTGACCGCATCCGTGAAAACATCCTGAGAGACACGAACCGCGACATCGTCGCCACCACCAACTACTCCATCATGGAAAGCATGGGGCGCTCCCTAAACACGAGCTTTACGACACTTGTCGTTCTCCTGGCGCTGTTCCTGCTCGGCCCCGTGTCGATCCGAGACTTCCTCTTTGTCATGATCATCGGCGTGGTCTCCGGAACGTACAGCTCCATCTTCACCGCCACGCAGGTCATCGTGTCCTGGGAAACACGGAGCTTCGGGACGTTGCCGTTTATTGGGGGCAGGCGTGGTGGAACGACCCCGTCCGCCCCCGCGCCCGTCAACGCTTCGTAAGGTAGTCGCCATACCGATCTGAGGGTTGCAGGGACAAACCGACGATGCCCGTAACGACAGAACCCATCACCATCGACAGCGGCGGCATCTCGCTCGTCGGCGCAATCTCTCTGCCGGACGGGCAGGGGCCTCACCCCGCCGTCGTGATCTGCCACGGCCTCCCCGCCGCGCGTCCCACGCCAACTGCGGACATCACGCTCTCAGCGCCAACGGATGAGGGCCTGACCTACGCCGAGATCGCCGAACTCTGCGCCCACCGCGGACTCGCAGCCGTCATCTTCAACTTCCGGGGAACAGGCGAGAGTGGCGGCAACTTTCACCCCCTCGGCTGGGCGCAAGACCTTGAAGCCGTCCTGTCATGGGTGTGGGAACGGCCAGAGGTCGATATCGACCGCATCGGTGTGCTCGGTTCAAGCATGGGCGCGCGCGTCGCTATACACGTTGCCGCCCGACGCCCCGAGGTTGCGGCCGTCCTCTCCTTTGCCTCGCCGGCCCGCTCGAGATGGAACCGTTCGCCGGAGGAGATGATTCAAAACGCGCGGGATGTAGGCATCATCCGCGACCCAAACTTTCCGCCGTCCCCGCAGCGTTGGGCCGATGAATACCAGGAGATGGACGTCACAGCCTCCGTCCGCCGCGTCGCTCCGCGTCCCCTGCTGCTGATGCACGGCGACGCCGACGATGTAGTCCCGCCCGAGGACGCGCAGGCGCTGCTTTCAGCAGCCGATCCCGCCACCACTCAACTGATGATGCTCCCCGGCGCGGGCCACCGGTTCCGCAGCAACGTCGAGGCCGTCGACATCGCCGTCAACTGGCTTGTGGAGACCCTAAAGGCGTGACCCGCCCCTCGATTCGTCATTCCCCCGAAAGCGGGAACCCAGTGCAGCTCTACGCGCCACCCCTTTGTGAACGTTGAAGCGATGACGGCCCTCATGGACACCGTCGGCGGCTGGATCCAGGAGTTCATCCTTGCCATCGGCTACCCCGGCATCGTCCTGGTGATGGCCATCGAGAACATCTTTCCGCCGATACCCTCCGAACTCGTGCTCCCATTCGGCGGCGCGCTTTCCGCAAGCGGGGAGATGAACTTCTGGGGCGTCGTGGCCGCCGGAACCGCTGGCTCAGTCATCGGCGCGATGATTCTCTATGCCGTCGGTTATATAGCCCGCGAGGCCGGTGTGCGTCGCCTTGTTGCCGCGTATGGCAAATACGTTTTTATCTCCGAGATCGACCTTGACCGCGCCGCCGCCTGGTTTGAGCGATACGGCGAGGCCGTCGTCTTCTTTGGCCGCCTCATCCCCATCATCCGCAGCATCATCTCCGTCCCCGCCGGCTACACCCGCATGAACATCGGCCGGTTTCTCCTTTTTACAACGCTTGGCACGCTGCTCTGGAGCCTTATCCTCACATACGTCGGGCGCGTGCTTGGCGAGAACTGGGAGAACATCGCGGAATTCACCGGCCCCTACCAAAACGCCACCCTCATCCTGTTAGTGGTGGCCGTAATAGCCTTCATCGCCTGGCGAGCCTACAAACGCCGCCAACCATAACCTCCAGCCCCACCGTCATTCCCGCCATTCATGTCCGTCATTCCCGCGAAAGCGGGAATCTTCTTCCCGGAATGCAACCCAACCCCCTACCGCCAACCCACCCGTCTCCCGCCGCCGTCCCCACCCCCTACGCGCACCCAACCCGACAGTGCAACAATATCCATGAAGCCCAGCCATGTGAGAGGGAAATAGCGGTGATCAGACTATCGCTCGTGCTAATCTTCGGCGTGCTCGCGGGCATCCTCTTCGCATCCTCGATTTGGCCCAAGAACCGCAGCCCCCTCATCCAATTCAACGCCAGGGGCACGGCAAAAATCGTCATCAACCGACAAGGAGTGGAATAGTGAAGCGCGCCATTCTTCTGCTGGTCACCTCAGTCACCCTTGCCGCTATCGCCTGCTCCGGGTCCGAAACCGCCATAACCTGCGACGACGGCGACGCGTGGATCGAATATCAGTTATTCATGGGTCGAAACAGCGGCCAGGCAGAAGTCGTGACCGACGAGGCGTGGCGGGAATTCTTGGCCGAAGAAGTTACGCCGCGTTTCCCTGACGGCCTCACTGTCCTTGACGCGCACGGCCAGTGGCGCGGCGACGATGACGACGAAATCCTGCGAGAGCGGAGCAAGGTGCTGCTGATTCTCGCGCCGCCCGGGGACGATGCACGCGACAACATCGACGAAGTCGCGGATGCCTACACCTCTCAATTCCGCCAGGACTCGATCCTCATCTCCACAAAGGAAACCTGCGTCGCCTTTTCATGACCGACGAGGGACCGTGCATTACCTTCTCCTGACCGCTCCCCGCGCCTCACCCCGCCAACTAGTCGGCCCGGTTCCGGTGCTCTATCCCCGTCATCGGGTTGTAGCAGGCAAGGGTGTGCCCATCGCCGACCGCTGTTAACGGCGGCATTGGCTGCGTCCGGCACAAAACCGTGGCCTTGTTGCAGCGGGGCAGGAACGGGCATTCATCAGGCGGATTGAGCAGGTCAGGCGGCGCGCCAGGCACCCCGCGTAACGGCCGCATGTCCCTGTCCAGCCGCGGCACGGAGTTCAGCAGCGCCGATGTATACGGATGCTGCGGATTGTGGAACAACGTGACCGTATCGGCAGCCTCCATAACCCGACCGCCATACATCACCATCACGCGATCCGCCGCGCGGGCGATAACGCCCATGTCGTGCGTGATTAGGATGACCGCCGTGCCGTGTTCCTTTGCCAGCCGCAGTATTCGCTCCAGTATCTCGGCCTGCAACGTCACGTCCAGCGCCGATGTCGGCTCATCCGCGATGAGCAACTCCGGCTCCAGCACCAGCATCATCGCGAGCATGACGCGCTGACACATGCCGCCGCTCATCTGCCACGGATAGCTATTCATGACGTAAGCGGGATCGGCCAGCCCGAGTGACGCCAGCGCGTCTTCCGTCTGTTGGCGCACCTCGTCAGCCCCGATTCTGCCGTGTGCCTGGAATATCTCCGCGATCTGGTCGCCGACCGTCATCAGGGGATTAAGCGAGGCCTGCGGGTCCTGGAAGATCATCGCCATCGCCTCGCCGCGCAGGATGCGGCGCTCATCCTCGTCCATCTCGTCCAGGTCTCGGCCACGAAAACGAATCCGTCCGTCCACCACACGCCCGGGGTGGGTTATCAGTCCCATCACAGATAGGCCCGCCGTCGTCTTTCCGCACCCGCTTTCTCCGACTATCCCGAGAATCTCCCCGCGTTCAACGGCAAAGGACGTCCCCTGCACAGCCTTGACCGTTCCCTCCTGCGTGAAAAAGGATGTGTGCAGATTTTCGACGCTTAGAATCGGCTCAGTGGATGTCGTCATGTGCTTAAGATACGGCACGGGTCGAGGGACGCGCTCATGGCTCGTCGCCCGGACTAACGCCAGAACGCGGAATGCCAACAGAGAGGCCGTTCAACTGACATCGCGAACCGAGAAAAAACCCGCGCCATTGACATGAACGCGCGCGCGTACATAGAGTTAGCTATGGCGGCAAGCGTAGCCCAACCTGCCTGAAGGAGCCACCAAAGTGGTTGAAAGTGGCAAGTATTGGATCATCGCGGCTATGGGCGTTGCCGCCTTCGTCGTTCCTGTCAGCCTCATGGTGTTCTCCGGGCTTCTGCAGCGCGTCCGCATTCGCCCCTCCACCCCCCCGGATCAAGAACCCCGTTTCATGCGCATGACGTATGAATCCGGCATGGAGCCGACCGGCGAAGCCAACGTGCAGTTCAACTTCCGCTTCTACCTGTTTGCCCTGCTATTCGTTATCTTTGACGTGGAGGTCATTTTCCTCCTGCCATGGGCCGCCAGATTCCTTGCGTTGGGATGGGTCGCCTTTGCCGGAATGGCGCTATTCCTCATACTCGTGCTAGTCGGATTCCTCTATGAATGGAAAAAGGAGGCGCTTGAGTGGCAGAAATGATGCCCACACCGCCGGGGCCTGAGCGACTTCCATCGCCCTACGGCATCCCGTTGACCGTCACGACGAACCAGCTCGACACGGAAGAGGGAGAAGTCATTGAGCGCCTGCGCGCCCTCGCGACCGAGCAACACGTTGATGAGCCAATTGAAGTTACCGAAGAGCTCAACCGCTCCGTCCTCGTCACATCGCTCGATGCGCTGCTCGATTGGGGACGCTCCAACTCCGTCTGGCCGGTAACGCTGGGGCTCGCCTGCTGCGCCTTTGAAATGATCGCCGCAGTCATGCCGCGATTCGACCAGGCGCGATTCGGCATGGAAATCTTCCGCGCCTCGCCGAGACAGGCGGACCTGATGATTGTCTCCGGCACCGTCACGTGGAAGATGGCCCCCGTTGTCCGCCGCATCTATGAGCAGATGCCGAACCCCAAGTGGGTCATCTCCATGGGCGTCTGCGCCACCAGCGGCGGCCCCTACTACCAGGGCTACAGCGTCGTCCCGGGCGTCAACCGCCTCGTGCCTGTGGATGTCTACGTGCCAGGCTGCCCGCCGCGCCCCGATGCCCTCCTGCATGGACTCCTCAAACTCCAGGAAAAGATCAAGCGCGACTCCCTCGTGAAAGAGCGCGCGCCGCGACTCAGAAAGCTTATCTCCTGAGGCCGCATGACTACCGCAATTTCAGGTCACGACATAGCCGACAAACTCCGGGCCACGCTGCCGGACGCCGTGGAGGAATCTCGCGACGAATGGGTCGTAGTCTCTCCTGACGCCATCGCCGATGTCTGCCGCCTGCTCCGTGACGACGATGAGACCGACTTCCAAATGTTGCGTTCCGTCGACGCCGTCGATTTCATCGACCGTTTCGAGGTGCGTTACGGCCTGCTTTCCATCCGCCGCAACCAGGAGGCAACACTCAAGGTCCGTGTGTGGGGCAGGGATGACCTCAGCGTGCCGTCCGTCACACCCGTCTGGGAAGGCGCGAATCTCCAGGAACGCGAGATATATGACCTGTTCGGCATCGAATTCGTCGGCCATCCAAACATGAAGCGGATTCTCCTGTGGGAGGGCTTCCCCGGCCACCCTCTCCGCAAGGATTTTTCATAGAGCCACAATGCAATCACCACAACGCCCAACCAACGCGGAATCACCCGACTACAGCAACATCGAGCCGGTGCTGCTCAACCTCGGGCCGCAGCACCCGTCGACGCACGGCGTCTTCCGCATCCGCGCGCTACTTGATGGCGAAGAAGTCGTGGACGTCGAGCCTGTATTCGGCTATCTCCATCGCGGCAGTTCCAAGCTCGCGGAGGAACGCAGCTACACGCAGGTCATCACCCTGACCGACCGCCTCGACTACCTCTCCGGCATGACCAATAATCTCGCCTACGTCCGCGCCGTGGAGGCGCTCGCAGGCGTGGAAGTGCCGGAGCGCGCCCAGTATCTCCGCGTGATGACCTCCGAGTTGATGCGTATCGCCAGCCACCTGATGGCGCTCGGATTCCTCATCAACGACCTCGGCGCGTGGGTCACGCCCCTCATGCACATGTTCCGCGAACGCGAGAAAGTCCTGGACCTCTTTGAGATGATCTGCGGCGCGCGCATAACATTCAGCTATATGCGTATCGGCGGCGTCTCCCACGACCTGCCGCCCGGCTTTGACGCCGCCGTCAACGAGTTCCTTGATGATTTCCCGGACCGCGTGGCCGAATACGAGGCACTGCTGCTCGAAAACGAAATCCTCGTCTCGCGCATGAAGGGCATCGCGCCCCTGACCGGCGAGCGCGCCATCGAATGTTCCGTCACCGGCCCCAACCTCCGCGCCTCCGGCGTCAACTTTGATCTCCGCAAGCAGGACCCCTACGAGGTCTACGACCGCATGAACTTTGACGTCCCTGTGACGCAGAACGGCGACAACTGGGATCGCATGTGGGTGCGTCTGCAGGAGATGAAAGAGTCCGCGAAGATGGTGCGCCAGTGCATGGCCGAACTGCCCGAAGGCATCACGCGCACCGAGGCCGATTTCTTTATCCGCCCGCCCGTCGGCGAGGTCTACAGCGCCATCGAGGCCACCAAGGGCGAGCTCGGTTTCTACCTGGTCAGCGACGGCACCATCGCGCCGTACCGCTGCGGCATCCGCGCCCCCTCTTTCATAAATCTCACCGTCCTGCGCGAACTCTGCATCGGCTGGAAACTGGCCGATCTCATCGTGAACTTCGGCACGCTGGACATCAACGTCGGCGAGGTTGACCGATGATCGCCAACCTAACCCGCGACATACTCGAAACTTTCCTGCCCGTCGGCATGGTCGACATACTGATGCCCTTGCTCGGCATCCTCATCGTTGTCAACGTCCTGCTTGGCAGCGCCGTCATGCTCACTTACGCTGAACGCCGCCTCGTGGCCCGGATGCAGAACCGCATCGGCCCAAACCGTGTCGGTCCGTTCGGCGCATTGCAGGGCGTCGCCGACCTCCTCAAGCTTGTCATCAAGGAAGACCTGACGCCCCGCGCCGCAGACCGTCTCGTCTTCCTGATTGCGCCGATTCTCTTTTTCGCCCCCGCCATCGCCCTGTTTGCCGTCGTGCCGTTCTTCGATGGCTGGGCTGTTGCTGATCTCGACGCCGGCATCGTCTACGTCATCGCCGTAACGTCCATTTCATCGCTTGCTGCCTTTGCGGCGGGCTGGGCGTCCAACAACAAGTACTCGCTCTATGGAGCGATGCGTGGCGTCGCGCAGCTTGTGAGCTATGAAGTGCCTCTCATATTGGCCGTCACGTCTGTCGTCCTACTCGCCGGCTCACTCAGCCTGCAGGAGATCGTGGAGGCGCAGGGCATCCCGTTCGTTCTTGTACAGCCGCTCGGATTCCTCATCATGTTGATTGCCGTCACGGCGGAACTGAACCGCACGCCGTTCGACATCAACGAGGCGGAATCGGAGATCGTTGCCGGATTCCACACCGAGTACACAGGCACGAAATTCGCCCTCATCTACGGCGCGGAATACGTAGCCGCCCTCGGCTGGTCCGCCGTCATCGTTACCCTTTTCTTTGCCGGCTGGAAGCCCGACATCGGCGGCATTCTCTGGTTCGCCCTCAAGACCTCCCTTATCGTGTTCCTCTTCTTCTGGTTCCGGGGCACGTGGCCGCGCGTTCGCATCGACCAGATGCTGGCTCTCGCATGGAAGCTGCTTTTCCCGCTCGCGACAATCAACATCCTTGTCACGGCGGGGGAGGTGCTGGCGATGCAGGCGCTATTCTCGCTGGAGCCGGGCGAGGCGCTGCCCGCCGCCGCGCTTGCCATCATCGCAGTCATCAACATTGGCCTGACGGTCGGCGTGCTGGCCCTGTTGGGCCGCGTGCCCGGCCTCGCAAAATTCGACAATCAGTTGGCGGCGCCCGCCGCGGCGCGGGTGTAGGAGGCGACCATGGCTCTATTTGGCGCAGGAGCGATCAAGGGACTCATGGTCACGCTCGGCTACATGCGTCGCAAGCCCTTCACCACGCAGTACCCGGAAGAGAAGCTGGAGCAATCGCCGCGATTCCGGGGCAACACCTTCGTCTGGTACGAGGAGCGCTGCACAGGCTGCGCCACCTGCGCCAAGGGCTGCCCGCTCGGCATCATCCGCATCGTCACGCACCCCGAGCCACATTCGCAGGTCGGGAGCGACTATCACGTGGATGTCTTTGATATCGACACGGGCCGCTGCATGTTCTGCGCCCTATGCGTCGAGGTGTGCCCCTACGATGCCCTCCACATGGGCGGCGACTTTGAGCAGGCGTCGTATGGCCGCGAGGACATGATCATCAGCGTCGAGGACCTCAAGGCCATGCCCAAGAAGCCGCGCACGCAGTTCAGGCCGCAGATGGAGATGATCGGCCACACCGGCAAGGACGAGCTCGAGGAGCACGAGGCGGGGCGTTGGTCACTCTAGCCTTCTTCTTTCTAGCGACCGCCGCCATGATAGGCGCTCTTGCCGTCGTCACGGCCCGCAACCTCTTCTACGCCGCGCTTGGCCTGCTCGTCAGCCTTGCCGCCGTGGCGGGCATCTACATCACGCTGGACGCAGACTTTCTCGCGCTCGCGCAGTTCCTCATCTACGTCGGCGGTATCGCCGTCCTCATCGTCTTTGCGGTGATGATGACGGCCCAGATCAACCGCGCGAGCAATTCCGCTCGACTCTGGCCGCTCGGACTGCTGACCGGCGGGGCGACACTTGCCGGACTCGCCTACATCATGATCAACACCGATTGGCGCAGCGAGGGCAGGGGCGAGACGATCTCACCGATGGTTGGTGACGCCGCCTCCGCCGGGCCTCACCTCCCGGACCTGCTATTCAGCACCTATCTCCTGCCGTTCGAGTTGGCTGGACTCCTGCTCCTGGTAACGACGATTGGCGCGCTCGTTATAGCGCGCGAACGGTGAGGCAGGGTAGGGAATGGCATCGCTCGCGCTTGAACACTACCTCCTGCTTTCCGCCGGACTTTTCTCCGTCGGGCTTGTTGGCGTTCTGGCCAAGCGCAACGTCGTCGTCATTCTCATGTCCATCGAGTTGATGCTGAACGGCGTCAACGTCGCGCTCGTCGCGTTCTCCCGCTACTCCCCCGTCGACGAGCTTGCCGGCCACATCTTCGCCATATTCATCATCACCGTCGCGGCGGCGGAGGTCGCAATCGGCCTCGCCATCCTCCTAACAATCTTCGCCCGCCGCAACACAGTAGACGCCGCAGAAATAAACCTCCTCAAGTGACAAAATCAATGACGACAGAGCATCAACACAAAATCCCCTCCCCCTCCACGGGAGAGAGGTCGCCGCAAAATATCCCCTCCCCCCTTTGCGGGGGAGGGTCAGGGTGGGGGGATGCCGTCCTGCGGGCAGCTCTGGATTCCCACCCCCACCCCGTCATTCCCGCCCCCACCCGTCATTCCCGCCCCTCACCCGTCATTCCCGCCCTCCCACCCGTCATTCCCGCCCCCCACCCGTCATTCCCGCCCCCCACCCGTCATTCCCGCGAAGGCGGGAATCCACAGGGTGAATTGGAAACCGAGCATTGGACTAAGGACAGGAGTTCTGCTGCAATTGGCAGACGCTCACTCTATGTGGAGGACAAGATGAATCACACGCAGCGGAAAGAGCGGTCAGACCAAATAACGATCACTGGGTTCTTCTACACGTACATCCTGCAACTCGACGATGGCAGCTTCTACGTCTGTTCGACAAACAACCCCGCCGCCCGATTTACAGAACACGCGATTGGAGCGGGCGCGACAGCAACCTCAGGGCGCCGGTTTGACGTAGTCCTGGTTCACCAATTCGGCACACGGCGTGAGGCAGAATACAACGAGCAGCGCATCCAGCGGGCGCTAGACAAAAGCTCTGCGAATGTAGCGGCCATGGTGGACAACTTCCAGCGGATCAACCGAATGGTCGCGCCTCAAAGGAGCTTCTCAGAGTTGCGACGTGAGGAAGAAGCCTATGAATCTGAGATGCGAGGGCGCATTCATAAATGGGTTCCTAAAGGCCTCATGCGCAAAGCAGAATGCGGTTGGGAAGCTCAGAGCTATGAGCCTTACCCAGGCACATTGCAATTTGCCGCCTACCACCATCCAGAGAGTTGGGATTTGGATAGGTTAGCCAGCAATGCCGACGCGTGCCCCGATTGCCTTGCCGAGCGTCCGCTAGCCCAAGCAAAGAAGTGAGCGGCGATTCAAGATAGTCCCCCCAATGCAACAGAAGTGACAGGTAGGCAACACCATGTGGGTTGAATTCAAACGAGTAAAGGGCCTGATGGCCGCGGAGATGTGGAAAACCCTCTACGAGGGTGAGGGCCTCCCCACGCGCATCATGCCCGACCGCGTCGAGCAATGGGGCGATGAATTCGCCGAGTTCAAGGTCTGCATCCCCCGCGCCCGTGAGCACGTCGCCGAAGAAATTGAGCGAAAGGTCTAACTCAACCCATGTCCGAGATACGGCGCAATGTGAGCCGCAACCGCGCTGAGACTGAGCGAGAGGGCCAACTTTAAAGATGCCTGAGGCAGCAGTCTGGCTCATCATCGCCGCGCCACTGGCTGCGGCCGTCATCAATGGGCTGATTATCCGTCCCATGCTCGGGCCGGTGACGCGCATCGGCTCCGGCGTGACGATTGCCGCGATCGGCCTCTCGTTCCTCCTGTCCCTGTGGGCACTCTCCGCCGTCTGGACTGACCACGAGGTCGTCCTGCCCCTCCACGAGATCGTTCGTGTCGAAGAGTTTGCGCTTCGGATTGGTCTGCTTCTGGACGGTCTGACGGCCATCATGCTGGTCGTCGTCACGTCCGTCAGCCTCCTCGTTCAAATCTACTCGCACGGCTACATGAGCGACGACAAGAGCTACGTTCGCTACTACACGTTCATGGCCCTGTTCACGTCGGCGATGCTCACGCTTGTGCTCGCCAACAACCTGATCCTGCTATTCGTCGGCTGGGAACTCGTGGGCCTGTGCTCCTACCTGCTCATAGGCTTCTGGTTCACGCGACCGGCGGCCGCGGCAGCAGCCAAGAAAGCATTTATCATCACCCGATTCGGCGACCTCTTTTTCCTGCTCGCCATCCTCGGCATCTTCCTGCTCTGGCCTGATGACACCCCCGTCACATTCGCCCTCAGCGACCCCGATGCTTCGATGGACTTGTTGCGCGCAGGCGGCGCCGTCCTAACTGGAGCGAGCCTAACGTTCATCTGTCTCGGCATTATGGCGGGAGCGGCGGGCAAGAGCGCCCAATTCCCGCTGCACACGTGGTTGCCGGACGCGATGGAGGGCCCAACCCCCGTCAGCGCGCTCATCCATGCCGCCACCATGGTCGCCGCCGGTGTGTTCCTCGTAGCGCGATTCCTGCCGCTATTTGAGGAGGCGGAGACCGCGCGGACAATCGTGGCCCTCATCGGCGGATTCACCGTCGTCTTTGCGGCCTCGATGGGCCTTGTTATGAACGACATCAAGCGCGTCCTTGCCTATTCCACCGTCAGCCAGCTTGGCTACATGTTCCTGGCGCTGGGACTCGGCGCGCTCGGCCCGGCGCTCTTCCACCTGTTCAACCACGCCTTCTTCAAGGCGCTGCTCTTCCTCGGCTCCGGCTCCGTCAATCACGCCACCGGCACGTTTGATATGCGCCTGATGGGAGGACTCCGCAAAGCGATGCCGTTGACCTACGGCGTCTTTCTCATCGGCTCGCTGAGCCTTGCCGGCATACCGCCGTTCTCCGGATTCTGGAGCAAGGACGAAATCCTGAGCATCGCGTGGTCACATGGCGGCACGCTAGGCACGCTCCTATTCGTGCTCGCGCTTGCGGGCGCGTTCATGACCGCCGCCTACATCTTCCGCGCCCTCTACATGACGTTCCACGGCGAGTATCGCGGCGGCGAGGCGCAGGAGGCACATGCTGCGACAGACGACCATGAAACCCACGACGAGGGTCACGGCGGCGCGCCCCATGAGTCCCCGCGCGTCATGCTCATTCCAATGGCGATCCTTGCCGTCCTTGCCGTCGTCTCATGGTTCATTAACGCGCCATCTCTCCACTGGTTCACGAACCTCCTTGAGCCGCTCGGCGCGCACGCCGAGGACATCAATATCGTCCCCGCCGCCCTCGGCCTCTTAGCCGGGCTGCTCGGAATAGGCATCGCGACCGCCCTCTATCGAGGCGGCGCAACCAGCGCCCCGTCCGTCAGCGGCCCGCTCGCCCCCATCGCAAACCTGCTAACCCGTAAGTACTACATGGACGAGCTCTACGAGAACATCTTTGTGCGGAAGATTCTCTACCGCGGCCTCTGGCGATTCCTCGCCTGGTTCGACAGCGAAAAGGGCATCGTGGACAGGGCAGTCAACACGTTCGGCCTTGTGGGCCGCAACGTCGGCAAGGGAAGCCGCATCGTCGAAAACGGCCAACTCCAAATGTCGATAACCGTGCTATCCATTGGCGCGGTGTTGATCGTGGCCGGGTACATCGTGTGGGGAGGCACGGGCTAGACGATGCAAGCCTTCGACGGCCTCATATCCCTGATTGTCTTCATGCCCGTTCTTGGAGCAGCGGTCATTGCCGTGGCGGGCAGGGATCAGATGCTGGTGCGCCGCATCGCCCTCGGCGCGGTCATCCTCGATCTTGCCCTCGCCACCTACGCATGGCTCGCCTACAACGCCAACGGCCCAATCGTCGAGCAGTTGGGCAAGTACGGCACGAACCCGTGGATACCCGGCGTCAACGCCTCCTACCTCCTGAACATCGACGGCCTTTCCATGCCGCTCGTATTCCTGACGGCGCTGCTTGGCGTGGTGGCCGTTCTCGGCTCCTGGCACGTCAAGGAGCGCGTCCGCGAGTACCACGTCTGGCTGCTGGTGCTCCTGACCGGCGTGATGGGTGTGTTCGTCGCGGGCGACCTGCTTCTCTTCTTCCTTTTCTGGGAAGTCGAACTGGTGCCGATGTATTTCCTCATCGCCATGTGGGGAACCGGCCACCGCGAATACTCCGCGATGAAATTCGTTCTCTACACGCTCTTTGGCAGCGCGTTCATGCTTGTCGGCGTTTTGGCGCTGCGCTTTGCCGTCGGCTCGTTCGACATGCAGGTGATGACGCTGGCAGGGCAGGAGGGCACGCTCCGTCTCGCCTTCCTTAGCCTTGATGCGATCTTCTTCATGTTCCTTATCGCCTTTGCCATCAAGCTGCCCGTCTGGCCACTCCACACATGGTTGCCGGACGCGCACACGGACGCCCCGACCGCCGTCAGCGTGCTACTCGCCGGCGTCCTGCTAAAGATGGGCGGCTACGGCCTGATTCGCATCAACGTCGGCATGTTCCCCACTGAGATGGAAAACTGGGCGCCAATGCTCGTGGTCTTTGCCGTTGTCAGCATCCTCTACGGCGCGGCGGTCGTCTTCCGACAAACCGACCTCAAACGGCTCATCGCCTACTCCAGCGTCAGCCACATGGGACTTGTTTTGTTGGGCGTCGCGTCGCTCGGAGCCGTGAGCGTCACGGGCGCGGCGCTGCAGATGTTCGCCCACGGCACGATAACCGGCCTCCTTTTCCTTGTCGTCGGCATCATCTACGAGAACGCGCACACGCGGCACATACCGGACCTTGGAGGCCTGATCGGTCGGATGCCGGTTGTGGGCGCGGTCTTTATCCTGGCCGGACTTGCAAGCCTTGGCCTGCCGCTGTTGAGCGGTTTCGCCGCCGAGCTGATGGTCTTACTCGGCAGCTTTGACGCCTATCCGTTGGCGACCGGTTTCGCCGTGCTCGGCATCGTCCTGACGGCGGGCTACATCCTCTGGACGGTGGAACGCGTACTGCTCGGCCCGATCAAGGATCGTTGGAATGCAATCAAGGACGCGTCGCCAACGGACATCGTCGCCATGGCCCTGCTTGTCGTGCCGATCATCATCGTTGGCGTCTATCCGGCACTGGTGTCGGACGTTTTCCGCGACGCCGTAACCCTGCTGGTGGGCGGAGGATAGGCGGCTATGCCAACGCCAATTGACGCCTCTAGCCTGGGCATCGACTTCGGCCATCTCGCGCCGGAGATCATCCTGACGCTCACGGCAATCGCCGTCGTCCTTACCGACCTTGTCGCCCGCGACAAGCGCATCCTTGCGTGGCTGAGCGTGGCGGGTGTCGTTGTGGCCGGCGTGGCTGCCGTGTGGCTGTGGACATCAGATGCCTCCGGCTCAAGCTATTCCGGCGTCGTCATCACGGACCTGTTTGGCACGTTCTTCAAACTCGTTGTGCTGGGCGGGACACTGCTGGCGCTTCTCTTCTCCCCCGCTTACGTGGAGCGCCGACTGCCACGATTCCACGGCGAATACTACGGCCTGCTCCTGCTGGCAACGGTCGGCATGATGCTCCTCGTCTCGATGGGAGAGCTCATTTCCATTGTCCTGGCCCTGGAGATTCAGACATTCGCGCTCGTTGCCCTTATCGCCCTCCTCAAGGACGCGCGCTCGACGGAATCCGCCCTCAAGTTCCTGCTCCTCAGCGCCGTCGCGACCGCCGTCATGCTCTACGGCATGGCCATCTTATTCGGCCTCACGGGAACGACATTCATCGCGGACATGCCGGGCGTGATTGCCGAGCGTGTAGCGGAGGGCGGCATCGCCAACAACCTTGCGCTGATCCTTGCGGGAGTGCTGATCATCGTGGGATTCGGCTTCAAGATTTCGAGCGTCCCGTTCCAAATGTGGGTGCCGCCCGTCTACGAGGGAGCGCCCACCCCAATCGTCGGCTACCTCTCTGTAGTATCCAAGGCCGCGGGATTCGCCGTCCTCGTGCGAGTCTTTATGATTGCGTTCCGCGAATCGGGACTTGAGGCGCTCGATTGGCCGTTGCTGATCGGCGCGTTGGCCATCGCCTCGATGACGATCGGCAACATCGTCGCCATCGTGCAGACCAACATCAAACGACTGCTCGCCTACAGCACCATCGCGCAGGCCGGCTACATCCTCATTGGAGTAGCGGTGATGGGCAGTGGCGGTTCTGGCGTTGTCGCCTTCGCCTCAATGGAGGAAATAGGAAACATCCCTATTGGCGTTGCCGTCTACGAACTCGCAACGAGCGGCGTCCTCTTCTATCTCGCCGCCTACACCCTCTCCAACCTCGCCGCATTTGGCGCAGTCATCGCCCTCACTCCGCCAAACGACGACGATTCCATCGAAAACCTGACGGGCGGCTTTGCGCGTTCCCCGTTCGCCGCCATCGTCCTGTCCGTCGCGCTGATCTCCCTTGTCGGCCTCCCGCCGACGGGTCTCTTTGTCGGCAAGATCTACCTCTTCTACGGGGCAGTGCAGGGCGACCTCTGGTGGCTGGCGCTGGCAGGCGCCCTCAACAGCTTCGTCTCCGCCTACTACTACCTGCGCCCCGCCCGCCGACTTTGGCAGTCCGGCGGCCCGACAAACACCGCAACCGAATCCTCACGCTCCATTTCGCTCCGAATATCGATGGCCATCAGCGTCGCAGGAGTCATCCTCCTCGGCATCGTCCCCTTCTGGCTAATCAACCGCGCCATAGAAGCCGCCTCCTCCTTCACACCGTAGGGGCGTTGAAACAACGGCGCGCTATACTGGCAGGCGGATGGTATAGGCGAGCCTGTCCAACGAGCCCTGGAGGGAAGGATCACGATGGCAACCGTGCGAGCGAGATACGAGAACGGCGTCCTAACGCCGCTGGAACCTCTTGACCTGGAAGAGGGCAAAGAAGTGCTTGTGTCGGTGCAGGGCGGCCACATCGCGAAGACCGGCAAGGAAGAACTGGACTACGAGACCAGACTGGAACGCTTTCTAAGCGCGGCAGGCGGATGGAAAGACATCGTCAGCGAGGACTTCATCGAGATGATCTATGAGTCTCGAATCACAGGCTCACGCCACTATCCCCGTGACTAGCCTCAATGCGCTACCTCATAGACTCAGACTGGTCAATTAGCTTCCTTCGGGGCGCGCGTGACAATCGAAGGCATTTTGAGCGGATGCAGGACATCGACATCATTTCCGCCGACCCCTAAAGACTTTCCCACCCGCCGCCATACGCGCTATGCTTTCCACACGGGTCATACCTATAGCGAAGCCATGACCCTCAATGGACAACGCAATCTATCGGAGGTACACAACATGTTTGACCGCGTTCACCACGCCGGAATCGCCGTCGGTGATATTCAAGGGGCCACGGACATATTCGCCGCCGCACTCGGGTTGCGCGTGGACGCAATTCGCTCTCCCTTGCCGGGCGGACGTCAGCAGCGCGGGGCAGACCCCACGGACATCATTGATATTCCGATCGGCCATTCCGAACTTGAACTGAACGCCGCAGCGGCAGAGGGCACAGGAGTGCATCGCTTCGTTGAGTCGCGCGGCGGCGTTGGCGCGCTTCACCACGTCTGCCTGCACACCACGAATATCATTGATGACGTCGCCCACCTGCGAGCCTCCGGCCTGCAGCAGATCGCCGCCCCCCCCGACGTCCTGGCCGCCAACGAGCCGTGGGACACCGTCGCTTTCTTCCACCCGCGCGACTGCCTCGGCATCCTGTTGGAGATTTGGACGACGGAAGAACACCGCGTCGATGTCCGCTACCAGGGCGAAGGCGTCTTCACACGCATGGCGCACATTGGCGTCGTTGCCACGGATGTTGAGAAGTCCCGGCAATTCTGGACCAACGCCATCGGCTTCCGCGTCGACATGCTCAAGTCCAACGTCCTAAAGGGCGGCCGTCACGTCGAATCCGACAACGTAACCGTTCTCGATCTGCCGATGGGCGACTCCGGTATCGTCTGCGTCCATCCCGACGATAGCGAGAGCGGCACGGCGCGATTCCTTGAGAAGTACGGCGCGCGCGCAGGGGGCACGATGCACCACATCGCGCTCGCCACGGCGGACGTCAAGGCGGCGGCGGACATGGTGAAGGATCGCGGTCTGGAGCTCATCGGTCCGGCGACCAACGACAGCGCCTGGATCCATCCGAAGAGCGCGGCCGGCGTGCTCATCGAGATCGTCAAGGATGAGTTGACCCCTCCTCCCGCACCTCTTTTCCAGCCCCCGGCAAGATAACCAACAACTGAAAGAGAAGGACTACAGAATTGTTTGATCGTATCCACCACGCCGGTATCGCAATCGCAGACCTCATTTCAGCCAAGTCCGTCTTTGCCGACGGTCTTGGATTCCGCGTCGATGAGACCCGCTCCCCGCTGCCGGAGGGCAGCAAGCAGCGCGGGCCTGATCCCACGGACATCCTCGATATCCCCATTGGCAACGCCGAGCTTGAGATGAACGCCCCGCCCATAGACGGCACAACGCCCGGCGGCACTCACCGTTTCATCGAGCAGCGCGGTGGAGCAGGCGCTCTCCATCACATCTGCCTGCATTCCACCAACGTGCCCGATGACGTCGCCCACCTGCGGGCAGCCGGCCTTCAGCAGATCGCGATTTCTCCGGAGGAGCTGGCCGAGAATCAGCCCTTTGACAGCGTCGCCTTCTTCCATCCGCGTGACTGCATGGGCATCCTGCTGGAAATCTGGTTCACGGATGACCACCACGTCGGCACACGCTATCAGGGCGAGGGCATCTTCACGCGGATGAATCACATCGGCGTTGTTTCCGCCGACCTTGATAAGGCGCGACAATTCTGGACTAATGCCATCGGAATGCGCGTTGACATGCTCAAGACCAACGTCCTGAAGGGCGGTCGAAAGATCGAGTCTGACAACGTGCGCGTGCTGAATATCCGCATGGGCGATGGTGGAGGCGGTGTCGTCGCCATCACGCCGGATGACGGAACGAGTGGCACTGCCAGGTTCCTCGAGAAGTACGGCGGTCGCGCCGATGGCACGATGCACCACCTTGCTTTTGCAACAAAGGATGTCAAAACCGCCGCGGACTACGTGCAGAGCAAGGGCCTGAAGCTCATCGGCCAGCCCAACGACGATTTTGCGTGGATCCACCCCAGGAGCGCCGCGGGAGTGCTTATTCAGATAGTGAAGGACGAGGCATAACGGCGGGGCAGGGGCACTAGCCGCCTTTCCAACAACGTCGGGAGGCGCCGCCCCGTTCCACGCCGCGCTTTCTCCGCAGATTGGCGTGTCATATGCAACGGGTCGGCATCCTGTACCAAACGCGAACTCCGGAACCGGAAAAGGTTGCGGAGATGCTGGCCGACCGCGCGCGAGAACTTGGCCGCGATGTCTGGATCCAATCCTCATGGGATGACGGCCACGCTCAACTCGACGCCTCAGACACCGGCCTGATTGTCAGCGTCGGCGGCGACGGCACACTGCTGCGTGTTGCTCGTGTCACGGCCCCCTCCGGCGTGCCCATCCTGGGCATCAACGCCGGCAGGCTCGGATTCCTGACCGAGATTGACGAGCCGGGAGCTGCCGACCTCTTGGTCCGCGCCCTGAACGGTGAGGGACGTATAGAAGAGCGGGCGATGCTGGCCGTTGATCATGCCGGCGCAACCTCCTATGCCCTCAATGACGCCATCATCAGCCGTGGCGGTCCCGCGCGCACCGTGCAGGCCAACGTGTCCGTCAGTGGCGCGGAACTTCTCGCCTTTCGCGGCGATGGCATCATCGTCGCCACCGCCACCGGCAGCACGGCCTACAACCTGGCCGCCGGCGGCCCCGTGCTGCCCCCCACAACCGCCGAGCTGATCATCAATCCTGTGTCCGCGCATCCGGCATCCGAATCACCCGTCCTCGTTGAGCCGGACGCCGAGATCACAATCCGCATTCGCACGGACAACGGCGCGATTCTCAGCCTCGATGGGCAGGACGATTTCCCCGTCAACGATGGCGACAAAATCGTCGTGCGCCGCAGCCCACACCGCGCGCGCCTCCTCCGCTTCCGCGATTCCGGCTATTTCTATCGAAACCTCAGCGACCTCCTCAATCGCCGCAGCCGCCACCCGGACCTCCCGGACCCGGACGGCGCGCATGACGGCGTCGCCACGCCACATGGAGCGACTGTGTCATGACTACTCTTGCCGAGGCATTGGCCGTCAGGGAAGCGACGCTCCGCGAGCGCGGCTATAACATCCGCCCGGCCCGCCTGAGCGACGTGCCACGAATGGCCACGCTCATCAACGGCTTTGCCAACCAGGGCGAGATGCTGCCCCGCAGCGCGTCCGAACTCTATGAGAACATCCGCGATTTCCTCATTATTGCGGACGGCGAAGATCAGGTCGCAGCCACCGCCGCGCTCCACATTCTCTGGGACGACCTGGCGGAGATAAAATCCGTCGCCGTCAGCGAGGCGCTGCACGGGCAGGGCATCGGCGCATACCTTGTTGAAAAGTGCGTCGAAGAGGCCGAGCGCATGGAACTGCCCACCGTCTTCGTACTCACCCACAAGCCCGGTTTCTATGAAAAACTCCAGTTCGAACGCGCCGACGTTCTCAGCTTCCCCCGCAAGGTCTGGTCGGAATGCATCCGCTGCCCCAAGTTCTCCAACTGCAACGAGATCGCCATGAGCCGCCCCGTCGCCCGAGCCTTCACCGGCGAAACCCCCAACGACGATGACCTCTTGGACCCAATCCCCAACACCGCCTAGAGAAATCCCCTCTCCCCGAGGGAGAGGGTTAGGGTGAGGGGCGCACCGCCCACCTGAACGCCAACCATTTTTTGGGAGGACATCATGGAACGCATTTCACGCCGCGCCGTTTATGAAGGCCGCTACCTGACAATCTACGAGGATGAGATGGAGGCAGCGGGAGGAAGCGTCCATCTCTGGACGACGGTGCATCACCCGGGGGCCATTGTTGTCGTGCCGGTTTCAATGGACGGCAACATCCTGCTCGTTCGCCAACCTCGTTACTGTGCGGAAGACACCCTGCTCGAACTCCCCGCCGGTACACGCGAAGAGGGCGAAGAGCCCGCCGTCACCGCCCGCCGAGAACTGCAAGAGGAGATCGCCCACGACCCCCAAACCATGACCCCGCTAGGAGGCTTCTACAGCGCCCCCGGTTTCTGCGATGAATACCTGCACCTATTCCTGGCGACCGACTTGCAACCGGTGGAGGGCGTGGAGCCGGACGAGGACGAGGAGATAACAGTCGTGCCAACGCTGCCTGCGGATATTCCCGAGCTAATCCGCACCGGCGAAATCCGCGATGCCAAATCCATAGCCGGATTGCTACGTTACCTGTACATGGAGGGCGGGCTAGGGTAGGCGAGAAAATCGGGTTCTTGCTTTAGCTAAGCGTCATCAAGCTCGGCCTTTGAGATGCCCAAATTCCTTGTCAACTCCAGGTAGGTCAAGCAGAAACTTCCAGTACCCTTGGTTCGGAGGACTGATCTGCTTTGGATTCCAATGGCGATACGGCATCAGGCAAAGTGTATCCCCGTTCCCTGTACGTCTGAATTGTCGCCGCAACGACGCTCTCCAGGAATTCCACAGCTTCCTCAGCGGTGTCCCCCCAAGCAACGCAGTTGGGGAATGCGGGTGTCTCCGCCATGTACTTGCCCGGTTCCGTCGATTCGGATGGTGGATATACAGCGCGCAGTAATCGGTAGCGCTTCTCACCTGTGATCACGATAATCACCTGTTTCAACTATCATTTAGCTTGCCTGTGCCAATCAGAGCGTACCACTAAAGCTCTATTCCGGCGCCGCCCCAATACTCCCCGTGCTTTACCCGAATTCCCCGCTGAATCCCCTCGCCCCAAAGAGAGGGTTAGAGTAAGTGTATGACACGTATTACACGTCACACTTGTATGACGTGTAATGCTATGAGTACACTACGTGCTACCAAAGGTAGTAGAGGCTTGGAGAAGAAGGGAACGGATCATGACAGTCTCCATTCGTCTGGACGCCGAGACCGAGAAGCGACTCACGAATCTCGTTGAGCAGACCGGGCGTACCAAGTCGTATTACCTGCGTGAGCTTATTCAGCGTGGGCTCGAGGACCTTGAGGACTATTATCTCGCTGTAGAAGTTTATGAACGCGTCCGCAGGGGCGAAGAGCGCGTCTATTCACTAGAAGAGGTGAAGGCTGATCTCGGCTTGGACGATTGAGTTTTCTAATCGATCGCGGAGAGACCTGCGGAGCCTCGATATCAGGGCGGCACAGCGGATAGTGGACTACCTGGAGACCCGAATTCTCCCATCCGATGATCCGCGAGCTTTCGGCAAGGCCCTCCATGGCCAACTCAGCGGACTCTGGAGCTATAGAGTGGATGACTACAGAATCATCAGCCGCATTCAGAATAACGTCATGACCATCCTGATCCTGCGAGTCGGCCACCGTAGTAACGTCTACGATTGGTCCTGACCGCCAATCATTCCCGCTGCCCCCTCCTCAAATAGGGCATCCCACGCCCCCATTGCGCTACTATGTCAATGACTACCCACGGAGGCGGAATGCTTTTCATATACCTTTGTACCGTCACTGAAGAGGGCCAGCAAGCAATGCTGCGCGACCCTGAAATGTTCACTAACGTCGCCGATGATGTCCACGTCGATGGCACACAGTTGCTTGCCCGCTACGCCGTCCTTGGCCGTTACGACTACGTGGCGATGGTCGAGGCCCAGACCCATGAGGACGCGGCGCGACTGTCCCTTGAACTCGGCGCGCGTGCCCGTGTGCACATCGAGACCCTCGTCACCATCGCCATTCGACAGCTCGCCGATTCCTCAGAAGAACTGCTCCAGGAATGGGCCTCCGCCGGCTGGCCCACCCCAGGCTGGCCCACCCCGGGCTCCCAGGATGACCCCCCTGATTTCCCCGGCCCCATAACCACTACCTAGCCTTCCTCATTCGTCATTCCCGCGAAAATGGGAACCTTGAACTCATTGCGCTAACCGCGACACTCACCCCCGGGCCCTCACCCGAATCCCCCGCGAAGGCGGGGGCCACCATCACCGGAACGCGGCAACCGAATCCCATTGGCCATGCGCGCAGGAACGCGAACCGAGGGAAAATCCCCTATACTGCGTAATAGGAATCAGAGGCACTGTGGGAGGCCGAATGGCCTCCCTTTTGACACCGAAAACGGGTAGGGGAGAAACACACAATGGCAACAGCGCAGCAACCAGCCGTCGGAGCGCCAATCGGCCGATCGGACGGCCCCGACAAGGTCACCGGACTTGGGCAATACTCTCTCGATGTGACACTGCCGGGAACGTTGTGGTGCAAGATTCTCCGCTCCCCGTACCCCCACGCGAAAATCAAGTCCATCGACGCCTCCGCAGCCCTCGCGTTGCCCGGCGTCCACGCTGTTTTGCTGCCCGATGAGGTCAACGGGATACGCCTCGGCAAGCGCCTGATTGACGAGCCACTGCTCACCTACGACTCCGCCCGCTACATCGGTGACAAAATCGCCGCCATTGCTGCCGAGGATGAGGACATTGCCGAGCAGGCAATCGCGCTCATCGATGTCGAATATGAAGAGCTGCCCGCCGCCGTCACGATGGACGAGGCGCTCGCCCAGGACGCGCCCATCCTCCACCCCGATTTCAACTCATACGAGGGAATCCCCGGCCCGATGGAGACCCCGTCCAACATCTACGTCAAGGGAACGTGGGGCAAGGGCGACGTCTCTGAGGGTTTCGCAGAGGCCGAGCTTATCGTTGAGCACTCCTACACCACGCCACGAACCCATCAGGCCTACCTTGAGGTTCACAACACCATCGTCTGGGTCGATGAGACGGATCACGTCCAGGTCTGGCTCGGCTCAAAATCCCCGTTCGCCAATCGCGGCGCGCTCGCGCGTGTCATCGGTGAAGAGCCGGACAACATCACCGTCAACTACGCCTACGTGGGCGGCGACTTCGGCGGCAAGGGCGACATCACCGGCGCCCCCATCTGCTATTTCCTCGCAAAGAAGACCGGCAGGCCCGTCAAGCTGGCGTTCGATTACGCGGAAGAGTTAACCGCCATGAATCCGCGCCATGAGAGCACCATGCGCGTCAGGGCGGGCGTCAAACGCGACGGCACTCTCACCGCGTGGGAGGCGGAGGTCTATTTCAACTCCGGCGCGTATGGCGGCTACAAGCCCGTCCCCGGCTCCAACCTCCCCGGCATCGCGGAGATCGCCGGGCCATACAAGATTCCCCATGTGCAGATCGACGCCTACCAGGTCTACACCAACACCGTTCCATGCGGTTTCCATCGCTCCCCCGGCGAGGTGCAGGGCATCTTTGCCGGCGAGTCCCACATGGACCTCATAGCCCAGGAACTCGGTATGGATCCGCTGGAACTTCGCATCAGGAACGTCATTCAGGACGGCGACGCGACACCCGTTGGCCGCTCCTATCTCGATGTCCAGGGTGAGGCCGTCCTGCGGGAGGCCGGCCGCCTGTCCGGTTGGGACACGCCCAAAGCCGAAAACGTCGGACGCGGCATCGCATTCGGCCACCGCTCGCAGGGCGGCGGCCAGACAACCATCAACATCACGATAAACGCCGATGGCAGTGTCCTCACGGCAAGCTCCATCTACGACCCCGGCATGGGCAATCACACGATGGCGCAGCAGGTCACTGCGGACGAGCTCGGCATCGATGTATCCCGCGTAACCGTCGTCCCCCTGACCACCGACGACGCCGCGTTTGACACCGGGGTCGGCGGCAGCCGCGGCAGCTTTATCATCACGGAGTCCGCATTCATGGCCGCCGAGGACGTGCGCGGCAAACTCAAGAGGCTCGCCGCCGAGTTCAACGGCTGGGACGAGGACATCGTGGAGTTCGAGGCCGGCGCGCTCCTCAATTCCCGAACCCGCGAGTCCGTGCCAATGGAGCGCATCGCCGAACGGGCGGGCGAGCCGGTATCCGGCTTGGGACGTCTGGAAGAGGCGGCCCAGAGTCCCTATACGTCATTCGTCGCGCAAGTGGCCGAGGTTGAGGTGGATCGCGAGACCGGACAGCCCATCGTGCGAACCATCACCGCCGTCCATGACACATCACGCATCATCAACCCAATCGGGTTCTACGGCCAGATCGAGGGCGGAATGATCAACTCCTACGGTTTCGCGATGATGGAGGAGTTGACGGTCGACGAGGGCGGCCGCGTGACGAATCCGTCCTTCGCCGACTTCAAGATTCCCACCGAGCCTGACATCCCAGAACTGCGCGTCGGTCTCGTCACAACCAGCGAGGGCAGGGGCGCATACAGCGTCAAGGCTGTCGGCGAGCACTCCAACCTCACCACCCTCCCCGCCATCGCCAACGCCATCGACGATGCAGTCGGCATCCGCATCGACAGCGTGCCGTTCACCGCAGAGAAACTCTACAGCGCCCTCAACGAATAACTCGCAGGCGAAACCCTCTGAATCCACTCAGCGCGAATGCGGTCAAAGGCGCTGACGTGACACAATACCTGTCATGACGGAGCCAACAGAAGACCGACTCGTCGCGCCCGAGACGCAGAACGAGGAGACCGCGCTCGATACCGGCCTGCGCCCACGCCGCCTCCCTGACTACGTCGGCCAGTCGCGCGTCATCGACAATCTCAAGGTCTCAATCGAGGCCGCCCTGCAACGCAACGAGCCCCTCGATCACGTCCTCCTGCACGGCCCACCCGGGCTGGGCAAGACCACGCTCGCGTTCATCATCGCCGCTGAAATGGGCGTCAGCGTGCGCGTCACGGCCGGGCCGTCATTCACCCGCGCCGGCGATCTCGCCCAAATGCTCACCCAACTACGTCCCCATGATGTCCTCTTCGTGGATGAGTTCCACCGCCTGCCGCGCTCCGTGGAAGAGGTCCTCTATCCCGTCATGGAAGACCATGTGTTGGACATCATGATCGGCAAGGGCCCCGGCGCGCATTCCGTGCGTGTCAGCCTGCCGCCATTCACGCTAGTCGGCGCGACAACCCGCTACGCGTTGCTCAGCAATCCCCTCCGCGATCGCTTTGGCGCAGCCTACCGCATGGACTTCTACACGCCGGAAGAGATCCACCGGATACTGACTCGCTCCGCCCGTGTGCTGAACGTTGACGCGACGGATGAGGGCCTCGACGAAATCGCCGGACGGTCACGCGGCACCCCCCGTGTCGCCAATCGCCTGCTCCGCCGTGTCCGCGACTACGCCCAGGTCAAGGGCGACGGCGTCGTGACAGGCGAGGCCGCGCGAGAGGCTCTTGATAGCCTGGGTGTCGATACCCTCGGCCTTGATGACACCGACCACCGCGTCCTCCACAGCCTGATCAACGTATTCGACGGCGGGCCGGTGGGCTTGGAAACCCTTGCATCGTCCATCGCCGAGGAGCCGGACACCGTCATGGACGTCTATGAGCCCTATCTGCTGCAACTCGGCTTTCTCGACCGCACCCCACGAGGCCGCCGAGCAACGCGCCGCGCCTATGAACACCTCGGCGTTGAACCCCCCACGCAGGACACCGGCCCGGACACAACCCGCCCGGCTCTCTTCTAAGGTGCGCTCCCATTCGTCATGGGCTGCGCTCCCATCCGTCATACCCGCGCTCCTCCCCCCGTCATTCCCGCGAACGGAGACCTTTGCACAACCCCCTTTATCCAGTCCAAAATGGATAGAGCGCGGATGATGTGAGAGGGGTGAGTGATGCATCGTCAGATGGGACAGCCGTCATTGGTGGAGTCGTTGCTGCCGGAGACGCTTGGCAGGAATGAGCGTTTGGAGCGCATCGGGCGGGAGATCGAGTGGGGCGGATTCGATGCGCTGGTGGCAGACGTGTATTCGGCGCCGGAGGGACGCCCCAGCTATCCACCGTTGACAATGGTGAAGATCCTGCTGCTCCAGCAGTGGTACACCCTCTCGGACACCCTGATGGAGGAGGCGCTTGACGACCGTATTTCGTTCCGCCGTTTCGTGGGACTGGGGCTTGAGGACGACACGCCGGATTACTCGACGATCAGCCGATTCCGTACGGAGTTGGCGAATCGCGGCCTTGCGGAGACGCTTTTCCATGAATTGGGCAAGCAGTTGGAGAAGCGGGGCCTGTTCGTCAAGGAAGGGACATTGATGGACGCCACGCTGGTGGAGGCGCAGGTGAAACGCCCGCCGATGAGCGCAGGGCCTGGCGCGAAGAGCACGCGGGACCCCGATGCGGATTGGAGCCGGACGGGTCGCGGATCACGGACACACTTCGGATACAAGGCGCATATCGGCGTGGACGAAGGAACCGGCCTAGTGCGCATGGCGGTATTAACGCCCGCCAGGGTGTATGAGAGCGAGGTGGCGGACGAGCTGATCAGCGGAGATGAGCGGGCGGTGTATGGGGATCGCGCCTATGAATCGCGGGAGCGGCGTCAGCGGCTTCGGGCCATGGGGATCAAGGACAGAATCATGCATCGGGCAAACAAGCATCATCCCACGTTGCCGCCGCGACTCCAGCGGCGGAATGACCTGATCGCGCCGCGCCGATCCCTGGTCGAGAAGGTCTTCGGGACACTGAAACGCAGCTACGGCTACAGTCGCGTCCGGTACAGAGGATTGCCACGCAACTCGGTGGAGATGTACCTCAAACTGATGGCCTACAACCTCAGGAAGTACGTCCGCTTGACCCATCACGCTACCTGAGCGGACATGACCCCAAAGTCCCACGGCCGGACGCCGCCACACTCCCCGAAAGCGGCTCCGCCTCTCAAGTCACACGCCACAGAATGCCGCACAAGGGACCTGCAGGCGCTCTCCATCGCTACCTAAGTCCCAACGTCAGACGCCAACACGGTTACTCAAAGGTCTCCGTTCGCGGGAACCAAAACTCAAATCCGCCACCCTATTGCCGCCACAAACCGCGCCGCGATACGCTCAATTCAGTGAACAAAAAGAATAGGGGAGGCGCCTGCAAATGGAACCCAGAATAAGCATCATCACACTCGGCGTCTCGGACCTTGCGAGGTCAACGCAGTTCTACCGTGACGGCCTCGGATTCCCCGTGCATGACGCGGGCGGTGATGAGATCACGTTCTTTGAGATGAACGGCGTCATGCTCGCGCTCTACTCCCGCGATGATCTTGCCGATGACGCCAACATGCCTGAGCACAAGGGCACACCCCAACCGGCCTTGCACGGGTTTACCATCGCCCACAACGTCGCGTCACGCGAGGAAGTTGATGCGGTTCTGCGCCTCGCAGAATCGGCCGGGGGGCGCATCGCCAAGCCTGCCCATGACACATTTTGGGGAGGCTACGGCGGTTACTTTGCGGACCCGGACGGCTTCCTTTGGGAAGTCGCCACCGGCGCCGGCCTGCCTGTTGACCCAAGCGAGAGCTAACATCAACAAATACTCCCCACGAATCGCGAAGGAGGCTAGTTAAGAATGTTCTATGAACTCAGACAATACGAGGCGCACACATCCAAGATGACCGTGCTCATTGACCGATTCGCTGAGGTGAACACGAAACTCTTTGAGCGACACGGCTTCCGAGCCGTCGGCTATTGGCAGGAGGACATCGGCATCCCCCATCGGCTCATCTACATGCTGGCATGGGAAAGCTGGGAAGCGAGAGAGCAAGCATGGGCCGCATTCTACGCCGATCCCGAATGGCCGGCCTCGATGGAAAAATACGGCGAAACCGTCAGCCACATCACCAACCACATCCTGAACCCGCTGCCGTTCTCACCACTGCCATAAGCGGGGTAGGGCGAGCGCTTGCAGGTAGACTAGTCCGCAGACTTACCTGCGGACGCTGCCCCAACGTTTAGACAGGCCGCAACGCCCTCAACGAAATCCGTTACGCCCTTGATGCCAAGTTCGATTTCTGATTCCAAAAGATAGTCCTGCAAAGACTCCGTATGTAGTGTTTCGGCCCAACTGAACCCATCGTCCATCTTTTCGTCCTTGATCTCACGCAGGATAGCGTAAGCAACGCCATAGACATCCGCCGGGGACTTACAGGCGAGGTTCCTGCTTTCCGCAACTGCCTTTGTAGCTTCAACGGTCGCCGCCCACGCCCTTCCCGTTGCGCCGCGGTAGTCTTCAAACTCAAGCGCCCGCCAAGCCCAAGCCAATTGCTTTCGGCTGGCATCCATGTGATCTTGTGCGTTCATGGTGTTTCCACTCTACTACTGAGAAAGAACATCGCCAATAGTCTCGACAAGTCTAGCCACATCAGCCAATGCAGACGCTATCTGGTCGGCATCTAACTTCCCTTCATAGAAATTCTGATGAAGACGCCCGGCACGGCGGAACTGTCGCATGATACGGGAGCCCTGCTGCTCCTCGGACAACCGGCGTGCTATGACGAACAACCGCCCATGCGTGTCATGCTCCCAGCCGCGCGCCTCTCCTGCTGCTTTGACCGCCTGCGCTGCCGCTCCCCACGCCTTCTCTGACGCTTGCCTGAGATCGCCACGAGCCAGCTCTTCATCAGCCTGCTGTAGGAAGATATATGCCTGCTCCAGGTAAGAAACGGGATTCATGCAGACCCGGTCAAGAAATCAAAGACCGCCGCCGGTTCGTGTAATAGTCCACGACGATGTATTCGCCGAGCTGCTCCGCCGACGTATAGAACACGCGCCCTTTATTGATGCGCGTCATCTGATCCACAAACTCCATCAGGAACGCGTTCTGCTCAAGCATGAACGTGTTGATCGAGATGCCCGCCCGCGTCGTGCGCGCCACCTCTTTCAGGGTCTCCTGGATCGTTCGAGGGCTGGGCGGGTACTGCAAGAAGATACGGCCGTTCTCGATATGCGCCGTCGGCTCCCCGTCCGAGACCATGATGATCTGCTTGTTGCCGCCCGAATGCCGCGCCAACAGCTTCTGCGCCACCACCAGCCCGTGCTGAATGTTCGTGTACGGCTCAAACTCATCCCAGCTCAGGTACGCCAGCGTCTCCGGCTTCATCTCCCGCGCGTACGTCGAAAACCCCACCACATACAGGCTGTCGCGACTGAACTGCGTGCGGATCAAAGTATCCAGCGCAAGGGCAACTTTCTTGGCCGTCACGAAATTGCCGCGCATCGCCATCGACAGGCTGAGGTCGATCAACAGCACCGTCGCGGCCTGCGCCATATCCTCCGTCTCGCGCACCTGGAAATCGTCAGCCTCAAGACGGATCGGAACGCTGTTTCCACCGCGCATGACGGCCGACTGCAACGTCCTCCGTAGGTCCACGTTGAACTCGTCACCGTATTGATACGGGCGCGTCACCTCCGTCGGCTCGCCGCCTTGCCCGCGAACGCGCGCATCATGCCTGCCCGTGTACGTTCGCCTTAGATAGCCAAATATCTCGGCGAGCGCCTTTTCGCCAATCTTGCGGATGCCGCGCGCCGTGAACTCATGGGCGCCCTTCTCCGTCGTGCGTAGCAACCCCTCTTCAACGGCCCTTTCGGCCAACTGACGCAGCCGCTCCAGCGATGCCTCAGCGTCCTCGCCCAGGATCTCCCCAAGCTGCTCCGCGTCGATTTGATCGATGCCACCGCCGCCGTATAGAGCCTTCTTGAGATCGTCTTCAAGACCGTCCATGCGGTTCAGTTCATCCATCAGGTTGAGCGCGTCCTTCAGGGCAAGGGGTTCATCACCACTGAACTTGAATTTCCGCCCCAACTCCCCGCCAACCCGCAGATTGTCCAGGTTCGCCTGCAACTCCGACATCTGTTGGGCCAACTGCGGGTTATCCAACATCCCGGAAATCATGTCCTGCAACTGCTGGCGCTGGCTCGGCGACAAACTGCTCATCAGCGACTGCGCCTGAGCCGCCTGCTCCTGCAAGCGGTCGATCAGCTGCTCGATGTCCTGCGGCGGCGAGTCGCCAAACGCGCCGCCCCATTGCTCCATGAACTCATCGAAGCCGGGGTCCTCGTCGCCGCGCATATGTCGCTGCAACATGCTGTTGAGTTCGCGCATCATCTCTGCAGCTGCATCGACATCCTGCTGCGTGAGATTATCCAGGCCGTCCTTGAGGTCCGAGAATTGCCGGTCGACGAACTGCTGCTGAATGAGGCTCTTTAGCTCCTCGAACAGCCGCTGCGCCTCCGGCTCCATGAACTCGTAGTCATTCAGTTCCCGAACGGCATCGCCGAGGTTGTCGGGCAGGGCATTGAGCTTTGCCTCATTCCGTTGAGCCATATCCCGCACGCGCTCAGCGAGTCGTGCGGCTGTCTCTGCGTCCAGCCCCCCCGGCGGATTGGAAACGGCATTGTTCGCCGCCGCCACGCGCTCCTCGATTCCCTGACGTTCCGTCTGAATGACCTCTTCCAGCTTATTGCGGAGATCGTCCAGCAGGCTGCCAAGGTCGTGTTTGCGCAGGACTTCCTGCCGCTGTGCGCGCAACTTGCGCAGCATGTCGTCCATGCCCTGCACGTCGACATCACTGTCACGCGGGTGCGCCCCACGGCGCAAGATTGAACGCAGCGATGATTCGATGTCCCCGCGCGCGAGAACATCCTCCATGAACTCGTTTAGGAGGGCCTCATCCGCTGCCTCGGACAGCAACTGTGTGCCGTCCCAACGTGAAAACCGATAGTTTGGGGACACAAAATGCCTCAGCCGCGATAGCGGTAGCCACCCTCGTGACGGTCCTTGTTGATCTTCCGGCTCAGGTGCAGCCCGTCCAACACGAATTCCACAACCGACGCCTGCGCCGCCACCGACCGCTTCACATCCAGCCGATTCGCCGCATCCTTCAACTCGGGCAAATCCTTGAGCCAGCCGGCGAGATCCTTGGACGGAATCATGTCGCCCGTGTCGATGGCCAGCCCCTCGTCAAAGCGCCGGATAACGGTGTCGAACTCATTGACGGAGAAGTGGTTGTTGAACGTATTGAGGACGGCCCGCTTGGTCAACTCATCAATGATGCGCGGCTCCCGGCCCTCCTCCACGCTCTCCAACTCAACCTTGCCCGCCGTGGATGTCAGGAAATACGCCATGTCACTGACGCGCGGCACGGCCTCCTTCTCCTTGAGACGCAGAGAGCGCCGCACCGCGTTGGAGCCGATGGTCTCATAGTTGCCGATGGACACCCGCACGCTGACGCCGGAGCGCTGGTTCACGTCGCCGCTCTTACGCGCAAGGCCTGTGAACTCCGCGACGGTCTCCTTGATGAAACTCGGCATCGTCAGCGTGATGCCAACGTCCGTGATCTCCTGGCGCTCGGCATCCATAATCTCGATCTCGTGCTCGAGCGTCTTGGGATAGTGCGTCCGAATCTGCGCTCCGAACCGATCCTTGAGCGGCGTGATGATTCGCCCACGATTCGTGTAGTCCTCAGGGTTCGCGCTCGCAATCAGGAACAGATCGAGCGGCAACTGGATCTTGTACCCCTTAATCTGGACGTCCCGCTCCTCCATGATGTTGAACATGCCCACCTGTATCCGCTCCGAGAGGTCAGGCAACTCATTGATGCAGAAGATGCCGCGATTCGTCCGCGGGATCAACCCGTAATGGATGGTGAACTCGTCTGAGAGATAGCGCCCCTCAGCAACCTTGATGGGATCAACCTCGCCGATGAGGTCCGCGATCGTGATGTCCGGCGTCGCCAGCTTCTCGCCGTAGCGCCGCTCTCGGGGCATCCACGCGATGGGTGTCGAATCGCCCTCCTCAGAAACCCGCGCAATGCAGGGACTGCATGTCGGCTGATAGGGACTGTCGTTGATTTCACAGCCCTCGATGATCGGTACTTCCGCATCGAGCAATCCAACAAGCGCGCGAATCAGCCGCGTCTTTGCCTGGCCCCGCTCGCCCAGCAGAATGATGTCCTGGCCGGAGATAATGGCGTTTTCGATCTGCGGCAGAACCGTATCCTCATAGCCGATGATCCCCGGGAAAAGTTCCTCCCCGGAACGGATACGCCCCACGAGGTTCTTGCGAAGCTCGTCCTTCACATTCAGGACGGGGTACTCGCTCTGCCTCAGTTCTCCAATCGTCCGCGCCTGGGTCATAGTCAACCTCCCCCGCTTTGTGGTTCGCGCCCGCCTATCGTGGCGCGATGCGTTGTCTCATTGTCCGTTCGCTGTTACAGCGTGTCAATTTGGCATCAACCCCGCGTACTATTGATGTACTACTGAAACGAGAGGTGATGCGTGGCCCTTCTGCTAACCGAGCAAGATGTTCGTGATCTTTCAACGATGGACGATGCCATCACGGCGCTTGAAAACGCCCACAAGAGCCAGGGACAGGGTAGGGCGGTAAACGACCCACGCCGCCGCCTCCGCGCCCCGCACGGCTCCGTCGCCATCATGCCCGGCGGCGACGCCGAAACCGGCTTCCTCGGGTTCAAGACGGCCTTCTACGCCGCCGGCGCAGTCCATGTCCTCCTCTATGACATGAATGAACGCAAGCTCGCGGCTATCATTCAGGCTGGATGGCTTGGCACGCTACGCACCGGCGCGGCGAGCGGCGTTGCCACAAAATACATGGCGCGCGAGGACGCAGGCCAGACCGTCGGCATCATCGGCGTCGGAACACAGGCCCACACGCAGGTGGCCGCCGTCTGCGCCGTCCGAAACGTCTCTCGCGTTCTGGCCTATGGACGTGATGAGAGTAGGCGCAATCAGTTCGCAGAGCGAATGACCGAACACACGGGTGTGACAGTTGAACCCGTCGACAACCCGCAGGCCGCCGCCGAAACCGATATCGTCATAACCGCCACCAACGCCTCCGAACCCGTCTTACACGGCGCGTGGCTGAAACATGGCGCCCATGTGAACGCCATCGGCTCCAACTCCCTCCTGCGCCGCGAAATCGACCTCGATGCCGTGCGCAAAGCCGACGCCATCGTCGTCGACGACCGTGAACAGACGGCCCTCGAAAGCGGAGACCTCCACGAGGCCATCGAGCGCGGCATCGTAGATCTCGCCCGCCTGCCTGAACTCGGGGACATAGTTGCAGGACGCGAAACCGCCCGCCGATCCCCGCAGGACATCACACTCTTTGAGTCCCACGGCATCGGCCTCTGGGACGTAGCCCTCGCCACCCAAGTCTACAAAGCCGCCATCGCCCAGGGCAGGGGTACACAAGCAGACCTGTAGGGGCGCGTCGCGACACGCCCCGCCCCCCGCGCCCCCTCGAATCCCCCACACCCCTCGAATCCCCGCGCCCCCTCCGAATCCCCCGCGAAGGCGGGGGCCCACGCCCCCATCCCCCGCCACCCACGTCCCCATCCCCCGTCACCCGCAACCCCATCCCCCGTCACCCGCAATCCCCCCCGTCATTCCCGCAACTTCCCCGTCATTCCCGCGAACGCGGGAATCTTGAACCAGGAGTGCAACCAAACCCCGTAACGCCCACCAACCACGTATCGCCGCCGCCTCGTCAGCCTTTCCCCACTCAGGTAAACTAAATACAACGAATCGCCGTCGCGACGGCCTAAAGGAGACCCATCATGACGCAAACCGAAGCGGAAATCCTCATGTACGCAACAACGTGGTGCCCGGACTGCGCGCGCTCCAAGCGCCTGCTGGACAAGCACAACGTCAAGTACACCTGGATCAACATTGAGGAAGTGCCGGAGGCCGCGGACACGGTCCGTCACCTCAACAAGGGAATGCAGGTCGTCCCGACAATCGTCCTGCCCGGCGGCCGCATCCTTACGGAACCCTCCGACAAAGAACTCAGCGCCGCCCTCGGCCTCAACTAAGCGAGATGGTGGCGCGTTTCGGTATCAAGGCGCGCCTCATCCCGGCCCTGCTGCTCGTGGCCCTGGCAATCGGGGCCGCGGTGTTTGCCGCCTGCGCCACGCCTGAACCCGTCACCGAAAGCGAAGAAACTCAGATAAAGTCGGCATTAGACGACCGCTCATTCCGCCAATTTGACCCCGGCAAGGACGAGAGCCCGCGCCGTTCCGTCATCATAGATTTCTTCAACGGCCTGGAAATTTGGGCGCAGTATTCGGAGGGAAACAACGCCGTCGATGAGTGGAGCATCACAGCCGATGACTACCGCATCGAGACATCCGGGGATCTCTCCAACATCATCATCTACTTCGAGAATCCTCGCTCGGAGCGCATCCTGACGGAGCAGTGCATAAACTGCATCCCGTCAAACGGCTTCTCCATCTCGATCCGCAACGCCCTCGATAAGGACGGAATCGAGTTCAGGCTCAACGACCCCGACGGCATCCTGCCGTCCCCTTTCCCCGTCTTCACGTCCTGGACCCGCTTTAGCGAAGACGAGTACTTCGAATAGACGGCATCTCACGCAAGTTCCCGCTTCTAGCCCCCGCCGTATACCGCCAACACGTCACCCAATACTACCCGCGATGTCGTTCCCTCAAAATAGTCCGCCACCGCCGCCAGTGCCTCGGCCCGGCTGATCCTCTCATCGTTGTCCGTGTCGTAGCGTCCCGCCAAAGCCGGTAACTCAATGTTCGTGAGCTGTATCGTCACGGTGACAGACGCCGTCTGCCCAAGGCCGTCAGTGGCCGTCAGTGTTAAGCCATAAGCCCTGTTGCCCTGTTCATAGTCGAGTAAGGCGCCGTCCGCCACGCGAATCTGTCCGGATTTCTCATCGACTGTGAACAGCCCCGCGTCCGGCCCGCTCAACTTATAGGTGATCGGCTCGTTCCCGGATTCCGCCGTCACGGGTTCGCCGACAGTCGTGTCTCCGGTGGCATTCTCCTGCACGCTCAGACTGATTGACCCCGCGTCCGTGCCTACAAAGAGTGGGCCCGTGTACTCCAACACCTCACCCACCACAATCAACTGCGCGTTCTTGAACGGCCCGTGCCCGTCTGTATACGTCGCGCTAACGCGGAAGAAATGCCCCGCGTCCGTCGCGAGAGGCGAATAAGAGGCCGAATGCGCGCCATTGATGGGTGTCCACGTTGAACGGCCTGACTCGATAGTCGGCGAACGATCCCATCGCCATTCAGTGACAACAATCCCGCCATCGGGGTCGCTCAACTCCACCGAGAACTCAGCGCCGACGCGCGGATTCCTGAGAGACGGCGCAAGCGTTCCCGCCTCATCCAGGTTCTCAACGCGCACCAGGACGCTTATCTCGTCGTCTACCACTGAGTCCGCGTCGCCCCGCTCGTCCCGACCGTCCATGACGGTGACCGTCAGCCGATATGACTCCCGTGTCTCGTAGTCCGGCGCAAGGTCGTCATTCAAGATGATCTGCCCCGTGGCTGCGTCAATCTCAAATAGCGCCGCGTCATCCCCATCCAGTGAATAGATAAGCGCGTCCCCGTCCTGATCTGCCGCAACCACCGGCTCGCCAACAACGCCCCCTGTCTCCCCTGCGCCATGCTCACGAACGGCCCGCTCAATCGGCTCGTCGGTAGTAAAACCTGGAACGGTGTTCGCGATAACTGTCGCATTCGTCACGGCGACGGCCGCCTTCCCGGAGCCATGGACGTCCGAATACGTCGCCGTCACACGTAGGAACCCGCCAATATCACCGTCGTCGGGTGTGAACGAGCTTCCATCCTCGCTTGCCAATTCGACCCACGTCTCGCCGTCTGCCGATCGCTCCCACAACCACTCAACGTCCCGCAGATTGCCATCCGCGTCCTCCAGCACTGCGGCAATACCAGAGTCGATGTACGGATCATAATTGGATAGCGTCACCACGCCCCGCTCATCTGCGTTCCTTACCTTGATCGTGACCTCGATAAAGTCGTCCTCATCATCATTGGGTTGATCCCGTGACGACTTGCCGCCCGTCACAGAAACGATGATCTCGTACGCCGAATGTGATTCAAAATCGAACTCTGCGGTTGTGCTCAGTTGCCCGTCCGCTGAGTCAATCGAAAAGAGCGCCGCGTCCACTCCGCCCAGCGAGTACACCAGCACATCCTCATCATCGCCGTCGCGTGCCTCAATGGGATCACCCAGCAACGAACCGGACGGGACGTTCTCGCTGACCGTTCGCTCGGCCTTACCACCGTCTCTGAACTCCGGCGCCCTGTTACGAGGGGAACTCCCTCCTCCGCCGCTGCGGGGCGGGGGAGGTGGACTTACAGCGGGCGGGGGAGGTGATGGAGATGATGGCGGTGGTGGTGGTGGCGGCGCGGCAGCGGAGGCAGAGTCGAGGGCAGGAAGGACCTGAAAGTCCACCTTGTACATGATCAGACTTGTTTCCACGCCGGTGTCATACTCAATGCCGGTTTCGTGTTCAATGATGAAACTGGCTTGTCCCGCCTTGCAGGGGACGACACTTACACCCTGGTTGATAGCTCGCTTCCATAAGCCATTGCCGTACTCATCCTGCTGACACACTTCCTCCGGAGACAAGTCGCTCCCAAGAAGCGATGCGAACTGCCTCGAATCGCCACCTTCATTAAGAAACACACTGAGGTGATCGGGCAGGTACCGCAAAAGATCCGCCCGTACCACAAATGTGCGAGGCTCATCATGAACGCGAAACGTAATAGTCCGTGGGTCAGGCTCCAGCCAGGCAGCTATATCAGGCCCCGGCGGCGTCGCCGTGACGGTGGTGTCGGCGAGAAAATAAGACATAGCAAATCGGCTCTTGGCTGATGCAATTTCCACTCGACCGTCCTGAGCGTCGGGGTCTTCCTGGTAGAGCCTGGCTGTCAGCGTATAGTGTCCATAATTGCCAAATCCGCAGGGATTGAACGCCTGAATGGAGATCTCCTCGGTTGTGGAATCCACCGCTATAGCGTGGTCGCTATTTAGGTCCACCCCATGGCAATAGTGGACCCAATCCACTGGATTGTAGGAGACGCCCAGCAGCTCCAACATGCTGTACCTCTTGATGGTCGCGACCATAGTCAACGATGAATAGGCAGTGGGGTCCAGGTTGTTAAGCGTGAAAGTAGCCCTCAGTTCCACACTGGGAGGCACACTGTTATTCGGCGAATACGCAACAGATATCGAGGGGCCTGATTGCGCCTGGGCAAGCCCCAGGAAGATGACAAACATCACTGTCAGGCCCAGCAGGCTTGCGAACGCTACTCTCACTTTGGCCGAGAAACGACGCTCAAACACGGACTGGAGCTACCTCCAACATCCCCAACAAATTGTGTCACAGTGACAATTATTCCCCAGAAATTAATCAAGACGCAACATTTTGGCAAATGATACAAATGGCACGCAGCCGAAAGATACCTTTCGCAGCAACTGCGTCGTCAGTGCAAGGAGGGCCGATTTGTCTGACGCCGGCCACCTGGCGCAGCCGGCGCGCCAACTAGCAGGCGCGCTCGCTACTCATACCACCCCGACGCAAAGATGTGCCTGTCATGCAACACCGCCCACGTGTGCTTCAGGCTATTCTCCCCGGTGTCAGGATTCGTGATTACATACTCTATCCAACTGCCGTCCTCCGTCGCCTCCAACAGGTCATCCCCATAGAAATACCCTGTGGAGTCGACGCGTAGGGCAGGGTCGCGATCTCGCAGCTCAGGGTTGAAATGCCCGATTGTCCGACCCGTCTCCGTGTCCACAATGAACACGTACCACTGACCATCCACGCTGACCGGGTCGCTGTAGTATTCCAGCGCCGCGTCAAGGCCGGACGAGTCGTACAGATTGATGGCCTGCTGAACCAGCCCTTGTGTATAGGCGGGCTCGTCAGACTTGGGGGGTCCATCCTCATACCAGCCGGATCCAAAGATCAGGCCCTCATGCCGAATCAGCCACGAGTGTTTGGTCTGTGAGCGGTCCGTAGCCGGATTGAAGAACGTGTAGACGGACCATGCCCCGTCCTCATCTGCGTCATCGGCCACAATCCGCCCCGACGGATAGCCGTTCTCGCCCTTGACGTCGACAACGGCCATCCCCACCAGATCCTGATTTGCCCCGTGCGCGATGACGTCTCCGGTCTCATCCACAATGAACACGTACCACTGGTCGTCCACGCTCTCATTTGAGTTGTAGTACGCGACGGTACTCTCACGCCCGTCGCTGTTGTACCGATCGATAGCCTGCTGAACCAGCGTTTGCGTGTACTCCGCCGGCTGAATCTCAGGGGTATCGACGGGCGTGGGCGCCTCCGCCTCCTGCCCCCCGCACGCCACGGCAAGCCCCATCACGGCCATAACAGCCACCAGGAGCGCCGCAAACAGAGCCCTGCGTACGTGAGCGGAGGACGAAGAAAGCCTTGGGATGGTCATCATGGTGCGCCTTTCTCTTTCAAGTGGGACGGGCAGAGCAGCATCACAGACTCTATTCTAACCGTCGCCCATGCCCGTTATTGAGACTCCCCAAACCTGCCAATCTCAATAATGTTGACACTCCTCATATCCTCTGGTAATTCTGTTGCAATCCAGGCAGAAGAAGCGCCAAAACAAACGACTATATCTGAGACTGAATATCAGTACCCGCAAGAGGAGCAGCCAACTAACTGTGATGTTAAGTGAGACTCAATATCATCTGATAGTCAGCGTTTCAACTCAAAGATCAACAACAAGCAAACAGGGGAGGGACACCATGCAAGCACTCCGACAGTTCGCCGTGAATCCCGTCAGGGCTCTCAGCCTGGTGACGCTGATTCTTGCGTTCGGACTCCTTATGGCCATCGCCGCCTGCTCCAACGGGAATGACGATGGATCAGACTCGGCCGATGCCCCGACGCTCAAGGTCGTGACAACAACGAACATCGTCGCGGATTGGGTGCAAAACGTCGGTGGAGACCACGTGGAAGTGAATAGCCTCCTGCCCGTTGGCGGCGACCCCCACACCTACCAACCCGGCGCGCGTGACGTCGCAAGGATGGTGGATGCCGACCTCGTCCTGACCATCGGCCTTAACCTTGAGGGCAACTGGCTCCGTGAGCTGATCCAGAACGCAAGCGCCGATGAATCCCGCATCACCACCCTTGGCGAGGCCATCGATGCGATCGAGTTTGCGGAAACCGGCGGCCACCACGGTGAAGAAGAAGACCACGAAGAGGAAGAAGAGGCGGACGAAGAAGACGAGGCGGAAGACGACCACGGCCCCCTTGATCCCCACTTCTGGTTCGACCCGAGCCGCGTCAAGATTGCCGTGAACGACATCGCGGAGCGCCTCGCATCCCTTGATCCTGCCAATGCCGATACGTATAACGCCAACGCCACTGCCTATGGCGAGGAATTGGACGAACTCCACGCGTGGACCATTGAGCAACTGAGCGTTCTTCCGAATGACGACCGCATCTTGGTGACATCCCATGACAGCCTGAGCTACTTCGCTGTCGTCTACGGCTTTGAGGTTGTTGGCACAGTCATACCGGGCGGAGCGACAGAAGCTGAGCCCTCCGCAGAATTGATCGCCGAACTAAGCGAGGTCGTTGAGCATGAAGGCGTGAAGGCCGTCTTTGGCGAGTCCACCGTCACGGAGCGCATCGCCCGCGCCATCGCGGAAGAGACCGGCGCCGAATTCGTCAGCCTCTACTCCGGCTCCCTCGGCCCCCAGGGCAGCGGCGCGGACACCCACATGGGAATGGTCCGCACCAACGTAGAACTAATCGTCAACGCCCTCAGCTAACCAACTCCTCCCTGGTCAAAAACATGTACGTCAGCAACGTGTAGGGGCAGCCGCGAGTCGCCCCTACACGGCAATTTCCCCTCCAAGCAGCCCCCCCGAATCCCCCGCGAAGGCGGGGGCACACGGCGTTCAACCCCGTCACCGCGCCACGCTTTCGATCGTGGCATCTAGGGAGTTGAAGCTAACGAGTGAGGATTGCCATCGCGATCAATTTCCATTAGGACACGCAGCCCGGTTCCATCAGGAGACACAGTGATGAGGTCGCGATCCGGGTTGTAGATAGCAATCCGTGAGCCAGCGGGAGACCACACGGGAAAGTTGTCAAAGTGCTCATTACGTGTCAGCCTCTCGTGCCCTGTGCCGTCTGGATTAACCGCGGCGATCTCGTACCCCTCGCTATAGAGGACCCCACTTGTCTACGAGAGGCTCATCACGCATGAACTCGCATGTCGCATAGACGATGCGAGACCCATCAGGGCGCACATCTGCGTGGAATCCATAATTGAATTTGCGGGAGCCTTGCCTCATAGCGGAAGACTCGTAGTCAGCATCTGCGTCAGCGACCTGCCGCAACAGGCCACTCTCAACATTCAGCGCCCAGATCGTGTCATCAACATCAAATACAAGGTGAGAGCCGCCATCGGCCCAGTGGAAAAAATGTTCGTGCAAATCCCCTAAATAAGCCCCAAACAGAGGGCCGCATGGATCTATCGCCTCAGCTATTGGCGCACCTGTTGGTCTCAATAAAGGATCGTCTGCCGAATCACTGAGGCAAGCTGAAATCGCCAGAGTTAGCGTCACCACTAGAAGTGCCGCCACCACCATTCCCCATTGCTGCCCTGTCAGCAGTCTCATAGGTACAAGTGTATGTGGCTATGGTAGGTACGCAAGAAACCCCGGATAGCGATGGTGTTGCTCGCCCCCCGTAACGCCCCAGTCCCCCCGCCCTATATAGTGGGAACCACGCAACCACGCAGGGAGGACACCCATGACCGCCGAAGACATGGTCCGTGGCCAAATGGCCCGCACCACGGAAGAAGCCCTCACCGATCCACGCCTCCGCAGCATCATCAACGGCCAAATGCCCCACGATGAGATGCAAGCGTTCTTCCACCGCTTCATCGTCACCCACCTCAACTCCGTCCAGATACTGGCATTCCTCACATCCATCGCGCCGCCGCAGGTGACGGAGGCCATACGGGAGAACCTGCTCGAAGAGATGGGGTTCGAGGAAAGTGAGAAGTCCCACCCGGAGCTTGTCGAGGACCTCGCGCGGGGCCTTGGCTACTCGGATCAGGACCTCATCCGCGTCCACGCCGAGGCCGATGAGGCCCGCCGCGCCTTCATCTCCGCCCCCATCCCGTACCCCACCATGCGCGAGTTCGGCCTCGCCGTCCTCCTTGAAAACGTCGCCTTTGAATACTTCCTCTCCCGATTCAGCGACGGCATGGCGCAGTCTCTCGTCAACAACTACGGCCTGACCCCGGAGGCCGCCATGTGGTTCACACTCCACGGCGAGGTTGACATACGCCACGCCGAAGAGGGCCAGCAGGCCATCCTCGGCTACGCATCCCACTACCGCTTCACACCCGACGAGTTCGAGCAGATCGTCCGCCGCACATTCGCCGATAACGTCGTCCTCAACCGCTACTTCCCCCCCGGCTCGGACCCCGCCCCGCGTCCCACGCCCAGCCGCATCGCCACCGTGGATATCCTCCCCCTCCGCATCCCGTTCCAACAGGCCTTCACACACTCCACCATGAGCCGCGCCGAAAGCGACGCCATCGTTGTCCGCGTCACCGGCGTGGACGGCCTGACCGGCTACGGCGAATCCCTGCCACGCCCCTACGTCACCGGCGAGTCCGTCGAGAGCGTCGTTCAGGCCCTCCGCGATGATCTCGCTCCCCAGGCCCTCAACCTCACCCTTGATCCCGGCCCCGCCGCCATCCCACAGTTGGACCAATTCATCACGGAATGGAAAAAGAACCGCCCCACATCCGTTGGAATCGTCGCGTGGAACGCCACCGCCTGCGCCCTTGAACTCGCCCTCCTTGATTGGGCATTCAAACGCGCCGGTCAATCCGTCATGGCGTGGCTCCCGCCCGCCCGCAGCAGCGTCACATACACCGGCGTCATCGACGCCTCCGACCCCGCCACCGCCGCCGTCATGGCCCGCCGCTACGCCCAAATTCGAATGACTTCCATCAAGGTAAAGGTCGGCATCGACGATGACGCCGCGCGCCTGCAAGCCGTCCGTGAAGCCGTCGGCGACGACATAGAGATCCGCGTGGATGCCAACGGCGTGTGGTCCGGCCCCGAAGCCGTCGCCGCGCTCAACGCCCTCAAGCCCTACGGCATCGTCGCAGTTGAGCAGCCCGTTGGGGCAGGGGATCTCGATGGCATGGCGCAAGTTCGACGGGAAACCGGCCTCCGCGTTGTCGCCGATGAATCCCTCGTCACGGAAGAAAACGCCGCCGCCCTTATCGCCGCCAACGCCTGCGACGTGTTCAACATCCGGGTCTCCAAGTGCGGCGGCCTCATCGCCTCTGCCCGAATCGCGCAGATGGCCGTCGATGCCGGTATCGGCGTGCAGGTCGGCGCGCAGGTCGGTGAAACGTCCATCCTTTCCGCTGCCGGCCGCGCCCTCGCCGCCCGCGTCCCGTCAATTGAATATCTTGAAGGCTCATTCGGCACACATCTCCTCAGCGACGACATAAGCGTAGAGCCCGTCATGTTCGGTCACGGCGGCCACGGCGAGCTCCTGCCCGGCCACGGCCTCGGCGTCATCGTCCGCGACGATGTGCTGGAGAGTTACGCAGAGTCCATGGCCCGCGTCGGAGGATAACTCCATGTCCGTCGTCTCCCGACTCCTCGGCCTGCAGGGCGGTCTCGCTTGGCGATCATTCGACCGCGCCACCCGTGATCCTGATGCCACCCAGCTCAAGCTGCTCCAACGCATCCTGAAATCCAACGCCGAAACCGCCTTTGGCCGCGAACGCGGCTTTGCCAACATCAGCGGCTTTGAGGACTACCGCAACGCCGTCCCGCTCGGCGACTATGAAGCCGTCCGCCCTTGGGTCAACCGCATCATGGCCGGAGAAAAAGCCGTCCTGACCAAAGAAGATCCCTATCTATTCGCAATGACCAGCGGCACCTCCGGCCAGCCCAAGCTCATCCCGATCACAAAGAGCACGAGCAAGTTTGTGAGCGCTCTTTCCCGCCTATGGCTCTATCGCAATACTGTTGATCACCCGAGCGTCCTCGACGACAAGGCCCTCGTCATCGTCAGCCCCGCCATTGAGGGCTACACGGACAGCGGCATCCCCTACGGCTCCGCGTCCGGCTACATCTATCGCAACGCCGCGTGGATCATTCGCCGACAGTATGCCGTCCCGTACCCCGTCTTTGGCGTCAAGGACTACGAGGCCAAGTACTACACGGTCATGCGATTCGCCATTGAGCAACAGCTATCCATGATCGCCTCGCCCAACCCCTCCACCATCCTCCGCCTCGCCGACACTGCCAACAACAACGCGGAGCGCATCATCCGCGACATCCGCGACGGCACAATCTCAGATGAGGCCGAGATCGACCCCGAGCTCCGCGCCGAACTCACCGCCCGCCTCCGTCCCAACCCCACGCGCGCCGCCGAATTGCAGGCCATCCTCGACCGTGAGGGCGCGCTGAGGCCCCGCGACTACTGGCCAAACATGGCGCTCGTCGGCTGCTGGAAAGGCGGCAGCGTTGGGGCAACGGTGGATCGTCTCCGCCCCTGGTTTCCCGAAGCCACGCCGTTCCGCGACATCGGCTTTCTCGCCAGCGAAGCCAATTTCACACTGCCTATCCAGGACGAGGGCTCACGCGGCATCCTTGCCATAACCGGCAACGTCTATGAGTTCATCCCGGAGGACGATATCGAATCGCCCAACCCGCGCGTCCTCACCACCGGACAGCTCGAGGATGGCGGCAGCTACTACATCATCGTCACCACGCAGAGCGGCCTCTACCGTTACGACATCAACGATGTCGTCCGCGTAAACGGCTTTCACAACCGCGCGCCCATGCTCGAGTTCCTGCGCAAGGGCAGGGACATGCTCAGTCTTGAGGGCGAAAAACTCCACGTCTCGCAACTCATCGACGCAATGCGGAACGCTCAGACCACCACCGGCGTCGCCGTCGAATACTTCCGTTTCCTCGGCCACCCCACGGAGAACCGCTACAGCCTCCAACTGGAACTCCGTGACGCCGCAACGCCTGACGACGCACTGATTTCATTGGGACGCGCCGTCGATGACGCCCTCTCCCGCCTCAACATAGAATATGAGCAGAAGCGCGGTTCCGGCCGTCTACACCCCCCGCTGCTACAAGTGATGGCCCCCGGCTGGTCATCCCGCCGCCTCGCCCACAAAATGGCCAACGCCGTCCGCGACATCCAATACAAAGACAGCCTCTTGGCCCTGGCCGCCGATGACACCGATGAATCAGAAATAGCCCGAGAGTTAAACCTGTAGGGGCGGCTCTTGAGCCGCCCCTAATCATGTCCCTTTATTTATTCCTGCCTACGTCTCCGGACAACCCCGCGTCTTGTGCCTGTACGTGGCCGTATCGCTGACCTCTTGCGTAGCGAAACCCAACCGGCCAACGCTACGCACTTCAAATGTGTATTCCAAGACATTGATCAGACTGCCGGTGATGGTCAGGCTCCTCGTGCTCCCCCCGCCGGACACGTCTTCCCAATCGGTGTCTGCGAACGGCGTGGTCGCCAACAGATCCGTGGACTTGTAACGATACTGGAACTTCGCGGGTAGTTCGCTTCCCGTCGACGCGACACTCCACGTCAGTCTCACAGACCCACCGTTGGTCGGAACCTGCGCGCTGAGATTCTCGGCCAACTCGGCCGGCGGCCGGTGACTAATTTGAAGAGTCTGCATGTTGGCCAAAACCATTCTTGGGGGCTCGCTCGCCGGATCGGTCGGAGTGAAGGTAATCTCAACCTGCATGTACTGGCCAGCGTCGATAGCAGCGAGCGTGTACGACTGCGTATCGGAAGTGCCTTCCGCTTGGCCCGCAATGACTCCATTCGCGTCCACATAAATCCACCGGTACGTGAACGTCGATGAAGCGGGCAGCCCCCGCAAGTTCATGGTCGCCGTGTTGACCTGGAGTGTCTCATTGATGTAGAAGCCGCCCGGCGCCACAATCACCGCTGAACTACGCACCGGAATAACTGTCGAGCTTGTGGTCGTATGCGGATTACCTATTCCGTCAGAAAAGCGCCCGATGACCGCAATCAGTCTGCCGACGTCCGTCTGCCCCGGCGTGTATCTTGCTCCTGACGCGCCGGAAATCCGGTGCGCTGTCGTGGACAAGGTCTGGCCCGGCGGCACTGCGTACCACTCGTAGGAGATACTGGGGTTAGTAACGCCAACCGCCGTGACTTCCGCTGTCAACTCAAAGTTAGCCTCGGGCTCGCCGGATGGCGCGCTGCTTGTCAGCGTGACGGACGGAGGCGGAATCTGGATGTATCCAGTTTCAAAATTGGCAAACGTTGTGCGCGTGCCGCTTGGGGTGACCTTAAAGGTCAACTCCAACTGGATGATCTTCCCGGCGTCAGCAGCCACGATCGTATACGTATCGCTCGTTGCGCCTGAAATGTCCGCCTCCTTGCCGTTTAGCCCCCGCCCCCCCAACTTCCAATGGATCCACTGATACGTGAAATCCGGTGGGTCCGCCATGTCGGGGTAATTCACACCGATGGTATTCGCCCTGAGTTTCGATCCGGCGGCCGGTCGGACAGCCCGGTCGTATCTCTCCACTCCGTCTCCGTCGAGGAACCCTACGTCAATGATTGCCCCGGTCGGAACCTCTGTCGTCAATGCGCTTTCCAGAAATTCGTCATTCCCGAGGTCATCCTGGAAGTCTACCCGAACACAGAGCCCTCCTTTGGCGACGTCATAATGGAGAAGGAGAAGGGTTTCACCCCGGGTGCCGACCCTTGGTTGTACTCGACGCCCGTCCGTGCAGGTAGGAAGGGGAGTGTCGGGGTCATCATCGGGCGTTTTCTCATAGAACCACTTGTATGTGTAGACGGCGTCTATCAAGCCATCGGCGTCCGTCGCGTCAACCGTCGCTGTCAAGGTGTTATGAACCTCGACATGGCCATCGTTGGTCACCGTTACGGTTCCCGTCGCCGGGTTATTCGCCTGCGCAACCGCCGCTGATCCTCCGCCACCCGACACCTGTCCCCACGCCAACAGTGCAACAGCCGCAGCAAGGATAACCCCTGCCACTGCTGCTCTCCGAGCACGCCGAGTTTCTTGAAATATCGATCCGATCCGTGGAACCAAAACATCCTTCATGCGCTGCGTTCCGGGCTCACGACTTCCGTGGCATCAAAGCCACGCCAAGGCCGAGGTTTGCCCGGGCCTCCTTTCAGACTGTTACCGCCATCAACTGTTCATGTTGATGTCGGCATGGCACCAATTGTAAGAGTAAAGCAGATTCGGAATCCTATCAACCATGAAGGCACTCTGTGTCACATATAGTTCCTTAAGGTGTCAGGAGTTCCGATATATCTCGAATCCGACCCAGGGCAGGGATAGGGCCGCAAAGAATGGGGCTCGGGCCGTTTCGATGCCCGAGCCCCTCTTGCCCGTTCATTCAGATCCTGGCTTGCTGAACCCCTAGCAGTCCCTCATCTTGTGCCGATAGACCGCCATCGCGCGTTCTGTCGTCGCCTCGCTCTCCACCACCTGCGGCGAATACGATGCCACCTCAAATACGTATTCAACGTTGCTGATGAGATTGCCCGTTATCGTCGTGGAGCGCGCGCTCGCGCCGCCGCTAGCAGTCGCCCATGCCGTGAATTCGGTGTCGGCCAGTGCAGTCGGCTTGTAGCGATACTTGAAACCGGACGGCGTGTTGCCACCCAGCGACGTCAGGCCCCAGCTCAACGCGACACTGCCCCCGTTCCTCGGCACTGTGGCGGTCACATTCGTCGGAATCTCCAGCGATGGCCGTTCCGCGATCTGGCGCGTCTGCATATTGGCCAGCTTCATCACGGACGCGCTGTTCGTATCCGTGAAAGTCACCTCCACCTGCATATACTTCATGTCATCCGCTGACGTGAGGCCATATGTCTGCGACATGGAGTCCGTGCCGGAGGCGTCGCCCTCCTTCGTTCCGCCCGCGTCCACGTATATCCATTGGTACGTAAACGTTGCGCCGGAGGGCAGGTAGGAGTAATTCATCGTCGACGTATCAACGGTGATGGAGTCATCGGATGTCGTGTTGTCATCCCAGAAGTAGCCGTTGGGCGCTTGAATCACCGCGCCGCTTGGCACCGCTATTGTCGCCACGCTCGTCAGCGTTTCACGAACGCCCAGGGCGTCCAGGAACCGGACCTGCGCCGCAAACGTCACACCGATGTCACTTACACCCACCACATAACTATCAGTGGTAGCCCCCGGTACCGGCTGCCCGTTCCGCAGCCACTGGTAGGTGTACACAAAACCGCCCGTCGGCTCGCCGTCCGCATCCACGACGTTGGAGACGGATGCGGTAAGCGTCTCTCCAATCTCGGGAGTGGTGTCATCGATGGTTACGGTGCCTGTCGCTCGCGTGTTTGCCGGATCCACAGTCGCAACCGGTGTCGCAACCGGTGTCACAGGCGGTGTCTGCATCATGGCAGTGGCGCCATCGCGAATCCTCAGCGCAACGTGCTTTGAACCGCTGATGGCTTCGATCTCTCCGTCCGAGGCCAGGTGAAGTTGAATGTCAAGAAAAACCGATTCAAGGGGGTGCTCATCGTCCGCCGGATCAGCGTCATGCGCTATGGAGTCCTGGACTGCTGTCACTGTCCACGATACAGAGGTCTGTCCGCTGGGCAGTGTCCGTGCTCCTATAAAGGTAGAGGCTGCGCCGCTGCCCGTGACCGTGACCTCTCCTATCTGGATGATCGGAAGATCGACGCCCTGATAGTTATGGGGGATCCTGATAACGTAGGCGTGAAACACCACATCGCGGTCATAAACGTCGGTGGCCGACGCCATCGTTATCGTCAGCGTCGCCTGTTCGCCCTCCGCGAGCTCGGTAATCGCTGAACCGTCCTTTGTTAGCGTAACTCTATAGTCCCGGGTCTCCTCGGTCGTTACTGTCAGGTCCGCTGCTACAGTGCTGAGCGTGTGGTTGGGGGGTACGCCACAGCGGGTCCTGGTCGTGACCTTATACTCGGTATGCACCGGGAGCCCTCTGATCGGTACACTCGCCCACCAGAGATTAGGCGCAGTAAATACGCCGCCGACGCCCGCGAGGTTTTTCCAGGGGGTGGTAGGAAAGGCGTCTCCCACCAGGGCGTACTTATACTGGTATGTCGTGGGGAGCAATCCCGGCGTTTCCGGATACGTGAACACGATATCGAACCCTTCCGCCCTGCGTTCAAGCACAACAATCGGAGTAAGGCAGGTGGTTTGGGCGAGCGCCGCCGGTGGACCGCTCGATCCTTGCGGAACCACAATCAGGGCAGCGACTAGCGCCGCCATCATCGCAAACAGAATCATCCCAAGGATTACCGGACGCCGCCAAACCCCAAATGGAGTCAACGTTCCAACTCCTGATGGAGTTGCTGATCGTACAGCCCCGCTATTGAGGGCGATGCTACCTGGTAGCGACAAAAAAGCCATTACGCGGCGAATCCGCCTACGCTCACCTTCCTGTCGCCCACGGTGTTTCTCATTGTCGTCCGCGCTTATTCCGGACATGGCCGAGACCTCCTGCACACAAGGTTAGGATTTCTATCTGAAGATATAGCCGATTCAGCACTGTGAATGGATTTTAAACCTACATCGGATATAATCGTGCTGCAAGAGTACATATTTACCACTTGTACTGTTTTTCAAAGGTGTATATATACCATTTGCTCATTGTTCTTATGTAACGCCCCCTCGTCCCGAAGCAGACGTATACGCGACCTGACCGCTCACCTTGCAAGACCACCGCCACGACCATGCGACACGGAGAGGTCTGCTGATCCTCGTCGGACAACTGACCACGGCTTCTCCGCTACAGCCAAGCCGACGAGAGTGACCTTGATCTCGTCGGCGCCGGTTCCCGCAACGCCATCGTCATGGTGGAGGCGGGCGCGCGCGAGGTCGATGAGTCCGCCCTCCGACAGGCCCTCAAGGGCAGGGCGGGAGGCCCAACCACTACAACTTCCCGCCGCACTCCGTCCGTGAGGCGCGCGCTGACGTAGCCCGGCCCCTTTCACACGTTCGGTTCGTCGTGATATATTCGCGCCGCGGCGCTGTGTAAATTGCTATTGGGATAGGCCGCAAGGGACACTAACAAGGAAAAATGATATGTGGTCTCCCACATACACCGCTCAGGTGAATAAAACGATCAAGAAAAGCACAAAGCATCCATAACGAAAGTGGCCTCGAACACTGACAGTGTTCGAGGCCACTTGGCCGTCTATGCAATTGTGCTGTTCAACAGTACAGCTAGCAGCCTCTCGTCTTTTGCCGATAGACCGCCGTCGCCCTGTCTGTGGTTGCCGCGCGCTCCTCCACCCGCGGCGAATACGATGCCACCTCGAATGTGTAGTCAGCATTATTGATGAGGTTGCCCGTTATCGTCACAGAGCGGGCGCTAGAGCCGCCCCGCGCCGTGACCCAATCGCTGTCCGTGAACGGCGCGTTGCCCAACAGCACAGTCGGCTTGTAGCGATACTTGAAACCGGACGGGTTTTCCCCCTGCGTTGTCAGATCCCAACTGAGCCTCACGCTCCCGTCTTCAGACGACGGCCTGGCGGTTAAGCCCGTCGGAATCTTCAGTGGCAGCCGCTCGCGGATCAGCTCCGTGGCGGAGTTGGCCAACCTCGTCGCGGTGCCGTTGGTCCTCGTGTCGTCGAACGTCACCTCCACCTGCAAGTACTTCAGGTCATCCGCAGACGTCAGGGTATATGACTGCATAGTGGAAGGAGTGCCCGCCGCGTCCCCCTCCTTCGTTCCGTCCTCGTTCACGTATATCCATTGATACGTGAATGTTGGGCCGACGGGCAGGTAGGAGTAACCAATCACGAAAGTAACAACGCTGATTGTGTCATCGGTCGTTGGGTCGCTGTCCCAGAGGTAATCCCCGGTGGCCGTTCTACTAATCAGCGGCCCGCTCGGCACTATCTCCGTTTCCTCGCTCCGCAGCGTCTCGTTATTTCCCTTGGCATCTCTGAACCGAACTCCCGCGGACAACCTAAAGTCGATGTCATCAACTGTGACTTGATACGTATCGCCCATAGCCGGGATGCCCCCAGCGCCGAATATTGGCGAACGGCCGTTATACCATTGATAGCGATAGCTCGGCGAGCCCAGACCGTCTCTGTCCCTCACATCCTCTACGGATGCCGTCAGGATGTCACCCACCTCCGGCTCCGCGTTAATAAGCGTCGCGTTACTAATGGTCACGGTCCCCGTTGCCTTGTATCCATCCGGCCCGGGTGGCACATCGGCAATCTGCGGCGTCTGCGTATTGGCCAACTTCGTCACGCCCGCGAACGTCACCTCCACCTGCAAGTACTTATCGTGATCCGCAGAAGTCAGGTCATACGTTTGCGACGTGGAGTCCGTGGCGGAGGCGTCGCCCCCCGGCGTTCCGTCCTCGGCCACGTATATCCATTGATACGTGAACGTTGGGTTGGCGGGCAGGTAGGAGTAAGTCATCGCCGAAGTATTAACGGTGATTGTGTTATCCGTCGCTGCGTCGTCGTCATAGAAGTAACCGGTAGTACCGGAGGCCAGTTCAATCTCCGCCCCGCTCGGTACCACCGCCGCCGGCTCGCTCGTCAGCATCTCGGAAAATCCGTCGTCATCCGTGAACTGAACTTGCACGGACAACGTACGTCCGATGTCTTTAACTTCGACTTCATACGTCTCGCCCACAGCGCCGGGTATTAGCCGCCCGCCGTTATACCATTGATAGCTATACGTCGCCGAGATCAGACCGTTTCTGTCGGACACATTGACTCGGGATGCGGTCAGGCTGTCACGGATCTCCGGCGTCGTGTTACTAATGGTCACGGTCCCCCTTGGCTGGTAGTTTCCATCCGGCCCGGGTGGCTCAGTGAACTCGCTAATCTGCGGCGTCTGGATATTGGCCAACTTGGTCTGAAGGACGCTGCTCGTATCCGTGAACGAAACTCTCACCTGCAAGTACTTATCGTCGTCAACCAAAGTCAGCTCATACTCATCCGAGCTAGTAGTGCCTGACGCATAGACCCGGGTATAACCGGGAGCGATGTTGGTGGGATTCACAAATTGCATCCCGTTAGTGTCCTCGTATACCCTCAGCTCCGTTCCATCTTCGTCCACGTAGAACCATTGATACGTGAACGTTGCGCCGGAGGGCAGGTAGGAGTAATTCATCACCGAGGTATCAACACTGATTGTGTTAGCCGTCGTTGGGTCGTCGTCCCAAAAGAAACCGGTGGGCGCCTGGATCACCGGCCCGCTCGGCACCACTGATGTCGGATCGCTCGTCAACATTTCGTCATTGTCCAAAAGATCCTTAAACATCATCCGCACGGACAACGTAAGACCGACATCATCACCCTGCACGACATACGTGCTCCCCGTGGCGCCATCTATTGGCCGGTCCCCGCGAAGCCATACATGACTCAGCGTCGCCGTAAACTTATCAAAGAAGGAAGCGGGTGGGTCCAAAGAAGGATCCAGGTCCAGGTCTTGCAGATCGTCAACCGAAGCCGTCAGCGTCTCGCCCACCTCCGGCGACGTGTCATCAATGATCACGGTGCCCGTTGTCGGGTTGCTTGGCTCCGGAGTTGCCGTTGCCGTTGGCGGTGGCGGAGGCGGCGTGATAGTGGACTCGGTAATCACCGGCGTCCGCTCGTTGGCAAGCTTGGTGTGTAAGATGTTGTCCGCATCCCTGAACGAAACTTCCACCTGCAAGTACTTACCTTCGTTTGCCTCTCTCAGGCGATATGACTGGTGCGCGTTGGAATCAATATTAAAGCCCTCGGGATCAAGATTAAAGCCGCTGGTCGCGACGCCCTCCGACGTCCCATCTTCGTTCACGTATATCCATACATAGGTGAACTCTGGGGGGGGGTCGGGCAGGTAGGAGTAATTCATCGTCGAGGTATCAACGGTGATTGTGTTATCGGTCTGCGGGTCGGTATCCCAGACGTAACCGTTCGTCGGCACTTCAATCACCGGCCCCCTCGGCACCACATTCGTCAACCCGGTAGCCGTCAAATCGTTCGTCAGCGTCTCCAGATTGTTCAGGGCGTCCCTGAATTGAACCCGCGCGGTCAATGTCCTACCGATGTCATCGACGCCCACCTCATAAGTGGTACTCACAGCGCCCGGAATCGGTACACCGTCATCCAGCCACGCGTACTCGAAAACGTAGCCGCCCGCCGGCGCTCCGTCCGCGTCTGTGACGAGGCCCAAGGACGCGGTGAGGGTGTCAGGAACCTCAGGTCCGGTGAGCGGAGAACTGTCCAGGACGGTTAAGGTGGCCTGAGCCGGGTTGTTGCCGAACGGCACGGGGTTAGTCGGATCGTTGTCCCTAATCCGCAGAGCGCCGTTCCAGGAGCTGCTGGAAACCTCGAAAGCGCCGTTAGCGACACTGGCGGGAGAAATAATGATAAGGGCGGACTCACGTGGGTGCTCATCGTCAGTCAGGGAATCGCTATGTTGCACGCTGTCCACAACCGCCGTAACTGTCCACGAAAGCGTGGTCTCGCGACTGCCCAGCGTCTTTCTCTCAAATGCGCCGCCGGTCCCGATCGAGACATCGTCCTGAAGGATTTGCGGGAGTGCAGTGCCTTGAAAGACTTCCGACGATGGAATGATCTCGGCCGAAACGCCCACATCGACGACATAGACATCGCTTGAATCCAACGTAAGCGTCAGCGTGCCCGCTTCACCCTCCAGAAGCTCCGTTATCGGCGCTCCGTTCCTTGTCAGGGTGATGCTAACTGTCCGTGTCTTTGAGGTCGTTACGGTTTTTAACGTCGCGGTGCTGCTGGTCGAAGTCGGGCTGCACCGCGCCTCAGCCTCCACCTTGTACGAGGTGAGCGGCTGGAGTTGGTAGACTGTCTTGGACGCAGTCCACTCACTCGTCGCGTTAAATATAAATACTCCCGAGGTGACTGTGAAGTCATCCCAGCCGCTCCAATCGTTCCCTCCACTGAGAGCGTGCCGAAAGCGGTATCCCGTGGGGTGAGCCATGGTTTCTTCGCTCGAATCGTATTTGAACGTGACCGAAAGTCCCTCTGCGAGTGGGCTCAATGTGAGTATAGCCGGTCCGCATACCGTGCCCTGCGCTACGGCTGCCGGTGGCCCATTCAAACCCGGCGGAACGATGATCACGCTAGCGAGCAAAGCGGCCATCATCGCGAGAGCAAGAATTCCGGGGATTAGCGCGCCTCGCCGCATTCGCAACGCAGCCAACGTCCCGCCCCCCGGGGCACTACCTGACCGTACATCTCCACTGGAGACGATCCTGTTTGGCCACGACAAAAGACCCAAAGCGTTGCGAACCCGCCAACGCCGCCTCTCCTGCCGCCCCTCACCGCCGTCGTTCGTGTTCATTCCAGCCATGGCCGAGGCCTCCTACATAACAAGGTCACATCACAAGGTACTTAGTATGCACCATTTTAGACATGGTACAAAGCTACAGCAGGCGCCCGTGCATTCGCAAGGTTATGGCTTGACCTTCAGCCGCCGGAATCGTTCCCTGGGTGGAGGGTGCGTTTCAAGGACGGCGCCGTCCCCCAAACTCCGCTCATCCGGAAGCCACTCGTGCCTCAGGTCATCCGGCGCATCGTCATCATTGGCGTCCGTAATACCCGTCCGCATCGACAACGCCGCTGACCGCCGCCGCCCCCCGTCCGCCGCCCTTAGGCCCCATGCCGGCAGCGCAACGGACACGGCAAGGATAAAAGCCGCCATCCGAATATGCCGACCATCTCTGAATGACACGATGCCACGCGCAAGAAAAGTACAAAGCAACCAAAACGAAAGTGGCCTCGAACCATGTCATAGTTCGAGGCCACTTGGCCGTGTATGCAATTGTGCTGTGCAATAGTACAGCTAGCAGCCTCTCGTCTTTTGCCGATAGACCGTCGTCGCGCGTTCTGTGGTTGCCTCGCTCTCCACCACCTGCGACGAATACGATGCCACCTCGAATGTGTATCCGGCACTATTGATGAGGTTGTCCGTTATCGTCACAGAGCGCGCGCTTGAGCCGCCCGGCGCCGTGACCCAATCGCTGTCCGTGAACGGCGCGTTGCCCAACAGCGCAGTCGGCTTGTAGCGATACTTGAAACCGGACGGGTTTTCCCCCAGCGATGTCAGATCCCAACTGAGCCTCACGCTCCCGCCTACAAACGACGTCGTGGCGGTCACTGCCCTCGGAGTCTTCAGTGGCGGCCGCTCGCGGATCAGGGGCGTCTTCATATTGGCCAACTTCGTCACGGAGTCGTTGTTCGTGTCCGTGAACGTCACCCGCACCTGCAAGGACCGCATGTCATCCGCCTCAGTCAGGGTATACGTATCTGACATCTCGCCGGGCAAAACCAGCGGAGGCTCCTCGCCCCGGTCCACGTATATCCATTGATACGTGAACGTCGCGTCGGCGGGCAGGTAGGAGTAATTCATCACCGAAGTATTAACGCTGATTGTGTTATCCGTCGTTGGGTCGTTGTCCCAGAAGTAATCCCCGGCCGGTACAATCACCGGCCCGCTCGGCACCATCTCCGTATCCTCGCTCTCCAGAATCTCGGTAAATCCCATGTCATCCCTGAACCGAACTCGCACGGACAACGTAAGCCCGATGTCTTCAACCTGGACTCGATACGTGTTGCCCTCACCGCCGAATACTGGCCGCCCGCCGTTATACCATATATAGCGATACCTCGGCGAGGTCAGACCGTTTCTGTCGGCCACATCGGATAGGGATGCCGTCAGGCTCTCACCCACCTCCGGCGTCGTGTTACTAATGATCACGGTCCCCGTTGCATCGTAGTTTCCGTCCGGCCTGGGTGGCGCATCGCTAATCTGCGGCGTCCGCATATTGGCCAACTTCGTCACGCGGCTGCTGTTCGTATCCGTGAACGTCACCTCCACCTGCAAGTACTTATCGGTATCCGCCGATGTGAGGCCATATGTCTGCGACGTGGAGTCCGTGCCGGTGGTCTCGCCCTCCTTCGTTCCGTCCTCCTCCACGTATATCCATTGATACGTGAACGTTGCGTTGGCGGGCAGGTAGGAGTAATTCATCACCGAGGTATCAACGCTGATTGTGTTATCCGTCGTTGGGCTGTCGTCCCAGAAGTAACCGGAGGCCACTTCAATCACCGGCCCGCTCGGCGCCGCCGCCATCGGCTCGCTCGTCAGCATCTCGGAAAATCCATCGTCATCCGTGAACTGAACTTGCACGGACAACGTGCGCCCGATGTCTTTAACTTCGACTTCATACGTGTCGCCCACAGCCAAGTCGCCCTCAGCGTGGCGTATTGGCTGCCCGCCGTCATACCATTGATAGCTATACGTCGCCGAGATCAGACCGTTTCTGTCGGACACATTGATTAGGGATGCGGTCAGGCTGTCACGGATCTCCGGCGTTGTGTCACTAATGGTCACGGTCCCCCGTGCATCGTAGTTTCCAAACTGATCGGGTGGCTCAGTGAACTCGCTAATCTGCGGCGTCTGGATATTGGCCAACTTGGTCTGAAGGACGCTGTTCGTATCCGTGAACGAAACTCTCACCTGCAAGTACTTTTCGTCGTCAGCCATAGCCAGCTCATACTCATCCGAGCTAGGCGTAGTATTGCCTGCCGCATAGACCCGGAAATATCCGAGAGAGATGGTCTCGGGATTCACAAATTGCATCCCGTTAGCGTCCTCGTATACCCTCTCCTCCGTCCCCTCTACGTCCACGTAGATCCATTGATACGTGAATGTTGGGTTGGCGGGCAGGTAGGAGTAATTCATCACCGAGGTATCAACACTGATTGTGTTAGCCGTCGTTGGGTCGTCGTCCCAAAAGTAACCGGAGGGCGCCTGGATCACCGGCCCGCTCGCCACCACTGATGTCGGATCGCTCGTCAACATTTCGTCATTGTCCAAAAGATCCTTAAACGTTATCCGCGCGGACAACGTAAGACCGACGTCCTCACCCTGCACGACATACGTGTCTTCCGTGGCGCCATCTATTGGCTGGCCCGCGCGAAGCCATACAAACCCCAGCGTCGCCGTAAACGTATTAGCGAAGGAAGCATCTTCGTTCATAGGATCCAGGTTCAGGTCTTCCAGATCGTTAAACGAAGCCGTCAGCGTCTGGCGCGGCTCCGGCGTGGTGTTATCAATGAGCACGGTCCCCGTTGCCTTGATGTTTGGCTCCGGAGTTGCCGTTGGCGTTGGCGGCGGTGGCGGAGGCGGCGGGGGCGGCGGTTGGGTGGACTCGGTAATGAGCGGCGTCTGCACATTGGCCCACCTGGTGTGAAGGAAGTTGTCCGCATCCGTGAACGAAACTGTCACCTGCAAGTACTTATTGTTGTCAACCTCAGCCAGCGCATACGAACTCGAGCCAGGCGTGGTATTGCCTGGCGCAAAGACCAGGGACCAGCCTATTCCAGGGGGGGTGAGGGAATTCATCCCACCTTCGTTCGCGTCCTGCTCGTATACCACCACCTCCGCCCCCGCTGCGTCCACGTATCTCCATAGATAGCTGAATGTTGGGCTGGCGGGCATGTAGGAGTAATTCATCGTCGAGGTATCAACGGTGATTGTGTTATCGGTCTGCGGATGGCTATCCCAGATGTAACCGTTCGGCGCCAGGATCACCGGCCCGCTCGGCACCGCAACCTCCTCGTCGCTCGTCAGCGTCTCCAGATTGTTCAGGGCGTCCCTGAATTGCACCCGCGCGGCAAGTGTGCCACCGACGTCATCGACGCTCACCACATAAGCGCTTGCATCAGCGTCCAAAATCGGCGCGCCATTCCTCAGCCAAGCGTACTCGTAAACGTAGCCGCCCGACGGCGCCCCCTCCGTGTCGCTAACGCCGGTCACGCGCGCGGTGAGGGTGTCACGAATCTCAGGTCCGGTGCCCGTAGAACTATCCTGGATTAATACGGTACCCGTAGTCACGCCGATTTCACTCAGAGCGGAGTCCCTAATCCGCAGAAAACCGTCCCAGGAACCGCTCATACGCGCCAGAGCGCCGTTATTGGACCCGTCGAGAGAAACGTAGAACATGGCGGACTCAAGGGGGTACTCATCGTCGGTCAAAGAAGCGCTGTGAAGCGTGTTGTCCTGAACCGCCGTAATTGTCCATGAAAGCGTGGTCTGTGCGCTGCTCAGCGTCTGTGTTCCTGATTGCCCCGCGCTGCCGCCGGAGGACGCGATCGTGACCTCGTCCGCCAAGACTGCCGGGAGTACATTGCTTTGATAGCTGTGTGTTTCTCCAAGGATGAGAACCGAAATGTCCACATCGCGGTCAAAGACATCGGCCGAATCCAACGTAAACGTCAGCGTGGCCGTATGAAACTCCTGAAGCTCGGTTATCTCTGTCCCGCCCCGTGTCAGGGTGATGCTATACGTCCGTGTCTTTTCCGTCGTCACGGTTCCTGTCGTCGCCGCGCCGGCGCTGGTCGTGTTATCGTTGCACCGCGCCTGAGCCTGCACCTTGTACAGGGTGAGTGGTTCGAGGTTGACGATTCTGATAGCTAGACGCCACTCATTCGCCGCGATAAATCCTGTATCTAGTTCAGAGCTGGCGACCTCGCTCCATTCGCCCTCAAAGGCCCCTGAATCGAGAGCGTGCCGAAAGCGGTATCCCGTGGGGTTCATGTTATTTCCGCTCGAATCATATGTGAAGCGGATCGAAAATCCCTCTGCGAGAGGAGACAAAGCGATCGTAGCCGGTCCGCATACCGACTGCGCTACGGCTGCCGGTGGCCCGTTCAAACCCCGCGGAACGATGATCACGCTGGCGAGCAACGCGGCCATCATCGCAAGAACAAGGATTCCGTGGGTTAGCGCGCCTCGCCGCATTCGCAACGCAGCCAACGCCCCGCCCCCCAGGGGACTACCTGATGGTACATCTCCACCAAAGTCGATCCTGCTTGGCCGCAACAAGAGACCTAAAGCGTTGCGAATCCGCCAACGCCGCCTCCCCTGCCGCCCCTCACCACCGCCCGCGCTTTCCTTGGCCATGGCTACCCCCCTGTTTATGACTAGGGAATCTCTACTGAATGCTAGTCATGCAATATAAAAGTACCGCGAACACGCGCGCTTTTCAAGGGCAGCGCTTGCTCAATGTACGTGACAATCGTACTGTGATGGGCAGCATGGGTACGCCAATGCGCTCACTCTCCTCAAGTATGCCCCCCCCCCCCAACCACCCTAACTCTCCCACTCCCCCCCCTCCCGGGAGAGTTAGGGTGAGGGGAGGCTTCCCACCCCCCCCCTCGTCGCCCACGCCACCCCCCAACCACGCCCCAACCTGCTATACTCGGACGGACACAAAGGATAGAAGAACAGAGGAACGGCGACAGCCCACGGCGGAGGCAAGTTGGATCTGCAAACCAAGTCCCAAATCATTGAAGAATATAGGGGACACCCAACGGATACCGGATCCACGGAGGTTCAGGTCGCAGTCCTTAGCAGACGTATACGCGACCTGACCGCACACCTGCAAGATCACCGCCACGACCATGCGACACGGAGAGGTCTGCTAATGCTCGTCGGACAACGACGACGGCTTCTCCGCTACCTGCGCGAAAAAAACGTAGGGCGTTATCAGACCCTTATCGCGTCTCTGGGACTGCGCAGATAGTCGATACGGCTCCGTCTTCCTCCGGCGCGCAAGCGCAGGAGAGTAGAACGGCATGATTCATAAAGTCGAGCGAGAGCTCGCAGGACGCACACTCACCATTGAAACCGGCGAGCTCGCCCAACAGGCTAGCGGCGCGGTTACAATCCGTTACGGCGATACCATTATCCTCGCCACGGTCGTCATGGCCCCCAACGCCCGTGAGGGCATCGATTTCCTTCCCCTCACCGTCGATATGGAAGAACGCCACTACGCCATCGGGAAGATCCCGGGCAGCTTCTTCCGACGCGAGGGCAGGCCCGGCTCAGAAGCAATTCTCGCCGGACGCATAACAGACCGAACACTCCGCCCCCTATTCCCAAAGGGACTCCGCAACGAGGTTCAAATCGTCCTGACCGTCCTCTCGGCGGACAGGGAGAACTCCCTCGATACCCTCGGCGTCATCGGAGCGTCCGCAGCTCTCACCATCTCCCATATCCCATTCGAGGGCCCCGTTAGTGGAACCCACGTCGGATACATCAACGGTGAAATCGTCATCAACAATACCTTCAGCAGCGCCGATGACAGCGACCTCGATCTCGTCGTCGCCGGTTCCCGCAACGCCATCGTTATGGTGGAGGCGGGCGCGCGCGAGGTCGATGAGTCCGTCCTCCGACAAGCCCTCCAGGCCGGACAGGAGGCCAACCGCATCATCATCGATATGCAGGAAGAACTCCAGCGCCTCGCCGGCAAGCCCAAGACCGTCATCGAGGCCCCCGAGGAAAACACCGAACTCCGTGACGCCATTGAGTCCCTCGTCGGCGAACGACTTCTCGAAGCCGCCTCCGGTCTCGGCAGGCATGAGCGGAACGAGACAACCCAGGCCCTCCTTGAAGAGACGCGCCAGAACCTCTCCGAACAACACGATGCCGCGGAGATCGAACACGTCTTTGAAGACGTAATGACGGACGCCGTCCGCTCCAGCATCCTCAACGGCAAGCGCCCGGATGGCCGCACAGGCACACAGATTCGAACGCTCACAAGCCGCGTCGGCGTCCTGCCGCGCGCCCATGGCTCTGCGCTTTTCCAGCGAGGCGAGACCCAGGTGCTGAACGTCACCACCCTCGGCCCGCTCGCGGACGCCCAGCGAATCGACTCGCTCACGCCGGTCGAGACCAAGCGTTATCTACACCACTACAACTTCCCGCCGTACTCCGTCGGTGAGGCGCGCCGTGTTGGCACGCCCGGCCGTCGCGAGATCGGTCACGGCGCGCTCGCCGAGCGGGCGCTCCTGCCCGTGATACCCTCCGAAATGGAGTTCCCCTACACCCTCCGCCTCGTCTCGGACGTGCTCGGTTCCAACGGCAGCACCTCCATGGCAAGCGTTTGTTCGAGCACCCTTTCCTTAATGGACGCGGGCGTGCCGATCAAGGCGCCTGTCGCAGGCATCGCCATGGGACTCATCACCGACAAGACCGGCGCGTACGCTGTCCTGACCGACATCCAGGGGCTTGAGGATCACATCGGCGACATGGACTTTAAGGTGGCGGGCACCGCGCAAGGTGTCACCGCCCTCCAGATGGACATCAAGCTCACAGGCATCACCGATGAAATCCTGGAGCGCGCGCTGGATCAGGCAAAGGTCGCGCGGCTCGAGTTGCTAGCGCACATGAGCGAGACCATCGCCTCCTCCCGCGAAGAGCTCAGCCCGTTCGCCCCGCGCATGACGCGAATCCAGATCAACCCGGAGCGCATCGGCGCGCTCATCGGCCCCGGTGGCAAGACCATTCGCAGCATCGTCGAAGCGACCGGCGCGACCGTCGATGTCGAAAACGACGGCACCGTGTATGTCGGCTCGTCGGACGGCGAAGTGGCTGCCCGTGCCATCGGCATGATCGAGCGCCTGACAAAGGACATCACCGTTGGCGAGAAATTCAAGGGTAAGGTCGTCCGAACCACCGATTTCGGCGCGTTCGTTGAACTCGCCCCCGGCCGCGATGGCATGGTCCACATCTCAGAACTCGCAAACTACCGCGTCGGCAGCGTCGAAGACGTCGTCAAGGTTGGCGACGAGGTCGAAGTCCTCGTAACGGACATCGACCCGACCGGCCGCATCCGCCTCTCACGCCGCGCCCTGTTGGAGCCCGCTGATGGCGATGATGGGCCACAGGAAACCGGCGCAGACGGCGGACGTGAACCATCGTTCGGCGGCGCGCGCCCCGATGGCGGCGGACGACCCTTTGGTGACCGCCCCGGTGGTGACCGCCCCAGTGGTGGTGGACGCCCCAGTGGTGGACGCCCCTTCGGAGACCGCGATCGTGATCGCGGCCCCCGCCCGGATGGCAACGGACGCCCGCCCCGGCGCAGGCCGGACGACGATCGTGGCCCCCGACGCCCAGAGGGTGATAGGCCACCCCCCCGCCGCATGTAAAAATGGCAACCGACCCAATCGCATGTAATAGCGGCAGTGAAGCCAACCGTGTTTAGCTATGGCAACTCACATCACCCGTCGTTCCCGCGAAGGCGGGAACCTTGATCTCGGAGTGCAACCAAACTTTCGTAACGCCAACCAACTCCGTCCCCTCCCCCCTCTGCGGGGGAGGGCTAGGGTGGAGGATAGCCTCCCATGACCGCTGAACACGCGTCGATTGTTCGAGTTGCTGTCCACGGCGCAAAAGGGCGCATGGGCCGCATCCTCATTCAGGCAATCGACCGCGCCGACAATACAACCCTTGTCGCGACGATGACCCGCGCTGAGTTCCGCGCCCACACAGCCGACGGTGACCCAGTCGACCACTCCGATGTGGACTCCCTGCTCCGTGAAACCCGCCCGGATGTCGTCGTCGACTTTTCCACCCGGGACGCCGTTCTGCCCATCGCACGATCGGCAGCCCAAAACAACGCCCACGTTGTCACCGGCACAAGCGGCCTCACACCCGAGGACCTTGAGGAACTCACCGCCATCGCCACCGACCACAACATCGGCGTCATGGTCGGCCCAAACTTCAGCCTCGGCGCTGCCGTCCTCGAAAACGCCGTCAGCGAGGCAGGCCGTCACTTCGACTCAGCGGAGATCATCGAGATGCACCACGCCGGCAAAGCCGACGCCCCCTCCGGAAGTGCGTTAACGACCGCAAAAGGGATGCTAAACGCGCGAAATGGGCGCCCGTTCGTTACTTTTGTCACAAAAGCAGAAAACCTCGAGCATGTGCGCGGAGGCAATCTGGAAAACATCACGATTCACTCGGTGCGGATGCCTGGACTCATGGCGCACCAGCAGGTTTTGCTTGGCGGGCCGGGCGAGACGCTCACCTTCCGACATGATGTAATAGATAGAGAAAGCTACATGCCCGGCGTCCTCCTCGCCATCCGCGAGATAGGAAACCGAACAGGCAAACTTACATATGGCCTCGGCGCGCTGCTATGGCCGGAACGGGAAAAGGAGTAATGGCTAAATCAAATCGTCCCCGCGTCGCAATAGTTGGCGCAACAGGTCTCGTAGGGCAGACCTTCATAAAAGTTCTTGAGGAACGCGAATTCCCAATGGAGTCGTTGACACTAATGGCGTCCGCGCGCTCCGCAGGCAAACGCCTATCTGCAATGGGTGAATCACTGGAAGTCACTGAAGCGACGCCGGAGTCCTTCGGGAATATAGACATCGCACTCTTTTCAGCAGGCGGCGGCACAAGTAAACAACTTGCGCCCGAAGCCGCCAAACGTGGAGTCGTCGTAGTTGATAACTCATCCGCATGGCGCATGGACCCCGCAGTGCCTCTAGTAGTTCCGGAGGTTAATCCTGACGATGCCCTGACGAACAATGGCATCATAGCAAACCCCAACTGCTCAACAATCCAGATGGTAGTAGCCCTCTGGCCGCTGCATCGTGAAAACCCAATCAAGCGCATCATCGTTGACACATATCAGTCCGCGTCCGGAGCAGGCGCTCGAGCCCTCGAAGAGATGTTTGAGCAATCGCGTGGCGTGCTGAACGGCGCAGAGGCGCAACCGAGCGCCTTTCCACACCAGATCGCCTTTAACGCGCTCCCACAAATCGATATCTTTGACGAAGACGACTACACCAAAGAAGAGATCAAGATGGTGCGTGAGACGAGAAAAATAATGCACGCGCCGGAAATCGCCGTGTCCGCCACCTGTGTGCGAATCCCTGTTGCCTATGCACATTCTGAAGCCGTCCACGTCGAATTCACAAACCCAATCTCTCCATCGGAGGCGCGGGAAATCCTGGAACATTCGCCGGGCGTCGTCGTGACGGACAACCCCGCCACTCAGTCATATCCAATGGCAATTGACGCGCAGGGCAGGGACGAAGTGTTCGTCGGGCGGCTGCGCCGCGATACTGCTTTGGAAAATGGCCTCTCCATGTGGGTCGTTTCCGACAACATCCGCAAAGGCGCGGCCACAAATACCATCCAGATTGCCGAGTTGCTAACATCCAACGCGCTCGCCACGGCTCGGTGACGCGATGCAGACACACGAAGTTCCATCCACTGACGAACGCGCCGTATCCATTGGCGAAAACATTGCGCGCCTCCGCGACCGCATAGCCGAAATCGCAACAGGCGCGGGCCGAGACCCCCATAATATCCAACTGCACGGAGCCACAAAGGGCGTAGTACCGCAACGCATTATTGCGGCCATGCAGCACGGAATGACCCACTTCGGAGAAAACTGGGTACAGGAAGCCGCCCCCAAGATCGAGGCGACAAATCTGTTAGCCGATAAGCAGGAACGGGAAACACCCACCTGGCACATGATTGGCCATCTACAGCGCAACAAGGCACGGCAGGCGCTTGAACTCTTTCAGTCGATCGATACCGTCGATTCCCTACGGCTTGCAGAAACTATCAACACGCGAGCGGCGTCGATGGATATTGGCCGAATAGATGCGCTACTTGAAGTGGATTTCACAGATAACCCGGACCGCGTCGGTTTCAAGCTGCCCCTTGAAAGCGATGAATCCGTCTTTACAACTTTTGCAGATGATGCGCGACGCATTATGAAATTGCCGAATCTGAACGTCATCGGCCTAATGACCGTCGGCCCGATGGCGGAGGACCCTGAAGCATCACGCCCCGCTTTTCGCCGCCTGCGAGAACTGCGAGACGTATTAAATGATGCAGAACCGTCCGCGCAATTAACTGAACTCTCCATGGGCATGACAAACGACTTCCACATAGCCATACAGGAAGGCGCGACCGTCATAAGGCTCGGAACGGCAATATTCGGCCCCCGCCCCGCCGGCCGCACATATTAATCCGAAACGTACTAGAATCCGAAGGAGCGGCAGCCCACGCGAAAGGGAGTTGGACATGAGAGATCGCAATGGCGCGCCCTTTGGACGGGTGCTTACAGCAATGGTCACACCATTCGACAGCGACGGCGCTGTCAACTATGAGCAGGCCGCAAAGCTAGCTCAGGCCCTCATCGACTCCGGCACGGAGGGGCTTGTTGTAACCGGCACCACGGGCGAGGGCCCGACGCTCAGCACGGAAGAAAAGCTACGTATGTACTCAACAGTTCTCGAAGTGGCAAACCGAAACGGCGCGCATGTTATCGCCGGTACAACGACATACAACACCGCGGAGAGTATCGAACTGTCACAAGAGGCGGAAAAGCTCGGCGCGCACGGCATCCTAATGACTGTCCCGTATTACAACAAGCCGCCGCAAGACTCCCTCTACCACCATTTTGTCGCTATAGCCGAAGCTATCGGCATCCCCGGCCTTCTCTACAACGTGCCGAGCCGCACCGCGCTCAACATGACCGCCGCCACCACGGCGCGCCTCAGCCACGTCGACAACATCGTCGGCGTTAAGGAGGCCAGCGCCGACATTGGGCAGATAGCCAAGATCATAGAAACAGCGGACGATGGCTTCTACGTTTGGTCCGGCAATGACGCTGACACGGTGCCTGTGCTGGCTGTTGGTGGCTACGGCGTCGTCAGTGTTGCAACGCATGTCGTAGGCAAACAGATCGCCCGCAAGATATATGCGTTCCTTGACGGCGCGCGTGAAGAGTCTGCTGCCATCCACCGTCGTCTGTTGCCGCTCATCGACGCGCTATTCGTCGTGGCGAACCCGATTCCGGTCAAGCACATGCTGAACACCATTGGCATGGAGGTTGGATCGCCGCGCCTGCCGCTCACGGAGGCGGACGACGCCACCCGCGCTCAAATAGAGGATGTCCTTTCGCGATACGACGTGGATCTGGCAGGGTAGTTGAGGCTCCCATCCGGTTCTGAGCCGAAAACATCGGTACCGTGGGCAGTTCGATGTACCGACTTCGGTAAGGTGAGAATGTGAGTGCGGAACTAATTGCGATAATCTCCATGGACCTCGGGCTGGCTGTGCTGCTCGTCGGGCTGTTTGCATGGCTGCGGGCTGACGTTGCTGCACTTCGAGGTCTGATGAGTGAGATCCGCAGCGAGGTTACGGAACTCAGGGGTGAAGTAGCGCAGTTGCGGGAGCGTATGGCTCACCTGGAGGGGTTGCTTGACGGCCTGCGAGAGGCCATGTCACTGAGAGTACCGAGCTAGCTCTTCCCAAAATCTAGAGCGCAGGCCGCACGATGATGTTCTCGTCGCGCCGCGGCCCGATGGATAACATGCTCACTTGCGCCTGGATGTGCTCTTCGAGACGCGCCACGTAGGCGCGCGCATTGGCCGGCAAATCCTGAACATGCCTGAACTGGCTTGTCGGCTCCTGCCAACCCGGTAACTCCTCGTAGATCGGCACGCACTCTGCCAGGTTCGCAGAGCTGCTTGGCGGGAAGTCCAGCGTCTGGCCGCCAAGCCTGTAGCCCGTGCAAATCTTGATCGACTTCAGCTCGTCAAGCACGTCCAGCCGCGTCAGAATCACCGACGTGTAACCGTTTACGAGATTGGACAATCGCGCCATCGGTGCGTCGAACCACCCGATGCGTCTCGGGCGGCCTGTCGTGACGCCGTACTCGTGGGCGATCTCGCGGATATGCTCGCCTTGCTCATCAAACAGCTCGGTTGGGAACGGGCCTCCGCCGACGCGCGTGCAGTACACCTTGAACACGCCAACGATGCGGTCGATCCTGATCGGACCAATGCCCGCGCCTTGGTACGCGCTACTTGCGCCGGGGTGTGACGACGTGACATACGGATACGTGCCGAAATCGAGATCGAGCAGTGTGCCCTGCGCGCCCTCCAACAATACTTCGCGCTGTTCCAACAAAGCCCGATTGATAATCAGCTCCGTCTGCTGAATCCCCCCGCTCAGCCTTTCAGCCCAGCCGCGGCATTGCTCATAGACATCCTCAACACTGACGGGCGGGTGGTCATAGACTCCCTTGAGAAGCAGGTTCGCGTACCCAATAGCGCCCTCTAGCTTGGCGTGCAGACCCTCACGATCCAGCAGGTCGCCCATGCGCAGACCGCGCCGCGCCGTTTTGTCCGTGAATGCGGGGCCGATGCCACGTCGTGTCGTTCCAATCGCATGCGCGTCAAGCCGTTCCTCTTCTAGACCGTCAAGCAGCCGGTGATACGGAAAGACAATGTGGGCGCGGTCGCTGACCAGCAGCCGCGACGTATCGATTCCCGCAGCGTCCAACTCGTCAAGCTCGCCAATCAGGACATCAGGGTCGATGGCCACGCCGTTTCCGATGACGCATGTCGTCTGGCTGTTGAAGATGCCGGCGGGGACGAGGTGCAGACGAAACTCGCCAAGGTGATTGATAACCGTATGCCCGGCGTTGTTGCCGCCGGAAAAACGAACAACGTAGTCGGCCTGCTCGGCGAGCAGGTCAATCACCTTGCCCTTGCCCTCGTCTCCCCACTGAGCGCCGATAACTGCGGTAGCTCCCATGAATGCTCCATTTGGGTCAAAATATGTTTGCCGCAAAGGTATGGTACACGGTCATTCAGCCGTGAGTCATGCGGGGACAGTGTGCGCATAGCGACGTAAAGAAAGGCAGAGTTGCGACAGCCCCGATGCTATACTCAATTTGTCGGTGGGGCAGGGTAAGCGGGTGGGGGGAGAAGTTTGAACGAGAATTCCGAGTTGCGTATTTTCTCGGGTAACGCTCATCATTCTCTGGCTAACGATGTTTGTTCCTATCTCGGCTTAAGACCCGGAGAGGCCGAAGTCTTTCAATTCTCAAACGAGAACATCTTTGTCCGCTTTCGAGAGAACATTCGCGGTCGGGATGTCTTCCTGATTCAGCCGTTCTCGAGCCCAGTGAACCAAAACATCATGGAACTCCTGATCATGATTGACGCGGCCAAGCGCGCCTCCGCCGGCCGCATCACCGCCGTGATCCCGTACTACGCCTATGGCCGAACTGACAAGAAAGACCAGCCGCGCGTGCCAATCACGGGACGCCTGCTTGCCGATCTCATCACGGTCGCCGGAGCGGAGCGCGTTCTGACGATTGACCTGCACGCCGGCCAGATACAGGGATTTTTCAACATCCCCGTCGATGAACTGACCGCGATCCCGTTGATTGCCGATTATTTCCTGGATAGGGATGACGCCGGGGTTGTCGTCGCGCCGGACGTTGGCAGCACGAAGCGCGCGCGGGACGTGGCGGAGCGATGGGGCGAGCCCCTGGCGATCATTGAAAAGCGCCGCTTCGGCAACAGTGACCGCTCGGAGAGCGTCACCGTCATCGGTGAGGTGAAGGGGCGCAAGGCCATCATCGTTGATGACGAAGTGGACACGGGCGGATCGCTTGTGTCCGCGGCGGAGACGCTGCTGGCGCAGGGAGCGACGAGCGTATCGGCTGCGGTCACACATGCCATATTGTCGCCGCCTTCCCAGGAGCGTATGAAGAACAGCGTTATCGATCAGCTTGTCGTTTCGGACACGTTGCCCATGACGGACAAACGGATAAGCGGCCTGGACATCAAGGTGGTGTCTGTCGCGCCGCTGCTTGGCGAAGCGATCCGTCGCATCCACTACAACCGCTCCGTTGGAGAAATGTTCGAGCCGTAGGGGCGTGGCGCGCGCCGAGTCAGTCTCGCCGGCGCTGTAACGCGCGGCAGGAGGATGAAAGGCGTGTTGGCAAAGGGCAAGCCCTTCATCACCCTACAGGGCATGTCGCCCGAGTCCCTCGCTGATGTTGTCAGGGAACTGACTGAGCGCCCCTTACCGGATGACACTGCCCAGCCGAACCCTGATGGTCGTGCCGTGGCAACGGCATTCTATGAAGCAAGCACCCGTACTCGTCTTGGCTTCCACTTCGCCGCGCGCGCGCTCGGCCTTGATGTGATCCCCCTTGATGTCTCCGCGAGCTCCGTGAGTAAGGGCGAGAGCCTGACGGACACTATCCGGGTTCTGGCCGACTATGGCATTGCCGCTTTGATCCTGCGGCACCCGGACCCGGAATCAATGAATGTCGCGACCGCAGCCAGCGCATGCCCCGTGATCAACGCGGGTAACGGGGCAGGGGAACACCCCGTACAGACTCTCATCGACCTCGCGATGATCTACCGGCGCTTTGGCCGATTGCGCGATCTGAACGTGACGATGACGGGCGACGCGCTGCACGGTCGTACAATTCACAGCCTGATTATGGCGCTGGCACTGTTCGATAATTGCATTACCGTCGTCACCGATCCCGGGCTACGCCTGGCGGCAGACCTTGCCTCCCTGGCGGTGCGTCGTAGCGCCCCGCAGCTTGTAGAGACCGATTTCCTCAGTCACGGTATCCTTAAAGCAACGGATGTCTTATACATGACACGTGTTCAGGCGGAACGTGGCTCAACGAACAGGCCAATCATCATGACGGAACAGGCGCAACAGGAACTGAATCCGGATGCTATCGTGCTGCATCCGATGCCGCGTACGATTGAATTGCCGGAGTGGTTCGATACGGATCCCCGCGCCGCTTACCTCAATCGCAATCGTGTTGGGCTGGGCGTGATGAAGTACGTCCTTGAAAAGGTTGTTGGTGAGGTAACTGAACGTGGTTAGCAAGCTCCGCAAGATATTTGGAGATGGCGGTGATCGCGACGTCAAGCGCATGCGTCCGGCCATCGAAGAGATTAACTCGCTGGAGCCCAGCTTTGCGCGGCTAAGCGATGATCACCTCCGCGACGTGACCGCTCACTTCCGTGACCGGCTGAAAGGCGAGGAATCACTGGACGATCTTCTGCCGGAGGCATTCGCCGCCGTCCGTGAAGCCTCAAGACGCGCGCTTGGTATGCGCCATTTTGATGTGCAGATGATCGGTGGCATCACGCTACATCAGGGCCGGATCGCAGAGATGCGCACGGGCGAGGGCAAGACCCTTGTCGCGACGCTACCCGTGTACCTGAATGCCCTGACAGGCCGGGGCGTGCATGTCATAACAGTGAATGACTACCTGGCGAAACGCGATGCGTCATGGATGGGCGCCGTCTACCATGCGCTCGGTATCAGCGTCGCCTGCCTGCAACACGATGATTCCCTGCTATATGACCCCGAGAATGAGGAAGCCGAAGATGTCATGCGGTCCGTTCACAGGCGTGATGCTTACGCCGCGGATGTGACCTACGGCACGAATTCGGAGTTCGGGTTCGACTACCTTCGTGACAATCTGGCACTCACGGCGGATCAACGTGTCCAGCGTGAGCTCGTTTTCGCGATTGTCGACGAGGTTGACTACATCCTGATCGATGAGGCGCGGACGCCGCTGATTATCAGCGGACCCACACAAACCCCAATCCAGAGCTACGGACAGTTTGCCCAGTTGGCCCGTCGCCTACAGGAAGAGGATGACTTTGCCATTGATGGGAAGACTCGCGCCGTGTCCCTGACCGACGATGGCATCACCAAGATCGAGCGCGCGCTGAACGTCGATAACCTCTACGCGCCGGAGCACTACACCGCAGTGCATTTCCTGGAGAATGCCCTCAAGGCGGAGTTTATTTTCCACCGCGACAAGGAATACGTTGTGAATGACGAGGGCGAGGTTGTAATCGTCGATGAGTTCACCGGCCGCCTCATGCCCGGCCGCCGTTATTCCGAGGGCTTACATCAGGCAATCGAAGCAAAAGAGAACGTTCAAATCAGGCGAGAATCGATGACCCTCGCCACAATCACACTGCAAAACTACTTCCGCATGTACGATCGCCTTGCCGGCATGACCGGCACTGCGTCCACCGAAGCTGAAGAGTTCCTTAAGATATACAACCTTGATCCGCTGCCCATCCCCACGAACATGCCGTCCATTCGCGAAGACCATTCTGACCTCATCTATCTGAATGAAGATAGCAAGTTCAAAGCCATCGTACGCACGCTCAAGGAACTGCACGATGAGGGCAGGCCCGTCCTCGTCGGCACTGCGTCCATCGATACGTCGGAGCGCCTCAGCGCTCTGCTCCATCGTGAGGGCCTCGACCATGAAGTCCTGAACGCAAAGCAGCATGATCGCGAGGCGGAGATTATTGCGCAGGCCGGGCGACTCGGCTCAATCACCGTCTCAACCAACATGGCCGGACGCGGCACCGATATCATCCTCGGCGGCAATCCGGAGGGACGCGACTCGGACGAATGGCAAGAGGAGCACGATGAGGTGCTCAAGCTGGGCGGCCTGTTTATTCTCGGTACCGAGCGGCACGAGGCGCGGCGCATTGATAATCAATTGCGTGGTCGCGCCGGGCGGCAGGGCGATCTCGGAGCGTCACAGTTTTTTGTCTCGCTCGAAGACGAGATCATCAAGAGGTTCGGCGGCGACAAGGTCAAGTCGATCATGGGCTGGTCCGGCATAAAGGACGACGAGGCCGTCGAGAATCGCATGGTGTCCCGCGCTTTTGAGAACGCCCAGGTGCGTGTTGAGGGCAACAACTTTGAGATGCGCAAACATCTCGTGGAATACGACGACGTCATAAACCGCCAGCGCTCCATCGTCTATTCGGAGCGCGCCAGGGTTCTGCAATCCGAAGATTTGCGGGACAACATCCGCCAGATGATCGGTGACGAGTGCGCCTTCATCGTTGACAGCCACTTGGGAGACCGCGATCCGGCGAACTGGGATGTCGATGGATTCCAGACCGTAGTACGTGCAGCCATGCCCGGGCCGGAGTGGATCGAGCCGGGGCAAATTCTTGATCTCACGCGCACGGAAATTACGGATGAGCTGGCCGAATACGCGCTTGCCGTCCATCAAGAAATGGAAGAACGGCTCAGCGTTGACCGCATGCGGGAGCTGGAGCGATTTATCCTGCTGCAAACCCTCGATACGCTGTGGGTGCAGCACCTGACCGCCATGGAACAGATGCGGCTGAGCTCCGGACTGCAGGCATACGGACAGCGCAATCCCCTCGTGATGTACCGGCAGGAAAGCCACGGCATGTTCCAGGAGTTGATGGATCGACTGCGAAACGGCATCGTCCGCACGGTTCTTCATCTCGATGTATCTGCCCAACAAGCCCGTCCTGTTGCGACCGCAGCAGCGAATGGGAGCGCGCCGAACGGCGCAGTGGCAACACGCGGCGCGGTGGCGGATAGCCCGATGGCCTCGCAGCAGCGGGATGCAACCGGACAAGCGCCCGATGCTCAGAGCCGGGGAACGGTTCGCAGGGCAACGCCGAAGATTCGCCGCAACGATCCCTGCCACTGCGGCAGCGGCATCAAGTACAAGAAGTGCCACGGGGTCGCAGCGTGATCCCCCCGGCTGCGCTATCATGACGGGCGAATCGGCAACCTCCGGCCGGACAACGGTCGAGGTGGACGCTCCGTATCAGAATGGGTCAGCGGAGCCTTTGACAACGTCCGACATCGTTGAGAGATTTCTCGACGATGTGCGTGGCGGCCAAAACTGGTTTCTTGCGCTCCTGAACGCTGTCTCCGTATGGAATGCGCCAAATGAGAAGTGGAACGAACGCCAGTACACGTACGTCCTTGCCGGTGAAGCCTTTGATTGGCTCTTGCTGGCGGAGCGCCTGATCGACGCGGCCGGGGAACTGGTTCCTGAGCAGGAGGTGGCGCGTCTGCTCTTTGAGGGCAAGGCGCCCGTGCATATCAATGCTGAACTCTTCCGCAGGACCATCGGTCACAGCAAGCATGCGGCTCACCTGAATTTCCTGTACGGAATCGTGGTCGAGGAAGCGTTGCAGCAGGCGAACATCGAAGAAGTCTCGAAAGCGCAGCAAAACCTCGGCTCTCGTGAAAACTTTATCGAAGATGAGGCAATGCGCCGACTCTATGGCGCGCCTGTTGGTGATCTACGGACAGAGTTCCGCCTTGCAAACGGTCGTGGCGGTAGAGCTCCCGTGCGCTCATCTCTGGATGAATACAAGACATTTACCTACTGGCTGTTCAAACGACGCATTTCCAAGAGCGACCCGGCCCGTTTGGCCAGCGACACACGCAAGGGCATCCTAATCCTGGAACGAATCAAGCCCGCGCTCTGGGAGTGGTCGCAGGGCGAAACAGACTGAGTGACGCGCCGCATTGCGCGGCGACAATAGGGACAGAGAGCGGGCGCTATATGAGTTCCCGCATACACGGGGAGTAACAGAGTGCCGAACCGCCTGATCAATGAGATAAGCCCATACCTGTTGCAGCATGCGCACAACCCCGTGGACTGGTATCCGTGGGGGCAAGACGCGCTTGCAGCGGCGCAGTCCCGCGATGTGCCGATCTTCCTGAGCATCGGCTACTCCTCCTGTCACTGGTGCCATGTGATGGAGAGAGAGTCTTTTGAAAACGAGGACACGGCGCGCCTCCTCAACGAGAACTTCGTTGCAATCAAGGTAGACCGGGAAGAGCGCCCCGACATCGACTCCGTCTACATGGACGCAGTGCAGGCGCTGTCCGGTCACGGCGGTTGGCCTCTGAGCGCGTTCCTGACGCCGGACGGCTCCCCCTTCTTTGGCGGCACGTATTATCCGCCTGAGGATCGACCCGGAATGCCCGGCTTCCCACGCGTCCTGACCACCGTCATCGAGGCTTACAAGGCCCGCAAGACGGAGATCATGGCGGCGGGTGAGAACATCGTCGACCACCTGCGCCGCGCTACCGTCGCCGCGAGCGAGCAGGACTCCCTGCTTTCCAACGACCTGTTAACCGAGGCGTTTACACGCCTGAGCAGCACGTTTGATGCTGCCAACGGCGGATTCATGACCGCGCCCAAGTTCCCGCAGCCCATGCTGCTGGAGTTCCTGATGCGCTACGTTTCCGCCAACGACGGCGATAACAACGCGCGCATGATGCTGGAAACCACGCTGGAGCACATGGCGGCGGGGGGATTGTACGACCACCTCGGCGGCGGATTCCACCGCTACAGCACGGACGCGCAATGGCTCGTGCCGCACTTCGAGAAGATGCTCTATGACAACGCTCTTCTTGTAGGCGTCTATCTGCATGGTTGGCAGCTCACCAAGCGCGACGACTTTAGCCACGTCGTTGAGGAAACGATCGACTTCCTGCTAAGAGAGATGCTGTCTCCGGAGAGCGGATTCTACTCCACTCAGGACGCCGACAGCGAAGGCGAAGAGGGCAAGTTCTACGTCTGGACGCCACAGGAGATTCGAGCGGCAATTGGAGACTCCGACGCCGCGCTTTTCTGCGACGCCTACGGTGTGACCGATGCCGGCAACTTTGAAAACACCGGCGCGTCCGTGCTCAACCGAGCTGCTTCGGATGTAGACGTGGCGACGCGACACAGCATGTCAACGGACGATGTTCGGGCATCACTCGCGCTTTCACGCCGAACCCTACTTGAGGCTCGCGAGGAGCGGATACGGCCGTTCCGTGACGAGAAGATCCTCACCGCCTGGAATGGCTTACTGCTGCGCGTTATCTCTGAGGCAGCCGGCGCGCTTGGCAGGGCGGACTACCGCGCCGCCGCTGAACAACAGGCCGCGTTCCTGGTCGAGACGATGCGTACACCTGAAGGCCGCATCCTCCGCACATACAAGGGCGGCGAGGCCAGGATTCCGGGCTATCTTGAGGATTACGCAAATCTGGCCAACGGCCTCCTTTCGCTCTTTGAACTTACCTTTGACCGCCGTTGGCTGGATGAGGCGGTGTCCTTGGCAAACGGCATCATCGACCTGTTCTGGGATGATAGCGCGAAACTCTTCTACGACATCGGCGACGATGCGGAATCGCTGATTGTGCGGCCACGCACAGTGCTGGACAACGCAACGCCGTCCGGCGGCGCGTCCGCCACGGAACTCCTGCTGCGCCTGCATTCGCTGACGGGAAGCGCCCGCTATCACGATGTCGCAGATCAGGCCCTGCGGAGCGTGCATATGTACATGTCACGCTATCCGACCGCGGTCGGACATTGGCTCGCCGCGCTCGATTTCTCCATCGGCTCCACAAAAGAAATCGCCCTCATTGGTGACAGAATTGCTGATGACATGGACGCGCTCCTCAACGCGCTCAATACTCGCTTTATGCCCAACAAGATTGTTGTCGCGGCCACCCCTGACGAGACGTTTGATTGGGCAGATCTGCCCGTGCTGGATGGTCGTTCGATGATTGATGGCAAGGCCACGGCCTACGTTTGCGAGAACTTCATCTGCATGTTGCCGGTCAACACTGTTGAAGCGTTCCTTGAGCAACTGGACGCGCCGCCACCCACGGTGCAGTTCTTACAAGCGCCGTAGGGCAGCGGTGATATGGAACGTCTCTGGACTCCGTGGAGAGCGGAATTTGTGACAGGCCAAACGAGCGGGCAGGGGGGAAATGGGGAGCAGCCCGAGTGTTTCCTCTGTGAGAATCCCTTACTTGGCAAGGATGTTGAAGTCTACATCCTCCACCGGGCCCGCCTCGCCTACGTCATCCTGAATCTCTACCCGTACAACACGGGTCATCTCATGATTGCCCCGTACGAGCACGGCGGCGAACTGGAGGAACTATCTCCTGAAACGAGCGAGGAAATGTGGGCGTTGGCTCAACTGAGCGTACGCATCCTCAAGGCGGAATACAAGCCTGATGGATTCAATATCGGCATGAACGTTGGCCGCCTGGCGGGCGCAGGTGTACCGGGCCATCTGCATCTGCACGTTGTGCCGCGCTGGGGAGGAGACACGAATTTCCTCGCCGTGGTAGGAGAGACCAAGACACTGCCGGAAGACCTTCGTCAGACATTCGCGCGGCTCAGGCCGCTATTTGACGCGCAATAACCCAAATCCCCCGCGCCCCAACCCAAATCCCCCGCGCGCCAACCCGAATCCCCCGCGCGCCAACCCGAATCCCCCGCGCCCCAACCCGAATCCCCCGCGCCCCAACCCGAATCCCCCGCGTAGGCGGGGGCAGCTTCTTGGCGTCCTAGCGGTGTTCCGGCGTGGGCGGTTCAGGAATCGTCCTGCCAAGCACGCGCTCAATGGCCATGACGTGGCTGCAAGAGCTCCAGCCTACAAAGAAGTCGCAATCGCACACAAAGACGCCGTCAGAAAGTTCGACAACATGCTCGCCGTTATCACCCGCGATGTGGGCGCGAAACGACTCGAAACGAATTCGATCCTCTCGCTCTTCGGCGTACTTCCGCGCCTTTTCGATCTTGCTGATCAGGCTGGAATTCATCTGCTACAACCCCCTTGTCCTTTGCGCCTGTTCCGACGGAACGACGGCTCTAATCCCATTATTCGGACGGGTCAAAAAACCGAACATTCCGGGCTCCCCGCGCGACCATCGGATGGCGTCATGCTACGGTCTGAGCGCCGCACGGTCAAGGGTAGGACGCGCCTATCCAAGCGTAAAACGGCAACCCGCTGAACCGACGGATGTTAGGATGAGAACTGCTATGGCGCGTATCCGGGCAATCTCGTTAGATTTCTACAACACTGTCGTCCGTTTTGAGCCGATGCGTGAGCAGATTCAGGCGGCCGCCTGCGCTGAATTTGGCATCTCCATCGATGCCAGGGCTATAGTGCGCGCCTATCCCGCCGCCGACCAGTTCCTCTCACAGGAGAACGGAGAACTTCCCCTAAGCCGCCGCACACCTGAGCAGGTCAGGGAGCTATGGGGGCGCTATGAAATGCTGCTCCTTTCCGGCGCAGGCGTGACTGCCGACCTTGAAACCGCATTCCGCATATTCGACCGTGTATGGGAAACGAGACAGGGCTTCGCGCTCTTCCCCGATGTTGTGCCGATGCTGAGTATCGTCCGTGAGCGGGGCTACTCCGTCGGCGTCGTCACGAACTACGAAGGCGGGCTCGCGCAGACTTTGCTCGACCTGGGCATTGCTGAGTACCTGTCCTTTGCCGTCACGTCAGAGGAAGTCGGCGTTGCCAAGCCGAACCCTCCCATCTTTGAAGAGGCGCTGGAGCGCGCCGGGGTAGGGGCGGATGAGGTCGTTCACGTTGGCGACCAGCCGTATTCCGATGTGCAGGGCGCTGCCGGTGTCGGTATCTTGCCGGTCCTCCTGGATAGGGACGGCGTCTTTGAGGGCTACAGCGATGCCCGCGTCATTCGATCGCTGGAGGAACTGCCGGACCTCCTGGAACTCATCAACGCTGAATGGATTTCCTGAATATATTCGTCAGCGTCGTCTTTCCCGTCTTTCTCATGGCGGCGATAGGCGCGATTGTTCACAGATTCAGGCCGATCTCCCCGGAGCCTCTGAGTCAGGCCATCCTGTTCATCTTCAGCCCCGCGCTGGTCTTCAATGGCTTGGCCACGACACAGGTCGCCCTCACGGATCTCGCGCGTATCGCGGCCTTTAGCCTGTTGCTCCTCGCGTCTCTGTACATCATTGCCAACATCGCCGCGCGAGCGACCGGCGTATCGAAAGACGCTCGCTCCACGTATGTGATCGCGGCTCTGTTCATGAATGCGGGCAACTACGGCCTGCCTGTCGCGCTGTTCGCATTTGGCGATGAGGGACTGGCCATCGCCGTTGTGTTCTTTGTAACGCAGGCGATTCTGGCGTGGACGGTTGGCGCATTCATCGCCTCGCGTGCGGAATCTAATCTGGTCGGCTCATTGGTTTCCGTTGCCAAATTGCCAACAAGCTACGCGGCCGTCGCCGGTCTTGCCGTCGGCACACTCTCTTTGGAGCTCCCGGTTGCCATCGCGAGGCCCGCGCAAATTATGGGCGACGCGGCGATACCGGCAATGCTCATCGTGCTTGGCATTCAGCTAGCATCCATGCGGGAAATGGCCGGAGTGCGGGCGATAGCGGGAGTCCTCGTCATTCGCCTGATGGTGTCATCCATCGTCGCGTATGGACTCGTTCAGTTGCTACAGTTCGACGACCTAACGTCAAAGGTGCTCATTGTCGTGGCCGGGATGCCGACTGCGGTGCTAACGATAATCCTCGCGACGCAATACAAGGGCAAACCGGAACTGGCAAGCGGCATCGTCGTGGCTGGCACGCTTGCCAGCCTGGTGTCCGTGACGGTGGTGCTATCGCTGGTGGGCGCCGCGTGACGCAGGGCAGGGAATCAGGCGCTGCGAGCAGCCTCTATCCTTGACCGCCAATCCTCCGCTGCGGCACGGGCGACCTCCGCAAAGTCGGGGCCGGTAGAGGCGTATAGCAGGCCACGAGAAACGTTGACCATGACGCCGCCGCCATTGCTATCCAACGACGCCTTGAGCGCTGCTTCAAGCTCTCCGCCCTGCGCGCCAACACCCGGAACAAGGAACGGCATGTCCGGGCAAATCTCGCGAATCCTTTGCGCTTCGGACGGGTACGTCGCTCCCGTCACCAAGCCAATCGTGCCATTCGTGTCCCACTCGCGACTCATGTGGGCAACGGCCTCGTAAACGGGCATTTCGACGCCTTCATAGGTCGTTGTCAGACCCTGGATATCCTGCCCGCCGGGATTGGATGTCCGGCAAAGGATGAACACGCCCTTATCGTAGTAAGAGAGGAAGGGCTCAAGGCTATCTCCGCCGAGAAACGGGTTTGCGGTGATGGCGTCGAAACCGAATGTTTCGAAGATGCCTTTCGCATAAAAGCGGGCGGAGTTACCGATGTCGTTACGCTTGGCGTCGGCCATTACCGGGACACGTCCGCCGATGTGGCTGACGATGCGCTCGACGGCGGCGTAGCCTGCGGAACCGTGAGCCTCGTAGAAAGCGAGGTTGAGCTTGTACACGCAGGCGAGGTCGATGGTGGCATCGACGATGGCGGTGCAAAAGTCCGTGATGTCGCGGCCATTTAACCGTTCGGGGTCAGGATCAAGGCCGACGCAGAGCAGGGAATGGTTGCGTTCGCTCGCTTCCCGCAGCCTGTCTCGAAATGTTGCCGTCATCGTCGTCATTGCTTCTACCCTCGCCACTGTAAGCGCCGTCTCGATTCATCGTACCGCAGTGAGGCGGGCACGTGCGGCGCCTATAATCGTGGCGTGGCCATTTCAGTTTTGGGTATAGCGGGCGGTACGCGGCGCGGCGGGAACAGTGAGACGCTGCTGGAGCGGGCGCTTGCGGGCGCGCGTGAAGCGGGCGCGGACACGGAGATGGTGAGGCTGCTTGACCTCACCATCAGCCCGTGCATCTGTCCGCAGTCGGAGGACTGCATGTTGACAGGTGTCTGCACGGTGCTGGATGACATGCAGGGCCTGTATGCGAAACTCCGGTCGGTGGACCTGATCTACATCGCGTTCCCTGTGACTTTTCGCGGCGTGCCCGCGCAGACGAAGGCTCTTTACGATCGCACGCAGCCGATGTGGGTTCGCAAGTACATGATGGGGCAGCAGTTACGGCGAGACGATGAGGCGGGCAGGGCGCTCATCATCTCGACGGCAGACCGTGATGACCCCTCGGAGTTCGACGGCGCGGCGCAGGCGACACGCTCATGGCTGGTGAGTTTGCACTTTCGTGAGGCAGCGCGCCTGTTCGTCCCCGGACTTGTCCGGGCGACCGATGTGCTTGATAAACCGGAGGCGCTGACCGAAGCGCATAAGCTCGGGGCGAGGCTGGTTCGTGGCGAGACGTAGGCGTCGCGCGCGGCGAACACCGCTCAGCCTGCCTGACCTGTACCAGCGGTTGTTCGTGGAGTACGGCGAGCAGCACTGGTGGCCGGGCGAGACGCCGTTCGAGGTGATGGTCGGCGCGATCCTGACGCAGAACACAGCGTGGACGAACGTCGAGAAGGCGATCACAGCCCTCAAGGAAGCGGACGCGCTGAACCCTGACGCTCTACGGACCCGTCCTCTCGATGAGCTTGCCGCGCTGATTCGCCCGTCCGGCTATTTCAACGCCAAGGCGCGCAAATTGCGGGTGCTGGGCGAGTATCTCGGCGAATACGAGGATGACATCGACGCGGTGTTCGGTTCGCAGCCTCTCAATGAACTGCGCGAGGAACTGCTTGGGCTTCACGGGGTCGGACCGGAGACAGCCGACTCCATGCTGCTATACGCCGGCAACCTGCCGAGTTTCGTCATCGATGCATACACCATGCGTGTGCTGAGTCGACTGGGAATCATCGACGCAGATGAGAGGCCATCGTATGAGGCGGTGCGGGCGCTGTTCCACAAAGCCTTGCCGACGGACGTTCAGTTGTTCAATGAGTACCACGCGCTATTCGTGGCGCACGGCAAAGATGTGTGCAAATCACGGAATCCGATGTGCGGCGAATGTGTTCTGCTGGAGGATTGCCCGACGGGGGCTGCCCTGATGGGCGGCAATGGATTCCCAGATCAAACGCCGGAATGACGGGTGGGGCGGGGTGACGCGCCGGGCGCTAGTCCGTGCGGCGTTCGTCGCCGATGGGGTAGATGTCCGTGAGGAATTGGTAAAAGTCTGACTCCAGCGGCATGACGAGGGTTGTTCCCTCTCCGAGGGAGGCTTCGTAGGCCTCAAGGGTGCGGACGAAGTAATAGAATTCGCGGTCTGTGTCGATTGCCTGACCCTGGATGGCGATGGCCTGCGCTTCACCCTCACCACGGATGGTCTGGGCGCGCTCATTGGCCTCGGCGAGAATCTGGGCGCGCTCGAGATCGGCGTCGGCCTCGATCTTGGCCTGTTCCTCGTCACCCTCGGCGCGGAAGCGGTTGGCGATTCGTATTCGTTCGCTGCGCATCCGGTCGTACACGCTGTTCGCAACCTCAGGCGGGAAGTCCGCCCCGACGATGCGCACGTCCACAACAGAGATGCCGAACTCCTGCGCCTTGACGTCGCTGCGCAGCGTCACGTTGCGCATGAGGGACTCGCGATTGTCGCGGATGACCTCAATCTGGTCGTGGGTCGCGACTTCTTCACGGATTTCGGAGGCGATGATGGCCTCGAGTCTGCCACGCGCGCCAAGCTCAGTACGGACAACCTCAAAGAATTGACGGGCGTTAATGATGCGGTATCGGGCGTAGGAGTCGATTCTGAGGGCCTTCTTCTCGGCGGTCAGGAACTCGGATGGCTCAGAGTCGAAGCGAAGAAGACGTTTTTCGATCCTGTGCGCGGACTCAATGAAAGGCGTCTTGAAGTAGAGCCCGGGCTCCGTGGCCTCGCGACGATATTCGCCGAGGCGGGTGATGATGACCTGCTCCGTCTCGTCAACGATGTAGACGCTCTGGCCAAGCAGAATGAGACCGGCCACGGCCACGAAGAGGAAGGCGAATCCGATTAACCTTTCCATGCCTTACTCCCCCGACGATCCCGGATCAGTGAGCGGCAGGAATGGCAGGGCGTTGGAGCCGATCTCATCGTCGATGACGACGACCTCGACCCTCGGCAGAATACGTTGCATCATCTCGATATAAAGACGCTGTCGTGTGGCTTCAGGGTGGTTGCGGTATTCGCGCAGTCGTCCAAGGAATCTGGCGGCGCTACCGGTTGCCTCACGGGTTCGCTCCACCTTGAAGGCCTCGGCGGCCTGTACGAGCCGGGCAGCCTCACCACGAGCCCGTGGCACGATGTCCTCGCGGTACGCTTGGCCTTCGTTAATGAATCGGGCGCGATCCTCGCGGGCGCTGATGACGTCCTTAAAGGCTTCCTGCACCTCATCGGGCGGCTGCACGTCCTGCAATTGCACATTGACCACCTGGATGCCCGTGCCATACTCGTCAAGCAGCCTCTGGAGGAGCTGTTGGGTTTCGACCTGCACACTCTCCTTACCCGTCGTCAGCACATCATCAATCGGCCGCTGGCCGACAACCTGACGGAGGGCGGAATTTGTTGCGTCGCGCAGTGTCTCCCCGTCAGGTCGCCCGTCCTCAGACGGATCCTTGACGTTGAATAGGAATGCGCCGGGATCACGGATGCGGTATTGAACCACCAATTGGGTATCAACGAGGTTTTCGTCGCCGGTGATCATGCGGGATTCGACGGGCCTCTCAACAGATCCCTCGCCGGAGCCAATTTCCCCCAGACTTCTGAAGCCTAGCTCCATACTCTGGACACGCTGGACGCTGATGATATCAGCCTTTTGAACGGGCCATGGGATGCGCCAGTGGATTCCCTCCGTCTGCTGGTCGCCGCTCCATGCGCCGAATGTGCGGACGATGCCAACCTCACCGGGGTTGATGATGTAGATACCGGAGCCGAGCCAAACGAGAACAATGAGGGCCGCAAGAATGCCGCCGATACGCCCAATCGGAATCGATGGGCGTTGACCGCCGGGGCCGCCTTGAGACCTTCCGCCACCCTGATCGTCGTCGTCGCCCCTGCCGGTCAGGCGGGCAAAGAGTTCACGAAATGGGCGCAGCAACTCATCGAGCTCGCTGTCGCCCTCTCTCCGTGGTTGTCGTTGGTAGCCCATGACGCGGGGCGGACGCCCTAGAGGCCCCGTCTCGCGATAGTCGCCAAGGATAAGGTGAACACTTTCACACGACCATTATAAGCAGATGAATGGCGAGTAGGCACGTAGCATATGGATCAGTGTGTGAATGAGGGAGGAGCGGCTCGCGAGCCGCTCCTCAATGCTCTATGCGTTTCGAAGAGCCCTCTAGTCGGTTTCAGTGGTGGCAGGCTCCGGCTCGTCGATGGTCTGGACGATCATCTCCGAGAGATCCAGGACGCGCATCTTCTCGTCCTGCCCCGTCACCTTAACTCCGTCCTCAAACATCTGGGCGCAGAACGGGCACGCCGTGGCGATGACGTCGGCGCCTGCCTCGATGGCGTGGCGGGTGCGGCGGTGGTTGATCTTCTCGTTGCCGGGGCCGTCTTCCATCCACATGTGGCCGCCGCCCGCGCCGCAGCAGAACGCGCGGTTGCGGTTCATTTCCATCTCCGTGACGTTATCGACGCCGGGAATGCTGTCCACGACGTCACGCGGCGCGTCGTAGACGCCGTTGTGACGACCGAGGTAGCAAGGATCATGGTAGGTGACGGTGCCGAACGTCGGGCCTTGCCGGGTCTTATCCAGCGTGAGTCGGCCGGATGCGACGAGGCTCTGCAGGTACTGGGTGTGATGCATGACCTGGTAGTTGCCGCCGAATTCCGGGTACTCGTTGGCAAGAGTGTTGAAGCAGTGCGGGCACGTCGTGACGATGGTCTTGACGCCGTAGCGATCAAGGGTCTCGACGTTCTGCTGAGCCTGGATCTGGAAGAGGTATTCCATGCCGATGCGTCGGGCGGGGTCGCCCGTGCAGGATTCCTCGTCGCCGAGGATGGCGAACTTGATGCCGGCGTTGATGAGGATTCGGCCGGTGGCGCGGGCGATCCGCATGGAGCGATCCTCCATGGACGCGGCGCAGCCGACCCAGTACAGAACCTCAATCTCCTCCGGGTTTTCAACCTCTGACATCAGCGGAACTTCGAGTCCCTCCGTCCATTCGGTGCGGGTGCGGCTCATGCCGCTCCACGGGTGGCCGCGCGTCTCCAGGCTGCGGAGAGCGGCCTCCGCCGTTTCCGGCAACCGACCCTCGTTCATCACAAGGGCGCGGCGCATTTCGACGATGGTTGGTACGTGTTCGATGAAAACAGGGCAGGCCTCCATGCAAGCGCCGCACGTGACGCATGACCAGAGGTCTTCTTCCGCAACAACCTCGCCGGCAGGGGCCATGATGAGCTCAGGGGCGACCTTCGATTCGTCGCCGCCGGCCTTGTAGAGCGCGTCGCCGTAGGAGCCGACGTAGCCCTTGAGGTTCTGGATGACCATCATCGGCGAGAGGCTCTTGCCGGTGATGTGGGCAGGGCAGTTGTCCGTGCAGCGACTGCATCGTGTGCAGGCGTCGCCGTCCATGAGTTGTTTCCACGTGAAATCGGTCAACGTGGCTGCGCCGAATGTCTCCCGCGTCTCAAGGTTGGGGATGGCCTGCAGCTTGCCGCGCGGCTCAAGATTGCGGAAGAACCAGTTGGCGGGTGAAATCCACGTGTGGCTGAACTTGGAAAGCGTGAACGCGGCGTAAAGCAGGGAGCCGAGGACGGTGGCGGAGTGCATCCACCAGAGCCCGCGGTAAACGGTCTCGGCAGTGTCGGCGCGGACGCCCAGTACCTCATAGAAGAAGGCGGCGAACGCAAAGCCACCCGGCGACCATATCGCCCAATCCGGGTGGTCAAGGTACTCGATGCCGAATGATGTTTGGCCCAGTTGTCGCAGGCCCTCTAGCCCGAATCCCTGGAAGACGAGGATGAGTGCCAGTGCGAGGATGATCTTGTCGTCGAGCAGTCCGGGGGAGTGGGGTTTCTGGATGGCGGAGCGTCGGAAGATCGCCATTGCCAAGCCGGTAAGCGCCATGAGTCCGCCGATGTCCCACGCGAGTGAGGAGTAGAGATACCAGTTGCCGATGGGCCAGGTCAGAATCTCACGGTGCGCGAGCGGGTAAAGAAACTCTTCTTCAAGGGTGCCGACGGTGGTGCCGAGGAAGAGCATGGACGCGCCCCAAAAGATGAGGAGGTGCATAAGGCCGCCGTAGCGGTCTCGTAAGAATTTCTCATGGCCGTAGCCCTGGGTTACGAGGAGCCTCGAAAAGGCGAGGCCACGGGTGACGGGGTTGCCGAGTCTGTCGGCGGGTTGTCCGAGCTTCCAGAGCTGCGCTCGCTCATAGAGTCGGTAGAAAATGTACGCGACCGTTAATCCGGCAAGCGCGAATAGAATCCACTTAAGGTCGCCAATCGTCCAGAGAAATTCCTTTTCAGGGGTCACAGCGCCGCCCCTCCCGCCCAGTTTTGGCTATCAATGCTGCCGTTCGGGGCAGTATAGCACGGGGTCGGACATAACGCGGCCAAAATGCGGCTTGCACGTGGTGCCCTCCACGTTCACGCAATTTGACACTGTTCCATTGTGAATGCTATAACTTTTATGCCTCCGTAGTTGGAGGCGTTCCCGTTAAGGATCAATAAGTGGGGGTATGCATGCGCATCATCGTTACTGTGAAACAGGTGCCCGATCCGGAGGCGCCACAGAGCTCGTTCACGGCGGACAGGGCGGCGAAGAGAGTCGCCGTTGCGGCCAGCGTGCCGGCAGCCGTGAGCGACTATGACAACTACGCAACAGAAGCGGCTCTCCGCGTTAAGGAGGCCGTAGCCGATACGACCGTTAGCGTTGTTAGCCTCGGCGAGAGCCATGTGCTCGATGTCATCAAGCGGCCGCTCGCGATGGGGGCGGACGATATCTATCTCGTACAGGATCCCGACCTGCCGAACGGCGATCCGGTGACTGTTGCTGCGACGCTGGCCGCGGCCATTCGAAAAATTGGCGACTTCGATCTCATTCTCTCGGGCAGGCAGTCGTCTGACCTTGACCAGGGAATCGTGGCGACGGCGCTTGCGGCCATCCTCGATGTGCCGGTCTTGACCAATGCCATCTCAATTGCGGTTAACGGCGATGAGGTAGAGATCGCCCGGATCGTCGACGATGGCATTGACACGGTGGCGGCTCGATTGCCTGCGCTGGTGACGGTCTCAAACGAGTTGGGACAGCCTCGCTACGCGACGATGCGCGGCATCATGTCGGCGAAGCGCGTGGATCCAACCGTGTGGGGCAAGGGTGACCTGGACGCGATGGACGCGGCGGATCCGTTCACTGAGGTCGTCGACCTGTTCGCGCCTGAGAAGTCGGGGAACGTTGAGATGATCGAGGGCGATAGCCCGGCAGAGGCGGCGAAGGCGCTCGCGCTCAGACTGCGTGAAGAGCGCCTGATCTAGGCAGCTCTCGACAAAGAGAAGATTCCGAGTGACGGAACTGAGAAGGAGAACGACACATGGCCGGTGAGAGCGGCATTCTTATTGTTGCGGAGACGGGCGCGGACGGGTCTCTGCTTTCTATTACGGGCGAGTTGATGTCTGCGGCGCAGGGGCTTTCAGCCGACTTGGGCGAGCCGATTTCGGCGGCGCTGATTGGCAGTGGCGTTGGCGCGCGAGCGCAGGACATCATCGACCTCGGCGCGGACACGGTCTACGCGGTGGACGGCGACCTGTTCGCCAATTACCTCAATGAGACGTACACCCCGGCGGTTATCGCCGTCGCGCAGCAGGCCAACCCACGCATTATCTTGATCGGCCACACGCCGAACGGACGCGATCTTGGCCCGTATCTCGCGGTACGTTTGCAAACCGGCATCGCGTCGGATACCTCCGGCCTGAGCATTGTCGACGGCCAGCTACAGGCAGCGCGATCAGTCGCAGGCGGCTTGTTCCGCCAAGTGGTCTCGTTCCCAAAGATGCCCGCGATTGCGACGGTTCACATGAAGGCGTATGACGGCGCGGAGCCGCAGAGCGGACGCTCCGGCAATGTTGTCAATGTTGATGTTGGCCTTGATGCCTCTTCCGTGCGTTCCCGGTTCGTCAAGCATGAAGAAGCACAGGTCGCGGGTATCCGCCTTGAGGACGCGACGATCATCGTCACCGGTGGGCGCGGCATGGGTGACGAAGCAGGATTCAACGAGTTGTACAAGCTACAGGCGTTGCTGCCTCAGTCCGCAGTGGGCGCGACCCGCGCGGCGACGGACTCCGGCTTCTGTGAGCAGGACCTGATGATCGGTATCACGGGCCGTGTCGTTTCGCCGGACGTGTACATCGCGATTGCGCTGTCCGGTGCAAGCCAGCACATGGCGGGTTGCTCCGGCTCCAAGAACATCGTCGCGATCAACCGCGACCCGGAGGCAAACATCTTCAGCGAATCGCGATTCGGCGTCGTCGGCGACTATAAGCAGGTGTTGCCGGTGCTCATCGAAGAGGTTCAGAAGCTGATGCAAGCCTGAGTGGGTTCAACCTACTCCGGCAGTCGTTTAGACAAAATGCCGCCGCAACCCGTAGAGGTTGCGGCGGTTCTTTTTGCCGTTTCGCGTGCGAAGTTGATCAGGCGGCGAAAGTGGTCAGGCGCCCTGAGCCTCCAGCTCCTCCAGGAACTCCGCCGCTGTCACGATGCGGGCGTTGCCAAATGTGCGAAGGGGCAGGAGATGACGCCTGTCACCCGTGACAAGAAAGTCAGCCTCCGCAGCGGCGACACAGGCGAGAACCTGGTCATCCGGAGGGTGGCCCGTAGTGGGTTCAGAAATACGTGGTGGATCGATCAGGGTGGCAATTGTCGCCAAACGAGACAGAGCACGAGTAACACGCGCCGAGTCCCAATTGAACTTTCGAGGCATCACACCCCGAGCCTCGTGCAGAATGAACTCGGACAGAACGAGAGCGTATCGTCGATTACGGGCCGAATCGAGTATTCGCCGCTCATTTCCCGCGTATGCCAAGCCCGACACAATGATGTTGGTGTCAAGGACGACCCTCACGAGCCGGACTCTTCTTCGCGAGCCACTTCCTCCCGGTATTCATGGATGATGTCATCAATGTCTTCCGACTTGATGCCCATCTTCTTGGCTTGCTGTTCACCATAGCGGTAGATTTCTGCCCACTCACGGTCACTGATGTACCGTTCTATCGCCTTCCGCAGGAATTCGCTACGGGAGCAGCCGTCGGCCTCCGCAGCCTCGTCGATCTTCGCTGCCAGCTCTGCCGGCGCGGTGAAGGTGATTCTCTCAGCTTGTTCCATGACAGTGTGCCTCGCCTATTCTTTGCGCTTCTACATGCTGGCAACAGTAGGGCCGGAACGTCAACGGGGCGGTCAGGCGTCCTGAGACTCCAGCACATCCAGGAACTCCGCCGCTGTCACGATGCGGGCGTTCCCAAATGTGCGAAGGGGCAGGAGATGGCGCCTGTCACCGGTGACAAGAAAGTCAGCCTCCGCAGCGGCGACGCAGTCAAGGATACGGTCATCGGGAGGATGGCCGGTGACGCCGTGGGCGACAGAGGGTGGGTCGATCAGCGTGGCAATCCGTCTAAGTTCCTCCACGACAGAGTTGATCCGTTGTTCACTCCACCTAAACCTCCGCATCATGACGCTGGAAAACTCGCTGAGTATCTGTACGGACAAGCACAAGTCAAAGTGGCCAGCTCTCGCGAGCTGGACAACATAATAGGGGTTGCCAAAAGTGAGGCGCGATGACACAAGAATATTCGTGTCCAAGACAACCCTCACGATTTGGACTGTTGCTCGCGCCACATTTCGTCGCGAACCTCGTGGACGATGTCGTCCACATCTTCAGGACGGATACCCAACTCCCTAGCTTTCTTTCTACCATATCGAAGATTCTCTTCCCAGCGAAGATCTCGGATGTACTTGTCCATAGCCTTCCGCAGGAATTCACTTCGTGAACAACCGTCGGCCTCCGCAGCCTCGTTGATCTTCGCCGCCAGCTCTGCCGGCGCGGTGAAGGTGATCTTCTCCGATGCTTGTTCCATGTCTGTCTGCCCTTAGTGCTGTTGGTCAATCTCCTGATGCCGATAACAGTATGGCGTGAACGTCAACGGGGCGCTCCGTCGGAGCGCCCCGTATTTTTTGATCCGCTTGTGTCGTGAGGCGCTAAGATTCGGCGCTTTCGTCGATGATCTTCTGGGCGAGGTGTTGAGGCACCTCTTCGTAATGGGAGAAGCGCATGGTGTATGACGCGCGGCCCTGCGTCATGGAGCGCAGTTCCGTCGAATAGCGCAGCACCTCAGACATCGGCGCCTCGGCCTGAACGGTTGTCACCTCGTTCTCCGTTGTCATGCCCTGAACATGCGCCCGCTTGGAGTTGAGGTTGCCGATGACATCACCGGTAAAGTCCTCCGGCGTCACCACTTCGAGCGTCATGACGGGTTCAAGAAGAACGGGCTGCGCCTGCTGGATGCCCTGCTTGAGAGCGGTAGACGCTGCGATCTTGAAGGCCATTTCCGATGAATCGACGGCATGGAAGCTGCCATCCACAAGCACGGCGCGCACATCCACAATCGGGAAGTGGGCGACCGCGCCCTCCGGCAACGATTCACGGATGCCCTTTTCAACGGCGGGGATGAAATTCTTGGGAACCGAGCCGCCAACGACCTTCTGGCCAAACTCAAAGCCCACGCCGCGATCCAGTGGTTCCAGCTGCAGGACGACGTGGCCGTATTGTCCGTGGCCGCCCGTCTGCTTCTTGTGCTTGTACTCGGCGCGAGTGGAAATGCGAATCGTCTCGCGGTAGGGGACCTTGGGCGTCCCGACCTCCACTTCTACGCCGAATTTGCGTTGCAGCTTTTGCACCGAGACATCGATATGGGAATCGCCGAGACCCGAGAGAATGACCTGATGGGTGTCGCTTTCGCGTGTCATCGTGAGGCTCGGGTCCTCCTCAAGGAGCCGCCCGAGCGCCGGGCCCATCTTGTCCTGGTCGGCCTTCGTCTTCGCCTCAACGGCCACGCTGAAAATTGGTTCGGGGAATTGGATACCCGGCAGCGACAGCCCGGCCTCGCGGGTCGACAGCGTATCTCCGGTGTGGGACACGCCCAGCTTGGCCACTGCGCCAATATCGCCGGGCGCAAGAGTCTCAACGTTCTCGTGATCCTTGCCGATGGGGACAACGATTTGGGCCATGCGCTCCTGCTGATTCTGGGCTGTGTTCCACACATGACTGTTCGTGTGGATCGTGCCGGACATCACACGGAAATAGGAGAGCTTGCCGACGAACTGGTCGGCGGTCGTCTTGAAGATGAGCGCGGCGACTTCACCATCCGGGTCCGCCGTTACAGTCGCTTCCTCGCCGGACGCGGTCTGTGAGGTGGGCGCGGGAACATCGGCGGGGCTTGGAGTCAACTCAGCCAGCACGTTGAGCAGCGCGTCCGTGCCGGCGCCGGCCTGCCCGGAGGATGCGAGCACAGGAAAGACCTCGCAGGATTTAACACCTGCGCGCAGGGCGGCCATCAACTCCTCGTCCGTGATGTCCTCACCCTCCAGGAACTTTGTGGCGAGATCATCGTCCGCCTCCGCGACAGCCTCAATGACCTGCTCGCGGTATGCCTCCACATCGACGCCCATGTCATCAGACACATCCGTCTCTGTGCCGTCCTCCAAGTACGCTTTTCTGTTCAACACGTCGACAACGCCGCGGAACGAACCACCCGCGCCGATGGGGACGAGAACGGGGGCGCAGCCGTTGCCGTATCGTTCACGGGCTGTTGCGAACATCGTGTCGTACTCGGCGTTTTCGCGGTCCATCTTGGCGAGGACGAGCAGGCGGGCCAAACCCCGATCTGACGCCCTGCTCCACGCCATGTCGGTGCCGACCTGCAAGGCCGTTGAAGCATCGGCGACGATGACGGCGGCGTCGGCCACCAACAGGCCGCTCAGCATCTCCCCCAGGAAATCCATATACCCGGGCGTGTCCAGGATATTGATCTTCTTGCCGGCCCATTCGACGGGTAGGACGGAGAGGTTCACGGAACCGCCACGACGCTCCTCCTCAGGCTCATAGTCGGAGGCAGTCGTGCCGTCCTCGATCTTTCCCATCCGGCTCAACGCGCCTGAGCGAAACAGCAGTCGCTCTGCGAGCGTCGTCTTGCCGTCACCGTTGTGGCCCAATAGCACAATGTTCCGAATGTCTGGCGTCGGGTACGTTTGCATGCCTCTCCCCCTACTTCCGGCCACCCAGGCGACCGGGTGATTTATCGCACCATTCTAAGGCAGACCGTCCCGTGTCTCAATGTCCCACGCCTATACTTACCACATGGGTCACGTCCGCGCGTTGCCCCTCCACATCATTATTCCGGTCGCACTATTCCTTGCGACTTTGTTCCTGTTGCCGGGCTGCAGGGCGCCTGTTGGCGACGTAATCGCCGCAATACGGGCGTCCGCCGCGCATGACAGCTTCAACATTGCCGTGTGGGAGTTACGACACGCCTCGGACATTGTTGCGTCGCTGAACACCCCGCCAACCAATCCCGATGCCATCGATGACTATTTTGAGACATCAGCGCGACTACGGGAGACCAATGCCCGCGTGAATCGTCTCCTCGCGACACATGCCGGTGATGATCCTGAACTGCTTGAGGCGTTGGCTGAGCAGGAGCGGATTGAAGAGGAATTGGCGGAGATCCGGCCGAGCGCGACCAGAGCGCTGCGCAGTCTGGCAATGAGCACGATGCGCGAGGCAGGGCTGGTTTCGGATCCGCCGGTGTTCGGAGAGATCGTATTCCCGCCGATCTCGTTCGTGATGGAGGAGCTACCGCGCGCGCTCATCGTCTCGCCTCGGGAGCGGATTGACCTGATGGCTTCGTTGCCCCTCAGGTCGGACATTTCAACCGAGGAAATCCTGAAGCTGGAAGAGGCGCTGACAAACAAAGGCTTGTCCGCGATCGTAGAGAGAATCGGGGGACTCGGAACGTATCCGGCGCTGGTCAAGGCAACGTCATCGCGCGAGTTTACGGTTTCAACGATCCTGCATGAGTGGGTTCACCACTATCTCTTCTTCCACCCATTGGGACAGCGGTACTCGGCCGGTGGGGAGATGTCGACGATCAATGAGACAGTCGCGAACATGGTGGCGGCGGAGACGGCAGCGATAGCGTTGGGGTTGCCGCCGCCGGTGTTCCGGGTTCCGGAGCCGCCGTCAGTGCCGCACCGCGATCCGGACCTCTTCGACTTTGGCTCGTACATGCGGGAGACACGTATAGAGGCGGAGCGGCTGTTGGCGGAGGGGCAGATCGATGCAGCGGAGGCGTACATGGAGGCGCGGCGCGTCCACCTGAACGAGACGCACGGGTATGTGATCCGTAAGATCAACCAGGCGTACTTTGCGTTTCACGGGAGCTACGCCGATTCCCCCTCCGGCGGCTCAGTGAGTCCCATCTATGGACAACTCATAGCGGTGCGAAACAACTCAGAGTCCATCGCCGAGTTTCTCCGCACTGTGCGGGAAATCAAAAGCGCGGCAGATTTGGAGAGGCTGGCGGCAGAAGGGTAGAGGGGAAGGCCCGTTTTCCTTGAGCCTAGGTCTTTTCGATGAGGCGGCCTGCCATGTACTTCTGGACAATCTCATAAAGTAGGGTGCCACAAGGAACGCCCCTTTTTGCGGCTAGCCACTTGATGTGGCTGAGGTCTGCCGACGAGACGCGCAAGCTTACCCGCTCAGATCTCCGCAAGGTGTTGCGGGCCGCGATCCGGGCCATTGCATTCATCTCGTCCGCGTCGGCGCTGCGCTTTAGCTCGCCGCGTTCCATGGCGTCCAGAATCTCGCGTTCTTCCTCGTCCAGCCCATCCATTATCTTCTGCCATTCCTCATCGGAGTATTGTTTGATCGGCTCGTTCATCGTATAAGCCTCCTGCCATAGTATCGTCGGGCCCGGTTGCTCGGATAGATTGTCTTAAGGAACGCCGTACCGTCCTCTTGCAGCACAAAAGGGACAACGAATAGATAGTCGCGGATGTCCACAATGTAGATTCTTTGTCCGGGGTATCGTCTCTGATTGGGATGGTCATAAGTTTCTACTTCGCTGCGGCTCTCTACATACGCGACCACGTCATTGAACGAAACACCCCGCTGCCGTATCAAAAGCTGATTCTTCTCCTCATTCCACGCAAATCCCGGCGGCATACGCTCATTTTGCCACAATGTAGTCTGGCGTGGATGAGTAACGAAAGACCCCGCGGCGCTCAGCGCCGCAGGGTCTCGGTTTCCCAATCAAGTCCGGTTGTTTCCCAACCGGTTTGGTGATTTGGTCTACGTGACGGTGAAGGTGGTCCACATACCGAGCTGGTAGTGCGTTGCAACGTTGCAGATGAGCATGTACTCGCCAGCTTCAAGAGTGACGGTTAGATCGTCGGAGCCGTCCGCGGGCAGATCCGCCTCAAGCAGGCTATCGAGAATTTCACCTACGCCGTCCAGCGAGGCGCCCATTTCGGAAAGCAAGCCGCCCTCCGTGGGTAGGTCTGCGAGGTCTGCGCTCATGCCGTCCTCACCCAGCTTGACCACCTTGAACTCATGAGCGATCAGGCCCTCGTTTGAGATTTCAAATGTGACTTCGCCTGCGGCGACCGACGCGGGGCTCGCTGTCATGCTGTACGCTCCGCCCTCACCTCTGTCATCCATGAGAATGGCGACCCTATCGCTGCTGCCGGAGCTTCCGTTATCTGAGCCGCCGTTATCACTGTCGCCATTGCCATTGCAACCAACGAGTGCGAGCGATCCGAGCACAAATAGCAATCCAACCAGATACACCAGAGACTTGCGCATTGTTACCAGATTCCCCCTTCGAGTACCTGCCGTTGACTTGTTAAATGTATCACATTCTTTTGTTGGTGGGGATGCGCTTTATCGGGCGGCGGGCATGACGTAGGATGAGTTGATGCTGATCAATCAGTCGGTTTTGGGGTCGGCGCTGAGAGCGAGTGGGCTCGCCTATTGGGAGCTGCTCAAGCCGCGCGTCACGATTCTGCTGACCTTTCTCGGGGCAGCCTCTGCCGTCATCGCATCCGGCGCAGACCCGACGCAGTCGGGCAAGGTGGCGCTGATCACGCTCGCCGTGTTCCTGGGCAGCGGCGGATCCAACGGCCTGACCAACTATCTGGATCGCTCGCTGGACGGGCGAATGTTCAGGACACGGGGGCGAAGTATTCCGAGCGGCCGCATTGTGCCGGCGGAACGCGGGCTGTATTGGTCGGCGGGGTGGGTCATTGCAGGGGTGGCTCTGGCGATCCTTGTGCATCCGCTCGCGGCAGTAGCCGGGGCGACAGGAACGCTGGCGGCGGTGTCGTTCCGTAAGACGGAGGCCACTCATTTCCTCGGCGGCGTTTCGAGTGCCGCGCCGGTTGCGGCAGGATGGCTCGCGATGGACCCGTCATTTGGACCTGTTATCGGGCTGCTGTGCGCGTTCGTCGGCGTGTGGGTCATCCATCATGTGTGGGCGATAATGTTGTTTTACAAGCCCGATTATCTGCAGGCGGGAATTGGTATCTTTCCGCTTCGGTCAGCTTGGAGGAGCGCGCGCCCCATGTTCCTCGCGCTCGCCGGGTTGCTGGTTGTTTTGGTGGTCGCGATGGGATTCGTGGCCGAGCAGGGGCCGGTGTACTGGGTGATTGGCGGCGCGTTTGCGCTCTACAACGTGTGGGGCACGATGCAGCTTGAAAGGCCGTCGCTGAGCCCCGCCGTGCAGCGTCGGCGATTCAAGACGGCGTCCTACAGCCTGCTGTGCGGACTGTTCACGGCGCTCTTGATTACGACCGTTATCGCCGCGATTCAGTGAGGCTTGATTCGCCCTACCGGCCCGTCACGGTATGACAACTTCCACGCCGTATTTCCGTGTAACTAGCCCGAGCGACGCCAACGCGACCGGGCCACGCACCGGCGTATTAGTCACTCCCCATGGTGAAATTGAGACACCCGCGTTTATGCCGGTCGCCACGCAGGGTAGCGTCAAGGCGCTTACTCCCGGCGATGTAGAGTCGCTCGGAGGGCAGGTCGTCATCTGCAACGCATATCACTTGGCGCTGCGGCCCGGCGTTGAACTCGTCGAGGCGGCGGGCGGGCTGCACGGGTTCATGGGTTGGAATCGACCCATCGCGACGGATTCCGGCGGATTCCAGATGACATCCCTCGCGCATCGATTGCGGGTGTCTGACGAGGCCGTCACGTTTCTCTCCCACATTGACGGACAGTCGTTTCACTTATCACCGGAGTCCGCGGTGATGCTGCAAGAACGGCTGGGGGCAGACATGATCATGTGCCTGGACCAGCCGCTCTCGTACGGCGTGGAGCGAGAACGTGTGGAGCGAGCCATGGCGCGCACGCACCTGTGGGCGGAACGGTCGGCGCGGGCGCACAACCCTCCATCCGGCCTGCTGTACGGCATCATCCAGGGCGGCGTTGAAGCAGACCTGCGAGCGGAATCGTCCAGAGTGATTGCCGCGCTGGACGGAGTTCAGGGAATAGCGATTGGCGGTCTGAGTCTCGGTGAGCCGAAGGACGTGATGTGGGAGATGGTGGACGTTTCCATGCCACTGCTGCCATCCCGCAAGCCGCGGCACCTGCTTGGCGTCGGTTCGCCGGAGGACATCGTGGAGGGCATCGCCCGCGGGATCGATACGTTTGATTGCGCTCTTCCCACTCGTGTTGCGCGTAACGGCGCGCTCTACACGCAGCGGGGGCGGGTGGACATTCTCAATGCGCGGTTCACACGGGAACTTGGGCCGGTGATGGACGGGTGCGACTGCGAGACGTGTGAGACCTACTCCGCCGCGTACGTGCAGCACCTTTTCAAGGCGAAGGAATTACTCGCCTATCGGCTGGCGAGCATCCATAATCTGCGGTTCATCCATCGGCTGATGGAGGACGCGCGCTCCGGCATAGCGGCCGGGTCCTATGAGCAGTTCAGGCGCGACTTTCATGCGGCCTATCGACCAAGCGACGCAGCAGCTCGGGAGGAACAGCGCGGGCTGTGGATGCGGTCACAGGCCGCGCGAGAGCGCGGCGATATGCCGGACGAGTGGGAGCCGGACCTGGGCCTGAACTAGTTGGGGTAGGGCGGGTTAGCCGCCGGCGACGGCAGGGACGATGCTGACCTCGTCACCCTCTTTGAGGGGCGTTTCAAGGCCGCTGAGGAATCGGACATCCTCGCCATTCACGTAGATGTTGACGAAGCGATGCAACTCGCCTTCGTCGTTGAAGAGTCGTTCCTTGATGCCGGGGAAACGCTCGTTCAGAACCGCGAGCGCGCCGTCGAGTCGATCACTGCTGGCTTCAATCTCATCAACGCCATCCGTCACCCGCCGCAGAGGCGTGGGAATCTTCACTGTGACCGACATAGACAATGGGCTCCTTGTGTTTGGATTGGGTATCTAACCTGGTGAGCGTCGCAGCTTGCTGGCGACTTTCTATAACTATAGCGGATAGGGGTGAGGCTGCGGTAGCTAGCCCTCGATGACATCGCCGGGTACGGGGTCGACGCGGACGCCCTTTGAAGTGACCCAATCGATACCGCGGTCGATCTCGTCCTGCTCGCCGTCAAGCTCCAGGACAACCCAGCCCTGGTCCTCCTCGACGTTGGCGCGTCGAATGTTCGTCACAAGTTCGTATTCGCGGCCAAGCGACCAGATGACAGGCTCCTGAATGAGCTCCGACGCGAACGTAAATCGAACACGAACCCTGGCCATTTCTACCCCCAACTTTCCCAGATTGCCCAATTGCGGCGCTGTGTTTCTTCGGATGCGGCGACGCGCTGCTGTTAGGCGTCCTCCGCCTTCAGGGCGTCCTCAAATTCGCGCATCGAGGCGTCGATATGCACGGGCTTAGCGACATCCTGCACGGCTTCCTGCGTCTTGAGTCCGTTGCCGGTAATGTAGGCGACGGTCACTTCATCCCTGCCGATGAGCCCCTTGGCGGCTAGCTTGCGCAGGACGCCGATGGTGACGCCGCCGGCCGTCTCGGCAAAGATGCCCTCCGTCTGCGCGAGCAGCTTCATGGAATCCACAATTTCAGCGTCGTTGACCGTGTGGCCTGTGCCGTTGCTCTCCTCGATAACCTGGAGGGCGTAGTAGCCGTCGGCGGGATTGCCGATCGCTAGCGACTTGGCGATAGTGTTGGGCCGGACGGGGCGAATGTCCTTGATGCCAGCATCGTAGGCCGAAACGATGGGCGCTGAGCCCTCCGCCTGCGCGATGTGCATCTTCGTCTTCGGCTCATCGATGATGCCGATGTCGTGGAATTCGTTTAGGCCCTTCCAGATCTTGGTGAACATGGAGCCGGACGCCGCGGGGACGATCGCGTGATCCGGCGCGCGCCATCCCAGCTGCTCCGCCGCCTCATATCCCAGGGTCTTGGATCCCTCGGAGTAGTACGGACGGACGTTGATATTGACGAACGCCCAAGCGTATCGGTCCGCGATCTCCGAGCAAAGTCGGTTCACGTCGTCGTAGCTGCCATTGACTGCGACGAGGGTAGGGCCATAGATAGCCGCGCCCACGACTTTGCCGATTTCGAGATCAGCCGGAATGAACACATAGCACTTGATGCCGGCGCGCGCGGCGTGGGCAGCGACGGACCCGGCCAGATTGCCGGTGGAGGCGCAGGCGAGGGTGTCAAAACCGAAATCACGGGCCGCGGTGGCCGCCACAGAGACGACGCGATCCTTGAACGAGTACGTCGGATTAACGCAGTCGTTCTTGAGATAAAGCTCGTTCAAGCCGAGCGCCTTGCCAAGGCGATCCGCCTTGATGAGCGGCGTGAGACCGGCGTTGATATCCACCCGGTTCTTCGGATCGGCGGGAAGAAGCTCGGCATAGCGCCACATGGAGTGCGGGCCGTTCTTGATAGATTCACGGGACATGACGCGGGCGATGGCGTCGTAATCGTACTGAACCTCGAGCGGGCCGAAACAGAAATCACAGACGTTGACGGGCAGGAGTTCGGTCTCCCGAGAGCACTCCTTACACTTGAGCGATGTTGAATAGGGCATCAGCGCTGTGATCCATTCTGCCCCGGCGGGTCTTCCGGAGATTGTATGAGCTTGCCAGCATACGGATCGGCGGCCAGCATCAGGCCCTCAAGGGCGTGGCAGCCAAGCAAGGGTTCCGTGCCGACAGGCCCGAAAATACCCCAAGTGTGAGTGGTCCGTCCCTCGGTTGACATGCGCAACTCGCCAACGTCGTACCGTTCTATCCGGCCATCTGCAAACTCGAAGATGGAACGTTGAGTGCGCTCGACACCGAGTCGTTCCAGGACATCGGCAGGGATCAACGAGAAGCTGGCCCCTGTGTCCACGGTGGCCGACAAATCCGTGAACGATTTGTCTATCAGGCTATGCAGCCTGATAGTGACGGAGAACATCCCCATGCGGCGCTCCTCCAACGACATTGGGTGGCGAACTGGAATATGGACTGCTCGTATCGACATGGCACATGTCCTCACGACGGCCTACTCTTCAGCCATTGTAGCAATAGGCAGGGCAGGTTGGACTAACGCGAGAGCCGGACGGGTCTAGGCCCACAGATTGGCTGGAACGAGCCGTCCGTTAAATGGATCCGCTGCCAGCGCAAAGGCCTCAAGAGTGTGAGCGCCGAGGAGGGGTTGGGCGTTATCATCCCCGAATGCCACCAGGGCAATCTCTGTCTCACTTCCCAGGGTTATCCACGCGCGCCCCAGCGGATATTCGACTGGACTTCCGTCAGCCAGCTTCATCGAGACTTGGCGATGCGGGCGGATGCCGATGGATTGCAGCAGAATTGACGGAATGATAGTGAAACTGGCGCCGGTATCCACCATGGCCTCAAGCTCCAGCGAACGATCGCCGTCTTCGTTCCGGACGGTGAACTCGGAATAGAAAACCCCCAAGCGTTGTTCCTCCTGCGACGGTTGCTGCTGCGGCGCAGTGTCCTGTTTCTCTCGGCGCTGTCGTGATGTTGATGCCATGACCAAATATCCCTGCGGCGACGTGCCACTCAAACCAGTGTAGCAATGGAAGGCGAGGGTGGGGCGGAAGAAACAGCCGAAGGAGCAACAGGGCGGGAATGATGGATGGGGGCGCTCAGCCGTACTGAACCTCCGTCGGTCAAGAGCAGAAATCCCAAGCCGCTGCCTATCAGAACGTTCTGACGTCCTCGTCGAACCACTTCCGAATCAGGGCGTTCAAGGATCCGTCCTGCTTCATCGCCTCGATGCCGCTGTCCAGCTTGTCCCTCAGATCGCCGTCGTCCTCGCGCAGCCCGATTCCAATGCCCTTGTCCAGGAACACAGACGGGCCCACGATTACCAGCGCCCCTCCGTTCTCTCTGATGATTTCGTGGACGAATTCCTCATCGAACATCGCAGCATCCGCCTCGCCGTTCAGGACGGCGTCAACGACATCTTCTACGTCTGCGTATTCAAGAAGTTCCGCGCCGGACCCGGACAGGTAATCTGCGTGGACGGTCTTTAACTGCGCGGCAACCTTGCCGTCGACCACCTCATCACCCGCGCCGGACAGGGCGACATAGAGCGACGGGGCGGGCGGGAAGTACGCCTGCGTGAAATCAATGATCTCGTCCCGCTCATCAGTGATGCTCATTCCCGCCAGGATGGTGTCGTAGTCACCGGCCACGAGATTGGGAATGATCGTGGCCCATTCGTTGGTCATCCATGTGCATTCAAGGTCGGCGCGCTGACACAGTTCGTCGCCCAACTCTCTCTCAAACCCGTCGATTTCGCCTGAGTCGTTGACGAAGCTATAGGGCGGATACGCCCCCTCCGTCCCCATTCGGACGGTATCGCTGTCTCCGGCGCAGGCTGAGGAGGCGGTCACAAGCAGAGCGAGCGCCGTCATGGCCAATCCCGCAACAATCAGTCTCTTCATACGTGACGTGTCGTCGGTAATTTTTTCCATTGGTTTCTCGTACAGCCCGGAGCTGAGGTTCTTGTCCGTCGCAGTCGCTGAACGATGACGCCTCCTACTGCGGACAATTTTGGTACAGATTCCCCTGTTCGGTCAAACGAAAGGAGCGCCCCAAGCGTGATAGAGAGACATTTCTGTATGGCATCTGAATCTGTTGGGGAAGACAACACGGTGACAAAAAGAGAGCGGGGCGGCCTGTGCAACAGGCCGCCCCGCCTCGGACTTCGTTCGTGTTGTGCGCGAAACTAGCGGTTCTGCCAGTTGGGGGCTCGCTTCTCTGCGAAGGCGAGCGGGCCCTCCTTGGAGTCCTCTGAGCCGCCAACCTGCTTGTTGACCCAACCGCTGAACTGGTAGTGCTCGTCAATGAACAGGTTGCGCCAGAACTGCGCGACGGCCTTGACGCCCTGGACGGCGATCGGCGCGTTCTCCGCAATCAACTTGGCGATGGCAACCGCGCGCGGCAGAAGCTGATCCGGCTCCACGACCTCATGGACAAGGCCGATGCGCAGGCACTCAGCGGGGAGAATGCGATCCGCCGTCAGGCCGATGTACATCGCCTCTCCAATGGGCACGATGCGCGGCATGATGTGCATGCCGGAGCCGGGCATGATGCCCCGCTTGACCTCGAACAGGCCCATGTAGGCCTCCGTGGAGATGATGCGGATGTCGCAGTCGATGGCACGCTCCGTTCCGCCGCCGACGGCCAGGCCGTTGATAGCCGCGATGAACGGCTTGGGCGAGCGGGAGAACTGGAAGAGGGAGCCAACGGGGCCGCCCTGGTTTCCGCCGGAAATCTGGAACAACCGGCGCGCTCGCTCCTCGGCATCGATCTCACCCTTGTCGAAAGCCTCATTGACCTCGGATGTGCGGGTGTTACGGTCGGACATCTCGCGCAGGTCAGCGCCTGCGGAGAATGCGCGGCCGCTTCCGGTCACGATGCCGGCCCACATGTTGCGGTCATTGTTGAAATCGTGGAGCGCAATCTGCAACTCCTCGTTCATGCTGCCGCCCATGGCATTGAGCCGGTCAGGGCGGTTCATGGTAAATGTAGCGTAGTGTTCGGCGTCATTCTTCTCATACAGCAGTTCAGGCATTGGTTCCCCTCCCACCTAAATATCGTCTATCCGAAAGCCGCCTAAGACTAGTATTTGCGCAAGGGCGGTGTCAAGTTGACGGCGTGGCGGCGCGGCGCACGCGCTTTGACACGAATCACGCGTGACTGGTAGCCTAAATCGCGCTTCTATAGCCGTTTTTGGGGGGATTCAGATGCGCCACCACCGATGCTCGCGTGTTTACCATGCGGCAGCGACCGAGTGGAGCTTGCAGTCAGAAAAATAGGGGAGGAATAACTATGCGCATGACACTTTCGGCCATCAAAGCAGACGTTGGATCCATCGGCGGTCATACGAGGCCGACGGACGAGATGCTGGACCGGGTGCGCTCAGACGTGCAGGGTGCCATTGATCGCGGGCTGCTTATCGATGGTTTTGTGTTCCATGTTGGCGATGACATCGCCATCGTCATGTCTCACACGCGAGGCAAGGACAACACGGAGATCCACCAGTTCGCATGGGACAGCTTCCTCGCCGCGACAGCTATCGCGCAGGAATATGGGCTGTACGGGGCAGGGCAGGATCTGCTGGTCGACGCGCCTTCGGGTAACGTGCGAGGCGCGGGCCCCGGCGTTGCTGAGGTTGAGTTTGAGCATGACCCGGTGCTGGGCAACAGCGAGCGCTCCGCGGAGTCGTTCATGATCTTCGCGGCGGACAAGTGCGGGCCGGGCGCGTATAACCTGCCGATTTTCCTCGGCTTTGCCGACCCCATGTTTTGCGCGGGCCTGATGTTGCCCCGCATGATCAAGGGCTTCGATTTCAACATTATCGACATGAACAACACGGACGGCGACAGCATTCTGACGCTGCACGCGCCGGAGGATTATTACCAGATCACGGTGCTGCTGCGCGACAACGAGCGGTTTGGCATCGAGAGCATCACCTCCCGGACGTACGACGATCAGGACTCGGTGGCGATCTCCGCGCAACGCCTGCACAACATCGCGGGCACGTACACGGGCAAGGACGATCCGATAGCGATCGTGCGCAACCAGGGCATCTTCCCGGCGCCGGAGGAGGTGCTATCGCCGTTTTCCAAGGCGCACTACATCGGCGGCGACGCGCGCGGCTCCCACACAATGCCCCTGATGCCCGTGCCGATGAACACGGCGGTGACGGGCCTGTACTGCCTGCCGATAGTGGAGTCGCTCGGGTTCTCCATGAATGCGGCGGGCAAGTTCTCCAGCAATTACATCGATTTCTTCGACAACCCTGCGTGGGACTTCGTCCGCAACAAGGCGCAGGAGAAGGCACTGTACATGCGCGAGCAGGGCTGGTCCGGCCCGGCCATGCTTCCCTACACGGAGCTTGAGTACGGCGGATTCCGGGAGATCGTGACGGGTCTGGAGGATCGCTTCGCCATTCACTCCGAGTAGGGTATTGCGCCCCCACAAGCTGGGCAGCCATGAAACTCCTCGTCGGCACCGGCAACCCCGGAAAAGTGCGCGAGTTTCGCGAACTACTGGACGGGTTGCCCGTTGAGCTTGTCACGCCCGCCGATATTGGCCTGAACATTGAGGTCGCGGAGACGGGCGACACGCTGGAGGAGAACGCGCTGATCAAGGCGCGGGCTTACGCGGACGCGGGCGGGATCACGGCGCTCGCGGATGATTCCGGGCTGTTCGTGGATGCGCTCGGTGGCGCGCCCGGCGTTCACAGCGCCCGCTATGGCGCGCCCAAGGCCAAGACAGATGAGGATCGCGTGCGGTTGCTATTGCGGGTGCTTGCGGACGTGCCGGAAGGGCAGCGTGATGCGGCGTTCCGCTGTGTAATCATCATTGCGGATCCGGGCGAATCGGACGTGCGAATGGCGCGGGGAGAACTGCGGGGTATACTTGGACTAGCTCCGAGGGGGACGAACGGGTTCGGATACGATCCGATATTCGTCGTGCCGGAGCACGGAAAGACAGTGGCCGAACTAGATTCAACAACCAAGCACGCTCTCAGCCACCGCGGACAGGCGGCGCGCGCGGCGCGTGAAATCATCGCAGAGATTGCCGTGGCGCGGCAGTCCGAGGGAATCGCTTGAGCATGACCGTTACCGCCCCAACCAGCGTCAAGGACGTCTTCGGACGCCTGTTACAGGACCTACGCATTTCCGTCACGGATCGCTGTAATTTCCGCTGCGCGTATTGCATGCCGGCAGAGATTTTTGGCGAGCGGTACGAGTTCCTGCCGCGCGACCAGTTACTGACCTTTGAGGAAATCGAGCGGCTGACCCGCATCTTTGCCGGGCTTGGTGTTACCAAGATTCGGGTGACAGGTGGCGAGCCGCTGCTAAGGCGCGATCTACCGGAGTTGATTCGCAAACTCGCTGCCGTCGATGGCATACAAGACCTCTCGCTTACGACGAACGGCTACCTGCTGCCGCCAATGGCAAAGGAACTGCAAGAGGCCGGTCTGCGTCGTGTGACGATCAGCCTGGACAGCCTGGACGATGAGACATTCAAGCGCATGAACGGTCGCGGCTTTGGCGTGGATCGTGTGCTGGAAGCGATTCAGGCGGCGGAAGACGCCGGCCTCGGCCCCATCAAGATCAACAGCGTCGTGCAGCGCGGCATCAACGACAACTTCGTTGCGGACCTCGCCAGGTATTTCAAGGGCACGGACAAGATCGTGCGGTTCATCGAGTACATGGATGTTGGCACGATCAACGGCTGGAAACTGGAAGAGGTGGTGCCGAGCAAGGAGCTTGCCGCCCTCATCAACGCCGAGACGCCCATCATTCCCATCGACCGCAACTACCGCAGCGAGACCTCGTCACGGTACGCATATGAGGATGGGACGGGCGAAATCGGATTTATCTCATCGGTGTCGGAGCCGTTCTGTGACGACTGCACACGCGCCCGTCTCTCCACGGACGGCAAGCTCTACACCTGCCTGTTCACCGGCGAGGGCCATGATCTGCGCGCTCCGCTACGTGATGGCGCGTCGGACGACGAGATTATTTCGCTCATCACCGGCGTGTGGGAGCAGCGGACGGACCGCTATTCAGATGAGCGCACCGACGAGACCGACGCGCTTGCGGGCGAGAAGCGCGAGCGCGTCGAGATGTATCACATCGGCGGCTAGGCCGAGTCCCGCGCTTTCTGATGGCTGATCAAGACAACCCCGGCCAACTGTCCCACGTCGATCCGACCGCGGGCCCTCGCATGGTGGACGTTGGCGACAAGGACGTGACACGGCGCGAGGCCGTTGCGCGGGGCAGGGTGGTCATGTCCCCCGAAACTCTCACGGCCATCCGCGACCAGACAACGCCCAAGGGCGACGTGCTATCCGTCGCGCAGTTAGCGGGTGTCATGGCCGCCAAACGCACCGCCGAACTAATCCCCCTATGCCACACACTCCCGCTCTCATTCGTAGGCGTAGAACTGACACCCGGCGAGGATGGCGCAAGCGTGGAAATCGAGGCCACAGTCCGCACGACAGGGCAGACAGGCGCAGAGATGGAGGCGTTAACGGCAGTCAGTGTCGCCGGTCTAACCGTCTATGACATGTGCAAAGCCATCGACCGCACAATGCGCGTCGAGGCAGTACGGCTGGTGTCCAAGTCCGGCGGCCGGAGCGGGGATCTCGTTCTCGAAGAGTAGATTTTTCCCGGTTCGCGGCCCGGATCGCTTGGCCAAGCAACGAAAAAGGGCGAGATCTCCCAAGCCGCTCCAGCAACTCCCGCGCGGGAAGTTCGGCGGCAGCCTTTTCGTTTTGCTTGTTCGGGGCGGGTATCCTGGGCAAGGTTAGACGGATTCGCGGTTCCACGTTTGCCGAGGACAGAGACGGGGCGCTCCTTGATGACGGTCGGCGACGTTAGTACAATGAGGGGGCGGTGTCAATACGATGCCCTTTCAGGCTTAGACACGATGCATTAGGAGCCTACGATGGTCGCGCGACAAGAGTTGTCCTGCCAGGTTTCCCCGGAAGTGGCGCAGTCGATCCGAGAGATTGCGCGGGCGCAACAGCGCCCGGTGGGCGACGTGGTGGAAGAGGCCGTCACGGCATTTGTGGACAACCGCCCGCGCCACGCGCCGGACGAAGAAGTGATGGCGCACTACGAGGCCAGCATGAAGAAGAACCGGCGTCTGGGAGAGTTGCTGGCGCAGTGAGCCGACTTTTCCTGACGTTCGATCAGTGCGTTGCGATCCATCGTAGAGGCATTGAATTATGGGGCGGCGAGCCCGGCTTGCTGAGCCGATCAGCGCTTGAATCGGCACTCTATCGTCCTCAAATCGGCTATTACGACGACCGCTAGATGAAGCGGCTGCGCTCATGGAGAGCCTGGCCATGAATCATGCTTTCGTTGACGGTAACAAGCGAATCGCGTTCTTCGGCACTGACGCGTTTCTACGCATGAACGGCAGTTTCATTGAAGTCGACAATGAGGAGGCGCACGCCTTTTTCATGCGCCTGTTTGAGACCAACACGTTCAATTCCGCAGAACTACGTTCCTGGCTGGAATGGCACGTCAAGCAAACGTCTGATTCCTGAGAAACACTTCCTGCTCATCGCCGCGCTCTTTGGTTAGCACCTCACGCGGGACGTAGGCCAACCCGAGGCACTCCGGGAACTTGCAGGCGGGGAGTAGGACGGGCAGAGGGCCTCTAGTCCCTACTCGCTAGCAAGAAGCGGCGCGCGATGTTGGCCGTTTCGTCCGGGACTTGCATGTAGATGGCGTGGCCGACGTCCGGCATGACGAGGAACTCGCCGTGCGGCAGGGCCTCTGCCAGTGGCCGTTGGTGGGATTCCAGCAGGTTGTTCTCCGCAGCCACCACGACGAGGATCGGCATCGTCAGGCGGTCTGCGCCGTCGATGAGCAGGAAATGATCCGTCGCCAACTCGTCCATGTTGTAGGCGTTGAGGCTCCACGCAGCCTCCGCGCGCCCGTCCGGTAAGACGATGGTCTCTTCCTTGAGCACATCCTCCAGCGCCTCCGGCGTCCACACGCTGGTCATGTTGTTGTTCTGTAGCCGGCTCTTGAGGTCGTCCAGCGAGCTCCATGAGTTGCGGCGGCCGGGGCCGGGCTTCTCGGTCAGGTCTTCATTGAGGACGTTGACGCGCACCCAGTGAGCAGGGCCTTCCGGCACGGGCTCAACCATAACCATGCCAAGCACGCGGTCCGGGTGGTTGGTGGCGTAGAGGCCGCTTATCGCCCCGCCGTATGAGTGGGACAGGATGTAGTGAGGCGGGAGGTCAAGCACCTCCACGATGCCGGCCAGGTCACGCGCGCCCTCCGTGGCCCGGTAGCCGGTTTCAGGCGCGTCCGATTCGCCATGCCCCCGCGTGTCCAGCGCAATGACGCGGAAATCGTCACGCAGCCGCCGGGAGACCGCGTTCCAGCTGCGTCCGGTGCGCCGCCCTCCGTGAACCAAAAGGAGCGGCGGGCCGTCGCCTCCCCAATCGAGCGCGTGGAATTGGACGCCGTCAACGGTGACAAACAGGCTTGTCCGTCCCTCGGATTGTTCGCGTGCTATGACTTCAGGCACAGGACCTCCCGGTGTGTTTCGTTCTCTGCAATGTGGGGCCGGCTGTTAGGCGGGGAACCACTTTCTTCGCTCAAGCAGCCCCTTGAGATAGGCCATCTCACCCGCGTGGACTGAATTATCGTGCATGACGCTGACGAGACGCACTCCGACCGATGGCATCGGATCCCATCGCGGCTCGTTCAGCACGCGGTCGAGTTCCTCCGGCGTGATGGTGTTGAGGTACTCCTGCGTGCGGACATAGACGGCATCGTAGTACTCGATGATGAGTGAGGATTCCGGCGATTGAAAGGCGCGCACCTCGTCCATTGAGTGGCCTGTGCCGGTGTTTTCCGGCTCCGCCGCCATGCCGAATCGCCCATGCCAGCCGTTCGCAATCCACGCCTGCTCACGGTCGGCGAGGTTGGAGAGGGCGTGATCCTGGATGCGTGCCAAATGCCAGCCGATCCAACCGAGCGGGTTGGATTCTTCATCTGGCTGCTTCATCAATTGCTCGACGGACAGCCCCTCGATGGACATGGCGAGCAGCCGCCGAACGCGCCCAAAGTGGTCGATTGCAATGTCTCCGGTATTCATGCGTTTTCCTCGTGTCTCCCTGACTGCCTGTCCTGCCGTAGGTTAGACTTTTTCGTGCGTCGTCTTGTACCAGGGCAGGTTGTTGACCATTTCGATTTCGTAGTCGGAGAAGAGGACGGGGTAGCGTTCGCGGGCGATCTCGCCGACCTTGCCGAAGACGAGGCGTATCTCCTCCTCTGAGCTTGGATCCGTGCGCGCCTCAAGGATGTGACGGAGGGCGCGGATGTTTGTGCTCCAGCCGATGCTCGTCGCGACGCCGATGGGCGCGATGCGGCGCATGGCGGACGTGATCTCCTTCTTGCGAGAGAACTGCGCGCCATCCTCATCAAGCTGGTAGTGCTCCGCCATCATCTTCTGTAGCTCTTCCAGCTTCTGGAAAGTATCGACGAAGACCTCCATGATGTGTTCGTCCTCACGGACAGCCGTGGGCGCCCACATGCCGAGATCGTCGAGGCGGACGAAACGCAGGCTCTCCTGCGAGACGGCGGTGCCGGCGCGGTGTCGGACAAGCTCATGCGTGAACACGCGGCTCACACCGCTGATGGCAAAGTTGAGGACGCTGTGCTCAAGGACGGAGCCGTGGCCCGTAGCGATGATGTTCTTGAGGTGGGCGGCGTTGTTGGGGCGGACACGGGTGACGTTGGGGTTCAGGCCGGGCTCAAAGCTGCGATAACAGAGACGCCCCATGAACTCGGCGAGTCCCTCGACGTCCGTGGATGCGTCCGTAGACCACCCCGGCGCGCCGACGTGCTCAAGATAGGCCTGCAAGCCCTCCGGCACGAGCCGTGTCTCGCCAATAAGGAAAACCTGCGGCTCCACGCCGTGCATCCGCTACCCCTCTCCCCGTCGGGGATGTGCCCCCGTGCCTCAAATGTAGCACGAGAGAGCGGATAGTGGCCGCCCCTTGGACGGCTTCTGGACTATCGCTTTCACGGAGAGGCGATAGCAGTTGGAGTTAACAGCCGGGGTTGCCCATCGGCGTCAATTTCAAGGAGGACTCGCAGGTCTGATCCATCCGGCGATATCGTGATGAGGCCAAGGTCAGGGTTGTAGATAGCAATGCGTGATCCGTCCGGCGACCAGGCGGCTGGACGGACTCCGTCATAGTCCGCCGGGATGCCCTCCAAACGCCGAAGTTCACCAGTTTCAAGGTCCAGCAGGTACGTCCTTTCGGAGATGACGAGAATCTCCGAACCATCGGGCGACCACGAAACCTGTGAGATGGGACTAGAGCGATCGTCGGGCCCGGCGCGCCAGAGTTCGCGCTTGTCTGAGCCATCGGGCTTGACGAGATAGATAACTGCTCCGTTTCTTTCGAAGGCAGCAAAGCATAACTCTTCGCCATCTGGAGACCACGTTGGCAGGGCTGTGGTTTCTCCAATGCGGGTGATGTGTCCTGTATCGTCTATATCTATGGTGTGAAGGACGAGGTCTACGAAGGGATAGACACTACTCGGCACGTGGGCGAGGTATGCTAGGTGCTGGCTATCAGGAGACCACACTGGTGGATAAAGAGCGACCTCGCTTGTAGGCCAACTCCAACTGATTCCTTTTTGATCAGTAATCACTGAATCGCCAGGCATTATGGCAAGCTTCATTCCTTCTTGTAACCCCAGAGGTGGGTAATCGTAGCTATCCACACCCAGTCCACTGGCCGGCAAGTGAACTATCAGAGCAATCTGTGAACCATCAGGCGACCAGACAGGATAGTGGTCCAGATGCTCAGTTCTTGTCAGGCGTTCGTGCTCAGATCCGTCGAGATTGACGGCCGCAATCTCGTACCCCTCGCTATACATATAGATGTCTCCCCAGTAGTCACGTAGCGGTTCGTCTCGCTTGTATTCACATGTGGAATAGGCGATCCGGTTGTCGCCAGGGCGGAGACTCGCGTGGAACCCGTATATGAATCTGTGAATTGTGTCACTGTCAAGAGACCGATAATCGAAATCTACATCGGCGACCTGTCCTGACAGGCCCGTATTGATATCCAAAGTCCAGATGATGTCATCGATATCCAGAACCAAATGAGACCCGTCATCGGTCCACAAGATAAAATGCTCATAAATGATGCCCTCATCAAACGACCGCCAGGATGGGCCGCAAGGGTCCGCGCCATATCCATTGGTCGGACGACCTTCCGGCAGCACGTTGGAGTTGTCTGCCCTGCCCCATAGCCCCCAAGCCGCCAGGAACAAAATGACTAGCACAAACGATGTGCTTACGGCCAGTATTCCCCAGCGCATTTTCGATCTCTCCTACACCTAGCTGCTGGTCTGATAGAGAGCAAAAACTGCCATGATGTCAAACGGATGCGGCCAACAGTCCGAAAAACTGTCGAAGAGGTCGTTCCTGGTCAATCGTTTGGGTTCGCCACCATCAATGCCGACGCCTTCGATCTCGTATTCCAAGCCAAAGCCGCCCCAGATCCCTTCTTCATAACGAATCCCTTCCCGGCCATACCGGCACATCGTGTGGGCAATCAACGTAGAGCCTGGATACAAGAGCCTCATAGCCCTAAGTGTAGGCAATTAGTTTAGGAATTCAATATACCTCGGATAACTAGGGTCGTGGGGCGCCGTCATGTGGGGGGCGTGGGCCCCCGCCTTCGCGGGGGATTCGGATAATGCTCGGAGAGGATGAGCGGGGGTGGCGAATGACATTGGCGGATCGGCCCGTGGAATCTTTACCACCATCACACATGACCTTAACTCCTGCTTAACTTCTATGTCGCAATGTCGTGGCATTGTAGTTATATGGATATCGAATATCATTCCTCTACCACGGATACTTCCAAGGTGATCAGGGCCGTTGCCCACCGGGGCGCAAGGGCGCTGGCACAGGAGAACTCCATCGAGGCTTTCACCAGAGCAGCCGAATATGGAGTTCCGGCAATCGAGACCGATGTGCGGCTCGCTGCGGACTTTGGAGTCCCGATCATCCACGATCGCACGCTTGAACGGACTTACGGCCATCCGGGCGTGGTGGCGCGCATGACGACCACGGAACTCAGGGAACTGGGAGTGCCGCAACTAAGCGAACTCCTGGCGGGGTTCGGCGGAGATCACGACATCTACATCGACCTCAAGGAAAAGTGCGCCATTCTCGCAGACGCAGCGGGACGAGTGGTGGCGGAGTCGGGCAGGGCCAGCCGAGTGTGGGTGACGGGATCGAACCTGGGGCAGCTCAGAAGGGTTCAGAGCCACGCGCCGGACCTGCGAATCAGTTGGACTATCGGAACGAAGTACGGAACGCTGAACAGCGCGGCGGTCGTTGAGGCGGCGATACTCGGAGTCCCGGAACTGGCGGTGAATGCGCCGGAAGTGAGTGCCGAGTTGGTGGCACAGGCAGCATCGCTGGGCATCGACGTGCGAGCATACGGGATCAAGACACTCGCGGCAGCGCGCGCGCTGGTGGCGCTAGATTGCACAACCCTGACGCTGGACGATCCCCGATGGGTCGAGCAGATAGGGACGATGAATCTGCCAGTCGTGTCCGGAACAACCTAGAGCCGTTGGTTAGGCCGCTTCTGGGCGGGGATGCCCCCCGCCTACGCGGGGGATACGGGAAGGGCGCGGGGGATACTGGAAAGGCGCGGGGTTGAGGTAGGGCGCGGGGATGATGAGGTCGTTCGCCTATACTGGCATTGATGGCAATAGACGAACCTTTCTATTCGACGGAGCTGACGAGCAATGCTCCTGCCCTGGAGGCGCGTCGGCTGCGCAAGCAATTCGGTGGCAGGGAAGTCGTCCGCGGCGTATCCCTGCACGTCAATCACGGCGAGGTTGTGGGACTCGTCGGGCCGAATGGCGCCGGCAAGACAACCACGATTCGCATGATGCTTGGCATCCTCACTCCCAATGAGGGAGAGGCGCGCGCACTTGGCGGGCCGCTAACTGAAGAGACACAGGATCGCATCGGCTATCTCCCTGAAGAGCGTGGGCTGTATGAAGGCCTGAAGCTAACGGTTGTTCTCGAATACCTGGGGCAACTCAAGGGCATGGGACGCCGCGAGGCCGCGATCCGTGCCCACGAAATGTTGGAAACCGTCGGACTCTCTGAGCACGCGAACAAGAAAGTCCGCGAGTTGAGTCGCGGAATGACACAGCTTGTGCAATTCGCGGCGACGCTGCTGCATCGGCCGGACATCCTGGTACTTGATGAGCCGTTCTCCGGTCTGGATCCGGTCAACGCCCGCCGCATGAAAGAGCTTGTGGTGGAGGAAAAGCAACGAGGCGCGGCCGTCATCTTCTCGACGCATCAGATGGGTGATGTGGAGGAGCTTTCGGATCGCGTGCTGATGATCGACGGCGGGGAAATGGCGCTCGAGGGGGCGCCGTCTGAGTTGCGGCGGCGCTATCGCGGCGACTCCGTGCGTATTGAGTCGCCGGACGCGCTGCCGGATTCCATCGCAGGCGCGGCGGCCGTCGAACGGGCTGGGGAGATCATCACTATCCGGCTCGGAATTGGAACGACGGCGGAACAAATCCTCACGCAGTTGCTCGGTGCCGGAATGCGCATTGAACGCTTTGAGATCGCGCTGCCAAGCCTGGAAGACATCTTCATTCGGGAAGTGCAGGGGCGGCGAGCTACCGGGGGCGACCGATGAATAAGTCTCTCATCGTCGCGCGGCACGAACTGACCACGATGTTGTCCCGCACCAGCTTTCGCGTCATGACCGCGCTCGTGCCCGTGTCAATCCTGCTCATGTTCATCGGCATTGCAGTCTTTGTCGCGGTGACCGGCGATGACCCGGATCAGGCGCCCGAGACGAGAACGGCCGGGTATGTGGATACCGCGGGCGTCATTACCGGCTATGAGCGGTTGGGGGGGACGACGTTTACGCCGTACGTCAACGAGATAGATGCGCGGGCGGCGGTGGCAGCGGGTGACGTGGATGTTGCCTACGTCATCTTGCCGAATTACCTGACAACGGGCTCCGTTCGCGAGATTGCCAAGAGCGCCGACGGATTGAACGTGGATAGTGGCAGCGGTCGGTCGGTGTTTAGGGATTTTCTGCGCGCAAACCTTGTGGGGGGCATGGTGGATGATAACCGCGCCGGGCGCGTCATCATGCCGGCGGTCTTTATGACTATAGAAGTGGATGAAGAGGGCGAGGCCGTCGCTGATGATTTTGACCCTTCGACTCTCATCTTCTTTATGGTCATGGCATTCGCAGTCATCTTTTCCATCCTGACGATCACGGGCTACCTACTCCAGGGTTTGAATGAGGAGAAGGAAAACCGCGTGATGGAGATACTGCTCTCCACTGTCAGCCCGGATCAGCTGATGCTGGGCAAGCTGCTTGGGCTGGGCGGGGCGGGAATTATTCAGATGGGTGTGTGGGTAGGATCATTCGTTGGGCTTCTCCTTGGTGTGACGCAGATTGTCGATGATTTCCCCAATTTTGCGCTGCCACCGATCCCTCTCATCCTGGTGGCGGTTGCGTACTTCCTGCTCGGCTACGCGTTCTTCGCGGCGCTGATGGCCGCGCTGGGCGCCGTCACAACGTCCCAGCGAGAATCACAACAGCTTACCGTCATCGTGATCATGCCGGCCATCACGCCATTCTGGTTCGCGTTTGCAGTTATTGAGAATGCGGACGGCCTGCTTGCGCAGGTGATGACCTACATTCCGTTCACGGCGCCCACGATGTCGCTGGCGCGGTTGGCGCTGGATGCCATGGGGCCGGCGGAGATCGCCTCGAGCTTGTTCGTGCTTGCCGCGTCCGTGTTTGTCGCGGTGAAATTGGCGCAGCGGCTATTCCGCAGTTATTTGCTGGTCTATGGCCATCGGCCGCCACTCAAACAGCTTGTGCGAACAGCGTTGACCGGCCGGGTTTAGGGGCACACGGCCCGAGCCTCGCTATTACTATCACGTGCTTCTGAGCAGGCGCTCCCCGATGATCAGACCCAGCACCACGTAGAGCGCATCCACCAACGGGAAATAGATGATGTGTGAGGTTACGGCCTCTCCGGTCTCACTGTCCGGATTCAGCAGCCAGAAGTACTGCCAGAAGAACAACATAACGAGGACAACGGAGGCGTAGAAAAGCCCATTGACGATGGCGCAGGTGTAGTTGTCTGTTGTTTCAGGGTCGAGTTGTCGTCGATAGAGAAACGTCAGCACGAGCATCAAAGGCGCGCCGAGCGCCATGAAGTAATTCATGATCTGCCATTGGGGGTAGTCTGCTGAGCCGTCGTGGATGAGCGGCGTGATGATCAACAATACGAAGACGGCAATCGCCGTCAACAACAGATACGCCCCGATGATGCGGGCCAGCGTGATCGGCATCGCGTTCGCCATCACCAGTTGCCTGATCGTTCAGCCTGCGCATGATCAGGTAGCCGATACGATAAGCCTGCGTCGTCATAGGCCGACGCCGCCAGAAGCGCCGAAAAATTCTTGGGGCCTTCCTTTCGCAGCCGCGCTTTCAGTCTCTGAATGCGCTGGTCAAGTCGGAACCAGAACAGCCCAAAGAGAAATCTGTTCCGAGGAAAGTTCAGTTGATCTGCGAGATCGTTCCCTATGAGGGCACGGGAGATGGGATAGATGCCGCCTTTCACCAGCTTTTCCCGTTCCTCCTTATCCTCAATGCCCGCGACGAGCGGGGCGGAGTTGATCAGAGCATTTGTCATGATGATCGCCTCAGTGGTAGGAGGAGGCTCACAGATGGAGCCGGTCCGGTATATGTGCAGGGCGTGGCTTTCGTCGGTGAAGAGGATGGTCTCGGGGATGCCCATGAGATAACCGGTGTAGCGCCAGACAGCATGAAACCCAGCCCGCTCCTCAGGGCTGTAACGAGCTCCCAGCGCCTCCGAGTGTTTTATGGTGCGTGCGGCGAAACAGGCTAGCGCATAGCCCAAGTGCGCCGCGCTGACCGGCACGCCCCACGCGTCGTGCTCCCATTCTTCGGTCTGTGCCAGCAGCCGCCGAATCTGGGCATGGACGAACCGGATCCGGACAGACAGCTTCCACCCGTCGCCATACCTTTCCAGCCCACCGGGCCAAAATATCTCCATTTGTTGGCGATTGTTCTGCCTGAGCCTCCGGACGCCGTTGTCGAATATGCGCCCGGTCTGCACGAACGACTTGCTTATCAGCGTCGAAAAGCCGTCTATCAGCACGCCGGTGACGAAGGCCGAAAGGACCAGGACGGAGTTTCTTTGGAAGGCGCGGATGCCCGGCGCGAAAGCGTCGTGATCAAGCCAGTCCGGGTCAGGCTGCGGCGCGTCAAGGAAGAATTCGCGCAACAACTGCGGGGCGTTCCGCATACCGTCTCGATCCTCATCCATCCCGGCGCGAAGAATCCGGTGGACCTCCTTCTGCGGCAGCGGCGCCAGTTCTTCCACCACCGCGTCCATGACGGGGTCTCCGACCTGGGTGTGAGCGATGTAGTTGTCCGCGGCCTCTTTGTCGACCAGACGGGCCTTCGCATAACCCGCCGTATAATCAGTCGGTATTATCAAGGTGTATAGTATCTCCGCAGAGCTCTCTTCACAGAGTATACATGCTTTTATTCTGCTTGCGGTTCTACCTCTAGACTGGGAAACCAGTTCAACCAGGATGGCAGTAGTACCAGTTCCGCTCTCCAAGAAACTGCATGCTGGCGGGTACGAGGATACTACGCACCAGGGTTGCATTGAGCAAGACTGCTACGGCAAGCCCGAATCCGGCCTGCTGGGTGATAACCATTTCACCGGAGGCGAAGCCGCTAAACATGGCGACCATGATGAGCGCTACGCCGGACACATAATGGGAATCCCCGAAGCCATCCTGTTTAAGGCGGAGCAGGACGACCTCGAACTCTTTGAAATCGGCAACATGTGCGAGCCGCCCCCAGGTGAAGAATCAGTCGCGATGGCACATTCGTTGATCAATTCCGCGCCACTTGTCGCTGGCATTGACAAGCCACAGGAACGCCAGGCGCTCGCCGATCACGTCTTTCATGTGTCACGGGCACTGATTGGCCCGAAACTCGCAGATGAACTCGCCTTCCCAAAGAGTCGTGTTTTTGGTGTCTTGCCATGGTTTCGGACGGAGTTACGTTTGCAGAGGCTCTGGGACGCTGGATCCCCAGGGTTGGCAGGAAGAACAATTTTTCGCAGTTCGCCGGACTCCTCGCGACCGCAGACCTGGAGGAGATCGAAATCAGCTATCAGATGCCGGATCACGTCTACTCGGAGGAGTCCAGGAGCTGGTAGGGGAAACGCCCTAACCCTCTCCCGGGGGAGAGGGAATATCTGCAACGGCCGCCGCCGCCATGGCTCCGCTCCTGACTGCCGACTCCATCGTTGCTGGCCAGCCGGTCTGCGTCCAATCCCCCGCCAGGAACAGGCCGGGGACTGTGCTTGTCTGTGGCGGCCTCTGAGCCTGGACGCCCGGTAGGCATCTAAACGTCGCCTGTGGTTGCTTGACGACCCGAAAATATGTCATCGAAGTGTCGGCAGTTTTTGGTAGGACGTGTCGGAGTTCAGCGTCGGCCAAGTGACGCAATTCGTCCGATGACATGCCCGCCTCATGCCACGCCGCGCTTATCGATACGAGCAGTCGGGCGCCGGCGTCCGCGGAATCCTGCATCTGTGACCGGTTGAACACCCACTGGATAGGGCTGTCCACGACGGTCAGGAACGGCTCCTCCATCACCGGGCGGTCATAGCCGATGTGGAGACCCACAATAGGCGCCCATTCCAGTTGCGGCGGGCTGACATTCGGGACTGGACTCTCGCCGTTTTCAGTGTTCAGCAGACGCTCCAGTCCGTCCCATGGGGTGGCAGAGATAACGGCATCCGTGTGGATGGTTTCCCCGCCAACCTTGACGCCCGTGACCCGGCCTTCTTCTACGACTAGATCAGTCACTCGCCGCCCCACCAGCAGTCGCCCGCCCCGGCTCTCGATGTAGTCACGCGCGCCGTCGGTAACGAGAGTCGAAAGACCCACGCGGGAGTAGCCCACGTCCGCCATGCCCTTGCCGGCGAGCAGTGAGTCCTGAAAGGCCATGATTCCCATGTAGGCGCTGACCGAATCGATGCTGTCATTGAGGATAGGCAGCGTGATGAGCTCCCACAGCGCCGCGATCGTCCTGTCATTCTGGCCGTGCGAGACAAGCCATTCACGAAAGGACATCGCCTCCAGCCGTTCGCGCTCGCGCTCCCGATTCGTGCGTCTGATGCTCACCATGCCTCGGATAACCCGCAGCCTGTCCATCAGCGCAAGGTGCCGGTAACGGAGGAGAGAGGGCAGCAGATCGAGCGGGGCAGGGAGGAATCGTGTTGACGCAAGGACGCCCCGGTTGCCGGCCTTGTCCGCCACTGTCACTTGAAGCCGCGATTGCAGCGTCGTTTGGTCGAACGCGCCGATCTTCTTGAGAAAGCCGATGTATTCCGTGCAGCAGCGCAGGAAGACATGCTGGCCGTTGTCCAACTCCATGCCCGTCTCGGGATCGGTGAACGAAAAAGCCCGGCCGCCCAGGTAATTTCGGCGCTCAATCAGGGTGACGGTGATGCCGCGGTCGGCGAGGGCGCAGGCGGCAGATAGGCCCGCCAGCCCCCCGCCGATTACCACGCAGTGGACACGCGCTCCATCGGGACGTAACTCTGAATCCACAGTCGTACCGCCAACCCGACTTTCTCGCGGGTTGACAGGCCAACCCGACCTTCAAAGACGTTGTAGTTCCTCGCTTCGATTCTATCGAGAACGTGCCCGTAGAGGCCGCCGAGAACAGCGGGAAAGGCGCGAGTTCGGACCGGCAGCAGCTTGAGCAGCCGCTTGCCGCGCTCAAAATACTCACGCGCCCGATCTACCTCGAACTCCATCAGGCTGCGAAACTCGTCATTGATCGTTCCGGCCATCAGATCCTCTTCAGAGTAATTGAATCGCCGCAGATCCTCCTGTGGAATGTAGATGCGGCCACGCTCGGCGTCCTCACGGATGTCCCGCAGGATGTTTGTCAGCTGCATGGCGAGGCCGAGGTCGATGGCGTATTCCCGGGCGCGCTCGTCGCTGTACCCGCAGATCTTGATGCAAATCAGACCGACGACCGATGCGACGCGATAGCAGTACGTGGCCAGATCCTCAAAGGTCTCATAACGCGAAATGGTGAGGTCCATCTCCACCCCACGCGCCACTTCTGTCAGGTCTTCATACGGTATCCCGAACTCTGCGGCGGCGTGGGCAAGGGCCTCGAACACGGGGCTGTCCGGGTTGCCGTCACGGGCGCTCATCAGCCTGTCGTCTATCGCCCTGATCTGGTCGGTCTTTTGATCGGGAGGCAGATCGTCATCTGAGAGGTCATCACAGAGGCGGCAATATGCGTAAGCGGCGTACATGGCGCGGCGGCGACGGCGGGGCAGGGTGACAAAGGCGTAGTAGAAATTGCCCGCCGCTTCCCGCGTGATGTGGCGGCAGTATTCGTATGCCTCAGTGGGAGTCGTCAACGTTGTTGCCATAGCTTTAAATCTGCCGCGACAGCTTGAGCCGTAGCCATGTCTTGGCGAACAGCCACGTCTTGCGCGCCTTCGTGACCGTCGGCCTCTTTGTGAGCACGTCGTAGTCCTGCCTCTTGATGGCATCCAGCACCCGCCGTCCGCCGAGCGTGAACAGCGTCACATGCAGCCTTGAAATGCCCTCAAGAGTCTCAACAAGCGCGAAACCCTCATCAAAGAGCCGCCGCGTTCGCTCGACCTGGAACGCCAGCAACTCACGAAACGCCGGCGTGCATTCACCCTGAGACAACTCTTCCTCCGTGTAGCCGAATTGACGCATGTCTTCCTGCGGGATGTAGACGCGCCCCATCGCATAGTCACGCCGCACATCCTGCCAGAAATTGGCGAGTTGGAGGGCAGTGCATGTGGCATCGGAGAGGGCGCGGCGCCCGTAATCGTTGTGGCCGATGAGTGTCAGGTAAAGGTGGCCGACGGGGTTGGCGGAATGACGGCAATACTCCAGCACGTCCTCAAATGTCTCATAGCGCCGTGTGACCTGATCCATCCGGTTCGCCTCAATGAGGTCAAGGAACGGCTGCCGTTCGATATCGAAAGCGGCGATTGTGTGTTGGAGCGCAAGGAGGCGCGGCTCCGTCGGCGTTCCTGTATAGCATGTCTCAAGCTGCCCGGCCCAATCATCCAGCAAAGCAAGGCGGTCTCCCTCGGCCTCGTCGCCAAGGTCATCAACCCCGCGGCAATAGGCATAGATGGCGGCGATGTGCGGCAGGATATCCGACGGCATCAGGCGTGACGCCACAGAAAAGTTCTCGTAGTGAGACCGCGCGATGTCTATGCACTCGCGGTAGGCGGACTCCAGAGCGGCCGGGATTTCAACCGCCTCACGCGTCCGCATTACTTCTCTCCCTGAACCCCCATGACCTGCACCATCAGTTGACGGGGTCGCGGGCGATCCAACTCAATGAAGAATATTCTCTGGTACATGCCCAACTGGAGGCGATTGTCCAGAATCGGGATAGTCTCACTGGTGCCCAACACGATCTGTTGGCAGTGGGCGTGGCCGTTGGGAGACTCATTTTCGTTCATGTTGACGGTGCGAATTTCGAAGTCGTTGTGGAGGTATCCGCCCTCTCGTGGGGCAAAGTGCTCCAGGATATGCCCGACGTCCTCAAGCAGGAGGGGTTCCATTTCATTGATGCACACGGATGTCGTCGTGTGCGTGGAGTACACAACGGCCGTGCCAAAAACGACAGCGGTTTCTTCAATGATATTCTCCACCCAATCAGTGACATCCACGAATTCGGGCGCGCTGCTCGATTGAATATCGATTGTGTAGGAAAATACCTTCAACCGGCCCTCGCCAACAAGGCCGCCCTGCTGTGAGCCGGACAAAGATGCTTGTGCTTCCATATCGTGCTCCTATCTACGAGCGCGAGGTGACTTTCCGTCCACAATACATGCGCGCCACCAATTTGGCCATTCCGCGAACGATTTACGGGCTGCGCGAGACTCAACTCATTGACCTGGCTGAGTATCCTCGTTGGGGAAACCTCCGACATCCGGCTCCTCTAACAAGGGTGCGGCCACGCCGCCGCTGAGTCCTCGATAGAGGAAAAGCAGGAAACCCGCCAGCAACAGCGTCGCGACAACTCCCACGGTGGCCACTGTCCAGGGCACGAGGCCGGAAATGGTCTCCGAGCGCCCAACCAGCGCGGCAACCATGACCATCACGGACGCAAGCGCAAGGGAAACGACGATAGTTGCGCCAATGCTGATCACCTCGTTCCTGATGACAGCGTCTCTCTCCGCGCCGTCCACACCGCGCATCTTCATATGGCCGCCCAACTCGCGCAGTTGAATGATGCGGTGCATGGCGACAAGGCCGGCGAGTGTCAGGAGGAAAATGGCCGCCGATGTTGCGAGAGGCAGCGGCTCCGAGAAGTACGCGACGCGGTCAAAGAAGCGGTGCCAGTCAATGCGGTTGTGAGCCCACAGGTCCGGTACTTGTGAGCCAAGGATGAGCGCGGTGAAAGCCCAGAACGCGAGTGGCCTCCTCCCTGAGCGCTTTAGCCCGAAATAGACCACGGCAATGGCCACCACAACCAACAGCGCGCGTACTGACACAAGAGACGGCGAATGTTCGAGGAGAAATGACGGCCACATGGTTCTCGTCTGATCCGCGTACCTGACAGACTCGGTCATCACCCACAGCGCAATCACGGTGATGGTGGTCAAGAGCACGACCTCCGCGAGGAGTAATCGGCCGGTCAGGGAAGAAGGGAAGATGCTCATTGGTATCTGTCCATGTGCCGCATGAGTGTTGTGATAAATCGCTCGCCGGAGGGATCCCAGTCCATGACAGCCGCCCCGGCCTGCTGCAACGCCATCATCGTGGCGCGGGTCTCCCATCGGGACATGTCCGCCTGCTCGTCGACGAAACCGCCGCCCTGTAGTTGGGAGGGCGGATTCACGTGGATCACCCTGACGCGCCCTCCGCGTCGTGAACGGGCCCGGAGGGCGGTAAGTCGCGTGACCGCGGTCGTGAACCGGTCAAGCTGCTCGGCATCCTCGCCGGGCCGGGGGTAGTGGGCGTCAAGCCTGGTGATGATGAACACCTGAGGACGCAGCCTGAACAGGAAGGACTTGCACCACTCGACGGAGCGAAGAAGGTCCTGCTCGGGGGGACCGGGTGTGAGGCCGGCGAACATCTGCGTGAGCCGGCGGAACTGCTTTTGGCCGGAGTCCGGCGAGAGCAACTCCCCGCCGCCCTGTGTGTTGTAGGCGTACGCGCCGAGCGTGGAGCCCTGCGAGACGTAGTATTGCGCCAACGTGCCGGCCGCCTCAATGGTATTCTCCATGGGGCTGGAGACAGGGGTGCCGACGTCCATGTAGTCGGCCACGTCCAAAAAGATCCAAACGGCCTTGCGGCCTTCCGGCTCCAGCTCATTGACCAGGGGCACAGCGTACGCCCCGCCGGCGCGCGCCGTGGCTTTCCAGTTGATGCTCTTGATCGGATCGCCGGGCTGATATGGACGGAGTTCGCGGAACTCCTCGCCTGACGTCCGTATTCGTGCGATGTCATCCTGTAGCAGTGTGTTGCGAGTCAGTGCGCGAACTGAGTTCAACCGCGAGATGTCAGATGTTCGCGGCGCGACTAGCAGGCTGAGCTCCGGGCCCGCACGGCCCGTCTGGCCGCGTCCCGCGCCCAGCGGCGCCTGAGATTCCCACACCGTCTCCGGTATGACGTACTCGCCGCGTTTTGCAAAGGCGATCTTGTAGGAGAGGTCCGCCATCGTCTCGCCAGGCCACTTCCACACGATCCGAAAATTGTTGCCGTCGACGACGGCTGCCTCCGGCGGGAGGGGGTCAACGACACGGACCGGCCCCAGCCCACTTCGTACCGTCAACCGGCGTTCAACGACGAGAGTATCGCCGACCCAACAGATGACGCGTGGCAGGCCGCGTTCAATGACAACATCGTCGGGCGCGCGCAACGCTCCGGCTGTCAGGACGGCCACAAAGAGAAATACTGCGCCGACTAGCAGGATTACATTTCCGAGGAACAATCCGGTAATTAGCAACAGCAGGCTAAGCCAGGTCCAACTCAGCAGAGCGGGGGTGATCATGGCTACGCCGGACGCTCTCCCAGCTCCGTTGGCACTGGCACCTGCTCAAGAACCTCGTCGATGATGGATTCCGGGCGCACGCCCTCCAGCGTGTCCTCAATGTTGAGGATGATGCGGTGGGCCAGAACATCCGCCACAACCATCTTCACGTCATCCGGCACGACAAAATCCCGACCGTGGATGAGCGCGATGCTGCGCGATACCCGCAGCAGGGCAAGGGAGCCCCGCGGGCTGACGCCAACGGCGACACGCGGGTGCTCTCGCGTCAGCCTGACAAGCTGCGTGATGTAGTCGACGATGACCGTGTCGATGTAGACCGCCGTTTCGACGAGATGCTGTAGCTCAAGGAAGCCCTCCACGCTGATTGCGGGCTTCACATCCTCGGTTGGGTCGTCCTTCTGCCACGCGATGCGACGGTTGAGGATATCGCTCTCCAGCGCCTGGTTGGCAGGGTAGCCGGTGCCGAGCTTGAAGAGAAAGCGATCCAGCTGCGCCTCCGGCAAGGGGTACGTGCCCTCCTGCTCGATGGGGTTCTGCGTGGCGATGACGATGAACGGGCTGCCGAGACTCATCGTGTCGCCGTCAATAGTGACCTGCCGCTCCTCCATTGCTTCCAAGAGGGCTGCCTGTGTCTTTGGGGGAGCGCGATTGATCTCGTCCGCCAGCAGGATATTGGTGAAAACCGGGCCGCGGATCAGTTGGAAAATCCCCTCGTTCTGACGCCAGACGTTGACGCCGAGAATGTCAGACGGCAACAGATCCGGGGTGAACTGAACGCGCTTCGTGTCGCTGCCGATGGCGCGCGAGAAGACCTTGGCCAGCAGCGTCTTACCGAGCCCGGGGTAGTCCTCAAAAAGAACGTGGCCGTTGGCGAGAGCGGCGGCCAGCAGCTTGCGAAGAAGCAGCCTGTTACCGACGAATGCCTCGCCAACGCGGTCGATGATGTGGTCGCATGTTTGTCGCACCCGCTCGAGTTCGTGCTCATTCATGTGGTTATCTCTGTCCCTTCGCGCTCGGTTTGATCCTGCTCGTCCCCGGCTATTTCATCGTTCGAATCATCAGGTATTTCGTCCTGGAGCGCATTCTGCCGCGCCGCCAGTTCCGCCTGAATCGCTGCCTCATCTCTCGGCAGGATGGGTTGCCTTTGGAGCGCCTGACGGGAAACATATCCCTGATTGCCCTGTGGTGTCATCACGAATAGCGCTGCGTCGGACTCCGAGAGAATCTCAACCGCCTGTCCAGCCGCTATTGCCGCAACAAGGCCCACCGCGTTGAGCGCGGCTGCCTGTGTGCGGTAAATCCCAAGAGCCGACGCCGGTACTGCAACGGGCAACGACAAGACATCCCGCTCCCCGGCCAGGTGCTCAAGGACTGCTTGCATCAGGCGTTCGCGCCGTTCTCGTTGTTGGCGGCGTTTCCGACCACGAGTCAACACGTTACCCCTTCCATCCTGTCCAACATCGTCGTGGACCAAGTGGAAGCACAGGTTAACGGCGCGGCCCACATTCGCGCCGCGCACGGTGTAGGCGGCGACAACGGCGGCGGCGAGGGCGTCGGCGTCGTCACCCGTTTCGATGAACGCCCCGGCCAGGTTATTCAGTTCGGGCAAGCTACCCGTGTAAACCGCGTGGCCGTCATTCTTGCCGTCCATGACTTCGTGCGCGGTTTGGAAAGACTCGTCAAGCGCGACACTGCGGCGTGACCGGTTTCCGCGGAGCGAGCTGTCACGGAGCGGAGACATAACGTCCCGAATCGCGTCAGGCGACGCGCCCTCCCTGCACAGCAAGCCCATCATGTATGTCCAGACGCCGCTCGGCTCGCCGTAGTCGACCCACGCCTGCCGCACGGCGGAAACCGTGTCGGCGCGGGGATCGGGCCGTGTCTCCAGCACCTGTTCATGCCTGCTCCAGTCGGTCGATGGTGATGAGCCAATTTCAACGACGCTGATCTCCGTTTGCAGACGGGTGCGCATGCGCAGGACCGCGCCGGTGACCACTAGCAGCACTGCAAGCCACTCGTAAATGGCAGCGAAGGCAAGGGTGTCATAGAAGATGGGACGCAGGAGCAGGACGTAGACGGCAATGGCCGCGCCCGGCATGAACGAACGCGTCTTGGACACGGCCATCCATCGAATAGCATCGGCCGGCACGGAGTTCGAATCCTCCGTGAATTGGAGGCCCATCTGGGTTACCGCAATGGAGAAGAGGCCCGCCCCCGCAACCGAGCCCGCGAGAGCATAGCCATATCCAAGATCTGCCATTCCGAGTCCAAGCAGCCACGCAAGGCAACCGGCAATGGCGAATCCAACGGATAAGGCCAATGGGCGCGCCTGCCACTGCGGCAGATTCCACGCCGTTTGGGGCAGCGTCAGCGCAAACATGACGACGAAGAACAGGACTGCGATGAGATTCCGCATCTCATGCACGCCTGCAAAGTAAGGCTGATAAAGGCTGCCGATTCGCTCCGTCTCCACGTAATCCAGCATGAGGGCGTTGACCACGGGCAAGTCGTTGAGCAGCGCAAGGAGCGGTAGAGTCGATCCGAGCGCGATCAACGCCGAGGCGGCGGGGGCCAACACGGCATCCAACGCGCCCTTGAATCGCCATTCGACATCCAGCCTAAGCACCCGGCGGAGTACCCATGCCAGGTAGAGCAGGGCAATGGCCGCTGTAAAGGCAGACATCAGGCCGGACGTTGGGTACTCATATGTGACTGCGAGGATGCCATGTTCTGCGAATAGGATGATGGTGACAGCGAGCGCCGATACAAACGCGACGGGCGAGGGCAATACATTGCCGATGGCAGGCCATTTCGTCGCTGCGAGGCGTATCAGGAGGATAGGAAATAGCAGCAACAGAGACCATGCGGCGAGAGAATCGAGGACACCGAAATACGACTCCGCCGTTTCCAAATACCTTGCGTACTGAATCGGGTCGGGGCTGGCAGCGAGGGCGGACAAAAGCGCCACGCCCATCAGCGCGCTCACCGGCGGATAGCCCGTTGTCACTGCCAGGATGAAACGCGCGGGCCACCGTCGCCGTGCTGATGTGGCCGATGCTGCCGCAGGGCGCAGGGTTTGAGCGATGTACCCGGAGACAACGATGAGTCCAACGATTAGCAGCAGTGGTGAAGTCGGAGCATCCAGCAACACCGCAAGCAGGCCGTTATCTGCAAATAGCACAAAGGCCACTGCAAATAGAAGGAGACGATAACCGGGGAACGGCAAATAGCCTTCGATCTGTGGACGCATATAGTTTGCCGCCCTGACCGCGGCGAAAATGGCCAGAACAACGAGAGACCACCATCCGAGGGATCCAAACACGGCGGAGTAGGGGGATCTGCCTTCGCTGTCAGCGTATGCGCCCGCATCCGCCATCGCATCAAGGATGCCGCCAATAGTCACGAATGCGGCGAATGCCAGCGTGGCCATCGCCAAACCGTGCAGGAATACGCCTGCCGCCCCCGGATTTGCCCGCAAGGTTCGAAGCAGGCGCACGGGGCTGAATCTTCTCCGGCTCATATCGGGCTGAATTGCCGTCCACGCCCTGCCTTCGAGTGACAGAACGAAGCGTCCCATGGCCAACATGATGACGTACGCGACGAGCCACGCGAATACGCCCACGATGTTTAGGGTCACAGTAAAGCCGGCGAGAATGGCAAAGGCCAACAGAGGTCCCGCGAGTGGGGCAATGTGAGAGTTAGTCGAACCCGCCAAGTGGCTACTCTCCGACGACTGTCCGTCGGGCGCGGTACATCGCCTCGTAGTGCCGACGGGCTATCTCATGCTCACTGTAATCAGCCTCTTCAAATCGCGTGACCAGTTCATCCAGCGCCCTCTGGTCGACGGGCACACCGGCCGCCACCAGGACCGACTCGGTTTCTCGCGGCGATTGGCCTGCAATTCCGACATCGAGGCTTGTCGCCCAGTTCATGAACTCGCCAAAGAGCCGCACCATCTCCTCCCGGAAATCAACGATGCGATATACGGCGGACGCTGAGGACCGTAGGTAGAAGGAGTCTCCCTCAAACTGTGCCGACAAGGAGAACTCACCGCGCTCATCGGCTCGCAGAACAAGTTGGAACTCGCCTGACTCATCCGTATCGAACATCGCAACATCGCCGAACGGCTCTCGCAACTCGACGGCTCGACCTGGCACGGGCGCGCCGTCCTCGGAGATGAGCCTGCCCGTGATGATGACCTCTTCATCGAGGCCGTACACGTTGCCTGTCTCCGCGCCGGGCCCGCCAAGCGCCAACTCCATCACCGTCTCCAGCGGCGCCGGCAGCGGCTCGAAGCCATCAGGTACGGGCGCGACGGGTTCTGCGACGGCCTGGATGCCGCTCACTGACCAGCGCCTGGGATCGAGAGGAAGCCCGGCGGCTCTCAGTCGATACGCGCCGAAGCCACCCGATCCAAGGATCAGCAGGAACGCCGGCAGGACAACCCAAAGCAGCCAATTAAAGGATGGTGGTGTGACGGGGATGCCGAGGAAATAGTTGAGCGGCATGTGTTGCCGATCGCCGGTGTAGGTAAAGGTCAGCGGCACGGCCAGCAGTGTTTCCGACTCCGGCACGGTCAACTCAAACAGCGCTTGGCCAAACTGATCCGTGACGAGCGTTAGTCCCGTGCTGGTGCGCAGGCTTGCGCCGGAGATGCCCGCGCCCGTGTCGTCGTACAACGCCGTCTGTACTTCCACGACGCGGCCCGGCCGCACGTCCTCCAACGGCATGGCGACCATGTGGGTGGCGGACCGAATGTCCAGCTCTATCGGCGTCTGCACGCCGAGCCCGTCCAGCTCAACGGTCAACCGCAGCGGCCCAATCTGCGCTGTTGTGGGAATTTGATATTCAAAGAAGAATTGCCCGGACGAGCCCGTCTCGTCTTCCTGCCCGCCCGTCAGCGTCACGGCCGCGTCAGGCAGCGGCCGGGTACCCGTAAAGGCTGCGCCGCGCACATGCGCCACGTCGCCGCGCGCAATGGGCGCAACGCGTTCGGCGGTCAGGCGCGGAACGCCCACGATTACTGAGCGGCTGCCCGACGCCGACGCGAAGTGATCCGTTCCCTCGAATTTGTAGGCGATGCCGATCCGATCCTCGATGACTGCCTGTCCAAGGTCTTGGGGCATGGTAATTACGTGGGCGAACGTGCCGTCCTCGCCCGTAATCACCGGGTCCCCGCCGATGAGCAGGGATGCCTCGGGAATGGGCTGTCCGTCCCCCTGTAGCAGCGAGCCACTGAACTCGATGTGTTGGCCGACCATTGCGATGGGAGGGCCGTCAAGGGAAAGCGCGGTGGGATGCACCACGGAGAACGAGATACTTGCGGCGCTGTAGGTCAGGAATTCCTGTTCCGGGACGCGAGCCGTCAGTGTTCGCGGGCCGGTTTCCTCCAGGCTGCCGGGGTCGTATGAGAACGCGCCGCCCCCGTCCGTCTGAATGGTCGTTACGATTTCGCCGGCCCCGTTGACAATCTCAACCATCAGCGGCTCAAGTTCTTCAGCCGTGGGCGACGTGACTGCGCCCAGGAACGTAACGGTATCTCCGAAAAGCGCCTCACGCGGACCCTCAAATGAGAGCACGGTTATGTGTCTGGCCAGGACGTTGGCCGATGCCGATGACCCGAGGATGTGGCGTTCTCTCTCAAAGCTAGCCGTGACCGTAACTTGTCCGGAGTCGGGGAGTGTTAACTCATGTGTGAACGATCCCTCGACGCCGATGGTGACAGTTGCCTCCTCCGTCTCGCCCATCGCGAGCGTGACCTGGCTACCTGTCTGCGGCCTGCCCCGGACATCGAGAAGGCTGCCTGTGACTGTGAACGGCTCATCGACGCGCACCTGTACCGGCGCGTCCAGCGTGAGGGTAGTGGGCATAACCGCTTCCAGGTTCAGCCGGGCGGAGTTGGCGCGCAGGAAATCGGTATCGGAGAACCGCACTTCTGCCCAATGATTGCCTGGCGCAAGGAACGTGTTTGAGAAACTGAAACTGCCGTCCTCGCCCGTCCTCTGTTGCGGCCGTGAACGACCATCGATAACTAAAGTGAGTGGGATGCCCTCCACGCCGTCGCCAGTATCTTCCGTCACCCGTCCGCGGAACACTGCCGCCGTCCCAACGTCCACCTCTTGCGGGCCGGACAGCACGAGGCCGCTCTTGGAGAAGACGGCGATGTCAGGATCGCTCCACGATTCGATGTAGGTTTCCGTGCCGATGGCATGAGCAATCAGCTGGTACTTTCCGCGTTCAACCGCCGGTGGGATTGAGACCTCAATGGTGTAGCGGCCGTTCTCGACCATTCCCGAACCAACTCTGAGGCCGCCATTCGCCTTGATCTCATTGACGAAGATTTCGACTTCCATGCCGGTGACCGGAACGCCGCCCTGCGTCTCAACGATTCCGCCGATGGTGAACGGCTCGCCCCTGACAACCTCTGACGGCCATCGTGTGATGTCTGTGACGGTGTTGAAAACGCGTGGCCCCGCGTCAATCACGACGGGGCCGGTGTTTGAGGAATCTCTGCTGTCGTCGAACCCCAGACCGCCGAATGTAATTTCGTCCGGGTCCGGCAGGTCGAGGCGCGTCCTGGCACTGCCCGAAGCAGTCGGCTCAAAGGTGATCCAGCCATAATCCTCGAAAGCTACCTCTGCCCATTGGTGAGCCTGAGTCGCCATGACTACCTGAGATTCCTTTCGCGCATCGATGAGCCAGCCCGCCGCAACCCGGGCGGGCAGCCCGATGGACCTCGCGAGCAGGACGAACGCGCTGCTGAAATTGCCACACGTTCCCTCTTGGCTCTCGAATAGGAACCAATCGACGGGATCATGTCCTGCCGGGCGTGGAGGAGCCGACGACTCACTCCCAAACACGTAGGCGAATCGCGTCTTTAGGTAGCGCTCCAGTGCCTTTGCCTTTGCATACGGAGTTCTCTCCCCGTCCGTGATGTCCTCTGCCAATTCGCGTATTCGTCTGGGCATATCCGCGGGCAACTGCAGGTAAGTAGGATCGTCGACGACCTCGGCCCTGAAGAGATCGTCGCGCGAAAGCCGCGGCACGATGGACCACCACTGGTACCCATGTGCCGGTTCGTTCATTGAGAAGATGCCGCTATACGGGCTATAGACCCCCTCGCGTTCCATCAAGTTCAGGTGGCGAGAAACGGGAACCACCCCTGCGGGAATCCAGCCATCAGACGTCAGCGCCCCAACCCGAATCCTGTCCAGGAACACATTGTCATAGTTGTCAAAGTCAGGGACAAGAAGAAGACGCTCGATACGCGAATCGGGCAGGGTGTCCCAGGGCGCGCGACCCAGTTGCATATCTTTGCGCACCACCTTGGCAATTGTGCCGGATGGATTGTTTTCGACGAACACCGGATCGAGTTGCTGCCATTGTCCATCCTCATAAACGTCACCGGTTGCCGTCATCAGGTACTCGGTGCGCTTTGCGCCGGCTACGCTAAACACCGCGAAATCGCCCTTGCCGCCCGGGTGCTGCTCAGTCGTCGTTCCGGGCGGAAATGCAATTCTCCCACTCTGCGAGTCACGGATGACGCTCCCGCCGGTTTCCGTCCGATAGATAGACGCGCCGAGCGACTCAAGGGCGTTACGGGCAGCTTCCGCTGTGTCAGAGTCCGAGCTTCCGAGTTGCTCGGTTAGTCGGTCGAACTCCGTTTGCTCCGCCTGGTCTTGTTGAAAATTTTCTGCTGCGCGGCCCGCCGGGCCGCCGCCCGGCGTCGCCTCAAACGGCACCCATCCATACCCCTCAAAGAGAATCTCTGCTATCTGATGCGCTTGGTCTGCATACACGACCTGCCAATCTTCAGTCGGGACGATCGCCCATCCGGACACAACGCGAGCCGACAGACCGACAGAGCGGGCGAGGACGGCAAATGCGCTGCTAAATGTGCCGCACGTTCCCGTCCGACTCTCAAAGAGGAACCAGTCTACGAGGTCTTCACCGGGAGGAACGTCGGCTTCCGTCGGGCTTCTCAGCGCATACTCGTAATTCTGTGTGAGATATCGCTGGATAGCCTGCGCTTTCTCAAACGGCGCATCGTATCCCGCCGTTATCTGCTGGGCCAGTTCATGCACTCTGGCGGGCATCGCGTCCGGCACGGCGATTACGTCGTCATAGATGGGTTCGGCTTCCAAAAGCTCTTGGTTGGTGTATTGGGGCACCCCGGACGCCGTTCTCAATTGGCGCCGGTCTTCGTATGAGACGAAAGTATTAGCGACCAAATCGAATGAACCACTCGTGGAAATCGATCCGAGGAACAGGGGGACCGGCAAGGTGCCAATGGGGAACCGCCCCAAAGCCTCCTCCGGATACATCAGTATGTTCTCCGTCTTACTGTCTCCCAGGTGAGAGAACGGCGCTCCGGGCAGCTCCTCGTTGCTGATAGACTCGCTGCTGCGATAAATCTCCGTTTGCGACCGCTGTCGATACCAGTCAGCTCCGTTGAATATCTCGCCAACCGTCGTGCGGAGGAAATTCGTATTTGCGGCGCCTTCGATGATAAACAGGGCAGTCTCGGGCTGAGGTAGGCCTTCCGCGCGACGGGCTGTTGTGCCGGGCACCAATCCGATACCGCCGCCAATACCCTCGCCGCTGCCACTACCGCCGCCGCTGCCATGCAAGTACAGGACACTGGATCCATTCTCCAGCGGCACCAGCGTTCCAAACTGTTCCAGCGCCTCGCGTGCCGCGTTGCGTACTATCTCCTCTTGGTCGTTCATGCCCTCAATGAGAGCGGGAATTGCGCGTCTATTCCCGCGTTCCCCAAGAATCTTCGCCGCTGTAGCGCGGTCATCGGCTGATACCGCGGTGAGCAGCGCGTCAGTGAGTTCATCAAGCGTGTAGCGGTTGAGTGCGCCCGCCGCCGCGTGCCTCACGTCCTGCGATTCATCTTCTGTTCGCGCGGTGTCCAGTTCTGACAGGGCGCTTGAACTGCGGAGAAGACCGAGCGCCTTTGCCGCCGCCTCACGCACAAGGGCCGAAGGGTCTTCCTCCAGCGCCTCCAGCAAGGGCTGTATAGCCCGCTCATCTCCCAGAACGCCGAGCGCCTCTGCCGACTCAGCCCGAACATCCTCTACTGCGTCCTCCCGCAGCGATTGGATAAGCGCGCTGACCGCCTCCGTGTCTCCAAGTCTGCGCAGCGCCTTTGCGGATTCCTGTCGCACCTCAGCCGCCTCATCGGTCAGCAGGGCAGTGGCCAGCGGCTCGACAGCGCGAAGATCCTGCAGCCTGCCCAGCGCCGCCGCTGCGGCTCTTCGGACATCGGCCTCCGGATGTTCTTGCAGTATTTCAACGAGCGTCTCGAAATCCCAATCAGCGATGGCGTCCAGGGCCGCGTCCTTCACAATCTGGGAAGGGTCATACAGGGAAGCATGCGCGAGCGCCCGCAGCGCCTCATCAGAACCGTGCTCCGGGAGTGCCTCGGCCGCGTTGGCACGGTCGTACGGATTGCGCGCATCATTCAGCCGCGCGATCAGCGCCTCTTCGCTGACCTCCCCGGGAGCATCCTGCCCAATGTCCCCCACGCCGCCAACACCCTCGCCGAGTTCGTCGCTTTCGTTATCGGCTACACCCTCGTTTGGCGTGGGTGGACCGTCTCCCACACCGGTGTCGTCGCCCGCGCCGTCATCTGCCGGCGGTATTGCTGCGGTGCGATGTTTCCCGACCTCTGCCGCAAACGCGTCCGGCGTGTTGAGGGTGACGATAGGGTCGAACAGGCTTAAGCCTGCAATGGCGCCTGAACTGAAGAATCCGAAGAACAGACCTGCCACAAGCCACAGCGCCAGGACAGGCAGCAACATGCGCGGTTTGAGGAAACCGATGAGGATAGCGGTGAAGAAAAAAGCGGCAAGAACGACGACGCCGGCAGGCGCGATCCATTCTGTATAGACCTGATGGGCGGCGGCTTCCTGCTCAGTCGCGATAGCCCCTGCATCCACCTGTTGCTGGAAGAGCGGTGACGAATCCGAGAAGGCAAGGAATAGCCCTGCCGCGCCGACAATCAGGGCAATCGATGCGGCGATTCCGAATGGACGCCAACGCGGACGGGGCAGGCCGGCCTCCGACCGTCTCCAATTGGACGGCGCGGCGATGACTGCGAGGGCGACAATAAGCGCGACGGCCGCCAGACCGAGCGCAAAGAGGGATGCCGAACTCGGCAGGCTGATAAAAACGTTGTCCGATTCGGTCTCAGCCAGGAGATCACCGGAGCCCTGTGACGCCGTGTCTGCCAGCAGGTCAATGAGGAGCATAAAACCCGCGACGGACGCCGCCAGCATGAGCAGCAGACCAACGCTACGTATGAGGCGCAGCCTCGCCGGCGAAAGGTTCACAAGAGCCCTCATTGCCGTTGTGCCCAACGGTGTCTGTCGAAAGAATCAAACAGCATCACAGAAGAACACGTCCTCCCCGTTTCCTTGGGCAAGTATACGTGTCTAGCGCCCGGGATGAGCTATGAACCGTTATCTAGGGATGCGTGGGCAGGTGCAAAGATCACGGCGAGCCGCGTGTTCCGTTCATAGCGGTGTTCCCCAACCGAGCTCCTCATGCGTGACGTAGGCGCCTCACCACCCCCTGCCTGGACTCCTCGGCGAGGGTTTCTTCGTTGAGCTTGCTGGGGGGGGGGTCAGGCGGCTTCTTCACTTAGTCCCGAGCGATAATTCTCTAAGTTCTCAGTGCAATGCTTGCGAACTACAGCCAGCCAACGATCGTACCAAAACCATCTCCCGCCAAGTTCATATCCGTAACCTTTTGCTGGATTCTTGCCGTCGATTGCCTTCCATAGCTCGATATGACGCTGCCGGGTGAACCCCGGGAAGCCTTCAGCGTTCATAAGCTGTACTATCTTCGACGGGAGGTACTTGGGCTTTTCGACCTCCTTAAGAAAGATTTGCTGGTAGTCGTCATTTATTGCCTTAGCAAGATCTGAGTCCGGAGACACGAACTCAATAACTTCGTCCGCTTGGGCGCTCTTGCTGGTGACCAAAGGCACAAACAAGTATCTGCGGCGAAACTGTTGGGAAACTAGGTCTTGAGCCGAAATTTTAGAATCAAACTCCTGAATGTACCTGGACACATTCGAAGGCAAGGGAGCAGCAGCTTCAAATGGCTTAACTGCCGATGTCAGGTCCCGAAAATAAAGAGCGAATGCCATTGATTCCTCCAAGGAGTACTGCCGGCCAAATATTTCAGTAATGTACCGCTCGAAATTTAGGCAGCACGCAAGGTATCTACTAGACAGCATTTGGTCGACGCCGACTGACTGGTGATGTTCAATCTCGTTTCGCAAACCAATGAGGAACAGGATATTTATCTTGGTTGTGTCGTCTAGCGGACATCGGGGGTCCTTGATGCAATCTTCAAGGCCCCAGTATTTGTATGAACCGGATTTGGTGCGATCGAATCTACGTCGCTTGGCCATTTGGCGGTAGTATCGGTATTCTACACCCTCGGTTCTATAGTGGGCGTGAAGGAGATATGTCCATGCAATACCCATCAAGACGATGAAAGTTTCAGTCTTGAAGGTGGTGAGAGGATTATTGAACGTCTGAACGGCATTCATTGCCGCCTCCCTGGACTTACGAATCATCTGCAGAGCTATTGTCGGTCCACGATTTCCGGCCATCGGTGTAAGTCTCCTTGTCTGTCTTCCCCGCCACCGTGCATCTTCTGTTCAGGACGCTTTAGCCACAGCATTTAGAACATATTAGAACGATGTTCCCTATTCTGCAAGATTGTGCGTGGATCAGGTGACGGTGCTTATGGAACGATGGAGGGGCATAGCCAAAATCGCGGGGCGTAGAGGGTATCGACGGGGCAATGCCTAGCAATTCGATGGTCTTGAATTGCCGTACGACTGCGGGGGCAAGAAAGGTAACGGCATCCACGCCCTACTCCCGCGCGTCAATCCGTCTTAACCCGCCGGGCCAGTTGAGAATTGCGGTGTCGCCGGTGATGAGTTGGTGGCCGTCAATGGCCGTGGCGACGATGATGCGGTCGGCGGGATCCGGGTGAAAGTCCGGCAGCGTGTTGGCGCGGATGCCGATCTCTCCATCGACGGGTATCTCGATGATTCCCTGGCTGAGCAACTCACGACGCCACAGTCCCACATCCTCCGGGAAATTGATGCGGTTCTTGTCCCGCAGCATGGCGACTTCCCAAAAGGTCATCGCTGATACGGCTAGGTCATCCTCGCGGAGGGCCCGGTCTATGGTTCGCCTTGTTGTGGGCCCCAGATTGCCCACGGCGCTCCAGTACCACAGCAAGGCGTGTGTATCCACGACGATCATGTTGGATTGATAACCCTATCCGGGTTGACCATCGCCTCCCACTCGACGTCGATGGGGCTGATGATGTCACCGATGATCTTCATGCGATCGCGGCCCAGCCCAAAGAGCGTCGTGGGTTTTTCACGGTGCGGCGATAGCTTGGCCACCGGCTTGCCGTTCTTGGTGATGATGATTTCCTCGCCGGTCTCCGCGACCTCATCCATGAGCTTGAGGCACTTTGCCTTGAACTCTGAGGCCTTGATCGTTCGCGTGCCGCGCGGCTTGTCTGCTCCGGTCGCCATGACGTACATTCCTCTCTTGAACCGTGGCGGATATATCGTGCCATGGTCACGACTATGGTCACATTATATTCCTTGCACCCCACTCGACGTCAATGGGGCTGATGATGTCGCCGATAATCTTCATACGGCCCTTGTCCATGCCATAGAGACTCTTGGGCTTCTCGCGGTGCGCCGATAGCTTGGCCACCGGCTTGCCGTTCTTGGTGATGATGATTTCCTCGCCGGTCTCCGCCACCTCGTCCATGAGCTTGAGACACTTTGCCTTGAACTCGGACGCCTTGATCGTTCGTGTGCCGCGCGGCTTGTCTGCTCCGGTCACCATGACGTGCTTTCCTCTCTTGAACCGTGGCATATCTGTCGTGCCATGGTCACGTCTATGGTCACATTCTACTCATCGTCACCGAGTTAGGGGAGGTGGCGGACGACAGGGCAGGGCGCAGTACCATCAATTTTGAGACAGCGCAGGCGGAATCTGCCAGTTGGGGGGCAACGTGGGGATCGTCCAGTTCGGGTCCGGCTTCCATTTCTCCCAGCCTTCGTTGAAGGGCGGGGCATGGGCTTCTAAGCGGGCAATCGCTTGCTGGCCCTCGGCTCGAATCGCATCGGCGACTTGCCGGGTAATGAGTCCGGTGGAGACCGCCGCCGCGAGTTCATCCTCATCTTTCCAACGCCAGCTCGTCAGGTTCCCGTCGATCACAACGTCCAGGAAATGGTCGACGAAATCGATGCCAATCGACGTGCCCCAGACGCTCCGCATCACGATGTGGTCTCCGGGCTGCCACCGGTCTTCGATTGTCACAGATGCACCTTACCAGAGTGTGATTCCGCCCTATTTTTTCGATATTGGCAGTGTTCAGCAAACCGCAAGGCGAGATAAAGAATCCGCTCCTGGCTCTATGAGAAGGACGAGCGCAGGAACTCTCATTCTTCACATTCTACGTGCTGGACCACTTCATCTTTAAGCACGTTCAGCTCTATACCTACGACCTAATCCATGAGAATCTCGGCTTCAAATTGTTCTGGGGCGGCCTGGTGGTCTACGGGTGGCTGTTCATCCTCCCGTTGTGGGGTATGGCTGCACATCCGCTCCCCGGGTTCTCCGCGCCATGATCGTACATTTGGCTCATCGGAACGCCTGCGCTGTTCCTGCTCGGGTGGAGCATCTCTCGCGGCGCCAACTTGCAGAAATACACATTTAAGCGATGGCCCGACCGCAAAATTCTCTACAGCGGTCTATGGGGCGCCGCCCGCCACGTCAACTACATGGGCGAGGGATTCCTTTCCCTCGCGATTGCCCGGATATTCGGCCACTTCGCTAATCCCAAGCGTCAACATTTTCCCCGGCGTTTACTAAGAGGCTCCCTCCGGAGTCCACACTGGGCAGCACGAGGACTTGCCTACACCTCCAACAGCACCGTCAGCGTGAAGGTTCTGGATTTTGTCCTGAGTGGTGGGCGAAGGCAGTCAATACTGCGAACATTTCGTTGGGAGGTCCGGCTATAGGGAACCAGTAGGCGACTCCCGGCACACTCGCGACGAGCCTCTGGCTATCTGGCTGTCGGAGCCTCGAGCCCACCAACATGTATGGTAGACAGAACTGTCTTCGAGATGTGGTTGGGGGCTCTGTGAGGCCCTTAGGCCCGCCACCCCACGATTACGACAACACCGGAAGGGCGTCTACGCGGAGGCTCCGCACACGTCGATCAATCCGACAGCGCCTTCTTCACGGACCACTGTTCAGGCTGAGGTCCAAACAGGGGCGCCGGTCCGTTCTGACACTGGAAGTCATTGAGCCTCGCGGTCTTCAGCCAGGTCAGGATGCCGACGTACGTCGGCGCCAGCTTCGGTCCAAAGCGATCGTTGGGAACGTTGTAGAGCAGACACTCGATGAAATATGAGGGAGCGTCCTACTTGGTGGGCACCCGCTTGCTGACCAGCCGGTTCCGGGCTGCTTTGAACATGCGGATGATCCTCTTGAACCGTTTGTCTGTGGCCTTTTCCTTCTTCAATCCACGCAGATGGTGCAGCTGCGGAAAGCTCACCACCCAACGTTCCTCGTCGGGAAGATAGAATCCTATGCCCTCCTTGTAGCTCAGCGTTACCACGAGGTCGGCGTACGCGGGGATCTTGCCCTTGGGCACCTTGATGGTCTTGCGGCCTCTCTTCACCGCCTTCCCGAATCTCGCCTTCATCGCCACCATTGCGTGGTCTCGAAACGACTGCCAACGCTCCAGCGCAAACCTGTGGGAACCGTCTTCCTGAAGCTGTTCGCCGGAGAGGGCGACCACGCGAGTCTTGAGCTTGGACGCCAACCGGACGACCACGTCAACGTCGCTGTCACCGCCGAGATTGGTGTCGTTCTTGTAGGAGCCCTGGAGGAAGACCTCAAACTTGACCTCTTAGGGCCGCTTGTAGACGTCCAGCGCCTCTCGTATGGGTAGGTGCGCCTCTTTGAAGGCCGTCCCAGCCTGATGATGACTCCACTTGGAGAGTGTTGACTCAGGGATAGGCATGTCTTCCCCCCTTTAGAGGTCCCGTCAGTACCTTCGGCCCGGGCATCAGTACAGTCCCGCCGTGCAACAGCCTGAAGCCCCGCCTCACTGCGTCGTCCGGGATCATCAATCGTCCCTCCGCCACCTACCGAAAGGTAGCCACCAATTCGTCGCTGCCCGAGTACTTCTGAACGAAGCCCGTAGCCCCGGCGGCAATCGCCTCCATCAAGGCGCCATCTTCCTTATGGGGTGTACGTAGGTCATCAGGACTTCCGGCAGCTGACTCTCCGCCTCAACCGGCGACGCCTCGCGAGTCGCTCCAGGGCAGCCATCCCTATAGACGCAGACGCAGGGGCGGCGTCCCAATGCCACGCTCGGCAGAGGCGATTATGGGTTTGCACGAGTCGCCGAGTCAAATATGCCGCTTCATTTGCAGCGATGCTAGACCGGAATGTGTACATATAAATAACTCCTTATACGCCCCAGACTATGTACAAAGAGCTAAATCATGGGTTACAAAAGAAAGCTCCGGAACTCAACCTCACAAGGGTACAAACGAATCTAGGCAAGAGCCTTGGTTGGCGGCAGGATTAATTGGGAATAATTTTGTCAAGTATATTCCGTCTTTATCAGTCACCTCATTCCTGACGAGGCGCAGTTCGCGATCCGCGGCCAAAGGAGCCGAACATGAGCAACTCTAAGCGACCACCGGCGACATACGCCCAGGAATCTCCGGCCGCTAACCGTTCGCGCCGCCGCCGAACGCGGCTTGCCGGTGTGCTGGCCCTGGCCGCGGCGCTCGTCACGGCATCACTCGCCGGGAACGTGCCGGCTGTTGCCCAGGTGGGTTCGGTCTCGGTCGCTGATTTTGACCAGAGCGGATTGCAGGTGGTGGCGCTCGCCTCGTTTACAGCGGGCGGCGCGACGACCCTGTATTCGGCAGCCGATTCGCGCTGGGGCGCGACGGGTTCGTTGGCCGAGGGCGACGTCGACCTGAGCGCCGATTCGAAGATCGTGCGGGTGATGGCCCCCGCTCGTAATGGGTCGCTGCTGCGGCTGAATGACGACGGCCCCCTTGTGCTGCGCGAGTTTTTCGGCGAGTCGGGAGCGGGAGCGGACCTGACGGTCTGGGTGCAGAGCGCCGGGGGGACGGCCAGCTTTGCCGCGAGCGACATCAAGACCGTTGGCAGCAACTATGTGAACTTCAATGTGCCGGCGTCGGGACGCGCGATCCTGACGGGAATCCGCGCGGGAGACAGCTTCGTGCTGGCGCTCACGAGGCCCGCGCCAACGCCCGCGCCAACTACTGCGCCCACGCCCGCGCCAACGCCTGAACCGACACCTGCGCCGACGCCTGAACCAACCCCCGCGCCAACGCCTGAACCAACACCCGCGCCGACGCCTGAACCAACACCCGCGCCGACGCCGGAGACAACGCCCGCGCCGACGCCGGAGACAACGCCCGTGCCGACGCCCGAATCAACGCCCGAACCAACGCCCGCGCCGACACCTGAACCAACGCCCGCGCCGACCCTCGAGAGCAGCACCGTGAACGCCCAGAGCCTGTCGGAGCCGGCAGCGGGTGATCTGCCCGGAACCAGCGACACGACCGGCGTAGTCGCCCTCGACCAGGCGGCGCGTGGCCGGCTTACCGAAGGCGGCGACCTGTGGGACACGGACTGGTTCGCAGCGGAGTTGACGGCGGGGCTCGCCTACCGGATCCAGGTGCTGGGCACGCCGGGTGTGGACTGCACCCTGCTGGCGCCAATCGTCGAGGCGGTGCATGACGCCTCCGGCGCCGTCGTCGCGGGGACGGAGTGGTGGGCTGAGAGCCGGGAGATGTGGTCCAGATTGACGTTCACACCGGCGTCGGACGGGCGCTACTACATCTCGGTCGTGGGCGAAGCGAACTACGGGGGAGTGGGCACGTACATCGTGGCGCTGACCGATGGCGGCTCCGGCAGTGACGAGCGGATCACGGCAATCGGCGCGCAGGGCTGTGTCCCCGAAGCGCCTGCCGGCCTGGGCCTGAGCGAGGTGACCGGCGGCAGCGTGACGCTGTCCTGGACGGCGCCGGCGCACAGCGCGATCAGCGCCTACCGGATCCTGCGCGGGACTGACGCATCGACGCTCTCGGTGATCGCGACCGACACGGGCAGCACGGCGACGAGCTATGTGGATGCCAGCGTCAGCCCGTCGACGACCTACGTCTACGCCGTGGTTGCGCTCAGCGCGGCCGGCGAGGGAGCGCCGTCGGTGACCGCGAGCACCACAACATTGTCGCCGGACGCCGGCGCCAAGGCCGGGACCGGTAACTCCGGCTCCGACCAGACCCAGGGCCCGCGCAACGTGCCACCGGCGATCTCCACGCCGGGGCCGACCGGCCTGACCCTGACCCCCTCGTACGACCGCGTCACGCTCGGCTGGACTACTCCGTCCGGAGACGGCGTAACCGGCTACCGGATCTGGCGCGGAGCCAGTGCCGGCGCGTTGACCGTGCTCGTGTCGGACACCGGCTCGACATCCACGAGCTACGTGGACGAGACGGTCGAGGACGACACGACCTATCACTACGCGGTGGCCGCCCTCAACGCCGCCGGCGCCGGGCCGCAGTCGACCAGCAGCATTGCCACACTGGCCGAACCACTGATCGCGGCACAGCAACAAGCGGTCGACGAGAACCGGATCACGTCGTTCAACGACAACCCGATCGTGACGTTCGCCAGCAACCTGGGCAAGCCGGACGCGACTAATACGGCTGCTAACACCCTTACCTCCGCTGAGGTTCGATTCCGGCAGTCGTTCACGACCGGCCCGGGCGGATCGGGGTTCCTGCTTGACAGCTTCAGTTTCAGGGCCTGGAACGGGAACGACTTTCTCATCGTGTCCCTGTGGACGGACGAAGTCAGCGAAATGGGAGTCAGCGGACCGGGAGATAAACTGGCGGAGCTGCGCCGGGTAGAGGCACGCTATCGTGACCACGACTACACCTTTGAGAACCTGGACGTGTTCCTGTTCCCGTCCACCAAGTACTGGATCCAGTTCCAGGTTCGCCATGCGGATTACGACAGATTAGGAACTAGCGTCCAAACAAGGTTACGTCGAACGACTGCCACGGGGATGGATACGGGGAGCCTTCCCGGCTGGTCCTTCGGTGGGCAGGTCAAGTTCGGCCTGAAAGGCAGAGTGGTGCCGCCCGGCCGTGGCACGGTCGATGTGGAAGCAGAACTCGTCTCCAATCTCGACAACGGCACCCTCACTTCCGATTTCACCGCCCACACTGGATCTACTCCTGCTCAGTCGTTTACGACGGGCTCCAGCTCCAGGAGCTACGGGCTCACAGCGGTTCGGTTTTACGCAAGAACCGGTACCACGCCTAGCCTGGTGGTGTCGATCCACGAGGACAACTCTGGCGATCCGGCGGCGACGGTGCTGTTCACGCTGGCCGGCCCCGCCATTAGTGGCTCAGTTCGCCAGGAGTACACGTACTCGGCGCCAGCGAATGCCCGACTGGATCCGGACACGACCTACTGGGTGGTGTTCAGTAGCACGTCGGGCGGGGTTGTTCTTACCGAGACGCGGGACCTTTCTGAGCAGGGTATCGCCGCCGGTTGGAGAATAGGCAACAGAAGCAAATTCCGCACTAGTCCTACCGCTGTTTGGGAGCAAATTGCACGGAATGGGGCAATTCTCATGGCTGTCGACGGGACGTTCTTCCAGCCCGAACAGGCCGAACAATTCGGAGAGGACTTCCCGGCTTCCGAAGCGACGCCGGGGCGGGTCCGGCTCGGTGAGTACTCGATCGGCACGCTGGATGACGCCTCGGACAGAGACTGGTTCAGGATCGACGGCCTGGAGCATTACCGACAGTACCGCCTCGAGGTGGACTTCCTCGGCGCGAACGTGGTTGGTGGTTCGCTCGATGTCTTCTCGTCGACGATGGGCCGGACGCCGGTGCACCGGAGCGACCTGTGGGACAGCAACTACGACGGACACGCCGTCCTCGACTTCTGGCCGGTCGCGGTGGGCACCTCGACCCTCTACCTGCAGGTCGAGTCGAGCAACAAAATGAACCGCGAAGACGACAGGAACCGCTACACCGGCCCCTACACGGTCACGCTCAGTGAACTCCCGGACGTGCAGCGCATGGTGAGCAACCTGGAGCAGCGGGCCAGCGACCGTCTTACGTTTTACAACATTGGTCACCTGACTGAAGACGGCTTAACCGGGCACGTCAAGGAGATGGCGATCGACTTCACGACTGGTTCGCATGCCGCCGGCTACACGCTGGACAAGCTCGCGGCCTACATCAGCATGGGCCGCCGTACCGTCACGGCGGGTACCGCCACGATCACCAACGTTGTCGGCGCCAACGTTGCCATTGGGACCCTGGACTCCGTCGTCGTCGACGACAGGACGCTGACGGTGCACGAAGGCAGCACGACCGGCGTGAGCTACACCGTCAAGCTGAGCGCGCAGCCCTCGGACGACGTGACCGTGGCGATCACCGGCGCTTTGGGCACCGACCTCACCGTGGCCCCCGCTTTGCTGACCTTCACCTCATCGAACTGGGACCAGGCGCAGACGGTGAAAGTCACCGCCGCTGAGGACACCGACAGCACGAACGACGACATCACGCTGGTGCACATCGCTACGGGCGGCGGCTACACGCGCGTCTCGGCGATCACCTTGGTGGCGGTACGGGTGGACGACGACGAAGACAGTGCGGCCGCCGACGAACCGGGGGACCCTGGCGCCCCCGCTTTCCCTGTCACCAGGCTGGTTCCGACGAAGGCGACGCCCCAGGTCGCCATCTACAGCAACCACGGCACCTTGAGAATCCCCCACGCTGAGATCTGCCAGGTCGAGCGGCTCACGGGCTACGAGACCGGGCTGGCGCTGGCGACAGGAGACTGGCCCGACGAGATGTACGCCGGGACGTGCGCGGGCGTGACGCTTGAGGCGAACACGAAGTACTGGGTCGTGTTCAGGTCGACGAGCAAATTCCCGAACACGTTCTACCGCGTCGCTGAGTCCAACTCGAACAGCGAGGACGCATCGCGCGCGTCCGGTTGGAGTATCGGCAACCAGACCTGGTCCAGGCTCTACACGGGGTCAAAGCCGAACGAGGCTTGGAAAACGGTGTCGGGCAGCCATCCGCTGGCCATCGGCGTCTTCGCCAGCCCCAAGTAGCGGAAGGACGTATCGATCCCCCAGGTGGCTCCCTTTCAGTGATTCACCCGACACTGTCATGAAGCCGAGCAGCGACGGAACGAGTACATACGGGTCCGGCATGAACTGCCGGACCCCAGTCCGTTCCCACCGCCAGATCGCCTGCCCTTCGCCTACGGCGCTCGGCCTGCTTGTATCGGTTGGCGTTGGGCGCCGTCACCTCCGACCCCGGCTCGGACGACACCTACGCCACCGGCGACACCATCACGGTGACGTTCACCTTCAGCGAGGCGGTCATCGTCGACACGACGAACGGCACGCCGCACGTCCTGTTAAGCATCGGCGGGTCTCTCAGGTAGGGTACGCCGGCTACTCCGGCGACGGGAGCAGCGCAGTGGCGCAGCCGTTCAATTACACCGTGAACCCCCTGCAGCGGGACGCCGACGGGGTGACGTTGCTTGCAAACGGCCTGGCGCTCAACGACGGGACCATCCGGGCCACCGACGGCTACGCCAACGCCACTCTCACCCACCCGACCATGGCCTTCCCCAGTCACAAGGTCGCCGCCGGCGGCGACCTCTTTAGGGGGTTGGCGCAGGTCGGCGTCAGGGTCAGCGCGGATCTCTAAAACGATGACAGGAGCACCAGCAACGAGCAACGAGGCATGGCAGTGGCAGCGTTCGGCCACCGAGGCCGGCGCCCCTACAGCGACATCCCCGCAGCAGAGGAGCACGCCGATCCAGTACACACCCTCGGCGGGCGATCTGGGCATGTGGCTCAAGGCAACCGTCACCTACGATGACGTCACCGGCACGGACTGGATCGGGGAGGAGACCGCGCGGGAGCGGGTACTGTCGCAACCTACGCTGTCCAACGCAGGCCACGGTCACCACGGTATCATAGAGCAACTCGCTCGAGGGAATGGCAACTGCAAGCAAAGTAGCCGTGCAAGAAACCGCGCCGATCCCGTGGGCCCAGTGATTGAATTGCTGCTTCCGAACGAGAGACCGCCTCGTGGCTACACAGCAGGTTCAGCGCCGTGACGTCTCCGCGGGCTTCTATCCGAATCTCAGAATGGAAGCGATCCTCACCTTTCAGTTCCACACGTCACTCCGGGGCTCAAACCCAATGCCCTGCGCAATTGGGGGGCCGCCTTCCAAATGACACGGGCACATGCCTGGTCCTTGGGACTCAATTAGCCTCGCGGTGGGAACGGGTCTTTGCCATATGTGTTCCGCTCCCTGATCCGCCCATTCCGGCCATGGATGAGCATCTCCGATTCCTGATTCTTGGCTATCTCGGTTGCCCGCTCAACGGCCTCCGCCTGTGTTGGGTGACGGGAAGTCGCTTTCTCAGCGCCAGCCCCCTTCACTTGCCATCCCCCCCTCCGGATGTGGCGTCACGTGTTGATTACGACCGGCCATTCCCTTCTCCCTTGAGACTTTTGGACTGAACGTCATCAGTAAATGTGGCCAATATGCCACATGCGATCCTGTAAATGCTCCACGTCCCTTGTTGCCAACACGTTGGCGGCGTGCCCACAAAAGGAGGAGAATCTCAAGCACCTTGACTTCGTGGCCCGGTGTCTATTCTCGCGTCTGCCAGAAAGACACGAACCCTCCTCTGTGACGGGGCTTTCTGTTTCGACAAGCGCCCGTTGGTCACCCTCCACACCTCCAACCGCCCCATCAGCGTGAACGTTCTGGATTTTGACCTGCGTGGTGGGCGAAAGCAGTCAATACTGCGAACTGAGCGGGTGTTTCAGTTTGAGGTGGTGTGGTGAGGGGGGCGGCTGGAACAGTAACTGCTGCCAAAAGCTAAATTAACCCGTCTGAGCAGACGATTCTGATGACCTGCATTTCGGCGGGGGTTGACTCGTCCTCGTCATCAGGCGGGTTGAGGCGATAGCGTTCTCTTAGGGCTTGAAGTCTTACGAGCAGAGGCTCGCCCTGTAAGCCCAGCGTTCGGATGTCTGAAAGGGCTGACTCGACTTGAGGCGTCGTGTTGGCTACGAAAATCTGTCGCAGTATGTCGATCTGCGCGATCCGCTGCTGGTCATTGGTGGCTTCGCTTGCCAGTGCGCTGAGTTGGCGGGATAAGTAGCGGCGCACTCGCGTATCCCGAGGACGTCTGGCGCGGCCCAGTCGCTGACCAAAGTCCCCCCTGAACGAATTGAAGGCCGCCATGACTCTTTCATTTGTTTGCGCGGGAAGCGGTTCAGCGGGCGTGTCCGGCCTGCATTCCGCTGCAGAGATAAATTGTGCGGGGCTGATTGACCTCGGCATGAGATAGTCGTCTACGGCATAACAACCACGAACGCCTGCCGAACTGAGCAGCACGATTGTCTCGCCCGGCCTGGGGTCGTCGAAAGGTGACCGGATTGCTCCGGCCGTCGGAGATGCCACTAATGGCGTCTGCATCCCTTCGATGTCCATCGGGCCCTGCACGTACTGGTCAGGCGCGGCACCCTGCGCCGGCTTCCTAACGGTCAAGGCCGAGCGGATACCGTCCGGTAGGTTGGTGATCTTGCGCCAAAGGTCAGGATCCTCATCCTGAATGCGTTGCAATAACGCGGCGCCGCGTTGATTCGCCGCCACCTCGTCAAGCCCATCGTCCAGCTCGGGCAGTTTCTTCTCCTGGTAGATGCTGTACATGGCCTCAACGTTGAGCCGCTCGGATTCATGCAGGAGTTTACTGTCCAAACCGATGAGGTCATGGAACGACTGAACACGCTTGAGCAGCCTGTCTGTGAGTTCCAACTGGTAGTCCACGTCGCGATCCGGCCACATGTTTTGTAGGTTGATGACCTCATGCTCCGTCCCAATCCGGTCGACGCGGCCGAATCGTTGTATGAGCTTCACGGGATTCCAATGGAGGTCGTAGTTCAGGACGCGGGCGCAATCTTGGAGATTCTGGCCCTCCGACACCACGTCAGTCGCAAGCAGGATGCGAATCTCTGGGCCCGGCAGTGGCGTGCGCGCCGGATTGGAGCCGGGTGAGAAACGCCTGACGATATTCTGCGCGTCTGAACCGGTGCTGCCGGTGAGCCGCACAATTGTCGGGTCGGCCCCATCCGGGTTCAGCTGCTGGTACAGATACTCAATCGTGGTCTCGGCCTCTGAGAAAATGAGCACTTTACCGCTCTTGATTTCCGGCTGCTCGACGAATTCACGGAGAACGCGCAACTTGTCATCGTCTTCAGGGCCAATGTCTTGCACCTTGGCGAGTATCTCGGAAAGAATGGCGTGGTCTTCGTCCAAATGGTTCATCCATTTGTCGGCGAAGAAATTTTTTACGTCGTGGACGCGCTTGTCATGGCTCTGGCCAGCATCTCGTCGCCGCTGTTCCTCCTCTTGTAGCACCATAAGGAGGTCTTCGGCCTCGAAGGCTTGGCCGCCCAACATGCGTGTTGCTGTCGTTCCGATGGGAACGAATCCCTCTTCCAGTGCTGACCGGAAGTTCCTGTTGCTGCGGATAAGCGACCGTAAGGTGGATCGGAACGCTTCGATGCTGGATTCCAGTCGCTTAAGTAGAAGTGTGGCCATGAGGCCGGCGATCCTGTCCTGTGCACGAAAAAGGTCACGATACTCGGGACTATCTTGAGCCTCGGGGCGAATGTACTCCGTCGCCCTGTAGCGGTAGGCCTTGTGCTCCTTGAGGAGCGCCTGGATTTCGTCCAGAGAGCCGGCCTTCGCGTATACTTTATCGAGGCGATATTCCACATTGCCAAGCTCCGGATCCGGGAATCTCACAGGCTGGCCGTTGATCTCAGCGCTGTCACCGTAGATCTCATGGATGTCCCGCCTGCGCCTGCGGATGAAGACTGGCGTGAGTACCTCCTGGATGTCAGCCCGCAGCCCCTGGGGCTCGTCCGGTTTGCGAGGAGCTTCGCCGCGCCTTTGGTTTAGCTCCCACGCTGCCAACTCTGCCTGATAGTTCTCGAAGTCGACCTCATATGCTCGCCAACGCTGCGCGTTGCGGAAGTACTGATCCAGGCTCACCGGCTCAATGTTCAGTCCGTGCTCGATGTCATCAAGGAAAAGTGTCAACTGACGATAGATGTCCATCGGCCCCAAGTTCTGCGGTGTTGCGCTCATCAGCACAACCTTGTGGTCGCCGGACTCCAGGTAATCGCGCAGGCCCTTGGAGCGGAGATTGATGTTGCGGAAGTTGTGCGCCTCATCGATGAGAACGGGCCCGCGATTGGGATATTCCTGCGAGAGAACCTTGCCTTGCTGGGGTGCGCCGGTGTCGATGTAGCGGCCGATCTCCTCGTCGAATTCGGGGTCAGGGGGCGAGGTGATCATGCTGTGGGAGACAATCTCCGCGCCGAGGTCGTACTCCTCGTTCATCATGGTCCACATGGGGATGAGTCCGGCGGGGCAAAGGATGAGCGGGTTCCCGTCATGCGGGTAGCTTTGACGCATCTGCCTCAGCAGTTCAGCGCCAATGTAAGTCTTGCCCAGACCGACGACATCGCCGATGTAGCAGCCCCCGTATGCCTCAACCATAGCCAGCGCTTGTCTGACTGCGACAAGCTGGAAATTAGCGAGCTGGCCGCGCCGCGGTTCGAGGGGTAGTGGGGTTGTGGTGACGTCGCTGTAGTACAGCTCATATAGCGCCTTGAGGTAAACGAGGTAGGGCGGTGTCTGCGCGATGGGCCAGGATGCGTCCAGTTCATTGACCAACGCGTCCGCGATGTCCTCGGAGTCCTCCCATAGGTTCTCGAACCAATCTCGCAGCGCCTCCATCTCCGCGTCGCCCGTCACGCGCACGTTGAGTTCCGTGTTGCCGCTGAATCCGGCGAGGGTCATGTTTGATGAGCCAACGACCGCCGCGCCCGTCTCCGCGTGCCCCTCATACCAGCACAGGTACGCCTTGGCGTGCAGTGGGCTGCGGAGATAGGCGCGCACCTCAACGAGGCCGGCGGCGATCAGATCGCGCAGGGTCTTGACGGCCTTTTCCGAGCCCTTGTCTTGCGGCAGCATCGAGACGCCCTCCGCGATATGATCAACGGCCTGCTGCGCTATACCGTCTCGCTCGCCACGACGAATCATCCCTTCGGATTCGATGCGGGCGTAGAGGGCAGGGGCCTGCTGGAGTCCTGAAGCGACTTCTTCCAGGACGTGCCGGTCAGTGCGGCCAACGAGGATGCGTACCTTCCGCAGGTGGGCAAGGCTGTCCGCGACGGCCTCAAACCCGGACATGAAGAAGTAGCCGACGGCAATGTCCGCCCGCGCGGAACTATCCAGCATCTCGCGCAGGCGGGTCAGCAGGTCAGGGTCAGTCTGGGAGTGGAGGATGTTCATGCGGGAATGATGCCGAGGCCCTGGAGTCGCTCAGAGTGCCCACGATTGCATTATTCTCTTAGGGACTCGCTCATGTTGGCGTCGATGGCGGCTGAACGTGGTTGGGGTGTTTCGGCTTTCAACTCCCGCAAATAGTCCTCCACCGTGCGCCCCTCAAGGCTCCGGAGATACGCCCCCAAGCGACGGATGTCGTAACCGTGCTCCCGCGCAATGTCATCCTTGATCTTCCATAGTTCCTCAATAATCTCGTCAGCCATCGTCGATTTCTCCCATCAAACCCATCATGGCGAATGGGGTGCAGACTTCAGGGCTACTATACCCTGCTCCCTCGCAAAGTGTGCGGATCAGCCGTTGCGCTCCGGCGTTGGCCAAATGGCGGAAATTCCACGTCAACAGAAAATCGATGCTGTGGACTGCGGCCTCAGCGATATGGACAGCGTCGTTCCGAGACCCCTCCGGCACCGCGTTGTTCTTGATGAGGACGTCCACCAGACTCTCAACCGCATCGGTGTAAGGTAAAGTGCGAATGCCTTCCAACGCGGCCAGCCTCTTCGCGGCCGCCGTCGCATCACCCCGTGAAGCTTCTTGCCGCGTCAACTGCGAGGTGAATAGTTGATACCGGCTCCTGTGCTCGTCCCACCATTCCACTGTTGCCGCCTGCCACGCGGCCGCCAGCAGTTCTCTTGGGGCCCGCGCAGTTAGATAGGAGACGACCGAGGTTTCAATGTAGACCGTGTCGGCGTTGCTAATCGTCATCGTCGCTCAATCTGAATCCCCCGCACCGTTGCCATGCCGATGCCTCCCTCGGGGACTCGCTCAGTTTGCCAGCGCCAACCCACTGAGGCTAGGCGTAATCGTACACCTCCAGCCGCCTTGTCTTGGCTGTTCTGCCGCCGTTGGACAAGACCTCACGGGTGCGTTCGACGGTGTCGCTGCTGAACGTGCGCTCGCCGCATTGTTGGCAAACAGTGGCGGGAATGCCCTCGACGAGGACGAATCGCCCGTCCATCTCAAAGACCTTGCTGACCAACTCCGTCTCGCTCCTCTTGCCGTGGCACACGAGGCACGCGCTCATCGTTTCCTCCGATGGTCTTCGAAACCGGCGGTCGTCCTGTTGCGCCATTATACCGGCGACGAGGTGACACCCGTGTTCGCTTTCGTATGATCGAGATCAGCGGGGGGTGAGCAAGCGGTGAGTTCTGGAAAAGGGGAAGGCCATGCCACGGCGCAGGCGACGCAATACCTACAACTACACGTACCGCGTCGGGCGGAGAGTGGCCCATCGAGGGATTACGAAAAACCCGAAGCGTCGCGAGGCGGAGCATCGACGCGCCCGCCCTGGCGGCAAACTTACAGTCGATGGCCGCGCCAAAACGCGGGCAGGCGCGAAGAGAGTTGAGCGTCGGCAGTCCAGGACTAGGGGCTATTTCGCCTGAAGGTCTCGCGCCACCTGCGTGCCGCCCCGTTGTGCCCTTACAGCCGGGTGATTCATTCCCTAAAGGAGGGTCTTATACCAGTCGGGACTGATTTCACCAAAGGCGCCGAGTAGAGAGAGGCTGCCAACAACGAGAACGCCGGCGATTGCGGACCCTTTCAGGTTACGTGAGAAATAGAAGGATGCTCCGACGGCGATTAGGCCAGCTGGGATAGCCAGCCACAAAACACCGCTTTGGATCACGAGAGCAATAAGAACCAAAATAGCAACCAGGCCGAAAGCTGTGTCCTGCCTCATGTCTCTGTCCTTCTGTCCTTTTGAATCAGTCAAGCCTGTCGTCGAAGAAATCCCGTGCGCCCAACTGTCTCCGCCCTCAAGTCCTGCGCATCCGCCGCAGCCGGTACTCTTCCAGCTCTCTCACCGCTAGTAGGCCATTAGACGGAGATCCGCGACAGGATCATAGGTGAAGTGGTAGACAGACCAAGTGGCATACTCGTTTCCCCCGCCACCCGGGTGAGCATCACAACCGTGTTGTCGAGCAAATGCGGTTTCTGCCCGCTGTGCTTGGGTCTTGCTAGGATAGCGTCCCAGAGTCTCCCAATTCTTCAAGCTCGGGTGCTTACCCTTCCAATAGGTATATCGCCCTAGTAAATCTGTTGTTATTCCAATTCGACATGACATCTCATCCTCCCTTGCAATTACCGCTCGGCTGAGCCTAGCCCCACCAGCCAGACCATACACTAAGCCAGTATACGCAGCATTTCTTGGAGGTCAATGCCTACTGATAGGGGTGAAGGGCAGACGTGACTTGCCTCATCCGCTCGAGATGAGTATGGTGAATCGCACTAGAAGCCGAAGACGTCAAACACTGAGAAAGGCAGACAATGATGAATACATTCTTGGACGCGATGCGGATGGTCGGTATAGGGGCACTTGCCGTAGGAATCGCCTATTTTGCTGGAGGCCTTTCGTTGGATCACTCAGGCTTCGTCCAGTTTGGGTTTCTTTCCCTCGTTGCCGGAGGGGTCATCGTCGGAATCAGCTCAGGGAAGCCGCGGAAACGATCGGGGCGCTGGTAAGTCGGTAGAGGGGCGACGCTACCCCCGCCCCCCCCCACTCCGCGCCCGCCGCAGCCGATTCTCCACCAGCTCCGTCACGCCCTCGTACACCGCGTCTCGCTCTCCCTGTGTCAGCGACAGGGCATCAAAGACGGCATCATCGAACTGATAAGAAAACCAAGCGGAGCTTCTCAGCCTGACCGTGCCAACCATGCCGATATCTGCTCTGTCTCAGCCTCAGTTACTTCGTAGGTGTTGTAGATTATCGCGTCAATCCGTCGTTCGAAATCTTCGATATCGCCGTTCCCGTTTTCACGAGCCGAAACGAGTTTGGAGAGAGCCGTCATTTGAGTTTCGTTGGGAAAGATAATGGGCAATTCCCGCAGACCGGACAGCGTTACTTGCCGGAAGTCATCCTTTACCGCCGCCGTAGAACGGCTCAAGTACAGGAACGACATCAGGCTGGAGTTAAGAATTGCCAGCAATGCCGCCAGTCTTTTGGGGTCACTAAAGTTTGGCTTGATTGGCAATATGGCCTCTTTTACTACCAACTCTTCACCTGTTATGGCGAAGGAGAGCCGGTTTGCCCGGCTCACTAGCCGCCTAGCAAGAATCCTCAAACCTCGGTGGAAGCGTATCTCGCTGTCACCTATAACTACAAAGCTGTGCTTGGAGGGTGCGCTGACTTCGTATCTCTGCACCTGTCCATCAAAAAACGGGATCGCATTGCGGGTCGGGCTGCTTAGGATATTGTACTTGTATTCTGCAATGCCGCGCTTCGAGGATGTCATGTGCCCCAAAGGCGTTGCTTTGGTACCTACGCGTCCAAAAAGGCTCACCGCCCAGGCCAGCAGAGGCACACGCAACTCGGGGTCCCCTGCCACTACCGACCAGTCTGTCAAAGACAGGAGATCAACGATATGGGTCAAGTCGAGCCCTGCCCGTTTCTCAAATGTAGCAAGGCGAAAGGTTGTCGGCGAGGGACGGCCAATCAATCCGATGGTGATTGAAGTGTCCACGTATGGAGTTGCGAATACGTCGTAAGGCAGATTGACTACGTCCCTCAACGCCATTTTGACGAACAAGTACCGCCTGAATTTCTTGAATCGCTCGCCTGTTTCCCAAGACGTCGGCGTGATGTAAGCCATGACGCCGTTGGGCGCGAGTTCCGTGCTCAACCCCATGAAGTTTGTATAGGAATCAGCGTGTCCTATGACAATACTGCGTCGGTCTTTGATACTTATGCCATACGGCGGATTCGCTATCGCCACATCAAAGCCGCCACGAAGTGCGAACACCTCGGCGAATTGAACACGCCAATCGACCGCGCCCTCCGGCGCGGGCGACTCTGACAGGGCCGCCGTCAGTTCGCGTTCCACCGCCTCGATCTCATCCTGCCGTTCCGCCTTCAGGAAGCGGTCGGACGTGTTCATGAACTCGGCCTTGAGTTTGGCGATGCGGTCAGCGGCTTGAACGACTTGGTATCGGAACAAGTCGGGATATTTGTCAGGGCTCGGATCCGGCCCCAGAAGGCTATCGCCGTGGACGATCTTGAAATCCAGGTTGGGTAGGGCAGGCGGCGTATCGCCATCAAAGTCGATGGCCAGGGATAGCCACAGGCGCAGCATGGCAATGTTGACGGCAAGCTCATCGATATCGACGCCATAGAGGTTGCGTTCAATGATGTGCAGCTTGAGCGCGTGAAGGCTCCTGGAATCGACACCGGCGTTGTACAGCGTGGTCTGCAGGTCCACCAACTCCTGCATCATGCCGAGGAGGAACGCGCCGGAGCCGCAGGCGGGGTCCACGACGGTTATCTCATCAAGAGCCGCGCCAATGCGTCGTGCGGCGTCAACGCTGATGCCGCCGGTGTCACGATTCTCAATGTACCCGGCGATGGCATCCGCGCTCACGCCCGTGTCCTTGCCCTCCAGGTAGCCCTTGAGCGCCTCACGACACATGAAGGCGACGACGGGGCGGGGCGTGTAGTAGGCGCCGGAATCGTGCCGCTCATTGACCAGTTCCTCAAACACCTTACCCAGCATCTCCGGGTCAACGGCCACCTCGATATCGAACGGCGTCGACTCCATGACGGTGAAGTTGAATTTCTCAAAGAGCTCCTCAAGGCCCTGCTCAATCACGCTGTCCGGCACGACGATGGGGGAGTCCACGCCGTCATGCTCGCCCTCCGTGAACAGGCCGCCGTTGAGGAATGGAACGCTGCCGATACGGTGCGATGCGCCCCTGGAGAGATCACGCGAATCAGGGTTGTTGAGGCCGGTAAAGAAGAGGAGGCGCAAGCGATCGCGGTAGAAGTTCGGCGCGATTCCGGTCGGGGAGGGGGCAGACGTGTTTCGGTAGTCAATCCAGAGGGCGCGCAGGTAGTCCTTGTCGTCATTGATGGAGAGCCAACCCTTGCGTGAGAGGAAGTGGACGAACATGAGGCGGTTGAACAGCGTCTGCACGAAGAGGCGCTTGGCGTCATCGTCGTCGTCACCACTGCCAAACCCGGTGATGCTTTTCAGCGCGTCATCGAAAATCTCATGGTACTTCTTGAAGAACTTATCGGTGACCTCCTCAACGTCGAACGCCTTGGAAAGGACGGCGCGGAGATTCCCGCTCTTTAGGTATGTCTCGTAGATGTTGGAGACCTGCTGAACGACAGTGCGGAAGGGCACATCGCGTCCCACAACCATGCGGCGGAGAACGAGGCGCGCGCCACTGAAATCCGGGTGGATTATGTGCAACTGCGTGCCCGACTTGTTGACAACGACAAGCAGCATGTCATCGCCGATCGCGGCCTCGATGCTATTGGCGGCCGCCTCAACCTCGGCGCTGCGCACGCGGTCCGTATCGACGGTGTTCAAGTCGATGTAAAGGACGCGGACGCCATCCAGCTGCCCGATGCGTTCGGCAGAGGCGGGCAGGGTGACGTTGCTGGACGCGCTGGCGAGGTTGACCTGACCGGTGGCCGCCTCGAAGTCCAGCACCTCAACGAATAGCTTGCGAATCTCCCATGCTCTGTCTTACGGCGCAGCCACAAACAAGCTCTTGAAACAATCTTCAACCTCGTGGGCATCGTCAGGATTCAGGATTGGCATAGTGGTAGAACCCTCCTCACATTAAGTTTCAGAATAGCAGGGCGGGGAGCTTGCACGATCACTTGGCAAATGGAACACTTGAGCGATGACATTGACGACGACGGGAAAGCAGCTGGCAAGTCGGATGGCGCGCGCATCGCTGGCTGAGAAGGAACTGTATTGGGAGCTGGCGCTCGATCCGGGCGCGATACGGCAGTCGGTGCTGGCAGTCCTCATCGTTGCGGCTGCGTGGGGAATTGGATCGGCCGTTGACTATCTCCTCGCTGGGGATATTGGCGGGGCCGTCGCCGGATTCATGGTCACGGGATTGTGGGCACTTTCGTTTTGGATTCCGTTCAGCGCATCGGCATACATTATCACGCGGATAATGGCAATGGTTTACGAGTTGGATGTTGCAAAGGTGACCTACCCGCAATTCCTCCGCAGCGTGGGATTCGTAGCCACGCCGGGCATCCTCATCATCCTGACGCCGATTCCGTTCGTTGGCCAAGTAGCGATACTGATGGCTTTCATCTGGATGGCGATGGCAACGGCGGTCGCGATCCAGCACACCCTGGAGGCCCCTATCGGATTGGCCGTCATGGGCGCGTTCGGCGGAATGGCGGCGGGGCTGGTGATTTCTGTGCTCGTTCATGCCTACGTGCTGCCTTAGCCTCGTGCCGCCCACCCGCTAGGGCATAGAGTTCACATTTGTCGTGACTGCTAGTACCATTGCCGCAATGAAGGCAATGATGTTTCAAGAGGAAAGGGAGAGGCCAATGCCGCGACGGAGACGACGCAGAGGGGGATGGGCGAGCATTCTGAAGGCTCTATTGTCTTTAGCAAACGTCAAAGCAAGCCATCGAAGCCGCTAACTACCATCCCGCTCCGCTCGCCCTTCCGCCAACCCAGCACCGTGACCTCGGAGGGCACGACGCGCTCCTCCGCCATCGTCCGCTGGAAGAGGGCCCCGTGCAGCCTCTTTAGCACGCACAGGGACGGGTTGACCTTGCCGGAGATGATGTTCGAGAGGTGGCCTGAGCTGATGCCGACGCGGAGGGTTTCAGATACTGCAACACGTACAGCGTGGTAATGGTAGACAGAACTGTCTTCGAGATGTGGTTGGGGGCTCTGTGAGGCCATTAGGCCCGCCACCCCACGATTACGACAACACCGGAAGGGCGTCTACGCGGATGTTCCGCCCACGTCGATCAATCCGACAGCCCCTTCTTCACGGACCACTGTTCAGGCTGAGGTCCAAACAGGGGCGCCGGTCCGTTCTGGCACTGGAAGTCATTGAGCCTCGTGGTCTTCAGCCAGCTCAGAATGCCGAAGTACGTCGGCGCCAGCTCCGATCCAAAGCGATCGCCGGGCACGTTGTAGAGCAGACACTCGATGAAATATGAGAGAGCGTCCTCCTTGGTGAGCACCCGCTTGCTGACCAACCGGTTCCGGGCCGCCTTGAACATGCGGACGATCCTCTTGAAGCGCTCGTTCGCGGCCTTTTCCCTCTTCAATCCACGCAGATGGTGCAGTTGCGGAAAGCTCACCACCCAACGTTCCTCGTCGGGGAGATAAAACCCTATGCCTTCCTTTTGGCTCAGCGTCACCACGAGGTCGGCGTCTGCGGGGATCTTGCCCTTGGGCAGCTTCAGGGGTCTTGCGGCCGCTCTTCACGGCCTTCCCGAATCTCGCCTTCATCGCCACCATTGCGTGGTCTCGAAACGACTGCAAACGCTCCAATGCGAATCTGTGGGAACCGTCTTCCTGAAGCCGTTCGCCGGAGAGGGCGACCACGCGAGGCTTGAGCTTCGACGCCAATCGGATGACCACGTCGATGTCGCTGTCACCGCCGAGATTGGTGTCGTTCGTGCAGGAGGCCCTGGAGGAAGATCTCAAACTTGACCTCTTAGGGCCACTTGTAGACGTCCAGCGCCTCTCGTATGGGTAGGTGCGCCTCTTTGAAGGCTGTTCCACCCTGATGATGACTCCACTTGGAGAGTGTTGACTCAGGGATAGGCATGTCTTCCCTCCTTTAGAGGTCCCTTCAGTGCCTTCGGCCCGGGCATCAGTACAGTCCCGGCGCGCAACAAGCCTGAAGACCCGCCTCACTGCGTCGTCCGGGATCATCAATCGCCCCTCCGCCACCTACCGAAAGGTATCCACCAATTCGTCGCTGCCCGAGTACTTCTGAACGAAGCCCGTAGCCCCGGCGGCAATCGCCTCTATCACGGCGTCCTCTTCCATGGAGGCCGTGAGCATCAGCACCTTCGCGTCCGGCAGCAGATCCAGGATATCTCGGCAGGCCTCCACACCGTCCTTCTTCGGCATCATCACGTCCATGACGATGACATCGGGCCGCGACTCCTCCGCCGTCCTGACGGCCTCCATCCCGTCCGCCGCCTGCCCCACAACGTCGAACGCGCCTGAATCATGGGGGACCACGCAGGCGATGGTCGTCCCCCCTTCCGAGCCGCCCGTTTCCACGATAAGCCTGCCGCCCATTCGCTCCGCTTCCTTCTCCATGCCGCTAAAACCGCGGCCCCGCTCGGCGTAGTCCTCCGGTAGGCCCACCCCATCGTCGGAGACGGACAGGCGTGTGCCGTCGGCCTGGAAGTCGAGCCTGACCTCGACCCTTCCGACTTGCGTGTGCAGGAAGGCGTTGGCCAGGGAGTTGTGCGCGATGGAGAAGAGGCCGGTCCGGACCTCGGCGGTGAGCTGTGGATCCTCCCCGGACTGCGCCATCTCGGCGAGGACGGAGGTGATTTTCGCGAACGTCGCGGTGTGTGAGCCAAGCACGCGCGCCAGGTCCCGTCCCTCGAAGATGCGGCCCATGTCGATTGGCCTCCTCAGTTCCCACATGGCCGATTTGGACAGCGCGGCCATCGCCGCGAGCCTTTCCGCCAGCTGCGGGTTCGAGTCGTCGGCCAGCTTCATGGCGCCGTCTAAACCCAGGCCGATCATGTAGGCGGTCTGTGCGGTGGTGTCGTGAATCGCCTGGGAGAGTTCTTTGCGCTCCTGCTGCGCCTGCCGCTCCCTTGCCATCGCGGCCTGCCTCCTGGTGCGTTCGAACCGGACGATGAGGGTGATGCCCACAACGATGAGATACATCGCCGCCACCTTGGCCGCCAACGCCCTCTCGTCGCCCGCGTCGAGGTCCAGACCGGCGCTCACCCCCACGCTCACGGCGGTGTGAGCGGCTGCTGCCGCCGTTGCCCAGGCCATGTTTAGCCGAAACGACGTGAAGATCACGGCAATTGCGCCAAGAGCCAGGTAGTGGGTAAGAAAGATGTAGTTGTCGAATCTGCCGCTGACGGCGATGTTGGCGGTAATCAGCGCAATGTCCATGGCGCTGAGCCCGACCATCCAGCGTCACGTCACCGGCCTGTTCGTCAGGAGCCGGTAGTGGGCTACACCATGGTGTGTACGTAATGGGGTGTACGTACGTCATCAGGACTTCCGGCAACTGACCCTCCGCCTCAACCTGCGCCGCGGCGCCTGCGACGCCCCGCGAGTCGCTCCAGGGCAGCCATCCCTGTAGGCGCAGACGCACAGGCGGCGTCCCAATGCTGCGCTCGGCAGAGGCGATTATTTGTTTGCATGAGTCTCCGAGTCAAATATACCGCCTCATTTGCAGCGATGCCAGACCGGAATGTGTACATCTTGTGTGTACATATGGATAGCTCTTTATACACACCTAACTATGTACAAAGAAATCATAAGTGTCAAAAGAGAGCTCCGGAACTCAACCTCAAAAAGGTACAAATGAATCTAGGAAGGAGCCGTGGTTGATGGCAGGATTATTCGGTAGGAGATTGCCCGTGGGCAACCTCTCAACATTTATACCCAACGTCATCCATAAGGCCGCAACAACTATGCACTGGATTCGATCTTCCGAACGCCGACGGCTGACACCGCGTCTGGCTGCCTTGCTGCTGACGCTGGCCGCCGCGCTCGCGGCCCTGCTGCCGGGCAGCGTGGGCGTGGGCCAGGCACAGGGCACTGCCGGTGCGCTGGTGAGCAACATCGGGCAGGTGAGCCCCGGGTCTACGTTTTTTATCCCGAACCTCGCCCAGGCGTTCACGACCGGCTACAGCGACACAGGCTACACGCTGACCAGCATCGAACTGTTGTTCTCTGCCGCCTCGGACGCTCCCACGGTAACGCTCCACAGCGGGTCTGCAACAGGACTCAAAGTTGCCGACTTCACCAGCCCGTCGAGGATCGCCAACGGTAGTACTCCCCATACGTTCACGCCGACCACAACCGTTACGCTCAACGCGAACACCGAGTACTGGGTGGTGGCCGTGAACAGTAACGCTAGCGCTGCGTGGACCCATACCGCACAGGATGCCGAGGACGCCGGCGCCGAGTCCGGCTGGAGCATCGCGGACGTTGGCCAAAGCAGGGATTCCATGAGCACCGGCCACTTCGAAGATAGAACAAACGGTAACGCCTACAGGCTCCGCGTCAACGGCACGGTCGCCCCGCCCCCTGTGCTGGTGAGCAATACTGGGCAGAGTTTGCTGGGAGCTACCAACCTATCAGCGGCTACTGCAGCCCAGTCGTTCACGACCGGCAGCTACGGCGGCGGGTACACATTGACCGGCATCGATATCCGTCTCGCTACCACTGGCAGCGCCACACCTCCCATGATGACGCTCCACAGTGTGTCTGCAGCCGGGACCAAGGTTGCCGATTTCACCGGCCCGTCTGCCTTGGTCGCGAATTCCACGAAGGACTACACGTTCACGGCGACCGGTACCGTCACGCTCAGCGCGTCCACTGAGTACTGGGTGGTACTCGGAACTAGCGTCAGCACCTGGCTGAGCACCGTATCGGACGACGAGGACAGCGCCAGCGCTAGAGGCTGGAGCATCGGTGACGTAGGTCAGCTTCGGACCACCTCAACCGACCCCTTCTCCGATCTGCTAGGCGGCAACTCGCACAATATGCGCGTCAACGGCACGACCAATCCCCTGGTGCTGGTGAGCAACATCGGGCATAGCGCCCTGGACCACCTGGCCTTGACCACGTTCGATCTTGCGCAGCCGTTCACGGTGGGCAGCCATAACGAGGGCTATGAGTTGGCCAACATCGACATCCGGCTCAACACCGGTTCGAACGTCTCGGCGACTCTCGCGCTCACGCTGCACAGCGGCTCTGGAACCGGGACCAAGGTGGCCGATTTCACCGGTCCAGCTGCCCTGGACGCGAGCACAGCGAAAAACTACACGTTCAGTCCGACCACACCCGTCACGCTCGCCGCGTCCACCGAATACTGGTTGGTGGTGCAAGGCGCCGGTCTCATTCGCCCGGAGACCAGCCCCTCGGACCACGAGGACGGCACGCCCCTGGACGGGGCAAGCATCGGGAATGCGCTCCACAGCCGGTCAGCCAGCAGCACCGGCGCCTTCGCACAACATGACGCTAACACCCCCGTCCTCAAGATCAGGGTGAGGGGCGTGCGCAGCAACTCGGCCGCCACGGGCGCGCCGGGCATCACCGCGCCGAATGTGTTCCGCGTACCGGCGGTGCTGGGCGTCGACCTGAGCGGCATCGCCGACACCGACGGCGTAACGGGCATTGCAACCACCGCCACGTACATGTGGCAGCGGTTCGCCGCGGACGGGACGACGCTGGAAGCGGCCAACATCGGGACGGGCGATACCTACCAGCTGACGGACGCCGACGCGGGCAAGAAGCTCAAGGTGTCGGTCAGCTTCAAGGACGACGACCTTTACGACGACGTTTACGCGGAGGGCCCGTTGACCAGCGATGCGACCGCGGCTATCACCGCCGCGGCGAGTTGCGCCGCGCCCACTTACGTCGGCGGAGCGACGCAGCTCGGGCCGGCCAGGACGGTGACGGTTGAGAAGGTGGGCCCTCAATACGGCTTCTCTAAAGGCACTGGTACCGGCAGCCTTGACAACCCCACGTTCACGACAGCCGCCTCCACCGACTATGAGATTCTGTCCATTTTTGCTCTTCCTCTTGATGATGGTGGCGCGATGACTATTGTGTTTGACAAGGACCTCACCGCCGTCGACAAGAATACGCTGATCCTGCACGTCTGCGATCAGGCCGACGCCTTCGGTACCACAGCCGCTCCTCAGAACTCATTTTACCGCTTCCCAGCCGGAGATCGAGATCGGACTTGGGAGGACTACGCGGAGCGCACGATCTACCTGAGCCAGGACACCGTCGCGCCGACGTTCATCTCGGCCACGGTGAACGGCACATCGCTGGTGATGACGTTCAGCGAGGAGCTGGGCGCGGCGGCATCGCTCGCGAATTCCGCCTTCACGGTGAAGAAGGGCAGCGGGGGGACGACGCAAACGCTGAGCAGCACGGCGCCCTCTATCTCGGGCAGCGCGGTGACGCTGACGCTGGCCACGGCCGTCACGGCGACGGATACGGACGTGAAGGTCGCCTACACCAAACCGACCACGGGCACGGCCAACAAGGTCGTCGACAATTTCGACAACGAGGTAGCGACCTTCGCCGACCAGCCCGTGACCAACGAGCTCGCGGACCAGGTGCCTCCGGAGTTGAACGCCATCCCCACCCTCCGGGTCCTGATCAGCAACATCGGGATCGGGCAGGTACCGAGTGACATACCCTCCGCCAGCCGAGGAGCCCAGCCGTTTCGCACCGGCGCTCATCCTGATGGCTACACGGTCACGAGCATCGGAATGCCAATCAGCGGTACTTCCACCACCATTCCGGCCGCCACCCTGCGCAGCGGCTCCCCAACGGGAACGATAGTCGGCACGCCTGTCATGCCCGGCAGTCCACCCATTGCAGGCGTCCTGAAGTACACATTCAGGCCACCTGTCCAACTGGAAGCTTCCACCACGTACTGGGTCGTCACCGGGGTTGCTGGTACGGGGGATCTATGGGGGGTCGCTGCCGAAGACTCGACGGACGCCACCACCGCCAGTGGCTGGACCCTCCCCGCTAGAGGGCAACGATGGTCCGGCTCGTCCTTCGTGGACCTCGCAAACAATTACTACTACAAGATCCAGGTCAACGGCGTACTCGTAGACCCGGCCGTCCCGGACGGGGCGGCGCTGGCCGCCGACGGGCTGACGCTGACGCTGACCTTCAACGAGTCACTGAAGGAGTCGTCCGTGCCGGCGGTGGCGGCGTTCACGGTCAAGACGACGCCCGCCGGGGGCAGCGAGGCGGAGGTGGCGCTGGCGTCCAGCGACGCGGTGACCGTGAGCGGTAGCACGGTGGTGCTGAAGCTGGCGGCCTCGATAGCGCACAACGACGGCTCTCTGAAGGTGACCTACGTGAAGCCGGGGACGGGCGCGGTGATCGAGGACGCGAACGGGAACGACGCGGCGGACTTCACGGACCGCGCGGTCACCAACAACAGCACCGGACCGCGGGTGAGTATCGAGCGGGTGTACGCCGACGCTTCCTCGCTGATCGCGCACGCTGTCTTCCGGATCCGGCGCTCGAACATGGGCTCAGCGAGTCTGAACGTGGACCTGACCCTGAGCCAGGCCGACACCTATCTCGAACTCGACGATGCAACCACCGTCATCCCGTCCGGCCAAACCGAGAAGGAGTTGACCTTATCCTTGGACTACGCGGGCAATACGAGCGGCGACCTGACGGTCACGGTGGCGGAGGGGGCGGGGTATGCGCCGGCGCTTGCGCCGAACAACGCGGCGACAGTGGAGGTCAAGGCCCCGGCGGCGGGCCTCCCGCTCTCGGTCCGCTTCTCCCAGGCCAGTTGGACAGTGGATGAGGGCGCGACAGTGGACACGACGTTGATCTTCACCCTCGCTCCGGGGCTGGCGGAGCCAAGGGACCGTTTCACCGTCTTCCTGGAGACCACCCCTGAGGTGGCGGACTCCGGCGTCGATTTCGTTGCGTACCCCGACCCGAGAGCGAGAGCCGAGCCCGGAGATTGGCAGCCCGCATCCGGCGGAGGGAAGACGCAGACGGTCGTAATCACGTACGTAACCCTCCAGGACACGTTGGTCGAGCCGAATGAGATATTCCGCATGGGCTTCGATGGGGCCAACGATTCTACCGCTTCGGCCGATATCCCCTCAACCCTCCCGGACGAACGCACGACAATCTCCATTTTGGACGACGACCCGCTCGAGGTCACGGACGTGGAGGTCACCTCGACGCCGACGGGGGGCTTCTACGGCGTCGGAGACAAGATCGAGTTCACGGTCACGTTCAGCGGACTAGTTGAGGCGGGCGGCGGACCGCAGTTCACTTTCGACCTCGGCGGCGCGACCCGCCAGGCGGCGTATACCAGTGGCAGCGACACGACGGATCTCGTGTTCTCCTACACCGCCGCGAACACGGACGCCGACGACAGCGACGGAATCTCCTGGGGCGCCAACGCGCTCAGCTTCAATGGCGGCACTATCGTGGCATCTCCATCCAAGGACTTGTTGGTCCCCCGGAATGCCGACCTGGACCACGCCGCGCAGGCGGCGCTGCCGGCCCACAAGGTGGACACCACGAAGCCGACGCTAGCCGAGGCGTCGGCGCAAGGGGCCACGCTCACGCTCACTTACAGTGAGGATCTCAACACCACGGCCCCGGCGGCCACCGCTTTCATCGTCAAGGTCGACGGCGGAACCGGGACCAACCCGAGCGCCGTGTCCATAAACGGTAGAGAGGTGAACCTCACCCTGGGCACGACAGTGACGCCCGGGCAGACGGTCACGGTCAGCTACACCAAGCCGTCGACGAACAAGATCCAGGACCTAAGCGGGAAAGAAGCCGACGGTTTCACGGACGAGAACGTCACCACCGTGCCCCCCGTTGAGGTGACGGTGACATTCACGCAGCCATCGTACACAGTCGCCGAGGGCGCGAATCAGGAAGTGACGGTGCGGCTGGACAAGGATCCGGAGCGCACGCTCACCATCCCGCTGACGGCGACCGGGCAGAGCGGGGCGACCACGTCCGATTACTCCGTGCCAACGGGCGTGACGTTCGTCAGCGGCGAGACGGAGAAAACAGTCACCTTCACCGCGACGGACGATACCGACGACGACGACGGGGAGACCGTGCTGCTGGCCTTCGGCACGCTGCCGGGCGCAGTCACCGCGGGTGCCCGCACGTCGACCCTGCTGGGCATCAGCGACGACGATGACCCGGAGGTGACCGTGAGCTTCGCCGAGGCGTCGTACGCGGTCGCAGAGGGCGGGAGGGTGACCGTGACGGTTCAGCTGAGCGCGGACCCGGAGCGCACCGTGGAGATTCCGCTGACCGCGACCGCTCAGGGCACAACAACTGCGCCGGGCGGGACCGACCCCGACTATCTGGCGCCGCCCGCCAGCGTGACGTTCGCCACGGGACAGACGGAGCGGACCTTCACTTTCTCCGCAACCCAGGACCCGGACGACGACGATGGGGAGAGCGTGCTGCTGGGATTCGGCATGCTGCCGGCCCGCGTGATCGCGGGGGCCACTGCCACGGTCAACATCACCGACGACGACGGACCGGGAGTCAACATTACTCCCCAAACGCTCAGGGTGGTTCAAGGTCGGAGCGCGACGTACAGGGTGACGCTGAACACGCGGCCCACCGGCAACGTCACCGTCACCCCGGCGTCCGACAACCCGGACGTGACGTTCCAGCCGCCCAGCCTGATCTTCATGCCTGCGGAATGGGACAACGCGCAGAGCGTCACGGTCAGCGCGCCCGCCGGTTCCACCGGCCAATCGGCCATGATCACCCACACCGTCAGCGGCTACACGGGAGTCACCATGGCCCCCGGCGTGAGCGCGACGGTCACGGTGGCGCCACCGCCACCACCGCCGCCACCGCCGTCAACATCCGGAAGCAGCGGGGGAAGCACTCGGAACCGAGCGCCTGAGTTCTTGGAGGACGAGGCGACAGATCGCTCGATAGATGAGAACACGTCCGCCGGTGCCCGCATCGGCAGGCCGGTCACCGCGAGAGATAGAGATGACGACACGCTGACCTACGTCTTGCGGGGTGACGACGACGAGTTCTTCGACATCGACCCCTCCACCGGCCAGTTGTTGACCAAAGCCGCCCTGGACTATGAGGCCAGGTCCGAATACTCCGTCATTGTGTGGGTCTCCGACGGCAAGAACTCATCCGGCCGCAATAGCAGCCGCCGGGACGCCTCCATCACCGTGACCATTAATGTGAGAAACGTGGACGAGCCGGTGCTCACGCCGACACCATTGCCAACCGCCACACCAACGCCGACACCACTGCCAACCGCCACACCAACGCCGACACCATTGCCAACGGCCACACCAACGGCGACGCCTCAGCCAACGGCCACACCAACGGCGACGCCTCAGCCAACGGCCACACCGACGGCGACTCCGCGGCCAACTGCCACGCCAACGCCCACTGCGACGCCTGCGCCGACTGCGACACCCGCGCCCACGGCGACTGCGACCCCTGTCCCGCCCGTGGCGCCGCCGGAAGACGACGGGGGAGGCCTGCCATGGTGGCAATGGCTGCTCATCCTGCTGCTCCCGGTAGCGCTCGTGGTGGGCGGTGTCAGGTACGCGGGCCGGTTCCGCAGGTAGGAACGCAGGCGCATCGCCCTGGACATCGGCGGGCAGCCCCGCTACGCGAATTACACCGGGGCGGGCAGCGAAAAGAGCAGCTCCTTTTCGGCCACCAGATGCTCGGCGACTCCTCGTCATCCGCGACCGCCTCAAGGCCACCTGCTCCTACGGTTTGCACTTATCTAAGGACATGCATTATCTTAGGAGTTCTTGAGACGCGAATCGCAGCTAAGGAGAAGCAGCATTGGCCGAGCCCGTCGACATCCCGATTGCCAACCTATTATTCGACGAGGAAAACCCTCGACTCGCCAGTCCCAACCAAGGCCAACGCGAAACGCTTCGTTCCTTGACTACAAACCAGGGAGCTAAATTGCGCGTACTCGCTCAGGATATTCTGGAACATGGACTTGATCCCAGTGAGCTAATGATCGTCATGGGTGTAGAGAGTTCTGACAATCGATTTGTTGTCTTAGATGGAAACCGCCGTTTGGCCGCGCTCCGTGCGTTAGAAAACCCTGAATCCGTGGAAGGGGCAGTGTCGAAAACTGCGCTGACCTCGCTCAGGAAACTGAGTAAGGAGTACCAGAAAGAGGGACCTGGCTCTGTGACATGCCTCGTTGTCAATGACAGCGACGAAGCTCATCACTGGATTGAATTGAGGCATATGGGGGAACGAGGAGGTGCTGGATCGGTCCAATGGGGATCGGAAGAGAGCGCACGTTTTCGAGCCCGAACCGACCCTCCGGAAATTCATCTGCAGGCACTCGACTTTCTTCAGAAGCGTGGTGAAATCACTCAAGAGTTCCGCGCTAAAGTGGCACCAACCACGTACAGGAGGCTATTGGCGAGTCCCGTAGTGCGGGCAAAGCTAGGACTTGAGTGGCAAGACCAGACTCTGACGATGCTGACTGATGAGGAATCTGTCGCAAAGGGGTTATTGTATGTCGCAGACGATATTGCGAGCGGCAGAATAAACGTAGGCCATGTATACACTAGCGATCAAAGGACAGAGTATGCGTCACGTATACCTAACGAATCTGTGGGCCCACTGATTCATGATGCGGGCGCAGGGATCCCTCTTTCTTCCGGACGGTCGTCCAGCAGCAACGGCAAACAGACGACCAAGAAGAGGACGCCTCCGAAACCTCGAGAACGTCTAGTCCCCACCGACTGTGTTCTGAACGTAACTGATCCTCGAGTACACAACATCGAGCAAGAACTGAGGAGGCTAAATCTCCAGACATACCCCAATGCCATAAGCGTACTTTTTCGAGTATTTCTTGAGTTGAGCGCAGATTCCTACATTGACCGTGTCGGACTTCCTGCGCCTCAAGATAAGCGACTTAGACAGAAACTTCTGGACGTAACGGGAGATCTAGTGACTCGCCGGAAACTGACTGAACAACAGGCAAGACCGGTTCGACGATCGGCGCAGAAGGATAGCTACTTGGGCCCATCAATTACTGTAATGCACAACTACGTTCACAACCAGCATATGTTCCCAGGCCCGTCAGATCTCAGGGCAGACTGGGACAATTTGCAGCCCTGGTTCATCGCATTATGGTCTCCATAGAGCGCTCCTGACCCCTTCGAGTCGACCCATGCCATTTTATTCTCCGCTACGATACCCGGGCGGCAAGAGGCGTCTTACCGCATTCATAATGCGTTTGTTGGATCTGAATTCAATTAGTAATGTGCAGTATGCAGAGCCTTACGCTGGCGGTGCCTCCATAGCATTGGCGCTCCTCTTTGGCGAATATGCTGCGACTATTCATATAAATGACCTGAGCCGGCCAGTCTATGCCTTTTGGCATTCCGTAATTAATGACACTGAAGAATTCTGTAACAGGATCCAGTCGGTAGACATAACCATTGCTGAATGGCGTAAACAGCGAGCAGTCTACGAATCTCGAGATGATGCCGCACTTGCAGATCTTGGGTTCGCAACGTTCTTCCTTAACCGCACGAACAGATCAGGGATTATCGGGGGCGGGGTAATTGGAGGGGTGCATCAGAACGGCAAATGGTCCCTTGCCGCACGATTCCCAAAAGAAGAACTGATCAGGCGCATACGCAAGATAGGAAGGTATCGGGATAGGATCAAGGTCTATCACGGGGATGGTGTCCAATTCGTGACTAATGTGGCAAATGAGTTTGGTCAAAGTGCCTTTACCTTCATCGATCCGCCATACATCGAGAAAGGTCAGAAACTTTATCTCAATAACTACGGCATCTCCGACCACCGAGAGCTCGAGCATCAGGTGACCCAGTTAAGGCATCCGTGGATAGTGACATACGACTACGAGGGCGCATTTGGGCACTCACTCTACGTTAAAGAGACCTGTCTGTCATTTGAACTCTCTTACAGTGCGCAAGGCAGGCATAAGAGTAGAGAGGCGATGTTCTTGTCCAGCCACTTCGATCTGCCTTCTAGCTGGAGTAGCTCCGCAACATTTCGCATGTCGAGTAGGCAGAGTTCTCATCCAATTTTTGCAAGACTTGAGGACCGCCGAGATGGCAAGGTGTAATGCAGAGGTTAACTGAGCCCCCCTACAGACAACATACAGGCAAGGCCACGTCGAATTCGAATCATTGGATGATCGGAGCCTCCGTGGCCGGGCGTCGGGAACATACTCTGTTGCAAAATCTCGTTGCACACATGGCGGGGACGGAAGGCGGCGCAAGGGAAGTCAATTTGACATAGTGACCATAGGCATCTAGGAGCGACTCGATGGCGACTCTCAACATCTTCGCTAGCTTTGAGTACGACAAGGATCGCGCCTTGCGTGATGAGTTCTTCGGTCAGGCTCGTGACAGAAGCCCGCACAGAGTCGTCAATAGCTCGCTGCAAGAAGCAGGCGCTGAGAACCAGTGGCAGCAGCAGGCGAGACAGAATATCGAACGGTGCGATATAGTTGTCATTCTCGTTGGGCAGGACACTCACAATGCCCCCGGCGTTCGCTCTGAAGTGAGGATAGCTAGACGCCTTGGCAGGCCAATCATTCAGGTTATACCGAGGGGAGAGAACTACACCGGCGTTACATCTGTGAAGAAGCCAATCCCTTGGGATTGGGACCGGATAAATCAGGCAATCGAGAACGCATGGAACAGGAAACAGCGCGCGTCGAACACCTGAAGCTGATTCAGGCCATAATCGGTCGGATGGCCCGAAATTCGTTTGCGATAAAGTCTTTCACCGTGGCAGTCTCCACGGCGGTTTTTGCATTCGCGGCTACGACTGAGCAATGGTCGGCCATCGCCGGATACATCGTTGTCCTGCCACTTTGGGCGCTGGACGGGTATTTCCTCATGCACGAACGCAGGTTCCGTAAGCTCTTTGACGAGGTAAGACAGGGAGAGCCATCATCGCCCGGCTCGGGATCATACTTCACCATGGAGACAAGAGCCAAAGGGCGTCGATGGGCTGAACTGTCGAAGGCAGCACTGGCGTGGAGCCATATTCTCTTCTACACCGCTTTGCTGCTGACTGGGGTAGCCGGAGTTGCAGTAATCGAGATTGTTCGATCCTAACTGCACTGGGGCAAACAACAATGACGCCGGCACCACCACCTGATAGCGAACGACGCCCAAGTCATCTTTTTCTATTGGTTGTGGGGCCTAGGGGGTTGGGACTGGTCGGAGGCCGAATTGGTTGACGACTTTCACGATGCGGCAGGCACAGGCATCCACGCTGATGGCTCCGGTCTACTGTTCGCGCCGTAATTCAGACAGTTCGCGGCGAACAATAAAGCAGTTTGCGGGATGCCCAGTTCTCCGCCCCATCGTTGCGGAAGCGAACGGGATTCTGGCACCCAAATCTTCCACTACACCTCCAACGTAACCGTCAGGCTGAAGGTTCTTGATTTTGACCAGTTTGGTGCGCGAAAGCAGTCAATACTGCGAACTGAGCGCGTGTTTCAGTTGGTGGTGGTTTGGTGAGAGGAAGGGCAAATACACCTGACAGGACTGTATTGCGAACCTTCTCGCTGGCCGTGGACCTGAGCCCGGCGGTCAGTAAGCTGATGCAAGGAACCATTTACCGCTAGTTGTCTTCGTCGATGTCCAGGTAGATGGGTGTGTAGTCGCCGTTGATGTCCGGCACCCACAGAATTGCGGGCATCCCGTCAGTGGGCGCGATAGAGCTTTCCGGAGCGCGGAAATACATGTAGGCTTCGTGGGATTCACCGCGTTCAATGTCAACGCCTGCAAAGCTGTCGGCTAGGGGAGCGCCAGTATCGTCTTCATATATGGCGCTCCATACACCGGGAATCCGACCGTTCTGGTCAGGGAAGCCAGTCAGCACGACGCCTGTTCTGTCCGCAGTGCCGAAAAGCAGCCCTTTGTTCGTTATAGAGACGCGGAAGCGCACAATAGTGGAAGAGAAAACCTCAACCCCTGAAAGGGCAGCAGTCTCGCGGCTATTCCAATAGTAGGCTCCCCAGACGACGACAGGGTCTCCATAACCACGGAGCGGAACGTCATCAGATATGGGCCATCTAATGAAGCGCAGCCGCTCATCGATACCTGCTACCGGACTCGTCTGGCGACCGTTCTCGAATCGGGCAGGGGGCGCCGGAGTGACTTGCTGCGTCAAATCGACAAACACGGGCCGTTCCAGTGGATCGCTCAGCAGCCAGTCCACATCGAACTCCGCCCATGCCGCCGGTCGTGGAAGACCATCTTCCTCCTGAACCTCCGGCTCTTCCGCCGGTGCGAAGCAGATGTTGCTGTCAATCCAGCCGCCTTTGACGATCTGTCCCGATTGTTCAGCGGCGTCAGGACACGGTTTTTCTGCCCAAACGCTGAGTTCGCCATCGTCCCCGGGGATTGCCATGCGCGCCTCAACGAGATTGGCCGATTCGTATGGCCACCTGCCGACAATGGAGGTGTATCGAACCGCCAGCCGGAGCATTGTCTCGTCGATGGGTTCCGGCTGACCCAGTATCGTGACGGCATACGGCGCTTCACGGTACCCGCCCTGAACCTGCACCGGCTCGCCCGCGAGCCCAACCCGCAGGATCTGCGGAACGGTCTCCGGCGCTTCAGGCCAATCTCGCCGCGCCTCCGGGCAGTCCGCCATCCTCCAGCGGCCCTTCCAGTAGGTGAACAGTGTGGGAGGCACAAGGTCTCGGAGGTCGCCATCCACGATCTTTATTGCGCTGACCCACGCACGGTTCTCATCGATTCTCTCAACGGCGTTGACGTGATAACGGAAAGAGTAACTCACGTTCGTGAGGGTCTTTCGGGATTCTGACGCCATCTGCGCCAGATCTGCGTCGACCACCGATTGGCACTCTGCCGCGCCGATTGCCCGCATGGCAGCAAGGTCAGGATGAGGAACAGCGAGTTCTATGCTGACGCGGGCCGTAAGTGACGCCTCTGCGCTGCGGGCGATGAGTTCGTTGGAGTGCTCGGCCGGCGTATCGCGCAACTCTGGAAATCGGGGCTTGGACAGCGTGGGGAATGTATCCTCTCCTGCCGCGTCTTCGTCCGCTGGAATCAGCCTCAGTCCAAACGCGACAGCCGCCCGGCCGGCGTCACAATCGTTGCTCACCCACCGCCCGCCCTCAAAGACAACAAGGTGGCTCTCTGTCCTGGGCGGCGTGTCATCTGCTGTGATAAGCGTGAACACGATCATCCCGTGATTGGCGATCCGCTCCACGGCGACAACCTCAGCAGCCGGAGCCGATCCCCGCATCGCCGTTAATTCTCCTGCATTGCCCGGTCGGCAAAAAGATGAGGATGCTTCCGCTGCGCGTTCGAAATCAGAGCCGTAGAAATCGTCGACGAGCAACTGCGCGATGCCCGGCAGTTCATCGTCGGCATAGTCCGAGGCGTCCGATGGTGTCTCGACGTCAATAGAGGTGGGTGTAAGGGTAGGGGACAGGGAGAGCAGGAAGGTGGACGGTGAGGCAGTGGCAGGAGCCTGCGTCCCTGTCGCCGAATCCACCGATGATTGGCCATCTCCGCACGCGGCAACAAAGAGAATGGCCATGATGCCACAAGCCAATGCAATTAGCAGACGAAGACCCATCCAATCCCCATTAACCCACGCTATTCCTCCGGCTCGGCTATCTCCGACTCAGGCGGCGCCTGAATATCAAAGTCCTCATTGAAGGAATGGAAAACGAGTGCAAAGTCAGTCACGTCTGTCAATTCGAACTCGCCGGATTCGCGTTCTGAAGAGTAGTATCGGCGCAAGAGCATATCGTCTGCGCCAATCCAGAACGTGATATCGGATACAAGGCCCCAATCGCTCGTCGTGACACCGGAAATCTGGAAGACGTTCATACCATCCACTGTGAGAATGCCCACAACTCGAAAGTCGCCATAGTCTACTTCGGATTCAGCAGGAAGGATCTCAGTGTGTGGAGCAATCATGTCGGCTGATTGATCGGTGTCCCCCGCGTCCCAAAGTTCCTCACCGTTCCACTTGCTATATGTAGTTTCGCCGATAGTCACCAATTCGAGGTTCTCATATGGTTGTCCGCCATAAATCTCGTACTGACGGCCCATAAGGCGGTCTGGTGCCAGAAAGACATTTTGATAGTACGCACAGTAAGAATTCAAGACGTATGAAAGGTGGACGAATTCGTTAAGTTGGCTCCAGTTGTAAATGATATCAACAGCATAGGATTCCAGTTCAGTCATCGCTTGGGCGGATTGCCTTATGATTTCGGCAGCGGACAGAGTGGTCTCGACATCTCCCGTTGTCGACAGCGGCGGAATCTCGATATCCGTCGCTCCAATACACACCTGCCATGTTTTGAGGCCAAACGTCGCATCCTTCTGCGGCGTTACCGTATCAACTGCGGCGATCTGCGCAGCGCGAATGATCTCCATAGAGTTAGTGGGCACACCCTCGCTCTCGTTTTCTTCCCAAATGGTAACCCCACTGAACAGCAGCACGCTTCCATTCGAGAGTACAGTCGCCGAGTGATTGGAGCGTGATTCAGTCAGTTCCGGGCCGGCTGCCCACAGGCCGGTCAATGGGTCATACAAAAAGGTCGCGGTACCTGGCAGGCCGCTGTCCTCACTGCGGTCCCCTCCCGCGATGAATAGCCTTCCATCCGGCAATTCTGTTATGGACGACGAGGACGGAATGGCGCGACGACCGGAAGTGAGCGACCACTCCCTGCTCGCCGGATCGAATATCTCGACTCTGACAGTACTAAAATCGATGGCAAATGACTCGACGTAAAAGAAGTTGAACGTCCCCCCTGAGACGACACTAACCCGTGGGGTGTCTCTGAAAGAGTCGAAGCCAAACTCGGTCAGCGTCTCCCACTCGTCAGCCATAGTGTCGTAGAGCATGATGACGCCCCGCGATTCGGCATTCCCCACATCGCCCGCGAGAACCACGGCCGCTCCATCCTGATATGAGCCTGCCCACAGCAAGAGCGTCTCCTCATCTGAGCTCAAGAGGCTTTCCAGGAGTTCGCTGCCCAGGGGCGCGGCAATCTCCCACGTATTCGACACCGGATCATAAATCTCGACGTCAGTGGCCTTAGGGAGGCCAAAGCTCCCTTCTTCAATCTCCAACGCAGTTCCGCCAACCACCATAACGCGCCCGTCATCCATTGCAATGAGGCTGGGCCCAAAACGCGGAATAGCCGCGGTCGAAACCTCGGAGAGCATCTTCTCTTCCGTATCGAGACGAAAAACCGTATAGAGGGGCAGTGGACTATCGTCCTCCCCTGCTATCCGCAGAGGCCAAAAGAAGCTGCTCTCATACTCCGGCTTCCGGAGGCTGAACAAGAGGACAGTTCCATCTGATAGGGAAACGGAATCAACGCCCACGAGCCCAAGATCGATGGGCAGCACGAGGCTCCACTCTTCTGCAGCAGGGTCATAGATCTCCAGGAAGGGATTGGGCCCACCGATAATCACTCCATTGTTTGCCACTGTGGGCAACGTGCCACCCACAAAAAGCACCCGACCGTCCGCGAGAAGTAGGCCCTCGTGGTTCATCCGCGGCGTTGGTAGCTGAGCCTCAATCTCATCGATCAACTCCTGCGGGATGGGAGTCGGAACAGGAGTCGGTGTTGGTGAAGGCGTCGCTGTCGGTCGGAATGGCACAAGGGTTGGGACCGGCGTTGGAGTTGGCGCTACTGGCGTTGGCGTGGGAGATGGCGTCGCGATGTCGACTGTGGGCGGCGCAATACGCTCGCCGGGTATGGCCGCCGGAGTAGGCTCGTCTCCGCCGCACGCCGCCAAAAAGACGGCAATCGTACCCACCACCAAGATTAGAATCAGGCGAGACAAGCCAGTCCTTGGCGCCATCGAATGTCCTTCGCCCACGTGAGACTTCTCCTCGCCTTACCTGCCCAGTGTTGTTGGCCATTACGACCGTACCCGCAATGGCATTCGTATCAGCATAGGTAGGTATTACATGAAGGACAAATCGAACCGCTCCAGGTTGTTCACGATTCGTTGAGCCACCACACCCGCACGCACGGAGGAATTAGGTTAGCTAACAAGAGACACATCAAAGCAAAACTGTAGTCGTACCGAGAAAGGCAGGTATACCCCTGCCGGCACTGGATTGCGAACTTTCGAGTTGAGCGTGGATCTGGGGCCGGCCATCGGCCGGCGGCGGACGTAGATAGGCGAAGGAACTGATTGGTGACGATCCCTCATGGTCGGTGTGCCCGGGAAACACATGACACATGCCATAATGACCCGTCAAGCAGCCAATGATGGGACGATTCTAAGGATGAGCGAACATGGGCATGGCGCCCGACTGGTCATGACCGTGCTGGCAATCCTCTCTGCCCTTGTGTTGGCGGCGGCTTGCGATGATGATGACGGGTCGCCGGAATCCGCCCCGGATTACATCCTTGCTCCGTCGGTAACAGCTACGACGGCGCCTTTGCGAGTTCAGTCAGCCACCATGACGCCCTCGCCACGCCCGGCTGCCATGCCGACACCCACACCAAGTCCTACGGCCACATCGTCTACCTCGCCGACGCAGATACCAACTCCGACACCGATGCCAGTTCCAACAGCCACCCCGGAACCCTCAGCCGTGCCTGTTGTGCTGCTGCCAGGGCCAACACCGATACCGATAGTTACACCCCAGCCGTTTCTTGCTGCTGAACGGGCAGCATTAGTGGCATTTTATGAAGCGACAGGCGGTGACGACTATAGCCACAAGTGGGGTTGGCTTAGAGATGATCCCGTGGGTGAATGGAATGGGGTCACTACCGACGAGGAGGGTAGGGTCATCGCGATCGAGTTTGAATGGGCATATCTTACGGGCTACATTCCGCCTGAGATAGGTAACCTCACGCGCCTCCGGACTCTTAGGCTGGTTCGCAACAAGGACATGCGAGGTGAACTCCCACCTGAAATAGGCAACCTTACCAACTTGAGGGAGCTTATTGTCAAAGAGAATGGCTTACGTGGTCAGATACCCCCTGAGCTTGGCCGGCTCACCAAACTAGAGACGCTGAATCTTCACAGGAACCATCTGAGCGGCGAGATCCCGCCCGAACTCGGCGGCCTCTTGAATCTCACATCGCTTAACCTATCCGAGAATAGACTCCGAGGGACCATACCGAAGCAGCTTGGCCAATTGACCAGGCTCACCGGCCTGAGTCTCCACTGGAACCACCTGACCGCTCCACTTCCCGCGGAGCTTTTTGAGTTGGAGAACCTGGAGACCCTGTTCCTTTCACGCAACGAGCTTCATATACCCTTCCCTATGGAAGTACTCGATCTCCCTAACCTGGAACGACTCTCCCTGGCCAGATCGGGTTTGACCGGACCCATCCCAACGGAGCTCGGGGACAAGGAATCGCTGATTGGGCTGAACTTGGCGGATAACTCCCTCACCGGGGCGATTCCACCGCAACTTGGTGAACTGACAAATCTTGAAGCTCTTAGTCTATCGGGCAATGATCTGACAGGAACGATTCCCGACGAACTGAGGAGACTCCGCCAGTTGGAGGTGCTCTCTATCTCTGAGGCCGGCCTGACGGGCGAGATTCCCGAATGGATTGGGAGACTAACGTCGCTGAAAGACATCCGCCTTGACGGTAATGACCTGTCCGGCTCCATCCCGCCCGGAATCGGCGACCTGGCCGAATTGGATTTCATTGACCTCTCTCGGAACAATCTGACAGGGCCGATTCCTGCAGAATTCGGCAGCCTCGCCGGGCTGGGTAGTGTCTTCTTCTCGGACAACATGCTCAATGGACGTATCCCCGCCGAATTCGGCAACCTCGCCCGTGTATGGCGGATGGACATCTCCGGCAATGAATTCATTGGCGCGATCCCGGCAGAGTTTGGAAACCTCACTAACATACATGAACTGGATATGTCAGCGAATAGTCTTTCCGGGCCACTTCCCCCGGAGATGGCGCGCTTCACACGGGCAAGCAAAATTGATCTCTCCGGCAATGCCTTTACTGGCGCGCTGCCACCTGAATGGGCAGCATTGAAGAGACTGCAGAACCTGAATCTCAGCAATAACGGCCTTGGAGGTACCATTCCGCCGGAATGGGTTGATTTGACCGGACTGGAGTCACTGAATCTCAGTGGCAACAGGCTCAATGGAACTGTGCCAACTATACTACCCAAGAATCTCCAGGTACTCGACCTGTCCGGGAACAGCCTCGGTGGCGAGATACCAGTGACGCTTGGTACTGTGACAAGGCTAAAGTCTTTGGATCTCTCGGACAATGATCTGGCTGGGAGTCTGCCGCCCAGCCTCTCCCTTATGTACAGCGTGGAATTTCTCGATCTCTCAAGTAATGACCTGAGCGGCCTGATCCCGAATGCTCTTGGGAATCTGAGAAACCTGGGGGAACTGCATCTCGACAACAACCGGTTGGAGGGGTGCATTCCCAAGGAATTGAGGCAGATTTATAGACTGGTAGTCAATCCGCAGGGAGAGAACGGGTCGAATCTGGCATTCTGCCGCTAGAATCCTGACTTATGAACTACTCGACGAGAAAGCGATCTTTTGCAAAGGCGATGGCCGTCGCCCTGCTGGTGTTCACAACGGTGATGCTAACAGTGGCCTGCGACGATTCGCAGCAAGATGCACGTACGGTCACACCCGCGCAGACAACCCTGTCGATACCGACAATTACCGTCGCCCCAAGCCCTTCTCCAAGGCCGTCCCCATCGCCGATGCCTACCCCGACATCCATGCCGTCGCCGACAGCTACACCAACCCCGACCACGGTTCCAACACCAACGCCCATACCCACCCCGACACCCATACCGACCGCGACGCCCGTTCCGTCCGTTGAGAACGATCATGTTGCCCTCGTTGCCCTGTACAGGGCGACGAATGGAGCCCGTTGGCACACCAAGGACAACTGGCTGAGCGACGAACCGATGAGCATGTGGCACGGCGTAACGACTGGCGCGAATGGGCGTGTCACCGCGATATCTCTTACGAGAAATGGTTTGGTCGGCGAACTCCCACCGGACTTGGGCAATCTCAGTGAGCTGCAAATCCTTGATCTCAACCGCAATCAGGACATCCGGGGCAGCATCCCGCCGGACCTGGGCCGGTTGGCTGAGCTAACCTCCTTGAACGTCTCATACAATGACCTGTCCGGAGCTCTCCCGCCCGAGATAAGTCATATGACCAAACTATCGTGGCTCGACCTCCAAGGGAACTCCTTGGGCGGGCCTATCCCGCCCGAATTTGGGCAACTCGCAAATCTGACCGTCCTTGCACTACGGTTCAATGCTCTCACCGGCCCTCTCCCCCCGGAACTGGGCAAGCTCACCAATCTCAACACAATCCAATTGGCTCGCAATGAGTTGTCCGGCCCCATCCCATCCGAACTGGGGAACCTCAGCTACCTCGTAGAACTGCGGCTCTCCTACAATCAACTGACAGGGCCGATTCCCAACGAACTGGGCAACCTCACTAATCTGAGAATCGTCGCTCTGGGTGAAAACGAATTGAGTGGCCACATACCTCAAGGACTGGCCAATTTGACGCAGGTGACACATCTGGACCTGGAGAGCAATAGACTGACCGGCCCAATCCCACCCGCGCTGGCCTATCTCTCCAATGTGACTTGGTTCAACCTGCGGGGCAATGACCTTGTTGGCCCGATCCCACCCGCGCTCGGCAATCTCAGTAATCTGGGTGCTCTCTTACTCGGCGGCAACAACTTGAGCGGCCCGATCCCACCGCACCTGGTCAACCTCAGCAAACTTATATCGCTAGACCTCTCCAGCAATGAGCTGACCGGTACTATTCCAGTCGTCCTGACTAATCTCGGCAGCTTGCGAACCCTAAATATCTCTAACAATCAATTGACCGGCCCGATACTACCTGAACTCGTAAACCTCCACTCGCTGCGAACTCTAAGGCTTTCCAACAATCAATTCACCGGCCCCATCCCCCCGGAACTGGGCAACCTCCCCAACCTTGAATATTTGTATCTCGCTGACAATCAACTAACCGGCCCCATCCCGCCGGAGCTTGGAACACTTGATGATCTGGAACTACTTGACCTTGCAAACAATATGCTGACGGGTACTTTCCCCTCTGAACTTCGCAGGCTCAGGGAGCACGGGACGCTTAGTCTCACAGGCAATCAGATTGAAGGATTTGAGGAAGTTTCGTCAGAAGATCGAGACGCCCTCATCGCCTTCTACAATGCGACAGGCGGTGACGATTGGACCAGGAAAACCGGCTGGCTTAGCGACAGACCGTTGAATCAGTGGTATGGCGTCAGTGTGAACGACGACGGGCGCGTTGACTGGATCGAGATGTACGAGAACAACATCACCGGTTCGATTCCGCCGGAGTTTGGCAAACTCACTGAGCTGAAGCGTCTACTGTTGCCCAAGAATCGCCTGACGGGGCCCTTGCCGCCTGAACTGGGAGACGTTGAGAATCTTTTTCTCATAAATCTCTATGACAACGAGTTGACTGGCCCAATCCCGCCTGAAATCGGCAAGCTCAGTTCATTGAGCGATATCTCGCTGGGCGGCAATGAATTGAGTGGGCCAATTCCGAACGGGATTGGCAATCTTAGCAGCCTCAGAAGCCTGGGGCTTTCCAACAATTCGCTAACTGGCCCACTGCCCCCGGAGATTGGGCAACTCACCAGGCTAGAGCGGCTCGAACTCCAGGGCAATGAGCTTTCAGGGCCGATACCATCGGAAATGTCAAGGATGCAGAACCTGGAAAACATGGCACTCTCTCACAATATGCTTTCCGGCCCCATCCCGCCTGAACTTGGAAACCTCAGCAGCTTGTATACACTTGGCCTCGGCAGCAATCAGTTGACGGGTTCAATTCCGCCCGAACTGGGGAAAATGTCCAAGCTGAGTTCACTCTATCTGGATGACAATCAATTGACAGGGCCCATCCCTAACGAGTTGGCGGCTGTAGCCGGACTGGCCTATGTGGATCTCAGCAACAATCAACTGAACGGGCCAATCCCTCCCGGACTTGGAAACTTGCCAAGGCTGACGTGGCTAAAGCTCGCAGACAACGAACTGACAGGCCCCATACCGACGGAGCTCGGGAACCTCATCAACCTGGAACAACTGGCGCTTAGTGGGAACAGATTGAGCGGGCCTATACCGGCGGAACTCGGCGCCCTGACAGATCTCTGGCGTCTTTCTCTCCAGGACAACGAACTGACCGGTTCCATCCCGCGCGAACTTGGAGATTTGCCGAGGCTTCGGCAACTAAACCTGGATCGTAACCGGCTCACAGGCTGCGTCCCCAGGTCGCTCATGGGGATGGGAGAGCTGACCCTTTATCCGCAGCGTGGCGCGCAAATAAGGGTCGCGTTCTGCGCCGAGGATCCTTAGCGGCGCCGATGAATTGCCGCCAAGGCGAGATTATGTGAGATATGCCTCCTACTTCGAGCCCGATGTACATCATCGCCAATGAAACCCAAAACAGAGTCAAACAAAGCTCTCACTGGAGAAAAACAAAAAATACCCCTGCCGGGACTGTATTGCGAACTTTTGCGGTAAGCGTGGAACTGGCATCAGCGTTCGGCATGCGACGGCGCCAAACTAAAGACTAGCCAAGGGGTTCGGCCGTCCCTGAGCGGAGGGCGGCCCGTTCACTCGAAGAGTGGCGCAGAGAATTCTAGGTACTGATCCCTGGAATAGGGTATGTATCCGGCTCGACCTACTATTGGCCTGGCATTCTCCATGAAGTAGCGCAAGAATATCCTTACCTCCGACCGGCTGAGACTCTCCTCATTCACATACAGGTAAAGCGGACCGAACAAAGCCTTGTAACTGCCATCAATGTAGTGTTTTGTCTCGGGACTTATGCAGCCGTCACCAAAGTCAATTGCCAATTTGTTCGCAAGCGTTCTGGAGCGAACCCTTTCACTCGCGTCTCCAAAACCGATGGCGTATTCCTGGCCGTCCACCGTATGAGCGACCGTTGGAGATGATTGTTCGAAGCGCAAGGATGCGGAGCCAACGCCAGTCAGCTTGGAGAGAGCTCGGATAAAGGCAGAACTTCGGATGGTTACCCGGTTTACGGACTCCGCCGGCCAGCTCGGGTCGATGTCACGCCACGTCACACTAAATAATTCTTTACTCCAGATGGTGCGCAACTGTTCAACGGTAAGACACTCGACGAAATCGACATTGGGGCTGGTGTATATGCTGGTGACCCCCATGCCGATTGGAACCTGGACGTAGCGGATGCCATGGCTTACGGCCACCGCGACTTGCTCGTCACTCATCTCCGCGTCGACAAGCGCAAAGTCGTTTTCTCCTCTGGCGAAACGATCAAGAGCGAATTCGCTTGTGCTTCCAGGGAAAGGGCCAGTATCGAAGGTGACGTCCGGGCCGATCCATTTGAATCTTGTTTGCGCCCAATCCAAAATAATATTGCCCGCCTTGGAGGTATCGACCCTGATCTCTCCGTGTAGGCGAAGGGGAACATCCGATGGAACAACCCCGTCCGCAAGCGAAGGAAGAGTAGGGAGAGGCAGGGGCGAAGAAAGGGCAGGGGCAGGAGTGGTGGGGTTCCCTGCCGGGTCCGGCGGCGGAAAACCCTCGCCCCAGCACACCAGGGAGCCATCATGTCGCAGTCCGCACGTATGGTGGGCGCCGCCGACTAGATCCGTGAATCGCTCGGCGGAGGGCGGTGACGCCTGTCCGTAACCCGCCTGAAACACACTGTTCCCCGTGGATTCGGCTCCGTCCTGAGCTCCCCAGCAGACCGCTTGCCCGTTCTCCCTCAGACCACAAACGTGATAGTCTCCGCTGCTTATGTCGATGAACCGCTCCTCTAGGGGAGGGTCAGCCTGTCCGAAGTTGGTCTCCTCCCTTTCTGCCCCCCAGCACACCGGTGAGCCGTCCTGCTCCAAGGCACAAGTAAAACTGCTGCCGGCGCTTACCCGGGCAAACCGTTTGTCTTCTGGAGCCGCCACGCTGCCATTTGCCTTGTACCCCCAGCAAACTGCAGCGCCGTCCGCCTCCAGCGCGCAGACATGACCGCCGCCAACATCGATTGTGGCAAATGTCTCTGAGGCGGGTGGAGCAGGGATATAGTCTCGGCCTGACACGCTGCCAATCCGTCCCCAACACTTTGCAAATCCCTGCCAGTCCAGTCCACAGGTTGTAGAACGATTGGCGGACATCGTGACAAGCTGCGCTTCGCTGTCCGGGAACGCGGCTCTGTTCACGTTTTTGCCCCAGCATGCGGTTGTGCCGTTGGCCCGCAGGCCACAGGCGTGGTTATTGCCGGCGCTGATGGAAGCGAACGTCTCGCCCTCCGGCGGCCACAGCCGAGTATTCACGTAACCCATGTTCGAATCTCCCCAGCAAACGACCGTGCCGTTCTTCCTGAGTCCGCATGTGTAGTTCCACCCTGCTCCGATGTCCACGAACTTCTCATCGGTGATTGACTGATACGTATGGCGCTCAGGCTCCGGCGTGTCGTAGCCCTTTCCCCAACAGAAAGGTGAGCCGTCGTCCCGCAGAGCGCATGTGAAATCGCCGCCGGCCGTGATGTCGGTGAAAGTTTCGTTCTCCGGCGGAGATGCGCGTCCGTCCCAAATACCCCGGTTCCTTGTGAAATTGTCGCCCCAGCAGACGGCCGATCCATCCGGCCTCAGGCCACAGCCGTGGGACGCCCCTGACGCAATCGCCATGAACGTTTCGTCCCCGGGAGGGAGATCCAGTTGAGATTGAGAACCCTGTGTCCAGCAGAACGTAGAGCCATCCGATCGTAGCCCGCAGGCTTGGCTTCCGCTATAGCCTGCGCCAAACTCTGCGATCCCCGCGTATTCCTGCGTGAACCCCCCGTTGCTGTATGTGTCGCCCCAGCAGACCGCTACAGCATCGGCACGCAGTCCACATGAAATGGCGTAGAAACTCACAATCGACTCGAACACTTCATTTTTAGGCGGTGATGACTGGCCATGTTCATTCAGACCCCAGCAAGCCGCTGTTCCGTCCACACGCAGCGCGCATGTGTGGCCAAGCCCGCCGTTGATGGCTGTGAAATGCTCACTATTGGGTGGCGTGGCCTGCGCGCTATAGTCACTGAGGATATTCGCAGGCAGGTAATTGCTGCCCCAGCAAAGGGCTTTCCCGTCGGACGCGCGTAGTCCGCAAGAATGGATGGCCCCGCTGCTGATGACAGAAAAACGCGCCGGTGGTGGATAGGCTTGGCCAAGCTCGCTTTCTCCCCAGCACGCCGCGCTCCCATCCGGCCGCAAACCGCAAATGTGTTGATTGCCGGCGCTTATCGACGCGAAGGAATCGCTCTGAGCCTCCTCGTAGCTGATAAAGCCGGAGGTATCAACCTCATAGCCGGCGCCCCAACAGATGACGCTGGAGTCTTCAGTCTTGATCCCGCAGGTTGCATCCTCTGTGGCGCCTATTTCTGAGAACGCGACCCCATATGGAGGCGTGGCCTGACCACTAAAACCGCTGAGGGGACCCCGGTTTGATCCCCAACAGACGGCGATGCCATCGTTCGCCTGGAGACCACAAATGTGACTACCCCCACTTGCTAGGGTCGAGAATTGCACTCCCGCCAGAAGAGCCGTCCGACCTTCCTGTCCGCGTCCCCAACAGGTTGCCGTCCGGTCATCGGAGCGCAGGCCGCATGTATAGCTCCGACCGACGCTGATTGCTGAGAAAGATACGCCTTCAGGCGGTGTTGCCTGGCCCCACTCGTTATCACCCCAACAGATCGCAGTTCCGTCCTGCTGTAGACCGCACATGTGCTCGGTGCGGTAAACACCGCTTGAGCTGAGAGAAACGAATCTCTCAAATTCCGGCGGCGACGCTTGTCCGGATTCATTGTCGCCCCAGCAAAGCGCCGTGCCATCTACCCTCAGACCACACATGTGATCGTAGCCACTGCTCAGGTGGACAAATATCTCATCAGTAGGGAGAGTTGTTTGGCCGGACCAATCGGCGCCCCAGCAGACCGGCGTTCCGTCCTCCCGCAGTCCGCAGGCGTGCTCTCCGCCGCTGCTAATCGAAACCAGCTTCTCGCCGTACGGTACGCGCTCCACCCCATACCTTGACGACGCATAACCCGATTGGGTCCAACAGACCGGTGTTCCATCTTCGAGGAGGACGCACGTATGCTTGGTCCCGCCACTGATTGCGGTGGACGACAGATTGGCGACCGACTGGTAAGTGGAATGCCTTGCGCTGACGGTTTCCGTTTCGAACCCCTCACCCCAGCAGACGGGAGTCCCATCGTCCCGGATGCCGCACGTGTGCCTATCGCCGATGCTCAGCGCGGCGAATGTCGTGTCAGAGGGCGCGAGCGGCGAGCCCTCGCCCCAGCAAGTGACCGTCCCATTTTCTCGGACTCCGCAGGTGTAGCGATAGCCGGCCGTCAGCGAAACGAACTCTTCAAAATGAGGAGTATTCGTCACGCGCCCGTAGGGGTCTCCCCAGCAAACGGGACGACCGTCGCCCTGCAAAGCGCAGGTATGGGTTACACTACTGGCAATGGCGGTGAAAGGCCTGACTTCCGGTGGTGACAATAGCCCGTGAACGTCCCTGCCCCAGCACAGCGCCGATCCGTCGATTTCCACCCCGCAGGCATGCCCACTACCGCTGCTAATGACTGTGAATCGCCTGTCTTGCGGCGGGTTCGTTTCCCCATATCGATCACGTCCCCAGCATGTGGCGACGCCATCCTGGAGGATTCCACACGTGTACGTCCATCCGCTGCTGATGGCAATGAATACGGCATCCTCCGGCGGAGATGACTGCCCCTGAGCATCGTCTCCCCAACAGATGACAGCGCCGTCCTCACGAAGGCCGCACGCGTGTCTCTGGCCACTAGTAACGGCAACGAATGTCTCGCCCGCCGGAGGTGTTGCCTGTCCGTATTCATTGATACCCCAGCACACAAGGCCGCCGTCGATATCGACCCCGCAGGTGAAACCCTCACCGTTGCTGAGCGAAGCTAACGTCCTGCTGCCGATCGATTCCAAGCTGACTCTGCCGGGCGCCCCTGAACCCGGAGCATCTCCCCAACAGACGTGGGAGCCGTCTATTCTCAATGCACATGTGAAATTCCGGCTGCTGCTGATTGCGATTACTCTCTCCCCTGGAATGGGTGAGGCCTGCCCGTAGTCCTTCCAAAAGCTGCTTGGCTCTCCTCCCCAACAAACCGGGCTGCCATCCTCCCTGAACGCGCATGTGTGCAAGTAGCCACCGCTGATCTGTGAAAACCGCTCGTTTTCCGGAGGAGAAGTTTGTCCGCCGCTGAACGGGGATATCGTGGCGCCCCAACATAACGGTGTGCCGTCCAACGTCAGAGCGCACGTATGGAAATAGCCTGCGCTAATGGAACGAAGAGTCACGCCTGTCGGCGGGGAAGCCTGCGAATAGAGATTGGAACCCCAGCACATCGGGCCGCCGTCTGCAAGTATTCCACAGGCGTGGTTGGTACCGCTGCTAACTGCAATGAATGTCTTACCTTCCAGAGCGGCCGCTGCATCGTCCTCACCTCTGCCCCAACATGCGACCGCGCCATTCTGCCGCAACGCGCAGGAGATCTGATCGCCACTGCTGACTGACACGAAATCATTGCCATCCGGCGGAGATGCCTGCCCGTAAGCGTCAATTCCCCAGCAGACAATCGACCCATCATTCCTCACGCCGCAGGTGTGATCCTCGCCGGCGCTCACGTGCATGAACCGCTCGCCTGGCGGGGGTGTCGAGCGATGGTATTCGTTGTTCCCCCAACAGTGGATGTTCTCGTTCTCGTCGAGGCCACAGACATGCTTTTCACCACTGCTGATGGAAACAAGGGGAACGGTCGGTGGTGGAGGCTCTTCCGGCTCGGGCTCCGGGCCAACAAACCGTTCACCGAGAGGCGGCGTTGCCTGCCCGTGCTCGTCGTCACCCCAACAAACGATCGCGCCTGTGGCCTTGCGGATGGCGCATATATGGTCTAGCCCTACGCTGATTTCCGAGAATCTGTCGCTGGTAGGGTAGGGATGGAGGATGACACCCCAACAATACGGCGTGCCATTCTCCCACAAGCCGCAGCCCTGTCCGCCTGAGACACTAATTGTGGTCAGACGCCCGGCATACGATGACGGATACTGTCCTCCAAAACTAACATCCGACCAACCGCCCCAACACACCGGAGAGGTATCCTGACTGATCGCACACGTATAGCCACCCGCAGCATCAAGCGCGAAGAACTCGCCTTCCGGGGTCTCATTCCACCCTCCTGCGAAGCCGCCCATGTTTTGCGGCTGCTGCCCCCAGCAAACCGCCGTGCCGTCCTCCCTCAGCCCGCAGGTGTGCGGCCCTCCGCTGGCAATCGCCGTCAACAGTTCACCTTCCGGCGGGGACGATTGTCCGCTCCCGTCGTTGCCCCAGCAAATCGGGCTGCCATCTTCTTGCAGGCCGCACGTATGGGAAATGCCGGCGCTGATTGATGCGAATTGCTCTCCCATTGGCGGAGAAGCTTGACCATCCTCATCGTCACCCCAACATATCGCCGAGCCGTCCGCCCGCAGCCCGCATGTGTGCGAGTATCCGCTGCTGATGGCGACTAGCAGCTCCTCTTCTGGTGGCGATGCCTGGCCCATGCTGTTCTCGCCCCAACACTTGGGAGCCCCGTCAATCCGAAGTGCGCAAGTGTGGAACGCCCCGTTGCTCACCGCGACAAACTGGACGTCCGGCGTCGGGCTGGGCGTTGGCGTAGACGTTGGCTGTGAGGTAGGTAAAGGCTCTGGAGAACTTGTTGGAACAGGGCTCGGACTTGACGTGGCTGTGACCGTGGCCGTCGATGTGAGATCTGAGACGGGCGTTGGCAGGGGAGCTTCCGCCGGTTGCGAACCACGCGACAAGATGAAAACGAGCGCCACGGCAGCGATGACCAGGATGACCACCAACAAACTCAAGGAGCGCCTGGACATTTTGATCTAGCTCCTCTCGCGGAAGAGTGTGGTCGCCACCCTGAACCCCTAAAACGGAAGTATACGCAGAAGTCCTTGGTAAGCCAGAGACAAACAATGCGCCCTTGATGAGAGGATGAGGATCAACCGTAGAAAGGGCACATGGGCTGAGGTCAGTCTCTTTTACACGCAATAATGAGATACCGTGCAGACGCTGCAACGGCCCCACTCGACCGTAAGCGCGAATCAGTAAACGCAAGTCAAACGATAGACGCACTGGAGAAAGCAGGTATACCCCTGCCAGGACCGCAGTGCGAACCTTTGCGATGCGAGATGACTTGGGACTGGCGGTTTGGGTGGGCGAAAGCAGTCAATACTGCGAACTGAGCGGGTGTTTCAGTGATGTAGCAGCAACACGGTGACACACACGACAATCAGGAAGTCGCTGCGGAGCGAAGATTCGCTTTGTGGTAGGGGCGACCTTGAGGCCCGGCTCCGGATGCGGCATGATTGCCGCAGTCAAGAAGGAATTCCTCCAGTATCGCTACCATGAAAATCCTCCAAGTCATCCATGGGTACCCGATGCGGTATAACGCCGGGTCTGAGGTTTACACGCAGGGACTTGCCCAGGCCCTCGCTGATCGGCATGAGGTTCACGTCTTCACTCGGCAAGAGAACATTTTCTTGCCGGAATACGCGATGGAAACAGATGTCGACCCGGCCGACCCGCGGATCATTCTCCACGTGATTAACATGGCGCGGGCGCGGGACGGATACAGCCATTCCGAGGTGGACGAAATGTTCGACGGGCTGCTCGATCGATTGCAGCCGGACGTGGTTCATGTCGGCCACCTGAATCACCTGTCAACGTCATTAGTGTTCCAGGCGCGGCGTCGCGGAATTCCTATCGTCTTTACACTGCACGACTATTGGCTAATGTGTCCGCGAGGCCAATTCATCCAGTTGTATCCAGAAGACCCGTCAGACAATTGGGCGCTCTGTGACGGACAAGATGATCGCAAATGCGCGGTTCACTGCTACGCCCGGTACTTTGGCGGCGACGCGGAGGCCCGGGAGACTGACGTTGAGTATTGGACGGGATGGGTCGGTAGGCGAATGGGGCATGTTCGAGAGGCATGCGATGCCGTTGACGTATTCATTGCGCCGTCCCGGTATCTGCTGGGGCGCTTTCGGGACGAATTCGGTCTACCGGAAAACAAGCTCATGTATCTCGACTACGGCTTTCACCGCGGCCGCCTAGGTGGACGCGACAGGGCCGGCGGGGAACCCGTCACGTTCGGCTACATCGGGACCCACATTCCGGCAAAGGGCGTCGACCACCTCATCGAGGCATTTGGCCGGGTCGCTGGCGATGCCCAACTGCGTATTTGGGGAAGGGACAGAGGCGCAGAGTCAGCTAGCTTGCGGGTAAGAGCCAATGCGCTTCCACGTGCTGCAGGTGAACGCGTGCAGTGGATGGGCGAGTATGAGAATGCCAACATCATGGGAGACGTCTTCAATCGTTGCGACGCCATAGTTGTGCCATCAATCTGGGCGGAAAACTCGCCGCTCGTCATCCACGAAGCATTGCAAGCCGGCGTGCCCGTGATCACCGCGGACTACGGAGGGATGGCGGAATATGTGCATCACGAGGAAAACGGTCTGCTCTTCGAGCATCGCGATCCTGTCTCGCTCAGCAAACAGATGCAACGACTTGCGGATAACCCTGAATTGGCGCGACGCCTGGGTAGACGGGGCTATTTGCAGTCTGAAGACGGCAATGTAATCGACATGACTGAACACACGCTTGAGATCGAGAGGATTTACGAGAATCTGCTCTCGGGCAGGGAGGAGCACACCGATGGATAACACTGCTGTTTCTGCTGAACGCCCCGGCCCATGGCGAATAACGTTCGATACGAACCCGGACGACTGCAACCTCCACTGCATCATGTGCGAGGATCATTCACCGTTCAGTTCTACGCAGAAGGATAGAATCGCCGAAGGACGCTCGAAACGGAGGATGGATATTGAGCTGATTCGACGGGTACTCGCAGATTCTGTGGGGACCCCACTGCGAGAGATCATCCCTTCCACGATGGGCGAGCCGCTGGTCTATCGGCACTTCGACGAGATCCTCGACCTGTGCGCCGAATACGACGTGAAGATGAATCTGACGACGAACGGGACGTTCCCTCAGCGTGGGCCACAGGCTTGGGCTGAGCGAATCGTTCCGGTGGCGTCAGATGTCAAAATTTCCTGGAACGGCGCCACCAAAGAGACGCAAGAGCGCGTCATGCTCGGCACGAATTGGGAGAGAGTTGTCGAGAACGTTCGGACTTTTGTTGCTGTGCGGGACGAGTATGTGGCAGGTGGCGGAAATTACTGTCGAGTCACCTTTCAATTAACGTTCATGGAGGTCAACATTGCCGAACTCCCAGACGTTGTGAAACTGGCTGCTGAGTTGGGGGTGGACCGAGTCAAGGGACACCATCTTTGGGCGCACTTTAAGGAAATTCATGGTCAGTCGATGCGTCGAAATCCGGAAGCCATCTCCCGCTGGAACACCGTCGTTGATGAGGCGTATGAGGCGGCCGAGAAGTATCGACTGGCCAATGGCCAAAGAGTTCTGTTGGAGAACATCTTCCGACTGGATGAACACGGCGATGGCAATATCGCTCCTGACGCAGTGTGCCCCTTCCTGGGGAAGGAGGCGTGGGTGGCGTCGGATGGCCGATATAATCCATGTTGCGCGCCGGACGTGCTGCGACGTTCACTGGGCGACTTCGGAAACCTACAGGACATCGACATCTCAGACATTTGGGCCAGCCCCGCCTACAAGGATTTGCAGGCGAATTACCTGGAGCGGCCGCTGTGCCAGGGCTGCAACATGCGGCGGCCACCAATGGAATGAGCAAAGAACGTGCGAATTGCGCTGATGACGGAGAAGCGAGATGATCGACCGAACGTGGAAGACTCAACTGGAACGTGACGGTTTCGTACACATAACAGATGTGCTCCCGTCGGACATAGTCGAAATTCTAGCCCGACTTGCCTTGGGGTCTGTGAACGACTATTCGGAATCAGAGGATCTGGTTCGAACACCGGAAGGCGTGCCCCTGAAACTCGCGTACGCTCTCGACAAGTACCCTGAATTCATGGCGGCGCTGGGCCGCTCGGAAATCAGTGACATCGTTGATCAACTTCTGCCCGCTAAGGACTCGGTGCTCACCTGGGAAGACCTGCTCATCAAGATGCCACTTGTAGGGGAAGAGGTTGGGGCGCACCAGGACATTGGGCTTGACCCGGCGCGGCAGACCATCCACAGCCTGGGCATTTCCCTGCACGACGATAGCGAGAATCCTGTCTACTTCTTGCCCGGCAGCCATCATCTCGGGCCGGTGACCACGGACACGGTCGCCGCGATACTAAGAGACTGCAAAGACCAGTTCGTACCCGTCACCACACACGCTGGCGACGTTGTTATTCACAACGTTCACGTTCTTCATTACTCCGAACCCAATTCGTCCGAACGACCACGCGCAACCTGGTACCTGGAATTCAGGAGTCTGGCTGCTCTACTTGAGCGAGGCCCCTGGAATCCCGACTGGGCATTTCACCGCAGAGCAATCTGGGTTCATGCAAGGCGGGCCGCAGGGGATCAAATCGGCGAAGGCGAAACAGACGAGGTGGTCGAGTACCTTAGTCGTCTCACGAGGGGACAGGCTTCTCTTCGTGTGCCGCATGTCACCGAGGACATTCGTTACGATAACGCATCACCCTATTTTCACTTTTCCCGCTGGACTGATGACTGGAAGACCAGCAAGGTCGCACCGCAAGGTACACATCACGTCAACGGCGAAAATGGGCAGCCATTGTATGCGGCTCGGTTTCACGAAGTTCTCAAGTTTCACGAACCGGGCCTTGCACCGATCATCGATGATTCTGGCGCCTATCACGTAACTCCCGATGGGCGGTCAGCCTACGAATCACGCTTCCGTAGGACATTCGGGTCTTATGAAGGACGCGCAGCGGTTGATGCCGAGGACGGGTGGTTTCACATCCTTGCCGATGGCACACCTCTTTACAAGGAACGGTATTCCTGGTGCGGCAACTTTCAGAACGGCCATTGTCCTGTGAGGGTCGGGCAGGGACAATACTTCCATATCACGGGGGACGGGTCACCGGCATACCCGCAACGGTACCGCTATGTGGGAGATTTTCGCGATGGCATCGCCGTTGTTCAGCGGGATGACGGCAAGCACACCCACATAGACACACGGGGCAACCTGCTGCATAACCGATGGTTCCTTGATCTGGATGTTTATCACAAGGGTCATGCCCGCGCTCGTGACGAACAAGGCTGGCTTCACGTGAACCTCAATGGCGAAGCAATCTATTCTCGCCGCTTCACGTCGGTGGAGCCCTTCTACAACGGGCAGGCACGGGTGGAATGGCAGGATGGCTCACTGTCCGTGATAGATGAGTCCGGCATGACAATTCTCGGTCTAAGGGCGCCCCTCCGTTCGTCGCTGGAGGAATTGTCCGGCGACATGGTTGGCCACTGGCGCACGCAAGTCATACGAGCTGCGGTGGAGGTTGGTGTATTTGAAGCGCTACCCGCGTCCGGCGAGGAGCTTAATCGAAAATGTGGCCTCGCGTCGTCAATGGGCGGGCGTCTCTTGCGAGCCCTACAGGAACTTGGGCTCGTCAACCCGGACGGGCAGGGCAGCTACCGAGCCACTGAGAGGGGCGAGCTTCTCCTTCGAGAACATTCCTCCTCGATGGCGGATGCCGCTGTCCACTGGGGGCGGGACAGCTACGACGCCTGGAATCATCTCATTGAGGTGTCCAGGGACGGGACGCCAGGCAAGCGAGGCGGCCAAGGCACGAGCTACTTTGACCAACTGATAAATGATGGAGCCGCCTTAGAGAGTTATCACTCGGCGATGGCATCGTATGCCCGCCATGATTACGAGAAACTGGCAAGTGCTATCGACCTCGAATTCTGTGGTTCGATTCTGGATGCCGGTGGGGGGACAGGTGAGTTGTCGTTCGCCCTCCTGCGAGCACACCCCCGGTTGACGGCAACAGTCATGGACAGGCCGGAAGTCATTGGCATAGCCGCGCCACCGGAGGACGTTGAGGGCAGGTGCGAATTCATCGCCGGTGACCTGTTCAATGAGTGGCCGATGAAGTCAGAAACGGTCGTCCTCGCCCGCGTGCTCCACGATTGGAATGATGGCGACGCGTTTCGAATCCTAAAGCAGGCGCACAGAGCGATGCCATCCGGTGGCTGTCTCTACATTCTTGAAATGGTTCTTGATGACAGTGCCCCGTCCGGTGGGCTGCTGGATCTCAACATGCTTGTGATGACGGGCGGACAGGAGCGGAATGAGCAGCAGTTTACCGCCCTATTGAACAGAGCCGGATTCCAACTGCTGGACGTCACAAAGACCGATACAGTAAGTTCCGTGATTCGAGCACTGGCGGAATGACGCTTCCTGAGACAGTCAAGTCGATTGAGGAGGGACTTCGATCTGTTCCGGTCGGTGCCGATGTCTCACTTATTGTTCGTCATGCCGAGCGCGAGGTGATTCCCGAAGGCGAATTCGGCCAAGACGTGCCACTGACATCGGCAGGCATCGAATCAGCAGAGCAGTTGGGGGCTGTGCTATCCGGGTGGAGAGGGGAAACCGTCCGATGCAGTCCGCTGCCCCGGTGTGTACAAACGGCTGCGGCCTTAGCGCGTAGGGCAGGGTGGAGCCCGAAGATTGTTGGTAATGCGATTCTTGGGGAACCGGGACCGTTCGTGACCGGTGACGAGGCCGGTCAATACTTCCTCAAGCACGGCATTCTCGAAATCGTTCGCCAACAATTGCATGAAGACGCGCCGCCGCCCGGTATGAGGCCGACCGCGGAGGGCATCAACTTACTTCTGAGGCTGACTGCCAGCGAGTTGGGGCACGATGGGTGCATGAGAGTGTTCGTCACGCATGACGCGATCCTCGCCGTGTTCATGGCGCGTCTTTTCGGTCTACGTCATGACGAGGTCCCGTGGCCGCAGTATTTGGATGGCCTGATCCTATGGCGTTCAGATGCCGGTCTGAAATGCTCGTGGAGGGGTCTAGAGGAGACTACGTACCCATTCGGCGGTTAGCGCGATTGCCGTGTCCGGAGCGGTCTGAGGTTCATAACCCAGGACTCGTCGAGCCTTCTCATTGGTAAAGGCCTCCCGCTGCCCCTCTTCGCCGGGTCGGTATCCTACACGCTCCAACGGAACGTCGCTACCCGCGGCTAGACGGCAGGCTTCAGCCAGATCCTCAACCGTTCGCTCCTCGCCGTATCCGACGTAGAACTTCTGACCAACAACATCTTCTACGGGGGCCGTGACTGTACGAGTCCAAGCGTCTGCCACATCGTCGATGTATGTGACGTCCCGCGTCTGTTGCCCACCCTCAATGACGATTGGCTCTCCCTTAAGCGCCCTCCATAGCCATCTGAAGATGAACACCTCGCGGCGCATGCCTGGGCCGATGACGACACCCGTTGAAAGGACGACAGACGGCACGCCATACGCCCGATGCCAGGCCCACATGGCCAACTCAGCGGCCGCCTTCGAAAATCCGTAGGGGTTGTGGGGAGTGAGGGGGTGGTCCTCAGTAATTGGGATAGTGAGCGGTCGACCGATCTCATTCCCAGAGCCTGCGAAGATGACCTTTTGAACGCCTCCCGCCCTACGTATTGCCTCCAATAGTGCGACGGTTCCTTCGATGTTTTGGAGGACGGTGTAGCGAGGCGATTCAAATGCGAGGGGCGTATCCGGCTGAGCAGCCATGTGAGCGATGATCTCGTGACCTTCTACGTCTGAAGGCTGGATGTCCTGGATGCTCTTCCACACATAGTGAAAATTTGGGTTGCTCAATTCAACGGCCAGTGACGCGGCATGGGATGGCGGAGTAACGTCGAGCCCTGTCACCTCGCATCCGGCGGCAAGAAGTGACTTGGCGAGACAGGAGCCGCCGAATCCCGCAACTCCTGTTATGAGGACGCGTCCGGTTGTCACTCAGATTGCTCCCGGGAGGCGGCAGGGCGGTTGTTCCCGATTTTACCCCGACCAACACCGATGTAATCGAACCCCAGCGCGGACAATTTGTCTCGATCCAGGGCATTTCTGCCATCGAAAACGAGGCGGGGCAGGGCCATAGCCGCGGCAACAACTCGCCAATCGCAGTTAACGATTTCTTCCCACTCCGTCATAAGGATCAGGGCCTGGGCTCTTTCGGCTGCCTCGGTGATGCTCTCTGCTTTGTGAACGGATTCGGGTAGATGTGCCGTTGCCGCCGCCACTGCTGCGGGGTCGTAGGCGGTCACAATTGCGCCGGACGCGGAGAGGGCACGTATGAGATGGAGCGAGGGCGCGTCTCTCACATCATCTGTGTCCGGCTTGAACGAAAGACCGAGCACAGCAACTCGCACTCCGGCCAAGTCCCCACCGAATCTTTCCTTGAGAACTTGAACCGGCAGGAGACGCTGTTTCTGATTGACTTGTTGGACTGACTTGAGGAATCCGGTTGACGATTCGAGTTCCGATCCGAGGGTGACTAGCGACTCAACATCGCTGGGCAGGCACGAGCCACCGTAACCGGTCCCCGCGAAAACCTGCGTCCCCATGCGAGCGTCCAATGCCACGCCCCGGCTCACATCGTCAATCGACGCGCCAACTGAGTCACAGAGGGCGGCGATTTCATTTATAAAGGAAATGCGCGTAGCCAGGAAAGCGTTGCTTGCCAGCTTGATCATTTCGGCGCTCGTTGTGTCTGTGACGAGAAAGGGGGCATCGATTTGCGAGTACATCACCTGAACTGTTTCAAGCGCCCGGTTTGAACCCGACTCAACTCCTAAAACGATACGGTCAGGGCGGTCCCAGTCTGAGAGGGCTTGCCCCTCCCGGAGGAACTCCGGATTTGCGACGTAAGAGACACCCGCGCTTCCCAATTCTTCCTCAATCAGCCGCCTTCCCATCCCAGGCGGCACCGTGCTCTTGTTCACAATGACCAGGTTCTCATGGCGCTGTGCCAACACCCATCGCACAGCGTCCACTACGGGTTCTGCGTCAGCCTCGCCTCCCAGCGGTCTGCGCCCTACCGCAATAAGTGCAACGTCCCCGAGATCCTCGTCAACATCATTTGCGCGCAAAACACGGATAGACTCACTTCGATAAACCCGCTTCAAGCGTTCTGGCAAGCCGGGCTCATAGAATGGCAATCTGCCATCCTGAAGAAGCGCTGCGCGCTCCGAATCCACATCCACTCCAAGGACGTCATGCCCTGCAATGGCCAGACCGGCGGCCGCTACTATTCCCACATGTCCCAGGCCGACAACAGTTATTTTCACCTTGGCGTTCCTTTGTGTGCCTAATCTGCCGGCGGGCGCTCCGAACGTGCAACGGCGTCAGGCTCCACTGATAATTGTTGTATATCAGGCTCAAAAACAAGTTCCGGCACGACGACTTCCCACTCATCGCACTGTAGGTTTGGTTGATAGCCCGCAGTCGAATTACCTTTGTCCCAGCTCACGGTTGCCATGACCGTGGCGTAAGAACAGCGCATCCCCACGGGCGGCGAGAAGCTCCCCGAAAGTCTGCCTACGACTGTGCCACCGCTGTCCACTAATTCCCATCGGTAAGACTGAAATCGAAGTTGTAGTGGATCCCCCGGTGATAGGGCAGCTATTGCACGGTGAACCTTATCAGTAGGCGGCCTGTACCCCGCGAAACTCAGGAAGACACCCTTGAGGCTGAGCCGAATGTATCGCCGGTCCAGTTCCGGTTGGACCGGAGGCAATCCGGCCAGCGGATCGCGCCATAGTATCGCGGGATTGTTGGGAAGGGCATCGTGGAAGGGATGCCGCTGCGATGAGAGGCGAGCTAGGCTAAGGGTCTTTCGGGCCCTCGTCATTGCGACGTAATAGAGGCGGCGCTGTGCGTCCCTGTCCTCGCCGTTGCCGATCCTCTCCCATTCGCCATCGAGTACGACAACATGGTCAAACTCCAGACCTTTGGCGCGGTGCGCCGTTGAAAGTAGCAGACCGCGTTGCCGTCGCCGTGCGTCGCGGCTCCATTCTGCCAGCCACTCAATGGCATGGGCGACGGGGGTCTCCGCTCCGCCGGTTTCAAGCGCATATTCGTCGATGGCCTCAGCTAGCAATTCGGCCCACGGATTCTTTGGCAATTCTCCCACAAAGTGGCGAATGTCCTTAGCGGTGACGTTGTCAGAGCCCTTTTGGTTGAGCCAAGTCACCAGTGCCTGCGACTCTCGCAGTCGCCAGATGCCGGTGAAATCCTCGTTGGCCATTTGGACTGGAATCCCCTCCAGTTCGCACAGGCTGCGGATCGGGTCCAGGAAGCGCCAGTCTCTCGCAATCACGGCGCATTTCGACCAGTCCCATTCAGGCGAAAGACCGGACAGGCGCTTGAGCTCACTGACAATGGTCTGCGCCTGCAAGATGGGAAAATCTCCAACGGGAAGAATCTGAACTCTCCCCTTGCCAACCGGGTCCCACTGCGCCCACTCGCCGCCCGGTGTCTCCCCGCGGCGGGCTCGGTTCACCCGGATTGGGTGTCCGGTCTTCATCCGATCTCGCGATGGTTCGATGATGGCGTTGGCGGCTGTGATGATGTGACCCGTCGAACGATAGTTGTCCGTCAGGTAGACTGGCTTTGCGCCGTAGTCTTCTTCAAAACGACGGATGAACTCAACAGAGGCGCCATTGAAGCTGTAGATGTTCTGGTCATCGTCGCCGACGGCGAACAGGCTGAGTTTGTCGTCTTCCTCCGCCAGCGTTCGACCGGCGAGGGCGGAGATCAGGTCGTATTGATCCCGTTCGACGTCCTGGTATTCATCGACCAGAATCCAGCGGAATCCTGCGAGCAGGCGTGAGCGGTATTCGTCGGCATCATCGGGCGGCAGACCCTCGCCCCGCAGCAGTCCCGCCGCCTCCCGCACAATACCTCGGAAGTCGATATCGGCGGGGTTGTTGGAGCGCCCTGAGAAGCTTGCGCCCGTGAGCCGCATGGCCAGCGCGTGGCACGTCATGACCATCACGCCGCGCGCGTCGTCGCCAATCAGTTCTTGCAAGCGGCGGCGGATTTCTATTGCGGCATGACGGTTGTATGAGAGGGCAAGAATACTGCGAGGATTTTCGCGTCGCACACGTATGAGGTAGGCGATGCGATGCACCAGCACGCGCGTCTTGCCGGAACCCGGGCCGGCCAGAACGAGGACGTTCGTTTGCTCCCGTTCATCGGCCACGATCCGGCGCTGACTCAGGTTATTGAGGCTCTCGACGATGGCATCCCAGGATGCGGGTGTTGTCTGCCGTGCCAGGTCCTCTTCGCGATTGGGCAACCAGCGGCGTATGAACTCGTCGCGGCGCAGGCTGAAGTAATCCATGGCGAGACGCACGGCATCGGCCATTCTTTCCAGGCCGCGCTGAACGTACTCGGTCATCACATGAACTTGTTGCGTCTGCTCGTTATAGTGGATCTTGAGGGGTTCAAAGTCCGGATTTGCAAAGCCGCGGCGATCCTCTTGCAACTGAATGGTCATCGCCGGCCGAAATATGGTCAGGCCGCGATTCAGGCGAATGATCTCCTGCTCATGTAGCCAGAGCAAGGCCAGATTCATGAGGGCGAGAGGATTCTTCACATCGCTCATCAGAACCATGTTCGCCTTTATCGCCTCTTGCAATTTGCCGAGCGTTGTTTCGACGAGGATATCTGTGCCGCGGGTGTTGGGCGGCATGGCATTGAGGAAGTGGTCGAGCAGCCTTTCGGCGGCGGTGCGGCGCCGTTCAGCCATCCTGGCCAGTAGTGACCATTCTTGTAGCAGCGTGATACGCAGCGTGTCCCGGTCAAGGCTTCGAACGCCGAGGCTTCCAGCGCCACTTCCCTCTCCCCGGCCATCCGCGGCGATGCTACGAATGATTCGCCGCACGAGTTCAGGCAGGGCATATGAATACCCCTGATCCTTGAGCTGCTGCGTGAACTGCCGTAGGTGCAGGGGGTGAGATTCGCCGACCTCCATGTCCGAGGCCGACTCCTGCATGAGCTGGATAATGGCCTCTTCCAGCGCCGCAGCCTGAGCAAAACGCTCTCGCGATGCTCGCTGGACGCCCGAGTGAACAAACGCCGTGAGCGTCGTATCGTTGCTGGCGATTCCCAGCTGTTCGAGATCATGCAGTGCAGCTTGCACTCCTTCCGGCGAGAGACCTCCAACAAGCATCAACTCATCAGTGGAGATTCCGTCGTCGGGATCCGCGTTGAATAGGGACTCAGCAATCCGCAGGAGTTGGCGGCGCCGCTCACCGGTGATGGTGTCGCCATTCAGTTTTTCCTGCGCCTCATCCAGGGTATTGACGCGGAGGGATGAAGGGAAAACTTGTACCCGGTTCTCTTCCCGCGTCAGCAGCACGGACTCTTCCAACCAGGCGACTGCCGTTCGTGCGCGCGTATCGTCCGTATTGGCGTCTCGCTGGAAAGCGTGCTCATCGTCCTCCAGCAGGATTTCGCCTGTTGTTGCCACAATTCGGCCATTGAGGCGCTTCTTTCGATCCATGTTCCTGAGCGCGCGCAGGACACCGTGTATCTCGCGTCGTGTGAGTCGGTTATGGGCAGCCATGGAGAATTGACGCTCAACATCCTCTTCGGTATAGAGCAGGACACACCTGGCCATCTGCTCGTCGCGACCGGCGCGTCCCGCCTCCTGTAGGTAGTTTTCGAGTGAGCCGGGGATGTCCGCGTGAATCACCAGGCGAACGTCGGGCTTGTCGATGCCCATGCCAAAGGCGTTTGTCGCCACAATGACCTGGAGATCACCGTTGATGAAACTCCGTTGGACGTTCTTCTTGGTCTCAGGCGGGAGTCCGGCGTGGAAGAACTCGGCTCTGACTCCCTTGTCTCGGAGAAAACGGGCAACCTCTTCGGTGTGCGACCGCGTCGCGCAGTAGACGATTGCGCCGCCGGGCTCATCTGGCGGAGGGTCTGACTCCAATGTCTGATAAATGTGTTCGAACTTCTCGCCCGGCGTTGTCTGGACGACAACGAATTCGAGATTCGTTCGTCGAGCGCCGCCGTTCAACACCCTAAGTTTGATGTCAATCTCTTTGCGGAAGTAGTCGACAATGTCCGATACGACGTCCGGCTTGGCTGTCGCCGTAAGGCAGAGCACCGGCGGCACCGGGCCTTTTCCGGCGCGCTTGCGGATGTAGCGGCCAACATAGCGGTAGTCGGGTCGGAAATCATGGCCCCATCGCGAGAGGCAGTGCGCCTCATCCAGCACCCACATGCCAATCTCGCGCTGTTGGAGGGCGCGGACGACGGAGGCGCTGCGCAACTGCTCAGGCGAGATGAGCAGGATGCTGGCATCGCCCAAACGCACGCGGTCGAGGGCATCGGATCGCTCCGGCATTGAGAGAAGGCCGTTGACCGTGACACAGGAATCGATGTCCTGCGCCTGCATCCCCGCAACCTGGTCCGCCATGAGGGCAACGAGTGGCGAGATGACGACCGTTAGCGCGCCGGTCTTGTCATAGCGCGACAGGGCAGGGACCTGGTAGCAGACGGACTTGCCGGCGCCCGTCGGCAGGATGCCGAGTACGTGTTCACCGGCCATCGCGGCCTCGGTAATGGCCTGTTGCATCGGTCGGCCGGAATCATCGTCGACGGGTTCCGCCCGAAAGTCGCCAAAGCCGAACCATCGTTTGAGTTCCTTGGCGGCGTCGTGGTGCTCTCGACACCATCCGCACGAGGGGTCTGTGCAGGCTGTGTCACGCAGTTTGCGGACAAGAGCGCCCGCCTCCGGGAACTGGTGCATGACCCACGGCGGCATCACGGAAGTGCCCCCTGACACGTGCAGCCACGCCAGCGCATACGCAAGCGGCCATTCGTGATGATCGGCGTTGGCCAGAATTTCCTCCGTGGCAGTTGTGCAGGCTACGCGCTCAATCCGCCCCTTTATGGCGACCAATGCCTCTCCGTCAGTGGGTCTCGGCAAATACCGGAGGGAAGAGAAGACCATGTCGAACCCCTCGCCATCCTCTCCCGACGTGGTCAGCCAGTGCCAGGCTGTGAGGAGGCCCCAGGGCGCTTTCTTGAACTCATCGAGCTGATCATTGAACACTTCCAGAGTCAGTTGGGCATCAAGTAGCGGGTCATTGATGCGACCGCGCTTGAGTTGACCGTCCTGGTAGTGCTTGACGAGATGGTGGTAGGGATTGCGCGGGAAGGCGAGTGGATTCAGTCGCAGCGTGTCTACAACGGGCAGTTGCAACAGGTGCAGCGACGGGTTGGCTGCCCTCAAGTGCGGCAGGTCAAAGTCGATGATGTTGTGGCCGACGATGAACTCCGCGCCATCGGCGAGTGCATCCAACTGCGAAAGACCGTCGGCCAGGCTCTGACGATTGACGGACAGGCTGAGAGATTTCCCCGTGTCAGGCCGAACACCGGCGAGCGCCTTGATTAGGCTGTCCTTCGGCGACACCTCAAGATCAAGTGAAAGGCAGCGTGGGAAGGGCGTTTCTTTGGGTGTATGAGGGAGGAAGACTGGGATATCCATTGTAGGCGAGTGTGGAAGAGTTATCAGGCCTCAGGTGGCACTTTGATTATAGGCCGTGGTTCATGAAGGGGGTGGGAAGGGCGATAGTTATGCGATGACTCTAATGGATTCTCAGTTGCGCCTGGGCGGACCTCGATGCCGCGGGCGGGGCAGACGACGACCGGCCGGCGGCCTCGCAGGAGCAATCGCAGGCATTCCTTCTCCATCGGCGATAGAAAGCCACCGATCACGGGAACGCCCGCGTCCCGCATCGCCCGCGCAAGATCATACATCGTGAGGATGACATCGCCGGGGCGCCGGCCGGAGCAGAACAGGGCGGTCAGATCGGCATCAAGGATGGATATGCCGATGGTCAAGAGGGAATCCGCGTTAACCAGACCGTGCGTCAAGCGGCGTCAAGTACGGTCCTGGAGCGTGCCGTCCAAACGTTGGGGGTGCGGTAACGGGCTACTTCTTGGGCGGCGGCGCGGGCGGCGGCGCGGGCTTGCGAGCAGTCCGCGGCTTTGGGGACATACCCTTAGTGCCCTGATCTGTTCTGGATGGTGGGGGTGTCGGTTCCTTGGCCATCAATCACTCCTCTGATTGCCCTGCATCCTCAATTGTAAGGAATTCTACCATTTCGACTTCGCGCGCCGGGACCAACGTGGCCGTCACACCGTCGACGACAATACGCTTGTCATCGACAAGCCATTCAGCTTCGGCGATACGAAAATGTCCACGCTCAGGCTGTCCTGGCCATTCTTCCGGCCAACCATACAGGCGCCGCTCCCCTTGCAGATGCAGTACGACGTAGCAACGCGAATGTCTGTAGAAGGCTGAGTACCATTCCGACCGATAAGCGTTTTCTTTTGTTACCCTCACACGTCGCAGCACTGAATGCATGATGTCGTGGTTGAAGAGGTATGCGGTCAGTAGTCCAAGCCCTACGGCAACAGCTACAGGAATCAAGATACTCGCATCGACGGCGTTCTCCGACCAACTGGCGATACGTGGAGCGCCCGACAGAATCAACTCGGAGATTGCCCGTGCAAATGCCGCGAAAATAAGTGCCTGTGCGACCAAACCAAAGTCGCTTGGCCGAGGATGTGAAGTGAGTGAGCGAAATACGCCCAACGCAACAAATCCCGGAAGCAGGATTAGCAGGACGTCAATAAGGCCACCGGATGACAGCGTCACTGCAATCGCCGTTTCACTCTAAGTGACACACTCAACCCAACTAAGGTAAACAATGTCATCAGGAGACGATGTGGCGCTCGACCGCGGCCACAATGGTATAGCCGATTGAAAGGAGCACCGACACAACGAATACGTATGGAACTGAGAGAATGACGACGCTCTCCAGCATTCCCGGGTCGGCCACGGCTACCGCGTCGCCTGCTACCACATGAAAAAGCGTCCAAATTACTTGGACAATAAGACTCAATGGCGGCACGAAAGCAATGAGGGCGGCGACAACTACTGCGCCGACCATCCTAAGGACCAGTACACCCATCGTATTCCTCCATATCAATTGGTGACTCTGCGGACAATCTAACGTCCAATGGGAACGTCAGTTCCATCTCGCATCATAGCGGCACGCGTGTTCGTATGCAACCCCATGAAGTGAATTCTACCCCCGTCACCGCCCCATCCGGTACTTGATGTCGTAGTTGATGATGGAGTCCAGCACCTCGTCCGTAAAGCCGTAGAGTTCCGCTAGTGCTGCGCGATGCCACCGCGTTCGCCGTGTCGAATCATTCTCTCGGATTCGATGCGGGCGTAGAGGGCAGGGGCCTGTTGGAGTCCTGCCGCGACCTCCTCCAGGACATGCCGATCCGTGCGGCCAACGAGAATGCGAACCCTCCGCAGGTGGGCAAGGTTGTCCGCGACGGCCTCAAAGCCGGACATGAAGAAATAACCGACGGCAACAAGACGATTAGGCATCAGGTGGCGACTTTCGCCGTTATGCTATATGGAATCCGGCCCCCCATCACGGGATAATCTTCTCAATGGCTAATCGGAGAATCATGAGGAACATGGAGGAAATCAATGAAGTTCGTGGTGTACAACGATAACCGGCCGGGCATTCTGACCGATGCGGGCGTTATAGACATAGGTGACCTCTGCCCCGGCGGCGGCCAGGACGCAATTGTCCATCTAATGGCCAACTACGACGACCTGAAGTCCCAACTTGAGACCCGCGCCGCCGAGGGCACGCCGATCGCCGGCGCGCAACTGCAGGCGCCGCTGCCGCGCCCCAACAAGGTCTTCTGTATGGGCGGCAACTACCGCGAGTTTGGCGCACGGGAGCCTTCACCAATGTGGGGTTTCTTCAAGAGCACCGACAGCATTCTGGGCCCGGGCGGCGCCGTGGTCCTCCCTGACATAGACGCGAACATCTTTCACCATGAGGCGGAGCTGGTGTTGGTCTTCAGCAAGGGCGGCAAGGACATCCCGGCGTCGGAGGGCATGGACTACGTCTTCGGCTACACGGCGGGTGTGGATGTCTCGGCACGAATGCCGGCAACCGGCGGCGGCCGTGTGCCAAACACACTGCCCATCTCGGAGCCCAAGTCGCACCCCACCTTTTGTCCCCTTGGTCCCTGCATAGTAACCAAGGACGAAATTGCGGACCCGGAGAAGTTGCAGGTCACCCTGAGCGTCGATGGCGAGCTGCGCGTTAACTACAGTACCGACGACCTCGCCCATTCCATCGCGGAATCGATCGAGTACGTGGCGGCTATCGAGGAGATCAGCCCCGGCGACGTGCTCTTCATGGGTACCAACCACCAGGGTCTCGGCGCGATGCAGGACGGCGACACCATCGAGATTGGCATCGAGGGCGTGGGCGGATTCACCTTCACGGTTAGCGACCCGCTCAAGCGCCGTTGGCCCAAGGGCGTCGACGAGGCCACGGCCAAAGACGTGCGCGAGAGCGCCGGCGCTCCCGGTCGCCAGGCCCGACCCCTGCCGGTCGAATAGCAGAAATCCGTGGAGTGTCGAATGACCCGCTCCTCACCGGTGAAAGCCGAGCTGAGGTAGCGGGGTCGGGCCGAGGCTAGCGCGAGGACGGCCGCCACGGCGAGTTCATCCGCGTCTTTCCAGCGCCAATCAGTCAGGTTTCCGTATGGGGTCATCGCTGGGCGTCCAGTCACCAAGCGGCAATCGGGCGTCGGACGCGGAACCGAAGTCGCGGAACTTGTACTGGCTGCCGGCGGACAGGTAGAAAACGAGGCGGCCGGGTCTGTCTTCGATGACCGTCACCGGCCACGCGGCGGCAATCCTATCACCCCAGACGCTCCGCATAACGATCTGATCTCCGGGGCGCCATCGAGGTGAGGATGTCATGGCCGTACATTGGCAACGTTGGATTCCGGATAAAGTGGCACTCCTGACCGAAAAACCGAGCGCCCCAGCACAAGAAAAGACCTGGGTGGGCGAAGGCCGTCGGTACTGCGAACTGAGCGGGTGTTTCAGTTGGAGGTGGTTTGGTAGGGGTTGGCTGTAGGAGTATCCGTCGGTCACGAATCCTGACCGTCTCTCAGCAGCGCGACGAAACCCGCCTGCTCGAAATCTCGATCGTAGGTCAAGGCCTCGGTTATTCCCCGATCCTCCATCACGAGGAAGCTCGCGCAGCAGTGAGTCCCCATGTTTGGTCATTCCGAGAGGCGTAGCGCTCTAGCGCAGCTCGGAACTGGGAGTCGGACTGGGGGACGACTTCAACATTTGGATTGGCGTGGATGCGTTGCACCAATTCTGCCGCGAATCTGCGTCGAGACCCTCCCAAGCTTGACATGAAGTTGAGCGCCTCAGCCAAGACCATCTGCGTCGTTACGATTGGAGTTGAAGCCAGATCTGCGGCCACTGCTCTTACTCGTCCGTGCAATGCATCGCCCGGATACATGAGAGCGATCCAATATCCGGCATCCGCAAATATCGGGGGCATTAGTCCTCGACCTTGGGATGGCCATAAAGGTAGTGTTTGTAGTTCTTTGCGCCGTCTGAGTGCGTACCTTCCCACATGTCCGCTGGATAGGATTCCCGCATCTCGTCGACCATTTCGACGACGCCGGCAAGCCCTCCCGAAGGCTGAGTCTTGTCGACTGATTGCGCATGCGGCTTCGCGAAGGGCGCAGCCACATCCTCAACCGAAACCACCACTTCCCTTCCCTCTTCGAGGTCAAGAGGCTCCAGTGGGGTCAGCACGCCCTTCTCGTATCTTGCCCGTACCGTTGCCATGCCTTTGACTCCTTCTGGGCCCGCACAGTTTGCTGCCAATGCACCCAACTCACCCCGTTGCGCCATTATAGCAACGGCTGATCCCTCATTCTGAGTCTTGGAAGTACTCGTCTAGGGCATCACCCGGCGGGAGACCGCCCAATAGACGGAGGCTGACCGTGGCAATGCCTTGTAACTTGTCGAGAAGATTCTGGAAACGAGAGTCTGAAGAGGGCACCAATGCTTGGCCTTCATGAACAATGCGCTTGCGTTCCCCATAGATTAGACCGATCTCTAGTGCATCTTTGACGTACTCTACTGTGTGGCTTGGGTAGACGGAGTCTTGCAAGAAAGCTGCCAGGTTCTTCACGACATTTGATTTTCCCCTCCCTGGGTACATTTCCACAACTGTCCAGAGAAATAGGAATTTGTCCACCAGATTCAGGGACTCACATCCTCGCCGATACCAGCGAGAAGCCAGCTGGAAGCGTTGGTGTTGTTCATCAGTTACTTGGCTCGTTGATGTCGCGTCCTTCCGGAGTTGATCCAGTATTTCTTCTGGCACCTCTGGCGGCCCTACCGAGAGCCTCAACGGACCTTCTCTGAAAAGAACACTGGCGTGTGCGGTATTTATTGCGCCTTCATAAATCCTCTCAGACAACAGGTGCGGTATGCGAAGCGTCAGCAAGCCGGCTGTCTCAGCAATCGCGAGAATGACCCGTTGGCGTTCCGACTCATCCATCGAACTCAGCTCCGACTCAATGGCGATCTACGAATCGGATGGCAGACTGACACTGTTGCGGCCAAGAACCATCACACTAGTAGATGAACCAGTTCGCAGCATAGGCGCTCCATGCGAGAACTGAATGGGGCCTGGAGTAAAGGTCACTCTGACTCCATTGCCTAAGACAATCTTGAGTGGTTCCTGAGGCGGAGGGTTGGACACACGGAAGATTGCCCTGTAAGGGACGGGAACGTTGTCTAATGATTCCACGGTCTATCTTTGCCACTAATGTCCCAAATTGCAATCGGTAACGCCTCTCTCGAGCACTGGCCGCGCTTGTTGGAGGGCCGGGCTTAACCCCCTTTCGCCGGTTTTCTAAGAAGTGAGGAGTGGAGGCCGTGGTGGAGAGCCCGACGGCGTTTCATTTGCAGATTCTTGATTGAGACCGCCTATAGGAAGCCCTGTCCGGCGTGGTCGGAGAAGGCATCTGCGTCACGTATGTACCCCATTACTGTGGCCGGATTTGCGTGCCGAGTAACGGCCATGATCTTGTCCAGCCGTGCGTGGTGAACGGCCGCGCTGGTGACGAATCCAGCCCTCAACGAATGCCCAGCGATGTCTTTCGGATTCAGCCCAATGAGCGCAGCATAGTGCTTGAGGATGCGAGGAATATCACTGTGGCGCATAGGCCTGCCACGAAGATGCCCACCGCGTTTCATGGTCTGGAACAGAGGTCCCTCCGTTATGCCAGAACTCTCCAGCCACCATCGGAGGCGTTCGATTGGACGAATGGTCGTCCCATCCAGAATGGCCACCCTTTGCCCCTTCCCGTGTTGGTCAGTTTTGGACTGGCGAATCGTAAGCCACATGCGGTCCTGATCGCTCTCTCTGGAATCGAAGAATTCAATGTCGTCGACGACCAAGCTGCATACCTCTGATCGTCGCAATGCCCCGGCGAAGCCCACTGCAATAACTGCCGCGTCCCTCCTGCCGATCAACGTATCGGGCCATGCTTGTAGCATGGCCTTTATGTGGTACTCCCGTAGAGCTTCGACCTTGCGTCTTGAGGAGCCTTTGATCCGTGCCAACCCTTTCAGGGTAGAACGAATTAACGGATGATTCGTCGGTGACGGCTTCCCTGCATCGAGGAACTTCTTGTTCACAGCACTCTTGTACAGGGTCACGGTGCCCATCGAGGGTACCACTCCACTTTGTGGGCTCGGATTAGTTGCAAGAATGACTAGGAACCGCGCGACTTCATCGGGAGGAGCCGATAGGGGATCGACAATGTGTTCGGCGAGGCAGAAGTCTACGAATCTACTCCAACCCTTTCGATACGCCACACGAGTGTTGTGGGAGATCTCTGAAGACAGAGCTTCCTGCTGCAAGTTAAGGTCGGTTACGGCCAAGGCTTCCATTTCATCCTCCATGCTTCTGTAGATGTGGTCTCCATAGGTTGCCCCATAGGAGGTCAGATTTAGCGAAGAAAGCCACCGATGTTCGCCACGCAATGTCACTGGTGTAGAGATGTGCGCCTATGGATCGGTGTCCGGCCCAGGGCGAACCAGCGGGGCGCGCCACTAAGATGCAGGACGCGGATATGACCGTTACCGCGGGCGAACACAGATTCTTTCTACCGAGGCAGCTACAGGTACGGCCCCCTATTTTGACGCCCCGCCAACACCTCCCCCAGCTCCAGCTGTTCTGCCAAGCCTAGTAGGTAGATGAGGTGCGGGGTGCTCGGCGTCACGCCACGCCGCCACTCCCGTAGCCGGTAGGGGTTGACGTCAAATTCCTTCGCCAGGGCTTTCCACGACAGGCCCGACACCTCCTTGAACTGCACGAGGCGATCCTCGAAATCGTGGGGGAACGCAAACGGGGCAGGGGGTTCCGAGGTGCGGGGATGTCATTTGTCTAGCGCCGCGCGTCAAGCTCGCGGATGTCGGCGGCCAGCAAGGGGAAGAGTGTGTCCATCCCGTCCGGCGTGTGGTTAGCCAGAACCATCAGATTGAGGGGGACGATGCCACTCGGCATACGGCCCCGCTCCCAGCTTTTGAGGACGCTGGTCGGGGCATCAATCTGCTCTGCGATTTCTCGCGTCGACATGCCGGTCAACCTCTTGAAGTTTCGGAAACGTGTTGGGAAATCAGGCTGAGATTCCGATTGCTGAAGATTCGACTTCATCAAGGCTGCCCCCTTACTCAATACGTCGACCAGGCAGAAGCGGCATCTGCGATACGGGGAGCGTGTGGTTGGAGCGGCCTGACTGAGAGGCGGGACGGCCAGAGGCAACGATATTCGCGTCATCCGGTGCCAGCTCCCCGAAAAACAGGCGAAGTCCACCCTTCCTGCGAGCCGCCACTTTAAGCAAACCCATCATGCTCCTCCGCTCGGCTCGCATCCACGACGCCATCGCTGTAGCTGCCTCTCGGCTACGCCTACGCATTGGGCGAAGCCCTCCCAAGTGAGCCCGGTACCCTCCTTGAAGAGTTCCAGACGCCTACGAAAGTCGTCGGGAACCTCCGGGTCGGCGACTATCAGGTCCGCAGGCGGTTCGGACTTACGCGACATGCGTCACCTCCGGTTCAAATAACTCATCGAAGTCGACGACACCGAGGGCCTCCTGAATACGTCGCCGTACATCAGGAGACGGTGTTCGCTTGCCGCTCACCAACTGTGAGACGTATCCGGTCGTCAGCCCCGCCTCACGAGCGAGAGCGCTCTGTGACATATGAAGCCGGTCCAGGCGCTCGTAGATGGCGGCGACTTTGATACGTACCCGGCGATTGGGGCTTTGGCGGTGGCTCATCTTTCACCTCCATCCGCTGCGTCGAGCACTGTGTTGACCTCAGTTGAATTACCACCCTTGCCGCCTCCCTGGGCGCCTGCCACCCCTGAATCCTGCATGAATCGACGCAGGATCATGCGGGCAAGGATGCGGAGGCCATCGTCAACGATCTGCTGCTGCTCCGGCGTCAGTTCATACCGCCCGTTGTGCTTGGTGTCTGGCATCAACGCACCCCCTTCCTGACTTCGTTCTTGGGGCGCCTTGCTCCCTAGAACAGACAGTATATTTGTACTGATTCAGATAGCTTGATGGGTGGGAAATCGGCTGACAAGGGCTTGGGTGACAGTCTTGGTAGAGACGGGGAAAATTGCTTACAACAGTGTGACTCTAGTTCGACAAAAGTTAGCAGGCATCCGATCTGAACCTCCGGGGGCTGTCGTCGCGGCACGAGCAGGAAAGAGACGAACGACGCTGAACATTTTGGGGTCGAGCCATCGGGATCGCTGCTCCAGCAATCCTTGACAACAGAACACACGTTCTTTACGCTGCTCCTTACCAATCAAATGGTGGGGGAAGATGATGCGGATCGCCTGCGTGCTCATCACGCATCTCAGGGCCAAGGTTGAGATGCGACGCCGCCCGGACTTGTCCGGCAAGCCCGCGATCATCGTCGCGCGCGGGCAGAGGAAACCCGTCGTGGTTGACCATTCGCCCGCCGCCGCTCGCGTCACAATCGGCATGTCGCCGGAGCAGGCCCTTTCCCAGCAGGCCGATACGCTGATTCTTGAGGCGGATGAGTCATCGTATCGCAGTGTTTTCAGCCGAATCCTTGCCGCGTTGCAGGAGGTCAGCGACCAGGTTGAGGATGCCGACCTCGGCGTCGCCTACGTCCGCGTGACCGGGCTTGATGAACTCTACGGCGGCGAGGATGCCCTCATCGCCGCTCTTCACGCAGCCATCCCCGGCTACTTGCAAGCGCGCATCGGTGTCGGCGAAGGCAAGTTTCCCGCCTATACCGCGGCTGTCGTCAGCCCTCCGCTAGGCGTCACCGCCGTCCCGTCGGAACCTGCCGAGTTCCTCGCGCCGAGGCCGGTCGATCTGCTTCCCATATCGGAGAATGCGCGCCTAGGCCTGCGCCGATTCGGTCTCCGCACACTGCGCGATGTTGCGGCGATGTCCGAGGCCGCGCTTGTGGATCAGTTCGGCGCTGAGGGCAGTGCGGCGTGGCGATTCTCCCACGGAATCGACGACAGCCCGCTCATCCCGCTCGCGTACGAAGAGTCCATATCGGAGCGCATGTCTCTGCCGTTCGCCTCAAGCTCCCTGCAACTCGTCACTGTCGCCGTGAACACCCTCCTTAAGCGCGCCTACGCCGCGCCGCGTATGCGAGGCCGCTACGCCGGCGCGGTCACGTTCCATTGCCTTCTCCTCAACGTGCCGCCCTGGGAGCGCACGCTGCGATTCAAGCAACCCGCCGGCTCATGGGAACGCGCATTGGAGATTGTCACCCCGCAATTGGAGCAAGACCATCCGCAGGCGCCCGTTGAGGAGGTGAGCCTAACGTTGAGCGACCTGAGCGGCGACGCGGGGATGCAGATGGGCTTGCTGCGCGACCACCGCCGTGATCAACATGAGCGACTGTTGGAAGCGGGTAGGGGACTCCGCGCCCACCTCAAGGGTCGCAACGCCCTCTACCAGATCCTGGATGTCGCGCCCTGGCACCCCGCGCCGGAGATGCGCGCCCTTCGCGTCCCCATTGGCTCCTCTACCGGCGACGACGCGACTCCCCTCGCCATGCCCGCCGCGCTGGCCGTGCGGGAAGGCCCGAACCGTCAGCCGCTGGCTGTGCGACTGGGCAAGCAGTGGCACAAGATCGCCCACATCGAGGACCGATGGAGCTTCGATCTGTGGTGGCTGCCGCAGCCCCTCACGCGCGCCTATTACCGGGTGAGCCGGCAGGACGGCCGCGAGCTGATCCTGTTTCGCGACCGTCGCGACGACTGCTGGTATCAACATGTCCCCTAATCGCGAAGGCATTTCCCATGCCTGACGGATACGTTGAATTGCACGCCAAGAGTTTTTACTCATTCGGGGAGGGGGCGTCGCATGTCCACGAGCTGCTGGCGAAAGCGAAGGAATACGGCTATGACACGCTGGCCCTGACGGATACCAATCTCTGCGGCGCGCTGGAGTTCGCCCGCATGGCCAAGAGCCTCGGCGTCAAGTCGATCACCGGCGGTGAACTGACCATGCTGGACGGCTCCCGCATCACCCTTCTTGCCAAGACCAAGCGGGGCTACGCCAACATCTCCCGCCTGTTCACCCTCGCCAACGCCGTCGATCGACGCGAGCCGCGCCTTGACCCCGTCCATCTGCCGGACCACGCGGAGGGCGTCATCCTCATCGTCGGTGGACGCGACGGCCAACTCTCCCAACTTGTTACCACCGGTCGCCACGATGAGGCCCAAACACTCCTGCGTGACTACATGGATTGGTTCGGCTCCGATTCCGTGTTCGTGGAACTCCAACAGAACCTGGTTCGCGGCGACACGGCGCGCAACCGCGAGCTTGCCCGCCTCGCCGCCAACGCCGGCGCGTGCCTCGTTCCAACCAATGACGTCCACTACCATGCGCCGGAGCGGTATCGCCTCCAGCACGCCCTCGTCGCCGCCAAGCACAACACCACCATCGATCAGGCACTCCCATACATCCGCCCCAACCACCACTTCCACCTGAAGTCCCACGACGCGATGGCGCGGCTCTTTGAAAAGGAATACCCGGGAATCATCGACACGCCGCGCCGCATCGCCGAGCAGTGCGACTTCAACCTGGCCGATAGCATCAACTACGAGTTGCCGGAGCCGGACGTGCCCGCCGGCTACACCACGGACAGCTACCTCCAACGTCTCTGTTTCGAGGCGGCTATGCGGCGTTACGGCGGTATCTCGCAGCGTGTACGTGATCGCCTTGATGAGGAGTTCAGCCTCATCAAGCGACACGGCATCGCGGGTTTCCTGCTTCTGTATCGGGACATCGTGCTGTTGGCGCAGCGGATCATGGAGGAGCGCGGCCTGACGCCGCTCGAAACCCCGCTTGAGGAGAGGCCGCCGGGCAGGGGGCGCGGCTCATCCGTCGCTCTCCTCGTCGGCTATCTCATCGGCATCAGCCACATCGACCCCCTCAAATGGGATCTGACACTGGAGCGGTTCATCTCCGAGGACACCTCTGTGCTGCCGGACATCGATCTCGATTTTCCCCGCGGCCTGCGCGATGAACTGATCACCCGCGTCCACCAACGCTACGGCCCGGACTATGCCGCGCTCACCGGCGCGATCAGCGCCTACTCCGTCAAGGGCATCATCCAGGACATCGGCAAGGCCCTCGGCCTGCCGCGCGAAGACCTGACCCTGCTCTCCAAACAACTCCACTCCCACCACGCAGACGACCTTAAGGAGGAGATGCTGCGCCTGCCCGCGTTCAAGGACCGTGTGGAGTCGCAGGGCTGGCGAGAACTCATCGAACTCGCGCCCCAGCTCATGGACGCCCCCCGCAGCCTCGGCCAGCACGTTGGCGGCATGATCCTCAGCAGTACCCCCATCTCGGAGATGACGCCCATCCGGGAGGGCGCGATTGAGGGCCGCTACATCATCGACTGGAACAAGGACACCATCGCGGACGCCAACGTTGCCAAGATCGATCTGCTCTCCCTGCCGGTCCTCGACCAGCTGGAGCAGGCGCTCGATCTCATCGAACAGCGGACAGGCACCCGACCCGATCTCAGCCGGGTTGAGCCGGACGACAACAACGTCTACGACATGATCAACGAGGGCCGTTCCAAGGGCGTCTTTCTCCTCCAATCCCCGGCGCAACTCAAGATGGCGCAGCGCCTGCGATCCCGTAACCTGCTCGATCTTGCCTACCAGGTCGCCCTCATCCGCCCCGGCGTCGGCGTGCAGGGCAGTTCCGTCAGCCAATTCGTGGAGCGATATCGGCACGGCGCGGCGTGGGACTATGACCACCCGCTGGAGAAGCGCGCACTGGAGCGAGGCTACGGGATCATCGTCTGGCAGGAACAGGTGGTGCAGCTGCTGACGGACGTTGGCGGTATGACGGCGTCGGAGGCGGATGAGATACGCCGCGCCTTTGGCCGACCCAACAACGCCGCCCTGATCGCCATGCACTGGCAGCGATTCCTGGAGGGCGCTCAGCGGAATGGCGTGCCGGAGGAAATCGCTCAAAAAATCTTCGGCAAGATCAACGGCCACTACATGTTTCCGGAAAGTCACAGCCACGCCTTTGGAATAACCGCCTACCAGGCCGCGTGGCTCAAGCGCTACCACCCGTTGGAGTTTTTCGTCACCCTCATCAACAACCAGCCGATGGGCTTCTACCCAATGGAGACCCTGAAGCAGGACGCGCGCCGCTGCGGTGTGCCGTTCCTCAATCCCTGTGTGAACCGCAGCCAGGCCAAGTGCGTACCGGAGAACGGCGCGGTGCGGCTGGGACTCGGCTTAATCAAGGATGTTGGCGAGGCGGCGGCGCGCGTTATCGTGCAGGAGCGCGAGGCTCGTGGCGCGTACGGCAGCGCCGCTGATCTCGTGAGCCGAACGGGCATCAAGCCGCAGGCCGTTTCTTCTCTCGTGATGGCCGGCGCGTTCGATAGTGTCGCATCCAACCGGCGGCAGGCGCTGTGGGATGCCGGTCTTGCCACCCGCCCACTCCGCAGCGGACAACGAACGCTCGCCGCCTCAACCGATCACGTCATCCCCCAACTCGATGACTTCTCCCAATACGAAAAGATGGTCGGAGAATATCGCGTCATGGGCATCTACCCACGCGGTCATGTAATGGAGTTCGTTCGTCCCACCCTCAGCGACCGCGTTCTTGCGACGACGGACGTGTACGAAGTGCCGGAAGGGCAGGAGATTCTCGTCGCGGGCTGGCCCATCGCCCGCCAACATCCACGCGGCAAGGACGGCACAGTCTTCGTGACCATGGAAGACGAGTACGGCGATGTGCAGCTCATTCTCTGGAAAGACGTGTTCGCTCGGTCCCGCCGTGCCCTTCGCAACCGCGTCATCATGGCGCGCGGCGTCGTCTCACGCTGGGATGGCACGACCAACATCATCGCCTCGGAGATTCGCGCCATCAACACCGATGTCCCCATGCCAAACGCCCACGACTGGCACTGAGCCTATAATCGTCCGCAGGGAGTAGGAAAATGTGCGGACGATACAGCCTCATAAGTGACATCAGCGCTCTGCAGGTGCGATTCGATTTTGATCCGCCGGTCACCGAGCACAGGTCACGCTACAACATCGCCCCCACCCAGAACGTCCTCACGGTGCGAGCCGGTGATGGCCGCAACGTCGCGGAGCATATGAGATGGGGCCTGATTCCGTCATGGGCAAAAGACATGTCCATCGGCAACCGCGCAATCAACGCCCGAGCCGAAACGCTTGCCGAGAGGCCGATGTTCCGCACGGCCCTGCGCCGTCGCCGCTGCCTGATCCTCGCCGACGGATTCTACGAGTGGATACGGCAGGGCAAGGCAAGACAACCAATGCGCATTCTGCTGACAACAGGAGAGCCGTTCGCCTTCGCAGGCCTCTGGGAAACCTGGACAAACCCCGAAGGAGAATTCATCCACTCCTGCACAATAATCACCACCACGCCGAACGACGTCATGCGCCCAATCCATGACCGAATGCCCGTCATCCTGATGCCGGAACATGAATCAGCCTGGCTGGATTCCTCCAACGTGGACGCCTCCGCGATCAACAGCTTCCTCTCGCCATATCCGCCAGAAATAATGGAGACCTACCCCGTAGCGCCGCTAGTCAACTCCCCCGCCAACGACACGTCGGACGTCATCATCAGGGCAGGGTAGGCTTTACTCAGGTATCGAGATATCCAGCTGGAGTGAGCTGCATCCCCATGAGCCCGATCCTGCGCGGCTATTCGGCACACCTATAAGTCATAGGGTGTGGAACGTATAGCGATCACTATTCCAATCGGCAATCCTCTGCTGTACATCGCACGTACAAATGTTTTTATGTATATGTTGACCGCGGAACGATGAGACGCTTAGTTAGCGGGGATGGCAAAAATGCAGAAAGACGGCACAGATACTGCGGTGGCCCTGTATGCCCGCGTCTCCAGTGAGCGGCAGGATGTGGATTTGTCCGTCGCGGCGCAGTTGCGGGCGTTGCGGGACTTTGCTGCGAAGAATGGGTCTGTCATCGCGCGGGAGTATATCGACGAGGCTGAGAGGGGGCGGATAGCATCGCGGCCTGAGTTCCGTCGGATGATCGACGCCGCGACCGGGCCGGATGCCCCGTACAAAGAGATTCTCGTATAGAAGTTCTCGCGATTCACTCGCAAGCGGGAGCATGCGGTCGCGTTCAAGTCCATGTTGCGGCGCAAGGGCGTCCGCGTCGTTTCCATCACGGAGCATGCCGATGACACGCCGATGGGCAAGCTCATGGAAGGCATCATCGAGAGCGTCGACGAATTCTACTCTGAGAATCTCGGCCAAGAGGTCATGCGTGGGATGCGCGAGGCGGCCTCGCGTGGCTTCTGGGTCTCGCCGCAGGTGCCATATGGCTACCGCAAGGTGAAGGTCGACGACAACGGCAAGCAGCGCCCGAAGCTCGAACTCAATTCTCCTTTCGACGAAGTGGCGCGCCGCATCTTTGACATGGCGCTGCGCGGCAAGAGCTCTCTCGACATTGCCAAGGTGCTAAACGCCGACGGCGTGCGGTCTCCCAAGGGCAAACAATGGCGGAAAACGAGCATCGTCGCCACGCTGTCAAATGAGGTATACACGGGCACGCTGGTGTGGGGTGCCACTGCAAGGGACAAGGGCGATGTGATTCGTGTGGAGGACGCCTTCCCCGCCATCGTAAAGAAACAAGAATTTCGGCGGGTGAGAAAGTTGCTCGATACGCGAGCGCCAAAGTGGATGCACCCCCGGCGCACGTCCAGCCCCTACCTGCTGAGTGGCCTCCTTAACTGCGAAACGTGCGGCAGCCTGATGACTGCGTCCGAGGCCAAGGGAGGCAAGTACACCTACTACGTCTGCCAGACCCTCCTAAAGAAGGGCAGTGGAACTTGCGAGACGCCCCGACTCAACTCCAAGTGGTTCGAGGGGCTGATTGTCGATCAACTGCGGACCAACGTCCTCACCGAGAAGAACGTGCGGCGCCTGGCAATTGTGCTCGACGAGGAGATGGATGGCGAAGCCCACGCGCTGCGGCAGCAGTTGCACACAACGGACGCCGAGCTGGGCGAGGTAAGCCGGCGGCTCGACAAACTCTACGAGGCTGTGGAGACCTCCGAGCTTGGCCTGGCCGACGTTGCGCCGCGCATCCGGCAGCATCGTGAGCGGCAGGCTCAGCTGGAGGCAGCCGTCGATGAGGCCCGGGCGGGTCTGGCTGAACGCCGAAAGATTCTCGACCGTGTGGAAACGATTGCGGCGTTCGCGAAAGAGATGAGCGAGTTCCTGCATACCAGCGACCTAACGGCCTCAAGAGCGTTCATCCGCTCATTCGTGAAGGGAATCGTCGTGAGTCCGGACAGGGCAGTGATCAACTACACAGTCCCCATGCCGGAAGACAGCCCCATCGGAGCTTCCAAGGTAGCCGAGTTTGACTTGGAAGCGGCAGTTCGCAGTACAGACCAGTTTGGTGGGGGAGACTGGACGAAATCGAGAACCGAGGCCGGTTCTTTCCTTACACCATCGCCCGGCATGGGCACGGTGTATGTCATGGTGACTTCATCGCCCTTGACCTCGATGGCCTGCATGAAGTTGCGGATCAGCGCCTTTCGCTCCGGAAAGTCGCCTTGTTCGAGGAACTCCCGAAAATCCCTGACGTACTCGGCGATCTCGGGCAGGCTTGGGATCTCGACCCGCCGCTGTCCCAATTGGGACACGGTGTCCACCCTCGCCGCGACGAGCTGATCCTGCCGGGCTCGCAGCTTCATGATCCTCGGCTGCAAGGATTCTAGGGTATAGAGGCGGGATTCAAGCGCCTCGTAGAGTCGTTCAAGACGGTCCTCAACATCCGCGACTTCAGCATCAAGGGAATCGATTCGAGCCGAGAGTTCCCCGGCCATCCCGTCCACATCTTCAGCCAGCAAAGAGACGAGCTCTCTAATTGTCTCCTCATTGAGGATGCGCTCCCTAATCTTCGTTACTACAAAGTCCTCCAGCTTGTCCGCGTTGAGGTAGCGCGCGGAGCAGGAGCCTGCGCCGTGGTTGTACAGCGAACCACAGATGTAGTAGTGGTGCTTCCCGCTCTTCGCGGCCTGACCAACATAAGTGCGGCCGCAGACGCCGCAGCGAAGCAGCCCACTGAAAAGGTATGTGCTCCCGACGACAGCCGGCCGCTGCTTTTTCGGTGCACGGGTCTCGAGTGCCTTCTGGACTTGACCGAAGGTCCCACGGGAAACGATGGCTGGCCATGCGTTTTCGGCGCGGACGGGATCGGGCTCTTGTCCTACACTGCTGGTGCGTCCCCAAATCGCTGTGCCCGTGTAGACCTCATTGCCGAGGACGTAGCGGACGCTCGACTTGAACCATCGCTTTCCGCGGTTCGTGATTCCGCGGCCGTTGAGTTCCATGCAGATTTCCTTGAGTCCGTAGCCGCGCAGCGACATGCCGAACATCTCTTTGACGACTCCGGCGGTAGAGGCATCAACTTCCAGCGACGTGTGCTCGCGATTGCCGTCCTTGACCTTGATCCGGTTGTACCCGAAAGGAGCACGACCGGCCAGGTAGTATCCACGAGAGGCAGCCTCCCTCATGCCCCGTCGCACCTCTTGGGCAAGGTTTTCGGAGTAGAACTCGTCGACGCTCTCGATGATAGCTTCCATGAGTTTGCCGGTAGGGGAGTCATCGGCGTGCTCCGTAATCGAAACGACGCGGATGCCCTTGCGGCGGAGCATGGACTTGAATGCAACGGCGTGCTCGCGTTTGCGCGTGAAGCGGGAGAACTTCCAGACGAGAATCTCCTTGAAGGGAGCGTCGGTTCTGGTCGCAGCGTCTAGCATCTTGCGAAATTCGGGGCGTTCAGCAATGCGGCCGCTCTCCGCCTCGTCAACGTATTCTGCTGTGACAAGGTATCCGCTCTTCTCTGCGTGATCCCGCAGCGCCCGAAGCTGCGCGGCAACGGAGAGATCGACGTCCTGCCGGTCGCTGGAGACGCGGGCGTACAGAGCGACAGGCGTGCGTGTCGAGAGTTGACTGTTCGGTGTGTCTCGGTTCTTCAATGCAGCACCCCCTTTGGTCGGAAATCCTGATGATGGCTCCATTGATACTTGTCATAACCATACCGGGGCAGTCAAGGGCCTGATCCGCAGGCTGGCAGAAATTCGGCAGCTTAGACCGGTTAGGGAAGGGACTTGAGGCCACTTTCAATTGTGCAATGGTGCAGGGGAGCAGACCATGTCCTGGAGGACGGGGGAACGGCCTATAGCTGGTCGATCAATGGAATGCCCCCGAAATCTGTGAAGGCGTTCCTCTCTACAGACACTATTCGTAAGTCTGCTTGGTGAACGAACGTAGATGCGAAACTGCGGTTGCACCTCGTTTGTCCTTACAACCTTGGCATTGCATTCTCAGCAGACGCGAAGATATCCAAAGTCTCCTAACCCATACTGTTTTTGATTTGTTCTAGTTGGGAGGCATCTAGGTAGCTTAGGATTTGGGTCACCTCGGTCTCTGTGAGTCCAGGTACCTGCTCACCAGCGAGCGCCAATAATGGGCGTTGATGAAGGTCCGTCCTAAGGATGGGAGCTCGAAGCATCATTTCGACTGGAGTCGTGGCTGCTATTGCCTCCGCCGTTGGTTCAAACTCGAACATTAGGTGAACCATTGGCTGTTGGCCGGACCCGCGATAAAGAATGGTCCCCCTCGGCGATGCGAGCACTCTTCCCAGGGAAGCTGACCGCGCTATCAGTGTTCCCGCCACCGCATGAATGACTCTAGTGGCCGTGAGTGCCCTATCGCTTCCTGGAGCCGCTAGGAAATCGATTAAAGTGCCTGCTTCTGCGGAGGAGTCCTGCCGAACGCCATTCAGGTAGCCGTACAGTTGCCCTTGGAGCCTTGGATTCACCATCTGAGCTTCGACCGTCAATAACAGGACCCAATGGCCCCATGCGTCCAGACGCTGAAAGTCGAAGAGCTTCTTGATTGCATCGGCCCGTATCCTTGCCTTTCCTTCCCCTTCAGGGAGGAACTCTCCGAAGTAATCAAGGTTCACGACATGAAAATACCAGCCCATCCTCGTAGTACCTGCTCTGGAGAGTTGAACCCAAGGTCGGTAGTCTTCGCCTCCACGTTTCCAGTTTCCCCCTCTGCCACGGAGTATCACCTGATCAACTTCGCCATGGTGCGGGACAAAGCGCAATTCGGGCATCAACATCTTGGCGTTCTCGTCCATCGCCCGAATGTTGTCTGGTGCCCTCTCAACGGCATCGACTTGCCCGAGCAGGTCCTTCCATGAACTGATGTCCAGCATGTCGGCACCAGGAAGTCCGAAGTAATTTAGAGGTTCCCCCTGAAGTCGTCGGAGTCGAGTTAGCAGACCAAGATCGACCTCATCCCTGATGAAATCCTTCTCATTGCTCGAAGTGTAACCAAGTCGTTTGGCCATCTTGGATAAGGCTAGCCGAGATTAGGATGGTCCCGAACAGCGTCCGCGATTGAGCGAAGCAGATTCTCGTATGCTTCTCCCCTGCCTCCCAGCGCTCTCCTTATCCCGGCGTCAATTGCTTGGACCAGATCAGTTTCCCGTTCTGTTGAAGTGAGGAATCCTTGTTGGGCAAGGGCATCTAGGAGGCTGACGGGAGCATTCGAGGACCAACCCAAGTATGACCTGAGCCGTCTCCTGACAGATTCGACGTTCTCCGTTAGATCGAAGCCGGCAGCCTTGACTTCGTCCAGCACGGCGATGGCGTTGGGTACAGTCTGAAGTCGGAGGGCTGTTGCCAACAATTCTTGGCTAGCCCCAAACATCTCTGGTGGAAGAGCGTCAACCATTTCCGCGAATCCGTTTGACGCCTCTTGCAATAGCACCACTTGCGGAGCCGGAGGCTGCCTCGAATGGACGGCCCTATCTTCTGCTTTGGACTTGGTTCTTTTAGCTGTTGAGTCGACAACGCGACTAGCGATGTTGTTAGGAGCCCTTATCCTGTCTCGCAGTTCGGTAATCTCCCGGACCTGCGCTTCTGACGGCGGGAACGTCAACTTTGCTCGCCCAGAGCGCCCCCGGGACTTGAGGCGATCCAGAGCAGATACGTTTCCCTCCAGTTCGGCAGCGAAATTCCTAGCCAGCCTATATAGCTCAAACTGATTGTCGTCGGGGTCATTTGCTTTCTCGAGCAACCGTTGGGCTTCGTCCTCAGCTGTTGAAATGTCATCCGCGATCTTGAGAATCTGCCTCGCGACATCTGCAGAGCTATTCAGTACCGCAAATGTATCCTGCAGGTGCCGGAAGAGAACGTCCCTCGGTCGACCGGCTTCCAGATCATTGCGTGCGGCGTTAGGTATGGTACCGGCCTCATCCAATATGTGAATTTCTCCCGTGTAGTGGTGATACAGAGCCCTAGCACCCACCAAAGGCCACAGGTGTTTGATCGTAGCGCGGTCACCTAGAGTAAAACCCCTAGCTTTCAAGAGAAACCCACTAACATGCGAGTTCGAAATATCCCCACGGTCCGAGTTCACTTGCTCCCTGGTCGTTGACATGGCATGCCAAACGAACGCGAGGGTTCGATTGTCAGCGTCCTTCACGTATGCGAACTGTGGCTCGTGTACCTTCTTTGCCACTTGCGGCTCAACAACCACTTCTGGCTCACTGCCGATCCTTAGTACGACCCGAACAGGATTCAAATTAAGGAAATCTCGCAACAATTGGTTCACCAAGGCCCCGTACCCTATCTCGGGAAAGAGGACGGGGAGTGTGTTCAGGAGGTACCCGTGGACATCAGACAGGATTGACAACTGGGATCGGTATTCTTGTCGAAGTCCCTCGAGCCGGACCATCGTGAATTGTTCGTCCGGCTTTCCCGTGTAGTTGGAGCGCCAGAAAGCCGTATGCTCAAATAATAGGTCGGTGAGCGCAATGCCTGACCTTCGAGGCGCATCTCTGTCCTGTTCTAGGACCCGACTCATGGCGCCGAAATCCAATCTGAGGGTCAGGAGTTCTTCTGAATTCGATTGGTGCGTGTGAATTGTCAATGCCTCGCACATGCCAAATGCAGAATAGATACCTATTCCCCTGAATCCAACGTTGAAGAACATTCCTTTGTCAGAGGCACCAAGTCGCCTTGCCCGCCTCAGGGTGTCAAAATCCATGCCGTCGCCGTCGTCGCGTACAGTTACCACAGGTCCTTCAATGGTGATGTGTACAGTGCTTGCATGCGCGTCCACAGAGTTCTGCACATATTCACGGAGGGCGTCCCTTGCGTCCGTATAGAGGCCCTTGGACAATATATCCAAGAGTTCGCCGCCAACCTCCCACGGCTCGATCGGTATTCGCTGGCCCATTTGCTCCTGATCGACCATCTTAGGCCATCCTATGAACTATCCGACTGGTCCCCATGTGTAACATTCTACATGCGACATCAAGCAACGTGTTGCGGCTTGTTGGTAGGTAGGAACGCATTCCCGGTTGAGGGGGGCGACCAATGAGCCAATGGAATCTGTGATGGAATGAACCCACGTGACGATCAGGAGGCGACGCAAGCAACACTTACTCAACAAGACTGAGATAAGTAGGGTGATGGAGGGTGCGGTACCGGGCCTCGCCAAATTGACCTACTCAGTCACCCGCTCTAGGATTTATGTTGAGCACAAAAGACGACCATTAGAGGAGCAACGATGGCCACCGCAGCGATTCAACCGAAGATGGACACGGTTCCGATAGCAGACCTCACTCTTGATAAGGAGAACCCGCGTATCGCTCGGGCGCTCGACATGTATGGTGGGCAAGTAACCGCGGAGCAGATGGCGCTGGCTCTGGGTGCCAGCGACCCAACTGAAGGTGATAGCAGTTCTACGACCTTCCGCAGCCTCAAGGAATCGATCAAGGCAAACGGCGGCGTAATTCACCCAATCATAGTGAACCGCGAATCGGACGGGAAGCTTATCGTAATTGAGGGCAACACTCGAGCCCTGATTTATCAAGAGTTTCAGAAGGACGCCGTACAGGGCGAGTGGGACACAATTCCAGCCCTTGTCTACCCGAACCTTTCTGACCCTGACAAGGACGCAATCCGGCTACAGGCCCACCTCGTTGGGCCCCGTGCATGGGACCCTTATTCGAAGGCTAAGTATCTTCATTACTTGAGCACCAGCAAGCGCGTGCCAATGAATGAGCTAATCGAGTTTTGTGGGGGAAGGCGTCAAGAGGTCGAGAACTTCATCGGTGCGTATAGGGACATGGAGGAGCACTATCGGCCAATCTTGGATAGCGACCAGGACTTTGACCATACGAGGTTCTCGGCATTCGCGGAACTCCAGAAAAGAAACATCAACGAAGCTGTTCAAAAGGCGGGGTTCAATAAGAACGACTTCGCTTCGTGGGTGCATGATGGCAGGATTGCGCCCCTGAATACAGTTCGCCACTTGCCGAGAATTCTGGCCCACCCTGAAGCAAAGCAGGTATTCCTTGAGAAGGGGGCGCGCGAAGCTCAAAAGATCATTGACGCCCCTTCTCCAAGTGATGTGCTGAGGAGTGCATCGTTGACAGAGTTGGCTCGAGAGATTACCGAGCGGGTTCAGACCATGCAATACAGCGAACTTCAACGCCTGCGGGCAGACGTTAATTCGGTTGATAACCTCACTCTTTCCGATGCTAGGGACGAACTGGTTCGTCTTTGTTCGGACATCGTCGCGTAGGAATAATTCCGTGGTGGAGTCTAGGCAACATATGGCGTTAGTGGCAGCCGCGCGGGAATGGGCGGCTAACACGTATTTTTCGGGTCACCAATCTTCCGTTCTCGTCCACAGCGCGGTGGCTCCATCGGCTACGGCTCCACCGATAATTGATGGATACATCCCGGACCTGTATGCGAGACTGCATGGAAAGGCAGGTGAAATTATCGGGGAAGCAAAGACGGCGGGAGACCTCGACAACGCACACACACTTGAACAATTGACTGCCTTTCTCTGGGCGTGCAGTCGTTCAGACCAATCACTGTTCGTTTTCGCTGTTCCGTGGCATTGCGAGAGAGCAGCGAAAAACCTTATCCGCCTGCTGTCCAAGTCCGGAAGGGTCCCGAACGCCAACAGCGTCGTTCTTCCGGGGCTCCCAGGGTGAAGGTCTTAAGATGCCACAGAGATTAGTGCTCCGCTCCGAACCTAGGCTCGACGCAAAGCACCAGTCCTTTCCATTCCAAGAAGAGGCGGCGCTGGCTGTCCGGGACCTCAACTACGCCGCAGTGTTTCATGAGCAAGGGCTGGGTAAGACTAAGATCGCCATCGACATAATGCTCTACTGGTTGGAAACCAAACAAGTAGACACCGTTCTCTTTGTTGCCAAGAGAGGATTGATTCAAAATTGGCTCCGCGAGTTGCAGACCCACACCTTCTTGCGTCCAAAGGTCTTGGACCAGAATCACGCGAACAATCACAACGTCTTTAACAGCCCATCGCGTGTTCTTCTGACCCATTTCGAAGTCATTCGCAGCGAGCAGCAGCGTATGGAACTATTCCTGCGCACTCGCGTCGTTGGCGTTATCGTTGACGAGTCGGCCAAGATCAAGAACCCAGACTCTGCGCTGACTAACAGTTTCCACGACCTGGCACCGCTCTTCGCCCGCCGCATCATCATGACGGGAACACCTGTTGCGAACCGACCGGAGGATATCTGGTCGCAGATCTACTTTCTTGATCAAGGGGCGAGTCTTGGGCACGACTTCAAGTCATTCAAGAAGTCCGTTGCCCTATCGAATAACCTTTCTGCTGACGAGTCGGGACAAAACCGCTTCGAACTGGCTTTGTCCGAGATGTTCGCGAAGATCGAACCGTTTGCCGTTAGGGAGACAAAGAGCAGCGCCGGCATCTCCTTGCCGAACAAGGAAATCGAGAACGTAGAGGTGGACTGGGAGCCCCACCAGTTCGACCTCTATGCCCGTATCCGGGATGAATTGCGGGCTAGCGTGCTGCGGCACGGCCTGCTTGTCGAAGACGATGCCGAGGCAATTCTCAAGCGCCTCTTGAGGATGGTCCAGGTGGCTTCGAATCCACGTCTCGTCGATTCTGGATACCACTTAGAGCCAGGCAAACTAGACCCGCTGCGCAATCTGGTTGGGTCGATTCACGATCGACAAGAGAAAGTCATTGTATGGAGTTCGTTCACCGACAACGTTGACTGGATTGCTCGGGAGCTGTCGGAATTCGGCCCGCGCCGAGTGCATGGAAAGATGGCGATGGAAGATCGTGACAGGTCAGTTGCCGCATTCATGGAGAAGCCACAATGTGAGGTGCTGGTTGCAACACCCGGTGCGGCGAAGGAAGGGCTCACGTTGACCGCTGCAAATCACGTCGTGTTCTATGACCGTAGTTTCAGTCTTGATGACTACCTGCAGGCTCAGGATAGAATCCATCGAATTAGCCAGACCCGCCCCTGCTTTGTCACGAATCTCGTGATGCGTGATTCAATCGATGAGTGGGTCAACGAACTCTTGACCGCAAAGCATCTCGCGGCTCAACTCTCACAAAGAGACACGGGCATCGACGATTTCCGGAAAAACATGACCTATGATTATGGTGACATGCTGCGACACGTGCTTGATCCGAATCTGGAAGAGGGGTAAGGGAACAAGAGATGACTTCAGTATGGACTCATGACACGATTACGATTGGTGGCCAGACCATAGATGTGAAGACGGGCAAGGTCTCGCAGGCGGACCTCTTGTTTTACCCGGAAAATCCTCGCGTGTATTCAGCCGTTCGCGGGCATGGGAATGCACCCGAGCAGGATGAAATTGAAAGTGCCCTTGGCAACCAGGAGCACGTCAAGGAACTTATCTCGGCCATCAGGTCGAACGGGGGTCTAACCGACCCCGTAATTGTTCAGCAAGGAACAAATTACGTATTGGAGGGCAATAGCCGGCTGGCCGCATACCGGTTTCTGGCCCGAAATGATCCCATCAAGTGGGGGATGATGAAGGCGACCTTCTTGCCTGAGGACATTGAGACTGACCTAATCTTCCGACTCTTGGCCCAGTACCACATAGTCGGGAAGAAGGACTGGGCTCCTTATGAACAAGCCGGCGTTTTCTACAGGCGGCACCGATTGGGAGAGACCGCAAAGAAGATGGCTGAGCAGGTGGGATTCTCTGAACAGCGCGTCCAAAAGTTGATCGATGTCTACTCGTTCATGGTTGAGCACGAAGACACGTCAATTGAGAATTGGAGTTACTACGACAGCTTTTTCACTAATCGCCAGGTTCAAAAGGCGCGGGCTGCGAATCCGGCTATGGACGATATTGTCGTCGAAAAAGTGAGGAATCGGGAGGTCCCGCGCGCTGTCGACCTCCGCGATGGACTACCAAAGATTGTACAGAGCCCAAAGGCACTTAAGCACCTCTTGTCAGGAGATGAGACTTTTGATGACGCCCTTTACATGGTGTCTGATCGTACTGAGACCTACAAAGCACTAAATCGTTTCAAACAAAAGATTGCAGCGAAAGACTTTGAAAGAGAGCTTGCTTCGCTCAATGAAGAACAACGCAACAAGTGTATCTACGAGCTTAGGAAGATTCAGAACCGTGCGGAGCAACTACTCAAGCGCGTTTCTTAGGCGCTCGCTTTCTTGTCTTAGGTTTGTAGTCCTCTTCCCAGTCCCCCTCCTTGTCTGGGAAGAATAGCTCGGGGCGAGCCCAACAAATCGAGCAGACCCATATGTACGGGCTCTTCCGGTAAGGCCCCCTAATTGAACGTTCTTCGGAGAAAGGCTGACCACAGCACAAACAAACTTTGGGGGGCTTCTTGGACCCTATTTGCCAGGAGAAGAGGTCACCAATGGTGTCTTCCGCCAATCCTTCTCCCTCCTCCAGCCCGGGAAGTATGTCTTCCGAATGCTCGACTGTTGCTCGTGCTCAATTGCCATCTGGGCCACGCTCTCGGGTATCTTCCAATTGCCTCCTATCGGCCTCAAGCTGAAAGCTTCCTTGAAATTATTGGCCCTCTCAAATTTGCTCACCAACCCCTTATAAGGTGGAAGAGCGCCTCCGAACCCAAGAACACGACGGGCGGCCGCCACCATTTTGAGTTCCTCATTCGTCCACTTTGGGGAGACATACACGCCCTTCTTGAGTGTGGTAAGCGGTTCATATCTCATGGGATACACAACGACCCCCCAGAGCAGCAGGTCTCTTACACGCTCGAAGAAATCTTCTGGATCGTCGACATAATTGTGGAGCACGTAGAAGATCATTTGACGGCCCCGTATCCCATGCGCCTTTAATGTCTCGATCGCTCGCTCGATCCAAGGCCTTATCCCACGGTAGTCGAATGCCATGCGTATGAAAGGCATGTTCATCTTCCCGATCAAGGCTGCGTTATCTTCTCTAACGAGTCTGGCGTCCATCCCTTGATTGAAGTCAACTTGGATGCCCAAGTCGACGAGTTCGGCGAAGATTTCCATCGCATCTGGTAGAGCCAGCACATTGTTGTCAAAGAAAACCGCCTTCTTGTGTCCCGGCTCCAACTTAGACTCAACTGAACCAGCACCAGGGATTGGAGGGCCCTCAAGTTTGGGTACGGAACAGAAGCCGCATTTTCTTGGGCAACCACGGGTAGCGAACAGAATGCTGGATTGCCACTCGGGAACGAGCGAATAATCGGGCCGCACCCATTCCGCCGCCTGAACTAGTCCTTCATGAACCGTATCAGCCCCAGACAAGGCCGCGTGCTCCGGCAGAAGCGACGCGTAAATCCCTCCTAACCGCACCTCCGCATGGGGGTAAGCCTGCTTGTAGTGGCGCACGGCACGCCAAACTGGCTGCCAATCCCAGGTAAAGAGGCTGGCCACGTCAATTCGGTCCGGAATGAAGGAAATCTCTTCAATTCCACGAACCAGTTGAACTACGTCTCCCTGCGCGCGGTGAAGTGCACCGAGTTTGAGGAGCCCCAAAGACGGATACCGCGTATAGTAGTCCGGCTCAACCAACAGGATATTCATGCGAGGGTCCCGTTGGGCGTCACTGGTTCCTCCCCTTGGCCGGATCTGGTACCGACTGTCTCAACCGTAACACATGCAAGCAGTGCCAGCCTGTTAGACACCGACTTCGCCTTGCTCTGGTGCTAAGAGGTATTCCAGCGCATTTGTTGGGCAAGGACGAGGATTGCATCTGAATGAGCCTTTTGTGAGTTGCCTAGGTGTAGTTCTCAGGCACGTTGTTTACAGTCTTGAGGCTGGAGGGAGCCAGTTGATGCCGCTGTGGGTACGGTGATTATTGTAGCGGTCGAGGAACTCCGGCAGGGCGGCCAGGCGCTCCTCGTTGGATGTGTAGATGTGCGCGTAGGCCCACTCGTTCTGGAGCGTCTTGTTGAATGCCCCCGCCTTCCCGTTCGTCTGGGGGCGGAAGGCCCGCGTCCATTTGTGCCTGATGCCATGTGCCGCCACAGCCGTCCCGAAGACCGTGCTGCGGTAGTTGCCGCCGTTGTCCGTCAGGATACGCCGCACCGGCACGCCCAGCGACGCGAAGTGGGCCAGCGCCCGCTCCAAGAACTGGACCGTCGTGCCGCTGCGCTCATCCGGCAGCGCCTCGGCGTAGGCATAGCGCGAGTGATCATCCACCGCGACATGGATGTGCTCAAAGCCAAGCCGCTTGCGAGACTTCGGCGCGGAGTTGGTTTCGGCGTACGTCGCGGCGTGCTCCGGCAGGAAGCGCTTGCCACCACCGGGCGGGATGCGACCCAGCTTCTTCACGTCGAGGTGCAGCAGATCCCCCGGATGCGCGTGCTCATAGCGGACGATCTCGCGCGTCACGCGGTGAAGGTGGTCAAGCCGGTTGAGGCCCGCGCGGCGCAGCACCGCGTACGTTGTGGACGGCGAAATGTCCATCTGCTCGGCGATCCGGTGCGGGCCGAGGCCGGTTTCTTTCCGCAGCGTCACGATGCGCGCGGCTATCTCCGGCGCCGCCTGCGTGGGGGAGCTGCGGGGCCGACTATCGCGATCCATCAGAGCGGCCCGGCCGCCCTCATCGTAGCGTCGAACCCACTTGCCTGCCGTGGCGCGAGACACATAGAATCGCCTGGCGGCCTCGGCGATCATGTACCCGTCACCACGCACCATCTGAACCAAATCCCACCGAGTCAGCGACGTCAAGCGTGCGTTAGGATGTGCCATGAGGAGCCTCCTCTGCCTGCGTTGCGTTCTTCACCACAACAACAGCAGTGAGGCTCCTCACCCGTCAACCTGTGTAAACAACGTCCCTGAGAAGTACAGTTAGATGCCACTCGTACATTGCGACTCTACTGCGCTGCCTGAACAAAAACTCGGCCGCCTTGTCTGACCTGGATGCTCAGATCGTAGCCGTCTAGCAACAGCATTCTGACGAGCGGTGTGCTGCCTGATGCATCGGCCTCAATATCTCTTCGCAGGCCATCCCATGAGATGGTGACATAGTGAACATCGAAGTCCACTTCATTGTCATCAGCCAAGATTGCTCGGCCGAAGGAGGCGAAAGGCAACTCCAGCGCGGCCACCATTGGTGGCGGCAAGGTCAAGAAACCGGTGTAGCCAGAGTCAACGACTGCCGAAATGTCGAGAGTTTGGCCGTCCGCGCCGTGCAGGCGAAGGGGAACTATCGCCTCATAGGAAGCGTTGACGACCCCTTCAATCACTCGGTTCTCCGCAGTGAACCGCCCCCGTAGCTGCGCAAAGCCTTGTACCCAACCCGTTCACAAAGGATGTTAATGGCATCAGGGCACTTCGCTTGTAGGTCATCTATCGCGCCTCGGGTGGTGGGTGCAATCGCCCATTGCCTGGTGTCAACGTCAATTGCGACATACTCCCCGTGGTGGCCCTTCTCAACAAGAGGCAGTACCGAATTCTCGTAAATCTCCTTGCCGAGTCGTACCGCCACATCCCGGGACATGCGTGACTTTGCGGGCGTCTTTGCTTCAGACATTCGCCATCCCTCTGCACTCGAACTAACTACCTTGCATTCTAGCGCGAGCGATCACTTTCGGCCAAAAACAGAAAAAGGCCCACATACATAGCCGGGCAGGTGGAAGGATGCAGGCGTTGCCCAAGAGGACATCCGTCATAATTGAAGAGGCTGCGCTGCTTGGACGCTTTGGCCGCTCAGGAACGAAATAGAGACGCCGCGTTTTCTCTCCAGAGGGCGATGTCACTTGGTCTCTCAGAGTATAGACTCGTCTCTCTCCGGTATCCTGCATCGCGCTCACCTCGATATGAAAGCCAATTGAAACTTCCCGAGGCGCAGAATAGGTCATCACAGATGATGAATTTCTCGTGCGTCTCAGTGAGCTTGACTATCAGCCTATTCCGCAGACCCTTTGGAACCAGTTTCCTCAATTCTCCCAGTGCCTTTTCCCCCTTAGCCTTGTTACGGAAACCATCGGGGCCTCGACTGCGGTTGATACCCAATCCCCAGGCAATCCGCACAGTCACACCTCTATCTATGGCTGCTGCTAACCGTCTGCAAATCTCCTCGTCAAATGCGTAAGGGTCGATCCAGGCAGAAACCAGTGTGAGTTCCGAGGATGCCCCGTCGATGGCTCGGAGCAGTATGCGCCTATGTTCTTCAGTCCTGATGAGACGGGTTTCCCCTCTGTTCAACGTCCTCAATTCGTCTTCACGCCCGGCGAGCCTATTCGTCAAATCGAGCTTCTCGGCTTCCAACTCATCAATCCGCTTGCCTAGACCGCCTTCGTCCTCAGCACTCTGGGTAGTCTCTTGAGTTGCTATGGCCTCGGCAACCGCCAATTGCTTTCCCACGACTTCGCTGTGAATCTCGTCGATATCTGAGATGAGGGAGTTTTCTTCCCGAGTTGCGGATACTGAACTCACTCGATGCGACGGCGGACCAGTTCTCTTGGCTTCATCCGGTACGAGATCAATGCCGCTGTCCACCAACCTCTGTATTGCGGAAGATTCTTCTTGGAGATACTGATGTGCGCGATAGGCGGCAAACGTAGGCTTACTGGACCCGGGATCATCTAGCTTGACTAGGACAACATCGTCTCTGTACTTGAGCCACACATCCTTGATGTCAGCAATCTCCAAGATTTCCGTCGGTTCGCGGCGCTGCGAATTGACGTAATCGTAGTTTCTAACCTCGTCGATTCTGAGATTGCTCAATCTGGGTCTGCGCGGCTTGGCCGGAACAACGAAGAGCCCTTCCTTTCGAGCGATGTTTCCGTCCAACAGACGCCTGGTGTCGATGTCGATGATCTTCTTGGTTAGGTAATCGTATGGAACTCTCGGGTGCCGATTCCTAGGACGCAGAGACCTGCCTCCCGTTCTCAGAACTTCCCGACCCTTGTCAGTTATGGCGATTCCGAGATCGGGTCGCTGTGACACTAAGCCGTCATTTAGTAGCTCGGCTGCTGCCTGGGCCACATATCTCTCGGGCAGACCCAACAGTTTGCCGAATTCTTCAGGTTGGGTGACACTGAGGTTCGATAGTTGCAAGATGAACCGGGCAGAGGTGGAAAGCTCGTGCTCGGCCATCTCTACCACCCTTAGACGAATTTCGTAGACTGGCAGGCACACTTGGAAGGCAACGTCAACCGCATGATCCGGGAACTTGCTATGCGCACGGGCGACAACGGCGGCGTATTCCTTGTCCGAGGTGGTCATAGGAGGTTCACTTGGTTAGCCGGGACGACCTTGCACTCAACCGGGTGCGAGTGTATGTGATTGAGAACTAACGCAAATGGATTCGGGTCTGGTCCCATAGTGGCATTTCCCATCATGGAATCATCTCCGACGATGACAAGCAGATCGCGGGCTCGTGACAGAGCCACATTGACACGTCGATAGTCCTTTAGGAATCCGATGGTGCCGTTCCGATTAGAGCGGACCGTGGAGTACACAACCACATCACATTCGCGGCCCTGGAACGAATCGACAGTGGCGATTTCAATCTCCAGATTCCGCCACCTATTGCGATCTCCGGGGTCGATCTGCGTGACGAGACGCTCCACCTGCGCAGAATAGCCAGTGATTACGCCAACTCTTGGTCTACGCCGACGCTCTCTGCACTTGGCTTCCATCTTGTCCAGTAATTCGAGAACCGCGACCACCTCTGTTGCGTTGGCGAATGACTGTCCGGATCGATTCTCAGCCTTGTTCGGCAGAGAGGAGGTGGATATCCAAGTAACTGGAGCGGGCATCCAATCGAAGTCGCGCCCGCGTGAGCCTGCAAGGTCTCCATTTTCGAGTTTGCCATCGTAAAAGACAGCGCCTATTAAGTTTCCTATAGCGGGCTGCATGCGATATTGGGTTCGGAGACTTTCAAGGTAATCTTGAGGTGATCCCTCTGTCTGTTCAATCAAGCTTTGGAAAAGACTGGTGTCCAGGGCGTCGTCATCAGATGAACTGCCAGATTCTTGCATGACCAGTGCATCTACCATCGGTGGCAGTTGACGCTCATCGCCGACCAGAATCGTTCGCTCTGATCTGACTATGGGGACGAGAATTTCTGGGACCGTTGCTCGGCCCGCCTCGTCTATTATTGCCCAATCGAAGGTGGTCTCTGATTCAGATATTCCTTTGCTCCAATCACCCTTGAATAGATTGGCACTGAACAAGCATGTTGCTGCTACGACACGCGCTGACCTGCCGATCAAATACTGGAAATCAGAAGTCAGACCAACTATCCCTGTCCACTGGGAAAGAGTCTTGCGCAATTCCTGTATCCTGTGAAGCTCCTGTTGCGCCGGGTCATCCGCTTGAGATTCAAATTGGGCAGGGGATGCAGCGGCTTCGATCATCTTGGCGAGTGCAGTAGATTCATCTTTCACGTCTTGCATATCGATCGGCTTGGGAAGCAGTCCATTAAGTGCATCTAGCTGTTCCCGCAACTGCGTCCGAGTCTGTTCGACCGCATCTGCCGCTTCTGCCCTGTTGACATCGGGAGTATCCGAACGGAGAGAAGCGTACTCCAATTCGTACTCCTGTAGCTGTGTCGCTATGTCCTTGGCTTCCGCGATCCACTCCTCGATCGTCCCCACATTCGTCGTTTCAGGATCAGACGGTTCACCACTTGCCTTGATCGCCGCTCTTACTTCACGCTCAGATAGACTTAATGCGTCGATAACCGGCTGACATCTTTCTAGCACTTCCTGCCGCCAGGAAAGGGCGCGTTCCTCCAGTTTCCAGGCCTCCCCGCCAGAGCCAATCTTCTCCGCGCGGCCAATGCGAACCATCTCTGGCGCAGGGGCACCGGCAGCTCTGGCAATCTGGGTCAGCGCGTGATCGACTGCAACATTTGATTGGGAAGTTAGCAAGATTCTCGCATCTGGGTCTCGGCGCAAGATTTGGAGGACAATCTCGGCGATCACGGAGGTCTTGCCAGTACCCGGCGGACCCTGAATGAGGAACAATTCGTTGCTGGATATGGCTTTCCTTACTACCGACTTCGTATCTTCGGACAGCCAGTCTTGGAAGAAGTCGATATCTGTACTTGGACTGCGAGTCGCGTTCGACGGATCGATGATTGCATTTGCCAAGTTGGGATTAGCCATCTGTTCGTAGAGGAACGCGTTAACTGCAGACTGTTGGCGCGTGTTAGCGGACCGTGCCTCCATCATGTTTATAGTCAGAAATCCATTTCTTGGAATGGATGAATCATCCCATCCCGGTCGACGAGTCTGTCTGGCCACCTCAACAGTGCGTCCATTTATACCGACTAAGTTGCCAACCGGCACAGGTCGTGCTTGCACAGATCCCCTTACGGCGAGGGGAGTATCATCTTCCCAATTCATACCATCCGCCGGAAGATCGATCAGCGTGAACCGTAAGTAGTCTGGTTCTTCGGCTACATCCGAATACGCCAACACAGATGCTTCCCTCTCGATGCGATTTAGGTCGTTGCTTAGGGCAGCCCTCCACCGTTCTATGAATTCACGCCTAGAGTTCCTCCGTTCATGCTTTACGGACTCTACGGTTTCGTAGGAATTCAGTTTCGATAGCAGGTCGGTCAGGTGACCGGTGGCTGTTCTAAAGGAGGCGTCATCTACTTCGGATCGAAACCACCCTTGCACTGGCGACCATTGTGCCCGATAAGACATTGAACGCACGCGCTCTGCTTCGAGATTCGCAACATAAGGAGTATGAACCGCTTTCACGATTAGTGCATCGCGGTTCTCGTGAGCGGTACATACCAGACGCAGTGAAGCTCCTAGGACAATAAGGTCGTTCGCATTCCGATCATCTGTATGAATAGCGACATCATCGAGCTCCATACCACCGAGGTCATCCACTACGACTTCGGTAACTTGTTGGAAGTCCTCCCCGGAAGCGTAGCCAGCAGATACGATGTCCCGGATCGCACTATTCGTCAGTATTAGGAAGTGGCTTGGCAGCGTTTCCATTCTTCGCGTGAATTCAAGTGCCGATAGCAGTTCGCTTCCGCTTGCTGGACGATCTTTAGGTTCTGCCGCCAACATCCGCTTTAGGACGTTTCTGAGTGGGGGAGGTCCGCTAACGGACCCATCCACTATCGAAACCGTTGGGCCTTCAGGAGGCGGTACTTGGCCGGACAACAGATGAAAGAATGTAGCCCCGAGTGAGTAGATGTCTGAATTCGTTGAGGCTGGCTCGGCCGCCCTTTGTTCAGGAGATGCATATCCTCCGCTCCAGTATCCCGCAAGTGTCTCGCCGACTGTCAATTCAGTAAGCAGCTTACTGATACCGAAGTCCGTGAGCATAGGGCGACCATTCGGGTCGAACAGTATGTTTGACGGCTTGATGTCGCGGTGAATTACATTTTCCGAGTGGGCGTGGACAAGTGCCTCGGCAAGTTCCCGCATGACTCGATATAGTTCGATGTTCCCGAACTGCGAGAGTTGTTCGCCTCGCAGGTATTTGTCTAGTGAATAGGGTAGGTAGTCAAATACCAAGTAGAAGGCCTGCTCGGCCTTCGACCAACCGCAATGCCTAAGTGTCACGATGTTTGGGTGCCGTAGTCTCTTTAGTGCACTGGTTTCGCGCTTGAACACCTCTTTCTTGATCTCGTCGCCGTGAGATGTGTCTAGTATCTTAACGGCAACCTCGGTGTCGCCTGCCGCTTTGTCCTGAGCGCGATAAACGGAACTCATAGTCCCACCGCCTATTCGTTCCCGGAGAACAAATCGGCCATCCAGTACCTCACCCTGTCGTATGGGCCCCCGACTTAGCATGTTCCTATGATCGTCCTTACCAGCCTCAGAATTCAGTTTCTGTCGACGCTCACATCATCTCGAACAAATCCGTATTCATTCCCCACTAGCATAAGTGCTTACGATTGTCTCCCGCCACGATGCGAGATTTCTGTTTGGCAACCCCTTTCGGCCGTCCACTTAGAGTCAGTCCTAAGGCACCATTTCTCGAAAGGGGTTGTTTGGGGAGTTTGCCGGTCGCACTTCTGAACATTCTGCAGATCCGCATGGTCGCGTATTTCCATCCATAGGCAGACTGCCTCTTCCTGCGGCAAGCTCGACTTCGCAGGCTTCATAGAATCGGACAAGCACGACCACTACGAACCTTGGCCAGCTGCCTGGAACTCTGCCGTTAGAGGACAGTCTAGATCAAAAACAGAAAAAGGCCCACATACATAGCCGGGCAGGTGGGAGAACGTAGTGCACTGACTACATCCTCCCACCCTTTGTGACTGTTGCCGCGGAATTCTAAGCGGAGGCTACGCCGGTACGGCTATCTTCTCCTCCACTTGCTCTTGCTCCACCGCCACGGCCCATTCGAACAGGGAGAGGGATGGTTGGGCGTTTCGAGCGCGGCCCTTTGACTTAGCTGTCGGCTCGGCCATGAACTCCGCCCAGGAGAAGAGCGACCGGTGCGGGGCATCGGCATCGGGCTCTGCATTGGCGGCGGCTTGGAGTGGATGATCGGTTTCCTCCGCCGATTGGATTTCCACGATTGTTGTGGCCTCAGTCACCTTCCAGCCATCATCCACCAAGTACGCCTCGGACTCAGACTCGGCGGCGCGGGCCTGTGAGAAGGCGGCCTCCACCGTGTCCGCCGCGTCGTCCTCGTTGCCGTTGACTAGCTTGCGGGCCAGGGCGAGCATGAGGTCATCGCCATCGTCTCCGTAGGCGGCCAGGCCGTCTTCGGGAAGTTCACCCTCTACTGCAAGCGAGGATTGGAGTTTCTTGGCCACCAGCTTGAGCGCGTCGGCCTGTAAGGTGTTCCGATAGGCCATGAAGATGACCTTGACGGGGCGCGTCTGTCCGATCCTCCAGGATCGCCGTGACGCCTGCCGCATCGTGTACACCGAGTAGTCGGTTTCGTACCAGACGATGGTTGGGAAGTCCACGAGGTCGAGGCCCGTCTGAACCAAGCGCGGGTGGCAGATGATGACGTCCACCCCCTGCTTGACCTTCTCGGCCACCCACGCCTCGCGTCGCTCAGGAGCCACCGAGTCCGCCTTCATCACGGCCACCTTGAACCCGTGCCGTGTGAGCATGTCGTCCATGCGGCCGGTGATGTCGCGCGTGCCCGTGTGCGTCGCGTAAACGAGGACGCGCCGACCCCCTAGTCGCTCCGCAGCGACCAGATCCAAGAGCGCCTTCTCCTTCGGGTAGGAGCGATCCTCGGCAAGCGGTGGCACCTGAATGAGCGGTTCGCCCGAGGCGGGATCGAAGACCGTCTCGCCCCGAGTGCAGCCGTCGGGGTAGGCCAATAGTGACTGCAGGTAGGTGGACAGGAGCCGCCGCGAGCCGTCGGCCAGCGCCTTGACCATCGCGTGGCGCAGCTTCTCGAACAGTTTCTCGTAGGCCGACTTCTGCGAGAAGCCGGTCGCGTCCGTGTCGGGATCCATCGCCGTGAGCATGACCTGCTCGTCATAGTCGGGCAGGCCGGACGCCACGTCGGACAGCCGCAGAAACACCGAGTTGCCGATGAGGTGGAAGAGCGCCGAAGGCGCGAGGCCGGGGCGTTCCTTCACCGTCTTGCGGTACTTCCGGCGACGGCTGTTGCGTCCGTCTTCAACCGAGTGGCCATCGTCCTTCCCGATTGAGTGTTCGACGAAACCGTACCGGTTGATCCACCGTCCCTCCTCTGACCGCCCGAACTCCGACCGAATGTCGGGGCTGAACCTGTAGAGAAGGTGGAACAGGGTGGAGCTGTAACCGCCGAGCAGTGTGCCGGTCAGGGTGAGCGACCGCCCGCAGGCATCGGCGAGCACGCCCGCCGCGATGCCCTGCGCGGACCCGCGCCCTTTGTATTCATGCACCTCGTCTCCAATCAACAGGTCGAAGAATCCGGGCATGTGGTTCTTGACGTAGTCGGCGAGCGGGTAGCGGCGCGGGCCGGAGACGTCCGCCTGCCAGAGCGCTGAGCCGCACTCGGGGCACGACCGCTTGCGGCGCGAGAACTCCTCCTCCGAGAGCGGCACGCCGTCGGCGTCCACGAGCTGCGCCGCGCAGACGGGGCAGGTGGGGATGCGAAACGGCTGACCGGTCTCCTCCATTCGCATCAGCCTGCCGCCCGAGACCGCCCAGCGATTCACGATCGCGGGCTGCCAGCGGTATGACAGCTTGGCGCGTTCGCGGGACATGATGGCGAACAGCGGCCCGAAGGTAACGACGCGCCGGAGGTTGACCAAGTCCGTAATGGAACTGACGATGACGGCCTTCACGCCGGGGATGGTCTGCTCGATCTCCCGTTTCCACTTGATGGTCAGGTGTGGGGGCGCGAGAACGAGGATGCGCTTGAAACCGGCGGCGTGAGCGGCGGCCGTGGCGATGAACGTCTTGCCCGTGCCCATCTCGCCGACGACCGTCGTCCCCAAGTTGACGCGGAGGGAAAGCGCTGCTCCTCGAATTGCGTCGGCCTGTGCGCCCAGCGGACTACGGAGCAATTTGGGCAGGGGAACGGACCCGGCGTCCGAGGGCCGGTAGAGGGGAGGGAAGGACTCAACGACGCGCTGCGCGATGGCGTCCTTGTAGGTGTCGATGAAGCTTGCGAGGTTCATGTGCGTGTCCTTTCCTTTAAGGAAAGTTGAAACGGCAGGGCCCCGCCGCCCCAAACCGGGAGGCAGGGCCCTGTGATGCGGCCTGACTTGTGCAGACCGTCTAGGCGGCGATGTCGGTGATCTCGCCGTCGTCGAGGCCGAGGGCGACAACCGTCGTCTTGAGCCTTTCGCGAAACACCTCCTTCTCCGGCGTGTCGTCCACCAGGATCATCTCCTTGCTCGTGCGTCCCTTGACGAGGATACGTTGGCCGTCGGCCTCCAACTGGAGGTTGTCCAAAAAACCCGCCGCCACGAGCATGGCCATGTGACCGCGCCGGAGCGGCATGAGTGGGCGGGCGCGATCCTCGCGGGCGGGCCAGAGCGCGTCGATGATCTGCGGGTTGGCCCACAGCCCGGCGCGTCGCGCTTCCGTCGCCGCAGCTACGGGATCGACCGTGCGCCGCGTGAAGAGCACGTCCCCGGCCGTCGTGACCGGTGGTGTGAAGACGGGGTATTCCGAGTGTCGCAGGGTGTCCGGCTCGCCCTCGGCCCATTCCTTGATCTGAGCCTCCGTGTACCCGTCGGGGCTGGGTTCCGTTCGGCGAATGGCCATCAGCACGACCTGGTCGAACGCGTCGCGTTCGGGGTCGGGGAACGCCCAGCACCGCACCCGGGTGTAGTGCGCCGACAGGAACCGCGCCGAGACGGCAAGCCGTTGGCGCGGCACGATGAACACGAGCACGCCGCCGTCCACCAAGTACCGTGTGCAGTGGGTCAAGAAGGCGTGCTCGACGCGCTTCTTGTCATCCTGCTCCCAGTCGTAGGGCGGGTTCAGGAAGAGCAGCCCGAACGCGCCGTTGCCGATGGATGTCTGGAAGGCGTCCGCCGCAAGAACGTGGTCGAGCCGTTCGGCGGCCTCCTCGGCGCGCTCCTTGTGGAGTTCGACGCCGTAGGTCTCGACGGCCGTCGTGCCGGCCTGCCGGAGCAGGTCGGTCAACCGTCCGAGCGCCTCGCCCGGGCCGCAGCACGGATCGAGCGCACGGATGCTCGCCTTGGAGGCGTTGTGGTAACCGTAGGGCGGCCGCATCAGGGTGCCGACCATGTCGACCACCCTGTCCGGCGTGGGATAGTAGCCGCCCTTGGCCTGTGCTGCGAGTCGCATGTGAGTCTCCCTTCTAGTCCATGTCCTTCTTCTTGATGCCGACGACCTCACCGACGCCGTAGGTCTGCTCGAAGCAGAGCACCTGGCTGGTTCGGATGCGCTTGGCGCAGGTCGTGCAGTAGGCCGTGACGATGTCCGCGTCACGGGCGACGGCAACTCGCTTGACGAGGATGATGCGATCCACGCCGATACGGTGCGTGTAGAGCGTCGACCGCCCGTCGCCGCGCTCCTCCGGCGTGGCCGGCCGGTAGAAGTGGGGCTGGATGGCGATTGTCAGGTGTGATCCGCCGTCGTGCCCGCAGTAGGGGCAACCGCCGCTGTCTAGGGCGAATCGCCGCCACGCGCGGACGTTCTTCTGTCGCCGCTTCATGTTGGGGCGGCGCGCCTTCTTGAGCGTCTTATCCATCGGGGTTTTCCTCGTGTTGCAGGGTGAGCGTGCCCAAGCCGACGGCCAACGACAGGTCCTCGCGGAGCGCCTCGGCGTCGGGCGAGCACCGATAGGCAACGATGCCCTGTGAGTCGAGCCGCACGATCTCCTGCCGCCGCTGCCCGCGCTTCCAGAGCCAGTCCGCCCAATCGCGATGCAGGGGCAGGGGACTACGCCGATCCAGGAACCGGTGGTGTAGGGCGGGGGCCGAGTCCTCCGACTCGGCGAGCAGGAGGAAGTCGTCCCGTTCGAAGACGTATTCGGCCATGCGGGTGAAGACGAGCGCGTGCCAGCCGCCCGACGACGGGAGGCGTTGGATCTTCGTCGTCCACGTGCCGATGGTGCTGGGCGGAATGACGCAGCGCTGGTAGCCGCCGGAGATCGCCATGCCATCCACGCCGCGAATGAGGTGCGCGGGCTCCGGTGGCTGCTTGAGCATGGACGCCCAGATGGCCTTCAAAGCCGTCTGGGATCCGACCATCGACAGGAACCAGAGCGTCCCGTCCTTGGGGTCGCGGGCGAAGGCGTCCGCCGTGGCGGAGAAACCGCCCGCGTTGATTGTGTACAGGGATTCGGCGTCAATCATTTCCGTTTGGGTAGCCATTGGCGTGTCCTTTCCTGTAGGGATTGATGCAGCGGATTCGAGAGTCCGCCGTGGTGCCTCAGTCGTCGATGTGGCCGAGGTCCTTGATGCTCGCGTAGTGGTCGCCACCGATGACGACGTGATCCAGTAACTTGACGCCCAGCAGCTTGCAGGCCTGATTGAGTTCCCGTGTTGCGCGGATGTCCTCTGGGCTCGGCGTCGGATCGCGCGAGGGATGATTGTGGGCGACGATGATGTTGGGGACGCCCTCCAGGACCGCGGGCCGCAGCACCTCGGCGGGGCGGACTGAGCACTCGTTGACCGTGCCTTGGTAGATGACCCGCTGGCCGATCACGTGGTTGCGGGTGTCGAGCAGCAGGACGCGCAGCTGCTCCTGCGCCAGGTCCGCCATCTCGTCGCGGAGCAGGGCGTACACGTCACCGGGACACGAGATCGTGACGAGTGGATTGTCGGCGCGGTTCGGATTCGTGCTGACCTCGTAGCGGACAGCGAGCTCATTGAGCAGGTGCAGGTTGGCACGGAGCGCGGCGATGATCTCGGACGGCTCCGAAGTGGGCTTGCGCTTCATTGGATGTTCCTCCGGTGGAACACTCTTAAAGGAGGACGGGGCCGCTCCCGTTGGAGGGAGTCGGCCCCGTGTTGCACTCGACCGCAGCCGAGTGTCGGTCGATCCGGCTAGAACGGCGAGTTGTCCTCGTCGAACTCGGCGGCCTCGTGGTTGGACGAGCCGTTGCCGCCGTCGAGGAACACCACCTCGGCGGCGTAGATCTCGGTCGCGTAGCGGCGCGTCCCGTCCTTCGCCTCGTAGCTGTTCTGGGCGAGGCGTCCCGTGACGTACAGCCGCTGCCCCTTCTGGACGTATTGGTTGACGGCCTCCGCCAACTTGTTCCACACCGTGACGGTGTGCCAGTCGGTCTCGGTCTCCCCGTTCTGGCGGTGGCGGTCGGTGGCCAGCCTGAGCTGGGTGACGGCGGCGCCGTTCGGGGTGTACCGCATCTCGGGCTCGGTGCCCACGCGGCCCAGCAGCTCGACGCGATTGATCGTGCGTGACATGTTTGCTCCTCTTCGCATTGCGATGCGATGTCTTGTGGCGCGTTGCGCGCCTCCTTTAAGGAAGGGCGGGGCCGCTCCCGTGTTGGGAACAGCCCCGTTGAGCGCCCTCGGTGGGAGGGCGGCTAGCTGACGCGGACGTACTCGGAGAGGTTCTCCGTGACGATTTCCGCGCGGGTCTCGGGGTCGAGCGAGGCGTTGGGCCTCTTGTGGTCGACGGCGTAGCGCCGCGACTGCACGAGGCTGACGGTGTGCCCGTCGATCTCCGCCTTGCCCGATTCCCGGCTCGTCATCCACGCCTTGAGCGTGTCCAGCGCCGCGCGCTTGACCTGCTCCGGCCCGCGCACGGCGTCCTGCGCCGACAGGTAATCTGCGACCGCCTGCCGCGCATCGTCTGCACTAACCTCCTTCATGTCCTCGTCGCCTTCAGTTGAGGCGTCCTCCGTGACGGCCGTTTCCGGCTGGCAGGTCGCCAGGAACGGGCAGCCGCGGCATTGCCACGACTCCGCGTTGAAGTCGCGTTCGGGCAGGGCGTCAGGGTCGGGTCCGATAAGGACGTGGTGGGCGGCAAGTTTCGCAAGCCGTTCACGGGCATCCTGCAAGGCCTTCTCCAACCGCTCGCCCGGAATTACCTCGTAATCCCAGTTGCGGCTGCCCGTGTCCATGCAGGCGATGACCGCATCTCGCATCTCGCCGAAGGTTCCGAGCGTGTAAACCGCCGCCTGAACGACGGCGTTCGGGTGGCTCCGTTCCGCGCCAAGCACCTGCCAGCGCTTGAAGGCATCGGGGTTGCGGGTCTTGACCTCAATGACCGCCTCACCGCCGAAGATGGGCATGACGCCCGTGGCGTCGGGATGGCCGCTCACCCGCATGGTGGGGCCGATAGGAACGGATACCCGCTGCGGGTTATCGCGGTCGGCGGGGTGAATCTCCCAACCGGCACGCTCCATCGCCCGCAGCACGACGGGCTCAAGCGCCGTGCCCGTTTCCATCACCGTGAGCGAGGTATCGGTGGGTGGGTTCGTGACGGGATGCCCTGTCGCGGCGTACCAGAGGGCGCGGCGGCAGTCGCCCATCGCCGATGCCCGGATCTCCAGAACGCCGTCCTCAACGAACTGCGCGTTCGGCCGCGAGTAGGGATCTGCGGCCACCGGTGCGTTTGTCTCAATCGTGGTCGTCATCTCATTCCTCCTATAGGGAATAGTCGATAGTGGTGGTCATGCGGCGCGTTCGGTTGCGCCGTGTTGCCTGCCTGCCTCGAAGGGCCGCAGGACGTGTGCGATGGCGTCGGCGATGCCGTGTACCCAGCCGCTTGAACCGCCGGGCAGTTCGTTCGGCCACGGCTGCATCTCGTGGATGCCCGCGAGTTGCTCGACGATCTCGGAGACCGGCGCGTCCAGTTGGAGCAGCAGCGACACGAGGCGGCATGCCGCCTCGGTCACGCCGCGCTCGAATGTGCCCGCCTTCCCCAACTGCCCGAAGACCTCGAACGGCTGGCCGGCCTCGTCAACCGAGACCGTCAGGTATAGGTTGCCGTGCGCGGTCTCCAACACCGTCGTCGCGCCGCTCAAGGAGCGGGGTCGAGCCGACTTCATGTCTTTCATGCGTGCCGCCCTTCCTTAACGAGGAAGCGGGACCAACCCCCTTTAGGAGGCGGCCCCGCTGTGATTCCCGGAGCTTCGGGTCAGGCGGCGGTGGGCGGCTCGGACTCGCGCGCCTCGCGCAGCTTCTTCTCCGCGCTGGCCGCAAGTGCCTTCAATTCGCCTGCGTTCAACTCCTCGATGCCGCGGCCCGTGCGTGCGCGGACTGCGGCTGCGACCTGTTCGTCCTCGAACCCCTGCTCGCGGCCCAGTTCGAGGACACGCTTGCGGAGGCCGTCCAACTCCTCACTCTTGGCTTGCGGCTTACCGACCTCGACGATCGCGCTTGGCGCGTCGCCGTAGAGCGCGTTTCCGAACCGCGCGCCGAAGGAGCGCAACGCCCGCTTGAGGCCGTCCGTGACGGCACCCTTGATGGCCGTCTCGTGGCCGTCGGCGTTGTCCTCGACAACCGCGTGGAAACCAACGTCCATGCGAGGCGGCGCTCCCAGCACCGTGACGCGCACGGTGGCCGCGTAGGCGCGGATGTGCCGGATCTCGCCCGTCTTGGCGTCCACGCTGTCGATCTCCCGCAGCGCCACATCTCCCACGAGTTCGTAGCCCCAACCGCCGTATCCGAAGACGCGGTTGGCCTCGTCGATGACGGTGTGCCCCTCGATGTACGAGAAGGTCTTGCCGGCGCGCCCCTTGCGCTGGGAAACGAGCGCGGGATCGATGGGCGTGTCCAACTCCCGCGTCACTGCGGGCGCGAGGCCGTCCCACAGGATGGCGTCGTGCCCTGCGACCGGCGCGATGGCGGTCGGCTTGGTTCCGTTCTTGTGTCCGTTGCCGTTGGTCGTGCTGACCATTTGCTTGCCCTTTCATCTGCGTGTGCTTGAATTGGCGGGCCGTCTCGCGGCCCGTGAGCGGGGCGAAAAGCCCCGTCAGTCGGTTACGCTAGCCCCCTCTCTTTGTTCCCGCGCCGCTTGCCGCAGCCGTGCGAGGAAGGCGGCGCGTCCGTCAGGCAGGTTGGCGAGTTCGCCGACATCGAGGTAGTCGCGAGGCAGTCGCACGATCGCCGCCCGCCCTTCCAATAGAGAGGCGAGACGTTCGGCGGCGGCGATACCCGCGTCGTCCTTGTCGAACGCGACGAACACGTTGGCGAATCGTGAGACCGCCTGCGCGACGCGTTCGAGGCCCTGCGTGCCCAGGGCAGCGCAGGCGGGCAGGCCCCACTGCGCGAGCGTCAGCCAATCGAACATCCCTTCGGTCACGATGACCCAGCGGGTATCGTGGGGGATGCGCCCCAAGCCGAGAACCGGTTTGGGGCCCGTCAACGCCTGAAACCGGGGCCGGCCCCCCGGCTTGATGGCTCGCCCGCCCAGCCACCTTACGCGGCCATGTGCCCCATCGGGCACGACGACCATGCCCGCGAATCGCTCCGCGCCACGTTCGGTGAACAGCCCTGAGCGGGCGACGCGCTCACCGTCGAATCCGGCGGCGAGCAGCGCCTCGCGGAGCCCTGCGCCGGGCGCGTATCCGAGGCCGAGCGCAATTGCCGTGGCAACCGCTATCCCGCGCCCACTCAGGTATGCGAGTGCATCGTCGCTCCTCAACAGCCGCTCGGTGTAGAAGAGCGACGCTGCGGTCAGGAGCGCGGGATCCCGCTCCGGAAGCTCGCTTACGGCCGGCACGTTTTCGAGTGGTGCCCTTGGCAGGGCAGTGGACGCCCCGCCACCCAGCAGTTGCAGCGCCTCGCTGAGTGGCACTGACTCCGTCCGCTGGATGAAATCCAGCACGTCGCCGCCCTCACCGCAGCCAAAGCAGTACCAGCGCTGCGAGTCGGAGTAGACAGTGAAGCTGCCCTCCGCCTCGTCGTGGAACGGGCAGACGCCCTGCCGGACGCGCCCGGTCCCGTGCAGCTTCACGCCGGCCGACTCCACGACGGTGGCCAACGAGTGCCTTGCCTTGACCGCCGCGATGTCGACGCGGGACGCCGTGGCAGTCACGCCGCCCTCCCGTTCAGCGACCGCAGTCCGCGCAAGCTCCGGCTGGACACCACCTTGCCCGGTCGCCACTTCATGCCGAGCGCGGCAACGACCTCGAGGTCGCCGCGAGCGACCTGTTCGAGGGCGGCGGCGCGCCCGTCGCCCTGCGTGTAGACCACGATCTGCCGCCGCCCGAAACGCCGCCGCACCAATTCGAGCCACTCGTTGTAGAGCCACCGCCTCTGGTGCAGCGCGGCGTGGCTCGCGTCAGCATCGGCCAACGTCAGCAAGGCGTCGTCGAGCTTGTCCTCGCGCCTCAGCCGCCGCGCCTCATGCACCGCCTTGCCGATGCTGAGGGAATCCTGTTCTGCGTCGCTTCTTCCGAAGATGGCCGCGATCAGCCTGTCCACCAGCGGCTCCAACGCCACCGTCGGCCTCTCGTCGATGAACTCAGTTGCCGTCGTCATTTCTCGCTCCTTCCTTTGCCTTGTTTCTGAGCGCTCGTTCCGCCGCCCGTCGCTGGCTTGCCCCCGCCGCCCGTCCGATCGCCCACGACAGGGCGAACCGCCTGAACTGGAACAGGACGTAGCCCAGCCCGATCGCGTTCAGTACGCAAATCTCGGGGTCGCGTGACAGGGCGAACGGCAGGATGAAGAGCGCCGCCACGGCGGCGCTCAGTAGCAGACACCGGTGGCGGACCAGTAGCCCCAGTGCCTTCAGTGGAATCAATGCAATGCGCATGTGCGCCTCCTCGATGCGGTGAGGCCCACGCCGGCATCCGGGCGCGGACCAAGTGCTGTTGATCAGGTAAGTGGGCAATGCCCGCTGACGGCCGGATGCCGTACCGACCAGCGGGATGAATTTGGGTGTTGACTAAGGGCGCAACACGAGGACGTTCCACGTCATGGAAAGTCCCGTCGCTGCCGCCCGAAATGGAAACGCCGGCCTGCGGCGGATACCGAGACCGACGATGCAAGAGGCCCGCGTAGCTACGATCTAAGTCGTTTCGACGGGCAAGTTGAATCAGCCGAACCGCAAGGGGCGTTCCGGCTGGTATGTGAAACTCCGAGGCCGCTTTCGCAACCTAAGAGAGCGATCCCACTGTTCGGGAGTCTGTGCGACGGGGAAACGAGGTCTCGACCCGGCACTGACTCTCTCGCCGCGGGGGCGATTGTTCCATTCAACACGACCTAAGGGAGAACTGAGCTCAATCCCTTTCAGACGGCTAGGGTCGGAAACAACCCTCCAGATTTCTGAGGCAAGAAACGCTGGAAAAGCCTGACAACTCAGCCATTCTCATCAACCCAACGCCTGCTGGCAAGAGTTTTTGGGGGTAACAGCCCGAGATTCTTGCAGCGGTTCAACGCACGTTTCACGGGTGTTAGCAGATCGGCCAAAGTCCCTCACTTCCGCCACAGGCCGAGTGTAAGGATCCGCCGCACCCACCGGAGCATCAGCCTTCTTACGATCCGCCCACGTATGCTCCTCAGGTCGTCGTCATGCCACCGGAGCAGCTTTTTCCGCCATTCCTTGTCGATCGGGTGTCTCTCCGGAGGCAGCGTCAGTTGAAACTCATCGAGCAACCGAACCTCAAGCTCTTGGACTCGCTCCTGCCGCTTCATCCATGTCAGAGTCTTGCCCTTGACCGGGTGGCCCTTGGACAACTCACGCCACTCGCGGACCACCGGCCACGCCTCTTTGTACACAGTCTCGTCGTCCTCCGCCGGCTCTTCAGTTACGAGCTGGGGATACGTCCGCCGCGGGAACCACTTCGTCTTCTGGCTAGGCTTTTCTTCGCTCACGGCCGTGGCAGAGGCTGTCTTCTGGCCGCCACCCGTTCGCTCCGGGGGCCTCGTCGGCTTCTTCTGCGGTGAACCCAGCTTGTCCACCTTCCGAGCCGTCGACCGCACCATTTTGACCAGCGACTCTTGAGACGCCTTGGACTCCGTTCTCGCCTGTTCGACAGCCGCCGACAGTTTCTTGTCCTCTGCCTGCAAGCCCTGCACCTGATTCTGCAGCGCAGCAGCCTGTCCGACGAGCTTCTGGATCACCGGATTGGCCTCCGAGAACATGAACACTTCCAGCGCGTTGCTGATGTGCGGCGTGAGCTGTCGGGAGTCCCTGACCTTGGCGACGGAGGGATAGCTGATCCCCAGTACGTTTGCAGCCTCGACCGTTCCGTGTTGTCGCACAATCCGGTCAAAGAGAGCGAGCAGGACACGTTCGTCGCTTACCTCATCGTCCGTCCTGCCCAATTGCATAAGATCCTCGTCTTTCATGCCTGACCTCCTGCGAATTCAACAAATTGAATCTTTCCTAGCTGCCGACTAAATCTGCGGGTATCCGGAGCCGATCAAGAAGTTTCAATCCCCAGATACGACGACATAAGTCGCAACAGGGACTGAGCCCCCAACTCAAGGTTCTTGCTGGCGCTTGCTCACTTGTCCCGTTTACCGCATCACGACGTCCTAAACACCACTTCAATCATTGATGTTCAAAACCCTCAATCCCTGTACAGCCCCCAGACTGCACCAAGCCGAATTCTCGCACCATGTCCTGGAAGGGGGGGCTTGTTGACGAGCCTCCCCCTGCAGGCCATTACCTGATCGGAGCCGCCTCCCGAAACTCGATTCCATGCGAATCGACCAATAACCGAGGGGGCGCCTGTGACAAAACGACTGAAGACAACCCGAATCCGCTTACTGCTCTTGGTGTTGCTGACCGCAGTGGCGTTGATGGCGACGCTGGCAGTTGTTGGGCCGGCGGAGGCACAGACCCCGCCAGGGGCGACAATCCTCGTCAGCGATCCCGTCGACATGGTCGAGCGGGACGACGACGGCAGTTTCACCGCGCGGCCCGTCTTCGACCGGCAGGTGCCTCTGTTGCACTACGGCATCCGCGACGCCGACACCGGCGCGTGGCTCAGCGCCGTCTACCAGGTGCGGGGCGGCGAGCGCCGGCATCGCGAAGGCTGGGAGTACACGTTCGAGTACCCGGTGCTGGACGAACAGCCCGAGCTGGATCCTCAGCAGCCGTACGTGCTGGCCATCATCACCCGTCAGGCCGTCGGGGCCGAGGTGTACACATTCCACGCGGTCATCCCCGTCCATCAGCCGGACGCGCTCTGGGACAGGGTGCTCGGCGCGCTAAATCCCGACCGATGGGCGAGGGCGGTGGCGCGGTGGATAGTCGAGGGCGTTCACGGCGCGCTCTGCGGCGTCGTCGAGAGGGCGACGGCCGTGGACGCGGCGGAGTGCCGGTAGGTGTTGACGCAATATGAGCGACATCCTGACCGGCACTCCGCCGGAACTCACCTACCTGCACCCGCTCGTTCGGCAAGCGTGGATGGTAGTTTGGGCCGTCACGTCCGGCGCGCTCGTCGTCATCCTTGGCTGGATTGGCCTGACGCTGATCGTGCAGGAGCATGTGGGCGGCGGGAAAGCCGGTTGGCGCGAGATGGTGCCCCGTCTTGTCCTAGGACTAGTCGGCGCTGCCAGCTCGCTCTGGTGGTGCGCGCTGATCATCGACGTCGCCGACACGGTTTCCGGCTTCATCGCCGTGTCCCTCGGGGTGACGGCTGCCGACTTCGTGCGATCGACCCTTGCCACGCTGTTGCAGGCGGTCGAGGCGGGCAGCGTGGGCATGGGCCTACTGATGTCCGTGCTGTATCTGATCTACGCCTTCTTCGTCCTGTACGTCCTGGTGCAGATGATTCTGCGCATCGCGCTGATAGACATCCTGCTGACGCTCGCGCCGATCGCGCTGGGCCTGTGGATCCTGCCGCATACAGCGAACTGGGGCAGGCAATGGCTGCGGACGTTCATGCTGACCGTCTTCCAACAGGCCGTCCAACTCATCGCCCTTGCGCTGGGTTTCGGCTTTCTCAACGAGTTCGCGGCCATCGCCGCATTCGAGGCGGTGCAGGACCTCATCTGGAAGCTGCTGCTGTCGATGGCATTCATCTACATGGCCGGACGCGTGCCGTCGCTGCTGGGCAACGGCGGGGCGTTCGATGCGTGGCTCAGGACTCTGTATTTCGGAATGTCGCTGCCGAGTTCGATCATGCGATCCAGCCGGGCCATCGGGCTGATCGCAGGGGGAACGGCGGGCGGCCCCGTCGGAATGGCGGCGGGAGCCCTCGTCGCCGGTGGTGGAATCACTGCACTGAGCGGGAGCATCCGCTCGGCGGCGGGCGGGGCCACATCCGGTCAGGGCGGGTCGTTCAGGAGCGCCGATGAGTAGCAAGGGAGTAATCACACGTTGGCGAGCGAGAGGAGGTGGCGACGTGGGCACATGACGCGACGAAACAACAGCCAAAGCACGGAGAAAAGGGAAACGGAGGACACCGATGGAACAGTTGACGCAGACAATCTCGAACCTAGTGGGCATCATGCTCGGCCTCGTCGGCGTGGTGGGCGTGGCGTACTTCATCTTCGGCGCGTTCCAGTACCTGACGGCGAGCGGAGCCCCGAATCAGATGGAGAAGGGCAAGAGCGCCATGATGACCTCCGTCGCGGGCATCGTGCTGGCGATGGTGGCATTCGGCATCGTCGACGTAGTGATGAACGCGGTCGTCGACCCGGTTGTGGACATCGACCTGCCTGACCCCACCGCGCCGGATGACGGTGAAGGCTAACCAACGAGGAGGCCGCTATGAGAGAACACGAAGTTCCGACACACGTGCAGACCGAGGACAAGGTGCTGCTGTGGTTGACGTTCCCGCAGGTGGTGTCGCTCATCGCAGTGGCTGCCGTCGGGTACGGGGTGTTCAACTACGCGCCCGGCCCGACGGGCTTGCGCATAGGCGTTGCCGCAACAGTGGCCGTGATCGGCGCTGTCGCAGCCGTGGGCCAGATCGGCGGGCGGCGCCTGCCGCTGGTGGTCGCCGACCTGCTGAAGTACTGGCTCGGGGCCCGTCGATTTTCCGGTGAGGTGGGAGAGTTGGTTCGGCCCGCTCCGCTGATGGCCGTCGAAAGCGAGCCGGGACTCATCGAGCGGGTGCAGGAGAAGGGCAAGCGGCGATTTAGGCGGCTGTGCCGTAGCCGAGATCGCCGCAACGGCGACCGCCCCGATCAACGCGGCGGAGGCTCCAAGGGCCGGAATGGCAAGGGGTCCAAGCCGCAGAAGCGAGAAAAGCGGGCGGGAAGGATGCCCCTCGGCCGCCGCAGATGGGCTGCAGGCGTGACGCTGGCCCTGCTCAGCGTTGCCATGGTCATCCCGCAGACCGCGTTGGCGCAGGGCGAGGGCGATGAGGGCGGCTCCCGAATCTCCGAGGTCGACATTGAGTTTCTGCCGCCGGTGCTCGGGAGGCGCGTCTACGTCGAGGGCGTCTCGGTGTCGCAGGATCGGGTTGATGTCGCGGTTCGCGCCGCGACCGACATCAGCCTGAGAATTCGGGCGTATGGGGGCGAGGGCGGGGGAGTTCTCCGCTACGCGGGCATGGTATCCCTCGATGAGAGCGAGACGGCGACGTTCAACATGCCGCTCAGCGGCGACAACCCGTCCGTCACTCTCTCGTGGGTCGACAGCCTCGGACAGGCCGGAGCCTTCAGCCTCTCAGGCGACCAGATTCCGTATCCGCTTCCCTCGGTGGACGGCGAACTCTGCGATGCAGAGATCACCTCGCTGGGGTGGTCGCGCACCACAGTCAGCGGGACAGTCACGACCGGCTGCGAGCGGGAGGTCATGGAGACTCTGGAATTGCAGACCGTCTCCGGCCCCGATCCGGTGAGAGTCTGGACGGTGAGGGAGGCCGAGGTCACGGACATCACCGGTCGCGTGACCATCGAGGTCGGCGGGAACGAGACTGATGTGCCTTTTATAACTGACGGCGACTCGCACTTTAGCCTTGTTGCCAACCCCGCTGAAGGCAGCAACAACGTCTCGATCGAACTTGACCTGCGCGGGGCGCTCACCGTCCCAGTTCCGCCGCTCGTTCGCGTGCGTGAGGTGCCGGAACGGACTGAACCGCAGGCGCACATCGTCTCCGTTCTCCGACCTGGCAAGAGCAAGCTCGTGTACGAGACGGTGACCATTTTCCATGACGATGGGACTGCGACCAACCACCGCATCTCGGCCCGCCTATCGATTCCGAGTGAGAGGGTCTCGATTGTCACCCAGGTTCCCGTGACGTATGCGTCCTACGTGTCGGCGGAGATTGTGGAGCGGGATCCCTACGTCCGTTCGCGCGACGGGACGATCGAACTAGCATCGACTGTCTGGGCGGATGCCCCGTTCGCTGTGCTCGAACTACCGGGTCCCGAGCCGCCGCCCGAAGAGGTCGAGCAGGTTCCCGCCAGCGACGGCGTCCTCGAAGACCTCTTTGACAGTCTCGGCTGGGAGTGGCCTTGGTGAGAAGAATCGTTCCGGCCGCCCTGATATTCGGCGCATTGATGCTGTCCCTTGGGGCGATCTCGCCGGAACAGCAGGCGATGCTCGACGCCTTCGACAAGGTGCTGACGGGCATGGTCTACGCGGCGGCGGGCCTCGCGGTTTTCGCCGTTGTGTGGGCCGGATTTGTCCTCATGGCGGAAGGGGCGGATGACAGGCAGGGAGGCAAGGCGCGAAGCGCCGTCTTCCTCGCCATCGCCGGTCTCATCCTCGTCCTGTCCGCAAAGGGAGTGGCTCTCGCGCTCATCAGCGGCATTGTTCCGATTCCCTAGGAAAAGGAGTATCCATATGAACCCGATTGAATCAATCAGTGAAGAGCTCGTGAGCCAGGAGCAGTTTTCCAGCGCCAAACTGGCCAACTTCTTCATGCTCTCGCATGTCGAGGACGACGGGCCGGTTCGCATTGACGGCGCCAAGTTGGGGATCCTTGAGGCGCTTGGCCTTGAACTGGACGAGGCAAAACTCGGAGCCTTCGCCGGAGCGCTGAACGCGATGGACTTCCCGGTACAGCTCCTCATCCGTCAACACGCGCCCGAACTGAGCCGCCTGCGAACGCAACTCGCAGAAGAACAGCCTGAGAATCTACCCGCACAGACTGAGGCCGCCGCCGATTCCCTGCGCGGGCTTCTATCTGACCTCGAAAACCGCGAGGGTGTCGTCGACCGGCGCTTCTATGCCGTCTGCGAGTTCGAGAGGGTTGACGACCTGCGCGGCCTGATGGCTCGCGCCGGACTTGCCGTCAACCCCATGACCGGCCGCCAGCTGAGAATGGTGATTCTCGCGTCGGCGGCGGGCGGCTCGCCGCGGGAGTTTGGGGAAGATGAAAGCCTTGAGGTCGAGATTGGTCGGCGCGAGATTCGTGTCGGGGACACGCTCGCCCGCTCGCTCCACCTCGGCAAGTGGCCTCGCGCTCTGATACCCGGTTTCTTACAGGCGCTCATGGCGTCGGGGGCGAGGATGGACATCTCCATCCATCTCGGCCCCATCCCCTCCGACCAGGCATCCCGCACTCTCGAATGGCAGAAGGTACGCTTCGAGTCGGCGCAATCACTGTCCATGCATCGTGGCAAGTCGATGTCTCCCGAGGCCGAGATCGCCCTTGAGGACGTCAGGCGGTTGCGCGACGACGTGCAACGGGGCAGGGAGCGTCTCTTCCATTCCTCACTCTCGATAACGCTCCATGCCCGCGACTCGGCCGAACTTAAGGACATGACGCAGGGCGTACGGGCCCACTTCGCCGCAACACTCGGCAAGCTGGACACGCTGGTGTACCGGCAGCGGGAGGGGCTGGTGTCTGCGCTGCCCATCGGTCTAAACGCCATCGGCACGTGGCGGACGCTCGACACGTCTTCGCTTGCTAGGCTGTTCCCCTTCTCCCCGCCTGACCTCGACACCCGCAGCGGCACGCTGTACGGCATCGACCTGAGGTCGTCGTCGCCCATCGTCTATGACCCGTTCGACGGCACACATCTGAATGCCAATACCGCCGTCCTTGCCCGTTCCGGGAGCGGCAAGTCGTTCGCCACCAAACTCGGCGTCCTTCGCGGCATCTGCCGGGGAGTCACCGCCTATGTTATCGATCCCGAGGGCGAATACGCCGACATGGCGCGTGCTGCGGGGGGCCGCGTGCTGTCGCCGGGTGTGCCGGGGCAGGGCGTGAACCCGTTCGTCATCGACCGCTCCGACAGCGAGGAATTGCTGCTTCGGATTGGCTCGCTGCGCCGCCTGATTGAGGTCATGATCGGTGAGCCCTTGGGGGCCGAGAGGCGGGCGGCCCTCGATCACGCTCTCGCCGCCTATTACATGGAGCCGCGCGAGCGCACGGGGTTCAAGGACTTCTACGAGCATCTCATTGAGCACGGCGACGGTGTTCTGGACAAGCTGCTCAGACCGTTTGTCACGGGCAGTCTCCGGCACCTCCTCACGGATGAGGGCGACGACTTGCTCACCAATGAAGCCCCCGTCACCGTCTTTGACCTGCGCCTTCTTGAACCTGAAATGCGCCCCGCCGCCGCGATGGTCTGCACCGAGACCGTGTGGACGGCGGCGGCCCAGAACCCCAAGCCACGCCTGTTGGTCGTCGACGAGGTGTGGTCGATCATGCAGCACCCGGAGGGGGCGGCGTTCATGGTCTCGATGGCCAAACGCGCTCGCAAGCACCGCCTCGGACTTCAATTCATCACCCAGGATGTGCAGGACCTCCTGTCCGAAGACACATCCCGCGCCATCACCGGCCACTCCGGTAGGGCGCTGCTCCAGAACGCCGCCTTCAAACTCCTGCTCCAGCAGGATGCCGCCGCTATCCGCACCGTCGGCGACGCCTTCGACCTGCCCGAAGACCTGCAGCGCTGGCTGATTTCCTGCCCGCGCGGTGACGGACTGCTGCTCGCGCGTGGAGGCCGGTTTCCCCTCCGAATCGAAGCCACCAAGGAAGAGGCAGACGTGATCGAGTGGCGGGCCGGTCGTAGCCGGATCGCCGCCGAAGAACAGAAGGGAGGCACTGTATGAACCCGTTTTCACCAATGACGAGAATCTTCGGATCGGGCAAGAAGAACGAACCGGTCCTTCTGTCCATAACCCCGCCGCGCATGGGGGAGCGCACCATGCTCGGCGTCGAGAACATGCTTCAAGCTATCGCCGTCCCGGAGCCGTTCTCGCTGGAGATTGCAGGAAACGCAGACGGCGTGCAGCTCTTTGTCCGCTGCATCGACTCCCAAACGGTGCGCGGGCAGGTGGGCGTTCACTATCCGCAGGCGCTTGTGAGCGCTGTCGATGACGACGACGATCCACTCCTGCTTGATGAGTATGAAGAGGCGTGGATGGCGCCCCTCAAGGTGAAGGGCCCGGAGTACGTACCTCTTCGCGTCTTCAAAGACGACGATCTCCTGGACGAGGGCTCCGACCCCATGCTCGCTCTCATCGGAGCGTTGTCGGCAGTGCGTCCAAAGGAGAGAGTCGTCGCCCGCCTTGTCCTCAAGTCGATGGGACCCGATTGGTCGGAGGCCTACCACGTGGAGGCGGAGAAGCCTCGCTTTGTGCCACGCCCGACGCCACAGGAAGGGCAGGTGAGCCACGGAGAGGTCATCCGGCTCTTGCTGCTGGCAGGGGTTGCCTTCGTCGGCTTGCGGACATGGCAATACTGGCAGGACGGCGACATATTCAAGGCGGTTGCCCTCGCCGGCGGAGCGGTGCTAGGGGCGCTGACCGCCGCAATCGTTTGGGCGCGTCTCAAGCGTCAGAAGCCGACCATTCCCAACACGCAGTTGGTCCTGGAGAAGGTGTCGCGGACGGCATTCCAGGCGGAGATCCAGCTTATAGCCATAGTCTCAGAAAAGAATGGACGACGCAGGGCAGGCGAAATCCTCTCGCAAGTTGCCACCGCGTACCGGCACTACGACAACCCAGTCGGGGCAAAGTTCTCGGCGGGCAAGTTGCGGCTCGCGCCGGAGGAGCTCGGCCTCAAGGTTGGAGGCGGCATGTTCTCCAAGCGAAACGTGCTGGGTGTTCGGGAGGTGGCCAGCCTGTGGCATCCCCTCGGCTCGAAGGATGAAGCGCCCCAGGTGGACAGGGCGGGGGCGAAAGTCCTTGTTCCCTACGGCAGCGCCCTGACTGAGGGCGCGCACGTCGGAAACCAGACCACCGAGGCTGCGGAGGCCATCCATTTCCCCGACGATCTGCTGCGCCGCCACCACCTGTACGTGGCCCGGACCCGCATGGGCAAATCCACGTTGATGCAACACATCATCGCGCACCAGATGGCGGAGAAGGCGGCCGGCCGGAACAGAGATGCCATCGTTGTCATCGATCCCCACGCCGACCTCGTGTCCGCCCTGCTTGAGCAGGTGCCGGAGTCACTGATCGACCAGGTGAAGCTCATCGATCTCGCGGACCCGCGTGGCGCGCCCGGCATCAACGTGCTTGACACGCGCATATTCACGGACCGCGACCGAACCGCCGATTCCGTAGTGCGAATCGCGAAGGGGCTTTGGGACCAGTGGGGGCCGCGCATGCAGTCGATCCTCGAACAGATGGTAAAGACTCTTCACGAGGCCAACAAGAAACGAGACCCCGATGAGCAGTACACGATCATTGACGGACTCAGCCTGCTCGCTCCGGATCCCAACCCGTTTCGCGGCAAGGTGATTTCCGAAGTGAAGGACATCCCGCTTCTTCGGTGGTGGGCGCGGGAGTTCGGCAGCTGGCATCGACAGTATCAGTCGGAGGCCGTCGCGCCGGTGCAGACGCGGCTTTCGTACTACGCGACATCGACGAAGGCAAGCGCGATCCTTGGTCAATCGCGCTCCACGATCGACGTGCGTCAGACAATCCTGGACGGCGGCATCCTCTTCATCTCAACGGCCCAGGGCGAAGTCGGGCGCGACGTGGCCGCCCTCGTCGGCGCATCGATGATGAACCTCGTCGACGCCGTGATTCGCGAGCAGGGACAGCGTCCACCCGAGGAGCGGCGCGGCGTCCTCGTTGTCGTCGACGAGATGCAGACCATGCCCGGCGTGGACTACGAATCGATGCTGTCCGAACTGGGCAAGTTCGGTGCCAATTTCGTACTGGCCACGCAGAGCCTTTCGAAGCTCGACGCCCTCTCGGAGACGATGCGTTACAGCCTGATGGCCAACATCGGCTGCCTCGTGGTGTTCCAAATCGCGGGGGACGATGCGCGCCAACTCATGGTCGAACTCGGCTCGGACCGCGTGTCCATCGAGGACGTGATGACGTTGCCCGTTCACCACTGCTACGTGCGGGCCACAGTCGGCAACGAACGGCTGCCGTCGTTCTCGATGAAGGTGCGTAAGCCGGAGATGGGAAACCAAAGCGTTGCCGATCGCATCCGCGCCGCGGCAGCGGCGTACACGACGCCGCACGAGACCCTTGCCGGCGGCGACGCCAACCTTGAGCGGCTTGTGGAAGAGCTCCAGAGAGAAGCTGGAGGCCGCACGGCGGCTGCCCAACAACTGGCGGACGCCGCGCAGGAGAACACGGACTCGGAGGCGGGACAGGCGCGCCGGGAGAGGCAGGCGGACCGCCGCGCGAAACAGAAGGGTGGCCAGGACACCAACGGGGGGAATGTGCAATGAAATTGACAGGAGCATCGGCGGATATTCTCAGGCAGCTTGCCGACACGCCATCCCTGGGCCGTGGGGAACTCTCGCCCATGACGGGATGGTCAAACTCCGAGGCGTACCGGGCGGCGGATAGGCTGGAGGATCTGGGGCTAGTTGGCGCGGTTCCGCATGCAACGGAGTTGCTGCCGCGAACGGAACGCTACTACGTGACGGCAGCGGGAGTTGAAGAACTGGCACGGTTGGCGGGCAAGTCCGTCGAGGCGATTCTTCGCGGATACCCGGTTTCAGCGCAGTGGCAGAATCTCTTCATGGAGCGGCTGGATGCCGTCGCCGCCATCTACCGCGTTGCGGTGCTGATCGCTGACTATTACCCGCCAACAAGCATGAGGTGGTACAGGGCGGCCGCATTGGACGCATCCATCACGCTCGGTGACGGAAGGACTATCGGCATCATGCGGCAGGGTCAGATGAGTGACCGCAGCTCGTTCGCCAAGAGGTTGGGGCGGCTACGCGATGGCCCGATGCCCGGCGGAATCATCGTGCTCACGCAGGACGAGATTCGACGACGACACACCCGCCGCATGATGTTTACGGAACGTGTCCCGACGTTTGTGGGCGTTGAGTCAGATGCGGTCTTTGCGGGGCCCGATGACCGCATCTGGCAGATGCCGGGCGGCAATGCGAAGGTCGACATAGACGCTGCTCTTCGACAGCCTTCCACTGTCGGATCTCTGCCCGCCGAGACGCCGCTGTCGAAGGTGGATGTGCCGAGCAACCTAAGTATCAACGAGCCTCTCGACCGCATTCACCCGCGGCACCTGCCCGCCGCTCTCTATCCGGCTGACAAGCGCGCCCTGAACGTCATCGGCGATTGGCCGGGCATCAAGTACCCGAGTCTGAGATGGTTGATGGAAATCTCACCGTCACGCCTCTCGCAGATCATGGGTCGGCTCAAGACCGCTGGGCTAATTCAACACCTGAGCCTTGATGGTCGCCGCGTTGCCCTCAGCGATCTTGGCCTGGGCTTGCTGGCCCGACGCGATAGGTCATCGGTAGGAACGGCCCGTCAGCGGTGGAGTGTCATGCACGTCGATCCGGCCCTGCCGTTGGACTGGGAGAACGTCTCCGGCAGGCGAGTGCGGCAATTGCTGAGGAACAGCGAACACACGGATGCAGTACATCGATTTCTCGCGGACACGGTTGAGCGGGCGCGCGGAGATGGCTGGGAGAATATCCAACTCGATCCGCCGCACAGGGCATCACGATACTTCCGCCACAACGGGAGCGTCCGGGCCATCAACCCTGACGCCTTTGTCATGATGAAGAGGGGCAGGGAAGTCAAGGCATTCTTCCTGGAATGGGAGCGCCGAGCCGTCCGCCCAAGCACCATGCGAGAGCGCCTCAGCCCCTACCTCCGTTACTACTCCACAGACCGCCCCCGCGACGACCATGGCTTCACCCCTGAGGTGCTCATCGTCGTGGAGGATGAGGTGACGGCGGCGAATTTCAGGAGCGTGGCGCGGGGGGAGGCGGAACGGTTCGGCACCCTCCTGCCACTGCAAGTAGCTGGCCACATCACGGAGTCCTCTAGGTGAATTAGGACGACTAGTCGTCGACAAGCCTCAACGCGACGGAGACATCCCGAATCTCAGGCTCTCTTGGATTCGAATCGTCGATCACTAGGTCCAATTCACACTCTAATAGCAAGATAATGCCAGCCTCGAGGTAGTGCCTATTCCAGTCCTCGTTTATGAGCGCTAACCTAGGATCGTCAAGGCCATACCAATTTGGCTTGAAGATGAAGGTCTGGAATTCTGCTTCGATATTAGCCCTGACCTTAATCAGTAGTTGATCTGAGGGCAGCGATCTTGTGTCCAATATCGTAAGGTCGGAAACACCTTGAACCGATTCCAGATTGGGTGATTCATACTCGTCAGGTAATCCCAACTCCCGCGGCTCCCACTCCTGACCCAAGAGGGCATCTTGGATTGTCATTCCTATTGAATCTTCCAAGTTCAGCCCCTTTTGGGCCAACGCTTCAAGCGGTCGATCCCACGGGGCTAATCCGAGTTGTGGACGTACGTGATTCTCCACCAGTTCAGCAAGGTTAGGAATCAAGACAATCCTATCCTCCGGCAGTCCAAGTCTGACCAGTTCCTCCTTTAGTTCTTGGTGCAGCTTTCCATGATCGTCGGCGAAATCTTTGTCTGACGATACAAGAACAATTGGTCCGCTCACGCTATGGGCAAGGTCAACTGCCGACTGCCAAATCAAACTATCTCGGTAGCCGGACCCTTTGCTGTCAAATGGTCTTCTTCTCTCAGTTGCCCGCTTGACCAATTCCTCGTGTGATATGCCCGGGTAGTCTAGAATCTGGGCCTCCGCATCGCGAAGTTGAGCCAATAGTCTCTCTCGCAGTGCTTGCCTCTCGGAAGCAATCTCGATACTGTTCAGCGAAGAACTCACATCACGCCCCAATCCACCGGATAACTCCGCCATAGCCTGCTTGGTTTTGTGTAACCTTCCTGCTAGTCTCCTAGAGAATTCCGACGTTATCTCCTCCAAAGCTGGACTGGGAAGGTAGACTGTGTAGCCGACTGCTCCTGAGGCAGACAGTAAAGCACTTACACGGGCACTCTGCCCGAATCCCTCAGAGATTACGACATTCGCATCCAAGATGAAGTGCACGAATCAATAACTCCGGTAGAGGCTCCCGCGCTCAATGAGCGCGGGAGCCTGGCGTTCTACTTCTTTGGCTCGTTGCCCCTTCCGCCGCCTGACGGGTTGCCCGTCGTGCTTGGATAGTTGGGGTTGTTACCGCTGCCGCCCCTGCCACCGTTTGCCATAGCTCGTGGCATCGCGCCGCTTCCTTCCTTGCAGATACGGTTTGGTGGGTTCTGCGATCTACAAGTCTACGTGTCAGGCGGCGATCCCGCAAACACCTCCCCCAGGCCAATTTGCTCTGCTAAACCGAGCAAATGGACGAGATGCGGTGTGCTGGGGGTGATGCCGCGCCGCCACTCTCGAAGCCGGTAAGGGTTGACCTCGAGTTCCTTCGCCAAGGCCCTCCATGACAAGCCCGACGCCTCCTTGAAACGCACGAGGCGATACCTGAAATCATCGGGCAAGGTGGACGGGGCAGGGGACCGGTTTCGGTAAGGGTGTCGCATCGGGCTACCGACGAGCATCAAGCTCCCGGATGTCGGCGGCCAGCAGCGGGAACAGCGTGTCCATCCCATTAGGCGTCCGGTTGGCCAGTACCATCAATCTGAGGAGGACGAGACCGCGCGGCGTCCCGCCTCGCTCCCAATTCTTGAGGATGTCGACTGGGGCATTGATTTGCTGAGCGATTTGCCGTGTGGACATGCCGGTGAGTTTCTTGAAGCTCCGGAATCGGGTCGGGAAATCGGGCTGGAATTCCGGCTGTTGAGGAGACGATGTCATTGAGGTTGCGGCCTTTTCTCCGTGCGTCGGCCGGGCAGAAGCGGCATCTGCGACACGGGGACAGTACGGCTGGAACGGCCTGACTGAGAGGCGGGACGGCCAGAGGCAACGATATTCGTGTCATCCGGCACCAGCTCCCCGAGAAACAGGCGAAGTCCACCCTTCCTGCGAGCCGCCACCTTAAGGAGACCCATCATGCTTCCTCCGCTCGGCTCGCATCCACGACGCCATCGCTGCACTTGCCTCTCGGCAACACCTACGCATTGGGCGAAGCCTTCCCAAGTGAGCCCGGTACCCTCCTTAAAGAGTTCCAGACGCCTACGAAAGTCGTCGGGAATCTCCGGGTCGGCGACGATCAGATCTGCAGGTGGTTCGGACTTACGTGCCATGAGTAGCCTCCAATTCAAAGAGCTCATCGAAATCGTCGACTCCGAGCGTCGTCTGAATCCTGCGCCGGACGGGCGGAGAGGGCGTCCGCTTGCCGCTGATGACCTGCGACACATAGCCGGTCGACAACCCTGCTTGGCGAGCGAGTTCGCTCTGTGACATGTGCAGGCGATCCAGAATTTCGTAAACTGCATTGGATTTGATGCGGACCCGACGGTTATGGTTCGTGTGCAGTCTCATCGCGCACCTCCGTCGACTGTGTTGTCCGCCTCAGGTGGGCCGCCGCCCTGATGCTCTCGCGGAGCCGTTTCCTTCATGTGCCGCCGAACGATCATCCGGGCCAGGATGCGGAGACCGTCGTCGACGATCTGCTGCTGCTCCGGCGTCAGGTCCCGTTCCTTCTTGGTTGTGCTCTTCATAGGTAACACCCCCAGCGTCCAGGATTGTAGAACACTACAGAACATACGTACTGTTACCGAGAGTCTAACGGTTCTGGCGGTTCCTTGCCAAGCAAAGAGGGCGGCCGGGGACAGTATTGTTTGCTCAAATAACACAAGCGTTCTACAATTGCTTGCAGCCCTCAGAACAGGGCAAGAGCACAACCGAGGTGGAACATGACGCAAGCAGAGAGCTACTACGAAATGGAGCTGGGTCCCTTGCTCCGCAAGCTCCGCGAAGGCCTGAGCCTGAGGGACGTGTACGTTGCCACCGGAATCAGCATTTCCTACCTGTCCGAGGTCGAGCGGGGCATGCGCGAGCCCGGGTTGAAATTGCTGACGCGACTCGCCGGTCTCTACAACGTCGACGTGCGCGACTTGGTCAGAAGCGCCGGCTTGGGCGACGACGTAGTGCCCGATCCGCGAATCGACCCGGAAGCCGAGGTGGGCCGCGCGTTTGAGTACGTCTTAGCCGATCCTCGATTCAAGTTCGGCACCCGTCCGAGCGGCCCGATGTCCATGGATGCCAAGCGGTTCATCGTCGAAATGTACGAGCGGTTCAGTGGAAAGAGGCTTCTCGATTGATGCGAACACTCCGTGACTTCTGCGGGCTCCTTGCATGTGAAAACGCATCATCAGGGCAGCTTGAACCTGAAACGGCCGCTATCAAGTTCCGGGAGTATTTTCAGTTGCCGCATCGTCCCGATAGGGAGGAATTGACCCGCCTACTAGAGGAAGGCGGTATCGGCACCGTGAGCGGTGGACAGTTGCCCCACGGTTTGCGCGGTATCCATTTCAGCGCGCCGGAAGGCGGATACGACATCCGCTACTCGTTGGGGCAGTGGAAGGGCGCGCAAGAACACACTCTTCTGCACGAGACCTACGAGATTATCCATGAGACTCTGGCCGATATATTCGACAGCTGTCCTACTTCCACAACGCTGTGTGCGGACGCGGACAAATTCGCTGCGGCGACCATGATGAGCGCCGACCTGTTCCACGCCGTCGCCCGCGCCTCCGGACTGGACGTGGTTGAGATTCAGAGACAGTACGGCCGTTCATATTCCTCGGTGGCGATGAGGCTTGCCGAGGTCATGAAAGAACAGCCAATGCTCATCGCCCTGTATGAACGCCGCACGGATGGCGCCCCGCTCTCATGGCCAGATCGTCCGACGCCTGGCGCGTTTCGCGCGACGGTCATCAGAAACACCGAGGGATTCGGCGCGAGAAGAGACCACTTGTTAAGCGGTAACAGAGGTGGGCAACCGATCCGTGGTACCCTGCCGCGACCGGGCTCGCTCGCTTACCACGTCATCGAAAGCGGACGGCCTGCCTACGCCGAATCCCGCTGCCAGCCGGGACCACACGGTAACCCACGATCTTGTGGCTCAATCCCACAGCGCCCGATCGCAGTAGCCGCGAGACCGGTAATCTGGCACGGCCAAGTGGCCAAGGTGGTCGCTGTCGCTGTGCCTCTGGAGAACCGAGTGGCCATCAGGCCGCAGTTGGAGCGGGCGAAGTTTGAATTCTTGTGATGGGTCATGTCGGCTTATCCAAGTATAATGGCCGCATGGAGACCAAGGATGTGGCGGAAACGCCCGAGTTTAAGAATCTCACGCTGGACGTTGCCAACTTTGGCCCGATAGAGCGGGCCAGCATTGACCTCCGTCCACTCACCGTCTTTGTGGGTCCGAGCAATACCGGCAAGTCTTATTTGGCGATATTGATCTACGCCCTCCACAAGTTTTTTAGTGGTGACTTCGAAGGCAGGACACTCCGCCAAGGGATTAGAAGGGCGTCAGTCTTCGGAACCCTGCTCAGCCACGAACCCTCGGATACCGTTGGCTTGTCTCATATGCTTCGCGAGTCGATGACGGAGGGCAATGATATTAGCGAGGTGGTCATTCCAGAGAGGGTTGCACGGAACCTGGTGCAGCCCAGCCTCCGAAATTTGCCACTTCTAGAGGAGGATCTAGGACTCGAGATGGTTCGCGCCTTTGGAGCGGAAGATTTGGCGAGCCTCAAGAGGCATAGAGGTAAATCGCCCACAAGTGTGACGGTAGGCCGGTCTTTTCAGGATCCCACCCGATCTGATGAGGGCTACTCATATGAGATCCTTTTGGGGGATGACTCGGTTGAAATGTCTGCCACGATTTTGGACGAACTCAATGCTGTCCGTGGTCGACCGAGTAATGCGACTCGGGAAGGCGTGCCCCTATTTCGCTCGCTGCCCTTGCGGTTCCTTCGGGGCAATGACGACCAAGAGAATACCCACATACTAAGGCGATATCTTGCAGAACTGACCGACATGGTAGGGGCCCATGTTTTCGACCCGTTGACAGCAGGTGCGTACTATCTGCCAGCAGATCGCGCCGGAATTATGCACGCACACCGTGTAGTAGTAAGTTCTTTGTACCGGAAGGCCTCTCGCGCTGGAATTGACCGCGAGGCTGCGCTGCCAACATTGTCCGGCGTTCTCGCCGATTTTCTCGAACAGCTACTCAACATGGAAGATGCGCCGTTGCGCAGAAGCAGGAGTCGAGATACCGCCCTAGGGGACTTAAGGGCTGAGGTGACCGCACGAATCCAAGAAGAGATTCTCCGGGGTGCAGTACGACGAGAGGTTTCGTCGACAGGCTATCCAGTGTATTCGTACAGACCGACGGGTTGGGACTCTGACGTGCCCCTGATGTCGGCTTCGTCCATGGTCACCGAGTTGGCTCCAATTGTCCTGTATTTGCGAAATGTGGTAAAGCCAGGCGAGGTTCTTATCATTGAGGAACCGGAATCTCACTTGCACCCAGCCATGCAGGTGGAAATGCTCCGCCAGCTTTCCCGGGTGGTACAGGCTGGAGTCCGCATCATCTTGACTACCCACAGCGAGTGGGTACTTGAAGAACTAGCCAACTTGGTACGGCTATCTGACTTGCCGGAAGATAAGCGGGAAGGCATCGCGGGAGCAGGTGCAGCTCTGAAGCAGGACCAGGTTGGAGCATGGTTGTTCCAGCAAGGTAACGGTCGAAAGGGGTCAATAGTCGCTGAAATGCCGCTTGACATACAAAGGGGTTCATACGAGACGGGCTATGGCCTTGTCACCGAGGATCTCTATGACCGTTGGGTGACAATCAATCAACGAATTGACGAGACCGGGCCGGATGGCTGACCTAGTAGGATACGTAAACGACAAAATGCGATCACGCGGGCAATCCGCGTGCCTAGTTACACGTCTCCGCAAGGGCGGGTGCTTCCTTAGGTTAACTTCTGCTCCGTCTCCACGCCTAATTCTTGATCTAGACCATGAAGACGCACCAGTGGGGCCTCAAGACACCAAGTGCGACTTCCTGTTTATCGCCGAAGAGTACTGGGTAGCAGCAATTGAACTAAAGGCTGGCAGATTAGACGCTAGTGCGGTCGTGAGGCAACTCCAGGCAGGCGCGCAAATCGCCACCAGCTTGATTTCCCGCGATGCCGAAGTTATATTTCGTCCAATTGTCGCACACAACGGCGGACACCGCAAAGAAATAAATGACCTCCGTGCGAGCAAAGTGCGGTATAGGACTCGCGAAGTCCCCATTAAAGCGGTGAGGTGCGAGAGTCTTTTAACTAGCGCGTTCAAGAGTTGAATCTGACTCACCAGCTACCTCAAGAGGTCTTGCACCTGCCATGTGCCTTAGAATTGAAGTAGAGCCATGCCTATAGACACATCCAAACTCCGCTCCGCCGTTGAGGCATACTTCGCGGACCTGCGACGCATCCGCGCGTTCGGCGGCGCGAAGCCTGAAGGTTCCTACTACCCGCCGCTCAACAATCTGCTGAACGCCATCGGCGACACCCTCCGGCCCAAGGTCTCTTGCGTCACGGAACTTGGGCAATCCGGCGCTGACCACCCCGATCTCGGCCTATATGCCGCCAAGCAAACCCGCAAGAGAAACCCGATTGAAGGCTAAACCCCGGAGCGTGGCGTCGTGGAGGTAAAGCCCTAGACGGATGATGCGTGGCTGGCCTATTTTGACGATAGACAGAACCATCTTCGAGATGTAGATCGATTTGGGAGGGTCCCATAAGTCTTCGATCCTATCTGTTGTGCCCTAACAGAGGTAGTTGAAACCTTAGCCTCGGGGTACGTAAAAAACATTCAGGCCTCTGTAGCGCAGGGCGAAGCTCTTCTCGTCCGCCCCCCCAATCCACTCCCTTAAGGCGTCAGACGTCACGCCGGACGGCCTTGCATTCAGCGATTGTCGACTCCTCTCCACGAAGTATTCCTTAGCGTTGACCGCCTTACCCATGGTCTCTGGGGAGTAGGCCGTCACGGTTATTCGCGAGTTGACGCGCTCTAGTTCCACTCGGTGTCGACCGGATGAAGGTGTTGATAGTGATGTTAGAGAAGTGAGAGGCATGGATGACACGGGAACAAGCCACGTATCTTGAGCAAGATCAGGTGCATGCTGGTCTGCCTTTTGCCATTTGCTGTAGAGCGGAAACACATAATGCACGGCATCTGGGTATTTGCCAGAGAGCTGCTCAAGGGCTTCGTGCTGTCTCTCATTAATGCTGAACTTGTAGAGGTCGTCCACAACCGAGGTTGGCCAAGGAGCCTTGAATTGCAGCATCAATGCGAAACCCGGTCCCACGTTCCGAATCAGCTCGTCTATCCCTTTGCGACGTTCCTGGGCTTGGGTCAAGCCAAGCCACAAGGCCTTTTCGCAACCAGGCCACGATCTAATGTGCTGAAGGAGTTCTGCGCAAACATTCAACTCCAGCGATTTCTCTGACACCTCTTTGCCCGGTCCTGCAATGGTCGTCATAGCTTGCTTCACTCGAATCTCAATAAAGTGATCTCCGTGCAGAAAAGAGATACGAATAGACATCAACTTCTTGCGATTTGTCCGCCCTAGAAAACAGAAACCCGGCACCTCCACCTGTCGCCGCGATTGCCGCCCCCGTGGGTTCCCCACTTTGCAACGTCCAAGCTGCGCCGGCTAGGCTGATGGCGAATGAAATTGGCCTTCCCCAAGCCTTTCGACCTGCGCTCCTGATTGCACGGGCAACCTCGTCGAGTTCCTCCTGACGTTGCTCAATCACAGTTTCGCGCTCTTCAAGTGGCATGAGGCTCAACTCTCGCGCGAAGTTACGAACAGATAGGCTGTACCTCCGATGTTGAGAGTAATTCTGTCTCCGAAAATCCAGTACCTCGTCCATTGGAACGCCAGCTAGGTCTACGCCAACCATGGACATGTCAAAGGAAACAATGTCTCCAATTGACGGTGCTGGAGAATTCTCAATAGAAATGAGCTCCTTCAAAGCCTCAACGAAATGCCACTGGTCAGTTGCTGGCGAAAGGGTCACACCCATGCTCTCTCCCTGTGACCTCAGGATTTGAGCGAGCAAGACTAGGATTAGCGCCCGTGCAGTCCTGTGCATCGGGATAGAAACTCCATCCTCGGTATCACGGGCCAGACCACGAGCTTGCAGCTCTTGGACGATGGATTCGGCAAGTTTCTCGTCACCGTGGTATCCGAGTCTCGACATTGACAAGGTTCCGAAGCTAGAGTGGTCTACTCCCTGGCGCGACTCTTTAGTTAGCTGGTCCAATCCTCCTGAAGCGATTATTTCGGCGAGAGCTTTCGCAAGCTCCTCAGTCTCCTTTTTGCCAATGCTCTCTTCTGGGCGAATGATACGAAACAACCCGTGTTCCCTCAGGGAAGCAATGATCGGGTAGTCCTCGAAACTGCCATGGTCGCTCATGTATTCTGGAATCAACATCGCAACTCCATCGAAGAAGAGGATGAGGTTCTTGATCCAGTTGACGTCTCGCCAATACTGACTAGGATAGTAGAAGGCAAAATCTCGGCTCATGTCCCCAATTGTCTTTCCTAAGTGTGGGTGGCTTCTTCAAGTGGCGGCAGGGTCTTCACAATAGCCACCGTCTCTACACTCACCGTCGTTACCCGCTTCACCAAGTCGATGATATAGCGGGGATTGTCTATTTCGGCTCCCCAGTCGTTCGGGTCGTTAACGATCCCGCTAGCCTTGTCAGTTCTCACCCGGTAGCGATCCATCAGCCAAGCCAGCGCAGAGCGCGGCCCGACGACATATTCATGAGCTTCGTCGGGTATCCCTGCCAGCGTGATCCAGTCGTTGTAAACGATTGTCGAACGATCTTGGGCTTTCGACGTCCCCGCCCAGCGCATCTTCAGCAATCGGTAGCACTCTGGTCCATCGGGGGCGCGCGGCGCCAGCCGCTCTTCTAGGGGGTACGGCGCGGCCTCTTCATAGCCGATGTGCAGGTCGAGGAGCCGCTGCCCTGCATCTGAGAATGCACGGAAGGCCTCGGCCGTTGCCACTTCGGGGATGCGCGGCAATAGCTTGGCGAGATCGTCCGCGTAGCGCTGGCGGTAGTCCGGCGAGTGCAGAATGCCGTAGACGTAGGAGAAGATGTGGTTCTTGGACACCCACTCCCCGTAGCGGGCGCGGTAGGCGTCCAAGGCTTCGTCGGTGATGTTGTCGCGCCGGCTCGGTTCGTCCGTCAGCAGCGCCCCCTGCTGAGCATCCGACGGCTCGTCATATGTATAGCGAGGGAGAGCTTGACAAGCGCGACCAGATGCGCCAGAACCTACCTTGTCACTCGGAACGGCATCGGTAGCGAGAATCGCGATAGTTCTCCCAGGCGCAGGAAGCCCACGCTCCACAACGATGGAGGGATTGCGGATGTCTGGCGTGGGGAAGTACTTCGGAATCTGGGAGAGCGCGCTTGTGAGCACGCGATCCATATAATAGTGCTGGCGGAAGAAGGGTCGATAGATGGCGGACCGGAACCCCAACGGCCGCATCTCTGCCAAAAGACCTCTTCTTGCTCGCTGCTCGGCAGCGAGGTCCCACTTGAACTGCATCGGGGCGCTCTCCACTGCGTCCGCACCGCCCTGCAACGCCTTAACCTGTTCGTTGTAGAACGCCACTTGCCGTTCGACCAGTTCACGCAACCTACCGCCGGAGGAGTTGAAGACCCAAGCATCGCGGCGAGAGGTGACCCCAAATGATGAAGACTCAAATAGAGGTGTCAGGGATGGGATAGCCCCTTCACTCTGAATGACCGCGACTGGACGCAGACCAAGATAGGCGTCGCTGCGCTGGTTGATCCAGTCGCCCTGATCATTCGGTGTGACGTCTGCCCACTCGATCTCGTCTAACCGCGCCTTGCCAACGACCTCCAGCTTCTGCTCGCGTGAGAGGTAGTCACCGATGTCGTAATAGTGGATGGCTGCAAGCCCTGTGACGGGTCCTGGCCGCTTCACCAGCAGGAGGACGGCCACACCGGCGCGGCTGCCGCTGCCGAACACCTTGCCGCCCTCCATCTGTGAGGTTCCCCCCGACGTGCGCTGATTCCCCCGCAGGTCGTAAACGTAGACCTCGTGGAACTCCTTCGCGAGTGTCTTGCGGAAGCCGTCGGAACTCTTGCCGTCGAGAAAACCGCTGTTGGTAACGAAGCCGACGATGCCGCCATCGCCTGTCTGCACCCGGTCTGAGGCCCACCGGATCGCACGCACATACGAGTCGTAGAGGGAGCTCTTCAATCCCTTGGAGTCCGACGGCGCGACGTAGCTGCGGGCAATCCTGTCGTCCAGTGTGGCGTAGCGCCGGTTCGCGTTGTCGTCCTCGTAGCTACCCTGCCCACTGGACCAGGGTGGATTGCTGATGATGACGCGGATATCGAGAGCAAGCTGCCGCTCAATCCGAGCGTTGTTGCGTGGGAAGAACGTCATGTCTCTTTGGTCGCCAACCTCCGACGCCTGGAAGGTGTCGGTGAGCACGATGCCCTCAAACGGCTGGTACTCGCCAGCGATCTCGGCATAGGTCGTCTCTATGTTGACGGCGGCAATGTAGTAGGCCAGTAGCATGATGTCGTTGGCGTGCAGTTCGGAGGCGTACTTACGGAGCAACGCATTCCGGTCGATGAAACCGCTCTGTAGGAGCCGTGTGATGAACGTCCCCGTGCCAACGAAAGGGTCGAGAACATGAACGCCCTCATCGCTGAGCGATGCGTCGAACTCATGGCGTAACAAGGTCTGCACACTGCGGATGATGAAGTCTACGATTTCGACCGGCGTGTAGACGATGCCCAGCGACTCGGCAACTTTTGGATAGGCGACCTTGAAGAACCGCTCGTAGAGTTCGACTACGATGCGCTGCTTGCCTTCGGCATTGTCGATACCCTCCACCCTACGGCGCACGCTTGCGTAGAACTCCTCGAGCTCGGCAGTTTCGGCCTCAAGTCCATATCCCGCCAGTTCGTCGACCATGTGTTGCATGACCCGTGAGACAGGGTTCCGCTCGGTGAACTCTTGGCCGCCGAATAGGGCATCAAAGACCGGCTTTGTAATGAGGTGCTGTGAAAGCATTGCCGCCGCATCATCCCGGGAGATGGAGTCGTTGAGATTGTGCCGCAGGGCCGCCACGAACTCATTGAAGCGTTTGCTCACACCGCCGTCGGGGGATTCAATCAAGGCGCGGATGCGTTCGTCGTGGCGTCGTGCAATGTCTGTTACGGAATCGGCCCACTTCTCCCAGTAGCGCCTCTCGCCGACACGTTTGACGATTTGGGCAAAGATGGCAGTACGCAATGTATCCATCTCGAGATCCAGCAGCGCCTGGCTCACATAGCCGGCCGCCTGATCGCGCACGCCGACTTGGTCCGTTTCGTCGCCATTACTCTCGTTGCTTCGCACGCCGATCACGGAGATTGGTCCATCGTTCCTTTTGTTCAGGTCAAGTCTGTTGACGTAAGCATCGAAGCGTTCGTCGTGGGCGCGGAGCGCCTGGAGGACCTGCCAGACGTGGCTGTAGGCATCGTTGCGGTCCAATGCGCGTTCTGGGTCATCCCCTGACGGCACGACTACGGGCAAGATGATGTAGCCATACTGTTTGCCCGGGGCTTTGCGCATCACCCGTCCGACCGCCTGAACGACGTCGATATGAGACTTGCGCGGCTGCAAGAAGAGGATGGCGTCAAGGGCGGGAACGTCGATGCCTTCGGTGAGACAACGGGCGTTGGAGAGCACGTGGCACCTTTGATCCATGGTCATGTCATCACGAAGCCACGAGAGTTTCCTATCTCGCTCAAGCACACCGCTTTTGCCGTCCACGTGGCTGCCCTCAATGGCGAGATTCCGCGCCTCCCTGGCCTCGTCATCCTGCTCCAACCCCACCAATTCGACGAAGCGCTTCGAGGCAGCAATAGTGTTTGAAAAGGCAACAGCGCGATGCATCGGATCAGGGTCGTCAGCGAACTCCTGACTTTCAGGATCAATCTTGGCAAGACCATTTAGACAGCCGATTACGCGCCCAACATCCGCCAACTTTTCGCCTTCGCCTAGCAGCCTTTGGTAGTCGCGAGCAATCTGCGATTCGCTCATCACCAGAATCGTGACCTTGTAGTCGCTCAGGAGATCCGCTTCTACGGCTTTGGCGAAGCTCAGGCGGTGAAACTCCGGGCCGTACTGCTCCTCGTTGTCCATCGTGGCGACGTAGATGTTTTCCTCTTTGGCCTTTAGCTGAGCAGCCTCCAAGTAGATGCGCGTCGTCGCCGTCATATAGAGCCGCTTGCTCGCCTTTACGTGCTGGCTATCGTGAACCAGCAGAAATGATGAGTCTTCGTCCGCGCGGAGGGCGCCTGTAGTCCGGTGCGCCTCGTCGCAGACCACGAGATCGAACTCGGGAAGCCCCTGCTTCTGGGCGTCGGCGATGACCTTCATCGACTGGTAGGTGGAGAACACCACTGTCATCTGCTCGGAGGTCTCCGTGCTGGCGGATTCAGTGAGCCGCACCGCGTTCGTCGTGGCGGGAATCGGCATATCGTAGGCACGGGTGCTGTCCCCGTCGCTGCTGCCGACTTTGATGTCCGAGCACACCGCATAGGCCCTTAGCGGCACCTCGGCATCGGCTCCCCACTCCCGCATCGATTGGGCTAATAGGGAAAGCGAGGGAGCTGCGAATAGAACGCGCCCTCCCGAACCGGCAACTTGCTCGGCGATTCGCAGCGCCGTCAGCGTTTTGCCTGTGCCACAGGCCATGATCATTTTCCCGCGGTCGTTCGCCTTGAAGCCATTGAGCACATCATCGACCGCGTTCGATTGGTGAGATCGCAACTGCTTGCGCGGCAACGGGCGAAGATCGGCATCCTCGTTCTCCAAATAAGGAGTCCAGTCAATCGACAATCCATCGAGGCCGAAGAAATCCACTCGCTGTACCGGTGGGTCGATCCGGGAAAGAGCGATTTCCGCGTTGTCACTCCACTCTGTCGCTGTAGTGAAGATGTAACGCTCGACGTATGGTGCGCCGCTGGGCTGTCGCTGAGAGTCAGCTAGGAAGGAATCGATGTCACGTTTCGAGATGCGATCCAGAGATTTGCACTGGATTGCCACCAACCCACCGTCATGACGCTCCGCTACGATATCGATACCAATGTCGCCGCTGTCGTGCCCTGGCCACTCGGACCATCGCCAGACCTTGGCGAAGCGTTCCCGGTAGGTGGGGGCAGTCATTAGCACCTTTTTTGCGAGCGGTTCGAAGGCGCGCCCTCGATCCTGCGGATTGGGATAACGCTCGCAAAGGCGTTGGTATACGTCAGCGAAACCGCTCATGCCTTCTCCTGTAAGACTGGATGGAGACCGAGAAAGAACTCTCGGCCATCAATGATGTGGGTCATACTTGGCTATCCGCTATTCTTACACACTGAAGTCGGATGCACGCAGGGCCCCGGTGACCCGCTAAGAGCGTCCGCGCAGGCGGTCGCCGCCCCAATCGGAGACGTTGAAGGGTGGGTTGGCGAGGATGTAGTCGGCCTTCAGGTCAGGGTGGCGGTCATTGTGAAAACTGTCGCCTTGTTCGATTTGCCCCTCGATGCCGCGAATCGCGAGGTTCATCTCGGCCATGCGCCACGTGGTGTAGTTGGATTCTTGGCCGTAGATGGAGATGTCGCCCTTGGCTTTGCCGCCATTGCCGTTGCCGGTTTCATGGGCGCGGATGAACTCCATCGACTGCACGAACATGCCAGAGGAACCGCAGCAGGGGTCATAGACGCGGCCGCTGTAGGGTTCCAGCATCTCCACGAGGAGGCGGACGATGCTGCGGGGCGTATAGAACTCGCCGCCCTTGCGACCCTCGGCGAGCGCGAACTGCTCCAGGAAGTACTCATAGACCTGACCGAGGACGTCCGTTGCTCGTTGTTCAGCGCCACCGATCTTGATGTTGCTGACGAGATCGACGACCTGGCCGAGGCGGGTCTTGTCCAGGGCAGGGCGGGCATAGTCCTTGGGGAGGACACCCTGTAAGGGCATCGTTGTCGCGCTCAATGGCGGTCATAGCCTCATCGACTGCGCTGCCGATTTCGGGTTGACGAGCCAGCCCTTGAAGCCGAAGCCAGCGAGCCTCTTGCGGCACCCAGAAGATGCTTTCAGCGCGATACTCGTCCGGCTCCTCAGGATCGGCGCCGTTGTCAACCTCTGCCATCAACTGGGAGTGGCGCTCCTCGAAGGCATCGGAGATGTACTTGAGAAAGATGAGGCCGAGCACGACATGCTTGTACTCGGCGGCGTCCATGCTGCCACGAAGGGCATCGGCCATCTTCCACAGGTCAGCCCTGTAGTCTGAGGCGCTCCCGTTGCCGGCCTCAGTCCCTGAGTTGCTGGCTGTTCTTCTACGCCGTGTGGTCGTCATTTAGCCGAATCCTCCTTGAGGTTGCTCGTTCGCTTCCTTGAGTACATCCCTCCTGCGATCATACAATCCCATAGGCAGGGTAAGCGTGGCAGTGGTAGCGAGCGACTTGAGGAGCATTGTAAGCCAGTGGCTGACCAACGCCGTAGAATTTGTAGAGTTGACACGGCACAGTAATTCGGCCCAAAGACGGCGCCACAAGAGGTAAGCCATGGCCATTCCGGAATCCCAGCTGAGTCGATGGTCCGATCACGGAGCCCAAGACACGGCCAAGCGCACACACGAGGCGATCAGGCGAGTCTTGAACGCTCACCAGTGGCCGCCGGGCATGAAGTACGACTTCTACTTGCAGGGTTCGTATAGGAACGATACCAACATCCGTGGTGACAGTGACGTAGATATTGTTTTGGAGATGACCTCGACTGTCGAGGTGGACACTGGCCTGTTGGCTCCTTACTCTGCGCAGCAAGTTCGTTCAATGTACGAGGACTCTCTGTACGAGTGGGATGATTTCAGGCGTCTCGCCCTGAACGTGTTGGTTGCACACTACGGAGACAAGATAGTTGGGCAAGGCGATAAGTCGATCAAGATAAAGGCGGACAATGGCCGAGTCGCAGCAGATGTTGTCGTATGCATGGGACACCGTCGCTACACATCCCAATCTCAGTACGTGCAAGGCATGACATTCTATGCGCTTCAGGAAAAGCGATGGATCGTGAATTATCCGAAGTTGCACTACGACAATGGCGCGAACAAGAGCAGGCTCACGAGTGACCGATACAAACGGACTGTTCGCATGTTCAAGAATGCGCGGAACAGGCTTGTCTCCGATGGCATGATAAGTGAGGACCCTGCACCTTCTTACTTCCTTGAGTGCCTTGTCTACAACGCGCCGGACTCTACATTCAAAGCCAGCTTTCAGGACACGTATAGTGACATCGTCAACTGGATGGCGCAGACCAACTTCAGCCAATTGAAGTGCCAGAATGGGCAGCAGCTGCTGTTCGGCTCGTTGTCTGAGCAGTGGTCGGAGCATGATGCTAAGGCCTTAGTGAGTGGGCTCGTTAATCTGTGGAACAACTGGGACTGAGTACGCGTGATGCATTCATATGATCTTGTGGGACGAGGGCGAATATATGCAGGCATCGCAATGCTGAGCATCGCCTTGGCCTGGCTCTTGGATGTTGGGCTGAATGCTGCCAGCATCAATCCACCCTGGTGGCTGAGTGCTCCTTCTGTGGCGGGCTGCTACTCACTCTTATATTGGCTCTTCGACCGCTACATTTGGCGATGGGGACCATTACACAAGCTCGGTCTGCTGTCCGTGCCAGACCTCAACGGACGATGGACCGGCGAAGTCGATTCATCCCATGGCTCGGAAGGCACAAGGGCGAACATTTCAGTCAACATACTTCAGCGGTGGTCGACGATTCTCATAATCCTAGAAGCCGACGAGTCCAATTCGCGCAGCACAATGGCGAGCTTTCGGACAAGGGACACAGACCGCCCCGAGGTTACGTACACGTACCTCAGTGAACCAAACAACAGAGCAGCACGAGCGATGGAGATACATCGAGGCACCTGCACTCTACAGGTCAAGGACAACATTTTGGAGGGCGGCTATTACACCGGTAGAGGTAGGGGAACTGTGGGTGAGCTCAGGCTTAAGAGGACAGCGTGAGCCGGGACGATGGATGCTGGGCGGCCCTTGTGTCTAAGTCCGCTCCCTCTTCTCAGACACGATCTTTGTTCTGAGGTCCACTGAAGCGAAAACTGCGCTGGTGGTCAACAAAGGCGGGAACAAGCCATGAACTCGTGTGCTCTCACACCTCCAGCCGCACCGTCAGCATGAAGGTTCTCGATTTTGACCAGTTTGGTGGGCGGCGAGGGGCTCGAACCCCCGGCCTTCTGCGTGTAAAGCAGACGCTCTAACCGGCTGAGCTAGCCGCCCTCACATCGGCGGGAATTGTGGCGCGCTTGGCGGGACTCGAACCCACGGCCTCAGCCTCCGCAGGGCTGCGCTCTATCCAGACTGAGCTACAAGCGCTTGTCACTCTTGACCGTCTCCGGCCAACGGCGCGTCAGGCCGGTTGTGGTGCCGAGGGAGAGATTTGAACTCTCACGCCCGCTAGGGGCACTGCGCCCTGAACGCAGCGCGTCTGCCGTTCCGCCACCTCGGCGCGGATTTCACCACTCACCCGACGGTTCACCGTGTGCTATCCATTATGGCACGGTACGCCGCGAAGTGGGGTTGTCGGGCAGGGCGCTGTAACCACGAAATGGGGCACAGGGCTATGTGGCTGCCAGCCGCTCGAACAGCGCAACCAGCCGCTCAAGCCCGGCGCCCGCGTCAGCGCCCAAATCGACGCGTAACAGCCGCCGTCCGCGCTGAACCAACGCACCCGCGTCACCTGCCGATTGCGCAGCGATGAGTTGGCCGAACGTGTAATCGGTCTCAGGAACGGCAACGTCATTCGCCGTCGCGTCGTCGACGATTTGCAGGAACAGGCCGTTGTTAGCCCCGCCCTTGTGAAGCTGACCCGTCGAATGTAGAAATCGAGGTCCGTACCCGGCGGTCGTCGCGACTTCCGCTCGTTTCCCGACGGCGATTCGCAGCCGCCGAACCGCGTCATCCACGCCGCTGCCAGGCGCAAGGTAGGCGTGAACACCAACATAATCGCCGGACGACGCCGACCCCAGCCACTCTGACGCCGCAGTCTCCACATCGGCATCGTCAATCGAAACAACCCGCCCGGAATCCGCGCCTGAGCCGCCCCCCGCCATCGCTACTCGCGCGAGATCCTTGGCGAGTTGCACGTCCGGCTGATCGAACGGGTTGATACCGAGCACCACGCCCGCCGCCGCCGTGGCAATCTCCCAACGCATCATCAATCGGCTTATCTCATGAGGGTCGTCAATGATCTGAGAAACATGCGCCCACTCCGGGACAAGGTCTCGCACGGACTCGCGCTTATCGGGTTCCCGCTCGGTCCGCAGGCCGATGTAGACCATCACCTTGTCATGCCCGTAATCGGCGTAATCCCACGCCGGCTCGCGATCGATCGGTACGATGCCGAATCCCAGCTTGCCGGTGCTCTCCGCGATGAGCTGCTCGATCCATGTCGGCAGACTGTTCAGGCTTGGAGACGTTACGAATGTCAGCTTGTCACGACCTGCGAGAGCGCATTCGCCGATGGTTGCCCCCAGACGCAGCGCATGGCTCAATTCCTCGGCCGATGCGTCATGGGCCGACCTGGTCAACGCGAGGAGTCTGTGTAGATCGACACCGATGAGCGCGGCGGGCACAAGGCCAAACTCGCACAGCGCGGAGTAACGCCCACCGACATCCTCCGGCGAGGAGAACACGCGACGGAATCCCCGCTCCTGTGCCAGCCTTTCAAGCGGCGTACCAGGATCAGTCACGGCAACAAAGTGGGGGCCGGGCTCGATGCCCAACTCCGTCAGCCTCTGCCAAAAGTAATAGAGGAACGACAACATTTCAGTCGTCGTGCCGGATTTACTGGAAACGACGAAAATCGTTCGTGCAAGGTCCAACTTCTCCGCCAGCGCCGTCACCGCGGCCGGGTGCGTGCTGTCCAGCACTGAGAGACGCGGGAAGCCCGGCGCGTTGCCGAACGTCGTCTGAAAAACCTCCGGCGCGAGGCTCGAACCACCCATACCGAGCACGACCGCGTCCTGAACGCCCTCCGCCGCAACCTCTCGCCCGAACTGCATAAGGTCGTCAGCCTTGATGGCCATGCTGGTAGGGAGATCAAGCCAGCCGAGCCTGTCCTCAATCTCCGGTGTGCCGCGCGCCGCCCACAGCGTCGGATCAAGCTCCAGCATCCGGCGAACAAAACCGTCCGCCTCCCACTGCCGCAGCCGCGCCTCGATGCGCTCAGGAATCTCACGTTCGTTCGCCATTATCCCCCCGTCATTCCGGCGAAGGCCGGAATCCATCGCTGTCCGTCAGGCTGCCCAATACGCTGACTGCGTGTTGTTCGCTCGATTCCCGCTAATGCGTGTCAAATATCACCTGGTATCGCCCAATCTCGGCCAGCAGCCGCTCGCGCTCTTGCGGCGTCGGGCTGTCCGCGTCGGCACACGGCGTCAACGGCCCCAGCGTCCGAATCGCCAAAATAAGCAGCAACCGCGCCTTGATGGCGGAAAGATTATCCGCCGTGATGTACGTGTCCTGCGTCGGCTCCTTTGGAATGCGACCGCGCAGCCCCCGACTCGTCAGGACAACGGGGATACCGTGGCGACGCACCGCCTCCTCCAATGCGGGCCGCTGCAATCCGTGCGGCGCGCCGCTGTACGCAAAGCCCTCAACGACGATGCCGTGCCCGGGATGGTCAGCCTCCGTCGCTCGCTCCGCAACGGCGCGCTGAATCAACGCACGTATCGGCGCATCGTCCGCGCCCGCGTACGTCTTCACAATGTCCACCCGTGGAAGGGAGAGGGGCAGGGGGCTCTCGCCCTTCACCCGTGATTCCGCCGTATGCAACCGCGTCGGCGCAAAGTAGAACGACACCTGATCACCCTCGATTGAGCCTATGGCGGATGCCGAGCCACCGAGCGACGCAAACCCGCCCGGCCTCTGATTCGTCTTTGCCACATCGCGCGCCGGAAAAATCTGCTCATCCAGCACGACCATCACGCCCTTGCCCGCAGCCTCCGGTGATGCCGCCACGCGCACGGCGTCCCACAGATTCCAGTCGCCGTCGTTGCCGATGCTGCCGTGTCGACGCTGTGATGCCGCCACGACCACCGGCTTGCGCGAGTTCAACGTGTAGTGCAGGAATGCCGCCGTCTCCTCCGTCGTGAACGTGCCGTGCGTGACGATGCAGCCATCCACATCCGACAGCGCAATTGCCTCATTGACGGTGTTGGCGATGAGCACGAGTTCCCGCATGGTGAACGTCTCGCCGCCGCGCCGTAGTTCGTCGCCGGTTTCCGGATCGATGACACGGTGAACGCGCAGATCGGCCACGTCCGATAGCAGCCCGTTGCGCCCGTTTGTGTCCACGCCAAAGCGGTCGATTTCTTCGATGACGCGCTCAGCGGCAAGGTGGAAAGAGGAATACGTCGCGGCAGGCTCATGCCCCTCTTCCATGTAGGGCAGGAGATAGAGGCCGTCCTCAGGCGCCAGCGTCACCTCCTGGAATGCGTCTCCATCAGCCACGGGATTGCCATCCCGATCCTCGCGTCGAATCCGCACCGTCACCGGCTCGTGCAATCGCTGAGCGCGCAGCACATTGAGCGGTCCGCCCGCCTTGCTCGACGTCACGAACGGGAGGCCGTTCTGAATCGTGCCGCCCGTCGGAACGATGGCTATTGTCGGCTTACCGGTCATTTCCCTCCCACCCGTCACTCTCCCTCCACCGTCATTCCCCACTCACCCTTATTCCCCTCCACCGTCACTCCCCCTCCACCGTCACTCCCCCTCCACCCGTCATTCCCCATTCACCCGTCATTCCCGCGCAGGCGGGAACCATCTCCGTGCTATCCGCCCTCGATTCCAAAGAGCCGCGCCGCGTTGCCTCCGAGAATTGCGTCTCGGTCAGCTTCCGGCAGATCAAGCTCCGTCACGTCCGCTTTCATCGGCGGAATCGTCGCGTACGGGTAGTCCGTCCCGAACATGATCATGTCATTGCCCATCAACTCGCGGGCGAACATAATCGCCGGCCTCAGCCGTGAAACGGTGTCGATGTGGACCTTCTTAAAATATTCCCAGGGGCCCTTATCGTTCTCGCCCCAATGACCGGCGCGCGGCCCGCCACTGCGATTCAGCCGACCCATCAGGAAGGGCAGGGTGCTGCCCAGGTGGCACAGGGCCCATTGCAGGTTCGGGTACTTCTCCATGACGCCGCTCAGGATCACGCGCATCATGGCGGCGGACGAGTCGAACAGGAACCCCATGTTCACGGCCATCGTCCAGCCCTGCAGATGCTGTGCCATCACCGGCCAGCTTGGGTGGATCATCAAGACGACGCCCAACTCCTCCGCCCGCTCATAGATCGGCCAAAGATCCGGCTCATGCAACTGCTTGCCCGCCACGTTTGACGTCAGCATCATGCTCCGCAGCCCAAGCTCATTGACTGCGCGATCCAGCTCCTTGAGCGATGCATCGGCGTCCAGCAACGGCAGCGTTCCCATGCCGACAAACCGCTCCGGGTTGGCCTTCTGAATCTGCGCGATGCCCTCATTTGCGGCGGCGGCAAGCTCAACGTTCAGCACCGGATCGTTCGCCACCTCACCTGCGGGGACGATGCAGCTCATCACATGCATGTCCACGCCCGCCTCGTCCATGTCATTCACCCGATCCTCAAGCCGGAACATACCGGCGGGCAGGGTATACGTGTCCATGTCCGAAACATGGAAGATGATATCGTCCCCGCTCCGTTCCATGTATGGGAACGTTCTGCGGTTCAGCAGCAGGTCAATATACTCGGGAACGGCAAAATGATTGTGCGTATCGATATGCATCTGCAGCGACTCCAATCTCTCCCCCAAACGGCGCAACAAGACCCCGCCGTCATTGTAGCGGTTGCGGGCAGACTCGCTCCCTCATGTCATTCTGAGAGCAGCGAAGAATCTAAAGAATCCGTCCGACTCGCTTCCCGCTATGGGGGTTACAATATGACCATGAATGTTGAAACACGCCCATACGTTGATCGTTGCGATCATTACCTGTCGAAGGCCTCCGAGGAGTTTGCGCGGGGCGATTTGCTCCAGACGAGCGAGAAAGGGTGGGGCGCCACGGCGCAGGTGATCAAGGCCGTCGCAGAGGAGCGAGGGTGGGAGCATCGTCGCCATGCCAATCTAATCCAGGTGGTGCGCCGCGTCGTTGCCGAAACGGGCGACCAAGACCTCTGGGTCGCCTTCGCAATGGCTCGTGAGCTGCATGAGAACTTCTATGAAGGTCAAATGGGAGAGATTGACGTCGACTTCCATCTCGGACACGTAACCCGGTTCGTAGAGAAGATGCGGAGCCTGATTGACGGCAACTAGCCGTCAGAGCGGCCTGCCAGCACCTACTCCCCCCCACTTTCCCACTGAGCCTAGAAAGAAGCCCCCCCCCCGTCATTCCCCCCCCCCGTCCTTTCCGCCCCCACTCGTCATTCCCGCGCCCCCACCCGTCATTCCCGCGTTCGCGGGAATCTTAATCCCCTTTACGCAACCAACCGCCGCAACGCCCCCCAATTGTCATTCCGAGCACAGCGAGGAATCCAAAGCCTCCACCGCGCAACCAACCGCCGCAACGCCCAATTGTCATTCCGAGCGCAGCGAGGAATCCAAAGCCCCCCCCCCACGCGAAACAGACCCGGTAGCGCACCGTCCGCCTTTTCCGTCCCTCGCGAATGCGGCGCAGTCCACGTGAGGCTATTGCTCTGCCAGATACTCACCCTATCCACGCATCGAAAACCGAGGCTTAGCATTTATCCCTATCGAGCGTGCGGGAAACTATGACCCTTGCTTAGGTTCAACCGGAGAGCTTTCCTGTGGGTGGTTCATTAGTGCGATCTTTGGTCGGAGATAGACGGCCATGGCGACGGCGGCGATGGCGGTTAGGAGAACTGCCAGCAGGCTGGCGACAACCTTCTCGACAGCAGCATTTAGCCACAACATGTGGGGCAGGAAGACGAGAACATTCATGAGTAGGAAGAAAGGTATGGCAGTGCGGAGATACGCGGATCGATCCCAAGTCAGCGCAAACATCGGTACGTTCAACATAAAAGCGGGGATGGCCAGCAGAAGCCATAAGCCTGCTTCATCGAAATTCTGGAAAATAAGGAGGATGGCGACTGACAGCCCAAGCGTTAAGCCAACGAAAGTGGTAGTGGTTAATCGCCGAAATACGCTTTCGGGGGGCCTAATCTTTGCGTAAACCGCGATAACCAGCATGATCACGAATCCAAGTGACGCTAAACCAGCCAGGAGATTCTGTACCTCGTCCAAGGATATCCAGACCATGGCGACAAACGTGGTCACAGATCCGGCCCCCACGGTCAACTCAACTGGCAGCGACTTCAGTGACTCCATTGTTCGGTTCGCCATCATCAAGGCAACCCCCACCATAGCGAGGGACAGGAGGAAGGATGCGGTCCAAAATTCCAGGCTGGCCAGCAAATAGCGAGCCTTGCTGAGCAGCGAGAAGTCCGTGGGGCGGAATGGCCCGACCGCTACCGGGATCCACTGTTCATCCGGTGTACCGATCAAGACCCCCTGTATGCCCATAGCCACCACGAGGTTCCCACTCGTTGGGTCATAGGCAATTGCAAGTGGCTGTTCTGAGAGTTCCCGCTCTCCCAAGCCGACGGTTGAAATGCGTTGCAGCCATGCATTATGTGATTGTTGTAAATAGGCGGCTGAGTAGACCAATTCGCCCATACCGTCCATCCCGGCTCTCAAAATGTCCGGGCCGTCAATCACGTAGATTCCGCGAGGGGTCTGGACTCTGTCACCGCCCCCAAAATAGCGGGTTTCTGCTGAATCATCCAAATTCCAGGTCATGCCGCCGTCGCTGCTCTCGAATCGCTCGGACCAGTATTCGGAGTCGGCTACTGCAACTATTGTCCCATTGTCGGCTACGCCAAGGTAGGTGATGCCATTTTCGACCGGCGCGGGAGACGTCGCTATGCTTGAGACGACCGCGATCGAGGCAACGGCAGCCACCCACTTACGCCGCGCCAGCGCGCTCTTTGCTGAGTTCGCCCGCCACACCCACAGCCCGATTGCCATTGCCGGAGGAATGACGATTGAGTCCGTCGCGTCCAGTGGCGATCCGGGGATCAGGCCAAAGGGCGTCGTGATGGCGGTCAGGATGAAGTCGTGCAGCGAACCGAACGTGTTGAATGCCGCGTACAAGAGGGGCAGACCCAAGTAGGCGGAGATGAATGCGACTCTTCTTGACAGCCGCCCGTCCCGAGCAATGAGTGAAAGCAGCCATGCTGCCAGCGGCATCGCGAAGATCAACCAGGCAAGGTCGCTGAGCTTTCCTGTCGCCCATGCGCCCGGCCAAATCGACTTGAGCAAATGGTCGTTGACTAGCAAGGCGGCGAGGGCCAGCAGTGTCGCCGGATGTGTGAGGGCCGCCTCCGCCCTTAGTCGGAAGTCGTCGGAAGGCGCGTCAAAGTAGTCAACCATGAGATTCCTGACACGTCGCGCTCTGCTCCCGAGCAATAGAGTCACCGCCTTGGCCATTGATGAGCGGAATCTAAGGGCAGACTACGGAAGGCAACTCGAATTGGCAATGCCTGGTTATCCGATGGTTTCTTAGCGGCAAGCGATTGACCGAGACGTTGCAGAGGTTCGATGACGCACAATTCTCCACTGTGCTCAGATTGCCGACCGCTGCAAGAGCCCATCTTCGCGAATCTAGTACCATTAAGGAACGCGATTGCGCAGCCGCCCGTCTGAGTGGCGCGCATCGCGAACGGGACCGGAGCAGCGCGGAAAGGAGACCCGCCCATGGCGACGATGAATCGGACGATTGGGCTGTCGCGTGAGCAGCGCATCACGGAGCTTGGACGCGACCTACTCAGCGCCGCATATCTGCGCGGTAGCTTTGTCCTCCGTTCCGGCCGCACCAGCAACTACTACTTTGACAAGTACCTCTTTGAGACCAAGCCCAGCATCCTGCGACGCCTCGCCGCGTTCATGGCGGAGCTTGTCCCCCCCGGCACGGATCGCATCGCCGGGCCGGAGCTTGGCGCGGTTGCACTCGCGACGGCCCTCTCCCTTGAGATGGGCCTGCCGTTTGTCATCGTCAAGAAAGAGCAGAAATCCTATGCGACGGGCAACGTCGTGGAAGGCGAGCTGTTCGCCGGTGAGCGCGTCCTGCTCGTAGAGGATGTCGTGACGACGGGAAGCCAGGCCATCGAGGCGGGCATCGCCCTCCGAGCCGCCGGCGCGATTGTCTCAGACGTTCTCGTAGTCATCGACCGCGAGGAGGGGGCGGAGCAGATGCTCGCCGCCGCCGGCTACCAACTCCGCGCGTTATTCCGCCGCCGCGACCTCGGTATCTGAATCCTGACGCTGAACGGAGCATTTCCGCAGACTGGGGTATATTGCTAAAGCGATAACTATGGGGGACGCGCAAGTGGAATGTCTCAAATGTGACCTTAAGTTTGCTACCCGGCATGAATTTGACCTTCACCTGTTCTACAAACACGGTGTCGGCCAAAGCAACCAGGAGCGCGTCTTATGGCAATGGAGTAGCGCGCGGCCTGAGTGGGGACAGGGGATGCATAGTGGTGAGCGCAAGATGCTTGCCGATCTCATCGATAACGATGAGAATGTGCTAGCTCTCCTTGGAGGTACATTCGTTCAGGATACAGAGCGAAAGGCGCTCAAGAGGCATAAGGGAGTTGTAGTTGCAACTAATCGGCGTGTTCTTTTTCTTGATAAAGGCCTATTTGGCAACAGTGAGGTCATGGAAATAGCGCATCGAGCTATCGAGAGCATCACGTATAGCACCGGCATGTTCCGAGGTGGCATTCAGGTCGTGGGACGCGGGGCATCGAGTTACAAGATTGAGGATATTTCTCCAAAGAATGCTAACGCCTCATTTGCCGAACGCGTCAGGAAGCAGATTGACCTCGCACATAGACCTGCTGTGGCTCAACCTGCTGTGGCTCCGAAGGAAGCCCCTTCGACCAATGGAGTATCGGACATTGAGCGCATTGTTTCTCTCTTGAAAGACGGGCACATTACTGAGGAAGAATTCGCCACAATGAAGCAGAGGATCATTGGTTGAAGGACTCAGGCAAGCGGTGTGACGGCAATCTTATGGGCGTACTAATTTGAGATCGGTCAAATCTGAATGACAAACACCGACACACAAGACCTCTTAACAGCCACAGGCTGCCTCATCGATGGGCACGTCGTTACCGGCGACGCGCACATGAGCCGCGCCATCGGCATGATGGATCCGCTCGCGAATCCGACGGTGGTTTCCGAACTGTCGCGTCGCCTTGCGGATGCCCTTCCGGACCCCGCGCCTGATCTCATCGTCGCGTGGCCGGGGTTAGATAACGTCGTCCTTGCATTTGCCGTCGGCGTCGCCATGGATCGCCCCGTCTCGCTGCTGTCCGATGCGGAGGGCCTCGTCACCGCGTCCGGCAATGTGCAGGCAGGACAGAGTGTCGCGCTCGTCGGCGTCACACTGAGCAGCCGTGATGCCAACCTTGCGCGCGCATTCGTCGAAAGCCGGGGCAGCAGCCTGGACGTCGCCGCCTCGCTTGTGGGAACAGGCGAGGTCGCCGGTGAGCTTTCCCTTGTATCGCTACAGGATCACACATACTCTGAGTCCGACTGCCCGGTATGCGGCGAAGGCGTCGCGGCAGGGCTAACCTAGGATTGGGCCGCGTCCATCACAGGGCGCGATCGGCCAACATACTCGTACCGAATGGGGTGGGGATAGATGGCAACGACGGAACAGGAAATAGACGCGGAATCGGCGGACACGTCGGAAGAGTCTGACGCCGTCATCGCCGAACTGCGAGCCAGCCCGAGCCGCATCGCCGCCGACTTTGAACGCCTGTCTGAGATAGGCGCGGAGCCCGCCGGTGGCCTCTCCCGAATCCCGTTCTCGCCTGAAGAGCGCGCCGCCCACGATCTCCTCTCCGGCTGGATGCGCGAACTCGGCCTCTCGGTTCGCACAGACAGCTTTGGGAACACGTTCGGCACGCTCCCCGGCACGGATCCCACACTCCCCGCCATCGGTTTCGGCTCGCACCTCGATTCCGTCCCGCACGGTGGACGATTCGACGGGTCCGTCGGCGTGCTCGGCGCGCTCGAAGTTCTCCGTATGTTCAAGGAGACCGGCGTCGAGACCGCCCACCCCCTCATGCTGGTCGTCTTTGCCTCAGAAGAGGGCGCGCGATTCGGCGAACCTTGCCTCGGTAGCAAAGCCGTCGCCGGTGTCTTGCAGCAGGCCGACATGGAGCGGCTGCGCGACGCCAACGGGAACACGCTTGGCCAGGCCATGCGCGCCCTGAGTTTCGATCCGCTCGCACTGGCGCAAGCGCGCTGGGCCCCCAACACCCTGGCCGCTTTTCTTGAACTGCACATCGAGCAATCACGGTCGCTGGATGAGGCGGGAGAGCGCATCGGCCTCGTCGATGCCATTGCGGGAAACACGCGCATTCGCCTCTCCATCAAGGGCCGGCAGGATCACTCCGGTGGCACTCCCATGTCCCAACGGCAGGATGCTCTTGTCGCCGCCGCGGAGGTCATTCTCGCCGCGGAATCTATCGCCAATGAGCCGCGCCGCCGTGCCACCGTCGCCACCGTCGGACGCCTACACGTTTTCCCTAACAGCATCACGACAATCCCCGGCGACGTGGAGTTCTATCTTGACGTGCGCGACGTGGATAGCGACCGCCAACGTCTGACGACGCAGGACATCGTTACCCGCGCGGAGGAAACCGCCGCGCGCCGTGGCCTGCGGTGCGACTGGGAAGTCGTGTCCGACACGTCGCCCGTCGTGCTGCCCAAGTGGCTGCGCGACCTGACCACCGCCGCCGCAAAACGCCTTGATGTACCGCACCGCGTCACGACGAGCGGGGCGGGGCACGACGCCGGTATTCTCTCCCGTGCCATTCCCACCGCCATGTTCTTCGTCCCAAGCCGTGATGGTCTCAGCCACTGCCCGGAGGAATGGACGAGCATGGAAGACATCGCAATCGGCGCGCAGGCGCTCGCGGAGAGCATTAAAGACATCGACGCATTCCTGACGAAAGAGGTCGCAGAATGACAGCCGAACTGATGGACGCCAACGGGACGATTCCCGTGTTTGCGGGCACGCATGTCCCGCAACTCCGACTCCCGTCCAGCGTCCGGCTCGAGGTCATGGGCAAGAACGGCGCGCACACCCCCGCCGCAACGTTCACTGAAACCGAAATCATCTCCAACGACGAGATCGCGCCGGAGCACTACCTGCTCCGTGTGCGCTCCGAGGAATTGGCCAACGGCGCGCCCGGTCAGTTCGGCGTCATCCGCCCCGGAACGGCGACAGACGTGCATCCCATCCTGCCGCGCCCAATGGCGGTGTACCACTACGACAGGGCGGGCGGGATCGCAGAGTTCGTCTATCGTGTCGTGGGGCAGGGCACTGCGGCCATGGCGCAGCGCCGGCCGGGCGATATGGTCGAAATCGTCGGCCCCGTCGGCAGGCCGTTCCCCATCGCTAAGAACACCAACGGCATCCTCATCGTCGGACGCGGCATCGGCGTCTGCTCCCTCACCACTCTCATTGACGAGGCGAAGCGACGCGGCATTGAGACGTACGCCCTCCTGAGTGGACGCAACCCCGACGTTGTGCTTGGCAAAGACATCATCAAGAAGTCAGGAGGCCACGCCCTTTCCGTCAATGACATGGACGGCAGCAGCGCCATCGAAAACGTGGGGCCGTGGCTCAGTGAAATCATCGACTCCGGCCGCGCGCAGCAGGCATACGTCTGCGGCTCCAACCGCCTCATTGAACTCACCACAACTCTCGCCGCGCCCGCCAATGTCGAAACGTACGTCTCGCTTGAGGCGCACATGGCCTGCGGCCTCGGCTACTGCCACTCCTGCGCGACGGGCGCGTTTGGCGAATCAACGGAGTCGCCCCTTGTCTGTCGTGACGGCCCCGTCTTTCGTTGCCACGCGGCAGGGGTTACTGTATAGGCGATGGCCGTACAGGATGCTGACCTCGATAACCGTTTAGCGGTTGACCTCGGCGCCGGGCTGACTCTCAAGAACCCGGTTATGCCGGCGTCCGGCTGTTTCGGGTCGGAGATGGGCACGCTCTTTGATCTCGGCCAACTCGGCGCGCTCGTTCCCAAGACGATCTTCTACGGCGCGCGCGCGGGTAATCCCGCCCCCCGCACCGCCGAATCCCCCGCCGGAATGCTCAACTCCATCGGCATCCCGTCGCGCGGCGTCGAGCATTTCTTGAAAGAGATCCTGCCTGAGTACACAAAATATGATTCGCCGGTCATCGTCAGCATCGGCGGGCTTGGAATCGAAGAATATGACCGCCTCGCAGAACGCCTGAACGGCGAACCCGGTGTAGCGGGTCTAGAAGTCAACATCTCCTGCCCAAACCTCGAGGCCGGAGGCATGGAGATCGGCGCGAGCCCCGCCAACGTTGAGCGTGTCCTGCGCGGTGTATCTGACCGTTTCCACGGCCCGGTCATCGCAAAGCTCACCCCCAACATCACGTCCATTGCCGACATCGCGCGGGCCTCGGAGCAGGGCGGCGCGACGGCCATCTCCGCCATCAACACATTGAGCGGCATGGTCATCGACGTCGATAACCGACGGACGGTCACGGGCACCATGACCGGCGGCATATCAGGCCCCGCCATCCGCCCCATCGCCGTGCGCATGGTCTGGCAGGTATGCAGCGCCGTCTCAGTCCCCGTAATCGGCATCGGCGGCATCACCTCAGCCCGCGACGCGCTGGAGTTCATCCTGGCAGGCGCGACAGCCATCGCCGTCGGCACCGCCAACTTCACCCGTCCCACAACCATGCTGGACGTCATCAACGGCCTGCGTCAGTACATAGACACACACAACCTGACAGGCATCAGCGATATTCGCGGCCACCTCGAAGAGGGCATGCGAGTAGCCATAGAACCCCCGCCCCCCGCCACCCCCGTTGCAGGCCGTACCGCGTAACATCTATCTATGAACATCTCCGGCAGCCACACAATCCCCGCCCCCCGCCAACGCGTCTGGCAACTCCTGCACGACCCCGTCGCCCTCCAACGCACCGTTCCCGGCTGCCAAACCCTCGACGCCGAAACCCCAACACGCTTTTCCGCCACGCTCTCCGTCGGTGTCGGCCCCATCCGCGGTCGTTTCAAAGGAACGGTGGAGATAGAAGACGTGGCGGTGAACGAGTCCTACAAGATGACGTTGAAAGGCCAGGGCCCAACGGGTTTCGTGTCCGGCGAGGGCGCTATCACGCTGAGCGAGGACGGCGACGGCACCCTTGTTGCCGTTGAGGCGGAAGCGCAAGTGGGCGGAACGATTGCCCAGATCGGCTCCCGCATGATCCAAACCGCTGTACGTATGTTGATGGGTCAGTTCTTTGAGGCGCTATCCCGCGAAGCGGGCGAATCATCTAAAGCATCACAGTAAGCCCAAAATAGTTGACCGACTGCCCCGCGTCGGCATAGCATCGCCTCACGAGGACGAACATAAGCTGGGGGTGGGCAACACAATGGCAGATTCAATCCCTGTGACGCTGACGATAAACGGCACGGAACACTCAATCACCGGTGAGCCGCGCTTACTCCTTGTACACGCCATCCGTGACGTCATCGGCCTGACCGGCACGCACGTCGGCTGCGATACGTCCCAATGTGGCGCGTGTACCGTCTTGCTCAACGGCCAGGCCGTCAAAGCCTGCTCCATGTTGGCGGTGCAGGCCGATGGCCAGCAGATCGAAACTGTTGAGGGCCTTGCAGACCCCGATAGCCCGTTGCACCCCATCCAGCAGGCCTTTGCGGACAAGCACGGCCTCCAATGCGGGTTCTGCACGCCCGGCATGTTGATGCTCTCCAAGGCCCTGCTGAGCGAGAATCCCAACCCGACCAAAGACGAAATTCGCCATGCCCTCGCCGGAAACATGTGCCGCTGCACCGGCTACCAAAACATCGTCCTGGCGATCGAACTTGCGGCGGACAAACTCTCTACGTGAAGTGAGTGCTATGACGACAAGCAGCACGACCCGCCAGATCGGCCAATCGCCCCGACGCAAGGAGGATGATCGCCTGTTGCGCGGGCAGGGCGCCTTCTCCGACGACATCAACCTGCCTGGAACCGTCTGGGCGCATTTTGTCCGTAGCCAGCACGCCCATGCTCGTATTGTCAGCATCGACTCCTCGGCCACGCTGGCTTATCCGGGAGTGTTGCGCGTTCTCACCGGGGCGGATGTCCACCCCCGCTATCACCCCATTCCGCCGGTTCTCGCCGTGCGGGACGCGGAGAACCGCGACAATGAGACCGGCGTCCCCGCGTTCACACTCATCGCCACAGACAAGGCTAAATACGCCGGGGAAATCGTCGCGATCGTCGTTGGAGAAACCAAAGAGGCGGCGCGCGACGCGGCTGATCTGCTGATGGTCGAGTATGAGCCACTGCCGGTGGTGAACACGCCGGAGCAGGCGATGCAACCCGGCGCGCCGGAAGTGCATGATGGCCGCTCCAATGAGCAGGTTCGTTGGCTCAAGAGCACGGAGAACGTGTCCCGCGCGTTTGAGGACTCGGAGATCATCTTGCGGCATGACTTTGTGAACCAGCGTATTCACGCCGTGCCCATGGAGCCGCGCGCCGGCATCGCCCATTGGGACCCCGCCACGCGATTCCTCAGCGTCTGGTCATCGATTCAGGGCCCGCATGAGCTGCGAACGCAGATGGCGGAGGTGCTGGGGCTTTCTCCCGAGCAGATTCGCTCCGTCGCGCCGGACGTGGGCGGCGGATTCGGCGCAAAGCACGGCGGGGAGGTGGAGTATTTCCTCTTGGCCATCGCGTCGATGGACCTCGGACTGCCCGTCAAGTGGGCCGCCACGCGCTCGGAAGAGTTCCTTTCCCTCAGCCATGCGCGTGGAAAATCCTCCCGGTTTGAGGTGGCCGCGGACCGTGACGGCCGCGTCAAGGCGCTCCGCCTCCACCACACCACGGACCTGGGCGCGTTTCCCAAGGGCGCAACCCCAATCGTCGCTCAAACCTCCGCCATCATCGCCACAGGCGTCTACGGCATTCGAGAGGCCGCGTTTGAAGTCCACTCCGTCTATACCAACCACACGCCCGAGGGCGCCTACCGCGGGTACGGTCGACCTGAGGGCATCTACCTGATCGAGCGCGCCATGGATATGCTTGCCCGTGACCTTGACATAGACCCTGCGGAAATCCGCAGACGGAACCTCATCCAACCGGAAGAGTTCCCGTACTATCGCACCCCCGGCGGGGACATCTACGACAGCGGCAATTACCAGCAGGGCCTGGAGCGCGCTCTGGAGATCAGTGACTACAAAGGCTTGCGCGCGCGACAACGCACCATGCGTGAGAACGGACAATACCTGGGAATCGGGCTATCGTCCTGGGTCAAGACCGGTGGGTTTGGCCCCTCGTCCCTGGACCCCTCCTCGTCCATGCCGGAGTGGGCACGCGTGAAAGTGTCTCCCACCGGCGCAGTGACCATCTATACGGGCTCCTCGCCGCACGGGCAGGGCAACTACACGACCTACGCGCAGGTGGCCGCCGACACCCTCCATGTCCCGCTGGACGATATCTCCGTGACGCACGGCGACACAGCGGTGGTCACCTATGGAATGGGCACATTTGCCAGCCGTAACATGGTCGTGGGCGGCATGGCCGTCCTCCAGGCCTCCCAAAAGGTCCTGGATAAGATGACCCGGTTTGCCGCTCACACACTCGGCGCTGACCCGGAAGGCGTAGCGTACGCCGACGGCGCGTTCACCGCCAACGGCGCGTCCATCACCTTCGGCGAGGTCGCTGCCCGAATCAACCGGGTTCTGGATCGCCCCCCCGACATGGAAATGGGCCTGGACGAATCCTCGTTCTATCAACCGACTCACCTCACATTCAATTACGGCACGTATGTAGCCGTGGTGGAGGTTGACCCGGAAACGGGCGACGTTGACCTGCAGCAGCTGTTCTGCGTGGATGATCAGGGCGTTGTCGTCCATCCCGTCATCGTGGAGGGGCAAGTTCACGGCGGCGCCGCGCAGGGAATCGGCCAGGCGCTCTATGAAGACATCGTGTACGACGATAACGGCCAGTTGCTCAGCGGGTCATTGATGGACTACGCGCTGCCAACGGCGGAGATGATGCCGGAGTTTGTCTCCGAATTCATTGAGACCCCATCGCCCACCAACCCGCTGGGCGTCAAGGGCATGGGAGAAGGGCCGACGACGGGCGCGCCCCCGGCCGTCGTCAATGCAGTTGTTGACGCGCTCGCCCCGTTCAACCTCCGTGACATCGCGATGCCGCTGACGCCGGAGCGTGTGTGGCGCGCCATCCAGGACGCGCAGAATGGAGACCCATCATGATTCCCGGAGCTTTCGACTACGCAGCCCCCGATTCCGTGGCGGAGGCCATTACCCTCCTCCAACAGCGGCCGGGAGAGGGCAAGATCATCGCCGGTGGCCAGAGCCTCCTTCCAATGATGAAACTGCGGCTCGCGCTGCCCGGCCTCGTGGTCGATCTCCGCAAGACGCGCGGCGAACTCTCCCACATCAGCACGGACGGCAAGAACTTGCGAATCGGCTCGATGACAACCCATGCCTACGTCGCCGGTTCCGACGTAGTGCTTGATACTTTGCCGGTTCTCGGCGAAACGGCGGCGGAGATTGCCGATGTCCAGGTACGCAACCTCGGCACCATTGGCGGCAGCATCGCCCACGCTGACCCCGTCGCGGACTATCCGGCTACACTCTTGGCCCTTGATGCCCAGGCGCAAGTCGCAGGCCCGAACGGCATCCGCGTTGTGTCCATCGATGAGCTCATCATGGACGCTTTCATAAGCACTCTCGCCGAGGACGAAATCATCACCGAAGTTATCATTCCCATCCCGGACGGCCGCACCGGCGCGTCCTACATCAAGTTCGCAAACAAGGCATCCCACTTTGCCATCGTCGGCGTCGCCGCCGTCGTTGGCTTGGATGACAGTGGTTACTTGTCCCGCGTGGCCGTCGGCATAACCGGCGCGGCATCGCGCGCAGAACGCGCAACGGCTGTGGAAGAGACGCTGAGAGGGCAAGTGCCTACTCGGGACGCAATCGCCGCCGCCTCCGCGACAGCCGCTGACGACCTCGAATGCATCGCAGACCTGCACGGCTCGCCCGAATATCGGCAGAATCTCTGTCGCGTGTTGACGCGCCGCGCCCTCACGCAAGCCGTCGAGCGAGCGCAGGTCTAGGAAAAGAAAGGACACTGTGATGGCCACGGACACCAAACTCGTCGGTCAATCGGTCGCTCGCCGTGAAGATGAGAAACTCCTGCGAGGCAACGGCGCGTTCGTTGAGGACATCTCCATCCCCGGCACTCAGTGGCTGACGTTCGTTCGCAGCCCGCACGCCCACGCCCGCATCCGCAGCATCGATACCTCAGAAGCGTTGCGGACGCCCGGCGTCTCCACAGTCCTCACCGGCAAAGACATCCACCCGCGCTACGGAACCAACCCCACCGTCCCGCTCGCCTTCTACGACACGGAGTCTGTTCCGTATGACCTCATCGCCGTCGATGTGGCCCGCCATGTCGGAGAGGTCGTGGCCGTCGTCATAGCCGATTCCCGATACGGATCGCGTGACGCCGCCGATCTCATCTTTGTCGACTATGAGCCACTCGAAGCCGTCGTTGACATCGAAACCGCTCTCCGCGACGATTCGCCGCGCGTGCATGAGGACAAGCCGAACGGCCTCGTCTCATGGCGCTACCGGCTCGGCAACGTATCTCAAGCCTTTGAGGAAGCCCAGGTCATCGTCCGGGAGCGCATCGTCAACCAGCGCATCCACGGCGTGCCGATGGAGCCGCGCGCCGGTCTAGCCCATTGGGACCGCGTGCAGGAAACAATGAGCCTGTGGGCGACGGTGCAGACGCCGCACACCCTACGCGATCATCTCGCCGAAATCATGCATCTGCCGGAGGAAAGCGTCCGCGTCGTCGCGCCGGACGTCGGCGGCGGTTTCGGCGTCAAGCATGAAGACCCCGAATACGCGCTGCTATGCATCGCATCCAAAGAATTGGGCGTCCCCATCAAGTGGGTCGCCACCCGCTCCGAGGATTTTCTTGCGATGCACCAGGCGCGCGGCAAGACATCCTATCTTGAGGTCGCCGCGGACGCCGAGGGCAAGATTACCGGCCTCCGTGTGCGCCACCTGCACGATCTCGGCGCATACGCCAAAGGCCCGGAGCCGCAGTTGTCCGCCTCCTCCGCCATGATCTCCACCGGCGTCTACCACATCCCCAACGTGGAGTTTGAGGTTCACAACTCTTACACGAACAAGACGCCGCAGGGTCCGTATCGCGGCGCGGGAAGGCCGGAGGGCATCCACCTCATCGAACGCGGCATGGACCGCCTCGCCGGAGAGCTTGGTCTCGACCCGACCGAAATCCGCCGCCGCAACTACCTGCCCCCATTTGACCAGCCCATCCGCTCCGGCGGCGGCGACATGTTCGACAGCGGCAACTACGAGGCATCGCTCGATCAGGTGATGGAACTCAGCAACTATCAGCAACTGCGCGAGCAACAGACGCAGGCCCGCGCCGAGGGCCGTCACATGGGCATCGGCGTCGCCTCATGGGTCAAGACGGGTGGCTCCGGCCCCAGCCCGCTTGATCCAAGCAGCAATCGCTACGAGTGGGGCAGGGTGCGTGTCGCCCGTGACGGCAAGGTCACTTTGTTCACCGGCTCATCCCCGCACGGGCAGGGCGGCGAAACCGTCTTCGCCCAGATCGTCGCCGACGTATTCGGCATCTCTGACAACGATGTCAATGTCCTGCACGGGGACACGGCTACCGTCGCGCATGGCGTGGGTACCTATGGCAGCCGCGGGCTCGTCACCGGCGGCATGTCCGCCAAAATCGCCGCCGAAAAGGTGCGCAACAAGATGCTTGCCCTCGCCGCCCACATGCTTGAATGCGAACCCGAACAGGTCACGTTGGAGAACGGCGTGTTCGTCGGCACGGCGGGTGAGAGGCGCAGACTCCCGTTCACTCAGGTGGCCGCGGCATCGTTCCAGGTGCTTGCCCGCCCCTCGGACATGGAGTTCGGCCTCGACGAGGACTCCTTCTTCCAGCCCACCGGCCTGACGTACAACTTCGGCACCTACATCGCCGTCGTTGATGTTGATCCGGAGACCGGAGATGTTGACCTCCAACGCCTCTACACCGTGGATGATCAGGGTGTCATCGTGAACCCCATGACGGTGGTTGGTCAGGTGCATGGCGGCGCAACTCAGGGCATAGGCCAGGCGCTTTACGAGATCTCCGAATACGACCAGGCCGGGCAACTGCTGAACGGCTCCCTGATGGACTATGCGATCCCGACGGCTGAGATGACGCCGGAGTTCATCGTCGCATTCTCAGAGACGGCATCCCCGTTGAACTCGCTCGGAGTCAAGGGAATGGGTGAGGGCCCGACAACCGGCGCGCCGTCAGCCGTGGTAAACGCAGTCGTTGATGCGCTTGAGCCGCTAGGCGTCCGCCACATCGAAATGCCCCTAACCCCCGAACGAGTCTGGCGCGCCATCCAGGACGCCCAGGACTAACGACCCCGTCATTCCCGCGAAAGCGGGAATCCATCCACCCTACCGCCCCGAAACGTTGAACAGAAACGTCACCACGTCCCCGTCCTGGATGATGTAGGTCTTGCCTTCCTGCCGCAGCGTGCCGTGTCGTCTCGCCTCAGGGAACTTGCCCTCCGCCGCGAGGAAATCGTCGTAGGACGTGACCTCTGCGCGGATAAAACCGCGCTCCATGTCCGTGTGAATCTTCTTGCCGGCGGCGCGTGGGGCAGGCGTGTCCGCCTCCAACTGCCACGCCCGCGTCTCTTCAGGCCCCGCCGTATAGAACGTGATCAAGCCTGCAACCGCCTGCGCGAGACGCGCGAGAGCGCCCGTTGGATCGTGCGGCGCGCTCATCTCCTCACGAAACGCAGCGGCCTCCTCCGGCTCAAGCTGCGATAACTCCTCCTCAAGCCGAGCGGAAAGCGCGATGCAGCCCGTTGTCGGCCCGCCGTGCTCTGCCGTCCACTCCGCCGAAAGCTCATCACTCCGCGGCAGATCATCCTCCGCGATGTTCAGGACGATGATCAGCGGCTTGGTCGTCAGAAACGTGAAACCGGAAATCATCCGCGCCTCGTCCGGCGTCATATCTACGCTTCGGATAGCATCCCCGTTCTCCAGCGCTGCGTGGAGCCGACGCAGCAAACCCGCCTCGGCCATCAGCCCCTCTCGTTCCGACGTACGCGCGCTTTTCAGCGAACCTTCAATGCGTTCAAGCCTCCGTGAAACGATGCCCATGTCCGCGAAGACCATCTCCATCAACATTGCCTCAAGGTCGGTCTCCGGCACGGGGTCGGGCAGGGCGGGTGACCGAAACGCCCGCACGACAAGCAACAGCGCGTCGGCCTGGCTGACTTCCAGCAGATACTGTCCCTGGATGCCGCGAGACTTGCCCATTTCGGGCGGTTGTCCCGGAATATCGATGAATGAGAGTTCCGCACGCACGACGCGTTTAGGTTCAACAAGCTCTGTGATGCGTGTCAGGCGCGGATCCGGGATGCGCACCACTCCCAGGTTCGGCTGTGACGCGGCGGCGCTGAACCCGCCCGTTTCAGCATGAGCGTGCGTCAGAGCGTTGAGAAGGGTGGTCTTCCCACTTGCGGGGAGCCCGATGATTCCCACGTCCATCGCGTGGTTACTCGACGGCGTACAGGATACCGGTCTCGGTCAGGAGATAGAGATTGCCGTCGGCGTAGGCGGGCGCGGCCGACATCGGCGCGTTCAGGCCCAGGTTCCACAACGGATCACCCGTCACCGCGTTCAGGGCGTGAAGGTTTCCGCTGTCCGACCCGACGAACAGGATATCGCCCACAATCGTTGGCGCGCCGGGCTTAACAGGATCGCCTGCTAGTGGTGTCTTCCAGAGCTCTTGACCGCCCCCGAGCGAGAAGGCGTAGACGTTGCCCTCCGTCGTCGCAAAGTACGCGCGATTGCCGGCGATTGCAGCAGGAGCCCGAACCTCCTCGCCGATGCGGTGTGTCCACACAACCCCGCTTTGCGCAGGCGGAAAGGGCGCCATGCCCCAGATGTAAAACTGCGCCCAGAAGCGCAGAACCGTCTTTTCCAGAGGAAGATTCTGTGCCCGAATATCGATCGCTCGGACAAGCCCCTCCAGATCACCCATAACCGCCGTGCCATGGCTGATCGCCGCGCCGCCATCGACGGTTCCCCGCAGTACGTAGGCTAGCCGTGTCTGTCCCGTTTCGCCCACGAGAATCAGTATCTGCCTATCCTGCGTCGGCACGATGAGCAGACCCTCGCTGATGGAGGGAGCGGCCGACATCCCGCCTCCGGTGTCGATTTCCCACCTCTTCTCGCCCGTGCCTGCGTCGAACGCCTGGATCACGCCGTCCTGGCAAGCCGCATACACGCTGCCGTCGTCGACGACGACCCACGAGTAGAGCGGGTTCGAAATCCTGGCTACCCACAACTCCTCTCCTGTGGCTGTGTCATATGAAATAAGTCTTCCATTCCTATACGGCACGTATATACGGTCTCCCGCAATCACCGGCGCCGCATCCACCGGGCCCGGCGCCTCCGTTTCCCAGAGGATGGAGCCGTCCTCGGTCGAAAAAGCCATGACCCGCGCGTCACGCGTGGTGACAAAAATGCGCCCGTCCGCAACGGTCGGCGACGATTGCACCGCGGAGCCGATGTCCGCCCTCCAGCGTTCACTACCCTGTGGAACAACATCGGCGCTGGCAACACCCCCGATACCGGCGGCCCCGCCGCGCGGAGTAGTCCACAGTCCTGTCCCCACTTGCGCAGTGAGAGTTGTTGTCGGCGGGCCGGTCAGCAGGCCGGGAGGCGCGCCGCGATCATACATAAACAGCGCGAGTAGCGCGACGGCTACTAAGACGACCGAACCGCGACGGGCCCACTTCCACATCCTTCTCCGTTGCTCGGTCTTTTGGGCAAACGACTCGCCCTCGATCCTGCTCCGGATCGGCACGTCACGTATATCACGCCAGCACATGGCACAGCGAGTAACGCTTGCCAAGTTCACCGTCAGGCACTCAGCACAGACGCGGAACTCGCCCGCTGCCGCGGTCACCTCATCAATGCGTGCCGGCTCAAACTGCGCAATATCATCCAGGATTTCCTGCCGCGCCTGCTCAGGCGGAACCACAATCTGTGCCTCGGGAGCGGAAAGATTATTCCTGAACTCCAGCAACGTCTCGCGCATCTCAAGCGCCGATTCAAACCGTCCCTCCGGCTCCCAGGCGAGGGCCTTGGCGGCAATCTCGTTCAGCGCGGCAGGCAGGTTCGCATTGACAGTCGTGACCGGCGCGATCCGCCCTTCCTGCTGCTTCACGCGAACCGTGTCGCGCGTGTTGCCGGTGAAGGGCAGGTGGCCGGTCAAAGTCTCATACAACACCATGCCCAGCGCGAAAATATCGGACTTGGGCCCCGGCTCCGCGCCGCGCAGCACTTCCGGCGCCATATAGGGCGGCAGGGGAATCTGCAACGATGCTTGCAGGCCGCTCAGTCCACTCGACAACTCGGACAGTCCTGCATTGCGTAGTTGAGCGCCCGTCACCGGCGTTACAAAGAAGTTGCGAGAATTGACGTCCCCATGAATCAGCCCCGCGTCGTGCAGCGCCTGCAGACCGGACGCGGCCTGCGCGATGAGCTGAAGCGCCTCATCAAGCTGCAAGCCCCGCGTCAGCCACCCGCGCAGCTGCTCCCCGCGGGCCGGCTCGTACACCATCCAAAAGGAATCACCTTCCGTGGGAACATCCAGCAGACGGCCCAAGTGCGCGTGATGGACGGCCTGATGCCGATCCATGAGCGCATGGAACGGCACGAGCGTGGATGTGTCCTCAAGCGCGCGAAAGCGCGGCTCGCGAATCTCGACCGTGTCACCGCTATCGCGTTCGATGGCGGAATAGACGGAATAAAGAGAAGTTCCCGGGAGGGCGGCAATGATGTCGTATCGCTCTTGCAGCGACGCGGGCGTTATCGTCATGGGTAGTGCGCCATATTGTACGTGTGGGCGCGCCGCGCGGCAACACGTGCACCCCCCGTCATTCCCGCGAAAGCGGGAATCTCGGCCTCAATTACCAAACCCACCCGAATGTGCAACCATTGCCCCAGTGAGTAAATGAAATGAATCGATGAGGCCCCATGTTTGAGATCTACTACGGAGAGGACGACTACTCCCGCAAGCGGGCCATTGACGCCCTGCGCGCCCGGCTCGGCGATCTGGATATGGCGTCGCTCAACTCCGTGACCGTAAGCGCCGCGGACTCCTCCCCCCCAGAGGTCGTCGCGCAGGCCGGCGCCGTGCCGTTTCTCGCGAATGGCCGGTTGGTCATCGTGGAAGGGCTTCTGGCCATGTTCTCTCGTTCGCAGGGCAGTGGAGCTGGGCGGGCCGGCGGACGTGGGCGCTCACGACAGGCCGGTCTCGATGATTCTAAGACACAGACGCCCGACACTTTCCGCGGGTGGGGTCAGTTGAAAGACCTGGCGCCCGGCCTCCCGGAGTCGAATATCCTCGTTCTTTCCGACGGAGCCGTCGCAGACTCCAATCCGCTGTTGAAATACCTCGCCCCCGTCGCAAACGTGCGCGTCTTTGCGCCGCTGCGTGGTAACGACCTGACCACGTGGATCGGCAATATGGCGCGGGAACGGGACGGGGGAATTGAGGGCCCCGCCGCGCGAGCTCTTGCCGACGCTCACGGCAGCAACCTGTGGGCGCTCTCCAATGAAATCGACAAATTACTGCTTTATGCCGGGCCGGACAGGCCCATCTCCGTCGCGGATGTGACCGCCATGACCGGCTCAACCCGTGAGGAAAACATCTTCGCCATGGTCGATGACGTCATTGAGCGCCGCTACCCCAGCGCCCGAGAGCGCGTCGAAAAGCTGCGCGCCGACACCGGCGCAGCCGTTCCGCAGATCATGGCCATGCTCGGCACGCAAGTCAGGCGGCTCCTCGCCGCAAAAGACTCCACGGATCGCCGCGTTTCACAGGCTGAATTACAGGATGCCATCGGATCCCGCTCGGATTTCGCCATCCGCAAGACGGTGAACCAGAGCCGCAGCTTTACGATGCCCCGACTGCGCGAGATGCACCGCGCCATCCTGGACTACGACATTGCGCTCAAGACCGGCCGCCTCAGCGAGGACACAGCAATGGAATTGCTCATAGCGGACCTTTGCGGCATCGGCGCTCCAACACCCCAGCGCGCCCGCCGCTAGCCCAGCCGTCATCCCCACCCCAACGCGCCCGCCAACACCCCGAATAGACCGCCATTCACACTCCGAATCCCCCGCGAAGGCGGGGGCCATGGTGCGGACTAACGACGCTTACTGATGATCAGTGCGAGATCGGTGAAAGATCCGGCATGTGCTCGCCGGAGTGGCTGCGTGACCGCCTGGCAACCCCTGTCCGCAGCGCGGCCTTACTCACGGCTCGTGAGACCGTGGTCACCACCCGGGAATTGAAGAGGCTGGGAATGATATTGTCTTCGTTCAACTCCCGCTGAGGCACGACTGCCGCCAACGCCTGCGCCGCAGCCATCTTCATCTCCTCATTGATCGTCCGGGCGCGAACATCAAGCACGCCCCGGAACAGTCCGGGGAAACACAGCGCGTTATTTATCTGATTCGCGTAATCGGAGCGACCCGTCGCTACGACGCGCGCATACTGATGCGCTGCCTCCGGCGATACTTCAGGGTCCGGGTTGGCCAACGCGAATACGATACCGTCACTATTCATGCTCGCCAGATCCTCCGGCTCGATGACTCCGGGGCCGGACAGCCCGATGAACAGATCCGCTCCCTCAATGCCCACATGGATGTTGCCTGCAAAATTGCGTGGATTCGTGTTCTCTGCCAGCCACATCTTGCCGGCGTTGCCCTCAATGTCGCCGCGGTCGCGATTGATCGCTCCCTGACGGTCAAACACCACGATGTCACGCAGCCCCGCCGCAACAAGCATCCGCGTCGTCGCTACCCCGCTCGCGCCCGCTCCCGTCATCACGGCTCGAATCTGCCCGATGTCCTTGCCGACGACCTTGAGCGCGTTGAAAAGCGCCGCCGTCACGACGACTGCCGTCCCGTGCTGATCATCATGGAAAACGGGAATGTCCAACTCCTCGCGCAACCGCTCCTCAATCTCGAAGCAGCGCGGCGCGGAGATGTCCTCAAGATTGATACCGCCGAATCCGACGGACAACGCCTTGACCGTAGCGACAATTTGATCAGGGTCGTTCGTATCAAGGCAGATGGGCCACGCGTCGATGTTGGCCAGCTCTTTGAAGAGGATTGCCTTGCCTTCCATGACGGGTAGGGCGGCCTCCGGGCCAATGTTGCCAAGCCCCAGAACCGCCGTGCCGTCGGACACCACCGCCACCGTGTTCGCCTTGGACGTGAGCGACCAGACGGACTCCGGATTGGCGCCGATGTATGACGCAACCCGTCCCACGCCCGGCGTATACACCTGCGATAGGTCCCGGTGATTCTCCACCGGCGTCCTCGTTTTCATCTCAATCTTGCCGCCCATGTGTACGAGGAACGAGGGATCGGAGAGGGCGATAACCTTTGCGCCCGCCTTGCGCAGCGCCAGTGCAACGCGCTGACCGTGCTCGATGTTCATCACACCGATTGTCAGGTCGCGCACGATACGCTTGCCGCGCGTCCTCACGAGGTCCACTGCCGTAATGTCCGCCTCGGTGTCCCCAACCGCAGTGGTAATCACGCCGAGCATACCTATGCGATTCGTATACTCAAGGCGGATCGTGACCGTATAACCGTATTCCGGATAGTCAGGTGAGACCACTGATACCCTCCCCCCCAAGCGCATCACGTCATGGGCAATCAGTATAGCCGCCGCCGCCAATCCTGCGCCACGCCCGTGTCACCCCTGGATCATCACCCTCTACGCTTCCGCTCCACACGGCTCATAAACTCCTGGTCAATCTCATAGCGCATATCGACATTCTGAAGCAGACTCCTGGCGACACTTGATTGGTTAGTTTCCTTTACCCGAGGGCCATGGAACAACCAGACGGTGACTCCCTCGTCACGCGCCACTTCGATGGCGGGAGTGAGGTCGCTGTCGCCTGAAATGATGGCCATATGACTGATCTGGCGTTTGGCGCTAAGGAGCGCGATATCAAGGCCCAAAAGCATATCGACTTGCTTCTGCTGAAAAAATGGCCTCCCTTTTCTATCTCTGCCCCTGAATGCCACCCACCCCTCGCGCACAACAAACCGCGGCTGGTTCCGTAGGAAATCGAAAAAGCGAGCCTTTTCAGCGTGTTTTTGAGAATCTTCGTCTGACGGCTTCGCAGGGAGGTGGGGCAGAGCATCATAAAGGTAAGTCCGCACGATATCGAGCGGCTCTCGCAACCCGCTTGCCACAATATCTCTTACTGCGTCAGGCAATTTTGTGTAGTCAATGCCCGTCCGAAAGTTTTCCGCAGCCACCCGTTCCAAGTAGGCTGCGTCGATAAGAATTGCTAGTCTTGCCAACGATCTGCCAGATTCTCCCTAACGGGAAAGAACCGGGGCGTACCCCGGTTCTTAACACGGAATGATGCCCTGAGCACCCTTGACCACTCGAGATGGGAGGACGTCAGGGGGTATGATGCAAACACCTTACCCCGACTCCGCGACTCCGTCAACAAACGTTGGTAGCCTGACCACGAGAGATGCTTATCTCTGTCCTTTAGACGCACAGAGAGCCGGGATTCAATACCCGGCTCTTTGTGAATTTACCTGACGTCCCTCCCCACTCGAAGTGGTAGGAGGCCAGGGACCATATTGCAATCAAGTCTACGCGCCGCCCTTTTGACCGTCAACAGAACCTGACGCCCCCCCATCAACCCCCAAACGTCACCGTCTCCGCCGCGTCCGCGCTCATCGTCACCAAGCCATCCACATCCAGCGCCGCCTCCACCCGCTCAGCCTCTGCCACGGTCGACCGCAGCACGGGGTGGCGTGGCACGAACAGTGAACAACAATCCTCGTCCGGCAGGATCGAGATATCAAATGACCCGATATGTCGCGCCTCGTTGATGATCTCCTGCTTATCCATCCCGATCAGCGGCCGCAGGACGGGCATCCCCGCCACCGCGTCGATCGTCGCCACATTCTCCACGGTCTGGCTCGCCACCTGCCCGATGCTCTCGCCCGTCACAAGCGCCAACGCGCCGGCCCGCCGCGCAATCTCCTCCGCCACGCGCACCATGAACCGCCGATAGGCGACTACCCGATAAGCCGGATTCACCGCCGCCACGATCTGCCTTTGCGCATCCGCGAACGGTACAAGGTGCAGCCGTGACCCGAACTGCGAGTCATCCAGCAAACGCACCAGGTCACGCGCCTTGTCCCGCGACGACCCGTCGACGAGTGGAAAACTGTGGAAATGCACAAACTCCACCGTGCATCCGCGTCGGAACATCCGCGCCGCCGCCACGGGGGAATCGATGCCGCCGGACAGCAACGCCGCGACGTGACCGGAACTGCCAACCGGCAGACCGCCCGCGCCTGCGACCGATTCGACATAGACGTACGCCTCGCGCTCCCGCACATCCACGCGCAGATCAATCTCCGCCCCGCGCAAGTCCACCGCCGCGCCCGTCTCCGCCTCCACGAGCGTCCCGATCTGCCTGTTCAAATCCATCGACGTCAGTGGATAACGCTTATCGGAGCGCGATGCCGACACCCGAAACGACCGCGCTCCGTTCCACTCCGTTGCAATCAACTCCCTGACTCCGCCCGTGATCTCATCGACTGAAAGACCCGTCTTGAGCGCGGGAGCGATACGGGCGATTCCATAGACGCGAGACAGCACGCGCAGGGCAGGGGTGGCATCGCCCTCCTCAGGCAGATCAACACGAATCTGACTGTATTCCTGTCGGACGGGGTATGAGAGGCCCGCGCGAGCAAGCGCCTTGCGAGCATTGGCTGCCAATGCGCCAACGAACGCGCTGCGATTCTTTCCCTTAAGTGCCACCTCGTGGTAGCGAATCAGAAGATGTCTGGTCATACCTCACGTTCAAGCCGATGGTTGGCTTCCTCGCTATCGGACGGACGGGTGACTGCCTATCAATACTAGCGCGGCGGCTCACACCGTTGTCGCGCTCCTTGACATGCAATCGGGCAGCGGCGTACAGTCGGCATGCATTCTTGCCTGAAACACGTAGTAAATGGGGGGGCGGCGATGGCTGAAAAGGATCCGGTCACTGGGTACGATTTTTCCGACAGCGAAGTCACGGAGATTGACAACGGCAACAACCGTGCAGGCACCAAGTTTCGCCATGGCGATAAGTGGTACTACTTCAAGAGCCTTTCTGAGCGCCAGAAGTTCATCGGCAACCCCGAGGCATACCTCGGCGGCGGCGAGGGCTCAGACAGCAACGACTAGCCCGCCTCGTCGTTCCCGTCCAACTTCGTCATTCCCGCCCAACTTGGTCGTTCCCGCCCCACCTCGTCATTCCCGCGAAGGCGGGAATCCGGTGGCATGATGGGCAACTCACGCCAGCAACGCATGGCTGGTTTTTGAGCGCGCATTTGTTTGTTAGGCCGTCGGCCCGGTCGCCAGCCCGTCAACCAGATCCCAATAGGCCGCATTCAGCACTGCGTCACGCCCGGTAAGTTCGTCGCTGATCGTCTGAATGACCGTCACATTCGGCGTTACGCCTGTGCCTTGAATCTGCCGGCCTGACGGCGTAAACCAGCTAGAGACGGTCACGTACAACGCCGAGCCGTCACTCAACTCTTGGAACGTCTGCACGCTGCCCTTGCCGTACGTGCGCGTCCCATAAACCGTGGCCCGGTCGTGATCCTGTAACGCCCCCGCTACAACCTCCGATGCGCTGGCCGAAAAGCCGTTCACGAGCACAGCAAGCGGCAGTTCGAACGCCTGACCGTCGTCGTCGACCTCCCATTCGATCCGTCGCCCCTCCCGCGTCACCTCGTACATTGCCAGACCATCCGGCACGAACTCGCCAACCATGCTGACCGCGCCGGACAGCGATCCCCCGGGGTTGGAACGAACATCCAAAATCAGCGCAGCAATGTCGCGCTCAAGAAGCGTGCCCAGTGCCGCGCGAAAGTCCTCGCTCGTCTCGCGGTGGAATCGCTCGACCCTGATGTAACCGACAAGTGGCCGATCCGTATCCTCGCCAAGAATCTGTGTCTCAAGGGACGTTGGAACCACTCCACGAACAACCGTCACGCTCATCTGTGAACTCGCATCATCCCAGGGCCGGCGGATTTCGAGCACAACCTCCGTGCCGCTCTCTCCCTTGACGATCTCAACCAGGTCGTCAACAGCCATACCAATCGCGGAAACGCCATCAACTGAAACGATGCCGTCCCCGGCCTGCAGACCTGCCAACTCCGCCGGGCTGCCCAGGAATACATCCGAAATGAAGTTGCTGCCGCTCGCCGTCGTCCCCACCCGCGCCCCGATGCCCTCATACGAGCCTTCGGCAAAGAACTCCTGCGCATTCTCATATTGACGCGAATCCAGGAACGTCAGGGCAGGGTCCTGACCGCGCACGAACAGCCCGCGCCGCGCCGCCTCCGTAAGCGCCACCAACGGCGCGTCCGGATAATCACGGCGCAGGATCTCCATTGCCACCCAAATATCTTCAAGACCGGGTGGAACGGCGCGTGGCACGTTGATATCGGAGTCTTCAACTTCTGTGTACACGCGCTCAAGTAGATCGATGTCCTGCTCGCCCGCCGCCGTTATCGTCATCAGGTAAATCGCCCGGTCAATATCATCCTGACCGGGTCGCAGTGGAATCCCCGTGGTCTCCTCAAAAACGTGCAGCGCCTCTGTGAGGATGCCGAAATGGCCGCCGCCGAATGATGAGCGCTCCACGCCCGGCGCAACAAACGTCTCCCGTACGCCGGCAACCAGGACGATGAACGCCAGCAGCAAAAACAGGCTGACCGTGAACGGCACGGCGCGGCCTGCGTTGTCCTTTTGCTCAGACTGTGGTTCGGGTTCCGGTTGGTGCATATCCATAGCGCTGATACCATTCTACGGGCGGCGCTTATACGATTTGCAATCCGATCCGACTCGCGCGCCTCGTATACTTGAACGCAGGACGCGCCGCTAAGGTTCGCTGACGGGCGCGCCGATAACGGAGGCAGATGAGCAAACGACGCAACGGCAGCAAACCCGGATCGAACGGGCACAAGACCGCTCGACCCGGTGAACGTGCGCTGCTCATTGGCGCGGCGGTCAAGGGCAGGGGGCCCGCATGGGCGCTCGATGAGTCCCTTGAGGAACTCAACGCCCTCGCTGAGAGCGCCGGCGCGACTGTCGTCCACATCGAAAGCCAGCGTCTCGAACGCTTTACCCCGCACTACATCGGCACCGGCAAGCTCGAAGAAATGCGCCGTTTCGCTGAAGACGAAAGCATCTCTACCGTCATCCTTGATGACGAACTGACGCCCACCCAACAGCGCAACCTCGAAGAAGCCTTCAAGGTCAAGGTGCTCGACCGAACGGCCCTGATTCTCGACATCTTTGCCCAGCGCGCCCAATCAATGGAGGGTCGACTACAGGTCACATTGGCCCAGCATGAGTACCTGCTGCCACGCATTAGAGGGCAGTGGAGCCACCTGGAGCGGCTCGGAGGCGGAATCGGCACGCGAGGCCCCGGCGAATCGCAGCTTGAAACGGATCGCCGCCTCATCCGCGACCGCATTCACCGGCTCAAAGGCCAATTGGAGGATGTCCGCCGCCGCCGCGCCCAGCATCGTGAATCCAGAAAGAACAAGGGCCTGCCCACCATCTCCCTCATCGGCTACACCAACGCGGGCAAGAGCACCCTGATGAACGCCCTCACACACGCCGATGTCCTTGCCGAGGACAAGCCGTTCGCCACCCTCGATCCCGTAACACGCATGATGCGCCTACCGGCCGGCGGCGAGGGCCTCCTGACCGATACCGTCGGCTTCATCCAGAAACTCCCGCACAGCCTCGTCGCGGCGTTCCGCGCAACGCTTGAGGAATTACAAGACGCCGACCTGTTACTCCACGTGGCGGACGCCAACGCCCCTGCGGCGCCCATGCACTATCGCTCCGTCCTATCCCTACTGGACGAGCTGGGAATAGCAGACAAACCGCGCATCCTCGTCATGAACAAGATGGACCTCGTGGACTCCGAGGCGTTGCCCGCCAACGGCGCCCTGGAACATTCCGAAGGCGGACAATCGACCGGCGCTTCAACGGAGCCCGAACCCTCCACCGGCTACCGGGTTCTGATCGACCACGCGCTAAAGACCACCCCTGACCTCACGATCATCCCCGTATCAGCCGTAACAAACCGCGGCCTGAACGACCTCCGCGCCGCCATCGAATACCAACTAGCCTCCGCCACCCGCGCCTAACCCCCCCGCCACCCGCGCCCAACCCCGTCGTCACCCGCGCCTAACCCCTCCGCCACCCGCGCCTAACCCCGTCGTCACCCCCGCGCCCGCCACCGTCATTCCCGCTCCCCGCCGTCATTCCCGCGAAAGCGGGAATCCCAGCCTCCATTTCCCAACCAAACTCCGTAACGCAACACCTCTCTGTCACCCCTGCGCCCCAACCCACTCCAAATACAGCCGCGTGCACAACGACCCCCGCTCCGCCGCCTCCCGCAACTCCTCAGGCGCAGCCCACCGCCAATCCCGATACATCGTCACCGTCGGATCCACATGAGGCGCGGGCAGTTCAATGGGCGCCGGCTGCTCGCCATCCCACGTAACCGCATATACCGTCATCGTCTGCGTATAACCGTCCTGATCGTGGCGACCCTCATTGATAGGCTTAATGCCGTCCAGGGTACCAAGACCCAACTTATCGCGTAAAACACGCGCTACGGCATCCTCAGGTGTCTCGCCCTCACGAAGACTCGCCGCCGGCAGTCCCCACAGCCCGCCGAGCGCATCACCAGAGACCTCCGGCCTCAAAACGGCAACAACGCGCTCGCGTCCGTCCGCCGCGACGGATCGTATCGCCACGGACACCGACTGCTTTACGATCTCGATGATTTCCATGCGCGCTACTCAATTCTGACGGGCAGTGGGCTTACGGCCACTCTCCGGCCCAACATATCCAACTTCGCACAATAGATATTATGTCGTCTTCAAATAGGGGTCGGATAAACCTGCTACCAACCTAAATCCTCGTCCTTGCCGTTGACATCCTTTATGCGCTGACCCCACGATAATCCAAGGAGCGGCGCGTAACGGACAAACCCGCTCCCAACATCGTCATGAACAAAAATTACCGAAACTACCTCATCGGCCTCGTCGGCGTCGGATTCATCGTCCTGAATCCGCTGCATCTCCCGTGGACCACGCAGTGGCTCATCGAGAATCAGGCCGGAACACCGCTCGGCGATTTCGTCGCGGCGAATGAGCGGACGCTCATCGTCGGCTCGACGGTCTATTTCACTGCCGTCATGATTCCCGTCTACATCTGGCTCTGGAAACGCCGCCGAAACGCCAACAAGACTCCGCGCCGTGAAGCCCCCGCGCCCATCGAAGACCGAGAACCCGGCGAGTCGTCATATCGCGGCCCCGGCGGCGGCAAGCGTCTCCCCCCGAGCATGAGACCAACAGCCAACCGCAGACGCCGCCGCCGCTAACAGCCCTCACCGCCGTCATCCCCAAACCCGTACTCGTCATTCCCGCCACACACACCGTCATTCCCGCCACACACATTCGTCATTCCCGCCACACACACCGTCATTCCCGCCACACACATTCGTCATTCCCGCCACACACACCGTCATTCCCGCCACACACACCGTCATTCCCGCGAACGCGGGAATCTGCCCCTCATTTCGCAACCCGACCCCATAACGCCACTCCCTATCCCGCGCTATCCACAATTCCCAATTTCCCTGTCATTCCGAGCGCAGCGAGGAATCTAAGCCTCCATTCCCCCTCTCAACCCCGTAACGCCGGCCCCCCGCCGCGCGCTATCCATAATTCCCAATTTCCCTGTCATTCCGAGCGCAGCGAGGAATCTAAAGCCTCCATTCCCCCTCCCAACCCCATAACGCCACTCCCTATCCCGCGCTATCCATAATTCCCAATTTCCCTGTCATTCCGAGCGCAGCGAGGAATCTAAAGCCTCCATTCCCCCTCCCAACCCCATAACGCCACTCCCTATCCCGCGCTATCCATAATTCCCAATTTCCCTGTCATTCCGAGCGCAGCGAGGAATCTAAAGCCTCCATTCCCCCTCCCAACCCCATAACGCCACTCCCTATCCCGCGCTATCCATAATTCCCAATTTCCCTGTCATTCCGAGCGCAGCGAGGAATCTAAAGCCTCCATTCCCCCTCCCAACCCCGTAACGCCGGCCCCCGCCGCGCGCTATCCTTCCCACATGAGACGTTACGAACCCGAGACCGTCCGCGACATCGTCCTCGGCTACCTGGGACGTGGCGGCTTTCACCTGCCAACGACTACCACCGGCGATTCCCCACCGATCGGCGATCTCGTCATACTCCAGGGCCGCGGCCACCGCGCCATAGCCCGATTCGAGTTCGGTGTCTCGCCGGAGAAACTCGGCCCCGCCGTCGTGCAGGAGTTCAGCAACCAGAAAGAATCTCTACAGGCGCAGACGGCATTCTTGATAACGGACGCGGAGCTTTCGGACGGCGCTCGTGAGAGTGTGCAGGAGGCGGGTGTCACCGCCATCGCCGGAAAGTCGCTGGAAAACCTGGTTCTTGCCTCGCGGGGCGCGACGTGGCCGCCGCTCAGACCGCCGGAGGAGCCGCTGCCGTTCCAGCGCTACATCCCCTGGTTTGTGGGAATATCGCTCGTCCTGATCGTTGTTATCGTGTTGGCTCTCATCTCAGTCGAGCTAACGATCCGCCCGCCGGCGATTTAGCCGCGTCTCGCCCGCTGCCTGTCCTCACTGTCGATGATCACCGTCACCGGCCCTGCATTGACCAGTTCAACGTCCATCATCGCCCCGAAACGCCCCGTCTCCACCGTCAGCCCCTGCCCGCGCAGCTCACCAACAAGCAGTTCATACAGCCGTTCCGCCTCAGCAGGCGGCGCGGCCTCCACGAAACTCGGCCTGCGTCCCTTGCGCGTATCCGCGTACAGCGTGAATTGGCTGACGACAAGCAGCGAGCCGCCGGTCTCTGTGATAGAGCGTTCGAAATGCTTGTCCCCATCGGCGAAGATACGCAACCCGCTGATCTTGCCCGTCAAATAGCGAACATCATCCTCGGTGTCACCCACACGAACCCCCGCGAGAATCAGAGCGCCAGCCCCAATCTCCCCGATGATCTCCCCATCAACGCGCACACTCGCCCGTAAAACCCGCTGAATAACAACCCGCATCCATCCCACCCATCATCCCCACGCAAGCGGGAATCCACCCCACCCGTCACCCCCGCGAAAGCCGGAATCCACCCCACCCATCATCCCCGCGAAAGCCGGAATCCATCCCACCCATCATTCCCACGCAAGCCGGAATCCACCCCACCCGTCATTCCCACGCAAGCCGGAATCCACCCCACCCGTCATTCCCGCGCAGGCCGGAATCCACCCCGCCCGTCATTCCCACGCAAGCCGGAATCCACCCCACCCGTCATTCCCGCGAAAGCGGGAATCCACCCCGCCCGTCATTCCCACGCAAGCGGGAATCCACCCCGCCCGTCATTCCCACGCAAGCGGGAATCCACCCCACCCGTCATTCCCGCGAAAGCGGGAATCCACCCCACCCGTCATTCCCGCGAAAGCGGGAATCTTGAACTCCATTGCCCGGCCACAGTCCGTAACGCCTGCCGACTCCGTTCCATATCATTCCGAGCGCAGCGAGGAATCTAGGAACTCCAATCTGCCACCCGGCGCCGCAATACGAATTCGCAGCAGAATCCCCGAATTTTTCTTTCGAATCCCCCGCGCTTTCCCGAATCCCCCGCGCAGGCGGGGGGCACGCAGGTCGCGCCGCCTACCTAGTCAGGGCGCGGATGCGGGTGCGGGTGTGAATGGTCGGATGCCCCGGCGGACGCGTGGTCGTGATCGTCTCCGCCACTATCGGCGTCCCCGCCGGAATCACCGCCGTCGTCGCCGGTGTCCTTGGCCGGCGGCTGCCCGGTCTTCTTGCCGCCGTAATCGTTCACATAGAACCCGCTGCCCTTGAAAATAACGGCGGGCATGGAGATCCGCTGCTCAGCCGCCCCGCCGCATTGCGGGCATGGCGCCTCTCGCGCGTCGTGGTACCCCTGCCGCACGGCAAACCTGTGCGAGCATGATTGGCATGAGTAGTCGTACATCGGCATGGCTATCGTTCCCGTTTGAAAATCAGCGAGTCGAAAATAACTGCAAAAACCCGAACCGGTGTGAGTGCGCGTCCTAGTAAGCGCCGACTCCCGTGTCGGGATCCACCTTGCCATGGTCTTCCGCCTCGGACTTGCGGTTCCAATAGCTCCCAAAGCCGGTATTCTTCTTATCGCTCGTGTAGAAACCGCTCGCGTTATAGACCACCTGCGGCGCGTACAGCACGCGCTTGCTCTCCGTCTCGCACGACGGGCACGGCGCAATCGGCTCCGAGTCGAAACCCTGCCGAAGCTCAAAGCGGCTTCCGCAGGTTGGGCAGTCGTAATCGTATCGTGGTGACATTGTTACCCCGTTCCCGCAAGGCCCGAAGATGCCTGTTGCTATCTGCCGCCCTCTGGCCTGCGCGGGTTATGTTCTGACCGATTCTCCGGTCGGCGGCACATACGATTGTAGGTGTGGCCGTATCTGGGGTCAACCGATGGCGCATACCGTCCACATCAGGCAGTGTTGGCGCTGCCCGTCATGCCCCCCATGCTATACTGAGCCAAATACAGGTTTGTATACGTAAAAGGGGTGGCTCTTGACGACGGACGGCGGCACAACAACGGCCAGCGAAGACACGGCGCCGATTCTGGCAGTGGCGGAAACACCGCCGACGCCCGACAGCGACGATAAGCCGGAAATCACCATGAAATTGCTTCTGGAGGCCGGAGTCCATTTCGGTCATCCCACCCGCCGCTGGCACCCCAAGATGAAGCCGTTTGTCTTCACACAGCGCAACGGCATTCACATCATCGATCTCCAGAAAACTCTTGACCGCCTTGAAGCGGCGGCGGAGTTCATTCGTCAAGTCGCTATGACCGGCAAGAAAATCCTGTTCGTCGGCACAAAGAAGCAGGCGCAGGACGCCGTATCATCGGAGGCGCTCCGCGCCGAGCAGCCATGGGTCAACCAGCGTTGGCTCGGCGGCACACTCACCAATTTCCGCACAATTCAGTCCCGCATCGACTTCCTTGTTCGCCAGGAAGACCGTCGCGCCAAGGGCGAATTCGCCTTCCTGCCAAAGAAAGAGGCGGGCCGTCTCGAAGAACGAATCGGCAAGCTTAACCGCTATCTCGGCGGCATCAAGGAAATGACGGAGATGCCGGGCGCGCTCTACGTCATCGACGCCGCGCGTGAAAAGATCGCCATCGCCGAGGGGCGAAAGATGGGAATCCCCATCGTCGCCATCGCCGACACCGACTGCAACGTCGACCTTATCGATTACCCAATCCCCGGCAATGATGACGCCATCCGCGCCCTGCGCCTCATGACCGGCCGCATCGCGGACGCCGTCGTCGAGGGCGTGGCTGAGGGACAGCGCATCCGACAAGAGAGAGAAGCAGGGGCGGCAACCGCCTAGCGCCCTACCCTCGATCGACGAAACACCGTGGGCACTCTACCGCCCGACAAGAGACACGCAAGGAAAATCAACGCGCCACGCAAGATGAACGGCGCAAACAATGGCAGCAGGAGCATAAAGTGACGACCATCTCGGCTGACGCAATCAAGGAACTGCGTGAGCGCACAAGCGCCGGAATCATGGACTGCAAAAACGCCCTCCAGGACGCCAATGGCGACATGGACAAGGCCATTGCCCTCCTCAGGGAGCGCGGCATCGCCACCGTCGCCAAGAAGGCCTCCCGCGCCGCCAACGAGGGCCTCATCGAGACCTACGTCCACGCCGGCGGCCGCATCGGCGTCATCGTTGAGCTCAACTGCGAGACGGACTTCGTCGCGCGCACCGACGATTTCAAGGAGCTGGCACACAATATCGCCCTCCAGGTCGCCGCGATGGACCCGCAGGCAATCGACGATGAGCGCCCGCTCGATGACCTCGATACGTCCGATGGCGAGCCCCGCCTCCTCCACCAACCCTTCGTCAAGGATTCAAGCCAGACAATCGGAAATCTTGTGACCGACACCGTTGCCAAGGTCGGCGAAAACATCGTCATAAGGCGATTCGTCCGCTACGGCCTCGGCGAAGAATAGGTCCCCCAAGAGGGACGCTGAGAAAAGAGGCTGACACGCTGGACAGCGATAAACCTCGGCGAGTTCTCCTCAAGCTCAGCGGCGAGGCGCTCATGGGCCCCCGCCCGTACGGCATTGACGTCGATACCGTCCGTCAGGTCGCCACAGAGGTCTGCAACGTCCTGAACTCCGGCGTCCAGATGGGCCTCGTCGTCGGTGGCGGCAATATCTGGCGTGGCCGAATCGCCGAGGAGTCCGGCATGGATCGCGCCACGGCCGACTACTCCGGCATGTTGGCCACCGTCATCAACGCCCTCGCGCTCCAGACCTCCCTTGAGAGCCTCGGCGCGAACGTCCGCACCCTTTCCGCCATTAACATCCAGGCCGTCGCGGAGCCCTACATCCGCCGCCGTTCGATTCGCCACATGGAAAAAGGACGCGTCGTCGTCTTTGCCGCCGGAACCGGCAACCCGTACATGACGACGGACACGGCAGCAGCGCTGAGGGCCGTTGAGGTCGGCGCAGATGTGCTCCTCATGTCCAAGAACAAGGTGGACGGCATCTACGACTCCGACCCCAACCGGAACCCCGGCGCAAAACGCTACTCCAGCATCAGCTACATGGACGCGCTCAATCTCCGGCTCGGCATCATGGATAGCACCGCCCTGACACTCTGCATGGACAACAACCTGCCCATCGTCGTCTTTGACATCTTTGACACCGGCAGCATTGGCAGGATACTAAGTGGGGAAACCGTCGGCACGCTCGTCAACGCCACCGGCTCGCGATGAGATCTCCGTATTGCCGGCGGGAGAGGGAAAATCATGACGCAAGAAATCCTGGACGACGCCGAACATCGAATGCAGCGCACCTGTGAGGTCCTGAACCGCGAGCTGGCGGGCATCCGAACCGGCCGCGCCTCCCCGGGCCTCATCGAGGAACTGCGCGTCGACTACTACGGAACCCCTACCCCGCTCAAGCAACTCGCAACCATCACCGCGCCGGAGCCGCGCCTCCTCGTCGTCCAGCCCTATGACCGCTCCGCCACAACGGCCATCGAGCGCGCCATTCTCCAGACCGATTTGGGCTTCTCACCCATCGCCGACGGCCAGAAGCTCCGCATCCCCATCCCGATCATGACTGAGGAGCGACGCAAAGAGATGGGACGCCTCGTCCGTTCCAAGTCCGAGGATGAGCGCGTCGCCATTCGCAACGTCCGCCGGGACGCGATGGACCACCTCCGCCGCCTTATGCGCGACAAGGAAATCTCTGAGGACGACGAGCATCGCGCCGCCGACCAACTCCAGAAAATCACCGACCGCTACACCGGCCGGGTCGACGAAATTGGAGCGGCCAAGGAAGCGGCCGTCATGGAAGTCTGACCCGCGCGCTATCTCCGTATGACGCAGTCAGACCCTGAGCCAAACAGCCCTGCCATCCCCGGCCACGTCGCCATCGTCATGGATGGCAACGGTCGATGGGCGCGGGAACGTGCCCTACGCCGTGAAGAGGGCCACCAACATGGCCGAATCAAGCTGCATGACATCGTCCGCGCATTCTCAGAGCGTGGCGTCCGCTACCTCACGCTCTACGCCTTTTCCACAGAGAACTGGCGACGCCCCAACGAAGAGGTGAAGGGACTCATGGCGCTCGCCGCCGAGGCTATCAAGGAGGACGCCCCCCGCCTCCATGAAGAGGGCGCTCGGCTTGTCCACCTGGGCCGCAAGGATCGCATCAGCCCCGACATCGCCGCCGCAATCGACCGCGTCGTGGACATGACGCGCGACAACACCGGAATCACATTGAGCGTCGCGTTCGACTACGGCGGCCGCGAAGACATCCTTGAGGCTGCGCGATCGCTCATCCGCGATGGTCTAACACCGGACGACGTGGATGAGCCTCAACTCGCCCGCCGCCTCTTCACCAACGGCCTGCCCGACCCTGACCTGATGATTCGAACCGGCGGCGAACTGCGAATCAGCAACTTCCTGCTATGGCAAGCAGCCTACGCCGAGCTCTACTTCACCCCAACCCTCTGGCCGGACTTCGGCCCGGAAGAAGTACAAAAAGCCCTAAACGCCTACGCCAACCGCAAACGCCGCTTCGGCAGCGTGGAGGGTGATTAGGCGACGCTCCTAGCCGGCTGAATATAGCAGTGCGCGCAGTTGGCCGATGAGTGTCGGAGGATTGCTGATCAAGACATCCCACACGATATCGTTATCTATACCGAGATAGACGTGGGCTAGTTGGTTGCGGGTCCCGATTATGTTTCCCCATTCGATCGCCTGCTGAACCTCGCCTACTTCGAATGGAACATGGGTGGCAGCCTCGCCAATGAGCTCAATATTCCTCAGGACGGCATCGTATGTTCGTTCATCAGCCAGAAAGTCTTCCAAATCCATGCCTTCAACGTAAGTTAGCGCCCTCTGCGCAAATCTGATCATGTCTTCGGCATATTGTTGCCAGTCGCGGGGCCCCCCCGCTCGATTCAGACACGCACCGCCTCAAGTTCTACACGGGGACGGAATTCCATCCGTAGGGCCTTATCGGTGACTAGATCTACCCGGCGACGTAGTAGGGCTTCCAAATAGAATTGTAATCCGAAGAATGCTTTCGCAGTGGCGGGGCCGTCAAAGGCTACAAGAATATCAACGTCGCTTCCGATCACTGCCGTTCCACGAGCGTAGGATCCGAATAGGGCCAAGTCGGTAATGCCAAACTGCTCGACCATCGTAGCCTTGTGCTCCCTCAAAGCCTGAAGCACGTCTTCCCTGCTTAAGGGGGAGACTAGTTGGTCATGCGCCAATCCCGCATTCTTTGCCAAAACAGAAGCAAAAAGAACGGCAGCCTTGATGGCGTCACGAGAGACGGAGGGGAAGGAACGCAGGATTTCATCGGCATCGAGGCCTGCGGCCAGCTTTTCCAAAATGGCGGAAACAGGCACGCTCGTCCCGGCGATGCATGCTTCTCCTCCAAATGATTCTGGGTCGACGGTTATGTAATCACGCAAGTTCATTTTGCTGCCTCATTTGACTCTATTGAGTATAGCCCCGATGAGACATATTCTACGAACCACCCCCCACTCCCCCATAATCTCCCCATGGACAACGATTCAACGTCCCGAACACGAGACACCCTCCCCCTCCGACTCGCCACCGCCGCCATCGGCATACCCCTGCTCGCCCTATGTGTCTGGCTAGGCGGCATCCCCCTGCTGGCAATAACCGCAGCAACAACATTCCTCGGCATCTGGGAACTCCGCGTCCTCCTCCGCCCGCTTGGCCGCGTCCTCTGGCCACTCTCTGTACTCATAGGCGCCGCTTTCCTCTACTCCGGCCATACCGCCTACATGCCCCCTACCCTCATCGCGCTAACCGTTGTCGCCGGAGGCTCGCTCGGCGCAGCCCTGTTCACCTACCGAACCGGTAGCTGGGACGGCGCGAGAAGTTGGACAACAACCATCGGCGCGTCCGTCTATCCCGCCGCCCTACTCGCAACGGGCCTTGCACTCAGAGAATCAACCGACGGCCTCGCCTGGCTCACCTACGCAATCCTCGTCACTTTCGCCTCTGACACCGCCGCCTACGCCACCGGCCGTCTCATTGGCCGCCACAAACTCTCCCCTTCCATAAGCCCCGGCAAGACGTGGGAGGGAGCGGCTGGCGCAGTCATTGGCGCGGCGGCGATAAGCGCAGCCTTTGCCGTGATCGTGCAACTCGATGGCCTGCCCGTAGTCAACGCCATCCTCCTCGGAGCAGGACTCTCCATCCTCGGCCAAATCGGCGATCTTGCAGAGTCCTGGCTCAAACGGCAGGCGGGCGCAAAGGACTCCGGCTCGCTGCTCCCCGGACACGGCGGCATCCTCGACCGTCTCGATTCCCTGCTCCCAATCCTCCCCGCCGTTTTCCTATATGTCACCGTCATCACTACTATGGAGTGATATGAGTGACTCACCGCGGCGCATCGCCGTCCTCGGTTCAACAGGCTCCATCGGCACGCAGACGCTCGATGTGGTCCGCCGCAACGCGGATCGATTCCACATCGTCGGCCTTGCCGCGGGCCACGACAGCGAGGCATTCCGTGATCAGGTCGCAGAGTTTCGCCCCGCCCTGTCAGTGACCGGTTCCGCCTCCACGCCCGAGGGACTCGCAAATATGGCGCGCAGCCGGAGCGTGGATACCGTCGTCGTCGCCATACCCGGCCTTGCCGCCCTCGTCCCTGCCCTTGCAGCCATTGAGGCCGGCAAGACCGTCGCCCTGGCCAGCAAGGAAGTCCTCGTCGTCGCCGGTGAACTCGTCATGCGGGAAGTCGCGCGAACCGGCGCAGCCCTCCTGCCCGTCGACAGCGAACACAGCGCCCTGTGGCAGTGCCTGACCGCCGAGTCGCCCGAAGCAGTCAGCCGCCTCATCCTCACCGCATCCGGCGGCCCGTTCTTCAACCGTGACGACTCTGGACTCGATTCCGTCACACCGGAAGAAGCGCTGGCCCACCCCACATGGCGCATGGGACCCAAGGTAACAATCGACTCCGCAACCCTCATGAACAAGGCGTTTGAAGTCATCGAAGCCCGCTGGCTCTACGACGTGGACTACGACCGTATCGATGTCGCCGTGCATAGACAGAGCATCGTCCACTCGATGGTCGAGTTCACCAACGGAACCCTCAAGGCGCAACTCTCCATGCCGGACATGCGCCTGCCAATCCAGTACGCGCTCGCCTACCCGGAACGCATCGAACGCCCTTCCGATTGGCGAGAGATGGACTACACCGTCGACCTGACCTTTGAATCCCTGGAACGTGGTCGATTCCCCTGTTTCTGGCTCGCCGTCGATGCTGCCCGAAGCGGTAAAACCTACCCCGCCGTCCTCAACGCCGCCGACGAAATCGCCGTCGAGCTCTTCCTCTCCGGCGCAGCCCCCTTCACCGCCATCCCCACACTCATTCGCGACGCCCTTGACGCCCACAAACCCACAGATCAACCGACGCTTGATGACCTGCTCGCCGCCGACGCATGGGCGCGCGACCACGTAAGAAACAACGCGAGGGCACGCTGACAATGTCGATCCTCATAACCATCGCCGCCTTTGTCCTTGTCCTGAGCTTCCTCGTGCTCATCCATGAGCTCGGCCACTTCTGGGCCGCGCGCCTGCTCGGCATCAAGGTTCGTGAGCTGGGCATCGGCTTCCCTCCCCGCGCAAAAGGCTTCTGGCGCAACGGCATCGTCTACTCGCTCAACTGGATCCCCGTCGGCGGATTCGTCCGGCTGGAGGGTGAAAGCGATCCCGACGTCCCCGAAGGCTACGCCGGCAAGCCAGTCTGGGCGCGCGCAACTGTCCTCGTCGCCGGTTCCGGCATGAACCTCCTCCTCGCATGGTTCATCTTCAGCGGCCTTGCCAGCCTACCTACCGAACGACTTGTCGATAGCGAAATTGTCATTCAAGCAGTGGCGCCCGGCTCCCCCGCAGACGAGGCCAACCTGCGCGCCGGCGATGTCATACTCAGCGTGAACGGCGAAGATGTGCGGACCGTCGATCAACTTGCGCGACACGTCAGCGATTCGCTCGGTGAAGAACTGACCTTGCGCGTCCTGCGAGGTTCGGTCCCACTCGCCGTCTACCTCGTCCCCCGAGAAAATCCCCCACCTGGCGAAGGTCCGCTAGGCGTCACCATTAGCTTAATAAACCCCGTTTTTGAGCGACAATCCGCCCCAATCTGGCAAGCGCCATGGAACGGCATCCTACTCATGGGCAACGTCATAACAAGCACGGCGTCCGAGTTTGGGCGGGCGGCTAGCAGCGGCTCCAACCCCGGCATCGCAGGACCCGTCGGCATCGCTCAGGCAACGGGTGAGGCCGCGCGCGCAGGTCCGGTCGCCCTACTAATCATCGTCGGCCTACTCAGCCTCAACCTCGGAATCCTCAACCTGCTGCCAATCCCGGCCCTCGATGGCGGCCGCATCCCATTCCTAATACTCGAAGTCGCCCGCCGAGGCCGCCGCCTCTCCCCCCAACGAGAAAACCTAGTTCACCTAATCGGCTTCGTCTTCCTCATATCCCTCGTCCTATTCGTCACAGTAGGCATAGACCTCCCCCGCCTCCTCCAAGGCGATTCCATCCTGCCGTAAAGGGACATCGATGGGCCATCACTACATTCCTCGGTACTATCTGCGTCAATTCTCGGTCAACAAGAAGCAACGGCAGGTATGGATGTACGACCTCGACGGGTCCACACCCAAGCGAACATCAATCACTAATGCAGCCAATGAGAATGGCTACTACTTTGAGAGCGACGAAATCACGATGGCCAACCAGATCGAGTGGCCCGCTCAGGAACCGATGCAAAAATTGCGGAGAAAGATTCCTCTTACATCTGATGAGCGACACAGAATGGCCACTTACATCAATTGCCTTATAGCTAGAGTTCCAGCGATGAGGAAATTGCGCGAAGATACATTGGACACCAGATTCCCATCCTTCCTCGATGACATAGTCGATAGCGAACTCAAGAGAGGGGCACTCAGTGATTACGCCCTGTCCGTCCTATTGCTTGTTATTGACGGTTACAAAACGACAGGATTTAGAGGGTTACCTGAGGAGGCACAGCGTATTCTGACCCAAACACCTTGGGTCGGCGAGAGAGTCACCAATCTGCTATCGAGTATGGCTTGGCTAATTTTGTCTACCGGCCAAGATTACCCCTTCATATGTAGCGATAACCCAGTATTTTGGTTCCGTTGGCTTGGGATGGCAGACAGATCCGCCCAAATTACAATGCCGTTGTCATCAACTACTGCTCTCCTCATGGTTCACCTGCCGCAGGGTGCCATTATGCAGGCATTTGACGTCGCCCCTGATGAGGTAGATGAGATCAATCATCGTACTGCAGCTGAGGCTACGCGATTCCTTTATGCGCGGCAAGATGGGGAGTGGCTGAAGAAAATCGCTGAGGAGCGAAAAGAGAGTTTTCAGACTCTTCGGTAAAAGGTCAGTCTTGAGAGCAATTTGGAGCAGCCACCGTCGGGAAAACGCACTTTGAAGTTGTCTTACTTGCATATTCACCAAGACCCTCAACTTGGTCTATACTAGTCTAGTATTCCATCTAAGGAGGTGTCATGGCCGTTCAGCAGCCTGGTTCCGAGCGCATCTGGACCGTCGCCGAGGCGAAGGCGCGCCTGTCTGAGATTCTGCGGCTGGCCGAGGAAGAAGGCCCGCAGCGCATCGGCGCACGAAAGCCCTTCGTCGTCGTGCCCGCAGCAGTGTGGGATGAAAAGACGAAACCTCGCATGCCCTTGGGCAAGTGGTTAGTGGAGAACATGCCTAGAGGAACCAATCTTGAAATCCCGGAACGCAGCCGAGTGTCCCATCGAGAGATTCCCTTCCAGGATACGGAAGAAGACGAAGACATCGTCAAATGACCGGATTTCTCCTGGACACAAATGTCGTGTCTGAGACCACAAAGGATTACCCGACTCCCTCCGTGATCCATTTCTTGTCCCAGCAGACTGATCTATGGCTTTCATCCCTCGTAGTCCATGAACTGGAATTCGGATTGCAGCTTGCTCCTCACGGCCGACGTCGGGAACGACTCGTTGTGAGCATATCGCGCTTTCTCGCGGACTATACGGATCGTATCCTTTCTGTCGATCGTGAAAGCGCAGAGTGGTCTGCCCGCTTTCGGGCAGCTGCAATTCGTTCCGGCCGTTCACCTGATCTCATCGATCTGTTGATTGCAGGAACGGCATGGACGCGTGGCTTGGCCATTGTGACGCGCAACGTAAGGGACTTCACTGGCCTCGGAATCGAAATCGTAAATCCGTGGGAAGCCATTTGACCACCTCCTCAAAGAAGCACCCCTACCCCCCCCCTGACCTCCAGTCTCATTTGCCTACGTCTAAGGCCCCCTATGGTATTGTGAGACTGAATCCAAAGACATTTCATGCGTAGTGGCAGGAGTTTCGCCATGTCTGACAGGCGTGTATCTCACCAAATCCATGTAGGTAAAGTCCCGGTTGGCGGCGATGCTGAAATCGCCGTCCAGTCCATGACCAAGACGGACACCCGCGACGTCGAGGCGACGGTTCTGCAGATCTATGAGGTTGCCGCGGCAGGGTGTGACATAATCCGTTGCGCCGTCCCGAATATGGACGCCGCAAAGGCGCTGGCAGGAATCTGTAGCCGATCTCCCATCCCCGTCATCGCCGACATTCACTTCCATCACCTGCTTGCGCTTGAGGCGATTCGCAGTGGTGTCAGCGGCATCCGCCTGAACCCCGGCAACATCCGTGATGCTGACAAGGTGCGAGAGGTCACAACGCTCGCCAAGGAATACGACATTCCCATTCGCGTTGGCGTCAACTTCGGCTCCCTGCCTCCCATCGGAGGCATCGGCAAGACCGGAGATTTCCACCGCCTGGCCGACGGCGTCAACAAACTCGCCAAGGCCAGCCAGGAGGGCGAGGGCGATTACAGCGTTGTCGACCACATGGTGGCCACCGCGACGTGGGAAGTTGGCATCCTCGAAGAAATGGGGTTCGATCAAATCAAGATCTCCGTCAAGGGCTTTGACGTGCCGATGACCATTGAGGCGTATCGCCGCGTGGCTGAAAAGGTCCCCTACCCGCTCCACCTTGGAATCACCGAGGCGGGCACGCCGCTGAACGGCTCGATCCGCAGCGCCGTCGGCATCGGTCACCTGCTCTACCAGGGCATCGGCGACACCATCCGCGTTTCCCTTGCAGGCGACCCCGTTAAGGAGGTCGAGGCCGGCTGGGAAATCCTCAAGTCTCTCAACCTCCGCAACAAGGGCGTCACGCTCATCGCCTGCCCCTCCTGCGGCCGCGCCGATGTTGACATCATCAAGTACTCGGAGATGGTCGACGAGGCCCTCAAGATGGTGGACAAGCCGGTTCGCGTCGCAGTCATGGGCTGTGAAGTGAACGGCCCCGGCGAGGCCAAGGACGCCGACGTAGGAATCGCCGCAGGCAATGGCCGCGGCATCATCTTCCGCAAGGGCGAAAAGGTTCGAGTAGTCCCGGAATCAGAGTTCGTCTCCGCCCTCCTGGAGGAGATCGACAAGATAGAACTCGAACCCGAGCCCGCCACCACCTAAGTCTGCGCGTTCACCCGCTCCAATGCGCCAATCCAGCCCAGAATCCGCGAGTCGCTGGTCATCAACTGATGGCCCTCAAGCGCCGTCGCCACGATGATCCTGTCCGCCGGATCGCTGTGAAAATCGGTCAACTCATTCGCGCGGATGGCAATTTCGCTGCACACGGGAATCTCTTGCAGCCCCTCCGTCAACAAGCGGTGGCGCCAAGTTCTGATGTCCGATGGAAGATCTACACGGCCCTTCGAATGGAGCATGGCGATTTCCCAGAACGTGAACGTGGAAACTGCCACGTTTTCTTGCAGGATTGCTTCCTCAATCAATCGACGGGCTTCGTTGCCAAGCCTCCGGTCGCCAAGCCTGCTCCATAGCAGCGCCTGTGTATCGAGTAGAAGCATTATTCGCCGTCAATGAGGCCTTGTTCCGCCTCCCACTCGATATCGAGATCCTCATCAAGATCACCGTAGATCTTGATACTGTCTTTGTCACGACCAAACCATGGCTTTCGACCCCGGCCAAACATCGATTCCCGAGGCTTGTTAGCGTCCTCCATTGCTGCTTGCCCGGCCTCTCCGTCTAGCGGCGCAAGCTTGGCCAAGGGTTGCCCGAACTGTTCAATCACGATCTCCTCGCCAGTACGGGCAACCTCGTGCGCAAGAATCATGCTCATTGCCGAAAACTGGTCGTTGGTGACCGTTCGCGGTGCCTTTGCTTTCTTTTTTGGCGTTGCCATGATCGTACCCATCCAATCCTCGTGCCCGACGCCGCTAACCGCAGCGCGACTGCCTCGCTATGCAACAGTGTACCCAATGGCGGGGGTCGTCTCTCCCCCCCCCCCAAACTGACAACACCGCTATCCCCGCTGTATCCTATCCACAACAGCTACGCGGCGATACCGCGCATACCAGCGCGCTCGCCGATGGGATATGGGAGGACAACCCTGTGACTAACGGTGGAGACATGTCCAAGCAAGACTGGCTCGATAAGGTCTACGGCCCCGCCGTCGCTCGCAACAAGGAGCGGCAAGCGCGCTTTGAGACCAGTTCCGAGGTCGAAATCGAACCCCTCTATGACGCTGAAGACGTGGCCGCCTCGGACTACGCCAGCAACGTCGGCTACCCCGCCCAGTTCCCCTTCACGCGCGGCGTCCAGCCCACCATGTACCGTGGCCGCCTATGGACGATGCGCCAGTACGCCGGTTTCGCCTCCGCCGAGGAGACCAACCGCCGCTACCAGTATCTGCTCGAGCAGGGACAGACTGGCCTCTCCATGGCCTTTGATCTGCCCACGCAGACCGGTTACGACTCCGATGCCCCTCTGGCCCTCGGTGAGGTCGGCAAGGTCGGCGTCCCCGTCGCCCACGTTGAGGACATGGCAATCGTCTTTGACGGCATCGACCTCGCCAAGGTCTCAACGTCGATGACCATCAACTCCACCGCCAGCATCCTCCTCGCCTACTACATCGCCGTCGCCCGCCGTGAGGGAGTCCCCGCCAAGGAACTCCGGGGCACTGTCCAGAACGACATCCTCAAGGAATACATCGCGCGCGGCACCTACATATACCCCCCTGCCCCGTCCATGCGCCTCATAACCGACCTATTCGAGTACTGCGCCACCGAAACCCCTGCCTGGAACACCATCTCCATCTCCGGCTACCACATGCGTGAGGCCGGATGCACCGCCGCGCAGGAAATCGCCTTCACCATCGCCGATGCCATCGCCTACGTGGATGCCGCCATCGCGGCCGGACTCAAGGTCGATGACTTTGGCCCGCAGCTCTCGTTCTTCTTCGTCGCGCAGTCCAACCTGTTGGAAGAGGTCGCCAAGTACCGCGCAGCCCGCCGACTCTGGGCCCGCATCATGGTCGAGCGATTCGGCTCCGAGAACCCTCGTTCCCAGATGTTGCGATTCCACACCCAGACCGCCGGCGTCACCCTCACGGCCCAACAGCCCGACAACAACGTCGTCCGCTCCACCCTGCAGGCCCTCGCCGCGGTCCTCGGCGGAACGCAGTCTCTCCACGTCAACTCCAAGGACGAGGCGCTTGCCCTGCCCTCTGAGGACGCCGTAACCCTGTCCCTACGCACGCAGCAGGTGCTCGCCTATGAGTCCGGCGTCACCGACACCGTCGACCCCCTCGCAGGCTCCTACTTTATCGAGGCGATGACCGACCGTCTCGAAGCGGAGGCCCGCGCCTACATCGAGCGCATCGACAAGGCGGGCGGCGCAGTCCGCGCCATCGAAAACGGCTTCCAGCAGCAGGAAATCGGCGACGCATCCTACAAGTACCAGATGCAGGTGGAAAGCCACGAGCGTACCGTCGTCGGCGTCAATGCATTTACCTCCGGCGACGAAACGCCCATGGAGATCCTCCGCATCAACCCCGAGGAGACCAGGCGGCAGATCGACCGCCTCGAGCGCGTCCGCCGGGATCGCGACGCCCACAAGGCGCAAGCCGCCCTTGAAAAACTAGAGGCCGTCGCTCGCAGTTCTGAAAACACCATGCCCGCCATCATCGACTGCGTAGAGGCCAGCGCCACCACCGGCGAAATCTGTGACGTACTCCGCGGCGTCTTCGGAACGCACAAGGAACTGCTAGTCGTCTAACCCCGCCCGTCACGAAGCCAAACAACCCAAACTCGAAACCGCAAAACAGGGAAGGACAACTTTAAGTATGTTCAAGCGCATCGACCATATCGGCGTCGTCGTCCGCGACCTCAAGACCGCCACGGACGCCTTTGAAAACCTGTTTGGCCTGAAAGTCGCCGCCCAGGAGGTCATCGAGGAGCGAGGACTCATTGCCGCCCTCGTGCCAACCTCTAACGTCCGGTTCGAGCTGATGCAGCCGACAAACCCGGAGAGCGCCGTTGGCCGATTCATCGAGCGCCGCGGCGAGGGCATCCAGCACATCTGCTTTGAAGTCGACGATATCCGCCAGACCATTGAGACGTTGAAGGGCCGTGACGTGCAACTCATCCAGGGCGAGCCGGAGGGCGGCTTTGTCGGCGAGGTCGAGTTCATCCATCCCCGCGCCGCCAACGGTGTCCTGACTGAAATCGCGCAGGTCACGCGCCGCACGCCCGTCGACCATGACCTCAGGGTTCACCATGTCACCATCTCCACCACGGACCGCGACGGGGCCGTCGAAAACTGGTCAAAGAGCTTCGACATGAAGGTCAATCGCATGATGGAGCGTGAGAGCGCCGGCATGTCCACGGGCTGGCTTGATGCGGGTGACGCCGAGGTAGAGTTCGCGCAGCAGACCACCGAGACCGGCCCCATCGCCAGCGCAATCGCCTCACGCGGCGTGGGTGTCTACGGCATAGCCCTCGAAACGAGTGACGCCGAAGCCCTTGCCGAACACGTCAAGTCCCAAGGCGTCCGCATCGTAGAAGAACGAGAGGGAGACCGAGTCCTCCGCGTAGTCCACCCCAAGGACTTCTTCGGCACACTAATCATGATCAACCAACGCCGGTAGCATCATGTGCCCTACCGTCATTCCGTCGCCCTACCCCGTCATTCCCGCCCTCTACCTGTCATTCCGAGTGCAGCGAGGAATCTAAGCAACAAGGAGCGCAACCGGACAACATTCCTCCGCAAGGATTTCCCTCTCCCGGCGGGAGAGGGTTAGGGTGAGAGGAACTCCTGAAAGGCCAACAACCATGACAGCAAAGACTGATCTCCTCTTCCAAAACTTTGATCACGTCGCCATCGCCGTGCGTGACATCGACGATGCCGCCCGCAAAATGGAGGACGTCCTTGGCATCTCGGCAACCGTCACGCGTGACATGAACGAAGACGGCTACCGCGCCGCCATCGTCCCTCTCCGCACAGGCCGCCTCATCCTCATTCAGCCCACCGACGACAAAGGCGCGATCGCTGAGTTCCTCAATGATCGCGGCGAGGGACTGCACCACGTCGGATTCGGCGTCGAAAACGTAGCGCAGGCGCGAACGGAGATCGAGGAACGGGGCGGAGTGTTGCCCGCCGATGCGGCTCATCCTCGCCTGACCGGACTGAGCAATTTCGTTGATGCGTCGGTCACCGGCGGTGTCCCCGTCGAGTTTGAGGAAACCACCCTCTTCACACCCGGCACATCCCGTGACATCGGCCTCCACCACGTCACCATCCGCACTTACGATGTAGGAACAGCCGCCGCAACGTGGCAGCGCCTCTTCCGTATGCCCCTCAAGCGCCGCGCCATCTCGGAGGGATTCGGCATGGACACCGCATGGCTCGATGCCGGTGATGCAGAGGTCGAGTTCGCCCAGGACCTGCGTGAAGACGGCCCCGTATCTCGCGCCCTCAAGCTCATGGGTGAGGGACTCCACGCCGTCGTCCTCGAATCCGACGACCCGGAAGCAGTTGAGGAGCGTGCCCGTTCCGCCGGCGCGCGTGTCATCGTCGATGATGGCGACCCAACAAACGTCCTCCGGGCAATACACCCACTTGATTTTCTCGGTACTCTGGTATTGATATCGCAACGTGACGCGGCACACGCGGGAATGACCCGCACCCAGCCCGCGGACGGCGACGCGCACTGAGGCCGCCACACGGAGCGGCCCGCCTGTGGAGAGGAGAAAGCGACCATGACGACAGAATCAACGCCCCCGAAGGCCGCCCCTGCCCGAGTCCTTATCGCGAAGCCCGGCCTTGACGGCCACGACCGTGGCGCAAAGGTCGTCGCCCGCGCCCTGCGCGACGCCGGCTTTGAGGTCATCTACACCGGAATCCGACAGACGCCGGAGATGATCGTCCGGGCCGCCGTACAGGAGGATGTCAACGCCGTCGGCCTCAGCATCCTCTCCGGGGCGCATCTCGATCTCCTCCCCGCCATCGTCAGCGGCCTCCGCGAAAACGGCCTCGACGATGTCTCAGTCTTCGCAGGCGGCATCATCCCCCGAGAGGACTACGCCGCCCTGACCGAGATGGGCATAGCAGGCATATTCGGCCCCGGCACCACCCTAAAAGAAATCGTAGACTTCACCCGCCAGGTAACCAACACCCCCGCCCCCGCCGAATAGACTTTCCGTCATTCCCGCGAAAGCGGGAACCGTGATCGGGGAATGCAACCAAGCGGGATAGCGCCCCCCCCCCCCCCCCTCATTCCGGCGAAAGCCGGAATCCATCCCGTCGCCCGAAACACCAACGCAGGGCGCCCCTTCAATGACGCGAGTATGATTGTGCGTATCCGCGATTCATACTGAGGCGAACATGCGTATATCGGAACGAGGTCAGATCACAATCCCCAAGGCGCTGCGTGAGCGTCTCGGAATGCACCACAATATCGAGGTCGAAATCACCTTGACGGAGCAGGGATTGCTCATCAAGAAGCGTGGGGCCGCCGTACACCCCGTCGACCAGGTGTATGGAATCCTCGGCAAGGATGCCCTGGGCGACGGCGTCAGCGTCGACGACTACATTGAAGAAATTCGGGGCAGATGATCACCGCTGTCGACACGAACATTCTCCTGGACATATTCCTCCAAAATGATAGAGGCTTCTTCTCGAACTATTTCCCGGAGTTACTAACCCCCACCGCTTCATAACATCCCCCCACTCCGTACCCCGTATCCCTCCGTGCCCCGAACCCCCGACTCCGTACCCCGCCCCCTCCGCGCAGGCGGGGGCCCATCCCACCCAAATGCGACACGCCAACCAACCGTCATTCCACCCGCCATCCCCCCCCCAACCCGTCATTCCCGCGAACGCGGGAATCTTGACCTCCATTTCCCAACCCGCCAAAGTAGTGTCAACCAACCAAAATCGCGAGCCCCCAAAATGCTAATCAACATCAGCGCCCTCATGCAGGAACCCATCGGCGAGAGCCGTGAATACGGCTTCATCGGCGAGATCGTCGACGATGCCAACGTCAACTGTGAGGCCGAACTTATGCGTACGGACGTCGGCATCCTCGTCTCCGCCACCTGCGCCTCCGAACAGGGACGCACCTGCTCCCTCTGCCTCAAGCCCTACACCCACAAGATGCAATTCTCATTCGACGAAGAGTTCTACCCTGTCATCGATATCGCCACCGGCCGCAAATTGCCGGAGCGCGACACCATCGAAGACCTGCTGATCAGTGAGACGCACCACCTTGATATCGCAGACGCCGTTCGCCAACACCTGATCATGCACGAACCGCAGAATCCCATCTGCAAACCGGATTGCGCCGGCCTCTGCCCACAGTGCGGAGCGGACCGCAATACGGTATCCTGCAAGTGTCCGTCAGGTTCCGCTCAAAGTGAGTGGGCTGCGGCTCTGCAACATATTTGGAACGCAAACCCGGATCAATAGCGCCCCCGGACATAGAAACGGAAAGGACTCAAGGAATCATGCCACCACTACCAAAGCGGCGACGGTCAAACGCCCGCCAGAACAAGCGGATGGCGCACACCGCCCGCACACCGGTGCAAACATCGGCGTGCCCAACCTGCGGAAACGCGCGGCTCGCCCATCGCGCATGCCCCTCATGTGGCACATACAACGGTCGGCAGGTCATCACACCGCGCCGCGCCGCCGCCGAATAACCCCCGAGCAAAACCTTCCAATCATCCTGCCACCGCGCCCGTGGTAGGCCGCTAACCGTGACGGAGAGGGCGCAAGCGCGAGGACACAGGAAACAAAGGGAGTAATAAATAATGACAGTCGCATTTCTCTTCCCCGGCCAGGGCGCTCAGACCGTCGGCATGGGCAAGGACCTATACGATGCCGTTCCCGCCGCAAAGGCCATATTTGACGAGGCCGATCAGGCCCTCGGATTCCCGCTGTCCCAACTCTGCTTTGAAGGCCCGATGGAGACACTGACACAAACCATCAACACCCAGCCCGCCATCCTCACCGCCTCTGTCGCGGCATTTGAGGCGGCTCGTGACGCCTTGCAGGCCAAGGGCCTCACGCCCGCATACACCGCCGGCCACAGCCTTGGCGAATACTCGTCTCTCGTCGCTGCCGGTTCAATGACATTCACGGACGCCGTCAAGCTCGTTCGTGAGCGCGGTCGACTTATGCAGGCCGCCGGTGATGAGCGAGAGGGCGCGATGGCCGCCGTCATGGGTATGCCGGAAGACCAACTCCAGGCAATCTGCGAAGCCAACGGCGTTGACATGGCCAATCTGAACTCCGCTGAACAGATCGTCATAAGCGGCTCCAAAGAGGGCATTGAGGCGGCGCAGAAAGCTGCTGAAGAGGCCGGCGCGCGTCGCGTCGTCCCCCTGACGGTGAGTGCCGCGTTCCACTCCTCCCTCATGGATCCCGCCGTCCCCGGCATGAGAACCGCCCTCGAATCCGCCTCCATCTCCGCCCCCACCTACCCCGTCATCGGCAACGTCACCGCCCAGCCCCTTGAGACGGCCGACGAAATCACCGACGAGCTCGCGCGTCAGATTCGCAGCTCCGTCCAGTGGTTCCGCACCGTCGAATACCTGCGTGACAACGGCGTCACCATGTTCGTTGAGATCGGCCCCGGCAAGGTTCTGACGGGCTTGGTCAAGCGCACATTCGCTGAGGCGGAAGTCATGAACATCGGCACCCTCGAAGAATTGGAAGAGTTGAAGGGCTAGACGGCGCAGATGGTGTCCACAATGTCTGAGAGTGGCGGCCTCAACGGTGAGGAAAACGCAGACGGTGAAACCGTCCGCGAACCCGTCGTAGGAATCCCCGGAGCCACCGAGAAGAAATTCACGGAATCTCGCCGCAACGCGCGCGCCATCGCCCTTCAGGCTCTCTTTGAGTGGGACGCCGTTAAACATCCCCCCGACGACTCCCTCACTTGGATTGCCGACGATTTCATCGTCGACGCAGACCGCGAGTCCGTCCTGTCCTACGCCTCAACCCTCGTGGGAGATGTGCAGGAGGACGAGGAGCGCCTTGACGGCCTGATCCAGGCCCACGCCACCGCCTACCCTGTCAGCCAACTAGCCGCCGTCGACCGCAACGCGATACGGCTCGCCCTGACGGAAATCACCCATGATCGCGTGCCTGTCGCGATGGCGATAGCGGAGGCCGTCGAACTCGCCAGGACCTACGGCGCGGAATCCTCAGCCCGTTTTGTTCACGGTGTGCTGGGTGGTGTGCTTGCGGAACTCTCGCCTGACCCCTAATGTAAGTCTATGGACACCAATCATTTCTAGGGAGGGATTGCTACGTGGCTACCGTATCAGATAGGGTCACGCAGGTTATTGTCGATCAGCTCGGCGTGGAGGCAGAGCGGGTTACACCCGAATCCGCCTTCGTCGATGACCTCAATGCAGATTCTCTGGACATGGTCGAACTCGTCATGGCGCTTGAAGAAGAGTTCGGCAAGGACAAGGACATCGAGATTCCGGATGAGCATGCCGAGAAGATCATCACGGTCCAGGACGCAATCAGCTACCTCAAGGACGAGCACGGGATCGAGGACGCCTAGTCTCTCCGGCCCAAACCGGCTGATTGGGACACGGGCCATGTTTCTCAGCGGATCCGTCCCAACATCTGAATATCATGGTCGCTGACGCCGCAGACGCCTTGCGCGCCATCGCCCTCGAGATAGCGTCTTGCACGGAATGCAGGCTCGCCGAAGGCCGCACAATCGCGGTCCCCGGTGAAGGCGCGTCCGATGCCGATGTCATGTTCATCGGCGAAGGGCCAGGGTTCAACGAGGACAAGCAGGGCCGCCCATTCGTTGGCGCAGCCGGCAAGTTCCTCGACGAATTACTGGCAACCGTCGGATGGGAACGAAAGGACGTCTACATCACCAACACCGTCAAGTGCCGTCCGCCCGACAACCGCGACCCCCGCGCCGATGAGATGGACATCTGCGAAGACCTCTACCTACGCCGACAGCTCCAACTCGTCAACCCCACCCTGCTCGTCACGCTTGGGCGCTTCTCTCTGACACGCCTCTTTCCCCGCGAGACCATCTCACGCGCCCGCGGCCAACTCCTCTACAAGGACGATCTCGCCGTCTACCCCATCTATCACCCCGCCGCCGCCCTGCGCCAACAGCGCCTGCGGGATGTAATCGTCGAAGATTTCCGGAACATCCCCACCGCGCTTGAGACCGCGCGACGCCGCCTCACGGGTAATGTCGCCGATCCGCAGGCAGCCTACAATTCAGATGAACCTCATAGAAAGGATGGCGGCGGAGAGCAACCAAGCCTCTTCTAGCCCGTCACACATCACCGCAATGTCCAATAAGAACCCTAACCTCCGCATCATCCCCCTCGGGGGTCTTGGCGAAATCGGCAAGAACATGATGGCCATCGAGTACGGCGAGGCTATCCTCGTCATCGACTGCGGCCTGATGTTCCCGGATGAGGCCCAGCACGGCGTCGATATCGTCCTGCCGGACGCCCAATACGTCATCGACCGCCGCGACAAAGTTGTCGGCATGGTCATCACCCACGGCCATGAGGATCACATTGGTGGCCTCCAGCACATCCTCCCGGATGTGGGCGCACCCGTGTACGGCACCGCCCTGACCATCGGCCTCGTCTCCGTCAAGCTCCGCGAATCCCGTCGGCTGCGCGGCTCTTCCCTGGAAACCATCGAGCCCGGTGACACGATCAACCTCGGCCCATTCGGCGTAACCCTCTTCCGCGTCAACCACTCCATACCCGACGCCACCGGCGTCATCATCGACACCCCCGTCGGCAAATTAGTCCACACCGGCGATTTCAAGCTCGACCACACCCCTGTGGACGGCAGGCCGACCGATTTCCAGCGCCTCGCGCAGGCCGGTGAGGATGGCGTCCTGCTTCTCTTATCCGATTCCACCTACGCGGACGTCGCCGGCCACACACCCTCAGAGGCTGTCGTTGGCAAGGCGCTGACCCGTTTCATCGGCGAGGCGCAGGGCCGAGTCATCGTCGCCAGCTTTGCCTCTCTTATCTCGCGGATCCAGCAAGTGGCGGATGCTGCGGCAATACACGGACGCAGGCTAGGCATCGTCGGTCGCAGCATGGTCGACAATGTCCGACTCGCCACGGAACTTGGCTACCTCCGCGTGCCGGAGGGCTTGATCATCCCCGCCAACCAACTTGAATCCAGCATCCCGGAAAAAACCGTCATCATGACCACCGGCGCGCAGGGCGAGCCCACATCCGCCCTCGTGCGCATGGCGAGAGGCACCCACCAACAAGTCCGCATTGAGCCCGGCGACACCATAATCATCTCCTCCAACCCCATCCCGGGAAACGAGGCCGTCGTCGGCCAGACCATTGATGGCCTCTTCCGGCTTGGCGCAGACGTCCTCTACAGCCGCACGGAGCAGGTTCACGTGCGTGGCCACGCCAGCCAGGAAGACCTCAAGCTCATGCTGCGGCTCACCAAACCGCGCTACTTCGTGCCGATCCACGGCGACTATCGTCACCTCGTACACCACACCCGCCTCGCCGAATCCGTCGGCGTCCCGGACGACAATATCTTCCTGATGGCAGACGGTGACGTGTTGGAAATCAATCACACCGGCGAAGCTCAAATCACCGAGCAACTCAACCTGCGCGACCGCTTCGTCTCCGGCCTCCAGGTCGGCAGCGTCGACGCCGATGTTCTGCAAGAGCGCGCCGCCCTCTCCCGCGACGGCATCGTCGCCGTCTCTCTCCCCCTTGACTCAGAAACATTTGAACTTGTCGGCGACCCCGTCATTTCCGTCATGGGATTCGTCGACCGCGAACGCGCCGATGACCTCTCCGCGCGCCTCGTGGAGGTCGTGGACGACGCCGTCGCCAAAGTTCAGGGTAGAGCCGCCTCCAACCCCGACAAAGCCCTCAACGCCATCGAATCCACCGTCCGCGAAGAGCTAAACAACTTCATCTACAAAGACACCCGCCGCCGCCCCCGCCTCCTAATCCAAACCGCGCCCCTCTAAAGCCCCAAAAGTCCCCTCATTCCGGCGAAAACCGGAATCCATCCCGTAGCCCTACCCCGCCGCCGTATCCGTCTCCCGAATCCGCACCATCAACAGATCCCCGTCCTCCCACGGCTGCGAATCAACGCTCCAAGACCACAGCCCAACAGACTCATTCACCAGCGCATCAGCAAAGTCCAGCGAAGTGTCGATAGACCCGTCAAGCTCGATGAAGTCCAGCGTTTGGCCGGACAGCGAAACATGGTCATCCAGCTCCAGCACCACCGACCCGCTCCGCCACTCCAGGCCATCAATCTCGACATCATCACTGCCGACGGTGAACTCGTCAGGATCAATCACCCCGGACGATCCCGTCGCCCCGACACCGCCACCGCTCAGAGCCACCGGGTCAAAGAACGCCTCATGAAGAGTCCCACTGGGAGCGGTGACGGTCACGAAGTGCTCCAACCTCGTCCGCTCCTCATCCGGCAGCCCGTCGCAGACTAGAACCTCCGGTTCCATGGCGAAGAGGTAGAACTTGTAGTCCCCCGCCGGGAGGGGACGTTCCGGGGACACCTCGCCGGGGTACTCCACGTCGAAAAGGTTCTCGTCCTGCCCGTCCAGCTGGAACATGCTCGCATACTTGCTGGGGATGGTCTCGCCATAGTCAATCACCCAGATTTGCCAGAGCTCGTAGGTGTAGAACAGGCTGCCCGCCGCCTGCCCGGAGGCCAGTGCATGGTCGTACCGCTCGTAGTAGTAACCTTCGCCCTGGGCGGCGCGTTCTTCCTTCCTTAGGCTTACATTGTTCTCCCACTCGTACTTGAACTGGACGCACTCCCGGTACTCCTCCGAGCCGTCCCCCTCCCCGACCTCCGCGTCCAGCTCTGCGATCTTTGTCTTCATGTCCGCCAGGTTGATGGTGGCGGCCTGCGACGCGCCCTGATCGCCCGACAGGGCCCGCGCCATCCTTGAAAGCACTGCCCCGCCCCCCGAAGGCGGCTCCTCAAGAAGGAAGCGCTGCGTCCCTCCGCTGGATGCCCTCGCCTGGTCAACTGGTACTGGTAGACTGTCAGACGCCGCCGGCAGCCACATCTTGGAGGGGCTGGCTATAGTGTAGATTTCCTGCCCATAGGTGTTGCGCAGAAACCAGAGGAGGTACCTGTCCGCTTGCCCGGTGCTTGGCAGATACGGGTCGTCATCATGCAGGAACACTATCGCCTCCCGGGCGTCCCACCTTGTGTCCCTCTCTCCCAGGAAGTCTTCTGCGCCTGCGCCCGCCTCCGCCCTAGTTGCAAAAAACTCATACCAGTCAACTGCTATCGCCACAACCTCGCTTCCACCGCTCCCCTTCAGGTGCTCCAGTACATTGAACCTGAACTCCAGCGCGTTTGCGTACGAAGTGTCTCCTTGGCTGGGCCATCCGGAGATTTCCTCCACCACCTGGGCCGCGGATACCAGAGTCACCCTTGCTATGGCGTCACTCCGCACTATCCTCTCCTCCAGCGAAGTCGGGGGGAAGTCGGGGGGAGGATACCAACCAGACTCTCGCTGCAAGCCTCCAGGCGCGCCCGGCAGTGGCGAATTCCCGTTCAGACTCATTGATCCGGCATAGAGGACGGCGGCTGCCAACGCCACGGCCAGGACTATGAGGACTCCAGCAACGGAGTAGAGGCGTCGTCTTCGGCGTACCATTGCCAACATCGCTGCACCTCCTGTCACTGCCCTGACGAAACCGGATGCGGCGTATGGTTGTAATATACGTCCCGGAGGTAGTCCCGATCCTCGTTCGGAATTGCTGTCGGCTTCTCGACTCTACCCATGATGTAGTCGGCGTAGCTGCAAATGCCGAGTACCACGCACGGTATGCCCTCAAGCAGATAACCGATCAGTGCTCTTACTCTGCTCATCGAACCTCGGAGCCTCCGGGTAATCCGTACCCACGCCGCTGCCGCCCAGTCTAACCTTATGCTTTAGTCCGTCAAGAGTTCACACGCTAGGAAAGACACGGTGGTGAAACAGAAAGCCAATCCCCCCGCCTTTCCCTTCCCGCCCCCCCCCCCCCCACCCCCCCCCCCCCCCCACCCCTCATTCCCGCGAACGCCGGAATCCACCCCGTGGCCCGCAGGGCCACAACATCCCCTACCCGCCTCCCGTCCCAAGCCTCTCCAGCGCATCCTCGATGGCAGGCTTGACGTGATGTCGGTTGGCATCCGTAATCTCCCCATTGATCCTGCTGTCATCCAACAGTTCGGACAATTGAGACTCTGGCGAACCCGAAGAATCAGTCAGGAAATGCCGAATTCGTGAAAGTAACAAGCCGTCTGCCTGATCAACTTCGTCCAGGAATTCCATATCAAGAAGTAAACCTGTAACCTCACTTTCCGATTGATGAAGCTCATTGACGACGTCGACTTCATCGAACGTTAAATCGTCCTTGAGCCAGTTCTTTGCCAACAGTTTGTCGAGCCAGGGCTCATTTCGATGTGCAGCCCACAATATGTTCTCGATAGCCCTTTCTTCGCCACTTGGGAGTACAAAAGATCCTCTATCGTCTTCTGGAAAACGCGGCGCGCGCAGACCGTCTGCGACCCAATCAAAGGTCCGAATAGTCTCGACGGTATCCTGGGCAAACACGGAGGCAATGTCCATCACGAACACGGCCAACTCAGTGTCATCTACCCCTCCGCCCATTTCATGAGTCTCGAGAATGCCCGCTGCGGCATCTACGTCCTCCTGCGCAACTCTGGTCATAAAGACCCATGCCGTAATATCAAGGCTTCTCCCGAGGCGATTGAACGGCATCTGCGCTAGCCGTTCAGCCAATTGTTCGTCGACGACAGCAAGGTCATGGACTCTCGACACCAACGCCGAAACTCCAAAGTATTTGTGAAAATGCTCGGCCGCTGCAGAATACGCATCCGGATATTCCGCATACAACTGAACCAAATCTTCAAGCAGGAAAATGTAGCTGGGAGCCGGCAGCTCCCCCCCAAAAATCCGGTCCATGCCCGCCGGGTCTTGCGCCTCCATGTACATGAGATAGATATCAACTTCCCTATCGCTGTCAGTCAGACCGCCATTTGCGATGGCGTGTTCAAGGAACCTGTGGAAGGGGCCGGGGCCCCCTACCACGAGGTCGCGGAGGGCATAGAATTCTTCCCATTCTCCGCCATCAAGGGCATCAAGGAACGGCATGCCCAGTACCTGTATGGCCGCAGCTTCGCTGTTGGCGCTGCTCGCGACGAAGCGGATTAGATCTATCGCTTCGTTGACCCATCTGAAAGTACTCGGCGCCTCTGCCGGGTTTACCCATGGCTTTTGGACCAACGCCTCAAAGAGTAGTGGGTGTTTGAAGGAAGTCTCCAGGAGCAGACTAACGAGGTACGACTTTCCCTCTGTATCGCTCTCCCCGTCCCCGTACCAGTTCAATTGTGAAATCGTGAGCTCCCCAAATGTCGGCGTTGGCGTCGGTGTTGGCGGCACGGGCGTGTGCGTCGGCGGCAGGGACGGAGTTGCCGTTGGCTGTACCGCTGTGAGTGACGAATCGGGGGAAGCAGTGGCCGTCGCTGTGGCCCCCCTTTCGCAACCCGCGCTCAATAGCAATGCCAAAATAATCGCTAGTGCGGCGAACACCACCCATGTCTTCGGTTTCATCCGCCAACCCCCCTCAAATCCCCGTGCATTCTTCGTCACAGCCATGACTGTTAGGGTAAATGACTTACAGACACAACGATACTCACAACGTGGTTGCTCACCAACCTCCCCCTGAACCACGTACAATCACAAAGTGAAACGGTTGGAGGACGCACAATGACGACTGCTCCTAACAATGGCAATTCCGGAAACGATCAGGATGGCGCGCTCAGCCACCTGAGAATCATCGAGTACGGCGATATTCCCGCCCCTACTCCGACGCCGTATCCGTCTCCCGAATCCGCACCATCAACAAATCGCCATCCACCCAGGGCTGAGAATCAACACTCCACGTCCACGTCGCGGCCGTCTGATTGACCGTAGCGTCGGAGACATCCAGAGTCGTGTCAATGGAACCGTCCAACTCAATGAAGTCCAGCGCTTGCCCCGAAAGCGACACATAATCATCCAACTCCAGCACGACGGAGCCGCTCCGCCACTCCAGGCCATCAATCTCGACGTCATCCCCCCCGACAGTGAACTCGTCAGGATCAATCACCCCGGACGATCCCGTCGCCCCGACGCCTCCCCCACTCAACACCACCGGATCAAAGAACGATTCGTGGAGGGTGCCAGCGGGGGCGGTGACGGTGATCGTCCAGTCGTTGCTGAGGACGTAGTTACAAGGCAGAAATACAGCCCACACATCCTTGCGGACAGTTTTGTATTCACCAGCTGCGAGAGGGCGGGCCGTCGCGAGTGTTTTCGTGTATTCAATCCCATCAATGCCGGAAGTAATCCTCCCATCGCCATCGACGTCGACCGCAATTAACTCGCCCAGCACAACTGCAAACAAGGCGGCGTCTCTTCCTTCAAGCCATCCTCTCCCCGTCTGGTCGGGATACCAGCCCTCTGCCAGCCACGCATATAACTCAGTGTTGGCAGGCTGGCCGGACATCAATTCGCTCGCAGTGGGCCGGTTGTCATACCCCTTCCTGCCTTTCAGATCCTGCCAGTAGCGACCCATCCGTTCGAATTCGTACTTCTCCCTGACGCACTGCTTGTACGCCTCCGAGCTGCCGCCGTTCAACTCGGTCGTCAGCTCTCTAATGCGTGTCTTCAGAGTGCTGAGGGCGATCGTCGACGTGGTAGAACTTGCCCCCACCCCTCTGGCTCCTTCCTGAGACGGAACATCCAACAGGTACTCCTGGTCTTTGCTAACGGATCTCGCGCCCGAGGCAGAACTCCCACTCGTGGCGGCGGGCAGCCAGGTTTTGCTCTCGGTACTGTGTAGGTTGTACCGGTCATCGCCGGAATATCGGTTCCCAATTGCCAAGAGGAAGTGATCGGCGCGCTGAAACTGTGCGTCCAGCGCAGACCCCAATCCGGTGAAGCCACTAAACAGGAAGATGATCGCCTCCCTATCGTCCCATTGATCGTCCCGTTCATTTAGGATGACCGTCTTCCTGGCTTCAGCCTCCGCGCGGGTGTCGTAGGATCGACCGTCAACCGCCACTGCGACAACGCTGGTGGGGCCGGAGCCTTTCAGATATTCGCTGGCGCTGAAGCTGAACTTCAGCACGGCACGGTACCTTCCTTCCGCGTCTGAAACAACCTCCGACGAGAACGAAGTCATCGTCGCCCTCACAATTTGGGTGGCATTGAGGATCCTCTCCTCGAGCGAGAATTCACCGCGCTGTGGCTCTGGGGCAGGTGACATGACAATTGTCTGGGCCTGTTCAGGCGGAACCGGGGTCTCGGCCGGCGCGGCGGCCGAGAATAAGCCGCAACCCGCCATGAGGATCACCATCAGAATGAGTAGCATCGCGCGGATCATCGTCGAGCCTCGCTTCCTAATGCGCGTCATGAAGGAGGTAAATCGCCCGCAGTTGGGCTAGATCCTCGTCCTCTATGGTTGTGCTCTTATTCATCACGGCGGACAAATGATTCATCGAAGGATCGCTATAGAAATCATGTAGGCCTAGTGTGTGCCCGAATTCGTGCATTATTACGGCGGGCAAGTACTTGTACAGGCTGCGCTGAACCGGTTCCGGTCACATCGCCGACTGAGGGGTTCCCTCTGTCGGGATCCGGTGTAGGCTCCACAGTCGGCTCCACCGTGGGCACCGGCGTTGGCGTGGGTACCGGCGTCACGGTTGGCACCGGCGTCGGCGTGGGTGTCACGACAGTGGGCCCCGTACTCGTGTCGCGGATGCGCAGCATCAGCAGATCGCCATCCTCCCACGGCGCGCCGGTGACGCTCCATGTCCATGTTGCGGCCGTCTGGTTCACCGTCGCGTCCGCGATGTCCAGCGAAGTGTCAATGGAGCCGTCCAGCTCAATGAAGTCCAGCGCTTGCCCGGAAAGCGACACATAATCATCCAACTCCAGCACCACGGACCCGCTCCGCCACTCCAGGCCATCAATCTCGACGTCATCCCCCCCGACAGTGAACTCGTCAAGATCAATCACCCCGGATGAACCCGTCGCCCCGACTCGTGAGCCACTCAGGTCTACCGGATCAAAGAAAGCCTCATGCAGCGTGCCGGTGGGGGCGGTGACGGTGACGACAAGTTCTGCGCGTTCCTTTTCCTCTTGAGGTTCAGCGTCGCAAGGCATGTAACGCAATGACGTGACATTGAGAAATACACTGAATTCTGACTCAGGCAATGGTCGAGCCAGCGTTACCAGACCTGGATATGTGTAAACAAACAGGTTTGCATCGTCACCATAGAGGTTGTAGTTTTGGCTTCCGCCGTCTGGTCCGAAGCTATCCAAAAGTATTTCGTATTGCCTGTCCTTGGCAACCTCGGCAGCGGACGGCAGGCCCGACTCGATGTGCGCTTCGTCACGATATTGATAGTAGTCACCTCCCCGCTCTTCTTTGACATGCTCGACCTGGTTAGCAAGGGCGTATTTCCAATACACACATTCTCTGTACTCTTCTGAGCCATCACCCGCGTCAACCTCCGCCTGCAAATCTGTTATCTTCTGCTTCAGTTTTCCAAGTGCGATTGTTGGCGCATTTGTAATCGTCGTCGGCAGGCTGCGTGTTGTCGCAGACGACGAAAACCCGGTCGGGGCGTCCAAGAGGTATTTCTTACTATCCGCATTCGTCCCCGTCGTTCTGGTCTCGGTTTGCGACGGCGCATCGGCAGTAGGCAGCCAACTCTTCGCATGCGGGCTATCAATCGCGTGGGCAATCTCTGATCCCAACGAGTAGCGGTCCGCAGGGGCAACAAAGCCAGGAATGGCTGATAAGTCTTCCAAGAACACAACCGCCTCTCGAGAATCCCAAGTTGTGTCTCGCTCTGCCACCAGATTGGTTCCCAACAGCCTGGCGCCCTCCGCCGTTTGGAAGGTCTCCCCCCTGCGCTCATATACGATAGCTACTACCTCGTTAGGACCAGACCCCTTCAAATATTCGAGCATCCTAAATCGGTATTCCATAGCGGGTATGTAATAGGAAACAACGGTCCGGTCTGCGTTAGGAAGTGTCATTACGATATTCAGACTTGCACGACTTGCTGATACGAAGCGCGCGCGGGCGATAACGTCCGATCCAACGATGATTTCCTCCAACGACGCCGTGCCTCCGGGCTCACTAGCCCCCATAATGGCCGGGTCGTCATCGAATGGATTGAAGTCTGAAAGCACACTCCGCTCGAAGTCGGCCGCAAAACCGGAGGAAAAGGCCCAGATTAGCAGCCACGTCATGCCCACGGCACATAGGGCCACTGGGGTCAAGACCAGCCAAGCCCGTTTAGCCTGTGCAATTCTTCCTCTCAGCATTTCAATACCCACCCTCACCATTACTTAGCCATCGCCGCTCAATCAGCGTGGGGCAGGTGTTGGCGTTGGTGTCGCGGACGAAATCGGTGTGGCGGTCGCAAGCACGATGATCGGATCCTAGCCCGTCTCCCGAATCCGCACCATCAACAGATCCCCATCCTCCCAGGACTGAGAATCAACGCTCCACGTCCATGTGGCGGCCGTCTGATTAACCGTCGCATCGGCGATATCCAGCGATGTATCAATGGAGCCGTCCAACTCAATGAAGTCCAGCGTCTGCCCGGACAGCGAGACATGGTCATCCAGCGTCAGGACAACGGAATTGCTCCGCCAGACAAGGCTCTCGATCTCATAATCGTCACCAGCAACAGTGAATTCATCAGGATCAATGACGCCGGATGAACCCGTCGCCCCGACTCGTGAGCCACTCAGGTCTACCGGATCAAAGAAAGCCTCATGGAGCGTGCCAGCGGGGGCGGTGACGGTGACTACGAGTTCATGGCGTTCCTTTTCTTCCTGTGGAAGTGCATCGCACGGCAAGTATTCCGGCAGTACGCCGCCCCAGAACACCCTATATTCTCCATCCGGTAGCGGACGCTCCAGATAGACGAACCCGGGATAGCGATAGTCAAACAGCCCAACATCTCTGCCGAAGAGCTGAAAGACGCCGGTGGGCAATTCCGGCGGCTGAATGGGCCCGAACGCGGACAAGGTTGACGATGCTTCATAATCTTCGGCAACTTCTGTGCCGGACGCCATGCCGGATGCAATCTCCGCGAAATCTTGGCCTTGATGGAATTGCCCGTCGTTGTTTTCCTTCACATATGCGACATACGAAGCGCGGGCATACTTCAGGTACACGCAATTTCGATATGCTTCTGTGCCATCCCCCTCGTCTACCTCAGCCTGCATTTCAGTGATCTTCTGCTTCAATGTCCCCAATGTGATTGTCGGCGTCGTGCCGGTGGCCTGCGAGCTGCTGCTCCTGGTGACAGACGAATCGCTTTGGGCAGGAGCTTCGAGCAGGAATCTCTGAGCGTCCGCTCTGGAACTGCGCGCCTGTGAGCCTGTCGTTGACCCTGCATCGGCATCGGGAAGCCAACGTCTGCCGCCCAGAGTATCGATGGCGTAGGATGTATGCCTTCCTAACGTGTAGTAATCCGCCCGCGACCTGAGGGAAGGCACGTTGCTAGGTATGTCTGTGAGGAAAACAATAGCCTCCCGAGAGTCCCAGGTCGCATTCCTGGCAGCCACAATATTCGTGCCGAACAGGCGCGCTCCTTGGGCCGTTTGGAAGCGCTCCGCAAAATCCTCCCACACAATTGCAACAACTTCGCTTGGCCCTGATCCCTTCAGATGTTCGAGTATCTCAAAGCGCAGCTCCATGGCCGCAATGTGGTAGGAAACCGGTTCGTTAAGTATTCCTCCGTACGTAGTAACGATATTTATACTCGAACGCGTCGCCGACACGAATCGCGCGCGAGCTATGACATCTGATCCGACAACCTTCTGCTCAAGAGACGCCGTCCAACCGGGCGCGTCATCGTACGGACGGCTTATCGACAGGGGCCGACGCTCGCCAAATGGACTCAAATCAGAAAGCACACTCCGCTCGAAATCGCCCGCAAACCCGGAGGAAAAGGCCCACATGAGAACACCGGCGCTGGCAATACCCACGGCGCCCAGAACGCCAAGACCAATGCGGAAACGCCGAAAACCGATCAGCGCTCTTACTCTGCTCATCGAACCTCGGATCCTCCGGGTAGTCCGTACCCACGCCGCTGCCGCCCAGTCTAACCTTATGCTTTAGCCCGTCAAGCGTTCGCGTACAAACAGAGCCGCAGCGCGGACACAGAGGGCCCACGTAAGTGCATGTAATCCCCCCCACCTCCTAATCCGGCCCGCCACCCCGTCGTAGATTGTTGCGTGCGGATGTAGGCGTGAACCGCGTACAATCGTGTGTGGGGGTGTGGGGACATGACGACGGACAATGAATCAAACCAACAAGGTGCGCTCAGCCACCTAAGGATCATCGAGTACGGCGATATTCCCGCCTCATACGCCGCCCGATGGCTCGGTGATTTGGGCGCGGACGTCATCAAGGTCGAACCCCCCGGCGGCGACCCCAACCGCCATCTCGCGCCCTTTGCCGGCAACATTCAGGACCCTGAGCGCAGCCTCGCATTCATCAACGCCAACCTCAACAAACGCTCCATCGTCCTGGACATCACCGACTCCGATGCGGACCGCCAAACATTCGCCGACCTGCTCGCAGGCGCGGACGCCTTCATTGAGGCTACCCCGCCCGGCACGCTCGAATCCCTCGGCCTGACACAAGAGGCGCTCCTCAAGCGCAACCCCCACCTCGTCACTACATCCATGACCCCGTTCGGCCAATGGGGCCCCTACTCCGACTACAAGGCCGGCGCCGCTGTCATCGAGGCCCTCTCCGGTTTCATGAGCGCCCACGGCGACGACAAAATGCCACCCGTCGTCACGCCCGCCCACCAGACCTATCAGGTAGCATCCGTCCACGCCGCCTATCTAACCCTCGGCGGAATCCGCCATGCCCGCCTCTCCGGCGCAGGCCAGCGCATCGACCTTTCAATCGCGGAAGCAACAACCTACATGGGCTCCAGCGCCATCGCGCGCTACACACAGCGCGGCGAAATCGTCGAACGCAACGGCGCCAAGCCCCAGGGTGGCGGCTCCAACATCTTCCGATGCAAGGATGGCCGCCACGTCTATCTCTCCATCTACATCCTTCCCCACTGGCACATCATCACGCGCGAGTGGATGGAGGACGCCGTGCTCTCCGAGCCGGAATGGGACGATCAGGAATACCGTGGCGCGAACGACGATGTCATCAACGCCATCTTCCAGTCCTTCATCGAACAGTTCGACGCCGACCAGTTCGTTGAGGAATGCCAGCGCCGCGGCCTCCCCTGCGCCCCCGTCAACAGCCCCGGCGATTTCCTCACCGGCCCCCAACTCACCCATCGCCAATGGATACAAAACCTTGAGCACCCCATCATCGGCCCATACCGCGCGCCCGGCTTCCTCTTCAAGATGTATGAGACGCCGATGCGAGCGTGGCGGCACTCCCCCACTCTCGGTCAGCACCAGGACGAAATCCTGACCGAAGCGCAAAACGGCCGCCAACCCGTCGCCGCCTCCGCCTCACGCAACGGCCACCAGCAGGACGATGCCCTGCTCACCGGCATGCGCGTCGCGGACCTCACGCGCTTCTTTGCGGGCCCTATTGGCACGATGTTCCTCGGCTTCTACGGCGCGGAAGTCATCAAGGTCGAGTCCGAGTTGCTCGTTGCCAACCGTGAGGCCAACAGCCCCCTCTACCCTGACATGAACCGCAACAAGCTCAGCGCCACCATCGATCTCCGACACGAGGACGGCAAGGAACTCATGGACGCCCTTCTCGCGAAGAGCGATGTCCTCATCGACAACTTCTCCCCCCGCGTTATCGACCGCCTCGGATTCGGCTGGGAACACACCCATGAAATAAACCCCGGCGCAATCCAGATCACCGCGCCCGGCATGGGCCTCGATGGCCCCCTCACCTCGTGGGTCACGTGGGGCAACCAGCTCGTCGCCTACACTGGCCTCTCCTACATGTGGGGGTTCAAGGAATCCGACATGGCCGCGCACGGCAAACTCGTCATCCCCGACTATCTCGGCGCGAGCCTCGTCGCCCTCTCGTCCATCGCCGCGCTTGAATACCGCGATCTCACCGGCAAGGGACAGTTCATCGAGCTCGCACAAGTCGAGGCGCAGGGCGCGATCATGGGCCCCGCCATCCTCGACTCAACATTCAACGGCAACGAATGGGAAGCGATGGGCTACGACGAAGTCCTTGGCCGTCAATACGCCCCCTACGGCGCATACCCTTGCAAGGGCGACGATGAATGGGTCGTTATCTCCGTCCGGACCAACGAGGAGTGGCGGGGATTCATCGAGGCGATGGGCGCCCCCACCTGGGCGCAAGACCCCATCTACTCCACCCACTCCGGCCGCATGGCTAGCAAGGAGGAGATCGACGCCCAGATCAGCGAATGGACGCGAGGCTACACCAAGCGACAGGCCATGCGCATCCTCCAGAAGAACGGCATTCCCGCCGGCGCAAAATACACCGGCGAAGACCTCTACTCAGACGTCCATTACCGCGCCCGAGGCCACGTCGTCGATGTCCACGAGCCCCCATGGGGCGATCTCTCCCACCAGGGCCTCCCCGGCATCCCATCCCTCTCAGAAGCCCACGGAGACGGCCCCCCACCCTGGATAGGCGCCCACAACGATTACGTCTTCAAAAACCTCCTAAACCTAACCCAAGAAGAATACGAGTCAGGCCAAAACTCAGGAGCAATCCGCTAAGGGCCATCATCCCCCCGCCCAACACCCCCGTCATTCTGGCACGGACGGCCAGAATCTACCCCTCATTGGCAAACCAGACCGCGTAACGCATCCCCCTCATTCCGGCGAAAGCCGGAATCCATCGGGAGTCCCTCCTCCGTTCCCCTGAGCCTGTCGAAGGGCGAACGGCTCTCCCGCGCCCTTTCAGTTTGTGGTTCCCTATCAGCATCCTCCGGTGGTTGCGCTGACGCTGGCGTAGTCGTGCCAGCTGTCCGAGTACTCCGCTTCGATCTGGAAGTCGTAATTCGTCTCGCACGTGAGGCCGGACACCGTCGCTTCCTGCCTCCGAGTGCCCCACGTACTGACGTCGATATACGCGCCGAACGACTAGTCTGTTGTGTCTGCGAGCCGGTAGTTGCCGCGGACGTCCTGCAGGTACGTGCCGGACGGCCTCACCCTGTCCCAACTCACGCGGACACCGGTTCCGGTCACATCGCCGACTGAGGGGTTCCCTCTGGCGGGATTCGGAGTGGCAGTGGGAGTTGGAGTCGGCGTGGGCGTCGGCGTGGGTGTGGGCGTCGCGGTTGGTCCCGGCGTCACGGTTGGTCCCGGCGTCGGCGTGGGTGTGGGTGTTGGCGTTGGTGTCACGACTGTGGGCCCCGTGCTCGTGTCGCGGATGCGCAGCATCAACTGATCGCCGTCTTCCCATGGCGCGCCGGTGACGCTCCACGTCCAAGTGGCGGCCGTCTGATTGACCGAAGCGTCGGAGACATCCAACGAGGTATCGATAGAACCATCCAACTCAATAAAATCCAGCGTCTGCCCGCTCAGCGACACATAATCATCCAGCGTCAGGACGACGGACCCGCTCCGCCACACGAGGCTCTCAATCTCATAGTCGTCGCTGCCGACGGTGAACTCATCCGGGTCGATGGCCCCGGAGGATCCCGTCGCGCCAGCGCCTCCACCTGTCAGGTCCACCGGATCAAAGAAGGATTCGTGGAGCGTGCCGGTGGGAGCGGTGACGGTCACGAAGTGCTCCTTGCTCGTCCGCTCCTCCTCCGGCAGTCCGTCGCAGACGACGAGCCCCTTCTCCATGCGGATGAAGTAGAACCTGTACTCCCCCGCCGGAAGTGGACGTGCCGGGGACACCTCGCCGGGGTACTCCACGACGAATAGACCCTCGTCCTGCCCGTCCAGCTGGAACATGCTCGCATACTTGCTGGGGATGGTCTCGCCATAGTCAATCACCCAGATGTGCCAGAGCTCGTAGGTGTGGAACAAGCTGCCCGCCGCCTGCCCGGACGCCAGTGCATGGTCGTACCGATCGTAGTCGTAGCCGCCTTCGCCCTCGGCGGCGCGTTCTTCCTTGGTTAGGCTTACCCAGTTCTCCCACTCGTACTTGAACCGGACGCACTCCCGGTACTCCTCCGAGCCGTCCCCCTCCCCGACCTCCGCGTCCAGCTCTGCGATCTTTGTCTTCATGTCCGCCAGGTTGATGGTGGCGGCCTGCGACGCGCCCTGATTACCCGACAGGGCCCGCGCCATCCCTGAAAGCACTGCCCCGCCCCCCGAAGGCGGCTCCTCAAGAAGGAAGCGCTGCGTCCCTCCGCTGGATGCCCTCGCCTGGTCAGCTGGTACTGGTAGACTGTCAGACGCCGCCGGCAGCCACATCTTGGAGGGGCTGGCTATAGTGTAGATTTCCTGCCCATAGGTGTTGCGCAGAAACCAGAGGAGGTACCTGTCCGCTTGCCCGGTGCTTGGCAGATACGGTTCGTCATCATGCAGGAACACTATCGCCTCCCGGGCGTCCCACCTTGTGTCCCTCTCTCCCAGGAAGTCTTCTGCGCCTGCGCCCGCCTCCGCCCTAGTTGCAAAATGCTCATACCAGTCAACTGCTATCGCCACAAGCTCGCTTCCACCGCTCCCCTTCAGGTGCTCCAGTACCTTGAACCTGAACTCCAGCGCGTTTGCGTACGAAGTGTCTCCTTGGTTGGGCCATCCGGAGATTTCCTCCACCACCTGGGCCGCGGATACCAGAGTCACCCTTGCTATGGCGTCACTCCGCACTATCCTCTCCTCCAGCGAAGTCGGGGGGAAGTCGGGGGGAGGGATCCACCAAGCAGACTCTCGCTGCAAGCCTCCAGACGCGCCCGGCAGTGGCGAATTCCCGTTCAGACTCATTGATCCGGCATAGAGGACGGCGGCTGCCAACGCCACGGCCAGGACTATGAGGACTCCAGCAACGGAGTAGAGGCGTCGTCTTCGGCGTACCATTGCCAACATCACTGCACCTCCTGTCACTGCCCTGACGAAACCGGATGCGGCGTATGGTTGTAATATACGTCCCGGAGGTAGTCCCGATCCTCGTTCGGAATTGCTGTCGGCTTCTCGGCCCTACCCATGATGTAGTCGGGGTAGCTGCATATGCCGAAGTTATTGCACCATCCGCCCTCAAGCAGATACAGGTCTTCCAGGCCCGCAGCATGGCCGAATTCGTGCATGACCGTCCTCGGCGCGTAGTAGTAGCGGCGGCGGCTGTTTTCGTCTATTTTCTCGTCATGCATATCGGGATCGTTGACCCAGGTGATCGTCAGGAAACGCCCTTCAATGTCTGGGTGAGGTCGACGCGCCGGTACCTCGATGATCATTATCGGGGCGCTTATGTGTTCGAGGGCATCAGAAAATGGCGGCTTCACGTGTGCGATGCCGCGCTCACGAGTTCCAAACTCTGTGTTAATGACGATCGACCTGCCGTCGGTATTCCTGTCCACGCCGTTTATCGTGCAGCCACTCCCCTCGCAGAAGAGCACGTGGGGCCAGGGCGTGGCGACCGCCTCGTTCCATGCGACGACGGCGTGGGCAATGGCCGTTGGAATGACGATTCCTGGATCGGTTGACGACGTAGCGCCGGGCCTGGGCGTCACGACAGTGGGCCCCGTGCTCGTCTCCCGAATACGCAGCATCAGCAGATCGCCATCCTCCCAGGGCGCGCCGGTGACGCTCCATGTCCAAGTCGCGGCCGTCTGATTAACCGTCGCATCGGCGATAGCCAGCAACGTATCGATGGAGCCGTCCAGCTCAATAAAGTCCAGCGTCTGCCCGGACAGCGAGACATAATCATCCAACTCCAGCACGACGGAGCCGCTGTCCCACTCAAGGCTATCAATCTCGACGTCATCGCTGCTGACGGTGAATTCATCAGGGTCAATCACGCCGGACGAGCCCGCCGCCCCGACGCCCCCCCCACTCAACGCCACCGAATCAAAGAAAGCTTCGTGTAGTGTGCCCTCTGGAGCCGCGACGGTGACTTCAATCGGCAATTTGTTTAACTCTGGATTAAATTGGCACGGAAAATATTCCGCTAACTGAATATGGCTGGTGAGTTGATAAAAGCCTGTAGGGAGAGGTCTGGCAGTCTTGAGTTGCTCCTCATAACCGTTTGAAGCAGAAGTATCGTCATCGACAATCACATCCCGAAATATCTGAGCATCTGCACCCGTAAGCCAGACCCGATTGTATTCTGGCGTCTTGGCGCTCTCAAACTCCAACAGCACATGATCGGCCCCTAGTCCTGACTCAGTATCAAGGGTGAGGGGGTCTTCACTGTATTGCTCGCCAAAGAGACCTTCCCAATTCCGATAGAAATCAATATAGTCGATGCTTGAGGTGATGCACTGCTCATAACCATCGACACCACTTCCGCCATGCAGCCACGCAGCTATGTCGCGCAACTCTCCCAGCGTTATGGTCGGATGACGCTCGCCTAAGGGCGATTCAGACTCTGTTATAAACTCGCGGTCGGGGCTGTTAAGGCTCAGATCTGAACTAGTGGTTGTTAGTGGCAGCCAGAGCGGGCTAGTGCCTTCGATCGAATAGCTCCATTCCCGGTCCCCTATATAGCTCCATGGGAAAATCGAGAAATGGAACTCGCTGGGCGCCCCTCCTGCAATAGCCGTCTGATTGTATTCTTCCACTACATCCGATTCCTGCAACAGCAGGATCGCAGGTCGATCATCCCATTGCATGTCTCGACGCTCGATATGCACTCTGACAAAAAACTCATCTCCGCCTGTCCCCTTCAGGTATTCATGCGCTCTGAACCTGAGACCTCCTGCGTATTCACCGATGACTGCCGCGTGAACGACCACATCAGACTCGAAAATGCGACGCTCAAGTGAAGGCACGGCATATCGATCGTCTTCAAGGTCACTGAAATTTAGGCTAGTACGGATAACCGAGTCATTCTCCGCGTTAGCTGTTACGGTGGTCTCGCCATCACCGACATCAGTCTCGCTCTCGATTCTCCTATCGGCTCCCTCATTCGTTACGTCCCCTGTGTCACTCGAACAGCCGCCACCGAGAATGACAAGGAGGATGACGAAGCCAATGGCAACCGTCACGATTGTCGGACTGGAAACCAAACCGTTGACTGCCACTGGCGTGTCCTTGCTAGCCACCAGCAACCTCCTATGGGTGTTCCTGATATAGATGCGTCATACCGTTCCGGTCGTACTGTTGAGGCTCGGTATATACCTTAAACCCATATGCCATTATGCTTTTCTGGCCAAGTGCAAGACTTGGATGCCCGAGACCACCAGCGTGTCCCAACTCATGCATCAATAGATCAATGCCATTGCGCCTGGTCTTATCCGGCATGCGCCCCCGGCTTGGAGGATCAGTCGTCCATATCACGATAGGAGTTTCGTGCGCGTCAGCTCCCCCTGATGCTGGGAAACGGACCAGGATCGACTGATTAGTCCCATAGTGCTCGACTTGGTCTTCTGGTGTGGAACCCCTGAAGCAACCAGGTGGACTCGTGGAGCCGCATCGTTCGCCACCGGCAGTTTCCAGTGCCCAAAATCCTTTAAGGACGACGTCAGCAACGACAGCTGAGCCGGATTCCACCTTCTTAAACCTTATGGGCATTGTAGTCTGATTTTGACCAGTTTGACCGCTATTCCATATCTCCGCAGCTTTATCAACTGCGCTGGAAAACTCTCTTCTGACTATAGGATCATAACTCCGGAAATAATTTGCCGGCCTTTCCGGCAGGAGCGTGTCGTCCACCCTATATTTGACTACGTGATCATGTTCATGGACTGCGGCATCGATTCGCCATTGGTTAACGATAACGAATGATGGTGGAATAGGTCCGGAATCGCTCTGGAGAACATAGACATCGGCGGTTCCTGTTCCCCGAGAACAACGCAGCAAATTAAACTTGGAACGTGACTCCCCCAAGCTCAAGTATCCTGTTGTTGATTCAGTGGGCGAGGAGCTTGGCCAGTCACAACGTGACCTACCCGCTTGGCCATAGCGCTTCAATTCAAATCCGGTATTGGCCGGTACCACGACCTTAAATGAGAATTGAGAAGGTCGGAATGTTGCCGGAACAGTCCAATCCAGATAGAAACTCCTGGATTCGAGCACTTGGGGATTGGGTTCAAACAATATTAATTCAACAGTTTCAGGTCCAACCCAATCACTCGACAAGTCGCAGACTTTGGAGCGGACGGCATATTCGTAAGTTGTGTCAATGATCAAGTCTTGACTATCGTCTATGTATTTGCCGATATTTGGATCTATTGCCTCAATTATGGCGTATCCACGATCAGAACCCAAGACTTTTCTTCCAATCTCGTACGAAGCAGTTTTTGTTGTGCTAACGGTCCATTCTAGCCTGATTGCTTTGTCGTATTGGCCTCCAAATTCCGCATCAAAGCCAATTGGTACGGCCGGTCTGCTTGATGCCAGGCAAGGGCCTGGTGGGGGTGTGGCCGTTACGGTCGGCGTCGGCGTGGGCGTCGGAGTGGGGGGTACTGGAGTGGGCGTGGGTGTGGGTGTATCCGTCGGTGTTGGCGTGGGCGTCGGCGGCGTTGGGCACGCAAGCGCCGTGGTGCTGATGGACCTGCTCGCAGAGGGAGGCCCATAGGCAGTTCTGTATCTGATACCATTACCCCGCGCGGACACGCGGAAATAGTTCCTCCCCGCGCAACTGGCCGGGTAGACGTCGCCCCATGTCCTTGCTTGCCTTGCCCAATCATCTCCGTTATCTCTAAGTGGCAGGACGCTTCCCCAAGCCCCTCCGCTTCCGATTCGACGTTCCACCCGGTAGGTGGGGGCGTAAGTGATGAACGTCCACCTTATGTTGACTCTCTTGAACGTGCCAAACGGCGTCGTGGCCGCCACCGAGACGCCGGTTACGGCAGGCGGCGTGGGCAAGGGTGTTGGCGTCGATGTTGGCGGAGTTGGTGTTGGTGTATTCGTCGGCGGGACAGGCGTGAGGGTTGGTGTGTTACACGAATTAGGATGAAGGGGATTACAACCCGGAACAAACGTAGGATACGGAGTCGGCGTAATCCGAGTATTCGGAGGCCCTAGATCAGCACCAGTTCCGCCGTCCTGCGCATCGGCGCGCGACGCAACTCCGATGCCGAAAGCAAGCACCGCCATGACCGTCAGCCCGCCATCACTAAGGCTATTGTATAGAATGGAAGCCTCGCCCCGGTTCCCGTCCTCGCCATTCTCGTGCCTCTCAAGCCGCGCGGCTCCCGCCACCGTATCCGCGGCGCCAGATCACCTTTAATACGGCACTACACCACACAGTTTACTCACCAACGCAACAACAAGAGTTGCCTCCACTAACCCGCCCCCCGTCATCCCCCCGCGCCCCCCCCCGAATCCCCCGCAAAGGCGGGGGGCCACCCCACCCCCCCGTCATTCCCCCGAATCCCCCGCGAAGGCGGGGGCGCCACCCACCCGTAATTCTGCTCAACACTCCCGTCATTCTGGCCGTCCGGCCAGAATCTACCCCCCACTGGCAAACCAACCCCCATAACGCCCAACCCGCTCAAACAACCCGTAGGGGGACTCAGAATCCTCCCTGCCCCACCCCTCATTCCGAACGCAGCGAAGAACCTGACCAACTCAACCGTTTATGGAGTAAACTGGGCGGCTAGAGGAGGCTGCGAATGCCCCTTTCCGTCCGGATACGTTTCGCTCTAGCCACGTCCATTGCAACGTTGATTGTGCTTCTGAGCGCCTGCGAAGCTTTCTCAGCCACTCCAACCCCTACCCCGCTGCCGCCCACCCCAACTCCCACACCTGAGCCGACCGCCACCGAGCGTCTAAGCTGGTTCGAAACCCGACCGGACACTGCCCATTGGATTGCATGGGCCGCCATCCGCCGCATCGCTATTGAGGACGAATCTCTGGGCGAAGAAATCTCCGGCCTCTCATGGGTCGTTGATGGCGTGACCGCCGAAGAGGCCGGAGTTCTCGACGATCTCTCATGGCTCATCCTGGACAATCCCGAAATCGCAGAAACTGTCATGTTGTACCAGTGGCTGGGCCCTGAGGGAAACCCCATGCTCGATGACCGCCGTGCCCTTCGCGCAATCCGCGCCACAGCAGACGTTGACCCGGACCTTGGCGCCACACTGTCAAGATACCCATGGATCGCCGCGGGCCCCGACAGACAGGAATCGCAGGCACTCGAATTGGTGGCGGAACTCGCTTCCCCGGACTATCGAAAGCAAACAGCAACCGGAATCGGGGCAATTCGTGTTTCAGCCATTGCCCCGAACACGCCCCGGCCATCCGAATCCCGCCTACATCCCATTGCCGAGATAATCGCCGACTACTCATGGCTGCGCGATGATGTGACGCGGTCGGAGTACCAGGTCCTCGGCGCCATGTCCAATCTCGTCAACAACTCCAAGCTACTCTCCACCGGCTTTCACGAGGAACTCCTCTCAGTTGCGTGGCTGCAGGACAATGTCAATCAGACGGAAATCGAGGCCCTGGAGCGCTGGAGCAATCTCATAGGGGCGGCGGAGAGAACGGGAACGCCGGCCGGCCGCACTGTCTGGGAATACGAATGGGCTAAGGATGATGCAACCTTCGCCGAGAACTCGTTTCTCCGCACTCTGGCATCACTTACTGAGAAGGCCGGAGAGACACATGCCGAGGCGCTGAACGTCGTGGCTTCATATGACTGGGTCGCCGATGGAATAACGGACGATGACTCGTGGTACCTTCCCCGATATGTGCCGCTGTTCGAGCACGCCGAACCGCAAGAGGGCCCCGCCTTGAGCGCCATCCTGGGGTACGAGTGGATCGCAGACGGCCTCGCCCCGTCTGAATCCTATGGGGTTCGCCAATTGTCATTGCTCTTGGCCGCCGGTTCCGATGATGACTCCGATGAACTAGCTACCATTGTAAAGTACCCATGGATGGAGGATTCGCTAGACTCATTTGAAGCGAGCGCGCTGGGAAATTTGGCCAACTTCTTGCGCCTCCCGGAAGCCGATGGCGCGTCCCACCGTCAGACAGTATTGAACTATGACTGGATTTCAGATGATGTTTCCGACGATGAACTGATCGGATTCAGGTACCTGACGGATGCCGTCCGGCTGCTCGCCCCGGAGCACTCCCGGTCACTGGATTCCGTCCTGGAATACGAATGGATTCAGGACGATCTCTCTGAACGGGACCTCGACTCCCTCCTAACCCTCATCACAGTCTTCGATTCTCGAAGTATTTACACAGGCGATTTCATCGCGGCGCTGACGGCACGGCCCTGGATTCAGGACAACTTGGACAAAAGCGAACGAGACCTACTTACCATATTCGGCGATTTCCTGGCCCGCGACCAAGCCCCCGGCGTAACCGTTCCGCCGCAGTTAGTCACCTTTTCTTGGCTGGATGATGGGATATCTGACTTGGAAGCCGATTATGTTGGTGAAGTACTGTACCTTGTTCGCGAGGTTTCGCCCATTGCTCCGGAAACCACAATCGCGCTTATCGAAAATCCTCGACTCGAATCCCCTCAGATGTTCAGTGACGGAATCCGGGGGATACGAACACTGGTGCAAACGGTCCACACGTCCAAAAAGGTAAATGACGACTTGGCGCGAAACGTCGCGCGCCTGCCGTGGCTGATGGATGGCATCACCAAAATCGAGGGGTTGTGGCTTGCCGAATATGCCACTTTTCTGGCTAAATTCGGCGGAGACAACGAAGAGTTGGCTCTATCCGTCATTGAACGCCCTTGGGCGCGTGACGGCATCTCAGGCTACGAACATGAATGGATGCACCAGTATCGTCGGCTGCTGGAAGAAAGCGATCCTACAGCCAGACAACTTGCCATCGAGCTCGCCGAACTCCCAAGGTTCCATGACCGGATTGATCACTTCGACGCAAGCCTCGTCGCGCGGCTCGCAACATCAAAGCTACTCCAGACCCCGGAAATAGCAGACCTGGAATGGTTCCGGGACGGCATCTCTGATCGGGACCTGGTCATCCTCATGGCATTCATAGATGCGCTCGCTCGATCTCAGTACCAATACGAGGACTTGCTGCGCGAAAGCCACATTGCAAGCCGCACTCTTTCGTTGCCCCTCGCAGGGGACATTACTCTGCAAGTCGTCCGCCATACCCCGTTTCCGGATGACGACCCTACACTTGATCTCATGGAAGACATCGCCCTTCAGCTTGAAGAATTCATGGGAGTCCCATTCCCGCTCGACATCGCCCTGATCCTGATGATCGAACCCAACATCGAAGCCGGGGAGGAACCGGAGTACGGCGTTGCCGGTTCCCTCGGATCGCACATTGTAGCCGCGCCGCCACGCTTCAACCCCAACTTCCATCTGGCCGTCTTCCACGAAATGACTCACCTCTATTTGGGCGGACACACCGACGCACCGGCTTGGTGGACTGAGGGAACCGCAGGCTTTCTACCGTCCATCGCGCGGGACGCGTTGGGACAAGAATCATTGGATCAACGCGAGCGCAATCTCGTAGGCGGCACCCGGCGCGAATGTTGGAATCTGGGCATCCGCACCATTTCGGACTACTACCGCCTACAGCAGAATGAATCGCGCGTGGCCGAAGATAGGGGAATCTGCATTTACGCCCTCGGCGAAATCTTCCTGCTGGATATTCACAACTTGTTAGGGCCTGAGGCCACCTCCGCCGCGATGCGTCAGCTTTATGTTGATGCCCACGACTCCGGCTGGCTTGATAAGATAACGGATCAAAGAATCTATGACGCTTTCGCCGCCAACGTCCCTGAAGGGAAAATGGCAGAGTTCCAACGGCTATTCATGAGCCGCCACGGCGGCGCCAACGTCACCATCCCGGAGCTCTCAGACGTTTAACGCCTACTCCCCACCCCGCAACTCCCCATCCAGATGCCGCAGATACTGGAACGTGAATATCCCCGTCTCGTGCGCGTCCGACCACAGAAACTGCACCGCGTACCGCCCCACCTGCATCCAGTCGATGGCGATTACGTCCTCCGGCACGTCCTTCTCAAACACCACGCGGTGATCCGTTCCCTCCAGCACGCACATCGCGCACGGACAGTTGCCCCGCAGAAAACGGTATGGAAAATGGCTACCGTGCCCGTCCTCCCACACGGCATGAATGCCGTCCGGCTCAAGGCGTAGCAAAGTGATCCCCGGAAACCTCTCCGGGTTCTGTCTCATCGTCACCCGCCCAGTGTACGTCACGCCGTACAATTGACGCATCGACGAAACGGCGCGAACACATAGGTTTTGGGGGAAAGAAAAGTGACGACAGCAGACAGGCCGACAGGAGAGCCGGGCATCACCGAACTGCCGGAACAGCGCATCGCCTACATCAACATGCGAGGCCCATACCAGCAATTCCCGGAGGCCATACAAAAGCTACTTGCATGGATGGAATCCGCGAATGCAGTGATCATCGCCCCCCCGGGTGGCACATACATAGACGACCCATCCACCACCCCGCCCGACCAGCTCACCTGGAACGCGTGGGCCCCAATCGCCCCCTCAACACCCGAGCAGGACGCGAACCCCGACGGCATCGGCGTCCTCACCGTCCCCGCCGGCCGATACGCCACCGTCCTCCACAAAGGCCCCTACGAGAGCATCCCCGCCGCCTACGGACTCCTCTTCACCTGGCTAGCCCAACAGCAGATCCAACCCGCCGGCCCCCCGATGGAAGTCTATCTCTCAGACCCCACCGAAACCGCCGAAGCAGACCTGATCACAGAAGTGAGAGTCCCCCTCGTCTAAAGATCCCCTCTCCCTCTGGGAGAGGGTTAGGGTGAGGGGTTCGTCCTAGTACAATAGGAGCGAACGACCCACGACTGGGGAGCGAAACAATGGCAACGACTCAACAACAAGCGCTGACGACCCTCGGAACAGAGCCCATCACCGCAGAACAACTGCTGAAGATGGACGCAAAGGGAATGCGCGGAGAACTAATCCGGGGGGTATTCAGTCCTACCATGTCTGCAGGAACGAGACACGGCAAAATCTCCATGAGACTCGGGCGGCTGCTTGGCAATGTTGCCGAGCAGACCGGGGCTGGTTCCATCGTCGGAACGGATTCCGGCGTGCTCATCAACAGAGATCCGGATACTGTTCTTGAGCCTGATGTCGCCTTCTTTTCTAAGGACACGCTGCCGCTCGACGCCGATGTGCCAGGTTACGCCGAAGTCATACCCGAACTCGTCGTCGAAGTCGTATCCCCAAGCGACAATGTAAGAGAAGTCGCCGGCAAGGCAAGCATGTGGATCAACGCCGGCGTCCAACTCGTCTGGGTACTATGGCCAGAAACAAAGATGATCGAAGTCCACCGCCCAGCCCAGCCCGTCACCACCCTCCGCGAAACCGACACCCTAACCGCCGAAGAAATCCCCCCCCAATTCAAAGTCCCCATCAAAGACATCTTCGAAGTCTAACCCCCTAGTACAATGGAGCCGTCTAACCCATGACTGGGGAGCAAATCATGGCAACAACTCAACAGGCGCTGACGCCCCTCGGAACAGAGCCCATCACGGCAGAACAGCTGCTGAAGATGGACGCAAAGGGAATGCGCGGAGAACTAATCCGGGGGGTATTCTGTCCAACCATGTCAGCAGGAATGAAACACGGCGAAATCGTTGTCAATTTGGTAATGTTCTTGGGAGCGGAAATCAAACCCAACCGGCTTGGAAGACTCATGGCGTCTGATTCCGGCGTCAAGGTCGAGACCGACCCTGATACTGTTCGTGAACCCGACATTGCCTATTTCTCAAGGGATCGATTGGCGCTTGATGCGGACGTGCCGGGCTATGCGGAGGTTCCACCTGATCTCGTTGTCGAGGTTGTATCGCCGTCCGATTCCGTGCGGGGAATCAACGACAAGGCGAGGATGTGGCTGGATGCCGGCGTCCAACTCGTCTGGGTACTATGGCCGGAAACAAAGATGATCGAAGCCCACCGCCCTGCCCAGCCCGTCACCACCCTCCGCGAAACCGACACCCTAACCGCCGAAGAAATCCTCCCCCAATTCAAAGTCCCCATCAAAGACATCTTCGACGCCTGATCGCACCACGGTTTGGATCAACAGTTCTCAAGGCCGTTACCTGTTGCGATTCCCCCCTCCCATCTATGACAACCCCGGCGCCAACGACGGTGCCTTGCGATGTCTTGTCCCCTGCTCAAAGGCATACGCGTACTTGAGAAGCGTCGCCTCAGTCCACGGCGTGGAGATCATCTCCAGACCGACGGGATGGCCGTCCACCGTATACCCGGCTGGCACAGTGATGGCCGGATAGCCACTCCATGCCGAGAGATGACAATTACTCCCCTGTTGGAATTGCCCGATCGGCGCAGGCGGCAGGCTGAGTGTCGGGTACACCAGGGCATCCAGGTTGTGCTCTGCCATAGCAGACTGAACCGCCGTCTGCGTGTATTCCGTGCTCTCCCGGAGCGCCTTCAAGGACTCCGGCATCTTCGTCCCTCCCGTCGGCGTGTACGGCAAGATGAGCGGCGCGCCCGAATCAATCTCCCTCAACTCCTCATAGGTCACCGGCGCGACATTGCCAAGACCCTTGAGATAGGCATCGAGAGCATCGCCGTTCTCATAGTTCCACCGTCCCCACGTAGTGCCCCCCTGCGAAAGAATGATGTCCGCGAACAGGATCTCAACCGGGTCCACCACCATTGCGCCAAGACGTCTCAGGTCGGCCACCGCGGCATCCATGACGGCCGTCACCTTATCGGCCTCTGCACCTGTTCCGAAGAATGACCGGATCACGCCGAGCCGAACGCCTTGAAGACCCGTTGAACTCAGTCCCGCAGTATAGGATTCAGGGACAAGACCTTCTGCCCTCGCAGTGACCGGGTCCTTGGGATCAGGCCCCGCGATTACTCCTAGAACAATGGCAGCATCCCGCACGGTACGTGTCATCGGCCCAACCGTATCGGACGTTGGCGCGTCAGGAATGATTCCCGCGTTGCTGTTCAGCCCATACGTTGGACGCAAACCGACGAGTGACCCATACGCCGATGGGTTCCTGATCGAGCCTCAAGTGTCAGTACCAATGCCGACCACGCCGAAATTGGCCGCTATGCTCACACCCGTCCCGGCGCTCGACCCTGATGGATTCACGCTCGTATCGTAGGCATTGCGTGTCTGCCCTCCCAGGCCGCTCGCGCCGTTGATGCCCCGCGCCATCTCATCAAGGTTCGCCTTTGCCAGGATGATCGCCCCTTGATCACGCATCCGCGCAACAATCGTCGCGTCATCCGGCGTCATCATCCCATTGAGCGCCAGATTGCCTCCCGTCGTCGGCATGCGGTCGGCCGTATGCATCAGGTCCTTGATGATGACGGGAATGCCGTGCAATTCTCCCCACTGGTCGCGAGGCAGATTCCTGCCGTCCAACTCCTCTGCCAGTTTCAGCGCGTCCGGATTAATGGAGATGATTGAATTGAACGCCGGACCGGACTTGTCATACGTGCTAATGCGCATGATGTAGGTCTTCACCAGCTCCCGGCAGGTGATGTCACCCCTTTCCAGCGCGTCATGAATGTCCGCAATCGTAGCTTCCATCACATCGAACCCGCCCCCGGTTTGTGCATCCACGGTCATAGCGATAGCCCCCTCGCTCACAGTATGTGGGCCGTTACCAAAGCGCCCTATTGTGGCATCCCCTCATTCCGGCGAAAGCAAAATCCCCTACTTGATATAGGTTAAGCGGGGCACTCAAGCTGGAACGCGGTAATCAATCCTCTTCTACTGCCCAACGTGATCGCGAGCCGAGAGCCGTAGCGCAGCTCCCCTAATGCGTCACAGCCCCCCGAGAAGCCGACGACACCAGCCGCGCGTACTTCGCCAGCGCCCCGCGTGAATGCTTCGGCGCCGGCTGCGTCCACCGCGCCTGCCGTTCGGCCAACTCCGCCTCCGGCAGCTCAACCTCGATAACCCGTCGGTCCACATCCAGCACGATAATATCGCCGTCCTCAAGCAACCCCATCGGCCCGCCCGTCATCGCCTCCGGCGCGACGTGTCCGACGGCCAACCCGTGCGTCCCGCCCGAGAAGCGCCCGTCCGTAATCAGCGCCACCTTCTCGCCGAGCCCCTGCCCTGTGATCGCCGCCGTCACCGCGAGCATCTCCCGCATACCCGGCCCGCCCTGCGGACCCTCATAGCGGATCACGACAACATCGCCCTCTTTGATATCCCGCGCCTGAACCGCGTCAAAAGCGTCCTCCTCGCGGTCGAACACACGCGCCGGCCCCCGATGTTGGCGAATTGGCGTCCCCGCCACCTTCATCACCGCCCCCTCCGGCGCAAGATTGCCCTTGAGGATGACGATCCCACCCGTCGGCCCAAGCGCGTCCGTCGTGTCATGCACCACGCCCGCCCCGCCACCGGGCTTGACCGGCGCCAGCGTCTCAGCCAGCGTCTTGCCCGTCACCGTTATCGCGTCCCCGTGCAGGTAGCCCGCGTCCAGCAGCCGCTTGAGCACCACCGGCACGCCGCCCGCCTTATCCAGGTCGGACATCACGTACTGCCCGCCCGGCTTCATATCGGTGATATACGGCGTCTTGTCGCTGATCGTCTGAAAGTCCTCAATGTCCAAATCGACGCCCGCCTCATCCGCCACGGCCAGCAGGTGCAGCACGACGTTCGTCGATCCGCCCATCGCCATCGCCGTCGTGATGCCGTTCTCGATGGACTCGCGCGTGATGATGTCGCGCGGCACGAGATTCTGACGCACCAAGTCGACGACCTGCTCCCCGCTGCGGAACGCAAGCTGCTCGCGCCGCGCGTCGACAGCCGGCACGGACGCCCCACCCGGCAGGCACACGCCCATCGCCTCGAATACGGAAGCCATCGTGTTGGCCGTGAACAAGCCGCCGCACGACCCCTCGCCGGGGCACGCGCATTCCTCCAGCGCCGTCACCGCCTCCAACGGAATCGTGCCTGCCGCATATGCGCCGACGGCCTCGAATACGTCAACAATCGTCACGTCCTTGCCCTCATAACTGCCAGGCAAAATCGTGCCGCCATAGAGAAAGATCGAAGGGATATTTGTCCGCGCCATCGCCATCACGGAGCCGGGCAGCGACTTATCGCACCCTGCCAGCGTCACCATTCCGTCCAGCGCCTCCGCCATCGCCACAAGCTCGAACGAATCAGCGATGACCTCGCGGCTCACCAGCGAAGCCTTCATGCCCTCATGCCCCATAGCGATAGCATCAGATACGGCAATCGCCGTGAACTCAATGGGAGTTCCGCCCGCCGCCCGAATGCCCTGCTTGACGTGATCTGCCAGCCGCCCGAGATTCAGATTGCAGGGCGTAACCTCATTCGCCGTGCTCGCCACGCCGATGAGTGGCTTCCGCAGATCCTCCGGCGTGAACCCCATCGCATAGAACATGGAGCGATGCGGCGCGCGCTCCACCCCATCCGTTACCTGCCACGAATTCGGCTTAGGCGCCGGTCCCTGAGTCATAGTCCCTCCCCATTAATCATCGTCAGTCCCGCTCACCCACCCGTCATCAAATACCTCGTTCACCACCCCGTCGTTCCCGTTCACCACCCCGTCGTTCCTACGCCCCACCCCGTCATTCCCGCTCACCACCCCGTCATTCCCGCCCATTTGCCTGTCATTCCGAGCGCAGCGAGGAATCTAAAGCCTCAATTTCCCAACCGAATCACATGACGCCATCCATCCCCTACCCGCCATCAAATAACCCATCCGTCTTCGCCGCCATGATGAAATCGTTGACGTGCAGCCCCTTGATCTTATGCGTCCACCACCACACTGCAACCCTGCCCCACTCCGTCGATACCAGCGGATGATGCCCCTCATCCTCCGCGATCTCGCCGACGCGGTTCGTGAACGCCAGCGCCCCAGCAAAATCCTTGAAACGATACACGCGCCGCAGCTTCAACACGCCGGCATCATCCAGCAGATCCCACTCCGGAACCTGCGGATGAAACGAGCCAATCTCCGCCTCCGTCACCCGAGGCGAATCCGCCCGACACGCCACGCACTTCTGCCCCGTCAACTCAACCGCCTGCGCCATCACTACACCCTTCCGTCATTCCCGCCGACACCCCGTCATTCCGGCGCCCCACCCGTCATTCCCGCGAAAGCGGGAATCTTAACCTCCACTGCGCACCCAACCTTCGTAACGCCAATCATCCACCCTCGTGAACGTCATCCTTAGCGTGACCCGGTCATTCTGAGCGTGACCATGTCATTCTGAGCGCAGCGAAGAATCTAAAGCCGCAATTTCCCAACCGACCCTGATAGCGCCATCGGACACCCCCCTACCCCGGCCCCTCCATCAACTGCAACATATTCCCGTCCGGGTCCTTGAACGTCGCGATCCAACCGCCCCACGCCTCCTGCTCCGGCGGACGGATGAACTCAGCCCCATTATCGACCATTCGCGCATGAACGGCGTGAATGTCATCGACCCCCAGGTTCAGCATCATTCGAAACGGGTCGAGGCTCTCCTCCGTCCAAATCTGACTATGCCGACCGATATTCAGCCGCAACCCCGGCCGCACATCAAACGTGATCAAATCCCCATGATCGGAGTGCTGCTCCAACCCAACAACGTCCCGATAGAACGCCACCATCGCATCCATACGCGCCGTAAAAATATTCACCCCAATAATGTCCTGTATCATGCCCGCACCTTACCCCGCAGCTCCGTCACCGAATTAGCCCGCGCCATACCCCCACCCGTCATTCCCGCCAATCCACCCGTCATTCCCGCCAATCCACCCGTCATTCCCGCCAACCCACCCGTCATTCCCGCGAACCCACCCGTCATTCCCGCCAATCCACCCGTCATTCCCGCCAACCCACCCGTCATTCCCGCGAACGCGGGAATCTTAACCTCCACTGCGCACCCAACCTTCGTAACCCCAATCATCCACCCTCGTGAACGTCATTCTGAGCGTGACCATGTCATTCTGAGCGCAGCGAAGAATCCAAAGCCTCAATTCCGCCACCAACCCCCGTAATGCCATTCACCCCCGCGCCCCCTCAACAAACGCCCGCGCCGCCCGCCCTGCCAGCCCCGCAAAGTTCGTCGCGATATACCGAAACCCGCGCCCCTGCCACTCGACCGCCTGCTCCGCCGTCCCCACAATCGTCCCGGCCACAAGCCCCGCCTGCATTACGACAGCGCCCGCCTCAGCGATGGCATCCACAACCCGCGCGTCCCGAGTCTGTCCGGGTATCCCCATCGACGACGACAAATCCGTCGCCCCAAAGAACACAATGTCTATCCCCGGCACACCGATTATCGAGTGGAGATTCCCCAGCGCCTCGACAGTCTCGATCTGCACGATGACCAGCATCTCGTCGTTCGCGGTCACTGCGTAGTCAGGCACAAACTCCTCCAACCCGAACGTCGCCGCCCGCACACCCGCAAGCCCGCGCCGCCCTTCCGGTGGATACAACGCCGCCCCCGCAGCTCGCCGCGCATCATCCGGCCCGTTCACCATAGGAACCTGCAACCCCTGCGCGCCGGAATCAAGGTGTCTCAAAATATTCTGCGGCTCATTCATAGCGACGCGAACGATGGGAGTCGTCCCTGACGCCTCAGCCCCGCGCACCATATTGGTCACCGTCTCAAGATCGGCAGGCCCATGCTCCGCGTCGATGATGACGAAATCCAACCCTGCCCACCCCAAAATCTCCACCGCCTCAGGACTAGGCACATTGCAAAACGACCCGATAACCGCCTCGCCCCGACCCAGCCGATCCTTAACCGCATTAACCCGCGCCATCTCCCCTCCGTCATTCCCGCCCCACCCATTTGTTCCCCTCATTCCGGCGAAAGCCGGAATCCATCCCCGTCATTCCCGCACCCGCTCATCTTGAGCGTGTCGAAGGACATGAGCGGCCACAACCCTGCCGCCCCAATTGTATAACCCCCCGCTCTCCCTCCGTCATTCCCGCGAAAGCGGGAATCCAGACATCCAATCTATCCGCCATTTCCCTCCAACAGGACAACAGTGCTATACTGCCCCCGCATAGCCGTACGGAAAGAAAGGCGGTGACCAGTGTGCGTTCGAGACGTCGAAAAGGCGATCATCGCTGTCGAACCCATTATCGAGGACTATTACGATTGCGATGCTGATCCAAACGAGAGGGAAACGCGCCGACGAATCATCGATCCGATTCTAAATGCTCTTGGTTGGGGCGCACCGAGGCGGTCAGCGAACTGCCTGCCTGAATACCGCGTGAATGACGATACAAAGCATCGTGTTGACTACGCCATGTTCACGGAAACTGGGGCCCCTACGATAATCGTTGAAGCTAAGAGGTTGTTTGAGGACACCCGGGATTGGGAGGATGATGCCCTGTTCTACGTAGAACTCGCCGACGCTGAATCCATCACTGCCGTTCTGACTAACGGCGAGTACTGGCAGATATTCCAGGTCGACGAATTCGGTGAGTTTAGCACAGACGAAAACCCCATCGGTCTGCTTTGGGAAGGCGCGACCGCCGCCGAGCAAGCTCAACGCCTGTATGACGCCCTCTCATTTGACAAGCATCGGACCTTGCGTAACCGCGGCGGCGACATGCGCCGCTGGCGATAACCGGCAAGGCTAGGACACGTCCCCACATCGACTCCTGCCTTACGCAGCCAATGGTTGTGTACACCGTTTATGAGGGATGATCATGACCGTTGTATATCTGATGAGCGGCATCACGGCAGACGGTGAGTATACCTATTTGGCATCGCATCCATTCCACTGTTGCTAACCCTTGATATCCACCTGCTGATCGTGATTCTGAGCTTGGTTGGACTGTGCAGCGTGCCGCTGTTTAGATTCCTTAAGACACCACAAATCGCACCTCCCGCGCCCAAGACAACAATACGATTCTTTCCTGTGCTAGTCGCTCGTGTCTTGTCTCCGTGGGGGCTCATGTATCTACAGAGCTACGTCGATACCGTTCAAAGCTCGACCTATCCGTCCCGCCAATTGGGTGTTCATATACTGTGGTTCTTTGGCGCGGTGTTCAATTGGGTTCTTTGGGCACTAGTCATTTTGCTGAGCATTGTTTCGGTTTCATTTGACCTGGAACATCTAATCAACCTTGGGTACGTCGCGTACGGCGCGGCTGAACATGTTATGAGGATTTCAATCCCCCTGCTGGTTTCCGGCATACTCGCGTTCCTCTTCTTCCGAATATGGCAGTATTCGTTAAAAGAATCCCTGACAGATTATCGAGTCCTTACAGCTCGTCCGGTGGTAGTATCGGCGGTTGCAGAGGGCCTGTCATTGTGGCCATATAGGAAAGCCGCTCTAACCAGTCTGGCTAGCCTTCTACTGCAAATACCATTTATAAGTTTCGTTTTCCTCATAAACTTGGGGGCGGGTGTCTAATCCCCATCACCCAACTTCAACAACGCCAAAAACGCCTCCTGCGGCACCTCGACGCGCCCCACACGCTTCATCCGGCGCTTCCCCTCCGCCTGCTTTTCAAGCAACTTCCGCTTCCGCGACACGTCCCCGCCGTAGCACTTGGCCAGCACGTTCTTTCGCAACGCCCGCACCGTCTCCCGGGAGACAATTCGCCCGCCAATCGCCGCCTGAATGGGCACGTCAAACATCTGGCGCGGAATCGTCGCTCGCAGCCGTGAGACCAGCGCCCGCCCCCGGTGATACGCCGCCTCCTTTGGATAGATGGCGCTCAAAGCGTCCACCGGCTCCTCATTCACCAAAATATCCAGCTTCACCAAATTCGCCTCGCGAGCGTCGATCACCTCATAGTCCAGCGACGCATACCCCTGCGTCCGTGATTTCAACTGGTCGAAGAAATCGATAAGCATCTCCGCCAGCGGCATCTTATACCGCATGGACACGCGAGCCTGCCCGCTCAACGACCCCGCGCCCGTCTGGATATACTCCATCTCCTCATACTCCGCGCGACGCTCGGACATAAGCTCCATCACCGGCCCCACGACCTCGTTTGGGCACAGAATCGTCGCGCGTATCCACGGCTCATACATCGTGTCGATCGTCGTCGGATTCGGCATCTCCGCCGGATTGTGGATGACAAACGTCGAGCCGTCCGTCCGCAGAATCTCGTACGCCACGCTCGGCGCGGTGATCAAAATCTCCAGATCGTACTCCCGCTCCAGCCGCTCCTGCACAATCTCCATGTGCAACAGCCCCAGGAACCCGCACCGGAACCCAAAACCAAGCGCCACGCTGCTCTCCGCCTCATATGTCAACGCCGCGTCGTTCAACTGCAACTTGGAAAGCGCGTCCCGCAGATCGCTGTAATCCGTATCGCCTGATGGATACAGCCCCGCGAAAATCATCGGCTTGAGCGGTCGATACCCCGGCAGCGCCTCCGACGCCGGCCGCGCCGCCAACGTGATCGTGTCCCCCACCCGACACTCGCGCACGTCCTTGAGCCCGGTCGCGACGTACCCCACCTCGCCCATCGCCAACCCGTCACGCGCGGTAATCAGCCACGGCGTGAACACGCCCACGTCCAGTGGCTCGATCTCCCGCCCGTTCGACATCAGCCGAAGCTGCCCGCTTGGTGGAATGGAACCGTCAAATATCCGCACATACGCAACGACGCCGCGATACGAGTCGTACTTTGAGTCGAACACCAACGCACGCAGCGGCGCGTTTGAATCCCCCCTTGGCGCCGGAATCCCATTCACGATGGCCTCCAGCACGTCCTCCATGCCGATGCCCTCTTTCGCCGACGCCAACACCACGTCCTCCCCCGGAATCGCGAGCATGTCCTCCAACTCGGCCTTCACCTCGTCGGGACGTGCCCCCGGCAGGTCGATCTTGTTCAGCACCGGCACCAGGTTCAGCCCCAGCTGTGTCGAGAGCATCGCGTGCGCCAGCGTTTGCGCCTGTATCCCCTGCGACGCGTCCACCACCAGCAGCGCCCCCTCGCATGCGCGCAGGCTCCGCGAAACCTCATAACTGAAATCCACGTGCCCCGGCGTGTCGATGAGATTCAACTGATACGTATTGCCGTCCCGCGCCTCATACAGCATCCGAACGGCCTGCGACTTTATCGTGATGCCGCGTTCCCGCTCCAAATCGAGCTGATCGAGCAACTGATCCTGCATCTCGCGTTGAGAAACAGTCCGCGTCGCCTCCAGCAAACGATCAGCAAGCGTCGACTTCCCATGATCGATATGGGCAATGATCGAAAAATTACGAACAAACCGAGGGTCTATAGCAGCCATCCCCCGTATTATAGAGTCCAACCCCCCTCCATAGTTCCCGCCCCTTCCCCTCCATTCCCACGACCCCCCACCATTCCCACGAACGCCCCCCCCCCCCGTCATTCCCGCGCCCCCCTCCGTCATTCCCGCGAACGCGGGAATCCCAATCTCCATTTCCCAACCAAACTCCGCACTCCAAGCCGAGAACAAAACCGGAACGCGGACTCCGGCCTCAATTCCCACGCCCAATCACCAACGGCAAAAAGACCCGTCAGATACACTTGCCCTATGGATGTTTTCAACATCGGCGGCCTTGAGCTCCTATTCCTTGCTGGCATCGCCATCATCATCGTCGGCCCCGCGCGCGCCGCGGAGATTGCCGGAGAGATAGGACGCATCGTCGCCCGCGCCCGCCGCACCATCAACTCCCTCACCGAAGACCTCCGCACTCAGGCCCGCGAAGAAACCGAACCCCTCCGGTCCGCCCGCGAGTCCCTCCGCGACATCGAAACCGAACTCCGCCGCCCCCTCGACATCCCCGATGCGCGCCCCAACACGGGCCGCGCTGATCCACCGGCGGATGCCTCAACTGACGAAACCGCCGAATCGCCTGACACGCCGCAAACGGTTCAGCCGCCTGACCCCGATTCACCGCCGGAGGATAGGCAGTGACGACTCCTGAACCCGAGGGCGTATCCGTCGCGACAATGCCGCTCTCCTCGCACCTGCGGGAGCTGCGGACTCGCCTCATGTGGACGTTCATCGTCGTTGGCATCGGAGCGATAGGCGCGTTCGCCATCGGCAACCGTCTCGTCGAAGTCCTGCTGATTCCGTTCCCGGATGACATCGAAGTCGTTCAAATCGACATCCTGGAAGGCATCCGCGTTCGCATGAAGATTGCGCTGCTGGGTGGAATTGTCGTGGCCTTCCCGATGATCCTCTACCAGGCGGTCATGTTCGTCCGGCCCGCCCTTAGCCGAACGGAAAAGACCTTCCTTTACGTCTCGCTGCCCATCACGAGCGGCCTGTTCATCGGCGGCATTTTATTTGCGTTCTTCGTGCCGATACCGGTGATGATGCGGATTCTCCCCGAGTTCCTTGGAGAGGACATCCTTCCGCAGATCCGCGTCGAGAGCATCGTCGGCACGACGGTCTGGCTCATCTTTGCGATGGGCTTGCTCTTTGAGATACCCGTGGTCATGTACCTGCTCGCCCGCATCGACATCATCGATCCCGCGAGCCTCCGCAAAAAGCGAAAGGGCGCGCTCCTGCTCTCATTCGTCGCCGCCGCCATAATCACCCCCACCGGCGACCCCATCAACATGGTCATCTGGGCCATCCCAATTTGGGCGCTATATGAGGTTGGACTGCTGATGGCGCGTTTGGCGGCGTGGCAGAGGAAGCGGTCTGAATCCGGATAGCTACCCTACCGGTGCAGGTCATCCCAACCGTTCAATGCCGGCGTAGGAGTCGAACCCTCTGTCAAAGCTAAAAATGCGGCTGATGCCGACGCTGTTCATGACGGCTATGTGAAGGGCATCACGAGCCGACAACTCTCGTATTTCGTAGACAATCTCCTTAGCTGCCCGAACTTCAGCAACGCCGAATGTCAGGACGGCATCGACGATTCTATCGAGGGCATCGAAGGCATCATTTATGGCCTGACGGTGACGGGTTGTTGCATATCTGTGGAGAATCTCCTGGTAGACCTCCACGCTCGTGACAAGAGGTTCGCGTTGCGCAGCAAACTGCCTCAATCGGTCGTTGCCGCGGTCTTTGTTTGGGTGATCAACGCCCACGAGATACATGGGCACGTTTGAATCAACGAATATCACGTATCACTGGAGATTGCGGCCGGCCTCAATCTCAGCAAGCATGACCTCGATATCGGCTGTTGGGTGTTGGTGGCGATAGGCCTTCGCTATGGCGCGGAGTTTTTCCTCAGGGGAAGCACGTTTCTTAGTGGAATTGGGGTCCACATGGAGGGCCTTGCGCAGCACCTGCCGCACCCACTCCGAAACGGTCATCCCCCGGGATTTGGCGACCGCCTGGATCATCTCATACTCTAAGTCATCCAACAGAACCTGAAGTTTCTTTGACATGCCAGCAGTATACCTAACTCATCGCCTTGTCGTTACTGAGCGAATCGACGCTTTGGCCGCCGCAAGGCGGCGCCAGAAACAGGAGCGCCGCCTTGCGGCGGCGCCCTTAATCTTACCGTTCTGAAATCAGAGGATCACGTCTTGGCAGTCGTTGAGTCCGGCTCCTTGGCGGCCTCTGAGGACGTGTCAGACTCCTCCGACGACTTGCCCTCCTCCAACTGCGCCCCTTTGCGGAACTCGCGGATCGAACTCCCCATGGAGCGCGCCACCTCAGGCAGCTTGCGACCCCCAAAGATCAACAGGATAATCGCCAGGATGATAATCAACTCAGGTATGTGCGGAATCGTCATGCTACCTCCCTGCCACTGCCCTCAGTATACGCGATGGGTCTGGGTTTGCAGCCCTAGGCAAATATCAACGTCCCGAACGCGACGATGAAGAACGTCCCGATCCCCAGCAGCCCCAGCCCCAGCGGCGGCGCAAGCATCGTCAGGATCGCCTGCGTGCCGAGGAACCGATTCGCCTCACGCACCGCGATATATGTCAGCCTGAGCGCGGCCAGCGTCGTCACCATCACGCCCAGAACCATCACGAGCGGCTGAGCGCCGCCCGACACGAGCCATAACAGCGAGATCGGCACGAGTAGCCACAGCGCCAGCGCCGCGTACGTCATCGCCGACAACTCCTCCGCGATGCTCGCCTCGCCCTCGAACACCTTGGCAATAAGGTGCAGCATCACTACCCAGAACAGGAGGAATGCGTACCCCACGACGACGAACCCCGCCGCGCTCAGCGCCGTCCCCGCTACTCCCTCGAGAGCGGGAAACAGCCCGCCCGCGCCAAACAGCGCCCCGGCCACCGCCAACCCAAGCAGCAGGACCCCCGTGCCTCTTAGCGTCGGCTGATCAATGGCGATATCGCTAAACGTCCAGGAAGGCGTCCGCACGATACCGCGCAGATAGAACAACACGGGCCGCTTACGCCGCTCAGCGCTCCGCCCCTGCCCGCCCCGCCGGTCACTCAACTCCGCCGAAGGATCAATGAACATCTATCCATACTACGCGGGTTGGAGGGGAAGCCAAAGCTTCTCTCTTAACCCGCGTCAAATTCGTGCAGCAAATAGAAGAACTACAACAATAAACAGTAGCAACACCCAAATAGCAACAACTGCCACGAGCGATGCGAAGGTAGACACAAATGCCTGAATATTGGACAGAGCATAATTCTCGCGAAAGACGATGGCCGCGAGAATAATCCCCCATACGACAATCGGCAGTAAAGTCAACCAGTTGATGCCCCATGGGGCGAACCACGCGGGAAAGGGATCTAACGGAAGAGAGGGGTCATCGAATCGGATTCCCAAACCAGCTTGCTCTGCAGCAATTGGAATCAACCAGACGAACCTCAGTACATTGAGCATCGCCACAGCCGAAAAAGAGCCGGTGAAAGAACCTGAACTGCCTATCACGCTGTTAATGAGATGCCCAATAAGCGCAAAAAGAGCCGCCAGCAAACAAGCGAGTAGGAAGTAGACCAGTGTTCGGATTCCAATAATCGCAAGGGTTTCCAAGTAGCCAGAAAAGTCGCGGTTGGAAAAGTCGCGGTTGGAGTAAAGGACTTCACTGAGCCCTTCAAGAATCATGGAAACACAAACAGCCGTCCCCAACCCCACCCACACCGGCCGCCGCTCCACAATCTCCCGTATCGTCGGCGAAGGCCGAATCACCAGCCCGATATACCACCGCAAAAGCATCCGCAACCAAAACTCGTCCGGGTTGTAGCCGACCGGAGGCGAGGCGTTGCCGCCGGATTGTTGTAGCGCAGTTTCGTCAAAGGTCATGGCATCACTCCCCTGCCACGCAGTCTACGCGCAAAAGCGTTCTCGTGGGAGATGCACCCCGCCCCGCCCGCCACTCAACTCCGCCGTCGGATCAATAAACATCTATCCATACTACGCGGTGGGGGGCAAGCCAGTGGATTATCCGAATGAAGCGAGGCCGCTAAATAATGCCGCAAGCAACAGCAGACCTAGTAGTACGTACCCCAGTACGAAGGTCGGAATGATGCTCAAGGCAACCGCCAGAGCAGCTTTCCCTATATGGAGGTCGTATTGCTCCTTGACCATGATTGCAGACAGGGAGCAGATCCAAAGTAACCCGACAACAGTGAGTGCTAGCGTTACATTTGTTACCGTGTGGAGCGCATCCTTGAAGATTCTGGGGCTTCCAGGGTCAATGATTAGGGAAGCCGCCAGAATTCCGCTTGAAAACACCGCGAAAAGGATCGCAGAGATAACCAACATCGCAGAAAAGGTCCTATGAAAGCTTGCGCGGTTTCCAAACCGTTCCGCGATCCAATGAATAACTAGCGACCAGAGTGTAAATGCGCTGACGATCAAAGCGCACCACAAGGGAATAGCGACAAGTCCGACTTGAACTTCACCCGAGTTCACTTGATCAATCGACAAAGACTGAAATTCAAGTAACTGATACGCAGCATCATAGACCACAACAGACATCGCACTCCCTACAACAGCCGTCCCCACCCCCGCCAACACCGGCCGCCGCTCCACAATCTCCCGTATCGTCGGCGAGGGCCGAATTACCAGCCCGATATACCACCGCAAAAGCGTCCGCAACCAAAACTCGTCCGGGTTGTAGTCGACGGGAGGCGGGCTGTTGCCCTCAGGCTGCGCGCTGAGCATCTAGGCCTGTCCATATCCCATTGACGAACCCAAGCCATATAGCAGAAGCAAGAACAACAGAATCGGCACGGCAACAATGACAAAGACGACGGCGGAGGCGCCCAGCCAACTCACTACTGCCCTGCCCGTGGTCAACTGATAGTTCTCCCGCACGAGAATGAAGGCCAGGGTAAACGGCCACAGGTACATGATCCAATTGACTGCCGTCACAGTTAACGCTTCTTCTATTAGTCCTGACGGACTCCAAACATCTGACAAACGAGCCAGCGTGAGGACTGGTGAAGTTGCGAAGCTCAACAGAGTCAAGATGGACAATAACATCAGCCCGGACAACATGCCGAGAAACGACCCCTTGCCTCCGAGCATCCTGGAAAAGCCGTGTGCCAGCAATGCCAGGACGAAGAGCAGGACCACCAGAAGCGTGATGCCGATCAGTTCCCCCAGGATCAACAGAGATATTGTGCCTGCGTCAACTCCGTCGACTGAGCCTAACCATAGGCTTCTGACGCCCAATGCAATCACGACAACGAGGTTGACGATCGCAACAATCAACAGCGTCACCAACCCCACCCACTTGGCTTGCCTCCTGACGAACTCCTGGATTGTGCGCACGGGCGCAATTATCAGGCCCAAGTACCATCGGGGAAGCTCTGTCAGGTCAGGCGCCTGAGAATTGCCTCCATATCGGCGCGGTGGGTCGGTAGTTTGACCGGCGTTCATGGCATCACTCCCCTGCCACGCAGTCTACGCGCAATTGAATGTCTTGGTGGGCGAGGCACAAAAAAGAAGGCGTGCGGGCTGGGCGAAAGCGCAGCCCGCACGCCTCTCTCTACACGGTTGTCGAAAATACGCCCTACCGCTTAAGTCGCGATGCCTACGCCGATGGCGATCATCACGATGAAGAGGATCAGCATGAAGAAAAAGATGATTCCTATGATGGCTACGGCAAAGAACGACGCGATGCCGCTCAGCACTGCAATCCCCGTACTCAGCCGATAGTTCTCACGAATCAAAATGATTGCGAGGGTGATGCTCCAGATTGCAACAACCAGGCTGACGACGGTAGAAATCACCTCAAAGGGCGACGTATCACCCTCCGCCATCTCGCCGACCGCCGACGCAAGAGCATCCAGCAGCCCCGGAATCACCAGGATCAGGCTCAGGACAGACAGCATCATCAACCCTGCCAACATGCCCATCAATGTGGCGTGTTACCCCCGTCGCCACGCCCACCCCGTGCGCTACAATTGAGCCATGACAGACGCCCTGCTTGAAACCCAACTCTCCTTCCCGATGATCCATCGCGGCAAGGTTCGCGATACGTATGATCTCGGCAACGACACGCTGCTGCTCGTCGCCACGGATCGCGTCTCCGCCTTTGATGTCGTCATGCCCACCGGCGTGCCCGGTCGCGGCATCGTCCTCTCGGAGATCTCCGCCTTCTGGTTCCGACGCTCCGGCCATGAGTTCCCCAACCACTTCATCGGCATGGCCTATGAGCCGGAGATCGCCAATCAATACAAGCTCGGCGACCTCGATGAGCCAACCGCCCGCCGCGCCATGGTCGTCAAAAAGGCCGAGCGCATCGACATCGAATGTGTCGTGCGCGGCTACATCACCGGCTCCGCCCTCGCGGAATACCGCAAATCAGGCACGGTGCAGGGCTACGAACTACCGGCCGACATGGTCGACAGCCAGGCATTTGAAACTCCCCTCTTCACGCCCACCACCAAGGAGGAGACCGGCCACGATCTGCCCCTAACGATTGATGAGCTCTGGAAGCGTGTGGGCGGCAACATCGCCTGGCCGTTGGAAGAGCACAGCCTCGCCCTCTACCGCATGGCCTCCGAGTATTCACAGGCAATGGGCGTCATCCTCGCCGACACCAAGTTCGAGTTCGGCATCATCGACGGCAAGATCTCCGTCATCGACGAACTACTAACCCCCGATTCCTCCCGCTACTGGGACGCCTCCATCTTCGAGGCCGGCAAGCCGCAGCCCAGCTTTGACAAGCAGATCATCCGCGATTGGCTGACGGAGTCCGGCTGGAATCGCGAACCGCCCGCGCCCGAACTTCCCGACGACATCGTGCAACAGACCATCGACAAGTACCGCGATGTCTACCGGATGCTCACGAAGCAGGAGCTGGCGCTGTGAGCATCGGCAGAGTGCTGTTGGGCGGGGTAATCATCCTTGCCGCCGCCATCATGTCCTACACCATCGCCGGCGCAATCTCCACCGTCTGGGGCGTCTCCCAATTCAGCGAGATGCCGATAACCGTCAAGCTGTTCCTGCCCGTCATCTTTGGCACCTTGGCCGCCACGCTCGCCGTCATGGCCGTACAGCGAATGCGCCGCCGCAACCATCCGAACGGCGCAGACAGCCAACGCGAAAGCTAGCGGGCTGCCCCGCCTTATCGACAGAATGGCAAACTACCTCGCGCGCATCTACGTCACACCCAAGCCCGGCGTTGTCGATCCGCAGGGCCTCTCAATCCTGGGCGGGCTAAAGAGCCTCGGCTACGATTCCGTCTCCGCCGTGCGCGCGGGCCGCTACCTTGAAATCCAACTCGGCGAGGCCCCCTCACAAGAGGCCGCGGAAACACGCGCAACGGAAATGTGCCGCCAACTGCTGGCAAATCCGGTTATTGAAGATTATCGGTTCGAGGTCTCAGAAACCGAATAACGCCGGTCTCGCCATTCCCGTGCTTGACACGGGAACCCGGAAGAAGCGCCAGTAACCGCCATCGCCGGAACGCGGAAACGCGAAAAATCCCCTCTCCCTCGGGGAGAGGGTTAGGGTGAGGGGGGGCCGCCGCCCTATCCTGTCAGCGTCCCCTTCGTGGATGGCGCGACGCCCGTGAACCGCTCATCCTGCCGCGTGGCAGAATCCAGCGCCTTTGCCAGCGCCTTGAACGTCGCCTCCGCGATATGGTGGTCATTTACTCCGGCGTTCTGTACAACGTGCAGATTTATCCGCGCCTCACGTGCGATTGACTCCAGGACGTGAGAAACCAGTTCAGTGCGAAGATCGCCCATCATCGGCGTCGAAAACGTAAGTGGAATGACGGCGTAGCCCCGCCCGCTAAGGTCAACGGCGACGGTGATAAGCGCATCGTCCAGCGGCACTATTGCATGGCCCATGCGACGGATGCCCGTCCGGTCGCCGAGCGCCTCGCCAAGCGCGCGCCCAATCACGATGCCCGTGTCCTCCGCCGTGTGGTGCCCGTCCGGGTCTTTCAGCCCCTCGGCGCGCACCGTAAGGTCGAAACCGCTGTGCCGCCCCAACTGATCGATGAGGTGATTCAACATAAGTGACCCGGTGCTGACATCGTACGTCGCCGCGCCATCAAGATTCAGCGTTACCTCAATGACGCTCTCGCGTGTCTCTCGCCGCACGGTGGCCTGCCGCGGCGCCGGTGTTCCCTGCCCCGTCATCGCTGCGCCTCCATCTCCTCACGCAGGGCCGCAAGCATTCGCTCATGGTCTCGCGGCCGTCCCACGCTTATCCGGATGCAGTCCCGCAACTCAGGCGTGCTGAAATGCCGCAAGGCGATGCCTCGACGCAGCAGTGCCGCGTGCAGCCCCTTTGCATCGTGCTCAAGGAACCGCACAAGCAGGAAGTTGGCATCTGACGGATAGACGTGGACGCTCGGCAGCGACCGCAACGCCTCCTCCAGCACCGCGCGTTCACGCACGATGGTATTGACCGTTGCCATCGCCGCGTCCAGGTCATCAATGGCCGCAATCGCCGCCACCTGCGCCAGAGTGCTGACGTTATACGGCGGCTTCACCGTCATGAGAATCGCGGCAAGATCGGCGGGGAAAATGCCGTAGCCGACGCGCAGCCCGGCCAACCCGGCCCACTTGCTGAACGTTCGCAGAAAAATGAGATTGGGGTACTCATCCACCAGCGGCATGAGCGACCTTCCGGAAAACTCCGCATAGGCTTCATCGACGACGGTGAGAGTCTCGGTCTCCGCGACTGCTCGAATCTCCGCCTCGGAAACGCTGTTGCCCGTCGGATTGTTGGGTGTCGAAAAAAATACGATGGACGCGCCCCGCGCCGCCTCAACGAGTCCCGGCACGTCAATGGAGAAATCCTCCACATTGCGCGGCACGCCAACAAAGCGCGCCCCCGCAAGATCCGCTTCTACCGCGTACATCCCAAACGTCGGCGGCGTGGTGACGACGGTATCGCCGGGTCCCACAAAGAGCCTGACCAACAGGGCGATCAACTCGTCGCTGCCAGACCCCGCGACGATGCGTTCAACGTCGAAACCCGTATATCGTGCAAGGCCGGCGCGCAGGGCCGCGTGATCCGGGTCCGGATAGATGTGTGCCGCGTCAAACGACGCAATCACCTCGCGAACTCGCGGCGGAGGGCCATACGGATTCTCATTCGCGTTCAGGCGAACGATGCCCTCCTTGCCTACCCCGCTCTCCGCCTGCAACCGCTCCGGCGGCGCAACTGGCTCATACGGCTTCATGTCCCGATAGCGGGGCACAAGCCGGTCAAATAGAGGCACAGAAAGGCGCGTTCGCTGTGTCGTCATTACAGAATCATTATCGCACGCCTTATTTTGACGTTCCCGCGCCACCACCCGTCGTTCCCGCAGCCCTCACCCGTCATTCCCGCAGCCCTCACCCGTCATCCCCGCGCCCCCACCCGTCATTCCACCGCCCCCACCCGCGCGCCCTCACCCGTCATCCCCGCGCCGCCCACCCGTCATTCCCGCGCCCCCACCCGTCATCCCCGCGCCCCCACTCGTCATTCCCGCGCCCCCACCCGTCATTCCCGCGCCCCCACCCGTCATTCCCGCGAACGCGGGAATCTTAATCTCGGAGCGCAACCAACCTCAGTACCGCCAAGCCACCCGCGCAGCCCCCGCCCTACTCCTCAGTAGACACTGACGTGATACTCGCCGCTTCCAGCACGTCCGGCTCCGGTCCGGCCACCGCGGCAATCGTCACCCGATCCCCAACGGTAAGGTCATCAATATCACCGGCCTGCGTGATGGTGATGCGCGTGCCGGAAATAGTTGAAATACGTTGCGATCCCGCCGGCGTCATGAGCGTAATCACGTCGCCATCGATGGACTCAATGGTTCCTGTCAGCCGCGTCCCGATCCCCGCAGCATCGGCATCACCCGTGCCCGCCGCGAATCCCGGCCGTCCCTGCCCAGAACCCTGTTGACCACCCTGGAATTGCGAAAATTGGGCGCGAATTGCAGCAATGTCCTCCTCTGAAGCTCCCTCTGCGCGTAGGCGTTGCAAAGCAGCGGGCGGAATCTCTCCCCCCGGCGCATTCGTAACAAACTCCCCGGGCGCAATCTCTTCCGTGACGGGTTGTTCCGCCGTGATTGCGAGCTGCGGTGGTTCTTCCACGACCTCGGATTGCCCACGACCAATCTGGAGTCCAATGGCAAAAGCTCCGCCAATGCCAAGCCCAACCACCAGCACGAGCGCCGCGATACCGATTAGTGGGCGAACACCCAGACCCCCTGAATCCTCCCGGTCGCCATCCAAACTCATGCTCTTTTCCTCAGATTCCCCTATTCATACCGCAGAGCCTCGATTGGATGCAGCGCAGCCGCCCGCATCGCCGGATAGATGCCGAACACCAGCCCGATGAGTATTGAAACGCCCAGCGCCAGGATTGTGATATCAGTGCTCACGACTGTTCGGATATCCTCCTCGGCCAGAAGGGTCACATTCATCCCCTGCGCGATGAGCATCCCCAGCAGAACGCCGATAATCCCGCCGCCCAGGCTCAGCAACATCGCCTCCAGCACAAACTGCGAAAGAATGTCCCAGCGCCTCGCCCCCACCGCCTTGCGGATGCCGATCTCTCGCGTCCGCTCAGTCACAGAGACCAGCATGATATTCATGATTCCGATCCCGCCGACGACCAGCGAGATGCTGGCAATCGCCCCCAGGAAGAGCACGAACGCCTGCGTCGTTTCCCGAAACGCCTCCAGCGCCGCCTGCTGATTCCTGATATCAAAGTCGTCCTCATCGGTGATGCGATGCCGCAGGCGGAGGATACGCCCAACCTCGTTCTCCGCCCTCTCCATATCCTCAACGTCTTCCACGAGCACGCTGATCGTATCGACGCCTGCCACTCCCTCCACCGTTCGATCCGCGCTGATGCGGCGGAAAGCGGTCGTTATCGGAATTAGCACACGATTGTCCTCGAAGCTGAATGCGCCCCCGCCCCTGCTCTCCAGCACACCGATAACCGTCATCTGGCGCCCGTTCACCTTTATCCTCCGCCCGACGGGGTTGCGGCCGCCATACAGATCCACCGACGCCTGCGCGCCAAGCACGGCAACATCCGACGCATTAATGACATGCGGGAGTCCGACGAAGTCCCCTATATCAACCTCATACCCCCGCACCTCGCGGTACTCAGGCGTGACGCCCGTAATCTCGCCTGAAATAGTGCGAGCGCCGAATTCATCAATCACGGTGACGTTGCCAAATGCGTTGATCTCCGGGGCGACCTGATCCACTGATGGAGCGAGCACCGGATCAACCAGCGCATACGCGTCGTCCAGCGTCAACGATCCGGTTGACGGACTCACAAATAGAATGTTGGTGCCGAGATCCTGGATGAAAGACGTGACTGAAACCTGCACGCCGCGCCCGATCGACATGAGCGAAATCACGGCGGCAACGCCGATGACAATGCCCAGCAGCGTTAGCAGGCTGCGTAGCTTATTCCCCCCCACTGATTGAAGGGCGGAAAGCAGTGTGCGGAGAGGGCTCACTCAGTTGGCCCTTTGAACGATTGAGACACCCGCGCAGTCTGCGTCACGGCGGGAGACTCGACAGTGTCATCGCCTACGATCTCGCCGTCCCGCATCGTGACAACTCGTCCGGCATACCGCGCCACACTCTCCTCGTGCGTGACGAGGATAACCGTGATCCCGGATGTTTGATTCAATCGTTGCAGTATCTGGATAATCTCCTGCCCGGAGCGTGAATCCAGGTTCCCCGTCGGCTCATCGGCCAGCAGGATCGATGGCTCATTCACAAGCGCTCGCGCAATCGCCACCCGCTGTTGCTGACCGCCCGACATCTCGGTGGGCCTGTGATTCGTGCGTTCCGCCAGGCCCACGCGACGTAGCGCCTGTCGAGCCAGCATCGCGGATTCCTTTCGCCCCGCATACAGCAACGGCAACTCCACATTCGCGAGCGCAGTAAGGCGCGGCAGCAAATTGTAATTCTGAAAAACAAATCCGATCTTTCGGTTCCGGATCCCTGCCAGCCGCCCATCGGACATGCGCCCCACGTTATAGCCATCCAGTGAATAGCGCCCCGTTGTCGGAACATCAAGACATCCCAGGATGTTCATCATCGTCGACTTTCCGGAGCCGGACGCGCCCATAATCGCGACCATCTCCCCGTCTCCAACGCCGAGACTCACGTCGCGCAGCGCGGCAATCTCAACCTCGCCCATGCGGTAAATCTTCGTGACGTTTGCCAGCTCGATCACGATGTCTCCCCGCCGTCCCTCGTTCCGACGCCACTAACCAATTGTCCTCACAGTCTGCCTCTGAAACCCGGGGCCTCCTTGGAAGCCCACGAATTCATCAGCCTCGGACACGTGCATGATGACCTCTTCGCCCTCATTCACGCCCGTCTCCACAACAACCCAGAAATCGTCATTGTTACCCAGCGTCACCGGTCGCGAAATGATCGTGCCGTCGACCACAACACGGAGAAGCGGCTCCTGGAACGTTCCATAGATGGACTGCACGGGAACTAGTAGTACATTGCTCAGCATATCCACGGCCATCCGGGCCGTCGCGTTCATACCTTCCCGTAAGTCAAAGTCCGGCGGCACATTGACGCGAATCATGATCGTAAACACAGCGATGCCCTGCTGGAGTTGGGCCGCTGATGAGATGGACGTTATCTCTCCGCTGAAAATCTGGCCGGGCATTGCATCCAGCGTGATCTCAGCCGCGTCCCCGTAGTCGATTCGCAGGACATCAGTCTCATCAATCAGGCCCTCAAGTTCCACAACCGAGGTATCAATGATCTCGATTGCAATGCGTGAGTCCGTATCCAGCGGCTCACCCGGAATCGCATTCAGCACTGCCACGATTCCGTTGATTGGCGCTCGGATCGTCGCCTCTTCCCGCTTCTGTAGGGCATCCTCCAACGCAACGCGCGCGGTCACAAGCTCAGCCTCCCTGAGTTTGCGAGCATAGCCAAATTCATCCACGCCGGCGTCTGCCAGCGCAATCAGCGCCTGTTCCCGAGCGTCCAGGGCCGCAATCAGATTGTGTTCCGCCTGTTTGACCGCATTGTCCCTGTCTTCCACCGTGTCCTCGAGTGTGTCGCGGGCTCGGACCAGCATCTCCCAGCTATCTGTGAAACCCTTCTCAAGACAGTGTCCATTGAGCGGGTGTTGGTCCGTCTCACACCTCGCGACGATATCGCCGGGATAAAAATTAACAACTCCATATACCGCAGTTTCAGACCACGGCGTGTTGGGATCGTCAGACGGTGTCGATCCCGAAAACACTCCGCTCCCGGGGTCAAACGGCCCTTCCGGGCTTAGCAGCCAATCCAGGTCAAGGCTCCATTGCATCAAGAGGACATCGGGGGGTAGGTCAAAGTCTTCCGGCGCCAGCGTCGCCCCAAGCCACGCTCCGTACACGTCTCGATATGCCTTCTCCGCAGCCTCGCGTTCTTCCAGCGCCGCTTCCACTTTTTCGCCCTCATCCCTGTTGGTCTTCGACAGCTTCCTCTCCGCCTCAATCACCGCTACATCGGCGTCGAGAACATCGCTCTCCGCATTCGGCAGCATATCCTCCAGGGTCTCGTGGGCGTCTCGCAAAATAATCTGCGCCCTCGCCACGTCCATGTCGTGCATCGCCACCGTGGCTTCATCCAACGTCAATAGGGCTTGACCCTCAACCACGGCCTGACCCTCAACGACCAGCACGTCCTTCACAACGGAGCCTGGCCCAAGCCGAACAGACTCCCGTCTCGGCAGCTTGAGTGTCCCGCCCGTCTGCACCTGGTTCACAAGATCGCCGCGCACAACCGCAACAAGCTGCTCATTGTCAGTAAGGCTATCGCCATCCTGCTCATCCGCCTGGGCTATTTCGATGAAGTAATACGCTGCCAACACGCCGGCAATAAGCAGCCCAACGACAAGTACAATGTGCCAAGTTCGTAGCCGTCCGAGAGCATCCATTAGTCACACCTCAGAGTTTCGGATTGTCTCTTTAGTAAACGCCGTTCATGCCAGAACAGTTATCGATGTCCACATATCTCAGACGAAGCCTGCACGTGCCCCGCATGAGTTCCTGCAATTCCACTAGGTGTCATTTGCGTCGCCGCCTTTCTTGACAAGATCCCTCAATCGGGGCCCAAAATGCTGTTTCACAAACTTAAGCGCCCCCTCAAAGCCCTGATCAAGCTCAATCGCTCCAATCACGGCCTCCAGCGCGTCCTCAAGGTTGCTGATCCTGCTTCTGCCGGCGGAACTCTCTTCGCCTTTGCCAAGCAACAGGCATTCACCGATCCGCAGCTCGCCGGCAATCTCCGCAAGTGTCTGGCCATTGACCAGCTTCTGCCGAAGAATCGTCAAGTTGCCCTCATCCACGTCCGCCAATTCCTCATACCTGTTGAGCATCAGTACGATGGCATGAGACAACGTGGCGTCCCCATGAAACGCAAGTCGCCTGTTTGAATCCCTTGCGGTAAGGCCCTCATGCTCGTTGACACGAGAAGCGTGCAGCAACGCTTGCTGCAATAAACTCTTGTCACGGAAAACGATACCGAGATGCTTCTCGGCTGAACTTACGTTATTCGGTTCAGTGGTTGGCATCAGGGCTCAAGTCGTGTGGGAGTGGCTCTTCGGAATTAGAGGGCCAGCTTCTCCGCAAGCAGATCGCGCAACTCTCTCACCGTCTCCACCTGCCAGGCCGGGTAACGGGCCTGCATCCGCTCACGAACCGCGAGTCGGACCGCCTGCTCGTCCGCGTCCGGCATCTCAGCCTTCGTATCCTCGTTGATCTTCGGCATCTCCTCATTCGCGGCGACGGGGCGCTCATGCCAATGCGCAATCTCATCCATGTCATCGGTGTAGAACACCGGCACAGGAATGGACAAGTACTCGCCTTCCTTCAGAAACTCGTTCATCACGTCCAGGTTCTCGTCACGGGGCAAAACACTGACTTCCATGCCCGCCGCCTCGGCGATCTTTGCCAGGACCGGCATCCCCCGGAACACATCCGGGCACCAGTCCTCGCCGATGATCAGCATCTTCGTCGCGCCCGCCTCTTTCGCCCGACGGAAGAACGTCACATCGTCGTCCGTAAGCTGCGCGCTCTCGTAATACTGCTCGAACTTATCCTTATTGACCTTGATCTGTGCGATGTAGTCGTCGTACGCGAAACCCGACCCAAATCGCTCAGGCGATACCACCGTTGTCTTCTCAGCCATTGCGTTCTCTCCTATTTCTCGGACGGTGCTTTCATACTGTGGGTCCGTACCATATCTACCCTATATTACAACTGATCATGTCCTTGTAGCCCATCGTCACCTTGCCGTCCGGGTACACGACGATGGGCACGACGTCGCCGAACGTGCGCGCCTCATCCAGCCACGCCTGGTTCTCATCGACCTGGCGCTCCTCGAACTCGAGACCCTGCTTTGTCCAATCCTCTTTCATCACAACGCACGCCGGGCACGTCGTCAGTGTGTACACCACCGGCTTTGTGCCAACCTCTGTTGCCACGGATACCTCCACAGAGCCCACTTTGGCTCAAATCTTTTTTGTTTCGCAATTAGATTCTAGAATGCCCGTCCCAGTGAGTCAAAGCAATTGCCTGACGTGCAATCATATATCCATGATGACCAACAGCATTGCGCTGGAATTGGGGCAGGCGCTCCCGCCGGACCTCATGGAGACATGCCGCACGCTCGGCGGTCTGGCGGAGCCTGGCACGCTCTACATCGTCGGCGGCGCGGTGCGGGACATCCTGCTTGGCCGACAGCTCGATGAGGTGGACCTCGTCATACAGGGCAACGCGGAAGAGCTGGCCCAGATGGCCGTTCAGGCGCGCCTCGCGCGCAGAACGGCAGTATCGCAGTTCATGACCATCAAACTGACCGTCGGCGCCCGGGACATCGACATTGCGACCGCCCGAAGAGAGACCTATGCGTCGCCCGGCGCGCTGCCTCATGTCACACCCGCCAACATTGAGGACGACCTCGGACGGCGCGACTTTGCGGCCAACGCGATAGCGGCCTCCATCGGCTCAATGGATTTTGGGCGCATCATTGACCCGCATCGGGGCATAAATGATGTCCAGGCCGGTGTCCTGCGCGCCCTGCATCCCGCCTCATTTCGCGATGACCCCACGCGCATTATTCGCGCCGCCCGCTACGCATCACGCCTCCGATTCAAGCTCCACGCCGACACGGAAACATGGCTCAAGAGCGACGCCCTCAACATCAAGATGGTGGGGCCTGATCGGCTCCGCAATGAGTTCAACAGGCTTTGGCGAGAAGAAAAGCCCATTGAGGGGCTGTACATGCTCCAATCCTGGGGTGTGCTTGACCACATCCCCACCGCGTCCAATTGGGTCAACGGTCTCTTTAACATCTCACTGTCAGACCGCGAGGCCGCTGTCAGACCGGACGACGCCGACATCTTGGATGTTTACTGGGCCCTGGTGGCCACAACTGTCGGCCAGAACTATGGAGCCCTCGTCAACACGTTCAATCTCATGGGCAGCTCGCGACGCGCCGTTGACGACATTCAGCTGTGGAAAGCGGACGGCCTGACAAAGTTCCGCGAGGCGTCAGAGTCCGGCCGGCCAAGCCTCATCTCGAGCGCGCTGGCCCTGTTCGAACCCGCCGCCCTCGCTGCCATCTACCTCACCGGCGATGCCCCTGAAGCACGATCCATTGCCTCATATCTCGGCACGTGGAGACACGTCAGGCCGGAACTCGACGGCAATGACCTCCTCGAACTCGGCGTGCCGCAGGGCCCACGGATCGGCAAATATCTCAATCAACTACGTGACGACCGCCTTGACGGCCTCGTCCTGCAAATGGAGGGTGAAATAGCGCTTATCCGGCAGTGGAAAGCGCGCGATTCTGCCGCCTCTGCCGGATCATGACGCTCCCTGGCAACCCGCGCTCCCGCATCGCCACCTCTCGTTCCTCCTGGAACAACAACTGCTGGGCATAGGCGGCATACTTGCCGAATCGCTCCCGCCCCCACGCCGAAATCTTGTCCTCCGCCGTCTTTGCCCCATCCATATAGAGACGAGTCACTGCGCGGCTCACCCACCGATCCACCGCAAATGCCTCCATGTGATCCAGCGAAAACGCGAGGATGCAGTCGGCGATCTTCGGCCCAATGCCCTTGAATGTCAGCAGCTCGCCCTTTGACTCCTCATACGACAACTCACAAAGAGCGTCGAGATCGATTTCGCCCTCTGCAATCCTGATGGCAGCCGACGCGAGAAACGGCGCGCGAAACCCCAGCCCGATCTCCCGAAGGCGCATCTCACCCAGTCGCGCCACGGCGTCCGGCTCAGGGACGCGATAGACCGTCTGCCCCCACGCAGTGCTGCTCACACCGCACGCCTCCGCGAGGTTCTGCATGTTCCTCTTAATGCGCGGCAAATGGCATTGCGCGCTGATGATGAAACTCGCCAGGCACTCCCACGGCGCCTGTCGCAACACGCTCAAGCCCGACCAACGCCCCATGATCTCGCCAAGCACGGCATCCCGGGATAAATCACGCCAAATGGCCTCATGGTCGTCATCCAACCTCAGATACCGCGTTACCATCGCCGCCGCCGCGTCATTCCCCGGCCCGGCATCATGCGCCTCAACATCAAGCGCGCCGGGTGTGTCAGGGCTGCCATCAACGTGCCGGATACGGACGGCATGGCCGTACACCGTCCCGATCCACCACCCGCCGTCCTCGCGCTCCGGCGCAGTCCAACCGAAAGCCTGGCCCTCATCCAGCGACGCCGGCAAGTCCAGCGGCCACGCCAACTCGATGTGCGCCGCCGTCACGCCGTCCGGTTCACTCGCCATCGCCGCCGAACCACTCCCGAACCTGATCGCCCAACCGGTCCAGCGGCGGCGTCAGTACCGTCGGCGTCGGCAGCGCGTCGATGAACGCCGCGCCATACCCCCTGTTGAGCACACGCGAGTCGAGCACAACAATCACGCCCTGATCTTTTGTGCTCCGAATCAGTCGCCCCACGCCCTGCTTGAATCTCAACAGCGAGCGCGGAATCTGGAACTCGCTGAACGAGTTCTCATACGTCTCGCCCCGCGCCGCGATGATGGGATCGAATGGCACATCAAACGGCAGCCGCGCGACGATCAGCGCCCGTAGCGCGTCGCCCGGTAGATCCACACCCTCCCAGAACGCCGCCGCCCCAAGAATGACGATTCCCTTGCGAAGCCGCGCAATCTCCGCCAACCGATCCGGCGGCCCGTCGATGCCCTGCGCCAGCACGCTGATATCCCGCTCACGCAGCACGGAGCTAATCTTCGTGTACGTCTCGCGGAGCGACGCGTGCGACGTGAACAGCGCCAGCACCCCACCCCCCGTCGCCGTCGCAACATCAACGATGGCCTGCTGAACGGCCCTGCCGTAGGCATTGCTATTCGGATCAGGCACGTCCATGGGAACCATCGCCGCCGCCGCATCCTCCGGGGCCAGCCCGAGACTCAGCCGCTTTTCGGATGGCTCCTCAAGTCCCAGTCGTTCGCTGATGAACCCGAACGAGCCGTCCGTCGTCAGCGTCGCGCTCGCCAGCACAATCGACTTGCGTTCGTTAAATGGTCCGCTCGCAAGATGCGGCGCGACTGTCATCGGCGCCCAGTTCAAAGAGACACCACGCCGCTGATCTCGCGGCAACTCCAGCCATGTGATGTCCTCGTCAGGATTCGTCCCACTCATCACGCGTTGCAGACGTTCCCTTACGTCAGATATACGGCGCATTGCATCGTCCACATCCGTCGATGGCCCCTGTCGCCCCTGCTGCGTCTGCAACGCCGAGCGCAGCCGCGAATCTACCAGGTTGTTCACGGCGCTAAGAGTCCCGTCCAGGTCCTCCCACGCGCGCGCCACCTCACGACATTCTTCCGTCTCCCGCGCCTGTTGCGTGAGCCGAACGGCCTCGCCTCCCCGGTCGGAGCGCGCCCCCGCAGTCATCACGCCAACTGCCCTGAAGAACTGTCCGGCGCTAGTCGCCGCGTTTCGAGCCGCCGCCGCAACCTCTGCCCCCGCGGCCTCAATCTCGGCCCTGCGAGAACCACCGCCCTGCTCGGAACCCGCCAGCGCCGTCACCACAATCCGTGGCCGTCCATCATCGGAGTCTGAACCCAATGCCGCGAGCAGCTCGTTCACCTCGGTATGGGAAATGCTGCGGGTGTAATGATCCGTCGCCTCTCGCTCAAGGTTGTGCGCCTCATCAAGGATGATGTGCGGGACGTCCTTAAGCACGCCGCTACCCGCCGACGAATCCGCGAGCAGCAGCGCATGATTCGTAATCACAAGGTGCGCGGCCTGCGCGGCGCGGCGAGCCCGCCCAATGAAACAGTGCCCCTCACGCTCATACGCGCAGTTTCTATGCCCCTCCTCTGAACCGGCGGACAGGCTCGACCACCGCGCCGCCTCCTGTTCGCCTATCGGCAGTTCACCGAGATCACCGCTCTCCGTTGATTCCAGCCACACCAGCAGCCGAGCCAGGAACGCGGCATCGCCGGCCGTCACTTCAAGATTGCCCAGTCGCGACAGCAGACGCGAGATGCACAGATAGTTCCCCCTGCCCTTGAGCAGGGCCACCCGGAAATCGTCCGAAGACAGCCCAAGCGCCTGTAGCGCGATGGGAACATCCTTGGCCGCCAACTGCTCCTGCAAGCCACGCGTCGATGTCGCAACGACGACCTGCTCCTCGCCCGCCTCCGCCCGCCACATGGCCGGAATCAGATAACCCAGCGACTTTCCCGTCCCCGGCGGCGCTTCCAGCAGCAGCGTTCCCCCGGCCTCCTGTATCTCCAGCACTGCCTGCGCCATCTCTAACTGCTGAGTTCGAGGCTCATATGATTCATCGAGCGCCCGCCCAAGTCCGCCGTCCTTTTCAAATACAGCCGCGATGGCCGCCCCACCGGCCTCCGTCGCCGGCAACCGACGCTGCCGCGTTTCGGACTCCACACTCGGACGTCCAAGCCGCTCCGTCAGCCGCCGGATCACGCCCTCGGGCCCACCGGCGGCAATTCCACGCTCTCGGGCAGCCAGGTCAAACACCGCCCCCGCGCTCCACTCGCCCGGCGCTCGGTCAACCAGCGAACGAATCATCGCAATCGTCACCGGATCGAGACCGTGAATCCTGTTCCAGAACTCCTGGAAAACGTGCGCCGTCGCCTCCGCGTCCGCTAGCGCCCGGTGCGGACTGTCGTTACGGATGTCCAACTCCTCGATGAGCCACCCAAGACCGTGATTCGCCGCCGAAGGTCGCAAGATGCGCGACATATCCAGCGTGTCGTACACCGGACCGGTCGGACTCACCCCACCCGCGTTCAGGAACCCAAGGTCAAATCGATAATTCTGTCCCACCATCGGCAGGTCGCCGATAAACGCCGCAAGCTCCTCCGCCACGTCCCCAAACGGCGGCGCGCCTACAAGATCGGCGTCAGTAATGCCAGTTAGGACAGACACGAAATCAGGCAGCGTGTGCCCGGGGTTGATAAGGCGCTGAAAGCTGTCGACAAATTCCCCGCCCACCACCTTTACCGCGCCAACCTCGATGATGCGGTCGCTATCCGAATTCAGCCCTGTCGTTTCAAGGTCGAGCGAAACGAACGTCTGCGGGAACGGGACGGGTCCGGCCGCAGTGGTCATCGCGCGCCTGCCGCGGCAAGATCATCTGCACGCTCATCCCAATACGACCTGTCGCTCCCCTGGATTATCGAGCCGGTCGGGTAATAGCGGCCCTCGCGTATCTCCTCGATAAACTCCTCCACAGTAGAGATTCGACGCTCAGTGACAATCGCGCCGGAGCCTATGCCGGATGTCGAATGCGCGTCCCCGCCTCCGACTCCCCTACGCCCAAGCGCCCGTGCCACCTGTAGCGCAAACAGGTTCTCCGGCGCGTTATTCGCCCCGTTCACGACCTCCATCTCGTCCGTCAGCTTGAAGATCGGCAACTCGACCGCCTCCTCCAGGGAATACTGTTTTTGCCAGCCGCTGATGCGGGGGTCATCGAACATGCGCCGAAACGGGTGCGCGGCGACCATGATCCCGTCCGACGCCATGATGACCCGCCGCAGGATCTCAGCGCGGTGGATGCCGGCCGCGTACCCTGGCAGCCCAAAGCATGTGATGTGGCCAAGATCCGTCGCGACCTCCATCCCCGGTATCACGAGGAAATCATGTTCCGCAGAGAATCGCTCGAGCTGGTAGTTATCCCAGACGGTGCCATGCTCCGTGACGCAGACGCCATCAAGCCCGACCGCCTTCGCGGCCACCACAAGCTCCTGCGGCGATAGGCCACTATCGGAAGAACCGAAATTAGTATGAACGTGAAGGTCCAGCTTCATGATGAATCTGACAAGCCTCTGCATTCTACAAGAACCCCCCACCACGCCACAACGCGAACCGCCCCCCACTCCGTCATTCCCGCTCCCCCACTCCGTCATTCCCGCGAACGCGGGAATCTTAACCTCCATCCCCCAACCAAACCTCTTACCGCCATCCAACACTCCCCCTCCCCCCATTGACTCCACTCCATGTACGGCAGACAATAGCCGTACAGTAACAACCGTACAGAGGAGCAGAAATGGCTCACAGGTTGGAAGTCCGACTCGACCCCGAGCGTCGCTCGCGCTTGGAAGAACTGGCGCGCGAAAAGGGCGCCCCAATCTCCGAAGTAGTCCGCCAACTCATTGATGACGCCTACGAAGAAATCGACCGCGCAAGGCGTCGGCGAGCCGTTGAAATAATGAAGTCCCTGAGCCTTCCCGTCCCCGAAGACCCGCAAGACATCCGCAGAATAATCAGGCAGTCCGGTAACATTGGCCCTCTTTATTGATACCAACATACCGATCTATGCGGTCGGCCGGGAGCATCGATACAGACAGCCATGCCTGCGCATCCTCAACATGGTGACGGCTGATCGAAGCGCCTTCTTCACGGATTCCGAGGCCCTGCAGGAGATCATTCACTATTACGTCGCCGCGCGTCGTTGGCCGGAAGGCCGGGTGGCACTGAATCAATTCGCCGAGACAATGCAAGGCCGCATTGAACCCGTCTACGCGGATGACGTCATTCTCGCGGGACAAATGGTCGAACGCTATCCGCGCATAGACGCCCGCGACCTCATCCACACAGCCGTCATGCAACGGCTTGGCATAACCCACATCATCTCTGCCGACACCGACTTTGATCGGATAGATGGTATCGAAAGACTGGACCCCGTCCGCCTTGACGAATGGGAACATTCCATCTGACGCAAAGGCCCACTCTATGACCGACACCAACCCCGCCCCCCGCGTCCTCGTCCTCCAACACGCCGATCCCGAACACCCCGGCCTAATCCTTGAAGCGCTGAGACACGCTGGCGCGCAGGTCGAAACCATCCGCACCGACCTCGCTCAAACCACTCCCACCACGCTGGAAAACTACGCCGGCCTCATCATCATGGGCGGCCCCCAGTCCGTCTACGAAGAGCACAAATACCCCTACCTACGCGCCGAAAAACAACTCGCCCGACAGGCCATCGACAACAACATTCCCCTGCTCGGCGTCTGCCTCGGCAGCCAGGTAATCGCCGACGTTCTCGGCTCAGAAGTCCACCCCGGCCCCGCCCCCGAATTAGGCTGGAAACCCGTCAAACGCTCCGAGCACGCCGCCAACAACCCCGTCCTCTCCGCCCTACCCGAAACCTTCACACCCCTACACTGGCACGGCGACATCTACGATCTACCCAAAGGCGCAACCCCCATTGGTTCCTCAGAAATGACTGCAACACAAGGCTTCTCCTACAACCAAAACGTCTACGCCCTACTCTTCCACCTGGAAATGACAGAAGCTCAAATCAAAGAAATGGCAACCCAATTCCCCGAAGACCTCCGACGCGCCAACCTCGAACCTTCCGCTCTTTTGGATGAGACACCTGCGCGAGCAGAAGCCCTGAGAGAGGCAGCAATCAACGTGTTTGGTCGCTGGTCCAATCTGTTTTTGAGCGAACGCGGCTGACCCCAGCATCCCCCACCTCATCCCTCAACTCCCCAACCGTCCGCCCCAACACCGGATGCAAAACACCCCCCGCAACCTCCCCAAGCGGAACCAGCACAAACCCCCGCTCATGCATCCGAGGATGCGGAATCTCCAGCCGCTCCGACTGCATCACCACATGCTCCCCGCCCGCATCCACATACAGCAAGATATCGATGTCCAACACCCGCGGCGCATTCTGAAAACTAGCCACCCGCCCCGCCCGTTCCTCTATCCCCTTCACGAAATCCAGAAGCTCCTCCGGCCCCAACTCCGTCTGCGCCACCACGCACGCATTAAGGAATGCCGGCTGATCCAAATACCCCACCGGCGCCGTCTCATACAAAGAGGACGCGGCAACCACGTTCATATCTCGGCCTAGCTCCGCGACCGCATCCCTAAGCGCCCGCTCCCGATCGCCAAGATTCGCGCCAAGCCCCAGGTAAGCAGTGGCGAGGTCAGCCATTCCACCCGCCGCGCGCCACCGCGTCCGTCATCCTCACAACCCGCGCCATCTCTCTCACGTCATGTATCCGCACGATGTCCGCCCCCTGCGCGATCCCCAGCGCCACCGTCGCCGCCGTTCCCTCGACACGATCATCAACAGGTAAATCCAACACCCGCCCAATAGTCGACTTCCGACTCGTCCCCAAAAGCAACGGCAACCCCAGCGCCGCCTTGATCTCGCCAAGCCGACGCAACACCTCGAGGTTATGACCGACAGTCTTCCCGAACCCAAATCCCGGGTCGACGATAATCCGCTCCCGCGCCACCCCCGCCGCCACCGCCATCGCCACGCTCCGCCGCAAGCTCGCAACGACATCCGGAATCAGCCGCGTATACCGCGTGCCCTCCTGGTTGTGCATCAAAATAAGCGGTGTGCCATGCGAAGCCGCCACCCCCGCCAGCGCTACATCCCGCTTCAGCCCCCACACATCGTTGACAATCGAAGCCCCCGCCTCTATGGCCGCCTCAGCCACCCCCGCCTTATACGTATCGACGCTGATCGGAGTGTCAGTCTTTCCCCTAATGGCCCGGATAACAGGCACAACCCGCCCAATCTCCTCCTCAACGGACAACTCGTCATACCCTTTGTCCCTCACCCCCGCGAAGGCGGGGGCCCCACCCGAATCCCCCCGCGCCCCACCCGAATCCCCCGCGAAGGCGGCGGCCCTACCAACCTCAACCGCCGCCGAATACCGGGGCCGCGTCGATTGCCCCCCAACATCAAGGATGTCCGCCCCCTCCTCCACGAACCGCAGCGCCTGCGCGACAGCAGCATCCACGTCCCCCAAGCCGTCCCCCGAAAACGACTCAGGCGAAACGTTCACAATCCCCATCAAATAAGTCCGCCGCCCCCACTCAAACACCCATCAACTCCCACACCCCCAATTGCAACCTAACCTGTAGGGGCGCGTCGCGACGCGCCCCGCCCCCTCCGCCAACCAACCCCCACTCCGTCATTCCCTTCCTCCACCCCCGTCATTCCCGCCTCCAACCCCGTCATTCCCGCGAACGCGGGAATCTAAACCCACATTCCCCCAACCAAACCCCGTAACGCCAACCCATCACAATCCCCATGTCATTCCCACGCCCCACTCCGTCATTCCCACGCCCCACTCTGTCATTCCGAGCGCAGCGAGGAATCCAACGCCCCCCACTCCCAACCAACCCCCCAAACGCCCCCATCCCAAGCCGCCCAACATTGTATCTAACGGGTAGCTCTGCTAGCATAACCCCACGTTGAATAGCGCATTTCGGGGGTAGACTGAACCAGCCCATGAGCATGGACCAAAAGCTCGATGAGCTTGCCAAGCGCCACGAGGCCTCGCGTGCCGGTGGCGGTGCCGCAGCCGTGGAGCGTCAGCACGCGCGCGGAAAATTAACCGCGCATGAGCGTGTCGAACGCCTATATGACCCCGACTCTTTCGTCGAACTGGACGCCCTCACCGCCCACAACGTCCTTGAGTTTGGCCTCGCCGACCGCAAGGTCCCCGGCGATTCCGTCGTGACGGGCTACGGCACAATCGATGGCCGAACCGTCTTCATCTACGCCTTTGATTTCACCGTGCTCGGCGGCACCCTCTCCCTCACCGCCGCCCGCAAAATCAACAAGGTCCAGGACATGGCCATGAAGACCGGCGCGCCAATCATCGGCATCATGGACTCAGGCGGCGCGCGCATCCAGGAGGGCGTGGACAGCCTCGCCGGTTACGGCAACGTCTTCGTCCGCAACGTCCTCACCTCCGGCGTCGTCCCACAGATCAGCCTCATCATGGGCCCCTCCGCCGGCGGCGCGGTCTACAGCCCTGCCATCACCGATTTCATCATCATGGAAGACGGCGTCGGTCAGATGTACATCACCGGCCCGGATGTCATTCGCGCCGTAACAGGTGAGGTCGTCACGCACGAGCAACTCGGCGGCGCCACCACCCACACCACCCAGAGCGGCGTCGCCCACTTCGCCGCCCAGGGCGAGGACGAATGTCTCGACCTCGCGCGCGAACTCCTCAGCTTCATGCCCTCCAACAACGAGGAGGACGCGCCCGAGTTCTCCACGGACGATCCCGCCGACCGCCTCTGCCCTGAACTGCGCGAGGTGGTTCCCGTGAATCCGAATGAACCCTACGATGTCCGCGATGTTATTCATTGCCTCGTCGATTCGAGCGAGTTCCTTGAGGTTCACGCTCGATGGGCCGCCAACATCGTCGTCGGTTTCGCCCGATTCAACGGACGCTCAACCGGCATCGTCGCCCAGCAACCGATGGTTCTCGCCGGCACGCTCGATATCAACGCCGCCATCAAAGCCGCCCGATTCGTCCGATTCTGCGATGCCTTCAACATCCCCATCGTCACCCTGACGGACGTTCCCGGCTACCTGCCAGGCGTTGAGCAGGAGCACAGCGGCATCATCACGCACGGCGCAAAACTCCTCTACGCCTACGCCGAAGCCACCGTTCCCAAGGTCAGCGTCGTCACTCGCAAATCCTACGGCGGCGCATTCCTTGTCATGTCCTCCCAGATGCTCAGAGGAGACATCGGCTACGCGTGGCCGGGCGCGGAGATGGCCGTCATGGGCTCTGAGGGCGCGGCGGACATCATCTTCCGTGACCGCATCCGCAGCGCCGAAAACCCTGATGAAGAGCGCCAGCGAGCCATCGAGGAATACAAAGAACAATTCCTCAATCCCTATATTGCAGCCTCACGAGGCTACATCGAGGACGTGATCGATCCCGCGGACACCCGCAAACTCATCATTCGCGCCCTTGGTATGCTGCGAAATAAACGAGACACAATGCCGCCCCGCAAGCACGGGAATATCCCTCTCTAGGTCCCGGCGCGGAGCGAACCAAGAAAAAACATGACTTCAGACGGCATCAGCGAAAGCCTGCGCGCCGCGATCATCGCGGCTATCGAGGCGTATGAACAGGACGAAATCCCCATACGCAACCTCGCATCCTCCTCTACGGACGCGTGGCGCGCTCGCGGTCGCCGCATGCAGATGAGCATGCGCTATGCCACCAATCGGACTCAGCAAGCCCTGCCCTTCCGCAGGCGCGATGTGTCCGGCTTTCCGGGGAGAACATCCTGATGACAATGAACGGCGCAAGCCCCTTTGCAGCCAACGCCTCGCCCGTCGGCATCACGGACATCACCCTGCGCGATGGCCACCAGTCCATCCTCGCCACGCGCATGAGGACGCCCGACATCCTCGAGATCATCCGCATGTTGGACGATGTTGGCTTCCACGCCTTCGAGGTTTGGGGCGGCGCAACATTCGATGTGATGACACGGTTCCTAAATGAGGATCCGTGGGAGCGCGTCCGACTCCTCAAGTCGGCCGCCCCCCGCACCCCGTTTATGATGCTGCTGCGCGGCCAGAACCTCGTCGGCTACCGCAACTACCCCGATGATGTCGTTCATGCCTTTGTCCGGGAGGCCGCTGAAGTCGGCATCGACATCTTTCGCGTATTTGACGCCCTCAACGACACCCGCAACTTTGAAACGGCCTTTGAAGCCATCGCCGCCAGCGGCAAGCACATCCAGGGAACCGTTTGCTACTCCGTCACGGAGCGGCACATGGGCGGCCCCGTTTTCACCCGCGACTACTTCGTCAAGAAGGCGAAGGAAATCGAGAAGATGGGCGCGCACTCCCTCTGCGTCAAGGACATGGCCGCCCTGCTCGCGCCCTATGACGCCTACGATCTCATCAGCGCCCTCAAGGACGCAGTCTCAATTCCAATCCACCTGCACACCCACTACACGTCCGGCCTCGGCCAGATGACCCAGCTCAAGGCAATCGAGGCGGGCGTCGATATCGTCGATACCGACCTTTCTCCGCTCGCCTTCCGCACCGCCCACCCCGCAACGGAGCCGCTCGTCGTCGCCCTCGAGGGCACGCCCCGCGACACCGGCATTGATCTCGACCGCCTCATCGCGGCCAGCGACCGTCTCGAGCAGATCCTGCAAGAGAAATACATGCACCTGCTCGACACAAAGAAGTTCAGCATCATCGACACCGGCGTGCTCACCCACCAGGTGCCCGGCGGCATGACCTCAAACCTCGTCTCCCAACTCGCCGAGGCCGACGCCCTCGACCGCCTGCCGGAGGTGCTTGAAGAACTGCCACAAACACGCAAAGACCTTGGCTACCCGCCGCTCGTCACACCGACAAGCCAGATTGTGGGTATCCAGGCCGTCCAGAACGTCCTCTTTGGCCGATATGAATTGGTCAGCCAGCAGGTCAAGGACTACGCGTACGGCCTCTACGGCCAGCCGCCCCTGCCCATGGACAAAGCCGTCCAGAAGATCGCCCTCAAGGGCTACGAGCGTGGAACCCGACCCACGAAAGGCCGCCCCGCCGATATCCTTGATCCGGAGATGGACGCCGCCCGTGAGGCCACAAAGGAGATCGCCAAGAACGACGGCGATGTCCTCATCTACGCCCTCTATCCCGTGACCGGCCTGCGTTTCCTCCGATGGAAGTACGGCCTCGAAGAGCCGCCGCCGGACGTCAGCCCCGACTACCGACCTCCCACCGCTGATGCCGCGCCCGCAACCGGCACGCCGCCCGCTGACCTCAGCGCCGCGGCGCGCACGTTCAATGTCCACGTCGGCACGGAACGCTTCCAGGTCGTGGTCGATCCGGCGGACGGTCAGTCAAGCGCCCGTGTCAGGCCAATGGCCCCGCGCGGAGGCAGCTCGCGAATGGCCCAGCCTCCCCCGCCCGCCCCGGACGCCGCCACACCCTCTATGCAAAACGCCCCCGAGGGCGGCGCTCTCCTCACATCGCCCATGCCCGGCCTCGTCATTCGTCACGAGGTCGAGATCGGTCAGACAGTCAAGGCCGGTGACACGCTCGTCGTTATCGAGGCCATGAAGATGCAGAACATGCTCCCCTCCCCCGCCGCCGGCGTAATCCTTGAGCTCCCTCGCGCAGCCGGAGACCGCGTCGCCCGCGGTGACATCCTCGCGGTCATCGGTCCGCCGCAGTGATCATGAGAAGAACCGCCCGTATGACGCTCAAAAGGCCCCCAAATGACCCCTTTTTGCGTTTAACGCCCGCTCGCTCGTTACTTTTATCACAATCAATGTAGCTATCATGACCATGCATTCACGCAATATTTTGAGGCACAAGGAAAATAGGCTCGATTGATGATCGAGAGGGGGTAGAAACCACGATGGCGTACGACATCACACTCATTCCGGGCGATGGAATTGGACCTGAAGTATCGGGCGCAATGCGCCGCGTTCTGGAGTCCACGGGAATCGAATTCAACTGGGATGTTCAGGAGGCCGGCGAGGCCGTCCTTGAGCGCGAGGGAGAGCTCATCCCCGATCGCGTCCTTGACTCTATTCGCAAGAACAAAGTCGGCATCAAGGGCCCGCTCACAACGCCCGTCGGCACGGGATTCCGTAGCGCAAATGTCGCACTCCGCAAAGCGCTGGACCTTTATGCCAACCTGCGTCCCTCCAAGAGCTACCCCGGCGTCCGGTCCCGCTACACGAACGTCGACCTCGTAATCGTTCGAGAAAACACGGAAGACCTCTACGCCGGCGTAGAATTTGAAAAGGGCGCAGAAGGCACAGCAGAGGTAATTGAGTTCCTGCGCAAAGCCTCCGGCCAACCCATCCGTGAGGACTCCGCAATCTCCATTAAGCCAATTTCCGTCACCGGCAGCGAGCGCATCGTCAGGTTCGCTTTCGAGTATGCGAAAGCCAACAACCGCAAGCTCGTCACCGCCGTCCACAAGGCCAACATCATGAAGTTCTCAGACGGCCTTTTCCTTGAAGTCGCGCAGAGCGTCGCCAAAGACTATCCGGACATTGAGTTCAACGACCGCATTGTCGATAACCTCAGCATGCAGATGGTCTCCCGCCCCGAGGAGTACGATGTTCTCGTATTGCCAAACCTCTACGGCGACATCATCTCCGACCTCTGCGCCGGTTTGGTAGGCGGTCTTGGCCTCGCGCCCGGTGGCAACATCGGAGAGAATGGTGCAGTTTTCGAACCTGTGCACGGCTCCGCGCCTCGCTACGCCGGCCAGAATCGCGTAAATCCAACCGCCACGATCCTAACCGGCGCGCTCATGCTGCGTCACCTCGGTGAGAAGGAAACCGCCGAACGCGTCGAAGGCGCAGTCGCGGAAGTCATCCGTGAAGGTAAGGACGTCACATACGATTTCAAGACGGATCGCGATGACCCGTCCGCAGTCGGAACGCAGGAAATGGCCGACGCCATTATCGCTAAGATGCAATCCGGCAAGCGAAACTAGCGGCGAACAATTTCAAAACGAACCCGAACTTCTGACGACAAACGAAAGGCAAATCATGCGCAAGAAAGTAACGGTGGTAGGTGGCGGAAACGTTGGCGCAACAGCAGCGCAGCGAATAGCCGAACGCGACTACGCAGATGTAGTTCTGGTAGACGTAGTTGAGGGAATGCCTCAAGGAAAAGCTCTTGACCTCGCGCAGAGCGGCCCGATTCTCGGATATGATTCCGCCGTCACGGGCGCCAATTCCTATCAGCCAACGGCCAACTCCGATGTCGTCGTCATCACCGCCGGTATCGCCCGTCGCCCCGGCATGACCCGCGACGATCTCCTGCGCACAAACATGGGAATAATGAGCAGTGTCGTCAGCGAAGTCGTAGCTAATTCCCCCGACTCCATCCTTCTCATAGTATCAAATCCCCTTGATGCAATGGTCTACCACGCCCACAAACTCTCCGGCTTCCCAAAGGAGCGAGTCGTGGGCATGGCCGGCGTTCTCGACACCGCCCGAATGCGTACCTTCATTGCACAAGAACTAAACGTATCTGTAGAAGATGTACAGGCATACGTGCTCGGCGGACACGGCGACACCATGGTTCCGCTAGTCCGTTACACCACCGTCGGCGGAATCCCCCTTGAGAAATGGCTACCACAGGATCGCGTTGAGGCCATTGTCCAAAGGACCCGCGATGGTGGTGGTGAAATCGTCAGCCTCCTTAAAACTGGCTCCGCTTTCTACGCCCCCTCCGCCGCCGTCCTGCAAATGGTAGATTCCATTTTGTTGGACAAGCGCCGCATCCTACCCGCCGCCGCCTACCTCGATGGTGAATACGGCGTCTCCGGAGTATTCATAGGCGTCCCCGTTATCCTCGGCGAAAACGGCGTAGAGCGAGTCATTGAGCTTGAGCTAACGGACGAGGAGCAAGCGGGCTTCCAGAAATCCCTCGAAGCCGTAAACGAACTGGTAGAAGCAATGGCCAACCTGGCCTAGATGATCTACTTGACCAAGCGATACCGAGGCAGTAAAGTAGAACATTATATCCCCTGTCTTCCCCCCACCTCGAGTGGTACGGGATGCGCAGGGTAATATCCTGTAAAGAACCGGGGGCTTCCCCCGGTTCTTTACAGGATTTATGGAGGCCGCTGCAAGATAGCTAGGCTAGCAATTCTCATAGATGGAGAATACTTGCAGAGAGTGGCCAGAGACAACTTTGCGGCCTCTGTGGATTACGGTGTCCTGCCGAATCGTATCAGGGACATCGTTGCCTCAGATGCATCCGAACCCTTGGATCTTCTCCGCACGTATTTCTATGATGCTCTTCCGTATATGCCCAACAATCCTACGGCTGATGATTCGAAGAGGCGGGCTGAAAAGGAACGATTCTTCAGTTTCTTGCGGCGACTACCAAAATACGATGTTCGAGAGGGCTGGGTGGCGTATCGCGGCCGAGACTCCAATCGACGGCCCATTTTTCAACAAAAGCAAGTCGACGTCTTGCTGGGACTAGACATCGCCCTGCTGAGTACAAAGCGTCTCATCACTCATATGGCGATCATTGCAGGCGACAGCGACCTGGCTCCCGCTGTGGTTGAAGCCCAGAGGGAAGGCGTAATCGTGTGGTTGTTCCATGGAGGTATGGAACCGACAAGTGGCATCTCTTCTGTTTCCAGTTCCCTCATTGAACAAGTGGATATGCGTCAACAAATCAACCAGGACTTCATGAACCAGGTCCAACGCCGGCGTCAGTAAGACGCGCCTACCCTTCCCGCTCATAAACCCGCGCCTCCCACAACCCCGCCGGACGCTGAAACACCTTGCGCAAACCAACACGGTGTAGCGTCTCATCTATAAGAGTTGGCGAGTGATCATAGACGCGGAACTTCTTCCGCGCGACAGTAAGCCCCACATTGATCACCCTAATACCCACACGCATCCACAGCGACCGCTTCGGCATCGTCAAGGCCAGGAAACCGCGAGAGTGCGCGCCGGAAGCGGCCAGCAACTGCTGGACAGAGGGGTAACATCAAATGGCGCGGTCAAGCGTCACGATATCCGCAGCGGGAATTCCATCCTTCAACTCAACAAAATCCCCCTGCCGCTCCTCTACCCTGTCCGCCATCCCCATCTCGTCTGCGAGTTCCCGTGCCGCGGCAATATTCGTCGGAGACGCATCCACGCCGGTGGCCGTCTCCGCCCCCGCCAATAGCAACTCCATATGCAGCGCGCCAATCCCGCTCCCGATATCAAGAACGGTCTTGCCCTCAAGTCCTCGTTCCTGGAGAAACTCGACAAGCACCAGCGCCCGCACCCCAAGCCCGTTCTTGCGGTATCCCTCCAACTGCCCGGAAGAATACCCCTTGCCGAACTGCTCACTTAGCCCATTGACGCTGACCGGTCCGCAACAATCGTCGTCATCTCGCATAGCCATGTTCCCAGTGTAGTTGCATTGCGACCCATGGTTCCCCCCCGCCCCGGAAATCGCTACTCTGGATTGAGAACAACAACCCCCAATCCACCTGATTCGGACACTGGGAGAGAACGTGATGACAGACCAGCTGATTGCTGAATTGGACGCCTACGAGGGCCACGCCTACGCGGTCACCTTCTCCCCGGACGGCCACCGACTCCTCGTTGGCGGTTTCGGCGGCCTCATCCGCGCCTACGACACGACCTCATGGGAGGAAGTCGCTCAATACGTTCACCACAAGAAGAGCACCAACCACATCGCTTTCGCCCCGGATGGCGACACCTTCGCCGTCTCATCGTCCGACCGCACAATCAGCATCTGGAAATCCGACGCCAACGCGCCCACCGCAATTCTCAAGGGTCATCGCAATACGGTAATGGGCCTCTCATGGACGCCCGACGGAAAACGCCTGGCATCCGGCGCGACCGATAACACCATCCGCATCTGGAATCTCCAAGACACAGACGAGAACCCCGCCATTCTAAAGTCCCCCTACCGCATTGTTTCCCACGTGGAATTCATCAATAATGGCGCCAAAATCCTCTCAGCCGGTGGAGGAGACGATGCCCTTGTATGGGACGCGGAATCCGGTGAAGTCATCGCGACGATGCCCGGCCACGGCAAATCCGCTCGCCACATGCAACTGAGCGGAGACGGCAAAACCCTGCTGACTCAGGACTTCGAAGGCGTGGTTCGCATCTGGAACACAGGCGACTGGTCTCTGTCCGCCACGCACGACATCGCCTCAAAAGCGCCACGATCCGTCAAACTCTCACCGGACGGGTCCCGCCTCGCGGTCATGGAAGAGAAACGTGTCCGCCTAATCACCCTACCGACTCTGGATCAGCTAGCGGAGTTCCCGCTACCAATCAAGGGCGTCCACCTAGCCGCATTCAGCCCGGACAACAACCTGCTAGCAGTAACAGCCGCAGACGGCAAAGCCCGCGTGTGGGAGGTGTCCTAAACTGCCCCCTCTCTCTGAGGGAGAGGGGCTCAACACTCCAGCCATTCCCGCCCCCCAACCCGTCATTCCCGCGCAAGCGGGAATCTGAATCACATTGCGCCAACCAATCCCTGTACTGCCTGCCCAATGTGTCCTTCTGAACGCAGCTAAGAATCTACGAATTTGCTGCGTATTTGCTGCATGCTTTCCACTCTGTTCTTGATTGTTATGTACGATTCGATAACTGATTCGGCCGCAGTGTCCAAACTTGGAAACAAGCTTTCTCGTCTAATGTCTAGCGACCGCAATTCTTTTATAATGTCTTGCTTGTCATCCGCGGCGACCGTCCACCGATAGTGGGCATAAACCGGCGTTTCTTCATTCCATTTCAGAATCTCTTCTCGCTCAAATCTTTCGTGGAAAGCCGAAACGAGAAATGCTCCGGACTGAGCCCTGATGCGCTCTGACGATCGTTGGGGTTCGACAGCGTACACTCCATAGAAAACAGTTGGTTCGATATTCTCTTCAAAATACGGCTTCTCTTGCCGGATCAGTTGATACAACAATCGCATGGCCGTAGGGTACTCGTTTTCAGACCTTATACGCGTGGTCTGCAAGTGATGGGTCTTGCCTAACAGCGCCTCCTGTTTCAAGGAAGGCAACCTGGCAAAGTTAGCGAGAATACTGACGGTATCACTATCGAATGTTTTGACCAGATGACGCGGAATCGCAAAAATATGGATTTGGCCATCCCCCGCTGGCGCAAGATGTTTCGCGTTCGTGTCACACGCATGAAACAAGGCAACTAAGGGATTGCTTGTCACGTCAAGGAAACGAGTCGGCAGGCCATGGTGTTGTGCGAGTACCCACTTGGCAAGCGCAGAGTTCAGTCCATTGAAGTCTTCAGGCCGGCGTGATACAAGGTCGACCAGCATCTGGCTTTCGACTGGAGCGAGATCACCTCTTGCTATTGCCGGACGCAATTTCCATTTGGAAGACCATTCACCACGGAAATAGAATTCTGTCCATGGGTCATAACGTTTCTTGAGGTTTTGTATCCTAGGTAACAGATCACTAATGCTAGAGAGCCTAGAGGTTTCCTCGGCGTGTTGTTCGGGTGACCTTGGCAGATCAGGGTAAAGGCGCGCTTCCCAAGGTTTTGAAGAACCTAAATTAGCCCCCGTGAGGTTGGCGAAATGTAGGTTTGTGCGGTTCAATCGAGTATTCCACAGCGACGCGTTTGTCAGGTCGGCCAAATGCAAATCTGCGTCCGTAAGATTAGCCAAATTGAGGTTGGCCTTAGTAAGATTGGCAACCGAGAGATCGGCGCCTGCAAGTGGAATGTGGCGGCCGTCCTCTAACATTCCGGCGTCGCGAAAAAATTGAGACAGGTCGGCGTCCTCGAAGTCGGGCCGGAATTGATATCCCTTGTCTGGAATCAATCGGTGTCGTTCGTTCCAGGACTCCACTCCCTCAAGAAGCCAAGCAATATGTTGAGGATTCGCCACGATCGTCGCTCCTTAATTGCGTCAGGCATTTTCCTATGGGGGCAGCAACTGCTGGTGGTTTTTCCACTCCATTGTTCAGTCTATGGACACACAGCGGGCATTACGAACCTCTAGGAATCCGGTGACTAGGCACCACCTCCCCTCATCCTACACCCAGCCCCTGCCCAACCCCCGCCCTTCCAATACTCAGTAACCCGCCGGTGCTCGTTTGCGAAGAACTGTTCCTCGTCGTCGACGCGCCAACCTAGCGAGCGCGCTAGACCGTAGAATCCTACACCCGGTCACTCGTCTTTCTGGCTGACCACCAAGATGGACAACATCGGCCTGCCGCGTTCGTGTTCCAATCGCGACACGGCTTCCAATAGGTTGGACAAGTGGGTTAGCCAGTTCTTTTTGTATCCGGAATGTTGAAAATATCTCCGCAAACTCGGAGTAGTGCATGTCACGCTGCGTATATTCATAGGCTATGGCGCGACTGATCAGAATGTGTCGCGCCTCGGCAACGGCTGCCGCCCACTGCTCCGACGATTTCGTTTTGCGTCTAGTGTCCTCAATCGCTGACATAGGATTCTCCTCTCTGCTCCTACATAATGCTAGCAAGAGAGCGCCCCGTAACTCCGCTAAGCGGAAACCGCGAACCCACCAAAATCCCTCTCCAGTGGGAGAGGGCCAGGATAAGGGGCAGGCGGCCTACTTCCGCGCCATCCCCGACAGCTGAATAAACGGCTCCGTCGAGACGATGTGCCGCTGTAGCCCCATGTCCCGAACGCTGAATCCAAGCGCCGTTCCAATCATCTGCGGCAAGTGCAGCACCGGCATGTTGATTGGCTTACCGGCGCTCTTGGCCGCCTTTGGCTGGAATTCATCCAGATTAAGGTGGCACAGCGGGCAGGGTGTCACGATAGCGTGCGCGCCCTGATCCTTCGCCTCCAGCGTGTGATTGCTCACCATCTTGAGGCCGTTGTCCTCATTGATTGTCATGATCGGAAAACCGCAGCACCGCAGCTTGCCCTCGTAATCAATCGGCTCCCCGCCCAGCGCCTCGATGATGTATTCCAGATATTGGTCGCGATGCACATGCTCGTCGCTCATGCCCAACACATAGCGCGGTCGCAGAATATAGCAGCCATAGAACGGCGCAATCTTGAGGCCGTTCAACGGGCGAACCACCATGTCCTTTAGATTGTCCAGCCCAAGCTCCTCAACGATGGCCCACATCATGTGCGTCACGCGGATCGTGCCCTTATATTCCAGGCCCTCCTCCGCGAGATTCTCGTTGATCTTCGCCAGGTACTCCGGCTTCTCGCGCAGCTTGTAATTGACGCCGCTCATCACGCCCTGGCATGTGGAGCAAATGGTAAGCAGGGTATCCAGCCCCATCTGCTCCGCCAGCGCGAAGTTACGCGCGTTGAGCGTATCGACAAGCTCCTCGTTCCGCTCTCCGAGAACGCCGGCGCCCGTGCAACTGGCCTGCTCAATCTCAATCAACTCCATACCGATCTTCTCGGCCACTGCTGTTGCGGCAGGATAGAGTTCAGGCGTGCCCGCGCGGGACACGCAACCGGGCCAAAAGGCGTAGCGCATCGTTTCTTACACTCCCAGCTTGTCGAACAGTCGGCTGATATTCTTCGCCGTCGCGAGTTTCTTGTGAATCAGCGGCGGCATTCGGCGCTTGAGGAGACGGCGGATACCCATCGGCGCAAGCTCAATCCCCGCCCGGAAAATGCCAAACGTCTTCATGGCAAGCCCAAGCTCATTCAGCCGTCCACTGTGCTTGACCGACGCGGCAAAGGCATCAACGTGCCGCGCCCCACGTGTGTTCGTTAGCCCCGCATCCATAGCCATCGCGCGCACATCCATGATCCGCTCCATCGGCGCGACATCCTTGGGACATGCCGTCACGCACATAAAGCATCGCGTGCAATCCCACACGCCATTCGGCTCTGTGTACATCTGCAGCCGATCCTGCTTATGGCCGTCACGCGGATCCCCCGCAAACCGGAAAGCCTTTGCTAGCGCAGCCGGCCCCAGGAATCCCTTGTCCACCTCCAGCACCGTGCAATCGGAGACACACGCCCCGCACATGATGCAATTCATGGCGACGGCGAGTTCCATCATCGAATCGTTGGAGACGTTGTATTCCTTCTCAGGCACAGGCCCTTCAGGTTGCAGATACGGCTGCACCGCGTTGATCTTTTCCCAGAACATGTCCATGTTCACGACGAGGTCCTTGATGACGGGCTGATTCCCCATCGGCTCGATGGAGATAACGTCGCCCTCTTCCTCCTTGAGCTGCGCGACCATCGTCTTGCACGCGAGGCGCGACTTTCCATTGATCTTCATCGCGCACGAGCCGCAGATCGCGCTGCGGCAAGAGCACCGCATGGAAAGTGTGCCGTCCTGCTCATCTCGCACATTGAGCAGTCCATCAAGAACCGCGCCGTACTCCGGCAGATCCACCTGATATTCCTGGAAATGCGGCGCCTCGCCCGACTCCGGATCGTATCGTTTGACCTTCAGAGTTACGTCCATCAGTAAGACCTCACCTGCGGTTCCCACTTCGTCATCGTCACGGGCAGATAGTCCAGGGCGGGTTCGCCGTCCCCGCCACGATGCACGATAGTGTGCTTCAGATACTCCTCGTCATTGCGGTCCGGATAATCCTCTCTCGCGTGCGCGCCCCTGCTCTCCTTGCGATTGATCGCGCTGACCGCGATGACCTCCGCCACATCCAACATGTAGCCCAACTCCAACACGGAAAGCAAATCCGTATTGAACACGCGCCCCTTGTTATGCACCCCCACCTTGGGGTATTGATCCTTGATCTCCCGCACACGGTTCAGCGTCGCCGTCATGCCCTCTTCGGTGCGGAACACGGCGATGCCATCATTCATCGAGTTGCCCATGTCCACACGGAGGCTTGAGGCCCGCAGTCCATCCGAAGGCCGATCAAATATCGCCTTAACCGAATTCTCCTGATCCGCAAGCGCGGCGTCCTCGCTGATCGACGCCCAATCGTTGCCGTTCGCGTACTCCGTCGCGCCCGCCCCGGATCGCTTGCCGAATACAATCGTGTCCAGCAGTGAGTTGCCTCCAAGCCGGTTGCCGCCGTGTACGCTCACATTGGCGCACTCACCCGCCGCGAACAGGCCCTCGACGCCTGCCCAGCGCCCCTGCCCCGTCACGTCCCACGTGCGGCCGTCAACGTCCGTCTTGATGCCGCCCATGATGTAGTGGTGACCCGGCTGAATGGGCACCGGAGCTTCGAGGATATTCGTATTGGCATAGTCGCGTGCCAGTTCATAGATCTGCGCGAGCTTGGACATGATGAGATCCCGGCCAAGATGCCGCAGATCCAGGAACACGCAGCCGTCGATGCCTCTCCCCTCGCGAATCTCCATCGTCTCAGCGCGGGAAACGACATCGCGGGAAGCGAGCTCCTTCATATTCGGCGCGTACTTGTCCATGAAGCGCTCGCCATTCGAGTTCAGCAGATATGCGCCCTCGCCGCGCGCGCCCTCCGTGATGAGCACGCCGTTCGCCTGCAACGTTGTCGGATGATGCTGGACTGACTCCATGTCCATCAGCGTCGCGCCCGCGTCATACGAAAGGGCCTGACCGTCTCCCGTGACCACGAGGCCATTCGTCGTCGGATTGTAGACCTGTCCGATACCACCGGTCGCGATGATGATAGCCTTGGCGCGAAACACCTCAACCCGCCCCGTCGGAATCTCAATCGCGACACAACCGGCCACGCGATTATCTTCCACGAGCAGCTTGGTGACGAACCATTCCGAGTAAGTGGTGAGCCCGCTCTTGAGCAACTGCTCCCACATGACGTGGAGAAGCACCTGTCCGGTTTGATCGGCAATGTAGCAGGTGCGCTTGACGGAGGTCCCGCCGAATGCCCGCGCGTCGATCTTCCCCTCCGGTGTGCGGTTGAAAATAACGCCCATGCGCTCTAGGGCATAGATATCTCCGGGCGCCTCTGAACACAGAATCTCGATGGCGTCCTGATCGCCGAGGTAGTCACTGCCCTTGACGGTGTCGTAGGCATGCGACTCCCACGAATCATCCTCGCTGACTGCCGCCTGCACGCCGCCCTGCGCGGCAGCGGAATGGCTGCGCGTTGGATAAATCTTGGAGATCATGGCGACGTCCGCGCCCATCTCCTGCGCTTTCTGCGCGGCTCTCATGCCTGCAAGCCCGCCGCCAATGATGATGACCTGATGTTGGCGCATAGTTCTGCCGGTCGCCTCCAATTCCTAGCCTCCCCGTATCCCCCGCAAAGGCGGGGGGCTATCTGGGGAATGTGCGTCAGAGTGTAGCATGGCCTAAGAACGCCCCTCAACCGTCAATGTCAGTGCCCAAATGGAATCCTCCGTGACAATCCAACACGAGCTTGAACAGCGCCATGTTGTCGATGCGTTGGACATTCTCTACGCAGCATTTGCGCGGAAGTTCCGCATCGGTTTCGCAGGGCCGGCCCAGTTTCGGCGGCTCTTTGCAGATGTCATTAACCCGCGCGGTTGCATAACGGCCACACACGATGACCGACTGCTTGGCGTCCTGACGTGCCAGACGCTGGAGGACGGCGATTTCTACCGCGTCAGTACACGCTCCCTGGTCACGCGGTTCTGGCCGTGGCGATCACTGCGAATACTCATCAACTTGTTACTGCTCGAGGACAAGGTGCAGCCTGACGAATTCATTGTTGGAACCATTGCCGTGAGCGAAGGCGCGCGAGGGCTCGGTGTGGGAACAACGCTTATGAATGAAGCGGAAAAACGGGCACGAACGGCGGGAAAACGTCTCATGTCCCTGGACGTTAGCGGGAGAAATGACGGCGCGCGCCGCCTCTACAAAAGGCTAGGCTATCGTGTGACCTCGACGCGCCGCAGCCTCATCTATCGAATAATAACGGGCGATCCGGTCGTTCATCACATGGAAAAATCGCTCGCGAAAGAAGAATGAACCACCGGTTGGCGCGTCCACCGAAACCTGCCGTGCCCCTCCCCGCTCCGCTCTTCTCGCCGTGCCTGCCACGCGCTACCATTGACCCATGCGTATGTCCCAGATGTTCGGCAAGACTTTGCGGGATGACCCGTCTGATGCTGATACTGCGGGGCATCGTCTCCTCATTCGCGCCGGCCTCGTCGCGCAGGTAGCCGCCGGTGTCTACTCCTACCTTCCGATGGCACTGCGCTCCATGCGCAAAATCGAAAACATCATCCGTGACGAGATGGATGCCGCCGGCGCGCAGGAAGTCCTCATGCCAGTCATGCAGCCCGTCGAGTTGTGGCGGCAGAGCGGGCGAGAAGAGGCATTCGGCCCCACCCTCTTCCACCTGCACGACCGGCGTGAACGCCCGATGGTTCTCGCCCCGACGCACGAGGAGGCCGTTACGGATCTAGTCCGACGCCACGTCCGCAGCTACCGCGACCTGCCCATCAACCTCTATCAGATTCAGACAAAGCTCCGCGATGAGGCCCGGCCCCGTGCCGGTCTCATCCGTGTCCGCGAGTTCCACATGAAAGACGCCTACTCTTTCGACGCCGACCAGACAGGGCTCGACGAGGCGTACAACAAAATGGTTCAGGCCTACTGGAACATCTTTCGACGCTGTGGCCTCGACGTTGTAGCCGTGGAAGCGGACAGCGGCGCGATGGGCGGAAGCGACTCGCAGGAATACATGCTTCTCACTGATACCGGTGAGGATGAACTCGTCAACTGCCCTGCCTGCGGATATGCGGCCAACGTAGAGCGCGCCCTATCCCGCTATTCACCCCCGCCTGACACCGGCGAAATGCTGGACATGGAAACCATCGACACGCCGAACATGACGACCATTGCCGAACTCGCGGAGTTTCTTGGCATCGGGGAGGATCAGACCCTCAAGGCAGTCTTCTATGTCCATGATGACGAGTTCATATTCGTCGCAATTCGAGGCGACCTTGATGTCAACGAAGTAAAGCTGGCTAATGCCCTCGGCGGCGGCGAGCTGCGGCTGGCAACGGATGAAGAAGTCAGAGCAGCCGGAATCGTGGCCGGTTCCGCCTCCCCCGTTGGCGTGACCGGCGTGCGGCGAGTCGGCGACCGCTCCGCCACGGAGGGCGCAAACTACGTTGCCGGCGCCAACATCCAACACAAACACCTGCGGAACGTCAACTACGGCCGCGACTTTGAGTTGGATGAGGTGATCGACATATCCAGGGCGCAAGAGGGCCACGGCTGCCCGCGCTGCGATGATGGAAAACTCAACTTTTCCCGCGGCATAGAAGTCGGTCACGTCTTCAAGCTCGGAACAAAGTTCAGTGAAGCATTTGCCGCAAATTACGTCACGCAGGACGGCGATGAGAAACCCATGTTCATGGGCTGCTACGGCATCGGTGTTGGACGCCTCCTCGGCGCAGCCATTGAGAGCAGACACGATGACGACGGAATAATCTTCCCGCCAAACATTGCTCCGTATGATATTCACCTCGTGTCCCTAAACCCCGGCGACGAGGAAATCGCGCAGACCGCGGACGAGGTGTACGCCCACCTAACAGCCGCCGGACTTGAAGTCCTCTATGACGACCGTGACGAATCAGCCGGTATCAAATTCAGCGATGCCGATCTCTTGGGCATGCCGTTGCGCGTCACAGTCAGCCGTCGCTCCATGCGCGAAGGCCGAAATGCCGAACTCAAATTGCGCAGCCGTGACCGCGAAACTGCAACAATCGAACCCATCGACAACGTCGTGCAAGCGTCAAAACAACTTCTTTCCGAGGTGGCAACGAGCACATAGTCAGAAAAACCTTTGACGTGAGGCCAAGACGCTACATAAGATTGCGTGAGGCAAACAGCGAGGCAACATGACGGCACCGGCAGAAGCAGAGTCCAGAGCATCCCCGATGTGGGGCCTTGTGCAGCCCGCCGTTCTCCTGATCCTGTCAGAAGGACCGCAGCACGGCTATGCCCTACTAGAAGCTCTACAGGAACGTGGCTACCTCCCCGGCAAGGCCGATGTCGGAAACCTCTATCGTGGACTCAGGCGTCTCGAAAAATCCGGCGCCGTCACTTCCGAATGGGTGCGACAGAGCGGCCCCGGCCCCTCCCGCCGCACCTACCAGATCACTGAGCATGGACGTCAACTTCTCTACCAGGATGCTCTCGCTCTCGCGGATCGCGCCGGTGTGATAGCCAAGTTGCTAAATGAATACCGTCGCCTCTACCCCAGCGGGCCGGGCGAGCGCTGAGCGCATGGTGCGATTGCCGCATCGCTACCAACACCGCGCTCACTCGTTACTCCCCCAAATAATGCCTTCTGAGGCAGGTGAGCATTGTGCTTAATTTGCTGACGCTTTTCTATAGTTCACTGAAACTCGTTCTTGCACCCAGCGTCCGCCGCCTGGTTCTGCTACTGATTATTGTGATCGCCGTCTCCATTGCCCTGAAATACGCCGCTGAGCGCCTCGCCGCAACTCCGCCTCGCGAAGTTCCCGCGCCTCCGAGGCGGAGACGCGCCACAAGGCCACAGGTTCCGTGGACGACGCGCCACGTTGTCATATCGCTGGTTGTGGTCGCCGTAGTCTTTGGCGCGGCGATTGCAGCGATTCTCGGTCTTGTTGAGGTTGTGGCTATCGACGGATGGGGTGAGCATGTCGTCATTCTGGTCGCCGCCATACTTCTGCATGGGTCGATGCTCCTCACGGTCTGGTTCTTCGCTGTCAGGCCGAGAGGCGGGCGATGGGCGCTGTTAGGCTTCCGGCGTGTCAAACCAATTTCCACCACCATCATCGTCATCTTTGGAGTGGCCATCGCACAATCGGCAGTTGTCGGCTACACACTGCTCGTTAAGCAGCTCGGGATCGACTTTCTCATACCCAGTGATTTGCCCCGTGAATGGGCGGCCGATCCCATTTCGTTCGCCATCATCGCAATCTCCGCCGTCATCGTCGCGCCACTCGTCGAAGAAATCTTCTTCCGCGGATTCATGTACCAGGCCCTGCGGCGTACGATGGCCATTCTGCCTGCTGCCTTACTCACATCAGTTGTCTTTGGAATTGCCCACATCGATCCCGCCATCATCATTCCCATTGCCGTTGTGGGTATGATTCTCTTGGGCATATACCGATGGACAGGCAATCTTTGGAGCAGCATCATTACACACGCGGGCTACAACGCAGTGGCAGTAGCGGCGTTGGCAGTACAGACGTGGGGCGGATAGCAGCAGCCTTTCAGCGCGCCCGCGAACAGGGCCGCGCAGCAATCGCCCCCTACTTCACCGTGGGCTATCCGGACGTTGACGCCACGCTTGAGGGAATTCGTGCCGCGATCCGCGCCGGGGCGGACCTCATAGAGCTTGGCGTCCCCTTCAGTGATCCATTGGCGGACGGCGCGACAATCCAGAAAAGCTCAACAGCCGCGCTCAACAATGGAGTCACACTGCAAACCTGCCTCGAAACCACGGCGAAAATCCGCGCGGAATTTCCCAAGACACCGATAATCCTCATGGGGTACTACAACCCTTTCTTCCAGTACGGTATCGACAGGTTGGCGCAGGATGCTGCAAAAGCCGGCGCGGACGGCCTCATCGTTCCCGATCTGCCTCCCGAAGAATCGGGGCCTCTTGATGAAGTTATCTCTCAGCACGGCCTCGATTTGATCTATATGGTCGCGCCCACAAGCCCCGAAGAGCGGATCAGATTAATCAGTGAGCGAGCGCGTGGTTTCGTCTACTGTGTCAGTCTCACCGGTGTAACCGGCGCAAGAGATTCCGTATCTGCGAACGTGCCTGACCTCATAGCCAGGGTCCGCGCCCACACCAACGTTCCTCTTGTCCTCGGATTCGGCATCTCAAGGCCGGAGCACGTCGCCTCAGTCGCGTCAATCGTGGATGGCGTCGCCATCGGCAGCGCGATGGTCAACATCATGGGAGAAACCGCTCCGTCAGAACGAGCCGAAGTTGTGGGAAACTATGTGCGGAGCCTTGCAGAGGCCGCGCGGCGCGCCGAAGGGTCCGCAATCTCGCAACCATCCGGGGGGAGCTTATGACTGCCGTGCGCGGTATTCGGGGGGCAACGACGGCGGAATCTGATACTCGGGACGCCATCCTCGATGCCACGGAAGAGCTCCTCCGCCAACTCTGCTCCGAGAATGAGATCGATCCGGCGGACGTCGCATCGGCCTCCTTCACGGTCACGCCTGATCTCACCGCCGCTTTCCCTGCTGAGGTCGCCCGCGTTCGGCTGGGATGGACGCACGTGGCCTTGATGACCGCGACTGAGATGGCCGTGCCGGACGCCGCCAAACGCTGTATCCGCGTCCTGATCCACATTAACAGCGACAAGCAACAGGAAGAGATGAAATTTGTCTATCTGCGTGACGCCAGCAATCTTCGTTCCCGCGGCATCGAGCCGCAGGGCAATTGAGAGCATTCCCCTGTGAAAGCGTTTGACGAAATCGAACGCGCCCGGACATCGTCCGGCGCCGTTCTCACCATCGGCACCTTTGACGGCGTCCATCGCGGCCACCGCCATATCATCTCGCGCGTGGCGCAGGAGGCCGCGGAAAACGGCTTGCAGGCCGGTGTCGTCACCTTTACGTCCACGCCGCGTGAAGTGTTTCGGCCCGATTCTCCCGTCGCCTATCTCTCCGGCCTTGAAGAGCGCATTAGCCTACTGAAAGAGGCCGGCGCTGATTTCGTCGTCCCCGTAACCTTCGACCTCGAATTGGCTGGCGTCGGCGCGATGGATTTCGCCAAACAACTCGTGGACGTCCTTTCCCTGCGCCGCCTCGTTGTCGGCCCCGACTTTGCAATGGGCCGCCGCCGCGAAGGGACGATACCCGTGCTGACGGAAATTGGCGCAGAACTCGGATTCGCAGTGCTTCCATTGGAAGAATTGCGGGATGGTGGCGAGCGCGTCGGCAGTTCCGTCATTCGCCGTCTGATTATCGAAAATGGCGACCTGGATACGGCCAACGAAATGCTCGCCCGCCCCTACTCCCTTTCCGGCGTCGTTGTCGAGGGTCACCACCGCGGTAAAGATCTCGGATTTCCAACAGCCAACATCAGCGTTCCCGCGCGTCGTGCAGTTCCTGCCGACGGCATCTACGTCACACGCGCCCATCTCGGAGAACGAGTGCTGGAATCAGTCACCAACGTCGGCGACAACCCAACGTTCAATGACGCCGAGCGCATGATTGAAACCCACATCCTCGACTTTGACGAAGACATCTACGGCCGCACGATTGACGTCGAGTTTCTGACCCGCCTCCGTGGCGAAGAAACATTCACAACCGTTGACGCCCTCGTCGAGCAGATCCATAAGGACGTCCAGCAGACCCGCGATTATTTCGCCCGCAACCGTTAATTCCGCCCTCTAATTCCGTCCCCGCGTATTCCTGGCGCCGTCGCGTTCCTCTATACTTGAAACAAGGACGCGTGAAGGGAACAACTCAACCCGCCACCGCGCCCAAACAACAAAAGATTCCAGCGTCATAGGAGCTTGTACGTGAATCTACGCACACCCGGCCCAACACCAATCCCGCAGGATATTCTCCAATCCCTGGCGCAACCCATGATTGACCACCGCGGCCCATTCTTCCGTGAGATCTACGACCGCGTCAGCACGCGGTTGCAGAACCTATTCGAAACACAAAATGACATCCTGATGCTCACCTCGTCAGGCTCCGGCGGACTTGAGGCCGCCGTCGTCAACACGCTCTCCCCCGGAGAGCCCGTCCTGGCCATCGAAATAGGCGCATTTGGCACTCGGATTGGCCGGATCGCCGAGACATTCGGCGCGGATGTCCGCTGGCAGCATGTCGAATGGGGACAGGCAGCCACCTCTGAATCCGTCGCCGCGTCCCTTGATGCAAACCCGGGCGTAACCACCGTCATCATCACCCACAACGAGACCTCAACCGGCGTTACCAATCCCCTGCAAGAAATCGCGCAGGTGGTCAAGCAGCGCGACAAGCTGCTCATCGTCGACGCGGTATCAAGCCTCGGCTCCCTCCCCTGCCCGATGGACGAATGGGGCATCGACGTCGTCATCACCGGCTCCCAAAAGGGATGGATGGCCCCGCCCGGCCTCGCCATGATCAGCCTCAGTCCACGAGCGTGGGATGCCGTCGAGAAATCCACGATGCCGAAGTTCTACTTTGATCTAAAGCAAGCGCGCGACTACGCGGCGCGCAGCCAGACACCCTGGACGCCCGCCATCCCCATCTTCTACGCTCTCGATGCCTCACTCGGACAACTGCTCGATGAGGGCCTGCCGGCAATCCATGCACGCCACCACGCCGCAGGCGAGCGTGTTCGCTCAGGAGTGAAAGCGCTCGGCTTGTCCCTGTTCCCGGACGATGAGGCATACGCTTCCGACACCGTAACCGCCATCACGTGCCCCGATGGGTTAGCCGTTGCGGACATCCGAAAAGCCGCCGCCGATATGGGCGTCGTGCTGGCAGGTGGCCAGGCGAGATTGTCCGACTCCATTTTCCGCATCGGCCACCTCGGCCACATGCCGGACGAGGAGTTGGATGAGGCGGTAGACGTGCTTGGTAGAGCGCTCCAACAAGTGGGATTCGCCCCCGCCACGGCGACGGCTTAAGCGGCAATGCGAGTACTCATTGCCGACCCTATCGCGCCGGACGGCGCGCAGATTCTCGCCGCGCAGAGCGTCGACGCAGATACACGCCTAGGCCTTTCTGAGGATGAGCTTGTCGCAGCTATCGGCGACTATGACGGCCTGATTGTCCGCAGCGAAACGCAGGTAACTTCACGAGTCCTGGAAGCGGCCAAAAAGCTACAGGTCGTTGGCCGCGCCGGTGTCGGATACGACAACATCAATCTTGAAGCAGCAACCGCCCACGGCGTCATCGTCGTCAACGCCCCGTCATCCAACACGATCTCCGCAGCCGAGCACACGCTGGCCATGATGCTCTCCGTGGCGCGCCATGTGCCGCAGGCGCATTCCTCGCTCGCGGGTGGCGAGTGGAACCGCCGCAAGTTCCTCGGCACCGAACTGCGCGGAAAAACGCTGGGAATCGTCGGGCTTGGCCGTATAGGCTCAGAGGTCGCGCGACGCGCCGCCGCATTTGAGATGCGCATCATCGGCTACGACCCCTTTGTCGCCGAGGAGCACGGGCGTCATCTCGGCGCGGAAATCGTCACTCTGCCCACAATCTTTGAGCAGTCCGATTTCATAACGCTCCACACGCCAATGACAGACTCCACACGCCGCCTCATCGGCGAGCCTGAGCTTTCCCAGATGAAGTCTGGCGCAATCTTGATCAACTGCGCGCGCGGCGGTCTGGTAGACGAAGACGCGCTGCACAAGGCCATCGAGGACGGGCGAATCGGCGGTGCCGCACTCGACGTGTTCATCACGGAGCCGCCGGAGGACAGTCCGCTCTTTCGCCACCCCAACGTCGTCGTGACACCGCACCTCGGGGCCTCAACCGAAGAGGCACAGTCAAACGTGGCGCGAGAAGTGGCGGACCAGATGATCGACGTCTTCGAGGGCCGCGCCCCCCGCTACGCCGTCAACGCCCCACTCGTCCCGCCCGAAACCGCCGCTGAACTCGCCCCATACATCCCCCTTGCGCTCGTTGTCGGTCGCCTTGCGTCGCAACTCGCGGACGGCCAACCTGAGCGCCTGTCGATCTCATTCCGGGGCACAGTCGCCGAACTTGCAACAGACATCCTTGCCGCCACTGTGCTCAGCGGCTTTCTCCAGACCGGCGCGGGAATGCGAATCAATATCGTCAACGCCGGAACTGAGGCGCAGCGCCGTGGCATCCATGTTCAGCAGAGCAAGGAGACGGATCAGACGCCGCCCTACACAAACCTGGTCAGCCTTGACGTGCAGACCTCCACGGGCGAAACGGCTGTCGGAGCAACCCTCACGGAGCGTGGCCAACCGGAAATCGTCCGCGTCAACGGCTACCACGTCGGGATCGTGCCGACCGGCGGCCACTGGATGATCATCAGCCACACGGATCGCCCCGGCATGTTGGGCGCAATCGGCACCGTCACCGGCGCAAACAACATCAACATCGCCTCCCTGCACGTCAGCCGTGAATCCATGCGCGGCCCTGCCCTCACCGTCGTAAACATCGACGAATCGCCTGAACAGGAGCACATCGCGGCAATCGTCGGCATCGATGGCGTTGAGGCCGTGCGTGTGGTGAATCTGTAAGCTGGATGGTGTCGCGCGTCGGCAGTGAAGCCGGGCGTGGAGTGGAACAGTGACAACATCACCTGACCAGGCTAAAGAACAGGTCGCGCGGCTGCGCGACCTTATTCGTCGCCACGACCATCTCTACTACGTCCTCGACAGTCCCGAAATCTCGGACGGCGAATACGACGGCCTGCTGCGCGAACTACGTCGTCTTGAAGAACTCCACCCCGTCCTCATCACCTCAGACTCCCCCACCCAGCGCGTCTCCGGCGAGCCGTCGGAACGCTTTCAGACCGTCCGCCATCCCGTTCCTCTCCTGAGTCTCGGCAACGTCTTTAACGACGAAGAGCTTGAGGCGTGGGAACGTCGCGTGATGAACCTCATCCCCGGCGAGACCATCGACTACTATTGCGAACTGAAATACGACGGCCTGGCCGTCGCGCTGACATACGAAAATGGTCAGCTCGTGCGCGGCGCAACGCGCGGAACAGGCGTTGAGGGCGAGGACGTCACGACCAACCTCCGCACCGTCCGCAGCATCCCGCTCAGCGTCTCCGGATCCAACGTCCCACCCCGCTTTGAAGTGCGCGGCGAGATTGTCTTTCCAATAGACAAGTTCGAAGAATTAAATCGAGAACGGGAAGAACGCGGCGAGCGAATGTATGCCAACCCGCGCAACACTGCCGCCGGCTCCGTCCGACAGCTTGAACCTCAAATAACAGCATCCCGCCCGCTGGAACTGTATGTTTATTCACTCGGATGGGCGGAGGGCGATGTGCCTGAAACGCAGTCGGAGACCCTGGAATGGCTAGGCCGGATGGGCTTTAAGGTCAACCCGGACAACCGCAATGCTGCCACCCTCACAGAGGCAGTTCAGTTCTACCGTGGCGCACTCGAACAACGCGAATCCCTCAACTACGGCACCGACGGCGTCGTCATCAAGGTCAACTCTTTCAAACTCCAACGCCTGCTTGGTGTCGTTGGTCGTGAACCAAGATGGGCCATCGCCTCCAAGTACCCCGCCGAACAAGCCACTACGCGCCTCAACAAGATCGAAATCAACGTCGGACGCACGGGGGCGCTCAATCCCTACGCCATCCTTGAGCCGGTGCAGGTCAGCGGGGTCACTGTCCAACGCGCGACCCTGCACAATGAGGACTACATCCGCGAACGCGATATCCGCATAGGCGATATTGTCACTGTTCAACGCGCCGGTGAAGTGATTCCTAAAGTGCTTGGCCCCGTCACAGATGCCCGCACAGGCGCCGAAAGCGAATTCACAATGCCGGAGGCGTGCCCTGTATGCGGTGAGAGCGTTGTGCGGCGTGAAGGCGAGGCCATCCACCGCTGCATAAACCCCGCCTGCCCCGCTCAGAGCGAAGAGCTCATCAAGCACTACGTCAGCCGCCCTGCCATGGACATCGATGGCGTCGGCGAATCCCTGGTCGCGCAGTTTCTCGCAGCCGGCCTCATCCGTGATTCGGCGGATCTCTACACTCTCACTGT